>NZ_JAKMCR010000009.1 GCF_022662175.1 Aestuariivivens marinum | reverse complement strand
GCGAGCATCTTGTGGGATGATCCATTAGCTCAAACTACTGCAACCGCGACAGATTTGGCGGCGGGTGATTACAATGTATTGGTTACAGATACTAATGGATGTACAGCGACTTTACCAGTAACAGTAGATCCAGCAGTGCCAATGACTTGTTTAATAGATCCATTGCCATTGGCATGTGAAGGTAGTGATATACAATTAAATGTTACAGCAGGTGGAGGTACAGGCATATTCACTTATGTGTGGTCAAGTAGTAATGCAAGTGTAACGTTTGGAGATGCCAATGGTATTGACAATACATTAGAAGATCCAATAGCATATGGAGCTCAAATAGATGATATATTCTATGTAGCTATTTATGACGAAAATCAATGTGTAAAAACATGCCAAATAACAGCAAACTTATACAACTGTACACCTAATTGTGGAACAGCATTTGCTGTTAGGACTCAAGATGTTGGTGGGTATGATAGTGTTGTAGAAGACGATACGCAAGAGACCTATAGTAGCTGCTTTAGAAATGATGGCTTTAAACGTTGGGGATGGACCAATACCATTACAGAGTACGGTACTTATACCTATGCTGTATATAGAGGTGCCGGACGTTGTGATTTAAGTAAGGGAACCTATGTAGGCGATCTCATTGTAGATTATCAATATGACAATGATTTACATACTGGTGTAGTTAATTTCTCCTATGACCTATTGACCAAGGTTATTGAGGGTCAAGAAGTACCATTGTTTTTAGTTTCTGAAGTGCATTTATTTGTAGGCTGTGACCCATATCCATTTAAGGGTAATGCACCAGATGATATTTACAGTCAATCTGATGAAGTTAAAGGTGAATATTACACCGTTGCACCAGGGCAATACCCTTATAATGCGAATATACCAGATGGTACCTATCACTCAGGTTGGCAGGCAACTAAAACTGGAGTAACTGGATCATTCTATTTCATTGCACATGCTGTGATTTGTGACAGGGACATACCTTATCCTGATGATATGCATATCCCTGGTGAGAAAAGGGATTATGATGAAATAGATTTAGAAGGTAATTCATCCTTTATGGATACAGAATGTACAGTAGATACAGGTGGTTGGGGTAAACTTGAAGATAAGAAAGTAAGTTTTACTGCCTATCCGGTGCCATTCCAAAACGAGGTGAATATTGGCTATAAGTTTGAATATGACACCGATGTTAAAATTGATGTTTATGACATAAAAGGTGCTCTAATTAGAGAAGCCGAAAACACCAATTATGTTAAGGGTACTTACGATAGTACAAAAATTGATTTATCATACACTGAGGATCAAATGTATTTTGTAAGGTTAACGACTAAGGAAGGTACATTGGTTAAGAAAATAATATCCTCGAAACCACAATAAAGTATATTATATAAACTTTAAATAAAAAAAGAAGCCGTCTCAATCTAATTTTGAGACGGCTTCTTAAAATTTATTCTTGATATAATAACTTACTGTTTTACAAATTTGATGGTCTTAACAACATTATCAAAACTAATCTGTGCTATATAAATACCTTTATTTAACTTTGAAAGGTCAATTTTTTCTTCAGTTAGAGAAAGCGTTTTGTTTAAAACATTTTGACCTAAAATATTATACAATGCAGCATTATCCATTGGCATGCTATAAGATTTTAATGTCAATTCTTTTGTATTCGTATTGTAAAAATGCTTAAATTCATTAGAATTGAAATCATCAACTCCTAATGACGAGCTATACGTAGAATTCTCAAACCAGTTTAATGAGTTTTGATTAAAAGCAATACTTGCTATATCCATATCACCATCTTTATCAAAGTCATTTATAGTAAAAAGAACATCGTCTTGTGAATTGTCAATGAGTTGTTCTGATAAGAATACACCTGGACTTGAACCTTCGAACCAAGATATTTCATCTATAGTTTCAGAACCACTGGCGTAACTTACTAATATGTCTTTTTTATTGTCCATATCTAAGTCTTCTACTACTGCAAATGAAGGTGTACTATTTGCCGGCGCTAAAGAGTGAGTAGAATAGCTGCCTCCTCCAGCTGATTTGTACCAATTTAATGTATTACTAGATCCACCCACGGTTAATACGTCTAATTGATTATCACCATCAACATCAGCAAATGAAACACTTGCCAATCCACTAATCGCACTAGCAACAACATCTATATTATTAAATGACACTGAACCCGTTTGGACAAGATCATTATAGTATAAAAACACATTTTTTGTTTGGTAGAAAGCAACTACAACATCTAAATCTCCATCTTCATCAAAATCTGCCATATCTAAATCCCTTGGCTTTTTTATTACAGAAGGAGCATCTATGATGTTTGCAGAACTAAATGAACCAAAACCTAGATTTGAAAACCAAGTTATTTGATTTCCATCATATTCAACTACGGCAATGTCAATAGTATTATTACCGTCAATTTTACCTGTTTTAAGAGCTATTGGTCTATCAAATGATGATGATATAACTTGTTCTGCTCCAAAATTTCCGTTTCCTAGATTTTCGTACCACACTAATTTATTTCCAAGATTTGCAATAGCAACAATATCATTGTCTAAATCTCCATCTAAATCAACAATAGCAAGATCTCTAACCACACTTAAATTCGTGGCAATATTGGATTGTTTAGTAAAACTATCGTTTCCATTGTTTTTGTACCATTCAACTGTATTATCAATAGTACCCACTAAAATATCAGGATAATCATCATTATTTAAGTTACCTGACTCTATTGAAAGGGGATAGTTGCCTGTAGTACTTATGTTCTTTTTTGAACTAAATAATTGAGCTTGGCAGGTAAGACCAGCTAAAAATACGGTTATAATTCCGGTAAGTAAAAATTTATTCATGACTAAGTAGGTTAATTTTGTAAAAATATATAAAAATGACTTAAAAACGATAAAATATGCTTTTTATCGATGAAATACAATAATATTTAACGTTATTGAAAATAAAAACTTACAAGAAGATAAATTTGCTATTAATCAATCCCCAAAAATTTTTAATAAATACTTTGAAATCAGTGTTTTAGATTTCAGCCGTAAAAATTAATTTCGCGCAAAACTAAATTTTATTTTGAGTTTTATCGAATGAAATCCAAAAACTTATTAACATTTACTGTGTTGATAATCAATTTAATATATAAACGGTTACACGTTGTAAGTGAAGAAATATTTAACAGTAGTGGTTTTATTACAAATACAATCTCTTAAGTTTATGCACCCATAACCTGAAATGATAGCAATGCAGATTATCAATTTTTTTTGTCGTATATCTACTATACCTGCATTTCAATGATTTATATAATATCTTTAGTTGTATTAACGTAACCCTGATTAAAATGAAGTATATCTACTGTTATATTGTTTTATTGTTATTTATCTCCGTTACCTATGCTCAAAACTGCAACAGTGGTACATTACATAAAACCTATCCAGCTTTAAATAGTGGTTATGAAGAAGAAATAACAACATCAATTGTACCCGGTGAATATGTTACCATAACCAATATGCAAACAGATACGTATACCTTTACGTCCTATTTGGTTAGTGATCATGATTATATTACAATTAGAAGAACTTCGGATGATGCTATCATAACAGAGGGCAACTCACCTTTAAATTATACCTTTCTGGCTGGTGATATCCCGGATAACGATATAAAATTAGTCATTCATTTGGATAATACTTGTGATGATACCGATAATGGGAACCACACCGTAACGCTATTGAATGAAACCAATTTACCAACATGTTTCGAAATTGAAAATCCTAAAGTAAGTTATTTATCCAATACCCGCATGGATTTTCATTGGGAGGCTCCTAGTTCGGGTAATGCTCCTGTAGGTTATGAATGGGAAATTGGGTTTCCAAATTTTGCCCCTGGTACTGGTAATGCAGAGGCAAGTGGTTATGCCAATGGAGTTACCAATGCCACAACGGGTGAAGATGCCTTGGATCCCGACACAGATTACGAAGTTGCCATAAGATCGGATTGTGGTTCTGGGGATTATAGTATCTGGTATACTACACCTGTTATAACCACTTTGTCAGCATCTCCGCCAACCAATGACTTATGTAGTGGTGCATGGACCGTGGTACAGGAAACGGGAAGGGTGGATGCTGCTGTGGCGATAGGGTTTAGCGGATCTGTTCTTGGAGGCGCAGAGACCAACAAGGAGGCAGAGATATGCAATGGCAAAAGTGCCAGTGCCCGAGACGATGTATGGTATAAGTTTTTAGCCCAGACCACTGAGGTGACCATTACCTTGGAACCCATGTTCAACGGAAGGCTCAGCCTGTTTTCGGGTGACTGTAATGGGTTGACACTTTTGGAATGTAGCGATGTTACTAACAGCTTTGCTACAGAAGAACTAACCCATAGCAGTTTAACGATAGGAACTACTTATTATTTCAGGGTGTATTCCCAGGGGTTTTCAGCCAGTGATCCCAATTTCACGTTGAAATTGTGGTCATCCCAATCGATTACGGATGTGGATGGCGATGGCTATTCAAGCCCTGGTGGCGATTGTAATGATGGCAACGCTTCTATATATCCCGGTGCAACGGAAATACCTGACAATGGGATTGATGAGGATTGCGATGGTGCCGATCTGCTGACGTGGTATCTGGATGCCGATGGTGACACTTATGGCGATAGCAACACTACAACTTTAGCAAATATGCAACCTGCGGATTATGTTTCCGATAATATGGATTGTAATGATGCTGATGCGAATGTCAATCCCGATGCCACGGAAGTGTGCGACGGGATTGATAACGACTGTGACGGGCTTGTGGATGATGCGGATCCCTCTGTTACAGGACAGACCAGGTACTATGTTGATGGGGATGGTGATGGTTATGGTGATGCGAGTGATGCCGGTGCGCTGTATTGTTTCGATCCTGGGGCAGGATTTAGCCTAAGCAATAATGATTGCAATGATGCCAATAATGGGATTTATCCCGGTGCAACGGAAATACCGGATAATGGGGTCGATGAGGATTGCGATGGTTTTGATCTGCTGACCTGGTATCTGGATTCAGATGGTGACTCTTTTGGGGATAGTAACACTACAACTTTAGCGAATACACAGCCTGCGGATCATGTTTCTGATAATACGGATTGCAATGATGCTAACGCGAATGTGAATCCCGATGCCACCGAAGTGTGCGACGGTATCGATAATGATTGTGATGGATTGATTGATGGCAACGATCCCGATGTTGAAGGGCAGACCACCTATTACCGTGATAGTGATGATGATGGCTACGGTGACGCTACCGATACCGTTCAGGCCTGTACTGCCCCTGTGGGCTACGTTACTATAAGCGGTGATTGCAACGATACCGAACCAACCGTTTATCCTGGTGCTTCGGAATTATGCGATGGATTGGATAATGATTGTACGGACGGTATTCCATTGGATGAAAGTGATAGTGACGGCGATGGGATCTTGGATTGTGATGATAATTGTCCGAATATCCCAAATCCCGGTCAAGAAGATACAGACAATGATGGTACCGGTGACGCCTGTGAGGGATTATCTGTAGAAGACATTAATTTCGATAACATACGAATTGAACCTAACCCCTTCAGAACTACTTTAAGAGTACATTTCCCAAGCTATTTTGATGGTAAAAGCATTGGGATTACCCTTTATGATTTACATGGTCGGGTCATTTATAGGCTTACACAAGTAGGTCAGAAAGGGATCTTTAGGATCGAACACTTGTCGCAGTTGCAAAAAGGGATCTATCTCCTTAAAATATATGATGATTTAGAACATACCGTTAAACAGGTTGTTAAACGTTAAGCTGTTGGCTCTTTTTGTAAATAACCGTTTTTAGAGAAGGTCGGTTCAATATCTTCTATTAAGAAGTTGGTGATATGACTGTACGGTTTTCATTTAAATTGTTTTTCATTTTATCGACATTATTTGCTTTTTATCTGTTTTACATGCTCGCGTAATAATTAATAGATACCTTTAATATAGCGCCATATCAGTCATGTTATTAGCCTAATCTTATTGGATTTTTGATACTATAATTCTTCCAAGGAATAGTCATAGTTTTAGTAAAGTCAAATAGGATTACATGAAAAAAATTACCTGTCTATTACTTATTCTAATATCGGTATGGTCCAATGCTCAGGACTGTAACAGCGTAACCAGTAATGGAAGTTACGCAGCTCAGAACACAGGAGATGTGGAACAGGTTACCGGTTCCATTTATGCGGGCGAGTACCAGACCGTTACCAACATTCTTGCGGAGCAATACACTTTTACCTCGAGTTACCAGGGCAGCACCGATTACATTACCATTAGGGACGACGATGGGAGCACGGTATTGGCTCAAGGGGATACCCCATTGACTTATACTTTTCTATCGGGTGATATTCCGTTGGGTGAGATCCGAATCGTCATACATTTAAGCGATAGCTGTGATGACGATAGCAACACGCACACGGTTACCTTGCAGAAAGTGCCAACATGTTATAAGCCGGAGAACCCATTGGTGAGCTATTTGTCGAACACGAGGTTGGACTTTTACTGGGAAGCTCCTAGTTCTGGGCCCGCACCCGTAAATTATGAATGGGAAATTGGCCTTTCTGGGTTTACTCCTGGCACGAGTACCTATTTTGATAATGGTTCAACTGGGGGTGATACGAGCGCTACTACAGGAGAAGGCGCATTGGTACCCAATACCACTTACCAAGTAGCCATTCGTTCCGATTGTGGATCGGGTGATTACAGTAATTGGCTAATTACACCAAATATAACCACTTTGTCCGCACCTCCGCCAACCAATGACCTATGTAGTGGTGCATGGACCGTGGTACAGGAAACGGGAAGGGTGGATGCTGCTTCAGCGATAGGGTTCAATGGATCTGTTCTTGGAGGCGCAGAGACCAACAAGGAGGCAGAGATATGCAACGGCAAAAGTGCCAGTGCCCGCGACGATGTATGGTATAAGTTTTTGGCCCAGACCACTGAGGTGACCATTACCTTGGATCCCATGTTCAATGGTAGGCTCAGTCTATTTTCAGGAGATTGTAATGGTCTCTCACTTTTGGAATGCAGTGATATCACCAATAGCTTTGATACAGAAGAGCTAACCCATAGCAGTTTAACGATAGGAACTACCTATTATTTTAGGGTCTATTCCCAGGGCTTCTCGGCGAGTGATCCCAATTTCACTTTGAAACTGTGGTCCTCCCAATCGATTACCGATGCAGATAATGATGGCTATTCAACAGCTGGAGGAGATTGTAACGATGCCAATAATACAGTATATCCTGGTGCTCCTGAACTCTGTGACGGACTGGACAACGATTGTGATGGGATTTTACCCAGTGATGAATTGGATAATGATGGTGATGGCTTTTCGTTATGCGAAGGTGACTGTGATGATACGGACAATACGATTTATCCCGGTGCGCCAGAGCTATGCGATGGCAAGGACAACGATTGTGCCAATGGGATAGATGATGGTTTGATATTTGAAGACTATTACACGGATGCCGATGGAGATGGCTATGGCGATACTACAGATTCACCTGAGAGTTCATGTAAAGCTGTTAATGGGAAAGTAACGAATAATTTGGACTGTAACGATGGTGATCCAGATATTAATCCTGATGCGACAGAACTAGCGGGTAATGATGTGGATGAGGACTGCGATGGCAATTATTTACGTTATGTGGATGCCGATGAGGATGGTTATGGTTCATCTTTAACGATATCTTCTTCATTAAGTACACCAGGTATAGGGGAATCCAATAGCAATAACGACTGTGATGATGGAAATGCAGCTATTAACCCGGGTGTGACGGAATTAGCAGGTAATGACGTAGACGAGGACTGCGATGGTAATTACCTTCGTTATGTGGATGCCGATGGTGATGGCTTTGGCTCTACTTTAACGCTTTCCTCTTCAACGAGTTCACCCGGTGTTGGTGAATCGAACAATAACCTGGACTGCCATGATGGCAATATCAATATTAATCCCGATGCGAGTGAGGTATGTAACGGTTTGGACGATGATTGTGCCAATGGTATAGACGATGGATTGGTATTTACAACCTATTACTTGGATAGTGATGGTGACGGTTATGGGAATACTTTAGATGGTGGTACAGACTATTGTTTAGATCCCGGACCGAATTACAGCACAAACAATCTGGATTGCGATGAAGATGATGCAGCGATTAACCCCGGTGCGACCGAAGAAGCAGGTAATGATATAGACGAAGACTGCGACGGTAATTATTTGCGCTATGTGGATGGTGATGGAGATGGCTACGGTTCAATGACTACGATATCTTCAATCTCAAGTACACCCGATGTGGGTGAATCAAATAACAACACCGATTGTGACGATACCGACGACACGGTCTATCCAGGCGCACCTGAGCTCTGCGATGGCAAGGACAACGACTGCGATGGCCAGACGGACGAAGGAGTGACCACGACCTATTATGCCGATGCCGATGGTGATGGCTATGGGGATGCGGCATCTACTACCCAGTCCTGTTTGGTCCCTGTGGGCTATGTCAGTGACAATACCGA
>NZ_JAKMCR010000008.1 GCF_022662175.1 Aestuariivivens marinum | reverse complement strand
CTGATTTCGCAAGCTCCTGTTGTAGCTCCATTGCTGTAGCCTAAGCTTGTGCCACTTGGTGGTGCATCGTCGCAAGCCATGCTCGTGTCTCCTGGCATCTCCACAAACGCTGCTTGTGGCGCTGGGTTGACGTTGATCGTTTGTTGTACATCTATATACTGCCCACATGAATCTGTAACTCTATATGTTCTTATAAAAGATCCTCCGCAAACACCAGGATGCTCTGTATCATCAAGATGCTGTACTGTAGGTGTTCCACAGTTATCAGCTTCATCAATAACTACCAATGGATCGGGGTTTGGTATGTTTCCGCAATCAACAGTGTCATTGGCCGGATTACTAGCAGTTGGTGGAGTGGTGTCTGCTTCTAAGGTGAAGGAAGAACTACATTCCTCTTCTTGATCACATTCATCAGAAGCCATAAATGTTATATTGATAACTGAACCGTCACAAATATTTGTGGGAGCAACTAAATCCCCTATAGCTACTGGATTTCCATCAACAGTTACAGTATATGTTTCAGTTATAGTTCCACCACCTCCATCAGAGGTAAAATCTTCTAACCAATTAGAAAATGCTGTTGCAATATCATCATTACAATCTACAGAAACTGGATTAGGGCAGTTTATAGTTAAATCTGGTGCTATGTTAACAGTAACGATGGCATCTGCACTATTTGTACAACCATTTCCATCTGTATAAGTATACGTTACAGTATAATTATCTGGAGCTAATCCTGTGGCATCAAATAACCCAGATTCACTTACATGATCTCCACTCCAAGTACCACCTGAAGGGGATGCCGTTAATTGTACCATTGTTTCTGTACATTCCAATGATGCATTGTTCGGTGTTACAACAGGTAAGTCATTTATTGTAAGCGTTCCAATGGCATCCCCATCAGCTGGTGGACATCCATTGGGGCTTGTAACCATGACCGAGTAATCTCCATCATCACTTAATTGTGCTGGATCAAAAGTAATGGTCGCAGTTCCCTGTCCAGTAAATGATCCTGGACCAGACCAAACAAAGGTATATCCATCTGCTTTCGGATCCTCAACGACCATGTTGCCATGGGATACTGTTGCTGTTAAGCTAGCAGAACCGTTTACACACACTTCATCATCACTAACATTTATAACAGGAGCTAAATTAAAGTTCCCTCCTACAAAATCTTTAGAATCGGCAGTTATTTCATCAGATGACCTTGTTTCTAACATCCAAGTTGCTCCACAAATTATTTCAGGGTTGTTTTGTAAGTCAAAAACATCTGTTATATCTATAACTCCTTCGTAAAACTCATTCGTATCATACTCAATTTGTCCTTCTGGAACTACAAAGTTGGAGGGTACACCAGTTGGACCAGCATTATTCTGTCCCACCTGAGAATCTAAACCAATTTCATATAAGGAGTTATTGTTTCCTCTATTTCCGTTGCCAGGGCCAACCCATTTCAGTACAGTAATGGCTGCATTTCGTCCACCACCTGTAAAATCGGCCAATACCAAAAGGTCGCCAATACTTGTTTCGGCATCAAAAAACGTTCCTGGATTATCAGGATCTTCTTCACCAAAATTAGTATAATGATCTGGACTAAAATACTTATCCTTTCCAGCATCAACTGCAGCAGAACCATTTAACAAGAACCAAAAACCTATATAGCCCGTTCCATTATTACTTTCCCTATCTCCAGCAAAAAAGAGATAAGTATGTGTAGGGTCATATTCATCAAAAGGTTCTTCTGCAGAACACAGTGGCGCACCAGTAATACCAGTGTAGATCACTGCGGCTGCATTCATGATATCACTCTTGGCCTGCATTGGGCTAAAAGTCCAATTACTGTAATCTGGAGTGGGGGAAACTTGCCCCCAACTTTTGAAATCCTTACCACCCGTAAAGATATCATCGTCATTACCGATAAAAACATCGTGTTTCAATTCGAAAGTAGGAGCGCCAGTAACTGCGTTACCTTGCCATTCACCTGAATCCCCATCTATGCAGGGCACTCCTGCTTGGGCATTCACGTTCGTAGACACCAACAAAAAAAGCATAACCAAGCCTAAGCCCATTATACTTTTTAAAAAGATACCACTAAGACCAAAGCAACAGCGTATCATTCGTGAATAAAATTGGGTAAAATTGTACATTAACATAACATTTTTGTTTAATTAATAAATGATGTTAACATAAATAAGACATGACAATCACTAAAGCTTTGAGATAAAACAAAAAGCGCTAGCACATTGCTAAATTTTTGGTAAGTCGAGGGCTACTTAAATTCTGCTATTAATCAAGTATGCTCTACAATAAAAATAAGTAGTGAAAAGCGCAAAACTGTAGATATGAGGGTAGACCAAATTTATAACAAACCTAAAGCTCCCACAACTGGAAAAGACAACTTTTAGATTATCGACTTAAATTTTTAGATTATCAACACATTTTTTTTCGCTTTTTAGACTATTGGTATTTTTTAATCGATTATCAGTAATTTATAGTATTTGATAAAAAAATCACAATAAAAACCTATGATGAACAACTTTTTTTTAAACGCCAATTTAAAATAGTTTTATCCATCCTACCCAATATGTTAATTAATCATTAAAAACGGCATAGCGGTACTTGAAATCACTATTTTAGCGCTTTAAACTTTTAAAATAACTCAAAAATGCAAAAAGCACTCATACTTTCTGGCCTATTGATTTTAGCCATGGGCTGTAAAAAACAAACTCCTATAGACTATGCCGTTCTTTCTGGAAAAATTTCCAATTTCGAAGGTGGTGTTCTTACCATAAATAGTATGGACAGAAAACTTACCGATACTATAAATGTTTCAGAAGACGGTACTTTTAAGGATACCTTACGATTAGCTCCTTCCAATTATATGTTATACGATGGTAAAAACCCTACCTTAATACATCTTAACACAGGCAATGACTTTACTGTAAACTACGATGCTAAAGATTATAAAAACAGCTTAAACATCACTGGTGTAGGAGCTGAAATTACCAATTATCTTCACGATAAACGCAATATTGAACAAAAGCTTCAAGGCGAGGGTAACTTTTACCTCTTAGAAGCAGATGAGTATAAACAAACGGCCAATACTATTAAGGATTCACTAACTGCATATATTGGATCTCTTGAAGGTATTTCTGAAGACTATAAAGCCTTAGAAAAAAGGAATATAAACTACGCCTATCTAGCCACCTTGAACAAGTACAAACCTTATCATTCTTATTACGCAAAAAAACAAGATGTTGAAGTTTCCGAAAGTTTTTTAAGTGAGTTGGACGATATCAATTATAATAATGAAGAGGACTTTAATTTTTCTGAAAACTATAAGGGCTTAGTTACCGCCCATTATAGAGATGAAGCAAGCAAACTGGCGGAATCCGATTCCATAAAACAAGACATTGCTTTTTTAAAAACTGTAGCTAATATTGAAAGTGAAACTATAAAAAATAATTTATTATTTCAGCTTGCACAAAATGGCATAACATATACAAGCGACTTACAAGCGTTTTATGATCTTTTTATGGCTAATTCTACCAATGAAGCAGATAAAGAAAAAATAACCGAAAGCTACAACAAACTAAAAGCAGTTGCCAAGGGGAGTCCGTCGCCTAAATTTGTGGATTATGAAAACTATGCAGGCGGTACTACTTCTCTAGATGATTTAAAAGGCAAATATGTGTATATAGATGTTTGGGCAACTTGGTGTGGTCCTTGTAAGGCCGAGATCCCTTTCTTAAAAGAGGTAGAAGAGAAATATCATGGGAAAAATATTGAGTTTGTTAGCATTTCCATAGATAGAGCTAGAGATCACGAGAAATGGAAAGCCATGGTTGCCGATAAAGAATTGAAAGGGATTCAATTATTTGCTGATAACGATTGGAACTCTAAGTTTGTTAAGGATTATTTAATTCAAGGTATTCCTCGTTTTATTTTAATTGATACCGAAGGCAATATCATTAATGCTAATGCCCCAAGACCTTCTAGTCCTGAGTTGATCAACTTATTTGACGAGTATAAAATATAAGCGATACGCCTTACTTTATATAAAGCCACTGCATATTTTTAAAAGTCAGTGGCTTTTTTATTGTTCTTCTTCAGTTCGTTCAGCTTGTTCCGCATCAGGGTTCGGTTGCTCTGGTTGTTTAAATAGGTCTAGGTATGCTTCTCCTAAATAGTCTATTACATGACTGGCTATTAAACTTTGATATCCAAAATCCTCTACTGCAATGTCAGCCGATTTACCATGTAAATAAACTCCAAAAATACTGGCTATCAATGGCTCATAGCCTTGCGAAATTAACCCAGTAATAATTCCTGTGAGCACATCGCCACTGCCTGCTGTTGCCAATCCTGGATTTCCAGTCGTGTTTATGTGAAGTTTATCTTGAAATACCGTAATGGTATGGGCGCCTTTAATAACAATAATACAATGGTGCTTTTTTGAAAAAGCCTTGACTTTACTTAGTTTGTCGAAATCGTCTGTCCATTTTCCTATTATACGTTCCAACTCCTTTGGATGCGGCGTCAAAATGGTTTGCTTTGGTAAAAATTTAAGCAAGCTTTTCTTTTTTGATAGAATGTTTATGCCATCTGCGTCAATAACTAACGGTGTTTTATTTGATTTTAAAAATGTTTCAAAAGCTGCTATGGTTTTAGCTTCTGTCCCCACACCAACTCCAAATCCTATAACCTTGGGTTCTATTTTAAATTGAATTGACGTTATCTTTTCCTCATTGGCATCGGTAATCACCATTGCTTCTGGAAAAGCCGTTTGTAATACCGTATACCCACATTTAGGTACATAAGCCGTAACCAAACCTGATCCTATAGACAGCGCCGCCCTACTGGCCAACGTTACTGCTCCTATTTTTCCATAGCTACCTCCAATAATTAAACTATGCCCAAAATCACCTTTATGGGCAAATTTATCCCGAGGCCTATACATGGTAATGGCTTCGTGTTTTCCAATGAGTTCCGCATCGGTTGCTGTGGTTTGTAAAAACTCCTGATCAAAACCAATATCCAATACTTCCCATTGCATTGTATATTGAACCGTTTCGGGTAAAAAGAATTCCAATTTTGGAGATGCAAAGCTTAAGGTATACCCTGCATAAACTACAGATTCTTTATCTTCCACCGCTTTTCCCATGTATAACCCCGAAGGTATATCTATAGACAATGTAAACGCCTTGGTTTTTCTAAAATGCTGAAACAATGCCTTAACCCAATCACTAACCGGTCTATTTAATCCAACCCCAAAAATAGCATCAACAATAATGTCGTCTGGATGGATTTCTGGAAAATCCTCTTTACAGCTTAAAAGCACAGGCCAATGTTTGGTAACTGTTTTTATACGGTCGTAGTTAACCAAAAAATCCTTTGAGCGTTTATCACTACAATTAACTATATAGATTTTTACGTTATATCCATGTGTTATTAAATGTCTCCCCAAGACCAGACCATCCCCACCATTATTACCTATACCACAAAAAATATGGATAGGCACTTGAGCCCCTTGCATACGTAAATGCATCCAATTAAATATTTGGGTACCGGCACGCTCCATCAAATCAGTAGACGATATATTTTGACGTTCTATGGTCAACCTATCCCCCTCATATATCTGTTCTTTTGAAAATAACTTCATTACTTAGTATTATTAATTATTCAATGCTTAAGCTAATTATTTTTTTAAACTTTAATAAATTAATAACAGGATAAGAATTTTATAAAAAATCCTGATTAATTTTTTTATTAAGCTAAAAATAATACTTTTGGATTGTACTTTAAATACGTACAATGAATCTTTTAGTCCAAAATATAAGCTTTTACACTACCCTTTTATTTAAAGGAACAACCTCAATTTTTGGTACTACTACAACTATTACAACCCCTTGGGGTTGCTAATTATTTATACTTCGGACTATTCTGGTGATTTAAAATCACCCTCTTTTAATCAATTTTATAACAAACAATACTTTAAAACATGAAAGTTTTAAAATTCGGAGGAACATCTGTAGGTTCATCAAACAATATAAATAACGTTATCAATATATTAGAAACCTATTCAAAAAGCAGCAAGGTTGCCTGTATCGTCTCAGCTGTTGGTGGTATCACTGATAAACTATTATTAGCAGGTAACCAAGCTAAAAATAAAGACAAGTCTTTTGTTAATACCTTTAATTCTGTAAAAGATATTCACATTGACATTATTAAGGAATTAAATACGAGTCAATCTGATACTATTTTAAGCTATTTAGATGAAAAATTAAATGCCTTAAAAAACCTTCTGGATGGCATCTATTTAATAAACGAATTATCACCAAAAACGTCAGATAAGCTTGTTAGCTTTGGTGAATTACTGTCATCATTCATCATAGCCGAGACCATGAAAAATAGAGGTTTATCGGCTGAACGCAAAAATTCACAACAGTTAATCGTAACAAATTCCAATTTCACAAAAGCCGAAGTTAATTACAACTTGACTTACTCAAACATTCAAGGTTATTTTAAATCGGCAAATCAACAAATCACTATTCTTCCCGGGTTTATTTCAAAATCGGATACGGGTGAAATTACCACACTTGGCCGTGGTGGCTCCGATTTTACTGCAGCCATTGTTGCTGCGGCCCTAAAAGTTGAACAATTAGAGATTTGGACCGATGTAAGTGGCATGTATACCACCAACCCAAAAATGGTGAAACAAGCCTACCCCATTAAGAATATATCCTACCAAGAAGCAATGGAACTGTCGCATTTTGGTGCTAAAGTGTTATATCCACCCACAGTACAACCTGTTTTGGATTTAAATATTCCTATACATATTAAAAACACCAATGCTCCAAACGATTCAGGAACTATAATTTCCAATCAAAATATAAACAACAATACCACCGTAAAAGGTATTAGCAACATAGGTAATATCGCTTTATTAACGTTGGAAGGCAGTGGTATGATTGGTATTCCTGGCTTTTCAAAGCGTTTATTTGAAACCTTGGCACAGGAGAAAGTCAATGTGATATTGATTACCCAAGCATCGTCTGAGCATTCCATTTGTATTGGAATTGATACCAACGATGCTGAACGGGCAAAAACTGCTGTTGACAAAACTTTTGAAAACGAAATCGCTTTACACAAAATAGATCCTATAGTTGTTGAAACCGGATTGTCTATCATTGCCCTTGTAGGTGATAATATGAAAAACCACCAAGGTATTAGTGGCAAAATGTTTAGTTCTTTGGGCAAGAACAACATCAACATTAGAGCCATTGCTCAGGGTGCTTCAGAAAAAAACATCTCTGCTGTGATTGCATATAAAGACGTTAAAAAAGCCTTAAACACGCTACATGAGCAATTTTTTGAGGCTAAAACCAAACAGCTTAACGTATTTATTACTGGAGTTGGCAATGTAGGGGAACGCTTGGTAGAACAAATAAAACAACAAAAGATCTTTTTAAAGGAAAACCTAAAAATTAACCTTAGGGTTATTGGTTTATCCAACTCCAGAAAAATGGTGTTTAATGAAGATGGTATCGATTTAAACGATTGGAAAAATCAACTTTTCAATGGTGAACAAGCTACTCTCTCTGGTTTCTTTCAACAGGTGAAAGACTTAAACCTTCGCAATAGTATCTTTGTTGATGTGACCGCCAATAGTGATGTAGCCAATCTTTATGCTAACTATTTAAGGGAAAGCATTGGTGTTGTAGCGTGTAACAAAATTGCTTGCTCCAGCGACTTGGACAACTATAAATTATTGAAGCGTTTATCGCTAAAATACAATGCCCCATTTTTATTTGAAACCAATGTGGGTGCCGGCTTGCCTGTAATAGATACATTGAATAACTTAGTCGCCTCGGGCGATAAAATCACATCCATACAGGCTGTACTTTCGGGTAGCTTAAATTTTGTGTTCAATAATTTTAATGACAACACAAAATTCCACGATGTTGTAAAACAAGCACAAGAAGAGGGCTATACCGAACCCGACCCAAGAATTGATTTAAGTGGTGTGGATGTAGCTCGAAAGATATTGATTCTGGCTAGGGAAAGTGGTGTGGAAATGAATTTAGAGGACATCAGCAACGAATCATTCCTGTCTGAAGCTGGAATAAAAAGCGACACGGTTGATGACTTCTTTCAATCTCTGATTACTGATGAAGTGCATTATCAAAACCTATATGCTTCCGCTAAAGCAAAAAACTGTCAGTTAAAGTATGTGGCACAATTTAATAATGGTAAAGCTAGTGTAGGCTTACAGGAAATCCCAGAAGGACATCCCTTTTATAATTTAGAAGGTAAGGATAATATCGTGATGTTCTACACCCAAAGATATCCAGAACAACCAATGATTATTAAAGGCGCTGGTGCTGGTGCTGATGTAACAGCTTCTGGATTGTTTGCCGATATCATTAGGGTTGGGAATAATTAATAAAACATGATATTACATAAAGAAAGTTCTCATTTTTGCTCTAGTGCAACCGAGAACTATTTAATTGAAAAAATGAACGAAATAAGAATATTTTCACCTGCAACTGTTGCCAATGTCTCCTGTGGATTCGATGTTATGGGGTTTTGTCTAGATGGTGTGGGAGATGAAATGGTTATTAGAAAAGTTGATAAAAAGGGAATTCGTATTACCCATATCGAAGGTTTTGATTTACCCTATAAAACTGAGTTGAATGTTGCCGGTGTTTCGGCATTAGCCATGTACAATGCTTTAGATTTAGACTTTGGATTTGACATTGAAATCTTTAAAAACATTAAACCCGGAAGCGGTATTGGCAGTAGTGCGGCAAGTGCTGTGGGGAGCGTTTTTGGGATGAACGAACTTTTAAATAGGCCGTTCAACAAAACGCAACTAACAGAATTTGCCATAAAAGGAGAAGCCTTGGCCAGTAAATGTGAACATGCCGATAATCTGGCTCCTGCCATGTTTGGGGGCTTTACCTTGGTAAAAAGCGTTTCGCCGTTACATATATTGGAAATTCCATCACCAAATGACCTGTATGTGGTAATTATCCATCCGCAAATTGAAATAAAAACCTCTGAAGCCAGAGCCATACTGCCTAAAGCTATTCCACTGAGTGATGCCATAACACAATGGAGCAATTTTGGAAGTTTAGTCCATGCCCTTCATACGTCCAATTATCAATTGATTAAAGATTCTTTGCATGATGCTGTGGTTGAACCTCACAGGAGCCAACTTATACCCCATTACAGTAAAGTAAAAAAAGTTGCTTTACAGGCTGGTGCTCTAGGCTCTGGGATTGCGGGCTCCGGCCCTTCCATTTTTTCATTATGTGAAGGTTTTGAAACTGCTAAGCAAGTATCCAAAAGTATAAGTGATACTTACGCAGATACTGGAATCGATTTTGACATGCATGTATCGAAAATAAACAAGCAAGGAGTTAAGGTAATTTAAGGTTGAAGACGGAAGACGGAAGATGCATAGAAAAACAACGATTCATGGATAAATTTAAATTTGAAAAACTTATAATTTGGCAACGTGCCATGGATTTTGGAGAAACTATAGATGGGTTTGCCAATAGTTTCCCCGAAAAAGAAAAGTTCAATTTATCCTCTCAAATAAGACGAGCTGCTGATTCTATTGCCTTGAATATCTCTGAAGGCTCAATAGGCCAAACCAATCTTGAGCAAAAAAAATTTCTAGGATATGCTATCCGATCTCTTGCTGAAGTTGTGACTTGTCTCTATAAATCAGAAAAAAGAAATTATATAACTAAACCTAAGTTCAATCAATTATATGAAGAAGCTTATCAGCTTATGAACATGCTTATTGCATTCAGAAAGAACGTAAAATAATTCCAATACATTTTAAATAAACAATACAATCTTCGGTCTCCCGTCTGTGGTCTTCCGTCAAATAGAACAACAATGAATTACTACAGTTTAAATAAAAAAGCCCCAAATTCAACGTTTAAAAATGCAGTCATTAAGGGATTAGCTCCAGATAAGGGCTTGTATTTTCCAGAAAGTATAACCCCTCTACCGAATTCATTTTTTGAAAATCTGGACAATCTATCGCATAGTGATATCGCTTTTGAAACTATTAAACAGTTTATTTCTCCGGAAATTCCAGAAAAAGAACTCAAACGCATCGTTGATGAAACCCTGTCATTTGATTTTCCTGTAGTAACCCTAAACGATAATATATCAACACTAGAACTCTTTCATGGGCCTACTATGGCTTTTAAAGATGTTGGTGCACGCTTTATGGCACGCTGTTTAGGATATTTCAATCAAAATAACAACCAAGAAGTCACCGTTTTGGTTGCCACATCAGGCGATACAGGTGGTGCCGTGGCCAATGGTTTTTTGGGGGTTAAAGGGGTTAATGTAGTAATACTCTACCCAAGTGGTAAGGTTAGTGACATTCAGGAAAAGCAGTTAACAACACTTGGACAAAATATAAAGGCTTTAGAGGTTAATGGTACGTTCGATGACTGCCAGGCCATGGTAAAAACTGCTTTTTTAGACGACAGGCTAACCAGTAAAATGCAGTTGACTTCGGCTAATTCAATTAATGTTGCCAGATGGTTGCCGCAATTATTCTACTTTATTTTTGCTTACAAGCAACTACATAAAAAGTATAAGGAGATTGTGTTTTCTGTACCTAGCGGTAATTTTGGTAATATTTGTGCTGGTATGATGGCACAACAGCTTGGCTTGCCTATCAAGCACTTTATAGCCTCCAACAATGCCAATAACGTAGTGACACGCTATTTAATATCACAGTTATACGAACCAAAGCCTTCCGTACAGACCATTAGCAATGCAATGGACGTTGGCGCACCAAGTAATTTTATCCGTATCGAAGAAATCTATAAAAACACATTTGAAACGCTAAAAGAAAATCTTTGTTCATATAGTTTTACAGATAAAGAAACTAAAGCAGCTATGTTAGAAATTTACAACCACTATAATTATGTAGCAGACCCTCATGGTGCTGTTGGTTATCTGGGCTGTAAAGCCTATTTGGCGCAAAACCCGAAGGCACACTGTGTTTTTTTGGAAACAGCTCATCCTACCAAGTTTTTAGATGTTGTTAAAGAAGTTATTAAAGAAGAACAGCCCCTGCCAGAACAAATACAGGCCGTTATGAATAAAGAAAAAGTAGCGTTAAAAATTAACACTTATGAAGATTTGAAGGAATTTTTACTTAAAAACAATTAACAAGATTACTATGTTGAGATTGCCACAAAATTGATAGCAATCAATTTTTCGCAATGACATGACATATTATTAAACTAAGGGTTAAATGTTAGGGTTTCACCTCTTTTTATTTCGATTGTTGTACTTGTTTCATTATAAACCAAATTAAAACTTTGATTAAATGCTGAATAATACTTTTATATTTACAGCTATTGTTTAATTAGTTTTTGATTATTTTTCGAGTTGTACTTCCTTCAATTGAATTTAAGCTTAAAAGGTAAATTCCTTTTGAAAGTAAGGATAGATTCAATTGGTTCTCTCCCGCTATGAAATTGCCCTTTTGAACTACTTGACCATAAACATTTATCAAGTTATAGGTTGTATCTGAAAATAGTTCCAATGTAATGCTGTATTGGGTTGGATTAGGGTAGAGCGTTATACGTAATAAATCTACTTCTTGATTGGATAGGGTACAGTCTTCAGAATAGTAATCAACACCCTCATCTTTCCTCCAAAAGTCTACTGTGTCCCTACTATTGGCATCGACAACATCATCGACTTGAATACAGCTTAAATTTGGGGTATTATGTGCCCACATATACTCCAAAATGCTATTATTGTTGTTTTTTAAATTTAAAGATTCCAATAGGTCATTTCCATTGGCATAGAATTCAAGAAGATCGGGCAACATACTTACATCAATCTCGGTAAATTTAGCAATACCCAAATCAAGATATTCAAGATTGGTATTTTGGGTAAAATCCAAATTTGATAGGTTTGTACCATAGGCCCATAATGATGTTAACGTTAAGGTATTAGGTAGGTAAAGGTTTGTAAGGTTTGGATTGTTTCCGGGCTCAGCATATTCCAAAACCATATTGTTGGTTAAGTTTAAATCTGTAAGTTGGTTATTCCACATCCCCAACCAAAGTAAAGCACCATTATTAGATAAATCGATACTGGTAATTTGGTTGTTCTGACAATAAAAATCATATAATGCAGTTAAAGATGAAACATTTAATCCGCTCAACATATTCTGTCCACACCACAGCTGCCATAGCAAGGGGTTATTAAAAGTTATTGACGTAAGTTCATTATTATAACACTGTAATCGCTTTAAAATAGGGTTACTATTACAATTTAATGTTTCCAAATTATTATAGTAACAAAATAAATCCTCTAACCCATCATTATTACTAATATCCAATGAAGTTAATTCGTTATTATCACAAATAATCCTATAGAGTGTATTGGTATCTGGTAAAGACAAATCGCTTATATCATTTTCTCCACAATCCAAATATTCCAAGCTTGTATTCATAGAGGTATCCAAGATAGTAAGTGCATTTTGCTGACAGGTTAAATAGGTTAAGTTGGTGTATGGTGTAACATCTAAACTACCAATATTGCAGCTATAACATTCTAACCGTAATAAAGTATCTGTATCGGGCAGATTTAAGGTAGTCATACTAAAATTAGCATAACAATAAACATGGGTTAAGGCTATATTATTTGTTAGTGTTAAACTTGTAAAATCGTTAAAACCACATGATAATATTCTTAATTTATCGTTAGACGAAAGATCCAAGGTTACTAAATCGGTATCTTGACAATTCAATACTTCCAAATCTACGAGATTGTCTACGGTCAAACTTCCCAAAGGATTGCCCCAACAATCCAGATTAACCAATTTAGAATTAGATACAAGGCTCAATGCGGTAATATCATTAAATC
The DNA here is from genome assembly GCF_022662175.1 of Aestuariivivens marinum. Classification (GTDB taxonomy): domain Bacteria; phylum Bacteroidota; class Bacteroidia; order Flavobacteriales; family Flavobacteriaceae; genus Aestuariivivens; species Aestuariivivens marinum. The sequence continues at coordinate 76,528 of NZ_JAKMCR010000008.1, read as the reverse complement.
GACAATTAAGTGTTGTTAAATTAGTAAGTGACGATACATCTAAACTTGTTAAATCCATATTATGACAATACAGCTCCAACAAATTATTGCTGCTTGGTAATTTCATGGTATCAATTGGATTTAAATTGCAATCCAATATTTGCAATGCTGTGAAGTCCTGAATTCCCTCTAAATCATAAATACCCCATCCATTAATACGTAATTCTGTAACTGTATTTATTTTAGAAGTAGGAACACTATTGTTCGTTAAATCACCATCTCCCATACTTGTTGCATGACCTAAAGTTACAACATCTCCGTTAGCATTATGGGTTTCTAAATATTCTTCAAATTTATCATCTGGGACATTAGTGGTTTGTGAAAAAGCAGGCAAGGAAACAAAAAGGGCAAGTGCAAAGTAAAATAATCCTGTCTTCATTTGATTGTAGTTTAAAAAAATTAATTAATACCACAACAAAAAGACTTCTATAAAATACGAAGTTCAAAGACTATTTTTGGAGACAGCTAATAAACAGATTAAAATAGTTCTAACAATAGAAGTTCTAAAATAGTAAAAATTAAGAAGTTATGCAATTATTTCCAATTAACTCAATTAAAAAAAGCGAACCTCAATACGATTCGCTTTTTTATGCATAGTTATTTTATCTATTGTCCATTTACCAATGAACTAGTTATATTAATATCTTTTATATATGCAACGCCCTATCCTCGGTAGCTGCCAAAGCTGCTTCCTTAATCGCCTCGGTAAAGGTAGGGTGTGCATGTGACATTCTGGAAATATCCTCTGCACTAGCTCTATATTCCATAGCAACAACAGCTTCCGCAATCATATCGGCGGCACGAGCACCTATCATATGCACCCCTAATATTTCATCGGTAGTTTTATCTGCTAAAATCTTAACAAAGCCATCAATATCCATACTCGCCCGACTTCTTCCTAAAGCACGCATAGGGAACTGACCCACTTTATAATCTACACCCGCTTCTTTAAGTTGTTCTTCCGATTTTCCAACCGCAGCTACTTCTGGCCAGGTATATACCACACCAGGAATAAGGTTATAATCGATATGCGGTTTTTGTCCTGCCAAGGTTTCGGCTACAAAAACACCTTCTTCTTCTGCCTTATGAGCTAACATGGCACCTTTAACAACATCGCCAATAGCGTAAATATTAGATGCCGAAGTTTGTAAGTGGTCATTCACTTCTATCTGGCCTCTATCATTCAACTTAACTCCAGCAGCTTCTGTATTTAGCCCATCGGTATATGGACGACGACCAACAGATACTAAACAGTAATCTCCTTTAAACTCAACTTCTTCACCTTTCTTGTTATCGGCCTTCACAATTACCTCATCTCCTTTCCTTTCTACAGATTTTACCTTATGGGAAGCATTGATTTTAAATTTAGCTTTCTTTAATACCTTGTTAAGCTCTTTGGACAAACCGCCATCCATGGTTGGAATAATCCTATCCATATATTCAACCACGGTTACTTCAGCACCCAAACGCCTGTATACTTGTCCCAATTCCAAACCAATTACACCACCACCAATAACAATTAAATGTTTAGGTATTTCCTTAAGCTTTAATGCCTCGGTTGATGTGATGATACGTTCCTTATCTATACTGATAAAAGGTAAACTTGATGGTTTACTTCCTGTAGCTATGATTGTGTTTTTAGCTTCAATTTCGATAGGTTCATTACCTGAAATGGTTATATGCGTGGTATCTTTAAAGCTTCCTAGCCCTTGATAAACATCAATTTTATTTTTCTTCATCAAAAAGTCAATCCCACCTGTAGTTTGATCTACAACGGCTTGCTTACGGGCTATCATTTTTTCTAAATTCACTTTAATATCACCAGGGATTTCAATACCATGGTCATCAAAATGTTTTACAGCATCTTCAAAATGATGCGATGAATCTAAAAGGGCTTTACTTGGTATACAGCCCACATTTAAACAGGTACCACCTAGTGTTGCATATTTTTCAATTATTGCTGTTTTCATGCCTAGTTGGGCACAGCGAATGGCTGCAACATATCCCCCAGGCCCTGAGCCTATAACTGCTACGTCGTATGAGTTCATATTAGACTTTTAAAATTATATTAAATAGATTGCCAAAAATACAAATGTTTTATGGGAAGGCAAGTAAAACCATACTTAAAAAAACGCAAAAAAACCATTCAAAATTCGCATTGGTTTAACGTGAAAACATTAAAAATAGTATGATTCAATCCTAGTATGTAACCATAAAGCTTTGCTTCACAATGAAATAATATTTCAGTTTAAAAACATAAAATTTGTTTAGTTTTGTGTGCCATGCAAAAAAACATTAACATACAAAACAAAAAAGCTCGATTTCAATATGAGATATTGGATAAATATACAGCTGGAATTGTGTTGACTGGAACTGAAATAAAATCCATTAGAAATAGTAAGGCGTCTATTACTGAAAGTTTTTGTGAATTTAATGATCGTGGGGAACTATTTGTGGTTAATATGACGATTGAGGAATATCTTTATGGTACCCACTACAACCATAAGCCTAAGGCTATTAGGAAGTTATTACTCAATAAAAGAGAACTAAAAAAATTGAATAAGGAAGTGCAGAACTCTGGACTTACCATTATTCCCTTAAGATTATTTATTAATGAAAAAGGCTATGCCAAACTGGAAATTGCATTGGCTAAAGGAAAAAAACTATACGATAAACGTGAAACTATTAAGGACAGGGATAATAAACGAAACCTAGATAGAATAAAAAAGATCTATAAATAATTTTATGGATTTGTTAACGGTTGTATTTTTCGATATTACTTATTTTTCCAATATTAAAACCATTATAATATGAATAAATTATTTACCACAATATGTATATTTAACCTAGCATTTTTTATAAGTAATGCTCAAGAAAAACTTACAGAAAAACCTAATGAGTTTGTTATAGATACTACATCTGTGTTAAGTATCAACAATACTATTAAAACACTTTATTCAGTAATTTCGGGTGAAAAAGGAGAAGAACGAAACTGGAAACAGTTTAAGCATTTATTTGCCCCCAATGCCAAGTTAATCTTAGCTGGTGAAGACGAATCTGGAGATTACAAAACACATTTTATGGCTCCACAAGATTATATAAAAACTTCCGGAAAATGGTTGGTTGAACATGGTTTTTTGGAAAAGGAAATTCATAGAAAAATTGAGGTTTTTGGCAATATTGCCCATGTCTTTAGCACTTACGAATCTTATCATAGTAAAACCGACGAAGATCCCTTTATGAGAGGGATTAATAGCATACAACTGTTTAACGATGGTAAACGCTGGTGGATTATCAATATCTATTGGACTAACGAAACAAGACACAACCCTATTCCAAGAAAATATTTACCTTAAGGTTTACACCTCTGGTTAAAACTCTAAATAATAATGACATTTATTTTAAAGCTAAATATACTAGCCCTTTTTACGTTAATCTCTATATCAGTAATTGCACAAGAAAAGGCAGTACCCGTTTTTAAAGAAGGGGAAGCACAAGTTGTTGAAGATTTTAATACCCCTAAAAAATGGATCAGACATGATTTGTTTGTAGAAACTACTTTTGATACTGATGGTGATGGTAAATTGGATCGAATGCATGTTGATGTGACCCGACCTTACCAAACTGATACAGAAGGATTAAAACTACCTGTTATTTATGAGTCCAGCCCTTACTATGCTGGAGTTGCACCAGATGTTGAAGGCTTATTTTGGGACGTAAAGCATGAATTAGGTGAAATAGGCAAAGAACGTGTACATCCAGAAGTGGTACGTAAAGGAAATCGCCCGATTATATCGAACTCACAAATTGCCACTTGGGTCCCAAGAAGTTATATTGTTGTACATTCCTCATCACCCGGTACTGGTTTATCCCAAGGGGCACCAACTGTTGGTGGCGACAATGAATCATTGGCACCTAAAGCAGTAATCGATTGGTTAAATGGCAGAGCTAAAGGTTATACCGAGCCCTATGGAAATGAAGAAGTAAAAGCATATTGGAGTACAGGTAAAGTAGGTATGACGGGGACCTCTTATAATGGCACCATACCCTTAGCCGCTGCTACAACTGGTGTTGAAGGGCTAGAAGTTATTATCCCAGTAGCACCTAACACCTCCTACTATCATTACTATCGCTCAAACGGACTTGTACGTTCGCCCGGGGGTTATCTTGGTGAAGATATTGATGTGCTATATGATTACATTCATAGTGGTGATGAATCTAAAAGAGCCCATAATAATACTAAAATACGGGATACTGAAATGAAGAACGGTATGGATCGTATAACAGGAGACTATAATGACTTTTGGGCGGGACGTGATTATCTAAATGACATGAAACCAATGAAAGCCGCTTTATTGATGTCTCATGGTTTCAACGATTGGAATGTGATGCCAGAACATAGTTACCGTATTTATAAAAAAGCTAAAGAAATGGGACTGGAGACCAGTATTTATTATCATCAATTGGGACATGGTGGTCCTCCTCCTGTGAGTATGATGAACAAGTGGTTTACACACTATTTGCATGGTATAGATAATGGAATTGAAAATGAATCCAACAAGGCTTGGATCGTTCGTGAAGATGATAAAATGGAAAATCCTACACCTTACAAAGACTTCCCTAACCCTGATGCCGAAGATATAACGTTGTACTTAACCTCAGCAGCTCCCGAAGTAGGTGGATTAACCACCACAAAAATTCCAAACCAAAACACTGAAACCCTTATAGATAATTTTTCATTTAATGGTGAAGCTTTGGCAAAAGCTGAAATTACTAGCCATAGATTATTATATGTAACCCCAAAACTTTCTAAGGATATACACATTTCTGGTGTACCAAAAATCACTGTTAAACTCGCTAGTAGTAAGCCCGCTGCAAACTTATCTGTTTGGTTGGTTTCATTGCCTTGGAATGAAGGGAGAAAAGTAAAAATTACAGATAATATTATCACCCGAGGTTGGGCAGATCCTCAAAATAATAAATCCATGACTAATGGTGAGCCTTTAGAATTAGGTAAATTCTATGAGATAACTTTCAATCTTCAGCCAGATGACCAAGTTATTAAAGCAGGGCAACAAATAGGATTAATGATTTTTTCCAGTGATAAAGATTTTACGCTACACCCAAAACCAGGCACGAAACTAGCTATAGATCTGGATGGAACAAGCTTAATCTTACCTATAGTTGGTGGTAGTGAAGCATTCAAAGACGCAATCTTTATAGATTAAAAATAATATGAAATGAGCCATAACAAGAAGTTGATACCAACCAAAATGATTATTGGTGAATTACATCTGACCATTTAAAAAAAATAAAATATAAACAGATGAAAACATTTTATGTAATATTAACAGCAATAGTTTTAGTGGCTTGTGAAAATAGTTTAACGAAAAAATCTAACCATATAGAAAAATGGAAAAATGAAATTCTTGAAACTGAGCATAATTTTGCGGTAATGGCTCAAAAGGAAGGCATGAATAAAGCTTTTTTAGCCTATGTTGCAGACAATGGAGTGCTCTTAAGAAATGATAGTATTATAAACGGGAAGCAAGCTATAAGTGATTATATGAAAAATGCAACTTCAAAAGGATTGAACTGGAAACCAAGCTTTGTTGACGTCTCTTCCTCTGGCGATTTAGGCTATACATATGGCAAATACACATACACCTATCAAGATTCCACAGGTAAGGATATTACTTCAACTGGCATTTTCCATACTGTTTGGAAAAAACAACCTGATGGTTCTTGGAAATTTGTTTGGGACTAAATATATAGAGAAGTCAATCTAAAACCAATGAATCCTATCACACAACTTATAGATTCCCTAAATGCTGAAAATTTATGGGATAGCACTATAATGTTGAACCGAAATGACTTTTTAACCAAAAGGGGAACTATCGATACCAACTTATATTGGGTTATTAAAGGAAGTTTTAGGGTTTTTGTTATTGAAGCACATGAAGAACACACCATCAGATTTGGCTACAAAAATAATTTAATTGCCGCACTGGATTCTTTTTTAAACGAAAAGCCTACAGATTTTTATATTCAAGCGTTAAAACAAGCTACCGTTAAAGTTTTGGATAAAACCAAATTTATGGACTTTATTGCTTCTTCTTCTGAAAACACAAAAATCTGGCAACTTATACTCCAACAATTTGTCCTTCAACAAATGGAACGGGAACGTGATATTTTAACACAGTCACCTGTTGAACGTTATAATCGTGTTTTAAAAAGAAGTCCGCAATTATTTCAAGAGGTCCCCAATAAATATATTGCTTCTTATTTAAGAATGACCCCAGAAACGTTCTCAAGAATTAAAAAATCTTAACTTCAATCAATTTTTTAATCTGCTTAATTTTCAACCTTTGCAAAAACATAAATTATGAAGATAAAAGCAGATATGCTCCTTTCAGAATTAATTGATTCAACAAAACAGAATACAGTTCAAGCTGAAAACCTGAACAAAATCAAACTAGAAAAACTCAACTGGAAGGCTGACGAAAACACCTGGAGTGTTTTAGAATGCCTAGAACACCTAAATCTTTATGGTGATTTTTACCTCCCTGAAATTGAAAAGGTTATTAATCAAAGTCAAACTAAACAACAGACCTATTTTGAGCCAGGGTTTTTAGGGGATTACTTTGCAAAAGGTATGTTGCCCAAAGAAAAATTAAACAGAATGAAAACGTTTAAAAGTAAAAACCCAAATGGAAGCAAACTTAATAAAAGCACTATAGATCGTTTTTTAAAACAACAGGAAAAAATGTTAAATCTGTTAGAAAAAGCTAAAACAGTTAATCTAAACAAAGTAAAGACGCCCACTACACTGGGCAAATTAGTAACCCTAAAATTAGGAGACACTTTTAGGGTGGTTATTAACCACAATATAAGGCATCTGTTACAGGCTGAAAATACACTTATTAAGCAACACTAATTCTTATCCTCCAATAGCGGCACAAACCTAAACTCGCCATAGTCATGCTGTTCGAACTTCTTAGGGCCCTTTCTAATAAAAAGAGTCATGGTTTGCACATCATCGCCCACGGGGATAACCAACCTACCTCCTATTTTTAATTGCGATAACAAAGGTTTGGGTACAAAAGGAGCTCCTGCGGTTACAATTATACCATCAAAAGGGGCTTCTTCCTCAAGACCAATATAGCCATCACCAAAAATAAGTTTTTTGGCCCTATACCCTAGTTTAGGTAAAAACTTGCTGGTTTTTTTAAACAGCTCATTTTGACGTTCTATACTATACACTCGGGCGCCCAATTCACATAATACTGCTGTTTGATAACCACTTCCTGTACCAATCTCCAAAATTTTATCGTTTGGTTTTATCTGTAATAATTCCGTTTGAAATGCCACCGTAAAAGGTTGCGAAATGGTTTGATCGGCCGCAATTGGAAACGCTTTGTCTTGATAGGCATGGTCCAAAAATCCAGAGTCCATAAATAAATGTCGCGGTATGTTGCCAATAGCCTTTAATACCTTTTCATCTGTTATCCCTTTGCCTTTCACAACATTAACTAGTTGTTGTCGTAATCCCTTGTGTTTAAAAGTATCTTTCAATATTTTGATGTGGTTTAACTGTATAAAATTAAGTAAACATTTTAAAGCTGGAAATAAATCATAAGGATTTTATTTTTCACAAAACTTGAATAAAAAAATTCATGTACTTTTGTTGAAAACGTAACAATTATGCTAAACGCAGGTGTACTTGGTGCTGGTCACCTTGGGAAAATTCATTTAAGACTTCTCAAACAATCAGAAAAATATAATCTGGTAGGCTTTTATGATGCCGACGAGGACAACGGAAAGCGTGTAGAACAGGAATTTGGGTATAAATTCTTTAATTCTATAGATGCCCTTATCAATGCTGTAGATATGGTGGACATTGTAACTCCAACCTTATCACATTATGATTGTGCCAAACAAGCTATTGCTAAAGGCAAGCATATTTTTATTGAAAAACCCATTACAAATACTGTTGAAGAAGCAGAACACATCAGAGAACTTTTAGCCAAACACAACCTTCGTGGACAGGTAGGTCATGTAGAACGTTTTAACCCTGCATTTGTAGCGGTAAAAAATGATATTAAATCACCTATGTTTATTGAGACCCACCGTTTGGCTGAGTTTAACCCTAGGGGAACAGATGTACCTGTTGTATTGGATTTAATGATTCATGATATCGATATTATTTTAAGCATTGTAAAATCTAAAGTGAAGCATATTTCAGCTAGCGGTGTTACTGTAATTAGTGACACACCAGATATTGCCAATGCAAGGATTGAATTTGAAAATGGATGTGTGGCCAACTTAACGGCCAGTAGAATTTCACTAAAAAAAATGCGCAAGGCACGCTTCTTTCAAAAGGACGCTTATATCTCGGTAGATTTTTTAACCAAACAATGTGAAGTGGTAAAAATGAAGGATGCTCCAGAACACCCTGGAGATTTTGATATGATTTTACAAAATGCAGAAGGTGTTAAAAAACAAATCTATTTCGACAATCCTAAAATAGCTGAAACAAACTCCATCTTAGAAGAATTAGAAACCTTTGCTGATGCTATTTATAACAATACCACCCCAATTGTAACCCTTCATGATGGTACAGAAGCTTTACGGGTTGCCACACAAATAATAGATTGTTTTAAGTAGCTACAAATAAAAAAAGAAATGAAAAACGTTGCAGTTATAGGTGCAGGTACTATGGGCAATGGTATAGCCCATACTTTTGCTCAAAACGGATTTAAGGTACAACTTATAGACCTTAATGAAGCCGCTTTAAAAAGGGGAATCGAAACCATTACCAAGAATTTGGATAGAATGGTCATTAAAGACAAAATCACTGAAGCCGATAAAACTGAAACGTTAAGCAACATTTCCACCTTTACAGATTTAACAGAAGGTGTTGAATATGCTAGTTTAGTTGTTGAAGCCGCTACCGAAAATGTAGATTTAAAACTTAATATTTTTAAGCAGCTTAACGAAGCTTGTCCTGAGGATACCATTTTAGCAACGAACACCTCCTCTATTTCCATTACTCAAATTGCATCAATGACCTCAAGACCCGAAATGGTGATTGGTATGCATTTCATGAACCCAGTACCTATTATGAAATTGGTTGAAATTATTAGGGGCTATAATACTAGCAATGAAGTAATGGAAACCATTATTGAATTGTCTAAGACCATTGGTAAAATTCCAGTTGAGGTTAACGATTATCCGGGATTTGTAGCCAATCGAATTTTAATGCCAATGATTAATGAATCCATTGAAACCCTGTATAATGGTGTAGCTGGTGTTGAAGAAATCGATACCGTTATGAAATTGGGTATGGCGCACCCTATGGGTCCTTTACAGCTAGCTGATTTTATTGGTTTAGATGTTTGCCTGTCTATTTTAAATGTGATGTACGATGGTTTTAAGAATTCAAAATATGCGCCATGTCCATTGTTGATCAATATGGTTCGGGCAGGGAAATTAGGAATAAAATCAGGTGAAGGATTTTACGATTACTCCAACAGTAAAAAAGCAGAGACCGTTGCCAAACAATTTTTAAAATAATTAATGACGCAGACCAAACCGTATTCACTTACAAAAGGGATTTACACCAAAATTATTCTTCTCAAGCGCTTAAAGGCGTATTGGTGGCTTTACATCATAATGTTTTTTCTAGGGCTATTCCATCTACAAGCATTTGGACAAGATAAACTTACCGATTTCCTTGCTATTTTTTTGCTAATATACCCTATTAGTGTTTTTGTTTATCTCTATTTTTGGACAAACTCCAAGGGGCACAATCCTATTTTTAAAGAAATGAACTTATCCTTTGACGATAGTTTTTTATATTTTAAAAGAGAGGATAGCGAAAGTAAGTTAAATCCTAAAATCATTAAAAAAATAATTTCCAAATCCGATTATTGGTTGTTATATATTTCCAAGGCACAGTTTATTTATATTCCCAAACATATTTTTAATTCAAATGAAGATCTAGAGTCATTTTCCAATGTAATAGGAGACAAAATGTAAAATGAGTATACCAAAAAACTTAAAGCATATACAATCCACTTTACCAGACCATGTTACCCTTGTAGCGGTTTCAAAAACGAAACCCATCAGTGATATCATGGAAGCTTATCATGCTGGCCAGATTATTTTTGGAGAAAACAAAATCCAGGATATGGTTGAAAAGTATGAGCAATTGCCCAAAGATATTGAGTGGCACATGATTGGACACGTGCAACGCAATAAAGTGAAATACATGGCCTCGTTTGTAAGCTTAATCCATGGCGTGGATAATTTTAAATTATTAAAAGAAATTAATAAACAGGCCCAAAAATACGATAGGGTAATCGATTGTTTGCTTCAAATTAAAATAGCCGAAGAAGATTCAAAATTTGGAATGGAACCAAAAGAAGCCTTGGAACTCATTCAAAGTGAACCATTTTCTTCTTTAAAAAACATAAAAATAGTTGGACTTATGGGTATGGCAACGTTCACTGAGGACATGCATCAGGTAAAACAAGAATTTACCTTGTTAAAAAACACTTTTGATAGCTTAAAACAAATTGAAACTTTTAATTTTAAACCTCAAACCATTAGTATGGGCATGAGTGGCGATTATACCTTAGCCATTGACTGTGGTAGTACAATGGTTCGGGTAGGAAGTAGTATTTTTGGAGAACGTAATTCCCCTTAACAAATAGTAATCAATAATTAACGAATCTACGCGATTTTAGACATAGAAACCACGGGTGGTAAGTACAATGAAGAAGGTATTACCGAAATAGCCATTTACAAATACGATGGCCATACCATTGTCGACCAATTTATTAGCCTTATAAACCCAGAACGTGAGATACAGCCTTTTGTGGTTAACCTTACGGGTATTAATAGTAGTATGCTACGCAATGCACCAAAATTTTATGAAATTGCTAAACGTATAGTTGAAATCACAACCGATTGCATATTAGTAGCCCACAATGCGCAATTTGATTACCGTATTTTGTGTACAGAATTTAGGCGTTTGGGGTTTGAGTACGAACGCAGAACGCTATGTACAGTAGAATTGGCCAAACAGTTAATTCCTGGACAAACCTCCTACAGTCTTGGAAAACTAGTACGATCGCTTGGAATTCCAGTAGCTGACCGACATCGTGCTACAGGTGATGCGCAAGCTACGGTAAAGCTTTTCAAAATGTTAATTGACAAGGATTCCTCAAAAACCATAATACAAAATGCCATAAGACTAGACCCAAAATATCAACTTGAGCCTAAGCATATTGATATCATTGAGGAGTTACCATCTATAACAGGCGTTTATTATATTCATAAATCGGATGGAGAAATTATATATATAGGTAAAAGCAAAAATATAAAACGACGTATTAATCAGCATTTTACGAGTACCAATCATAAATCGAAGAAAATACAGCAATTGGTGTCTGCGGTAACCTATGAGGCCACTGGCAGTGAATTAGTAGCACTGTTAAAGGAAAGTGAAGAAATAAAGCGTAATAAGCCTATTTTTAACCGTGCGTTAAGGCGAACTATTTTCACCCATGCTTTATACAGTTTTAAGGATGACAATAATTATATAAATCTTAAAATTGATGTAGCCGATGGTAGAAAAAACCCTATCACAACGTTTAGCACCCGTCAAAGTGGAAAGAGTTTTATTACCAAAGCTATTGAAGATTACAACCTTTGTCAAAAGTTAACAGGACTATACAAAACCAAAACAAGCTGCTTTAATTATGATATAAAAATGTGTAATGGTGCCTGTATTCAAAAAGAAACTCCAGAACTATACAACAAACGCATTGAACTATTGATTGACAAAAATAGTTACGCCAACAAAAATATGGTAATTATTGACAAGGGTCGTGATGTCGACGAACGCAGTGCCATACTCATTAAAAATGGTATATTTCAAGGCTTGGGTTTTTTTAACCTAAATTATCAAATTAATAACATTGAGGTACTGGAATCCATAATTACCCCTATGCGAAATAATAGGGACACCCAGCATATTATTCAAAGTTATTTACGAAAGAACAATAGAATAAAAAAACTTATTTTCTAAAAATGTACAAAAAACCAATCCTTATCCTTCTTGTCTTTTCTTGTATTACCAGTTTTTGTCAGTCAAACTATAATTCAGAATCTTATCGTGTTACCCTTGGAGACATAGAATCTACCTTTTATGAAAAAGACTCTACAGCAACTGCCCTAGTTATTTATGAAGAAGGTAATAGTCATGTTGACCCCAACAATTACAAACTTATAACTCAAGTTAAACATAAAATAAAAATTCTTAAAAAGGAAGGTGCTAGCAAAGCCAATATAACTATTAATCTTTACAAAAAAGACAATACCAACTTTGAACAGGTAAAGAATATTTTAGCAACCACATACAATAAAGAAGGAAATGATGTCACTAAAAGTACTCTAGAAGAAGAGCATATTTTTGAAGAGAAATACAATGACAATTATACCTTGGTTAAATTTACCTTGCCTAACGTTAAGGAAGGGTCTGTTATTACTTATAGCTACACCTTAACTTCACCTTTTATGTTTAAATATAAAGGCTGGGAGTTTCAAAGTGATATTCCAAAACTGTATAGCGATTATAAAACCAGTATTCCAGCCAACTGGACCTATAATATTAAATTGGTAGGACATAAAAAATTGGATATTAACACTTCCGAGATTAAAAAAAGATGTTTGGAGGGTAGTCGTGGTGCGTATTCAGATTGTGGTGTTAGTCATTATGCCATGAAAGATATCCCTGCTTTCATTGAAGAGGATTATATGACACATAAATCTAATTACTTGGCCAGAATTGAATATGAATTAATGACCTTTAAAAACTTTGAAGGCCAGGAATATAATTATACCAAAACATGGGAAACAGCTGACAGGGAATTTAGAACAGATAAAGACATAGGTAGACAACTATCTAAGTCAATAAACCTAGAGGATTTTTTTGATTCCAACCTTATTAATGAAACTGACTTACTTAAAAAAGCTGATAAAATCTACAAATTTGTCCAGCAAAATTTTACATGGAACGGAAAGTATAGAATTTTTGAAGATGTATCAGTTAAAGACTTAATTAAAGATAAAACTGGCAATGTGTCTTCTATAAATATCTTACTACACAATCTATTAAAAGAAGCTGGTATTGATGTTCATCCTGTTTTAATTTCTACAAGGGACAATGGCTTTCCCACAAAAATATTTCCTGTTATTTCAGATTTTAATTATTTAATTGTTCAAATAACCATAGACTCCAAATCCTATTTGCTGGATGCTACAGATGACTTTTTAAGCTTTGGTGAAGTCCCTTTTAGGTGTTTAAATAGCTATGGCCGCTTAATGGATTTTAAAAATGGAAGTGAATGGATAGATATAAAACCTAAAAGGCCTTCTGCCGTATACCTTAATATGGATTTGACCATAAATAATGATAATACTATAACTGGTAGCATTAAAAGTAAAACTACGGGCTATCATGCCTTAAACGAAAAGAAAAATTACTTTTCCAATAGTGAATCTCATTTAAATAACTTACAAGATAGTTTTTCAAATGCTGAAATCTATAACTTTAAAGTTGATACTGAAGATATAACCAGCTATGATTTTTCTAAAAGTTACGATATTGAATATCTCGATGCTGGTACTGGAGACAATATATATCTAAATCCTTTTTTTATTAAATTTTTTAAGGAAAATCCTTTTAAATTACAAGAAAGAACCTACCCTATTGATTTTGGTTATAATGACAGTTATCTTTTTCTTCTAAGTTTAGATTTAGGTAATCAATATGAACTTGTTGAACAACCTGAAAATGCGAGTCTAGCACTGCCAAATAATACTGGCAGAATAGGCTTTTCAACCCAACTTACTAATAATATCTTAAATGTACTGTTTAGAATTGATTTTAAATCTTCTGAGTTTTCACCCGAATATTATCCCTATTTGAAAGAGTTTATGAATAAGGTGGTTGACATTCAAAAAAACACACTCATATTATTAAAGAAAAAATAATCTATCTTTTTTATTACTTTTGAGTATATGAGCAAATTTACAATCAACCGATGGCGATTAAAACTTCAAGAAATTATTTATGAAGCAGATACGCCTGCTGGAAAATTGTTTGATATTGTTCTTCTAATTACCATTTTGGCCAGTGTTGTACTAGTTATGTTAGAAAGTGTTAACAGTATTGACACTAAGCTCCATGGCTTTTTAAACATATCGGAATGGGTCATTACCATTCTGTTTAGTATTGAATACATAGCCCGAATCATAACTGTTAAAAACCCATTTAAGTATATTTTTAGCTTTTATGGGATAATAGATTTTCTATCCACCATCCCAAAATACATTTCTTTAATTATTGGTGGTGTACATGCCTTAGCCGCTTTAAGGGCATTACGCTTATTACGGGTATTTAGAATTTTAAAACTGGCACGTTATTTAGGAGCTTCAAATACTTTGGTCAATGCCATAAAAGCTAGTAGAGCAAAAATTTCGGTATTTCTGTTTGCCGTACTTATTGTGGCTATTATTTTGGGAACCATTATGTATTTAATAGAAGGTGAAGCTAACGGATTTACCAATATTCCAAAAAGTGTATATTGGTGTATTGTTACCTTAACCACAGTAGGTTTTGGTGATATTGCGCCTCAAACGCCTTTAGGACAATTTATAGCATCGTTGGTTATGATTTTAGGTTATGGCATTATTGCTGTGCCAACGGGTATTGTTTCGGCTGAATACACGAGTCAAAGTAAATCCCAAAAATCCAATGAACCAACCGCATCATTGCCGCTTAACCCACAATGTTGTTCAAATTGTTTAAATGAAACGCACCGTGATGATGCAGAATTCTGCTTTAAATGTGGCTGTAAATTGCATCATGACTAAACACCTAATTTCCATAATTGGACCAACGGCCATCGGTAAAACAACATTAAGTATTAAATTGGCTAAACATTTTAATACTGAAATTATTTCGGCTGATTCTCGCCAATTTTTTAAAGAAATGCAAATTGGTACAGCTGCCCCAACCCAAGATGAATTATCTCAGGCTAAGCATCATTTTATCCATCATAAATCCATACAAGACCATTATAGTGTTGGTGCTTTTGAAAAAGATGCGATATCTTGTTTAAATATGCTATTTAAAAAGCATGATGTCGTTATTATGGTTGGTGGTTCTGGACTATATGTCGATGCTGTTACCAATGGATTGGATGAATTTCCAGATGTAGATAAAAAGATTCGTAAAAACTTGAACAAGCAACTTCAAGACAAAGGGCTAGCCAGTTTACAAAATCAATTAAAAACCTTAGACATAAAAGCCTTTAATACCATTGCTGTTGATAATCCACATAGAGTAATTAGAGCTTTAGAAATTTGCATTGGTACCGGTAAGCCGTATTCATCCTTTTTAAACAAAGGAAAAAATAAACGTAACTTTAAGATCATAACTATTGGTTTAAAAGCCGAACGGGACATAATTTATGATCGTATCAATCAGCGGGTGGGTTTAATGGTTGAACAAGGATTAATCGATGAAGCCAGAGCTTTATTACCATACCAACAGTTAAATGCTTTGAATACCGTAGGCTATAAGGAATTGTTTCATTATTTTAGTAACAAATGGACGTTGGATTTTGCAATTTCTGAAATAAAAAAGAACTCGCGTCGATTTGCTAAACGACAACTTACTTGGTTTAGAAAAAGAGAAGATGTTATTTGGTTTGACTACTTAACGCCTATTGATGTTATCATAAATGCTATAAAAGAAAAAATTGATACTGAAAATTAGTTTCCTATTAATTTACTCGACAAGGCTCCTTTAAACAATCCAATTTGGTGTTCACTTACCAAACATCAATGGGATCAAGCTATTGATTATGATAATGTGAAATTCTATCATTTAGATTATGCATCTTTTAGTGACTTTATCAATGACCAAGATACCTGCTATACCATACAAAAGCATGCCTGTATAACTAAGAATTTCTTTATTGTTTGAGATAAACCTAAAATGCCTATAAATTTTAAAGCTCCCAAGCAATATATAGGTTTACAAATAATATATATACCTCAATTGATTATTATATTACTGAAAAATATTGAACTCACCCACACACATCACAACGACCTCATCCAACTCGTAAAATTGGCCTATCCTGAATATTTTAAATCAAAAAACACAACAACAAGTACAATACTTTGGGATTTATAAAGAAGATCAATTGATTGCTGCTATTGGTGTATATGCAAACCCATGATTTTATTGAAATTAATGCGGTAATAATATGCCATAATCATTCTGTAAAGGCAATACTAAACAGTTAATCAACTATCTTTCTAAAGGTATTTTCCATAAAAGAAAAACACCCCTTTTACATGTGGATCAAATCAAAAAATTCTATTTCTCTTTGCAAAAATATTGGATTTACAAGCAGAAGGACATTTAGTTTTGGAAGATTGATACTCCTGCATAATTTTATTAATTGAATGCATAAAATAAGTTGATTTCTAGAGATAGTGCATACATTTTCTTTTATTATTTTTGGTAAAACCAAAGTTTCATGTTTGATTTCTTTCTTACCAGTGATGCCATCATGGCATTATTGACCTTAACTTTTTTAGAAATTATTTTAGGTATAGACAATATTGTTTTTATATCCATTGCGGCAAATAAACTACCGGAAAAACAAAGAAGCAAAGCAACAAATATTGGATTAATACTTGCAATGGTTCAACGTATAACTTTATTGTTTTTTGTAAGCTTTTTAATAGCATTAAAGGAGCCATTTTATAAAATTGATACCACTTGGTTAAGTATAGGTCTAAGTTGGCAAGCCATCATACTATTCTTAGGAGGGCTGTTCTTAATTTATAAAAGTACTTCCGAAATAAAAGAAAAAGTTGAAACCCCCAATCATGATAAAAATGTGATAAAGAATAAAAAGATCCATTCATTATCCCAAGCTGTAACACAAATTTTAATTATCGATTTTATTTTTTCAATAGATTCCATATTAACTGCTGTGGGTATGACCAATGGGTTACATGAAAATCATAATTACAATTTAGCTTTAATGATAATAGCTGTAGTTATCTCAATAGCCATAATGATTGGTTTTGCTAATCCCATTAGAAAATTCATTGACACACACCCAAGTATACAGATGCTCGGGCTTGCCTTTTTGATTTTGATTGGCTTTATGCTAATAACTGAGGCTGCACATCTATCACACACGACATTTTTTGACAAAAACGTAGGAGCAATTCCCAAAGGATATCTTTACTTTGCTATTGCTTTTTCTCTATTTGTAGAATTTTTGAACTATAGAACTAAAAAAACATCTAATTAAAACAAGGTAATCTGTCCCTCTCTATCTATTTCTAAATCATCATTATTGGCTTCGCCATTAGTTGAAGCCTCTGACTCTTTTTTTGTTTCACCAACAACCTCTTCTTCATCTACCACTTCTAAATCATCTGCATGGACCTCTTTAGGAGCCTCATAAGGCAATGGATCTAAAAGATTTATTTGATTTATCCTATCTTTTGTCAACTGGTTTCCTAAAGCCATAATACCTTTTACAGCTATAAATGCTTCCAAATCCACTTGCATATTGTCCTTTCTATCCTTACCCCGTTCTTTAGCAAACACCACCTCAGCCATTGGTTTCCAATCGGTAGACACAATCTCTAATTGAGAGTTAGGATGATCTGAAATAAAATTTTCTTCTTTGCCCTCGTTTTCAATTAAAAAGCGTTTAACATAATACAATTCCTTTTCTCCATTGTAATAAATAACAGATATTGGTTTTTTGGGGACCCATTTTTCAAGAACAATCATATCATCATCAAAATGCATGGTCACTTCAGGAGTAAGAGTTTTTACAACACCCGATTGGGTAATGATTAACAGTTTATCTTCACCCCTAAATTCACCTATAAGCTCCCCTCTACCGTCTACATTGATACGCTGTACTGCATCGTCGAACCAAATTTTTCGCGGTTTTAGAGTAGACAACCCCTTTTCCTTGAGTTCGATACGCTTCACGCTGTACTTGGTCACTAAATTACCCTTAGAAACCCGTCCTTTAATGAGGATATCGGCGAAATCGATATCCCATTTTAATTTTTTAATGCTTCCTGCTTGGCGCAATAACACGGTAACCACTTCGGCTTCCCCATTTGGATTTGCCGAAAAATAGAGTACCGTAGAACCCTTATTTTCATTGGTTAAATCGTATTCCCTATCCCGAGTGATGCCGGTCACAGCAAAACGCTTGATATAGGAAGGCCCGCGGGAACCATCACGATAAATCATGTTGTATATGGTACGCTTGTCTTTCTTTTTAAAGACTGCCACATGAATAATATCCTTACCAACAAAGGTTTTGGTGTCTACTTTAGTCACCATCATTTTACCTTGTTTTGTAAACACGATAATATCGTCTATATCACTACAATCGCATACGTACTCATCACGACGCAAAGCAGTACCAATAAAGCCTTCTTCCCTATTCACATAAAGCTTCGTATTTCTAATAACCACCTTTGTAGCATCAACATCATCAAAAATTCGGATTTCGGTTTTGCGTTCACGGCCTTTACCATAATCATTTTTTAGTCTGGTGAAATACGCAATAGCATAATCGATAAGATGAGCCAAATGATACTTTACTTCAGCTATTTGCTCTTCTAAAGCCTCAATTTTTTGTTGGGCTTTATCAATATCAAATTTTGAAATACGTTTAATTCGGATTTCGGTTAACCTCACAATATCTTCTTCTGTAATCGAACGTTTTAAATGCTTAACATGAGGCTGAAGACCTGTATCTATAGCATTGATCACACCTTCCCAGGTTTCTTCTTCCTCAATATCCCGATAAATCCTATTCTCAATAAAAATACGTTCTAAAGAAGCAAAATGCCATTGTTCTTCAAGTTCGCCTAACTTTATTTCCAGTTCTTGTTTTAATAACTGAACAGTATTGTCAGTAGACCGTCTCAACATCTCAGAAACACCAATAAACAAAGGCTTATTATCTTCAATGACACAACCTAAAGGTGAAATGGAAGATTCGCAACTGGTAAAGGCGTAAAGGGCATCGATGGTCTTATCTGGTGATAGACCAGAGGGCAAGTGTACCAATATTTCAACTTCAGCTGCGGTATTGTCTTCGATGCGTTTGATTTTAATTTTACCCTTATCATTAGCCTTTAATATGGAATCGATTAAAGAAGAGGTAGTCGTTCCAAATGGTATTTCAGAAATCACCAATGTGGTCTTATCCAACTGTGATATTTTAGCCCGAACACGTACCTTACCACCTCGCAAACCATCATTATAATTGGAAAAATCAGCGATACCGGCTGTTGGAAAATCAGGGACTAATTTAAATCGTTTCCCTTGCAAATGCTTAATAGAGGCCTCTATAAGTTCTACAAAATTATGCGGTAATATTTTTGTAGACAAGCCCACTGCTATACCTTCTCCTCCCTGTGCTAATAACAAAGGAAACTTAACCGGTAAATTTATAGGTTCCTTACGACGGCCATCATAACTGGCTTGCCACTCGGTAATCTTAGGACTGTATACAACATCTAAGGCAAATTTTGATAACCGAGCTTCAATGTAACGTGATGCAGCCGCACTATCTCCAGTTAAAATGTTACCCCAGTTTCCTTGAGTATCTATTAGTAAATCCTTTTGCCCTATCTGAACCATGGCATCTGCAATACTGGCATCGCCATGGGGATGGTACTGCATGGTATGCCCAACGATGTTGGCTACCTTATTATAGCGTCCGTCGTCCAGATCCTTCATAGAGTGCATAATACGTCGTTGTACAGGTTTAAAACCGTCTTCTATAGCGGGTACTGCACGTTCCAAAATAACATACGAAGCATAATCCAGAAACCAGTCTTTATACATCCCGGTAACCCGGGTAATGGTTTCCTTTGGTTTATCCTGTTCGTTAACTAAATCGTCGTTCTCTTCTTCTATCATCAACTTTTAACTTTTCCTCAATATCACTTAAAGTAATGTTTATCTGTAATTTACATTCCTTGGTTGGCTTTAACCATTTTCCTTAAGGACTGCCTAATATATTTTCGTTTTCTTCTATCTACTAAGGTGATATTAAAACTTACTTTCTTACTGCCACCATTTCGGCTTTTTAAATAAAGCACCAAACTTTTATACACCAAATAATTGCGGAACTTATAAGCGATTAAATCCTTTTTTTCAAACTCTACTTTATGCTCCCTGTAATTTAAGTAATCTGATAATAACAGTCCTTTATTAATGACAATAACTTTCATGCCATCACTGTCGTATTCAAAATACCTTGAAATCCAATGTACCAACAAAAACAGTCCGATAAACCCAAATAACAAAACAAAAAAAGTAAGTTTTGGACTTCCTGTAAGATTTTGAAATAAACTAAAAACGGTAGATGAGATTATAGCTGCAACAATGAGTATAAAATATACCGAAATGATGATATTTCTAATTTTACCGTTATTGGTACGCATCTATTTTTCTTCTTCAATAAGGTCTAACTCTACTTTTAAATTATCAATAATAAATTCCTGTCTAGAGGGTGTATTCTTACCCATATAAAATGCCAACAGCTCTTCAATGGACATGTTATCATCCAGCATTACAGGGTCTAATCGAATATCTTCTCCTATAAAGTGTTTAAATTCATCCGGCGATATCTCACCTAGTCCCTTAAATCGTGTTATTTCAGGCTTAGGCTTCAACTTTTCAATAGCATTCAATCGTTCTTCTTCAGAATAACAATAAATGGTTTCCTTTTTGTTTCTCACCCTAAACAAGGGTGTTTGCAGAATATATAGATGACCTTCTTTTATTAATTCAGGAAAAAATTGAAGAAAGAACGTTATCAATAACAGTCGAATATGCATCCCATCTACATCGGCATCGGTAGCAATTACCACATTATTATACCTCAAATCCTCAAGTGATTCTTCAATGTTTAAAGCCGCCTGAAGCAAATTAAACTCTTCATTTTCATAAACAATTTTTTTGGTCAGCCCATAACAATTAAGGGGTTTTCCTTTCAAGCTAAACACAGCCTGCGTATTTACATCACGCGATTTGGTAATACTTCCTGATGCTGAATCTCCTTCGGTAATAAATAAAGTTGTTTCTAAATTTCGTTCATTTTTAGTATCACCAAAATGCACACGGCAATCACGTAGTTTCTTATTATGGAGGTTCGCCTTTTTGGCACGATCACGTGCCAATTTACGAATTCCGGACAATTCTTTTCGCTCTCGCTCTGCTTGCAAAATTTTACGTTGTATCTTCTCTGCTGTATCGGGGTTTTTATGTAAGAAGTTATCGAGATGGGTTTTTACAAAATCATTAATATAAGTACGAACGGTAGGCAAATCACCACCCATATCGGTTGATCCCAACTTAGTTTTGGTCTGGCTTTCGAAAACAGGTTCCATAACTTTAATGGCCACGGCACTTATAATGGATTTTCTAACATCTGAAGCATCAAAGTTTTTTCCGTAAAACTCCCGAATGGTTTTTACCAAAGCTTCCCTAAAGGCATTTAAGTGCGTTCCACCCTGAGTGGTGTTTTGTCCGTTAACGAACGAATGGTATTCTTCACTGTATTGACTTTTACTGTGGGTAATCGCCACTTCAATATCGGTACCTCGTAAATGTATGATAGGATACAATAAATCAGATTCATTGCTATTATCACTTAACAAATCCTTTAATCCATTTTCACTAAAATATTTTTCCCCGTTAAAGACAATGGTGAGCCCGGGATTGAGGTAAACATAGTTTTTAAGCATTTTTACCACATATTCACTACGGAACTTATAGTGCTTAAAAATAGAATCATCTGGTATAAATGAGACCTTAGTCCCTTTGCGTCTCGAGGTATCGTCCAACAATTCATGATGGGTTAAATTCCCTTGCTCAAATTCTGCTGAAGCAGATTTTCCATCTCTGGTAGATTCTACCCTAAAGTAATGGGAAAGGGCATTTACAGCTTTAGTACCTACCCCGTTTAGGCCTACTGACTTCTTAAAAGCTTTGGTGTCATACTTACCACCTGTATTCATTTTAGACACGACGTCTACAACTTTCCCCAGTGGAATGCCACGACCATAATCCCTAACAATCACCTTATTTCCCTGTATGGATATTTCAATGGTCTTGCCCGCACCCATAACAAATTCGTCTATGGAGTTATCGAGCACTTCCTTCAACAGGATATAGATACCATCATCTGGCGATGATCCGTCACCGAGCTTCCCAATATACATCCCTGGTCGCATACGAATATGTTCCTTCCAGTCAAGTGAACGTATATTGTCTTCGGTATAATTAGATTGCACTGCCATAAATACTTGTGAAATTAAATGATAGAACGCTAATATAACATTTCAACATAAAAAATGAAACAGCGACCAAACAAAGTAATTAACAATAAAAATACAATATTGTTGAGAACCTTTGGTTAACTATACCTATCTCTTTTAGGTCATCGTGAGATCTGAAGAACAAATAATAAAACCTTCTGTAAATTTATAATAACCAGTAAAATGAAAGGGATTGTCACATCACCTTACTCTTCTGAATGACATTTTGGACTGAACAGATTCTCTTCCAAACAAGTTGTTTAACAATGCTCGTTATTTCATATACTTCCCTTTCTTACTCCCCTCATACATCACATACTTTACTAAGCGAGCCTCCAGCTTTGCATTAAACAGTTGAATTTTTCTTGAAGGCCGTAAGCCTACATGTTTTAACGCATCAAGGTTACTGGTTATAAACCAAGCATCGGTACCTGGGTAGCTTTGTTTTAATGTATCTCCTATGCTTTTATAAAAATCCTGCATATCTATATTCAAACGTTCACCATAAGGAGGGTTAAACACCATATGCAATTTTTGGTCGCCTCCCTTTTGGGTTTTAAAGAAATCTTCATGCTGAACATGTATAAAATCCTCCAATTGGGCATGCTTTACATTCTCTTTAGCTTTTGCCACTGCACTGGGTGCTTTGTCGTAGCCTATAATTTTATAATGAAAGTCCCGAGTTTTCTTTAAAAGCGAGTCTTCAATTTTTTCAAATAAATCAACATCCCAGTCTTGCCAACGCTCAAATGCAAACTCTTTACGCATCAAATTAGGTGGAATGTTACAGGCTATCATCGCCGCTTCAATAAGCAGGGTACCACTACCGCACATGGGATCCATAAAATCACACTGTCCATCCCAACCAGACAACATAATTAATCCAGCTGCTAATACTTCATTTATAGGAGCAATGTTTGTAGCCGATTTATAGCCACGCTTGTGCAAGGAGTCACCAGAAGCATCTAAAGACACTGTACACGAATGTCTATCAATATGCACATTAATTTTTACATCCGGAAATTTTAAGTCTACATTGGGTCTGTGTCCTGTAGTGTTTCGAAACTTATCAACTATAGCATCCTTTGTTTTTTGGGCAATGAACAAGGAGTGTTTAAACAAATGTGAATGCACCGTAGCATCTATGGCTAAGCTTCCTGTAGCACTTAAGTACTGTTCCCAATCCATCGCATAAATATTGTTATAGAGATCTTTTTCGTTATTAACGGAAAAGGTTTTTATGGGTTTTAAAATTTTAATGGCAGTACGCAACCCTAAATTAGCCTTGTACATAAAGCCTTTGTCACCGTAGAACGACACCATACGTGTCCCTTTTTGTATCTTTTGGGCTCCTAATTGTAATAGCTCGTCGGCCAATAGCTCCTCAAAACCAAATAAGGTTTTGGCGACCATTTTAAAATTTTCTTCCATATCTTAATTCGAATAGGTTGCAAAAATAATGTAATTTTACGGCAAACATAAAAATTACAAAAATATAGGTTAAGGATAGAAGCGGCATCCCCCGAACTTGTTTCAGGGATATAGTGGAAAGCCTTACCCGCACCGATAGTTATCGGGGCGAGGGAACTACCAAAATATTATGACCAACAACACTACAACTTGGTACACTTCTTGGTTCGATACACCGTATTACCACATATTGTACAAAGATAGGGATGCTACTGAAGCACATGCTTTTATGGACAATCTTACCCGTTATTTGAATATTCCAATTGGAGGCACGATTCTAGACCTGGCTTGCGGTAGGGGTAGACATGCACGTTATTTAAATAAAATAGGTTTTGATGTTACGGGAGCTGACTTAAGTGAGAACAGTATAAATTTTGCAAAAAAATACGAAAACCATAGATTACGGTTTAAAGTACACGATATGAGCCAACCGTTTGGAAAGGAATTCGACGCCGTGTTTAACCTATTCACCAGTTTTGGTTACTTTGAAAATGATGCCAGTAACCTTAATACCATTAAAGCCATTAAAGGCGATTTAAAAGAATATGGTTTTGGTGTTATTGATTTTATGAATAGCACCCAGGTTATAGATAATTTAGTGCCTGAAAACGTTAAAATAGTTGATGGTATTGAATTTAGATTGAACCGATATGAAAAGGATGGTTACATTTTTAAGGACATCCTATTTGAAGTGGACGCTAAGGTATATAAATTTACCGAACGCGTAAAAGCCTTTACTCTTAGCGATTTTGAAACCCTTTTTGATCAAGCTGAAGTAAATTTATTGGAAGTTTTTGGTGATTATAAATTACGTAAGTTCGATACCAAAACCTCTGACCGTTTAATCATGATTTTTAAATAATACATTTCTATGAACGATTATTTATTACCCTTTTATGCAGTAGTTCTTGGTGTACTAATAGCAAGTATTATAAAAAGCAAAACATCATGGAATGTAAAACTGTTACTTTCCTTTAGTGGTGCTTTTTTATTAGCCCTTACCCTTTTTGAATTACTCCCAGAAGTTTATCATCATTTAGAGGCTAAGCTCACTGGGCTCTATATTATGTGTGGTATTTTGTTGCAGATTGTATTAGAACTGTTCTCAAAAGGTGCAGAACACGGCCATGTACACTTACACAAAAACGAAACGGTTTTCCCTTGGTTGTTATTTATAAGCCTTTGCATCCATAGTTTTTTAGAAGGCTTCCCAATACACGAGCATAATGATATGGTTTACGGTGTACTCATCCATAAAATCCCAATTGCTACACTTATAACCGTGTTTTTACTACATTCTGAATATAGTAAAATACAGATTGCCTTTTTTCTATTGGTATTTGCGGTAATGACACCATTAGGTACCTTAATATCCAATAACTCTACTGCTATTGCAGATTATTCCCAAATTATCAATGCTGTAGTTATAGGTATCTTTTTTCATATTTCTACCACCATTTTGTTTGAAAGCAGTGACGGACATAAGTTTAACCTTTCAAAATTCATTGCAATTATTCTTGGGGTCGCAACAGCTTATATAATCTAATGTTTAGCAAGGAAGAATCACGGTTATTGCGTCGGGAGTTTTGGATTAACTTTGGAAAATCCTTTCCACAAAAATGGATTTTATATAATACCAAACTCAAAGGTCTAAGCTTTAAATTTCATTTCGACACAAAAAAAGCACTGGTAGCATTAGATTTAGAGGACGATTTGGAACACCGCATAAACTATTGGGAAAAGTTAGTAGCTTTAAAATCAATTCTACTGGAAAACTACCTGCCCAATGCAATTTATGATGAGGCCTATATTTTAGACAATTACAAAGAAATTTCCCGTATTTATGTGCCATTGGAATTAAAAGTCTCCATTCATAACAAAAACTCTTGGCAACAAGTGATGGTATTCTTTAATGAGACCATGACTTTATTTGAAGCCTTTTTTATGGAATATAAAGAAGTTATAGAAGGATAAAACAATATTAACTCTTCTGTCATAAAACATAACAAAAGCTAAAAACTTGAAGACATTACTCTACTTATCATACATATCTTTTTTTTAGCTTTTATTTATTAAATGAAATAACTAGATTTACTTTCCAAAACCCATTAGGTGGATTCTAAAACGATTTCAAAAGGTATTTTAAGGGCAATAGCTATTATAGTTAGTATTTTATTGGTCCTTTATTTTCTGTTCAAAATACAATCGGTTATAGGCTACATTGCCATAGCAGTAGTAATTTCGCTTATTGGAAGGCCTATTGTATTGTTTTTACAGCATCGTTTAAAATTTAAAAACACCATTGCAGTAGTTGTTTCAATGCTGCTGCTTTTAAGTATTTTCATTGGTTTGATGGGACTATTCATTCCGCTCATCATTGAACAAGGCCACAATTTATCCCTTTTAAATATTAATGAACTGCAAAGTAATATTGAACATTTATATTCAGAGATTGTTGGTTACTTTAATTTACATCAAATTGATGTAGAACAATCCTTAAAGGATTCTAACCTACTTTCAAAAATAGATTACTCTGTAATCCCAAATTTTTTAAACTCGGTGGTTAGTGGTTTGGGCAGTTTTAGCATTGGATTATTCTCAGTATTGTTTATTTCGTTTTTCTTTTTAAAGGATAGTAGATTGTTTGAAAATGCAATATTAACTTTAATACCAGACAACAAGGAAACACGTTGGAAAACCTCTTCAACCAAAATAAAAGATTTACTGTCCAGGTATTTTGTAGGACTCATTTTTCAAATTTTAATCCTTTTTATCATCTACACTATAGGTCTATTCATTATTGGTGTAGATAATGCAATAGTTATTGCATTTTTGTGTGCTTTACTTAATTTAATCCCTTACGTTGGCCCCCTTATTGGAGCCTTTTTAATGGTAACTTTAACAATGACCAGTAGTTTGGACCAAAGTTTTAGTGAAGTTATTATGCACAAAACATTATGGGTACTTTTGGTTATAGCCATTGGACAGCTAGTTGATAACTTTTTTAGTCAGCCAATAATTTTTTCAAAGAGTGTAAAATCGCACCCGTTAGAAATATTTTTAGTAATACTTATTGCTGGGATATTGTTTGGTGTTTTGGGCTTGATTATAGCAGTACCTGCCTATACTTCGATTAAAGTTATTTTAAAGGCCTTTTTATCGGAAAACAAGATTGTAAAAAAGCTAACTAAGGATTTATAGTTTTTTTGAATAAATCAATTTTAAATACTGAAATTCAAGAATTCATTAAAGAGAATTTAGATTATAGTATCAATAAAATTCTCTTAAAAGGCACCTCTTTTGAAGCTGTTGAAACTAGAGATATTATAGAGCAGATTGAAGCCAAAAAACGAAGTAAAAAAAAACTCCCAACATGGTTTAATTGCAAAGGCATTTATTATCCCAATAAACTTAACATAGAGCAAACCTCATCTGAAATTACCGCAGCATATAAATCAAACTTAATAAAAGGAAATTCCTTAATAGATCTTACAGGTGGCTTTGGTGTAGATTGTCTATATTTTTCCAAGTGGTTTAACAATGTAACACATTGTGAATTAGACACAAATCTTTCTACTATAGTAAACCACAATTATAAACAATTAAGAATAACCAATATAGAAACACATGCTGTAGATGGAATTAGTTATCTAGAAGGCATCAGCGAAAAGTTCGATTGGATTTACGTTGATCCATCCAGAAGACATGATTCTAAAGGAAAGGTTTTCTTTTTAAAAGATTGTCTACCCAATGTTCCAAGTCATTTGAATTTACTCTTTGCGTATTCTAGAAACATCATGATTAAGACTTCGCCTTTACTTG
The DNA here is from genome assembly GCF_022662175.1 of Aestuariivivens marinum. Lineage (GTDB taxonomy): Bacteria > Bacteroidota > Bacteroidia > Flavobacteriales > Flavobacteriaceae > Aestuariivivens > Aestuariivivens marinum. The sequence continues at coordinate 48,724 of NZ_JAKMCR010000008.1, read as the reverse complement.
ATATATCTGCAGGTATAAATGAATTAAGGTATGTTAAGACCATTCATGTTGTAGCAGTAAACAACGAGGTTAAAGAATTGCTATGGATTTTGGAAGATGGATTTAACGACAATATCTTAATTAAAACCATTAACTTTAAAAAACTAGGCAACGAAAAATTTGATTTTTCATTTGATTTTGAAAAATTAACCAAAACAAAATATAGTTCGCCCCTTACCTATTTATACGAACCCAATAGTGCCATACTAAAAGCTGGTGGCTTTCATTCGGTTTCAAATAAACTAAACCTTTATAAACTACATCAACATTCGCATTTATATACCAATGATCATCTGATTGATTTCCCAGGTAGGGTATTTAAAATTGAATCCGTTTTGCCTTACAGTAAAAAAGAGTTAAAAAAAAGAGAGATAACAAAAGCTAATATCACTACGAGAAACTTTCCTGAAAGCGTAACGCAAATAAGAAAAAAACTAAACATAAAAGATGGTGGAGACCTCTATCTCTTTTTTACTTCCAATTTAAAGGGTAAGAAAAGCGTTTTAATAACCCGAAAAGTCTAACACAAAATTGTCTTTAATATTAGTGGTTTTCTAACACAAAAAAAGCGTTCAAAAAATGAACGCTTCTTAACCATCAATCAGTATCAATTTAAAACTGGAGATCTGAAACCAAATCAAATTCATCGTAAATCGCTTTATCCTTTAAATTATCAAAAAAGCTTGTAGAACCATATCTTACATCATATTTAGAGCGATCAATTTTTAATGATGCCGTCGCCTTGCTTCCGTAAACTGAAATATCAAATGTTATGGGATTGGTAATGTTCTTTATGGTTAAGTCTCCAGTAACAGAATAAGCGTTTTTACCACTAGATTCTACATTCGTGAACACTAATGATGATGTAGGATGATTTGCTACACCAAAGAAATCATCAGACTTTAGGTGTCCCTCCAATTTCCCTTTGTATTCACCTTGTAAATCATTAACGGTAATAGACTTCATATCAATTACAAATTCCCCTCCTACCAATTTATCTTCTTCAAAAACCAACTCACCAGATTTAATTGCTATGGTTCCATGGTGAGATCCTGTAACTTTATAACCTTTCCATACTACATTACTTTCCTCAATTTTAATAGCTTTTCTTTCCCTTTTTAATGTCGTAAAGGAAAATGATGCAAAGGCCACTAATACTAATGCTGTTTTAATTGAATTCTTCATTATTATATTATTTTAATTTTAATAAAAATTTTCTATTACAAAGATCTAAAGTATTGACGTTAATAAAAATGAACTAGATTACGAAATTATATTAAACTAGTTTAATTATAATTGAATGAAAATTGAGAAACGGTTGTTTATTGATCTATTCCAAAGCCAACTGACTCTTAATTTTGCTCAAAAATTCCTTTGTAATACCAAGGTAAGAAGCCACCATGTATTGTGGAATACGCTGTTCAATTTCGGGGTATTGCTCCTTAAAATAGAGATACTGATCTTTTGCCGTTAAACTAAAGTTCCTAACAATTCGTTTCTGTGAGGCCACAAATGCTTTTTCAATTATTTGCCTAAAAAAACGCTCCAACTTTGGGATTTTAGCATAAAGGTCTTCTATGGTGTCATACGAAAACATGACCAGCTCGGTATGTTCCAAGCATTGAATATTAAAATCGGCCGGCGTTTGGGTTATAAAACTTCCCATATCTGAAGCCCACCAATCTTCTATTGAAAACATGATGATATGCTCCTGCCCTTCCTCATCTAAATAGAAAGTTTTTGTACAACCAGACAATACAAAACATTCATGTTTACAAACATCACCTTGTTGTACAATATATTGTCCTTTTAAATACCTACGAAAACGTATGAATGATAATAATATGTTTTCCTCTTCAGGTGTAAGTAAAACATACTTGTTGATATAATCGATAAGTGGTTGAGCCTTTTGTTTGTTCATGCTTATCTGTAAATTTTAGACATTACCCAAGTATACAACCCATTTACTTTTTAATTTACAGAGACAAAAGTTATTTAATTAATAAGCATAATAAAAGATTTTCAACCTTTATCTTCTGGGTCTAAATAGTTTGGTATCCCGTTACCGTTTGTATCATCATTTCTTGGATCTCCATCTCCATCAATATCTTCATCTTTAGTTAGAATACCATCACCATCATCATCGTTATCTGCATAGTCTGGTATGGAGTCCCCATCTGTATCATCATCTGTAGCATCCGTTAAATCCTCAGTATTTACAATAAACTCACCATCACCATTCAAATCTTCAAGATAAGATAGAATACCATCTCCATCATGGTCATTTTCAAACATTTGCACCAATTCAAACTTAAAGATAATTGGACTATAGGCAGGTATTGCTGAAGTTGCATTTGAAAAATAACCCAATCCCGAAGGTAAAAACATAACACCCAATCCTGTATTTTTATAATCTACAGTACCATCTCCTACTTCAATAAAGGATTCTGCAACATTAAAAGTAGGTATTACTTTTCTCCAACCTGGTATGAGCGAAACCAAATCGAAATCAACAGGTGTACTAGCACTATCAAAAACCTCCCCACTTAGTAAAAAACCTTCATAAAATATTCTAACTTCATCCGCAAATGTGGGAGATTTGATACCGCCACCTTGGTTTAACCTTAAAATATAAACTTTATAATCTGTTTCCGCATAGACCAAATCGTTAGCTTCAACATCATCCATTAGTAGTTTATGTCCTGTTGGTATACTTTCTCCTTCTTCCAATTTAGTAATCACTATATCCGAAAGACTAGGGTCTTCTAATCCAGTTAAAACTTCGAAATTATAATAATGATTATTTAAATATTCAACAAGAGAATCATTGTCTGCCATTTGTTGCTCTGTACGATCCCTAACTTCAACAGGAGTTATATCTGAACCATTATCATCTTTTTTACAAGATACAATACCGATTAAAGTACATAAAACAACTAAAGCTAATCTTTCTATTTTCATCAATTTAAAATTTTTATTTTAGGCGAAATGGAAACAAATAAAATTTTCTGCTTAAATAAACCGGCGCGCTTTATAAAAAAATTAATCCTTTTGACGGTATGCAAAAAATTAAATATATTTTGCTCATTTCATATGATATGTTTTTTAGTAGTGAAAAAGTAACAGTCCTAAACTAAATAATGATTAATTTATTTATAACCGTTTCATTATTGTTATTTTTGAGGCGCAAGATACAATTTAAATATAATTTTGCACAACAACATTAACGTAGTTTTTAGACTAAATAATATGCGTATAGACAAGTATTTATGGTGTGTTAGATATTTTAAAACAAGATCACTAGCTACTACCGCTTGTAAAAAAGGTCAAGTAAAGATAAATAAAGACATTGCCAAACCCAGCAGGGAAGTTTACCCACAAGATAAAATTGAAATACGCAAAAACCAAATAAATTATACATTTACCATTAATGATGTTCCGGACAACAGGGTTGGAGCAAAATTAGTGGATATTTATAGAACAGACACTACTCCAAAAGAAGCTTTTGAAGCCCAGGAACTATTACAATATGCAAAAGATTACTATCGCAAAAAGGGTGTTGGACGACCAACTAAAAAAGATAGAAGGGATATTGATAATTTTACTGAAGAAAATGAGTAATTTTATAACTTAAACAATTGCACGGGAATGACTATTAAAAATAACGTGATTCTACATCACGATGACATTAAAAATAAGATTAGAAGAATTGCTTATCAAATTTATGAAAGCAATATCAATGAAAGTGAAATTATTATAGCTGGCATAGCCAATAATGGTGTTTTGTTGGCAAAAAAAATAAAAAAAACGCTTCAAGACATATCCAATATTGAACCTATACTTTGTGAAGTTTATATTGACAAAAAAAATCCTAGAACAGAAATTAAGACTTCTATCCCGCCTTCAGAATATATAAATAAGTCTTTGGTTTTAGTTGATGATGTATTATACTCAGGTTCAACCTTAATATATGGTGTAAAGCATTTTTTAGATGTACCTTTAAAGCAATTTAAAACAGCTGTTTTGGTAAACAGAAACCATAAGCAATATCCTGTTAAGGCCGATTTTAAAGGTATTTCATTATCAACATCGCTACATGAGCATGTTGAAGTGATTCTCGAAGGCAATAACTGCAAGGTTGTTTTAGAATAAATTCGCAACCAATTCTTCAACAATATCGTTTTCCGCTTTATTATCAGTTGAAAGTATCACATTTGCTTTATTGTAATAGGTAGCACGCTCAAAAAGATGTTTGCCTATAAATTCAATTAGCGACTCATCGGTTTCGATATGTGCAATCAATGGGCGTTTACTCTTTTCTGTCTTTAATCTTTCAACCAAGGTATTAATAGATGTTCTTAAATAGATGCTCTTAGCATTTGAATTCAATACTATATCCATATTGTCTCCAAAACAAGGCGTACCTCCACCCAATGATAATACGATGTTATTTTTTGATTGCAATAATTCCTTTAAATAATGGGTTTCCTGTTTTCTAAAATAAATTTCACCCTCGGTTTTAAAGATATTTGAAACCGATTTATTTTCAGAAACTTCTATGTAATCGTCTAAATCTATAAAATTATAGTTCAATTTTTTAGCTAACATTTTTCCAATGGTAGACTTTCCAGATGCCATATACCCTATTAAAACCACTATCATTTTACGGTTACAAATTGATTATTAAAAACATAGAATAAAGTGATGCAAAAAAACGAAAATTAATTCAAAAAAAGCATTGTTTTATAGATTAAACATTTTATATTTGCACCCGCATTACGGAAGGTACTGCACAAGACCGGGTAGCTCAGTTGGTAGAGCATCTCCCTTTTAAGGAGAGGGTCCTGGGTTCGAGCCCCAGCCCGGTCACTGGAAATTTTTCAAGATTATTCAAAAAGCCTGAAACTTAATGTTTTCAGGCTTTTTTTTATTTTCTTTATGTTTAATTGATATCTTTTAAACGTATTTTGTAGAATCGACATTCTGTGAATCCTTACTTTTTATAAAACCATTCACCAATTAGTTGTAAATTTATAATATATAACACTAAATCAATCATACATTTTTAGTCTTTATTACAACTAAAAAGGATCAATAACACATTAATTAGCAACCTCTAACTTTCTTTATTAAAGCTAATGCATCCTTAACATCTTGTTGAAGTTTTTTAAAATCCTTAGTGGCAATAATGGTCTTAGATATTAGCTGGGAACCCATTCCTACACAAGTTACACCTGCATTGAACCAGCCCTTTAGATTATCCTCTGTTGGAGAGACACCTCCTGTTGGCATGATACTCGTCCAGGGTTGGGGTCCCTTGATGCCCTTTACGAACTGGGGACCATATATATCCCCTGGGAACAATTTTACAATTTCACAGCCCAATTCTTCTGCTCGAGTAATTTCCGTAAGGCTACCACAACCAGGGGACCATAATACCTTTCTTCTGTTACATACTATGGCAATATCTTCCCTTAACACGGGTGTAACAATAAAATTCGCTCCTAATGCCATATACAAACTCGCTTGGGCAGCATCGGTAACCGATCCCACACCCATGATCATCCCTGGAAGTTCCTTAATGGCATATTTGGCAAGTTCACCAAATACTTCATGTGCAAAATCCCCTCGTGCTGTAAACTCCAACAAACGCGCCCCACCATCATAACAGGCCTTTAATACCTTCTTGCTCAATTCTAAGTCGCTATTGAAGAATAGAGGAACCATCCCCGTATCCTTCATTACCTGAGCCACTTCAATTCTTGTATATTGTGCCATTGTTTTTTTAAATTAGCTTTATTTTATTTTTAGGTTTATCGTGCCACACGCCCCGACGCATCTCCCCCCATGAGCTTTTCCACTTCAGCTACGGTCACTAAATTGGCATCTCCCTTAATGGTATGCTTCAAACAGGATGCCGCCACGGCAAAATCCAGTGCGTTTTGATCATCTTCCGGATATTTCAACAAACCGTAAATCAATCCACCCATAAAAGAATCTCCTCCTCCAACTCTATCAACTATATCTGTAATTTGGTACTGACGTGTCTCAAACAAGGTCTTTCCGTCATAGAGTACACCTGCCCAAGTGTTATGTGAAGCTGAAATGGATCCTCGCAAAGTGGTAATTACCTTCTTGGCCTTTGGGAACTTCTTCATCATTTGTTGGCATACCGACAAAAAGGCTTCTGCCTTAACGTTGTGCCCTTCGGTCTGTACACTAATCCCCTCTGGCTTAATCCCGAAGTGCATCTCTGCATCTTCTTCATTACCTAAAACAATATCACAATACGAGGTAAGCTCTGTCATAATGGACTCTCTATGAGCCGCATCACAATACTTCCATAACTTGGCCCTGTAGTTCAAGTCTGTTGAAATAGTAATACCCTTTTCACTCGCCACTTTTACAGCCTCCAAGCAAACATCTGCAGAACCTTGAGATATTGCAGGTGTAATCCCCGTCCAATGGAACCATTCCACACCTTGAAAGACTTCATCCCAATCTATCATTCCCAATTTGATTTCAGACATCGCCGAATGTGCCCTGTCATAAACTACTTTACTGCCCCTTGACACGGCTCCAGTTTCTAGAAAATAGATACCCAATCGGTCACCACCCCAAATAATCTTGTCCACACCAACACCTCTTTTTCGCAGCTCCATCATCGCACATTCACCTATGTCATTCTTAGGCAAACGCGTTACAAAATCCACCGGAATCCCATAATTGGCCAACGATACGGCTACGTTAGACTCACCACCACCATAAACCACATCAAAACTACTGGCCTGCGAAAACCTTAAAAAACCTTCTGGAGCCAATCGTAACATGATCTCTCCGAATGTGACTACTTTACTCATTCTATTTTATTAATTAATCTGAATTATTTTATTTTGTGCCAAATATATTAATTTCCATAAAAATGAGATCAGTCGTATCCTAAACTATTGCTATTATTTTATTACTATTTACTTCTCTATTCAAAAAAATAAAATTAGATATTTAAAAACATATACAAATCCCACGATATTGTATCTGCAATATTTAGAAAAAACACAAGACCAATTACAATAAAAAAGTTAACTATTATTGCTTAACTTTTTCTATTTTTGCTGCTTTCTATTTTTGCGCACGTGGCGGAATTGGTAGACGCGTTAGGTTGAGGGCCTAATGACCACTTAGGTCGTGGAAGTTCGAGTCTTCTCGTGCGCACATAAATTATTGTTGTATAGTATTCAACTGCCTATAAAATGTGTGGTAATTAGTATTTTGGGGATACAAATCAACCAGAGTTTTTGCCATTTTTTTGGCTTTTTCCATTTGATTGTTTTTTGAGTAGGCATAAGCCAAAATGTAAAGCATACTTTCATCTTGTGGTGCTTGTTCAAATCCGCTCTTAGCTGTTTCTACCGCTTTATCAAAGAATTTAATTTTATCGTATAGCAAACTTAAATTATAATACACCCTTAGATTGTCTGGCATATACCTTATGGCCAAGTTCATTTGCCCAATGGCCTCTTCAATTCTATTTAATTCTGCCAATAATAAACCATAGGAATAATAGGTAGGTCCATATTCGGGTTCCTGTTGTATAATAGTTTTAAAGGCCTGCTCGGCATTAATAAATTCACCATTTCTATAGTAAAGATTCGCTAAATTGGTTCTTATTATATTGTTTAAATTATCTATTTTCAAGGCTGCTTCATACGATTTAATAGCTTCAGATAAATTACCTTGTTTTAAATAATAATTACCTTGTTTTACTTTGCCCCCAGAAAAATCGGAAGTGACTTCTAAGCTAGTTTCAAATTCCACCTTCACTTTGCTGTATACCTCTTTATATGGCTCTGGCACAAGTGCCTCATCCAAACTTCCCAATGCAAAGAACGCTTTGACCCTTACCGATCGTTTAGAATCTTTCAACAAGGGTAAAAAATAATTGTTATAGTCATTTGTGTTTATTTCACCCAAAATATCCAAACTAGCCCCCTTAACCAGTGGTGAATCATCATTCAAAAAGTACAATAAATTATCTATTACCGCGGGATCATTATAATTAACCATCGCTTTAACCGCAGAAGCTCGTGCTATTTCTGGATATATGGTATCTTTAACCAATGTTTTCAAATGCTTAAAACCATCGTCACCACCCCTTAAACCAGGTAATAACAAATCGGAAAAATGCTTCTTTTTGGGCTTTCCATATTGCTTAATATAGGCACTCCAAGCCCATTGGTTGTCTTTATCTGTATGGCACTGGGTACAGGCATTGGGTGTACCATATTTAAGGCTTTGGTCTGGCCTGGGAATTCTAAAACTATGGTCGCGCCTAAAGTCATTGCCCATATAATACCTTCCGGTCATATGACAATTAATGCATTTTGAACTTTCAGTACCTATAGTATGAAAATGGTGACTGGGACTATCGTAAGTTTCAGGTAAATGACATTGTGCACAAAGTTTATTACCTTCAAATTTAAGTTTTAATGAATGAGGGTTATGGCAATTGGTACACGTTACACCATTATGGTACATTTTACTCTGCACAAAAGAACCATAAACATAGTCTTCATCTAAAATTTGGCCATCCGGATAATAAATGGGTTCTGCTATTAATTGTGGAAAATAATGATCCAACATACTTCCTTCAAAATTATAAAATTCTGAAATCTGTTCCCTTCTCATATGACATCTGGCACAAGCATCTACTAAAGTCTTAGGATTAGTATGGGAAGTCATTGTAAGGTCGCCGGAGAACTTGTAATTACTTCCTAATGCTTTGGCTTGTTCCACATGGGTTTTCCCAGGACCATGGCAGGCTTCACAATTCACATTTATAATAGCATATTTGGTATTGTAACTGGACGCATTTTCATTATAATTTTTCCTAACGTTAGTGGAATGGCAATCGGCGCACATGGTATTCCAATTTAAGCCCCCCCTAGACCAATGTAACCACTCAGAATGCACTACTTTAAAATCGGGATACAAATCAAACCACTTTTTTTCTTGGGTATCCCAAGCCGTTCTTAAACATTGGTAATGGCCATTAGGGAATTTAACAATGTACTGCTGCAGTGGTGAAACACCAAAAGTATATACTATTCTATAGTCATGATATTTACCATCTGGTCCTTCGGTATTAACAAAGTATTCATTATCCTTTTTAAAAAATCGTGAAGTTATACCTTGGCTGGTAAATTTCACATTATTGAAATCACCTAAAATGGTGGTGTCCAAAGCTATTTGCATAGCTTTATCATGATGGGAGCCTTTCCAATAGTCATGCTCTTTAGCATGACATGTTTTACAGGTTGCATCCCCCAAAAAATGATTGTCAGGAATTAAATCAGTTGATGTAAATACAGTCTTATTCAATTCATCAACAGTAACGTATTGATCTACTTTATTCTTGCAAGAAGTTATAATAACCAATAGTGATAATGTTATTATTGGTTTATAAAAAATGTTCATTCTTAGAATTTTCAATACCAATCTCTATTTAATGTGTTAATATCCCAATAAATCAGATCCAAAAAACACCTGCTTTTGTAAATCGAAACAAAGAAAAACAAGTTTGACAGATAAAACAAAACTAAATACTGATATGCCTGTAATATTTCTATTTCTAAAAAAATCAACTTTTCAATTTGTAAAATTAAGTTCAAAAATTTTGAGAATGTATGACTATTAAATTCTTAGGAATTAAAGCAAAAACGTCCTAAAGTGTATAGTTTTAATTTGTATTAGGCGAGTAAAATGACTAATTACTGCATTTTATTTTATAGATATCAATAAATATTTGTAATTTTGTTTAAAAATAATAAATAAAAGATGAACAATATTCAAGTTAATTTTAGCATCAAGGATCTTGAAAATCTTACAGGCATTAAAGCACACACTATTAGAATATGGGAAAAACGCTATAATTTGTTAAGTCCCAATCGCTCTGAAACTAATATTAGAAATTATAGCAATGCAAGCTTACAAAAGCTTTTAAATATATCTTACCTTAATAATAATGGTTTAAAAATATCAAAAATTGCAAGTTTAGGCGAAGAAGAAATACCAATTAAGGTTAGAGAGATAGCTTCACGGTCTAAGGTGGAAGATCATGGTATTAATGCTTTTAAAATGGCGATGTTAAATTTTGATCAAGTCTTATTTTACAATACCTATAACAACTTAATTGAAAACAAAACATTTAACGAGATATTTTATACTGTTTTTCTACCTTTACTAAATGAAATTGGTCTGCTATGGCAAACCAAAACCATTACTCCAGCACACGAACATTTTTTGTCCATACACATAAAGCAAAAAATTTTATTGAACATAGAACGTTTACAGAGTTTAGAACCCAAACCCATAACAAAAACTTATGTTCTCTTTTTACCAGAAAATGAGATTCATGATATTGGCCTGTTGTTCATCAATTATCAGTTACGCAGTAAAGGTTTTCATTCTATTTTTCTAGGTGAAAGTGTCCCTATGGAAAGCCTTCTTGATCTTCATGACTATTATGACGATATTACCTTTATAACTTATTTTACAATACAACCTGAAACTGATAAAATTCCAGATTACATTAATGATTTTAATGAATTACTGCTTAAAAAAGAAAACTCAAGATTACACATATTAGGACCTAAGCTAAAAGACTTAAGTAATTTTAGCTTACCTTCCCATAAAGTTTTCATTTACAATTCCATTGAAAGTTTAGTTGATGATTTTTAATCTCGATTTGTTTTTTGTTTAACTTTTAATTATATTTGTTAAACAATATGAAAAAATCAATCGCAGTAATAGGATCTGGATTCTCTTCTCTTTCGGCGTCATGCTATTTGGCAAAAGCTGGATATGAGGTTACTATTTTTGAAAAAAACAATAACATTGGTGGTCGCGCCAGACAATTAAAAAGAGATGGATTTATATTCGATATGGGCCCTACATGGTACTGGATGCCAGACGTTTTTGAGCGTTTTTTTGCAGATTTTGGTAAAAAACCTACCGACTATTACACCTTAGAAAAGTTAAATCCTGCCTATAGTATTTATTTTGGAAAGAATGATTTTATCACCATTGAAGATACCTTAGAAAAAATTACAGCTGCATTTGAAAAAGAAGAGCCCGGAAGTTCAAAAAAGTTGCAAAAATTCATACGAAAAGCTAAAAATAATTACAATATTGCCATAAAGGATTTGGTGTACAATCCTGGAATGTCACCTCTGGAGTTAGTTAACTCGACAACAATAAGAAATCTAGGTCAATTTTTAGGTAACATAAAAAAAGATGTTAGAAAAGCTTTTAAAAATGATCGATTAGCCAAAATTCTTGAGTTTCCAGTACTATTTCTTGGAGCTAAACCTAGTAACACCCCTTCTTTCTATAGTTTTATGAATTATGCTGATTTCGGTCTTGGCACTTACCATCCTCAAAAAGGAATGTATCAAGTCATTTTGGCATTACAAAGCTTAGCCCAAGAACTGGGTGTAAAAATTATAACCAATGTTCCCGTTGAAAAAATTATTGTAGAAAAAAACTGTGCCAAAGGTTTGGTTTGTTCAGGAAAAACATATGATTTTGACATTGTTCTAAGTGGTGCCGATTACCATCATTCTGAAACACTTTTGGAACCAGAGTTTAGACAATATTCCGAAACATATTGGAATAAAAAAACCTTTGCTCCTTCCTCCCTATTATTTTATGTTGGCTTTGATAAAAAAATAAAGAATGTAAATCATCACACTTTATTTTTCGATACCGACTTTAACACGCATGCCCAGGCTATTTACGATAATCCCAAATGGCCTGAAAACCCCCTTTTCTATGCCAGTTTTCCTAGCATAACCGATTCCCATTTAGCACCAGAAGGTAAGGAAGCTGGTATCTTTTTAATTCCCCTGGCACCAGGTTTAAAGGATACCAACATTTTAAGGGAGCACTATTTTAACGAAATAATAAATCGTTTTGAGTTCTTGACCTCTCAAGATATTAGAAAAAATATTATATTTAAAGAGAGCTATTGTGTAAACGATTTTGTAAAAGATTACAACTCATATAAAGGAAATGCTTATGGTATGGCCAACACCTTATTACAAACTGCCTTTTTAAGACCTAAATTGAAAAGTAAAAAAATTAAACGTTTATTTTTTACGGGTCAACTAACAGTTCCTGGTCCTGGAGTACCACCCTCCTTAATATCAGGGAAATTAGCAGCAAATTTAATCATTAAATACCACGGTTAAGCTTATGAAATATATTTTTGACAACGTTTCTTATAAGTGCAGTAAAATAGTTACCAAAACGTACAGCACATCGTTTTCTTTGGCCACTAAAATGCTCTACAAATCCATTAGAAGTGACATTTACAATATTTATGGTTTTGTACGCTGTGCAGACGAAATTGTGGACTCTTTCCATGATTATGATAAAGAAACACTTTTTAATAGGTTTTCGAATGATTTAGAAAATGCCTTACGAGATAAAATTAGCCTAAACCCTATTTTAAATGCTTTCCAACTTACCTACCACAAATACAATATAGATAAACATTTAGTGGATTCATTCATGGCAAGCATGCGTTTGGATTTACATAAAACTAATTATCTAACTGATGAAGAATACAAAGCCTATATCTATGGATCTGCGGATGTGGTTGGCCTTATGTGCTTAAAAGTTTTTGTTAAAGGAGATAACAATGAATATGAAAAACTCAAGGATGCTGCTATGGCACTTGGTTCTGCGTTTCAAAAGGTTAATTTTTTAAGGGATCTTAAAGCAGATTTTGAAGGACTTGACCGAACTTATTTCCCAAACACCGATTTAAAAAAATTAAATGAAACTTCAAAAAAGGAAATCATAGAAGACATTGAAAATGATTTTGAAAAAGGGTTAAGCGGTATAAAAAAATTGCCGATTGAAGCTAAATTTGGTGTGTTTATGGCTTACAGGTATTATAAGCAATTACTAAAAAAATTAAAAAAGACTCCAGCCCTAGAAATTAAAAACACCCGTATTAGAGTTTCCAATCATAAAAAACTGGAGCTGTTAATGCGTAGTTATGTAAAATATCAATTAAATTTAATGTAAATTAAGCACATGCAAACACTTATTTGGATACTTGTTTTTTTGGGCACCTATTGCTTTATGGAATTTATGGCATGGTTTACCCATAAGTATATCATGCATGGGTTTTTATGGACCCTCCATAAAGACCACCATTTAAAGGATCATGATAGTTGGTTTGAACGCAATGATGTTTTTTTCGTATTCTACGCTGTGGTTAGCATTGGTTTTTTATTACTATGGAAGTATCAAGACCTCTGGGCAGGACTACCAATTGGGTTAGGTATTTTTTCCTATGGACTTTCCTATTTTTTGGTTCACGACATCTTTATACACCAGCGCTTTAAACTTTTTAGAAATGCTAACAACTGGTACGCTAAAGGCGTTAGGCGTGCACATAAAATTCATCACAAGCACTTAGGTAAAGAAGATGGTGAATGTTTTGGTATGTTGTTTGTTCCTTTTAAATATTTCAAAAAATAACGGATGAATTACCTCTATCTGTTATTAAATTTAGGATCAATATCCATCCCTTTCATCTTCAGTTTTCATCCCAAATTAAAATTCTATAAGCTTTGGAAACCCTTTATAATAAGTGTTTTGGCAGGTATGGTTGTATTTATTCCTTGGGATATTGCGTTTACAATTAATGGCTTTTGGGGGTTTAATAACAATTATCTTTTAGGTATAAATCTATTTAACCTTCCAATTGAAGAATGGTTGTTCTTTATATGTATACCTTATGCCTGCGTATTTACGCATTATGCTCTTTTGTATTACTTTCCAAAAATGGAGTTATCTACCAAAACAACTAAAATGCTTAGCTACATTTTTATTATTGGCTTTACTGTAATGGCATTATATAATTACAACAGATGGTATACCTTTATAAACTTTAGCATTGCTGCTATATTGTTACTAATCGTCCTTAACAAAAGTTTAGACTTACTCAAAGGATTTTATCTAACCTTCTTAGTTATACTAATCCCATTTTTTTTAGTCAATGGGTTGTTAACAGGAAGTACAATAAAAAATGAAGTGGTTTGGTATAACAATACTGAAAATTTAGGTATTAGATTATTTACTATACCCATTGAAGATGTTTTTTATGCCTTCTCACTTATTCTTTTATGCTTGTTTATAATGAAACTTAAAGAAAGATCTGCTTTGCAAGCTAGTCATTAACAACATTCACAGGGTTTCCGCTAATATAAGCCTTTAAATTTTCGATAGCAATATGCATTAAACGTCGTCTAGCCTCTATAGGTGCCCAAGCAATATGTGGTGTGATAATACAGTTTTTTGCTTTAAGTAGAGGATTATCTTTACTAATAGGCTCATTCGACACTACATCAACAGCAGCATTGGAAACTCTACCAGAATTTAACGCACTAGCCAAATCTTCTTCTACAACCAACCCCCCTCTTGAGGTATTGATAAGCATAACACCTTTTTTCATTTTTTCGATATTATGCTTATTAATAATGCCTTTGGTATTTTCAAAAAGCGGACAATGTAAACTTATTATATCCGATTTAGCAAATAATATATCAAGTTCAACATATTTACAAGTATCTGTTTCCATTTCTGGTTTTCGGCTTCTACTGTGAAATAAAACTTTTAAACCGAATGCTTGTGCTAGCTTTGCCGTGGCTTGACCAATTCGACCAAAACCAATAATACCAAGAGTCTTACCATTAAGCTCAATTAAAGGTGAATTCCAAAAACAAAAGTCAGGAGACGTAATCCAATCACCATTTTTAACTGCTAAGTTATGGTCACCAACATGGTGGGACATTTCCAACAGTAAAGCCATTGTAAACTGTGCAACGGCATTGGTACTATATGCAGGAACATTGGTAACTGTAATACCAAACTCTTTAGCTACACCAACATCCACGACATTATACCCTGTGGCTAAAACACCTATATATTTTATATGCTTACAACCAAGGATAACCTCCTTAGGCACAGGTGTTTTGTTAGTAAAAACAACCTCAGCATCTCCAATATGATCAAAAATCGCCTCATTGCTATATGGTGTTCTATCATAAACTTTTAAATCTCCATAATGTTCTAAAGCATTCCAGCTTAAATCACCAGGGTTTAATGTGTATCCGTCTAAAACTACTATTTTCAAAATATCTTTTATTTGTTTTGCTAAGCAAACTAATAAAAAGTATGGGTTTTAAAAAAAATATTTAATCCAACAAATCTTAAATAATACATAAATGCTATCGTTTTGGAAAATAAATATCGTCTCTTTACAGTAAAAAACTTAATTTTGCGCTCAACTTATACGCAATGAACCCATCGGCTACAGGTTGGATAAAAAAACTACTAAGAGTAACTATCAGCAATACTGATTTTTTAAATGCAGACCAAGACACTTTTTATACT
The DNA here is from genome assembly GCF_022662175.1 of Aestuariivivens marinum. Classification (GTDB taxonomy): domain Bacteria; phylum Bacteroidota; class Bacteroidia; order Flavobacteriales; family Flavobacteriaceae; genus Aestuariivivens; species Aestuariivivens marinum. Next base: position 33,217 of record NZ_JAKMCR010000008.1, on the reverse strand, counting down.
GCATTACGATCATGTGGTTTTATCTATGGTAGCAACCTCAGTATTGTTGCTAATATAATTGAAAAACACGATCTTTTGGAAGATGAGATTTGTAAGATCAACTTGACCATTGCTTTTTTGTATACTCATCATAACGTAAATCCTAAAATAGGTTTTGTTGACAGTGTTTTACAATTTTACACAGCCATAAACGAGTTAAAAACTTCTTTTTTTGATGGTATATTGGGTAGTAAGTCCTCTAATGTACAGCTAGAAAAAGTAATACATAAACGCATCCATATAGACCATAACGCACTAACAAAAAACTTTAACTATTTTATAATTAATGCTTTGTTGTTTGTTGATATTCTTGCTTATAAAAAATTTTTAAAAGAAGGCATTATATCAATAGACTACATTAAACAATTGGAGCGGGCCATAGAAGCCATTGTTTTAGATGCAATAGATGCCAAAACCAAAAAAAATCAATATGATGAAAGTTTAATAAAACTTTTTGAATCTTCAATACGCTATCACGATGCAAAACCATTGAAATACGTTTCAGCCATTGACTTAATTACAACAACCTTAGAAAAATATTATGTTTTGGACCTCACCTGTATGGCCAGTTGGAGTGACAGGGTTATTGATACCAATGAAACTAAGTTTATTTCAAAATTAGGAAGCGATTTTAATATAGTACCTTATAAAACAAAAGAATCGATCGCATTTGTTAATTCGTTTTACACTAAGCATAAAAATGAAATTGCCTTATTAAGCTCTAAAAATATTGTGCAGAGTTTTTATGACAACTCAAGTAAAATGGTTAGCAAACTTATTTCTAGAAATAGTAAGCGATTATACAAAGAATTAAAGGACAGTAAAGAACTGCTCATATTATTAACTCATTCAACCCATAGGGAACTCAACCAGGAAGAACAAAAAAAAGTACAAGAACAGTTGTTGGATATTTTTAAATCCATCCCAAGTTTGGCCATCTTTATATTGCCAGGAGGGGCCTTATTGCTTCCCTTAGTTATTAAATTTATTCCAAAACTACTCCCTTCAGCATTTGATGAAAACCGAATTGAAGACTAATTTAACTGTCTATTTTCCTAGCAAGTCTTTGAGGGCCGGTTTCAAATAATTATAATTATAATGAAATCCCTTATTTTCAATTTTCCTTGAACTCACACGTTGGCTTTCAAATAAAATGGTATGCATTTCCCCCAATAGCCATTTCATAAAAATCTTAGGTATGTTAGGCAAAAACAAAGGTCGATTTAATCTTTTGGCAATGGCCTTAACTAATTCTTTGTTGGTAACAGGGTTGGGAGCGACTCCATTATAAACACCAACTAAATTATACTCAAGAATATAAACAAACAGTTTTACTAAATCTTCAATATGTATCCAAGATTGCCATTGTTTTCCTGAACCAAATGCAGCACCCAAACCAAACTTAATAGGTTGAGCGATTTCTTGTAACGCTCCTCCTTCCTTTGAAAGCACAAGCCCTATACGAACCTTAGCAATATTTATATTTAATTTTGAAAATTCATTTACAGCTTGCTCCCATTGCTGTACAACAGCACTTAAAAACGTTTTACCAAAAGGCTTAAAGCTTTCATCGTAATAATTAACCAAGGAATCTGGATATAAGCCAATCGCACTTGCCGATATCACTTGTTTAATGTTATGGGATTCACCTTTTAAAGTATTGATGAGTAAATTTGTGGTAGTGACCCTACTAGAGATAATTTCCTCCTTATAGTTAGGTGTCCAACGCTTAGCAATTGATGCTCCGGCCAAATGAATTATGGCATCAACACCTTTAAAACATTGTTTATCTAAATCTTGGGTCTTAGGGTTCCAATAAAAACCTTTATAATTATTACCATATTCTATCTTTGAAATACTGGTTGTTAAGTAGTTTACATCTATTCCTCTTTCATGACATTGTTTAACAATACCCTGTCCTATTAGCCCTGTTGCTCCCGTTATTAAAACCCGCATATCTATTTTTTTATAAAGTTACAAAATAGGATATGGGAATGCCAGCAGTTTATATTAGGTTTAACACATAACCTCTTTAATATTTTACTGCTCTAAGCATTTCACGTTTACCAGGCGGTCCAGGTAATTTTTCAACCTTAAAACCTACATCTTGCATAGCTCTACGCACACTACCTTTAGCTGAGTATGTCACTAAAATACCATTAACCTTTAAAGCATCGTACATTTTTTTAAAGATTACTTTAGTCCATAAACCAGGTTGCACCCTAGCACCAAACGCATCAAAGTAAATGATATTGAACTTATCCTCATCATCAATAGTTTCAAAATATTTTTTCTGCTTAGCTAATGAAAAAAAGGAATCAATGTTGTGACGTTCTTCCCAGGAAATGCTATGCAGCCCTTTAAAAATGGCATCACCTCCTTTCATATTTAATGCTTTTGGATAATTAAGATTTAATACCTCATCTATGGTAACCGGAAAAGCCTCAATACCGATATAGTCAATTTTGACTTTTAGTTTTTTGGATTCTAATAAGGTTATAAATGCGTTTAAACCAGTACCAAAACCCATTTCAAGTATGGCAATCTCAGAATTTGATGACTCAAATTCTTGTCCCGAGCGCTCAGTAACTGAATGACAATAATAATGCAGTCCATGTTTTATAAAAACGTGGTACGCTTCCTGAATGGCACCATGCTTAGAGTGGTACTGCTCGTTCCATTCGGGCAAATGAATGGTGGTCGAACCATCTGACGTTAAAATAATTTTCCGCTTCACATTATTGTTTTAAAAGCACACCATCCGCTTCAAAAACAAATATCCTCTTAGGTTCGGTAATTGCTTCAATTTCTTCTATAGTTTTCCCCGCATCTTTTGCATAATGTCGAAGATCGTCCACAGACTGTTCTTCTACATAAGCGAAACCATTAACAATTACAGTTTCTCCTTTTATATCTTTTGGAACAAAAAAACCATAATCTTTAAATTTGACCATCACTTCACTTTGGCCGTCCAGCTTCAGTGTCATCCAACAGCCTTTGGTCTGACAAACATCGATTACGGTAGCTATCATTTTAGAATTTATACTATCGCCTACTTGCATTTTGTTGTAATGAGTCGCCATAGATTTTGCTGCAATGGCATCATCTGAAATTATTACTTTGCCAAAAGAAGCGTATTCTGTAGTTGTCATATTTTCATTAGACCATTGGTTTTGTTCTTTGTTCTTACAGGAATTTAACAATAGAGCAGCAATTAACCCAAGCAGTAATGACTTCATAATAGGAAAACTTTAATTTTAAGTGATTTGTGTAAATATACCCCTTTTTTAAAAACGTTTTTACTTAAATTTGTTTCGTAAATAACAGAGCTATGAATAGTATAACTAATACTATAGAGGTTATAAAAACAAGTGCCTCTAAGATTAACGATGTAGATTTTGATAATTTGAAGTTTGGCAGTATCTTTTCTGATCATATGTTGGTTTGCAATTATAAAAATGGTGAATGGGAAGTACCCAAAGTGATGCCCTACCAAAATATTTCATTAGATCCTTCGGCTAAGATTTTCCACTATGGCCAATCAGTTTTTGAAGGCATGAAAGCCTATAAAGATGCCAATGATAATGTCTGGTTATTTCGTCCGTTAGACAATTTTAAGCGTTTGAATATTTCTTCAAAACGATTGTCCATACCAGAACTGCCGGAAACTTATTTTATGGAAGGCTTAAAAACCTTACTTAAAGTAGATAGCGATTGGATTCCAAAAAACGAAGGCAGCTCCCTTTATATCAGGCCGTTTGTGTTTGCCTCCGGAAACGGATTTCATGCCTCGCCTGCCGATGAATATAAGTTTATAATTGCAACCGCGCCATCAGGATCTTATTTTTCTGGAAAGGTTAAAGTTTTAATAGAACAAACATATTCCCGTTCTGCTAATGGTGGTGTAGGTTATGCCAAAGCAGGAGGAAACTATGCCGGACAATTCTACCCTACACAATTAGCCATTGAAAAGGGTTACCAGCAAGTGGTTTGGACAGATGATAATACCCACGAATATATTGAAGAAGCTGGTGCCATGAATATTTTTGTGCGTATTAACGATACATTAATCACTGCGCCTACCAGTGATCGTATCTTGGACGGTATAACCCGTAAAAGTATAATAGAGTTAGCTAAATCTGAAGGCATCCCCATAGAGGTTAGAAAATTATCAGTTTACGAAGTCGTTGAAGCAGCTGAAAATGGAGCCTTAAAAGAGATGTTTGGTGCTGGCACAGCCGCTGTTGTTTCTCCAATATCTGGATTTGGTTACAACGGTACAGATTATGAGTTACCTGATTTAGACGATACCTATGCCAGTTATTTAAAAAAGCGTATTACCGATATACAAACCAACAAGACTGAAGACCCTTTTGATTGGCGTTATAAAGTTGATTAGAAAATAAATAGAGAAGCCTGTAGTCTTCTCTATTTATCTATTTATTTTTCTAATATAGATTGAATGTTGGGTTTGAAGTAATTGGGCCCTTTTAAAACTTTGCCATCCTCCCTGTAAATGGGCTTGCCATCTTCTCCCAACTTACTCATATTACTACGCTGTATTTCATCAAAAACTTCTTCAATTTTATATTGCATACCGTGTTCTATAATAGTTCCACATAAGATGTAGAGCATATCCCCTAGCGCATCGGCAATCTCAACTAAATCATCGTTATTGGCAGCTTCTAGATATTCTTCATTTTCTTCCCGCATTAAGTTAAACCTAAGCATATTTTTTTCTAGACCCAAATTTGCTTTTGGCGTTTCCCGGTGGCCAATTTTAAATGCGGTATGAAATACCTTTACAGCCTCAATTTTATTCTTCATATATCTTTACGATTTCATTAAATTTGCATAAAAGTAACTATATGTTCAGTAAAGGTCAAATCATTTTTGGAGTTTTATTTTTTATTGTGTTTACAGTAATTATCGCATTTACATATAGAAAGGACCTAAAACTTCATAAACGCTTTTATGCAGGCAGCATTTGGATTCTTATTGCCTTTATTGCATTTATTTTGTTTATAGTTACTATAAAACTCTTTTTTAAAGCTTAACGGAATCAATATATAACCTATAAATATAATGACAGCATATCAAGCCGCTAGAAACCGCTATGATGCCATGACCTATAAAAGAGCTGGAAAAAGCGGTGTACTTTTACCTGCCATTTCTTTGGGATTATGGCATAATTTTGGACATAATGATGATTTTGAAAATGCACAACAAGTTTTGCGTTGTGCATTCGATCTTGGTATTACACATATAGATTTAGCCAATAACTATGGCCCTCCTCCAGGCTCAGCCGAGGAAAACTTTGGTAAAATATTGAACTCCGACTTTAAATCGCATCGTGATGAACTTTTTATCGCTTCTAAAGCCGGTTACTTAATGTGGGATGGACCTTATGGTGAATGGGGCTCTAGAAAATACTTAATTGCCAGTTTAAACCAGAGTCTAAAACGTATGGGGTTAGACTATGTTGATATTTTTTACCACCACAGACCAGACCCTAATACTCCTTTAGAAGAGACTATGGGTGCTTTGGCTGATATTGTTAGACAAGGAAAAGCATTGTATGTCGGTATATCCAATTACAAACCTGCCGAAACACAAAAGGCTGCAGAAATTTTAAAAGCATTAAATGTTCCTTTTATTCTAAATCAAGTACGATATTCCATGCTTGACAGATGGGTTGAAGATGGACTTTTTGATACCCTAGAAACTAATGGTATAAGTGGTATTGCATTTTCTCCTTTGGCTCAGGGGATGCTTACAAATAGGTATTTAAATGGGATTCCTAAAGATTCTCGTGCTGGTGGCAGTTCTATTTTTTTAAATGAAGATACAGTTAACAGTAATCTTGAAAAAATAAAACAACTAAACCAAATTGCTTTAAATCGTGAACAAAAACTATCCCAAATGGCTATTGCCTGGATATTACGACAACCGCAAATGTCCTCTGTTCTTATAGGTGCCAGCTCTACCAAGCAATTGAAGGAAAATGTAAAAGCATTGAATAATTTAAATTTTAGCGAAGAAGAGCTCAATCAGATTAATAGTATTTTAAAATGATAAAAATAACACGACACAAAACATATTTCCTTACCTACCATCGTTGTTAAATTATTATAGTTTTTAATATCCCAATATTTTGAATGCTTTCAAGCATTATTTTATCTTTGCTAGCTTAAATAGTACATGACTTATGAAGATTTCTTATAACTGGTTAAAACAATTTATTAAAACCAATTGGTCTCCAGAACAAATAAGTGAATTATTGACCGATTTAGGTTTAGAGGTTGAAGGCGTTGAAAGTTATCAATCGGTTAAAGGCGGGCTGAAAGGCGTGGTTATTGGCGAGGTACTTAACTGCGAAAAACACCCCAATGCAGATAAATTAAAAGTAACTACTGTTGATGTAGGCGGCGAACACCCCTTACAGATAGTTTGTGGCGCTCCTAACGTCGCCAAAGGTCAAAAAGTCCCTGTTGCCACTATTGGAACCATCCTATATACCGAGACAGGTGAATCTTGGACTATAAAAAAAGGAAAAATAAGAGACGAAGAAAGTCATGGGATGATTTGTGCTGAAGATGAACTCGGATTGGGTAAATCGCATGATGGTATTATGGTACTCGATTCCAAATTAAAACCTGGGACTCCAGTAGCAGATGTTTTTAAAATTGAAAACGACAGTGTATTTGAAATTGGTTTAACTCCCAATCGTGCCGATGCCATGAGTCATTTGGGTGTTGCACGAGACCTAAAAGCTGGCTTTCTACAAAGAGATGTTAATCTAGAACTTATTACCCCCTCTGTAAGTGCTTTTCATACAGACAATCGTACATTAAAAATTGATGTCGATGTTATTAATAAAGATTTGGCACCTCGTTACTGTGGAGTTACAATTTCCGGATTAAAGGTTGAAGATTCTCCAGAATGGTTACAGCATCGTTTAAAAGCCATTGGGTTAAGCCCTATAAACAATATTGTAGATGCAACAAATTATGTTTTACATGAATTGGGTCAGCCACTTCATGCTTTTGATGCACTTAAAGTAACTGGAAACAAGATTGAAGTAAAAACTTTAAAAAGTGGGACTAAATTTACAACCTTGGACGGTGTAGAGCGTGAACTTCATGAGGACGATTTAATGATTTGTGATGCTAAAAAACCTATGTGTATTGCTGGTGTTTTTGGAGGTATAGACTCTGGAGTAACCGAAAGCACTACAAGCATATTCCTTGAAAGTGCTTATTTTAATCCCGTAAGTATCCGTAAAACAGCTAAACGTCACGGATTAAATACTGATGCGTCATTCCGATTTGAACGCGGTATTGATCCAAATATTACAGAGTATGCCCTAAAACGTGCTGCACTTTTAATACAGGATATTGCAGGCGGTGAAATTACTAGTGATATTGCTGATATATATCCTAATAAAATTAAAGATTTTGAAGTACGCCTGAGTTTTGATAACGCTAAAAAACTTATTGGCGAAGAAATCCCTAGAGAAATTATCAAACGCATACTTACGTCTCTAGAAATAAAGGTAAATAATGTAACCGAAACTGGTTTGGGACTAACCGTACCAGCCTATAGAAATGATGTACAGCGTGAAGCCGATATCATAGAGGAAATTTTACGAGTGTATGGTTACAACAATATTAATACAACCACAAAACTAAACGCATCGATTTCTAATACCTCACGTTTTGAAGATCATAAAGTTCAAGATGTTATAGGGGACCTATTAGCATCACAAGGGTTTTTCGAAATCCTTTCTAATTCTCTTACCACACCTAATTATACTGTACTAAGTGAAGAGTTAAAAGATGAAAATAATGTTGCAATATTAAACCCCTTAAGTAATGATTTATCTGTGTTAAGACAATCATTATTGTTTTCGGGTTTGGAAACGGTTTCCCATAACATTAACAGAAAGCGAAATGATCTAAAACTTTTTGAGTTTGGGAAAACCTATCATCAACTTGATGATGAAAGGAAAGAATTAAAGCATTTAAGTCTATTAGTTACAGGAAGTAGAAACTCGGAAAACTGGCATGCTCTCCAAGGCAAAAGCGACTTTTTCTTTTTGAAAGGCATTATTAGTTCTGTTTTAGAACGGCTTGGCATTTCTAGATACATGGAAGCACCCATCTCTAATGATTTATTTGGAGAAGGCTTAACTATTAATCAAGGTAAAATCAAATTAGTTGATTTTGGATTGGTAAAAAAATCCATTTTAAAAGCTTTTGACATTTCACAAGAAGTGTTTTATGCCGATTTTAATTGGGATGCTATTCTTGAATTGGTGAAACGAAATAAGATCACTTTTAAACCCATACCCAAATACCCACAGGTAAGACGTGATTTTGCTTTGCTTCTAGATGAACATATCTCATTTGCAGACATCTATAAAATTGCCAAACAAAGCGAAAAGCAGTTATTAAAAGAGGTGAATCTTTTTGATGTGTATCAAGGAAAAAATTTACCTAAGGGCAAAAAGAGTTATGCGGTTAGTTTTACATTGCAGGATGACAACAAAACCTTAACCGATAAACAAATTGATAAGATTATGGATAAGCTTCAAACCAATTTTGAAAAATTGCTTGGGGCTGAATTGCGATAGTTCAAATAAATTTTCAATAAAATTTTTGTTGTTCCTTTTATTACGTATATTTAATACACTATATTAAATCTTTGCACAGATGGGAGATTCAAATTACACAAAAATTTTCACAGGAAGTTTAGTCATTACTCAGCACATTATACAAGAGTTAGAAGAAAATGGTATTAATGCTATTGTTAAGGATGAAACCGAATCGGCTCGTCTTGCAGGTTTTGGAGGGGGAATTGTTCCAGGCTTTCAAGAAATTTTTGTAAATAATGATGAACTTGATGAAGCTATGGCCATTGTTAAAAAAATAAAAGCAGAAATGGCCGAAGATTAGTTCTATCTCTTATTTCTGCTTTTTTTATTATAATTTTTAATAACTTCTAAACTGTTACTGAATACATTTTTTCACGTAATTCCTTAATCTTTTTATCCTGCATGTACTCATCAAATGTTGTATAACGATCTATAACACCGTTTGGTGTCAATTCCACTACCCTATTGGCAACCGTTTGTGCAAACTCATGATCATGGGTGGTAAACAATACAGTGCCCTTAAAGTTTTTTAGGGAGTTGTTAAATGCCGTAATACTTTCTAAATCTAGATGGTTTGTAGGTTCGTCTAACATTAATACATTTGCCCTTAACATCATCATTCTACTCAACATACAACGCACTTTTTCACCACCAGAAAGCACATTCGATTTTTTTAGAGCTTCTTCACCACTAAAAATCATCTTACCTAAAAATCCACGTATGTACACCTCTTCACGTTCCTCATCGGTTTTAGCCCATTGCCTCAGCCAATCTACCAATGTAAAATCATTATTGAAAAACGTACTGTTATCCAAGGGCAAATACGATTGTGTGGTGGTTATACCCCAAGCAAATTTACCGGAATCAGCTGTTTCATTATTGTTTAAAATTTGATAAAACGATGTAGTCGCTCTAGAATCTCTTGAAAATACAACCACCTTATCACCTTTGGCCAAGTTTAAATCAATGTCTTTAAACAAGACCTCGCCATCAATTGTAGCCGAAAGACCTTCTATATTTAATATTTGGTCTCCAGCTTCCCGTTCTCTCTCAAAAATAATGGCTGGATAACGACGGCTGGTTGGCCTTATGTCTTCGATATTAAGTTTATCAATCATTTTCTTTCTACTAGTAGCCTGCTTACTTTTAGCCACATTCGCTGAAAATCGTCTAATAAATTCTTCTAATTCCTTCTTCTTTTCTTCTGCCTTTTTATTTTGTTGGGCACGTTGCTTTGCAGCTAGTTGTGAAGACTCATACCAGAAAGTATAATTTCCAGAATAATGATTAATTTTACCAAAATCAATATCAGATACGTGTGTACAAACGGCATCTAAAAAGTGACGGTCATGAGACACTACAATAACACAGTTATCGTAATTCGCCAAGAAGTTTTCCAACCACGAAATAGTTTCGTAATCCAAATCGTTGGTAGGCTCATCCATAATCAACACATCTGGATTACCAAACAACGCCTGTGCCAATAATACACGAACCTTTTGTTTTCCATCCAAATCGGCCATCATAGTGTAGTGAAGTTCTTCCTTTATACCTAGGTTAGACAATAATGCTGCAGCATCACTATCGGCATTCCAACCGTTCATTTCTTCAAATTGAACTTGTAATTCCCCTATTCTATCAGCATTCTCATCAGAATAATTTGCATACAAAGCATCTATTTCAGTCTTAATTTTAAACAATGGCTTGTTGCCCATTAAAACCGTTTCCAAAACAGTATGCCCATCATATAGATTATGATTTTGTTCAAGCACAGACATACGCTTACCAGACTCTAATGACACATATCCTGAGGTAGGTTCCATTTTTCCTGACAAAATCTTTAAAAAAGTAGATTTTCCAGAACCATTTGCTCCTATTATACCATAGCAATTACCATTATTGAAAGTGATATTAACCTCATCAAAAAGTACACGTTTTCCAAATTGGACCGAAAGATTAGAAACTGATAACATAACGTTTATTAAAAATTTTTGCAAAAGTAGAAAATTTTCAATGGTTAGAAGAACTGTATACAACTATATTTTTAATAACTGAAATTAAGAGGCTTATAACAAAAACAAGATTTAACAGGCTATTAACAGGACATTATAAATACAAGATATATTTTTGTTGGTGTATTTGGGTGTTAACACCTAAAATAAAGAGAAAGGGATTTATGAAATTTTACATTGGAATCTTAATATTTGCAATTTCGCTTTTTGGATGTAAAAAAGGCACGAATTCACAAGATAGTAATTATGCCTATTTTGGAGGGCAGATTATAAATCCGAAATGCAATTTCATTGTACTCTCAAAATCAGAAAAAGTTTTAGATACCATATTATTGGATGGCAATTACAAGTTCACTTATAAAATAAACAACTTAGAAGCCGGTTTTTATACCTTTCGCCATGCCGATGAATTTCAAATGGTGTTTTTGGAACCTCTAGACAGTATTATGTTTAGATTAAATACTTTGGACTTTGACGAATCACTTGTATATACTGGTTCAGGAGCTAAAAAAAACAACTACCTCGTTAATGAGTTCTTGCAAAATGAAATTGATGATAAAAATTTGTATCAATATTGCCAATTGAAACCTGCAAAATTTGAGCATCAAGTTGATTCCATTAAAGACCAAAAGAATAAAGAATTAGCTGAGTTTAAAGAAAAATACGAAACCTCTACGTTCTTCAATGACGTTGCAAGAGCAAACATTAATTACAATTATTATTTTAAAAAGGAAATATATCCATTGTATCATTATACCAAGAGTAAATCTGAATTAATGGAGTCGCTACCAGAAGGGTTTTATTCTTATAGAAAGTCGATTAACCACAACGATTCCCTTTTAAAAGATCTTTTTACTTACCAGTCATTTCTACGCACTAGTATTAGCAATTTAGCACTTAGAACCCATTTAAATCATACTGAAGACGATAACCATGTATGTTATACATTAGATAAATTAAAGTTTATTGATAGCTTAATTGACAATACAAGTATAAAAAACGACTTACTTTACTATTACACTGCTAGGTTTTTAGCTAAAAATAAAAATGAAAAGCATAGTGAAACCATCATTGAATCTTATTTAGCTAAAAGTAACGATGATGAAAAAAAGAAAATGATAAAACAACATGCATTAGCCATAAAAAATCTAAAGTCGGGAAATTATCTACCAAACGTTACTATTAAGGATTATCAAAACAATGAAAACAACCTAAACTCTAAAATACAAACCCCAACCGTTATTTGTTTTTGGTCCCTTTCAGCTTATGGTCATTTTAAAGACAGCCATAATAAAATAAAGGAATTGGAAATTAAATATCCTGAGGTTACTTTTATGAGAATTAATATTGATAACTATAATACAGAAACTATAAAAAAAGCTCTTAAACGAAGTCATTTAACACTGGAAAATGAATACCTATTCACAAATCCAGAAACAGCTAGGGAAATGCTTGCTGTTTACCCTATGATCAAAACGTTTATAGTTGATAGGCACAAAAAGATTGTAAATAGTAACTCCAATATTTTTGATCGTGATTTTGAAGAGGAGCTTCTAGGTGCTATTAACAGGTAAATTTTAAAATAATATCCTAAAAAAATCCACTTCTAGAACAGAAACTAGAAGCGGATTTTTTATAACTAAGAAAACCTTTATTGGTTACCTTTTTTATAATCTTCCAAAAACTTAGCCAATCCAATGTCAGTTAAAGGATGCTTTAACAAACCTTCAATAGAACTTAATGGCCCCGTCATAACATCAGCTCCTAATTTTGCACAATCTATAACGTGCATGGTATGACGTACAGATGCAGCCAGTATCTCAGTGTCAAAACCATAGTTATCAAAAATCTGTCGTATCTCTGCAATGAGGTTTAAACCATCAGTAGAAATATCATCCAAACGCCCAATAAATGGAGATACGTAAGTTGCACCTGCTTTTGCCGCCAATAATGCCTGCCCTGGTGAAAACACTAAAGTAACATTGGTTTTTACGCCCTTTTCTGAAAAATATTTACAAGCTTTAACCCCATCTTTTATCATAGGTAATTTAATAACAATTTGATCGTGCAATTCTGCCAAGGCTTCTCCTTCTCGTATCATACCCTCAAAATCGGTAGAGATTACTTCTGCACTTACATCACCATCCACAATATTGCAGATATCAACATAATGTTTCATAATATTATCATGTCCTGTAATGCCCTCTTTAGCCATTAAGGAAGGATTGGTAGTAACGCCATCTAAAATACCCATATCTTGGGCTTCTTTTATTTGACTTAAGTTAGCCGTGTCTATAAAAAACTTCATTGATGTTATTGTTTAGTTGAAACTATAAATTTTTGGCGAATTTACAATTTTAAGACACTAAGGCAGTGATTTTTAATTAAAATATATCAACAAATTTAAAAGTTAAACTTAGTAAATCGCTTGTTTTACCTATTATTGTTGAATTCTAACCGAATACCTTTGTGATGTGGTTTCTTTACACAAGCCATCACAATCATTTAAAGTACTTTCGCAATTTTCAAAATAATCATTGGCTTGCTCAACACTTAAACGTACTGTAAAATTAAACCTTCCCGGTTCTAAAGGGAACCCTTGAATAATTACAGAACGATAGTCAATTATATATTCCAGTCCTCTGGGTAAATCACCTTCAATAGAAAAGTAATAATAGTAACTATCATCCCTAGGTTCATTTTTAATTTCAGCCTTTATTTCTTCAAAAAAATATTGGTCGACTTGACCGGTTGCCAACATTCTATCAGGTAATTCAGGGTGTCTGTTAATGACACATTCCAAAATATCCTGACAACTAGTTACAAAAATTAAGATCAATATAACCGACAAATACTTTAAGCTTTTGTTCATATAGACTATTTTTTTAAACAGAAAACAAATAGTATACCAAAACCTAAAGTTTATAATGGTTCATCAACAGTTTTTCATAAATGGTATCTGGTAGTATGCGTTTTAAAACAATGGATACCTTTTGCATAAACTCCCCAACTTTATAATGCACTTTAGGGGATTTCGCTCGAATCACCTTAAAAATGGCCATTGCCATTAGGTTGGGATCACTCCCCGAATCAACATGGGCATTCATTAAATTTAATGTCTTGCCATAAACGTCTTTATATGGCGAATCTGTCTTTAAAGCCGCATGATAACGTCCCGCTGCTATATTGGTAGCAAAATCACCTGGAGCCACATTGGTCATGTGCACATTAAACGGTTTTAATTCCATTCTAAATGCTTCGGTAATAAGCTCCAATGCCCCTTTACTTGCACTATAAACACCTCGAAACGGAAGTCCCATATAGCCAGCAATAGAGGTGATATTAATGATTAAACCAGATTGTTGCAGCCGCATGTGTGGCAATACTGCTTTGATAACATTTATAGGACCAAAAAAATTAGTTTCAAAATTGGCTTTAATCTCTTTTTCGGGTATTTCTTCAATAGGTCCCGTAATACCTGCGCCGGCATTATTAACCAGTACATCCAATCTACCTTCTTTTTCAATAATGGTTTTTACCGTATTATTAATAGTTTCAACAGCCTTTACATCCATTTTTAACAAAGGCAATCTGCTTTCCGGATAACGTTCAGGATATCTACTGGTACCATAAACTACAAAACCCTTTTCAATTAAAAACTCCCCTACAGATTTTCCGATGCCTGAAGATCCTCCAGTTATTAAAACTATTTTATCCATTTTATAAGTTAAATTCCAATTAAAAAAATACACAAACCATACTGGACGTTAAAGTTCACAAAGTGAAAGTAAAAATTTTTAAAACCAAATCTAAATTTAGTGCATAAAAAAAGGCAAGCTACCTACATCACACCGCTACAACCGTATACCTTTGCTGCGTTCCCGCCCTGGAGGATTCAACAGGAGCTGGTTGTGTAGGACTTGCCGGGTGCAAAGATACAATCTTTTAAAATTTTCACAATGATTTTTTAAACCGATTTTAAATAAATATCTTGCTTAAAATTTAAAAAAACAATGCAGGTTTTCAAATATCTAAGTATCATATTCTTAAGCACAACTCTTATATCCTGTGGCTCAAATACCAAGCAAAGAAAAAGCGACTTTAGTTTAAGCACCAACGCTAAAAAGGGTAATATTTTCCTGAATGAAACACTTGAAATTAAACTAAAGAACAAAAAAAATCATATTATCGATTCTGTTTGTTTTATAATGGACGGCCAAAAAATTGAAGAGTCCACACCACTTACTGATATTAAACTGGGAAAACACAACATTGAAGCCACTGTATATTACAATAATGAAAAACAGGTAGCCTCTACCTCAATCACCATATTGAATAACGAGGCTCCAAAAATATATACCTATAACATTGTAAATGAATATCCGCACGATATCACGTCCTATACTCAAGGCCTTGAGTTTTTTAATGGCAACTTATATGAAAGCACTGGGCAGTATAAGGAATCCCAATTACGTCAAATAGACTATAAAACTGGTAACATCATTAAAAATATGGATTTGGCCGACGAGTATTTTGGGGAAGGCCTCACCATTTTAGATGATAAAATTTACCAACTCACGTGGCGTGAAGGCACTGGTTTTGTTTATGATGTAAATACCTTCGATAAAATAAGTAGCTTTAAATATGGTAACAGTAAGGAAGGTTGGGGACTTTGCAATAACGACACCACCATTTACAAGAGTGATGGCACCGAAAATATTTGGTTGCTGGATTCCAACACCCTTGTTGAACAAAGCTACATACAGGTATATACCAACAAGGGAAAAATAGTGGGTATAAACGAAATGGAATGGATTAATGGGAAAATATATGCTAATCGCTACCAAAAAGATGGCGTAGCTATAATAAACCCAAACAATGGTGCTGTTATTGGGGTGATTGATTTTTCATCACTAAAAGAAAAAGTCACTCAGCATCAAAAGTTGGATGTATTGAATGGCATTGCCTATAACCCAGAAACCAATACCATTTTTGTCACAGGAAAACGTTGGGACAAACTCTTTGAGGTAGAAATTGTGGAGAATTAAACTGGTTTTACTTATTGTTTACTAAATATTATCCGTAAAATATCAGTGCGTAAATATATTATGAGTTGAGGGTAATTAGAGCATGGACAACATTTCAATAGACAGATTTGAGAATAAACCAGAATTTACTTCTGATTTAGCTGATTTTGATAATTCTAAAACAAAATTGTATATCTGTGCGGAGTAAAAAAATCGAAAGCTATTAAATGAACTGAATATTGAAAAACTAAAAAAGAAATCAGCACAACTTTGTTTATAGTTGATTCTAAATTTCCTATCGTAAAGTCCGTTCAAATTTACTACCTTCGGTTTGCCGATTCAAAATCCTAAGAGATTTTCACGCAACAAAACCAAAACCTAACCTTTAATAACCATCAACCAAAATATGAATCAATTGAAAAACAATAGGATCAAATCACTTGATATACTAAAAGGAATGGTTATCATATTCATGGCACTGGATCATACACGTGACTATTTTCATGCCAACTCCTTTATTTTTGACCCAGCAGATCCCGAGAAAAGTAATTACATATTATTTTTTACTCGGTGGATTACCCATTTTTGTGCTCCTGCATTTAGCTTCCTCGCTGGAATTTCTGCTTATTTAGTAGGTAGAAAAAAAACTAAGGCACAATTATCCTATTTCCTTTTAAAACGTGGTATTTGGTTAGTATTTATAGAATTTACTATTGTTCATATAGGATGGAGTTTTAATTTACAGTTTGAATCTATGGGCTTATTAGTAATCTGGTCATTAGGTATAAGCATGATCTTTTTAGCTGCAGTCATACATCTTTCAATGAAAAACATTTTGGCAATAAGCCTAATCATCATTTTTGGCCATAATATATTGGATAACATACACTTTGAAGGCAGCATGCTTTGGTCTATCTTCCATGAAAGAGGTTATTACACTCTGTTTAACTACATACAATTGCGTATAGTTTACCCAATAATACCGTGGATTGGCGTAATGTCCTTGGGCTATTACTTCGGAAAATTCTATAATAAAGATGTTTTGCCTGAATACCGTCAAAAAATATTGACTCAAATAGGCATAGGGGCTATTATAGGTTTTTTTATTATTCGGGGTATAAATCTGTATGGTAATTCTCGTCCATGGCTTGAGTATGAGCTTTTTGAAGCAACTTTTATCTCTTTTTTGGATCCTTCAAAATATCCTCCATCATTATCCTACTTATTAATGACATTGGGACCGTCATTAGTTTTTCTGGGGCAATCTGAGAATTTAAAAGGACGCATTGTAAACTTTTGCTCCACTTTTGGTAAAGTCCCCTTTTTTATTTATATCCTACACATATACGTGATACACTTTTTTGCCGCAATTCTTGCTGAGTTTACAGGTTACGGATTCAATACCATGATATTGAAAGGATTTGTCTCCACAAACAAACAACTCATAGGCTATGGTGTAAATCTAGGGTGGGTATATGTTATTTGGTTTGGTATAATGTTATTGCTCTACCCTAGCTGTGTTTGGTTTGGCCGATATAAGCTGAATAATAAAAAATGGTGGTTGAGCTACCTTTAACATTAGCCATTGCTTAAAAAGATAATTGTAATTTAGTGTTTAGAAAAAGTAAAAAAATATTAAAAACTTAATATCAACCCTGTTTATACTATTCACTCTAAATAAGCTTTAGTCAAAACAAAGAAGATTTTGAAAATTATGAATGGTTTCAGGCATAATATGTGAAATTTAAACCAGTAAAATCCACTTTAGCAAGACACAATTGCTACAAAATTATTTACTTTAAGGCAAATCAAATATCTGGCAGACTGGCGCTTACTTTTGAATCTGATATAGGTGAATGGGACCAATTAGATATTTACATATAAAAGACCGCCCTAAATAAGTTATTACAATGTTGAAATCGAATTGAAATGGTGCAATGGTGTTGTTAAATTAGCTGATTGATAAGGCAAAGACAAAAAGAAATAATAGACAAATCAATGACTGCATTTTAAATAAAAAAACTAATAGAATGCGAAACATAAACAAATGAGCAGAATACCTTTAAAATAAAGACCTACTTAAACTGATTCAAGTTAAAAAC
The DNA here is from genome assembly GCF_022662175.1 of Aestuariivivens marinum. Lineage (GTDB taxonomy): Bacteria > Bacteroidota > Bacteroidia > Flavobacteriales > Flavobacteriaceae > Aestuariivivens > Aestuariivivens marinum. The sequence continues at coordinate 15,381 of NZ_JAKMCR010000008.1, read as the reverse complement.
CAATAGACTATAATCAGATAAACTTTGATTGTCCACCATAGACTTTATAATGGATAAATACCAAGAAACATTCAACACATGGAACAACATAGCCAAAGTCTATGAAAACAAGTTTATGGATTTAAACGTGTATAACCATACCTACGACTATATCTGTCAAACCATTACCAAAGCCAAAGCCAAATTGTTGGACGTTGGTTGTGGCCCTGGAAATATTACAAAGTACTTATTATCCAAAAGACCAGATTTCAACATTTTGGGAATAGACATAGCTTCTAATATGGTTGAATTGGCCACAAAGAACAATCCATCAGCAAACTTTGCCGTTATGGATAATCGGGATATTGCCAAACTCGACACTTCCTTTGATGGTGTTATTGGTGGATTCTGCCTACCCTATTTATCGCAAAAAGAATGTAATGTATTTATTTCTAGTACATACAATTTACTAAATACTAACGGATTGATCTATTTAAGTTTTGTTGAAGGTGAACCCAATGAATCTAATTTTAAGAGCAATAATGCTGGTAGGGTCTTTTTTTATTTTCATAAGTTAATGGATTTAAAGCATCAACTAAAAAAAGCTAGGTTTAGCAACATAAAAACGTTTAGAGTAGAGTACAAAGGTTCAGAAATCAAATCTGAACCACATACCATATTGATGGCAAGAAAATTATAAATCTTTTTTTTTTAATCATCTAATCTATATTTAAATAGTTTAAAACAAATAAAAAAAGTATTTGCTAAACCTAAGCTAGTCTTGTTTTGCTTTTTTTAAGACAAACGATTAAATTTGTGAATATTAATCCAAAAAATTGGCATTAATTATCATCACTTAGCACCAATCAAAACTAACTAGACAAAAATGAAAAAGATTCGAATTGCGCTATTAATAGCTTTTGGAAGCTTAATACTTTTAAGCTTTCAAATTATTAATAACAAATTACATTTATTGCAATCTCCAGGTGCAGTAATTGAAGATTACGAAGAGCCCGATTATGAATTAGGATCAGGGCACATTGACTCCTTAATCCCTTACCCTGATTTAAAAAAAGGAGAACGCACGCCTTTTGACCTATGGCGATATGGAGGTAAAGGCAAAAGTTCCTTTACAACTCCAGAATTGCCAATGAGTTGGGAAGAGTGGGTTGCATTCCACAAAAAACAAAAGCCAGAATTAATGGCCGATGTTAAAAAGTACATGAATTCACGTTATGACTTCAATGGTAAAACCCATGAAGGTAAAGTGATGTCTGGAGGAAGGAAACCCATAATGAAAGGGCCCATTACAAGATTGCCAAAAGGAATTTCTTCTTATGAGGCTTTGTCTAAATATTCTCCAGATGAAATTAAAAATAAGGACCTGTTTCCTTATAAACCTCTAGCGCATCCATTACAGACTACTGCACATATGCTTTTTCCAGATAGCTGGAACAAAGTACATCCTGAGCATGCCAGGATTGATGTGGATCATGATTTTCCAGATGAATATTTACCAGAGTTCCCACCACCAATGTTCTTATCTAACCATAAGGAACTTGGCGACGTAACTAAAGGAAGAGAAGTAACGTTAGCAAATTACTATGAGATTTTTAACGGTCTTCTTACCCCTGAACAAATGGAAGGTTTAAATGAGTTGCTAACCCCTACTCCAACCACATGGTTTAACCACACTCCACATAGAGTTACCTTAGAACCAAGCGTGGGAGTATCCTGTTTTTCATGTCATGTAAATGGCCATACCAATGGAGCTATTGAGTTAGGGCCAGACAGCAGACCCAATTTGGCTCGGTTACGTGTAGATACTCCGACCATGCGTGGTAATTTTAATGCAATGCAATTAGGCTCCAAACGTTCCATTAGAAGTATGGATCATTTTGCTGAAGTAGAAGAATATTTTGATGGTGATCCGGGCATGCAACAACATATTGGGCAAAGAGGGTTGCAAAGAGCGTTGTCTAATAGAATGGGTGATTTTAATTCCATGCTCGATTTTCCTCCAGCACCTAAATTAGATGCCATGAGCAATTTAATACCAAGTAAATCTACCGAGCAAGAGTTACTAGGAGAAAAGTTATTTAAAGGCAAGGCAAAGTGTGCAACTTGTCATTATGGCCCTGCTTTTGTTGATGATTATTTGCATGACCTAAAAGTAGAGCGTTTTTATAAGGGAAGGCCTGAAGGTCCCGTAAAAACATTCCCGTTGAGAGGAATAAAAGATTCCCCTCCTTATTTACATGATGGTAGACTTCCAACCTTAGATGATGCTGTTGAGTTTTTCAATATAATATTGGAATTGAAATTAAATAAAGAAGAAAAAGAAGCCTTAACGGCATATATGATGTGTTTGTAAAACCACGTACTAGTTATATAAAGGGGTTTATTATTAATACGCCCCTTTATTTTGATGTAAAATAAAAAATACATAGCGAACTTATCTATTATAATATCTATCCACTATTTTTTGATAACTCTTAATTGTTTTTTTACACCAGTCCAAGCGTTTTTCCAATAATTCAGACTCGCTCAATTGCCAATTGATATGGCTTTGCTTTAGCTTCTTTGTAGCAAACTGTAAAATAATGGCCGCCGATACCGAAATGTTTAAGCTTTCGGTAAACCCAACCATGGGAATCTTTATAAAACGATCGGCATTATTTAAAACAGCATCCGATAAGCCTTCGGTTTCCCTTCCGAAGAAAAAGCATGATTTTTTGGTGACATCAAAATCATGCAAATCACAATCATTAGCATGGGGTGTGGTTGCTACAATTTGATAACCTTTTTGTTTTAAATCCTTAATACAATCATTTACTGAATTGTACCGGTTAATGTCTACCCATTTTTGGGCTCCCATGGCAATTTCACGATCAATCCGTTTAGTATTTACTTCCTCAATGATGTTAACTTCCTGTATTCCAAATACATCACAACTACGCATCACTGCACTTGTATTGTGTAGTTGGTAAACATCTTCAATAGCCACTGTAAAATGCTTGGTGCGTTGTGATAAAACGTCTTGGAATTTAGTTTTTCGAGAATTGGTTAAATACGATTCTAAATGGTAAAGCAGGTCAATATCAATCATGCCACAAAGTTAAGAAAGTAAAAAATCTTTCATTTTTTTGAATGCAATGCAATCCTGTTTCCTTCACTATCAATAAAAGCACCCATATACCCGTGCTCTGGTGAGATTTGTGTTTTAGGTTGGTATATCTCACCACCGGCGGTAACCACTCTATCCAATTCGTTTTGCACATTATCACTTAAAAAATAGATAAGTACCCCTTTCTTACTTGGTATATAAGAATCTTGCTTAATTAAAGTCCCTTGGGCACCATGGGCCTCACCCCTGTCTGGAAACCATCCCATTAATAGCCCTCCAAAATCATGGATATTAATTTCAACATTAAAAACAGTTTCATAAAATTGTTTGGCACGGTCCATATTATTAACAGGTATCTCAAACCAACCTACCATATTATTATTCATAATATTACGTATTTAATTGATGTGTTTTTAAATTTACAAAAACTAAGGCAATCGTAATTTATTTTTTCAACAAAAAAACAACCACAAAGTATTGCATATTGGCAATTAATAACTATTTTTGCACCCAATTTCGAATCAACCTCTGGCGAAAATCGTGAATGTTGTTTCGAATCAAACATTTAAAAATAAAGATATGGAATCTTTAGTAAAATTTGTTCAAGACGAATTTGTAACAAAAAAAGACCTACCAGAGTTCGGTGCTGGTGACACAATTACCGTTTATTACGAAATTAAAGAGGGAAACAAAACTCGTACACAGTTTTTTAGAGGAACTGTTATCCAAAGAAGAGGTTCTGGTGCATCAGAAACTTTTACCATTAGGAAAATGTCTGGTTCAATTGGAGTAGAACGTATTTTTCCAATTAATTTGCCTGCTTTACAAAAAATTGAAGTTAACAAACGTGGTAAAGTCCGTAGAGCTCGTATTTTCTACTTTAGAGGACTTACTGGTAAAAAAGCAAGAATTAAAGAGCGTAGACACTAATATTTTACTAGCTACAGCACATTATAAAAGAGTCTTGAAAAATCAAGGCTCTTTTTTTATTAACCATTGTTAATAACCTTGGTTGATAAGCAGTTGATATTTAGCAAGATAAAAAATTTGCGAATTTAAATTCTTAATTTATCTTAGCATAAGAATCAATGACAAACTCGTTTGGTTTCATTTAAAAAATGAATTTGCTGAGATTCTTATTTAAAGTAACGTTCTTTAAATTTAATTGTTTTTTGAGGTTGGATGCGCCATGTGTATGCGTGTGTTAGCAGAGCGCCATGATACTACAAAAAGTCCCAAGTGCGAAAGCAAATGGCAACTCGTGTAGTTGAAAGTCCAAAAAAACAGTAGTACTGTTTTAAGGACAATGCTTGGGGGCTATTCAAACGTGAAAGCGAATGTATAGTTAAACAAGCATCAAGAAAAACAATTAACCGGGAGCATTTCGAGTAATAGGTCAATACATTTTGAAAATTACACAAATGCTTCATTGAAATAACAGCACTTGAATTGAAAAGATTTGATGAAAATTTGAATCGATTTTGGTAGTAATACCAAACAGGTCAATGAAAGTTATTTCAAAGAAAGCCATGTCAAAGTAGTAAATTCTACCATGATATGGCTTTTGTATTTTTATGAATTTATTTCATGTTTTTTAACGATTGCTTAGTTGTCCATACTTTTTTTTAATTACCTTTTAATTAGCTTACTTTATTGGGTTTTGGTTCTGGAATCGACTATAATAACTATCATTTTTTTGTATATTCGCAACGCCAAAAAAGGCGCTAGTTATAAACACCTAAACTACAGTATATTAAAATTAAAAAAGGCAACGAATGTCAAAAATTATCTACACAAAAACCGATGAAGCTCCTGCGTTAGCTACACGATCTTTTTTACCCATAGTTAAAGCTTTTGTTAAATCAACCGGTATAACCATAGAAACAAGGGACATTTCTCTAGCTGCCAGAATATTATCTGTTTTCCCAGATTATTTGGGAAAAGACCAACGTGTCTCGGATGATTTGGCCTTTTTAGGTGAATTAGCTACAAAACCAGAAGCCAATATTATAAAATTACCTAATATTAGTGCCTCAATCCCACAATTGAAAGGTGCTATAAAAGAGCTACAACAAAAGGGATTTGCTGTTCCCAATTATCCAGACTCACCTAGCAATGCTTTGGAAAAAGAAATTAAATCACGCTATGATAAGGTTAAAGGCAGTGCTGTAAATCCTGTATTAAGAGAGGGAAACAGTGACAGACGTGCGCCTAAAGCTGTAAAAAATTATGCAAAAAAGAATCCGCATACTATGGGTGCTTGGTCTAGTGATTCGAAAACACATGTAGCAACCATGACCAGCGGTGATTTTGCTCACAATGAAAAATCGATTACTATATCAGGGGCTACATCCATAAAGATACAACACATTGACAGTAAAGAAAATATAACTACTTTAAAAGATAGTTTTCCATTACTTAAAGGCGAAATAATAGACGCTACTGTAATGAACAAAAAGGCATTGGTAAGCTTCTTAGACCAACAGGTTGCTGATGCAAAATCTAAAGACATTCTTTTTTCATTGCACATGAAGGGTACAATGATGAAGGTTAGTGACCCAATTATTTTCGGGCACGCTGTAAGAGCATACTTTAAAGATGTCTTTGAGAAGCATGGAAAAGTAATAGATGAACTTGGAGTAAATGTAAACTCAGGTCTTGGAAATCTTTTGGAACGTATACAGGAACTACCTGAAGATATACGCAAGGACATTGAATCTGATATTGAATCCACCTATAAAGATGGACCATCAATTGCTATGGTAAATAGTGATAAAGGCATTACCAATTTACACGTCCCTAGTGACGTCATTATAGATGCTTCTATGCCAGCCATGATACGTACTTCTGGTCAAATGTGGAATGCCAAAGGTGAATTGCAGGACACAAAAGCAGTTATTCCAGACAGTAGTTACGCTGGTGTTTATGCAGCTACTATAGATTTTTGCAAAAACCATGGTGCGTTCGATCCAACTACTATGGGAACTGTTCCCAATGTTGGGCTTATGGCCCAAAAAGCAGAAGAATATGGTTCCCATGATAAAACTTTTGAAATTCCTACTAATGGAACAGTACGAGTTATTGATTCAGAAGGGACCATATTGATGGAACACACTGTTGAAACTGGTGATATTTGGAGAATGTGCCAAACTAAGGATGCACCAATACAAGATTGGGTTAAATTAGCGGTAACCCGTGCCAAGGCATCACAAACACCTGCTGTTTTTTGGTTAAACCAAAACAGGGCTCACGATGCTGAATTGATTAAAAAGGTAAATACCTACTTAAAAGACTACGATACAACGGGATTGGACTTAAGAATTCTTGCTCCTGTTGAAGCGACTACTTTCACGTGTGAAAGATTGAAGGCTGGACAGGACACCATATCGGTTACGGGTAATGTTTTGCGTGACTACCTAACCGACTTATTTCCGATTTTAGAGGTAGGAACTAGTGCAAAAATGCTTTCCATTGTACCGTTAATGAATGGCGGTGGTTTATTTGAAACTGGTGCTGGTGGATCTGCTCCTAAGCATGTTCAACAACTTTTAGATGAAAACCATTTACGTTGGGATTCATTAGGTGAGTTTTTGGCACTAGCTGTATCTTTGGAACATTTTAGTGATGTTAACAACAATGCAAAAGCCAAAGTTTTATCAGAAACCTTGGATGAGGCCACCGAAAAACTTTTGGAAAACAAAAAAGGGCCTTCCAGAAAAGCTGGCGAATTGGATAACCGAGGCAGCCATTTTTATTTAGCTATGTACTGGGCACAGGAACTGGCGAACCAAAACAAAGACCAAGTTTTAAAAGAGGAGTTTACTCCTATTGCCAAACAATTAACTGATAACGAATCAGTAATTGTAAACGAGCTAAATAAAATTCAAGGAAACCCAGTTAGTATTGGTGGTTACTATGAACCTAACGATGCTTTGGCCAATCAAGTGATGCGACCGAGCAAAACACTAAACAGTATTATTGGTTAAATAAAATATAAAGTTAAGTTTAAAAGCCCCTGTAATGGGGCTTTTTTTATATTTTTATCAAAAAAATTCATGCATAAAATCCTTTTGTGGTTTATTTCGCTATTCATTTTAAATAATTTGTTGTTAAATGCTCAAGAGAAATTTACCATAAGTGGAACCATTTCAGAAAAGAATAGTAACGAAACCTTAATAGGTGTAAATGTTATTTTTCCAGAAATACAATCTGGAACCACGACAAACGAATATGGTTTTTATTCCATTACATTGCCAAAAGGCACTTACAACATAGTTATTAGCTATCTAGGATTCAAAACAATTTCTGAAACACTAACATTATCTGAAAATATTGTAAAAAATTTCAGTTTAACGGAGTCCCTCGAAAACTTAGATGAAATCATTATTACAGAAGATATTGAAAGGCTAAATATTAAAACGCCCCAAATGAGTATCAATAGGCTATCTGCCAATACCATAAAGGATATTCCGGTAGTTTTGGGGGAAGCCGATATCATTAAGGCCATTACCTTGCTACCCGGTGTTACAAATACCGGCGAAGGCTCATCCGGATTCAATGTAAGGGGTGGTGCAACTGATCAAAATTTAATACTTCTGGATGAAGCTACTATTTATAATTCGTCACATTTATTCGGGTTTTTTTCAGTATTTAATCCAGATGCGATTAAGGACCTTCGCTTGTATAAAGGAGGTATTCCAGCGCGATATGGAGGACGGGTATCTTCGGTCTTAGATATTTATCAAAAGGAAGGTAACAGCAAAGCCTTTCATATGAACGGAGGCCTTGGTTTAGTATCTAGTAGACTCTTGGCAGAAGGACCTCTTAAAAAAGAAAAAGGATCGTTTCTTTTTGGAGGCCGATCCAGTTACGCCCACTTATTTTTACCGCTTTTTGACTTAGATAATGTTGCTTATTTCTACGATTTAAACACAAAATTGAGCTACAAAATAAACAACAGAAACAATATTTACTTATCTGGTTATTTTGGTCGTGATGTTTTTAGAATCCAAGATTCATTCGAAAACTCATACGGCAATGCTGTTTTTAACTTTAGATGGAACCACTTGTTTTCAGATAAAGTATTTTCCAATTTATCTTTGATTTACTCCAACTATGATTACGATTTAAAGCTAAACTTTGTAGAATTCGACTGGGTTTCGGGTATTAAAAACTTCAATTTGAAATACGACTTTAAGCATTACCTAAATAATAAATTTAAACTTCAATATGGTTTAAATAGCATTTATTATAAGTTTAATCCAGGAGATATAAAACCAACTACAGAATCCTCTGGGATAAACCCGTTTAAGCTTACCGATAAATATGCTTTAGAAAATGCTATTTATTTAGATACCAATCATCAAGTGTCTGATGAATTTTCCCTTTCATACGGATTACGCTTAAGTACTTTTCATCGAATGGGACAAAACGAATTAAACGTTTATGAAAACGACCAACCAGTCCTATTTAACGATAACTTTCAAATCTATGAAAAAGCAGATCCAATAGACGTAGAAATTTTTAAACGCAGTGATGTAATTGCTAAGTTTTTAAATATAGAACCCCGTGCTTCATTAGCATACCAGATCAATGCTAAAAATTCCATTAAAGCAAGCTACAATAGGATGAGTCAATACTTACACCTACTGTCCAATACAAACTCACCCACCCCATTGGATGTCTGGACACCTAGTGGAAAATATGTCAAACCCCAATTGTTGGATCAATTTGCAGTAGGATTTTTTACAAATTTCAAAGAAAGCAACTATACATTGGAAATCGAAAGTTTTTTTAAAACCGTTAAAAACAGGATCAATTACATTGATGGTGCCGATTTAGTAGCCAATAACGCTATAGAACAGGTGATTTTAAATGGCAGGGCAAGAGCTTATGGCCTTGAACTCCTTTTAAGAAAAAACGAAGGCCGCCTTAAAGGTTGGCTAGCCTATACCCTATCAAAATCAGAACAGCAAACCAAAGGTAGAACATCACAAGAATCTGGAATTAACAATGGACATTGGTATAAAACACCTTTTGACAAAACACACGATTTATCTGTTACAGGCAGTTATGAATTGAATGGAAAATGGAAACTAAACTCCAACTTTATATTTCAAACAGGGCAACCAACTACCTTTCCTAATGGTCAATATGAATTTAATGGTATAACCATTCCAAACTATAATGACAGAAATACTGATAGATTACCTTCATACCACCGTATTGATATTTCAGCAAGATATACCCCAAAACCAGATAAAACTAATGGTTGGAAAAGTTATTGGACATTTGGAATCTATAATTTGTATAATAGAAGAAATGCTGCGTCAATCGCTTTTAGAAGAAATCAGGATAATGGCAAAAATGAAGCTAACCGCTTATCAATATTTGGGGTCGTCCCTTCTATATCCTACAATTTTAAGTTTTAGCTCATGGAAAAATTAATCTATATAATGATATTGGTTATTAGTTTTTCGTCTTGTGAAGATGTTATAGATGTAGATTTAAAAACCACCGACCCAAGATTGGTTATAGATGCAAACATAAACTGGGTTAATGGAACCACGGGAAACTTACAATTTGTAAAATTGACATTGACCGCACCTTTTTTTAACGATGATGTACCCCCAGCTACTGGAGCAACCGTAGTAGTATCCGATGCATTTAACAATACTTACAATTTCATTGAAGAAGGGCTAACAGGTGTTTACAAAAATGACTCCTTTGTTCCAGAAATTAACGGCATATACCACTTAACCATTATCTACAATAAAGAAACTTTTACCGCTACAGAACAACTCATGCCGGTTAGTTCAATTGAATATGTAGAACAAAAAAACGATGGAGGCTTTAGTGGTAATGAAACAGAAATTGAAGCTTATTACACGGACCCCAAAGGAATCAATAATTATTATCTTTTTGAATTTATAAACACTTCAACAAACATAGTAAGTCTGGAAGTTTATGATGATGAGTTCACAGACGGCAATCAAATATTTGCTTTCCACTCAGAAGAAGATTTAGAAACTGGAGATATACTTGAAATAAGAAACTATGGAATTTCAAAACAGTTTTTTGAGTATTTGAGCATACTTCTGCAACAATCTGATGAAGAATCTGGTGATCCCTTTGAAGTACAACCAGCAACAGTAAGGGGTAATTGTATAAACGAAACTAATCCTAAAAATTATCCTTTGGGCTACTTTAGGGCTTCACAGGTAGATACTTTCACTTATGACATAAAATAATTTTACAGATAATCATTGATAAAATAGTTATCCTAAATATTTTATGGAAAATTCACACTTGGTTTGACTTTACTCATTTACTAGAAAGTTAATATATATTTTCATTTAGTTTTGGAGAATTTTTAAATGAAAAAATTCATGTACTTTTGTGGAGTATGGATTTTATAAAAACAACTGAACAGGATTCCAACTACAATCATCTTGAAAAAATGAGTGTAAAAGAGTTGCTTCAAAATATAAATAACGAAGACAAAACTGTTCCTATTGCAGTTGAAAAAGCACTCCCACAAATTGAACTGTTAATACAAAAAATTGTAAAACAATTAAGTAATGGTGGTCGTTTATTCTATACGGGTGCTGGAACCAGTGGTCGTTTGGGTATTTTGGATGCTTCAGAATGTCCACCAACTTATGGTGTATCTCGCAACTTGGTTATTGGATTGATTGCTGGTGGTGATACAGCCATTAGAAACTCTGTTGAATTTGCTGAAGATTCAACCACCCAAGGTTGGAAAGACCTTAAAGCCTATAATATTTCAAGTAAAGATGTTGTTGTTGGAATTGCCGCCTCAGGAACCACACCTTATGTTATTGGGGCACTAAAAAAATGTAACGAAAATAATATTATTACTGGCTGTATAACTTGTAATCACAACAGTCCCTTATCAAATACAGCTCAATATCCCATTGAAGTTATTGTTGGCCCCGAATTTGTTACCGGAAGTTCTAGGATGAAAGCTGGTACCGCACAAAAACTAGTCCTCAACATGATTACTACTACTACAATGATACAACTAGGCCATATAAAGGGCAATAAAATGGTAGACATGCAATTAAGCAATGACAAACTTGTGGGTAGAGGAACCAAAATGGTAATGAAAGAGCTTAACATTCCTTTAGGTGAAGCACAAAAGCTTTTAAATAAATTTGGAAGTGTTCGATTAGCAATTCAACATTATAATGACAAATATCAAAAGAACGGATAAAAATATTCTTTTAAAAGGACTTAAACTAATGGGGGGCGCTTTAGCATGCATGTTTTCTGGCCCTTCACTCATTTACATTTCACAAACAAAAATAAAACCTCCTATTGATATGGTTATTCTAATAATAGCCATTGTACTTTGCTGCTTGGCATTATACCTAGCCTATAAGGGAATTAATACAATTTTAGATAGTATGTTTAAAAAAAGTTCTAATTAAGATTAGGTGCTTTTGGAGTTGTTGGGTTATACCCAAAATCAGTATCATTTATAACAATATTTAGACGATCCAAAATATAACTAATAATGGCGTAATGGTGTATGGTATGGCTATTGGCTTGGGCAAACAAAGCAGCATAGGTATAAGGCATTTCAATTACCCCAACTCCTAAATCGTCATTAACTGTAACTTGATCTTCAATATTTCTATCAAAGTTTTCAAGTTTAACAATAATATGCTCCAAGTAACCCATAGCATGCTGACAACAAGTTTCAACATTTTTACTTCTCTTTCTAGCTGTTAAATCAACTTTATGACCTTCATTACTATTCAAAATACAGTCATAGAAATCCAAGATATGGCGAACATGCCCTCCAATACTGGAGTAATAAGGCGAAATAGATTTGTTGTCTAAAGTGGCATCATCCAAATTCAATAATAAATATTTTGATTTTTGAAGTGTTTTTAGTGTTGATTGGATAATAATGTTCATAAAGACTAAAATACTAATTTTATTTAACAAAAAATTTATGGTTTTAGTCTAAAAAAAGAAACAAACTTACATTAAAATCTTGACAAGTCTTTAACACTATAATAAAGTACAAACCATATAAGTCCCTAGACAAGAATTAATTCCTAAAATACTATAACTTTTAATAAAGTTGCACATGCAAACAGTCTTCAATGCCTTATAAAGCATAAATATTTAGGAAATAAGCGCGCAAATCATTTATTACTCTCAAACTCGAACCAATAATTAAAATCTAAACAGGCTACAAATTTTTTATTTTAGGGTGCTAAATCTTTAATTCTAATATTTCGAAACCAAAGTTCAGAGCCATGCCCCAAAAATCCAATATGTCCTTTGTCTCGCTTTAGTCCAGGATGGTCTTTACCATCTGCAGTACCATTTTTTGTTGCTTCATTAATGTTTCCTTCAACAATTACAACACCATTAAGCGTAATTTTAATAGCATCGCCTTTTACTATAACTTCTTGATAGTTCCACTCCCCAACGGGATTTAAAAACCCACGCTTTGCTCCTATAATTCCATATACTGAACCATGATATTGATACGGCTTTAAGTTTGCATAAATTGGAGCCGTATTGTCCAATATCTGCAATTCTTTACCTACATATGCAGCATCACCTTCAAGAGGTGCATGAATTCCCAATCCATTATTGGCTCCTGGTGTTAATTTAAACTCAAAGCGAAAAATAAAATCGGAATATTCATTAGCCGTAAACAAGTTACCGTAACCTCCCTGCTTTGGTTTAACAGCAATTTCATTATTCTCAACAACATAAACGTCTTTGTTTCCAACCCAATAATCTAAATCTTTACCATTAAATAATGATTTAAAACCTTCTTCTCTTTCTGATTTTGTTAATAAACTACCTCCAGATATAATTTCCCTTACATACACATTTCTAAATCCAAGATCTTCACCATGCGCCTGTAGTTCAATTGCCTCTTTTGGAAATATTTTTTTGCTACGGTCCCAATAATTTTCTAAGGGCACATTATCGGTAACCAAAATACCGTTTAAATGAACCGTAACACGTTCTCCAACCATTTTTATACGAAAGGTATTCCATTCATCAACAGGGTTATCTGCTACCACAAGAGGTTTACTTTCATGTTTTTGATTGTTGTACAAGCCACCACTACCAACCTTCGCACCCACATTGGTTCTTGCAATATCCCAAATCTGTACCTGCGGTGTCCCTCTAAGGTAAATACCGCTATCACCTCCATTTGTGATTTTCCAATCCACAAGCATTTCAAAATCACCATAATCCTTAATGGTACATATGTTGTTATAGCCTTCTCCCTTAAAACCAATTATACCATCTTTAACAAACCAATCTTTTTGCATTTGTTCATTAGCTTCTGCCTGTGCCTGTGCCAATTCTTCTTGAGACATTTTTTTTCTTTCAATAGGGTTTTTAACCAATCCTTCCCAACCCGTTAAATCCTTTCCATTAAAAATGGAAACAAAACCTTCATCTTTTGGCATATTTTTTAAAAATTCTTTTACATCAGCTTTCTTATATCCACTATATACTTCAGTAAAATTATTAATGCTCCTAGACACAATAGCCTTAACCAATACACCGCTTAAACCATTTTTCTTTCCGTGGGTTGGTAATGCGATGTTTATTGCTGCATTAGATGCTGCAGTGGATAAGTCTTTGTCTTCTAAAAACTCTGAAACAAATACCAGTGCCAAAAAGGTCTTTATTTTTCCTGCTGCCTCAATAATCTGTTTCTTTTGGTTTACAGTAGTAGCATAAGGCATAAGCTTTCTAACTAAAAGTAATTTTTGATCATCTGGAACATTGGAAGTGGATACCTTAGTCAATGCTTCAGCAAATGCAACACCTCCTTTTTTATTGCTCTGTCCTAAAATACTTTGAGTTGAAATTAAAACAACTGTATTTATAATTATTAAAATTTGTTTCATTTATACTTAATTAATATTTCCAATAGTTTTTAAGAGCTGTGGTAACGCAAGTTTTATTAATTTCTCGAAAATAGAAAAAACTGACCAAACATTAGTTTATAAATCTTGCTTTATCAAAACACACTTTATTGTACACTAAAAAATATAACTTACAATTATTTATTATATTTATGTAAACATTTGATTTATAATGAGTCTTAACAAAAAGTTGATATCAGCCGAAATGATTATTTGCTAATTTCTCATGAAATATAAAACCAATAAAATTTAAATAAATGAAAACAAAAATTCTATTAACACTAACCTTTGTTTTAATAATAAGCTGCAAAACTGATAAAAAAGAGAAGACAAACCATTCTGTAGCAACAGAAAAAATCGACAACAGTATTGAAGTGGTGACCAATGTAATGGATTTTGTATGCGTAGATACCATTAAATCTGGATGGAATACGTTTAAATATATTAACAAATCAAACGAACCCCATTTTTTAATGTTTGATGATTATCCAGATGACAAGACTATAGATACAATCAAATCTCAGGTTATGAAACCTTTTGATGACGGTATGATGTACATTATGAAAGGAGATATGGATGCTGCAATGAACGCTTTTGGCGCATTACCAGAATGGTTTCAAGACGTTAAATTTGTTGGGGGTACCGGTTTAATTTCCCCTGGAATGACTGCAAATGTAACCATTAAACTTGAACCAGGATTTCATATTATGGAATGCTATGTAAAAATGGAAAATGGTATGTTTCATGCCTCTATGGGAATGGCAAAAGAACTTTATATTCTAGAAGAAGATAGTGGCAATCAACCTCCAGAAGCTGATATTAATATTACTATTTCAAGTACAGAAGGAATTGTATATAACAAAGAAATCACTAAAGGAAACCATATTATATCAGTGTTTTTTAAGGATCAGATTGTTCATGAAAACTTTGTTGGTCATGATGTGAATCTTGTAAAGTTAAGTGATAATGCAAACCTAGATGAACTTGAAGCCTGGATGAATTGGATGAACCCAAAAGGTTTAATTTCCCCAGCTCCTGAAGGTGTTACCTTTTTAGGTGGCGTAAATAATGGCCTTACAGGTAACATTCAATATTTTGAGGTAAACTTAGAGCCCGGCAACTATGCTTTTATTGCAGAAGTCCCTAATAGTAAATCTAAAGGGATGTTTAAAACTTTTAGTATTATAGAATAAAATAGAAACTTAAACAAAAAACCCTTCACTAAAAATAGTGAAGGGTTTCCAAAAAAGGCAACGACCTACTCTCCCACAGATGCAGTACCATCGGCGCTAACGGGCTTAACTTCTCTGTTCGGAATGGTAAGAGGTGAGCCCC
>NZ_JAKMCR010000007.1 GCF_022662175.1 Aestuariivivens marinum | reverse complement strand
ACGGTCGGATAGAATTGTTCCAAATAGATTTTCTTCCCAATCCCAAGGCTCACTAACTATAATGCGCACTGTTTGACCTTTTAAACTCATTCTCTAATTGGTGTTCTTTTAATAACCGCTAACGGTCTCGTATAACCGTCAGTTACGGGATTAAAGTTACTATTTTTCGGTTAAGAACTGACGTTAGCAATTCCGAGTGGATTCGGACGTAGTCGAATCCGCCGTAATTGCGGTTATACATTGTTGCCAACAGTATTTTTATTAATTCAGTCATTATTTAAATTCCATTATCAACATTATTGAAAATCCGATTGCTATTAAAATTCCAATTCCGTTGAGTATTTTTTTATTCTTGATTATTAAAGTCAAAATAAAGTCAATTACCAATCCAAAAAGTCCAAGTCCGATTAGTCCAACCATATAAACAACTCCCCAACTTTCTTCGTATGAGAGTGTTTTCCATTTGATGATTGTAAAAATCAAACAACAAGTCAGATAGACTAATAAATAGCCTTTTAGAAAAGTCCATTTGGTTATTTTTTTAAGCATAACTTAAATTAAAATCAATTGCGAAATGTAGAATGTAAACTATTCCGATTATGCTTATTATCCAATTATATTTTTTCGTTATCAATCTGCTGATCAAATAGACGATAACAGTCAAAATTCCGATGAAAGGTGGATAAATTAAGGGAATAAATCCGCCGTGATTTGAACTCGCTGGCAAGTCAGTCCGCATTGCAATAATCCACGCAATTATTGTTCCTACTAAAATTCCGATTAGGTTGTATTTTCGGCTATCGAGAACTTTTTTCATATTGTTGGCAACGTGTTTGTGTATGGCTCGTTGCGGAAAATCAGCTATGATTTTCCGCCGTAACCGAAAGATAGCAAATTGCAATGAATTCCGATTAGGAATTCAGCCGCAATGGGCTATACACGTTGTTACCACACGTTTTTTTTATTCGGTTGGTTTTATTTTTTCTCCTTTTTTATTCAGATAGTGAACTCCACCACCGAAATGAGGTGCTCCATAAAACTCAATTAACTCTCCTTGAAATCCCAAATAGCAATGCATTTCTATTTCATTGAGAATTACTCCACTCTCATTTATGATAGCATCAAGAAAATAGTCATTTGCAATTTCAAAATCACGCTTATTTACTCTAACACCACAAACTCCATTTTTAAATTTATCTACTTTATAAAACTTTGGCTTAATTACGACATTGCCTAACCTGTCTTTGAAACCCCAAAATTCATTTTCTTGAAATGGAACATAACTATCAGATTTATATTCTGGTTTATCTTGTGTTCCCATTCTGTCTTTTTTTCTTGAGTTGTAAATCTCTACTCTTGAAAAAGTTTTTGTTCCGATTCTTTCTCCTTTTGTATTTATTGGATAAAAATCAGAGAATTCTTTGTCACTTACATATGCAATTCCGTTTTGAAATTCTCCGTGTCCATCTTTCCAAGTTTTTTCAAATACATTTAATCCCTTTCTATTAACAAACCATTGTTCTTCAAAGCTTGAAATTCGAGCAAATCCTTCGCTAAATTCTGTTTCTGGAAAATTATCTTTAATGTCGAAAACTTTATTTCCTAAAGTGTCGATAAAAATCCATTTGTAACCTTTTTTTATAACTTCTTTGGAAACGTAGCAAAGCCCTTCGCTGAAATCTCCAACATTAAGATATTCCGCTTTTACTTTAATTTTTCCGTTTTTGTCCATAAATCCGTATTTGCCATTTTCGGATTGGAATTTATATAGTCCATTTCCTTGTCCAAATGAAAGGCTCGAAACTAAAATCAGAAGTAATATTATTGTCGTTCTCAATGTTTTTCTCAAATGTGTGGTAACGGTTTGGCTATGGTTTCGTTGCGTGAAAATCCGCGAGGATTTTCCGCCGTAAACCGAAGATAGCAAATTTGCGAGGACTTTCCGAGAGGAAAGTCAGAAGCAATGAACTATAGCCGTTGTTACCCATAGGCTTTTTATTTTAATTGGAAATGAATATGGTCATCGTGTCGAACAGCTTGACAACCGTGAAACCTTACTTTTCCGTTTGTTAAATTCAGTCGTTTTTTTAAATGTGGTTCAATAAATAATTTTCCGATGCTGTTTTGACGTAAAATCAAATTCGCTAATTCACGAGTTCCCTTTTCGGAAAAGTCAATTTCTTTATTGATAGTCCCTAAAGTCAAATACTTCGGGAAATCATATTGCCAATTCCCACGTTGTTTACAATCTGCATTTTGGTCATATTCGTTTGCGGTTGGTTTTTCGTAAACTCCATATCCGCTTATTGATGGTTTTTTATTGGTCAGTTGTCCGTTTGGCTCTTGGTAAATTAGGGAAACGTCAACTTTTTTTCCGTCGTTGTGGCTTAAATGGGGCAGAAGAGGAAATCCGTTTATGAATGGAAAGTTCGCATCGAGATGGATCATTTTTATTCCGCTATTCCGATTCTCAAATTCGGATGCGATTTGAGTTAGAGATTTGTTTAATTCTGGTCGGACATAATTTCGATTTGCAAGTTTGTAAAAGACAGAATGTGCTTTTAAAAATTCAGTTTCTTTAATTTTTTCACGTCCGAAAATTGGTGCAATGTTTGGGATAATCAAAAAAGTAGTGAATAAATAGAGTCCTGCAAAAATCCCAATTCGTTTCAGATGTCTTTTTGTTGCTGTCCGTTTTATTAATAAAACAGCAATTAAATAAATAATTCCACCGATTTGGGTAACAACTGTTAAAAGAACGATGATTATGATGTGAAGCAGTATTCTCAATGGTCAGTTTAGCTTATGGGTAACGGTCTCGTATAACCGTCAGTTACGGTTTTAAAGTTAATGTTTTTCGGTTAAGCACTAACGTTAGCAATTCCGAGTGGATTCGGACGTAGTCGAATCCACCGTAATTGCGGTTATACATTGTTGTGCACTGGCTTTTATTTTTTCATTTATTCGGTCAAATTTCTTTTCTCCGAGTTCAGTTTTTATCAGTTCAGAATTCTGTTCCACCAAGTTTTGTAAAGTCAGAAATTCAGTTTGCTTTTCATTCCAAAATTCAGTCGGTAAGCTCAACACTGCCTGTAACAAATCGCCCTCATAAAGGTCGCCTTCCGCCAAAATATTTAATTCAAGCTTTTTGATTGCAAGTTCAGCCAGATATTCAATTCCGATTTTTTGTGAAATCAAAACTCTTAATTGCTCAATTGTTAAGTCCTTAATTGGAATTTTTCTGTATTTATGGCAATTAACCACAAGATTTGATGGAAACTCAATGTCGTCTTTCCAATAATCGTTTTCAAGTTGCTCAATAGATTTTGATAGCATTTTATTCTGTTATTTCCACCAATTTTAAATCCAATTCTTTAATAACTTGGTCAACATCAAATTCAAAATCTTTTGGAATGTTAATGGTTGCAATACTACCAAGGTCAACTTGCCAAAATCCACCTCTTTTTGTTAATTCATCTCCCAACATTCTATAGTCAGATTCTTTATGATTTGGTGTCAATCCGAATCTGCGAGTAATGTATTCCGACTCTTTTGTGATTTTAGTTATTTCGTGTTTATTCTGGTCATTAATTTTCGTCTCAAATTCCGTTCCCAATGTCAGTTTAGGATTGCAGAAGTCATTGTCAGTCATCCGAAATTTGTTTTCCGATAATTGCTCAACATAAAGAGTAGTTGTTACTTTCTCTTTTTTGTAATAAACTTCAATTTTAACTTCGCTCATTTTTTCAGCTTGTGCACAACGGTTGGGTATATGAAGCGTAGCGACCGAATGGAAGCTATGATTTTATATACATTGTTAGGGGTAGTTTATTTTTCAATTATTAAGTTTTCTAAATAACTAATAGCAGAAGCCATTAGATTCTTACGGTTCTTTGCCCTTTCATTATAAGAATCCAGAGTCTCCCTGTTCAATTTTCGCCCCTGTATAAAAACACAAGTCGGATTCTCTAGTGATGACAGCTTAATAAGTGGGTTCTCATCCACTAATAATAAGTTAGCAATTTTGCCTTCTTCAATAGTTCCAAGTTGGTTCATAATAGAATGCGTTTGAGAAGCATTTACGGTAGCAGTTTTCAAAACTTCATAATTCGAAAGGCCAGCCTTTTTATAAAAGGCCAGTTCCTTATGAATTGAAAAACCTGGAAGGGTAACACCTATGCCTGCATCAGTGCCACAAATAATATTGACACCCGCCTCATAAAGTTTTTGTACGATCATGATATGGAAATCATGCTGATTTTTTATTCTACTGACTTCAGATGAATCATTTTTTATAGCGTTGGACCAACGTTTAAATTGATTTTTACTATCTACTTTTCTGATAAGGGGATTCATATAATTTATTGACTCGGAGCTTAAAATAGAGTCATTAATCATCATTTGATAGATATTGTTAAATCCAGTAATTGTTGGGCAATAACTTGTGTGTTCAGACTTTGAAATAGACTCAATAATAGGTTGAAGTTTGATGGAGTCTATATCGTATTTTAAGGCCTGCTGTACAATTTCTTCGGCATGTTCAATAGATTTGATTTGTGGTTTCAAATGATATGAAAACGATACCTTTTGAGAAGGGTGAGCAACGATATCAATTTCAGATCTTTGAGATTGTTCAATTACGGCATCGAAAATGTCTTTATCTATTCCATAGTAGGTTTTAATAAAGTCGTAGCCTCTCGCTTTATATGAAATCACCTTTTCTTTAGCCTCACTAGGATTTGTAAGGTTCAAATTATCATCGCCTATGAATTCTCGACCAGTAAGTTTTGGTCCTGATGTAAAAAACGTTGGTGAAAAAATATTGTCTTCAACTATGTCTTCTTTAATTCTCAAATGCATAGGTATGCCCCAAAGGTTTCGAACTGCCGTAACACCATTTGATAGATAAAGACCTAATTCATATCTATCCCAAACATGAACATGCATGTCTATAAGACCTGGTGTTAGATATTTGTTCTCTCCGTCAAAAATTTGAATTTCACTTACCTCAATTAAGTCTGCTATTTTTTCAATTCTTCCCTCCTTTATATAGACCATCTTATTCATTAAAACAGTGTCTATATTCATTGGGATGACATTGACATTAGAAATTATGTATGAATTCACTGATGTCGTTTCGCTCTTATCAATATTCAAATAGTTAGATCGTGCCGAATCAACCCAAAGGGCAATGACTACAATTAGGATAAGCGCTCCGATTAGAGCGAATACAATTTTTAAAAGTAGTTTTAGTATTTTCATTTATCTAATTACCCCTAACGTGTTTGTGTATGATTAGTGGCGTGTTTAAGCAACTAATTTAGCAAATACATACCAAATAGAAAATCCGCGAGGATTTTCGTAAGTAGGCAAGGACTAGCCATTAATTATACACGGTGTTGTACCACGTTATTTTTTTGATACTAAATCTTCAGCTTCTTTGCTATAATTCCAAAATTCGACACCTTTTTTTCTTAAATTTTCTCTCTGCTCGTTATTAACTCGAAGCCATATACTTGTTGACTTAATCGTTTTGGATTCCATTACAATTTGATATGCTTGTTCAGTTAATTTTTTTCTTACTGAAGCTTTAAAATTTTCGGGGAAAAACAATAAAAATTCTTCAAGATTGGGAATTTGCGATATTGAAGAAATATCGTTAAGTCTACTGTTGTTATCAACTTGGATTCTTTTTAATGATTTTAGTCCACTTAAATCTGGTAAAATTGACATTTCGGACATACCCTCAAAGCAAAGTTTCTCAAGATTCACAAGGTTTCTCAAAAAATGGTAGTCAGGTATTTGTCTTACTCGGCTTAATTCTAATTCTTTTAAGCCATTTAGTATTGAAACTGCATTTAGGTCTTTATAACTGCCATAAAGTAAGTTTAATTCTTGAAGTTGGGTCAATTCGTTCAAAAAGTCGAGGTTATCCAATTTCACACCACGAAACGTCAAAATTTCTAGATTCGATAAATGTTTAACGTTCTCTAATCCTTTTTTCATTCCGTCAACATATAATGATTCTAATTCCGTAAACTCTTTTATGAATGATATATCAACAGCTTTGGATTTAGTTTCCTCAATTCCAAAGTGTTTAAGTTTTGTATTCGTTTTTAGTATGGAATAGTCTTTTATATTGTAAGTGGCTATTGTAAATTTTCTAATATTCGGAATGAGTTTATAAAAGGATAAATCTTGGCATTCATACCAAAGAACTCTTAATCCAATATCTGGATACTTACTGAAGAATTCATTAAGGGTTTCCCACGTTTGCCTTTTCGGATTTGGAAATTGGAATAGTTGTAATGAGTGAATATTCTTTTCCGCTATGATTTTCGGGATATCAGATTTTTTGAGGTCAGAATGAATATTTATGTTTCCACTAAAATTTCCCCATTTCTTTTTCCTGTTAAATATTCCCATTAATTTTCGATTCTGTAATGTGGTACAACGTGTTTGTATATGGTTTGTTGCGTGGTTTGGCACGTAATTTAGCAAATAAAAACCGAATAGAAAATCCGCGAGGATTTTCGTAAGTAGGCTAGAACTAGCAATAAATTATATACGGTGTTGTGGGTAGTTTTTTATTTTTCATATTCAGCTTTTCAATTAGTAATGCACCCAATATGAGTCCGTTTCCTCTCCATCATCAACCATTCTAATTCGGACGTCAAACAATTCGGTCAAGATTTTTTCTTTAATCGAGTTGTCAAATTCCTCAAATTCCAATTCCTCAATATGTTCAGAAATTTTGTCTCCGTTATGCCATTTTTCCACCACAATTTTTTCAATCAGAATGTTTAATTCAGGTGAAGGAATTTCCATTTCTGATTTATGCCAAATAAATTCCTGCTTTTCTTCTGGGTCATTTTCATCATAGATTGCAATTCCGCTTATTGAGTCAGCCGTTTCGTTTATCAATTCAATTTTCTCAACTCCGTATAGTTTGAGATAAGATTTTAAGAAATTCAGTCTTTTTGATTCGTTCATTTCGGTTTTCTCAAATTACCCACAACGTAGGAATATGTTTACTGGTGTATATATGCCTACTATATATATACTCAAATATACATAAATACTTACAAATCTAAAGGATTTTTAATAGAATTAAAACTACTCTTTGCAACATGGGTGTATATCTCTGTTGTTTTAGTAGAACTATGTCCTAAAAGAAGTTGAATGTACCTTAAATCTGTGCCGTTTTCAAGCAGATGCGTAGCAAAACTATGCCTTAGAGTGTGAGGCGTAACAGGTTTGTTAATCCCAACTTTTGCTGCCGTATTGGAAACTATTTTTGCAACACTATTTGGGCTGTATTTTCCACCGTTTGGACTTTCAAATAGATAAACTTTAGGTTTCCATTTTTTATAATAAGCTCGTAAGTCCTTTAATGCTGTATTTGACAGGAGTGAGTAACGATCTTTATTCCCTTTGGCTTCTTGTACTCTAATTAGCATTCTAGAACTGTCAATATCTGATATCTTAAGGTTTAGTAGTTCACTTCTTCTTAAGCCAGCTGAGTATAATAAACTAACAATGCAACGATGTTTGAGATTATTAGTGTTTTCAATAAGCTGAATAACCTCGTCCTTAGCTAATACAAACGGAAGCTTTTTATCTTTTCTTGGTCGCTCAATATTGTAAAACCTATTGGGCATTCCAAGCACAATTTCGTAGTAAAACTTTATACTATTAATAGATTGATTTATATAAGATTTTGAGCGGTTAGTTTGAATTAAAAACTGAAGATATGCCCTTATATCTTTTTCGTTTAGATTATCAATGGTTTTATCATGGTAATGATTAATGAAGTCTTCAAAACATTTTACGTAAGATTTAACCGTATTGTTAGAATACTTTTTTAGTTCTAATTTTTGAAGATAACTTTCAGGACAAAACCTGAAGTTAGAATTTCGTTTTCTTTTGCGAAACCATGACACATCAAAGGTTTCTGACAGTTGTTTAGATCTGGTGTATTGGAAGAAGTATTGAGAGTCTATCCATGCTACTCCTCTGAATAAATTATAAATACTGTCTAAATTATGTTTACTGTTCGGTAAATAATACATGTTAAATTCATCGCTCCAAAGAACATTATCAAGTTCCTTTACCAGAATGTTTAAAGCATTATTAGCATAAAACTGTAAGCCTATACACTTTGTATTATCAACTAAAAGATGCTTTAAAGTAATATGTTGTTTAAATTTCATGATTTTTATTTAAAAATAGATATAAATAATCATTTAGTCGTATCTTATGCGAATAGTATTCGTGTAACATTCGAATAAATTTGTATTATGAAGGAAAAAAGAGTTTGTTTGGCCTGTAATAAGGAATTGAATACCGGTAGATCAGATAAAAGGTTCTGTGACCTACACTGTAAAAGTTCTTATCACTATAGAAAGTCTTTGGACGAAGCCCCTAGGTTTTATAATAAGGTAGATAACCAGTTAAGGCTTAGCCGGCGTATTCTAAAGCGTTTTAATAAGGCAGGTAAGGCTACCGTTAGGGCCAATGTGCTTTTACAACAGGGATTTAATCCAAGGTTTTTCACCCATTATTGGAAGAACCAAAAGGGAGACGTTTACCTTTTTATCTATGAATTTGGGTTTTTAAAGGTGAGGGAACACAGTGCCGAAAAGTATGTTTTGATACAGTGGCAGGATTATATGGACGCAACTTTATAAAGATGCTAAAACCTAATCTTGAATTGGTTTTATAGATTCTTTTTCTTAAAAGCCAAAAAATTATATGTAGTGTTAATCTTAAAACATCCAGTGCTTTGTATTGAACTTTTGCTGCTGTAGCGAGATCGAGATTTACAGAATCTGCGTTGGGGGGGCGTGACAATAGAAAAGACCTGAACGCTGAAGCGTTTATCGCTCTTTTTGTTTCAGGTCGCAGCAAAGCAAGCTTTAGCTCCCAAAAACAAAAAGGCCTGGCACTATCGTGCCGGCCTTTTCTGCTGTAGCGAGATCGAGATTTGAACTCGAGGCCTCCGGGTTATGAATTTGACGTTTGTAGATTCATGAAATTTTAAAATACTGAAAATCAGTATATTAAAAATTTAGATATTCTAAATCGTGTTCCAAAACGTGTTCAGTTTTGTGTTCACTGTTGTTATTCATTAATTATTTTAAATATACATTTTATATTGAAGATATCATAATTTGATTTGTTCAGATTGCCTAAAATTCTTCACACAAATATTTGAATATAATGGAAAACAGATTTATTAACTCAAAACTTAAAAAATGGACTGTTACAGCAAATACTTGTTTAAAATAAATGTTTTTCACTAAATAGTTTAAAAAACAAATGTTTTTCACCAATTATAAATGTTTTTCACCTATATTTGGAAATAAACATTTTTCACCATCAACCATGGATAATAAAGATTATTCACTTAAAATAACTGTTTTTCACGGAAGGCAAGCACCGGAAGAAGGTACATTAGTAGGCTATGGTGCCATAATTGAAGCGCATACACTACAAGTGCCTTTACCTGAAACATTATCTCTGATAAGTTCCAAAAAGCGTCGTTATACAACTACGCATTGGCAGGTGTTTACACCAAGGCATAAACCAGAAAACAGCTTATACAAACAACTTGTATTTGCCTTAAAATATGAGGGTGTAAATCTATTAGTCTTAAAACAGCTATTTGTTACCGTTGATAAAACGCAGATAACTGAAATAATAACATCCGAGATGCTTGGCCAATACAGCAGAAAGCTTTGGTTTTTATATGAGTGGTTATTAGAAGAGCAACTGGATATTCCAGATTTAAGCACTGGTAATTATGTATCACTGTTAGATGATAAATTACAATACGCCATTACAGGTATAAAATCCTCTCGTCATAGAATTATAAATAATCTTCCAGGAACAAAAGAATTTTGTCCGCTTATATTTAGAACAGAAAAATTAGACAGGTATATAAACGCAAACCTGTCAGAGCAAAAAAATGAGTATTTAAATAGTATACATGCAGATGTATTGCAACGAGCTTCTTCATTTTTATTGTTAAAAGATTCAAAAGCATCATTTACAATAGAACAAGAAAATCCTGGAACCAATAGAGCTATGCGTTGGGGGAAAGCCATTGGGCAAGCTGGCAGCAAACCATTAAGTATAGCAGAACTCGAGCGGTTACAACAAATTGTAATTGAAAACGCAAGGTTTGTAAAATTAGGATTGAGAAATGAAGGAGGTTTTGTTGGTGAACATGATAGAAGTACAGGTGCGCCAATTCCGGAACACATATCGGCAAAGAGTGAGGATTTAGAATCGCTTTTAAATGGCCTGGTCTATACCAATAGCATAATACAAGATGATTCTTATGATGCAGTTTTAGCATCGGCATCCATTGCTTTTGGATTTGTTTTCATACATCCTTTTGAAGATGGTAATGGCAGATTACATCGATACCTCATACATCATATTTTAGCTAAAAAGGAATTTACAAAACAAGGCGTCATTTTTCCGGTATCAGCATCTATTCTAGACCATATTGACGATTATAGAATTACCTTAGAAAGTTATTCGCATCCTTTACTAGATCTTATTGAATGGAAAGAAACTGAAAGCCATAATGTGGAAGTACTGAATGACACAATAGATTTTTATCGTTATTTCGATGCAACCAAACAAGCTGAGTTCTTATATGATTGTGTTGATGACACCTTAAACCGTGTTATTCCACAGGAAGTAAACTATTTATTGAAATATGATGAGTTTAAGCGCTTCATTGATGATGAATTTGAAATGCCAGACAAAATGGTTGCCATATTAGTGCGGTTCTTAGAACAGAATAATGGTACACTATCAAAACGTGCCTTGAAAAAAGAATTTTCAGAATTGAATGACAATGAGGTTAAAACCATAGAAGAAACTTATCAAGAAATTTTTTTAGATACTGAATGACCAAGCAATCTGAAGCCATATTAGAACAAAGTTTCCAAAACGTGTTCAGTTTTGTGTTCACTATTGTTATAATAATTATTTATTTGAAATATACACTTTATATGGAAGATATCATAATCTGATTTGTTCAAATGGGCTAAAATTCTTCACACAAATATTTCGTAATAATATATTTAGTAATGGGTTTTAATGTCTTTCCTGTTTCCGGGTGTAGTCCCAAAGAAGTAAAAACTTCAATTTCTCCTTTTAAGTTTTTTCCATACCAAATATTTACAGCCCCATCACCTTTAAAATAGGGTGTGTCACAATTTGGAGTTTCAATTTTTCTGAAATTTTGAAGTCTATCTTCTTTACAAACCTTTAAGGTTCCCTGGCTCAGTTTATCGGCATCAAAATCCGCCTTTTCATAATGATCTTCTTTCCATTCCATCCAGCAGGTAGAATCTGAATTTAAAATAGCTAGAAGAATAATTACCAAAACTAAAACTCCGGTTAAATAAAAGAAGACTTTATAATTCTTTTTCTTTTGTCTAGATATGTAATCTGTATAGCTGGGATATCCCAAAAATTGCGCTAATCCTGTTACAACCTCATATTGCTGAATTTTTATATCTACCCCTTCTTTTTCATTAATGGATATCGCTTCGTCATAATAATCTCTAAAACGTCGCTCTCCTAATTGGGTCAAAGTGTGTTCAGAAATATAATCTGATAGCCTTTCAGAAATAGAAACTTTAGAAGGTTTATTTATTCCCTCCTGTATTAAATCATTTTTGGTTTTTTCAAAAGCATCAATGATCAGTTTTTTGTGCATAACGGCCAGTGTTTGGGATTAAAATTAAAGAAATTAAATGAAAATCCATTTCCCCATTATTTCCAAGTAACTTCCAAGATTTTTCCAATAGTTCCAAACCATATTTTTTTTATTTATATCGATTAATTGCCCGACTCGCAGGGCGTGCGAAGATTAATCAAACAGGAGTAGCTAAGTAGAGTAGTATTCTCAGGGAAGTGCTAATACACTTTACTTATGCGCTCCATTACTTCCCAATGAAGAGAGACGTCTCTTCCATGTTTTCGTGTTGCCAACCTCAATAATCCGATCAGGTCGGAGAGCAACACTATTGTTCAATTTTAAAATCGTTAAAGATGAAAAAAATAAATGTAATAATGCTTTTAACATTCCTTAATATGGCAGTGTTTTCTTGCACTCCAAACAGCGTGTCTGGAGATAGTTTAACCGGACCAGAAGAGGTAGCTTGTTGTGGAGATGACAGTCCAATTCCTCCACCGCCACCACCTAGCGGAGGTGGATAAAAAGATCCATAGAAACAAAAAATAGTTACTATTTTAGAGGAATGAAAACATTGCGAATTTCATTCCTTTTTTTATCACTTTTGTTAATTAATGGTTTCTTTAGTAAGATTCAGGCATCAATTACACAGAATATTCAAGATAGTACTACAATCTATTACCAATCCATCAGAGAGATAAAAGATGTATCGATAACTGCTAGGGCGTTTGATTTTTTTGAAAAGGCTTCAAAAACTGCTCTTATTAATAATGATTATGCCAGTGCTGCCTATAACTTGGAACTAATTTCGTATGGACAATTTAAACTGGGGCTTTATTATGAAAGTGAAGCTACTACTATTAAAGCCTTAAATCTTTTAAGTAGGCTTGATGATATTAGTGCTACAGAACCCAAAAAACGACTAAATAATCAATTGGGCATGCTTTATAGAAAAATTAAGGATTATGATAACGCCATGTTTTTCTATAAAAAAGCGTTAGAGTTAGATAACACTCTAATTGACAAAATAGCCATTATCACTAATATGGCGAATTTGGAAGCCGATCAGAATCATTTTCAAAATGCCATTGACCAGCTCACTCCATATTATTCAAAGGTGCTGACCGTTGAAGATTCTAATATAAAGGCTAATTATTTTGATAACCTAGGGTATTATCAGTTAATGATCGGTGACACAAATGGTTTACAAAATATAGAAATGGCGCTTGGTATGAGAGAAAAGTCGAAAGACTTAATTGGTCTATTTTCAAGTTATAGGCACTTAGCTCTTTATTATATTAGTGTAGATGATAAATTGAACGCACAAACATATGTTAGTAAAGTAAAAAATTTATCTGATGCTATTAATAGTTCGGTGTACAAATTGGAGGCTATAAAATTGGCATTGGAACAGGAGGACAGCCGTGAATTTAAAGACTACATAGATATTAGTTCTTCTATAGAGTCTGATAGACTTGCTAAAGAAAATAACTATGCAGCTATTAAATATAATATTAATGAAACTGAAAAGAAGTTTAAAGAAAGCCAGATTGAAGTAGAAAAACAAAAACGACTTTCCCTTTTATATTTCTTTACCGGACTTACATTATTGTTGCTTTTGGTGTTTTTGTATTTCTTTTTAAAGACGAAGCATAAAAGGGATCGGCTTTTTCAGGTATATAAGACTGAAAAGAGAATCTCAAAAAAAATTCATGATGAAGTGGCTAACGATGTTTATCAAGTCATGTCCAAACTTCAAAGTGATGTTAGACATGAAGAAGATTTTCTTGATGACTTAGAGCATATCTACAATAAAACTAGGGATATATCAAAAGAAAATGAATCAATTAACCTAGATGAAGATTTTGGAATGGTCTTAACCAATTTATTTCAGGACTATAATAATGATAAAGTACAAGTACTTACTAAAAATTTGAAAACCATAAATTGGACATCAACATCTAATTTAAAGAAAATGGCTTTGTATAGGGTGCTTCAAGAGTTAATGACCAATATGAAGAAGCACAGTATGGCATCTTTTGTAGTTATTTCATTTGAAAAAATACAAGGGGGTTTAATGGTTACTTATAGTGATAATGGAATTGGATGTGATTTTAAAAAGCAAAACGGTCTTCGAAATACGGAAAACCGTATTCAGGACGTAAATGGAACTATTACTTTTGAGTCTGAACCTGAAAACGGGTTTAAAGCAAAAATTACATTGTAGTTATGTTCAAAAAAGTGTTAGTTGCGGATGATCTTGGAAGCATCAATTTAGGTGTATTAACTATAGCAAAAACATTAGGGCTCAATAATGTTGAACGTGTGGAGTACTGCGATGATGCTTATCTAAGAATAAAAAAGGGAATTTTAGATAAAGATCCTTATGATTTGTTAATTACGGACTTATCTTTTAAAGAAGATCACAGAACTCAAAAATACCCTTCTGGAGAAGATTTAATTAAAGTTTTAAGAAAGGAAATCCCTAACCTTAAAATTATTGTGTATTCTATTGAAGACCGGCTTCAAAAAGTAAGGCGGTTAATAAGTCAGTACAATGTCAATGCATATGTCTGTAAGGGTAGAAAGGGTCTGGAAGAATTGTCAAAAGCAGTTAAAGAAGTCTATGAAGATAGGGTTTTTACTTCCCAACAAGTATCACAGGCTCTTACCAATAAAACGACTTTGGATATTGATGATTTTGATATTTTGTTACTTCGTAATCTTGCCTTAGGAAAATCGCAAGAAGAGATTAGTCTAGATTTTAAACAAAAAAAAATTTCTCCATGCAGCTTAAGTTCTATTGAGAAACGACTCAATAAACTTAAAATACAATTCTCTGCAAACAATACGATTCATTTGGTTGCCATAGGTAAAGATATAGGACTTATATAATTTTAAGGTAATTCCGGAAACCCGTAATGAAGTTAATAACATTTGATTTAATATTGTAATGCTATTAATTAATTCTTTTAAGGGAGAATTTTATAAACTCTGCATTCTTATATGGATGCAGAGTTTTTTTTGTATGCGGAAAGCCGTAAGGACTTTTTATTCAATTGGCATAGGTTTGATAATGAATTAAAAAGAATTATTACTCATGAAAAAACTATTAATCCTATTAGCCATTCCTTTAGTTACAGGTTGCTATTCAACTAAAATTCTAAAGTTTTCACAAAAACCAGATGATATTGTAAAAACCGAAACACTGAAGTCATTTTTGACTACTAGTAAAAACCCAAAGGTAGTTTTGAGAATACCACAAACCTCTTTTGCGGTAACTGAAACCGAAAATAAAAAAGCCCCGAAAGAAGATTACGACTATTTGTATAATGCTATTGAAAATCAATTGTTAGCTAGTGGATTTGTGGTTCGAGACAGACAGCTTTTCAATCAAATTATAGGTAACGACGATAACAATATTGATTATCAAAAATTAAAGGAAAAGTCAGATACCGATTTAATAATTGAACTTACAAAATTAGATCCAAAAGTATTGTATGAGACCAATAAATATTACGATAAAAATGATAATGAAAAAGTCGATAAATATCGCAAGCGTCGAGAATATGGAGCATCCGTTGAATTTAAAATTGTACTTATAAATTCTAACGAATTTGCCGGGGTTTATAGGTTTAATTTTACCCCTTGCGTTGATGGTTGTGTGATATCTAAGTCTGCTAAGGATTACGCCAAGGAAATGAAGCTCTTGAAAAAGAAAGGGATTCAAGCTTATGAAGGAGTGGAACGGAATGTTCTAGAAGAATTTATAGGGAATGCGACTAAAAAACTCGTAGCTGAAATGAGAAAATAAGTTGTTATCATCATGTTAATTTTAAAAGAATATATTAATTGATATGTGGTATAAAATAATTGAAATTGCTGACTGGTTTGGAGAATTGGCAGAAAGATATCGATTAATTAAGAATTTTAACAGGGCAGCAAAGCATTCTTTTATAACTGGTGTAGCGCCAACACTTTTAGAAGCTAAAATTACACGTGGTGAAAGTGCCTATCGACATGCGTTTTCTAAATGGATGGGTGGTGGTTTTAGAATCAAAGCCTTGTCAGGGCGCACATTGGAAAGGTTGGAGTTAATAGAAATTGGGCGTGTAATATTAGATAACGAGGAGTTGATAAGAAGGATGATATCGTTAGGTTGGGATACTTTAGAAGTGCATTCTAATAGAGGATTTTTAGGTTTGAAATGGAAACTACAGGATCATGCTAATATTGGTGGTTTTATAGATTAAACAAAACATTATGCAAATAAGAGATAGTTTGGTAATAGAAGAAGTATCCCAAATTGGAGATACATTAACCAACACGACAAATGGATCTTATTCGCTATGGTTTTGGATTGCTCTATTGGAATTAACCTTCATCATAGTTTTGATTTTTAGGCTTAAAAAAAAGCAATCAAAGTTACCATTAAGTGAAATATCTAAAAGAGACATAAAAGGAAAACCAACCACTCAAATTGACATGGATAATCTTATGAATAGTATTAATGGAGCACGGGATTTATACAAGGTGTTGAGTAGAGCTTGTCACCCTGATAAATTTATAGGTTCTGAAAAACATCAAATCTCAGAAGAGCTATTTCAAGAAATAACAAAAAACAAAAGAAATTATGGGCGATTACAGGAATTAAAGAATCAGGCCCAAGAAAGCTTGAATATTAATTTTAAAGACTAATAAAATGGAAGATGGTGCTTTTGCCATTATACAACTTGTTATAAGAGTTGTAGGTATTATTGTTTGTGTAAATAAAGCTAAGGAATTAAATAGAGGTCAGGGTGGTTGGGGGCTTTTTGGTTTTTTAATGCCAATTATTGCTATGATCTGGATTCATTTTATGAAACCCGTTACCGATTGGGAGCGAAAATAAAGTAAGGAATATTTAACCTAAATAAATTTGCTAATAACTATTGATCTTGCCATAAATGTTTTTCATTCTGGTCAGTCTGCTTGTTTCAGGATTCCTGAAGGAAAAATATACATATTATCGTTTTGATAAGTCTCCTTTGGCGGTGTAAATTTTAGGAGCGGAAAAAACTTTTTTGTGTTCTGAATTTTGTCCCAAATCTTGTTCATTTCCGTGTTTAAATGTAAGAAACTCTTTTAATGTTAGCATAAAAAAACGGTTTAGAGTGAACTAAACTGTTTGTTTTGGGTGATTTAAGAATTGTAGCGAGATCGAGATTTACAGAATCTGCGTTGGGGGGCCGTGACAATAGAAAAGACCTGAACGCTGAAGCGTTTATCGCTCTTTTTGTTTTAGGTCGCTGCAAAGCAAGCTTTAGCTCCCAAAAACAAAAAGGCCTGGCACTATCGTGCTGGCCTTTTCTGCTGTAGCGAGATCGAGATTTGAACTCGAGACCTCCGGGTTATGAATCCGACGCTCTAACCACCTGAGCTACCTCGCCGTATTTTAAGGCTGCAAATATAAAAACAAAATAATTGCATACAAACAGAACTTGTAGAAAATATTATCAAAAAATTTTGTAAAACTTATTAATTAATGTATATATTGAGCATCACAAAATTTACAGTTATTTATGGACGATAAAATTAAGTTTGAAATTGAGTTTCCTATTCACGCCTCGCCCCAATTGTTGTACCAATATATTTCTACACCTTCTGGGCTATCAGAATGGTTTTCAGATAATGTAAATTCCAGGGGCGAGATCTTTGCCTTTATTTGGGACGATAGCGAAGAAAAAGCTAAATTATTGAGCAAGAAAAGTGGCGAACGGGTTAAGTTTAGATGGTTGGCAGATGAAGAGGATGATTTGAGTTACTATTTCGAAATTCGTATACAAGTGGATGAAATTACTAAAGATGTTTCCTTAATAGTTACCGATTTTGCTGAGGAAGACGAACTAGATGAAGCTAAAATGCTTTGGGATAACCAAATTTCCGATTTAAAACAAGTACTGGGTTCAACCTAGTGTAAAACGTATTTTAATAGTATATTTGTCCGCTATTTCAATAATACAAATAGCGGATTTTTTTATGGTTAATTTTAATGGAAATATAGTAGAAAACGAAGCCTTTTTACCGTTAAATAATAGGGGGTATGCCTATGGCGATGCCCTTTTTGAAACGGTAAGGTCCGTTCATGGTAAATTGCTGTTTTGGGAAGATCACTATTTTCGTTTAATGGCCTCTATGCGCATTATGCGTATGGAAATTCCAATGAATTTTACCTTGGAATTTTTAGAGGCACAAATTTTAAGGACATTAGAATCCAATAAGCTGTTAAAACAATCTGCTAGGGTAAAATTAACGGTACATCGTATTGGTGCAGGGCTGTATTTGCCACATACCAATGACGTGGAGTTCGTTATTTCGGTAAAACCTTTGGAGTTAGATTTTTATTTGTTAAATAGTGATGATTATGAGGTGGACTTGTTTAAGGATTATTATGTGTCGCCAAGCTTGTTGTCTGCCCTTAAAACAAATAATAAGGCCTTAAATGTGGTTGGAAGTATTTTTGCCAATGAAAACAAGCTCGACAACTGTTTGCTTTTAAATACTAACAAGCAAGTGGTTGAGGCCTTAAATGGCAATGTATTTTTGGTTAATGGCAATGTTATAAAAACACCACCAATAGAAGATGGTTGCCTAAAAGGGATTATGCGAAAGCAAATCATAGAACTGATTAAAACGATCCCCGATTACACATTGGACGAAGCCTCTATATCACCTTTTGAACTTCAAAAGGCGGATGAAATTTTTATAAGCAATGTTATTGTTGGTATTCAACCGGTAACGAAATATAGAAAGAAGCTATTTAAACAGGAAGTATCCAAAGACCTGCTAGAAAAATTAAATGTAAGTATAAGATTGGGCTAGTTATAATTAGGGTTTTCTGGTGCATTGGACCAAATAATGTACTCGCCACCCAATTCGAGCATTTTTTCCTTCCAAAAGGTTTGGTAATCCTTTTCAATAATGTCTTTTTTGTAAATGTTTTCTGAAACAACCCATGAGCTTCCCTTAAGTTCTTCATCTAATTGATTGGCATCCCAGCCCGAATACCCCAAAAAGAAACGTATGTCATTTTCCTTAATGGTATTGTTGGTAATGAGTTCTGCAACTTTGTTAAAATCACCTCCCCAATAAATGCCAAGCGAGATTTCGATGCTATCAGGGATTAAATCTGGAACTTTATGTATAAAGTATAAGTTATCCTGTTCTACAGGGCCTCCATTATACACTTTAAAGTGGGCCTCTACTTCTGGAACGAGATCGTTAATGGTATATTCTAAGGGCTTGTTTAATATAAAACCAATAGAACCTTCATGGTTATGGTCTGCCAATAGAACAATGGAGCGGTTAAATGATACATCACCAATTATTGCAGGTTCAGCGATTAATAAATCACCTTTTTTTGGTTTAAGAGTTATCATGCTTTTGAGGAATTTTCCTTTAAATCTAATATATAAATCTTAAAATTGCAACTCTAAAGGGGTGTTAAATAAAAAAAGCCTTCAATTTTTTGAAGGCTTTTATGAAAATTTATGATGTAAAATTAGTTTACTGCGTTTGATAAATCTGAACCAGCTTTAAACTTTACAACATTTTTTGCCTTAATTTTGATAGTAGCTCCAGTTTGAGGGTTTCTACCTTCTCTTGCAGATCTTTTAGAAACTGACCAAGAACCAAATCCAACTAAAGAAACGCGGTTTCCTTTTTGTAAAGCACCTTCAATTTCTATAAGCGCACATTCTAAAGCTTTTTTAGCAGCTGCTTTTGTAATTCCTGCGTGTTCTGCCATTGCATCGATTAAATCTGTTTTGTTCATAATATAAAATTTAAATTATTAATAAAATTGGTTAAACATTTTTGTTAAATCCTCTACAAATTTATACGGATTATGCAATCATGCAAGGAATAGCAAGGGAAATGCATAGTATTGTTAATAACTTGGGTTATTTGTTAATAAAGGAGCTCTGTTTTATCGGTGTTTTGTTAATGCTAGTATTAGTAAGGGTTTAGCGCATTTTGGCATGGTCATGAAATTGATAACCGTTCAATAAGGATTTTACATCCATTAACTTCTTACCTGGCAGCTTCATTTTTTCTATATAAATATACCCATTCCTTACAGCTACCTTTAAGGTTTTATTTGAGATAATGATATGGCCTACTTCAAATGCATGTTCGGCTATCTCTTTTTTGCTCTCATAAATTTTAACGTCCAATGCATCTTCACCGTTAATTAAAACACACCAGGCAGCAGGGTAGGGGCTCAACCCTCTAATTTTATTGTGAATATCTTGCATTGGTGCCGTCCAATCTATTTTAGAGTTATCCCTATTGAGCTTATAGGCAGTTTTAAGGTTATTAGTTTCAATTTGAGGAGTAGCAGTTACCTCATTGTTTTTAATTTGGGTTATGGTTTTTAAAACAAGTTCACTGCCTTTGTGCATGAGCCTGTCGTGCAGGCTTCCCGCATTTTCGTCTGGACCTATATCTATTGCTTCTTGAAGGATCATTGCTCCGGTATCTATTTTCTCGTCAATAAAGAAGGTTGATACCCCCGTTTTGGTTTCACCGTTAATAATGGCCCAGTTAATGGGGGCTGCTCCTCTATAATTGGGTAATAAGGACGCATGTAAATTAAAAGTGCCATACTTGGGCATTTGCCACACCTCTTTGGGTAACATCCTAAAGGCTACCACAATTTGTAGATTGGCATCCAGGGCCCTTAAATCGTTTAAAAAACCGTTATCCTTTAAGTTGGTAGGTTGCAAGATGTTTAAGTTCTGGGATTTGGCATATACTTTAACGGCACTTTCGTTAAGCTTACGCCCACGCCCAGCAGGCCTGTCGGGTGCGGTAATCACACCAACGATATTATAACCGTGTTCAACCAATGCTTTTAAAGTATGTACCGCAAAATCGGGCGTGCCCATAAATACAATTCTTAAATCCCTCATAAATGACATAATTTATATGTGTTTGTTTCTGTAATGCTTATAATGTTGTGTTCCAACAATTGTTTTAATATTTCAATAGTGTGCGATTCGGGAGCGTTCAAACAGGTAATTATAGCTCTTGAAGACCGTTCGCCATTTTCCAGTAATTCGATGATGCTTTTTCTTAAGGCTATTAAATCTGTTGGGTCCTCAGCCTTTTTTTTATTGATACATACCGAGCATATACCACAAGGTTTTAGATTGGTTTCCCCAAAATAACCAAGCAATTGTATACTTTTACAAACAGAATCGTTGTTGACATAATCCAATACAGCTTTTATTTGTAGTTGTTTCAAATGGTTTTGCTGTTCAATAATTGGAGCAATACGGTTAATGGTCTTGTCGTCTTCACGAGGTTCTATAAAGGTAATCTGCGCATCGGTTTTTGCCAAATTAAGGGAAATAATTTCATCTTTTTCCAGCTGTTGCAATACATTGATTATACGCTGCTCTGTTACCGAAGCCTTGTCGGCAATTTTTAAGGTATTTATTTTAGTGGGGTGATCAAAAATACCACCATATATACGTAAAGTGGCCTTAACAATAACATCAATATCATGATGGGTTTCCAAATATTTAAAAAGTACATGATTAGGCACTGTAAATTGTAGGGACACCTTATTGTTGAAGCTTTTGGTTAGGCTAATCACACTGTTCCTGTCCAGTAACAATAGTGCGTTGTAGCATAAAATAGAACTAAAATTGTAGGTTTTGCAAAAGGTGTTAAAATTGAAATCGAAAGTGCTGTACGCCCCTTCGCCATAGGATATTTGAAAATAGCTGCACAGTTTTCTATACGCCTGTTTAACAAAATCAACCGTTGGCAACACATTTAAAAACTGATTCTTCACTAACACTTCATCACTGTTGTTCTTTAAAATAATACAGAAGGCCTTGTTTCCATTACGTCCGGCCCGCCCGGCCTCCTGAAAATAGCTTTCTATGCTTTCCGGAAGATTAATGTGGATAACGGTCTTAACGTCGGGTTTGTCTATGCCCATTCCAAAAGCATTGGTGGCAACCATTACCTGTTTGGTATTATGGAGCCAATGGTTCATGTGTTTGTCTTTTTCTTCGTTAGCTAATCCGCCGTGATAGTATGTTGAGGTAATGTTTTTCGACTCTAAAAAAGCACTCACTTCCATACTCAGCTTTCTGTTTCTAACATATATGATTGAGGGGGCCGTATATTTTTTTAAAATAGTTTCTAATTTGAAGTATTTATCATCTTCATGAAAAACCATGTAGGCTAAATTGGACCTAAAAAAAGATTGCTTAAAAATTTTAGGTTGAATAAAATCTAGTTCCTTTACGATATCCTCAACCACATTGGGTTTAGCCGAAGCGGTAAGGGCTAAAACATTTACCGAGGGCTGTAACTGGCGTAATAATTTAATGTTTTTATAGGCGGGTCTAAAATCGTTACCCCATTGTGAAATGCAATGGGCTTCATCAACAGCGATTAGGTTCACATGCATTTGTTTTATACGATCCTGTACCAATTCCTGTTGTAAACGTTCTGGCGAGAGGTATAAAAATTTGTAATTGCCATAAATACAATTGTCCAAAAGTGTGTCCAATTCGCTATATGAAATGCCACTGGTTAATGCCATAGCTTTAATGCCTTTATGGGTAAGTGCTTTAACCTGGTCCTTCATCAAGGCAATTAAAGGCGATATAACAATACAGATCCCTTCCTTGGCCAAAGCAGGAATTTGATAGCACAACGATTTTCCACCCCCTGTTGGTAGCAGCGCAAAGGTATCCTCACCTGCAATAACCGACTGTATAACGACTTCCTGCTGCGGTTTAAATGCCGTGAAGTTCCAATAGCGTTCCAATATGTTTATGGGGTGTTCCATATTACATATTTACGACATTTAAAATAAAATCGGTTCGGTTTTCTACTGTATCAAAAGGGACATCAATTAAGGTGTAATTATAATTTTTATAAGTGTTAACCAAATGATCGTGGATCTGCAAGGCCTGCTCAAAGCTTTCATAACGTTCGTTATCGCTTGTATAGATGTCTTCCCAGGGCTTTAAAATAAAAACGGTATCGTATGGCGATGCTTTACAAAGGTGTATAAAAGATTCGGGGTAGACATCACCAATAAAATCCATATAGGCCAAAACATCTGGGATGCCCCTATCAAAAAAAACAATGTCGGTTTCTAAGTTTTTAGATTCAATATATTGCTGCTGCCTGCCCTTAAGCAGTAATTCGCTAAACAATAAGGGGTTTGTTAAGAACAATTGATCTATGCCATTATTTTGGGCTTGCAATGTAACCTGCCTTGAGATTTCCTGCAAGCAAGCATACCCACGTTTTATCAATTCGTTTATGATGGTGGATTTTCCGGTTCCGGGGCCTCCTGTAATAATAATTTTTTTAGTGTCCAAATGGGCAGGGTTTTGGGTGTAAAAATCGTAATTTAACCAATATAAAAAAAATTGAAAAATTCATGTACTTTTGCAGCTTATAACAAAACGTATGGACAACGATTCTAATTCTGAAGCATTTTACGAAAAACTAAAGGCACGGCTCTATGAAACCACAAGTTGGCCGGCAGAATATTTATATAAATTCATTGTAAAGTCTGATGCTCAAAAAATAGCAGAAATAGAAGTTATTTTCGATAATATGGGAGCGGTAATTAATACCATAGAATCTAAAAATGGCAAATATACCAGTGTTTCCATTAATATATTAATGCGAAACCCCAATGCGGTAATAGACAAATATAAAGAAGTGGCAGAAAAAGTAGAAGGCGTTATAAGCCTTTAGATTTTTTTTGTATTTTGCACAGGCATAACAACTACATGCAAAAAATAATAATTCTACACATTTAAATTTTGATAGACGATTTAGAATACAACACAGAGCGTGAACATTTAATTATTCCTGAATATGGGCGCCATATTCAAAAAATGATAAACTACGCCAAATCAAGGGAAACTAGGGAAGAACGCAATAAATTGGCCAAAGCCATTATAGCGGTTATGGGCAATTTGCAACCACATTTGCGCGATGTTCCAGATTTTCAGCATAAGCTTTGGGATCAATTATTTATCATGTCCGATTTTGAATTGGATGCAGATTCTCCTTTTTCCAAACCCACTAAAGAGCTTTTTGAAGAACGTCCAGAGCCCTTAAAATACCCACAAAACCACCCTAAATACCGATTTTATGGTAACAATATCAAAACCATGATAGATGTTGCTAATACCTGGGAGGAAGGCGACCTTAAGGAGGCTTTAATCTATACCATAGCCAACCATATGAAAAAGTGTTTTTTAAACTGGAACAAAGACACGGTTGAGGACGATGTGATTTATGACCATTTATACGAGCTTTCTGGGGGTAAGATAAATTTGAAAAATTCTGATGAAGACTTATCTGATGCATCAAGTTTAATGCGGTCTAAAAATAAATATTCTAGTAAAAAAGGACACAAGAAAAATACCAACCGCCAAAGAAAACGCTACTAGTATTTATGGGAATATTCAAAATTGAAGGAGGGCACCAATTAAAAGGTAGCATTCAGCCTCAAGGCGCAAAAAATGAAGCCTTACAGATTTTGTGTGCTGTATTGTTAACACCAGAAAAGGTTACCATTAATAACATACCTGATATTGTTGATGTAAATAAACTTATTGGTCTCTTAAAGAAACTTGGCGTTAAAACTGAAAAATTGTCTAGGGGTAGTTACAGCTTTCAGGCCGATGCCCTTGATTTAAACTATTTGGAGTCTGATGCCTTTAAGGAAGATGGCAGGGGGCTAAGAGGCTCTATTATGATTGTTGGTCCTTTATTGGCCCGCTTTGGTAAAGGTTATATTCCTAAGCCGGGTGGCGATAAAATTGGACGCCGTAGGTTGGATACCCATTTTGAAGGCTTAATAAAACTGGGCGCTAAGTTTGGCTATAGCCGTGAGGAACAATTTTATGGCGTTGAAGCCAAGAAGCTAAAAGGGACCTACATGCTGCTAGAGGAAGCATCTGTTACTGGTACTGCCAATATTGTTATGGCTGCCGTACTTGCCGAAGGACGCACGACCATTTACAATGCCGCTTGCGAACCGTATTTGCAACAGTTATGCAAGATGCTCAATAGAATGGGAGCAAGGATTAGTGGTGTAGGTTCCAATATGTTAGTTATTGATGGTGTTGAAACGTTAGGAGGTACAGATCATACCATGTTGCCAGATATGATTGAAATAGGTAGCTGGATAGGTTTGGCAGCGATGACCAAAAGTGAATTGACCATTACCAATGTAAGCTGGGACGATTTGGGCTTAATTCCCAATGTATTTAGAAAATTGGGCATTACCGTTGAAAAGCAAGGCGATAATATCCATATTCCTGCGCACACAGATGGTTATGAAATACAAAGTTTTATAGATGGCTCTATTTTAACTATTGCCGATGCACCTTGGCCTGGTTTTACTCCCGATTTATTAAGTATTGTTTTAGTGGTGGCTACTCAAGCTAGGGGTAGTGTTTTAATACACCAAAAAATGTTTGAAAGCCGTTTGTTTTTTGTAGATAAATTGATTGATATGGGTGCTAAAATCATTCTATGTGACCCGCACCGAGCCACCGTTATTGGCCATGATTTTAAATCGACTTTAAAGGCCATGACCATGACGTCTCCCGATATTCGCGCCGGGATATCCTTACTTATTGCGGCTTTATCTGCTAAAGGGACATCCATTATTCAAAATATTGAGCAGATAGATCGAGGTTACGAACGCATAGATGAACGCCTAAGGGCTATTGGGGCGTATATTGAGCGGGTGGAATAGCTTTCCTAATTATTTATAATTTATTATATAAACTCTGGTTTTTTCTGCAAGAACCAGTTTAGGGAGTTTGTGTTGCAAAATTTTTAAATACTTGTAAAGGCTTTTTAGAAGTTATTAAATGTTATCCAATTTCATTTAAAAGCTTAATTACTAAGCTAAAGAAACTTTTTATACTTTTAACAAAGTATAAAAAATGGCCTAAATGCAGCGACTTATTAAATACATTGCCAGTAATGTACAAGGAAAGAAAGTGTTGGTGCTTTTCGTTATAACCAATGTGGTTTATGGCTTTATGTTGTTTGTAACCATTCCTAAAACTATGGCTTATGCTAATGGCATGAAGTTATTAGATATGATGCCTATGGGATACGACTACGATCATGTCGTCGATTTGTTCAATACTTTGAGTGTAGAGGGACGTCACATATATCTCACTAATCAAATTCCTGTAGATATGGTTTATCCTTTCCTATTTGGTTTAACTTACTGTTTGGTTATTGGGTATTTTCTTAAAAAATTAAATATACTTAAAGAACCATTTGTTTTTTTGTGTGTATTACCAATAATAGCTGGTATTGCAGATTATTTGGAGAATTTTGGAATTATTACATTGTTGAATACCTACCCCGATTTAACACTACTTGAAGTGAATTTAACGATGATGGCCTCAATGTTAAAGAGTATTTCAACAAGTGTTTATTTTGTAGGTTTGATTGGAGTTTTGTTGGTATTAGGAATTAAAACGATGTTTAAAATTAATAGGATTTAATATGAAATTAGTAGCCTATTGTTCATCTTGTAAAAAAGAAATTAAAATAAAATCCAAAGCACCAACAAGACCAGATTTACAAATGCAAAGGGGGGATGAGTTTAAAGTTAATTGCCAAAACTGTGGTAAAATGGAAAAAAAGCATGTCAATGAGGTTCGGGCTGTAACCAATAACACCATTATTTTAATAGGGATTGTTATTGGAATTTTTTCTGCCATTTTCTTATGGTTATTCTATGGAGGAATTGCTACAGTAAGTTTTGTTATTCCTCTTCTTTTTTGGCAGCAACAATCAAATGCTACAAAGTCCTTTAACTCTTATATGATCAGGAGAAAGTAATATATTTGTTGAGATTAACACATAATCTTAGACTCCTAAACTTAAAACAACCCCGTAATCTCACCTTCATCATTAATGTCAATATTTTCGGAAGCAGGATGTGCGGGCAACCCGGGCATACGCATGATGTCTCCAGTAATAGGGATTAAAAAGCCAGCTCCTGAAGCGATTTCAATTTCCCGAACGGTTATGATAAAATCCTTGGGCCTACCCAATAATTTAGGGTTATCCGATAACGATTTTTGTGTTTTAGCAATACATACAGGTAGGTATTCCAGACCTAAGTTTCCTATTTTGGTAAGTTGTGCTTTGGCTTTTGAAGTGTAATCAACATATTCGGCACCGTAGATCTCGGTGGCAATGGTTGCTATTTTGTCTTTAACACCGGATTCCCATTGGTAGAGAGGTTTAAAATTAGAGGTATTGGATTCGACCACTTCTATAACTTTTTGTGCCAATTCCAGGGCACCTTCACCACCTTTGCTCCAAACATCTGCCAAGGCCACAGCAATGCCCTTTGAAGCAGCAAACTCTTTAATGATCGCTATTTCAGCATCGGTGTCTGAAGCAAATTTATTAATGGCAATGACGGGCACCACGTTAAATTTAACAATGTTTTCTAAGTGTTTCTCAAGGTTTGGAAGTCCTTTAACCAAAGCTTCCGTATTTTCTGTTGTTAGGGTGCTTAGTGTGGCACCACCATGATACTTTAAAGCACGAATGGTGGTGGTAAGCACTACGGCTTTAGGCTTTAATCCAGCGCTTTGACATTTAATATCGAAGAATTTTTCGGCACCTAAATCAAATCCAAAACCAGCTTCGGTTACCGTGTATTCAGAGTGCGATAACCCCATCAATGTAGCTATAACAGTATTGGTGCCTTGGGCTATATTAGCAAAAGGTCCACCATGAATAATAGCAGGGTTACCTTCAATGGTTTGTACTAAATTAGGTTTAATGGCATCTTTTAGCAAAGCTGCCATAGCACCTTCAGCTTTTAGATCTTTGGCATAGATAGGGGTTTTGTCGTATGTGTAACCAATAAAGATATGGCCTAACCGTTGTTTTAAATCCGTAATATTTTCAGCCAAACAGAGTATTGCCATAATTTCTGAAGCAGCTGTAATATCGAAACCTGTTTCTCTGGGAACGCCCGATGTAGTGCCGCCCAAGCCCACAATAACTCGTCTTAGTGCACGGTCGTTTAAATCGACCACCCGTTTCCAGCTAATGGTCCTTGGGTCGAGTTGTACAGAATTAGCCTTACTTTGGATATTATTGTCTATAATGGCAGCTAAAAGATTATGAGCCTTTTCAATAGCGGCAAAGTCGCCCGTAAAATGCAAATTGATGTCTTCCATAGGGAGTACTTGTGAGTAACCACCACCAGTAGCCCCTCCTTTTATCCCAAAAACCGGACCCAGTGAGGGCTCCCTTAAAACTACGGTTGTTTTTTTGTTTAACCGATTTAAACCTTCCGATAGGCCAATGGAGATGGTCGTTTTACCTTCACCCGCTGGTGTTGGCGATATTGCCGAAACCAATATAAGATTGCTTTTCTGCGCCCGTTCCTTGTTTATTGCGCTTAAAGGCAACTTTGCCTTGTATTTACCATACATTTCAATGGCTTCTGGATGGATGCCGAATTTTTCGGCTATGGAACTTATATGCTTAAGTGTAACGGTTTTGGCGATTTGTAAATCGGTCATAAACAAAAGGATTTAATTTAATAATTCTCAAAATTATAAATTAAAAACAATGCAATATGTGATTTTTGTCATTTTTAATGTGGTTTATTTAAGAAATCATCAATAATTGTTTTTTGGGATTGCAGAATTATCAACTAATTATTAAGTGCTGATTTATAGGCTTGTAAGCATCGTTCACGGGCCATTTTGTGCTCTACAATGGGCTTAGGGTAGGTAAGTTCTTGGAAATCTGGAACCCA
This sequence comes from Aestuariivivens marinum, assembly GCF_022662175.1. Taxonomy (GTDB): domain Bacteria; phylum Bacteroidota; class Bacteroidia; order Flavobacteriales; family Flavobacteriaceae; genus Aestuariivivens; species Aestuariivivens marinum. Next base: position 67,630 of record NZ_JAKMCR010000007.1, on the reverse strand, counting down.
TTGTTTAATATAATCTAAGTTTTTATCGAACTTTTCAATTTGTGAGGTGGGGTTGAAAATCCGAAAATAGGGAGCAGCATCTACACCACAACCCGCTACCCATTGCCAGTTGCCAACATTACTGGCCATATCATAGTCATGAAGTTTCTCGGCAAAATAGGCTTCGCCCCAACGCCAATCGATAAGGAGGTGTTTGCATAGAAAACTTCCTGTCACCATGCGCACTCGATTATGCATAAATCCTGTTTTGTTAAGCTGTCGCATACCGGCATCAACTAGGGGGTAGCCTGTTTTGCCCTTGCACCAAGCCTCAAACTCTTTTTCGTTATTTCGCCACACAATCCGATCATATTTTGGCTTAAACGATTGGTTTACAGTATGTGGAAAATGCCAAAGGATTTGCATGAAAAATTCACGCCAAATAAGCTCCTTCCAAAAGGTTTCATTGTGTTCTGCAATGGCTTTTTTAATTATTTTACGAATGCTAACGGTGCCAAATCGCAAATGGGGGCCTAGTCTTGAGGTGGCATTTTTGGCAGGAAAATTTCTGGTGTTTTGGTAGTCTTTAATTAAAGTAGAGGTAACATTATAATCAGCAATACTTTGTGATGACTTTTTAAACCCGATATCCGATAAGCTTAAATTAGGCAAGTCTGGTTTTTTAACTAAGTTTTTAAGGTAATTGTTGGTCTGGTATATGTTTAAGTTGTAAGAGGTGTTAAATTTCTCTTTCCAGATTTTCATATAAGGCGTGTAAACTACATAAGGATCACCATCATTTTTTACTACCTCACTTTTCTCAAAAATAACTTGGTCTTTATAGGTGTTTAAAGCTATGTTATTGGTATTTAAAAATATTTTGATGTCTTCGTCACGTTTCTTGGTATAAGGCTCATAATCATGGTTGGTGTAAACAGTAGAAATGGTGTATTGATTGACTAGCTCTTTAAAAACTGTGATAGGCTTGCCATGCATAATGGCAATCGAACTATCGTGTTCTTTCTGTAATACATCACGCATTTTTTGTAAGGTTTCAAAAATAAAAGTAACGCGCGCATCATCTTGTGGCAGGGTTTCTAAAATGTCAGAATCAAAAATAAAAATGGGCATTACAGGACAATCACTTTTTAGGGCTTCATAGAATCCAGCGTTGTCGTCTAGTCTTAAGTCACGACGAAACCAAAATATGTTTATAGGTTGTGCCATTTAAAATGTACCAAATAATTCTTCTAGTTTTTTAGTTCTGTAATTAAATATTTCCTCAAGTTTTGGTTTCACTAAAAGTGGATGTACCAATTGCCCTAAAAGGCCAAAAGGTAGTTTGTAATCTATAATATCTTCCATTTCAATCCCACCGGATATTGCTTTAATAAAGTGTTTATGATGCCATAGGCTATATGGGCCATATCGCTGTTCGTCCACAAAATATTGTTTGCTTGCAACATGGGTTATTTCCGTTACCCATTTCGTTTTTATACCCAGAACAGGGGTAACTATATACTGAATGATTTGACCTGCGTACATTGGTCTGTCGGCACCGGTTAAGATATGAAACCCCATATAGTTTGGGGTAATGGTTTTAAGATTGTTGGGGTTTGAAAGGAAATCCCAAGCGGTATCAATATCAATGGGCAAATTTTGTTTTCTGTGCAGTGTATAAATCTTCATTTGTAATTAATTCTTAAGCACTATATACGCGTTTAACGATATTGCTACAATAAGCCATATGAAATAGGGTAGTATAAGTAGGCTTTTAATTTTTAAAACACTTTTGTAATCCAATAAAAATTTGCCAATTACAAAAGTTAGTATAATTAAACAAACCAAGCCAAGTATTGTTAAATGCTGATTAAAGAAAAAATAATTCCAAACAACATTTAATATAAACTGTATGGTGAACAAGACCACTAATTTTTTATCGAGAACTGTTTTAGCTAAATAAGCCATATATATAGAAAAACAGATCATTATGGTTGTCCATGCAACCCCAAAGACCCAGCTAGGAGGTGTCCAAGGAGCCTGATTAAGATTTTGATACCATGCCGTTAGTGGTCCATTGTTCATTAACCAACCACCAATGGTCAAAGCTCCAAAGTTTATAACTAGAAAAAAAATGAGATACTTTAAAATCTTCATCTGTTATTAATTTTTAGTTTCTTAATTTCAAAAGCTACAATTCTTGCTTGGGCATATTTAATCTCGCTCATTGTTTTGTCTTTTTGGTATAATCTATTCCATTCGTTTAAGAGCTTTTTGAATTTTGCCTGTAGTTTTTGCTTTTTTGTTTTCTTCTTGAATAAACTAAACATGATATTAAATTTTAAGTGTAACCAAACCACAATCCATATGAAAAATCTGTCCCGTTAAGGACATAGTATTGTCTGAGATTAAAAAATCTGCCAAAATAGCCACTTCTTCGGGTTCCAGTATTTTTTTTAAAGGATGCCGATTTGTAATGTTTTCAATTATTTTTTCGCTTCTAAGAATTTTCTGGGCCAATTGTGTGTTTGTAACTGTTGGTGCAATAGCATTAACCCTGATCACTGGGGCCATTTCTGCTGCTAATGATTTCACCAAACCTTCAATGCCTGCTTTAACTGTAGCTATGCTGGTATGGAATGGCATTCCTAGTTTTGTAGCTACCGAACTAAACAGAACGATAGCAGGATTGTGCCCTTTTTTTAGAACGTGCAGGTACTTTTGAATTGATTTAACTGCACCTAGAACATTAATTTCAAAGTCATGAATAAAATCTTTAATGTTTAGACTGGTTATAGGTTTTAAATTGATGTTTCCCGGACAATATACGAGTCCATCAGCTTGATTTATTTCAGGGAGCTCATCTTGGGTAACATTGCAATAATAATGGGTTAGATTGTTGTGGGTTAGATTTGGTTTACTTCTGCTAATGTTAATAACCTTGCTGTGTGTTAGTAATTTTTTAACCAAGGCTTTACCAATACCCTTACTTCCACCAATTACTATAATTGTTTTCATAGGTTTCAGGGCATTTTATTGTTATGGCCTGCCCTTAAGCCGTTTTTCAATTTTTTGTTTAATTACAGTCAAACGTTTCATTAAGTCCATAATCTCAGGATCTTTTTTTTCTTTATAGATATCGTTTAAACTTAGTATTAAACTTTTTACTTCCCTTGACGATTCAATACGCTCGCTTGTTGTTTTAAATGTGTGTTTGCGTTGCTCAAATTCCAATGCTTTATCTATAATCTCCATAAAATTCTAATCTATCTATAATTTAAAGTATAATGCGCGTTTGTTTTCACAGTTTTACAATATAAAAAAATATAGAAGATTACTTGTTTTTATGTCAATTTATTAAGTAAAAATTAATATTTACTCGCATTACCGGTCTTTTTATGTAATTATGCTGTAAGAGGAGCTCCATTTAATCGTTTTTCAACCTTTCTTTTAATTGCGGTTAAACGCTTCATAATTTCCATAATATGATTGTCTTTTTTTACTTTATAGATTTGGTTTAAATCTAATATCAGGGTTTTAGCCTCTCTTGATATTTTTATTCTATCGCTAGTAGAAAGAGACTTCATTTTTCTTTTTTCAAACTCTAGAGCTCTGTTAATTAAATCCATAATGTTAACTGTTTAGATAATTTTGTAGTTCTACAATTTTTTCTGATGTATTAAATCTTCCACCGTAATAGGCGGTTACCGTCTTAGAGGTATTGTCTTTTATGCCTCTAGAGGACACACATAAATGTTTTGCATCAATAATGACCGCAACATCTTTTGTGTTTAAGACCGATTGTAATTCGTTTGCTATTTGATTTGTGAGTCGCTCTTGAACTTGGGGTCGTTTAGCATAGTATTGTACAATTCTGTTCAACTTAGATAAGCCAATTACTTTGCCCGAGGAAATGTATGCCACATGGGCTTTACCAATAATTGGAACAAAGTGATGTTCACAGTTTGAGTAGAATGTTATATTTTTTTCGACCAACATTTGGTTGTATTGATACTTGTTGTCAAACAAGGCAATGTTTGGCTTGTTTTTAGGATTTAACCCTGAGAAAATTTCATCAATATACATCTTAGCAACGCGTTTAGGTGTTCCTTTTAAAGAATCATCTGTTAAGTCTAATCCCATAACATCCATGATCTCTTCAAATAAGATAGCTATACGCTCTTTTTTCTCGGAGTCACTTAGTTTGAAGGCTTCTACTTTCAATGGTGTTTCTAAGCCAGTGCACAAGTGGTCGTCGCCAATGTCCTCAATAGTGAATCCGTTTAAATTTTGTCCGTTAGTTCTATTTTTTAACTTTTCAATTTGCATTGCCCTTGTAGTGTAATGTCTTAATTTCAACATCTATATTGTCGTTAAACTAAACTTTGATTTGATCTTATTTTAGAGGTATATCCTAAAAAGGTTTTAGTTCTTTAATACTGCACTTTAGTGTTTTTTCAAATATACAAAATGTTTAACAAATAATAAAAATAATTAAACAAAATAATTTTAATTTTATCTATAAGTTAATGCAGGCCCTAATTTATTTAATGCTAAAAGACATGATTTAGAGTATATAATATGTGATGTTATTGTTTTTTTGAAAAAGGCTTTTAAAATATATTCTATGCAGTACTAATATGGATTTCTGGCTTAAGCAAAAGTTTAAATTTAAAATCATGTTGCTTTAGCTAATTTATTTATCATCCCTCTAAAAATAAATCCATGAAAAGGGAGAACGCTAAGCCAATAAAGTCTGCCTGCTAAGCCTTTGGGTCTAAAAGTAGCGGTTTGTTTAAGTACATTATTTTCTATTTTAAACTCTAACCAAGCTTCTCCAGGTAATCGCATTTCAGCATAAAGTAGTAGTTTTTGTTGTGTTTTATCTGCAAAAATTACGCGCCAGAAATCAAGTGAATCGCCTACATTTAATTCGATTGGATTTGTGCGGCCACGTCTTAGTCCAATACCTCCAAACAGTTTGTCAATATAACCTCTAATACGCCATAAAAATGTTCCATAATACCAGCCATTTTTACCACCGATGCTCCAAATTTTTTCAATGGTTCGCCCAACATTGACAACAGGCCTCTCTTTATAATCCCTAAAGCATCCAAATTTTGGAACATTCACATATTTATGCAGTCGTTTTCTAAGCCTGCCACTACTTACCATAGAATCTTTCCAACTTGAAACTATACTGTTTTGTTCTATTTTTTCAAAGGCTAATTCTACAGCTTCTTTGTATGTTATAGGGTTGACTTTTAAGAGTTCATTAATGTTACTTCGATTTCCTATAATTTGAATGCCCATACTATCTACTAAAGAAGTAGCTAACTTATATGATGTGGATGTAACAAAGTATAACCAATAAGAAGATAGTTTAGGTGTCATTAAAGGCACTGTAAGTATGTGTCGTTTTAATCCACGAACTTTTGCAAACTGCAAAAGCATGTCCTTATAAGTAATGATCTCTGGTCCAAAAATATCATATGTCTTATTATATACTTCCTTATTACCTGCGGCTTTGAACAAAAATGACAATACATCTCTAACGGCTATAGGCTGTGTTTTTGTGTTTAGCCATTTGGGCGCTATCATGAAAGGGAGTTTTTCAACCAAATCCCTTATAATCTCAAACGAAGAACTCCCTGAGCCTACTATTATACCAGCTTTAAAAATGGTTAATTCATATTTATTGGATATTAAACAGTCTTCAACGTTTTTTCTTGAGCGCAAATGTTTAGACAATCTATCCTCATTGGTTATGCCGCTCAGGTATATAACTTGTTTAACATTTGTAGTTTCAATATAGTTTTTAAAGTTTTTAGCACAGCGTTCTTCGAGGGATTCAAAATCTCTTGAAGAATTAGACATGGAATGTATTAGGTAATAGGCTACATCAATATTTTTAGGAATATTATCAAGGGAATCCGGTCTTAAAAAATCGGCTTCAATAACATAAACATTGTCGTCCTCAATATAGTTTTTGTCTGCTCTTAGCCTATCTCTTACAATACACACAACAGAATGCCCCTCATACAACAAAAGAGGTATAAGTCGCTTACCAATGTAGCCTGTTGCTCCAGTTACCAGAATAGTCATAATATGAAATATCTTATGGCAAGATAGTAAAAATGTTTAATGTTGTAAACAATAAATTAAACAAAATATAAATATTGTTATAGAAAATAATTATAAACAACAAGCAGTAGTTTTTTGTTTATTGTAAGGTTTTGCTTGTAATAGGGTTTGATGTAATTAAAATAGGAGCCATTGGCACCAAGAAAAAGTTGCTATTGCTTGAGCAAATAATTGCTTATAACGACTAGTTTTCACAAAGACACAATACCTTATTTTAAGCTTTTGTTAACAATAAAGCCTTTTTTAATTATTAAATTTAGTGACTTTAAAACCAATTTAAATCAAAAATTACAATGAAAAAACTACTATTTTTATTTCTCGCCTATTCTACAATGTATTCTGTTAATGCTCAGGTACAAACTCCAGCACCCAGTCCGTTTTGCAAATTGGAGCAAAAAGTTGGGTTAACCGATGTGACTTTAGAATATTCCCGACCAGGTGTTAAGGGAAGAACTGTTTTTGGAGATTTGGTGCCTTACGGTAAAATATGGCGAACTGGTGCCAATGCCAGAACAAAAATTACCTTTAGTACCGATGCGACCATAAACGGACAAACGTTAAAAGCAGGATCGTATTCTATTTTTACCGTGCCCAACACCGAATCTTGGGAAGTTGTATTTTATAACGATGGTAAAGACTCTGGGACACCCAATGAATTTGATGAGCAGCATGTAGCAGCTAAAGCAACCGTAAAATCTTATCCCGTTCCGTTTAATGTGGAAACGTTTACATTGGATATCAATAACATTACCAATAGCAGTGCTACAATCGATTTAATATGGGAAAAGACCTATTTAGCCATACCGTTTGGGGTACCTACCGATGCTGCTGTACTTGCAAGTATAAATAATGTAATGAGCGGTCCTGGACCTAACGATTATTTTCAATCGGCCCTCTATTACTTGCAGGAAGGTAAGGATATAGAAAAAGCAAAACAATGGATCGACAAAGCTGTTGAAATGACCAAAGATCAACCACGTTTTTGGATACTAAGACAACAATCACTAATTCATGCTAAGGCTGGTGACAAATCTGGAGCTATATCAGCAGCCAAGTCTTCACTTAAATATGCTGAAGAAGCCGGGAATGCAGATTATGTTAAAATGAATACAGACTCCTTAAAAGAATGGGGAGCCATGTAATATATAGTTTTCTTGAATTTATAGAGGATTAGAAAATATTTAGGCGCAACTTTTACAAGTTGCGCCTTTTTATTTAATCATCATCTTCTAAAAAGAAAATGGTTTCCACTGGTTTTTTAAAGCGTTTTGCAATTTTTAATGATAATACCGTCGATGGTACATATTTATTCTTTTCCATAGCATTAATGGTTTGTCTGCTAACTCCAATACATTCGGCCAAATCGGCTTGGGTCATATTGTGTATGGCGCGTTCAACTTTTAGATTATTCTTCATCGCTTCTGGATTTTAGTTTAAGGAAATTAAAACGAATGATGAAGAATAGTAATGGCGTGAACATGTTGTAAATCATTATATTTAGAAAATTCCCTTGATAAATAAAAATTATAGTGAATAGCAATATACAGTAGTTAAGAATGATTGCCCATACCAAAGAGTCTTTACGTAACTTATAAATAAATTCATCTTCAATTTTTTCTTTGGTAAAACCTACTAGGAGTCCTCCAATTATTATGAAGATTGAAATTATCTCATCAAATACATTATTTTTAATAATAGAAAAAAAGGATTCCTTATTCCCTTGAAAGTCTGTATCAGAATTAAAAGCTTGTATTACCTTGATTTTGAAGAAATCTGGTTCAAGTTCAAAAATCATAAATAATAATCCAGTAATTACTCCGATTGAAAATAAAAACCACCCCGCTTTTTTATACTTATGTGGCAATAAATAATTTGTTTGCATAACTGTTCGTTTTAAAATTGATTCCTCAAAAGTAAAACAAACTTTACGTAAAGACAAATAAAACATACTAAAAGCATTAAAAACTATACTTTTTTATACTGGACTGGTTTCAGCATATCAATAAGCTAGAAATGTAATAAGTCTTTATACAGAAATTGCTTTTCGGGTATGGTTAATGGATTGTAGCAAACAAGCTAAAACAATAACAACAATACAGCCTACAAAATTGAGCCATAAATAAGGTAAATTAATAATGCCATACTCGTTTAGAAAATAAAGTAGAATAACTATGCCTTGGGTAATTAATGCTGCAATAAATACAGCATTGCCCCTAACAAATTTAAAGAAAAAAGCCAGTAAAAAGATACCCAATACATTACCGTAAAAGATCGAACCGATAATATTGACCAATTGTATTAAGTTTTCAGCAAGATTGGCTATGCAGGCTACACCTATTGCAATTAAGCCCCAAACAAGGGTAAACCATTTGGAGGCTTTAACTTTTTCAGCTTCAGATTTTGCTCCAGTATTGCGGATGTACAAATCTATGGTTGTGGTAGAACCCAAGGCATTCAACTCGCTTGAAGTGCTGGACATGGCAGCACTTAAAATTACGGCCAACAGTAACCCAATGAGCCCTCTTGGCAAGTTATTGAGTATAAAATGGATAAAGACATAATCTTTATCGTTGCTTTCCACTTTTACCTGTTGTGCTTGGGCTGCCTGTTCGATAAGTTGCTTGGCTTCATCTTTTACCCCTTGGTTTATGTTATTAATATGTTCTAAATTCAAAAGGACCTGATCAGTATTTTCAGAATTTAATAGGGTATGTATTACCTTTTTTTTGTCATTAAGAAGCATATCCTGTTCGTTTTGAAGGGCTTTATATGCATCGGCATGTTCAGAATTTAAAACGAGTTCGGTGGCTGTTGGATTAAAATTGATGGGTGCTTGGTTAAATTGGTAATACACAAACACCATAACACCAACCAGTAAAATAAAGAATTGCATAGGTACTTTTAACAAGCCGTTAAAAATAAGTCCTAATTGCATTTCTCTAACCGATTTTCCAGATAGATAGCGTTGCACCTGACTTTGGTCTGTGCCAAAATAGGATAGCATTAAAAAGGTTCCTCCTATAATACCGCTCCAAAATGTGTATCGATTATTTAAGCTAAACGAAAAATCTAACACTTCCATTTTTCCACTAGCTCCAGCAATTTTGAGCGCATTGGTAAATGTTATGCCTTCGGGTAGTTTGCTAACAATAATAAAGAAAGCCACTAGCATGCCTATAAAAATCACAACCATTTGATGTTTTTGGGTCACATTTACGGCACGTGTTCCTCCAGAAACCGTATAAATAATAACTAATAAGCCTATTATGATATTAAGCGTGAGTAAGTCCCAACCTAAGACTACCGATAGTATAATAGCAGGAGCAAAAATAGTAATACCTGCTGCTAAGCCGCGTTGTATTAGGAATAAAAGAGCCGTTAAGGTCCTAGTTTTTAAATCGAATCGGCTTTCTAAAAACTCGTATGCGGTATAGACATTTAATCGGTGATACAACGGAATAAACACCATACAAATAATGACCATGGCAATAGGGAGCCCAAAATAAAACTGAACAAAGCCCATGCCATCGTAAAAGGCTTGTCCCGGCGTTGAAAGAAAGGTAATTGCGCTTGCTTGTGTAGCCATTACCGATAGACCAATAGTCCACCATTTTGAATTATTGCCTCCTCTTAGATAATCCTTTACATTTTTACTTCCACGAGTTTGCCAGGTACCGTAGGTTACAATAGCTATTAATGTTATAATAAGTACAGTCCAATCTATCCAATTAAGTAGATGCATGTGTTAAAAGGCTTTGGTTAGGAAATAGAAGATGACGATGTAAATGGCATTGGCTATTAAAACCAAGGAATATAGCTTAAGCCATTTCGGATTAGACGGTTTGGTATCGTTCATAATTAGTCGTTTAGTTTGGCTTCCAGTTCTACAGTGTTTTTGCCAATAGACAGCATATTGGCAAATAAGCGGTAAGCCCCGGAAACACCTTCCGGGAATTCCCTAAAAAAACTAAGTCCGGTATATATATAATAGCCTTTGCCGTATTTTGCAACCAGTAAACTACCATCCTTTGGTGTTTCTTTAGGATCGTTCATAGATAGGATAGGGGTAAAGGCATCGTGCCACGCATTGGGAAAATACAAACCGCGTTCCTGTGTCCAGCCTTCAAAGTCTTTTTGTATAATTTTATTGGGATAATTTAAGAGTTCGTGATCAGGATCCAAAAACCTTACTTCGGCATTTTCGTTGGTCACCCGATCTCTGGAAATCGTTAATTTATAGGGTGCTAATTGCTCGGTGTTTAAACCGTAACTGGTATTGTATTGAACAATCATATTACCTCCTTGCGCAACAAAATCGAACAGTTGCTGCTGTTTAAAAGGTAATATATCCAAGGTATTATAGGCTCTAATACCAATTACTATGGCATCAAATAAACTAAGGGTTTCGGGGTTAATATCTTCTGGTTTTATAATCCTTACATTATACCCAATTTGTCGTAAACTTTCAGGGACCATATCACCAGCCCCTTGTATATAGGCAATGTTTTCTCCTTTCTTTTTAATGTCCAACCGAACTATTTTACTTTCACTGGGCAGCAAAACGGTTTGGAATGGAATATGGCTATAGTCTATTTCTATAAGTTCTTTGGAGTACTGTTTGTCGTTAACATGAATTATTGGACTTATATGGCCTTCGCTTTGACTTTTTGGTGGTACAATGGTGAAAACAAGTGTTTGCTCCTCACCCTTATTGGCAATATTTACCTTTTGTGTTTTGGGGTATACACTCCAATTGTTGGGGTGGCTTATTTCTACCGATGCTATTAGATTGTCACGTCCGGCCTTTACCACAACTGATATATCCCGTTGCTTATTGTTTTCAAAAATAATAACCTTTTCTGTGATTTTTGCCGAAGCTTCAGGAATGACTTCAAATGGTCGGTACAGCTCACCCTTATCGGGTTTTGAATAGCGGTATATTACTGGTTTGGTAATTGTAATTGGAATATTGTTGATTAAAAGGTTAAAATCCAAATTGAAAATCCTAGGTGTTTCGGGCAAGCCTATCAATTCTGGATCGGATACTTTGTACATGCCCAATGACCCTTTTTCCGTAAGCCAATATGGACTTGTTGGTTCTTGGTGATTGTCTATTTTTAAAGGTTCGTTAAACACATATTTGGTATTTTCCTCAAGGTTGATATTTTTTGAAATTTTTAAACCGTTCGTGTTTTTGATAGTAATGAGTTCTATAGCTAGATTGCTTCGGTTTAAAACTTCAATATCCAGTTTGATGTCTTCACCTGGTGTTGCCCAATTATTTTCAGCTGAAACTTCCAGATACAATCCAGCACACATTTCAATTATAGTCTTTAGTTCCTTTGTTTTTAAGATTTTCCAATGGGTATCCTCAATATTTTGTACTAATTGATAAGCTTTCATTAATTGTGGAATATGTACCGATGGATCTTTAAAATTGAAATTGTTTTCAATCTTATAAAGTATATCACCTATGACTTTTCCTCCTTTAATACGGTTCCAAGAGGTGTCTATACCATTAAAGATATTGACATTGTCAATAAGAGGTTCGCCTTTTAAAAATTCAATATATTCATTTTGGGAGCCCCGTTGTGCCAATCGTCCAAAACCTTGACAAAGGTGCTGGCTGCTGGCCAATGCAGCCACTTCGTTATTGGATAGACCTTTTAATGGATAGTACACCCCAATATCCAAACTTAGCATATTGCTTTTATCGGCTTTTTCAAAATTTTCCTGACTGCCATAAAACCACCATCCCGTATTAAAGAATAGGCGTTTGGGCTGCCAAGTCCCCACATTTTTTAAGGTTTCTGGATAAACGGAGGGATCATTCGATAGCTCAAAGGCTTCTATGCTAAGCATGGCGGAACTGGTATGGTGGCCATGGGTTGTGCCTGGTGTTCTATGGTCAAAACGATTGATAATAATATCAGGTTTAAAGGTTCTAATGGCCAAAATCACATCGCTTAACACTTCGTCTTTGTTCCAAATCGATAAGGTTTCGTCGGGGTGCTTGGAGTAGCCAAAATCGTTGGCTCTGGTGAATAGCTGTTCACCACCATCTATTCGCCTCGCTGCCAATAATTCCTGGGTTCTTATTACCCCTAAAAGTTCCCTTAACTCTGGCCCAATAAGATTTTGTCCGCCATCGCCACGCGTTAATGATAAATATCCTGTGCGGGCTTTTACATGATTAGACATATACGAAATAAGACGGGTATTCTCATCATCGGGATGTGCAGCTACATATAAAACCGAACCTAGGAAATTGAGTTTCTGTAGGGATTCATAAATTTCGATTGCGGATGGTGTATTTGGCTTTTGGGCTTGTGCGTAGGATAGAAAAAAAACAGTGATAAAAGCAAATAAAATGGCTCTTCGCATAAATTTCTTTGATTGGCTCATAGTCAAATATAACAAAGTTATGGAGAGATTAGCAGGCTTTTAATGTTTCTTTAACTTAAAAATCATAACCATTTTTTCCTTTTAAAATAATAGAGCATGGCCAGAAATATCACAATCATAACCCCCCAAACAGTAAAATACCCATATTTAAATTGTAGTTCGGGTATGTAATTGAAATTCATACCATAAATACCGGCAATAAAGGTGAGTGGAATAAAAATAGAGGCCATAATGGTAAGTACTTTCATCACCTCATTCATTTTATTGCTTATCGTGGTCATGTACATATCCATTAAGCTCCAAATCATTTCACGGTAAATATCTATGTTCTCTGAAACCTGTATTAAATGGTCGTAAATATCCCTGTAGTAGGTAATGGTTTTTTTATGGATGAGGGTGTTTTCATTTTTTTCTATACGGTTGATGACTTCACGAAGTGGAAAAATAGAGCGGCGTACCCTGAGGATTTCCCGTTTTAAATTTTGAATGTTTTTGGTAGCATCATCGTTGATATTGCCTGTAAAAATATCCGATTCCAAATCTTCAATCTTATTGCCCAAGAGTTCAATCACACTAAAATAGTGGTCAACAATAGCATCCATAAGAATGTAAAGCAGGTAATCGGCCTGCATGTTTCTTACCCGCCCCTTTGCCTGTCTTATACGATCACGAACCCCATCAAAAACATCGCCTTCTGCTTCTTGAAAGGTAAGAACATAATGCTTCCCCAGAACAAAGCTAACCTGTTCAGATACCATTCTTTCATTGCTATCGTAATATAGCATCTTCACCACAATGAATAGATAACCTTCATGTTCATCAATTTTTGGCCGCTGGGAAATGTTTACAATATCTTCTAAAACCAAAGGGTGTAAATTATAATTTTCGCCCAAGGTTTCAATGGCACTAACATGATTTAACCCGTTTAAGTTAATCCAGGTTGTAGAGTCTGAAAGTTTAAAATCGAAACTTTCCTCAACCGTTTGAAGTTCCTTTTCAATGTACTGGTCCTTGTTATAATCAAAAACTTCAATAAATAGTTTTTCCTTGGCCCGTTCACCCGTATAAATAATACTGCCTGGAATTTGTCCTAGTTTCTTTTTAAATAGATGGGTTCTCTTTTTTGCCATTTTGAAAATCTAAACTGTTATAAATATAAAAAATATTTATACAGCCTCACCATCATCTTCAATAGCATCTTTTTTAAGTAGCGTAACGGCTTTTTGAAGCATTAAATTGTTAGGATAGGTAACTAAATCACCGTTTTCCAGTCGTAAATGGATTTGAAAGGCCCTTATATCTTCAATAATCGCTGTTATAGGGAAATCCTTGTCGTGTATTTCAATTTTATCGCCCACTTTATAGGGAAAATTAAAGAACATAATAATACCTGAGGTAACATTGCTTAAAATGGACCAAATGGCAAATAAGCCAACGCCCAAAACAGCAAAAACAGAAGAAAAAACCAGGGCTAAATCATTAAGATCAGTACCAAATATTAAGGCTTCTAACAAGAGGACAATTAAAAATAAGGCCACCGTTACATAACGTTGCATAAGTCTAATACGAGCCTCATTGATACCATTTTTCCGAGCAACTTTAGCAATGGCCAAGTTGCTTATAGCTCTAATAATTAAAAGTGATATAATAACTATGCCAGTTATTATAAGCTTGCCTATTGGTGTTTCAAAAAGAGTTAATTCTTCGGAAGACATTATTTTTGAATAATAAGTTAAATATTAACAAAGATAAACAGATTCTAGTCCAGTAGAAGTGTATCCCTTAACACTTCATCAAAATTTCTATTTTTTTGCCAATAAGCCGATTTTATGGTCTTTAATTTTGTTGCTTTTGTGGTTAACATTTTTGCATTAGATCCAAAACCACTTTTATATGTTTCTTTCCATTCCAGAATATCATATGGAAACATAGGATTAAAAGTGATGCTAAGTGTTCGGTTTAAATCGAGATAGTTTATAGTATAGGTATTGTTTTTTAATATTGTGTTGGCTTTATAAGCTTTAATGGGAACATGGCGTAGCCTAGCAAATTCGAAAGCGGGAACGATTTGTTGGTCACCAATTGGCAGAGATTGTGGATCGATACGCAATTGTGTCCATAGTTGATTTTCTAAAATGGTTTTATGCATCTTAAAATGTTGGTCGGCTTCATTTTCAAAATAGGAGTGGGAGGTCACTTCAAATTGATCCCTGTTATTGAGTTGGGTATATACATGACCACACCATTCTTGCATAGAACTTGATACCTTTAGGGCATGAGAGGTATTTGATACAGGGTAAAAGGTACTTTGCATCACAGTATACGGATAAATGCCCGTATTGAATTTTTTAGTGGCATTTAATTTTAAAACGGGTATGCTATTGCTGTTACTGCTTTCGGCTTTCACTTGTTTATTATTTAAGAAATCTTCGGTAACATAGATTAAAACGGCTTTCCCCTGTCTTATTTCACCATAGCGGGCTTGTTCCAGATTGTAAGAGGAAATTTCTGCTTCGCCGGAATACCAATAGTTCTTGAATGCTTTAGATAATGTACCTCCATTAAAATCTTTACGAACGATAAACTCTGTTTCCCAGTTTTTTGCCAGCATCTTTTTTGGAGTTGCTTTTTTACAAGAGGTAAATAATGTAATTAAGCCGAGTGTACTACAACATAATATTTTGGTTATGCCAATGTTTTTTAACATGTTATTTGTTTTTCGTAAAGTTATAAACTTAAGACGCTAATGCAATATCGTTTAAGGTTTTGTAAACAAGATGGGTAGGGAGTCCCATAACATTAAAATAAGAACCTTCCAGTTGGGTAACCCCAATTTGTCCTATCCATTCCTGTACACCATAAGCTCCTGCTTTATCAAAAGGTTTACAGGTTTCGATGTAATAGTCTATTTCGTCATCAGATAATGCTTTAAAGGTCACTTTTGTGATGTCGTGAACAGTTTTTTCAAAAGTAGGTGTAGTAAAGCAAACCGATGTAATTACCTCATGGGTTTTATTGCTTAATGATTTTAATATTTTGAAAGCTTCGTTTTTATCTTTTGGCTTTCCTAAAGCCATGTTATTGTGCCAAACAATAGTATCGCTGGTTATTAGGATGTCATTGGTTTGTAATTCACCTTTAAACGGTATCGCCTTTAATTGTGCCAGATAGTTACTGATTTCAAAATGGGCCAACCTATCGGGATAGGTTTCATCGATAGGTTTTAAACGAATTTCAACATCGAGTCCTAAATTTTTAAAAAATTCCTGTCGTCTTGGCGAACCTGAAGCTAATATAATATGATGGTTTTTTAGGTTGTCGTTAAGCATTATTTTAAAAGGATATACTTGTATAAAAGTAAAGAAAGTAATCCAAAAACCATAACCAGTTTCAGTACAGTACTTATATGGTGAAAGTGCTGTTTTGTCGATGCACTTAATGATTTAATAGAAATATAAATCAATGGACCGATGATGAATAGTAAAAAATAACCTGAGGCGATAAGGTTTTTGTACAGTAAATGGATTACATAATATGAAATGGTGATTATGGTAATAACTATTAGTGCAAAAACCACACGTTTGGCTTTGGTCGCGCCTATAACAATGGGCAAGGTGAGCATGCCCGATTTGGAATCTCCTTCAATATCTTCAATATCTTTTACCATTTCACGTGTTAAGTTAATAATGAAGGCAAATGTCGCATAATAGAATATGATTTTAAAAACGGATAACTGAATATGTTGGTTTTCGGGCGTGATTCCTGGAAGGAGGTCAAATAGGCCTATGATTAAAAGGCTTAATGCCACCAAAATGGAGATAACAATATTGCCTATTAAAAACAGACGTTTTAAATAATTGGCATAGACATAAAGCAATGCTGAAATAATGACAAATACCGAAAAAAAAGCACTTTTTCCAAGAAGATGGGATATATAAAATCCAATGCAAACGCCAACCAGATTTAACGCAACAAACAGATTAAATGCTGCTTTTTCTGAAATGTGTTTACCTATAATAACCTTACTTGGTTTGTTTATAGTATCGGTTTCCACATCGTACATGTCGTTTATAATGTTTCCGGCAGCAGCAATACAAACCGTAGAAAGTATCAATAAAGAAATGCTAAAAATATCTAAGCTGGTATTAACTCCAAAAGGTTCTAAAACTGCATATTTTACCAGTAATTGTGTTAGGACTATCACTAATAAGTTTTTATAACGAATAAGGTTAAAGAAGTTCAAGGTTTTAGGTTTTAGTATAACCTGTTCAACAATTATTATCGTGAAACAAAATTATCGAGAGCCAATTTAATAAAATAACCTAAAATCAGCATAGCGATACCAAAGAAGATAAAAGCTTTTCGTATTTTTTTTTTTCCGATTTTCTTATTTTATTTTTAATTAACTGTCTTTCGGCATGGGTAAGCTTATGGTGTGAGAAGTGAAGCTGAAAACGGTAATAGGTTTCTTTATTTAGCTTGTCTTTTAAAGAAGAAAATGCTTTGTTATTGGTTTGGTTAAACACGTTATGGTTGTTGCCAAATCCAATATATCCAAAGCCTGTTCTATGTCTTCTTTTATTTCGGGTCAAATAAGCTTATTAATGTTTACTGTGATTAAAAACTAGTCGTATTTTGCATCATAATTGCCGTTCCATTTACCTTGTACTTTCATAACTTGTTCAATAACATCACGAGCGGCGCCTTTACCTCCTTTTTTATGTGAAATATATTTGCAAATGGCCTTTATTTCAGGTACTGCATCTTGCGGACAACAAGGAAGACCAATCATTTTCATAACTGGATAATCGGGAACATCATCACCCATGTACAGCACATTTTCCCGTTTAATACTATTTTTATTTAAGTAGTCATTAAGCTGCTCAATTTTGTTATGGGCGCCCAAATAAATATCTTTAACGCCTAAGCCTTTTAAGCGTAAACGCACACCTTCATTCGTTCCACCTGATATAATGCAAATGTTATAGCCTTTATTAATAGCAGTTTTAATGGCGTAACCATCTTTTATATTCATAGTCCTAAGCATATCGCCATTAGTGGCTATAATAACCGACCCATCAGTTAAAACACCATCAACATCAAAAATGAAGGTGGTAATGTGTTCTAAATATTCTTTATAGCTTTTTTCTTCCATGTGTTTGTTGGATTGATGAGGTTAGCAGTTTATAAATCTCTTGATGCTGTTTGTTGGTCAACTGATTTAAGTGTATTTTAATGGTGTTTTCATCACCTCGTTTTGCAGGCCCCGTTTGAGCCATATAGGGCGAGATGGTCTGCACTTTTTTTGCGGTTTCCATAATGAGCGGTTTTAAAAGCTCGAATTCAGCACCCTGGGTTTCGGTAATTTCATGTCCGATACGGTATAACTGATTGGTGAAATTATTAACAAAAACGGCCGCCATATGTAATGCCCTTCGTTGGTCACTATTCACTTTCTTTGTTGGACTGCCTAAGCCAATAGCCAATTGCTTTACCGTATGGTAATCTGGTTTATGGAGCGTTTCAATACATATAGGCACATTGCTAAAGTCAATTTCAGCATTTTTGCTAAAGGTTTGGAGCGGATATAGTACACCACGTCGGTTTTTCTTGTCCATATCATGTACGTTTACACTACCTGATGTGTGCAGTACCAGCCTATTTTCAAAAGGTAGTTGGGATGATAATTCGGCAATGGCATCATCACTTACTGCTAGAATATAGATGTCGGCTTCTTTTAAAGCGTTTAAGTTATCAGTAACTTCAATAGTGTTCTGATAAATACTAATGGATTTAAATCGCCTATTATACCATTGTGTAACAGTTATATTTTCAGCTTTTTTTAAAGCCTTGAATAAATGGGTGGCGACATTACCGGCGCCAAGAAGGATTACCGAAATCATGGTGCTAAAATAGGTAATAATACGGTATTTAAAAACCGATTATGTGGGTTATTAATTGAGATTAAGGCTATATTTGTGCTTATGCAAAAGAAAGACATAAAAACACGAGAGGATGTTTATTTATTGGTATCATCATTTTATGAAAAAATAAGGCTTAGTAAAGAATTAGGGCCTTTTTTTAATGAAACCATTAAAGATTGGGACGTTCATTTAGATAATCTCACCACCTTTTGGGAATCTAGTCTGTTTTTAAAAACACGATATTTAGGCAATCCTTTAGAGGTACATGTTGAAGTTGATAAAGCCCATGGCCATGCTATTACCGAGCGTCATTTTGGGCTTTGGTTAAATTTATGGATTCAAACTATTGATGGATTGTTTGAAGGTGACTATGCTGAAAATGCCAAACGTAGGGCTAGAAAAATGGCAACGTTTTTATATTTAAAGATTTTTGAAGCCAGAAGTAATTAGGTAGAATATGTTCTTTGTATTAGGTTATTTTAAGAGTACTTCAATAGATTTTTAAGGCTTTAATGGGAATTTGTATAAACCCAAAAATTATAAAAAGGAAAAACTTGAGAATTTGTTGTAAAATGTCAATTACCTAACGATCATTAACTATACTTAATTTTAACATCTTAAACTAAATTGAAATATGTAAATTTGCACGACCTTAAAATGGGTATATCATGCAAGAAAAACTCACTAAAATTCTTTTTTCTACAAAACTTACCGCTATTTTATTTATTGTTTTCGCAGCAGCCATGGCTACAGGTACTTTCATGGATGCCGGACAGGAAACCTCGCCAACGCCCTACTCTAGAAGCTTGATATACAATGCTTGGTGGTTCGAGGCTATTATGGTGTTTTTTGTGATTAATTTTATAGGGAACATTTTTAGGTATCGTTTATTTAAAAAGGAAAAGTGGGCAACTTTTATCCTGCATTTTGCATTTATATTCATTTTGCTTGGTGCATTAATCACACGATATATAGGTTTTGAAGGTATGATGGCCATTAGGGAAGGGGCAACGAAAAATACATTTTTGTCACAAAAAACATATATAACAACTTATATTGATGGAGATTATATGATTGATGGTTTGCCGCAAAGGCTTCCCATTGAAAGTGAAGTTGACTTTTCTCCTCGATTGGATAACCATTTTAAAATAAATACAAAGTATAATAAACAGCCAGTAACCATCGAGCTGGAAAAATTTATTGTTGGAGCCGAAGAAGATATTATTCCAGATGAGAATGGTGAAGCATATCTTAAAATGGTAGAGGCTGGAGCCAATGGTTCACACAACCATTTTTTAAAGGTAGGCCAGGTAGCCAGTATCCACAATATCCTTTTTGCACTTAATAAACCAACCAAAGGCGCTGTAAATATAACTTACCAAGGCGACTCATTAAGTATTAATTCACCGTTTGAAGGGGAGTACATGACAATGGCTACAATGACCAAAGGACAATTGGTTAAGGATAGTTTGCAGCCCTTACATTTGCGTTCGCGCTATGTGATTGGTAATATGCAAATGGTGTTTCCTAAACCTGTTATTAAGGGTGTTTTCGATGTCGTTCCAAAATCTCAAATTCTAAAGAACGACACCGATGGGGTGGTGTTAAAAGTAACCACTAATGGAGAAAGCAAGCGTATTGGTTTATTGGGCGGACAAGGTATTGACAATGGTTTTAAGCAAATGAAGTTGGGAGGTCTCGATTTTGCCTTTAAGTATGGAGCCAAGACCTTAAAGTTACCCTTTTCAATTAAGCTAAATGATTTTGTAGCCGATAAATTCCCAGGGTCCAATATCAATTCAGCCTATTCCAGCGATGTGACGGTTTTTGATAAAAAGGAAGGGACCTTCGATTATAAAATATACATGAACAATATTTTAAACCATAGAGGGTATCGTTTTTTTCAATCTAGTTTTTTCCCTGATGAAAAGGGAACTATTCTTTCTGTTAATCATGATTATTGGGGTACCTTGTTTACCTATATTGGTTATTTTATGCTCTATTTGGGCTTATTGGCTATTTTATTTACAAAAGGCAGTAGATTTTCAGATTTAAGGAAACAGCTTAAAAAAGCTAAAGCCAAAAAGGCAAAACTTATTACAATTTTATTGTTGTTTTTGGGGGTTTATGGATTTTCACAAGGCCATCAAGAAAATAAGGATGATAACCACGGCTTGCATTCACAAGGGCAACACATACCCACAAAGGCACAGATAGACTCCATTTTAATAGCGAACATAACGCCTAAAGAACATGCCGAGCGTTTTGCCCATTTGGTAATTCAGGATTATGACGGACGTATGAAACCGGTGAGTACCTATGCTTCCGAAATGCTTCGAAAAATAAGTAAGCATGACATTTATGGAGGGTTTGATGCCCATCAAGTATTTTTATCGATTCAAGAAAGTCCAAAGCTCTGGTACAATGTACCGGTTATTTATTTGGCAAAGAAAAAGGCCGATACCATAAGGCATATAATAGGTACTAGTGTAGAGGATAAATATGTGACCTTAGCCGATTTCTTTACAGAACGGGGAGACTTTAAGCTGCAGCCCTATTTAGAAGACGCCTTTAATACGACCAAGCCCAATGGTTATCAAAAAGAAATACAGCAAGCCTATAATAAGGTTAACTTGCTTTATAATGCAATTGAAGGCATGTCGTTGCGATTATTTCCTGTTCCCAATGACGAAAATAATACCTGGATTACCTCTCACGATTACAAAATGGGAATCCATAAAATTAAGGATTCGTTATATGGTAACTTTATAAAAAATGGTTTTCAGGCTTATTTGTATACCCTTAATAAGGCCAAACAAACCGGAGATTTTTCAGAAGCAGAAAAACTGTTGGATGCTTTTAAGAAAACCCAACATAAATATGGATCGGAAGTTATGTTAAATGACGATAAGATACATACTGAAGTATTATACAATAAATACGATATTTTTAAAAAATTGTTTAGCTGGTACATGTATGCCAGTAGCTTAATGTTTGTTTTACTCATTGTTCAAATATTAAAAGATAAAAGTAAGTACATAGTAGCAACTGTAAAGGTTTTAAAATGGATTATAGTTGGGTTGTTTGTTCTACACTTGGCCGGATTAATTACACGCTGGTACGTATCGGGCCATGCGCCATGGAGTAATGCATACGAGTCCATGATATATGTGGCCTGGGCAACCATGTTGTTTGGGTTGATTTTTGGAAGAAAAAGTAGCTTAACAATGGCTGCTGCCGCTTTTGTAACCTCTATGTTATTAATGGTGGCGCATTTTCAATGGATGGATCCCGACATTGGAAACTTACAGCCTGTTTTAAACAGTTATTGGCTTATGATACATGTAGCCATTATTGTAGCCAGTTATGGTCCGTTTGCTTTGGGTATGATTTTAGGTGTGGTGTCTTTATTTCTTATGGTGTTAACTACTGCTAAGAATAAGGTAAAGATGGACTTGAACATCAAAGAGCTGACTATAGTAAACGAAATGGCTTTAACCGTTGGCTTGGTTATGTTAACCATCGGAAACTTTTTGGGTGGTATGTGGGCCAACGAAAGTTGGGGACGCTATTGGGGTTGGGACCCAAAGGAAACTTGGGCGCTTATAAGTATCATGATTTATGCCTTTGTTATACATATGAGATTGGTTCCTGGGCTTAGAGGTCGCTGGATTTTTAACCTATGTTCTGTTATAGCCATCTCGTTTATAATCTTTACTTACTTTGGCGTGAACTTTTATTTAGCAGGATTGCACTCGTACCAGTCTGGACAGCAATTAGATAGTTTTAAAATTATAGCTATCGCAGTTACATTGGTGGGGCTGCTAGGGTTTTTTAGCTATAAGGGTTTCGTGAAATATTACAAAGAACAATAATTATAAAAGTTTGAAACTACTTTTTATTGCTCTATTATTTGTAATTGTATGCTCTTGCTCACCAAAATTGCGAAGTAATATCTTTAAAAAATTACCTGGATTACCTGAAAATGAGTTGGTTGTTGTTCTTGATATTTATGATGAACAAGGAATAAGCGAAGATCCCATTGGAGAAATAAAAGCTATTGACAATGGATTGTCCAATAATTGTTCGTATTATGAAAATATTCATAATTTAAAAATTTTAGCAAGGAAAGTAGGAGCTAACCTTATTAAATTAACAAAACACAAACGTGCAGATAAATGGAGTACTTGTGATAGGTTATGGGCAAAAATTTATAAGGTAGGTCAAGTAAAAAAGTATGAGAAAGAAATTGAATGGTCTCCCGACAGGAAGTTAATATGGGATGATTTTAAGGGAATTCCAAATATTGAAAACTTTCCAAAGGCATTAGCCGTAACTAATTCTGCTATTATTTTTGAGCCTAGTAGTATAAACCCTTTTAAAGACGGCAAACTTTTTGTTAGAACGATTTTTATTAATCATGGTAGCTGGGTATTACCAAAAGGAAAATCAGACTATGTTTTAAGACATGAACAAATTCATTTCGATATTACCGAAATCTATTCTAGAATGTTAAGAAAAGCGTTTAGTGATGCTAATGTTTCAATGAAAAATAGTTCGAAAGCTATGTCAATATTTCATGATATAAAAAAGCAGTGGCAAGACCGTCAGGAAGAGTACGATTACGAAACTCAGCGGGGAGATAAAAAGGAAGTTCAGGAAAAATGGGAGGCTATAGTTGAATTAGAGTTAGCTAAGTACGACCTATATAAAACAAATTAGGTCAATAAAGTATTAATGGTATTAAAATAAATATCCTTAAAATCGGAAATGACAATATCTGCTTCCGTATAATCTTGGTTTTTTGAGTGCTCACTATCGTAAGCAATACAAAAAATTTGGGCTGCTTTAGCTGCTTTAATACCGTTGGTTGAATCTTCTATAACCATACATTCGTTAGTGTTAAATCCAGAAGATTGTGCAGCTTTGATAAAAATTTCGGGATGAGGTTTCGATTCCTTTAACTCGGCACCACTCAATTTTGCTTTAAAGTACCGGTCTAAGTCAAAACGTTCAAAAATACGTTCAATATTGGGCATCGATGCCGAGGAACCCAATACTAATGTTAGTCCGTTGTTGTAATAATTCTTGATTAGATCCAAAACGCCATCAATAAGTTTAAAACTAGTATCGTTGTCGAACAAATATTTGTAGTGCTTACGCTTTAAAGCAACTAAAGTTTCGGGTTGCTCATTTAAGTTAAAATGTTGGCATAAGTGCTTACAAATAGGTAAGGTAGCTTGCCCTGTGTAAGATTCGTAGAGAGCATCACTAACATCAATGTTCACGTCTTTGAACATACGTTGATAGGCTTTGCGGTGTAGTTGTTCACTGTCGACAATAACACCGTCCATATCAAAAATAACAGCTTTAAGCATTTTAGATTACTGATTGTTGGTTATTAAGTTATTGAAAAGACTTATAAAAGGTTGAAATTATTTTATGCGAAGATACACATTGCAAGAAACCGTAAAAAAGTATTTTGAAGATTTAAATTAATTCTCCATATTTGTTACTTATGATTGTTTAAGTCGACTTCTGTTGTGCATCGGGGTTCTCTCGAGCAAAAAATGAGCTAAACGGTAGAGGGTTTGGTGTGTTAATATGTTTACAATTTTTAAGAATGCAATCAGGTAAAATCACTTTAAAACAACTTTTTCAATATTTTAAAATTGCTGTAACAGGTAAAGAACAGGAATTTACATCAGGAAGTATTAGAAAAGCTGTCTTTATGTTGTCGATTCCCATGATTTTAGAAATGCTCATGGAATCCATTTTTGCTTTGGTAGACATTTTATATGTTTCCCAAGTAAGTGTGAATGCAGTAGCCACCATAGGTTTAACGGAATCTGTAATAACCTTGGTGTATGCTGTTGCCATAGGATTAAGCATGGCAGCAACGGCCGTTGTAGCTAGACGGGTAGGAGAAAAAGATTTAAAAGGCGCATCAAATGCAGCAGTGCAAGTTATTTTTTTAGGCGTATTTATTGCTGCGATTATTAGTGCTATTGGAATTATTTATCCTAAACATATTTTGGAGTTAATGGGGGGTGAACCAGATTTAATTGCCGAGGGTTATGGTTATGCACAGGTGCTATTGGGAGGTAACGTAACCATTATGTTATTATTTTTAATCAATGCTATTTTTAGGGGAGCAGGAGATGCCTCGGTAGCTATGTGGACTTTGGTCTTATCAAATGGGCTTAATATTATTCTTGATCCTATTTTAATTTTTGGTTTTGGGCCAATTCCTGAATTTGGTGTGAAAGGAGCTGCTATAGCAACAACCATTGGTAGGGGAACTGCTGTGATTTTCCAGTTGGTTATTTTGTTTATAGGCTATAGCAAAATTAAAATTGGATTAAACGATTTGGTATTGAGGTTTAAAGTGATGTTTAACTTAATAAAGGTGTCGTTGGGAGGAATAGGGCAGTTTTTAATTGGAACATCATCTTGGGTATTTTTAATGCGCATTATGAGTGAGTTTGGCAGTGAAGTATTAGCTGGTTATACAATTGCTATTCGTGTAATGATGTTCACAATGATGCCTGCTTGGGGTATGAGCAATGCAGCGGCTACTTTAGTTGGGCAAAATTTGGGTGCTAAAAAACCAGATCGTGCGGAACAGTCGGTATGGAAAACGGGCAAGTACAGTGCTGTTTTTATGGGTTTTGTTTCTGTGGTTTATTTGGTGTTTGCGCCTCAAATTATTGTGTTGTTTAATACAACTCCAGATGTGGTTAAGTACGGTAGTTTGTGCTTACGGGTTATAGCTGCAGGCTATATTTTTTATGGCTATGGTATGGTGGTCATAAATGCATTTAATGGGGCAGGAGATACCAAGACACCTACCTATATTAATTTTGTGTGCTTTTGGTTATTACAGTTGCCGTTTGCCTATGTTATGGCTATTACTTTAGATTTTGGACCTTCAGGTGTGTTTTGGGCTATTACAGTTGCCGAAGTATTGATTGCCATTATTGCTATAATTTGGTTTAAAAAGGGATATTGGAAGGCGGTGGTGGTTTAATTGCAGACAATAGAAATTAAAAGATTTATAAATCCCCAGTAGATTAATTTTTATTTTTTCGAAAATCAATTTTAATAAAGAGTGCCATTTGTATTCGGTGTAAATTGTCCTTGTTTGGGGTATTTCTGTTCATATAACCCAATTGGATATTATTGGATTTGGAAATGTTAAAACCCAGTCCGGAATAAAATCTGTTTTCAGAAGAGTTTTCTAATTTAGGAGAAAGCAATATTTCATTGTGAATACGAACAAATAAAATCTTGTTCAAATTAAATTTTGTGCCTAAGCGATAGCGAAGGCGAGCCACGTTTTGTTTTGAGTTAGGTTTTCTAAGAAAACGATGCTCAATTCTAAACCTATGGTCTAAGGGTATTGTACTCAATTTATGCTTAAACGCAACTTGTTCGGCTAAACGTATTTCAGAACTGTGAGGAGAACTCATATTCATTTCACTATCAATATCAGCATATCCCCAAAAAACTGTTCCTGTTAGTTTTGGATTAAAATGATAGTTGTATCCAAAATTTAATAACAAGAAATTAAAATTGTCGTTTAACTCATAATGCCATAAATATGTGAAAGTTTCAATGCTTGATTTTTCGGAAATCCGATAATTTCCTCCCAAACCGTACCATGTAGCCCATTTATCTTCGGGATTAATCTGTGCATAACTATAACATGCAGTTAATAAAACGCCTAGTAATATTGTGGTTTTTTTCACTGTTTTCAAATTTATGGGATTGAAAGCTTTTATTGTTCTAAAAACTAAAATAGTTTTAACAATTTAAAAAAGGAGCTCGTTATAGAGCTCCTTTTACGGTTAATAAGAACCTATTAAAAGTGTTCATGTAAATGATGGTGTTCATCAATTAGTGGTCCACCTTCAATAATTTGATCTGTAGCTTGTTGTGCAAATTTTTCAAAGTTTAGGTGGAATGAATGAGCTAATTGTATAGCCTTACCAATATATTGACCTTTTTGTAACCAAGTGTTCATTGGGTCTAAAATTTCGGTAGGTACACCAGGACAATATTTAGGCATAAATAACCCAAAAATAAAGTTTTGCTCATAATCCACGCCATCTAAATCACCGTTAAGTATTGCGGTAATCATAGCTCTAGTATATTTTAGTTTAATACGAGAACCAACACCATAAGGGCCACCACTCCATCCAGTGTTAATTAACCAAACGTTTACACCCGCTTCTTGCATTTTTTTACTTAACATTTCACCATAAACAGTTGGGTGTAATGGCATAAAAGGCTCTCCAAAGCAAGCGGAGAACGATGGTACAGGTTCGGTAATTCCAGCTTCAGTTCCAGCAACTTTAGCAGTATAACCAGAAATAAAGTGGTATGCGGCTTGACCTGGAGTTAATTTAGAAACAGGGGGGAGTACACCAAAGGCATCACAGGTTAAGAAAAATATGTTTTTCGGATTGTTAGCATAAAGTGTTTCCTGAATATTGTCAATATGATATATTGGGTAACTTACACGTGTGTTTTGTGTTATGGTGCTGTCCTCATAAGCTGGCTCTCCATTATCCTTAAATACAATATTTTCAAGCAATGCACCTGGCTTTACTGCTCTAAAAATATCTGGTTCTTTCTCCTCAGTTAGGTCAATTACCTTGGCATAACACCCACCTTCAAAGTTAAAAATGGTATTGTCTGCCGTCCAACCATGTTCGTCATCACCAATCAATTTTCTATCAGGGTCTGCTGAAAGAGTTGTTTTTCCTGTTCCAGATAGCCCGAAAAAAATAGCAGTATCTCCCTTTTTGCCTACGTTAGCCGAGCAGTGCATAGGAAGCACATTCTTTTCGGTAGGTAATATGAGGTTTAAAGCAGAGAAAATACCTTTTTTCATTTCACCTGTGTAAGCTGAACCACCAACTAAAGCTATTTTTTTGGTGAAGTTCAAGATAGAAAAATTACCTTGTCGTATTCCATAAGCTTTTGGATCTGGACATTCGTACCCTGGTGCACAAAGAATGAGCCAATCTTCCTTAAAGTTTTCAAGTTCCTTAGCACTTGGTCTTAAAAACATATTGTAAACAAACATATTAGACCAAGGGTATTCTGTTATGGTCCTAATATTGGTCCTGTATTCTGGTTCGGCACACACATAACCATCCCTAGCATAAATTTCTTTTCCAGAAAGGTATGCTGTAATTTCATTTTGAAGTTTATCAAAGTTTTCTGGAGATATGGCTTTGTTAGTTTTTCCCCACCATACTTTATCTGCTGTATAATCATCTTTTACAAGGAAGCGATCCTGAGGTGAACGTCCTGTAAATTTACCGGTATTAATGGCAAGGGTTCCATTTGCAGTTTCTTTTCCCATACCTCTTTCAACAGTTATTTTTTGAAGTTCTTCAGGCGTTAAATTCCAGTTAACGTTAACATTCGTTATACCATATTGCTCTAAGCTTGTGTCTTTAAATAAGGTTTCTGAAGTTTTCATTTTGTGTTTATTTTAAGGTTCTTATTAATAATTTTTTATTTAGAAAGGCCAAATTAATGGCACTAGTATTAGTGTTATCATTAAGAAAATGAACAATAAAGGCGCTCCTACTTTTAAATAATCCATAAACTTATATCCTCCAGCAGTCATGACCATTGCGTTTGTTGTGGTGCCTATTGGAGTGAGGAATGCCGTTGAAGCACTTATAGCAACGGCAATCATAAATGGCTCTGGTGATAAATTTAGGGAACTTGCTGCTAATATGGCTATGGGAGCCATAAGCACAGCTGTTGCTGAATTATTAATAACCTGACTAAAAGTTGTGGTTAACATAAAAACACCACCCAGTAATACTATTGGGTGAATGGCTCCTAAATAGTTTACCAAGCCATTGGCTATTACTTGGGCAGTTCCCGTTTTTTGTAAAGCAATACCCATAGGTATCATAGCAGCAATCATAACTACACTGGTCCAACTGATGCCTTTGTAGGCTTTAGTAATAGGTACACAGCCAGTTAACAAAATAACACCCGCAGATATTAAAGCAGCAATAGCACCTGGTACAATGTTAAATACCATAAATACAATCATCAATAAAAGAGCACTAATTGCTATATAGGATTTAAGATTTAGTTTGTCAACATTTTTGGCCATACCCTCGGGACTTCCTATAATTACTAGATTTTCGTGTTGTTTTTTTAGGTTTTCAATATCTTCCCAGGTACCTCGTAATAAAAAAGCATCTCCTGCTTTAACAGTTATTTCTTTGTCTTCCAAAGGTTTGTTATTCCTTGAAGCGGCCAATAGTTGGATGCCATATCGATTAAAATAATCACCTAATTTGTAGTGTCTTCCAACTAAGATTGAGTTTGGATTAACAATTACCTCGGTCATACCTACCTCTTGGTTTATGAGGTTATTTTTAAGTTCATCTGTAATAGGTTCTAAAGGTAAAAGTCCTAGCCTGAATTTTATCATTAATGTATTAATGGCTTCTGTATCTCCTTTTACGGTTATAATGTCATGATACATAAGTTCTGTATCGTTACTAGGGAATTCTTCATAACTATGGATGCCCTTTAGAATATTGGGATGTCTTCTTTTTAATCGGATTATAGAAACATTATAGTTTTTTTCAATGTGCCAGTCTTCTAACTTGGTATTAATGAGTGGCGACAGACTTCTTATACGCAGCCTATAATAGTCGTTGTCTATTTTATAAGCTTCAATCCATTTGTGCAGTGTAGTTTCAATATTAATAGGCTTGTTGTTGGTTTTGTTTTTAGGCAATAATTTGTAGCCTATATATCTAAAGTATAATATTGCGATAATTAACAGCGGTAAACCAATTAAACCAAATTCAAAAAACGAAAACCCTTTAAAACCTGCATCTACTAAAGCATTACTGGCAATAATGTTAGGAGGTGTTCCCGTTAAGGTCAATAATCCACCTGTATTGGACCCAAAAGCAACAGGCATTAACATTTTTGAGGGTAATGTGCCAATACTCCAAGCAGAAGATATAGTTAAGGGCATTAATGTGGCGACGGTTCCTGTGTTGCTTACAAAGCCAGATAGGATACCGGCACCCAAAGTAACAATTACCAATAGTTTTGGTACACTTTTTCCCGCCCAATCCACAAACTTTTTACCTGCCATGGCAGTCCAACCCGTTTGCGCAATACCTTCGCCTATAATAAATAATGCAGCAATCATAATAACTGTGGGATTGCTGAATCCACTCAGGGTTTCTGTTGCATCTAATATGCCTGTGAGGTACAAACTTATCATAGATATGAGAGCTACAATATCTGGTGTTAATTTGCCCCAAACAAAAAGCCCTATGGTAATAGCTAATATGGTAAGCATTAAATAAATCATATCTAAAAGTAGTTTGTTTTATTCGATAAAATTACTTTCCAACACCCTTAATTATTATGACGAATGTCATTCTTTTGTTTAAGGCCACATTTTTCAAGGATTGTTAGGTGTTTGGGGTTTTTTGTGTTGAATAAAAATACGAAAACGTAATAGTAATATCGCTTTTTTTAAGATTTCTGAATATATTTAGGAAATATAAAGTGGAACGAATTAAAATCTGTAAAGACATAATAAAATTTTGATAAAAATTCTTCTTAAATTGGCATCAAGTGTCCTTAAATATAACAAAATTATATATGAAAGTTGATATACTTGCTATAGGTGCACATCCAGATGATGTAGAACTGGGTTGCAGTGCTACTATAGCTAAAGAAATTGCTCATGGCAAGAAGGTGGGCATCATAGATTTAACCCGTGGTGAATTAGGAACGCGAGGAACTGTTAAGACTAGGGAAGAAGAATCTGAACATGCATCGCAGGTACTCGGGGTATCTTTTCGTATTAACATGGAATTTGCCGATGGCTTTTTCGTTAACGATAAGGACCACCAAATTGCATTAATTAAAATGATACGCAAATACAGGCCAGAAATCGTGTTGTGTAATGCTGTAGATGATCGACATATAGATCATGGTAAAGCCAGTAAATTAGTTAGTGATGCTTGTTTTTTAAGTGGTCTTTTAAAGATTGATACCAAAGATGAAGTTGATGATGTTTGGCAAGACCCCTGGCGTCCTAAACAGGTATATCACTACATTCAATGGAAAAACCTAGTGCCTGATTTTGTTGTAGATGTTACAGGGTTCATGGATAAAAAGATGGAAGCGGTTTTAGCGTATAAAACACAATTTTATAATGAAAATAGTATTGAACCTGAAACACCAATTTCGAGCAAAAATTTTACCGATAGTGTGAAATACAGGGCCAGGGATATGGGGCGTTTAATTGGAGTTGAATATGCCGAAGGGTTTAATGTAGAGCGCTATGTAGCCGTAGACAGCTTATTTAATTTAAAATAGCTTTTAAAATTTTGAAAAAAGGTTTTGTAGACAAACCGAAATAAATTACATTTGCACTCGCATTTATAATGCGATTTACATGGTGGTTGTAGCTCAGTTGGTTAGAGCGCCTGATTGTGGTTCAGGAGGTCGTCGGTTCGAGACCGATCTTCCACCCTTAACAAAGTCTCTTGGTATTATCAAGGGACTTTTTTTGTAGACTATTTTGAGCTTAATCGTAGTAAACAAATGGAGTTGAAATTAAACTTAGCTCTCATCCAATAGATAAGATTTTTTCAAACAAAAAGCTTATTGTATGTTTTCTTTAGAAGTAACTCTTAATCCAATTTCACACGATTTGTTCTATTAGCCAATTCCCAAGCGGTATGGAAAATTAAACGGGCACGGGTTTCTAAAAATTCATAATTTATTTTATCGGGCGTATCACTGGGTTTATGATAATCAGCATGTGTACCGTTGAAATAAAAAATAACGGGAATGTTGTTTTTGGCAAAATTATAGTGATCTGAACGATAATAGAAACGATTTGGGTCGTTATCATCATTATAGGTGTAATCAAACTCTAAATTGAAGAAAGTTTTGTTTACCAATTCGGATAGATCATGGAGTTCTTTACTTAACTTGTCCGAACCAATTAAATAAAGGTAATTACCTTTGTCTTCATGCTTGGGGTCAACACGTCCAATCATATCAATATTTAAATTGGCAACGGTGTTTTCCAAAGGGAAAACAGGGTCTATATCGGCATAATAACGTGAACCATATAAGCCAATCTCTTCTCCGGTTACATGTAAAAATAATATTGAGCGCTTGGGTGAATAACCAGATTTAACGGCTGTTTGAAAAGCTTCAGCAATTTCTAAAATAGCCACTGTGCCCGAACCATCATCATCAGCACCATTGTTTATCTCACCACTTTTAGATATGCCTATGTGGTCTAAATGAGCCGATATGATGATGACTTCATCTGGTTTTTCAGATCCCTTGATGTAAGCCAACACGTTTTCTGAATCTTTTACTTGGTTATTAAAGTAAGACGACGGTATTTCTTGAAAATAGTCGTCTATTGCTATTGGTGATAAAATGCCATTCTCAACATAGTGGTCCTTAATAAAGTTTACTGCTTTTTTTTGTCCAGGTTCTCCAGTATTTCTACCCTCAAAATCATCAGATGCGTAGATGTAAAGCATCTCTTTTAATTCGTAACTAGTTATGGTCTTTGCAAATTTGGTAACCATTTCTTTACTTGAGTTGGACCATTTTTTTCCTTGCGAAGAGCTACAAGAAACCGTTAAAAAAGTGTAGCATATAAATAAGACTATGTTTTTCATTCTTTTTTATTAAATCAAGACAAATAATTTTAACTCCAATTGGACGATAATGTGTGCTATAATACAAAAATATAAGCTAATATATGTTAGACTTTTATCTATTTTAACAACTCATGTTTTTCATCAGTTGTCAATCTGTGGGGTTGGTTTGCCAATTGCCATGCAGTGGCAAATATGAGTTGGGCACGTTTTTTTAATAGATTATAATCTATTTTATCGGGTGTATCTGTGTGTTTGTGGTAATCATCGTGTTCACCATTAAAATAAAAAATTACAGGAACACCATGCTTAGCAAAATTATAATGATCGGATCTTGTATAGTAATTGTTTCTGTCTTTTTCGCTATTATATCTGTAATCTAAATTAATATTGAAGTAGGCATCGTTTACTTTTTCGGAAGTGTAATGCAGTTCTTTACTTAGCCTATCGGCACCAATTAAATAAATATAGTTGCTATTATCTTTGTGAAGGTCATCTACACGACCAATCATGTCAATATTAAGATTTGCAATGGCATTTTCAAGAGGAAACACCGGATTGCTTGTGTAGTATTCAGAACCTTGTTTACCTATCTCTTCTGCGGTAAGATGAAGAAATAGGATACTTCTTTTGGGACCATTGCCTTCTTGTTTTGCTTTAAGGAAAGCATCTGCAATTTCCATAATGGCAACAGTACCCGAACCATCGTCATCTGCTCCATAATTAATATTTCCTCTTTCATCAACACCAAGATGATCTAAATGAGCCGAAATAATAATTTGTTCACTAGGTTTTTCATTACCTTCAATATAAGCCAAGACATTTTCGGAAGCATTAATGCCTTCTTTTAAAAAATAGGATCCAGGAATGGATTGATAGTAGTTGTTGTTACCAAATGGCGCAGGAATCCCTTTGTTTATATAATAATCCTTTAAGAATCTTGCAGCTAATTTTTGTCCTTTAGTTCCTACTTCACGGCCTTCAAACTTATTGGAGGCAAAAGTATAAAGGTGGGTTTTTAACTCTTTTGAAGTGATAGTGTTAGCATATTTTATAACTTTCATGCTGTCTACCAATGTAATGCTGTTTTGAAGATTTTTGATTTTTATGCTATATTTTTCGGTTGCACAAGTACCCAAAAGGGAAAAAAGAGAAAGGATAAAAAGTGTCTTCATGTGTGCATATTTGATAGGTTTTATCCCAAGTAATATATAATTAAAATTTTCTCTGGGCAAAAAAAATGCAATATGCTAATTTCATATTTTTTTGATATAACAAATATATGCAATAAAGAGGGAATCACTTATTGTGCTATGTCAATATCTTCAAATTCTTCGACATCTATGTCAATGTTTTCCAATTCTTCAATGGCTTCTTCTTTCAATTGTGTTTCTTTAGTGTCCAAAGTTTTGGTGTCAGCCACTTCTGTAGTTGTGAAAACTGCTTTGAAAATGGTTAGGGAAAGTGCAACAATTGTAAGTAAAAAAATAAATTGAATAATTTTTTTTACGTCACCTGTTTTTTTTGATAAATAGAATGCCACTAAACCAAATATTAAAGCTGCAAGGGCAGGGATTATGGCTAAGTTAGAAATTGGCAATACTGCAAATATGGTGGCAAGAATTGACGAGACAAGAGCTAAAACAATGAAGGTTTTTTTCATATGACTACGTTTAATTTATTAAACCTGAAACTGATTTTATTTTAAGTTCGCCATTCCCCACAGGTATTTTAAACTTGCCGTATACAATTATTTTGTTTACATCTGCAGTTAACCAAAGCAAATTACTATTGTTACCTTGTAATATGGCTTCGTTGGATCCAATGGCCAATTTATAACATTCTTTTTTTCCTATAGCAGTGTTAATAGTTTCCTTGCCTAAATAAGTGACCTGTGCCTTGGTTTCTTTACGGTCGAAAATAATAGTTAAAGATTGGCGATCTCCTTTACTCATGTTTTCAAAATTAAATGACCTAATGCTATAGAGTGTAGAGACTATATCTTTTGTACTATTACCAATGGAAATGGTTTTGTTTTCTATGTTATTGTTTCTTTTGGTCTGTATCGATTTTACTGTTTTTGTCTTATGACTGAAAGTGTATTTCATGGCCTTATAATAACTTCCTTCATTAATATCCCTATTATATAAATATGGTGTGAGTGTTTTTGGATTTACATAGCTTTCATAGAGATCCCTTATTCTAAAAAAATTATCCCATTTACTGTAAGTTGCAGCGGTACATTTTAGCCTTAATAATGTGGCTTTTGAGGTTTTTACCGGACTGGTTTCCATGGTTACCTGTGCGATATCTGTTAAAATGCCTGACATGTTATAGGAGGCTGTATAAACAAGCTTTTCGTTAGTGCCAATGGCTGTATTTTGAGCATTTACGGTCAATGAAAATAAGGCAAGAAGAATAAAGGTAAAACGCATTCTGTGGACTTGTTTTTTTGTTAATATTTTATAATATCACATTTATTGTGCCGAAAATACAATGCTTTAAAATTCTAAACTAATTTTTAATCATTTAAATAAATAGGTAAACAGACTGATAATTGTCATGTTTTTAAAAGTTTAGCATTACTATATTTATGAAAAATACTTCGGTACAATGAAATCTATACTTTTGCCAACTGATTTTTCGAAAAACTCATTGAACGCCATACACTTTGCTATGCGATTTTTTAAAGATCAAGCATGTGATTTTTATTTTATGAATGTACAGAAGGCTTCTTCTTTTATTTCTGATGATATGATGGTTGTTGCCTCTTCAGCCACAATTTATAATACTATTGTTGGGGCAGCAAAAAAATCTATAAGCAATATTATTTTAGATGTTAAAAAGACCTACGCCAATGATAAACATAAATTTCACTCCATAGTAGATTATGATAATTTTACCGATGCCATCAATCAAGTAAGTGTAAATCGCAATATAGATTTGGTATTAATGGGTACTAAAGGAGCTTCTGGTTTAGAGAAAGTGATTTTTGGAAGTAACACAATTCATGTTATACAACGTTGTTTAGCTCCTGTATTGGTTATTCCAGATGGTTATAGATTTTCAGGTTTGTCAAAAATTGTTTTTGCAACTACCAATTTGGAACCATTTGCAATTGAAGATATGGCTTTATTAAAGGAGTGGGTGGAATTATATGATGCTGAATTGGATATTCTACACATAGCAGATCAAAATCATTTGGCCTATGTTGCTTTTGATAATCACAGTTTTTTCAACACATATTTTAAACGGCCCAAACATGATTATATTGATACTACTAAAAAAGATATGTTCAATGAAATTTATACATATATCCATACCAACAAAATAAAAATGTTAGCCATAAAAAATAAAAAACATTCTTTTTTAAAGCGATTGTTTAATAATGATGGTTTGGAAACTTTGGCTTTTAAAATAGATATACCCTTTTTTGTGTTGCCTTGCTCTGGGAAAGAACAATATTACTAATACACTGTAATTAATTATCTTTTGATCTATCTTTTTGGGTTCCTTTTTTACTTTGGTGCTTTATAATTTAAGTATTTACACTTAACTTTATACATTTATCATAACCAAACGATTTTGTTTTGTACAATGAAATATAGTCTTTGTATACTTACTTGTATTTACTTTTTTAATAGTTCCTTTAGCCAAACATCAAAATTAGATAGCCTAAAAGCCATATTTGAAAATTCAAAAACTATTGATTCTTTACGTTACGAAGCGGGATTAGATGCTTTTATGCTATATTTTAGACAAGATTTAGATTCTGCAAAAGTTTTTGGAGCTAAAATTCTTGAGTTTTCAAAGGAAAAATCCAATAAAAAATGGGAGGCCACGGTGCAAAGGTTTATTGGCAACACTTATGCTGTACAAGGTGATTTCCAAGAGGCCTTAAACTATTTTGTAAAGAGCCATGAGTTGCATACACAACTGCTGGACAGAAAAGCTATGGCAACCACACTAAATAATATTGGAACGGTTTATTACGAGCTTGGAAATTTTACGAAGGCATTGGATTATTTGTTAGAGGGCTTAAAGATTTCAGAAGATATTGAGGATAAAGAAAATTTAGCCCGATTAACGAATAATTTGGGTAATGTCTTCACGCGTCAAAAAAATCATGAAAAAGCATTGGAATACCTTACATATAGCTTAGATCTAAAAAAAGAAATAGGTAATAAGCGTACCTTGGTTCATGCTTATAATAATGTTGCATTAGTATATACCAATTTAGATCAATTTGATTTGGCATTAAATAATTTAAAAAAGTCGGCCGAACTAGCAGAAGAAGTAGGTGATAAAAGAGGATTGACTCGAGCTTATAATAATATTGGAGAGCTTTATAATAGGCAGGGCAAATATGATGAAGCTTTAACATATTTAAATAAAGGAATAGAGATTAAAAAGCAAATTAATGATAATGAAGGTCTTATATCTGCATATTTGTATAGGGGTGGTGGTGTATATCTTAATACTAATAAATACAGCTTGGCCAAACTAGATTGCGAAAAAAGTTTGGAACTTGCCGAACGAATGGGTGTACTTATTGCAATTAAGGAATCCTGTGAATGCTTAAGTAAAGTGTGGGAAAACCTTGGTGATTATAATAGATCTTTGCAATATTATAAACAATCCATACAAGCAAAAGATTCATTGTTTAATAGCGAAAAAACTCAAGAGATTACACGTCAAGAAATGCAATACCAATTTGAAAAACAACAGTTGGCAGATAGTATTGCGTTTAACAAAGAAAAAGCAGAACAGGAATTACGTTATACACAAGACATAAGCAAACAGAGAAACAAAGTAAACCTTGTTATTTTTACCGCTATTGGGCTGTTAGTTGTTGGAGGTATTTATTGGCGTTCAAGACAAAAAAGTATAAAATTAAAACAAGAGCGTGAGGTAATTAGTAAGTTAAAGCAAGTAGATAAGCTTAAAGATCAGTTTTTAGCAAATACATCACACGAATTAAGAACGCCATTAAACGGAATTATAGGATTATCGGAATCTTTAAAAGATGGTGTTGCCGGGAAGATGTCCAGAAAGGCTATTGAGAATCTTGACATGATTGTAAACAGTGGAAAACGATTATCCAATTTGGTTAATGATATTCTCGATTTCTCCAAATTAAAAAACAAGGACTTGTCGCTTGCTATTCAGCCTGTCGATATTTTTTCTGTTGTCGATTTAGTGTTAAAAGTTTCTGCTACTTTGGCTAAAGGGAAGGATTTAAAGCTTATTAATGCAGTATCTAAAGATGTTTCTTTAGTAGAAGCAGATGAAAACAGACTTCAACAAATATTGTATAATTTGGTTGGCAATGCCATTAAATTTACACAAGAAGGGACAGTAGAGATTCAAGCAAAAGAAAAAGTAGGTTTTTTAGAAGTGTCCGTTAAAGATACCGGTATAGGTATTCCTAGAGATAAATTTGATTTTATTTTTAAATCTTTTGAACAGGTCAATGGTTCTACAGATAGAGTTTATGGAGGAACAGGATTAGGGCTTGCTGTTACTAAGCAATTGGTTGAACTGCACGGAGGCAAAATAAATGTTGAATCAAAGGTTGGCGAAGGCTCTACATTCACTTTTACCTTGCCTTTAAGCAATGCAAGTAGAACTGAATTGTCAATTCAGAATCTAGATGATAATGTTCAGAATATTGCAGAAGACAAGATAGGTGTTATGAATGAAGACGTTGTCGAGACAGATTTTAAGACTTCAAATTTAACAATATTGATTATTGATGATGAACCAATTAATCGTCGTGTTTTAGAAAACCATTTAACGGTTGCGGGCTATAACGTTGTTGAGGTTGGTAGTGGCAGGGACGCCTTGGAGCTTTTGGCCAAAGGAAATAGTTTTGATTTAATACTATTGGATATCATGATGCCCAATATGTCTGGTTATGATGTTTGTGAAACAATTAGAAAAACCTATTCAAGCAGTGAATTACCTATTGTCTTGCTTACCGCTAAAAATAGAGTTAGCGATTTGGTTGCTGGTTTTAATGTTGGAGCAAACGATTATTTAACCAAACCATTTTCTAAAGACGAATTGTTAAGTAGAATAAAAACCCATCTTAATTTATATGGTATCCATAAGGCAACAAGTAGATTTGTGCCAACAGAGTTTTTGAAATCCGTAGGAAGGGAAGCGATAACCGAAGTGGTTTTAGGGGACCATATCCAAAAAAAGGTTACCGTATTGTTTACCGATGTACGGGATTATACCAGTTTATCAGAATCAATGACACCACAGCAAAACTTTAAATTCGTAAATGCCTATGTGGGTCGTATGGGACCATTAATTCAGCGTAACAAAGGATTTGTTAATCAGTATTTAGGAGACGGTATAATGGCACTCTTTCCAGAAAATGCAACACATGCGTTGGAGGCATCGATTGCTATGCAAAAAACGATTTTAGAATATAATGTAAGGCGTGTTAAGGAAGGTTTTAAACCTATTTCGGTAGGCATGGGAATGCATACAGGGGCATTGGTTATGGGTATAATAGGAGATGTGTATAGAAACGATACTGCCATTATTGCCGACACGGTTAATACGGCATCCCGCATGGAAGGCACCACTAAATATTATGGGGCCAATATTGTATTAAGTGAAAGTAGTATGGCATCTATTGAAAAAAAGGATGATTTTAACTTTAGGTATTTAGGAAAGATAAAGGTAAAAGGAAAAAATGAAGCTATTGGGGTTTATGAGTGTTTTAACGGAGATGAAGATATTATTGTTGAGCTAAAAATAAAAACCTTAAAGGATTTTGAAAAAGGGCTAAAATATTTTTTCAATAAAGAATTTCCTAAAGCCTCAGCTGCTTTTGATAAGGTGCTGGGTAAAAACCCAAAAGATATGGTTGCCAAATATTTTGTCACCAAATCTGCAGAGTATACCATTTCGGGAACTCCAGAAGATTGGGATATGGTTAATGCATTAGATAATAAGTAATAAAATTAGATTAATTTTTTGTTACTACTACTATAGCACCGTCTTTAGCTTTATCACCATAAATGCTTATGGCTATTTTAGGGCCCAGAGTTTCTACATCGGCAAGTTTATCTAACTCAGCCAATTTGTTGAGGGTTTCAAAATCACTTTCCTTGCCATCAATTATAATGAGTTTGTCTAGATTCGGGTTATCAATGAATTTGTATTTTGCAGATTGCTTGGAAAGGTCTTGACCTAATCCTTGTCGCATTTGTTCAATTAATTTTTGTATATCTGTATATTCATTTAAAAATAGACTATCGTTGCTGTTTCCAAAAAAATCCTGAAAATTGAAGGATCTTAAATTTTGACCAAAAATAGAATCACTGGGAAATCCCATAACAATATTTGGAAAGTTATAAGCAGACATGGTATTGTTAGGTTTGTCACCTTGGCTAATAAAAAGTACCCCGTCTTTAATGCCAAACGTTAATTTAGAAATGGGTTGGCTACCTGAAAATTCGCTAATGGTTTGTGAGCCGTTACCATCTTTCAGGGTGATTTTAATTCCTATTAGTTCGGCATTTATGTTTCTGGTTATTTTTGAAAAAGTAACTTTAATATAATGCTCTTTCAGCATGGCTTCAATATCCTCTAGATCATTGTCACTGGTTTTGTTGTCGATAGTAATAATAACGTCATTGGTTTGGAAGGATTCATGACTTATGATATTGGCATGGGTATTTAAAGGTGTTTGACATATTAAAAGGATAAATAAAAACCTAAGTCCAATTTTAAAAACAGATGGGGTTTTCATGATGCTCAATGATTTATTTTATTTATATCAAATTTAAAGTGTAATTAAATAGTGTTATAAACTTTAACCAAATTTTATAATTGAATGTTAAAAATTGTGAAATATCGTAATAGTTATCAGCATGTTTTTTTTGGCTAAGACTATTCATTGCATAATAACAAAAACTTTAGGCTTCTATCTTCTAGCTTATAACTTTCAATTATCTTCGCAAAAAATAAATGAATGAGTTTACTTTGGGTTGTTTTGGGTTTTGTGATGTTAGTAATTGGAGGGGAGTATTTGGTGCGTTCTTCGGTAGCACTGTCTTTTAAGTTCAATATTTCCAAGATGGTTATTGGTATGACAGTGGTGTCATTTGCTACTTCGGCACCAGAGCTATTGGTTAGTTTGCAAGCTGCATTAAAAGGGTCGCCAGCAATTGCCATTAACAATGTAATAGGTTCTAATATCGCAAATATTGGTTTGGTGCTAGGCATTACGGCTATGGTAGGCACTATTGTGGTCGATAAATCATTTTATAAAGTTAATTGGCCAGCTATGATGGTTTTTTCCTTGGGAGTTTATTATTTCTTAGGCAATGATAACATGCTTACGGCTTTAGAAGGAGCCGTCTTGTTTTTAGGGCTTATTTTATTTTTAGTGTACTTGATAAAAGGAGTGAAAAACGATAAGGAAGTAGAGGACATTGATGTTACTCTAGCGATAGTTTCTAACTTTAAGATTCTTATTTGGCTACTTATTGGAGCAACGGCTTTGTATTATGGAAGTGAATGGCTGGTATATGGAGCAAGGGAAATAGCATTATCTATAGGTGTGAGTGAAGCTGTTATTGGGGTGTCTTTAATAGCTGTGGGTACCAGTGTTCCAGAATTGGCCGCTTCGGTTATTGCAGCTGCAAAAAAGGAAAAGGCCATTTCTTTAGGGAACTTAATTGGTTCAAACATATTTAATATAGGTTCTGTATTGGGCTTAACTGCTCTAGTAAAGCCCATACCGGTCACAGAGTCTAAAATTTTATCAAATGATATAGTTTGGATGCTGGCTTTTGCAGTTGTATTACTACCGATGGTATTTATAAAGAAACGGTTTGAAATTACTAGGGTAAAAGGGTTTCTTTTGGTATTGGCTTATAGTATTTTTATTTTATTAGTATTTGCTTCGGGTAAGATTTAAAGAAATAAGAGCAAAAGAAAAGCGTTTGTACAATTAATACAAACGCTTTTTTTATGAACAAACTTAAAGTATTATTATACTTCAGCAGATTTAACAGTTTCTATAATTCTACCTGCAATTTTATAAGGGTCGCCATTAGATGCTGGTCTTCTGTCTTCTAACCAACCTTTCCAACCTCTTTCAACAGTAATAATTGGTATCCTAATTGAAGCACCACGGTCTGATATACCATATGAAAAATCAGAAACATGGGCTGTTTCATGTAAACCAGTTAAACGCTCATCGTTATAGGCTCCATAAACAGCTATATGATCATCTGCTACAGGCCTAAAAGCTTCACATATTTTTTCATAGACTTCTTTAGAACCACAGGTTCTTAACGTAGTATTGGAGAAGTTGGCATGCATACCAGAACCATTCCAATCACCTTTAACAGGTTTTGGATGGTATTCAATATAATAGTTGTATTTTTCAGTTAATCTGTCTAATAAATAGCGGGCAACCCATATTTGATCACCAGCTTTTTTAGCTCCTTTTGCAAATATTTGAAATTCCCATTGACCAGGAGCTACCTCTTGGTTTATACCTTCAAAGTTTATTCCAGCTTCAATACACAAATCGGCATGTTCTTCAACTAAATCCCTACCCCACGTGTAACGTCCACCAACAGAGCAGTAGTATTTTCCTTGAGGACCAGGAAATCCACCACGCGGAAACCCTAAAGGTAAATCTGTTTTAGTATCCATTAAGAAATATTCTTGCTCAAAACCAAACCAAAAATCATCATCATCATCATCAATTTTTGCCCTTGCATTGGAAGCATGGGGTGTGCCATCAGAATTTAAAACTTCAGACATAACTAAGTATCCATTTTTTCTTGTTGGATCTGGATAAATAGCAACAGGTTTTAATAAACAATCTGAAGAACCACCTTCAGCTTGTTCTGTTGAACTTCCATCAAAAGACCAGATCGGACAATCTTCTAGCTTTCCACTAAAATCGTTCTCAATCTTGGTTTTACTTCTCATGTTTTGAGTTGGTTCATGACCGTCAAGCCATATATACTCTAATTTTGATTTTGCCATAATGAATAGTTTATAAATACAGTACTAAATAATAATTGAGCAAATATAGTATTTTATAAGATGTATGTTGTTTTATAGGGGGCAATTTAATTAACAGAGGTATTATTTTTGTCTACCCCCTATTTTTTCGGGGAGTATTTTGAAAAATAATAATTTTTGCCTCGTTATACTGAAAAATTGTTAACAATATTTTTTGCGATTGGATCTGAAATTGAAGCACTATATTTATTTTTGTAATTCTTAACAAATCAAACATTTAAAATATGTCAACCTTAAGATTTCATGCCGTAAAAGAATCCTTGACGCACAGTCCAAAAGAGGTGTGGGAAAATGATAGGCGTTCCAATTTATTTGGTAAAAACGTATTTAACGAACAGGCCATGCGACAGCATCTTACCAAAGATGCGTTTGATGGGGTAATGAACGCTATTTGGCATGGGAAAAAAATTGATAGGACCATAGCCGATCAAGTCGCTTCATCTATGAAAGACTGGGCCCTGTCTAAAGGAGTGACACACTATACGCATTGGTTTCAGCCCTTAACTGGAGCTACAGCCGAAAAACATGATGCATTTTTTGAAACCACAAGCTCTGGTGCATCCATTGAAAAGTTTGGTGGCTCACAACTCGTGCAACAAGAGCCGGATGCGTCAAGTTTTCCTAGTGGAGGTATACGGAATACATTTGAAGCTCGAGGGTATACCGCTTGGGATCCTACATCACCAGCATTTATTTATGGAACTACGCTTTGTATCCCTACCATATTTGTGGCTTATACAGGCGAAGCATTAGATTATAAGACACCTTTGCTAAGGGCATTACAGGCGGTTGACGCTGCGGCTACCGATGTTTGCAAGTATTTTGATAAAAACGTTCGGAAAGTATCATCGTCACTGGGTTGGGAGCAGGAATATTTTTTGGTGGATAAAGCATTGGCTTTAAGTAGACCGGATATTACACTGACTGGCAGAACACTTTTAGGACATTCCTCTGCAAAAGGACAGCAGTTAGATGATCATTATTTTGGATCTATTCCAACTAGGGCATTAAGTTTTATGCGGGAACTGGAAACAGAATGTATGCTTTTGGGGATACCTGTTAAAACCAGGCATAATGAAGTTGCTCCGAATCAGTTTGAGTTGGCACCCATTTTCGAAGAGGCTAATTTAGCGGTAGATCATAACTCACTTTTAATGGACATCATGGGAAGGGTGGCCTCTAAGCATAATTTTAAAGTACTTATGCATGAAAAACCATTTGCGGGTATAAATGGTTCTGGAAAACATAACAACTGGTCACTATCTACGGATACAGGAGTCAATTTGTTGGCACCTGGAAAAACACCAATGAGTAACCTCCAATTTTTGACCTTTTTTGTAAATACTATAAAGGCAGTTAATGAGCACGAAGCTCTATTAAGAGCTGCGATAGCTTCAGCAAGTAATGACCATAGGTTGGGGGCTAATGAAGCGCCTCCTGCTATCATGTCGGTATTTATTGGAGAGCAATTAACTAAGGTCTTGGAGGAATTGGAAGGTGTAACCAAAGGAAAATTATCTCCAGAAGAAAAAACAGAACTTAAATTGAATGTCGTTGGTAAAATACCTGATGTACTATTAGATAATACAGACAGAAACAGGACTTCTCCTTTTGCGTTTACTGGTAATAAATTTGAATTTAGGGCTGTAGGATCCACAGCCAACTGTGGCAACCCTATGACGGTTTTAAACACCATTGTAGCAAAGCAGCTAAAGGATTTTAAAGCAGAAGTGGATAAGCTTATCGATAATAAAGGTCTGAAAAAGGATGAAGCCGTTTTTAATGTGCTGCGTGAGTATATTAAATCTTCTAAACGCATACTGTTTGAAGGTAATGGTTATGACCAGTCTTGGGAAAAAGAAGCTCAGAAGAGAGGGTTGAGCAATAATAAAACAACACCTGAAGCCTTAAAGTCCAAAATAACAAAAGAAACCATAGCCTTGTTTGAGGAAATGAACGTTATGAGTGCTATAGAAACTAAGGCGCGTTATGAAATTGAGGTCGAAGCTTATATAATGCATATTCAAATTGAAAGTAGGGTGCTTGGTGATATTGCCAGAAACCATGTAGTGCCTACTGCGGTTAAATATCAAAATGTATTGATCGAGAATGTTAAGGGTCTTAAAGAGATTTTTGATAAAAAATTCACTGAGGTTTCCAAGGAACAATTAAACTTAATTGAAGAAATTTCAGGACATATAGAAGGAATAAATGCCAATGTCACCAAAATGATAGAGGAGCGTAAAAAGGCAAATGCTATGCAAGATATAGAGGATAAGGCACATAGTTATTGTTTTAATGTTAGATCTTTATTTGATCAGATACGCTACCATTGCGATAAATTGGAATTGTTGGTTGACGACGAACTCTGGCCATTAACCAAATACAGGGAATTGTTGTTTACAAGATAATAGTTGCAATAAAAATCTCGCTTTAAAGGCGGGATTTTTTAATTCAAAAAAAGAATTTCTATTATGGAAACTAGATTTTGTGCCAAATAAATTACAAAATCTAGTTTTACTTTAATATTCATAATTCGACATTGTTTATTAGCCGCTTGGTGAGTCTGTATGTTTTTCATTTGGTTTTTTGAAATTCCAAATAAAAAAATTCATGTACTT
Organism: Aestuariivivens marinum; assembly: GCF_022662175.1. Classification (GTDB taxonomy): domain Bacteria; phylum Bacteroidota; class Bacteroidia; order Flavobacteriales; family Flavobacteriaceae; genus Aestuariivivens; species Aestuariivivens marinum. Next base: position 22,783 of record NZ_JAKMCR010000007.1, on the reverse strand, counting down.
TTGCACCTCAAACCAAAACAATGAGTCAAGAAGTTTCCAAACGTTATTCCCAAAGAGGGGTTTCGGCATCAAAAGAAGATGTACATAATGCTATTAAAAATATTGATAAAGGCCTGTTTCCAAAAGCATTTTGTAAAATTGTTCCAGACTATTTAACCAATGATGACGATTATTGTTTAATCATGCATGCTGATGGGGCAGGAACCAAGTCTTCCTTGGCTTATTTGTATTGGAAGGAGACAGGGGACATTTCAGTTTGGAAAGGTATTGCGCAAGATGCATTAATAATGAATATTGATGATTTGTTGTGTGTAGGGGCTACAGATAATATCATGTTGTCATCAACCATTGGGCGCAATAAAAACTTAATTTCGGGCGAAGTTATTTCAGCAATTATAAATGGTACTGAGGAACTTATTACTGAATTAAAAGAATTTGGTGTAACCATCCACTCCACTGGAGGGGAAACGGCCGACGTAGGCGATTTGGTGCGCACGATTATAGTTGATTCCACAGTAACTGCAAGAATGAAACGTAGTGATGTTATAGATAATGCCAATATACAAGTAGGCGATGTTATTATAGGTTTAGAAAGTTTTGGACAGGCATCTTACGAGAAAATGTATAACGGGGGTATGGGCAGTAATGGTTTGACCTCGGCAAGACATGATGTGTTCCATAAGTATTTGGCAGAAAAATATCCAGAAAGTTTTGATGCTTCGGTTCCTGAAGGATTAGTTTATTCTGGTGGTATTAAATTAACAGATGCCGTTGAGGATTCTCCAATTGATGCAGGAAGGTTGGTTTTGTCGCCTACAAGAACCTACGCACCAATCATAAAATCGATTTTATCAAATTATAATAGTGAAACCATACATGGTATGGTGCATTGTTCAGGGGGTGCACAGACTAAAATTCTTCATTTTGTTGATGAGCACCATATAATAAAGGATAATTTGTTTCCAGTTCCACCATTGTTTAGGTTAATTCAGGAGCAAAGCAAGACCGATTGGAAAGAAATGTATCAAGTGTTTAATTGCGGGCACAGAATGGAACTGTATGTTAGCCCAAGTATAGCCGATGAAATTATAGCTATATCAAAGTCCTTTAATGTAGATGCTAAAATTATTGGTCGGGTCGAGGCTTCAAAAACTAAAAAACTTACAATAAAAAGTGAGTTTGGTGAGTTTAATTACTAGAAATTTATCATGCTGGTTTATAATGGAATAGTTTTTGATAAAATTCTAAACGTTTTAAAAAATCTCTAACCAGTCTTTTATGAAAAACATTCTTTTTGTAGTTGTTTGTTTGGTATTTCAATATTTAAGTGCCCAACCAGATTCTTTGTTTATTAAAACGATTACGCCAAAAGAGGAACGTCCAGAATGGTTACAAAAAAGCAAATTCTCTATCGATTTAAGTGAGGTCGCCTTTGTGAATTGGAATGCTGGAGGTAGTAACTCGGTTTCTGCTTTGGTGGGTTTTTATACTGAAGCTAACTATAGGGATAAATATTATTTTTGGAATAACAACCTAACCTCTCGTTATGGTTTAAATAGCCAACAAGGACAACAAATAAGAAAGACAGATGATTTATTTGAGATCAATTCTAATTTGGGTTATAAACCCGATATCATTTCAAATTGGTTTTACTCCTTAAGGCTAAATTTTAGGACACAGTTTTCAAATGGATATAAATATCCTAATACTGATGTTCCAATTTCTAGGTTTATGGCGCCTGGATATATGTTTTTTGGTGGTGGTATGGAATATGGAAAAAATATAGATGCTTTGTCATTTTATTTTTCACCTTTGACACTAAAGGCCACTTTTGTATTGGATGAAGATTTAGCTAATGCAGGTGCTTTTGGGGTGAAGCCTGCTGTTTATGATGAATTTGGGGTATTAATAAGAAAAGGAGAGCGGTTTAGGCGAGAAGCAGGTATTTTAATTACCAATAGCTATCAAATGCAGGTTGTAGAAAATATAGGTTTAAAGCACCAGGTTAATCTTTATACCGATTACATCAATAATTTTGGAAACGTAGACGTTGATTGGCGCATCGATTTCGACTTTAAAGTGAATAGTTTTGTAAGGGCCACATTGGGTTCCCACATTAGGTATGATGATGATACTAAAACACGTGAATCTACTGAGGTTGAGGGGGAATTTGATGAGGCTGGAGCCAAACTTCAATGGAAGCAGTTTCTTGGTGTTGGATTTGCTGTGGACTTCTAAAATTCAATGGACATTTTCTTTAAAAAATTTGTTAACTTTTCATTGTTAATAAATTTTTAAAAAATTGATAATCAAATACTTAAATTTGTATTCCTGTAAACTTTATGACATTTGTCATGTTTTGGGTTTAAAAAATTTTGTTTATTCATATCTTTATTGAATAACGCTAGCAAACCTAAAACCAGACAAATTTATGAAAGCAGAACTCGCCCAAACATCTTCAAAAACCTACACGCAAGAAGAGGTATTTCAGGCCTCACTAAAATACTTTAAAAATGATGATTTAGCTGCACGGGTATGGCTAAATAAATATGCTTTAAAGGATTCTGAAGGTAATATTTATGAGCTTACGCCCAACGATATGCATCGTCGTATAGCTAAAGAAATTGCGCGTATAGAATTAAAATATGCCAATCCTCTGTCGGAAAAGGAAATTTATGACCTTATTAAGGATTTCAAGTATATTGTTCCCCAAGGCAGTCCTATGGCAGGAATTGGGAATCCGTATCAAATAGCATCACTTTCTAATTGCTTTGTTATAGGGAATTCAGGAGAATCGGATTCTTATGGAGGTGTAATGAAAATAGACCAGGAGCAGGTACAACTCATGAAACGCCGAGGTGGTGTGGGCCACGATTTATCGCATATTCGTCCAAAAGGATCGGCCGTTAAAAACTCAGCATTAACATCTACGGGTGTTGTACCATTCATGGAGCGGTATTCCAATTCAACTAGAGAAGTAGCACAAGATGGTAGGCGAGGGGCACTTATGTTATCGGTATCCATAAACCATCCAGATTCCGAAGATTTTATTGATGCTAAATTAGAACAAGGAAGAGTCACGGGAGCGAATGTGTCTGTTAGAATAGATAATGGGTTTATGAAGGCAGTTAAGGAAGGAGGAAATTATGTGCAAAAGTATCCTGTATTTAGTGATAATCCTAAGGTCTCCAAAACGATTAGTGCTAAAAATATTTGGAAAAAGATAGTACATAATGCATGGAAATCAGCCGAACCTGGTATTTTATTTTGGGATACTATAATTAATGAGTCTGTGCCTGATTGTTATGCCGATTTAGGATATAAAACGGTATCTACCAATCCTTGTGGCGAAATACCATTATGTCCTTACGATTCCTGTAGGTTGTTGGCCATTAATTTGTTTTCTTATATAGAACATCCGTTTACGAAAAAAGCTGCTTTTAATTTCAATATGTTTAAAGAGCATGTGGCTTATGCCCAACGGATTATGGATGATATTATTGATTTGGAGCTTGAAAAGATTGACAATATTTTGAAAAAGATCGATCAAGATCCAGAATCTGATGAGGTCAAGGCCACCGAGCGTAATCTATGGCTTAACATTAGAACCAAAGCAGAGGAAGGTAGGCGCACAGGAATAGGTATTACAGCCGAAGGTGATATGCTGGCCGCTTTAGGTATTCGTTATGGTAGTGAGGCTGGTAATGCATTTTCGTTGAAAGTCCATAAAACTTTGGCTATTGCCGCTTATCGTGGATCTGTGCATTTGGCGAAGGAACGGGGTGCCTTTGGCATTTTTGATGCGGAGCGCGAAAAGAACAATCCGTTTATTCAAAGACTAAGGGAAGCCGATGATAAGTTATATTACGAAATGTTGGAGTATGGTCGCCGTAATATAGCCCTGTTGACTATTGCACCAACAGGAACCACAAGTTTAATGACGCAAACCACTTCGGGCATTGAACCTGTTTTTATGCCAGTTTATAAGCGAAGAAGAAAAGTGAATCCTAATGACAAGGATGTGCGGGTGGACTTTGTGGACGAAGTAGGGGATTCTTGGGAAGAATATGTGGTATTTCATCACCGGTTTAAACAATGGATGGAAGTTAATGGTATAGATACTGCCAAAAATTATTCACAAGCCGAAATTAATAAACTAATAGAAAAATCGCCTTATTATAAAGCTACGTCAAACGATGTGGATTGGTTGAGTAAAGTAAGTATGCAAGGGGCGATTCAAAAATGGGTAGACCATTCCATAAGTGTGACCATAAACCTACCCAATGATGTGACTGAAGAATTGGTTGGTGAGCTTTACTTAAAAGCTTGGGAAGTTGGTTGTAAAGGGGTTACGGTATACCGGGATGGTTCACGTTCGGGTGTGTTGATTTCTAATGATGAGAAAAAAGATGAAGAAAGCAGTAATATTCTAACAGCTTTTCCTGTAAAGCGTCCGCAAATTTTGGAGGCCGATGTGGTGCGTTTCCAAAACAATAAGGAAAAATGGATTGCATTTATTGGTCTGATTGATGAAAAGCCTTATGAAATCTTTACCGGGTTGGCAGATGATGAGGATGGTATTTTAATTCCACGTTGGGTGAATACAGGGCTTATCATTAAAAATAGAAACGAGGATGGTACCTCGCGTTATGATTTTCAATATAAAAACACGAGAGGCTATAAAACTACTATTGAAGGTCTGTCACATAAATTCAATCCTGAGTTTTGGAATTATGCCAAATTGATATCCAGTACCTTACGCCATGGCATGCCAATAGATAAGATTGTGGATTTAATTAACAGTTTGCAATTGGATAATGCATCGATTAATACTTGGAAAAACGGTGTTGTTCGTGCCTTAAAACGCTATGTTGAAGATGGTACTAGGGCCAAAGGTCAGCGATGTGATAGTTGCAAATCGGAAAACCTAATCTATCAAGAAGGTTGTTTAACCTGCAAAGACTGTGGGTGTTCAAAATGTGGATAATTATGGAGAACTAATGTATTGGACCTGCTAGGTTTTACTTATGCTGAGCACAGCTGAAGTAATAAACCGGCAGGTCTGTATCAATCCACAAAGTTATTGGTTCTGTTTTAACCAAAAGAATTTTAACTTTTTAAAGGGAAGTAGAGCTATGTTCAGGGTAATGGAGCAAAATGTAAACCCTTTTAAAGTATAAATATTACAATAATTTCTGTATCATCTTATAAATAGCCCCATGTGTAAATAAATATTTTAAGATTTATTGATATCAAGGGATTGTAGATATTAAGAATTCATAAATTATCGTATTTTTGGTCACCAATTAAAAAGGCAGATGTTAGAGAAATTACAAATAGTAAAACAACGTTTCGATGAAGTTAGTGATTTAATTATCCAACCAGATATTATCTCCGATCAAAAGCGATATATTGAATTAAATAGAGAGTATAAAGACTTACGTATTCTTATGGAAAAGCGTGAGCAATATATTTCGCTTACCGATAATTTAAGTGAAGCCGAAGAGATTATTTCAGATGGAAGTGACCCAGAAATGGTGGAAATGGCTAAAATGCAGTATGATGAGGCTAAAGAAGGTATCCCAAAGTTGGAAGAAGAGATTAAATTGCTTTTGATTCCTAAAGACCCTGAAGATGCCAAAAATGCCGTAGTAGAATTACGTGCAGGGACAGGTGGCGACGAGGCCAGTATTTTTGCAGGCGATTTGTTTAGAATGTATACCAAGTACTGTGAAGGTAAGGGTTGGAATGTAAGCACGGTTGACTTTAGTGAAGGGACTAATGGCGGATTTAAGGAAATACAATTTGAAGTTTCGGGTGATGATGTTTATGGAACATTGAAATTTGAAGCTGGTGTGCATCGCGTACAGCGTGTACCTCAAACCGAAACCCAGGGGCGTGTACATACCAGTGCAGCTACGGTTATGGTGTTTCCAGAGGCGGAGGAGTTTGATGTGGAAATAGATCCAAAAGATGTGCGTATTGATTATTTCTGTTCGTCTGGACCAGGGGGGCAATCGGTAAACACCACCTACTCTGCAGTTCGCTTAACACATATCCCAACAGGGTTGGTGGCGCAGTGTCAGGATCAAAAGTCGCAGCATAAGAATAAAGAAAAAGCGTTTAGGGTATTGCGTTCGCGGTTGTATGATATGGAGTTAGCCAAAAAGCAGGAGGAAGATGCCGCTAAGCGAGGTAGTATGGTAAGTTCTGGAGATAGAAGTGCTAAAATTAGGACTTACAACTATCCCCAAGGGCGTGTAACCGATCATAGAATAGGTTTAACACTTTACGATTTACAAAATATTGTTAATGGTGATATACAAAAAATTATTGACGAATTGCAACTGGCAGAAAATACCGAGAAATTAAAAGCTGGTGATGACACAATTTAAAATAGCTATTTTGTTGGCAAAATAAAATATGACCACAGCCCAACTTATTTCAGAAATCAAAAAAAAACAATCCTTTCTATGTATAGGATTGGATGTCGATTTAAATAAAATCCCACAGCACCTTTTACAGGAAGAAGATCCCATTTTTGCCTTTAATAAAGCCATTATAGATGCGACGCACCATTTATGTGTGGCGTATAAGCCCAATACGGCATTTTATGAAGCTTATGGATTAAAAGGTTGGAAGGCTTTAGAAAAAACCATCAATTATCTGAATGAAAAGCATCCTGAAATTTTTACAATAGCCGATGCCAAGCGTGGTGATATAGGAAATACCAGTAGTATGTATGCCAAGGCCTTTTTTGAAGATTTGGCCTTCGATAGTGTCACAGTTGCACCCTATATGGGAAAAGATTCGGTGGAACCTTTTTTAGCTTTTAAAGATAAACACACCATTCTTTTAGCATTAACCTCTAATCAAGGTGCATTCGATTTTCAGACGAAGACCGTTGGTGACAAAGAACTTTATAAGCAAGTTCTGGAAACGTCTAAAACATGGCATAATGCTGAAAACCTAATGTATGTGGTTGGTGCTACCAAAGCAGAGTTTTTAGAAGATATTAGGCAAATTATCCCAAACAGCTTTTTGTTGGTGCCTGGGGTTGGAGCCCAAGGAGGTAATCTGCAAGACGTTTGTAAGTATGGTATGAATGCAAATATTGGACTTCTTATCAATTCTTCCCGAGGGATTATTTATGCCTCTAACAAAGAAGATTTTGCCAATGCAGCAGCGGAAAAAGCAAAAGACATTCAAATAGTCATGCAGTCCATTCTATCATCTAGATAGGAGAAATTTCGTGCTTGCCGTCGTAATCTAATTTACTTAAATCATCAACAAAATTGGAAATGCAATTTTCCAATTCTTCTAAGCTTATTACTTTACTAAAGTTGGGCTTAATTTTACCAACTCTACAAAAATGCGTACTCATAACGTGTTTTTATGTAAAGTACGGATATTTATGTTTTTTGGATGTAATTAAAACGTTAAATTATTGATAATTATCGAGCTAATTTGGTTTGTTCCCTGGCTAGATATTTTAGCTTGTTAAGTTTATTAAGAAGTTTTATAGCCTTATATTCTGAAATGTCACTAAAGGCAGAATCAGTTTGCCTAAAATTGTAGGCTTGCTCTATTAGTGCCCTATATTGTTTATAGAGTTTATCTTGATTGGATTTTATATTTTCAATCTGGCTCATTTAAGTGTTGATTGACAAGCTATTAAATATACATTTTTATTTTTAAAATTAAATAATGAAGCAAAAATATTTTTAGTTCTTAGTATAGTTAAAGTTATTGACAATGTTTTTTAAGTCTAGTTTGCTAAAAGCTAAAAGGTGGATGGCATTCAGTATTATTCTTTGTCACTAATCTTGTAAAGCAAAAACCTTTCTTAACAAATTGGTAGTCCTTGAAGTTATTTTGGTTCTAATCTCCTTTTCTTCAACTGCTATCATGGTATATACACCTTTTAAAGCTTCATTAGTAACATAATCGGTTAAATCTGGGTTAACGTCTGCGGTAAATGGAATGGTATTGTATTTATTGATTAGGTTTTTCCAAATTTGGTCCGCACCCACTTTACTGAACGAATTTTTGATGACGGGATGGAATTTTCCATAAAGTGTTGTTTGGGTTTTAGAGTTTAGGTATTGCGTAGCAGCATCATCGCTGCCCAATAAAATGTTTTTCGCATCAGAAAAGGTTATATCCTTAACGGCATCAACAAAAATAGGGGTAGCTTCTTTTACGGCATCTTCTGCCGCACGATTCAACACTTTTAAACCTTCATCAGCTAGTTTGCTTAAGCCAATATCGCGAAGTGCTTTATCTACTTTATGCAGTTCTTCGGGTAGTAAAATTTTAACCAGCTCGTTTTTGTAAAATCCATCTGTTTGGGTAAGCTTGGTGACCTGTTTATCAATACCAAAATTCAAGGCCTGTCTTAAGCCTGCTGCAATTTCAGCTTGAGACAAACCGCCTTGTGGTAACTGGTTGACTACCTGTTGGAGTTCGGCACAAGCCGTTAAGTTTAAAAGGAATAAAAAGGTTAATGTTTTACGAATCATGGATAATTTGGGTTTTATAGGCTTTAACAAATATATGTATTTTAATTTATGGAGTATTCTCAGGTGTGGATACTTGGTTTTAACCTTTCTTCATATGACAAAAAAATCACAAAAACGATCTACCTTTTTTAATTCATTAAAGAATATTTTCTGAAACTATATTAGGTGATTTTATGTAAATGGTTAATTTTTTTGAATATTTCGTAAATTGCAGTAATAAAAATGAATATTCTTTACGAATGAATCAACAGGCTCCATATAAACCAAAATACAATATACGAATGGTAACCGCAGCTTCGCTGTTTGATGGCCATGATGCTTCCATTAATATTATGCGCAGAATTATTCAGGCCACAGGTGTTGAGGTCATTCATTTAGGGCATGATAGAAGTGTTGAAGAGGTTGTTAATACGGCCATTCAGGAAGATGTAAATGCGATTTGTGTAACCTCTTATCAGGGAGGCCATAATGAGTATTTTAAGTATATGTTCGATCTTTTAAAGGAAAAGGGAGCAGGACATATTAAAATTTTTGGTGGAGGTGGTGGTGTGATTTTGCCTTCAGAAATCAAGGAATTAATGGAGTATGGTATTTCACGTATTTACTCACCAGATGATGGTCGTGAAATGGGATTGCAAGGTATGATAAACGATTTGGTAGAGCAATCAGATTTTCCAATGGAACCATTACCAAAAGAAAATGATATTAGAGAAAATCTTAAAGTAAAAGACATAAATAGTATTGCGAGATTAATTTCCCTTGCAGAAAATAATCATGAAGCTTTTGTAAATAGCACACTTCATTTTTATAAAAAACAAAATGAGGCACCTGTTTTGGGAATTACAGGGACAGGAGGTGCTGGTAAATCGAGTTTGGTGGATGAGTTGGTACGTCGCTTTTTATTGGATTTTCCCGAAAAAACAGTTGGTATTATTTCGGTAGATCCTTCAAAGCGTAAAACAGGAGGCGCCTTGTTAGGTGATAGAATTCGTATGAATGCTATTAATAATCCCCGCGTTTATATGCGAAGTCTGGCGACGCGCCAGTCAAATTTAGCGCTGTCCAAGCATGTAAATGAAGCCATTGCCGTATTAAAAGCTGCAGAGTACGATTTAATTATACTGGAAACTTCGGGTATTGGACAATCCGATACCGAAATTGTTGAGCATTGTAACGTATCGCTTTATGTAATGACCCCAGAGTTTGGGGCCGCTACACAGTTGGAAAAGATAGACATGCTGGATTTTGCAGATCTGGTTGCTATTAATAAATTTGATAAAAGAGGCGCAGAGGATGCTTTACGGGATGTAAAAAAACAGTATATGCGTAACCATGGGTTATGGGATGCTTCGCTAAGTGGGTTGCCTGTTTTTGGTACTATGGCATCACAGTTTAATGATCCTGGAATGAACAGGCTTTATAAAGCGGTTATGGATATATTGGTAAAAAAAACCAAAACCGACCTAAGCTCTACATTTGAGGTTTCAGAGGGGATGAGCGAAAAGGTATTTGTTATTCCACCAAAGAGAACACGTTATCTGTCGGAAATTGCAGAGCATAACAGGACTTATAAACAAAAATTGAGAGAACAAGCTGAAGTCGCTCAAAAGCTTTATGGTATATATAAAACCATTTGCTCTGTAGCTAATATTACATCTGACGGGATCACAGAACATAGTAAAAGTGTTTTCGAAATGTCTTTTATAGGCAAATCGGGTTTGAATGTAGAAGAGATTTTGAAAAAGGTTCAGGATGGTAAGCATCCAGAAGAGGATTCCCGAATACGGTTTTTAAAGCTTCTCTTTAAAGAGTTCGATCGTGTTAAGCTCAATCTTGATCCTCGCCATTGGGAAACAATTTTAGGATGGAAAAGTAAGGTAAATAGATACACAGCTCCCATTTATAGCTTTAAAGTTCGACATAAAACCATAAAAGTAGAAACACATATTAAATCGTTGTCGCACCTACAAATACCTAAGGTTGCTATGCCTAAATATCAGGCCTGGGGAGATATTTTGTGCTGGGTATTACAGGAAAATGTTCCAGGGGAATTCCCCTTTGCTTCGGGTATTTATCCGTTTAAAAGAACCAATGAAGATCCGGCACGAATGTTTGCTGGAGAAGGTGGTCCAGAACGTACTAATAAGCGGTTTCATTATGTAAGCATGGATATGCCTGCCAAGCGTTTATCAACAGCTTTCGACAGTGTAACTCTTTATGGTAACGATCCAGATAGCCGCCCGGATATTTATGGAAAGATTGGCAATGCTGGTGTCTCTATTTGCTGTTTGGATGATGCTAAAAAATTGTATTCTGGTTTTAACCTGGCCCACGAAATGACCTCGGTGAGTATGACTATTAATGGTCCGGCACCTATGCTTCTAGGCTTTTTTATGAATGCTGCCATAGACCAGCAATGTGAAATTTATATTAAAGAACACGGACTGGAGCAAGACGTTGAATCTAAAATAGCTGCATTGTACAGAGGTAAAGAGCGCCCTAGGTATTATGGTGCTTTACCACAAGGCAATGACGGTTTAGGATTGATGTTGTTAGGTGTTACAGGAGATCAGGTATTGCCAATAGAGGTGTATCAAAAAATAAAATCAGGGACTTTAGCCCAAATAAGGGGTACAGTCCAAGCCGATATTTTAAAGGAAGACCAAGCCCAAAATACCTGTATTTTTTCAACAGAATTTGCTTTGCGCTTAATGGGCGATGTACAGGAGTATTTTATTGAAAATAACATTAAAAACTTTTATTCAGTTTCTATTTCCGGTTATCATATAGCCGAAGCCGGAGCCAATCCTGTTACCCAATTGGCATTAACCCTGGCCAATGGATTTACCTATGTAGAATATTATTTAAGTAGGGGTATGGATATTAATGAATTTGGGCCAAACCTATCTTTTTTCTTTTCAAATGGTATCGATCCAGAATATGCTGTTATAGGTCGTGTGGCCCGAAAAATTTGGGCTAAGGCAATGAAGTACAGATATGGTGCTAATCCTAGGACACAAATGTTAAAGTATCATATTCAAACCTCTGGACGTAGTTTGCACGCACAGGAGATTGACTTTAATGATATTAGAACTACCTTGCAGGCATTATATGCGATATACGATAATTGTAATTCCTTACATACCAATGCTTATGACGAAGCGATTACTACACCAACCGAGGAATCGGTGCGTCGTGCTATGGCCATTCAATTGATTATTAATAAAGAATTAGGTTTGGCTAAAAACGAAAACCCAATTCAAGGGGCTTTTATTATTGAAGAATTGACCGATTTGGTTGAAGAAGCGGTTCTTATGGAATTCGATAGAATCAATGAGCGGGGAGGTGTTTTGGGTGCCATGGAAACCATGTACCAACGTAGTAAGATACAGGAGGAAAGCTTGTATTATGAGACCTTGAAGCACAATGGTACGTATCCCATTATTGGGGTCAATACCTTTTTAAGTAGTAAAGGGTCTCCAACTATATTACCTGCACAAGTTATTAGGGCAACTGAAGAAGAAAAACAAATACAAATAACAACTTTAAAACAGCTTCATAAATTTAATAATACTGAAGCTTTATTAAAGGACTTGCAGCGAAAAGCTATAAATAACGAAAATATTTTCGGGGCCTTAATGGAAGTTTGTAAAGTGTGTTCTTTAGGTCAAATTACCAATGCTTTATTTGAGGTAGGGGGGCAGTATCGTAGAAACATGTAGGTAGATCTCCAAATTTTTCAGCTGAGCTATGCCGAAGCAGGTAGTCCAAGGATTTTTTAGAATTACAATTTCAACAGAAAATTATATAAAACTAAAAATACTATAAAGTTAGCATCCAACTACGTTGAAGCTTTTTAAATTTCTTCAGTTCACGTCTTAGAATGGGTAGAAAATCTTTACCGTTACTATTCGACCTCTCCAAACGGTAAGAGTTTTTATAGAGCAAATTGGTAAGGCGTTTAAGGGAAGCAATGTGCTTATATTTCCGTTCTGAATGACGTTGCATTTCAGCATTAATGATTTCTGGTGCCAAGGATACAGACTGTTGGACAATGTCTCCTGAAAAGTAGATATTGTCGTCTTCAGAACCATCTTCCTTTAGGGCTGATAAATCATGATTTAAATAGCCCGAAATATTCTGCGAAAGCGCAAAAATCTCTAAGGCTTTTTTGTAAATCGGTAAATCCGATAGGTTTGATGGGGTATTAGCTAACATCATTCTTTTTTCTATAAGCAATTACCCAAAATTAGTGACAAGAATTTACAATCAACTTTAAATGTTAAAGTAAAATTGTATATTTGCTTTAATATTTACTTTTTTCAAGTTAAAATTCTTTTAAATGGCGTTAGATGATCTTAACACGAAGATTTTAAGGTGTTTACAAAAAAACGCAAGGCTCTCGAATGCCGAAATTGGGAGGCAAGTGGGTATAAGTTCTCCAGCAGTTTCTGAGCGCATTAAAAAAATGGAAGATTTGGGCATTATAGAAGATTATAAAGCTCTTGTTTCTCCATTTGAGTTAGGGTATCAACTAAAGGCAATAATTACTTTACGCGCCTTTATGGGAAAATTAAAACCTTTTTTGGAGAAGGTAAAAACATATGATGAGGTGATAAACTGTTATCGTATTACAGGTGATGAAAACATTGTTATGGAGGTGGTTTTAAAAAATCAAAAACATTTAGAAAACTTTATTGACCAGTTGATTACCTACGGTGAAAGCAAAACCCAAATAGTGTTATCCCGAGTTGTAAAACAAAAGGAAATTAAACCTATTTAATAACTTGAACGGATATATTTAGTTGCAATTTTTATTTATTGCTAAAAACTTGTTTTAAATGGTTTGCTATTAATTTAGCATGAATTCTGCTATTCTCTATAAACCATTTATGGGTTTCCATGCCACCGCAAATCACTCCCGCTAGATACAAACCATTAACATTACTTTCCATAGTATCTTTATTATATACAGGGCGTTTTATACCATCGTTGGAAAGCGAAACCCCAACCTGTTCCAATAGGTCGAAATTGGGTTTGTAGCCAGTGAGTGCGACGACAAAATCGTTGGGCAGGTGTTTTAGACCATCAGGCGTTTTAATAATAACCTCCAAGGGTTTTATTTCAATGATTTCAGCATTAAAATAAGCATCTATACTGCCTTCCTTTATTCGGTTTATAATATCTGGGCGTACCCAATATTTTACCCGATCTCCAATAGTTTCACCCCTTACAACCATGGTAACCTTTCCGCCTTTTCGCCATATCTCCAAAGCTGCATCTACCGACGAATTGCTCGCGCCAACCACAACCACATCTTGCATGCTGTACGGATGGGCTTCTTTGTAATAGTGTGTGACCTTTGGTAGATCTTCACCTGAAACACTCAATAAATTGGGGATGTCATAAAACCCTGTAGCCAAAACCACTTTCTTACATTGGTAGGTACTTTTGTTAGTGGTTACAGTAAAATGGTCATTGTTTTTTTGTAACTGATTAACTGTTTCATACAAATTGATTTTAATGGTATTGGAAGTGGCCACACGGCGGTAATATTCCAAAGCCTCATCCCTGTTGGGTTTAGGGTTTTTACTTATAAAGGGAATATTATCGATTTCCAATTTTTCAGAAGTTGAAAAAAAGGTCATGTTTTTGGGATAATTAAACAACGAGTTGGTTAACGCTCCTTTCTCTATGATTAAATAATTCCAATTGCTTTTTTCGCACTCCAAGGCACAGGCTATCCCAATGGGACCACCACCAATAATTATGACATCTATCATTCCTGTTTTAGCTTAGATAATTTAAGATTTCGTTTTAAAATGAATAATAAAAATACACAAACACCACCTATTAATGTAATAATATGCCAAGTATTGCTAAACCCCAATTTATCCACCATTTGTAACCCTGCATTATGTCCAAAGATGTGGGCTATGGAAAATGAAATCGAGTATAAGGCCATATATTCCCCTTGATTTCCTTTTCTTGCCCGTTCTATGGCAAAGGCATTGGAAAAAGGAAAGGCTATCATTTCTCCAAATGTCATGAGCAACATACCTATTACCAAAACACCAACCCACGAGGTAAAATTGAGTACCAAAAAACTTAATGCAGTTAGTATGGCTCCAAAGAGCATCAATCCTGTTTTGGAATGTTGTGTGTTTTCCAGCCATTTTATTAGAGGCATTTCAAAAATAAAAATAACGAAACCATTTAGTCCCAAAAGCATGCCAATCTCCAATTCGGTTAAATGATGGGCTTCCTTATAGTATAAGGGCATGGTTGAAAAATATTGCAAGAATATAACACCAAACAATACCATGGCCCCCAAAAATATTAAGAAGGACTTATCCTTATAAGCCGATTCTGGATGTTCAACTTTTACTGCGTCCAAAACCGTGGTTGACTTTGGGTTGAGTACAATTATTAAAACAACAGTAGCTAAAATACAGGTAATACCATCTACCCAAAACAATCCGGCATAACTTAATGTTGTTATAATAATACCGCCAATAGCAGGTCCTGCCGAAAACCCTAAGTTTATGGCAAGGCGTATTAAAGTGACCGAACGTGTTTTGTTTTCTGCTTTACTATAGGCGCTTAGGGCAACAAATATGGCTGGGCGAAACATATCGGCAACCAGCATGACCAAAAAAATACCAATGCAAAAAAGTACAAAGGTGTTTGCAAACTGTAACGCAATAAATAAAAGCCCTGTGCCCAATAAACTATATGCCATGACTTTGTAATAACCAACCCGATCGGTTAGTTTGCCCCCTAACCACGATCCCGTAACCGAACCCAATCCAAAAGCACTCATAATCCAGGCTACGTTACTATGGCTAAAGTTTAGGCTTTGGGTTAAATAAAGTGATAAAAACGGAATGACCATAGTACCCGCTCTATTAATTAGTGTAATAAGCGCTAACCACCATACTTCCCGAGATAATCCAGAAAAGGTGTTTAAGTAATTTTTAATTAGTGTTTTCACACGTTTAAATTTTAGTAATTATTTGATAATGTGTTAATTATAAAATTGAGAACGCGTGCAACCGCTACGCTCTCACATTAAAAATTTTAAACATTCCCCTTTATGAAGAAATTTATAAAATTTGTTAATGTTCGTTTCATTAGTGTTGGTTTCTATTTCTCGAGTTCTCGAAATAACGTTTCGACTGTGCTCAACGCGATAGTTCGGGGTTCATTTGATTTATCAATTTCATTAAAAACAAAAAGTCCGACGCTGACGTCGGACTTTTACATATTGTAATATCTTAAGTTCATATCACCACAATATACTAGCCCAACCCACATCCTTTAATGAGGTCCATTGCTTTTTGTAAATTGTGACGCTACAACGCATATTTTCTTTTTTAACAACCCAAAACTATATAAAATATTCTTAAGTTGTACTTTTGAAATGAAATTTTTTTAAAATGAAGCATACCATAACACTAATACTGTGTGCTGTCTTTTTGGTAGGATGCGCTCAAAAAAAACGCCCCATACAAGGGGAAACAGAGTTTCAGAGAGAGTTAAATGCTCAATATAAAGATGCATCAACGTCTCCCCTAAAAGAAGAGGATAGAAAAAGCTTTACGGGGTTGGACTTCTTTAAGTTTGATTCAATTTATGTGGTTACAGCACAATTCATACGCACACCAAATGAAAATCCCTTTAAAATGAAAACCACTACCGACAGGTTACCTGTTTATGTGAAGTATGGGGAATTGCTATTTAGTTTGAAAGGTGAAGATTTTAAATTGAATATTTATCAAAATCAGGGATTGATTGAACAAGAAGGCTATGAAGATTACTTGTTTTTACCTTTTTTGGATGAGACCAACGGCTTGGAAAGTTATGGTGGCGGTCGTTACATCGATGCCAGAATCCCCAAAGATGATACTATGGTAATCGATTTTAATCAGGCGTATAATCCTTATTGTGCTTATAACGATACATATTCCTGTCCCATTGTGCCTCGCCATAATTACTTAAGAATACGTATAGAAGCTGGAGTTAAAGCGTTTAAAAAGCATTAATGTTTGTTATTGGTTAATGTTTGGTTGTTTAGTGATTCATTAACCATCTTCCATCTCGAAATCATTTGACCAAAAAGATTCCCAAAAACACGGCAAGAAACCCAACGATAAAGCTACCCACTGTGTAAATGGCAAAGCTTGTAAAATCGCCAGCTTTTAAAAATACATGGTTTTCATAGGCAAAGGCAGAAAAGGTGGTAAAGCCTCCACAAAACCCTGTAGCCAAAAACAGTGTTTGGCTTTGTGATAGGGTATTGTTTTTAGCGGCCAAGCCTAAAATAATACCAATCAATAAACTCCCTAAAATATTTGCTACAAAAGTACCGTAGGGTATACTAGTTGTGGTGCTGTTTAATTGTTTACCTATAAGGTATCGCAACACGCTACCAAAACCACCGCCCAAAAAAACCAATAAGAGGTGCTTCATTTATTTTTAAAATTCAATTTCAGGGCAGGAAAGGTTTTCGATTTAGATTTTTTCTGTCCTTTAAATTTTAGTCAAAATCAAAGATAATCATTTCTATATTTTTGTTAAGAAATTATTACATTAGCTGTCTCAAAATTAAAGTATTAATAGTTTAAATGGTGTATTTTAAGTTATTATGTAATTATGATAGTTCAATTTAAAGAATTATTGAATAATAATCATTCATTTCACCAAAACAAAAAATGATAAAAATGAAGTTGAAACCGATCCTAATCCTGTCTTTAGCAGCCTTACTTTCTATGTCCTGCGGAAAAGAAAAAACTGAAAACAAAACGGAGTCAGAATCTCAAGTGTCTCAATCGTTGAGTCACAATGTAGACCAATTTGCCGACATTAAAATTTTACGTTATGATATCCCTGGCTGGGAACAACTTAGTTTAAAGGAACAAAAACTGGTTTATTATCTCACCCAAGCAGGGTTGTCTGGTAGGGATATAATATGGGATCAGAATTACAGACATAACCTAGCCATTAGAAAGGCTTTGGAACATGTTTATGTGAATTATAAGGGCAACAAAACATCGCAAGACTGGAAGGCTTTCGAAACCTACTTAAAACGAGTTTGGTTTAGTAATGGTATACATCACCATTATTCGAACGACAAGCTGAAACCCAACTTTTCTTTAGCGTATTTAAAGCAGTTATTAGCTGAAACAAATACCG
Source organism: Aestuariivivens marinum (assembly GCF_022662175.1). Classification (GTDB taxonomy): domain Bacteria; phylum Bacteroidota; class Bacteroidia; order Flavobacteriales; family Flavobacteriaceae; genus Aestuariivivens; species Aestuariivivens marinum. The sequence goes on along the minus strand of NZ_JAKMCR010000007.1, from coordinate 5,066 downwards.
TTTTAGAAGATGAAATTTTAAATGTGATTTTTAACGATTTTGATACTAAAAAGGTTAACCAGGCTAAAGATATTGATAATGTAGCTCTGTCGGCGGTTAATTTTTATGGCCCAGGGGTTACCAATGCCGATGTGGAGCATTTCTATGCGGCCAAACAATCGCCCGATCCACAAAGGCCTTTATCGTTTGGATTGAACTCGCAATTGATAAAGGAAAATGGCGAGTTAAAGGAACGGATGTATAAATCGGGAGGACTGTACGGCGAGGCTATCGATGAAATTATAAAATGGTTGGAACTGGCAAAGGGTGTAGCCGAAAACCAAGCCCAAGGCGAAGCCATAGACCTGTTGATTCAATATTATAAAACAGGCGATTTACAAATTTGGGACGATTATAACGTGGCATGGACAAAAGCCACGGAAGGCAACATAGATTACATCAACAGTTTTATTGAAGTGTATAACGACCCAGTAGGTTATAGGGGTTCTTATGAAACCTATGTACAGATCAAGGATTTTGACATGTCCGAAAAAATGGCCGTGCTTTCAGAAAACGCACAATGGTTTGAAGACAATTCACCCTTAATGGATGCACATAAAAAGAAAAATGTGGTTGGGGTTACCTATAAGGTGGTTAATGTAGCAGGTATGGCAGGAGATGCGCACCCCAGTTGTGCTATTGGGGTTAACTTACCCAATGCCAACTGGATACGTAAGGAAGTCGGTAGTAAATCGGTGTCCCTAGGTAATATTGTAAATGCCCATAATAATGCCGATGGCGGTGGGCGTTTAAAGGAATTTGCCCACGATGCCGAAGAAATTGAGTTGGAAGAGAAATACGGAAAATTAGCCGATAAGCTGCATACCGCTTTACATGAGGTTATTGGGCATGCTTCGGGCCAGTTAAACCCTGGTGTTGGCGAGACCAAGGAAACCCTAAAAAATTATGCCTCTACTATGGAAGAAGGACGTGCCGATTTGGTGGGGTTGTATTATCTCTACGATGCTAAATTACAGGAGCTTGGTTTGGTTGAAGATTGGAAGGCGGTGGGTAAAGCTACTTACGATGGATATATTAGAAATGGTTTAATAACACAGCTTATACGATTGAATTTAGGAGATGATGTTGAAGAAGCCCACATGCGTAACAGGCAATGGGTATCGGCTTGGGTTTATGAAAAAGGCCAAAAGGATAATGTTATAGAAAAGGTGGTTCGTGATGGAAAAACCTATTTGAATATTACCGATTATGATAAATTACGTATGCTTTTTGGCGAACTGCTAAGGGAAACCCAGCGCATTAAATCTGAAGGCGATTATGCCGCAGCCGAAGCTTTGGTAGAAGGCTATGGCGTAAAGGTAGATCAAGCTATCCATGCTGAGGTATTGGAACGTAATAAGCAATTTAAGTCGGCACCATATAGTGGCTTTGTAAACCCTATTTTGGTTCCCGAAACCAATGAGGCAGGTGAAATTACGGCCATTAAGATCTTACAACCCGAAAGTTTTATGAACCAAATGCTGGACTATAGTAAAAACTATAATTTTTTACCCGAAGTGAATTAGGTAAGGGCATATTTATTTTTCGTCATTGCAATTCGCCCATAGGCGAAGAAGCAATATCCATCTGGTGTCATTGCGAGACATTGGGGCAGTCAATGTCGTGGCAATCTCATGGTACAAAACGTCATGGCGAGTGTCACACTGAGCTTGTCGAAGTGCAGCGAAGCCATCCCATGAATAGGAACTCCAGACAAACAGACTGCCACGTCGCCCAAATAGCTTTGGGCTCCTCGCAGTGACGTCATCACGAGGTACGTAGTAACGAAGTGATCTCCTTATAGTTAGTTCGGTACGCCCAACAGAAGACTGCCACGCTCACTGCGCTCGCTCGCAGTGACGAATAGAACGGTCATTGCGAGACATTGGGGCAGTCAATGTCGTGGCAATCTCATGGTACAAAACGTCATGGCGAGTGTCACACTGAGCTTGTCGAAGTGCAGCGAAGCCATCCCATTAATAGGAACTCCAAACAAACAGACTGCTACGTCGCCCAAATAGCTTTGGGCTTCTCGCAGTGACGAATAGAACGGTCATTGCGAGACATTGGGGCAGTCAATGTCGTGGCAATCTCATGGTACAAAACGTCATGGCGACTGTCATACTGAGCTTGTCGAAGTGCAGCGAAGCCATCCCATGAATAGGAACTCCAGACAAACAGACTGCCACGTCGCCCAAATAGCTTTGGGCTCCTCGCAGTGACGTCATCACGAGGCACGTAGTAACGAAGTGATCTCCTTATAGTTAGTTCGGTACGCCCAACAGAAGACTGCTTCGCTCACTGCGCTCGCTCGCAGTGACGTTTGTATCATTATATTCAAGGCTCAGTTCGTTTATTAACGCTAAACACTAAAAGGATAAAGTTAACAAGGATTAGCAAGCTGATGATAAGTATGGTTTTCACAATTCGGATTGATTAAGCTATTCAATAGATGCAGGGAGGAGTAAAAGGTTGCGTTTTTTTTGTTATTAACTTATTTTGGTTAAGTAATACTGCCAACTTAGATTGCTTATTTATATAACAGGCAAAACAGAAATTGCCTATCCATCAAAGTTTTAGAAAATTGAATTTTAGAATAGGTATAAAAACTAAGAGCCAGAAAAGTGTCAAGAAACCTAAAACATAAAATCAAAAATTTGGAATTTTAAAACTTAATACCTCCAACCTCAAACTTAGAATATAAAATCTGAAATTGGAAAACTAGAAACAACTTCCTTAACACCATGACTGCTAAGTTTATCTAAAACACATAACTAATTGATATTCAAATTTATGTAATAAAATCGTCTCCTTTTTTCCTTGCTTTAAAAAGGGACTTTTAGTCTATAAAAAGAGAAATTTTGTAGTTTATCGATGATAATTACGACTTAACTAATTTTCTCACTTTTATGCTAAAGATTAAAATTAAATAGTTAAATTTACTTGTCTTGCAGTAATTGCGAGATTTTCTCCTATTGAAAAAATGCATTTGATTAATAGCACTATTAAATGCCCTTTACTACCAGATAACTTGTATTACCATGTTATGTGTTTTATCTTTTAGATAAGATTCGTAAACCCCTCATTCTACGACTTTCTCATACCTTGTTATGTTAACATGTTTATTAATTAATCTTAAATGTTATGTTAATGTACAAAATTACCAAACAACAACAAATCAATGACCAAATGTGTTGTTGGTTGAATCTTAAGAAATTATTTAAAAGTATAGGCGGCTTGGCCGTTGTGATGCTTTTTTTATTGTCTGCGAGCAATTTACAGGCACAAGTAACATTAACTTCCAGTGTTCGTGGTGGGTTTGGTGTTGATGCTGATGTCAGGTCCAATGAACTAGGACCAATCCAACAAAATCCCATGCCTCTGGTTGTTAGTGACGATTGGTTTGTTGGAACTAATGGTGGGAATGGAGTTATCGATATTACTGGTGCTCCAGCATATGGAGACTCTAATGCCAATTTTACTTTAAGGCAAGTTGGCGGTGAAAACAATCCTCAAGCACCATATGTATGGATCGATGCTGTTTATAATAGAGATCAACATCAAGATGGTAATTTAACAGATGCATCTTGGTTTACTTCCGGATCAGACTCCAATGCAGATAATCCTACCACATGGACCGTTGGAGAAGGATCTGGTGGACCGCAAAAAAATGATATTATAGACACTTATCTCCATGTAAGACAAGAAATTGCTGGAGATCAAAAGTTATGGGCTTATTTTGGTGTTTCTACTCGAGCTACCAACGGTACTAGTTATCTGGATGTTGAGTTTTATAGAAAAGGTATAGATTATGACTACACATCAGAAACTTGGACTGCAGGTGGTATGCAAGATGGTAGAACCGCATATACGTTTGTGCCTGCTGGTGAAATAGATGCAGGAGCAATTATAGATAATGGTGATGTTAGTTTTTCCATGAACTATGAAAATGGTGGTGGTGCAGCCGATGTGCGTGTATTTATTTGGATGGATCTATCTGGTAAAGACGATGCCTGGTTTGCTCAATTTAATACTCTAACTTCTAGACCTTTTGACTTTGGTGATGGTATGGGAGGTTTCCCTCGTTGGGATGGTGGAGAAGGTACTACTATCTATGGGTATGCTCAAATACAATTGGACACAGAAATTTTTGCTCAAGTTAATGAAGTAAACCCAGTAGATGGTCCAAATTGGGGAACTATTACCCCAGGAGGAGGTCTTACCGGAGATTACGCTACGTTGCAATTTGCTGAATTTGCAGTAGATGGTTCTTTTTTAAGTTTAGACATTAATGGAGAGGATGAGCCATGTGAGCCAATTTTGTCCAGTGTGATGGTAAAAACACGTTCTTCTACCTCTTTTGTTTCAGAGTTAAAAGATTTAGTTGGACCATTCCAATTTGGAAATTCAACACCTCTAGAAATTGATCTTGATTCAACACCAGTGATGTGTGATGATGATAATGGAACTAGCGACGACGGTACAATTACCGTAACAGTTACTCCTAGTAGCGCTACTGTAACTTTATTATTAAATGGTGGAGCCGTTGCTTATACCGATAATGGTAATGGTACTTATACATATAATAATTTAACTTCAGGTGATTATACAGTTAGAGCACAATTAACTGGAGGCTGTTATGTTGATGAAATGATAACAGTAGCGCCAGCAGATCCATTGAGAATTTCAGTAGGCTCGACACCGGTAACGTGTGATGACGATAGCGGAACCAGTGATGATGGAACCGCGACAGTTACAATAGATATGGCAGGTTCAGGTATAGCGAGCATCTTGTGGGATGATCCATTAGCTCAAACTACTGCAACCGCGACAGATTTGGCGGCGGGTGATTACAATGTATTGGTTACAGATACTAATGGATGTACAGCGACTTTACCAGTAACAGTAGCGCCAGCAGATCCATTGAGAATTTCAGTAGGCTCGACACCGGTAACGTGTGATGACGATAGCGGAACCAGTGATGATGGAACCGCGACAGTTACAATAGATATGGCAGGTTCAGGTAT
>NZ_JAKMCR010000006.1 GCF_022662175.1 Aestuariivivens marinum | reverse complement strand
GGGGCTCACCTCTTACCATTCCGAACAGAGAAGTTAAGCCCGTTAGCGCCGATGGTACTGCATCTGTGGGAGAGTAGGTCGTTGCCTTTTTTGGAAACCCTTCACTATTTTTAGTGAAGGGTTTTTTTGTTTAAGTTTGGAATGGATAGTATTATTGGGCTATTTTAAATTCATTCTTAAGGAAAAAAATAACTCATTTAAAAGCTTAAAGTCTAATTAGAGATTAGAAATTTTCAGTAATAATCTGTGTTTGGTAAGTGGATAAGAAAAGATTAATAAGGTTAAGTCTTAATCTCTTAAAATACTTCTGGAGATCACAATTTTTTGAATTTCAGAAGTGCCTTCATAAATCTGTGTGATTTTGGCATCACGCATCAAACGTTCCACATGATAGTCTTTTACAAAACCATTTCCACCATGAATTTGTACCGCTTCAACTGTGGTTTCCATTGCAACCTTTGAAGCATAAAGCTTAGCCACGGCACTTGATCTATCATAATTGTTGCCTAAATCTTTATCTTTCGCAGATTTCATCACCAATAATCTAGCTGCTTCTATTTCGGTATACATGTCAGCCAATTTGAAAGCAATAGCTTGATGATTACTAATCTCGGTTCCAAAAGCTTTTCTTTCCTTAGAATATTTTAAAGCCAATTCATAAGCGCCTTGTGCTATGCCCAAAGCTTGAGAGGCAATACCTATTCGTCCTCCAGATAATGTTTTCATGGCAAATCTAAATCCAGAGCCATTTGTACCAATTCTATTTTCTTTAGGAATCTTCACATCATTAAACTGTAAAGTGTGCGTATCGCTGCCTCGAATCCCCAATTTATCTTCCTTAGGGCCAATATGAAATCCAGCTGTTCCACGTTCTACAATAAATGCGTTAATACCATGAGAACCTTTATCACGATCGGTTTGAGCTATTACAATATAAACATTAGCTCGGCCACCGTTAGTAATCCAGTTTTTAGTACCATTTAATATGTAGTGATCGCCTTTGTCTATTGCAGTGGTTTTTTGGGAGGTTGCATCACTGCCTGCTTCAGGCTCACTTAAACAAAAAGCACCTAGATATTCACCAGTAACTAGTTTTGTTAAATATTTTTGCTTTTGTTCTTCAGTGCCATAAGCTTCAAGTCCGTAACACACTAAAGAGTTGTTTACAGATACCATTACTGAAGCCGACGCATCGATCTTAGATAATTCTTCCATAATAAGAACATAGGAAATAGTATCCATTCCACTACCACCATATTTTGGATCTACCATAATGCCCATAAACCCAAGTTCCCCCATTTTTTTTACAAGTTCACCGGGAAAATGTTGTTTATTGTCACGGTCAATAACTCCAGGTAATAATTCTGTTTGGGCAAAATCCCTAGCAGCATCACGAATCATTAAATGTTCTTCCGAAAGATTAAAATTCATATGAATAATAATATTATTAATATATTAAAATATACTAGCAAATATAGTGTTATTATAAGATTTTTTCAATAAAAAACGCTAATTTTACTTAATATGATAAAAAATGAATATTATGTTATAGGGGTGATGTCTGGTACATCTTTAGATGGAATCGATTTGTTATATGCGAGGTTTAAGTATGGTAAAAACTGGGATTTCGATATTATTAAAGCTGAAACAATAAAATACGATGAAGATTGGAATGGAAAATTGGAAAATTTGGTAAATCTAAGTATTGAAGAACTAAAATTAATTGATAAGGAATATACCCATTTATTGGCAAATGTTATAAGCACATTCATAGCAAAGTATAAGATTAAATGTATTGATGCCATCTGCTCACATGGTCATACAGCATATCATCAACCAGAAAATAAGTTAACCTACCAAATAGGCAATCAACCAATAATTTCAAAATTGGTGGGTCAAACCGTTGTTTGTGATTTTAGAATTCAAGATGTGGAATTAGGTGGGCAAGGGGCACCATTGGTACCTATTGGGGATAAGCTTTTGTTTCCAAATTACGATTTTTGCCTAAACCTAGGTGGTTTTGCAAATCTATCTGTAGATATAAATAACGAACGAATAGCTTTCGATGTTTGTCCTGTTAACATCCTTTTAAATTATTATGTTAAGAAAATAGGATATGATTTTGATGATAAAGGAAAAATGGCATCGCAAGGGAAGCAAAACGATGAATTACTATCTAAATTGAATGATTTAGAATTTTACAGGAAATCATATCCAAAATCTTTAGGGTTAGAATGGGTAAAGACTTCTGTGATTCCATTAATAGATGAATTTAATCTGGAGCCCCCAGATATTTTAAATACACTTTGTGAACACATAGCAATACAAATTTCGAATGAGATAAATAAAATTAAAAAAGGATCAGTTTTAATAACTGGTGGTGGGACTTACAATGATTATTTAATCAATAGGATTAAAAGTTTTTCGCAAAACGAAATTGAGGTTCCCTCAAAACAAATTATAGATTTTAAAGAAGCATTAATTTTTGCCCTGCTTGGCATATTAAGGCTTAGAAAAGAAACCAATTGCTTGAAAAGTGTAACAGGAGCATCAAAAGATCATAGCTCGGGCAATATATTCTACCCTCATAAAATCTATATAAATTAATTATTAAAATTTTTAGTTTTCTATATTTGTTGTCTTAAATAATTCAAAACTTTTTTAGTATGACACAGCTTTAGCTACACATAGAATACCTATCGTGATTTGAAAATTAAAGCTGATAAATATTAATTAATACTAAGCATGAAAGAATTACTAAAAAAGTATGAAAATAAAGCCCCTGAAATTGTTTTTAATTGGAAAGACCCTGAAACAGAAGCTGAAGGTTGGGTGGTTATAAATTCTTTACGGGGTGGAGCTGCTGGAGGAGGGACACGAATGCGTGAGGGCTTGGATATTAATGAAGTATTGTCTCTTGCCAAAACCATGGAGATTAAATTTACTGTTTCAGGACCTCCAATTGGAGGAGCAAAATCCGGTATAAATTTCAATCCAAAGGATCCCCGAAAAAAAGGAGTGCTTGAAAGATGGTATGCGGTGGTATCGCCATTGTTAAAAAGTTATTATGGTACAGGTGGAGATTTAAATGTAGACGAAACTTATGAGGTTATACCTATAACAGAGGAGAGTGGGGTATGGCACCCCCAAGAAGGTGTCTTTAATGGGTATTTTAAGCCAACAGAAGCCGATAAAATTAATAGGATAGGACAATTGCGCCAAGGGGTCATAAAAGTAATTGAAAATCCTCTTTATTCTCCTGATGTTTTGAAAAAATATACCGTAGCCGATATGATTACAGGTTTTGGGGTAGCCGAAGCTTTAAAGCAATATTATAATATTTATGGCGGTTCGGTAAAAGGTAAACGTGCCATTATTCAAGGATTTGGAAATGTTGGAGCCGCTGCAGCATTTTATTTATCTCAAATGGGAGCAAAAGTGGTAGGTATTATAGATATTGTTGGAGGCTTAATTAATGAAGATGGATTTACTTTTAAAGAAATAAGGAACTTGTTTCTTGAAAAAAAGGGTAATACTTTAGTTAGTGATAATTTAATTCCGTTTGAAGAAATAAATGAAAGGATTTGGTCCATTAAAACTGAAATTTTTGCACCTTGTGCAGCTTCTCGCTTAATTACGATTCATCAAATAGATGAAATGATAGATAGTGGCTTAGAAGTTATATCCTGTGGAGCAAATGTGCCATTTGCAGACAAAGAGATTTTTTTCGGACCAATTATGGAGCATACGGATTATAGGGTTAGTTTAATACCAGATTTTATTTCTAATTGTGGAATGGCTCGTGTTTTTGCCTACTTTATGGAGCGTCGTGTGCAAATGACCGATGAGGCCATATTCAATGATACTTCAAATACAATTAAAGAAGCATTGGAAAAAGTATACCATAATAATAAATCTAAGCAGGGACTTAGTGAAACAGCTTTTGAAATAGCATTAAACCAATTAATTTAATATAAGATACATGGAAACAGCAATTATTTTAATATTCGCAATGGGGTATCTAGCGATTACCTTAGAACACAGTATAAAAATTGATAAACTGATTCCAGCCTTAATAATGATGGCCATTTGTTGGGCGTTAATTGCTTTTGGATTAGAAAGTTTTACTCAGTGGTTCGATTCTGGGAAACATGATTTACTTGATAGTTTTGGAAGCTTACCTTTAGAAGATGTAATAGATGGACAAGGGCATGTATCTCAGAAAGGTAAAATGCACATTATGGAAGAAACCCTGTTGCACCACTTAGGTAAAACGGCTGAAATTTTGGTGTTCCTTCTAGGTGCAATGACCATTGTGGAGATTATAGATTATTTTGATGGTTTTTCTACAATAAAGAATTTTATTAAGACTAAGAAAAAGACTAAAATATTATGGATATTTTCCATATTGGCATTTATTCTTTCGGCTATAATAGATAATCTTACAGCAACAATAGTATTAATTTCCATATTGCAAAAAATTGTTAAGGATAGAAGTGTAAGGTTATGGTATGCTGGTCTAATTATTATTGCAGCAAATGCAGGAGGTGCTTGGTCTCCTATTGGAGACGTTACAACCACCATGTTATGGATTGGTAATAAAGTAACTACTGGTCACTTAATAGGATATTTGTTACTGCCGTCATTTTTGTGTATGGCAGTGCCATCATTTATAGCTTCTTTTTTGCCTGCGTTTAAAGGTGATTTGGATATGGAAGATACTCAAGATAAGCCTAAGTCTAAGTTTAGTAGCACGATGCTGTATTTAGGATTAGGAGCAATTGTATTTGTGCCCATATTTAAAATGACAACACATTTGCCACCATATGTAGGGATGATGTTATCGTTGGGTGTGGTAGCTGTTTTTGCTGAAATTTACAGTAGCTCTAAATTTACTATGACAGAGTTTGGTGCAGAGGAAAGTGATGCGCATGCCCACCATAGTCCTGTACATTATTCGCTGTCTAAAATAGAATTGCCCAGTATCTTATTTTTCTTAGGCATATTAATGGCAGTGGCAGCTTTGGAGTCTTTGGGAATATTATTCAATTTTGCAGGAACTTTAGAGGATACCATGCCAATGTTAGGTACTGAATTACACCATGGGGGAGTTTCAGATATTGTGGTATTGTTATTAGGTGTTGGTTCCGCAGTAATAGACAATGTGCCGTTAGTAGCTGCCAGTTTGGGGATGTTCCATGAACCGATCGACAATGAGCTTTGGCATTTTATAGCTTACTCAGCTGGAACAGGAGGGAGTATGCTTATCATTGGTTCTGCTGCAGGTGTAGTGGCTATGGGTATGGAGAAGATTGATTTTTTCTGGTATTTAAGGAAAATAGCATGGTTAGCCTTGGTGGGCTTCTTAGTTGGTGCAGCGGCGTTTATGTTTACCAGAACCTTATTTTAATTACAGGATATAAGTTGAAAACAAAAGATTAGTTGATTATGGCTAATCTTTTGTTTTTTCAGAAGAATCTAACATCTAAATATCACGGAATTTATTTTTTATTATACTTTAGCAAAAAAAGATACGTTATACAGTTGCAATAAAAATTTTAATTTATGCTAATTACATTATTACAAAATCCCCAAGAAGGTGAGGTTTTAACAGATATTGAGTCTGTTGAAAAAACATTATCAATCATTGAATTAATTAGTAGCGGAGGTGTTGCAGGACAAGTTATAATTGCTGTTTTGTTCCTATTGCTAATTGCGGCAACCTATATTTATTTTGAACGGTTGTTTGCCGTTAAAGCAGCTTCAAAGGTAGATGCCAATTTCATGAACCAGATAAAAGACTATGTGAGTAATGGTAAAATAGATTCTGCCCAGGTGCTCTGTGCCCAGGTAAATTCACCTGTTTCTCGATTGATAGGAAAAGGGATTTCTAGAATAGGTAAACCCTTGGCCGATATTAACACAGCTATCGAAAATGCAGGGCGTTTGGAAATTTATGGTTTGGAAAAAAACGTAAGTATTTTGGCAACTATTTCTGGAGCTGCACCTATGATAGGTTTCCTTGGTACGGTTATTGGTATGATTTTAGCAATATTTGAATTGGCTAATGCTGGTGGAACCATAGAAATGGATGTTTTGGCAGGTGGACTCTACACAGCAATGACAACTACGGTAGCTGGTTTAATAGTTGGTATTGTTGCTTATATTGCCTATAACCATTTGGTAGTTAGAACCGATAAAGTCGTGTATCAAATGGAAGCCAATTCGTTAGAGTTCTTAGATCATTTAAACGAGCCAGCTTAATATGAATTTTAGAGGAAGAAATAAAGTTACACCAGAATTCAATATGTCGTCCATGACGGATATTGTATTCTTGTTGCTCATCTTTTTTATGATTGCGTCAACCTTGGTTACTACCAATGCTATAGATATTCTGTTGCCCAAAGCTAGTGGAAAGACTGAGAATAAGCGTTCGGTAGCGGTAAGTATCAAAAAAGATTTAACATACTATATTGATCAAAAAAGGGTAGGTGAAAGCGTATTGGAAAATGAATTGCTAGCAAAACTCTCAGACCAGGACAAACCTACTATTGTTTTACGAGCAGAGAAATCGGTGCCTGTTGAAAATGTAGTCAAAGTAATGGATATCGCCAACAGAAACAAATTTAAAGTGATATTGGCAGTAAAACCTAAATGATGAAGTATTTCGAAACCAAACATGAAAGAGATTCAGCAAAATTAACAGCGTTAATTACTGTTATTATTTTGCTTATGTTATTTGTGGTTGGTACAAAGTACATGGATCCTCCAGAGGAATATGGTGTGGCTGTGAATTTTGGAAACACTGATTTTGGTCAGGGAAACATTCAGCCCAAAGCTCCTGTAAAATCTGAGCCCAAAAACATACCAGAGCCTCCGCAACCGGAGGTTACAAAATCGCAACCCTCTCCTTCAACAGTAACAAAAGAAGAAGTGCTTACTCAAGAAAACGAAGAAGCTATTGCAATAAAAAAACAAAAAGAGGCAGAGGCCAGAGCTAAGGCAATTGCAGAAGCTAAAGCTAAAGCAGAAGCGGAACGTATCGCTAGGGAAAAAAGAGAACAGGAAGAAAAAAAGCGCAAGCTGGATGCTTTAATAGGTGGTGTTAGTAAATCGGAAGGCACAGAAACAGGTAGTGAAGGTAACGATAATAAAGCAGGCGATAAAGGCCAGTTGGATGGTGATCCTTATGCGCCAAGTTATTTTGGTGGTCAGGGTATAGGCAGTGGAGGTGTTGGCTATGGATTAAACGGTCGAGGTCGTGCAACTTATAAAACATTAAAGCAGGACTGTAATGAGTCTGGTTTAGTTATAGTGAAAATTATAGTGAACCAAAATGGGAATGTCATTTCAGCAGAACCAGGTCAAAAAGGTACAACTAATACTGCTCCATGCTTGTTTAAGCCTGCAAAAGAAATTGCCATGTCCCATAAATGGCCTTCAGATCCTAAGGCACCTACAAGACAAATTGGGTTTGTTAGTGTGAATTTTAAATTAAGTCAGTAGTACTGTTACAAAATGACCTATCAAGAAACTGTCAATTGGATGTTTTCACAACTCCCAATGTACCAGCGGCAGGGTAAAACGGCTTTCAGAAAAGACCTGTCAAACACTTTAAAATTTTCAGAATATTTAAATTTCCCAGAACGCCATTTTAAATCGGTTCATGTAGCTGGTACTAATGGTAAAGGTTCTACAAGTCATATGCTGGCTTCAGTTTTGCAAGAAGCAGGTTATAGAGTAGGGTTGTATACCTCTCCACATTTAAAGGATTTTAGGGAGCGTATTAAAATAAACGGAAAACCTGTGAGTAAAATGTTTGTTGCAGGTTTTATAAAGCGTAATAGACCTTTTTTTAAAGCTAATCAATTATCTTTTTTTGAAATGACTGTTGGTATGGCTTTCGATTATTTTTTCAAGCAGCAGGTAGATATAGCCATTATTGAGGTTGGTATGGGTGGTCGCTGGGATTCTACCAATATCATTACGCCAGAACTTTCTGTTATTACCAATATTGGATTGGACCACACGCAATTTTTAGGAGATACTTTAGAGGTTATAGCTTTTGAAAAAGGAGGAATTATAAAAGCTAACGTGCCAGTAGTGATTGGTGAAACCCAAAAGGAAACCAAACTTATTTTTGAAGATTTGGCTCGAAAGGCAAATTCTAATATCGTATTTGCCGATCAGGAACCTAATCAGGTTTTAGCGAGTGACTTAAAAGGACCATATCAGTCTAAAAACATAAAGACTGTGATACAAGCTGTAACAACTCTTAAAAACATCGGGTATATAATAACAGACCTCCAATTGAAAAGTGGGCTTTTACATGTTGTGAAAAATACAGGTTTATTAGGACGTTGGCAGGTTTTGGGTGAAAATCCAAAAGTGGTTTGCGACACCGGGCATAATAGAGAAGGGTTGGCTTATACCATGCGGCAACTTCAACACGAAATCTTTAATAAGTTACACCTTGTTTTTGGGGTTGTTAGCGATAAAGATATAAGTTCTATTGCAGATTTATTGCCAAAAGAGGCGACTTATTATTTTTGTAAACCAGATATTCCTAGAGGAAAGGATGCTACAGAATTAAAATTGACTTTAAGTGAGTTTGGTATTAGGGGCGAGGCTTATAATTCAGTGAGTGAGGCTTATAACAATGCTTTTAAAAATGCTTCTCCCAACGATTTTATTTTTGTTGGAGGGAGTACATTTGTAGTAGCAGAAATAATTTAATTTTTTTAATAAAAAAGTTTTGCCAATAGAAAAACTGCTTTATATTTGCAGTCCAATTGCAAAGGGCGCGTAGCTCAGTTGGTTCAGAGCACTTGGTTTACACCCAAGGGGTCAGGGGTTCGAATCCCTTCGCGCCCACAAAAGCTTCCAAAAAAGGAAGCTTTTTTTATATATTTACTTTTTGAAAATATTAATGGGTCGTTAACTCAGTTGGTTCAGAGTGTTACCTTGACAGGGTAGAAGTCACTGGTTCGAATCCAGTACGACCCACATTTTCTTTTATGATTTTCTGAGTTATCTTTTATAAGAACAGTTAAACGTCCTAAATTTACTTTTTAAGGGGCCTATTTTTTATTTGTTAGAATATGTATTAATTTCATATTACATTGCTATTTATAAATGGTAATGTTTTATACTAAATCTATGCAACATACAGATATAAAAGGTAGATATAAAACAATATTTGAATCTTATGGTAATCCTTCAATAGATGAACATATTAAAAAAATTATAGAACTAGATTGCTTTTTGCCATACAGTTCTACATTTTTTTGTGTAACCAATACACAGGATTTAACCTTTGAATATGTTAGTAAGAATGTAAAGGCATGTTTGGGTATTGAAGCTGATGAAATGCAAAAAAAGGGAATGCGGTATTTTTGGAGTAGGATTCACCCCGATGATATTGATAAGTGGTTGAAGGTACTTAAAGACTTAATGGAGTTTACCCTTTCAGAGATTCCTATTGCAAATCGACAACGAATGAACTATACTTGGAACTATCGGTTGAAGAATAGAAGTGGTGAATATGTAAACATTATACAAAACACAAGTCCTCTAGAATTTGATGCTAACATGAAGCCTATAATTGGATTGGCTCATTATACTATTTTACATGAGAAATTAACCTTGCCATTTACGGCATCTGCTAAGTTTTTAAACGTTAATAATGAATATGAGACTCTTTATTACAATAACTTTTCCCAAAAACTATTAATTGACGGCATTAGTAATAGGGAACGTGATATTGTTAGGTTGTTGGTGTTAAACCATAGTAGTAAAGATATAGCCAATAAATTGAATATAAGCTCTAATACAGTAGATACACATAGGCGAAATATTTTAAAAAAACTAAATATTTCTTCTACAGGGGAACTAGTTGGACTCTTAAAATTAAATACCCATTGGATTTAAAGCTAGAAAAATACTCAATTTGAGTATTGTGAAGTGTTTTTAAAAGTTGGAAATTTACCTTGCTATTAATTTAGTTTTGGGAGAATTTATAAAAGTGTCTTTTCATGTAAATGAAATAGGCACTTTTTATTTTAATAAATAATATCTAAGACCCGTTCCAAAGCCATTCCGCGAGATCCTTTTATTAGTATAGTAGCTTTATTCATTTCGCTCATGTTAAAATGGGTTTTAAAATTATCAAAAGAACTATACGGCTTTACTGTTTTTGAATTGGTTTTTGATTTGTAAAAGTTTTCCCCAACTAAAAAGGTTTGGTCTATATTCAGCAATGCTACTAAATCGGTAATGGTTTGATGTTCCTGTACTGCATAATCCCCTAATTCAAACATATCACCCAAAATCGCTATTTTTTCTCCTGTTTGCTTTTCTAAATTCAATAGGGCAGCGTGCATACTAGTTGGGTTTGCATTATATGCATCCAAAATAATTTTTAGATTCCCTCTTTGAATGATTTGTGAACGATTGTTATTGGGTATGTAGTTTTCTATAGCCGATTTTATGCGCTTATCATCAACTTTAAAATAATGCCCTATGGCAATGGCAACTGCAATATTATTAAAGTTATAATCTCCAATAAGCTGACTGTTTATTTCTAAACCATTATAGCTTAGTTTCACAAGAGGATTGGCTCCTGTAAAATTTATTGTAAGATCTTGTTGTGAATTGCCAAAGGAATAAGTGTTAGCATGTTGGGTTTTTTCAACTTGAATGGAATCGTTGCTGTTAACGAAAATGGTCTTGCTATTGGTAATTAGATAATCATATAGCTCGCTTTTTCCTTTTATAACGCCTTCAACACCACCAAAACCTTCCAGATGTGCTTTTCCAAAATTAGTAATATAACCATAATCAGGCTGTGCAATGTTACACAGACACTCGATTTCTTTTTGATGGTTAGCCCCCATTTCAACTATACCTATTTCTGTATCTTGAGTCATTGACAACAAGGTTAAGGGAACGCCTATATGATTATTCAAATTCCCAATAGTTGCAGTTGTATTGTATTTTTGTGATAATACGGCATTAATCAATTCTTTAGTAGTTGTTTTGCCATTGCTTCCTGTTAAGGCAATGATGGGCAATTTTAAAAAAATCCTGTGATAGGAAGCTAGTGCCTGTAATGTTTCAAGAACATTATTTACAATAATAGTTTGGTTGTTTATTGCAAATTTCGGTTCGTCTATTATAGCATATTTGGCACCAAGTGTTAAGGCTTGTTCGGCGTATGTATTACCATTAAAATTTTCTCCTTTTAAGGCAAAAAACATATCATTTTTAACCATATTTCGTGTATCGGTATTAGCCTTGTTGCATTCTAAAAAAAGCTGATGTAGTTGTTCTATGTTCAATGTTTTTATAATAAGTAACGTTAGATTCAGAAACAACACTTCTACAGGTTTGATGTAGCATCCTAGTGTGACAGTTTCAAAAAAATAAATGTAATAAAAAAGCCCTAACCGAAGTTAGGACTTTTTAAATGTTTTTACCAAATATTTTTAGTTTTTGGTTTTGTTTTTTCTTTTGGTTTTAGAGCCTACTCTAGACATGGCACATCTAAATCCTATATAGTCGGTAGCCATATCTTCAGGGTAATAGCGACGTTGCGCAGGGTCTAACCAATATTCCCTGTCTTTCCACGAGCCACCTTTATAAACCCTAACATTATCATTAATCAATGAGGTTCTATTGTTATCCTTGTCATGTTCTCTTATTAAATTTCCTAAAGAATCACGTTCTACACGATGTCTAGGTGAGTTGTACATCAACTTCGTGTCAGCAGAAGCATCGCCTTCCCCATCTTCATCAAAACTTTCAAAAAATCTTGATGAGCGTTTATCACCATCCCTAAAGTTTATTTGATTACTTCTGTCAAAATTCGTTCTTAGATAGGTTTCATCTTCATCAACAGGAACTTGTAAAATCTCACCAGGTAAATTTCTGGCTACTAGTTTTCCAGTAGATAAGGTGTCATAAACAATATCTTCTGGCGTAACTACTTTAACCTGTCCTTCTTCATCAATAGCGTTTTTAGTATAAACATTCCCTCTAAAATAGTTGAAATCATTAAATTCATCATCAACAATTGGTCGGTATACATCGGCTACCCATTCGGCAACATTACCTGCCATATCGTATAAACCATAGTCGTTTGGATCGTAAGACTTAACTTCATTAGTAATATCGGCACCATCATCGGACCATCCAGCAATTCCACCATAATCACCTTTTCCTTGCTTGAAATTAGCTAATTGATCACCACGTATTCTACGTTTTCCAGCACGGGTATATTGTCCATCCCATGGATATTTTTTACGACCTCTATAAACGTTGTAGCTTCTAATTTCACTCAATCCAAGTGCTGCATATTCCCATTCTGCTTCTGTAGGTAGTCTATATTTTAAAGGAATGATTCCCGATTCCCTTTTAGCATAAATGTTTACAGGATTACCATCGGCATCTACTTGTGCATTTCTATTTCTTCCACTATCCGGATTGATAACTTCTTCGTTTCCACCATAGGTCATGGTTGGAGCATTAATGTAGGTATCAATATTAAATGTAGCATCTGCAGAAACATCTGTAAGGTGAGAGCCTCTTTTGGTATAGCCAGCTTTTTGTAAAGCCATTTCGCCGACACGGTCCGATCTCCAGTTAGCAAATTCAACCGCTTGAATCCAACTCACACCAACTACAGGGTATTCGGCATAGCCCGGGTGACGCAAATAGTTTTCCGTCATAATTTCATTAAAACCTAATCGATTTCTCCATACCAATGTATCTGGTAAGGCACCATGGTAAATGGCCCTAAAATTTTCGTCTGTTGGTGGGTAAACACGTTTAATCCAATCTAAATATTCTAGATACATTACATTGGTAACCTCTGTCTCATCCATGTAAAATGACTGTACGTGCTGTTGGTTAGGTGTATTGTTCCAATCGTGCATTACATCGTCTTGTACACGACCCATGGTAAAAGTACCTCCCTCAATAAAAACTAATCCTGGAGCAGTTTCTTGCTCTTCAAAACGAGTATTGTATTGAAAACCACCTTCACGGTCGTTGATTTGCCATCCTGTAGCTCTGGAAGTATTTTTAGAACTTGTTGACTTTTTACAGCTTATGGCCGCTAAAGACAACCCTAGTATTAGCAGAGTTTTGAATGTTACTACTTTTTTCATATCCATATCTTTAAGTAAGCTAATTTATATTTTGGTGCTGCAATATAAGAATTAAACCGAAGATTGCAAGCAATTTTTAGCATTTTGACCAAAAAAAAGTGTATTTCACCTTATTTTTTATGTATTTCATCGATATTTTTCTTGTTTTTTGGTGTCGATTTGTCTTGTATTAACGTGTGTTTTACAAATTTATTATCGTATTTTTGAAGCGAAAGTAAAAATATTATATTTTTAATAATAACGCCATTTTATTAACGTTATTCTTGCAATGAAAGAGAAATTTTTAATTCTATTTTTGTTTTTTAACGCTTTAGCTTTTTCACAACAAAAACAGTTTACAATTAATTGGGAGGGTGTTCAAAAACTTTCAGCAGGTAATAACACCATCGAAATACCTTCTTTTAATAAAGGCAACTTTAGTTATGATTTTGAAACAGGTCTATTATTTGTTTCACAATGGGAAACCAGTTCACCTATTAATGAATCTTCCATTGTTTTGAGCAATGTAAGCTATAAGCCTATTTCTAAAAGTGATTTAAAAGACCTTGATTTAAATAAAATAACGAATAAACTAATTTATAGTTTGCATAATTCCTATGCTAGGAATAAGAAATATGCCTTTTTTAAGTTGTCGCCAATAATAAAGGATGGGAATGGCAATTATAAAAAAATCATTTCGTTTCAAATTGAATATAAAAGCGGTGAGGTTAACAGGGCAATTTCAAACAAAAGTTTTAAAAGGTCACGTAATATCACAAATTCGGTATTGAATTCTGGTGAGTGGTATCGTTTTTATGTTGATACTACGGGTGTTTATAGGTTGACAAAAAGTTTTTTGCAGCGCTTGGGCGTTAATGTTAATAATGTGGATCCCAGAACCATTAAGCTTTATGGTAATGGTGGCAGAATGATACCATATAGTAATGCGGTAAGCCAGCCATTTGATGTTATGGAGAATGCAATAAAGTTTATTGGACAAGATGATGGGGTTTTCAATGATGAAGATTATATATTGTTTTATGCTGAAGGACCAAAAGGCTTCGATGCTCAAAGTAATACCAATATTAATTGTTATACAGATAAGACCTATTATTATATTAATGTAAGTTCTGGTAATGGCAAACGCATTCAATCCATGGTTCAGCCAGATGCGGTTCCTAATATGACAATTGACACCTATGAAGATTATCAATTCCACGAAAAAGATGAGCAAAATATTGCATCTTTGGGAAGACGTTGGTTTGGAGAGCGGTTTGATATTGAAAATGAAAAATCTTTTGAATTTAATTTTCCTGACTTAATAACTGGAGAGCCTATTCGGCTAAACGTTTATGTAGCTGCAGCCTCATCAGCTCCTAGTACCATGCAAGTTAGCGTGAATGGGAATGAGGTTACTACACTTAACATGGCGGGGGCTTCTGGAGCCAATTTGGCAAGTGCTGCACAGTATAATGGAGATGTTAATGTGGGGTCATCTAATGTTGTTGTAAATTTAATCTATAACAATCAAGGAAACCCAAGTGCTTTGGGGTATTTAGATTACGTTTCAATTGAAGCAACTAGATCACTAAACTTCAACAATAAACAATTTCAGTTTAAAAACAGTAATGTGGTTTCTGCTTTAGGTATAGGGCAGTACAATATCTCGAATGCATCTCAAATCTCCGAGGTTTGGGAGGTTACAGATATATTTAATATTACAAGTTTTGAAAATAACGAATCTTCTCCTACTTTAAGTTTTAAATCTACTTTAGGCGTTTTAAAGACCTTTGTAGCTGTAACTCCACAAGATTATTTCGAACCAAAAGTAGATGAAACAACCACAGTTCCCAATCAAAATATTAAAGGAACGATATTCACCAATTCACAAGGAGAGTTTCAGGATGTTGATTATATTATAGTTGCTAGAAACGATATGTTGGGACAGGCCGAACGCTTGGCAAATATCAATATGGATAGATACGGTATTAATGCAAAAGCTATAGGGTTGAATGAAATTTATAATGAGTTCAGTACAGGAAACACAGACATAGGGGCAATAAGAAATTTAGTGAAATATGTTTATGATAATGCCAGTGCTCCAGAAAAGAAGCTAAAATATTTATGTCTTTTTGGAGATGGTTCTTTCGATTATAAAGACCGTGTACAAAATAACACCAATGTTGTGCCATCTTGGTACTCCCTTAACAGCTTTAATCTTACCAGTTCTTATGTTTCTGATGATTTTTATGGGATGATGGACGATAACGAGGGAATGATGTCCAACAGTGATAAATTGGATATTGCTGTAGGTCGCATACTAGCCGATACACCACAACGAGCAAAGGATATGGTAGATAAGGTGGAATTGTATTATGCTAAAGAAGCTTATGGCAGTTGGCGAAATAATTTTATTGCCGTTTCTGATGATGTCGATGAAGATTGGGAAGGTATTTTGCAACAGACCACTAATAGCTTAGGTGATATGGTCGCAGCTGAAAAGCCGTATATAAATGTTATTAAAATTCATAGTGATGCCTATAAACAGGAAGTTTCGGCTGGGGGAGAACGCTACCCCTTAGTAACCGAGGCTTTGGTTAATGGAATTGATAAAGGGGCTTTGGTGGTTAATTATTTTGGACATGGAGGTGAGGATGGTTTATCGGGAGAACGTATTTTTTTAAAACCAAATATAGAAGATCTGCAAAACATTTGTAAGTTGAATTGTTTTGTGACAGTAACCTGTGAATTTACCAAGTTCGATAATCCGTTAAGGGAAACAGCAGGAGAATTTACCTATTGGAACAAGGAAGCAGGAGCCATAGGGTTAATTACAACCACTAGACAAGTATTTGTGATTTTCGGAACCAATTTCAATAATGTTTTAGAACAGTATTTGTTTTCGTTTAGTGATAATGATACTTATGCTGATTATGAATACCCTTCGGCAGCAGAAGCGTTACGATTAACTAAAAATGATCCTTCCATATCGAGTCAAAGTCAAAGGCGATTAGTGTTTTATATCGGTGATCCTGCGATGAAATTAACGTTTCCCAAGCCAAACATCAGGCTAACAAAGATTAATGATGTTCAAGTGGGACAGTCAACAGATACACTAAAGGCACTAAGTTATGTTAAACTGGCGGGAGAGGTGACAGATGTAAACGGAAATGTGCTGACCAATTATAACGGAACCCTTTCCTCTACCATTTATGATAAGTTTATAGATAGGCAAACCCTAGCCAATGATGGTACACGGGATTCTAATGGACAACTCATTAAGTTAGATTTCAATACATTAGGAGCTACCATATTTAGAGGGCAGGCCTCAATACAAAACGGACAGTTTGAATTCGATTTTGTGGTGCCGAGGGATGTTGGTATTCCTGTTGGTTATGGAAAACTGAGCTTTTATGCCAAAAATGAGGCATCAACCGAGGACCAAACAGGGGCAAGTATTAATGAGGTTAGAATTGGAGGGTTAAACGAAAATGCAGAAGAAGATAATACGGGGCCAGTGATTACCTTGTATATGAATGATGAAAATTTTGTTTCGGGAGGTATTACAAACGAATCCCCGACATTATTGGCAAAGTTGGAAGATTTAAACGGAATCAATACCGCTAGTGGTATAGGCCATGATATTGTAGCCATAATTGATGGCGATGAAACCAACCCATATGTGTTAAACGATTACTATCAAACCGAAGTTGATAATTATCAAAAAGGTGTCGTAAGTTTTCCGTTTAGGGATTTAGAGCCTGGGTTGCACACGTTAACCCTTAAAGCATGGGATGTTTATAATAATTCTTCAATAGCCGAAATACAGTTCATTGTATTTGATAAAGATCAAGAATTGGTTATTAATAATGTGTTGAACTACCCCAATCCTTTTGTAAATTACACAGAATTTTGGTTTAACCACAATAGTTCTGCACCTTTAGACGTTTCAATACAGATATTCACCGTGTCTGGGAAATTGGTAAAGACCATTAATGGGCAAACCAATGCAGGGTCAAAGATTACAAGTTCCTTGTCTCGAGATATGGTTTGGGATGGACGGGACGATTTTGGTGACAAGATAGGAAAAGGGGTTTATATCTATAAACTCACGGTTAAATCGGCAGTATTGAATAAAAAAGTAGAAAAAATAGAAAAACTGGTCATTCTATAGCCCTGGATAAGACATATGACCGAATATTTTTGCAGCTTTAAGGTAAAGGCTGTAACAGTTTAAAATAAAATTTATATTTGTTAACTAAACTAACTTCATGAAGAATAAATTATTGTTTATAATGGCTTTTGCCATTTTGCTTAAATTTGAAGCGCAGAATAATACCATCCCCTTTGAGGATGACTCTCGGGTAATAACAACAGGGATTCCTTTTTTACTAATTGCTTCAGATGCTAGAGCAGCAGGAATGGGAGATATGGGAGTGGCCACTTCAGTCGATGGATTTTCACAACAATGGAATTCCTCAAAATATGTATTTTCTGAATCCAAATCAGGCTTAGCTGTTAGCTACACGCCCTATTTAAGTAAATTGGTCAATGATATCTTTTTAGGAAATGTAACCTATTTTAATAGATTGGATGAACGTAGTGCTTTTGCAGCTAGTTTAAGGTATTTTTCTTTGGGGGATATTGAATTTGTTGATAATGAGTTTGATACTCCAAGAATTCAAAGACCTAGTGAGCTATCACTTGATGTATCCTATGCATTAAGATTGTCAGATCAGTTTGCTATGTCTGTAGCTATGCGCTATTTAAGATCAGATCTAAGGATACAGGGCGTTGATCAGGATGCTTCGGCGGCGAATACCTTTGGCGTGGATATCTCTGGTTATTATCAAAGTGAAGAAGAAGCCTATAATGATTTTAACGGTCGTTGGCGTATGGGGTTTGCCATTCAGAATATTGGACCAAAATTTAAGTATGATGACGGAGGGCTTGATAACTTTCAGCCAACCAATTTGCGTTTAGGTGCTGGATTCGATTTTATTTTCGATGAGTATAATAAAATAGCTGTTACTGCTGAGTTAGCCAAGCTTTTGGTGCCTACACCACCCAGATACGGTTTTGTGGATTCAGATGATGATGGTGAATATGATAGAGGAAGTGAAGAAGTGGTTATCGTTGAGGGTAAAGATCCTAATGTTAATTTCTTATCAGGTATTTTCCAATCGTTTGGCGATGCTCCTGGAGGGTTTAGTGAAGAGTTAAAGGAATTTACCTATGCTTTGGGTGCAGAGTATGTATACCAAGATTCTTTTGCCTTAAGAGCTGGGTACTTTAATGAAGCAGAAGAAAAAGGAGCTAGAAAGTTTTTTGCTTTGGGAGCAGGGTTTAAATACAATGTAGTGAATATAGATTTATCTTATCTTTTCTCTACATCAAAAGTACAAAGTCCATTGGAAGGTACGTTGCGTTTTTCGTTAACATTTAATATTGGTGCAGGTGAATATACCGAGTATTAATTTACTATAGCTATAAACAGCTTCTCAATATAAAAAGACCATTGCTCACCAAGCAATGGTTTTTTGTTTAAATTAGTGTCAGAATACTATATTTTAAATATGGATGAAATAAAAATAGAATGCATACTATATGCTTTCGATGGGTTAGAGCATTTGCCTGAAGATATTAAAAATTTAATGCATCAAGCTATTGAAGCTAGGAAAAAAGCCTATGCGCCTTATTCTAACTTTCAAGTAGGGGCTGCTTTACTGTTAGATAATGGTAAAGTGATTACAGGAAGTAATCAGGAAAACGCATCTTATCCTTCAGGGTTGTGTGCCGAAAGAACGGCTGTGTATTATGCAGGTTCAAAATATTCTGATACCAAAATTTTAAAAATGGCCATAACGGCAGCTTCAAAAAAAGGAAATACTACAGAGCCCACACCTCCTTGTGGAGCCTGTAGGCAAGCCATAGTAGAGTATGAGGTTAAACAAAACCAACCTATAGAAATATACTTTATGGGTGAATCAGGCAAAGTGATTAAATCTAATTCATTGGAAAATTTATTACCTATGGTTTTTAATAAATCGTTGTTGTAGTGTTAGATGTCAAGTTCAGGGTTTATATTACTTGGCGATCACGATAATCAATTTTTAGGTTTTGGAGTTTATATTTTGTGTTCAATTAACTGTCTTTGGCTATCTGTCTTCTGCCTCATGTTTTATCTACTTTCAAATACCACATTTTATAAATAAAAAATCATCAAAAAGATAATCTTAACTTGAATTAAATAAATTTTTCAATATTTTATTAGTTTAATCACCATCCATTTTTCCAATATCCCACAAAATATTACTTTTGTAGCTCGCATAAATTAAACCCTATATAAGTAGATGCAAAAAATAACGAAAGAAGTTTACCTTAAGTGGTATGAAGATATGCTATTCTGGAGAAAGTTTGAGGACAAACTAGCTGCAGTTTATATTCAGCAAAAAGTTAGAGGATTCTTACATTTATACAACGGTCAAGAAGCGATATTAGCTGGTGCTTTGCATGCTATGGACTTGACCAAGGATAAAATGATAACGGCTTATCGTAATCACGTGCAACCCATAGGGATGGGTGTGGATCCTAGACGTGTTATGGCAGAGCTTTATGGAAAAGGAACAGGTACATCACAAGGTTTAGGAGGGTCTATGCACATTTTCTCAAAAGAACATCGTTTTTATGGAGGTCATGGTATCGTTGGGGGGCAAATTCCTCTAGGAGCAGGTATAGCTTTTGGAGATAAGTACCACGGAAGTGACGCTGTGACTTTATGTTGTTTTGGTGATGGGGCGGCTAGGCAAGGTTCGTTACATGAAACCTTTAATTTGGCAATGCTTTGGAATTTACCTGTAGTATTCGTTTGTGAAAATAATGGTTATGCTATGGGGACATCGGTTGAACGAACAGCCAACCATGAAGATATATGGAAGTTAGGTTTAGGCTATGAAATGCCTTGTGGTCCTGTTGATGGGATGAATCCTGTAAAAGTGGCCAAAGCTTTCGACGAGGCCATACAGCGTGCGCGCAAAGGAGGCGGACCAACATTTTTGGAGTTAAAAACTTACCGTTACAGAGGTCACTCCATGAGTGATGCACAACATTACAGAACTAAGGCAGAAGTAGAAGAGTATAAAAAGATTGACCCAATTACTCAGGTTAAAGATCTTATACTTGAAAAGAAATATGCCACAGAAGCAGAAATAAAAGTTATTGATAAACGAGTGAAAGATAGGGTTGCTGAATGTGAGAAATTTGCTGAAGAATCACCTTGGCCAGAAAAGAATGTCATGTACGATGTGGTTTACGAGCAAGAAGATTATCCTTTTATTCAACATAAATTATAAACTATGGCAGTAGTAGTAAATATGCCGCGTTTAAGCGATACCATGGAAGAGGGAACCGTAGCGGCTTGGTTAAAAAAAGTAGGAGATAAAGTTGAAGAAGGCGACATTTTAGCTGAGATAGAAACCGATAAAGCGACTATGGAGTTTGAATCTTTTAACGAAGGTGTATTACTTCATATTGGCGTTCAAGAAGGAGAAACAACCAAAGTCGATGAGTTGTTGGCCATAATTGGAGAAGAAGGCGAGGATATATCAGAATTATTAAATGGAGGAAGCGAAGCTGCCGAACCAAAAAAAGAAGAGGAAAACACAAAAAAAGAAGCTGTCATTCAGAGCGATAGCGAAGAATCTAGTAAATCTGAAGACGTAGAAGAATTACCCGAAGGTGTTGTTGTAGTGACCATGCCACGGCTAAGTGATACCATGGAGGAAGGAACTGTAGCTACTTGGTTGAAGAAAGTTGGTGATATTGTTGAAGAAGGTGATATTTTGGCGGAAATAGAAACCGACAAAGCTACTATGGAATTCGAATCTTTCCAATCGGGAACCTTATTGGAAGTTGGCTTACAGGAAGGCGAATCAGCCAAAGTGGATGCTTTGTTGGCTATTATTGGTCCTGCTGGTGCCGATATTTCAGGCGTTGTAGCTAACTTTAAAGCACCTGCCAAAGCAATCAAAGAAAATGAACCAAAAGTTGAAGCTAAGGTTGAAAAACCAAAACCAGCATCAGTTGTCACTTCGAGCGCAGTCGAGAAGTCTTATGAACATACCCCAACCCCAGTAACAGCAAATGGAAGGGTATTTGTTTCACCTTTGGCTAAAAAATTAGCGGAAGAAAAAGGTATTAACTTAACCCAAGTTAAAGGGTCTGGTGAACATGGACGTATTGTTAAGCGTGATATAGAAAACTACATCCCTACCGCATCTATGGCTTCGGTGGGTAAATTTGTGCCAGCTGGGCAAGAGGATTTTGAGGATATGCCTAATTCACAAATGCGTAAAGCTATTGCCAAGGCATTGACTAATTCTAAGTTTTCTGCGCCACATTATTATTTGGCTGTTGAATTTGATATGGACAATGCCATTGCATTTCGCCAACAATTCAACTCATTGCCGGATACTAAAATATCATTTAATGATATGGTAGTAAAGGCTTGTGCTTTAGCATTAAAACAACATCCACAAGTGAATTCACAGTGGTTTGCTGATAAGATGCGTTTAAATAATCATGTGCATATTGGTGTGGCGGTTGCTGTACCAGATGGTTTGGTAGTTCCAGTTGTGCGTTTTGCAAACGAACAAAGTCTACCACAAATAGGAGTAGCAGTTAAGGAGTTAGCTGGGAAAGCTAGAAATAAAAAGTTAACGCCACAGGAAATGGAAGGTAGTACTTTTACGGTATCCAACTTAGGTATGTTTGGTATTGATTATTTCACATCAATTATCAATCAACCCAATTCTGCCATCCTATCAGTAGGAGCGATTGTTGAAAAACCAGTGGTTAAAAATGGTCAAGTTGTAGTTGGAAATACTATGAAATTAACATTGGCTTGTGACCACAGGACGGTTGATGGTGCAACTGGTGCTGAATTTCTCCAAACTTTAAGAGCTTATATCGAGAATCCGGTTACCATGCTGATTTAAAATATAGTGTCATTTCAAACTTAAATGAGAAATCTCATAAAATAAAAGCCCTTTTCAATTGAAGCGGGCTTTTATTTTATTTCTATTCTGAAGTTGTGGGATCAATAATAGCATAAACTGTACTTACTGAATTAACTGGGAAACCACCTTGTTTAGCATGTTCTCTAACCATGTCCTCATTAGGTGCAATGTAGACACAATAAATTTTGTTATCGGTAACGTAACTGTGTACCCAGTTAATTTTTGGTCCTAAGTTTTCCAAAACACCACAAGATGTTTGAGAAATGGCTTTTAATTGTTCTGCAGATAATTTTCCAGCATCTGGAATTTCACGCTCAATAACATACTTTGGCATAATACATTAGTTTTATTTCCTACTCATAAGGCTTTTCAGTGACGCCCTGTTTTTTAGTGTGGTTTCTAGACTCCACCTTTTTTGGCCATATAAACCTAAATAATAAAATAGTTTATATAAGTTAAGAATGGGTAGATTTAGAGGAACGTTAATTACAATACACATGTTTTTGTAGATAGTTTGAAGGCAAAAGACCATAGTTGTCATAAAAACACTTGGTAAAATAGGTTGAATTATTAAATCCAGTTCTATGGGCTATTTCAGAAATATTACCTTTTTGATTGTATAATAATTCCAATGCCTTGTGTAACCTAAATGCCCTTATAAACTGATTTGGTGATTTCCCCGTGAGGCCTTTTAGATTTCTATTAAGTTGCGATTTGCTATAGCCAATAGACTTACTAAATGCAGACACATCCAATGTAGGGTCGTTCCAATTTTTTTCAATAAATAGGATTAGTTTAGATAAAAACCGTTCTTCTTTTGGCTTTAATAGCCTAATATGTTCGTTATGTAAAAAATCATTTTTATTATTATTTTCATAAAGGTGTTTTACTCCAGAAGTTATAATAATATCTCCCTTTACATATTCGCATAATTTAATAGTATGTGCTACAGCTTCCTTAAAAACATTACCCTCTAATAGGGTAGGTATTAAAGAGACACCTATTTTTAACTGTCTGTAAGTAGGGTCGAAATTAGGTGTAATATAATTTAAATTGCCATAAATTTTTATAGCACAAAAGATGGTATCGTTGGTAGAATTGAATGAAACAATATAAGAGTTGTCTTTTAGTGAAAGTATGTTTCCGTTAAACTTTTCTATAATTTTTTGGGTACTGTTATGAAATTTTTGATGAAAAAGATCGAACTGATTGTCCTTTAGTCGGTGCAAGTAATCACCCGTTTCCAGTGCCATAATAATGTTTTGGCTTGGCTTGGAGTAAATAATTGCACTGGGCTCTGTATGACTATAGATGTTATTTGTCATGACGTTAAAGTGATTCTACAATATAGTGATTTTTAAGGAGATATGGTAGGAATTTTACATTGAAAAAAGAATCGTTACCAATGAAAATAGAAGATAATAAAAATCAAATAACCTAAATATGAATTTCATATCTTTAAAATCAATAAAATTGATGCCAATGCATAAAGTGTTTAGTCTTGTAATTTTACTATTGACCTTAAGCAGTAAAGGAAGGGCACAGAATAATGAAACTATTATTACAGGTAATGAATTGGAAAGCATTGTAAGTTATTTGGCTTCAGATGATTTAAAAGGTAGGGATACGGGAACCAATGGTATATACAATGCAGCCGTATTTATAGAGGATTATTTTGAGAAGCAAAACATCAAATCCTATTTTGAAACGTATCGTGATCATTTTAAGGTAGATAGCCTTGATGCTTTCAATGTTGTTGGGTTTATAGAAGGTCATGACTACAAGTTGAAAAATGAAATCATTATTTTGGGGGCACATTACGACCACATAGGTAAAGGTAGATTAAAAGATAATGACTCGATAGCCAACGGGGCAAACGATAATGCTTCTGGTACTAGTGCAGTAATGGCCATGGCTAAATATTTTTCGACTAAAAAAAGTAATAAGCGTAGTCTAATGTTTGCCTTATTTTCTGCTGAAGAAAGAGGATTGCTGGGCTCTGATCATTTGGCCAAAAGATTAAAAAAAGAATCGACAGATATTTACACTGTTGTTAATTTTGAAATGTTAGGGTTGCCTATAGAAGGTTTTGATTTTATGGGCTACATAACGGGTTATGAGACTTCAAACATGGTTAAGTTTATTAATAATAATGTAGGTGATTCTAAATTTTTAGGCTTATATGAACTGTCTAAAGCTTATGAGCTTTTTAAACGTTCCGATAATTACCCGTTTTATTTAGAATATAATATACCATCACAAACCATTTCAACATCCCATGACTATGAGCATTACCATCAGGTAGGTGATGAGGCTGATATTATGGACTATGTGCATATGGCCAATTTTATAAATAAGTTAATCCCTGCTATAGAAACTATGGCAAATACACCAACTAAAGTTATTAAGCTAAATGAGTAAGCATGTCATTATAACAGGAACGAGTAGAGGTATAGGTTTTGAACTGGTAAAATTGTTTGCCCAAGCAGGACATCAAGTACTGGCATTATCTCGTAATGAAAAGTCCATAAAGGATTTAAAATTGGATAATGTGACCTGTTTTTCATTCGATTTAGGTGATGGTAATGCCTACAGTAAAGTTGAAAGCTTCATTAAAACCCATTGGCAACAAGTAGATATTCTTATCAATAATGCGGGTTCATTGATAAACAAACCGTTTTCAGAATTGACTATGAGTGATTTTGAATCGGTATACAAAACCAATGTATTCGGCGTTGCCGAACTTACTAAAGTGACGTTGCCTTTTATGAAGAACAGGGGTCATGTCGTAACCATAAGTTCTATGGGAGGAGTTCAAGGTAGCGTCAAATTTCCGGGATTAGCAGCCTATAGCTCTAGCAAAGGAGCAGTAATTACATTAACCGAATTGTTGGCCGAAGAATATAAAGATTCTGGAATAAGCTTTAATGCTTTAGCTCTAGGGGCGGTACAAACCGAAATGCTTAAAGAAGCTTTTCCAGATTATAAAGCGCCAACTACAGCTATAGATATGGCGCATTATATTTTTGGTTTCTCATTAAACGGATATAAATACTACAATGGTAAATTGTTGCAGGTGTCTAATTCTACACCTTAGTTTAAAGGGAAAGAAAAACCTATTGTAGCGGCTCTACTAATTTGTTCAGCTGAGTTTTGGAGATAATAAGTTAAAGTTAATTCGTATCTATGGTTTCGTCAATAGCTATTCCTATTTCAACAGGAATATGCATAGATATACCATTAAAGTCTTTTTTGGTTTTAGGAATATATGTTAATAAAGAACCAAAAGTATCTCCAATACCTGTTTTTATATATGGAGCCACCCATGGTGTGGGAAGTGAAACTCTAATTTTTCATCTATCTAAAGGGCTTTAGAGGATACTTTGTGTTGTTATAGATTTTTTGGTCTGGAATCTGATTCTGTTGATGTTAGTATCAATCCAGTATAAGGACGCAAACTAATATTTATTAAAAGCAAAAACATATTTGCCTTGGGCATAAAACCTAGAACCAAAGATGTTCATATTTTCATAAGGACTGGTTAAACCTAAACCAATAGAAGCTTCAATAAATTCTCCTTTGCTAGGTTGGATAAAGCTAAATAAATGATATGCTAAAGTTAAAAAGATGGTTAATGACGTATTCAAAAATGAAGCATACATAAGCAGATTTTTTGAATTTCAATATTACACTTTTTTGTTTATAATGTCAGGTGGCAACAGTTTTTAATACTAAAGATTTCTTTATTTTTACCATATGAAACACCAATTGGAGAAATTCATTCCACAAGCTTCAGTATCCCAAGTTATAGAACTTTTAAAACATGACAGCTTATTGGTTAAAATTAAGAGTGAACGCAAGACCAGACATGGCGATTATAAGGCATTGCCTAAAGGAAAGCATCAAATAACCGTGAATTCCAATTTAAACCCGTATCGGTTTTTAATCACGCTCATCCACGAAATTGCACATTTTGAGGCCTATCAGCAGTACGGACGGTTTATAAAACCACATGGCATAGAGTGGAAACGCACCTTCCAGCATTTAATGTTACCATTTTTAAATCCGAATATTTTTCCAAATGAGCTATTGCCATTATTGGCAAAGCATTTTAGAAACCCTAAGGCCAGTAGTGATAGCGATGTGTATTTAGCATTGGCTTTAAAACAGTTTGACGAACCTAACGATAAAACCTATATTTTTGAAATTCCGTTAGGCAGCAAATTTAAACTGTATAATGGTAAGGTGTTTCAAATGGGACAAAAAAGGGTAAAACGATATGAGTGCCTTGAAGTGAAAACAGGAAGGCTATTTTTATTTAACCCTAATGCAGAAGTTGAATTATTGAATTGAACTAGCTATTGAAGCTAAGAATACTTATTTGTAATGGGTTTTTCACTTCGCTTGGCTTTTTCTGAATGACAGCAAACTATGAATAAAAATTATTATGCAATTTTAATGGCTGGGGGTGTTGGGTCACGCTTTTGGCCAGTAAGTACAAAAGATTTTCCAAAACAGTTTCACGATATGTTGGGAACTGGAAGTACCTTATTACAAAAAACATTTCAAAGGTTATCTCTCCTAATTCCAAAAGAAAACATTTTTATTTTAACCCATGAACACTATAATGATTTGGTTTTAGAACAGCTGCCAAAGTTAAGGCAACATCAAGTGGTTTTAGAGCCAGCTATGAGAAATACAGCACCTTGTATTTTGTATGCGTCATTAAAAATTCAAAAAGAAAATCCAGAAGCGTTGATGGTTGTATCGCCAAGCGATCATTGGATTGAAGATGAAGAAGCCTTTACCAAAAATGTACAACAGGCATTTGATTTTTGCCAAGCTAACGATGCCCTTGTAACCTTAGGAATACGACCTACGTTTCCCAATACAGGTTATGGTTATATTGAGTATGATTTGGATTCTGAATCACAAAATGAGGCTATTGCTGAGCCTATTGAGGTACACGCTGCAAAAGCCGTTAACCAATTTAGAGAAAAGCCTGATTACAAAACTGCCAAGCAATTTATTGCAGCGGGCAATTTTTTGTGGAATGCTGGTATTTTTATGTGGAGTGTGACTTCGGTAGTAAAAGCGTTTCAAAATAACCAACCAGAATTGTTTAAGTTGTTTGAAAAAGGTATTTCAAGTTATAATACTAAAGACGAAGTCAATTTTATAAAGGAACATTATACTAAAGCACAAAACATTTCAGTTGACTATGCCATTATGGAAAAATCGACCAATGTGTATGTAATCGCTGCAGAATTCGACTGGAACGATTTGGGTACTTGGGGTAGTTTATATGATAAATTAGATAAAGGTAAAGCTAGAAATGCTGTAGTGAATGCCCGAACCCTGGTGAACAACGCTTCAGGTAATATGATATGGACCAAGAATGATAAAATTGTGGTGTTGGATGGGTTAGAGGATTATATTATTGTTGATAAAGACGAAGTTTTGCTTATCTTTCCTAAAGCTAAGGAACAGGATATTAAAACAACACTTCAAAATGTGAAAGACCAATTTGGGGAACAATACGGATAAATTATGGACCAAGAATCTAAGTTTAATTTTTCGGAAGAAGACATGACCAATAATGGTGCAGTTGAGCAATCTAAAGAAGCTGTAAAGAAAGATGCTAGGGGATTACTAAAAAGTGTAAAACGTTTTTTTAGTGAACTGCTCGATTTCAGGGAGGATACTGATAGGGGAGCAACTATTGCAGCCATAAAAGGTGATATTTCTTTTAAAGGTGCCACAGCTTGGATTTTGGTATGTTCCATATTTGTAGCCTCTATTGGATTGAATGCCAATGCAACCGCAGTAGTTATTGGTGCCATGTTAATCTCTCCACTTATGGGGCCAATTTTAGGTGTAGGTTTATCTATTGCCATTAATGATATTGATACACTTAAGCGGTCGTTAATCAATTTGGCTATAATGATTTCATTAAGTTTAATAACAGCTTTTTTATTTTTTTGGCTGTTTCCGTTAAGTGAAGATACATCAGAGCTTCTCGGTAGAGTACGCCCTGATATTAGGGATGTACTTATTGCTTTTTTTGGTGGATTGGCTTTAATTATAGCGCGCACTAAAAAAGGTACTATAGCGTCGGTTATTTTTGGGGTAGCCATTGCCACAGCGTTAATGCCACCATTATGTACAGCAGGTTATGGTCTGGCCAAAGGCAACCTCATTTATTTTGGTGGTGCGATGTACTTATTTACTATTAACACCATTTTTATTGCTTTGGCGACTTTTGTGGTGTTAAAACTGTTACGCTTTCCTATGCTTAAATATGTTAATTCTAAAAAAAGACAATTTATTTCCAGAATGGCTACTTTATTGGCGGTAGTTGTAATGGTGCCTGCGGTATGGACTTTTTTAAATGTGTTGTCTGAAAGTAATTTTAATAGAGATGCCAGGGACTTTGTGGCCAATGAATTAGCAACATTGCCTCATTCCGATTACCTAAAAAGTAATGCTATATATAATTATGTTGATAGTGAAAATTCGTTTATTGAGTTGAATACTTTTGGATTGGACGAGATTCCTGAATCGACTATAGCCATATTGCAAAACAGATTGAAAGATTATAACGCTTTGGGGAATACACTTTTAAAAGTTAACCAGAATAAAAATAAAAATTTGGATAATCTGCGCTATATGGAAGAGTTGCGTACACGCGATTCCTTAGACCTCTTGTCACAAACCGAAAAAATAAACTTTTTGGAAAATAAGGTTAGGCAACTATCCAAACTCGAAAAGAACTACATCGCTTTTGAAGAGTTGGCCCAGGAAGTTAAAGTCAATTACGAAACCATTGAAAGCCTGTCTTATGCTAATGTCATTAGTTCCAATTTTAGAAAAATGGACACCCTTTCAGTGTTTACCGTAAAATGGGTGGATTCCTTGACCAAAGAGGAAACTAGAAAAAAGGATAAAGACAAACTTGAAAAATGGTTAAAACTTAAATTGAATTTAGATACCTTGGTGGTAGCTGAACGTAAATAGCACATCAGAAAAACAAAATTTAATTTGAGTTTTTTCTTCTTTTAAAAAACCATTCAATTCAAAAAAAACGTATATTTAAGATACTTGAATTAGTCTTCTAATAGAATGCAAATTACAAGGGTTTATATATTGAGTATATGGGAAAGAATTTTTTCATTTATGCTTTAGCCCTTAATTCAATCATTTCTTATAGTCAAGGGGTTAATGATTATAGCTTAGGATTAAATTTTATTAAACAAGATTCTTTTAATAGTGTATCTAACGATGAGACACTTTTTAAGTGGCGTCATGGCCCAGGGTTGTATTTAGGATACGTTGTACTCGCAGATGATTTAGGTGATAACTTTAAAAATTTCATAGACTTTGGTCTATCTTGGACTTTTGAATATAAGAGAGTTATTGCTTTAGGTGTTAGGATTGACTATGGTGTTAGTAAAACAAAACAAGATATTTCATTGGATACGACTACTTGGAACCATAAAACCAGAGCTTACTTTTATAGAGGAGAATTGTTTTTAGGTATTAATATTTTTGAGAGTCGTGATTTTAAAATTATGCCAATTGCAGGAATTTCATCGATAAGTATAATGTCTAAATCACTAGATCCAAATTTCCCGTATTATATAGAAGATGAAAAAGTTATATTTGATTATGAGAAAGAAAAGATAACATTCGAAAAAGGAGCAACACTATTTGGGATTACCATAGATTTCAAGATTAGAAAACAAAGATTTAAAGCCAACGAATTTGCAGCAATTAAATTGAATTACTCTTATTATATGTCTAATTTTGAAAAGAAGTATGGAATGTTTAATGGAAATATTCAAAGCATAACCATAGGAGCAGGAGGACTATTTGGATTATGATATAATTTAGTAAAATATTATTGGTTCTCCTCTAAATACATTCTACGTACTTTTTTAAAGAGATTAGAAGAATAAACAAAATCGGTAACAGCAACATTGTCTGTTTTAAAAATAGTGTCCTTAGAGCCTTCCCATTCCTTAAAGCCATTTTTAAGGAACACAATTTTTTCGCCAATTTCCATAACAGAGTTCATGTCGTGCGAGTTGATTACCGTAGTGATTTGGTATTCATCCGTAATTTCCTGAATCAGGTTATCAATTACTATGGCCGTTTTTGGGTCCAAACCCGAATTAGGTTCGTCGCAAAATAAGTACTGAGGTTTGTTTACAATAGCCCTAGCAATGGCTACTCGTTTTTGCATACCGCCCGAAGCCTCACTGGGCATTTTATTATGGGCATCGGCCAAGTTCACCCTTTTTAATACAAAATCGGCACGATCTTCCATTTCACTTTTACTCATTTTAGTAAACATTTGTAGCGGAAACATCACATTTTCGGCAATAGTCATAGAGTCAAACAAGGCACTGCCTTGAAATACCATGCCAATTTGCGATCTTAAATCCCGTTTTTGGTCTTCACTCAATTGGGAAAAAATCTTACCATCGTATGCTATTGATCCATCTTCATAGTCAAACAAACCTAATAAACATTTTAAAAACACTGTTTTTCCAGATCCACTCTGGCCTATAATCAAATTGGTGTGACCTTTTTCAAAAGTTGTGCTAATACCCTTTAAAATATGGGAGTTTCCAAATGATTTATGTAATTCTTTTACTTCTATCATCAGCCTAACATAATATCTGTTGAAATATAGTTTAATAAAATAATGACCACACTGGTCCAAACAAAGGATGTGGTACTGGCTTTACCAACTTCAAGTGCACCACCTTTCATATAGTAACCGTGATAGGATGGTATGGTAGCCAACACAAATGCAAAAATAAAAGTCTTTATAAACGAATAGGTAACATGAAAGGTGTCAAAGTCGGTTTGAATTCCCAAGATATAATCCGGCACCGTTGCATAGCCTCCATAAACACAAGCAGCCATACCACCCAAAATTCCTAAGAACATACCGACGGCAATAGCAAAAGGATAGAACAATAATGCAATCACTTTAGGGAAAACCAAATAGTTTATGGAGTTAATGCCCATTACCTCTAAGGCATCAATCTGTTCGGTAACTCGCATGGTTCCTATACTAGACGTAATAAAAGAGCCTACTTTACCTGCCATAATAATCGATGTAAACGTAGGGGCAAATTCTAAAACTACCGATTGTCTGGTAGCAAACCCAACCAAATATTTTGGAATTAATGGGTTACTTATGTTTAAGGCTGTTTGAATGGTTATTACACCACCAACAAAAAATGAAATGAAAGCAATAATTCCTAATGAACTAATAACCAAATCATTAACATCTTTAAAGATTAAGGATCGCATCACGGACCATTTGGTGGGTTTGCGAAACATTTCGGCAATCATTAAAAAGTAAGTCCCTATATGATGAAAATATGCCATATAATAAATTATTAATGCTAAAGTAAAAAAAACTTAGTGGTGTTTGACCTAAATTTTAATTTATGATTTCCTATTTTTGAGAAATTGCAAAAATAAAGGTAAAGATGAAATACATTACCCTAGTACTTTTGGGATTAAGCTTAGTAATATCCTGCAAAGTAAAAGAAGAAAATAAGGAAGTACTGAGGAATCCCAAATTGGTGGTTGGCATAGTGATTGACCAAATGCGGTATGATTATTTGACACGTTTTTATAATAAGTATGGAGATGGAGGGTTTAAGCGTATGATCGATGAAGGTTTTAATTGTAAGAACAATCATTTTAATTATATACCTACCTATACAGGTCCAGGACATGCTTCAGTTTATACGGGAACAACACCAAAATATCACGGTATAATTAGCAATGGTTGGTATGATAAGGATATAAAGCAAGATGTGTATTGTGCAGGAGATACATCGGTGCGATCGGTAGGCACTAATGATCGATCAGGTCAAATGTCTCCACATAGATTAAAAACAACCACATTAGCCGATGAAAATCGATTGTTCACACAAATGAGAGGAAAAACGATAGGAATTTCAATAAAGGATAGAGGAGCTATTTTACCAGCTGGCCATTCAGCTAATGCAGCATATTGGTTTCAGGGAAAGGATGAAGGGAACTGGATTTCCAGTACCTATTATATGGACGACTTGCCTCAATGGGTAAAGGATTTTAATGCCGAACATTCAGTATCCAAATATTTAAGGGAGTGGAATACATTGTATGATATAGAAACTTATACAGAAAGTGGTAATGATTTAAACGATTTTGAAGGTGGATTTAGAGGGAAAGAAACAGCTACGTTTCCATATCAGTTAGATGTTTTAAAAGATTCGAATGGAGGATACGATTTGTTAAAGGCAACAGCTTATGGCAATAGTTTAACAACCGACTTTACTATTGCAGCTTTGAAAGGAGAGGGTTTGGGTAAAGACACTATAACCGATGTGTTGGCAGTAAGCTTTTCCAGTCCCGATTATGTGGGACATAATTTTGGTGTGAATTCTAAAGAAATAGAAGATACTTATATCCGATTGGATAAAGATTTAGAACGTTTCTTTGTGGTATTGGACGAACAAGTAGGAAAAAATAACTATACTGTTTTTCTAACAGCCGATCACGCAGCCGTTAATGTTCCGGCATATTTACAGTCCGTTAAAATTCCGGCAGGCTATTTAGATAATGCTAAAACCAGAATTAAATTCAATGCATTTATGGAGCAAACTTTTAAAGCTCCAGATTTAGTAGAAAATGTAAGTAATAACCAAATCTTTTTAAACAGGGATAAGGTTAAAGCTATGGGTTTAAAATTAGAGGATATACAGGAAGCAATTGTTAATGAATTGATTGCTTACGACCATGTAGATAAAGTATATTCTGCAACCACACTTAGTACTACAGAGTTTGTAACAGGTATTGAAGCCTTACTTCAAAAAGGATATAACCAAAAGCGTTCTGGCGATGTTTTAGTGGTGACGGATCCAGGATATATTTCTTATCCTAAAACAGGATCTACACATGGTAGTGGATTTAGTTATGATACACATGTGCCGCTTTTGTTTTTTGGAAAAGGAATTGCCCATGGCGAAACCATTAAAAAAACAGAGATAACCGATATTGCACCGACCATTTCCTCACTTTTGGGTATAAGTTTTCCCAACGGTACTACAGGTCAGCCTTTAGACTTTGTTCTTGAATAATTGAAAGACTTTAAACTTTACAATGAAGATGTGTCATTTAGCAGACAATCTAAACTTAAGGACTTAAATGTAAGCGATTTTAAAAGTGGATTCTACTTTGTAGAAG
Source organism: Aestuariivivens marinum (assembly GCF_022662175.1). Classification (GTDB taxonomy): domain Bacteria; phylum Bacteroidota; class Bacteroidia; order Flavobacteriales; family Flavobacteriaceae; genus Aestuariivivens; species Aestuariivivens marinum. The sequence goes on along the minus strand of NZ_JAKMCR010000006.1, from coordinate 88,094 downwards.
AACTAGTGTAGAGACTAGTGGTAGTGTTTCTAAACAATTGTTAATAAAATAGCTAACAATCCTAAAGGTTCTAACATAAATAAAGTTAGAGCATTTTTCTTTGAAGCAGTCCACGCCATCTAAGATGTCTTATAAATTGTCCTTGTTCTTCGGTGACCAAAAATTCCAATCCTTCCTTTTTTGCTTTAAAGTAACCGCCCATATAATCCTTAAACAATTGAAGCTTTTTTTTCTTGAAAGCCAGTTTTAAAGCCGAAATTAACGTAATTAAAAAACCATAGCGCATTTTATACATGGCTTCGCCTTGTAAATATTTTGAATTTTTGTTGTAGCTAGCTCCTGTAGGTTTTAGGTGTTTTACGTGTAAAGACTCATCAGTTATAATTTTCCAACCATAGAATTTGGCCAAAAGTTCATCAACTGTGTCCCAGCCCATAGATGGTTTTAATTTACCTATTTGTATAAAGCAATCTTTTCGATAGGCTTTTAGGGCACCACGAATATGATCTTTTCTAGTTAAGTTTTCCAAGACCCATTGACCATTTTTTTCAACGTAGCAAAATCCTGAAATTAATCCTAAATTGGGACTTGAGTTAAAATGAACGGCCAAGCATTCTAAATAGTTAGGTGGAAAAATTAAATCGGCATCAAACTTACATATCACATCGTAATCTTCATCTATGGTATTATAACCTTTATAAAATGCATTAATAATTTTTGAGCCTGGTAAATGTTCGTTAGAAGACTTTGAGTTTACTAATGTTATCCAAGCATGTTTTTCAGTATAATCTTTAACTATATCTTTTGTACTGTCGGTAGAATTGTCATTAACTACAACCAGCTTTTTAGGCAATAATGTTTGGTTTAGCAACGAATCTAAGGTAAGCCCAATAACACGAGCTTCATTATGGGCGGGAATTACTATATAGAAATTCAAAAGTATAAAAGTTAAAGTTTAAATTTAAACTCTTTCAGCATAAACAATATAGTATCTTGGTGTAAACCATCTTAAAATAGGGCGTATGCCAATTTGTTTTGTGGGATGTGTCCATTTCCTTCGTTCAATAATCTTCCATCCTGCTTTTTCCAATAACCAATCGAATTGCCAATCTTCAAACTCGTGGTAATGTCTGTCCCACAAATCTGTTTCGCTTTTATAGGCTTTAGAAAACCATAATCTAAGTGGTACACTAGCTATAAGTTTATTGGCTTTAATACTTTGTAAAACGGTAAAAGGAGAGATGAGATGCTCAAAAATCTCAAAGGCAGTAACAACCTCAGCATCTGAATCCTCAATAGTTGAAGTGTCTAAATCCAAATCCTCTCCTTTAGTATTTTCAACTTGGTAACCCCTAGAGCCCATTATTTCAGAAAATGGGTTTTTAATACCTAAATCGAGTATTCTTTTTGATTTAGAAATATGCTTTTCTAAAAATTCAAGGGTAAGTTTAAAACGTTTATTTGGATAGGTTTTTGCGTACATATTAGCACTTATAAACTATGGCATTAATATGCATGCCTGCACCAACGCTGGCAAATATAATGACATCACCTTTGCTTAAATGATGGTTGTCCAATTTATTGTTTTTTACCAAATCGAAAAGTGTAGGTACTGTTGCCACCGAACTATTACCCAATTTTTGAATACTCATCGGCATGACATATTCTGGAATTTCTGTTCTGTAAAGTCTATAGAAGCGTTTTAAAATAGCTTCATCCATTTTTTCATTGGCTTGATGAATTAATATTTTTTTAACCTCCTTTATATCTACACCACTATTATCCAAACAGGTTTTCATTGCTTTTGGAACATTATTTAGGGCGAATTCATAGATTTTTCTTCCGTCCATTTTAATATAGCGAGTATCTCTACATAGCTCTTGCTTATTAGAGTTTCCAAAGAAGAGATAGTAGGCTTCATCATATGTGAAGCTTCCAGATTCATGTGCTAAAATACCGCCTTCTTCATCTGTAGCTTCAATAATAGTTGCACCTGCACCATCTGAAAAAATCATAGAATCCCTATCGTGTTTGTCGACTACCCTGGATAAGGTTTCTGAGCCAATTACCAAACAACGTTTAGCCAAACCAGATTGTATAAAGGCTTTTGCTTGGATAACGCCTTCAATCCAACCGGGACAGCCAAAGAGAATATCATAAGCAATGCATTTTGGGTTTTTAATCCGCAAGCTATGCTTTACTCTCGAAGCTAATGAAGGTAACATATCACTTTGAATGGTGTTGTGCTTTACATCACCAAAATTGTGTGCCACGATAATATAATCGATAGTTTCCGGATCTATTTTGGCATCTTCAATGGCTTTTTCAGAGGCAAAAAAAGCAAGATCGGAGGCATTTAAATGCGGTTTAGCATAACGGCGTTCAATAATCCCTGTTATCGATTTAAACTTTTCGACAATAATTTCGTTGGGATCGTTTATGGAAGAACCATCTGAATTTAAAAATTCATGATCATGGAAACTCTCATTTTTTTCAATATCATCGGGTATATAGCTTCCAGTTCCAGTTATTTTTATGTTCATAGTTTAAACTTAAAGAGCTAATATAATTTCTTTAATTGATATGACGAATTTTCATGGAATGACTTTACGATGTTCAGTTACTAAATTATGCCTCTACAAAGTCCTCAATAGGTGCACAAGTACATATTAAATTCCTATCTCCGTAAGCATCATCTACACGTCTTACGCTAGGCCAAAACTTATTGTCTTTTACATAGTCCAATGGGAAAGCTGCTTTTTCACGGGAATAAGGAAGCAACCATTTGTCGTCGGTTACCATTTCCAAAGTATGCGGTGCATTTTTCAGAACATTATTATTATCTTCAATGGAAACTGCATCAATCTCTTTTTTAATGGAAATTAACGCTTCACAAAAACGATCAATTTCAGCCTTGCTTTCACTTTCTGTTGGCTCAATCATTAAAGTTCCTGCTACAGGGAAAGATACGGTAGGGGCATGGAATCCATAATCCATTAAACGTTTAGCAATGTCTGACACCTCTATACCTTTGGCTTTAAATGGACGACAGTCTACAATCATCTCATGAGCAGCTCTACCACGTTCACCTGAGTATAAAGTGTCAAAGCTACCCTCTAAACGCTTTTTCATGTAATTGGCATTCAGTATAGCGATCTTGGTGGCTTCTGTCAAGCCTTCTGCACCTAACATTTTAATGTAGCCATAAGATATTAAACAGGCTAAGGCCGAACCATATGGTGCTGCTGAAATTGCTGTTATTGCTTTATCACCACCTACTTTCTTAACAGGATTGCCCGGTAAAAAAGGAACTAACTGTTTAGCTACGCATATTGGACCAACACCTGGACCACCACCACCATGGGGAATAGCAAATGTTTTATGTAAATTTAAATGACATACATCGGCTCCAATGTTGCCCGGGTTTGTCAGGCCAACCTGTGCATTCATATTGGCACCGTCCATATAAACTTGTCCGCCATTATCATGAATAATTTTAGTTATCTCTTTGATAGCCGATTCATATACGCCATGTGTAGATGGGTAGGTGACCATCAAGGCGGCTAAATTATCTTTATGTAATTCGGCTTTTTCACGAAGGTCATTAACATCTATATTGCCTTCGTCTGTAGATTTAGTTACTACTACTTTCATGCCAGCCATAACAGCACTCGCGGGATTGGTACCATGGGCAGATGAGGGTATTAAACATATGTTTCTATGATGGTCACCTCTCGATTCATGATAAGCTTTAATAACCATAAGTCCTGCAAATTCCCCTTGGGCTCCAGAGTTGGGTTGTAATGAAGTGGCTGCAAAACCAGTAATTTCGGTTAATTGGTCTTCCAAAGACTTTAAGACCTCTAAGTATCCCTTAGCTTGCTTTAGTGGTGCAAATGGGTGAATGTTTCCCCATTTAAACCAACTTAACGGCAACATTTCTGAGGCTGCATTTAGTTTCATGGTACAGGATCCCAAAGAAATCATGGAATGGTTAAGTGATAAATCCTTGCGTTCTAACTGCTTGATATAACGCATTAATTCAGTTTCAGAATGGTAACTGTTAAAAATAGGCTCGGTTAAGAAAGGTGTTATTCGTTTAACCGAGGCATCTATATTATTCGCTTCGGTTATTGAGTCTATTACTATAGTTTCTTTATTTGCTGCTTCTGCAAAAATGGAGATTAGATAGTTAATGTCTCTAATTGAAGTCGTTTCATTTACTGAAACTGTAACCGTATTTTTATCAGGATAACAAAGATTGACCCTTTTTTCTGTAGCAACTTTCTTTACTTTTTTTGCTTTGGTTTTTATTTGAAGCGTGTCAAAAAACGATGTATTAACCTGATTGTAACCTAAACTTGCTAATGCTTCTACAAGTTTAGATGCTTTATTATGAATTTTGTTTGCTATAAACTGTAATCCTTTAGGGCCATGATAAACTGCATACATTCCAGCCATAACAGCCAAAAGCACTTGAGCTGTACAAATGTTTGATGTTGCTTTATCACGTTTTATGTGTTGCTCTCGTGTTTGTAGAGCCATACGCAGCGCCCTGTTGCCATTGAGGTCTTTAGTAACACCTATAATACGTCCGGGAATATCACGTTTGTAAGCTTCTTTTGTTGCAAAAAATGCCGCGTGAGGCCCACCATACCCCATGGGAATTCCAAAACGTTGGGTCGTTCCAACTACAACATCAGCTCCAAACTTACCAGGGGCTTCAAGTTTTACCAAACTTAAAATATCGGCAGCTACAGCTACTTTTATGTTGGCAGCGTTAGCTTTTTTAATAAAAGCTTCAATATTAGTTATCTGGCCATCTCTCCCTGGATACTGTAGAATTGCTCCAAAAAAAGTTTCGGAAAAATCAAAATCTTTTTCATTACCTACAACCAATTCAATACCAATAGGTGTGGCTCTAGTTTGTAATACCGAAAGTGTTTGGGGTAAGATGTTTTCTGAAACAAAAAATTGATTAACACCAGCTTTTTTCTGTGCTCTGTCACGAACGGCGAATAACAATCCCATAGCTTCAGCAGCAGCCGTACTTTCATCAAGTAATGACGCATTGGCTATTTCCATACCGGTAAGGTCGGTAACCATAGTTTGAAAATTTAAAAGAGCCTCCAACCTTCCTTGTGCAATTTCGGCCTGATAAGGGGTGTATGCGGTGTACCATCCTGGGTTTTCCAAAATATTACGTTGAATAACCGCAGGCATAACTGTTGGATGATATCCAAGGCCGATATACGTTTTTCTGGCTTTATTTTTCTTGGAAAGGTCATGAATATGTAATAAATACTCATGTTCCGTCATGGGTTCTTCCAAATTCAGTTTCTTTTTTAGACGAATATCATCTGGGATGGTTTCATAAATAAGCTGATCTATGGAGTTTAAACCTAAAGCTTCCAACATTAGGTTTTGGTCATTTTCATTGGGGCCAATGTGACGCAGAGCAAAAGCGTTAGTATTCATTAATTATAGTCGTTAAGATGATTTATTATATAGTTTGCAAAAATACGTAATAATTAATGTTATTTATTAATGGATTAACAAAGTTTTTAACCATTTAAAGCCGTTATCAACACTTTAGTTAATTTTGTAATATGGGGTTATTAAAACAGCTTTTTAATTTCTATATTAATAGCAGTCTGCATGTAGCATTGGCTGTTGTTTCCCTCACCTATATTACAATTCTAGATTACGACATTTCAGTTGATTCCACAATACTAATGTTTGTGCTATTTTCATCTGTTACGGGATATAATTTTGTCAAATATTATGGCTTAGCTAAATTTCATCATAGGAGTTTGGCCAATTGGTTAAGGTATATTCAGGTTTTTTCATTGCTTTGCTTTCTGTTTATGTGTTATTATGTGTTTTGGTTACCTCTTGAAAAAATTCTTTTCATTTCGGTTTTGGCTATGCTAACATTTTTGTATGCGATACCATTTTTACCAAAACGTTTTTTTTTGGATAACAAGCATAATTTAAGGAGTATTGGCGGACTTAAAATATATTTAATAGCATTGGTTTGGACAGGGGTAACGGTTTACTTTCCATTTGTCGGCACAAATTACAGCTTTGATTCTGATTTAATTTTAACGGGTATACAGCGTTATGTCTTAATAATTGTTTTAATGTTGCCTTTCGAAATCAGGGATTTACGATACGATAGTTTGAAGCTTTCCACAATCCCACAAAAAATAGGTGTTAGACAAACCAAACAGGTTGGTGTGTTTTTATTGGTTGTATTTTTTTTATTGGAATTATTTAAGAAGGAATTTGTGTTTTATGGAGTGTTGGCGTTATTTATAGTTACATTGGTCACACTTTTACTTTTAATATTTGCAAAAGTTGAACAAGGCAAATATTATAGTGGATTTTGGGTAGAAGGGCTGCCTATATTTTGGCTTGCTCTAATATTACTGTTTCGTTAGCGGGATTGTTCTTCTATAGCATTATCCAAGGTTTTTTTCATCTTAACCTTAGTAGATTGGTCTAAACATTCAACCTTCGATTTCTTAATGGCTTTGGTGAGTTTGGTATTGTTTTTTGTGTAATCCCTACAGGCCCTACAATATAAGAGGTGTATGTTAAGTTTTATTTTTTCCCAAAGGGTAGCATTCTTGTATTGTGTTTTATCACAAACATGGTTGGCTTCGTCGCAAGGAATAACAATTTTAATCTTACTCATAATTTAAAACCAATTTTGTTTTAAGCAATTTGCCATGGCGGTTCGTGCTCTATGGATGATAACCCAAAGGTTAGACGGTGTTATGTTTAACTCATTACAAATTATTTCGGTTTCAAAGCCTTGAATGGTTTTGAGTTTAAAAACATCTGCTTGCTTTTGGGGTAGTTTGCTTAAACAGTCGTGTATGGCATCCCCAAGCTCACTATTTTGAATACTATCTTCGGCAGTCCTATCAAAAGGATCGGCAACACGTTCTTCTAGCCAATCACCTTCATTTTCAGTATCGTTGTAGTTAATTCTAATTTCGGCCTTCCCTTTGTTGGAATTTATTTTGCGGTAATTATCAATAATTTTTCGCTTTAAAATGGAAACTAACCATGTGCGCTCACTGGCCTCTCCTTTAAAGTTTTCCATTGATTTTAAACCGGCTAAAAACGTATCCTGAACCAAATCCTGTGCCATCTCCCGATCCCTAACCCTTGATATGGTATAGTTGTATAAGTAATCGGAATACAAATCGATCCAATTGTTAGGATTTATTTGGTGTTCAGGCATTATAGCATTTTTTTGAGTATCAAAAATAGGACAAAAAAATGAATAATTAATAAACCTCAATTCATGTAGTTTATTGTAATATACCTTTTTCTATACACACTTTAGATCCATCTATAAAGTATCTACATAGATGTTTTAGATTTTTAAATTTTGAAGATAAAAGTTGAAATAGTTTATTATTAATGCAGTAAACTTAGATTTTATTAGTTCTCAATGGGCTTTAATAAATATTGAAAGTTTATTTGTATATATTTTTTTATGAAAGCCCGAGTAAAAAGAATTCAACTTATTTTATCAAACCCGCCCTTTTTAACAGGGCTTCTGGCTTAGGTTCTTGTCCTCTAAAACGTTTATAGAGAGTCATGGGTTTTTCGGTGCCACCTCTTGATAATATATTGTCTTTAAATTTATTGGCTACGGTTTTGTTGAAAATACCTTCCTCTTTAAAATATTCAAATGCATCGGCATCCAATACTTCAGCCCATTTATAACTGTAATATCCAGATGAATAACCACCTTGAAAAATATGGGAGAAGGCTGTACTCATACAAGTGTTTTCTGTTTCTGGATATAAAGTTGTGTTTTTAAAGGCTTTTAATTCGTGTGCTTTTACATTTTTAATAGTCTCTGGTGATTCGCCAGCATGCCAGCTCATATCCAATAAACCAAAACTTAACTGACGCAAGGTTTGCATACCCTCATGAAAGTTAGCAGATTCCTTGATTTTTTCAACCAAGTCCATAGGAATAACTTCGCCAGTTTGGTAATGCATCGCAAACAATTCCAAAGCTTCTTTTTCGTAGCACCAATTTTCCATAATCTGACTGGGCAGTTCCACAAAATCCCAATATACATTAGTGCCCGACAGACTAGGGTAGGTGGTATTAGCCAGCATGCCATGTAGGGCATGTCCAAACTCATGGAACAATGTTGTTACTTCATTAAAAGTTAATAAAGAGGGTTTTGAATTTGTTGGTTTTGTAAAGTTGCAGACAATAGAAATATGGGGTCTGCTATTTTCTCCATTCTTAGTGTATTGAGGTTTGTAAGAGGTCATCCATGCACCATTACGCTTTCCAGGTCTTGGGAAGAAATCGGCATAAAAAATAGCAATAAAATCACCTTGGGTATTTGTAACTTTATATGTTAAAACATCCTTATGGTATTTGTCAATCGTATTAATTTCTTGAAATTGTAGGTCGAATAATTTATTGGCTACAGTAAAGGCACCATTAATAACATTTTCTAACTTGAAGTAGGGTTTTAGCTTTTCATCATCTAAGTCAAACAGTTTTTGTTTTAATTTTTCCGAATAATAAGCACCATCCCATTTTTTAAGCTGATCGATGTTGTCCAATGTCTTAGCAAACTGTTCTAAATTTTCAAACTCTCGTTCCGCAGCTGGTTTGGCTTTTTCCAATAATTCATTTAAGAAACTTTCTACATTCTCTGGTGTTTCTGCCATGCGCTCCTCTAAAACAAAATGGGCATGGGTTTTATAACCCAATAAATTGGCACGTTGGTGGCGCAAGTTGGTAATTTCCAAAACGTTTTTTTGGTTGTCTAGATCATCATTATGAAAGCCTTTACTTCCAGCAGCAAGTGTTATTTTTTTACGTAGGTCGCGGTTATCGGCATATGTAACAAATGGAATGTAACTAGGGTAATCCAGTGTGAAAAGCCAACCTTCTTTGTTTTTAGATTCAGCGAATTGTTTGGCCGCTTCTTTTGTGCCTTCGGGTAAACCGGACAAATCACTTTCGTTAGTGATTAGCATTTCAAAGTTATTGGTTTCTGCTAATACATTTTCGCCAAATTTCAGTTTTAACTTACTGAGTTTTTTATCAATTGACCTAAGTTTTAATTTCTTATCCTCTGTGAGGTTTGCACCATTTCTTGAAAAGCTTTTATATTTTTTCTCCAGTAATGTTTGTTGCTCTGTGCTTAGATTTAGTTCGTCTTTAGACTCATAAACTATTTTAATTCTTTTAAATAAAGATTCATTTAAAGTAATGTCATTACTAAATTCAGATAAAAGAGGTGAAACTTCCTGTGCAATTTTTTGAATGGTGTCGTTGGTTTCAGCCGAATTTAGATTAAAAAATAAACTTGAAATTCTGTCTAATTGTTCACCAGAAAATTCTAAAGCTTCAATGGTATTTTTAAAGGTAGGTGCCTCAGTATTATTTATTATAGCATCGATTTCCAATTTAGTAATTGCAATGGCTTTTTTAAAGGCGGGTAGGAAATGCTGGTCTTTAATTTTCGAAAAAGGTACAGTTTGAAAAGGAGTTTTGAATTTCTGATTAAGAATATTGCTGGACATAAAAATAATTATGTTAATTTTAAATAATGTTATGCGCGCATAATAAAAATTTTATATATTTGCCGCAGGAATTAAAAGAGTGACTAACTCATTAGAATTTTTGTTAATAGCTAGAAACCTCAAAGAGATTTGAGGTTTTTTTATTTTAAACTTTTAGTAGATTCGTTTACCTTAATTTTAAGGCCTTCTTTGTAAGCTATAATTTTATCCAATACACATTTGTCATGAGATCCAATAATTTGAGCCGCTAAAATTCCTGCATTTTTGGCACCATTTAATGCTACGGTCGCTACTGGAACACCTCCTGGCATTTGTAGAATGGAAAGTACCGAGTCCCAACCGTCTATAGAATTGCTGCTTTTAACCGGAACACCAACTACTGGTAGTGGGGATAACGAGGCTATCATGCCGGGTAAATGTGCCGCTCCACCAGCTCCTGCAATAATTACAGAAAAGCCTCTACTATGTGCGTTTTTTCCATAATCAAATAATTTTTCCGGAGTGCGGTGTGCCGAAACAATGTCGACTTCAACTTCAATATCAAAACCTTTTAAGATGTCTATGGCATCTTGCATAATGGGAAGGTCACTTTTACTTCCCATGATTACACCTACTTTACTCATAAAATTCCAAATTTTAAATTCCAAAATCAAAAACATCTATTTTTGTAATTCGGAATTTGGTTGTTGTGATTTAATCACTTATAACTTGTATTGTTTTTTTAACTGCTTCAGCAATGCGTCTGGCTTTATTTAAATCTTCATTAACTATGGTAACATGACCCATTTTTCTAAAAGGACGGGTTTGTTTTTTACCATAAACGTGAGGTGTTACACCATCCATTTGCATTATGTTTTCAAGATTTTTGTAAACTACATTACCGGTGTAACCTTCGGCACCAACTAAATTCACCATAACACCGCCAACTTTACTATCGGTTCTACCTAAAGGTAAGTCCAAGATAGCTCTTATGTGTTGTTCAAATTGTGATGTATAACTTGCTTCAATAGTTTGATGCCCAGAATTATGTGGTCTAGGAGCCACTTCGTTTATTAAGATTTCATCATTTTGGGTTTGGAACATTTCTACAGCGAGCAAGCCAACATGGTTAAATGCTTTTGAAGTTCTTAAAGCGACATCTTTTGCTTTTTTGGCAATATTGTCAGGTATTCTAGCGGGGCAAATTACATACTCAACTTGATTGGCTTCTGGGTGAAATTCCATTTCCACAACGGGGTAACTTTTAATTTCACCCGAGGCATTTCGAGCTACAATGACGGCTAATTCATTTTTAAATGGGATTAAGGTTTCTGCAATGCATTCTACATTGGGTAAGCCTTCTAAATCCTTTAATGTTTTTACAATTTTCACACCTTGACCATCGTAACCAAATTGGGCCGATTTCCATACAAAGGGTAAGGTTAGACTACCATGGTTTATAGCATCTTTTATTTCAGAAGTGTAAGCAAATCGCAAAAAGGGAGCTGTTGGTAACTCATTGTCTACATAAAACAATTTTTGCTTAGCTTTATTTTGTATGGTCCGCAAGGTCTTAGAAGCTGGATATACTTTTATGCCTTCTTTTTCTAGAGCTTCCAGGGCGTCGACATTAACGTTTTCAATTTCAATGGTTAGTATGTCAACCTGTTTTCCAAAATTAAAAACCGTTTCATAATCCATCAAATCACCTAAGTGGAATTCATCACAGGCAATTTTACATGGAGCTTCATTATTGGCTTCTAAAACACATGTGTAGATATCAAATTTTCTAGTATTGTAAAGTAACATTTTACCAAGTTGTCCACCACCCAAAATACCAAGTTTAAAACTTGAAGAGAAATAGTTCATTGTATAAGTTTTGCTCGAAACTAAATTAAGGTTAGGCAAAAATACATTTTAATATCAAAAAAGCTTGTATAACGTATTTCAAAATTCTCATCTCGATAACTATCGAGACAAAAATCATTTACTATCTTTGCTTTTTTAAAATTAATTACGTTGATAAAACTTCACGATAAATACTTTAAACCGTTTATCTCTGCCAAAGAAATTGATGATGCACTAACAAGAATGGCAAAGGATATAGCCAATGATATTGGTGATGATATTCCTGTTTTTGTTGGGATTTTAAATGGTTCGTTTATGGTGGTAAGTGATTTTGTAAAAAAATATCCTAAACCTTGTGAAGTTACGTTTATTAAGCTAGCATCCTATGAAGGGGTGAAATCTACGGAGGATATTCAACGTTTAATTGGATTGACTCAGGATTTAACTGGACGTACTGTAATAATTTTAGAAGATATTATTGATTCGGGAAATACCTTGTCTGAAGTACACCGTATTTTTAAAAATGAAAAGGTGAAAACTTTGAAAATAGCAACTTTATTTTACAAGCCCGAAGCATATAAAAAAGATTTTAAACTCCATTACATTGGTATAGAGATTCCTAACAAATTTATAGTTGGTTTTGGTTTGGACTATGATGGACTAGGAAGGGATATACCAGAAGTATATCAAATAAAAGAAACACAACATATGACAAATCTAGTGCTTTTTGGCCCTCCTGGGGCAGGAAAAGGAACCCAAGCTGAATTTTTAAAGAAAAAATATAATTTAGTGCATATCTCTACCGGGGATGTATTTAGATATAACATTAAAAATGAAACAGCACTAGGGATGTTGGCTAAGTCTTATATGGATAAGGGGGAATTGGTGCCAGATCAAGTCACTATTGATATGCTCAATGCAGAAGTAGAAAAAAATGCCGACGCCAATGGATTTATTTTTGATGGGTTTCCACGCACTAATGCACAAGCTCAAGCATTGGATAAATTAATGGATAGCAAAGACTCTCAAATTAATGCGATGATTGCTTTAGAAGTTGACGATGAGATTTTAGTTGAGCGTTTACTAAAAAGAGGTGAAACCAGTGGTAGGGCAGATGATGCGGATGAATCTATTATAAGAAACAGAATCACCGAATATTACAATAAGACAGCTGTACTGAAAGATTACTATTCGGCACAAAACAAATACTTTGGTGTTGACGGTGTTGGTAGTATAGAAGATATTACTCAGCGTTTGAGTGCTGTTATTGACAAACTGTAAACTTCAATAGAGTTTAAACGTTGAACTTTAAACTTTATAAACTTTAAACTCAAACATGACCGAAGGCAATTTTGTTGATTATGTAAAGATGTATGTCGCTTCCGGTAACGGGGGTAAAGGCTCTGCGCATTTACATCGCGAAAAATATATCGCCAAAGGAGGACCCGATGGAGGAGATGGTGGGCGTGGTGGTCATGTTATTATTCGAGGTAATTCTAACCTATGGACACTTTTTCATTTAAAGTTTAAAAAACACGTTCGGGCAGGTCATGGAGAGCATGGTGGTAGCAGTAGAAGTACAGGGGCCGATGGAGAAGATGTGTATGTAGATGTGCCATTAGGTACGGTAGTTAGAGATACGGAAACCAATACCGTTATTTTTGAGATTACCGAACATGGTGATGAAAAAATAATAGCCAAAGGTGGCAAGGGAGGATTGGGAAACTGGCATTTTAAATCGGCTACCAACCAAACACCACGTTATGCGCAACCTGGATTACCTCTTGAGGAAAAATATATTACGCTAGAATTAAAGGTGTTGGCTGATGTAGGCTTGGTAGGTTTCCCCAATGCTGGTAAATCTACCTTACTCTCAGTAATGACTTCAGCCAAACCTAAGATAGCTGATTATGAGTTTACTACCCTTAAGCCTAATTTGGGTATTGTAGAGTATCGCGATTTTAAGAGTTTTGTGATGGCAGATATTCCAGGAATTATTGAAGGGGCTGCCGAAGGTAAAGGTTTGGGATATTATTTTTTAAGGCACATTGAACGTAATTCGGTTTTGTTGTTTTTAATTCCTGCTGATGCCGATGATATTAGAAAGCAATACGATATATTGTTGGATGAGTTAAGGCGCTATAATCCAGAAATGTTGGACAAGGAGCGTATAATAGCCATATCAAAATGTGATATGCTAGATGGTGAACTTAAAGCCGAATTAAAAACAGAATTGAATAATGAGTTGCCTATTCCTTATGTATTTATTTCATCGATAGCACATCAGGGCATTCAAGAGCTAAAAGACAAGCTTTGGAAGTTATTGAATGATTAAGCCTTTCTTTGTACGACTTCATAAACTTCATTATTATCACACTTTAAGGTTTTGCTTGGGTATTTAAGCAAAAGAGCATAGTCGTGTGTGGCCATTAAAATGGTGTTGCCATTTTTATTAATATCCTGAAGCACTTCCATAACCTCTACACTAGTTTGTGGATCGAGGTTCCCAGTAGGTTCATCAGCCAAAATAAGCTCAGGATTATTTAACAAAGCTCTTGCAATTGCAATACGTTGTTGCTCTCCACCAGAAAGTTCGTGTGGAAATTTAAAACCCTTGGTTTTCATGTCTACTTTTGTTAAAACTTCTTCAACACGGTTGTCCATTTTGGTTTTGTCCTTCCACCCTGTTGCTTTTAAAACAAATAATAAATTATCCTTAACTGTCCTATCAGTAAGTAATTTAAAATCCTGAAAAACCACACCTAACTTGCGTCTTAAAAATGGAATATCTTTTTCTTGGAGCGTTTTTAAATTGTAATCTACAATATGACCTTCACCCTCAGCTAAGGTGAGGTCGCCATATAGTGTTTTCATAAAACTACTTTTTCCAGAGCCTGTTTTACCAATTAAGTACACAAAATCACCTTTGTTTACTTCTACGTTAACATTTGAAAGTACAAGGCTCCCACCTTGATAAATGGATGCGTTTTTTAATTGTAGAATAGGATTGGGCATATTTTTAAGTTCAGAGTTTAAAGCTCAAAGTTAAAGGTTTTCAAACAAATATTGCGCTATCTAGACTCTATAATATAAACTCCATTGTCTAAAAATCACATTTAATAACTCCGTTTATAATTATAGCACGATTGTTGCGTTATAAGGTTTAGATTAAATTATCTTTGATTTTAAATTTAAACCCCAACGTTAATGACTATTAATAAATTAGCAGTACTAGTGCTGGTTTTGCCGTTTAGTTTTTATGTGTTTTGCCAGCAATCTGCAACATACACTAGTAATTTAGTAGACTATCAAAAAGCACTTTCCTTATATAAAAATCAGCAATATTTAGCAGCACAATCCATGTTTAGACATGTTAAAAAAACGGCTGATGAAGAAGTTCTGCAATCAGACTGTGACTATTATATCGCCAACTGTGCTGTGCGCTTAAACCAGCAAAACGCCGATGGTTTGGTAGAGGATTTTGTAGAAGAATACCCAACCAGTACCAAACGGAATACGGCCTTTATTGATGTTGGAGATTACTATTTTGAAAATTCTAAATATGCCTATGCCAAGAAGTGGTACGATAAAGTAAATGAAGATGCATTAAGCAGGGGTGAACGTGAAAAATTTAATTTCAATAATGGCTATGCTGCATTTTCAACGAAGCGTTACAAGGAGGCAAAAAAATATTTGAACCGAGTGGAAAATTCACAAAAGTATGGTTCACAAGCAAAGTATTATATTGGTTTCATGGCCTATGAAAGTGACGATTACGATCAAGCCAATGAATATTTCGACCAAGTAAGTGACCAAGAACGTTATCAAGAGAAGCTGTCGTATTACCAAGCTGATTTAAATTTTAAACTTGGAAAATTTGAAAAAGCAATTGAACTGGCAAAAGATCGTTTGGAGACTAGTGATCAAGCAGAGGTTTCCGAACTTTCTAAAATTATTGGAGAGAGCCATTTCAACTTAAAACAGTATGAAGAAGCTATTCCATACCTAAAGGCCTATAAAGGTAAGCGCGGCAAGTGGAACAACACCGATTTTTACCAATTAGGTTATGCTTACTACAAGCAAGGCGATTATAAAAGTGCTATTTCAGAATTCAATAAAATTATTGGAGGAAATAATTTTATTGCTCAGAATGCCTATTATCATTTAGGTGAGAGTTATATCAATTTAGATAAAAAGCACGAGGCTTTAAATGCCTTTAAGAATGCTTCTGAGATGGATTTCGATTTAAAAATCCAAGAAGATGCATGGTTGAATTACGCAAAGATTAGTTACGAAATAGGTAACCCTTATCAGCCAACACCACAAGTTTTGGCTGGGTATTTGGATAAATACCCCAATACAAGTTATAAAGAAGAAATAGAAACCTTATTAATCGACTCTTACATTACCTCAAAAAATTATAAGGAAGCCTTAAACTTATTGGAAGGTAAGCGGAGTTTTGAAAATAAAGTTGCTTATCAGAAGGTGGCATTTTATAGAGGTATTGAACTTTTTAATGAGGGACGATATTTGGAGGCTTTAAATTTGTTTAATGCCTCGTTAAAAGAACAAAGGGATTCCAATTATACGGCTAGGGCCACATTTTGGAAAGCCGAAACCGATTATAATTTAACCAATTATAATGATGCATTGGTAGGTTTTAAACAGTTTGAACAGCAAGGACAATCTGCATTTCCAGAAATGGAGAATATAGATTATAATATAGCCTACACCTATTTTAAACAAAAGAATTATGCCAAGGCAATAGAGTATTTCAATAAGTTCATTAAAAACACAAAAGAAGATAAAGTAAGGCTTAATGATGCCTATTTGAGATTGGGAGATGGTTATTTTGTGTCCAGCGATTATAACAAAGCCATAAGTGCTTATGAAAAAGCGATTGAAATTAATGAAATAGATTCCGATTATCCATTTTTTCAGAAGGCATTAAGTGTGGGCTATTTAGGAAAGTCATCAAAAAAAATAACAGAACTGGAAACGTTTATAGAGGCGTATTCCGATTCGAAATTAAGGGATGACGCCATGTATGAGCTTGGTAATTCTTATGTAAAAGAAGGGCAAACGGATAGGGCTATGACAGCTTATAACCGTTTAAATAGTGAGTACCGTATGAGCTCTTTTGTGCCTAAAGCCTTGTTACGTCAAGGGTTGGTTTATTATAATGGCAGCCAAAATGAACAGGCTTTGTCTAAATTTAAAAAAGTAGCTAACGATTTTCCTAATACCCCAGAAGCACAACAGGCGGTATCGACGGCACGATTGATTTACATTGATTTGGGACGGGTAAATGAATATGCTAATTGGGTACGCGGTTTGGATTATGTTGAAGTTACTGATGCCGATTTAGAAAATGCGACTTACGAAGCGGCTGAAAAACAGTATTTGGATAACAATACCGATAAGGCTATTAAACAATTTAATGGTTATTTAAATGAGTTCCCTAATGGAATACATGCCTTACAATCCCATTTCTATTTAGCGCAGTTGTATTTTAAAAAGGATTTGAAAGGCAACGCGGCACCACATTACAAATATGTGGTTGAGGCCTCACAAAACGAATTTACTGAAGAAGCATTATCACGTTTGTCCCAATACCATTTGGAAAGCAAAAACTGGAACGAAGCCATGCCACTATTGTCACGCTTGGAGCAAGAGGCTAACTTTCCGCAGAATGTCATTTTTGCGCAGTCTAATTTAATGAAGGCCAATTATCAATTGGAAAAATACAATGAGGCGGTAAGCTATGCTGAAAAAGTATTGGGTAATTCCAAAATTGATAATAAAATTAAAAGTGACGCTTATATCATCATAGCCCGTTCGGCTATAAAAACTGGAGATGAAGCCAAAGCTAAGACAGCTTATGTCAAGGTAGAAACCGTAGCAATGGGAGAAACTGCTGCTGAGGCACTTTACTATAATGCCTATTTTAAACATAAGGATGGTCAATTTGAAGCCTCAAATAAATCGGTTCAAAAATTGGCCAAGGATTTTTCAGGATATAAATATTATAGTGCCAAAGGATTGGTGTTGATGGCTAAAAACTTTTATGCCTTAAACGATGCATTTCAGGCCACTTACATCTTAGAAAGTGTTATTGAAAACTTTAAGGAGTTTGATGATGTTGTAACTGAAGCTAAATCAGAATTAAATAGAATTAGGCAAGAAGAGGCAAAAACAAATTCATCTATTCCAACCGAAGATTAATTAAAAATTTGTCAATCGTTAATCGTAAATCAAAACTTATGCGAAAGCACATAAAACATATAACAGTAATTGTTTTTTTATTAGGAATAACATTGGTATTTGCTCAAAGAAAGCAAAGCGACACACTTAAAACAGGGGTTATAGATGTTGTTAAACCTTATACGCCATCTATATCCGATGCTTTTAAAGTAAAGGAGACCCCAACCTTAGATGATGCCGTAACAGAAACAAAAAAAGATATCAAATATAACATTTTCTCTATTCCAGTAGCATCAACCTTTACGCCTGCAAAAGGAAAAGCAGCTCTGGTTGAAAAGGCAAAACCCACTAAGCTATATGATAATTATGCTACTTTAGGTGTAGGTACATATACAACACTTTTGGGCGAGTTATATTTAAATCATGCCATTAGCAGAACCGAAAGCGTTGGAGGTTATTTAAGTCATCATTCCTCACAGGGCGGTATTGAAGGCGTACAGTTTGAAGATGATTTTTCAGATTCTAAAATCAATGCCAATTATTCGTCACAATTACGAGATTTATCTTGGAATGTAGAAGGAGGTTTTCAAAGACAGACCTATAATTGGTATGGTGTAGAAGAGGCTTTGGTTAATTTTGCTAAATCCAGTAATATCCAAGTAGATCATTCGTTTTACAGTGCCCATTTTGGTGGCGACATCGCTTTTGAAGACACCTATATTAATTCAGGAAGTTTCTTTTTTAGACGTTTTGGGGATAATCATGGATCGGGTGAAAACCGTTTCAAATTTAAAACGGCAGTTGATATTCCCATTGGAGAGGAGGAATTGTCCACAGATTTGGTTTTTGATTACATAGATGGGTCTTTCGATATAAGTGAAGCCTTAAATTATGGGAACTTTCAAATAGGGGTGGGGTCACAGTATGAGATGAAACAGGACGATTTAACTGTTAATTTTGGTGTATCGCTCTTTTATTTAAGCGATAAGGAAAGTGGTGATAGTAAGTTTTATATCTACCCAAAAATAACAGCCACTTACCGCTTGGTTAATGATGTGTTGATTGCTTACGGTGGTATTGAGGGGGGATTGATACAAAATTCGTATTACGATTTTGCAAACGAAAATCCTTTTGTGTCGCCAACATTGTTTGTTATGCCCACAGACCAGCAGTACAATGCCTATGTTGGTTTAAAGGGAAAGCTGTCTAGTAATATGAGTTATAATATAAGTGGGGGCTATTTGGCCGAAAGAAATAAGGCATTGTATAGACATAATACAACCTTTTTTGACTTTACCGATGCCGAAGATTATCAATACAGTAATTCTTTTGGTGTAGTTCATGACGATGTGGACACCTTTAGTCTTGCAGGGGAGATAAATGTAGATGTTAACCGGAATTTTACCTTAGGCATTAAGGCAGAATATTTTAGTTATTCTACAAATGATGAAGAAGAAGCATGGAATTTACCCGATATTAAGGGGTCGTTGTTTTTAGATTACCAAATAGATGAACATTGGTTTGCAGGAGCTAATTTGTTTTACTTAGGAGAGCGTAAAGATTTATTAAGTATGATAGAGCCATTCCAAGAGCCACAAGCTATGGTGGTGACCTTGGATAGTTATTTTGACGCCAATGCCCATTTAGGTTATAACATTAATGATAAAATTGCGGTTTTTGCAAAAGCTAACAATATTGCGAACAACACCTACCAACGATGGATGTTTTATCCTGTACAAGGGATACAGTTTTTAGCGGGAGCGACGTTTAAGTTTGATTTTTAAGCCTAATTTGGACATTACTCTCATAAAGTATTTAAAGGCTATGAAAAGAATAACACTAGTTTTTTATTTCTTTTTAGCCTTGTTTGCACATCGCAGAGTGCTACTTCAGCATTAGCATTATCTGATGCGGCTTTACAATTGACACAGCAAAAAGTGACTTACGATCCCAGTTACTTTTCAATTCCTTACCCTAATGGTGATGTGCCTAGTGACAAAGGTGTTTGTACCGATGTCGTGATTAGGGCTTACCGAAAATTAGGCGTGGATTTGCAAAAAGCGGTTCATGAAGACATGAAAACCAATTTTAACGTTTATCCAAAATTGTGGGGATTAAAAACAACCGATAAAAATATCGACCATAGGCGCGTTCCTAATTTAATGACTTATTTTAAAAGACAAGGGGCAGAGCTACCAATCTCATTAAAAGTCAATGATTATATTCCAGGAGACATTGTCTGTTGGAATTTAGGAGGTGTGATAACGCACATAGGAATAGTTGTCAATATAAAATCAAAAGATGGCAAGCGTTTTTTAATTGTTCATAATATTGGAAGGGGACAGGTGTTGGAAGACTGTTTGTTCGATTTTAAGATTATTGGGCATTATAGATTTAATGATTGATTCAATTATATTTTAAAATGAAGAAAGTAGTTTTTCTTGTTTGTTTAACAATTCCCATATATATGCTTTATGGACAGGATTTTTCAAGTAGAAAAGTTATTAAATTAATAGAAGAATTAAAGAAATCTTCTACGGATATTCCTTCATTTTATAATGATACTACCTATTTTGTTGTAGATAATTGGACCCAAAATATGATTTATAAAAATAAAAATTATATAGACAATGAAGTTCATAAAGTTTTTTTGAAAGTTGTCAAAAAAGCAAAAGTTGATGATTTAGTATTAATGTCTAAAAATGATTATCCAAATATTAGGATTTATGCTTTTTGGGGATTGTTAATGCGTAATAAAAGAGAATTGGCTAAAATTGTATTAATAGATGAAATTAAAAGAAGAAACGAGAAAGTATGGTTTGATAGTTTTGGAGATTTAATATTAGATTTTACCCCAATAGAACTAATGAATGAGCTGATTCGAATTAAAAATTACAATTTAGATTAATAAGTTTTAAAGAATTAATGCAACCTCGCTAAATAATCAAAGTGCTCGCCTTCCATAACCAATTCACAATTTAGGCCAACGGTATTGCAAGCTAGATTTAAGGTATCAAAATCCAAGTAAAGCCATTTCATGGGGTATTCATTTTCACCTTTATAGGACAAGTAATAATCCAATTCACCATAATAACCAGCATTGGTATCTATCCAGAAGCCACCATCGTCGTCTTCGTACATGTATTTAATATCGGATGAGTCGATTAAAATTTGCCCATTGCGTTTCAACAGACTTTTTAAATGGATTAAATAGTTTGAAACCTGTACCATTTCTTGAAATATGCCGGTGCCATTCATAAGCAATAAAATGGTATCGAATGTTTCGGTTTCCTTTAAAACATTTAAGACTTTGGCATGTTTTACACCTCTTTCTTGGGCCACTTGTATCGCACCTTGTGAAATATCAATGGCTTTTACATGTAATCCTTTGTTTTGAAGGTATAGGCTATGGCTGCCACTTCCGCAGCCTACATCCAAAACATTGCCTTTGGTCATTTGCAGAGCCTTCTGTTCTAATTTGGGCATGTCCTTAAAATCACGAAATAAATAGGACAAGGGCAAAACATCATCATCAGAAATACTGGTTGAAGTGATAAGGTCTTCCGTATAATTTCCGTTTTGGTAATCTAATAATGCGTTTCCGAAGAGATCTTTCATCATTTTCTCATGCTGAACTAGTTTCAGCATCTCATTATTAATAGTATTTTTACACCATGCAAGACCAAATAAACAATCTTCCAAAGCTAGCCAAAGATAAGCATAACGAGAACAAAAAGTTCTTTGCCAAGCTTAAAAAGAAACCGCCTAAGGATTTGGATTACATCATGCAGGAATTGCACGATGAGGAGTTTCAACAAACCGATTGCTTGCAATGTGCCAATTGCTGTAAAACCACAGGGCCTTTGTTTACTGACAAGGACATAGAGCGTATTGCTAAGTTCTTTAAACAGAAGCCACAACAATTTATAGAGCACTATTTACGTATTGATGAGGATAATGATTATGTGCTACAACGTGTGCCTTGTGTATTTTTAGGAGCGGATAATTATTGTGCTATTTATGATGTGCGTCCAAAAGCCTGTCGTGAATTTCCTCATACCGACAGGAAAAAGTTTCAGCAAATTTCTAATTTAACCTTAAAAAATGTAGCCATTTGCCCAGCGACTTTTAACATTTTGGAGGCTATGAAGAAACGGATAAAATAATTATTTTAGTCAGTAAATTATTGTTATTGTGGATACCATTTTACATTATTTTGAAACTATCCCAAGACACCATCGCGTTATCTTAATTGTTAGTGGGTTGACCTTGTTTTGGATTATCGAAGGGTTAATACCCTTATTTAAATTCAATTACAGAAAATGGCGTCATGCAATACCTAACTTGTTTTTCAACATAACTCTAATATTGGTCAATTTGCCTTTAGCCTTTATATTGTTACAAACGGCTGATTGGGTTAAGGATAACCATTTTGGAATTATTAATTGGTCACCTGAGATGCCTTTGTGGCTATACAGCATTGTTGGGTTAGTATTAATGGATTTTTTCGGAGCTTATTTACCACATTATATAGAACATAAAGTGAAGCCACTGTGGATGGTACATTTGGTACACCACACCGATGATAAAGTAGATACCACGACGGCTAATAGACACCATCCCATAGAAAGTATTATTCGATTTTTCTTTACCGTGTTTGGGGTGTTTGTAGTTGGTGTTCCTATTGGATTGGTTTTTCTTTACCAATCCTTGTCAGTGTTGGCGACCCAATTCAGCCATGCCAATATTAAATTGCCCAAGAGAATTGACAACGCTATAAGTTATGTGCTTGTATCTCCAGATATGCACAAGGTACATCATCACTATAGAATGCCTTACACCGATTCTAATTATGGGAATATTTTTTCAATTTGGGATAGGCTTTTAGGTACTTATATGAAATTGGATACAAAAGATATCATTTATGGAGTAGATGTATTTTTAGATGAAAAACAAAACAGCAATATAAAGGATTTGTTGATTCAACCCTTTCAAGAATATCAAAAACCTACATTTAAACCAGATAAAGATTAATAGCTTAGAGATAGATTAAATACTTTTTTCTTATGGCTTTAAAAGCGTTTAAATCTTCTTGCCAAGAAGCTTTAATTTCGGTTTCTGTTAGGCCAGCTTCAATTTGTTGTTGCAAGGTATTAGTGCCTGCTAGTTTTGTAAAAAATGAATTGAAAAAATCCTCTTTATTTTTTGTGTTGTTATAGGCTTTAATCAACCAGCTTAAATTTAAGTTATTCAAATTTTTAACTTCAGTTAAATTCTCACCATAACATAACTTGTCCTGATGCTTTGGGTATTTAGCACCTTCATTAGATTTTGGAGTGTAGTTAAATTTAAAAAGTTGTGGATTTAGAAAAGGACTTCCAAAAATTTGAAATTGCATATTGGTGCCACGTCCGGCATTGACGTTCGTGCCTTCAAAAAAACATAGGCTTGGATATAAATTAATGGATTGGTCGTTTGGTAAATTTGGACTTGGCTTTATAGGTAGGCTATAAGTTAAAAAATGATTGTAATTTTCGACGGGAATAATTGTTAATTTACATTGTATGCCATTATTTAACCATTTTTCACCATTAATCATTTTGGCGTATTCTCCTATAGTCATCCCATGGACAACAGGAATAGGATGCATACCTACAAAACTTTTATGCTCTATCTCTAAAACAGGGCCATCAACATAACGTGAATTTGGGTTAGGCCTATCTAAAATTAAAACGGGGATATTGGCTTCGGCACAAGCTTCCATAACATAATGTAATGTTGAGATGTAGGTATAAAACCTTGCGCCAACATCTTGGATGTCAAAAATCATCAAATCCAAGTGCTTCAATTGCTCTGGAGTCGGTTTTTTATTACTACCATAGAGTGACACGATTGGTAAATTGGTTTTAGTGTCAATGCCATCTTTAACCAGTTCACCTGCATCTGCTGTGCCACGAAACCCGTGTTCAGGAGCAAAGACTCTTTTAATGTCTATATTTAATGATAATAGTGAATCTACCAGATGTATGAAAATAAGATTTTGCGAAATGTTCGTGTCTGAGTAACTCGAAGATACCCTGTTTTTAAATATTACCGAAGTTTGATTAGCAACAATGCCAATACTTTTGTTTTTTAGTAGGGGTAAATAGGACTCTGTTTGATTGGCACCAACAATAATAAGACTATCCTTCTTTACTTTATTACATATTTCTTTAACTTCATCATTATTTTTTGCTTTAGAACCACAGGAAATCATTAAAACAATACCAATAATTATCGGGAATAAAACTGTATTTTTGAACAGATAAAAAGTCATAGCAAATTTTGAATTACGAATATTTTATAGCTAAACGCATTATAGCAAGTAAAGCATATAAAAGTAGTATTTCGGCACCAATAATAAAAATTGGAATTGCCGCAATTGCTATAGGTATTGTGGTTATGATGATTGCTATTGCAACGGGCATAGGACTTCAACAAAAGATTCGTGATAAAGTGGTGGCGTTTAATGGTCATGTAACTATTGCCAATTACGATAGTAATAATTCTCAGGAAAGCATTGTTCCCATATCAAAAAAACAAGAATTTTATCCCGAGTTTAAATCGGTTGCAGGGATAACTCATATTCAAGCTGTTGCAACTAAACTAGGCTTGATACGAACTGAAAACGATTTTGAAGTTGCCGTTTATAAGGGCGTGGGAATGGATTACGATTGGAAATATTTTGAAGCGTTTCTAGTTCAAGGACGTAAACCAAGTTTTGAAAAGAAATGGAGTGAGGAAGTACTTATTTCACAATATTTGGCTAATCGTTTAGGGTTCAAATTAGGAGATAGTTTCCAAATGGTTTTTGTAAATAGTGACCCAGAAAAAGCTCCAAATTATGTAAAATGCCACATTGTAGGTGTGTATAGTTCTGGGTTTCAGGATTTGGATAAACAATACCTCATTGGAAATCTGCGTCATATTCAACGGTTAAATACATGGGATGAAGATGATATAGGGAATTTTGAGGTTTTTATTGACGATTATAGTGAGTTGGAGAAAAAGGGTATTGAAATCTATAAAAACACACCTTCAGAATTAAATACCCAAACCGTTTCCGATAAATATTATTCCATTTTTGAATGGATTAAGATTTTCGATACTAACATTTATGGCATTATTGGTATTATGATTCTTATTGCTGGCATCAACATGATAACTGCTTTGTTGGTGCTTATTTTAGAGCGTACCCAAATGATAGGCATCTTAAAAGCATTGGGTAGCGATAATTGGAGTATCCGAAAATTATTTATTTATAATGCTTACTATTTGATAATCCTTGGGTTGTTTTGGGGAAATAGTATTGGATTAGGACTTCTTTTTGCTCAAAAATACTTTAAATTGTTTCCGTTGGATCCTAGTGTTTATTATGTTACCGAAGCCCCTGTGTTTATTAACGTGGGCTATATTGTTGCTTTAAATTTTGGTACAATGGCAATATGTTTGTTAATGCTATTAGTGCCATCGTATATCATCACTAAAATTTCACCTGTTAAGGCCATTCGATTTGAATAAAAACTTATAAAATTTGGAGTTTCTTTCGGGCATTCTCATATTATCTTTAATTTATTGAACCCCTCTTTCTAAACCGCCAAATTAAATGATGGAGCTACAATCACCTGCGCAAAATAATTCTTAACCTAAAACCGTCTTCACAAAACCAGAAATTGAATTTGTTCCATGCGTCTTTAAATACTTAACGAATGCACTACCAATAATTGCGCCTTTTGCATAAGCCGTGGCTTGTGTAAATGTTTGGTTATTACTAATACCAAAACCAACAATTTGTGGGTTTTTAAGGTTTAGATTGGCAATGCGCTTAAAGTATTGGTTTTGTTCATCGCCAAATCCAGATTTAGCGCCCGTAGTGCTGGCACTACTTACCATATAAATAAAACCGTTGGAAACAGAATCGATATACCTAATACGCTCGTCACTGGTTTGTGGCGTAATTAAAAAGATATTGGTTAACCCATATTTTATGAAAGTAGATTGATATTCTTCATGGTATACATCAACAGGAAGATCAGGAATAATGAGTCCGTCAATGCCAAGTTCTTGACATTTTTGGCAAAATGCTTCAACACCATATTGTAACATGGGGTTGAAATAGCCCATAATGATTAGAGGAATGGAAACGGTTTGTCTAATATCCTTTAATTGGTTAAACAGAATTTCTGTGGTCATTCCATTTTTTAAAGCCTGTGTCGAACTATGTTGAATGGTGGGGCCATCGGCGAGCGGGTCACTAAATGGTAGGCCAATTTCAATTAAATCAACACCATTTTTTTCCAAATCTTGAATGATAGAAACGGTATCATTCAAGTTTGGATATCCAGCAGTGAAATATATGGACAATAACTTTTTGTTTTCTTGTAGTTTATTTTGAATGCGGTTCATTGCTTTGTTTTTAGTGTCATTGTGAGGAACGAAGTGACGTGGCAATCTGTTTCTAGTGATTTCACCACTGCGTTCGGGATAACGTTAAATCTTAAAATACTCAATATAATTCTGTAAATCTTTATCACCACGTCCAGACAGACTCAATACCACGACATCATTAGGCTTAAACTGTTTTTGTTCAAAAATGGCCAAGGCATGCGAGCTTTCAATGGCAGGAATAATACCTTCTAATTTACAGAGTTCCAACCCTGCGTTCATGGCTTCATCATCGGTAATCGACATAAATTCGGCACGGCCCGTTTTACACAAATGAGCATGCATGGGCCCAACACCTGGATAATCCAATCCAGCCGAAATGGAGTAGGGTTCTGTAATCTGTCCATCTATGGTTTGCATCAACAAAGTTTTACAACCATGAATAATACCCTCTCTACCAAGAACTGAAGTTGCTGCACTCTCCCCTGAATGTATACCTAAACCAGCCGCTTCAACCGCAATGATGTTCACATCTTCTTCATGTAAAAAATGATAATATGTGCCGGCCGCATTACTACCACCACCAATACAAGCAACCACGTAATCTGGGTTTTCCTTGCCTTCGTGTTCCTTTAACTGCCATTTTATTTCTTCTGAAATGATAGCCTGAAAGCGGGTCACCATGTCTGGGTAGGGATGTGGGCCAATTGCCGAACCGATTATATAATGTGTGTTAACGGGGTTATTTATCCAATCGCGAATAGCTTCATTGGTAGCATCTTTCAAGGTTTTGCTTCCCGATGTTGCAGGAACCACTTTAGCACCCAGCATTTTCATACGGGCTACATTGGGGGCTTGTCTGGCTATGTCTATTTCTCCCATATATACAATACATTCCAATCCCATTAAGGCACACACGGTAGCTGTGGCCACACCATGTTGTCCTGCACCTGTTTCGGCTATAATACGGGTTTTACCCAAACGTTTGGCCATAAGGATTTGCCCAATGGTATTGTTTATTTTATGGGCACCTGTATGGTTGAGGTCTTCACGTTTTAAGTAGATTTTGGTATTGTATTTTTTTGATAAGCGCTTGGCGTAATACAAAGGTGAAGGTCGTCCTACATAATCCTTTAAAAGTTGGTTGAATTCCTTTTGAAATTCGGGTTCGGCCATGACCTTTAAATAGTTTTGGCGCAATTCCTCTACATTGGGGTACAACATTTCGGGGATGTAAGCACCTCCAAATTCACCATAATAACCCTTTTCGTTTACGTTGTAGTTCATTTTATTGTGTTAATGTCTATTGAACAAAGTGAAGTGTTACTGATAAAGTGCTTCAACTGCGCTCAGCATGACAGATGTTGTTTAAATTCCTTTAATAATTCTATATCTTTTAAACCAGGTTTAATTTCAAACTTACTGTTAACATCTAGGGCAAAACAGTAATATGAAGCTTTGCTTTGTTGAAATGATTTTATATCATTTATTTGGTCGATACCAATTCCGCCACTTAAAAAGAACGGTTTAGTTGATGGGTATTGGTTTAGTACATCCCAATTGAATGTATAGCCATTCCCTCCAGGGAGTTTGCCTTTAGTATCGAACAAATAATAGTCACAAACCGTTTCGTATGGTTTTAAAGCTTCAAAATTAAACTCGTCTTTTATTGAAAAGACCTTTATTATCTCTATTCCGCTTGATATTATTATTTTGTTACGCCGTAATTTACTACAATATTCTGGTGATTCACTACCGTGCAATTGCACTACTTGTAAATTGTATTTGTTTACTATGTTAATGACTTCTTTCAAATGGGCATCTACAAAAACACCTACTTTTTTTATGGTATTGGAGACTTCAGGGATATTATCATTAAAAAACCTTGCAGACTTATCATAAAATATAAAGCCCAAATAATCGGGTTGCAAAGTAGTAACCTGTTTAATGTTATCTGGATATTTCATGCCGCAAATCTTCAGTTTCATTGTCTTAATTTTCTAATTCATTTATAAAAACTTTTGCACTGGCTCCTGGGTTATCGGTCTTCATAAAATTTTCACCTATTAGAAAACCTTGGTAACCATAATGCTGAAGCTCTTTTATAGCTTTAACAGTACTAATGCCACTTTCAGAAACTTTCACGAAATCATCTGGAATAAGAAGGCTTAAGGTTTTACTAGTATCGAGACTTACCTCGAACGTTTTTAGGTTTCTGTTATTCACCCCAAGCATATCCAAACTGGGCATTAAGGATTTATGTAATTCTTCTTCATTATGAACTTCAAGAAGTACATCCAGATTTAGATTTTTTGCAAATTCTGAAAAATGTTTGATTTCTTCTCGTGTTAAGATAGCAGCAATCAACAAAATAACATCGGCGCCATAGCTTCGGGCTTCTAATATTTGGTATTCGTCTATAATGAACTCTTTTCGTAACAAAGGTAAATGACAACTGGCACGGGCGGATAACAAGTCATCTAGAGCCCCCCCAAAATACTTGCTGTCGGTTAAGACAGACATACCACAGGCTCCTGCATTTTCATAACCAGATGCTACATCAAATACATTCAAGTTGTTATTGATAACCGCTTTTGATGGTGAACGGCGTTTGTGCTCTGCAATAATTCCAGAATTACTGTTCCTTAATTTTGTGGCTAAAGAAATTGTATTTCTCTCAAATAAATCAGATTGCTCCAATTGTTGGGTTGAGATTAAACTTTTCTTAAGGGCTATTTCTTTGCGCTTATCTTCTACTATTTTATCTAGTATATTCACTCTAAAAGTCTTAATTTTTACTTAATTCAATCAACTTATCCAAGCTAGCTTTTGCTTTTCCTGAGAATAACGATGCTTTTGCAAGTTCAAACCCTTCCCTGTGTGAAATTTGTTTGGAGGTTGCTATTGCTAATCCGGCATTGGCACATACTACATTATTTTGGGCCTCTGTACCATTCCCTTTAATCACATTCATAAATATTTTAGCAGCATCTTCTACGGTACTTCCTCCAAATATTTCTTCTTGCTTAATTTCAGATATGCCTAGATCGTTTGCACTAAACATGGTTTCGGCTTGGTTTGAAATCACCTTAGCCTTCCCTGTAAGTGAAATTTCATCATAGCCATCAAGAGCATGAACTATGCTATAGTTTTTATTGGTTTGTTGGTATAAATAACCATATAAGCGTTGTAATTCTAAATCGAAAACCCCAACCATTTGATTTTTAGGAAATGACGGGTTAACCATAGGTCCTAACATATTGAAAAAAGTTTTTACGCCTAATTCACGACGTATAGGAGCAACGTTCTTCATGGCGGGATGAAATAAGGGTGCATGTAACACACAAATACCTGCTTGGTCTATGGAACGTTTTAAAAAATCTTCATCATTTGAAAATTTAATGCCCAAATATTCCATCACGTTTGATGAGCCACAGGCCGAAGACACACCATAGTTTCCATGCTTGGCCACATGAACACCGGCACCTGCAGTTACAAAAGATGCTAAAGTTGAAATGTTAAATGTGTCTTTACCGTCACCTCCCGTACCGCATAAATCGATAGCGTTAAAATCATTTAAATCTATAGCAATACACAGTTCTAAAAGCGCATCCCTGAACCCTTGTAATTCTTCAAGCGTAATACTTCGCATCATAAATACCGTTAGGAATGAAGCAATTTGGTTTTGGTTATACATGCCGTTGGAAATATTCACCAATACTTGCTTGGCTTCTTCTGTGGATATGTTTTCGTGGTTTATGAGTCTGTTTAGTAATTTTTTCATGTGTTTATATATTGTTTTTTAAAGGACACATGCTACATCCAAATAGTCATTATTGCTATGAATCAAAAAACTTAGCTATGGATGTTTCATATCTTAACGGTATACTGCTAACTGGATATCCAGTTTTCTAATATCTTTTTTCCATCGGGTGTTAATACCGATTCAGGATGGTATTGTACTCCTTTTACATCGTATATTTTATGGCGTAAGGACATGACTTGTCCATTAGCATCAAAGGATGTGGCTTCTAATTCCTCGGGTAAATTATGATGAACTACCCATGAGTGATAGCGTCCAACATCGATACTTTTGTCCAATCCCTTAAACAGGATTTCGTCATCAACACAAATTTTTACTTTTGTAGCCACACCGTGATAAACTTCATCTAAATTAATGAGAGAGCCACCAAAAACCTCTCCAATAGCTTGTTGGCCAAGGCATACACCTAAAATACTTTTTGTAGGAGCATACGCTTTGATGATTGGTTTTAATAGTCCTGCTTCATCTGGGATACCTGGACCTGGTGATAATACAATTTTATCGAATGGGATTATATCCTCCAATGTTAATTTATCATTTCTATATACAGTGACATCACAGTTCAAATCTTCTAAATAATGAACAAGATTATATGTGAAACTGTCGTAATTATCTATAACTAATACCTTTATCATGATTAAATCTCTTCCGCTAGTTTAATAGCTTTGTTTAATGCGCCTAGTTTGTTATACACTTCCTGTAATTCATTTTTGGCATTGGATTTTGATACCAGTCCTGCACCTGCTTGCCAATGTAGTTTATGATTTTTACTCAAAAAGGTACGGATCATTATGGCATGGTTAAAGTTGCCGTCAAAGTCCATAAATCCAATGGCTCCACCATAAAATGTACGGCTTGTTTTTTCGTATTGCTCTATGAGTTGCATGGCCCGATGTTTTGGGGCACCACTTAAGGTTCCTGCAGGAAAAGTATCTGCCACCACCTGCATAGTTGAGGTGTTTTTATGTTTATTCCCAGTTACTTTGCTAACCAAGTGGATAACATGCGAGAAAAACTGAACCTCACGATAAGTCTCAACCGTTACATTGCTGCCATGTCTGCTCAAATCGTTACGAGCTAAATCTACTAACATGACATGCTCGGCATTTTCTTTATCGTCTATGGTTAACTGTTTAGCTAGTTCGGCATCTTTAGAATCCTTTCCTGTTCTTTTAAATGTTCCTGCGATAGGATGGATTTCAGCTTTGCCATGATTTACTATGAGTTGAGCTTCAGGAGAACTGCCAAAAATTTTAAAATTCCCGTAATCGAAATAAAATAGGTAAGGTGAAGGGTTAATGCTACGCAATGCCCTGTAAACGTTAAATTCGTCACCTTTAAATTGTTGCGTAAAACTTTTAGAAAGCACCAATTGGAAAACATCACCTCTTGCACAATGTTTTTTGGCCAATTCCACATGCTCTTTAAATTCTTCATCTGTTAAGTTTGATTCAATATTACCATTAGAAGAAAAACTGTAAGAGGCAAAATTTTTAACTTTTATAAGATGGTCAATATCATCAATATTGTTGTCTGCTTCATAGCAATGCGCAAAAATATAAGCTTCGTTTTTAAAGTGGTTGATAGCAATGATGTTTTGATAAACAGCATAATACACATCAGGTATTTGTAATGAATTTTCCTTTTTTGAAATTTCAATATCCTCAAAATAACGAACGGCATCATAAGCTAGATAACCAAACAACCCATTGTTTATGAATTTGAAATCTTGACTAGAACTCGCATTAAATCGTTTTGTGAACCCATGGATTTTCTCAGTAACATTGGTGTGGTCGTCTATTATGGTTGTAATATGGCTCCCATCTGGAAAAGTTTCCATGATTACTTCATTTTCAATCTTGATGGAAGCTATCGGGTTAAAGCAGACGTATGAGAAGCTATTATCGTTAGCATGATAGTCACTACTTTCCAATAAAATACTGTTAGGAAATTTATCTCTTATTTTTAAATAGACACTTACCGGCGTAATGGTATCGGCTAGAATTTTTTTATAATGAGTTTGTATGTTGTATGTTTTCATCTGTTAATGTTTATTTTTTATTGGTCAGATGCAATTCGTAAATAATCATTTTGTTTGTTATCAATTAAGCTGCCATAGCTCATTTCAAATGTTAAAAATTTTAGTAATTATTTTCTAACATTTGTTTATTTTACTGTCAACAAAAAAGGCTTGTCGTGAATGACAAGCCTTTTATATTTTTTAAGTTTTAAAAATACCAGGTTTACTTCACGAAATTTAGTTTCGAAAGCACCACCACCAAGTATTATTTAAAATCGTTTTCATTTATTTTTGTTTAACGGTTCAAATATAGAAATGAAAAAATAATTACGCAATAATTAAAACGGTTTTTATTTGTGTTTAATAAAAAAACTACCATAATTAGTCTGGTAGTTTTAGATGGTTATAAGGTCTAGGACGAATTTTAGTTTGCTATTAACCTTATTTTGCCTAATAATCAAATGAGCTCTTAAGCCTCATTGTTACTTCTATATACATTTACCCGTTGTTGTTTATAAAGATGTATGCTGATTGCATAAAATTAAACTTTTGTTAAATTAAGTAAGATTCATTTTACGAATATTTAAATTTAATGGTTGTATTGTTTAACAGCGTTTATTCATGAAAATTTTCAAGTCACTTTATTTTTTAACATTATTCTTTTTATTCTCTAACTGTGGTAATAAAAAAAGTAGCCATGATTCTGTTAATTTAATTGGTGATAATCATCCTACTGTACAAAGCACTTCTTCTATAGATTTGGAAGTTTATACTTTTGATGAGTTTTCTAAATTTTTAAATAAAAAAGATGATAGGGTTTATATTATTAATTTTTGGGCCACTTGGTGTGCTCCTTGTGTTAAGGAACTGCCTTATTTTGAGAAGATTAAAAAAGAATATGAAGGAGAAAATGTTGAGGTTCTATTGGTAAGCTTGGATTTTCCTCATTTATACGAGACAAAATTAAAGCCTTTTATAGTCAGTAAAAAATTAAAATCTAAAGTTGTTGCTCTAGACGATCCAGATATGAATGGCTGGATACCAAAAGTAGATAGTACCTGGACAGGTTCTATACCCGCTACAATGATATATAAAAATAATGCAAGAAAATTTTTTGAACAATCATTTACTTATGATGAGTTAAATACCGAATTGAAACAATTTTTAAAATAAACATACAGTTATGCAACAAATTAAATACATAGCACTTGCATTGGTCTTATTTACGATGCTTGGTGCTTTTAAAAATTCAAAATCCAGTTTAAGCAACGGATATCAAATAGGTGATGTAGTTAACGACTTTAAGTTAAAGAACATAGATGGGAATATGGTTTCCCTATCAGATTATAAAGATGCCAAAGGATTTATAATAACTTTTACTTGTAATACTTGTCCTTATGCAGTAATGTACGAGGATAGAATTATTGAACTTAATAATAAATATGCGCCTAAGGGGTATCCGGTAATCGCCATAATGCCAAATAATACTAATGTCAAGCCAGGAGATAATTTCGAGGCCATGAAAAAACGCGCAAAAACCAAAGGCTTTACTTTTCCCTATTTAATAGATAAGGAACAAACCGTTTTTCCAAAGTTTGGGGCAACGAGGACACCTCAGGTTTTTGTCTTGAAAAAAACTAAAAAAGGGAGTGTAGTAAAATATATTGGAGCTATTGATGACAATTATAAAGATGCTTCTGAAGTTAATACCAAATATGTTGAAAACGCAGTTAAAGCTCTTTTAGAAGGTAGGGAAGTTGAACAAAAAGAAACAAAAGCTATTGGCTGTTCCATAAAGGCTTAAAGGAAAAATACTCCAATAAAAAATCCGAGTTGTAATTTACTCGGATTTTTTTTGTTTATATTTAAATAAGATATATTAATTTTGTATCTCATCCTAATTACTAACCAATGGAAGATTTAACACAAGAAGAATGGGCTGAACAACTTGCTAAAGACAATAATGCAGTTGTTTTAGATGTTCGAACTGATGATGAAATAGCCGATGGAATGATTCCAAACGCCATTCATCTAGATATTTATAAAGGACAAGATTTTATTAATGAACTTGAAGAATTAGATAAGGCCAAAAGTTACTATGTGTATTGTAGATCAGGTAATAGAAGTGGCCAAGCCTGTCGCATTATGGATGAGTTAGGTTTTGATAACGTATTTAACCTTGAAGGAGGTATTTTAGAATGGCAAGGTGATATTGTAGATATAGACTAAAACATTGCAAATGAGGTTGGTTTTATTTTTATTTGGGTTAATGGTTTTTGTAGGATGTAAACAACCTACGGCATCCCAGACCAAAATTGTTACCCAAGAAGAGATGGAAGCTTTATTGCAAAACAAGGGCGTTCAATTGGTAGATGTTAGAACACCTGAAGAATATAGTGAAGGTTTTATACCGAGTGCAATAAATATTGATTTTTTATCACCTACTTTTTTAGAAGATATTGAAAGCCTAGATAAGGAAAAACCTATTATTGTGTATTGCCAAAGTGGTGGCAGAAGTGGTAAGTGCTCAAAAAAGCTGGAAGAAGCTGGCTTTAAAAAAATTTACGATTTACAAGGGGGGTACTCCAAATGGAAGTATAAAGGCCCTGATGCTGAAACAAAATAGTACAAAGCTCTCATTATGAGAGCTTTTTTTATCATCTGCTTTTTTTTTATTATATTTAGTAATCCAAATTAAGAGCCTGTATCTTAAATGAAAGATTTAGTTTTTCATTTATTATAATTCGATTTTTTCCAAAACATTTTTAGCAATCAATATGATATAATAGTGTATCATATTTAATCAACTAAATTTTTTTATTATGATTAAAAAATCAATTTCCCAATGTTTAATGGTTCTTTTAATAATGGGAGCCAGTATTACTTTGAAAGCACAAGATGATTCAAAGGATTATGTTATGTTTGAGAGCATGATGATGACTCCAGATTACACCAAGCTAAAAATTTTAGGAGACAATATGCGCGCCCATAATGCAAAGTATCATAAAGATGGGCCTTACAAAGCAGCTGTATATACTATTTCTACCGGACCAAATTCAGGTAGGATGGTGTGGATGATGGGACCTACAACTTATACGCATTTAGATTCTCGACCTTCAAATAATGGTCATGATGAAGATTGGAGAGATAATGTTATGCCCTATATCAAAAAAATTCATACTTCAGAATATTGGAAAATGAATGGTGAATTATCTAACACGTCTATGCTAGATGGAGATAACTCCAAATATCCATTAATATTGGTGAGATATGGTGAAATTGATGAAGATCATGCATATTCGCTTAACTCGTTTTTTGAAATGGTAAGTAAAACGGTAAAGGCCATGGAAGGGGAGAATCCTTGGGGCTTATACTATAATGAGTTTAGGCAAGGAAATTTAGGAAGGCATGTGGCATCTGTTAGTTTCTTTAAAAATTGGGCGGAATTAGATGACGACTCAGTAAGCTTTAAGGATACTTTTGAAACGACCATAGGAAAAAATAAATGGAGGAGCTTTATTGAGATGGGAGATGGTGTTTTTTCAAATTCATGGGACGAAATATGGTCTTATAGTGCTCATATGAGTGGAGAGTAAACCTATTGTAAAATTGTTTGTATTTTATCTATAAAAGTATAATCTTTATCAGTAAAGTATATCAGCAATTTTGGTTTTGTCTTGTTTTTGAGTTGTTTAACTTAAATATTTTTTAGCTTAAACACTTTTGTTTAATTTTATTGAGTAACTTAAAATATTAAGGTTATGAACATGATGAATGGTTGGGTAATTTTATCCATTGTCGCTTTACTTTTTTTAAGCATGTATGTCTATGCTAATATTTTTGTTTTTTTAGAAAGAATTAAGGAAAAGAAAAAAAGAAAGAAAGAAGCACACAATCTTGAGTTAATAGCTCAAGAGAAGGAAAGAAAGCGTCAAATTAGAGAGGAAAAGTTCAAGAAAATAAGAGATAGAAGTGAGGAAATTAAACAAGAACTAAAACGTTTGGAGTTGTTAAAATCCAATAGGATGAAAGCTGAAAAGGCACAATAGTATCTTTAAATTTTATTGAAAAACGGTCCCAAGATAATTTTATCTTGGGACCATTTTTTATATAGTTTGTTAATCAATAATTACTGGTGCTCCAGCCTGTACTAGTTGTTTTTCTAAATAAGGAATAGCAACGACAGCAAATTCTATTATTTTGGGTTTTACTCTATTGTATAATATTTTAGCTATGTCAAAACTTTCTAAATGCATTTTTGTTGGGCCATAAGTACCCTTAAATAGAGCAGATTGGGCAGTAGATAATCTGCCCATAATGGAAATTACATCCTTTTCACCAATTTCTTGTTTTGAAGAGCTTCCCTCTAAAATAGTTTTTATATCCTGCATGGTTTGATTTAAATCAAAAATTTGCTGTTCTAATTCACCGGGTACTTTTTCTAAGTATGTTAGTGCTTTTTCAAAAGTTTTTAATTTAGTTGAAGCTTTTTCAAACTGATTTTTTGATTGTTGTACAGCAACGAGCAATATTTCCAATTCGTTGATGTAATTATTAATTTCAATATTAGAAATCGGGTTTTTTAATGTATTTTTTCTAATGCGTTCCACTTCAAAAGTTTGTGTAGTTCCTAGTGTTTTTGCATCACCTTCAATAATAGAATATAAAGTCACTTTATAGGTTCCAGGACTAACATGTATTTGCCTGAATTGTGATCTATTTGAATTTGTGTCAAGATATGGTGTAAACGGTTTTTTAAGGTTCCAGGCCACACGGTTTATACCTTTTTTGTATGGTGTATTGATTCTGGTAATAATATTATTATCTAGGTCGCTTATAACTAAGGTTGCTGTAGGTTTTTCTTGATTCTTTTCGGCATCAAGGGCTTCCCAGCCTGGAAAAGGAATATCCTTGTTTTCTTTTTTTAGGGTCTTTTCCTTTTTTTGTCTAATAGCTTTCTTTGTATTAAAATTTTCGGGAATATAGAATGTAAAAATAGCGCCATAGTCAGGATTCTTTGCAGTGAAAAAACTTGCGCCTTGACTTGATGTGCCTCCTGTTATAGGTTCATACTGAAGCGCTTTCCTTGGTTTAAATAATTGTACATTTTGTAATTGCTTTGGATCAATGGTTCTTAGTGGTGTATAATCGTCCAGAATGTAAAACCCTCTACCAAAAGATGCGGCAACGAGATCATTTTCTCTTTTTTGAATGGCTAAATCCCTTATTGGAATAGTTGGAAGTCCACTGGAAAATTTATGCCATGAATTCCCTTGATCTAAGGATGTATAAATACCATACTCTGTTCCTAAAAACAAGAGGTTAGGATTGATGTGGTCTTGAACCATTCTCCAAACCAAACTATTGTTGGGAATACCTTTGGTCATTAAGGTCCATGATTTACCTCCATCATTACTCTTTAAAAAATAGGGTTTGTAATCTCCAAATTTATGATTGTCTAAAGCAACATACACTTTGTTAGTATCGTGTAAATCTGTTTTAATATCATTTACAAAGGCAGTAGCTGGCACTCCAGGCAGGTCATCAACTAAAATTTTATTCCAAGATTGGCCACCATTCTTGGTGTATTGAATAATACCGTCGTCAGTTCCAACAAAAATGAGGTTTTCATCAATTGGTGACTCCGATATTGAAGTAATGGTATTATAAGTAGACATGGCATACACATCCCAAGCTTCATCCCAACTTTGTGCTTTACCCATAATAGGCAAACTTAAACGCTCTTCATTTTTAGTTAAATCTTCAGAAATAGGCGTCCAACTATCTCCTCTGTTGTTGGAACGCCAAACACGTTGAGAACCAAAATACAACCGTTTAGGGTCGTGTTGACTAACTAAAATAGGGGAGTCCCAATTAAAACGTTCGTAAGGATCATCAGCACTAGCTTGCGGTTTTATATACACAGATTCAAGGGTGTTGCGTTCTATTCTCCTAATTTCACCTTGTTGGGATTGGGCATATAAAATGTCTGGATTACCAGGTTCGGTGGCAGGTTGGTGTCCGTCACCACCAAGTACAACATACCAGTCTGAATTAGATATACCGTTCGATTTGAACGTTCTTGATGGTCCTCCCTGCGAATTATTGTCTTGGGTGCCACCATAGATATTGTAGAAGGGTTCTGAATCGTCTACGGCTAGTTTATAAAATTGTGTTATTGGTAAATTGTTAACAAATTTCCAAGTATTGGTATCGTCAAAAGATTCATATATACCACCATCAGTTCCAATTAAAAGATAGTTAGGATCATTAAGTTTGAAGGTCAATGAATGGTTATCCGAATGTTTATCTGCCTCTTTCATGGTGTAAAAGGTTTTACCGCCATCTTCAGAAACCAACACCCTAACATTCATCAAATAAATTTTGTCCAATACGTGCGGTGATGCTACTAACTCTTGATAGTAATGTGGTCCCGTGCCACCAGAAACAGTATCAGACATTTTGGTCCAACTGGCACCTTGGTCACTCGATCTGTAAACAGCTCCCTTTTTTCTTTCAAGCTCTATAGCGGCATATAGAATATCAGGATTTATGGGTGAAATAGCCAAGCCTATTTTCCCCATGTTGGTATTTGGTAAGCCATGGGATAACTTATCCCAAGTTTCTCCTCCGTCAATACTTTTGTAAAGCGCAGTGCCCTCTCCACCACCTATATAGGCCGCTACATTTCTATGACGCTGCCAAGTGGCAGCATATAGTATCTTTTCATTTCTGGGGTCGATAACAATATCTGTAACACCAGTCCATTCATTGCTTTTTAAGGTTAATTTCCAAGTTTTACCCCCATCAACAGATTTATAAAGTCCCCTTTCGCCACCAGAACTCCATAAAGGCCCTTGTGCTGCTACCCAAATTTCCTGAGAGTTTTTTGGGTTGACGATTATTTTAGAAATGTGTTCCGATTTTGTTAATCCACTTTGCTTCCAGCTTTTACCACCATTATAGCTAACATAAATACCATGACCAATGCCCACATGGCGACCACCAACATTTTCTCCTGTTCCTAACCATATGGTATTGGAATTATTAGGGTCTATCGTTAAGCACCCTGTAGAATAAAATGGTTGGTTTTCTGTAAGGCAGGACCATGTTGTACCGGCATTTAGGGTTTTCCATACACCACCAGAGCCTACAGCGACATACCAAACATTTTGATTTTTAGGATCTATAGCAATATCGGCTATTCTTCCAGACATAAATGCTGGGCCAATACTTCTAAATTTTAACCCATTTAACGCTTGTTCTATTTTGGTGGTGTCTTTGTCTTTGTCTTGAGCTGTTGCTGTTATTATAGCAGATAAGAAAAGTGAAAAGAACAATATAAATATTAGTGAAGGAGTAATTCTTGAGGTTCTCATATTAGTTTTTTAAAGAGCAATTTAACCAATAAGCGCTTTCCATGTCATTGTTTTAAAGTAATTTTAACATCAGAAAATTTTAGATTCCAGTTTCCATCTTCATTTTTATGATCCAGAGCGATTTTAATGCCTTTAAAATCTTTATAATTTTCAAATGTGTTAATCAGTGAAGGAGTTGTACTATTTCCTTTTCTAAAGATCCATTCTTTTATAAGGTATGTATCGTCAAAAAACAGATCGTATGCGTCTCCAGGTGTATAACCTCCTATATTGGAGTAGGTTAGGGTTATTTTATTTAGGCTGTCTTTACTAATGGGAGCCTCAACTTTAGTTGGATTTGAAATTTCTAGACCATCATCCCAAACCAACTGAAAAGGGATTAGCAGCCAAAACTTATCGTTTATAAAAGCGCGGTCTATTTGTATTACTGTTGAATCTATATTAGAACGGTTATAATTTAGGGTAATGGTGTCTTTGGTATAGGTAACGGCATTGGTTTTAGGGTTCCATATCCAATGTCTTTTGCCATTAAAATTAAAAGCAACTTCAGATACATTTTTCCAGTTTTCGAAACCATGGGCATTGGCAATATTTTTGGCAATACTAAGCTTATTTTCTTTTTTATGGTTATTGCATGAAACAAAAAATAAAACTAGGAGAAGGGCAAGACATAAGTTTTTCATTAGTTTAGTTTTTGTAAATATAATACATCGTGATGAATGTAAATCATAGCTATATTATATTTAGTAGTCTACAATAAAGAGGGTTTTTATTAGGTGGTAAAACGTTAGCTTATTACTGTTCCAAGGGGTTTTAATTTGGTTTTTATCTCAAATTACAACCTAAAAAAGTGTAAACTATGTCCCTTTAACTTTGTAAACGATGTGCCTTTATCATACCTGCTTGTGCATAACGGTGAGTATAAGAATAGTAGCCGACTGCGTGGCACTTTCCTGTCAAGTTACAAGAAAGTTAAAGCGGGCTACAACCCTTAATTTTACTACTATCTCGGCTATATATATTTATACATTGTTAGTGTCTTTTATTCTTCTATTTTATATATTTTCAAATAACCTTGACAGCTTGCATATGAAAGAATGTACAGTTCGTTCTTTCCGTCATTATTTATGTCATATTCAAAAAATTGCAAATTATCAATATTCAAGATTTCCAAGTTCCCTTCCTGTCGTTTAAGAGTTACTGGATTTGTACCTGTGTCATCACATTTAAGTTGTTTTATGTGGATAACTAATTTCCCTAAACTTGTTTTGTGGTCAACATCTTTTTCAATGTATTTAATATCCCATTCCCCATTTGGTAATTCTTTTGCTTCTCTATTAATTCCAAATTTTGTAGTAGTTAATTCGGTACTACAAGACAAAGTGGATGAAGTCTTCAACTCAACACCATTTTCTTTTAAAACAACATATTCATTACCATATTTGAGAACTATGTTACTTCCATTTAAACAAACAGTCGCTCCACGAAATAAATGTCCTCCAAACCTTAGAACTCTTTGCCCTCTTTTAGGCTGGTCAAACATTACGTAAATATTTAAATTTGAACTATTAATCACATTTGTGTCTGGAAAGGTTTGTTTGATGAAGGCAGGCAAAATTTGTTCTTCCTTCTCATTATACTTAAACAAGTCTCCGTTTAATTTACCATCTTTGAATTTTTCAATACTTGCGATTTCCCCATTTGCATGATATGTAATCCATTCTCCATTTCTTCTGTTCCCCTTAGCTCTAATTGCTCCGCTCTCAAAGTAATTTTTTGCTTCTCCGACTATGGTGTCAGAATTAAAAACAGCTTCATATTTTAGCTTTCCACTTTTATAAAACTCTTTAAATTCTCCTTGCTTAATACCTTGATTATAATTCTTTATTGTTTCAACTGAACCATCAGAATAATATTCAATCCACAAGCTGTCATATTCCTTGTTCTTGAAAAATCCGGTCTCCCATGTTGTCCCATCTTTTGTATACTTTCTAAACGGACCTGTCAATGTATCATTCACATATGTTCGTTCAAACAACCAACTTCCTGAATAACCTTTGTGCGTTCCTTGTTTCCATCCATTTTCGTCAATATATCCTTCTTTCGTCTGCGAAAACGACAAGAATGGAACTAATATTAATATGATTGTTATTGTCTTCATTCTAATTGCCACTAACGTTTTAGGTTATGATTTCGGCGTGGAAAAAATCCGCAGGATTTGTCCGAAGAGAAATAAGCTTGGTTAAAAGTGCAGATTTTCTAAAATAGTGCATAAGCCACGCTGAATGATAGCCGTGTTAGGGCTTTTTATTTTCTTAATTTTATTTTTCTTGTTTGTACCACTTTAAGTTTTTTCTTTTTCAATTTGCCATTTTCTACTTTAATATAGCTATATCTTTTTTGTGACACCCAATTTCCATTCTCATCATATCTATATTCAAGTGTATAACAAACATTATCATCCTTGTACAAATTTCGTTCCCAATAGATTATGTCTCCATGTTCGTTATATTTTTTTGTTGATTTTTGCTTGTACTCGCCCTCATGCTTGATTGGTCTAACATTAGAAGATTTTAAGTTATGCCGATTGTCATAAACATTCACCTTCATTTTATTGTTTTCAACATCGTACTCAGCTGTTTCATAACCATATAAATTTCCGTTTTGATCATAGTTAGCCAATTGAATCAAATTTTGTCTGTCATCAAAGTCATACTTCCAATATTCTAGTGGTTGATTACCTGCATTATATTGTATTTGAATGAAATTATTTTGATTATCATATTCATAGATTGTGTAACTGGTTTGATAACCTAAAGTATTAATCCATTTTTTGTTATTTATCCTAACTATTCTTCCTAAGCTATCGTACTTATAGAGATTTAACCAAATCAATTTATTTTCTTCATTGAATCTTTGTAGACTCATTAAGCCCATTGAAGAATTAAATTTTTTATGTTCGATTTCTGTTTCAGAACCATCAGAATTGTAAAAAGTGGTTTTCTCGATTATTTCTTCAATTCCTTCATATTTATCATACATGTGCAGGTTTGATAAATAGCTACCAATAGATTGTGAAAATGTTATTTGGGTAAAAAACGAAAGAAAGACTAGATGAAATGTTTTCATAGATTAATTAGTAGTTTATAATGTGCCTTAGATATAATATAAGCCTAAAGCACTTATGTGCTACTATTAGTACACAATATAGGGAAAGATAATTATAAGATCAAAAAAGGCATATATTAATGCGATGCATTTTTTAACACCTCTGGCATTTTTGCCTTAAAGCGTTTTAAGCGTGGTATGGAAACACTTTTAATATAGCTGTTGTTAGGGTGCAGGCGCTCGTAATTTTGGTGGTAGTCCTCTGCTTCCCAAAACTTTTTAAAAGGCAATATTTCGGCAGCGATTTTTGCATTTAATGCTTTGGATAAAACGTCTTTCTTCTTTAAAATAATGTTCTTTTGAGTGTCATTTTGATAGAAAATTATGGAACGGTATTGGGAACCATAATCGGGATGCTGACCATTAA
Source organism: Aestuariivivens marinum (assembly GCF_022662175.1). Classification (GTDB taxonomy): domain Bacteria; phylum Bacteroidota; class Bacteroidia; order Flavobacteriales; family Flavobacteriaceae; genus Aestuariivivens; species Aestuariivivens marinum. The sequence continues at coordinate 45,301 of NZ_JAKMCR010000006.1, read as the reverse complement.
CCTGAGTGGGGTCTTGTGATGCGAAATAGACATCTACCAAGGTTTCAAAGCTAACCACTTTGGGGTCGTATATAACTTCTACAGTTTCGGCATGGCCAGTACGGCCAGTATTGCTGGCTTCATAAGTCGGGTTTTTGGTATGTCCGCCAGAGTAACCACTTATGGCGTCTTCTACACCTCTTACACTTTCGTAAATGGCTTCTACACACCAAAAGCAACCACTTGCAAAATAGGCACGGGCCTTTCCATTTTTTATAGGAACTTCAACAGGGGTCTTATTTTCTGCAGATTGTTGTGATGCCTTTTCTTGGGCATTGTTTTTACAATTAAAGAGAAGTATAAATAATACTAGGACTACTATACGATTCATAAAATTTATTTTTTGCTTTAGACGTATTAATTTATAAAAACTTAATTTAAAATTATAAAACAATAAAAAAGCCCTCATTAAAATGAAGGCTTTGATGTATTGTGCTTTAATGGATTATAGTTTAGCAAACAACTTTTCCATTTTAGATTTTTGTTCTTCGGCCAGGGCAGCGTCTACTAAAATACGTCCGCTATGCTCATCGGTAATCACTTTTTTACGGGAAGCAATTTCAACCTGTACCTGAGGCGGAATGGTGAAGAAAGAACCTCCAGAAGCCCCTCTTTCAATAGGAACAACAGCTAAACCATTCTTAACACTACCTCGAATTCTGTTGTAGGCAGTTACCAAACGGTCTTCTATTTGATCTTTGTACTCTTCAGATTTTTGTATTAAAGCCTGTTCTTCTTTCTCGGTCTCGGCTAAAATTGCGTCAAGCTCCCCTTTTTTGTGCTTTAAATGAGTTTCACGTTCTTTTAAACGCTCTTTGGTTTCAGCAATTACTTCTTTCTTCTGCTCTATTTGCGCTTTAAATTCCTTGATGTGCTTTTCAGCCAATTCTATTTCCAATTCCTGAAATTCAACCTCTTTGGTAAGCGAGTTATACTCTCTGTTATTTCTAACATTCTTTTGCTGTTCGGTATACTTTTTTATAAGCGCCTTGGCTTCTTCAATAAGATTTTTTTTAGAAGCTATATCGTTGTCTATTAACTCTAGGCTTGAAACTAATTTTTCAAGTCTAATGTTTAGTCCAGCTACTTCATCTTCTAAATCGCGCACTTCTAAAGGCAGTTCTCCACGAACATTTCTAATTTCGTCAATACGGGAATCGATTAATTGTAAATCGTATAAAGCTCTTAAACGCTCTTCTACAGTTGCTTCTTTCTTTTTAGCCATACTTTAAAAATACTTAACAGGATTGGTGTTTGTGTTTGATAAAACGACTGCAAAATTAGTAATTTTTTTTGTAAGATACGCTACTAGAAGGTTTTTTGTGAAGTGTTCACTTTCATAATGCCCAATATCTGCTAAAAGGATATTGTTTTCGGCCGTAAAAAAGTCATGATATTTTAAATCGGCAGTTATAAACGCATCAGCACCTGCACGTTTAGCTGCTTGGATGGCAAAACTACCCGAGCCTCCAAGAACGGCTATTTTCTTTATGGATTTACTGGTCAAAGCCGAATGCCTAATACACTCCGTTTTCATAGTTTCCTTAACATATCTTAAAAAATCAATTTCACTTAATGCTGTTTCAAGTTCACCAATCATTCCCATGCCAATGTTTTGGTTTGCATTATCTAGAGTAGTTACTTCGTAGGCAACTTCTTCATAGGAGTGTGTTTCGAAAAGGGTCTTTAATATTTTTGATTCTAAATGCTTTGCAAACGTAACGGTAATTTTGGTTTCCTTTTCGGTATGAGTTTTCCCTTTGGAACCTTTTGTAGGATTGGAATTTTCGTTGCCATTAAACGTGCCATAACCCTCTACATTAAAACTACAGTCATTATAGTTTCCAATACTACCTGCTCCTGCTTGAAATAATGCCTTTCGCAATTGATCTGCTTCGGCAAAAGGAACATAGGTGGTTAATTTTTTAATGGTGCCCGATTGTGGGATGAGGATTCTTTTATTGGTTAATTGTAATTGGTTGCATATCATGTCGTTTACGCCTAATAATGAATTATCTAAAGCCGTATGCATGCTATAAATCGCAATATCATGCTTTATGGCTTTCATAACAACACGTTCAACATAGGTTTTTCCGTTAAGTTTTTTTAGACCTTTAAAGATAATAGGATGGAAGCTTACTACTAGATTGCAGTTGTTTTCGATAGCTTCGTCGATAACAGCTTCAAGAGTGTCCAAGGTCACTAATATGCCTTTTAATTTAGCCTTTTTGTCTCCAACTAAAAGACCTACATTGTCAAAATCCTCAGCATAATTTAGAGGAGCCAAAGCTTCTAAATGATTAATGACATCTTGAATAAGCATATTATTTTCATTTATTGATTATTAAACAAATATAAAATATTTACTTTGCTATTATGAACTTATTGCGGAAGATAGTATTTCCTGTAGTCCCCATTTATTATTTGGTGACCAGTGTAAGAAACAAATTATACGATTTAGGGTTAAAGACCTTTAGGTCATTTGATTTTCCAGTAATTTGTGTTGGGAATTTAAGTGTTGGAGGGACCGGTAAGACCCCCATGATTGAATATTTAATCCGTTTGTTTAGGGAAGACTACAAAGTAGCAACACTTAGTAGGGGTTATGGCCGAAAAACGAAAGGGTTTCTATTAGCTAATGAAAATGCTGATGCTGAAAGTCTAGGGGATGAACCTTTTCAGTTTTATAATAAGTTTAAAGGAAATATACAGGTAGCAGTTGATGCCAATCGGGTTAATGGTATTGAGCAGTTAAGGTCATTGCCCGAACAACCAGAACTTATTTTGTTAGATGATGCTTTTCAGCATAGAAAGGTAAAGGCGGGCTTAAATATTTTGCTTACCACATACGATAACTTGTATATTAATGATTTTGTGTTGCCGTCTGGAAATTTAAGAGAACCTAAAACAGGGGCCAATCGAGCTGATATTATCGTAGTTACAAAGTGTCCGATGCAGTTAAGTAATCTTGAAAAAGAAACTGTTTTGAGGCAGATTAACCCAAAGGGTAATCAACAGGTATTTTTTAGCTATATACAGTATGCTGATGAAGCAAAATCTTTAGAAAAGACCATTAAAATTGATGCTTTGCAGCATTTTACTTTGGTAACAGGTATTGCTAATCCAACACCGTTGGTTGAATTTCTAAAAAACAAAGGGCTTCGTTTTGAGCATTTAAGCTTTAAGGACCATCATAATTTTTCTGTTCAGGATATTGAAAAGCTTAAAGTAGAAACAATTATTTTAGCTACAGAAAAGGATTTTGTAAGATTGAAAAAGTACAATGTTTTAAGGGGTAAGTTGTATTACTTGCCAATAGAAATTAAAATAGAAAATGCAAAAGTGTTTGATAACCTTTTGAGAAGTTTTGTAAAAAGTTATTAGGCAGATTTTTTCTTTTTGTTAAGAGCATTGAATAGTTTCTTTTCAAACTCTTCCTGTTTAAAAGGTTTAGGGATTATATCTGTAAATCCAGCTTCATCAAACTCTTGCATTCTATCCTCGATAGTTACGGCAGTTAGTGCAAAAATGGTTAATTCTTTATCGAAGGTTCTAACAATCTTGGTCGCTTCAATACCACTAATGCCGGGCATATGAATATCCATTAAAACAATATCGTAATTATTCGTCTTAATCTTATCTACCGCATCTTCACCATTGTCTACAATATCGCATTTTAGATTCATTTTGGTTAGAATCTTTTTGGTGATCATTTGGTTGATTTTGTTGTCTTCAACTACCAATATTTTAACTTTTGTTAAATCAATTTCATTTGTTTCTTCAGAGAAATACGATTGTTTTGTTTCCTTAATTTCACCTTGTTCTGTATATTCCAGTGGAATTTCGAAATAGAAGGTTGTGCCTTTACCCAATTCACTAGTAAGATATATTTTACCATTGAGTATGTCTATTAACCCTTTAACAATAGAAAGCCCTAAGCCAGTACCACCATATTTTCTATTAATTTGAATTGATCCTTGGGAGAAGCTTTCAAACATATTGTCCTGTTTTTCTTTGCTAATACCTATACCATTATCTTCAACCTCAAACCTTAGGGTGTAAGTATTGTTTTGCTGTTCAATTTTATAAACCCTTATCCAAATATCACCATCTTTGGTAAACTTAATGGAGTTGCCAATAAGATTGATTAAGATTTGTGATATCTTAATTTGATCCGCAATAAAGTTTTTAGGTAAATCTTTAGGATAATCAAAATGTATTTTAATATTGTTATCCAATGCCGAATTGTTTAAGGCCATAACAATATTGCTTATTTTGTTTTTTAAGTTAAATGGTTCTGGCTCTATATTTACCTTATTGGCCTCAATTTTATTGAGTTGAAGAATGTCGTTAATAAAAGTAAGCAAATAATCTCCTGAAAATTTTAGTGATTTTAAGTGTTGGATTTGTTCAGGTTTAGGATCTTCATCCAATAACATATTGCTAAGCCCAGTTACAGCATATAAAGGTGTTCGTAACTCGTGTGTCACGGTTGACAGAAAATTAGCCTTGGTCTTAGAGGCCAACTCGGCCTTTTCTTTAGCAATAATAAGCTCACTGTTTTTTTTATGGAGCATGTTATTGGTCTTTAATCTGATATTGTTGTTTTTGTATAATGACAAGGTTAACAGAGACAAAATAGTAATTAGGGCAACACTTAGTATTGATATAAGGTTTACCATATGGTTTTTGTTTTCGGCTTCCTTTATATCTTCGTTGGCTTTTTTCAACTCTTCAGTGGTATCTGCCATTAAATATTCAATACGTTTTTCTGGAGAAAGGTTTTCGAGTTGTAAAGTTCTTAATGAGTCAGATAGTCTTATGTGACTTTTAAGGTAGCTGTAGGACGTCTTATAGTCATTTAACTTGCTACTTATATCACTCAAAATCAAATAACAATCATTTAAAACACTAGTATAGTTGTATAGTTTTGCCAGCTTTAAACTTTCATTTACTAAAGTTGAAGCGCGTCTGGTATTACCTTGTACAAGATACACTTCACTAAGGTTAACCAAGCCCTTACTTTGGATTTGGGATAGGTTGAAGTTTTTTGATAAGTAGATGGATTGATCTAGGTGTGTTATGGCGTTTTTGTAATTTTTTAGTTTTATGTAGGTAATGCCTTCGTAAAGTAATATTTCAGCTAACTTTTCATTTAGATCTTCTTCTTCAAATTTAGATTTTGCTGCTCTATATTGATCTAAAGCAAGATTGTATTCTTGTTTTTTTAAATAAATATCGCCAAATATTTTATGGGAATCCCCAAGATTGACATTATCATTGTTTAGTCGTTGTATTCTAATAGCTTGGTTAATGGACTTAATGGCCTTGTCCTCTTCTTCTACAATTAATTGTAACTTCCCTATAGCAGCATAAATGATACCTAAACGCGATTGATTATTGGCATCAGTAGCTAATTTTAGAGCAATATCAAGTTTTTTTTGTGCTTCAAAATAATCGAAGTTTTCAATATCGTTTATAGATCCCTGAATATGGTAATCGATACGATTCTGAATGATTTCTGGATCCTCTTCTATTGAGTTTTGCGCAAAGGACAGTAGACCAAAGCATATTAAAAATACAGGTATGTAAAGTTTTATATGGGGCATTATAAAATAATCTTACCGACAAATATAATTATTTTACCGATAAAACACACTTTTTTTCCGATAAATTGCATAATAAATCAATTATTCTTTGAGAATAACCTGTTTCATTATCATACCAGCCAATAATTTTTACCATGTTTCCAATTACCGAGGTCATTAACGAATCGAAAATACAGGAATGTGTATTTCCGACAATATCAATAGAAACAATGGGGTCTTCAGTATATTGGATAATATTTTTGTAATGATTATTTGAAGCTGTTTTAAAAGAAGCGTTTATTTGGTTGATTGAAACCGTTTGTTTTACATTAAACGTAATATCGGTTAAGGAACCATTTATTACGGGAACCCTAATGCCACAACCTCCAATAACATTAGAAAGTTCGGGGAAAATTTTAGTAAGCGCTTTAGCTGCACCTGTAGTTGTGGGAACTATTGATTGTCCAGCAGCTCTGGCACGTCTTAAGTCGCGATGTGCTTGGTCGTGAAGGCTTTGGTCTGTGGTATAAGAGTGTACTGTAGTAATATAAGCTTGATCAATACCACATAGTTTGTTGATTACATCTATCATAGGTGCGGCATTGTTTGTTGTGCACGAGGCATTTGAAATAATGGTTTCTGTTCCATCAATAATACTATCATTAACACCCATTACAATAGTTTTAATGTCGCTGTCTAGTGGAGGTACACTTAAAATAACACATTTTGCACCATTGATTAAATGGTAATCTAAATCAGGGGTAGATTTAAATTTTCCTGTAGATTCTATAACAAAATCAACATTAAAAGGCTCCCAATTTATTTGTTTGGGATGATTTTTATTTAAAAGCGGGATGAATTCATGGTTTACTATAATAGAATTAGTGCCATGTTTAATTTCAGCAGGGAAAATGCCATGTATGCTATCGTATTTAAGTAAGTGGCTTAAGGTTTTGCTATCGGATAAATCGTTAATGGCAACAACCTTAATGTATTTATGATTTTGAAGTAATCTAAAAATACGGCGGCCTATACGGCCAAAACCATTAATGGCAACATGTATCATAGTTTAATGAATGTGTTTTTGTGCATGGTAGGAAGAACGTACCAAAGCACTACTTTCTACATGCCTAAAACCAAGGTCTAAGCCAATTTGTTTGTAATCATCAAACTGTTCGGGGCTTATAAACTGTTTTACTGGTAAATGTTTTTTACTAGGTTGTAAGTACTGCCCAATAGTTATAACATCTACCTCATTAGATTTTAAATCGTGCAAGGTTTCTATAACTTCCTCTCTAGTTTCTCCAAGTCCTAGCATAATTCCCGATTTCGTTCGGCGTTGCCCTTGTTGTTTTAAATATTTTAAAACACCGAGGCTTCTATCGTATTTTGCTTGTATGCGTACTTCGCGCGTTAAGCGACGCACTGTTTCAATATTATGAGACACAACCTCCGGAGTTACGTCAATAATCCTATCAATATGCTGTTCTATACCTTGAAAATCTGGGATAAGTGTTTCAAGGGTGGTTTTGGGGTTCATCCTACGCACTGCTTTTACGGTTTCTGCCCACATAATGCTTCCCATATCCTTAAGATCATCTCGGTCTACGCTGGTAAGTACAGCATGTTTTATGTTCATGATTTTAATGGAGCGCGCCACCTTTTCGGGTTCATCCCAATCTACGCTTTCTGGTCTTCCTGTTTTAACGCCACAAAAGCCACAGGAACGGGTACAAATGTTTCCTAGGATCATGAAGGTTGCCGTGCCTTCGCCCCAGCACTCACCCATGTTGGGACAACTACCCGATGTACAAATAGTGTTTAAGTTGTATTTATCGACCAAACCCCTTAATTCAGTGTATTTTTTTCCTGTTGGTAATTTTACACGGAGCCACTTTGGTTTTGGTACTCTTTCTTTTGGTAATATGTTTGAAACGGTTTCTGTATTCATGCTATTAAATAAGGCACAAAGATACAAAGTATTGTGTTAATCTTGAATGGTTTGGTGTGTTTAAAGTTAGAAGGTGTCTTAGGGGTAAAAGCTTACAATTATGCTATGTTGAATTTCCCTTTTGCTTTTTTATTATGTCTGCTAGTAATTTTTTTGCCCTTAAGAGTTTTACCTTAACATTGTTAATAGGTTCTCCTAATTCAATGGATATTTCTTTGTAACTCAATTCCTGAAAATATCTAAGGTTTATGATTTTTTGATAATGAGGCTTTAGCTTTTTTATGTCCAACAGCAATTTGGCCAAATGCTGTTCGGTAATAATTTTATCTTCGGGAGAAGGTGATTCATCTAAAACCCTATAGGCATTGTCATCATCACGGGAAATGACTTTTGATATGGATTTTTCCTCTTTTCTTAATAAATCGATATGGATATTTTTTGATATAGTGATTAGCCAAGTTTTGAATTTATAGGATTCATCAAAAGTATCAATCCTATCAAATGCTTTAGAAAATGTTTGAATGGTAACATCTTCTGCATCATTTTCGTTTTGTATGCGTTTTAATTGGAAGCCATATACATCATCCCAATATAAGTCTAGTAAATAATTGAATGCTTTTTGGTCATTCTTTTTGGCGCGTTTAATGGCTTCTTTTATTTCCAATGATTAGGTTTTGAAACAAGATTGTTTATAAATATAAATAATTGTATGCTAATTAAGAAAATTTCTAAAAAAGGAATTGATACGATTAGGTCTTTACTATTTAATTTTTTAGAAGCTGCACCAACTGTTATATATTGCGCCATTAGTCTAATACTTAAAAAAATTATAACCCAATGCCATTGATGTTTAGTAACCAATAATATCAAAGTCAATACCCAAAAAACAAGTTGTAAACTGTAAATTAAAGCCAAAGCTATTTTATGCTTTAATTTGTAATACTTCGCAGTGGATACGTGACGCCGTTTTTGTAAAAACCACTCTTTAAAGGTGGTTTTAGCAGGTGAGGTTGTAAAACTGTTTTTCTTAAAGCAAATAGAAACGTTTTTAGTTGTGGCTACTTGATTGATAAATAGGTCATCATCGCCCGATTTAATGTGCATATGATCTATAAAGCCATTGACTTTAAAAAACAGACTTTTTTTATAGGCTAAATTTCTGCCAACACCCATGTAGGACATACCTATTTTAGTAAATGAAAAATACCGAAGTGCGGTTGTTAAGGTTTCAAACCGTATAAGTTTGTTAAAAAAAGAGTTTTTAATTCTTGTATGGGCGCCAAACCCTAATACAATTGACTTATGGCTATTGAAATGCCCAACCATTTCACTAATCCAATATTTCGATACGGGCTTACAATCAGCATCAGTAAATAAAAGTAAATCATGTTTTGAGGCTTTAATACCTAGGGTTAACGCATATTTTTTATTACCCCAAAAGGCTTCAATGGGTTTAACATTCACAATTTTAATGTTGTCGTACAATTCAGCAAACTGTTGCATTACTTCTAGGGTATTGTCATGTGAAGCGTCATTAATTAAAACAAGTTCAAATTCGGGATAGTTTTGTTGAATGATAGCTGGTAAAAACCGCTCTAAATTTTCTGCTTCATTTTTTGCACAAACAATAACCGAAACAGGTGTTGTGTTTAAATTTGTTTTGGTGGGTTTTGAAAACGAAAACCTACCATAAATAAATAGATAAATAGTAACTTGGATACATGCTACAATAATAAAAATGTAGAGTAGAATGTCAAGAATTTGCATGAACTAATTAGGAATGTTGAGGTTCGTTACATTCACTGTATTGGTCTGGAGTTCTTCCACAAAAGCCACAAGTTTCACCCTCTTTGTTAAGCATTGGGTTTTGACTGGCACAGGTGCCAGCAAACTTACCATCTTTTTTTGCCCAAATTTTTATGGCAATTCCAGCTAAGCCCAAGCCTAATAATATAAACGTTATTAAAAGAAGTTTCATCTGTGATAAATAATTTGTGCAAAGATAGGTAGTTTTATAAAATTAAAAAGCCTCAATTTCAAATTGAGGCTTAATTAATATAATATTTCTTTTTCTATTGTAAGCTTATGTGAGCAACCGAATTATCTAATGATGCTATGGAATTACCACCCTTTGGTTCTATGGTAATGTTAAGAGCTAAAGCATCTTCGGTATAAGGTATTGCTCTTAACTGTCGGTCCTCTTCTGTTAAAATACCTAAACTTACCATTTTACCTTGTAATTCAGCCCATATTTGGAAACATTGTTCTTCAGGTAATTCTGGTAATGAAACCACATCAATCATAGATGTTTTTTCTCTTGGATTAATGTAGGCAACAGTTTTTAATTTGCTCGCACGATTATTGCCTTGAATAATATATTTATAGGTTTCGGGGTCATTAAGTTTTACAAACTGTTGCATTACGGCGTCTAATTTCGCATTGTTTTCCTCTATATCACTACGTAAATCAAAAAGCTCATCAACCACCGTTTGGTTTTCTTCACTTAGTAAGTGATTGTAGTTACTAAGTTTTTGGTTTTGCTTGAAGAACATAAAACTGGTGCCAGCAAAAATAATAGAGGCTACACAGGCTGCCACACCTATTTTATACCAAGATTTATATTTTTGAAAGGTGCTTATGTTTACAACTGGAGTGTCATCTAGTTCATCTAAAACAGCGTTTAAGATGTCTTTTGGAGCTTCAACTGCATTACTTTTAGCAATAACTTCTAGGTTAAATTGCATTGTATTGTATGCATTTTGCACTTCTGGATATTTTGAGATATAAGCCTCGACCTGTTCTGTTTCGACAATAGTAGTTGTGCCAATTAGATATTTTTCTAAAAGTCCAGAATCTAAAAAAGTATTTATTTTTTCATCCATGACAATTTTTATTGCGGATCGTAAATTTTTTTCAGTTCACGCAATCCAATTTTTAATCTCGATTTTATAGTACCTAGTGGAATGTCTAATTCGTCACTAGCTTCTTGTTGTGTCATGCCCTCAAAAAAGAGAGCGTTTATTACAATTTGATATTTTTCGTCTATAGTTTTTAAATGCTTCTTTATATCTAATACGTCTTGGTTTAACGTGTTCGATGTTAACTTATATACGGATGAAACTTCTATTTGGACTTCCTTTTCGGTTTTGTTTTTTAAGGATCGTATTTTGTCTATAGCTGTGTTATATGCAATTCTATATAACCAGGTAAAAAGTTTAGCTTTAGAGGCATCATATTTTTTTGCATAACGCCATATTTTAACAAAGCTTTCTTGTAAGACATCTTGAGCAATTTCGTCATCAATAATTATCTTTTTAATAACGCCGTAAAGTGCATCAGAATAATTGTTATAAAGCAATGTTATGGCCCTTTTATCACCGTTTCTAAGTAATGAAACTATTTCTTTTTCTATTTCTGAAATCAATCTTTTGTTAGTTTAAAAGTATTAATTGCCTAATACTGGATTATATCAAATGTAGAAATTTCTTTTTATACTTTATAGAATATTTACTTCAGCTTCTAGGGTTATATTAAATAATCTTTTAATCGTTTTTTGAATTAACCTGGAAAGTTTCAATATATCTTCACCTTTTGCATTGCCATAATTGACCAACACCAAAGCCTGTTTATTATGAACGCCATAATCATTAAATCGTTTACCCTTAAATCCAGCTTTTTCAATAAGCCAACCGGCGGGGACTTTTATTTCATCTTCAGAAACAGGATAACATGGAATAAGGTCAAAGCTTTTTAACAACTTATTGTAATGTGATTTTGATATAATAGGATTTTTAAAAAAACTGCCACTATTGCCAATCTCTTTTGGATTAGGTAATTTACTTTCCCTAATAGCAATAACTGCTCGGGAAATGTCTTTTATGGTCGGGGTATTTACATTCAGGGTTTCAAGTTGCGAAGCAATGGCACCATAGTTAATGTGCAACTCGTGGTTTTTTTTGGTTAGCCTAAATGTAACACTGGTAATAACATATTTGCCCTTGGATTGCTGTTTAAATATGGAATTTCTATAACCAAAGTTACAATCTTCTTTAGAAAAGGTCTTTAGAGTTTTGTTTGCAACTGATAAAGCCTCACAGGACACAAAAACGTCTTTAAGTTCAACGCCATAGGCTCCTATGTTTTGAATTGGGGCAGTGCCTACATTACCTGGTATGAGTGACAAATTTTCAATACCGCCATACCCTTTGTTTAGGCACCAAAGTACAAATTCATGCCAGTTTTCGCCTGCATAGGCTTTAATTAAAACATTGTCTTCATTTTCTGAAATAATATCAATGCCTTTTATGTTGAGGTGAATTACAAGTGCATCTTGGTTTTTTGTAAGCAACATATTGCTACCCCCTCCCAAAATAAGTTTGTTGGGATATTTTTTTAGTGATAAAACAGACTTTAATTCGTTAATGCTAGATACGGAAACAAAATGTTTAGCAATAACATCAATACCAAATGTGTTATAAGGTTTTAAGGATATGTTGTCTTGAATGAACACTAATTGTTGTAAATCTTTAAAGCCTCTTTTATAATATTAACTGCTTTTATTAAACTTTCCTTATTAAGTACGTATGCAATTCGTATTTGGTTTAAGCCAACATTAGGGGTAGAGTAAAAGCCAGCAGCGGGAGCAACCATAACCGTTTCACCATTAATGTTAAAATCCTCTAATAGCCATTGCGCAAAATGATCGGCATTTTTTATTGGCAGTTCGACTACACAGTAAAAGGCACCATTGGGCTTAGCAACTTTAACACCTTCAATTTTTTCTAATTCATTAATTAAGGTATTGCGGCGGCCTACATACTCTTCTATAACGGCATCAAAATAACTTTGAGGGGTTTCCAGTGCAGCCTCGCTTGCTATTTGAGCAAATGTAGGGGGACTTAAACGTGCCTGCGCAAATTTTAATGCCGTTTGTATGACGGTTTTATTTTTTGAAACCAAACAACCTACACGAGCCCCACACATACTGTAACGCTTAGATACTGAGTCTATCATAATGGCGTGGTCTTCAATACCTGGTTCTTGCATAACTGAGTAGTGCTTGTGCCCATCGTAGGCAAACTCCCGGTAAACTTCATCAGCTATTAAAAACAAATCGTGTTTTTTAACCAAGCTAGCTAATTTTTGTATTTCTTCCTGAGAATATAAATAGCCCGTTGGATTTCCTGGGTTACATATTAGAATAGCTTTGGTCTTTGAGGTGATAAGTTTCTCAAATTCCTCGATAGGTGGTAAGGCAAAGTTGTCTTCAATCTTAGAAATTACAGGTACAATATTAATCCCTGAAGCTGTTGAAAACCCATTGTAGTTGGCATAAAACGGTTCTGGGATAATCACTTCATCATCGGCATCCATAATGGAACCAAAAGCAAATAATAGAGCTTCACTTCCACCTGTAGTCACTATAATATCATCGTGGGTAACTTCTATATTATTTTTTTCATAATAGTTGGCAATTTTAATGCGGTAGGTCTCTGAGCCTTCTGATCGTGAATAAGCGAGTATGTCCAATGATAGGTTCTTCACGGCATCGAGTGCAATTTGAGGCGTTTTTATATCGGGTTGGCCAATATTTAAATGATAAATGGTTTTTCCGTCCTTAATGGCTTGTTCTGCGTAAGGAACCAGTTTTCGTATGGGTGATTCTGGCATAGCCCCCCCCTTCTTTGATATATTTGGCATTTTAGTAAAATTTAATTTGAGATTGCAAATTTGGGAAAATTATCTTAAAGTTTTTTTAAAAAATGGGTTTAAATAATGTCTCTATTTTAAAGATTCGTAAATTGAATGAATAAATTTGTTTCCATCAATGCATAGAGTTTTAAGTTTTATTTTACTGATCTTTTGTTTTACTAATACAGCTTTTTCTCAAGGGAAGTTTACTGTACAAAATAAAAACAAATCAGATAAGGTTAGGTTTAAGTTTATTAATAACCTTATAGTTTTTCCAGTAGAAATAAACGGTGTAGAGCTTTCTTTTTTATTAGATACAGGCGTTAGCAAACCTATAATCTTTAACATATTAAACATTTCCGATTCCCTGAAGATTAAAGATACTGAGCTTATACAATTACGTGGTTTGGGAGATGGGGAGACGGTTGAAGCATTAAAGTCTACTAATAATGTTTTTAGAATAGGAGATGCTATTAAATTAAATCAGGACCTTTATGCAGTATATGATTCAAATTTAAATTTTGCTCCCAGATTGGGGATTCCGGTCCATGGTATTATTGGATTTGATTTATTTAAGGATTTGGTTGTGGAAATTAATTATACCCATAAATTTCTTAAGCTTACAGAACCAGATCATTACAGATATAAAAACTGTAAGACATGTGAGCGATTTTATTTGGAGTTCTATAATAATAAGCCTTACATTAATGCATCGGTAAGTATTAATAACAAAAATATCCCCGTTAAGCTTTTACTTGATTCTGGTGGAAGTGATGCCTTGTGGTTGTTTGAAAATGAAGCTTTAGGTATAAAATCCAGTGATAAATTTTTCAATGATTTTTTGGGCCTTGGTTTAAGCGGTAGTGTTTATGGAAAACGTTCTAGATTAGATGCTTTTTCTCTTAAAGGTTTTAGCTTGAAGGATGTAAATGTGGCATTTCCGGATTCATTGTCAATTTTTTATGCAAGGCGTTTTAAAAATAGAAATGGAAGCATTTCGGGAAATGTCCTCAAGCGATTTAATATTATAGTGGACTATCAACGGGGCATTATAACTTTAAAAAAGAACAGTAATTTTAATAGTAAATTTACCTATAATAAAAGCGGTATAGAGTTGGCCCATGATGGAGTTAGGTTAGTAAAGGAGAAAAATAATGACAGTAATACTATAGCAAATTCAAATAATCAAGAGTTAAACGGTACTAAAATTGTGTTGAATAATGAATATAAGCTGTTATTAAAACCAGCTTTTAAAATTGTTGAATTAAGGCGTGATTCCCCTGCTGATAAGGCAGGTCTCAAGCTTGGTGATATTATTTTATCTATTAATGGAAAACAAGCGCATCAACACAGTTTGCAGGATTTGACACATCTATTTTATGATGACATAGGAAAACGTATTAGGTTAAAAATTGACAGGAATGGTTTGGTTATGGGATTTTCGTTTATTTTAGAAGACGTATTTTCTGATTAATGAGGCTTTATTATACTGTTTCCCAACAAAAAACCCGAACAGTTTACTGTTCGGGTTTTTTGTTGCAAGTAAACAATTTATTTACTGCTGTACAATACTTTTATCTTTCTTTTCCAAAACGCTTTCCTTGCTCGAATCGACTACTAATCCTTTTATTTTTAAGGCTACGGTAGGGGTTTCAGCATTAGAAATAACTGTGATGGTCTTTCTAATAGGGTTCACTCTGTTGGTGTCGTACTTCACTTCAATTTCTCCAGTTTTTCCAGGTAAAATAGGGTCTTTTGGTTTTTTAGGAATAGTACAGCCACAGCTGGATTTTACTTGTGATATAATTAAAGGTTCATCGCCTGTATTGGTAAATTCAAAAACACGAACACCATCAGAACCTTTTTCAATAGTTCCATAATCAATAGTATCGCTTTTAAACTCAATTTTAGCTTGAGCATTCATTGAAAAACTCAATAAACCAATACATAACATAGTAATTAATTGTTTCATCTTTATAATTTTTTAGTTAATTAATTCAATATTCAATTAAGCATTTTTAGATGCTTTAGCTTCATAAACCAAGTCAAACATACTTACTTTTTCTTCAAACAACAAAAATATTAGACATACTGCACAAGTATTAACATATTCAACTTAGTGAAATGTACCATGCTTCTGTTGTTTTGCACTGTTTTTTGTAAACCTATTGGTTTCACAGCTAAAGAAATATAAGTACTTTTGCACTCTAATTGTCAAAAACTATTCCAAAGTATGCAAATTCCATCAAAATATGATGCAAGCCAAGTAGAAGGTAAGTGGTACGATTACTGGATGAAACATAATTATTTTCATTCTACACCAGACGAAAGAGAACCTTATACCATTGTAATACCTCCTCCAAATGTTACTGGTGTGTTGCATATGGGGCACATGCTTAACAATACCATACAGGACGTATTAATACGTCGTGCACGATTACAAGGTAAAAATGCCTGCTGGGTGCCCGGAACAGACCATGCTTCTATTGCTACTGAGGCAAAAGTAGTTGCTAGGCTAAAGGAGCAAGGCATCAACAAAAATGACTTAACACGCGATGAATTTTTAAAATATGCTTGGGAATGGAAACATGAGTATGGAGGTATTATTTTAGAACAATTAAAAAAACTTGGCGCATCCTGTGATTGGGATAGAACAGCCTTTACCATGGATCCCGCTTTGTCTGAGTCTGTTATTAAGGTTTTTGTAGACTTATATAATAAAGGTTTGATATACAGGGGCTATCGTATGGTGAATTGGGATCCAGAAGCAAAAACGACTTTATCAGACGAAGAAGTGATTTATGAGGAACGTCAAGGCAACTTATATTATTTGAAGTATGATATAGCAGGATCTGATGAAAAAGTGACCATAGCCACCACTCGCCCAGAAACCATTTTAGGTGATACTGCGATTTGTATTAATCCAAATGATGAACGTTTCATCCATTTAAAAGGGAAAAAGGCCATAGTGCCTTTGTGTGAAAGGGAAATACCGATAATTGAAGACGATTATGTTGATGTTGAGTTTGGCACAGGATGTTTGAAAGTTACCCCAGCACATGATGAAAACGACAAAACTTTAGGAGATAGGCACAATTTAGAAGTCATCGATATATTTAATGCCGATGCTACTTTAAATTCCTTTGGGTTGCATTACGAAGGAAAAGATCGCTTTGTGGTACGAAAGGAAATTGCAAAGGAGTTGGGAGACAAAGGCTATTTGGTAAAGGTTGAACAATATACCAATAAAGTGGGGACTTCTGAAAGGACCAAATGTGTTATAGAGCCAAGATTATCGGATCAATGGTTTTTAAAGATGGAAGCACTTGCCAAGCCAGCGTTGGATGCGGTTTTGGGTGACAATAGGGAAGTAAAACTGTTCCCTAGGAAATTTGAAAATACCTATCGCCATTGGATGGAAAACATTCGCGATTGGAATATCTCCCGTCAGTTGTGGTGGGGACAGCAAATTCCCGCCTATTACTATGGTGATGGCAAGGAAGATTTTGTGGTGGCTGAAACCAAAGAAGAAGCTTTAGAGCTAGCCAAACAAAAAGCCAACAACCAACAACTAACAACCAACGACTTAACCCAAGATGAAGATGCCTTAGATACCTGGTTTTCCTCTTGGTTATGGCCTATTAGCGTTTTTGATGGCATTAGAAACCCCGAAAACGAAGACATAACATATTACTACCCTACCAACGATTTGGTTACTGGGCCCGATATTTTGTTTTTCTGGGTTGCCCGTATGATTATTGCTGGATATGAATACAAAGGCAAACGTCCGTTTGAAAATGTTTATTTAACAGGCTTAGTACGTGATAAACAACGCCGAAAAATGTCCAAGTCATTGGGTAATTCACCAGATGCCCTAAAACTTATTGAAGATTATGGTGCAGACGGTGTTCGCGTGGGGCTATTGCTAAGTTCGGCAGCGGGTAACGATTTGTTGTTCGACGAAGCACTTTGTCAGCAAGGTAGAGGGTTGGGTAATAAAGTATGGAGTGCCTTTTATTTAACCACACTTTGGAAGGTTTCAGAAACCCTAGAACAACCGCAATTCAATAGGATAGCATTAGACTGGTACAAGGCTAAGTTTAATCAAACTTTGACTGAAATTGAAGATCATTACAGTAAGTACCGTTTGAGTGATGTTTTAATGGCAATTTATAAATTGATCTATGATGATTTTTGTGGTTGGTTATTGGAAATTGTAAAGCCGGCTTATGAACAACCAATAGATGCCCATACGTACCATGCGTTAATTGCTGTTTTTGAGGATAACTTAAAAGTTTTGCATCCTTTCATGCCATTCATTACTGAAGAAATATGGCAAACCATGAAAGTGCGTACCCCAGAAGAAGCCTTAATTATAGCCAAATATCCAAAGATAGGGGCTTCTAATACAGAACTTGTACATCAATTCGATTTTGCTTCTGAAGTGGTTTCAGGCATTAGAACCATCCGTAAAGAGAAAAATATCGCTTTTAAGGATGCAATAGATTTGGTGGTAATCAATAATGAACGTGTTTCAGAAAATTTTGATGCGGTCATCAAAAAACTGGGCAATGTGGAACACCTATCCTATTCTGAGGTTAAGATTGATGGAGCCATGAGTTTCCGTGTAAAATCTAATGAATATTTTGTACCAATTTCATTGGATACCATTAATGTGGAAGAGGAAATTAGCAAACTAACCGAAGAACTTAATTATACCGAAGGCTTCTTGAAATCGGTGCAAAAGAAGCTGTCCAACGAGCGGTTTGTCAATAATGCTCCAGAACAGGTAGTTGCCACTGAAAAGAAAAAGGAAGCAGATGCTTTGGCCAAAATAGAAACCCTTAAGGCTAGTTTGGAGAGCTTACGTTAATTAAAAATTTAGTTGGATTAAAGGGCTTCGTTATTCTCAATATCACTTATATGATGTTCCAGTGCTTTTACCGAAATCTGGATTTCAACAATCAAGAGTGCTAAGGATAAAATGAGTAAAAGCAAAGCTAAACCAAATATCCAAACGGCTATGGTGTGTTGTTGAATGTAAATTAAAAACATGGTGAGCACGCAAAGCAATAAACTGGTAATACCAAAAATTTGCATGGAACGCGTTAAGTAAAGCCGCTTTTTAATATTTTCTATTTGTTTTATTAATACCTTATTTTTTTTCTTTTGGTACTTATCATGAAGGGCCCTAACAACAGCAGCGTAAGCCAAAAATCTATTAGTGTAAGCTAGCATAATTAAAGAAATAGCTGAAAATAGTAGTGCAGGTGTTGTTAAAGTAAGTTGTTCCATAGTGTAATTTTGTGCAAATTTATCAATTTGTGTAATAATTATGGATTTAGAATTTGTTAGTTTTAGAGTAAGTTTTATCTTTCTATTATGCAAGAAGACTTTTTACATTACCTCTGGAAATATAAAAAAATTGACCTTCATAGATTAAAAACTGTCCAAGGTGAAGTAATTGTTGTTAAGTCGATTGGGCAACATAACTGTGATGCAGGCCCCGACTTTTTTAATGCCCAGTTACAAATTGGTGAACAGCTTTGGGCTGGCAACGTAGAAATACATGTGAAATCGGCAGATTGGTTTTTACACAACCACGAAAAGGACAAAACTTATGATAATGTTATCCTGCATGTGGTATGGGAACATGATACGGAAGTCTTTAGAAGTGATAATACTACTATACCAACGTTACAGCTTAAAGATTATATTCAAACAAATGTATTGAATAATTACAAAGCATTATTTGCTAAGAAAAATAGTTGGATTAACTGTGAAAATGATTTCACAAGTATAGGTGATTTTTTGTTAAACAATTGGCTAGAACGTCTGTATTTTGAACGTTTGGAACGAAAAGCATTAACTATTGAATCGCTGTTAGAAACTTCAAAAAATGATTGGGAAGCTGTATTGTTTAAACTGTTGTCTAAGAATTTTGGTTTAAAGGTCAATGGTGAAGCTTTCTTTAGTATGGCAAACGCAACAGATTTTTCAATAGTTAGAAAAATTCAATCCAACCAGCAAAATCTAGAAGCCTTATTTTTTGGTCAGTCAGGTTTATTATTGGATACCATTGAAAATGGTTATCATAATATCTTGGTAAAGGACTATGAGTTTCTTAGGCAGAAATTTAAATTAGAGAACTCAAAAGTACTGCCTTTGCAGTTTTTTAGGTTAAGGCCCTCAAGTTTTCCAACCATACGCTTATCTCAGTTGGCTAATCTGTACCATTGGCATCAAAATTTGTTTTCAAAAATTATCAAATCAAAAACATTGAATGAGTTTTATAAATTGTTCAAGGTTGCAACTTCAACCTATTGGCAAAGTCATTACACCTTTCAAAGAGAATCCAAACCATCTATTAAAACTATTTCAAAAGCTTTCGTCGATTTATTGCTTATCAACACCATAATACCTTTAAAATATTGTTATGCAAAACAACAGGGGGATCCAGTAGATGATGAGATTTTAAAGCTTATTTCAGAAATCAAATCTGAACAGAATCGTATTGTAGAAGCCTTTCAAAAGTTAAAGCCAATAGCAACATCAGCTTTACATTCGCAAGCTTTGGTTCAGTTAAAAACAGAATATTGTAGCAAAAATAGATGTCTACAATGTGCTATTGGAAACAAGCTTTTGAACAAATAAGGTAAGATTATATACATTAAGGTTGATGTCAATTAATCATTAACCTTTAACTTCTTTAGAAATTAACTTTTAAACTAAAAAAGGAAATACTAAATTGCGACATGAATGTTTACAAACCATTACTTTTTTTTCAAAAGCATGGCTATTATGTGTGCCAGCGTATTGCAGATCGATTGGGTATTAGAGCTAAGGTAGTGCGTACGTCGTTTATGTACCTAACCTTCGTGACTTTAGGTTTTGGCTTTGCGTTATATTTGTTTTTAGCATTTTGGATACGCATTAAAGATTTAATTTATACGAAACGCTCATCAGTTTTCGATCTATAATTATATGACTAATCATCTAATTCGTTTTTTTAGAACCAAAATATACACAGCTTTATTTTTGTTATGTGTTATCATGTTAATTGGTGTAATAGGCTATGTTATAATATCGGGCTATTCATGGGTCGATGCCTTTTATATGACGGTAATAACTATGACTACCGTTGGTTTTGGGGAAGTGGTGCCATTGAATGAAGAGTCCAAGGTTTTTACAATATTTTTAATACTGGCTAGTATAGTAATTGTGGGATATGCCTTATCGGTTATTACGGAATATATCTTAAGTAAAAATAATTTAGAAGAATTAAAACACAGGAGAATGCAAAAACAAATTGATGGCTATAAAAACCATGTTGTGGTTTGCGGCTATGGAAGAAATGGGAAGCAGGCCGTTAAAAAACTAATGGCACATAAAAAAGCTTTTGTGGTTATTGAAAAAAATAAGGAACTGGAAGAACGCCTTCAAATAGATGGAGTACCATATATAATTGGAAATGCTAATGAAGATGAGGTGTTAATACAAGCCGGTGTGGATCGGGCTTCTAATTTTATTTCAGCATTGCCAAATGATGCCGATAATTTGTTTGTGGTCCTCTCAGCTAGGCAAATAAATAACGAAATCAATATAATTAGCAGGGCATCTAACGAGTCGTCTTATGATAAATTGAAGTTTGCCGGGGCGAATAACGTGATTCTTCCAGATAATATTGGAGGTAACCATATGGCATCGTTAGTAGTTGTTCCAGGATTAATGGAATTTGTTGATAATTTGAATATCGTAGGTAAAAACAATATTAATATAGAGGAAGTAGCCGTTGAAAAGTTGCATACTAAAACATCTGGTAAAACCATTAAGGATTTAGATTTAAGAAAAAAGACCGGTTGCACAGTCATTGGTTATAAGGACGAGAATGGTGATTATTTTGTGAATCCTGAAGCAGAATTGGAGTTGGCTCCTAACTCCAAGATAATTGTTTTGGGGCGTCCAGAACAAATAGAAGCTTTAAATGCAGTTTATAATATAGATTAGCTTTTTCTATTTTAACAGCTTATGTTTTAAAAAACAAATAATTTTTAGCATCTTGCTACCTTTAAATATAAAAATTTTTAAAAACTAACTAATCTTAATTCTCTATGAAGAAATATCTTCTTTCTGTTTTCGTATTAATTTTACCATTTATAACATTTGCACAACAAACTGCCGAAAAAGGGATAGACCAGCAAATAGATGAGGCATTTAAACCTGTATCAGATTTTTTCTCACGTGTCATCTTTTTTACCATTAACGGGACACCTTTTGTCTTGATATTATTGGTGTTCAGTGCTGCATTTTTTACTATATATTTTAAATTTCCCAACATCAGACATTTCTGGACGGCCATAAGTGTAGTTAGAGGAAAATATGAAGATATTGAAAAGCACGGTGCTAAAATTCTTTATGGTGAAGATGGTATTTCACAAGGTGTTGACCTTAATAAGGTAGATGATATTGAAGAGCATATTGATAATATAGAAAACCTACATAGCGATCTGGAAATAGATGGTGATATAAAGGATACGATTAGGGATGAAAGTTCCCATGGTGAGGTGTCACACTTTCAAGCTTTGGCAACTGCGGTATCGGGAACAGTAGGAAATGGAAATATTGCAGGAGTAGCTTTGGCTATTGCCTTGGGAGGTCCAGGGGCGACATTTTGGATGATTGTTTGCGGGCTTTTAGGAATGTCTACCAAATTTGTAGAGTGTACATTGGGCGTACATTACAGGGATGTAGGTGAAGATGGAACAGTTTATGGAGGCCCCATGTATTACCTGACTAAAGGCTTAAAAGAAAAAGGCCTAAAGACTTTGGGTAAGGTAGCTGCGGTTTTATTTGCTGTTTTCTGTATTGGAGGTTCCTTTGGTGGTGGTAATGCAGCACAATCGAATCAAGCAACAATTGTTGTAAAAGAACTCTTAGGTTTGGAAAGCACCATGGCAGGTACGATAATAGGTTTGGTTATTGCCTTTATAGTTGGTGTAATTATCATTGGAGGAATCAAGAGAATTGCTTCAGTAACCGAAAAGATTGTGCCTTTTATGGCCGTATTGTACATTTTATGTTGTTTATATATCATTTTTGGAAACTATAGTTTAATAGATGATGCCATTGGTTTAATTATGAAAGAAGCCTTTAACCCAACAGCTATTGGAGTAGGAGGGTTTATTGGTGTTTTACTTGTAGGCTTTAAAAGAGCCGCTTTCTCTAACGAAGCAGGAGCTGGTTCGGCATCTATTGCGCACTCGGCAGTAAAAACAAAATATTCTGCATCCGAAGGTTTGGTAGCATTATTGGAACCGTTTATTGATACGGTAGTGATTTGTACCATGACCGCTTTGGTAATCATTATATTCAACTTTGGAGGATTTTTTGAATACGGGGCAGATGTTAGTACAGATGGTAGTGGAGCTGTAATGATAGGAAATGAAATGGTTCAAGGTGCAGGTATTACGGCTAAGGCTTTTGCTAAATATATTCCGTTTTCAAATGTGTTTTTAACGATTGCTGTGTTTTTATTTGCCATCTCTACGATGATTTCTTGGAGTTATTACGGTTTGCAATCTTGGAAATTTTTATTTGGTAAAGGAAAAAAAGCCGACCTTACTTACAAAATCTTATTTTTAACCTTTGTGGTTATTGGCGCAGCAGCAAGTATGGGGTCTATTTGGTCTTTCTCCGATGCCATGATTTTTGCGATGGTATTTCCAAATATGGTAGGCTTGTATCTGTTAATGCCTGTTGTTAAAAAACAATTGAAGCGTTACACGGATGCTATTAAAATGAAAAGAGAGGCGTTGAATAGCTAATCATAAATATGAATAAGTTAAAATCCCATTTTACGTTTACCAAACAGCAAAGGAATGGGATTTTTTTATTGGTACTACTTATTGTAATAGTTCAGGTGAGTTATGTTTTTATTGATTTGCCTTCTGAAACTGTTTCTTTTAATGAAGATGTCTATGATACCTATACTAAAGAAATAGATTCTTTGAGACAAGTTGAAATAGCTATGCGACAACCAAAGCTGTTTCCTTTTAACCCCAATTATATAACCGATTATAAAGGGGCTGCTTTAGGAATGAGTAATGAGGAAATAGATAGGTTATTGGTTTTTAGAAAACAAGACCAATGGATTAATTCTGCCAAACAATTTCAGGAGATTACCAAAGTATCCGATTCTTTATTGGGTGCTATTTCTCCTTATTTTAAATTTCCAGATTGGGTAACCAACCCTAGAGCAAGGAATATTATTAATGAGAGTTATGGTAACAAGTCAAAAACCTATGCCCAAAAATTGGATTTAAATTTAGCAACGGTACAACAATTACAAAAAGTTAATGGTGTTGGAGAGGTGCTTTCAGACCGAATCGTTAAATTCAGGAATAAGTTTGTTGGCGGTTTTATTGCCGATGTACAATTAGAAGATGTTTATGGCCTGTCTCCCGAGGTTATTGAACGTATCACCAACCATTTTACAGTTAAAACACCAAGGAAGGTAGAAAAAATAAATTTAAATTCGGCTACGGTAACTCAATTGGTAACAGTGCAGCATATTGACTACGATTTAGCTTCAGAGATTATAGAAATGAGAACCTTAAGAGATGGCTTTCAGTCGTTAGACGAGTTGAAAAAAGTAAAAGATTTTCCGGTAAATAAATTAGAGATAATTAAATTATATTTGTCGCTCGAAAATTAGAATAAATGAATAAGTACTTTACCGAAGAACATCACCTTTTTAGAAAGAGTCTACAGGATTTTTTAAAGAAAGAAGTTGTTCCGCATATTGAATCTTGGGAAAAAACTGGAACTATTGACCGGTTTATTTGGAAAAAGTTTGGAGATATGGGCTTCTTAGGTATTAGTTATCCAGAGGCCTATGGTGGATTGAATCTGGACCTGTTCTATATGGTTATCCTATTGGAGGAACTTCAAAAAATAAACTCAGCTGGTTTTGCTGCGACAATTTGGGCGCATGTGTATTTGGCAATGACGCACCTTAATGCACAAGGCAACGAAACCATCAAACAAAATTATCTTACATCCAGTATAACTGGAGATAAAATAGGCTGCTTATGCATTACCGAGCCTTTTGGAGGTAGTGATGTAGCTGGTATGCGAACTACAGCTGTTAAAGAGGGCGACTATTATATAATTAACGGTTCTAAGACTTTTATCACCAATGGGGTTTATAGTGATTATTTAGTTGTTGCTGCTAAGACGAAACCCGAATTAGGCAATAAAGGATTGAGTATCTTTGTAATCGATAGGGATGCAAAAGGAGTGTCGGCTACAAAGTTGGATAAATTGGGTTGGCGTGCTTCCGATACGGGTGAAATAGCATTTGATAATGTAAAAATACCAGCGACTAACATGCTAGGTGAAGAAAATAGAGGTTTTGGGTATATTGTCCAACATTTTTCACTTGAGCGTTTGGTTATGGGGATAAATGCCCATGCCCGTGCAGAATATGCTTTGGATTATGCTTTAAAATACATGTCTGAACGTAAAGCTTTTGGAAAAACTATTGATCAATTCCAAGCATTACGTCATAATGTAGCTGATTTATATGCCGATATTGAACTGTGTAAAAACTATAATTATATGGTGGCCTCAAGACTGGATAAAGGAGAGTATGTTGTAAAAGAAGCCACTATATCCAAATTAAAGTCAACAAAAATGGCCGACGAGGTTATTTACCAATGCCTGCAATTTTTAGGCGGTTATGGTTATATGGAAAATTACCCAATGGCGCGATTGTTGAGAGATAGTAGGTTGGGACCTATAGGAGGTGGTACTTCAGAAATACTTCGTGAGATTTTAGCTAAGATTGTAATTGATAAAAAGGAGTACAAGCCGGCAACTTAATTTAAGAAATGAGTTATTGGGTTGGCTAGGATTTAGTATTAAAATAATTCTTAAACTTTTAATTGCTCATTATTATTTATTAATTATATTTGCACCCACAAAATCTAAAAGAGAGGAGGTTAAGATACTATGTTAATAATACCAATTAAAGAAGGAGAAAATATAGATAGAGCATTAAAGCGTTTTAAGCGTAAGTTCGATAGAACAGGTGTTAAGCGTCAGTTACAGATTCGCAAGCAATTTACAAAGCCTTCAGTTGAGCGTAGAGCACAAATACAAAAAGCGCAGTACATTCAAAGGTTAAGAGATGCTGAAGAAATTTAAAGTATACTACAATTATATATTATCCCGCTATATGCGGGATTTTTTTTGCCCTAAATAGTACATCTTTGTACTGAATTAGTTTTTGAAACCAGTTTTTTATAACTTTAAGCTTCAAACTACACAAACCTTGAACTTTCTAAAACCTTTTACAGATTACTTGTCGTTGGAAAAAAACTATTCAGCTTTAACTGTAAAAGCTTACACTAAGGACATCGAAAGCTTTTCAGAATTTATTGAGATAGAGTTTGGTTACAGTGATATCAATCAGGTTAATTATGGTCAAATTCGAAACTGGATAGTATCATTGGTTGAAAAAAACATCTCAAATAGAAGCATAAACAGAAAAATTTCTTCACTCAACACCTATTGTAAATTCCTATTAAAAATAGGTGAGTTGGAAGTAAACCCCTTAGCCAAACATAAAGCCTTAAAAATGCGGAAGAAAGTACAGGTACCGTTTTCGGAAACCGAAATTAATACGGTTTTGGACGACTTGATTTTTGATTCCAGTTTTGAAGGCTATAGGGACAAATTAATTGTAGAGTTGTTTTACTCAACTGGAATCCGAAGAATAGAATTAATTAACTTAAAACTTAGTAATGTTAATGTTCATAATAAAACATTAAAGGTTTTAGGTAAAAGAAACAAAGAGCGTATTGTACCTTTATTGGATATTACCTTACAAACCATGTGCGAATATTTAGTATTTAGAGATGACCTGCTACAAATAGTAGACAAAGAGCATTTATTTTTGACTAAAAAAGGAGTAAAAATTTATGAAACGCTTGTGTACAGAATAATAAATAATTATTTTAGTAAAGCATCTTCTAAAGTGAAAAAGAGTCCGCACATATTACGACACTCTTTTGCGACCCATTTATTAAACCAAGGTGCCGATCTAAATGCTGTTAAAGAACTTCTTGGACATTCTAGTTTAGCTGCGACTCAAGTATACACTCATAATAGCATTTTAGAGTTGAAAAAAGTACACGTAAAAGCGCACCCAAGAAGTAAAAAATAGTATTCATTATTATTGTCTAACCAAAAAAAAAAGTAGTAATATGAAAGTAAACACGCAATCGGTAAATTTTAATGCTGACAAAAAATTGTTGGATTTTATTCAAAAGCGAATGGATAAGTTAGAATTGTTTTATGATAAAGTTATACAATCGGATGTGTATTTAAAGGTAGAAAACACAAGTGACAAGGAGAATAAAATATTTGAAGCAAAGGTTAGTGTCCCTGGTGATAGTTATGTGGTAAAAAAGCAATGCAAAACTTTTGAGGAAGGAGCCGATATGGCAGTATCATCGTTAGAAAGACAGCTCATAAAACGAAAAGAAAAATTAAGGGCGCATTCCTAATAAATATTTTAAAAAAAATGTTTTGAATAAAAAAATAAATATATACATTTGCAGTCCGTTAGAAATAGCGGGCTTTTTTTGTGAAAAAAAAGTAGGTAAAAGCCTCCATAGCTCAGCTGGCTAGAGCAGCTGATTTGTAATCAGCAGGTCGTGGGTTCGAGTCCCTCTGGAGGCTCTTTAATTTCTTAAAGAAAGGGATTTAAAGTTGATAATTTGGATTTTGTTCTTTTAAATATTGGAATTATAAATAAAATGGGAAGATACTCAAGCGGCCAACGAGGACAGACTGTAAATCTGTTGGTTTTCACCTTCGCAGGTTCGAATCCTGCTCTTCCCACTTATAATTTCTAATAAGTATCTGTCAAAAGTTCACTTTTGTAAAGTTGCGTTTAGAAATTATTTAGATTGGGTCGCCAATCTAGGATCATTAAGCGAAGCGAGATAATCCATTAATAAAACCAAGCAGGTTTGTGCTTGCTAAATTGCGGGAGTAGCTCAGTTGGTAGAGCGTCAGCCTTCCAAGCTGAATGTCGCCGGTTCGAACCCGGTCTCCCGCTCAAAACTTGAAGTTAAAGGTTTCAAGTTTTAAAAGTTTAAGGTTTTTGAGCTAAACTTGAGACTTTTAACGTAAAACCTGAAACACAAATTGCCGGTGTAGCTCAGGGGTAGAGCGTTTCCTTGGTAAGGAAGAGGTCACGGGTTCAAATCCCGTCATTGGCTCTGTTTTTAAATAGACATTTATAAATACACTAATATTATTATATAACTAAGATTAAATTATTTTAACATGGCAAAAGGAACTTTTGATCGTTCAAAACCACACTTAAATATAGGTACAATTGGACACGTAGATCACGGTAAAACAACTTTAACAGCTGCTATTACTAAAGTATTGGCAGACGCAGGTTTATCAGAAGCTAAGTCATTTGATCAAATTGATAACGCTCCTGAAGAAAAAGAAAGAGGTATTACAATTAATACGTCTCACGTAGAATACCAAACTGCGAATCGTCACTATGCACACGTTGACTGTCCAGGTCACGCCGATTACGTTAAGAACATGGTAACTGGTGCTGCACAAATGGATGGTGCTATTTTGGTTGTTGCTGCTACTGATGGTCCTATGCCACAAACTCGTGAGCACATCCTTTTAGGTCGTCAAGTAGGTATTCCTCGTATCGTTGTTTTCTTAAACAAAGTTGATATGGTGGATGATGAGGAGCTTTTAGAGCTTGTTGATATGGAAGTTAGAGATTTGCTAAACTTCTATGAGTACGATGGAGATAACGGTCCTGTAATTTCTGGTTCTGCTTTAGGTGCACTTAACGGTGAACAAAAATGGGTAGATACAGTAATGGAATTAATGGAAGCTTGTGATACTTGGATTGAAGAGCCAGAAAGAGATATGGATAAGCCTTTCTTAATGCCTATCGAAGATGTATTCTCTATTACTGGTCGTGGTACTGTTGCAACTGGTAGAATTGAGACAGGTGTAGCTAATACTGGAGATCCAGTAGAAATTATTGGTATGGGTGCAGAGAAGTTAACTTCTACTATTACTGGTATCGAGATGTTCCGCCAAATATTAGATAGAGGTGAAGCTGGTGATAACGCAGGTATCTTATTAAGAGGTATTGATAAAAATCAAATCTCTAGAGGGATGGTTATTACGAAGCCTGGTTCTGTAACGCCACACAAACAATTCAAAGCTGAGGTTTATATCCTTAAGAAAGAAGAAGGTGGTCGTCACACGCCATTCCACAACAATTATCGTCCACAGTTCTACGTACGTACAACTGATGTAACAGGAAATATTTCCCTTCCAGATGGTGTTGAAATGGTTATGCCAGGTGATAACTTAACCATTACTGTAGACTTAATTCAACCAATTGCAATGAACGTAGGTTTACGTTTCGCTATCCGTGAAGGTGGTAGAACAGTTGGTGCTGGTCAGGTAACTGAAATTTTAGACTAATACAAAACTAGTTTATAAATAAAGACTTAAGGTATCACGCTATATGCGTGATGCCTTTTGACTTATAATTACGGGTTTAGCTCAGTTGGTAGAGCACTGGTCTCCAAAACCAGGTGTCGGGAGTTCGAGTCTCTCAACCCGTGCGAAGCAAAGGATTGTGAGCGAGAAGTTTATGCTGAGCGTAGTCGAAGCAAGTCTCTAAACAAATCTGCACCGGGCGAAATCTAGGTGTGCGAAAGAGAAAGTTGGAATCCCAAATGGGCTACACAGTTGTAGTGCTTAAAAAAAATAAACAAATGGCTGGAATAGTAAATTATATTAAGGAATCATTTGAAGAATTAAAGAACAATGTGACATGGACACCTTGGGCAGAAGCTCAAAGACTAACAGTTCTTGTGGCTGTTTTTTCAATTATTTTTTCACTAGCTATTTGGGGTGTAGATACAGTTTTTAGCAAAGTTATTACACTTTACTTTGATTTGATTAACTAACGGCTAAAACGGAATTATGTCTGAAGTAAGTGAAAAAAAATGGTATGTAGTTAGGGCTGTAAGTGGTCAGGAAAACAAAATTAAAACCTATATCGAGAACGAAATTACGCGATTAGGTTTACAAGATTATGTTGATCAGGTTTTAGTGCCTACCGAAAAAGTAATACAAATCCGTAATGGAAAAAAAATTAGTAAAGAAAAAGTTTTTTTCCCAGGATATATTATGATACAGGCCAATTTATCTGGTGAGATTCCCCATATTATAAGATCTGTTACCAATGTTATTGGTTTTTTAGGTGAAACAAAAGGGGGTGATCCTGTACCGTTAAGACAGTCTGAGGTTAACAGAATGTTAGGTAAGGTGGATGAACTTTCGGTTGAGGAAACAGCAAATGTAGCTATACCATTTACTAAAGGAGAAACAGTAAAAGTAATCGATGGGCCTTTCAATGGATTTGATGGTACTATAGAAAAGATAAATGAAGAAAAGCGTAAACTAGAGGTAATGGTTAAGATTTTTGGAAGAAAAACACCATTAGAGCTAAGTTATATGCAAGTTGAAAAAGTATAATAATTGTTACATTATATATAGGTATAAATCTTACGCTTCCAAAAATTAAGAGCTATACCGACTTAAATTATTAAAAATGGCAAAAGAATTAAGTAAAGTAGTTAAGTTACAAGTTCGGGGAGGTGCTGCGAATCCGTCGCCACCGGTTGGACCCGCTTTAGGTGCTGCTGGAGTAAACATTATGGAGTTCTGTAAGCAATTTAACGCGAGAACCCAGGATAAACCAGGTAAGGTATTGCCTGTTGTTATCTCTGTTTACAAAGACAAGTCGTTCGACTTTGTTATTAAAACACCTCCAGCTGCAGTACAATTATTAGAAGCGGCCAAAGTAAAGAAAGGTTCAGGAGAACCAAACCGAAAGAAAGTAGCTAAAGTTTCGTGGGATCAAATCAAGACCATAGCTGAAGACAAAATGCAGGATTTAAATGCATTTACTGTTGAATCTGCTATGAAAATGGTTGCTGGTACCGCAAGATCGATGGGTATAACCGTAACAGGGCAGTTCCCTTCTTAATCTATTAAAGACATTAAAAAATGGCAAGATTAACAAGAAAGCAAAAAGAAGCTTTAGCAAAAATAGAAAAGGGCAGATTATATTCATTAGATGAAGCATCTGCTTTAGTGAAAGATATTACCAATACAAAATTTGATGCATCGGTAGATATTGCTGTTCGATTAGGTGTAGATCCAAGAAAAGCAAATCAAATGGTGAGAGGTGTTGTATCGCTTCCTCACGGTACTGGTAAAGACATGAAAGTTTTAGCATTAGTTACTCCAGACAAAGAAGCAGAAGCAAAAGAAGCTGGTGCGGACTATGTTGGTTTAGATGAATACCTTGATAAAATCAAAGGTGGTTGGACCGATGTAGATGTTATTATTACTATGCCAAGTGTTATGGGTAAGTTAGGACCATTAGGACGTATTTTAGGACCTCGTGGTTTAATGCCTAACCCGAAAACGGGTACAGTAACTATGGATGTTGCTAAAGCTGTTAGTGAGGTAAAAGCTGGTAAAATTGACTTTAAAGTTGATAAAACCGGTATCGTTCATGCCGCAATTGGTAAGGCATCATTTAGTGCCGATAAAATTGCTGGTAATGCACACGAATTAATCAATACATTAATAAAATTGAAACCAACTGCTGCTAAAGGTACTTACGTTAAGAGTATTCACTTATCTAGTACAATGAGTCCAAGTGTTGCAGTAGATCCAAAAATAGGTTAATTATAGTTAAAAACTTTTATTATGACAAGAGAAGAAAAATCACAAATAATTGAAGACTTAACTGCACAATTAGCCGAAAACCCAAATATTTATTTGGCTGATATTTCTGGATTAAATGCAGGAACGACTTCAGATTTAAGACGTGCTTGTTTTAAGGCAAATATTAAACTAGCAGTTGTTAAGAACACATTACTTGCAAAAGCGATGGAAGCTTCAGACAAAGAGTTTGGAGAGCTTCCTACAGTATTAAAAGGTAATACTTCGGTAATGTATTCCGAAACTGGTAATGCACCAGCAAAGGTTATTAAAACCTTCAGAAAGAAGTCTGATAAACCTTTGTTAAAAGGTGCTTTTATTGAAGAAGCTATTTACATTGGTGATGATCAATTAGATACTCTTGTAGACATTAAGTCTAGAGAAGAATTGATAGGAGATATTATTACATTATTACAATCTCCAGCCAAAAATGTGGTTTCAGCACTTCAATCAAGTGGAGGAAAACTTGCTGGTATTATTAAAACCCTATCCGAAAAAGAAGGATAGTAATAACAAAGTACGCACTTTATTACAATTATATTAAAATTAAAAATTTATTAAAACGATAGAAAAATGGCAGATTTAAAAGATTTCGCAGAACAATTAGTTAACTTAACAGTAAAAGAAGTAAACGAGTTAGCTACTATATTAAAAGATGAGTATGGTATAGAGCCTGCTGCTGCAGCTGTAGCAGTTGCTGCTGGTCCTGCTGCTGGTGGAGACGACGCTGGTGAAGCTCAAACTGAGTTTGACGTAATATTAAAAGCAGCTGGTGCTTCTAAATTAGCAGTTGTAAAATTAGTTAAGGAATTAACTGGTTTAGGATTAAAAGAAGCTAAAGAATTAGTTGACAGTGCACCTAGCGCAATTAAAGAAGGTGTTTCTAAAGACGAAGCTGAAGGTTTAAAATCTTCTTTAGAAGAAGCAGGAGCTGAGGTTGAGCTTAAGTAAGCTTAAAACCCAAACAATACAAAGGTTTAGGTCTGTCCCGCTAATGCGGGATAAGTCCTAAACCATTTTGCGTATATAATGATATACCCAAAAAGGCACTTAATAGTAAATTGATTTTAAAATTGCTATTTAGTCCGTTTTACTAGTGTTTATAGGCACTATCACTATTTTTTTAATCAAAATTTCGTCCATTGATGTTGTCAACACAAGCTGAAAGATTAAATTTCTCATCTATTGTAAATAGAACGGAATATCCAGATTTCTTGGATATTCAGATTAAGTCCTTCCAGGATTTTTTCCAATTAGAAACTAAATCTGAAGAAAGAGGTGATGAAGGGTTGTATAATACCTTCATGGAAAACTTTCCAATTACAGATTCACGTAATCAATTCGTATTAGAATTTTTAGATTATTTCGTAGATCCACCAAGATATACTATTGAAGAATGTATTGAGAGGGGATTAACTTATAGCGTTCCGCTAAAGGCAAGGTTAAAGTTGTATTGTACAGACCCTGAACATGAAGATTTCGAGACCATTGTTCAAGATGTGTACTTAGGAACTATACCTTACATGACACCTAGTGGTACATTTGTTATTAACGGAGCCGAGCGTGTAGTTGTTTCCCAATTACACCGTTCACCAGGGGTGTTCTTTGGTCAATCGTTCCATGCGAATGGAACCAAGTTATACTCTGCAAGGGTTATACCGTTTAAAGGGTCTTGGATAGAGTTTGCTACAGACATCAACCAAGTAATGTATGCATACATCGATAGAAAGAAAAAATTACCTGTAACAACTCTTTTCCGTGCTATTGGTTTTGAGCGTGATAAGGATATCCTAGAAATTTTTGATTTAGCTGAAGAAGTTAAGGTTTCTAAAACTGGATTAAAGAAATATTTAGGGCGCAAGCTTGCAGCACGTGTACTTAATACATGGCATGAGGATTTTGTTGATGAAGATACAGGAGAAGTTGTTTCTATCGAACGTAACGAAATTGTGTTGGATCGTGATACCGTTTTAGATAAAGAAAATATTGAAGAAATTCTTGATGCTGAAGTAAAAACAATCCTTTTACACAAGGAAACTTCAGAGCAAGGTGATTATGCTATAATTCATAACACACTTCAAAAGGATCCAACGAATTCCGAAAAGGAAGCGGTTGAACATATTTACCGTCAGTTACGTAATGCAGAGCCACCAGATGAAGAAACGGCTCGTGGTATTATTGATAAATTATTCTTTAGTGACCAACGTTATTCTTTAGGCGAAGTTGGTCGTTACAGAATGAATAAAAAATTAGGTCTTGATATAGGAATGGATAAGCAAGTGCTTACCAAGGAAGATATCATTACCATTATAAAATATTTAATTGAGCTAATCAATTCTAAGGCAGAGATTGATGATATTGATCATTTATCAAACCGTCGTGTACGAACAGTAGGTGAGCAATTATCACAACAATTTGGTGTTGGTTTAGCGCGTATGGCACGTACCATTCGTGAGCGTATGAACGTTCGTGATAATGAGGTGTTTACACCTATCGATTTGATTAACGCCAAGACCTTATCGTCTGTAATCAATTCATTCTTTGGTACAAACCAGTTGTCTCAGTTTATGGATCAAACCAATCCATTGGCAGAGATAACCCATAAGCGTCGTTTATCTGCTTTAGGACCAGGTGGTCTTTCCCGTGAAAGAGCTGGTTTTGAGGTGCGTGATGTTCACTACACACACTATGGTCGTTTATGTCCTATTGAAACACCTGAAGGACCAAACATTGGATTGATCTCTTCACTTGCTGTATATGCTAAGGTGAATTCCATGGGATTCATAGAAACGCCTTACCGCCCTGTTGAAAATGGGGTTGTTGATATCAAAGGAGCTCCTGTATATTTAAGTGCAGAAGAAGAAGAAGAAAAATTGATTGCTCAGGCAACAGTAAAGGTAGATGATATTGGAAAGATATTGCATGATAAGGTAATTTCTAGAATGGAGGGTGATTTTCCTGTTACCGAACCAGATAATGTACATTATACCGATGTAGCACCTAATCAAATAGCTTCTATTTCGGCATCTTTAATTCCGTTCTTGGAACATGATGATGCAAACCGTGCTTTGATGGGATCGAACATGATGCGTCAGGCCGTACCATTATTATTACCGCAATCACCAATTGTTGGTACCGGTTTAGAGCGTCAAGTAGCATCAGACTCTAGGGTATTGATTAATGCTGAAGGAAATGGAGAGGTGCTTTATGTAGATGCAAACGAAATAAAAATTAAATACGAACGCTCAGAAGATGAAGCTAAGGTAAGTTTTGATAGTGATATTAAAACTTACGAATTGGTGAAGTTCAGAAAAACAAACCAAGGGACTTCTATTAACTTAAAGCCAATTGTGGTTAAAGGTGATAAGGTAACTAAAGGTCAAGTGTTGTGTGAAGGATATGCAACACAAAGTGGTGAGTTGGCACTTGGAAGAAATATGAAAGTAGCCTTTATGCCTTGGAAAGGTTATAACTTCGAGGATGCGATTGTGATTTCTGAAAAGGTTGTTCGTGAGGATATATTTACCTCAATACATATTGACGAATATTCGTTAGAGGTAAGGGATACTAAACTTGGTAATGAAGAACTTACCAACGATATTCCAAATGTTTCAGAAGAAGCCACAAAGGATTTAGATGAAAATGGAATGATTCGTGTTGGTGCAGAAGTAAAACCAGGCGATATTCTTATTGGTAAAATTACACCAAAAGGGGAAAGCGACCCAACACCAGAAGAAAAGTTATTACGTGCAATATTTGGTGATAAGGCAGGAGATGTAAAAGATGCCTCTTTAAAAGCGTCTCCATCATTAAATGGTGTTGTAATCGATAAAAAGTTATTTGCCAGAGCCGTTAAAGATAAGAGAAAACGTGCTCAGGACAAAGACGATATATTACAATTAGAAGGTGTTTACGATGCTAAGTTTGATGACTTAAAGAACGTTTTAATCGATAAACTTTTTGCTATAGTAAATGGCAAAACGGCTCAAGGTGTATACAACGATTTAGGTGAAGAAGTATTGCCAAAAGGTAAAAAATTCACACTTAAAATGTTAAATGCTGTTGATGATTATGCACATTTAGTGTCAGGAAAATGGACTACAGATGATCATACTAATCAGTTAGTAGCCGATTTACTGCATAACTATAAGATAAAGGAAAACGATTTGCAAGGAGCTTTGCGTCGTGAGAAGTTTACCATTTCTGTAGGTGATGAGTTACCAGCTGGAATCATTAAGTTGGCTAAAGTTTATATTGCTAAAAAACGTAAACTTAAAGTAGGAGATAAAATGGCCGGACGTCACGGAAACAAAGGTATTGTAGCTCGTATTGTACGAGAAGAGGATATGCCATTCTTGGAAGACGGAACGCCTGTTGATATTGTACTGAATCCACTTGGTGTGCCGTCACGTATGAACATTGGTCAGATTTATGAAACCGTTCTTGGATGGGCAGGACAAAAATTAGGACGTAAATTTGCGACCCCTATTTTTGACGGAGCAACCATCGATCAGATTAATGAATTGACTGATGAAGCCGGTATTCCACGTTATGGTCATACACATTTATATGACGGTGGTACTGGTGAACGTTTTGACCAAGCAGCGACAGTGGGCGTTATCTACATGTTGAAGTTAGGACATATGGTAGACGATAAGATGCATGCACGTTCTATAGGACCTTACTCATTAATTACACAACAGCCTCTAGGTGGTAAAGCACAATTTGGTGGTCAACGTTTTGGTGAGATGGAAGTTTGGGCACTTGAAGCTTATGGTGCTTCAAGTACTTTACGTGAGATTTTAACCGTAAAATCAGATGATGTAATTGGAAGGGCAAAAACATACGAAAGTATTGTAAAAGGTGAACCAATGCCAGATCCAGGACTACCTGAGTCATTCAACGTATTGATGCACGAATTGAAAGGCCTAGGGTTAGATATCAGATTAGAGGAGTAGTTAATTAAAAATCATTTCAACCATATATTATGGCAAGAAAACAAGATAAGAACGCAGTAAAGAGGTTTAACAAAATCTCAATTGGTTTGGCTTCACCAGAGTCTATTTTAGCAGAGTCTAATGGTGAGGTTTTAAAGCCAGAAACTATTAATTATCGAACACACAAACCAGAACGTGATGGTTTGTTTTGCGAGCGTATTTTTGGTCCGGTAAAGGATTATGAATGTGCCTGTGGAAAATATAAGCGTATTCGCTATAAGGGTATTGTTTGTGACCGTTGTGGTGTAGAGGTTACTGAAAAGAAAGTGCGTCGTGATCGCGTAGGACACATTAACTTAGTGGTTCCTGTGGCCCATATTTGGTATTTCCGTTCATTACCTAACAAAATAGGTTATTTGTTAGGCTTACCATCTAAGAAATTAGATATGATTATATACTACGAACGTTACGTAGTTATTCAACCAGGTATAGCTAAAAATGAAGAAGGGGAACCATTGCAAAAAATGGATTTCCTAACGGAAGAAGAATATTTAAACATTCTTGAATCATTACCGCAGGATAATCAGTATTTAGACGATACCGATCCTAATAAGTTCTTGGCTAAAATGGGTGCCGAATGTTTAATAGAGTTGTTGGCAAGAATCGATTTAGAATCTTTGTCATACGAATTACGCCATAAAGCCAATACTGAAACGTCTAAACAACGTAAAACAGAAGCTTTAAAACGTTTGCAGGTGGTTGAAGCTTTACGCGAAGCTAACAACAATCGCGAAAATCGTCCAGAGTGGATGATTATGAAAGTTATTCCGGTAATTCCACCTGAATTACGTCCGTTAGTACCGTTAGATGGAGGTCGTTTCGCTACGTCCGATTTGAACGACTTATACAGAAGGGTAATTATCCGTAATAACCGTTTGAAACGTTTGGTGGAAATCAAAGCTCCAGAAGTAATCTTACGTAACGAAAAACGTATGTTGCAGGAATCTGTAGATTCGTTATTCGATAATACACGTAAGTCTTCAGCTGTAAAAACTGATTCTAACAGACCATTAAAATCTTTATCTGATTCCCTTAAAGGTAAACAAGGCCGTTTTCGTCAAAACCTTTTAGGTAAGCGTGTTGATTATTCTGCACGTTCGGTAATTGTTGTAGGTCCAGAATTAAAATTATATGAGTGTGGATTGCCAAAGAATATGGCAGCAGAGCTTTATAAGCCTTTCGTCATCAGAAAATTAATTGAAAGAGGTATTGTTAAGACTGTTAAATCTGCAAAGAAAATTATAGACAAAAGAGAGCCTGTGGTTTGGGATATCTTGGAAAATGTGCTTAAAGGCCATCCAGTATTGCTAAACCGTGCTCCTACCTTACACCGTTTGGGTATTCAAGCTTTTCAACCAAAATTAATTGAGGGAAAAGCTATTCAGTTACATCCATTAGTATGTACGGCATTTAATGCGGATTTTGATGGTGACCAAATGGCGGTACACTTACCGTTAGGGCCAGAGGCTATTTTAGAGTGTCAGCTATTAATGTTGGCATCACATAATATCCTTAACCCAGCGAATGGTTCCCCAGTTACGGTACCGTCTCAGGACATGGTTCTTGGGTTGTATTATATGACCAAAGAGCGTAAGTCTACACCAGATAATCCAATTAAAGGAGAAGGATTAACATTCTATTCTCCAGAGGAAGTAGAAATTGCGTTCAACGAAAAGAAAGTTCACCTAAATGCAGGTATTAAGGTAAGAACATTGGATATTAACCAAGATGGTAAGTTAGAGCCAATGATTATTGAAACTACTGTTGGCCGTGTGTTGTTTAACCAACATGTACCTCAGGCAGCGGGTTATATCAATCAGGTATTAACTAAAAAATCGTTGAGAGATATTATTGGGGATATTCTTAAAGTGACTTCAGTTCCTGAAACAGCTGATTTCTTGGATGCGATTAGAACTTTAGGATTCCAGTTTGCATTCCAAGGCGGTTTATCATTTAGTTTGGGAGATATTATCATTCCGCCAGAAAAACAAAACATGATAGTCAGTGCTAACCAGCAAGTAGATGGTATTATGGCCAACTATAATATGGGACTGATTACAAATAATGAACGTTATAATCAGGTTATTGATATATGGACCTCTACCAATGCAGAGTTGACTGAGTTGTCCATGAAGCGTATTCGTGAGGATCAACAAGGGTTTAATTCGGTATTCATGATGCTTGACTCTGGAGCTCGTGGATCTAAAGAACAGATTCGTCAGCTTACCGGTATGCGTGGATTGATGGCCAAGCCTAAAAAATCAAACGCTGGTGGAGGAGAGATTATTGAAAACCCGATTCTTTCTAACTTTAAGGAAGGGCTTTCTATTTTAGAATATTTTATTTCTACCCACGGTGCACGTAAAGGTCTTGCGGATACGGCTCTTAAAACTGCTGATGCAGGTTACTTAACGAGACGTTTGGTTGATGTGTCTCAAGATGTGATAATTAATTCTGAAGACTGTGGAACCTTAAGAGGTGTTGAAGTAGAACCATTAAAGAAAAACGACGAAGTTGTTGAAACACTAGAAGAAAGAATAGTAGGTCGTGTGTCTTTAAA
The DNA here is from genome assembly GCF_022662175.1 of Aestuariivivens marinum. Classification (GTDB taxonomy): domain Bacteria; phylum Bacteroidota; class Bacteroidia; order Flavobacteriales; family Flavobacteriaceae; genus Aestuariivivens; species Aestuariivivens marinum. The sequence continues at coordinate 6,607 of NZ_JAKMCR010000006.1, read as the reverse complement.
TGATGTATATAATCCATTAACAGACGAATTGTTAGTAGCATCTGGTCAGTTAATTGAAGATGATATTGCTAAAGCGATTGAAGAATCTCCAATAGAAAGTATTGAGGTGCGTTCTGCACTTACCTGTGAAGCCTTACAAGGAATTTGTGCGAAGTGTTACGGTCGTAATCTAGCTACAGGTAAAATGGTACAGCGAGGTGAAGCTGTTGGTGTTGTTGCAGCACAATCTATTGGTGAGCCTGGTACACAGTTAACATTGCGTACCTTCCACGTGGGAGGTATTGCAGGTAATATTTCAGAAGAAAATAAATTGGCCGTTAAGTTTGATGGTATTGCAGAAATTGAAGACCTAAAAACGGTAAAAGGTAAGGACGCTGAAGGTAATGAAATAGATATCGTTATTTCACGTACTTCTGAAATTAAGTTAATAGATAAGAAAACAGGTATTACATTAAGTACTAATAACATACCTTATGGTTCAACATTATACATAAATAGTGGCGATGAACTTAAGAAAGGTGATGTGGTTTGTACTTGGGATCCATATAACGGTGTAATTATTTCAGAATTTGCTGGTAAAGTAAAATATGAAAACATTGAACAAGGGGTCACTTACCAAGTTGAAATAGATGAACAAACAGGTTTCCAGGAAAAGGTGATTTCGGAATCAAGAAACAAGAAACTTATTCCAACGCTTCATGTTGAAGATGGTAAGGGAGAGGTTATCCGTTCCTACAATTTACCAGTTGGTGCCCACTTAATGATTGATGATGGTGAGAAGATTAGTGTAGGTAAAATTTTAGTAAAAATACCTCGTAAGTCGGCTAAGGCTGGGGATATAACAGGTGGTCTTCCACGTGTTACCGAGTTGTTCGAAGCACGTAATCCATCGAACCCTGCGGTAGTAAGTGAGATTGATGGTGTAGTATCTTTTGGTAAGATTAAGCGTGGTAACCGTGAAATCATTGTTGAGTCTAAATTAGGTGAAGTTAAAAAGTACTTGGTCAAACTATCTAATCAAATTTTGGTTCAGGAGAATGATTATGTAAAAGCCGGTATGCCTTTATCTGATGGTTCTGTAACTCCAGACGACATACTAAATATAAAAGGACCTTCTGCAGTACAACAGTACTTAGTAAACGAAGTACAGGAAGTTTACCGATTACAAGGGGTGAAAATTAACGACAAACACTTTGAGGTTGTTGTTAGGCAAATGATGCGTAAAGTACAGATTATTGATTCAGGGGACACCTTATTCTTAGAAGATCAATTAGTACATAAATCAGATTTCATCAAGGAAAATGATGATATTTTTGGGATGAAGGTTGTTGAAAATGCTGGAGATTCTGTCAATCTTAAAGCTGGACAGATTGTTTCTCCACGTCAGTTAAGGGATGAAAATTCTCTGTTACGTCGTGAAGATAAGCAACTTGTTGAAGCTAGGGATGCCCAACCAGCAACTGCAACACCTATATTACAAGGTATTACAAGAGCTTCGCTTCAAACCAAATCATTTATTTCTGCTGCATCTTTCCAAGAAACAACAAAAGTACTTAACGAGGCTGCTGTTGCAGGTAAGGTAGATACTTTAGACGGATTGAAGGAAAATGTTATTGTTGGACATAGAATTCCAGCAGGTACAGGTATGCGTAACTATGCAAACATTATAGTAGGTTCTAAAGAGGAGTTCGAAGAAATGATGCAAGTGAAGCAAGAGTTGAATTACAACTAGAATTTTTCATTTCCGCGAAGGCGGGAATCTATCAAACTAAAGCCTTCAAGTTATTATAACCTGAAGGCTTTTATATTTAAAACTTACAGTTATGGCAAACGAAAACGATAACAAAAAACAAGGACAAATCAATATTGAGCTTGATGAGAAGGTTGCAGAGGGGACTTATTCCAATCTGGCTATTATTAATCATTCTGTTTCAGAATTTGTGATTGATTTTGTCAATATCATGCCAGGGGTTCCTAAGAATAAGGTGAAATCCCGAATTATATTAACGCCTCAACATGCCAAGCGATTGCTAAAGGCATTGGGTGATAATGTGGCACGGTTTGAAAATGCCCATGGGGAAATCAAGGATTACGAGCAACCGCCTATACCTTTGAATTTTGGACCAACAGGACAGGCTTAGTGAGAATTTTTCAAATACCGCTTAAAAAAGGGTTGCTTGAAATGTTTTAAAGAGCAACCTGCTATTCCTTTGAATTTTGGACCAATAGGACAGGCTTAGTGAGAATTTTTCAAATACCACTTAAAAGAGGTTGCTTGAAATGTAACTTATAGCAACAGACTATTCCTTAGGTTTTTGTGACTTTAGCCTCTAAGTATAATAGAATGAAAAAATCCTTTGAAGAAACTCATCCAAAGGATTTTTTAATAATCAACACTTATTATCGAATTTAAACTGTATGCTTTTCTTCTTTTTTAAGATAATACTGTAAGGCCCCAGAAGGGCATCTTTTAATTTGTTGTATGATTTTTTTGGTCTCCGTATTATCTAAATTCACCCAAGGAATAACAGAGTTGCTAAAAACATCTGAAAGTTCTTTTGCACATTTTCCAGAGAGTGTACAAATACATGGGTCGTAGGTTACAGTAATCTCATTATTACTAAATTCTCTGTCATTTACTTCTTCCATGGCTCAATCATTTTGGGGTGATGATTCTTTATTAAAGTTAAAGAATAGGTCATTTAAGGGTTAAAAAATTGGGTTAACAGTTTAAAAAATACGATTAACAGATGAATTACAGGTAGTATTTAATTAAATTCAGATGTGAAATAAAATTTTATACTGGGGTATTTTTGTTGGGTCATTTGCAACGAAAATGCCGAATCAGCCAAGAATACCAGTTGGTTTTGCTTGTCTTTGGCCAAATAACGTTGTTTTACTCTAATAAACTCTTTGTATTCTTCATTCTTTTCATCTTCAGCATCCACCCAACAAGCTTTATGAACATTTAAATTTTCATAAGTACACTTGGCACCATATTCGTGTTCCAAACGATATTGAATGACTTCATACTGTAATGCGCCAACAGTACCAATTACTTTTCTGCCGTTAAGTTCCAGAGTAAACAATTGGGCAACACCTTCATCCATTAACTGGTCAATTCCTTTATAAAGTTGTTTCGATTTTAGAGGATCAGCATTATTTATGTATCTGAAGTGTTCAGGTGAGAAACTTGGTATTCCTCTGTAATTTATAGTTTCTCCTTCAGTAAGGGTGTCGCCAATTTTAAAGTTTCCAGTATCATGTAAACCAACAATATCTCCTGGATAGGATACATCTACAATTTCTTTCTTTTCAGCAAAAAAAGCATTTGGGCTGGAAAATTTCATTTTTTTGTTGTTTCTAACATGTAAGTAGGGCTTATTACGCTCAAACTTGCCGGAAACAATTTTTACAAAGGCCAATCGGTCTCTGTGGTTAGGATCCATATTGGCGTGTATTTTAAATACAAAGCCACTAAACTTATTTTCGTCTGGTTTTACCAAACGTTCTTCACTTTGCTTAGCCCTTGGTTTAGGGGCAATTTCAACAAAGCAGTCCAATAATTCCCTTACGCCAAAATTATTTAATGCCGAACCAAAAAAGACAGGTTGTAAATCACCAATCAAATATGCTTCTTTGTCAAATTTTGGGTATATCCCTTCAACCAACTCTAGATTTTCACGTAAAGTATGAGCCGATATTTCTCCAATTAGTTTATCTAATGTTTGAGATTGTAAATCTGAAATCTCAACGGTTTCTTCTATATTTTTACGACTGTCACCGCTGAAAAGATTAACATTTTTTTCCCATATATTATAGATTCCCTTAAAGTCGTAACCCATACCAATTGGAAAACTTAAAGGACAAACGGTTAAGCCCAGTTTTTGTTCTACTTCATCCAATAGGTCGAAAGCATCTTTTCCTTCCCGATCCAATTTGTTAATAAAGACAATCATAGGAATGTTACGCATACGGCATACTTCCACCAACTTTTCGGTTTGTTCCTCAACCCCTTTGGCTACATCAATAACCACAATAACACTATCTACAGCAGTAAGCGTTCTAAAGGTATCTTCGGCAAAATCTTTATGTCCAGGTGTATCTAAAATATTTACTTTGGTGCCATTATATTCAAAGGCCAATACAGAAGTAGCTACCGATATACCTCTTTGGCGCTCAATTTCCATAAAATCGCTGGTAGCGCCTTTTTTTATTTTATTACTTTTTACAGCGCCTGCTTCTTGTATGGCACCACCAAAAAGCAACAATTTTTCGGTTAATGTTGTTTTACCAGCATCGGGATGAGATATAATACCAAAGGTGCGTCTGCGATGTATCTCTTTTAAAAAAGACATATATTAAAAATTTCAGCAAATATATTAATCATTTCAACAAAAGATACCGCATTACGTGTCTTATATTATATTAAAAGTGATTTTATTTACTATAGTCCATAAGTTTTAGGATGGTCTTAATTCCTGAAATAAAATTGTGTATAACATGTTTAAAAAAAAATAATGAAACAAAATATCATTCCATCTATATTTCTATTTTTAGAAAACACTTATAGGTTTCATAATTATGATAACAACTAGGTTAAGCCCTCACTTAACACTTCGTTTTAAAAAGTATTTAAGACAAAATACATTTGAAAACTCAAATAAAGAGATAAACGTTGTTTTTAAGAACATTATTTGCACGGTTGTTTTTTTAATATCTGGTATAGTATTATCCCAGACAATGGGAGATTATCGTTCAATAGGCGATGGGGATTGGACAGATCCAGCTAATTGGGAATATTATAACGGAACTACTTGGGTCGCGGCAACTTATTACCCTGGAGACCCGCTAGGTCCGACAACAAATGATGTATTTGTCATAGGGGGAAATACCATTATTCTAAGTTCAGATATTCTTGGATCAATGAGCTCAGTAACCATTGGAGATGGTATTACCCCACCTTTAGACAGAATTGAATTAATTGCGGATGCTTTTTTAAACACCTTGATATTATTTGCAAATGATGGAGGTGTCATGGACTGGGAGAATTCTGTAGACCTTATTTTACCGGCAGGGGCTGCTTTTATTGTGGCTTTAGATGATCCCGATGACCCTAATGATGTAGGTGGCTTTTTAGATAATAGTATCCCTTGTAGTTCTTCGAAAAGATTACGAATTGGTGATGCTATTTTTGCCTCCTGCAATGGTGAAGGAGGAGGGCAGGATGATCCATTTAGCTTTGCAGATTTAATGGCCAATGGCGGCAGTATTTATGTAGCGCCATCTTCTAATTCGCCGATATGCGAAGGAGAAGACCTAAATCTAATGGCAAATCCCTCTGGAACTGGAGCAACCGATCCTACAAACACATTTGTCTGGACTGGTACAGGACCTGGAGGATATTCCTTTAACAGCACACTGCAAGATCCGGTAGTTAGCGGATTATCCATTGGAACTTACACCTATGAAGTTACAATCACACATCAAATTGTTTTTACATTTACGGCTTCAATTGAGGTTGTTGTAAACCCATTACCTAATGCAGTTGCTTCGAATAGCAGTCCGGCTTGTCCAAATGCGGATATAATTTTGAATGAAACTGGTGGTGATGCCGTTTCTTGGCTTTGGTCTTCTAATGGTTCTAGTACTTTTGATGATAATACATCTCAAACACCAATAGCTAGTGGAGCAGTTGATGGTGAAATATTTACTGTAGAAATTACCGATATTAATGGTTGCATTATTACTGATACTACTACAGTTACAGTTGAGGACTTAATAGATCCTGTACCTGGTTGTCCATCGGACATATTTCAGGGAACGGATGCCAGTGGCTGTAATGCAGTAGTTACCTGGACAGAGCCAACAGTCTCAGATAATTGTAGCGTAACGAGCTTTACTAGTACTCATAGTCCAGGAGACACTTTTCCTTTGGGAACGACGACTGTAACTTACACGGCCACCGATGCAGGGGGCAATACCTCATCATGTAGTTTTGATATTACAATTACCGATGATGATAATCCTGCAATTATTTGTCCTCCGGATGTATTAGTTAATGTTGATGCTGGTTTATGCACGGCCAGTGGTGTTGATTTAGGTTCAACTCCAACAGGTTCGGACAACTGTAGTGTTGCAAGTGTCGTTAATGATGCGCCGGCTGTTTTCCCATTAGGAGACACAACTGTAACTTGGACTGTTACGGATGGATCGGGTAACACAGCTACTTGTGAGCAAACAGTTACTGTAGAGGACAATGTGGATCCGACGGCTATCTGTCAGGACATCACAGTTCAGTTGGATGCCAGTGGCAATGCCAGCATAACGCCATCGGATATTGATAATGGTTCCAATGATGCTTGTGGCATTCAGTCACTTGCCATAGACGTGAACAGTTTTGATTGCGGCAATATAGGCCCCAACACGGTGACCTTAACGGTGACGGACAACAACAACAATGTTTCTACTTGTACGGCCACAGTTACTGTAGAGGACAATGTGGATCCGACGGCTATCTGTCAGGACATCACAGTTCAGTTGGATGCCAGTGGCAATGCCAGCATAACGCCATCGGATATTGATAATGGTTCCAATGATGCTTGTG
>NZ_JAKMCR010000005.1 GCF_022662175.1 Aestuariivivens marinum | reverse complement strand
CGGCCCCACCGGTTATCACCTGTCCATCGGATCTTACCATAGCCTGTGATGCAGACAGCACTCCTTCTAGTACGGGCAGTGCCACAGCGACGGACAACTGTGACGGTGCTCCGGTTATCACCTTTGTGGATGTGGTAGCAGCAGGTACGGGCAACAATTCCGTGATCACCAGGACCTGGACGGCTACCGATGCCAATAACAATAGTTCTACCTGTGACCAGGTCATTACCATTGAGGACACGGCCCCACCGGTTATCACCTGTCCATCGGATCTTACCATAGCCTGTGATGCAGACAGCACTCCTTCTAGTACGGGCAGTGCCACAGCGACGGACAACTGTGACGGTGCTCCGGTTATCACCTTTGTGGATGTGGTAGCAGCAGGTACGGGCAACAATTCCGTGATCACCAGGACCTGGACGGCTACCGATGCCAATAACAATAGTTCTACCTGTGACCAGGTCATTACTGTAGTTGATAGTACGGCACCTGTACCAGATATTACTACGCTACCGGGAGTGACTTCTGAATGTTCAGTTACTTTAACTCCTCCAACAGCAACAGATAATTGTTCAGGAACTATTGTTGGAACTACAACAGATCCTACCTATTATAATGTTACAGGAACTTATACGGTTACATGGGAGTATACTGATGGTAATGGAAATGTAAGCTCACAAGATCAGGTTGTAATAATTACTAGTATACCTGAACCTGTAAGTTCCGGTGACCAATTATATTGTGAAGGCGACCCTATTCCAGAATTATCAGTTACTGTTAGATCGGGGGAGATAGTTGATTGGTATAATCAAGCATCTGACGGAACATTATTGTTAGCAGATAGCACTACTTTCACTCCGAGTGGACCTGGGACGTATTATGCAGAGGCTAGAGATATTTCACAAAATTGCGTGAGTACCTCTCGAGTTGCTATAACCCTTACAATGAACATTCTTCCTATCATTGATGATATTGCTTTTACTGATCCAACATTTAGTAGTTGCCCAGCGTTGGATGATGGAACGATTACAATTACAGCGACTGGCACTAATTTAGAGTATAGTATTGATGGTGGAGTCACATACCAATCTTCTAATACATTCAACGATCTCATGGTTGGTGATTATACAATTGCTGTTCGAGATAGTATTAATTTATGTGAAACCATTTCTTCAAGTATAACCACTTTAAGTGATAATGGCTGTAATGCAAGTGTTGTGATAACCAAAACTCAAACAACGACTCCTAATATTGTGACTTTTGTGGGTCAAGTTTTGGAATACGAAATAACACTTGAAAACAATGGAAATACAGCACTTCATAATGTTGATGTTCAAGATCTTTTACCTGATGGAACTCAAGGTGTTTTGTCAGGCCCATCTGGAGATTCAAACAATGATAATGCATTAGATGTTGATGAAGTTTGGACTTACACTATAACTTATACAGTTACTTGGGATGATGCACTTGCCGGACTAGACTTAGTGAATGAGGCTTCCGTTACTTCTGTTGAGATTGATACACCAGAATCAGATACAGCTGTTACTCCAATAAATACTTTAGATTTGGAGATTGAGAAGACAGTTGATAGGACAGAAGTATTAGTGGGAGATCTCGTTGTTTTCACAATTGTTGTTTCTAATTTAAGTGATTTTGATGCAACTAATGTAGAGATTAATGAAGTTATTCCGAGTGGATATGAATTTGTATCAGTCACAATTACTTCTGGATCTTACTCTGATTTAAATGGTTTATGGGTGATTCCAAATATATCAGGAGGAGGTATTGAAATATTAGAGATTACGGTGAAAGTTCTTCCAATGGGAGATTACATAAATGTAGCTGAAATACAAGATGTTGAAAACGGAATCGATATTAATCCCGACAATAACCGAGCAGAGGCTTTTGTTGAACCAAATTGTTTGACTATTTATAATGAATTTTCACCTAATGGTGATGGTGATAACGATACATTTGTTATAGATTGTGTTGAACGTTATCCAGAAAGTAAGTTAGAGGTCTATAATCGTTGGGGAACAAAGGTTTATGAAGTTCGAGGATATCAAAATGATTGGGATGGTACTTCTAACGAAAGTTTAATAATAAATGGTTCAGAAAAATTACCAACGGGGACCTACTATTATGTTTTAGATCTTAAAGATGGATCTAAACCTAGGATAGGTTGGTTGTATATAAACAGATAAAATATTCAGAAAGTTGCAATGATTAAAAAGTTACATAAAATAAAAGGGATAACATTAATCTTTGGTGTTTTGTTTCTGTATAATACTCAGGCTCAGCAAGAGCCACAGTATACGCAATATATGTATAACACAATGGTAGTGAATCCAGCCTATGCCGGACAAAGGGAGACATTAAGCATTGTTGGGTTGTATAGAACACAATGGGTTGGGGTTGATGGGGCTCCCGAAACGCAATCATTAGGGATTCATAGCCCAATAAATAATGGTAGGTCAGGGCTGGGATTAGTAGTAGTTAATGATGCTCTTGGACCAGCTAGCGAGATGTCTGTGAATACTAATTTTTCGTATACCATTCCTTTTGATGATAGAGGAGCATACTTTTCTTTTGGTTTTAAAGCAGGTTTTCAACAATTAAAATTGGATTGGAGTAAAGGCATACACCGTGACCCTGATAATGCTTTCAATGAAAATTTAAATTTATTTTCAGCTGTTGTAGGTTCAGGATTTTACCTGTATTCCAATAACTGGTATTTAGGGATGTCTATTCCTAATATTATAACTACAAAGCATTATAATGATTTTCAAGAATCTGTAGCTTCAGAAAGAATGCATTATTACATCATCGGAGGTTATGTGTTTGATTTATCTAAAACAACAAAATTTAAGCCCGCTTTTTTAGTTAAAGCGGTATCAGGTGCTCCTTTAATAGTAGATTTTTCAGCCAATATGTTGTTCAATGAGAAGCTAACTTTTGGATTGGCATGGAGATGGGAGGATTCTATTAGTGTATTAACTGGATTCCAAATAAATAAAAATATATATTTGGGTTATGCATATGATTTAACCACCACTGGATTTAATAATTATAATAGTGGTACACATGAAATCATGTTTAGATTTGAATTAGCAAAATTGGGAAAACTTTTATCACCAAGATTCTTTTAGCATGTATATGAAGTTATTTAAAAACATATTTATAGTAAGTTTAATTCTTTTTACTAATGGTTCTTTTTCACAAGAAAAAATAATAAAGAGTGTGGAAAAGGATTATGATAATTTTGCTTATATAAAAACAACCGAGGTGTTATTAAAGGTTGCTGAAAAAGGATACAGATCTGTAGAGCTTTTTAAAAAACTAGCCAATTCATATTATTTTAATAATAACCTAAAAGAAGCAGCCAAATGGTATGGTTATTTAATGAGAATGAAAGATCCGACCCTTGACCCTGAATATTATTTCAGATATGCTCAAAGCCTTAAGGGTATAGAGGAATATGAGGAGGCAAATATCTGGATGGCCAAGTTTTTTAAGGAGAAACCAGAAGATAGCAGAGGGAGAGCTTTTGTAAACAATGTAGAATATTTATCAGATATTATAAAAGATGACCAAGATATAGACCTAATAAATATTAACATTAATTCGGAGTACTCCGATTTTGGAGGAACCCAATATAAAAATCAATTAGTATTTGCTTCAACAAGAGGAAAGGGAAAACGGTATAATTGGAATGAACAACCTTTTTTGGATTTGTATTATGCAAATAAGATTGATTTAGGTGAATATCTTGAAGAAAAGAAATATAGCAAAGAAGTTAATTCTAAATTTCATGAGTCTTCGGCAGCTTTTACAGCGGACGCAAAATACATGTTTTTTACCAGAAACAATTATTATAAGAAAACATATAAAGAGGATTCTGAAGGAGTTAATCGATTAAAGATATTCAAAGCATCAATGCTCCCCAATGGCGAGTGGGGTGGTATTACATCCGTGCATTTTAATTCTGATGAATATAGTGTAGCCCACCCATCAATTAATAAGGCGGGGACAGTTATGTATTTTGCTTCTGATATGCCTGGTACTATAGGCCTGTCAGATATTTTTAGGGTTGAAATTAATTCAGATGGAAGATTAGGTGTCCCAGAAAATTTAGGTAATGTTATAAATACTGAAGGAGAAGAATCCTTTCCCTTTATAAATGCCAAAGGCGATTTGTTTTTTGCATCAAATGGCCATTTAGGTTTAGGGGGCTTAGATATTTTTGTGGCCCGAAATTTTGAAGACAAATATAAAAATGGAGATAAGATTTTTATAGATAATTTAGGGAAACCAATGAACAGTTCTTTTGAAGATTTTGCTTACGCTGAAGATCAAGAATCTGTCGAGGGGTATTTGTCTTCAAATAGAGATGGAGGGAAAGGTGATGATGATATATATGCATTTCTTATACCTGAATGTAAGCCTATATTAGATGGGATTGTTAAAGAATCAGGTAAAAATATTGCTATTGTAGATTCTAATATTAAACTTTTTGACAATAAAGGAAATGAAATTTTAACCATGAAGTTAGAGGATGTATACAGGTTTGTGTTAGAATTAGAATGTAATAAAGAATATTTAATTAGGGCTGATAAAAAAGGCTATGTTGGGGTTGAGAAACGCTTTACTACTCCTTCTTCTACCAATAGCCTTTTAATTGAATTATTTTTAGATAAAGACGAACACCTAATTAGTGAAGGTGATGATCTTGCACAAATACTAGATATCCCAATAATTTATTTTGATTTCGATAAGTATAATATTCGATACGATGCTCAAGTAGAACTACAAAAGCTATTGAATGTGTTGAAGGAATATCCTAATATGGAAATTGAAATAAGAAGCCATACAGATTGTAGGGGAACGGTAAAATACAATAAATCCTTATCGAACCGAAGGGCTCAATCTACAATGCAATATCTTATAGAAAATGGAATTGCTTCAAACAGGCTAAAAGCAATAGGTTATGGAGAGAGTCAGCCAGTTAATAAGTGTAATTGTGGAGGAGATATAAATATAAAAACATCTATTAAAGATTTAGCATTGGTTAAATTAATAGAGGAAGATAATATCAATTTTAACAAAGTTATAGAAGCAGATAGCATTAAGTTTTATGGTACTAGGGAAATTGCAGGAACAAAAAGCGGTTACTATATAATAGGAAATGTGTACAGCCGAAATTTTTATTTCAAAAAGTTTATGCAGTCGCTTAAGGAAAAAGGATATAGCCCTGAATATTTCACTAATCGAAATAACAATTGGAAGTATGTATATCTTGAATATTTCGATACTTGGCAAGAAGCGGTCGCTTCATATAAATCTAAAATAGATGGTAATTACCAAGATGAAATGTGGATTTTAAAAGTAGATAATGGTGATTTAAGATATGACCATTTGCAAGCTAATGGTTTATCAAATAAAGATGATAATAGTGATGCATCAAATGCTAAGGAAAAAATCACATATCATAATTTTCAGGATACCCAAGGTGTGAAAAGTGGATATTATTTGATTGCAAATGTTTTTAAATCTAAAACAAATGCTATCAAGTTTATTGAGATACTAAAACAACAAGGCCTAGCTGCCGATTCCTTTTTTAACCCTACCAATAATTTTACTTATGTGTATATAAAAAGGTTCGATTCTTTCAAGAGTGCTAAGATAGCAAGTCAGTCTAAGTTAGAAGGAACTTATAATAAAGAAATATGGATTTTAAAAATAAATGGAATAGGTGATGTAGAATGTAGTGAAGCAGAACATCAATTAAATAGACGAAGTGAATTTATAGTTACCAAGATGTAAGACTAAGAGAGTTTAATTATTATGATTTTTTTAGCTATTGAAATTGGTGTAATTAAATATTAGGCGGTATTTTTATTCCATGAAAGAAGATAATGTCATACTGGTAAATGAAAAAAATGAGCAAATAGGGTTAATGCCAAAAATGGAAGCTCATGAAAAAGCTCTGTTGCATCGTGCCTTTTCCGTATTTATTTTTAATAATAACAACGAATTGATGTTACAGCAAAGAGCATTAAGTAAATACCATTCACCTGGCTTGTGGACCAATACCTGTTGTAGTCATCAACGGGATGGTGAAACCAATATAGAAGCTGGAAAAAGACGTTTGCAGGAAGAAATGGGATTTGTGGTAGACCTTGAGGAATCGATTTCATTTATTTACAAAGCCCCTTTTGACAATGGATTAACCGAATATGAATATGACCATATACTTTTAGGAAAATACGATAAAAATCCTAAAATTAACAAAGAAGAAGTTGCTGATTGGAAGTGGATGCCTTTGGAAGCCGTAAGAAAAGATATAAAAAAACATCCAGAAATTTATACAGAATGGTTTAAGGTAATCTTCGATAAATTTTATCCGCATATAAAACCAGAACAGTAATGAAAGTTAAAGTAAGCAGAAAAGCCCATTTTAATGCGGCACATAGATTGTACAATGCCGACTGGACAGATGCTAGGAATGCAACTGTTTTTGGTAAATGCGCTAATCCTAACTATCATGGACATAATTATGAATTGATTGTTTCTGTTACTGGAGAGATTCATCCTGAGACTGGATTTGTTATGGATATGAAGGTTTTAAAACATATCATTGAAACTGAAGTTGAAGAAAAATTCGACCATAAAAATTTAAATGAAGAACTAGGGGAGTTTAAAGAGTTAAATCCAACTGCCGAAAACATTGCTGTTGTTATTTATAACAAAATAAAACCACAGATCGATTCCCATTTAGATTTAGAGATTACGCTTTATGAGACTCCACGTAATTTTGTTACTTATTCTGGAAATTAGCCTTTTCACTATTAAATCCTTACTTATTTTGGTCTGATGTCTTTAGATTAAGAACGTCTAGTTATTACTTTCAATACTTTAAAATAGATTCCAAAAATGTAGTGCTATTTGAAGTTTATGTTTAATTTTGTTGCATAATTTAAAACAAAGAAACATGGCAAATGTTAGAAACCTAAAAAAGGATATTAATTATGTTTTAGGGGATATTATTGAAGCAGTTTACATCTGGGAATATGCAAACACCGATAAAGACACAAAACAAAGTGATGCTATAATAGATGAAGCTATTGAAACTTTTGATGAGTTGATTGCAAAGGTAAATGCTAAAAATGTAGAGGATCCAAAAGCGCATTTTAAAGCAATTAATCAAGAGCTGGAAACTAGGGGAAGAGCTTTAATTGAAAAGATTAATAAGTTAGGATAAAATTTTAATGGCCCTTTACAAATATGATTTTTGCTATTATATTTGCAGCCATTAATGCCTCCATAGCTCAGCTGGCTAGAGCAGCTGATTTGTAATCAGCAGGTCGTGGGTTCGAGTCCCTCTGGAGGCTCAAAAAAAAACCGAATATCGAAAGATATTCGGTTTTTTTCTAATTTCTTTTTGGAGAAGGGTTTGTTTATTTGTTTTCTTTTGCCTTTATTTCCTTAATAAAGGCATCCAATTCCTTTCCATATTTAGAAACTTTTACTTTTGGTGTAAGCGATTTGTTTATAGTGTCCAAAAAATTAATTTTCGCATTATAAATTTCAGTTAACGCCAAATAAGGGGCTACTTCACTATCACTATTATTAATGGCAAAATTTACAGTTTGTAAATATTTACTTTTTATAATATTATTCTGTTTTTTTTCATAATCGATAAATGCAGATGAATCGCCATTTTTTTGAGCGTCAAAACTTTCCTTGATCAAATCTAAATTTCTATGGGTGATTCGGGACATTAATAATTGGTAGTCTTCCAGAACTTTCTGCTGCTCAGAGCCTTTTATCTTGGCATCAAAAACAAAGTTTTTTAGGGTGGTATTAATTTCGGTAACGCCTTTATCTGCAAAAAAGGTAATTCTATCATTTTTGCCATCATTTTTGTCCAAATATAAATAGAAGACTTCAGGTGATTCCAAGTCACTCTTTAATTCAAACATAGAGTTTCCATTAATCACTACAGAGTCAATAGTAATTAAAGAAGTGTCTTTTACCTTTTTTAAATAAACGGTTCCTTTTTTTAGACCTTTAATCGATGTTCTTACAATTAAATCGGGTTGCTCATTACCACACGAAAATGCTAGAAGAGCTGTACATAACAATAAAACTTTTCTCATTATAAGTTGTAAATTTGAAGCGCAAATATCTTAAAAAAATATTTAAAATTAACCTCCTGAAACAATTCTCATCAATTCGGCACAAAGCATTGCTCCATATGTGCCCACAACATAACCAAAAACTGCCAATAAAGCACCAACTGTTGCTAAAGAAGGATGAAATGCCGCTGCTACAACAGGAGCTGAAGCAGCACCGCCAACATTGGCCTGACTACCTACTGCAAGGAAAAAGTAAGGTGCTTTAATAAGCTTAGCAACTAAGATTAGCAGGCCAGCATGAATGGCCATCCAAACTAAACCAATCATAATCAAACCTGGGTTTTCAAAAAGTTTGCTCAAATCCATTTTCATTCCAATGGTAGCCACTAATATGTAAATAAAAACACTACCTATTTTACTGGCACCGGCACCTTCGTAATTTTTTGCTTTAGTAAATGATAGCAGAACACCTAATAATGTAGCTATAGAAATTAGCCAGAAAAACTGACTTCCAAATGAAGACCATGTGCTTTTTGGGTTGCTAACAGCTTCAAAATTTGTATTAAGGAAAGTTGAAATCGAATCGGCTCCCCAATGAGCAATCCCAACAGTAACAAAAGCAAAGGTAAGAATAACCATATAGTCTGTGAGTGTAGGGTTGCGTTTTACACTTTCAGCAAAATCTTGTACTTTTTGTTGAAGCTTGTCAATAGCTGTATTATTGGCTCCTAACCATTTGTCTATCTTATGCTTTTTACCTATACCAATCAATAAAAATGCCATCCATATATTGGCAACAACAATATCAACAAGTACCATACCTCCATATTTATTGGGATTGAACTGATAGATTTCTAGCATCGCTGCTTGGTTGGCACCGCCGCCTATCCAGCTTCCAGCCAAGGTTGCCAAACCACGCCAAACGGCATCAAACCCCACGCCTCCAACAGTGTCTGGAGAAAATGTGGATATAAGCAAAATGGCTAATGGACCACCTATAATAATACCCATTGTACCTGTAAGGAACATAACCAATGCACGCCACCCCAAATTGAAAACAGCTTTTAAATCAACGCTAATGGTTAGAAGAACTAAAGAGGCGGGGAGTAAATATCGACTGGCGACGAAATACGTTTTGGTTTCTTCAGGCGAAATAACCCCAAAAGAACTGAAGATGGCTGGTAGTAGATAACACATTAAAAGTCCAGGGACTATTTTGTAAAACTTATGCCAAAAACCAGAGTTTTTGGATTCTGTGAAAAATACAAAGCCAAGGCACAATATTAAAATACCAAAAACAATAGCGTCATTAGTGATTAGAGGAGTGTTTTCCATAGATTTCATAGTTTGAGCTACAAAATACCAAATAGTTTACAATTAAAAAAGATTAGGGATTTTTGAATGATAAAATAAAAATTTTAAAGTTTGGCACGATAGTTGATATTCTTAAAATGTTACATTCTATAAATAAGTTTATTGAGTGGTTACTTTAAACTTTAGATTGTAAATCATATTTTTGGTTGGTTAGTTAGTAAAAAAGCATCCTTTCTTGGATGCTTTTTTTATGCTTTCTGTTTTACTATTTATAAGGACAACCGCATTTGTCGTTACTTTTAAATAGGTCTGCTACGCTGGTACCATCTGTTCTAAAAATATCTACAGAGAAACTTAGGCTCAATGTCTTAGGGGTATAAGATCTTAAATCGGCTAAGTTAACTCCAAAAGCACTATGATTGATATCCAGAAGTTCTTCTTGAGTGGATTTTGTGCCTATTTCATATCTTAAATCAACACTAAACCGGTTATATCGTGCTAAAATTCCAAAATTTAAACTTGTGGTGTTTTTTTCTATATCCGGACCACCATCACTATATGATGTTACCTGTACACCTTCTAGCTGTATATCACTAAAGAAATTAAAACTTGGGCCGGCGTATATTGAAACATGTTTTGCAATCTCCAATCCAAATAATATGGGTATTTCAAATTTTGTTGCCATCCATTTTGATGCTCTGTTTGGAAAATCATAATGGTTTTCCAAAGACACATAATTTAATTCGGGTTTGATAAAGAAACTTTTAAATTCGGCGATAAAATAACCTCCAATTTGATATCCAATGTCTTTTTTAGGAGAAAAAACTTCATCGGCCTTACTAGCAGCAATCGATCCGCCCCTCGAATTTATATCTCCAATCGTATTGGTAATTAGACCCACTTTTAATCCAAAAATATAGTCTTGCGAAAGCAATAATGTAGATGAATTAAAATAAAAGCATAAGGCTAATAGTAGGTGAATAGCTTTCATTATGTTATAGATTTGGTAATAATTGTTTTGAAATATATAATTAAATACCAAAAAAACCAATGAAATTACGATAAGCAGTAACTTTTTACTTTAAAATGAAGAATTTCGTTGTAATGCAAGTTATTTATCTGATTCTATGAATGTTACAATGTGTTCTATGAGTTCTATGGAAATTTTTCTATTAGGCTCGTTATAAGATTTTGAATTTTCAAGATCATCTCCAACTATAGGAACTAGTACATGGTTCATATCTTGAATAATTTTTAAAGAAGCATTTGGCACAGCTTCTTTTAGCAGATTGGCTTCATTATTACTTACTTGTAAATCTTTAGATCCATTAATTATTAATATGGGTATTTTGAGGGTTTTAATAGATTCGGAAGGATTGTATTGCATCCAATTTATCATAAAAGGTTGAATGTCTTTTTTGAAAATTGAGGTTAAGGCCTCCGGATAATCATTTACCAGCTTACCCTTTTTTAGATTGTTGATTATAGATGTGGATTGATCGGCAAATTGGGGAGCCGTTTTACTAATTTGCTCGATAAGTACATCTCCTATATTTTGTCCAGCTCCAGCTAATGAGATAAAGCCTTCTACGTTCTTCTTAGAAGCTAATATGCCTACCAAACTACCTTGACTGTGTCCAATAACATATATCTTACTATAATCTTCATTGGTTTTAAAATAATCAATGACAGCTATAGCATCCTCTACAAAGTCATTAAACATAATATTGGGGTCTATGTTTCTAAGCCTTATTTGTTTAACAATACGTTTATCATATCTAAATGTAGCAATCCCTTTTTCAGCTAGCTCATGGGCCAGTTTTTTAAGTGCATTATTTTTTAGGAAGTTTTGGTTGCCATCTCGGTCTGTTGGTCCAGAACCACCTATAATAATCGCTAAATAGGCTGTGTTGTTAGCAGGTGAGGTTAATGTGCCGTCAACATGTCTATTTATAACAAGGTTTTTTTCTGTGAATGTTTGCGTTTGTGAAAAAAGGAAACCTTGAATAAAAAATGCGAAAACGAATAATCTAAAAGTCATAGCTAAAATTTAGGTAAATATAATTCAATATAACCATTAAATAGTAACTGTTTAATTTTGGTTTTTAGTATTGCAGTTACTCAAATTCTTGCCTAAAATTGAAACATTGCTATTTGTTAAAATATGTATTTCATCGATTATAGATGCCTATTCATCTTTTAATGTTAAAAAAATATGTATTTCATCGATTATATATGTTTTTAATCGTTTCGTTTCATTTATATTTTTACTTTTGAAGTGTACTAAATAACATACTTTTTAGTTCAATGGATTAATTAATTAATATTTGCATTATGATGTCGATATAGAGACCCTAAATCTACTTCATGAATTAAGCAAATTAAAAGAGAACCGGGTTTGAGGGAACCCGGTTTTTTTGTACCTCAATATTTCCTACTTTTATTTTGCATAATTTAGCTTTTTATGAAGCATCTTATATTTTACCTGTCTTTGTTTATTTATGGTTTTTCTATCGCTCAATTACCAGAAGGATTTGTTGATGCTAAAACTGTTATCCCCAATTTAGATGTTGAATTAAGATATTATGGGAAAAATAATTTTGTTGGCAGAACTATGAATGGTTATATGGTAAATAAACTAATACTAACTAAATCAACAGCTGAAGCTTTAAAATTAGTTCAAGAGGAGCTTCAAATTATGAATTTGCGTTTAAAAGTGTATGATGGCTATAGACCGCAACGCGCTGTTGATGAGTTTATGGTTTGGGCTAGGCAATTAAATGATACCCTAAAAAAAGGTGAGTTTTACCCAGAAGTAAATAAGGAGGATTTATTTAAGGAAGGCTATATAGCGTCTAAATCTGGGCATAGTCGGGGTAGTACGGTAGATTTAACGATTATTGACGGTAACACAGGAAACCCTTTGGATATGGGGAGTCCCTACGACTTTTTTGGACCAATTTCTTGGGTAGACCACGAGGATTTAACAGAGTCACAAAAAGCGAACAGGCTATTATTACAAACGGTGATGCAAAAGCACGGTTTTATAAACTATCCAAAAGAATGGTGGCACTTTACCTTGCGAAATGAGCTCTACCCTAATACTTATTTCGATTTTCCTATTGAATAAAAAAACCTGCTTTCCTTAATGTAGGAAAAACAGGTTTTGCGTTTTTTGATTAATGTTGTTGCTTTATTCTTTATCCAAATTCTTACTCATATTAAAGCCGGTTAATAGTCCTAGACCCGCCATAAAGGTGATGGCGCCAGGTTCAGATATATCGGGATCCATTCCGAACAATGTTAATAATCCAGAAATGAATATACCAGCCCCTATACCCATTAAGAGTAAAGCAAGATTTAAGAATAATGCTTTCCAGACGGTTAGAGTGCGTTTTTTACCACTAACAAAAATACTAGCATCAGCACCTTTGTCAATAAGTGCTAAACGTTCTTTGTTTCTTGTAGATAAATAAAGGTAGAATACACCGAAAACTAGTAGAAAAAAGCTAATTGGAATTAATACTTCAACCATAATTGTTTGTTTTTAATTGATTAATTTTAATGTGTTTGTAACTTAAGACGGCAGTTGTTTCATTTAGGTTACACTTTTTCTTAAATATTTTTCAAGGTATTCTGTAACCTAAAGAAAAGGGTTGTCGTCTTACATAAAAAATGACCACCAACGACGATCAATATTATATTAAACAAATTATTGAAGGCGATACCAAAGCGTTTACCGTTTTAGTAGATCGTTATAAGGATTTGGTGTTCACCTTAACCCTTAGAATGCTTAAAAACAGGGAAGAGGCCGAAGAAGTGGCGCAGGACACTTTTATTAAAGTCTATAAATCACTGAATAGATTTAAAGGGGATTCAAAGTTTTCAACATGGATTTATAAAATAGCGTACAATGCCGGTTTAGATCGATTAAAGAAAAATAAAAAGCGTATAAATAATATAGCCATCAATGAATTTACAGCCCATGAAGTGAAAACAATTGATAATGCCTTAGATAAATTAGAAAACGAAGAAAGGGAGCAAGCCATTAAAAAATGTTTGGATATGTTGCCAAGTGATGACGCTTTTTTACTAACATTGTATTACTATGAAGAATTGACCTTAGAGGAAATATCGAAAACGATTGGATTAACACCCAATAACGTAAAAGTGAAATTATTTAGAAGCCGAAAAAAAATAGCAACTATTTTAAAGCAACAATTAGAACCAGAATTAATAGAAGATTATGAAAGAGAACGCCGATAACTATATAGATGATTTAACCAAAAAAGTAATGGAGGATACTGCCATTGAGCGTCCGTCTTTTAATTTTACCAATACTGTGATGGCAAATGTGAATGCCATAGCTGAAAATAAAGCTACAGTGTATAGACCCTTAATATCTAAAACAGTGTGGTTTTTTGTTATCGGTTTATTTTTAGTTGTATTTCTTTATGTCTTGTTTTTTGCAAACCAGACAGAAGGATTGGGCTGGTTCAATAAGATAGATTTTAGTTTACCTTCTAATTATTTACCAGACTTTAAATTCTCCAAAACAGTTACGTATAGCATTGTGCTTTTTGGATTAATGCTGAGCATTCAGATTCCTATCTTAAAACATCATTTAGATAAACGATTTGAGACATAGTTGGGGCATTATAAAAAGGCTTTTAGTTTTTCCCGCTTTTTTAAAGGTAATGCCACATTGTTTATAGCTAATTCCAAAAGTGTTTTGTCTTTGGTCTTGGCAAACAACAAATGGTTAAGAGCATAAGTGCTTAAGCTATTGTTGGATTGCTTTACTAAAGAAAGTTCATCTCCAACTTTAACATGCCCTTCCTCCAGCACTCTAATGTAAGTGCCAGAATGACCATGTTCTATAAACTGTTTTAAAACCAGTTGGGAGCCAAATTTTACACCTAATTTAAAGCAAGGTTCCCTGGGTTGGGTAATTTGTATGAGTGCCCCTCCAACTTTATAAATATCACCAATTTGTATTTGGGTTTCATTCAATCTAGCTACAGTTAGATTTTCTCCAAACATACCCCAATTCCAGTCTAAGTGGGGGTATAAATTTTTCCAGTAGGGGTATTGCTCTGCCGAAAACAGATAGCAGGCCTTAAACGCACCGCCATGATGCCTTCTATCGGTCACTTCGTCTTGCGTCACGTCATTTTTGCCAAGATAAATGGGGCCATGGGTGGGCGTTTTATAAATACCCGTAGTGATTTGCTTCCCTCGCCAGGTGATGGTGGTTGGTTTGGCAATATTGGTAGAGGTTATTTTCATGGATCGTTTAACGGTTTGAATATCTTGTGTTTGGCATTACATTACTGCTCCAATTTTTGAATTTACTATTATGTTTATTCATTTCTATAGTCTTCATTTTTAGCACTAACTGCCCAATGCACTATATTTATTGTTGTATTGCGTTTGATTTTGGGTAGATCAGATATAAACTATTCCTAGTTGGTGATGAAGTAATCTGAAATATTATAAGCTATTTCTTGTTTATTTTGAATCCATGAAGTGCTGTCCACGGTTTACCTTCATCATTAAAGCCACTAGGCAAAAACAAGTAAGAAGGAACCTCATCAACCATTATTATTTTAGGCCGCTCATATTTGTTGTTGCCATAAACAGTCTTTCCTTTAGAGAAATCTTGATTCGGAAACATTTTTGGACGGGCTTCCCATGCAATAGACTTCGGCACCATCACAACCTCTCCTGTTCTTTCAAAATGACCCAAATCCATTTCTGAATATATACCGCCATCTACTGAGTACATGCCATAATTATCGCACATTGTAGCTGAGATTATACCATCTTCATTAACATAGGCACAGAGGTCTTCCACTTTTTTTCCAGCAGGAGCCGCAAATACCGATCCAACTTGTTCAATGTATGGACCTTCAAGTTTATCTGCAACTGCTACTCCGAGTGAAGTATTATCATGCCTACTTCCTTTATTAGTTTTCATTGGCACCATTCGAGGATTATACATAAAGAACAAAAAGTATTTATCGCGAAACTTTACGAGTGAATTATTATCTGTCCCTCTCAAACTTTTGTATGATGGGTAACCTGCTTCAGAAGCCTTTTGCATAATCATCCCAACATCTTGCCATGGACCTTCAGGGTTTTTGGCAATTTTCATTCCAATTTTGGCATCTGAAATAGCTCCTTTTTCAGGGTATGAAATATAAGTTAAAACGTATTTTCCATCAATAATCTTTACCTCTGGATTGTGAGCCGTGTAGCGATTCCATACACCATCTTTATCGCCCCCTGGTCTTGCACTTAGAATTGTCTTTACAAATTGGTATGGGCCTTCTGGATTATCCGCCTTAAAATAATTGACCTCGGACTCAGTACTCCATGCAGAAAATTTATGTTTTATTTTCCATTGACAAGCATACATGTGAAATTTACCATCTTCACTTTGAACAACAGATGTTCCCCAAGTGTGATAGTTTGGTCTATCGAGAATTACTCCAAGATATTCAAGATTATCAACAAATTCACGAGAAACTGAAGGAAGTGATTCTTCAGTTGATGGGTACATTTTTACTTCTTTTTCAGAGCATGCATAAAAAAGGCTCATGCTAATAATTATCAAAACAATATGTGTTACAGTTCTCATACTTTTTGATATTTTAAAAATTCTTTCACTATCAGATATAACATTAATCATATAACTGGCGGTAATATATTATCGTTTCCAATGCAATACAACTTTAAGATAAAAAACGTTATAATATTGTTTATCGGTAGTTAAACAAAGTTAGTTGATAATTTTTACAAAGTCAACTTTCTACCAAAACAAAAACCACCTTGTTAAACAAAGTGGTTTAGAAATTTATAAAAAGATTGCTGCGACTTTCATTTCGAGAGCCTCAATGACCTCCTCGCAATGATATCTATTTTATCATGTCGTAGCTACGTTTAATAAAATTGGTCAATTCTTCTCCCTTAAGTAAGCCTTGCGACAAACGGGCCAAGTCTAAACTTTGGTTTATTAAACGTTCTTGTTTCTTTTTGGTTTTAGTATTTAAAATTTCGCTTACCAAATCATGATTGGTGTTCACTACCAAATTGTACATTTCTGGCATACCACCCATGCCAAACATACCGCCACCACCAGTTTGTTGCATTTCTTTCATACGTCGCATAAACTCGGGTTGTGTTATTATAAATGGTGATGCTTTGCTATCCATAGCCTCAAGTTGTACCATGAATTTTTCTGAAGGAATGACTTCTTTCAATAACTCATCTAAGGCTTTCTTTTGGTCATCATCTAATTTAGAAATAGTTGTATCGTTCTTCTTGATTAAATTATCAATATGGTCTGCATCTACACGAGTAAAAGAGATTTTCTCCTTAGTAGTTTCCAATTTTTGCATCAAATGCGACACAATTGGAGAGTCTAAAAGTAATACCTCATAACCTTTGTCTTTAGCTGCTTCAATATAGCTGTGTTGCGCGTCTTTGTCTGCAGCATAAAGGATGATTAATTTATCGTCCTTATCGGTTTGTTTAGCTTTAATTTTATTGTAAAGTTCTTCGTAGGTATAGTACTTCCCATCAACTGTTGGGTATAGGGCAAAAGCATCAGCTTTTTCAAAGAATTTTTCTTCCGAAAGCATTCCGTATTCAATAACAATTTTAATGTCGTTCCATTTATTTTCAAAATCTTCACGGTTATTGTTGAATAACGATTTTAATTTATCGGCTACTTTACGTGTTATATAGGACGAAATCTTTTTAACAGCCCCATCGGCTTGTAGGTAGGAACGCGATACGTTAAGAGGGATGTCTGGTGAGTCAATGACACCACGAAGCATAGTCAAGAATTCAGGAACAATGCCTTCTACATTATCGGTTACAAACACCTGATTTTGGTATAGTTGAATACGATCTTTTTGAATGTTAAGGTCGTTGGTCATTTTAGGGAAATACAATATCCCAGTTAGGTTGAACGGGTAGTCCACGTTTAAATGAATATTAAACAAAGGCTCTTCAAACTGCATAGGATACAATTCCCTGTAGAAGTTTTTGTAATCGTCATCCTTTAAATCTGTGGGCTGTTTGGTCCATGCAGGGTTTGGATTATTTATAATATCGTCAACCGTTATTTTTCTATGAGGTTCTTTAGTTTCCTTGCCGTCTTTGTCGGTTATAGTTTGCGGTTCATGCTCAGGGTCATTTATTTCCTTGGTTCCAAATTTAATTGGGATAGGCATGAACTTATTATATTTTAACAATAACTCACGAATACGGGATTCTTCTAAGAATTCTTTTTCATCATCAGATATATGAAGAATGATTTCGGTTCCTCTTTCGGTCTTGTCGTGTGGTTCTAGAGTAAACTCGGGAGAGCCATCGCAAGTCCAGTGGGCAGCCGGCTCATCTTTGTATGATTTGGTTATGATTTCTACTTTATTGGCTACCATAAAAGCAGAGTAAAACCCTAAACCAAAATGACCTATAATGCCAGTGTCTTTGGCAGAATCCTTGTATTTATCTAGAAATTCTTCGGCACCGGAAAAAGCCACTTCGTTAATATACTTTTCAACTTCTTCGGCCGTCATCCCCAAACCTTGATCGATGATGTGGAGTTTTTTGCCTTTTTTATCAATTTTAACTTCAATTTGCGGATTGCCGTATTCAACTTTAGCATCGCCAACGTTGGCAAGGTGCTTTAGTTTTAATGTGGCATCTGTAGCATTACTAATAAGCTCACGTAAAAAGATTTCGTGGTCGCTGTATAAGAATTTTTTAATGAGTGGGAAGATGTTTTCTACCGATACATTAATGTTTCCTTTTGTCATAATATTTGTTTATTTTTCTTTTCCGGCCTATGCGGAAAACCATTCAACTTAAAATTTTAATTCGTCTTAAAGATTTAGTCAAAAAAAATACCAAGCCAAAAAAAGTGACAAACTGACACATCTTCTTTTTTAAAATATAATCTTTCAAAACTTACAAAACACAAAATTCAAGAACACATATCTATATATTAAGTGTTTTGGAATTTGAATTTATATAATTGGAATTTAATAACAGTTATCGTAATTTGTATTGCTTAAAATAATTGACTATGTACAATTCTAGAATAATAGGTTTAGGAAAATATGTTCCTGATAATGTGGTAACTAACAATGATTTATCTAAAATGATGGATACCACTGACGAATGGATACAGGAACGGACAGGAATTAAAGAGCGTCGATGGATAAAGGATGGCAGTGACGACACATCGGCAGTTATGGGAGCCAAGGCGGCTAAGATTGCCATTGAACGTTCAGGATTGACTAAGGATGATATTGATTTTATTGTCTTTGCAACATTAAGCCCAGACTATTACTTTCCAGGCTGTGGTGTGCAAATACAAAATATGCTGGATATGCCAACGGTTGGAGCTTTGGATGTTCGAAACCAGTGCACTGGCTTTGTGTATGCTGTTGCAGTAGCCGACCAATTTATAAAAACGGGTATGTATAAAAATATTTTGGTTATAGGGGCAGAATATCATTCAGGAGGTCTCGATAAAACTACCAGAGGAAGAGGTGTTACTGTTATTTTTGGTGATGGCGCTGGTGCTGCTGTATTAAGTAGAACAGAAGATAATACAAAAGGAATATTATCGTCACATTTACATTCAGAAGGTAAATATGCCGAAGAACTTATCGTGGCAGGCCCTAGCATAAAACACTGGGTACCGGAAATTTTAGAGGCCAATAATCCAGACGATACCTCTTATTATCCTTATATGAACGGAACATTTGTATTTAAGCATGCCGTTGTTCGTTTTAGTGAGGCTATTGTAGAAGGGTTACAGGCTAATAATTTGAAGAAAGAAGATATAGACATGTTAATACCGCATCAAGCCAATCTTAGAATTTCCCAGTTTATCCAAAAGAAGTTTGGTTTGCAGGACCACCAAGTGTTTAATAACATCCAAAAATATGGAAATACTACGGCGGCTTCAGTAGTAATTGCCTTAACTGAGGCATGGGAAGAAGGAAAGATCAAAGAGGGGGATACTGTCGTTTTAGCTGCATTTGGAAGCGGGTTTACTTGGGGAAGTGTGATCTTAAAATGGTAGCATATATTTGTAAAAATCAAAAAACCTGAAACGGTAGTTTCAGGTTTTTTTAGCTATTAATCAACTCCAACTAACACTAAAAATTTCGTGAAGTATATATATTAGACGTAAAAGTTTGTGAAATATTGCAGTATTAACAAAATTTAACAAAAAAACCCGGAATCCATTTACTCCCGGGTTTTTAAAATTTAGTACTCTTTGTCATACGAATTTTTCTTTTAGGTGACTAACTCTAAATAATTAACTTCGCTTGGTACATTTCTATAACGTACAATAATATTTTTTATTGTGCGGTAGTGAAAAAAAAAGAAAAAAGTGTCCATATGGCTTATGGACACTTTTAGTGAATGAATTTATGTTTTACAGGAACCCTCTGTTATTTGATTTAATATTGTCCTCTCTTGTTTTTCGAGATTTAGCACGATACTTTCCGCCACCAAACCTGTAGTTCAAACTAACGCTCCAAGTGTTGCTTTCCCAGTTAAAAGTACCTTTAGAAGGATATGGTCTTTGACCATCAAAACTAAATTTCATAGTATTGAAAATATCATTGTAATTAAATCCAAAAGTGGCTCGGTTGTCTTCGAGGAAACTATAGCGCATGCCTAGATTAACAAAATACATGGGGTTAACATCAAATTGTAGCGATTTATTTTCACCTCTGTAAAACCCAAAAGCTGTAAGCGTTAATTTTTGGTTAAGACTATAATTGTTAAACATTCTTAAATTCCAAGCCGCATTATCAACTTCGGTTACATTAGTTTCAATATCGGATATAGTTGCATTTTCTAAAAGAACACCATCTTTAATATTTTCAGCAATTCCTTTTTGGGTTTGTGAGTATAAGTCGAAACTACTATTAATACTCCACCATTTAAAAGGCCTGTAGTTACTAGATATTTCAATTCCAAAAGCAGAAGTATTGTCAAAATTATCGTGGCTTAAAATTACACGACCAGAAGTAACATCGGTTCGATCTACAAATAGTACTCTATTGATTTCATCGGATATGGCACGATAGAATAAACCAGCAGTTACGCTACCTTTTCTGTTGTTTAAGTTTCTAGTATAGTTTAATTCAATAGAGTTGGTGAATTGAGGTTCCAAATCTTGTTTTCCATAAGAAGATATTAAAGGGGCACTCCATTCTTTAATAGGGTTTACCTGACCAATGCCTGGTCGGTCTACACGGCGGCTATAACTAAATTGATAGGAATTTTTGTCAGAAGGTGAATGCGTTATAAATAAAGAAGGATATACTTGAAAATAATCATTGTCGAATGCTATTTCTGTAACTTCATTTGTTACTACATCCTGTTGAAGCGCAATAGCATCAACATTAACATTTTCAAGTCTAGCCCCTATTTGATAAGTCCATTTATCCAATTTTTTACTATAGGTGGCATAAGCGGAATAAATATCTCTAGTGTAATCAAAATTTGTACTAGGTGTAGGCACTAAATCTCCAAATTCGTTATAGGATTCACCAGTTGAAGCATAAACAATATCGGTATTGAATAAACGTGCTTGTAAACCCAATTCTAACTTTGAATTTTCAGATAAAGGATTTACATAGTCTAAGTCAATAGTGGTATTGCTACGTTTGGTATCATTGAAGTCTATATAATCGCTTAAGGGTCCTGCAATTTGATCAAAAAACACGGGGTTTTCACCATTGTAGGTGTTATGGTCTATTTCCAATTCTATATTAGAACCTTCTTTTGCAAAATCAATTTTATAATCAAAATTATATTGAAAAGAGGTATTATCTCCAATGTTGGTAAAAATCTGGTCTTGGTTAAATGATGTGTTGTTATAGAATATGACATTTGTCTTACCTGTTGTATTATTATTGGATATATTTTGGTTGGTGAAAACAGAAATGGTGTGCTGGTCATTTAAATAAACATCGACACCAACTTTATATTGGTGGTTTTCCCTTTTATCTAAAGTTTTAAAGAATTGTTCTGAGTTGTTTTCAGGACTAAACACATTGCCGTTATTCCTGTTTTTAGAAATATTATTACTATAGCTGCCAAAAAAATTTAACTTTCCATTTCTGTAATTTATATTAAGGGCACTATTGAATTTAGGCTCTTTTTCATAGGTAAGACTAGTATTTATATTACCATTAAGCCCCATCATTGTGTTTTTATGCAGCACGATATTAATGATGCCGCTCATGCCTTCAGGGTTATATTTGGCTGAAGGATTGGTGATTAATTCAATAGACTTAATAGCTGTTGAAGGAATTTGCTTTAGCAATTGAGCAGTAGGAATAGTAGATAATTTACCGTCTACCATGACCTGTACATTAGAATTACCACGTAAACTAATATCCCCAGTTTGAGCATCAACGCCAACAGATGGAATTCCTATCATGAGTTCGGATGCTGTTCCGCTAGCTGCTAAGTCCTTACCTATTGTAATTACTTTTCTGTCTACTTTTTGTTGTATGGTGGAGACTTCGGCTACAACTGTAACTTCATCCAAGCCTTCAGCTTCTTCTTCTAAATAGATACTACCTAAGTCTATTTTATATTTGCCCTTTCCTATTTTTAGACTCTTCTTAATGGTTTTATATCCTATGTATTGTATATTAACAATAATATTGCCTTCAGCTATTTTTTTAATTTCAAAAGTGCCTTCGTCGTTAGTAATGCCTCCTGTTAACGTTTTACCGTTAGAGTCGGTTACTATTACATTAACATAAGGTAATGGTTGCTTTAGATTGGCATCTAATACAATACCAGTAATAGAACCAGTTTTGTCGATTTCTTTTTCAGGATCTATATGGCGGGCTTGTGCGATTAAAGAACAAAGTATAGCGCATAAAAAGAATAGTCTTTTCATTATGATTGATTGTATTTTTTTGATTGATGTTTGAATTGTAGACGCTAAATGTGGATTTATGTTACTACATTTATATCTTATTAACTTTATTTTAACAAATGATTAAGAGAACACTGGTTTTTGGGGCATCCTTAAAACCTAATAGGTATAGTAATTATGCAGTTCAACGCTTGGTGGCTAACGGCATTGATGTGGTGGCATTTGGAAAGAGAGAGGGTGATATTGGTAATGTTAAAATTAAAACTGAATTAGTGCTTTATGACAATGTACATACGGTAACCTTATATTTAAATCCCAAACGGCAAAAAACATTTTACAATTATATTGTTTCATTAAAGCCCGAACGTGTAATATTTAATCCAGGGACAGAAAATCCAGAATTCTTTGCTACTCTAAAAGCAAACAACATTCCGTATGAAGCGTCCTGTACTTTAGTGCTTCTTGCGACGAATCAGTATTAGACCTAAAAAAGTGAGGAGACCGTTTACAATTAAAATTTCGAATCCAATTTGGTAACCATTTAGTAAATCTATTGAGTAAGTATTTATTAAATAAGATATAATAGGAGCGATGATGGCAATAATCCAAACGTATTTATCTTTGAGCTCTGCTTTGGTAAAAATACCATATGCAAATAGGCCTAATAATGGCCCGTAAGTATAACCAGCGGCTTTAAACAGTTCCCAAATAACCGAAACATCTTTAAAAATAGTGTCAAATAGTACGATAATTACAACCAATACAAGACTTATGAAAATATGGGCACGTTTTCTAACTTTTTTTTGTGACTCTTTAGGTTTTTTATCCAGTTCAATTATGTCTATACAGAAAGAGGTTGTTAATGAGGTTAATGCAGAATCTGCACTGGAATAGGCTGCAGCAATTAAGCCTAAAAGGAAGAATGCTGAAGTCATTATGCCAATTTCAGGCAACATGGCTATGGTTGGAAACAAATCGTCTTTTCTTTCGGTTATATTATGCATATCGGCATATTGGGTAAGCAAAAGGCCCAATGCAAGGAAAAGAATGTTCACGAAAATGAGCACTATACTAAAGGAAATCATATTCTTTTGGGCTTCTTTTAAGTTTTTGCAGGTTAGATTCTTTTGCATCATATCTTGGTCAAGTCCAGTCATAGTTATAGTAATGAACATACCAGCTAAAAAACTTTTTATAAAATATTGGGCATCATTAACATCATCAAGGAAAAAGGTTTTGCTCATAGGGCTACCCTTAATATTTGCATATATTTCTGAAATACTGTTTAAATCTAATGCAGAAGCTAAAAAAGCAATAGTAACTACAACCGATATGAGCATAAAAAGCGTTTGAAGTGTATCAGTAAAAATAATGGTCTTAATGCCACCTTTAAAGGTATATAGCCAAATAAGTGCAATGGTAATTATTACCGTAACCGTAAAAGGTATATGGTATTGGTCAAAAATTAAAAGTTGAAGCACTTTGGAGACCAAAAATAATCTAAAAGCGGCTCCAACAGTTCTGGAGATTAAAAAGGCAACAGATCCTGTTTTGTAACTGGTATTGCCAAATCGGTCCTTAAGATAAGTGTAAATAGAAGTTAAATTTAACTTATAATAAATTGGCAATAATACATAAGCAATAATTAAATACCCGAAAAAATACCCAAAAACAACTTGTAAATATCCAAATTGTTTGGCTTCAACAGCACCTGGAACCGAAATGAATGTGACACCAGAAAGTGAAGCGCCAATCATACCAAAGGCAACCAAATACCAAGGAGCCGATTTATTGGCCTTAAAAAAGGCATCGTTAGAATCTTCTTTACCGGTAAAATAGGATATAAGGATTAACACCCCAAAGTATGCTAATATTAATAAGATTATTTGTGTTGTAGTCATGTAGTATATAATTCAAGGTTTTAAATTACAACTATTAATATTCAAAATCTAAAGCTTAAGTACTTTTTGTTCAAAAGGTGAGATTAAACCAATAAATCATCTATTACTAAACATTAGATGTAAAACAGGAATAGTAATTTAGTGTTACATGTTTGTTTAGGGCGAAGTATAAGTTTGTCCTTTGAAAAAAAATAAATATTAACACATGAAATTACCGTCTAAATAGTATTTTAGCAACAATGGACTTTTCATCGAAATTACTTGAAAATGCAGTAAATGAAGTAGCGCAACTACCTGGTATAGGAAAGCGCACTGCATTGCGTTTGGTTTTACATATACTTAGACAGCCCAAAGAGCAAACACAGACTCTCACTAGTGCTCTACAAATTATGCGCAATGAAATAAAGTTTTGTATATCTTGCAATAATATAAGCGATGAAGAATTTTGTGAAATATGTATAAGCGCTAAAAGAAATAAAGAAATTGTATGTGTGGTTGAAGATGTTCGCGACGTAATGGCCATTGAGAATACGGGTTCTTTTAAAGGTATTTACCATGTTTTGGGAGGTAAAATTTCTCCAATGGATGGTATAGGTCCTCATGATCTGAACATAGAACCTTTGGTAAACAAGGTTAAAGAAGGTTTTGTAAAGGAGTTGATTTTTGCTTTAAGCTCTACTATGGAAGGGGATACTACTAATTTTTATGTTTACAAGCAAATACAGGATTGTGAAATTGCAGTTTCTACCATAGCAAGAGGAATTTCAGTTGGTGACGAATTAGAATATGCAGACGAGATTACTTTAGGAAGAAGTATTTTAAACAGGGTGCCGTTTGAATCGTCGTTGAAGTTGTAAGCCAATATACTTGTCTATTTTTTTATGATTTCAATTTGTGTTCCAATTTATAATTTTGATGTTACAAATCTACTAGTGGAGTTAAATCTTCAATCTAAGCGATTAGATGTTCCATCTGAAATTATACTAATTGATGATTGTTCAAACCCTTATTTTAAATCCTTAAATGACAAAGAGTGTTCCAAGCATACTTATATAAAGCTTAAAAATAATTTAGGCAGAGCAGTTATAAGAAACAAGTTTCTGGAATTCACTAAATATGAGTATTTGCTTTTTTTGGATTGTGATTCTTTTATTCCAAGATTAGATTTTTTAGAAATCTATGTAAAATCAATTAAACTTTCTAATGTATCGGTAATATGTGGAGGTAGAATATATCCAAAAGAGAAGCCGGCAAGGAATAAGATTTTAAGATGGAAATATGGAGTTTATAAAGAGTCAAAGCCCTATGATGTTAGAAGTAAATACCCTAACAGGTCTTTCATGACAAATAACTTTGTTGTGAGCAAAAATGTCTTTGAAATAGTTCAATTCGATGAAAGGATTTATGCCTATGGTCATGAAGATACATTATTTGGTTTTCAATTAAAAAAAGCAGGTATCATGGTTTCTCATATTTATAACCCAGTTTTGAATGGAGACTTGGAAAATAACCTAGATTATATTCTTAGTGTTGAAAAATCAATACTTAACTTGGTTAATATACTTAAGTTTATAAATTACGATAAAGAGTTTATTGATGATGTTAAGTTACTAAGGTTCTATTATAAATACTACAAATATAAAGATGTATTTGCTTTTTTGTTTGATGTTTTAAAACCGGTAATGAGGTATGCTTTTTCAAAAGGCTACGTAAACCTTACATTATTTGATTTTTATAAATTGGGGTTTTTAAGTATTAATATAAATGTAAAGGATTAAAATCTTATGTTTAAAAAATAAAATTTTCAATTGATGCGAGTGATAACATTAAACAATGCTGATTTTTTGAAAAAGGTCGATGAGCTTTTCGAAAGCATTGATTTTGTGCCAGATGTTATTGTGCAAATAAAAAATGCTGGAGCTCATTTTGGAGATGCGCTTAGAACAAGAGGAGAATTCAATAAGGTAACTTATTATTCTATTAAAGTACAAAGAAAAGGAGAAGGCTTAAAAAAGAATTTTGTTTTTAAGTTTTTAATGAAAATTTTGCCTTACTCAATTTTGGATGAATTAAGAAAATATGAATCTAAGAGAGCAGAAAAATCATTAAGTAAAATTAACTTAAATTGCCTATCAAAGGAAACGTTTAAAATTAATATTGAACACAACCCAGATTTAAAGAATATACTTATTATTGATGACGCAATAGATACAGGAAAAACAATGTTTCTAATAAAACGTAGTTTAGAAAAACAATTTCCGAAAGCTGCTGTCAAAACCGCTGTTTTGTCATGGACTATAGAAAAGGCAATAATTAAACCGGATTATTTTTTATATAAAAACGTCTTAGTTAGATTTCCGTGGTCTAAAGACTATAAAGGAAAAGATTTTGAAAATTAGAGTTTTAGTAGTTGATTTAGACGGAACGCTTTATGCGACCAATACTTTTCGTCAATTTATTAAATACGTATGGATACGTAGCATTATGAATGTCGATATAATTCTATCTTTTCAAGTACTTTTTTTAATTATTATGAGGTTAATTAGAATTATTGGTCATGCTGAATTAAAGTTCTATTTCCTTAGTTTTATTGCTAATAGATCTTATATAGATAAGAGTGATTTTGTTAGTTCTTTATGTATTTATAAGCGCAATATCATGGTATTGCAAAGTCAAAAATACAACTTGAAAGTGTTGGCTACGGCGGCTCCGGAAATTTATTCAAGAATAATAGCAAAAGAACAGGGGTTTGATGTTTGTATAGCTACCAAAAATCCAAATTCAAGATATCATAAAGAATATGAAAACTCAAAGGAAAATAAAAAGGAAAATGTTTTAAGTTATTTGAAAACTAAGGGCCTGGATTCTGTCGATCTTTTAATTACAGATCATGTTGATGATTTGCCATTAATTAAGATTTCGAAAAGAAATATTATTGTTAATCCTAACATACGATTTGAAAAAATGTTACAAGCACTTGAAATAGATTATAAGGTTGCTAACTATGGCTAATTGTAGAATTTGACAGAAAGTTTTTGTGGAGAATAATTAAACAAAGCTGTGGTTTTTTATTAATTTTGCAAACGAAATTAAAAAATCGAGCATTACGTTAAATATATGGCAAAGTTTGAGCTTAGGTTACCAAAAATGGGAGAGAGTGTTGCAGAGGCAACAATAACCTCTTGGTTAAAAGAAGTTGGAGATACAATTGAGTTGGACGAGGCAGTTGTTGAAATTGCTACCGATAAGGTAGATAGCGAAGTGCCCAGTGAAGTGGAAGGTGTTTTACTTGAAAAACGTTTTGATGTAGATGATGTTGTTCAAGTGGGAGACGTTTTGGCAATTATAGAGACCGAAGGTGAAGATATCCCATCCACGTCGTCTATTGCTACAGAAATAATGGAAACCAATCAACCCGTTGAGCATGTAGAACAAACGATATCTATCGCCAGAGAGACTGTTAGCTCTGCCTTTACCTCGAATGATTCCCGTTTTTATTCACCATTGGTTAAAAATATTGCTAAAGAAGAAGGGGTGTCGCAAGAAGAACTAGGTGCCATTAATGGAACCGGAAAAGACGGACGCGTCACCAAAAATGATATTTTAGATTATGTTGAAAGTAGGGCAGGTAAATCTCGGGAAATACAACAAGAGCAAAAGCCTATTGTTCCAGTTCCCCCAATTCAAATGCCTAAAGCTTCTGATGCGCCAATAGTTACAAGTGGAGAGGATGAAATTATAGAAATGACCAGAATGGGTAAACTTATAGCCCATCACATGGTAGAGTCTGTTCAAACCTCTGCACATGTACAAAGTTTTATAGAGGCCGATGTTACCAAAATTTGGAATTGGAGAAAAAAGGTTAAGGATACCTTCATGAAACGCGAAGGCGAAAACCTAACCTTTACACCAATATTCATGGAGGCCATAGCTAAGGCTTTAAGAGATTTTCCTATGATGAATATCTCCGTTAAAGGAGATACTATCATTAAGAAGAAAAACATCAACTTGGGAATGGCAGCTTCGCTTCCCGATGGGAATTTAATTGTGCCCGTTATTAAAAATGCCGATCAGCTTAATTTGGTGGGTATGACCAAACAGGTTAATGACTTGGCAAATCGTGCTCGGTTGAACCAATTAAAACCAGACGAAATACAAGGAGGTACTTATACTGTTACTAATGTAGGAACATTTGGAAGCATTATGGGAACACCTATAATCAACCAACCGCAGGTAGGGATTTTGGCTTTGGGTGCCATACGTAAAGTGCCTGCTGTAATTGAAACTTCAGAAGGTGATTTTATAGGTATCCGTTACAAAATGTTTTTATCGCACTCATACGATCATCGTGTTGTGAATGGTGCACTTGGCGGACAGTTTGTTAGAGCGGTTAAGGACTATTTGGAAGCTTGGGATATAAACAGGGAAATATAAATGACTAGAATATTTATAAAAAGACCAATCGTTTTCGGTTGGTTTTTTTATTTGCTAGACTTTTGAGTTTAGTATCTTTACAGTCAAAAAATAATTCATGCGATTAAACTTATCTAAACCTATCTGCTTTTTCGACCTAGAAACGACTGGTGTAAATATTACGACAGATCGTGTGGTGGAAATTGCAGTTTTAAAAGTGCATCCAAATGGGAAGGAAGAAAACCATCGTTGGTTAGTGAATCCTGAAATACCAATTCCCAAGGAGGTTACGGCTATACACGGTATAAGTGATGAGGATGTAATTGACAAACCTACATTCAAGGACATTGCAAAAGAGGTTCATAACTTAATCAAAGATTCCGATTTAGGAGGATTTAATTCCAATCGCTTTGATATTCCCTTGCTGGCAGAGGAGATGTTGCGGGCAGATTTGGATTTCGACATGAAAAATAGGTTGACGATTGATGTACAGACTATTTTTCATAAGATGGAACAACGAACATTAGGCGCAGCTTACAAGTTTTATTGTGATAAAAATTTAGAAGATGCCCACAGTGCGGAAGCAGATACCATGGCGACTTACGAGGTATTGAAAGCGCAAATAGCTAAATACGATGAGATTGAAAACGACACCAAATTTTTAGCAGAGTTTAGCTCTCGTAAAAAATTTGCGGATTTTGCAGGTTTTATTGTTTATAATAAAAAAGGAGAAGAATGTTTCTCCTTTGGAAAGCATAAGGGCAAATTAGTAACCGAAATTTTAGAGAACGAACCAGGGTATTTTGGCTGGTTGCTTAATGCCGATTTTCCATTATATACAAAAAAAGTGTTAACGGCCATAAAGCTGCGTAATTTTAATAACAAATTATTGTAATACTTACTATTCTTACCAAAACATGAAAATTATCTGTATAGGAAGAAATTATGCTGAACATATTGCGGAACTGGAAAACGAAAGACCACAAGAGCCAGTTGTCTTTCTCAAGCCAGATACTGCAATTCTGCTAAAAAGACAACCATTTTTTATTCCGGATTTTTCAGAAGACGTGCACCATGAATTGGAAATACTGGTTAAGATAAACCGCATAGGTAAATACATAGACAAAAAGTTTGCCCACAAATATTATAATGAGATAGGCTTGGGTATCGATTTTACGGCACGTGATCTTCAAGCGAAATTGAAATCAAAAGGACTACCGTGGGAAAAGTCAAAGTCCTTCGATGGTGCAGCTGTTATTGGTCAATGGGTCGATAAAAATGGGTTTGAAGATTTAAACAACATTTCATTTTCCTTAAAAAAGAACGATACTGTTGTACAAAATGGAAATACAAGCCATATGCTTTGGAAAATTGATGAATTGATAGAATATGTCTCAAAATATTTCACTTTAAAGATTGGAGATGTTATCTTTACGGGCACACCTGCTGGCGTAGGCAAAGTTGTAGCCGACGATAAACTAATAGGTTTTATAGAAAGCAAACAAATGTTTTCAATAACAGTTAAATAATTATGGAACAACATTATAAATTATATAGGGTACGTGAGTTGGCTGATAACGATGAGGATTTTATCTTAACATTAGCTGAAACTTTTGTTGAAGAAGTGTCGGAAGATGTTGAGCGCTTAAAAGATGCTGTCACTTCAAAAAATTACCAAGAAGCGTATCAAGCAGCACATAAAATGAAGCCTACAATTGATTTGTTTGAACTAGGTATTCTAGATGATTTAATTGAGGTTCAGGATTGGGGAAAGTTTACAAAAACTGATGTTGACATTACTGAGAAACTCAATATTGTTACAGCTGCTGTAGATCATGCATTAACAGAAATAAAGTCTGATTTTAATTTGTAATGCAGGCCGAAATAATTACCATTGGCGACGAACTTCTCATTGGTCAGGTAATTGATACAAATTCAGCATTTATTGCTAAAGAGCTTAATAAAATAGGGGTATCTGTATATCAAATTACTTCAATTCAAGATGATAGAGATCATATTTTACAGGCCTTAAAGGATGCCGAAAACCATGTTGACATAATTATAATTACAGGTGGTTTGGGGCCTACAAAAGATGATATTACCAAAAAAACAATTGCCGAATATTTTAACGATAACTTAGTTCTAGATGTTTCCGTTTTAAAAAACATAGAATCATTATGGAAACAATACAATAGACAAACACTTCTTCAGGTAAATAAGGATCAGGCATTAGTACCTACAAAAGCCAAAGTGTTGATGAATACCTTGGGAACGGCACCGGGAATGTGGTTAGAAAAAGAAAACAAGACCTTTATATCGCTACCAGGGGTACCCTACGAAATGAAAGCTTTATTAACACAAGATGTCATTTCCAAGTTAAAGGACAAATACCACTGTCCTTTTATTTTACATAAAACGGTATTGGTTTACGGATTAGGAGAAAGTACCTTGGCTAATCGTATTGAATCTTGGGAAGATGCGTTGCCAAAGCATATAAAATTGGCTTATTTGCCCAGTTTGGGGAAGATGAGGTTGCGTTTATCAGCCAGAGGTTATGATGAACAAAACATAAAAAATGAAGTAGATGAACAAATAAGTAGGTTAATCCCTTTAATAGAAAAGGAGTTTTTTGGTTTTGAAGATGAGGATGGTAATGAAGAAGCTATTATTGCCAAAAAACTTACAGCATTAGGAAAATCTTTGGCTATAGCAGAAAGTTGTACGGGAGGAAAGTTGGCGCAGTTGTTTACTTCAATAGCTGGAGCTTCACAATATTTAAAAGGAGGTGTGGTGACCTACTCAACACAATCTAAAATAGATGTTTTGGGTGTTTCAGAAACAATAATAAAAGAATATTCTGTGGTTAGTGAACAAGTTGCTCAGGCCATGGCTGTGCATGTATTGCGATTATATAAAGCAGATTATGCCATTGCTACTACAGGAAGCGCAGGGCCCACCAAAGGAGATTCCAATGCCGAAGTAGGTACTGTGTTTATTGCTATAGCAACAAAAAATAGTGTATACTCCGAAAGATTTAATTTTGGAAATTATCGTGCTAAAGTAATAGGAAAAGCTGTATCAAAAGCTTTGGAAATGTTGCAAAAAGAAATTTTTAAAAATTGATAAAAAATTAGATTGCTATAAAATAAAGATTTAGTATATTTGCACCTCGTTTTTAGACAACAACAAATTTAAAGGTAGAAATAATGTCAAGAGTTTGTGAACTTACAGGAAAGAAGGCAATGGTTGGTAACAATGTGTCTCATGCATTGAATAGAACTAAACGCAAGTTTGATGCTAATTTAGTTAAGAAACGTTTTTACATTCCAGAAGAAGATAAATGGATAACTTTAAAGGTTTCTACTTCTGCTTTAAAAACTATAAATAAAATAGGTATTTCTGAGGCAATTAAACAAGCAAAATCAAAAGGTTTTTTAAAATAACAGCTGTATTTAAAATAAATTAAGATGGCAAAAAAAGGAAATAGAATACAGGTAATCTTAGAATGTACAGAGCATAAAGAATCTGGACAACCAGGAACATCTAGATACATTACAACTAAAAATAAAAAGAATACGCCAGATAGAATGGAGATTAAAAAATTTAATCCTATCCTTAAGCGTATGACCGTTCACAAAGAGATAAAATAATAAGTCATGGCAAAGAAAGCAGTAGCATCGTTACAGACAGGATCTAAAAGATTAACAAAGGCTATAAAAATGGTTAAGTCTCCAAAAACAGGGGCCTACATGTTTGTAGAGTCTATTATGAGCCCAGATTTAGTAAATGACTTTTTAAACAAGAAATAAGTCGCATACTTCATAATATAAGTAAGCTGCTTTCAATTTTGAAAGCAGCTTTTTTTATACTTATATTTTAGTAAATTTACTGCCATTATAGCAGTAAAAAACTGTGGAATAATAATTGACAATGGTAAATTGGGAGTTACCCTGAAACAAGATCAAGGTCGATACATGGTAGCTTGCTGCAATTCATAACGCAAAACAGAGTTTATACAAATAAGCATTTAAACTCATAAACCTTATAAACTTTAATTTAATGAGTTTTTTTAAAAAAATATTTTCTTCAGAAAAAAAGGAAACACTAGATAAAGGATTGGAAAAAACAAAATCAAGTTTCTTTGATAAATTAAGTAAAGCTGTCGCTGGAAAATCCAAAGTAGATGATGAGGTTTTGGATAATCTAGAAGAGGTTTTGGTTACAAGTGATGTAGGTGTAGAAACCACGCTTAAAATAATAGAGCGTATTGAAGAGCGTGTGTCCAAAGACAAATATTTAGGAACTGAGGAGTTGAACCAAATTTTACGTGAAGAAATTGCAGGTTTATTGAGTGAAACCAATGTTGGAGAAGAATCGGAGTTTGCCATTCCAAAAGATAAAAAACCTTATGTTATCATGGTTGTCGGGGTAAATGGTGTGGGCAAAACAACAACCATAGGTAAATTGGCTAGTCAGTTTAAAAAGCAAGGTTTAAAAGTAGTTCTAGGAGCGGCCGATACCTTTAGAGCAGCTGCGATAGATCAATTACAGGTTTGGGCTGATCGTGTAGAGGTTCCAATAGTCAAACAAAATATGGGGAGTGACCCAGCATCTGTGGCTTTCGACACCCTTAAAAGTGCTGTATCCCATAATGCAGAAGTGGTGATTATAGATACGGCTGGACGATTACATAACAAAGTTAATTTAATGAACGAGCTTACTAAAGTGAAGCGAGTCATGCAAAAAGTAATTCCCGATGCCCCACATGATGTCTTATTGGTGTTAGATGGCTCAACCGGACAAAATGCTTTCGAACAGGCCAAACAATTTACTGCGGCTACCGAAGTTACATCTTTAGCGGTGACCAAATTAGATGGTACTGCTAAAGGAGGAGTTGTTATAGGTATTAGTGACCAGTTTAAAATCCCAGTAAAATATATAGGGGTTGGAGAAGGTATTGATGATTTACAAGTATTTAACAAATATGAATTTGTAGATTCCTTCTTTAAATAAAACTCATTAGCATCATATTTAGTGCTAGCCCTTAATCAATATTTTTTCATAATTTTAGATTATGAGTTTCAAAATATACCACAACTTTAATATAAGTGTACCTTCAAAGCAAGTCTTTCATGCTGTTTCACAACCGAAACATCTTGATAATTGGTGGACGCTCAAAAGTTCAGGTATAGCGAAATTAGGAGAAACTTATAATCTAAACTTTACCGATCAATATGATTGGTATTGCAAAATCTCAAAGTTAGAAACAGATAAGTCTATTCATTTTAAGATGACCAAGTGTGATACAGACTGGTTACCAACTACTTTTGGTTTTAATTTGGAAGAAATAGACGGAAAAACTCATGTTGAGTTTAGCCATATCGGTTGGAAAGAAATCAATAATCATTTTAAGATTGCTTCGTTT
The DNA here is from genome assembly GCF_022662175.1 of Aestuariivivens marinum. Lineage (GTDB taxonomy): Bacteria > Bacteroidota > Bacteroidia > Flavobacteriales > Flavobacteriaceae > Aestuariivivens > Aestuariivivens marinum. The sequence continues at coordinate 125,697 of NZ_JAKMCR010000005.1, read as the reverse complement.
TGTTGGGCCATATTGCTTAATGGTTTAAAAAACTATTTGGAAAAAGGTATTATAGTACCTTTTAAAGAAAGGAATTAGCTAGTAGAACACTAATTTATTTAAAGTCCATATCCTTTGTGTATCTTTGCAGCCTTAAAATAAGGGCATGAGGACAAAATCACTTAAAAAGAACAGGATTAATGTGGTGACACTGGGTTGTAGTAAAAATGTTTACGACAGCGAAGTGCTTATGGGGCAACTAAAAGCTAGCGGTAAAGATGTTGTGCATGAACAAGAAGGGAACATAATTGTTATTAACACTTGCGGCTTTATTAATAATGCCAAAGAGGAAAGTGTTAATACAATACTTGAATATGTTCAAAAGAAAGAAGAAGGTGAAATCGATAAAGTTTTTGTGACCGGGTGTCTATCGGAGCGTTATAAGCCAGATTTGCAAAAAGAAATACCTAATGTCGACCAATATTTTGGAACTACAGAATTACCAGGTTTGTTAAAGGTTTTAGGGGCAGATTATAGGCATGAACTTATTGGTGAACGTTTAACCACAACACCTAAAAATTATGCCTATTTAAAAATAGCGGAAGGCTGTGATAGACCTTGTTCGTTTTGCGCCATTCCATTAATGCGTGGTAAACATAGAAGTACACCTATAGAAGAAATTATTATTGAAGCTGAAAAATTAGCAACTAAAGGCGTTAAGGAACTTATTCTTATTGCACAGGATTTAACCTATTATGGGTTGGATTTATACAAGAAAAGAAATTTAGCCGAGCTTCTTGAAGCTTTGGTAAATGTTGAAGGAATTGAGTGGATTCGTTTGCATTATGCCTTTCCAACAGGATTTCCTATGGATGTTTTGGAAATTATGAATCGTGAGCCTAAAATTTGTAGCTATTTAGATATTCCCTTGCAGCATATTTCAGATAATATATTAAAAAGTATGCGTCGTGGCACGACTAAGGAAAAAACGATAAAGTTGCTACGGCAGTTTAGAGAAATGGTGCCAGACATGGCTGTAAGAACCACCTTAATAGTAGGCTATCCAGGAGAGACCGAAGAAGATTTTCAAATATTAAAGCAATGGGTAAGGGATATGCGTTTTGAACGCCTGGGCTGTTTTACCTATTCTCATGAAGAAAATACGCATGCCTTTACTTTAAAGGATGATGTGCCCGAGGAGGTTAAGCAAGAACGAGCCAATGAAATCATGGAAATTCAATCACAAATCTCTTGGGAATTGAACCAAGAAAAAATAGGTAAGACTTTTAAAGTGATTATTGATAGAATGGAAGGTGGTTATTTTGTGGGACGTACAGAATTTGACTCACCCGATGTCGATAATGAGGTGCTCATAGATGCATCAAAAACCTACTTAAAGACAGGTGAGTTTTATGATGTTAGCATCACAAATGCAGGAGATTTCGACCTATATGCAGAGATCGTTTAAGTCCGTTTCAACTGTTTTTGTATTTTTTTAATGGCCGATTCTATTGATTTTTCAGGCTCAATAATGTTGTATTCGCCCCAAAACATTGGATCTGAAAACCCAGAAGCCATATCGGTTAAAATGGTTGTAGGCCGCAGCAACTGACTTTTAACATTTGCAATTTTAGACTCTTTTAATTCCCAATCAGTAATAGCCATTTCACTACTTAAGGTATAAATACTATTAAACAGTTTACCTTTCCAATTCACCTTAAACGTTAATGCAATATTGCTATAGGCATAATGCCATTTACCATTACTGGTACGGTAGTTTACCCTGTAAGAAGCTTCAGTTGGATACACGTCAACTTTTCTAGGTTTTTTACGAATGTACATTTGACTGGACAATTCTTTGTTCTCAACATTCAAACTATATACGGCACTGGTAAGCGCTAACGTTTTAGAGTCTATAAAAAGTTTTCCATAATATAATGGTTCATTGAGGTGTTCCTTTTGTTTAAAGTTAACCACATAGACTAAGTTGTTGTTTATTTGTGTAGCTTCACCAAAGCTAAAATCATAATCCGCTATCCCTTTATCTGTAAAAATATACTCGGGATATTTTATAATATCAGTATAAAGATTACCAAAAGGGCCTCCTTGTAATTTTAAGGCAATAGTGTCTAATCTTGAATAATTGGTGCTTTTGCGTGCCTTAATAAGTTCGATATGGTCGTTTCTGAAACTACTATAGGGTTGTTTGTGTATTTTTACAACAGCTTCAGATAAAGAAGCATTTCTCCGTCTTTTCTTTATAGTTTCTCTATAGAATGCTGTCATTAAGGTACTATTGTTGGTGTAAGCCGAATGCTTCTTTTTAAGGGTTTCCAGTACCAGTTGTTTGGCACTCATTTTCAAAGAAGTAATGTTTATGGCGTTTAGTTCGGTATAAGCTTGTGTTAATGTAATTTTAGAATTGTTTTTTAAATTTTCAATACTTAGAATTTTATCTTGATAACCCAAATATGAAATGGTTAAGGTTTCTTTTAAGTGGGTAAGTGGAATTTTTAATAAAAATTCACCGTCACTGTTAGTTACTGTACTAATATTAGAATTGCTAACAGTTAAATCGGCAAATATTAGTGGTGATTTTGTGTCCTCGTCTATAATTTTCCCTTCAATTTCTTTATAATTTTGATCAATTTGAGCATAGCCTAAGGTAGATAATGATATAATAGCTAAACAAAGGGAGATTGCTTTAAAAAAGATTTTCGTTTTCATAACTAGCGGTAATTTAGATTTATAGCGCTTTTAATTTACAAAATTTTAGTTGATTTTTAAACTTTTTAACGATTTTATAACTGGACTGCTAACTAAATTTTTAGAATTCGAGATTGAATAGCTGTATATTTACATAAATTTAATTAGAGTATGGATCAGGATTATATTAGGTATCAGGACACGGGCTTTTTTTCGTCGTTTATTTGTGATTATTTAGATGAAAAACAAACCTTGTCGCCGTTTTATAATCGTTATCCTAAAATAGAAAATTTCAAAGCACAAATAGAAGAGAAAAGCCTGTCTGTTAATGCGCAGTCAAGATTTGTTTTAGTAGAGTGTCTAAAGAAGCAATATAAAGCAACTGAAAGCTCGGCGCTAACCTTGATGAATATTGATTCCCTTAGTAAAGAGAACACATTCACGGTGACCACAGGACATCAATTAAATATATTTACTGGACCACTATATTTTCTCTACAAAATTATTTCAGTTATAAATCTCACCAAGACATTAAAGCATAAGTATCCCAATTACAATTTTGTGCCAATATATTGGATGGCCACCGAAGATCATGATTTTGATGAGATTAATTTTTTCAATTTTAAAGGAAAAAAAATCCAATGGAACAGAGAGGCAAAAGGAGCTGTCGGAGGTTTATCAACTGAAGGATTGGAGACTGTTTATAATTTATTTTCTAAAGAAATAGGAGGTAGTAAAAATGCAAGTTATATTAAAAAGTTGTTTGAATGTACTTATTTAAAAAACAATAATTTAACCGACGCCACAAGATACTTAATCAATGAATTGTTCAAGGATTATGGGTTGGTAATTATAGATGCAGCCCAGAAAGAATTAAAGCAGTTATTTGTTCCTTTTATTGAAGATGAACTGCTTAACCAAAGTTCATTTAAAGCTGTGTCGAAGACCAATAAGAGTGTAAGTGAATTGCCTGAAAATTATAATATACAAGTAAATCCCAGAGAGATCAATCTATTCTATTTAAGGGGTAATTTACGGGAACGTATTGTTTTGGAAGAAGGGATTTACAAAGTATTGAACACAAAAATATCGTTTAGCAAAACGGATATATTAAAGGAAATTTCTATACATCCCGAGCGATTTTCACCTAATGTCATTATGCGACCCTTGTATCAAGAAGTCATTTTACCTAATTTGTGTTACATAGGTGGTGGAGGTGAGTTGGCCTATTGGTTGCAATTGAGAGATTATTTCAATAGATTATCTGTTACATTCCCTATGCTTTTATTGCGTAATTCAGTGTTGATCCAGTCTGAAAATCAATTTAAAAAACTTAAGAATCTAGGAATTTCAAATAAAGATATCTTTTTAAAAAGAGATACCTTAATCAATAAAAAAGTAAGGGAAATATCAAATATCGATATTGACTTTTCTGTTCAAAAAGAACATTTAAAGCAGCAATTTGAAGAACTGTATAAAATGGCTAATCAAACTGAAAAATCGTTTGTGGGAGCCGTTAAGGCACAAGAAGTGAAACAGTTGAAAGGCTTAAGTAAATTGGAAAAACGATTGTTGAAGGCTCAAAAAAGAAAACTTTCAGATGAAGTTTTACGAATTACAGAGTTACAAAACCAATTGTTCCCTAACCAAGGCTTGCAAGAGCGTAATGCTAATTTCTCGGAGTTTTATTTAGAATATGGCGATACCCTTATACTAAAACTAATAGGGCAATTACAACCTCTAAAAATGGAGTTCCTTATTTTAAACTTTTAGTAATGCATAAAATTGATATTGAGCTTATAGAAATGACATTGGATGTGATGAAATATGCTATTGATAGAATTTCATCTACAAATCCTAAAATAGGAAAGCCCAAAAGGGAAGAAGAGCTTAAGGCTTTGGTAGGTGAAACTATTACAGAAGAAGGTGTGGGAGGAGAATATGCATTCAATCTTTGGAAGAAGTATTTAATGAAAGCTACGGTTCCTATAGATCACCCAAGGCATCTGGCATTTGTACCCGCATCACCAACAAGGGCTGCTATTATGTTCGATTTGGTTACTTCGGCCTCCAGTATTCATGGAGCTTACTGGATGGAAGGTGCTGGTGGTATTTTTTGTGAAAATGAAGCGATGAAATGGATTGTTTCTTTAACCGGTTTACCAAAAGGAGCCTTTGGCGTATTTACCAGTGGCGGAACAGCAGCTAATCTATCAGCTATTGTTACTGCAAGGGAATATTGGCGGGAAGATGAAACGTATAAAAGAGAAAAAGGCTTAATAATTACTTCTGTTGGAGCGCATTCTTCTATTAAAGCTATGGCAAAAGTTGCAGATGTAGATATATTATTAGTTGAATCCGAAGAGAGGTTAACCGGTGATGACCTTAGTAAAACTATAGGTAGTTTAAATTACCATCAAAGAAAAAGATTGTTCGCTGTAGTAGCAACTGGAGGGACAACAAATGCAGGAATTATAGATGATTTGGAAGGTATCTCTGCTATCTGTGAAAAAGAAAAATTATGGTTTCATGTCGATGCTGCGTATGGTGGAGGAGCGCTAGTAGCTGATTCTGTCAGGCATTTGTTTAAGGGTATAGAAAAAGCAGATAGCATTACAGTCGATCCACATAAATGGATGTTCTCACCTTATGATTGTGGAGCTGTTATATATAAAAAACCAGAATTGGCCAAACAAGCACATTCTCAAGAAGGTTCTTACCTAGAAATATTTAAGGATGAAGGAGCACAGGGTTTTAATCCGGCCGATTACCAAATACAACTTACAAGAAGGGTAAGAGGCTTGCCACTTTGGTTTTCGTTGGCAACACACGGTACCAATAAATATAAAGAAGCAGTTGAACGTGGCTTGCAGCTAGCTCAAATAGCAGGTGAGATGATAAATGAAAAACCCCATGTAGAATTAGTGAGGGAACCTAGTTTGTCCTGTGTATTATATAGAAGAATAGGATGGACGCCAGATGATTACAGGCATTGGACCTATGAAAACCATAAAAAAGGATTTGCTTTGGTTACGCCTACAAAATGGAAAATAGCAGATACTTATGAAACAGTATCGCGTTTTTGTTTTATCAACCCCGATACCACCGAAACCGATATTGAGGATATTTTGGAGTCTATGGTTTAAAAAAATAAAAAAATCGTAATCGTAATTCGTCAATCTAAAATCAATTATTACTTTTGCGCATGCAACACGATAAGGTATTAATTTTAGACTTCGGATCACAATATACCCAACTTATTGGGCGTCGAGTTAGGGAACTCAACATCTACTCCGAAATTATTCCATTTAACAAAATTCCAAATAATGTTGATGAATACAAGGCTGTTATTCTTTCAGGTAGCCCTTATTCTGTAAGGGGAGAAGAGGCTCTACATCCAAATTTAACAAACATACGTGGTAAAAAACCATTGTTGGCTGTATGTTATGGTGCACAATATTTAGCGCATTTTTCAGGAGGTGAAGTAGCACCTTCCAATACTCGTGAATATGGACGTGCAAATTTATCTTTCATAAAGAGTAACGAGCCGTTTTTGGCACATATCCATACAGGTAGTCAGGTATGGATGAGTCATAGTGATACCATTAAAGAATTACCAACCAATGCGGTGCTTATAGCAAGTACACACGATGTGGTAAATGCCGCTTACCGTATTAATGGTGAAGAAACTTATGCTATTCAGTTTCATCCAGAAGTATATCATTCTACCGATGGCAAACAATTACTGGAAAACTTTTTAGTAAGTATAGCTGGTGTACATCAAGACTGGACGCCACAATCTTTTGTGGAGGAAACCGTCGAATCCTTACAGGAAAAAGTAGGAGATGATAAAGTTGTTTTAGGGCTTTCTGGTGGAGTGGATTCAACGGTAGCAGCTGTCTTACTTAATAGAGCCATTGGTAAAAACTTGTATTGTATTTTTGTTAATAACGGGTTGCTTCGTAAAAATGAGTTTCAAAATGTATTGAACCAATATGAAGGTATGGGGCTTAACGTAAAAGGAGTAGATGCATCAGATAGGTTCTTGGCAGCTTTAAAGGGTATTCAAGATCCGGAGAAAAAACGTAAAGCCATTGGTAATGCCTTTATAGAAGTTTTTGATGATGAGGCCCATAAAATAGAAGATGTGACTTGGTTGGCACAGGGGACTATTTACCCTGATGTAATAGAAAGTGTTTCAGCAACAGGAGGGCCTTCGGCTACCATAAAAAGTCATCATAATGTTGGCGGATTACCTGATTTTATGAAACTAAAAATTGTTGAACCACTAAAGGCTTTGTTTAAGGATGAGGTAAGGCGTGTGGGTACTACATTAGGGATAGATCCCGAACTCTTAGGACGTCATCCATTTCCAGGGCCTGGTTTGGGGATTAGGATATTAGGAGATATTACTGCAGAAAAAGTGCGTATTTTGCAGGAAGTTGATGCTATCTTTATAAACGGATTGAAAGCATGGGGGCTTTACGATAAAGTTTGGCAGGCTGGAGCCATGTTATTGCCGGTCAATAGTGTTGGTGTTATGGGTGATGAGCGTACCTACGAAAAGTGTGTGGCACTAAGAGCTGTTGAAAGTACCGATGGTATGACAGCCGACTGGGTTAACTTACCGTATGAGTTTCTGCAAAAGACTTCTAACGATATCATAAATAAAGTTAAAGGTGTTAATCGGGTAGTCTACGATATTAGTTCTAAACCCCCTGCAACCATAGAATGGGAGTAAAAGCATGTCTTTTTAATTATTTTTCTATTTAAGTTTAGATTTATTAGCTATTTTTAGAGCTTTGTTGGTTTTACTGCAATTATAAAAACTGTAGTTTTAAAGCCAATAATTTGTCTTTTTGTTCTTTTGGCATATTATATGCATAAATGAAAAGTATGTGTTTAGCAATACATCCTTATTATCTAAAATAATCGTATATAAACTATTTGACATCGGTTTATAAAAAAACAATATATGAATAAATTAATTTCAGTTTTAGCTTTAGCTTTATTGTTTACAGTTTCTGTTAAAGCTCAAAACTTTAGTACACATAAAGTAAAAAAAGGCGAAACAGTTGAAGACATAGCAAAATTGTATTATGTCACTCCTTTTGATATTTATAGTTTAAATCCAGATTCTAAGACTAAACTTAAACCTAATACTATATTAATTATTCCTATTTCTAAAGCCAATAAACCTAAAATAACCATTACAAAGGAATTGGAAGGATTTAAAAACCATAGGGTCAAGAAAAAAGAAACCCTATACAGTTTGGCTAGGCAATATGAAGTAACCGTTGATGAGATCAAAAAGTATAATACCTTTTTGTATGCCGACCCCTTGCGTAAAGGAGATAAGTTGCAAATACCTGTTTTTAAGATTACGGAAACTGTAGAAGAAGTAAACCCGACCAACATTTACAAAGTACTTCCAAAAGAAGGCAAATGGCGTATTGCCTACAAATATGGTATAACGATAAAGGAATTAGAGGCTTTGAATCCTGATATGGGTGAGGTTTTGCAAGCTGGTCAAGAAATTAATGTACCTAATATTGAAGATGAAGAAAAAAAGAAGATTGATGATAGGTATAGCTATTATGAAGTATTGCCTAAAGAAGGCTTTTATCGATTAAAAGTGAAACTTGGGGTAACACAAGAAGAATTGGAAATGTTAAATCCGGGTTTAAGTGAGAGTGGATTAAAGGTTGGTATGCTTCTGAAAATTCCTTTTTCTGAAACTTATTCCATACTAGGAGAAGAAAGTAATCGTATTAATTTAATAGATAGTATTTCAGATTTCTCTCAAAAGCATATCGCCATTATGTTGCCCTTTAGGTTAAACCGTGTGGATTATGATTCTATTATAGGTACTAAAAACAGTATCAAGAATGATCCCTATTTAAAGGCTTCATTGGATTTCCATTCAGGGGTATTAATGGCTGTAGATTCATTAAAGCAATTGGGTATTTCACTTAAGGTGGACGTTTACGATACAAAAAATGAAATAAGTGAGGTATCCAGAATTATTAATGAAAATAATTTTGAATCTGTAGACGCCGTTATAGGGCCATTAATTTCTAATAATTTTAATCGTGCTGCTACCGAATTAGGTAAGTATAATACGCCTATAATATCACCGACTGGTTCAGGTGATAAATTAAGATTATTGGATAATGTGTTTCAAATACGTACGCCAGAAGAATTGCTTAAGGATAAGATTATAAGTTTTGTAAAGTCCGATACCTTAAAAAGTAACATTATAGTCATTTCAGATTCTAAAAATCAGGATATAACCAATGAATTAAAGCGTGAGTTTAATCAAGCTAAATTGGTGTATTCTCGTAAAGATAAGGATGGTAAGGACAGTTTTTATGTTATAAAAGAAGATATAGAAAATGTTTTGAAGCCAGGAAACAACATTGTGTTTTTAGAAACTCAAAATGAGGGTTTTGTTTCTAATGTCATAAGTATTTTGGCATCCTTAATTCAAAAGGAAAACAAAAAAGAGGAGATTGAGGAAGTGTCCATTAGGTTAAACACTACAAATTATAATAGGGCATTTGAGGGCGATGAAATTTCAAACTACTATCTTTCCAAACTTCAATTCCATTATGCAAGTGGAGCTAGGGTATATAACGAAAATGATTATAGTCTGTTTGTCAAGGATTATGAAAAGAAATATTTTGTAGCACCAAGTAATGGAGCGGTTAAAGGTTTTGATTTAACTATGGACGTGGTATTACGATTAGTATCTTCGGAAGATTTATATGCATCAGTAAACAAAGTACCGCTAACGGAATATTTGGAAAATAAATTTGCTTACAAAAAAAAATTGATTGGAGGCTATTATAACGAAGCGGTGTATTTGCTAAAACATCAAGATTTAACTATTGTAGAGGTAAGACCATAGGTTTTATCTAATTATTATTGCAGTGTCGCCCAACAAAGATTTTCTTATAAAATTGGCTCATGCCAAGATGCCTTATGGCAAGTATAAAGACCGTTATTTAATAGATTTACCTGAGTATTATATAGTATGGTACCATAACAAGGGTTTTCCCGAGGGTAAATTAGGCAATATGCTTAAACAGGTTTATGAGCTAAAGTTAAACGGATTGGAAGATTTGGTAAGAACTATTCAAAGGCAGTATTCAAAAACAAGTTAGCAAAAACTTTCTTGACTTGTTAATAACCACCTTTAAATAACTAAAAACTTATTCGGTTATAACTGTTTTAATTTTGTAAATTTGCCTGCGTTTATAAGCGCATTATGGTAAGTAGTACAAAATACATTTTCGTCACCGGTGGTGTTACATCTTCATTAGGAAAAGGAATAATAGCAGCATCTTTAGCCAAACTTTTACAAGCACAAGGATATCGGGTTACTATACAAAAATTAGATCCATACATTAATGTAGATCCTGGAACTTTAAACCCATATGAGCATGGTGAATGCTATGTAACCGAAGATGGGGCTGAAACTGATTTGGACTTAGGCCATTATGAGCGTTTTTTAAACACCCCAACTAGTCAGGCCAATAATGTAACTACAGGACGAATTTACCAAAGTGTTATACAAAAAGAACGTCAAGGTGAGTTTCTGGGAAAAACGGTTCAGGTTGTACCGCACATAACTGATGAAATTAAGGATCGCATACAGATATTAGGAAACTCAGGAGACTACGATATTGTTATTACCGAAATAGGTGGTACCGTGGGTGATATTGAATCTTTGCCATACATTGAAGCCGTTAGACAATTGCGTTGGGATTTAGGCGACAAAAATGGCATTGTGGTTCATTTAACATTGATACCTTATTTGTCGGCTGCAGGAGAATTAAAGACCAAGCCCACACAACACAGTGTAAAAACGTTAATGGAGAGTGGGGTACAGGCCGATGTTTTGGTTTGTCGTACAGAGCACGATTTGCCCAAAGAGCTTCGCCGTAAGTTGGCGTTGTTCTGTAACGTTCAAGAAGAGGCCGTTATACAGTCCATTGATGCTTCAACAATATATGATGTTCCTAATTTAATGTTGATGGAAGGTTTGGATAAAGTGGTTCTTAAAAAGTTAGGCTTAGAATCCAGAAAACCAGACATTCAACGTTGGAACCAATTCCTGAAGCGACATAAAAATCCAAAGACGGAAGTAAATATTGGATTAATTGGTAAGTATGTAGAACTTCAGGATTCTTACAAATCTATTTTGGAGGCTTTTATCCATGCGGGAGCAGAAAACGAAGTTAAAGTCAATGTGGAGTCCATTCACTCAGAGTATTTAAGTGAAGATAATATCAAATTGAAACTGTCACATCTCGATGGGATTTTAGTTGCACCTGGATTTGGAGAACGAGGTATAGAAGGAAAAATAGATGCAGTTAAATATGTTCGTGAAAATAATATTCCGTTTTTTGGAATATGTCTAGGAATGCAGATGGCGGTAATAGAATTTTCACGTAATGTCTTAGGAATTTCAGATGCGGATTCAACCGAAATGAATCCAAATACTGCAAATCCTGTTATAGACTTAATGGAAGAGCAAAAAACCATTACGGATAAGGGAGGAACTATGCGATTGGGAGCTTGGTCTTGTGATCTGCAAAAGGGAAGCAAGGTTTATAATATTTATAAAGAAGACACCATAATGGAGCGACATAGGCACCGTTATGAGTTCAATGGTAAGTACAAGGAGCAAATTGAAGCTGCAGGAATGATTGCTACTGGATTGAATAAAGATACGGGTTTGGTGGAAATAGTTGAGATACCAGAACACCCTTGGTTTGTGGGAGTTCAGTATCATCCAGAATATAAAAGTACTGTAGCCAAACCACACCCGTTATTTGTTGGTTTTGTTAAAGCTGCTTTAAAGTATAAAATGAAAGGCAAGGATGTCAGTATGGCACAAAATTAAATTTTGGATAACTTATTGATTATTGCAAATAATTCCTGCAGATGCAGGAATCTTTTTTAATTGATTTAAAAGAATATGGAAGAAAGAAAATTAGATATTAATTCTATAATTGGGTTTATACTCATTTTTGGAATTTTAATATATATGTTTTGGCAAAACCAACCTACGCCAGAAGAGCTTGAAGCTCAGGAAAAAGCCAAGCAAGAACAAGTTGAAGCACAAAAAAAGGTAGAAGAAAAGCAACAAAACAATACAGCTGTTGTAGAGGATATGGAATTAGCGGAAAGTTCTGATTCTTTACAAGTGGTTAAGCTGCAAAATAAGCTAGGGGCTTTTGCCTATTCTGCATTAAAGGCAATAGAAGGAGAGACTGTTGTAGAAAATGAAGTGCTGGAGTTGAAATTCAGTCACAAGGGAGGCTATCTCTCAGAAGTGAAATTAAAAGCCTTTGTCGATTTTAAAGACCAACCCATATATCTTATTAAAGATAAGAATGCTGGATTTAATATAAATTTTGGAACGACCGATAGCAGAATACTAAACACTAAAGATCTGCCATTTATACCAACTGTGACTAAAAATGGAGAGAATACTATCGTTTCCATGAAACTAAAAGTTTCAGAGACAAAATTCTTAGAATACCGTTATGAGATTAAGCCAAACGATTATATGATTGGTTTTACCGTTCGGTCACAAGGTCTGAATGATATTGTTAATAGTTCTCAGGACATTAAATTAGATTGGAATCTTAAAGGGTACCGTCATGCCAAAAGTATTTCGTATGAAAACAGATATACCGATATTCATTACGAATACGAAAATGGTAAGGATGATTATACTGGTATGCGGGATTCAGAAGAAACCATTGAAGATGTTACGTGGATTGGTTACAAACAACATTTTTTCTCATCGGTATTATTAACGAAATCACCGTTTAAAAAGGCTGTGGTTAAAGCTGAAAATTTAGTGCAAGACGAAGCTATAGATACGGTTTACACTAAAAACTTTTCGACTAGCTTGCCATTGGAATTACAAGGTGGTGAGTTCAACAATACAATGGACTTGTTTTATGGTCCTAACGATTACAAAGTAGTTACGGCCTATGATAGAAACCTTGATGAATTGATACCCTTTGGATGGGGTATTTTTGGATGGATAAACCGTTACGTTTTCATGCCATTGTTTGGTTTCTTGGGTAGTTTCTTGCCTTATGGCATAGCCATTATCGTGATGACCATCTTAGTAAGGATAGCGATGTCACCTGTAACTTATAAATCGTATGTGTCCCAAGCCAAGATGAAGGTCTTAAAACCAGAGATTACAGAGATTTCCAATAAGTATAAAGACAACCCCATGAAAAGGCAACAGGAAACCATGGCCTTATACAGCAAGGCAGGAGCTAGCCCCATGGCTGGATGTTTGCCCGCGTTAATGCAATTGCCTGTGTTTTATGCCTTATTCCAGTTTTTCCCATCGGCGTTCGATTTAAGGCAAAAAAGTTTCCTTTGGGCTGAAGACTTGTCGTCTTACGATACCATTGTAGAATTGCCTTTTAATATTCCATTTTACGGTGACCACGTGAGTTTGTTCCCCATATTGGCGTCATTAGCTATATTCTTTTATATGCGTATGACCACAGGGCAGCAAGTGGCGGCACAACCCAGTCAAGAAGGGATGCCCGATATGGGCAAAATGATGAAGTACATGATTTACTTCTCACCTTTAATGATGTTGGTCTTCTTTAATAATTATGCATCAGGTTTGAGTTTATATTACTTTATATCCAACCTAATTACCATTGGTATTATGTTGGTGATTAAAAATTATATAATTGATGAGGATAAGATACATGCCAGAATACAGGAGAATAAAAAGAAACCTAAAAAAGAAAATCGTTTCCAAAGAAAGATGAAGGAAATGATGGAACAGGCTGAGCAACAAAAACAGGCCCAACAAAGAAAAAAGAAATAATAGTTAACAGATCATATTTTCCTTGAAAAGGGAGAGTGGATTTCAATTTTATAATAAAAATTGAAAGACAGAAGGGTTAAAAGTAGAAGCTGTCAATTGTGATGATTTATTGATCATTAATATTGGCAGCTTTTTTTGACAATACAATTTGTAATAATTTTTAGCGTTTTTCAAAAAAACAATCGATATGAAGTTTTATAATATCATTTACGTCTTAACCATACTGAATGGCTTTTTTATGTCTGCCCAAGACATCAATCAATTTGATGAAAATGGCAAGCATCATGGTATTTGGAGAAAGCATTATAAAGGAACTAAGGTATTACGATACGAAGGCGAATTTTTTCATGGTAAAGAGGTAGGGGAATTTCGGTTTTATAAAAATGATAATGGTAAACAGGTTCTATCGGCAACAAGAACCTTCAGTAAAACAGGAGATACAGCGCAAGTAAAATTTTTTAACCCTCAAGGTAAAGTTATCAGTGAAGGCACCATGAAGGGTAAAACCTATGTTGGGACTTGGAAGTATTACCACAATAAAATCGGCAATCTTTTAAATATAGAACATTATAATGATAATGGTGATTTGGAAGGTGAGCGTTTAACCTATTATGAAAATGGACAAGTAGCAGAACAACAGTATTACATCAAAGGCAAATTGGATGGTGAAACGATATGGTATTCAGAAAGTGGGGTAGTTTTAAAAATGTTTGTATATGCTAATGGTGAACTTCATGGACCAGCCAAATATTACAATTTTAAAGGAGAGCTCGTCACCGAGGGACACTATAAAAATGGAAAGAAAACTGGGATTTGGAAGTACTACGAAGGAAATAAGTTAATAGAAGAAAAAGACTATACCTATAAGCCAAAGTATATTAAAGTAGATGGTAAATATAAAAAAGCTCCCCAATAATGGAGAGCCTCTTTTCTTAGACAATTTTTATGAGAGAACGACTATTAATTGTCTAAAATCAAACCAAAAACCAATTCAAAAAATGTATTCACAAATAAGTTTCTTTTGGTGTGCTGCAACTTTAATTGCTAGTTTTTTGTACAATTTAACATCAACAGCGGAAACATTTTTAAATTATACCTATCAAATAAAGTTGCTTTAGTACACCATTTTTCGCTGTTTATATTTATTTAATTGCTGGGTAGTAAAACTTTATTTACTACATGTATAACGCCATTTCCAGCCTGAACATCTACTGCAATAACACCAATATCTGTATTTCCAGCACCATCTGTTATATCTGCAGTATTAGTTCCAGATCCCGGTAAGGTAATTGTAATATTGTCGCCTTCCAAACTTGTAGCGGTTGTATCGCCATTTGGTGTTAAATCACCAGATCTTACATTAGCCTCGGCTACTACATGATGTAGTAGTATATTAGTAAGCGTGGCTTCTTCGGGAATGCTCGATAACATATCAAAAGCAGCATTTGTAGGAGCAAAAACCGTAAAATTAGGATTGATTCCGTCTCCATTCATGCCTTCAGTCCTAGAAAGTATAGAAGCAAAATCGGTAGCAGGAGTTAATTCCGTTAATGCACTTAATAAAGTTGAAAAATTAGGATCTGCTAATGCAAATGTAACTACAGTTGGAATATCAATCACAGCATCAATAGCATGTATTATTCCATTACTTGCAATAACATCGGCTTGGGTAACTGTTGAAACGCCATTGAACATAACGTTACTTGACGCGTTAAAATACAGACTCAAATTGCTCATGTCTGGACCAGATGCACTGGTATTGGTATAGCCCGCGCCAGCTGAGGTCAAATCAGATGATGTGGTAACGCCACTTAAAACATGGTTTAACAGAATATTGGCTAGGGCATCAGTTGGAACATTCGCCAAAGGCGTACCGTTTAAAAATGTTGTGAAAGCAGTATCATCTGGAGCAAGAACGGTAAATGGTCCGGTTCCGCTTAGCACGTTAACTAAGTCCCCATCAGCAGCACCTAGAGCAGCTACAAGACTACTAAAGCCAGGATTAGCAGTGGCATGGTCAACAACAGTGGGCAAACCAATAACATGGTCTACTATATGAATTACTCCATTCGTAACTTCAATATCTGCACTTGTTACAGATGAAATACCATTAAACGTAACACCATTGGATGCGTTAAAAAACATACTCATTTTATTGTTAGCTGTTCCAATAGCTTCAGTTGAAATATACCCATTTCCAAAAGCTGTCAAATCACTGGACATGAATTTTCCTGAAATTACATGATTAAGCAAGATTTGTGCTAGAACATCAGTTGGTACATCCCCTAAAGCAGTAAAACCATTATTAGTCAAAAAGGTGTCAAAAGCGGCATTGGTAGGTGCTAAAACTGTAAACGGACCACTCCCTGATAAGATATTTACAAGGTCTCCGTCTGCAGCCTGTAGAGCAGCAACTAAATTACTTAGGTCTGGAGTACTTAATGCTTTGCTTACAATATTATCTGGTAGTTTGGGCAATACAACTTTGTCGATTACATGAATAACACCATTGGCAGCTTGTACATCGGTAACTACTATGTTGCTCATTCTTCCGTTTGAATCGGTTAGTGTTGGTCCACCCGAGACATTAGCGGTAATATCTCCACCTAATGTCGTTACAGTCATATTATCTATTAAATCTGATGATATCACATTAGCTCCAGCTATAGCATGCGAATCTAGAGCGGCTTTAAGTGTAGGTTCATCAATTTCACTAAGAGATGATAACTCAAGCTCGTTCAATAAGCTAGCAAAAGCGTCGTTAGTAGGAGCAAAGACTGTAAACGGAGCAGGGCTTGTTCCGTTTGGGGTAGATAATGTTGTTACGTAATCAAAAGTTAAGTCACTTCTGGTTAGAGCAGAAACCAAAGTTGAAAAGGTATCATCTGCCAAAGCAAAGTCAACTATAGTTGGCAATCCAATTACAGCATCAACAATGTGAATAACCCCATTTGTTGCATCAATATCAGCATTTGTAACAGAAGCGTTACCATTTAACTGAACTCCCGATGATGTGTTTATGTATAAACTCAAGTTGGCATTTGAGCTTGCTTCGGTAGCTAAAGTTTTTTCATATCCTGTTGACAGATCTGTGGATTTAAGTTCTGTAGAAATGACATGATTTAATAGAATCTGCTCTAATGCATCTGCAGGAACTTCTTCCAATGATGCAAATCCGTTAGCAGCTAAAAACGAAGCGAATGCTGCGTTGGTAGGTGCAAATACAGTAAATTGACCACTACCGTCTAAAGTTTCTACAAGATCTGCACGATTTAAGGCCGCTACTAAACTGCTTAATTGTGGAGTAACTACTGCTATTTCGGCAATAGTTTCTGGCTGTTCAACTACAATAGGATCATCATCGCTTAGACAAGAAGATGCGAAAGTTAATACCATAGTTACTAAAACTAACTTTTTAATTGCTGTTAATGTTTTCATTTTCATTTTGTTTTTATTTTGTTTAACAAAAGTACATAATAATTAAACAAAAAACAAAATATTGTTTAATAAAATTTTAAAAAAAATAAACAAAATATTATTTGTACGTTACTCAAAGTCTTAAATTAATAAGGGGTATTCTCTTTTATATCGTATCTTTGTAACCAATTTTTTTTTGATGAAACGTGTAGTAATTGGACTTTCAGGAGGAGTAGATTCAAGTGTTGCTGCTTATTTGTTAAAACAGCAAGGCTTTGAGGTGATTGGTTTGTTTATGAAGAACTGGCATGATGATTCTGTGACTATTTCCAATGAATGTCCATGGCTGGATGATAGTAACGATGCTATGATGGTTGCTGAAAAATTGGGAATTCCATTTCAAACGGTCGACTTAAGCCAACAATACAAGGAACGTATTGTAGACTATATGTTTAATGAGTATGAAAGAGGTCGAACACCAAACCCCGATGTACTTTGTAATAGAGAGATAAAGTTTGATGTCTTTATGAACATTGCGTTAGAACTTGGAGCCGATTATGTTGCTACAGGTCATTATTGTAGAAAGGGCAGTGTTGAAAAAAACGGACAAACCATTTATCGTCTTTTGGCTGGAGTTGATGGGAATAAAGACCAATCGTATTTTTTGTGTCAATTATCCCAAGCCCAATTGGCAAAATCCCTATTCCCAATAGGGGAGTTAACCAAACCACAAGTGCGTGAAATCGCCATGAGGTTGGGTTTGGTGACAGCTGAAAAGAAAGATTCCCAAGGTTTGTGTTTTATAGGGAAAGTCAAGCTACCTGATTTTTTGCAACAACAATTAAAGCCTAAAGAAGGTGTCATTGTTGAGGTTTCTAAAGAACAGAATATATTTCAAGAGGCTCAACCAATGTTTAATACCCTTGAAGAGAAATTAAGATACTTATCGCGTAAGATTGATTACAAACTTTTAGATGGTAAAGTAGTGGGTAAACATCAAGGGGCTCATTATTTCACCAAAGGACAACGAAAAGGATTGGCAGTAGGAGGTACTCCAGAACCTTTGTTCGTAATTGATACAGATGTAGAGGAAAACGTCATCTACACAGGGCAAGGTAAAGAACACCCGGGATTGTTAAAAAAGGCTTTGTTTGTGACTAATGATGAATTACATTGGATTCGGGAAGACTTAATGTTAAAGGAAGGCGAAAGTATGTTAGTTTTGGCAAGAATCCGATACCGGCAAGCTTTGGAAAAGGCAATTTTGTATAAAGTTCAAAGTGGTTTATATGTGGAGTTCGAAAATTACCAATCTGCTATTACAGAAGGTCAGTTTGTAGCTTGGTATCTCGATGATGAACTTGTGGGTTCAGGGATTATCGCTTAAGCTTTTTAGTCTCATTTCGAAATGGAAGCAGTGTGACGAATGGGAAATATCATTTCTTAAATTTCATCTTAACTTTCACTTTAGGGATATAATTCATAATTTTCCATTTTAGAAACATTTCTTTATGACCAATAGAATAACACAACTATTCCATATTAAATATCCTATCGTACAAGCGGGCATGGTGTGGAATAGTGGTTGGCGTTTGGCATCGGCTGCTAGTAATGCTGGGGTTTTGGGAATGATAGGAGCAGGATCCATGTACCCTGATGTGCTTAGGGAACACATCCAAAAGTGTAAAAAGGCAACCAATAAACCATTTGGTGTTAATGTACCCATGTTATATCCCAATATTCAAGAAATTATGGAAATTATTGTAGATGAAGGGGTGAAGGTTGTCTTTACTTCGGCTGGAAATCCAAAAACATGGACTTCTTGGTTGAAAGACAAGGGTATTACTGTAGTGCATGTAGTAAGTAGTGTGAAGTTTGCCTTGAAGGCACAAGAAGCAGGTGTCGATGCTATAGTTGCTGAGGGCTTTGAGGCTGGAGGACATAATGGCAGGGAAGAGACCACTACATTGACCTTAATCCTTATGGTTAAGGAACAAATAAATATACCATTAATAGCTGCAGGAGGTATAGCTACGGGAAGAGCTATGTTGGCTACCATGGTTTTGGGAGCAGATGGTGTACAGATAGGGAGCAGGTTTGCTGCAAGTGAAGAAAGTTCTGCACATCAATTATTTAAACAGGCTATTGTTAATGCTAAAGAGGGAGATACCCAATTGACCTTGAAAGAATTAGCTCCAGTACGGCTAATCAAGAATAAATTTTACAATCAAGTTCAAGAACTATACAAAACAGGACCAACAATAGAGCAACTTAAGGAACTTCTTGGACGAGCACGTGCAAAAAAGGGCATGTTTGAAGGTGATTTAGAAGAAGGGGAGTTGGAAATAGGGCAGATTTCTGGATTAATCCACGATATTAAGCCCGTGACTACAATTGTTAAGGATATTGTAAAAGAGTTTGAAGAAGCTAAAAAACAGGCTATTGATTTATAGCAATTAAATTTTAAAAAGATTGCTATCAATCATATTAGTATTTGTATTTAGAGGCCTTTGTGAATTACATTTATTTTCTTTTTATATTTAAGACAAAGCTTTGTTAGGTTAATAATCAATGATTTTTTAAAAGTATAATTCTATAAATATTAAATACATGAACACAAAAAAGTGTCTTCAACTATTGATGCTCGTAGGATTCCTGTGGGTTCAATTTTTACAAGCCGAAATTAAGCTTCCAGCTATTGTATCTTCAAATATGGTATTACAACGTGATACTGATGTTACTCTGTGGGGCTGGGCAGATCCTTTTGAGGATATTTCCATTGAAGCATCTTGGTTGCATGAGAGTATAAATATTTTAGCCGATAAGGAAGGGAATTGGAAGGTTAAAGTAATGACTACCAATAGCAAAGAGGCACAAATAATTAAAATTTTTAGTAGAACATCCAATATTCTTTTAAAGAATATATTATTTGGTGAAGTTTGGTTGTGCTCAGGTCAATCTAATATGCAACAGCCACTTTCTGGCTATAACGGCCAACCTACATTTGGTGCATTACATGCAGTAGCTAATGCAAATAACCCTAATTTAAGGTTGTTTACTGTACATCGAAAGGGTGCAAAACTACCTTTGAACAATATTGATAGTTACGATGGATGGGAAGAAGCGAGTTCTATTAATGTGATGGAGTTTAGTGCCGTTGCCTATTTTTTTGGTGAGCAATTGCAGAAAATTTTAGATGTTCCTGTGGGTCTTATTCATACCTCATGGGGAGGTAGTAAAGTAGAAGCTTGGATAAGTAAGGAATATATGAATACTTACCAAACTGTTGATCTAGATAGTGTGGATATTAATAAACAAACCAATCATATTCCTACAGCCTTATTCAATGCTATGATAAATCCATTAATTCCATATACAATAAAAGGCACCTTATGGTACCAAGGTGAGAGCAATCGAGATAAACCTTCTGAATACAAAGAGCGTTTTCCAGCTATGGTTAAAGATTGGCGATCCCGTTGGAATATTGGAGACTTTCCATTCTATTATGTGCAAATTGCCCCTTTTTTATATGGCGACAATAATGCCTTTGAGGTTTCTAATAACTCAGCTTATATACGTGAAACCCAACTCAAATGTGTTGATCTTATACCAAATTCTGGAATAGCAATTACAATGGATATCGGTGAGGCCAATTGTATTCATCCGGCGAAAAAGAAAGAGGTGGCCAATAGACTATTATTTATTGCATTACATAAATCCTATGGTTATAAAACTATTGATTTTTCGGGACCAATATACAATTCCATGATTGCTCATGAGGGTGGATTAATGTTACAATTTCAAAATGCCGAAAAGGGACTTTATACATTTACCAATTTAACTGGATTTGAGATAGCTGGTGAGGATAAAGTTTTCTATCCAGCCGATGCAAAGATTATAAACGGTAACCGTGTATTTGTAACAAGTGGTCATGTAAAAACTCCTGTTGCAGTACGATATGCTTGGCGCAATTGGGTTAAAGGAAGTTTATTTGATACTAATCTCTTGCCTGCATCTTCATTTAGAACAGATGACTGGAATGATGCTAAGCATGTTGAATAATATATTATAATTTATAACTTTTCGAAGGATATTCTATACAGTCTGCTTGAGCCATTATTGTATCTGTTCAATTCAGCAATTAACTCCTCTATGTTTAAAGGGTCATCTAATAGGATTTTGGTGTTATCGCGTTTACTTGTAAAATATAAAGTATTGGTTTTGGTGTCAACAAATGGGCAATAATCCATTTTACTAGAATTGATAATATCACCCATATTTTCAGCTTTACTCCAAAGGGTTTTTGTTTTGTAACTAATATAAAGATCACCACTGCCATAACTATCTGTTCTATTGTAACTACCAAAAATTAAATAGGATTCATCTGGAGCTATAAAGGCATTATACTCGTAACCTTCAGAGTTAATACTAGCCGATAATGCTTTGGGTTCAGCATATTGGCCATTATTATATTTACTAAAATAGATGTCATCCTTTCTTTTTATGTTTGTGTCGTCTCTAGTAAAATAAAAGTTTCCGTTTAGGGCAATAGATGGGTAAAATTCACCGTGTTCGGTATTTATAGGGCTTCCCATATTTTTTGGTTCAGACCAATTAGCATTTAAAGATTGACGTTCAACATACCAAATGTCAAAATCCTTAGGTTTGTTGGAGTCAGAAGTCAATGATCGGGTAGACACAAAATAAAGTTTTAGGCCATCAGGTGAAAAACAAGGCTCTAAATCGAAATACTTACCAGAAAAAGAGGCTATTTGAGGGTTCCCCCAACTATTACTTTCTTTTTTTAAATGAATAATGGCTGAGAGGTTACCATTAACACTTTGTGCAGTAAGCATAATCTCATCACCATTAGGAGATATGGTTACATCCCTAACATTAGGAAATTGTTTAACAATATTTGGTAAAAAAGGTTCGACAACGTGTTGTTGAGAAAAACCAATAGAGGATATTATAATTAAGAAAAATGTATGGAAGAACTTCATAGACTTTAATTTGGTATACAGTCAAAGGTAGCTAAAGAAGCATTTGTATTGTTTAAAATAAATGTTAATTAAATATAATAAAAAAGGGGAAAAATTTCCCCTCTTGAATATCGAAACGAGTAAGCCAAAATATTTTTAATCCCTAATAAAATAAAAGCCAAATGTTTCTATATATATTTTCTAAAAATTGTTCGATTAAATGGATTTTGGATAATAGCATTCCAAACTTACAAAAAATAACCATTTGATATTAAGAGTGTTGCTGTAATTTATTAACAATTTTCACCAAGATTTGGTCAAATCTTTTGGCTAAACGATAATATTCACAATGCTAAAGTTTATTTTTGCATGATGCTGATAAAAAACTATACCAAAGAATTTAAATACAATTGGCAATTGGCAGCCCCAGTTATGTTAGGTATGTTGGGACATACTTTTGTTAGTTTTATTGACAACATTATGGTAGGGCAATTAGGTACAGCAGAATTGGCAGCTGTGTCTTTGGGCAATAGTTTTATGTTTATTGCTATGTCTTTAGGGATTGGTTTTAGTACTGCCATCACGCCTTTAATAGCCGAAGCAGATTCAGCCCAGGATTTTGTAAAAGGAAAATCAGCCTTTAAACATGGCTTATTTTTGTGTACTGTTTTGGGTGTGTTACTTTTTTTATTGGTGTTTTTTGCAAAACCATTGATGTATTTAATGAAACAGCCTGATGAAGTGGTTATATTGGCAATGCCATATTTAGATTTAGTGGCATTTTCACTTATACCATTAGTTGTTTTTCAGGCGTTTAAACAGTTTGGAGATGGTTTGTCAATGACCAAATATCCCATGTATGCCACTATTTTAGCCAATGTGGTGAATGTTTTGTTAAATTATATTTTAATATTCGGAAAGTTAGGTTTTCCTGCATTGGGTATTGTTGGAGCGGCTTATGGTACTTTGGCTTCAAGGTTTATTATGGTGGGGCACCTTTGGTACTTGTTAAAAGGAAAGGATAAATCCAAAGCATTTGTTACCAATATTAAGTTTTTTGT
The DNA here is from genome assembly GCF_022662175.1 of Aestuariivivens marinum. Taxonomy (GTDB): domain Bacteria; phylum Bacteroidota; class Bacteroidia; order Flavobacteriales; family Flavobacteriaceae; genus Aestuariivivens; species Aestuariivivens marinum. Next base: position 102,670 of record NZ_JAKMCR010000005.1, on the reverse strand, counting down.
TTTAAGTAAAAGGATGCTGCAAAAAATAATTAACCTTGGAGCCCCTAGCTCTATGCAAATGTTTTTTGAGGTAGCTATTTTTACTGCTGCTATTTGGCTAAGTGGTTTATTGGGAAAGAATCCTCAAGCAGCAAACCAAATTGCATTAAATCTATCATCGATGACTTTCATGGTGGCTATGGGACTAAGTGTAGCATCCATGATTCGTGTTGGTAACCAAAAAGGACTACAAGCATTTTATGAATTAAGACGAATTGCATTTTCCCTTTTCTTAATGGGAACCTTATTTGCTGTGTGCTTCGCTATTATTTTCTTTGCATTCCATAATCAATTACCAAAACTTTATGTCGATTTTGATGATATTAAGAATCTAAATGATAATACAGAAGTAATCGCTATAGCCTCAAAATTATTAATTGCTGCTTCAATTTTTCAAATAAGTGATAGTATCCAAGTTATTGTTTTAGGTGCTTTACGGGGACTGCAAGATGTAAAAATACCAACTATAATCACTTTTATATCGTATTGGTTGGTAGGGTTTCCAGTAAGTTGGTTTTTTGGAAAAGAAGAGACTTATGGTAGTTTTGGTATATGGTTGGGCTTACTTGCAGGCTTAACTACGGCAGCTATTTTATTGTATATTAGGTTTAATTATTTGACTAAAAAGTTAATTTTGTCAAACAACTAAATAAGAATAGATTATGATCTTACCAAAATTCATATTAGGTGATAATTCAGAATATCCCAATGCTATTTATGTGATTCATACAGAGTTTCCAAGGTTCATAATTAATCTTGAAGATGATGATGTGGAATGGTTCGAGGATTTTGATGCCGAAGACCAAAAGGAGCTAGAAATAGAAACAGAAAATGCTATCCGGTTGGCGACTCAATTTTATGACCGAGAAATAGCGAAATACGAAGAATAATCTATCAAAAATGTTGGACAAAATTCTGCAATACGATAACGAACTCTTTTTATATTTAAATACTTTAGGATCGGAACCATGGGATGTTTTATGGCTGACCATAACAAACAAGTTGTTTTTTGGGCCTGTATTAGGGCTAATACTTTTTTATTTTTTATATAAAAAATTTGGGTTTAAGTCTGTGGTTTTTTTAGTATTTGTACTTGCCTTAATGATAACCTTTACAGACCAATCTACTAATTTGTTTAAGCGTGTTTTTGAACGTACTCGTCCCTGTAGAACAGAAGGCGTGATGGAACATATGAGGTTTATAGCGGTGCGTTGCGGTTTATATGGTTTTTTCTCTGGGCATGCCTCTAATTCTATGGCGGTAGCTGTATTTGGTGGGTTATTACTAAAGCCATTTTATAAATGGATTATATATGTGCTAGTGGGTATTAGTTTTATTGTTGCTTATAGTAGAATTTATGTAGGCGTACATTATCCGTTGGATATTGTCTGTGGGTTAATATTTGGAGCTATATCTGGATACCTGTTCCATAAATTGGCAAAATATTTGTTGAAACGCTTTCAACTTTATAAACCAGAACCAGTATGAATATTTTAGTTACTGGGGCAGCAGGTTTTATAGGATCACATACAGCTGAAGCTTTAAAAGCTTTGGGACATGAGGTTGTTGGAGTAGATAATTTTTCGTCTCATTATGATGTGGGTTTAAAGAAATTGAATGAAAGGAGCTTAAATTCAGTTGGTATTTCGGTCATCAATAAAAATTTAAATGATGAAGATTTAGTTGAAACTTTACCCAAAGAGATTGATTATATTTTTCACTTTGCAGCCCAACCTGGAATTTCTACTCATTCTACATTTCAGGATTATTTGCAGAATAATGTGCTGGCGACAAAACATTTAATAGACTATGCTCTTGGTTTGCCAAATTTAAAGCTACTGGTTAATATAGGAACTTCCTCTGTTTATGGTCTGGAAGCCACATTTGATGAAGATGCAATACCTAAACCTGCATCTTTTTATGGAGTAACAAAATTAGCAGCTGAGCAATTAGTGCTTCAGCAAAGTAGAGAAAAAAAGCTAAGAACCTGTTCGCTGAGGTTATATTCGGTAATAGGCCCTCGGGAACGCCCTGAAAAAATGTTTACCAAGTTAATTGACTCGGGAATAAAAGGCACTTCCTTTCCTTTATTTGAAGGCAGTGATAAACATTTAAGGAGCTTTACCTATGTGGGTGATATTGTTGAAGGTATAGTTGGTGTTATAGATAAAACATCTGTTATGGATGGGGAAATCATTAATTTGGGAACAGATAAAGAATATACCACTAAGCAAGGCATTGAAGCAGTAAAGAGTATTTTGGGTAAACCTATTCACCTAAATGTGATACCAAAGCGCCCGGGTGATCAATTTCGTACTAAGGCTGTTATAGAAAAAGCTAGAAAATTATTGGATTATAACCCGAAAACAACATTGATGGAGGCTGTAAAACATCAGATTGAATGGTATAAATCAAGCGTTCTAAAGAGATAATAAATAATCTGCAGCAGCAAAAGGAGTGGTTTTATTCTGTTCGACTAGAACTAATTGTTTTTCGAGCTCTTTTTTTATTTTATCTGAATTAAAGAAATTATACTTTAACTCGGATTCAATGGTCTGGATCAGCCAAAACTTATTTTGTTGGTATCGTTTTTTATCGAAGAAGTTATTATTTGTTGTGATTTGTTTATATTCTAGAATAAGTTTCCAAATCGTATCAATGCCTTCATTTTGTAAAGCACTACAAGTCGTTACCTTAGGTTGCCAACCTGAAGTTTTTTCAGGATATAAATGAAGCGCTCTATTAAATTCAACCTGAGCTAGTTTTGCACGTTTTAAGTTATCACCATCCGATTTATTAATGGCAATGGCATCAGCCATTTCAATAATACCGCGTTTTAAACCTTGTAATTCGTCACCCGCACCTGCAAGTTTTAACAATAGAAAAAAATCAACCATACTGTGTACGACTGTTTCACTTTGTCCAACACCAACGGTTTCAATAATTATGACGTTAAAGCCAGCTGCTTCACAAAGTATAATAGATTCTCTTGTTTTTCTGGCTACACCACCTAAGGTATCACCAGAGGCTGATGGTCGTACATAAGCATTTTTGTCTTTCACCAAGGTTTCCATTCGGGTTTTATCGCCTAATATACTACCTTTGGATATGGCACTAGAGGGGTCTACTGCCAAAACAGCAACTCTTTTGCCCTGGGATGTTAGGTGTTTTCCTAAAGCCTCAATAAAAGTACTTTTACCTACACCCGGCACTCCAGTAATTCCAATCCTAATGGATTTGTTTGCATGAGGTAAACATGTTTTTATAATTAGTCTAGCTTGCTCTGAATGATTCGGATTTTTACTTTCAATAAGAGTGATGCCCCTGCTTAAAGAAGATATGTTTTTATTTAAAATACCATTGACTAAAGTATCTGTGTCTAAAATGTATTTACGTTTATTTTTAAAGGAGACAATAGAAGCTGTATTGGTTATTCCTGTTTCAGGAATACCTTTGTTTTCTTTTAAAGTCTTTGGTTTTTTCTTAGTCACTTACTAAACGATTGATTCACTAATTTACAATTTTTAGTTTTATATGTACAAAAAAGCACAAATGTTTAGTAGTCTTTTGACTATTGTAACTTTAAGTGAACTATTATAATGAACAAGTGATTTATAAAATGGTTTTTCTAAAGACTACTACTGCAAATAGCCAACTTATTTTAGCGGGACTTCGATTTTTACATTATCCCAAGCCATGGTTAAAAAAAGATTGTCAGTTGAATTATCAAAAGCTATTGTAAATTGTTCAACCACATGATCTATTTTTTTCACTGGAACCAAAACCTTAACTACATCAAAATTCGGTTCTCTAAGGGGTTTTAGTGTGGTATGGTCTACGCCCCATTCATATTGTTTGGCATTAAAAATAACCTGCCATGCTGTATCGTTAGGGATAGTCCACAAGGTATATTTACCAGCCTCAAGTGAATCGTTAACAATTTTTAAGGCTTTATTAGTCTCAAAAGTGGTAGCTTCATTGGCCCCAGTACGCCAAACTTCATTGTAAGGAACAAGGGCCCCAAAAATTTCTCGACCACGTTTTGAAGGTCTGTTATAAAATACTTCAAGTTTTAAATCATCAACTTTAAAGCTCACTGTTTTTTTTGGACTCTTTGGCTTTTGAAAGCCATCATTGAGATAAGAATAAACAAAAACTCCAAGGGCAACAATAAGTAGTATTGCCATTAACTGTTTTAAAAAAGTATTCATAATATATAGCAATTTTTGGGATGTAAAGATACTTTAATTAGGTGCAATCTATAAAATGCTAACGCATATTTATTTAGATTTGTTACACTTATAAATAAAAAAAAATATGGTGTATTTGCAACATATTTATTTTTTTATCGTCCTTTAATATGAACTAGCTTAAACCAAAATGTAGACCAAAGTATGTTTCAAGTTGACATTATTGAAAAATGTAAACAAAACAATCGTAAGGCACAACTGCAGTTATACAACCAGTACTGCGATGGTATGTATATTGTTGCCATGCGTTTTTTGAAAAATACAAATGATGCTGAAGATGTTGTTCAAGAAGCTTTTATTAAGGCTTTTACAAAACTGAACCAGTATAAAGCAGAGGTTACTTTTGGAGCTTGGTTAAAACGTATTGTCGTTAATAAGAGTATTGATTTCCTGAAATCCAAAAAACAACGTTTAGTTGAACTGGAAGAAGTGCACTTAAAGGTTGTCGATACTGTTGATGATGACAAATGGTTAGTAGACGATGCAATTACACTAGATGAAGTAAAAGTGGCAATTGGTAAGTTGCCAGATAAATATAGGTATGTTGTTATGCTATATTTAATTGAAGGGTACGATCATCAAGAGATTTCAGAAATACTAAATATTTCTGAGGTGTCATCGCGAACTCAATTATCTAGAGGAAAATCTAAATTAAAAGAATTGTTAACACTAAATGAAAATGGCACAGGATATTAGAGAATTATTTAAGAATGAAAAGTTTTCGATCGAAAAAATGCCAGAAAACCATCAGGAACGGTTTCTTAAAAAATTAGATGAAGCATTGCCGCAAGCTAAGCGTCAATCGTTTAGATGGTACAATATTGCAGCTAGTGTTGTAGTGCTTTTAGGTTTAAGCTATGGTGCATTTAATTATCTAAATATTAATGATGAATCCAATGGAACAGAGACTATGGTTGCTAAAACCAAGACACTTGGTGATGTGTCGCCAGGGTTAAAGAAGGTAGAGGATTACTATTTGGCTAGTATCAATTTAGAACTTTCAAAAATTAAATACACCCCAGAAACCAAAGAGGTTTTCGATGGTTACATTACCCAACTCGACGAACTCAATAAGGAGTATGAGCGTTTGTCTTTAGAGTTGACTAAAGCAGGTCCCACCGAGCTAACCATTAATGCCTTAATAGATAATTTAAAACTTCGTTTAAACCTATTGTATCGATTAAAAGAACAATTAAAGGAATTAACACAAGCTGAATTACAATCACAAACAGCTTAAAACATCAATCAAACAATGAAACAGTCAATTATAAAATTAAAATTATTTATACTAAGTTGTTTTGTTTTCGCAACACTAACAGCACAAGAAAAACTAACTAAGATATCGCAATCTGTAAAAGTAGATAAAGATGTTACCATCGATTTAAATACGAGCTATTGTAATATCGAATTTGATACCTGGAATAAAAATACCGTTGAAATAGAAGCTTATATAGAAGGTGATGGCTTAAGCAAGGAAGAATTAGAAGAAGCTTTAAAAAATTGGGAGGTAGATGTTGATGCTTCTACATCTCTGATAACTGTAAACACAAGGGGGCATGCACCGGTAGCTTGGGTGCATAACTTGGATCTTAGAGATATAGATGGTTTAGATGTTGTTCTGGAAGAGTTGAAGTTTGAATTGGCAGATTTGCCAGAGCTGGATTTTGACTTTGTGTTTCATGAAATACCTCAAATGCCTTTGGCACCAGAAATACCAGAAATACCGGAGTTTCCAGAATTGCCAGAGCTTCCAGAAGGCGTTAAAAGTATTAAATTCGATTACAATGCCTATAAAAAAGATGGAGACAAGTATTTAGAAGAATATACTAAGGAATTTGAGTCTAAATTTGGGAAGAAATTTGCAAAAGAGATGGAAACCTGGGGTGAAAAATTTGGAAAGGAATGGGAGGAAAAATATGCTAAACAAATGGCGGATTGGAGTAAAAAATTTGAGGAGCGATATGGAAAACAAATGGAAGCTTGGGGAGAGCGTTTTGCAGCCCATATGGAACGACGAGCCGAACGTATGGAAGCCATGGCAGAACGTAAAGATAAAATGAGTGAAGAGCGTGAAAGAGCTCGTGAAAAGTATAAGATGGAACGCGAAAAGTTAAGTGAAAAGCGTGAAAAACTAGCTGATAAAAGACGTGTAATCGTGGAGCGTTTGGTTAACCGCGAAGCTCACTCTAAGGTAAAGAAAACTATAAAGATAAAAATGCCAAAAGGTGCTAAACTAAAGCTTAATGTAAAGCATGGTGAATTAAAGTTGGCAGCGAGTACTAATAATTTAAAAGCTGATTTAGCCTATACTAAGTTTGTAGCACAAAGCATTAATGGAAGTTCTACTTCCATTAATGCTACACATTCACCTGTTCATGTTGTCCAATGGAATGTGGGGGAACTTACCCTAAATTATGTAGAGAAAGCTAATCTGGAACAGGTTGGGCAGTTGGTGCTTACGGCAAATTCCTCCAATATTAAAATTGATAATTTGCTTGGAAATGCTATAATAAATGAAAGTATTGGAGATTTAAGAATTTTAAAGATAGATGATGCCTTTACCAATTTAAATGTCAACTTACATAATACAGAGGCGGTTATTGTACTACCTAAAGCAGCCCATAACCTTCAATTTAAAGGAAATCGTACCCGGTTTACTCATCCCAGTAAAATGGCAAAGGATAATACCTCTTCTTTTTCAACGGGAGATTTAAGCTCGGACAAAAGTATTCTTGTTAATGCTAAGTACAGTAACGTAACTATGCGATAGATTTCTTAGTTTTGGGAAAATATGCTTTATGGACCCAAGTCGTTTTTTAAAATGCCTTTATAACATTAATACAATACCACTCCATGTTTTAGATCCTTCTAAACCCTATTCAAAATATATCCCATTAGATTTATCGGAAAATAATACCCAATTCAGTTCATTTGATTTTTCCTCTTCTGAAAAATTAGGAAATTATATAGAGACTTTTATAAAAAAGCATAAGGCTTTTGCCGCTTATGGTGGTTATTTGGAAAAACGAACTATTTATAAACGTAGCGCACATTTTAAAACATTAAATCTAGATAACTCAGAACGTAATATCCATCTAGGAATCGATTTTTGGTGTCCTGCGAATACAGCTGTTTATACTCCATTGAAAGGAACAGTGCACAGTTTTTGTAATAATAGCAATTATGGCGATTATGGACCAACCATTATTTTGAAACATACCCTTTTCGAATTTGAATTCTATACTTTGTACGGTCATTTAAGTTTGTCTTCTATAAAACATCTAAAAGTAGGGCAAATATTTAAGGCAGCAGATCAAATAGGCACTTTGGGAAGTAAAGATATAAATGGTGATTATCCGCCACATTTGCATTTTCAAATCATAAAGAACCTTCAGGGTTGGGTTGGAGATTATCCGGGAGTATGTAATATCAAGGATTTAAACTTTTTTAAATCTAATTGTCCAGACCCTAATTTGTTATTGAAGATAAAACTGTAACGTAAAAGATGAAATATAGACTATAACAAGTTCAAACTAGTTAGTATAGGTTTTGTCTTTGGTTATTACTAATTTAATACAAGTTTTATTCTTTTTTCCCTTTAACAACAATCGTTAATTCTATATCATCGTTGATATACTTTTCGCCTAAATTATCAAAAAAAGATCTTGAACCGTATCTTACATTCCACTTAGAGCGATCTATAGTAAATGTTTCACTTTCTACTTTAACCGAATCGTTTGTATGAAATACCGACACAGGAAAAGTTACATTGTTAGTTGTGTCCTTTAGGGTTAAATTTCCAGAGAGTAGTGTTTTATCATTAACGTTTTCAAAACCGGTTATTTTAAAAGAAGCAAAGGGATATTTTTGAACATCAAAAAAATCGACACTTTTTAAATGTTTTTCCAATCGGGCATTAGCTTCAGAATCTTTGAGCGAGGCCATATCAACATTAAAGGTTCCACTTTCAATTTTACCATCGTTTATGGTCAATTCACCATGACTTAAATTTATAGTACCTGTATGTGAGCCTGTAGGTTTATAGCCAGACCAGATAATAGTAGATTCGTCTATGGACATAATAAATTTATTTGAAGAATCTTTTGCTAAATTAACTGTTTCAGCTTTTTTAGTTTCAGCTTCTTTTGCTTTATTACGACAGCCGGTTGTTATAAAAGTCAACACAATAATTATTAACGCAAAAGGGAGTTTGTTTTTCATAATCAATGTTTTTTATAAGTCAACAATTTATTTAAATTATTAAGAAAAGTCAAGCTTGTATAAATTTAGAGTGTTTTAATAAATAGGATGTTGTCATTTAAATTTAAAAATTAACACGAAAACTAATATTAGGTGTAATGCCCAGCGATTGATTTTCAACCATCCTGTAAGTGTTATCGTCATTTAGAGCATAATAAGCGTTTATAACATTTCTTTTATTGAGAACGTTCCATATTGAAGCACCAATATTAGCTTTGGTATTTTCTGAAATTTCAAATGCATAGGAAACAGAAAAATCGGTCCGTAAATAATCGTTTAAGTTACTGTTGTTAGGTGCTTCGTAATTAATTTCCCTCGAGGTTGAACTATCGGTCACATCTATTGGGTTTGTTATTGGTTTGCCTGTATGCCAATTAATTCCTAAAGCTAGTTTAAGGTCGTTATAGGTATAAACACCTCCAAAGGTCAAAGCATGCCTAATATCAGCATTGTTAGGGAAGGCTTCGCCATCATTTAAAGTTGAAAACAGGTAGTTGTTTTTACTATAGGTGTAACTTAACCACGTACTAAAAATAGTATTAAATTGTTTGTTAATTAATAGGTCTAAGCCCTTAATTTTATAGCTACCGGTATCGTAAACAAACTGATATTGATTTTGAAAACCTTGACTTCTACTCGTTATACCATCTACTTTTTTAATATAAGCTTCAGTACTAATTAATAGTTTATTTTTATTATAATGTAATCCTACAGAGGCTTGTTTGCTTTTTATAATGGGAACAGGAAAGAGGTTTACTCCATTAATGCTAGTAACCTCAGTATTATTATTGGACAATACCCAACGCCTTTTTTCTATACCTAAAAAATCGTTTTGCAAATCGATGATTTGGGAAGTGGTCTGACTTTTTAGTTCACCCAAAATTTCAAGTCTAAAATAATCTAAAAACCGTTGACTGAAACTTAAGCGGGGCTCTATTAAAAGAGTGTTAAATTTGTCTAAGTAATTTAACCTTGTTCCCAATTTTAAATTGGTTTTGGCATTATTGGATAAAAATGCTCCTTCACCATATAAGGAATGGGTTCTATTAACTTCTTTTATATAACTTTTAAAATCGGGGTTATTGACGTCTTCCAAATTACTTATGCCAACTTCTGTGAATTGATAGCCAGTATTATATTTAAAATTTTGATTATGCCTGTAATTTAAATCCAATTTTATTGAACCATCATAAACTTCATTTTCCTGTATTAACCGTTGGTTGTTAATAAGATCAAAATTAGTGGCATCTAAATCATAATTGGAAACATATATTTGGATGCTTGTTGATAAATCGTCGTTCCAGTCTCTTGTGTAAGTTAGTCCAATGGCTGAGTTGCGTTGTGTGAGTTGGCTATTCAAGACTTCATTACGGTCATTTGTGGTTAATTGCTCGTCGTAGTTTAAATCATTGAACACATTGAAAAAATGAAATCTTACTTTATCATTTTTAGTAATATCGTAAAGGAACTTAGCTGTGATATCATAGAAATAAAACGATTCATTTTGTGATATAAAATCATCATTTTCCTTAGCCTTATTAAAATCTGAATCCTGAAATATACGTTTGGAATATTGTTCGAATGTTGCCGTGTTAATCATATCGGTTATCGACCTTCGGGTGGATAGCTGTAGTTCGGTATTGTGCGATAACGGTATTTTAGCAAAGCCATCTGCATTAATTAAGTTAAAGCCTAATCCAGCATTAAAAGTATTGTCGATAGTATTGGATAAATGCATATCGATAATACTTGAAATCCCATCGCCATATTTTGCTGGTGTGCCATTTTTGGAAACCTTAACAGATTTAGTAGTATAGGGATTAAAAGCTGAAATCAAACCAAAGAAATGTCCCGATTGATACATTTTTATGCCGTCCCAGAGTATTAGGTTTTGGTCGTGGGTACCACCCCTTACATTGATGTTCGATACGGTTTCATCCACACTCAAAACTCCAGGGAGTGCCTGAATGCTCTGTAGCACATCGGGTTCTATCAATCCAGGAAGCATACCAAAAGATTCAGGTTTTAAGGTGATACTACCATCATTTAGTTTGGTTAAACCAGAAGTTAGGTAATTTACAACAACGACCTCTTCTAGTTGTTGAGTACTAAAATCATGACTGCTAAGGGTCTTTTTCTTAGTAATTACAATAAAACGATTGTCTAGCAATTTGAAATTCAAATCGGTTTCAATGCTTATAAAATTTATGGCATCGGTAAGGGTTATAATATTTTCAGGTAGTTCTAATGTAATATCTTCTATGGTTTCATCAGCATAAGAAAAACTTACGTTGTAAAGGATTTCCAATGCCTTCAAAACGGAAGCAAGGCTAAGCTTTTCTTTTTGAACGTTTTGAGCAGTAATACAAAAAGTGTTCAAAAAAAATAAGACAATAATAACATTAAGTAAACCTTTTTTACTCACGTTTTAAAATAATAGTATTATTTTCTTTACTGTACGTTAAGTGTAAAGGTAAGGTAATTGACTGTAAAGCAATATCTATGTTATCGTGCGAAAAGCTACCGGTAAACAACTGTGTGCTATCTATTCCCATGAGTGTAAAATTGACACCATATTGCCTTTCGAATTCAGAAACGACAGCTTTAAAAGGTATACTTTTAAATTGACTTTCGTTATTTAGCCACGAAGGTGTTGAGCGGTTTTCTTTTTCTTTAGCAATTAGTTTCCCATCTATAATTAAAAAGCTGTCTCCAGGTTTTAATTTAGTTTCATGATCATTATGGGTAACCCCAACTAAACCTTCGTAGCAAATAACCTCGAAATAATTGTCGCGTTGCTTTACATTAAATTCTGTACCATATACGGTTACGGTTCCAGACTCTGTAATTACATTAAATGTAGATCCTTTAGATACTTTAAAAAAAGCCTCACCCTCCAGTGTTACATCACGCTCTTTTTTCCAATCTTTTTTATTAAATACCAATGTTGATTTTGCATTAAGCGACACACTTGACGCATCTGGTAGTTGTATAATCGTTTTTTGGGCAACATCGGTAATATATGTTGTGTCTACCATAGTACTATAATAATAGACACTTAAACAAATGGCAAGAATTGCAGCTACACGCATAAAAGGTTTTATCCAATGCCTCGTTATCTGTGTTTTTTTAGTTTTAATGGAAGATAATACCTTTTCTAACTCGCTACTAGAATCATAATCATCAGCCTTAAAGCTTTGTAGGTTGTTGTTTAACCTTTCTAAATCGTCATAATCTTCAAGGGTTTTAAAGGCTTGAAGTTCTTGATCGTTTAGGTCGTTATTTAACCATTTTAATATGAGTTTTTCTCTGTCCATCATTTCTGTATTCAACTATATAACAATTAGTTTTTATTTTCTCCTACCCTGTTTTGAAAAAAAATCAGGCTCTATGTTTCAAGTTTCAATATTTAGGTTTGGTTTATTAAGGTAAAATTAAAGTCAAAAACTACAACTCCTTAATCTCCTTTCTTAATTTATCCAATGCGCCATAAATTCGTTTCTCAACTGCTTTGGTAGAAATATCCAATAGTTCTGCTATTTCCTTAAAACGTTTGCCTTCTACTCGGTTCATTAAAAAAGCCACCCGTTGAGGTTCGGTTAAATTAGATAGCGCACGTTGCAGTTTGTCATTGTATTCTTGTTCCTGCATTAAAAACTCAGGGTTTTCATTGGTATACATTTTAGGTTTGGTCTGTTGATGTTTTAAAACTACTTTTTGATGTGCTACTTCATTGAGCATTAAATTGTTGGCCGTTGTAAAAACAAAACTTTTGGCTTTATCTGGCCTTACTTTTGCACAGTTTTGCCAAAGCTTCACAAAAGCTTCCTGTACTTTGTCCTTTGGATTTAATCGGTCACCAAACTTGTAATATAGAAAATCATGTAGGTCTTTAGAATATTTATTAAATATGGAAGAAAAAAGATGTTCCTTACAAATATTGTCATGTAGCTGTTTTGTCATTGGGTTTGGTAGTTGGTGCCTCTAAAATAATGCTTTTTGGAATTTAGCTTTTACAATTTTTAAATTTTTTTAGGGGTAGAGGGTAGGAGTTTTTATAGTTATCCTGTTTTATCATCAAAACGCTATGTTGAACCCTAAATTAAAAATCATGAAAGCGAAATTAAAAACCTTAATCCTACTACCTTTTTTTGCCCTCTTACTATTTACATCTTGTCAGGATGAAATCGTAGACATTACACCCCCCAATGAAGCAGAGGCCTTAGTCGCCAATTCAAATTTAACTGCTATGGTTAGTGCCACCTCAAAACGGGATGGTTCTAAAGACAATATTATTGATAGAGCCAGTTGTTTGTCTGTAGAACTTCCTGTAACCGTGGTAGTGAACAATTTGGAAATTATTGTTGATTCTGAAGAAGACTTCAAAACCATTGAAGCCATTTTTGACAAATTTGAAGACGACGATGATCGATTGGAAATTATATTTCCAATAACCATCATTACCGAAGATCATGAGGAGATTGTTATTGAAAATAAAACCCACCTAGAAGAGCTAGTGGCTAAATGTAATGGTGAAAATGAAGATGATGATGATATTGAGTGTATTGATTTCAAATACCCAATTTCATTTTCTTTATACAATGCTAACTTTCAGGTTATAGATGTTGTTACGGTTGAAAATGATTTTCAATTGCATCGTTTTATTAAACGTGTAATAGATAAAGAAGTTTTAGCTAGTTTAAATTTTCCAGTTACTATGATATTGGCCGACGGTTCAGAAATAATCGTTAATAACAATTTTGAATTGGAAACAGCAATTGAAGATGCTAAGGATACGTGTGATGAGGACGATGATAACGATTACGGTGACGACGATTTCACTAAAGAACGTTTGGATAATTTATTAATGACTTGCCCATGGGTAGTTCATGATTTTGATAGAAATGAAGAGAATTTAGATGACAAATATCGTGAGTACGTGGTTGTTTTCAAGGAAGATAATGTCGTAAAAGTACGTGCTAGAAATGGAGATGTATTAACAGGAACTTGGACAACCCGAATTGGAGACCACGGTGCATTAATTAAATTGGAGTTCGACACCTTAGTAGACTTTACCTTAGAATGGATTGTTTATGACTTAGAATACGGAAGGATTAAATTGTACCAAGTTGGAGGCAATAGGATCATTTTAAAGAAGAATTGCGAAATTGCTTTCGATGTTACCAAAGAGCGTATACTAAATTACTTGCAGGAATGTTTATGGAGAGTAACACGTTTAAGTGTTGATGGGGTGGATAATGAAAAGGATTATATAGGTACGCCTTTAAAATTCTTCCCAGATAATGTGGTTAAAATACGTGTGAATGGTGAGTTTGTTCAAGGGACTTATGATGTATTAGCTTTTAATGCTGGATTCGTACTTCAAATTCAATTGGAAGGCAGGCCAAACTTACAGCTGGAGTGGTTAATAACCTTTCTGGAGCCTGGTTTAATTAAACTGGAAAGTCTTGGTAATTTAGATAATAAAATGGTGTTGGAAAGACATTGTCCAAATACAGACGACGATCTTAATTATGTTGATGACGTATTGATTAGTAGCGATTGGGAAGTAACTAGGTACTTTATTGCTGAAGGTGAATTGGAAAAAGACGATGCGTTTTTTATGTACACACTAAGTTTTTTTGAGACTGGTAGAGTAAAAGTTACTGACCCTAATAATGGTACTTTTGCAGGCTCTTGGTTGTCCTATAGAAAAGAAGGATTAAGACTTGGTTTATATTTTGGAGATAATGAACCGTTTAGTGTCTTAAACCACAGATGGAAAATTGTAGAGATTAAGGAAACTAGGATAGAATTAAAAGATCTGGACTCTAATGGAAATATAGAACGTATTCTAGTTCTAGAAAAGAAAATATAATTGAAAAAGAGAATTATGTTTTGGTTAAAAAAAGGAAAACTTGTCATATCGATTTTATAGGTTAGTTAGCTAAGTAATCCTTTTTGAGGCTGTCAAATTGTAAAATTGACAGCCTTTTTTATTTATACAATAGCGTTTCAATAATAGGTTACAAATTATTAACTTTGCACTTCTTAAAATTTAAGTAACATTATGTTTAATAATTTAAGTGATAAACTAGATAAAGCCCTACACGTTCTTAAAGGCCATGGAAGTATTACGGAAGTTAATGTAGCGGAAACTTTAAAGGAAGTAAGGCGTGCCTTGTTAGATGCCGATGTTAACTTTAAAATAGCTAAAGAGTTCACCAATAAGGTTAAAGAGAAAGCACTTGGTCAAAATGTGTTGACAACGCTTCAGCCTGGACAATTAATGGTGAAAATTGTCAAGGACGAATTAACCGAACTCATGGGTGGTTATGCTGAAGGGCTTAATCTTTCAGGAGTTCCAAGTGTTATTCTAATGTCAGGTTTGCAAGGATCTGGTAAAACGACTTTTTCTGGTAAGCTAGCCAATTATCTTAAAAATAAAAAAACAAAGAAACCTTTATTGGTGGCTTGTGATGTTTATCGTCCAGCAGCGATTGATCAATTACATGTAGTAGGTGATCAAATTAATGTAGAAGTTTATAGTGATAAAGGCAATAATGATCCTGTGGCTATAGCAAAAGCAGGTATTGCCCATGCAAAAGCAAATGGATTTAATGTAGTCATTATAGATACTGCTGGTCGTTTGGCGGTAGATGAGGTGATGATGAATGAAATATCGAATATCCACAAAGCCATTCAACCACAAGAAACCCTTTTTGTAGTAGATTCAATGACTGGTCAGGATGCGGTTAATACGGCCAAAGCATTCAATGATATATTGAATTTTAATGGGGTTATCTTAACCAAATTAGATGGTGATACTAGAGGTGGAGCGGCAATATCCATAAAGTCTGTGGTTAATAAACCAATTAAGTTTATTGGTACAGGTGAAAAAATGGAAGCTATTGATGTGTTCCATCCGTCACGTATGGCAGACCGTATTTTGGGAATGGGAGATGTTGTTTCGTTGGTAGAACGGGCCCAAGAACAGTTCGATGAGCAAGAAGCAAGAAAGCTTCAAAAGAAAATTGCTAAAAATCAGTTTGGCTTTGACGATTTCTTAAAGCAGATTCAGCAAATTAAGAAGATGGGTAACATGAAGGACCTTATTGGCATGATACCCGGTGCAGGAAAAATGATGAAGGATATCGATATAGATGATGATGCTTTTAAAGGTATTGAGGCAATTATTTACTCCATGACTCCAAAAGAGCGTGCCAATCCATCAATTTTAAACGCTAGTAGAAAGAAACGTATTGGGAAGGGATCTGGAACTTCGGTTCAAGAAGTTAACCAGTTATTAAAGCAATTCAACCAAATGAGCAAAATGATGAAGATGATGCAAGGTGGAGGCGGTAAAAAAATGATGCAAATGATGCAGAATATGCGCTAGGTTTTAAGCTAATGATTAGCTGCCATTTGTAATTAAATTCACTAATAACCAATATTAAATGATCATTCTAGACGGTAAAAAAATTAGTAACGACATTAAAGATGAAATAGCTAAGGAAGTTAGTTTAATCAAATCAAAAGGGGAAAAAGCACCTCACTTAGCTGCAGTGCTCGTAGGAACCGATGGTGCTAGTATGACTTATGTGGGTGCCAAGGTAAAAGCTTGTGAACGTGTTGGTTTTCAATCTACTTTAATCGATTTGCCTGAAGAAACTTCAGAAGAGGTATTGCTTAGCAAAATACATGAGCTAAATACTAATGATGATATTGATGGTTTTATAGTACAGTTGCCTTTGCCCAAGCATATTGACGAACAAAAAGTATTGATGACTATTGACCCTGAAAAAGATGTCGATGGTTTTCATCCCGTAAATGTAGGTAGAATGGCATTAGATTTACCTTGTTTTTTGCCAGCAACTCCTTTTGGTATTTTAGAGCTTATTGAACGTTATGGTATTGAGACTTCTGGTAAAAATGTAGTTGTAATGGGAAGAAGCCATATTGTAGGTCGTCCAATGAGTATATTAATGAGTCAAAAGCGAAGTGCTGGAGATGCTACTGTCACCCTAGTTCACAGTCGAACAAAAAATTTATCTGAAATCACTAGTAAAGCTGATATTATAGTTGCTGCTATAGGTATTTCAGAGTTTTTGACAGGAGATATGGTTAAAGAAGGTGTTGTGATTATAGATGTTGGTATCACTAGAGTGCCAGATGCTTCTAAGAAAAATGGGTTTAGGCTTGCAGGAGATGTACATTTTGAAAGTGTTAGTAATAAAGCCAGTTATATCACACCTGTACCTGGAGGTGTAGGTCCCATGACAATTGCTATGTTGCTTAAAAATACGTTGTTGGCACGTACAAGACGTTTGTAATTAATCCAAAATAGATTAAATTGCAATATGCATTTTAACCTATTTATCTTTATAGAATTACAGGCCAGGGTTACCATTGGTAGTTTGCAGCATATTATTCCAGTGGTTTTGGTTGCCCTTTTTACTGTTTTTTTTATTCGGTATGCAAAACATAAGTTGAACGAATCCCAGCAAATTAAATACATTCATTATTTGGCTTGCTCTATAAGTTTAACGGTTTTTGTATTTCATTTATACTACTTCTTGTTTGGGGATTACAGTATTGTTACCGATTTACCTTTGTATTTATGTAGTTTAATGGCCTTTTTCATTCCATTTTTTACTTATTACAGAAAATATTGGATGTTCGAAATTTTGTTATTTTGGGTTATTGGAGGAACCTTACAAGGTGTTATAACACCAGATATAGCAATAGGATTTCCATCCTTTGATTATTTTAGATTTTGGGCAGTGCATTTAGGCGTTTTAATTGTTATTTTTTATGCCATTTTTGTTTTTCAAATGCGACCTAAATTGTCTAGTGTCTTTAAATCGTATTTTGCCTTACAGGCATATGTATTTGTTATGATTCTTATTAATTATGCATTAAAATCAAATTATTTTTATTTGATTGAAAAGCCACAAGCAGCTTCGTTATTAGATTATTTTGGTGATTGGCCTTATTATATCATAGTGGTTCAAATTATATTGATCCCTTATTTTTTTCTTATTTACTTGCCATTTTATTTAGCAAATAAAAAGAAAAGGGAACAGGCATTATTTGGCGAATAGTTGATTGATGTCCTTAAATGCCTTAAATTCTAATGCATTTCCTGAAGGATCATAAAAAAACATAGTTGCTTGTTCTCCTACTAGACCTTTAAACCTTGTATAAGGTTCAATAACAAATTCAATGTTTTTTTGTTTTAAATCTTTAGCTAAAGCATGAAAGGTTTTCCAAGATAGAACAACTCCAAAATGAGGTACAGGAACTTCTTTTCCATCTACAGGATTGGTATGCAAACTGGAATCGTCATCTTTTGGTTTTTGATGAATGACCAATTGGTGCCCAAAAAAATTAAAGTCAACCCATAAATCACTGCTTCTGCCTTCAACACATCCAAGAGTTTCCCGATAAAAAATTCGACAGGTTTCTAAGTTGTGAACTGGAATGGCCAAATGAAACGGATTGATATTATTTGCCATGGTGATTTCTTATGGAAGGTTTAGCTTTATTGGTTTTGGTCGATTTAGCCAATAGTTTATTTAATTCGGTAAATTCCTCTTTTGTTAACTCCCTATATTTTCCCAAGGGTATATCTAATTTGATATTCATGATACGTACTCGTTTTAAGGTTTGTACCTCATAACTTAAGTATTCACACATACGACGGATTTGTCTGTTTAACCCCTGTGTAAGTATTATTTTAAAGGTGAATTTGTCCATTTTTTTAACCTTACAAGGTTTTGTGGTTTGCTCCAAATCCTTTAAGTAAATACCTCTGGACATATGTTCAATGAAGGTTTGGGATATGGGTTTATCGACCGTAACAATATATTCTTTTTCATGGTTGTTACTGGCTCTAAGAATTTTATTTACAATATCTCCGTCATCGGTCAATAAAATTAAACCTTCACTGGGTTTGTCCAATCTACCAATAGGAAAGATACGCTTGTGGTAGTTTATAAAATCAATAATATTATCTTTTTCCACTCTTGTATCTGTAGTGCATACAATGCCAACAGGTTTGTTAAATGCGAGATACACGAATTCTTTTTTAGTGTTTCCAACTTCAATGCCATCAACAGCAACAATATCCTCTAATGTTAATTTTGTTCCTTTTTCAGGAATGTTTCCATTTACTGTTACGCGGCCAGCTTCAATAAGCTTATCGGCTTCACGACGGGAGCAATAGCCTATTTCACTTAAAAACTTATTAATACGTTTTATTTCTTTTTGCATACCACAAAAATACAATAACTAATTGGAGATAAACTCTAAAATATGATTGTCAACATTTTCAGATTTTAAACTATGGTCTAGGTTGTTTGTTGTAATAAGTTTTGCATTTGTGTAGCCGGCTTGGTAGTCTAAGGCATCTTTATATGGAATGATATTATCCTTGTCATCATGAATAATTAAACCTTTGGATGTAATGTCCTTTGAAAATTTTGAAGCTTCGAAATAAGCAGAACAATGCCCATGTTTTTTTAAAATGAACTCATCAATGTGTTTTACCAGAATATTATGGTATCCCATCATGTTTACATAGCGTTCAAATATATCCTTGAAATTAGATGGTGCACCAAGTAATACGATACGTTCCAAATGGGGGAATTGATATTTGTGTTGAAAAAAAATTGTTGCCATACCTCCAACAGAATGTCCAATAATAGTTTTTACCTTAAACTTTTTTGCTACGAGATGTATACATTCTGAATAGTCTAAGGTGTTAAAGTACTTTCCACCCGATTTGCCATGTGCTGGTGCATCGATAGCAACAATGTTAAAACTTTTTTGTTTCAGTTTTTCAATTAGGTCTTTCCATCTAAAGGCATTACTTTCCCAGCCATGAACCAATAGAATAGTATCCTTTTTACCAAGCCATCTATAGGTCATTATAGCGAAATCTTTATAAATCACTTCTTCTTGAAAAGCTGTATTTAAAAAATCTTTTCCTTCAGGAAGGTGTTTTCCCTTTAGTGGTGTAGAAAATAATTTAATGGCTATCTGTACAGCATATGTTGGGCTAATATGAGCTATAATATTTATAAAAAAACCGATGAGTTTGGCTAAAACTATTTTCACATGTTTAAATTTGTTAATGTTCGTTTCGTGTATTGATATCTATTATGCTTATATGGTTATGCTTCAATTAATCTTAGTATTATAGGCATGGAACATCTAAATCCTCATTTCACTGTATGCTTAATTTAAGCTCAGCATTTTATTCAACTTCCCTATTAACCAAATCCATGGAAAAGGCTGGAAGACAAATGGCAAGATATTCACATTCTTCTTCAAAAGGATTTGAATATTGAACGCGTGTGTTTTTTTCAATTTTAATAGATTGACCAGCTTTTAATACAACTGTATCTTTTTCTATTATGAATTGTTTTTTACCCTTTATTACAAAAGTATACTCGTCAAATTCTGGAATTTGAAATGGTTCGCTCCATCCAGCAGGAACGGTCATGTGTGCAATACTTATTTGCGTATTACTGTCACTAGCCAGGCCGAAATGCTCCTTTATGGTCTTGCCGTCATTTGTGGGCACAATAAAGGGGCTATCTTGAATTTTATATCTTTTCATTTTAATCTTTTAAAGGTTTACGCTTTATCATACCCCCTTTAATATCTTTTACAATACCCATCACTAAAAAAGCATGTTTATCTATTTTGTCGATTTCGGTTTTTAGTTTAGGTATTTCAAGGCGTGTAACAACAGTGTATATTATGTTTTTTTCTTTTGATGCTCCATTTTTTCCAAAACCACCTTTACCTGAATAAATAGTACAAGCCCTTTGCAATTTTTCGGTAACCATCATTCTAAGTTGTTCATGTTTTTCAGAAATAATGGTAATACCAACATACTCTTCAACACCATCTACTACAAAATCCACGGTTTTTGCAGCAGCTAAATAGGTAAGAATGGCATACAATGCAACTTCAATTGACAAAATATAAGCGCCAAAGGAAAAAATAATGATATTAATAAGCAAAAGCACATCGCCAACGGTAAGGGACAGCTTTCTACTTAAGTAAATGGCTAAAACCTCAGTGCCATCAATAACGCTTCCACCCCGCATTGACATACCTATACCTAGACCCAAAAAAAAGCCTCCAAAAACTGCTATAAGTAGTTTGTCTTCTGTAACTGTTGGATAATCAATATAATGAACTACCAAGGCCAAAAGAATGATAGCAACGATACTGCGAACAGCAAATTTTAGGTTGATGGTTTTAGAGGCTAGGAATATAAAAGGCAGGTTAATGAGTACAAGTAAGGTTTCTAAATTAAGAGTAGTAATATTTTCTAGTAATAAAGAAATACCTGTTGCTCCACCATCTATAAAGCGGTTTGGTAGTAAAAATCCTTTAAGGCCAAAGCCTGCAGAAAAGACACCAATTGCTATAAATATATATTTTTTTATGGTATGCGATAATTCTACCTGTAGATTTCTTACCAATGGTACAATTTCCCTTTTTCTAACAGGTTGGTTAGGGTGTTTGTGCTCTAGTTTTTTTCTAGCAATGTCTATTAGTAATTTGGAAAGAAGAGGGTTCATTAGGTTTTAGTTGTTGTTCCAGTTAATAAAAAAGTATTTAATTTTTGCCCCGTCCGGAATATGTATGGCTTCAATGGTTAAGTCCCTGTCAAAACGAAGGTTTGCAGGAAGTTCTTTTTTATCAATGGTAAATGATGCGTTAATTTCATTTACAGCTACTACAACAGAATTTATTAGGTTATTGATTCGGCTTATTTTGTAGGCGTTATTAATATCCTTAAAGGTGCTTAAAATAGATATGTTCTTATTGGTCTTATAACGGGCATCCATAATTTGAACACTACTAATCACCGAGGTAGAATCCCTAAGTTTTCTTGGTGAAAGTACGAGAAGCTTTTTACCAGTTTTATCATGCACATCAATGGTATTGATGTTTCCTGAAAAGGCTTTGCCGCTTTCAAATTTTGATATCGAGTCGTTAGAAAAAATAACTTTTAAATCTTTTACTTGTGTGGAATCGTTTAATAGGCCTACATGTTGTTTGCCAATTTCAAATGGATTTTGTTCTTGTTTGCAACTGCTAAGGCAAATAGCTAGAACAGCAAGGCTTAAAAAAAATAGTTTGTTCATTAATTTTAGTGTTATAAACAGGTTTATGATAATTAATTTTTTATCAATTTGGTTAAAATACCAAACACGCTTCTTATAAAAGTAGCACTGGTAAGTACTTTAACTATTGGGTTCATTTTAGTACTTCGAGGTCTTGTAGCTGATGTGCGTTTTTTGGTTTCTGCTTTTTTAAGGGCTTCACGCTCTTGTTTTGCTTTTTCTTTGGCCTGTTCTGCTTCCGCATGTTCTATTTTTGCATTTAAAAGTTCGTAAGCACTTTCCCGGTCTATGGTTTCATTATATTTTTTAGCCAGTTTAGATTTAGAAAGCAAGCTACTTAACTCAGTTTTGGTCAACACATCCATTCTACTCATAGGCGCACGCATCATGGTAGCTGCAAGGGGTGTGGGGCGCCCTTTTTCATTTAAGGCAGATACTAAAGCCTCGCCAATACCAAGTGAGGTTAGTACTTCGGTGGTATCGTAGTATTCAGAATCAGGATAGTTTTGTGCCGTAAGCTTTATGGCTTTTCTATCATTGGCCGTAAAGGCACGAAGTGCATGCTGAATTTTCAATCCCAACTGTCCCAAAACAGCTTCGGGAACATCGGTTGGGTTTTGGGTCACAAAATAAAGTCCAACGCCTTTACTGCGTATTAATTTTACAATACTTTCAATTTGATTTAACAAAGGTTTCGAGGCCTCATCGAATATTAAATGCGCTTCATCAATAAACATAATAAGCTCCGGCCTGTCACTATCACCTTGTTCTGGGAACGTGGAATAGATTTCTGCCAATAAACTTAACATGAAGGTTGAAAATAGTTTGGGGCGGTCCTGAATATCAGTAAGCCTAATGATATTGATGTAGCCTCTGCCGTCTTCATCAATCCGTAATAGGTCGTCAACTTCAAACGACGTTTCACCAAAAAACAAATCGGCACCTTGTTGCTCCAATTCTATAATTTTTCTTAGAATAGCACCCGTAGAAGCTGGGGAAATTCTACCATAGGCCTTAGTGAATTCTTCCTTGCCTTCGTTGGTGGCATAATGCAATATTTTTTTAAAATCCTTTAAATCCAATACGGGCAATTTGTTGTCGTCACAATATTGAAACAGCACGGCAACAACACCAGATTGTGTATCCGATAAATCCAGAATCCTTGAAAGCAATACAGGGCCAAATTCACTAACGGTAGCCCTTAACCGTACACCATCTTGTTCCGAAAGGGTTAAAATTTCAACAGGAAAGCTTTTAGCTTCAAAAGGTAAACCTATTTTTTCATGACGTTCGTCAATTTTAGGGTGGCCCGGACTGGGTTGCGCTAAGCCACTCAAGTCCCCTTTAATATCCATTAGCAAGACAGGAATTCCCTTATCGCTTAAATTCTCTGCCAAAACCTGTAGCGATTTTGTTTTTCCTGTTCCTGTTGCACCGGCAATTAAGCCATGGCGATTCATGGTTTTTAAAGGAATTTTTACATGGGCACCTGTAATGGTTTCGCTATCTAGCATGGCGGCTCCTATGGGAATAAAATCACCTTTAGTTGCATTACCGCTTGTAATGTGATTGTAAAAGGCTTCCTTCTTGTCCATAAGTACTAAATTTTGATAAAAATAACTATTCTGAGTTAAATGCTGTTAACAAGATATGCAAAACTATGAACAATTAAACCGCAAACTGCTATCTTTGCAGCCTTATGGAAAAAGAAATACAGCAATTGGTAGATCAAGGTAAAATGCTGCCTTTAATGGAGGCGTTTTACACCATTCAAGGGGAAGGTTACCATAAAGGTACGGCTGCATACTTTATACGTGTTGGAGGCTGTGATGTGGGCTGTCATTGGTGCGATGTAAAAGAAAGCTGGAATGCCGATTTGCATCCGCCAACAGAAACCGTAAGGATTGTTGAAAATGCGAAAACCTATAGCGATACTATTGTTGTTACTGGAGGGGAACCCTTAATGTGGGATATGGAACCTTTAACGTCCCAGCTTAAAACTGCAGGATTGCAGGTCCATATAGAAACTTCTGGCGCTTATAAATTGACGGGGACTTGGGATTGGATATGTTTATCGCCAAAAAAGCTAAAACCACCAACCCAGGAAGTTTATGAAAAAGCCAATGAACTTAAGGTTATTGTTTATAACAAGGATGATTTTCGCTTTGCTGAAGAACAAGCGGCCAAGGTTAATGACAACTGTATCCTGTATTTACAACCCGAATGGAGTAAGCGTGATAAGGTGATTCCGGAAATTGTGGATTACGTTATGAAACACCCTAAGTGGAAAGTGTCCTTACAAACCCATAAGTATTTAAATATTCCTTAAAGTACTATTTTTTGGATACTATCGTTTTTTAACTCAGTTCTTTGTTGCCAATAGTTATTTTATTTTTATTCCTTTAATTCCAGTTGCACAACCATAAAAATATTCCACATATTCCACTTTAAATTCAGGTCGATTAAAAATTTGATATACATTTCTTGAGTTCCCAAACTCTTCTGTATAAACTCCTAACATTTTATAAGTTTCCGGACTACCTAAAAATAGTTTTCCTAAAATAGGGATAATTTTTTTTAGGTAAAACATATAAAAAGGTTTTAAAAATTTACTTTTCGGAACAGAAACATCAATCAATGAAAATTTTCCGTTTGGTTTTAAAATACGGTTAATTTCAGTTGCTAACTCTCCAAGTTGTTGCTCATTAAAAGTTTTTAATCCGAAACCAGAAATAACAAAGTCTGCACTTTGTTTGTCAATAGAATTCTCAAAGACATTTTCTTTAAGGATTTCTATTTTTGAATCTTTAAAATTCAGTTTATTCTTTTCCGCACGATTAGCCATTTCAGTTGAAAAGTCAAGTCCGATTAGTATTGAGTTTTTGTCCGATTTTTTAAGGATATGTTTCCAACATTCTCCCATTCCTGTCATTAAGTCAACAACGGTTTTTCCTTTTTCAATTCCGATTTCCTCAACGCATTGTCGTCTCCATCTTTCACTAAATCCAAATGAGGTTATGTAATTCATTTTCGAATACGAACTGCTCATTTTGTCAAATAGTTGTTCAACAAATTTAGGTTCGTAGATTTCTTTCATTCGCTAAGTTGGTCATAATTATTGGCAACGGTTTGGCTATGGTTTCGTTGCGTGAAAATCCGCTATGATTTTCCGCCATAACCGAAAGATAGCAAATTGCAATGAATTCCGATTAGGAATTCGGCTGCAATGAGCTATACGCGGTGTTAGATGCAGTAATTTTTAATCAACAGGGTAAATTATAAACTTGTCATGAACTTCCCTTGTTGGTATATCTCCTAATTTTTTTAGGGCGTTTGAAAGTTCTTTTAATTCAATTACATTTAGAGGAAGTTCACTTTCATTTGGTTGATAAATTGTTCTCACTGGGTAATCAATTCCAGGTGTTTGAGTCATTTCAATATGGTTGCCAAGAATAGTTGAAACTTCATTATTATCAGTAAATTTTACAAGTCGTTCAATACTCGTTTTAAAAGCACTCCAATCTTTCACATATAGTCTACCAGGATAAAAGGTGTCTCCAGTCAAGAGAATTTTGGTAGAAGTATCATAAACTGCAATTGAAGAAGTCTCATGGCCAGGTATTGGTATTATTTTCATCATACGATTTCCTAAATCATAATCTACAATTTCTTCAGGCCAGTTCTTTATCTTAAAGGATTCTTGGACATCTTCAACTTCAAGTCCGATTACAGTAGTTTTCGGTTTTCCTTTAAATTGTCCGTCACCAGCATAGTGGTCTCCATGTTTATGAGTATGAGCAACGATTAATTCGACGTCTCCATTCTTTTCAGACCAATCGCTAATTATTTTTTTTACAGTTTCATAAAGAGGGAAAATATTAGATTCTTCTGTTGCTCCAGTATCCATTAACAAAGCCTTGTTCTTACCAAAAAATAGAAACATGAAAGGCGCTTCGTAATTTGTGCATTTGTTTTGACGTAAAATCCATGTATCACTATTGTACTTAACTATCTGAATTGGTGGATCAGTATTATCTTCACAGTTTTCAGAACCATGAATCCAATTTTGAGTAGTTAAATCAACACTTTCTTCAATTGATGGCTTACAAGACCAAATAAAATTGAGTGCTGAAATTAATATTATAATTTTTGTTTTCATATGTTGGTTCATATTGGCTCTAACGGACTTGTGTATGAAACGTAGCGTGCAAAAAGACACTATTTTTTCAGATTAGCACAGAGCCGAATTTTTATATTTTGTTTTTAACTTATCAATTTTAACAGCCAAATTTAAAAATTTGGCGGACTTTCTAAATATACACACCTTTCGGTTAAGCACTTATTAGCTATGTTTTATACACCGTGTTGTCTACAGTTTTTTTATTCCTTTTCATTTTGCGTTATTGAATTAATCATTCTTTTCAAAAGTTCCGATGGCATTAATATGAATCTTTTAGAATTTAATAATAATCGGTCAAATGCAAGGAAACAAAGAAACGATTGATAAACAGCTCTATCTTTTTCTGCAATTTCAAAAACACTCGAATTTTGAAGAAATTGGAAAGAAAAAACAATTAGATAAATGAAGAAAGAAGAATAAATTATAAATCGAATATTTTCTTTATTAAGCACATATTCTGTTAATTCGTCCAATTTGAATTTTTTCATTTTTTCAGAGTTTTTTACTCTAAATGGTCCGAACTGATATATGAAATTTAAAATCTGTTTGTAAAAAGCTACTGAAACACAAGTCGCAAAAGTCAATATTATAAAGAGGTTTGTTTGTTCTGTTAAGTTTACATAATCAAAATATTCATTTGTTCTGATTAGTAATAAAGGTAATGCAATGGTAAAAAGTCCAAATAGAAAAATATGTAATATCAATCCCATTGTCGGTATCGCAAACTGGAATAAAAACAAAGCTAATGCTAAAGGAAAAGAAATTCCGATATTCAAATACTCAAGTATCTTATTCGGAAACTTTTTATGTAACCAGCTGAACAGAATTAGTGATACAACGTAGCCTAAAAAGTAAAATATCCAACTATAATTTTTTGAGTTGTTTAAATGTTCCATTCCCATCGATAAGAAGAACATTATTATCAAAGAAATTACGATGATAATTAGTAAGAATAAGGTAGATTTTGATTCTTTTTTAATATTCACTCAATTTTGGTTTAAATTGTAGGCAACTTAATTATATAGCTGCTTTTGTAGCGTTTATCCCATCATTACATCGGGATATGTTAAACATGGTTGGCTGTATTATGTAAATATAATCAATGTTTTCCATAAAAAAATCCCGACAAGAAATTGTTGGGATTTTTAAAGATTGCTCAGGTAAATTTAGATACTAAAAGGCACGTTAACCCTAACGGTTCCCCAACCTAAATGCATGGTGCCGTCACTAAAGGCAATTGAAAACGCCTCAAGCTCATCACCCGTAGTTACAGGAACATCAACCCTTATAACATCATTAGCTTCATTGTAGGAGTAAGCCCCCCAAACATTAATGTCTTTATTTAAAATGATTGTCCATTCGTTTTCTCCTGGAATGGTAAACAATGAGTATTCACCTGCACTTACAGTCTTACCTCCAATTTTAACATCTTGATAAACGGTAAGGTTAGCCGCTTCGTTAGCTCCGGTACGCCAAACTTTTCCATTAGGAGCCAAGCTACCTAAAGAGCGTCCTTTAAGTTGTGGCCTGCTGTAAATAACTTTGGCAATTGCTGGTGCGCTTCTAGAGGTTTTGTATAGGGCTGCATCCATTGGGCTTTTGTCTAAACCAGCGAATTTTTGAGCATTCACATGGTTGGATAACAACATGATAAAGGCAAAAGCAAGTGTTGAAAGAAATGTCGATTTTTTCATAATTCCATTTTTAAATGTTTGAAAAGTTAAAGTTAATGGAAAAGCTGTTAACATTTTGGTAAAAGTTACTTCAAAATGTTAAAGTTTGGAAAGCCTATCGTATTTTGCTTTTACAGCACCTTGGTAAGTAAAACCCCAAGCGGTCTTTTCCATTTATTTCCTAATTACTTTTACGTTCATTTCCTCAACCTTTTTATCCGATAGTGGTGAGGGTGAGCCAAATAATAAGTCCTCGCTGGTTCCTGTTTTAGGGAAGGCCATGACTTCCCTTATCGACGCTTTTTTCTCTAAAATCATCATTAACCGGTCTACACCCCATGCAATACCACCGTGTGGTGGTGCGCCATAATGGAAGGCTTTATACATGGTTCCTACACTCTTTAGCATCTCGTCTTTATTATATCCCATATTTCTATAAGTGGCTTCCAAGATTTCTGGTTTGTGCGCCCTAATGGAGCCGCCCCCAATCTCATAGCCGTTCAATATTAAATCGTATTGTTGGGCAATAATACTTCCTATTTCTGCTTCCTTACCATTAATGTGCTTCTCAATATCCTTAACGGAGGGCATGGAGAAGGGGTTGTGGGTAAAGGTCCAGTGACCATCTTCGGTTTTTTCAAACATAGGGAAGTCGACCACCCAGGCTGGTCGTAATTCTTTAGGATTGATTAGCTTTAACATCTTCCCTAACTCTTGTCTCACGGCATCCAAGGCTTTATTGGCTGTTTCGTAATCGGCAGCCGAAAAGAACACAATGTCACCAACCTCTGCTTTGGTTGTTTTGATGATGTTTTCGGCAATAGCTTCACCCAAAAATTTAATTATCGGCGACTGCAAATCGTTTTCGTTTACAATAATATAGGCCAGTCCACCCAAGCCATGGTCTTGGGCAATGGCTGTTAGTTTCTCAATCTGTCCTTTAGATAAGCGCTTTTTACCTTGTTCTTTCGCAGAAACTTTAATGCATTTTACAATACCACCTTCATCAATGGGTTTACTGAACACTTGAAATGTTGTTTCCTTAACAATATCGGTAATGTCCTTAAGTTGTAATCCAAAACGTAAATCTGGCCGGTCGCAACCGTATTTATCCATGGCGTCCTTATAGCTAATGACTTCAAATGGGTGTAAGATCCATTTATTTCCATAGATTTTGGTTACGATGTCATTAAACATATTGGTGTTTAAATCAATAATATCCTGCATACTGGCGTAGGCCATTTCAATATCCAACTGTGTAAACTCTGGTTGCCGATCACCACGGGAATCTTCGTCCCTAAAACAACGAGCTATCTGGAAATATTTTTCATAACCACTAACCATTAAAATTTGTTTAAACTGTTGCGGTGCTTGTGGTAAGGTATAGAAAGACCCTGCTTTTTTACGAGTAGGTACTATAAATTCCCTAGCGCCTTCATCGGTTCCTGCAGTAAGGATAGGAGTTTCTACTTCCAAGAATTCCTGTTTATCCAATATGTCACGCATCAGTTTAATGACCTTATGTCGGTTAACTATAGCGCGACGCACATCATCGTTTCTGTGGTCGAGATATTTATGTTGAAAACGTACTGTTTCGTTCGATTTATGGGCACGTTTTATTTCAAAGGGCAGGGTTCTGGATAGGTTTAGGATATCCAGTTCCGAGGTCTCCAGTTCAATGGTTCCCGTTCTAAGCGTAGGATTATAGTCATCTGCATCGCGCTGTACCACAACACCGGTTACGGTAATTACAGATTCTGGCTTTAATTTTACCAATTCATCAAGGTTAGGGAACGATTCCCTGCTTAAACGCACTTGGAAAATTTCATGACTGGAATCGCGCAAGTCGATAAAGATAAGCTCGCCGTGGTCACGTACACTCGATACCCAACCTGCTAAAGTCACTTTTTGGGAAATGGAACCTTCAGATAATTGTGATGCCTTATGGGTACGGTAGGTATCCTTTATCACAATGGGAATTTCAGGTAGCTTTTCTTCTTCTTGTACTTTTACGGTTTGTTGCTTGTTGCTTGTTGTTTGTTGTTTAGGAGTGCTCACACTTCGGTATTCAGTCTCCGTGCCTACAATATCTGCAGCAGCACAGGCTTTTAAAATACCTTCTCGAATAAATTTTCCTGAAGCTCCTTTCCCAATAATAGCGATAACTTTTCCAACCAAAATACCGGATTTGCCTTGGTTTCCAGTTTTTATATCATTGGCAATAGCTTCATTTTCAGTAATCACCTGCTGAATGGCATCCTGTATTTTTTCTTCGGAAATGGTGTTGGCCTCGAAATAGGATTGATAGTCGAATGTAGCATCGGCCAATAAGGAAGCTATCGCATTTTGGGCCAATACGGGCGTTACTTTTTCATCCTTAAACAATGAAAATATGGCTGTGAAATCTGAAACGTTTTCAATTTTTGAATAGTCTTCTGGCTTAATGTTGTTAGTTAAGGTTTTGGCAACAAAAGAGGGTTCCTTAATCACATTGTTAATAGCTACAAAAGTTTCAGACCGTAAGGAATCCCCTGTAAAAAACTTAGCATCTTGGGGTAACACGCCGCCTTTTATTAAAATGCGTTCTACGGCATAGGGCAGGGAACTGGTATTGACATCAATCGACTCAACGGCATCCTTAATATTGACAAATGGAAGATCTGGTTCGGAGATAAAGCGATAATCGGCTTCGTACTCCTTTTTGCGCATGGTCTTGGTTTGTTTTAAATCGGCATCAAAAAGAACGGTAGTTTGGTCTGGTCTAAAGGCCTTGTGCTCTATGTAATAGTTCAGTTGTTTTTCAACTTCTTCCTTTAAGGCTTCGGTCATAAACTTAAAGGAGTTCAGGTTTTTAATCTCGGTACGTGGATTTAGTACATAACTGCGTTTTTTACGTAGGGAAACTGAAACATCACTTTTAAATTCTCCTTTTTCTAAGTTGGCTTCCGAAATTTTTAAGTTCTGAACAATACGCTGTAAGTACTGTGCATATGTTGAAGCGTCTTCAATGTGATGGATACAGGGTTCGGTAACAATTTCAATTAAAGGAACCCCTGCCTTGTTAAAATCCACCAAAGACACATTTTTTTCATGCATTAATTTGGCGGCATCCTCCTCAATATGCACTTGGGTTAAATTAACCGTAAATTCTGAACCATCATTCCTAAAACAAGACACCTGTCCATCTGGAATTATGGGATTGTGAAATTGTGTGATTTGAATATTCTTAGGGTTGTCGGGGTATTCGTAATGCTTTCTGTCCCATGAAATCACATCGTTTTCAAAAGTTGATTTCACTGCTTTACCAAAGTAAATGGCCTTCTTAATCGCTTCCTTGTTTACGGCTGGAAGCACACCCATTTGCCCCGTACAGACCGAACAGATGTGGGTATTGGGTTGTTCTGTTTCTTCATTAGGACAAGAACAGAACAATTTGGTTTTGGTATTTAATCGAATATGGGTTTCTAAACCGATAACTAACTCTATTTCGTGAGCTTTTAATAGATCATTTAATTTTCCTAGCTCCATTATATCGTGTCTTTTAAAAAGTTAGCAAATTGTAAAACGCGTTCGTCTCTATCTTTTGCAGCCGTAATTTGTAAGCCAGTTACCGTACCCTGCGGAACGGTTAAAGTAGGCAGTTGCCCTAAGCTAAACCCTACGGTATAGGCATCGGACAAGTACATGGCTAGCGGATCTTTTAAGCTATCCCCAATTTTAGGAGGTGTGTTTGGAGTTACTGGAGAAAGAATAATATCAACCTCTTTAAAATCATTTTCAAAATTTGCTGAAATTTGATCGCGAATCGCCAATGCCTTTAAATAAATCTCATCAGCAAAACCTTGCGATAGTACTTGGTTGCCACCAACAATTCTGCGTTTGGTTTCTTCTGAAAAATTTTCAGAACGCGTTACTGCATAAGTTTCCTTAAGGTTTTCGGATTCAATACGATTGCCGTAGTTGGAGCCATCCAACCGTGACAGGTTAGAGGCCGTTTCAGCCATGGCCAAAGTATAGTATGTTGAAACCAAGGTTTCCGATTCAAAAAAATCGAGTACTTTGACTTGAATACCTTTGGCCTTTACTTTTTCGATAACAGTTAAAAAATCAGCTTTCACTTGACCATCAATAGCATTGCTTTCAATAAAGTTTTTAAAATACCCTATGGTTTTAATGTTTTCAATATTTGAAATATTGGATTCAAAAATGGGTTTTGAGTCATAGGTAGTTTGATCTTTAATGTCCTTACCACTCATCACATTTAATACAATGCGGATGTCCTCAAGTGATTTGGCAATAGGGCCAACACAATCGGTAGACGAGGCATAGGCCATTAAGCCATATCTGGAAATACGTCCGTAGGTAGGTTTTAATCCATAAACCTTATTGTAACCAGCTGGCTGACGTACAGATCCTCCGGTGTCGCCACCAATAGAAAATACAGTGTAGTCTTTAGCTACATTTACGGCCGAGCCACCACTGGAACCTCCACCTACTAGATTGGGATCAATGGCATTTTTAACAGCTCCAAAAATTGTATTCTCACTAGAGGAGCCATGACCAAAACTATCACAGTTTTCCTTTACAATAGGAATAGCACCAGCATCCAGTAATTTTTGGATAGCTGTAGCGGTATAGGCCGATTTGTAATGCTTTAATAAATTGGAGCTTGCAGTAGTATAGGTGCCCTGTACCATGTAAACGTCCTTAATACCAAAGGGAATGCCTTCCAATAGGCCTATGGACTCACCGTTGGCAATTTTTGCATCCACTTTAGATGCTAGGTCTAGGGCTAATGTATCTAATAAACTGTTTACTGTATGGTGGGTATTGGGTTTTAATAAATCGAGTTTTTCCTGTATCAATGCTGTACAGGATATGTCCTTACTTACCAATTGCTGGTGTATTTTATGTATTTGGGAATCCATATCTATTCTTCAATGACTTTAGAGACAACTAAATAACCGTTCTTTTGTTTTGGGAAGTTCTCTAAAATAATTTGTTTTTCCATTTCAGAACTTTCTATTACTACATCATCCCTTAAATCATTTAATGACACGCCATTATTACGGTTGTTTTTAAAAGTATTAGTGTTTGCTGGATTAGCATTCTTGATTACCTCAAATAACTTGTTTACAGCTTCACTGGGTTGTGCTCCTTTAATACTCGACAGAATGTCGACTGTCATTATTTTACTCATGTCTTAAATGGTTTTGTATAAAAAAAGCCTTCCAACTTGGAAGGCTTTACATATTTTTAAACAATAACCTTCCTATCCTAATACTTAGGATTATTGAAATTATTATTGTTATTATTAAATATCATAAATTGCTTTTCAGCATCAAATATATACAGAATTCCTGTACCAAGCACTATTTTTTTATATATACTAAGCTGTATTATTAAATTGTTAAAAAAGGGAATAAATATTTATAGTGTTTTTAAATTTTGTGATGTATTGTGCTTTTTTTGATGAAAAGATAAAGGTTTTAGTTGTTAAATAGTGTTTTACATTTAAAAAATAAGATGAATGGGATGGAAAAAATAGGTTTTAAGCCATTTTATTTCCAAACAGATATTTTGAAGTCTAAAAAAATAGCTAAAATCTATTTTAAGGTGCTTTTTAAGCGATTTAAAGAACTTTTAAGTAATTAACAATTGTTGATAATTATTGAATAAACTCGCTGAAATGCTTTTTAGCGGTTTTGATATTTCGTATATTTGTTAGTGTTGAGAATGATGCTTTTGCGTCATTTTTTTATATTGATGAAAGGCTGTTTTTCAAAACAAAGTTCAGGAAAAATAATTAATTAAATTAATTCGGGTGGAAGCGGATTTATAAAAAAGTAAAGAATAAAATTAAACAAAAGTATATGAGCGAAGAAGCTAAAAAACATAATTATTCGGCAGATAGTATTCAGGCATTGGAAGGGATGGAGCATGTGCGTATGCGCCCTTCAATGTATATTGGTGATGTAGGTGTTAGGGGCCTGCACCATTTGGTGTATGAGGTGGTTGATAACTCAATAGATGAGGCATTGGCTGGACATTGTGATACCATAAAGGTTACTATAAATGAAGATAACTCCATTACTACCGAAGATAATGGTCGTGGTATTCCGGTAGATTTACATAAAAAAGAAGGTGTTTCGGCCTTAGAAGTGGTGATGACCAAAATAGGTGCTGGAGGTAAATTCGATAAAGACTCCTATAAGGTATCTGGAGGCTTGCACGGTGTTGGTGTGAGTTGTGTTAATGCCCTTTCAGAGCATTTAAAAGCTACTGTACACCGCGATGGTAAAATATGGGAGCAAGAATACGAACGAGGGAAAACCTTGTATCCTGTTAAACAAGTTGGAGAAACTGATCAAAGGGGAACTATTGTAACTTTTAGGCCAGATCCAGTTATATTTGCCCAAACCTTGGAGTATAATTATGATACTTTGGCAAGCCGTATGAGGGAGTTGGCTTATCTTAACAAGGGTATAACCATTATTTTAACAGATAGACGTAGTAAAACCGATGACGGTGAATTTGAAGGAGAAACGTTTTACTCTGAAGAAGGTTTAACAGAGTTTGTTAAATATTTGGATGCCACAAGAGAACCTTTAATGCGTGATGTTATTGCTTTTGAAGGCGAAAAAAATGGCGTCCCTGTAGAAGTAGCTATGGTTTATAATACATCCTATGCAGAAAACTTGCATTCCTATGTAAACAATATAAATACCCATGAGGGAGGAACGCACCTTACCGGGTTCCGTCGTGGGTTGACCCATACCTTAAAAAAGTATGCTGACGAATCGGGTATGTTGGATAAACTGAAATTCGAAATATCGGGTGATGATTTTCGTGAAGGGCTAACCGCCATTGTTTCGGTTAAAGTGGCTGAACCTCAGTTTGAAGGACAAACCAAAACAAAGTTAGGGAATAGGGAAGTTTCTGCTTCTGTGAGCCAGGCGGTTTCAGAAATGCTTACCGATTATTTAGAGGAACACCCAGATGATGCCAAAACCATTGTACAGAAAGTTATCTTGGCAGCTCAAGCTCGCCATGCGGCCCAAAAAGCTCGTGAAATGGTACAGCGTAAAACGGTAATGAGTATTGGTGGGTTACCTGGTAAATTAAGCGATTGTTCTGAACAGGATCCTGCAAAATGTGAAGTGTTCTTGGTAGAGGGAGACTCGGCAGGTGGAACGGCCAAACAGGGTCGTGATAGGGCATTTCAAGCTATTCTTCCATTACGTGGTAAAATCCTGAACGTTGAAAAAGCCATGACGCATAAGGTTTTTGAAAACGAAGAGATTAAGAACATATTTACGGCATTAGGGGTTACTATTGGTACGGAAGACGATAGCAAGGCACTTAACCTTTCAAAATTACGTTATCATAAAATTGTTATTATGTGTGATGCCGATATTGATGGCAGCCATATCGCTACTTTAATACTAACGTTCTTTTTCCGTTATATGAAAGAATTAATTGAAGAAGGGCATGTTTATATAGCTACACCACCATTATACTTGGTTAAAAAAGGAAATAAAAAACAATACGCTTGGACCGATAAGGAACGTGATGCTATTGTTGAAGGTTTTGGTGGCAGTGCCAGTATACAACGTTACAAAGGTTTAGGTGAAATGAATGCAGAACAATTGTGGGATACCACCATGAACCCAGAGTTTAGAACGCTACGATTGGTGCAAATAGATAATGGTACCGAAGCCGATAGGATTTTCTCAATGCTCATGGGAGATGAAGTGCCTCCACGTCGCGAATTTATCGAGAAAAATGCGGTTTATGCTAATATTGATGCTTAGGTAAATACAAAATAAATTTTTTAAAAACCGTGATATTTTGTCACGGTTTTTTTATAAAAAAAATAAGTAAAAGATTTTTTAATTATTTACCACCATTCGCTTGCAAATCTGCTAAACATTGGGCATCAAGTTGAGGTACGGTATTCATATTACCTAAACTTACTTTAGATTCGGTAGCCCAATACATAAGACAACTTTCTACGTTACAATGATGTTCATGTTCAGTATCTTCATGTTCGGTTTGCATGGGCGTTCCCAGATTGGTCAATCCTAAAATATGTCCAAATTCATGATTGATGACAGTTGATTCTAAAAGACTTCGGCTAGGTTCCAATGAACTGTTGCTTAGGTCTCTAATGGTTTCTTCATAAATCACAAAGGAAGTATTCCAGTAAGCCGTACCAAGAACTACATTTTCAGCAGTGTCTTTATCGGATTTACCATCTGTAAAATAGGCCCATATTGCAATTTTACTATTTGTGTTATAGATCTCACGTTCTTCTCTTTCTATTTCGGCAATATCTTCAATAGAATAGGTTTCCTGTCCAAGCTTAGCAATAGCACGTTTTAAAACTGTAATACCTGATGGTTTATAAATGCGATTTGTTAGAAACGAAACAAAATTATTTATAGCTGTTTGAGTGGGTTCATAGCCTTCTACATAAACAAGTTCAATAACCATACTCTTAAATGTGTCATCAGATAATATATCGTTTGCTGAACTCCCCGTGCCTTGCCTATTGTTAAAAACATTAATGTTGTTTGTGTCGTTAGGGTCTGAAGGGTCATCTTTTGTACATGATCCAACAAATAGGAACACAAAAAAAATGGATAATAGTTTTAATTTAGAAATGGGGCTATGCATTTTATTATTATTTCTAGGTATTGCCAATAAATTTAAAATAAAGTTACACAAATATTAAGTCTATTTTAACTATATATTAAAACAAGTATTAGTTTAATATTCCACCAAATTTAAATAAATAATCGATTAAACGATTAATATATACGATTAAAATACTTTTTGTGTGAAATATTTTATATTTTTGTAACACTCAAATTTATTTATGTTATGAAAAGATTCATCCTACTTATGTTACTTGGTATAGTAACTACAATTTCAAAAGCCCAAGATATTGATGGCTTATTTGCTGCTGGTGTAGAGAATGCAGAACGTTTTGCTAATGATTATTTAATGCCAGGAACCAATGGTTTAATGTATAGTATGAATGCTAACTGGTTTAACACTGCTGACGTCAAACCTTTAGGAGGATTTGAAATATCGATTGTAGCAAATGCTTCTATATCTAATAATGAACATAAGATTTTTTTAATGGATTTAGATTTATACGAAACTGAAGATTTCTCAGTCGAATTTGTTGATAATCCAAGTGAAAGAACTAGAATGGTTGCCACTGCGCTTGGTGAAAATGATCCAAATATTCAAATAGACATATCTGATAATAATAATCCTCTTTTAACTGAACGTATTACATTGCCTTCTGGAATTGGAGATGCTACAGCTAATTTATTACCTACAGCGTTTATACAAGGAGCCATAGGGTTGAGTAAGGGATTTGAGCTTAAAGCACGATTTGTGCCAAAGGTAAAAACCGACGAAGTTGATATAAGTATGTATGGTGCGGGTTTGCAAATTGAATTTACTAAATGGTTGCCTGCAGACAAGATATTGCCTGTAGCCATATCTGGTTTGCTCGCCTATACTAATTTAGATGCAACCTATAACTTAACAGACACATTTCAAATAGACGGTGAAAATCAGCGTATTGAAAGTAACACAAATACTTGGTTATTACAGTTGGTAGCTTCAACAAAATTACCCGTAATTAATTTTTATGGTGGTTTGGGATACATTAAAGGAGAATCAAAATCTGATATTTTAGGAACATATACAGTTACAGGAGGACCTTTCATTGCCAATACATATACAGACCCTTTTTCGGTATCGAGTGAAGTGTCCAGCGTAAGGGGTACCATAGGTGCAAAATTAAAGCTCGGTTTTTTTAGATTTAATGCAGAATATCATCTATCTGAATTTAACGCCTTTTCATTAGGTCTAAACTTTGGGTTTAGATAAAAAAATGAATCCTTTCGAAATGTAAAAGCACAAGAATTAATCCTTGTGCTTTTTTATTTAAGTATATTTTATTCATACATTTGTTAAGCAAAAAAATACAGGCCAAAACAAACAAAAATCATTTTTTTGGCCAGTATAATTTTTCAAATTTGTCCAAAATAAAAACTGTTAATATATAATTTAAAATTAAAGATATGAAAGTTACCATAGTTGGAGCAGGGGCCGTTGGAGCCAGTTGTGCTGAATATATTGCGATTAAAAATTTTGCATCCGAAGTAGTGTTGCTGGATATTAAAGAAGGTTATGCCGAAGGTAAGGCTATGGATTTGATGCAATGTGCTTCTCTAAATGGGTTCGATACTAAAATTACAGGGGTTACAAACGATTATAGTAAAACAGCTAATAGCAACATTTGTGTGATTACCTCTGGAATACCCCGCAAGCCAGGGATGACCCGTGAGGAATTAATTGGTATTAATGCTGGTATTGTTAAAACGGTTGCCAATAATTTAATAGAGCATTCTCCAAATACCATCATGATTGTGGTGAGTAACCCAATGGA
This sequence comes from Aestuariivivens marinum, assembly GCF_022662175.1. Taxonomy (GTDB): domain Bacteria; phylum Bacteroidota; class Bacteroidia; order Flavobacteriales; family Flavobacteriaceae; genus Aestuariivivens; species Aestuariivivens marinum. Next base: position 64,643 of record NZ_JAKMCR010000005.1, on the reverse strand, counting down.
TACCATGACCTATTTGGTGCACAAATCTACCAACCTACCCAAAAATAGAATTATTGGTATGGGAGGCGCTTTAGATTCAGCACGCTTTAAATACAGATTAGCTGAGGCATTAAATGCGCCTATTAGTGATATAGATGGTATGGTAATAGGTGGACATAGTGACACAGGAATGGTACCGTTAACCAGTCACGCGACAAGGAACAGTGTTAGGGTCTCTGAATTTTTAAGCGAAGAGCGTTTAAATCAAGTTAAAGAAGATACTAAAGTAGGAGGTGCTACACTTACCAAACTATTGGGAACCTCAGCTTGGTATGCTCCAGGAGCTGCTGTTAGTGGCTTGGTACAAGCTATAGCATGTGATCAAAAGAAAATGTTTCCTTGTTCAACATTTTTAGAAGGCGAATATGGTTTGAATGATATTTGTATTGGAGTTCCTGTGATTTTGGGTAAAGATGGTATTGAAAAAATTGTGGACGTGCCATTAAGCGACGCTGAAAAAAATCATTTGAAATCCAGTGCCGAAGGTGTTACCAAAACCAATGGTTTATTGGAGTTATAGAATAATTTAAGCCACTGAGGCAATTTATGTAAAGACTGTAGCAATACAGTCTTTATTTTTTTATATTTGGGGCATGAATATGAGATGGTACATAGGTACATTACTTTTTATACTTTCCTTTGTTGCTGTTGTTAACCAACAACAGGACACTGTACCTAACCAAGTTCTTGTATTAGAGTTTACAGGTAGTAAAATAACGCTTTCCGAAACACAAAGTACCGTCAGTGTTGTTAAAGACCGATTACAGGATTTAGGCGCAGAGAATATTCGAGTTACAGAAGAAGCTAATAGTAGGTTAAGAATTACTTATCATAGTGATGTTGACGTTAATCATATAAAAAATGCACTTTCTGAAGATAATACTTTAGTCTTTAATTACCCTATTGATGGTCAAGGAAAAACAGGTTCAAGATTTCCCTTAGAAGATAATAGGGTTAGTTGCAATCTAGATATTTATGAGATTCAAAAGAATAATGGGTCATCGTCAGGTTTTGGAGCTATACCCGTTCTAACCATAAATCATAAAAGTGAAAGATTAAATGTCTTAGATGTTTATCGTTTCAATAATTATCTAGATGATAATATAACCAACACTATTAAAGTTACTTATAAAGTACATTATACTATCGTCTTGTCGATAGAAGAACCATTTCACATTACTCCAGAGGTTAGAGCTGGACCTTTCTGCTAAAATAACATTCTTAGATTAAGTAAACCCAAAGTCTGAGACTTGAAGGTTTAGTCAACTTTCATCAATAAAAAAACAAAAACATATTACAGAATAAACGGTAAATAATATATTTGTCCGTTTTTTAAAATAGCGATTATAAAATATATAAACATGCAAAATAAAGGATTAGTTAAATTGTTTGCACTGTTATTCGGATTGGTAAGTGTTTACCAATTGTCGTTTACATTTAAGGCAAACCAAATTGAAGACGAAGCACAGGAATTGGCAATTAGTAAAATTGCAGACACTGAAGAGGACTACCGTGCCAAGCGAAGTCAGGAAGAAGCCAATTATTTAGAGTCAATTGCTACCGATACCGTGTTTAACATTGGTATTGCAAAATTCACTTATAACGAAGTGAAGCAAAAGGCCATGAATCTTGGCTTGGATTTAAAAGGAGGAATTAATGTTATCCTTCAAGTGTCTGTAAAAGATATCTTAAAAGGATTAGCAAATAATACAAAAGATCCTGTATTTAATAAAGCTTTGGAAGACGCTACAGAACTTCAAAAGAATAGCCAAAATACTTATTTAGAAGATTTCTTTGTGGCTTTTGATGCTATTAAAGGCGATACCAAGTTGGCATCACCAGATATATTCTATACAAAGGCTTTAGATGGTGAGATAGAAGGCAATATGACCGATGACGAAGTTAAAAAGATTATCAGCACTAAAATTGACGAATCCATTGTTTCTGCATTTGAAGTATTACGTAAGCGTATCGATGAGTTTGGAGTAACTTCTCCAAACATTCAACGTTTAGGAACTTCAGGGCGTATTTTGGTAGAATTACCAGGTGTTAAGGATGTAGAACGCGCTACAAGTTTATTACAGAGTACCGCTCAATTGGAATTTTGGGATGCCTATAAAGGCGAACAGTTTTTTGGGTTTTTAGCTCAAGCCAATGAGACTTTAAAAGATTTGGTTGCCGTTGATACACCCGAAGTTGCAGAAGCTGAACCTCAGGATGAGGAAGACGCACAAGATGCAGCTATCGATGATTTGTTGGGTGAAGCTGAAACAGATTCTACTGCGGTTGCAACCGTTAATCCATTATTGGATTTAATTAGAGGACCTGGTTATCAAGGCGGCCCAATAATAGCAAGATTCGAAGTTAAGGACAAAGTGACTGTACTAGAGTATTTAAACAAGCCAGAAGTAAGAGCCTTATTGCCTGTAGAGCAGCGTTATGCGAAGTTTGTTTTTGGAAAACCGGAAAAAAATAGTGAACTAGTAGATCTATATGCTCTTGTTGGAAACAGAGACAATACACCTCAATTAAGTGGAGCGGTAGTTACAGATGCCCGTGTGAATTTTAGTGTGGCAAATAAACCAGAAGTTTCCATGCAAATGAACTCTAAAGGTGCTAAGATATGGGAAGAAATGACTGGTAAGGCGTTTTCTCAAGGAAGTCAAATAGCCATTGTTTTAGACGATGTGGTATATTCAGCTCCTGGTGTGACATCTGGTCCAATAGCAGGAGGTAATTCTTCAATTTCAGGAAGTTTTACATTAAATGAGGCAGAAGATTTAGCTAACGTTTTACGGGCAGGTAAATTGCCAGCATCGGCCGATATTATATCAAGTGAGGTAGTAGGACCATCCTTAGGTCAGGAAGCTATTGATAGCGGTACCATGTCCTTCATGATTGCTTTGGTATTGGTATTGGTATGGATGATTCTTTATTATGGAAAGGCTGGTGGTTTTGCAGACATCGCCATGGTTTTAAACATCTTATTAATATTTGGTATATTATCTGGTTTAGGGGCTGTATTGACTTTGCCTGGTATTGCGGGTATCGTATTAACCATTGGTATGTCGGTTGATGCCAACGTACTTATTTTTGAACGCATCCGTGAGGAGATAGCTAAGGGAAAAGGACAAAAGGAATCCATTCAAGATGGGTTTAGCAATGCTTTATCCTCGATTTTAGATGCCAATATCACAACTGGATTAACGGCTTTAATACTATTCGTTTTTGGTACTGGGCCTATTAAAGGATTTGCAACGACCTTATTGATAGGTATTTTTACATCCTTGTTTACTGCCATTTTTATTACCAGATTATTGGTTGACTGGTACATTAACAAAGGAGGTAAATTAGATTTCTCAACAGCGATTACTAAGAACTTATTTAGGAATATAAATATTGAATTCCTAAAGAAACGTAAAGTCGCTTTTATAATTTCTGGAGCTTTTATCGTATTAAGTTTAGGCTCTTTAGTGACTGTAGGTTTAAACCAAGGCGTCGATTTTGTTGGAGGTAGAACCTATCAAGTACGTTTTGAGAACGATGTTAATGCAACTGAGATTTCTGCAACTTTAGCCAATACTTTTGGTAGTGCAGATGCAAAAACTTTTGGTAGTGCCAACCAGTTAAAAATTACCACCAAATATAAGGTCAATGAAGCAAGTTCTGAAGTTGATGAGGAAATAAGACAACTATTGTATAACACATTACAGCCCCATTTATCGGGTCAGACCTATGAAGAGTTCATCGATTTGAACGATGTAAACAAACAGGTAGGATTGTTGGAGTCTTTTAAAGTGAGTCCAACCATAGCCGACGATATTAAGCAGGCCTCTTTTTGGGCAATCTTAGGATCGCTTATTGTGGTGTTCCTTTATATCTTAATGCGTTTTAAGCGTTGGCAATACTCTTTGGGTGCAGTTGCGGCTGTATTCCATGATGTATTGATTGTATTGGGGATTTTTTCACTAACCTATAGGTTTATGCCATTTAGTATGGAAATAGACCAGGCTTTTATTGCGGCTATTCTAACGGTAATTGGTTACTCACTTAACGATACGGTGGTGGTATTCGACAGGATACGGGAGTTTTTTAATGAGCATACCAGCTGGAAGTTCGACCGTGTAGTAGATACTTCTTTGAGCAGCACATTAAGTAGAACGTTGAACACCTCACTTACAACTCTAGTCGTATTATTATCCATATTTATTTTTGGTGGCGATTCCATTAGAGGATTTATGTTTGCATTAATTGTGGGTGTAATTGTGGGTACTTACTCGTCATTGTTTATTGCGACACCTATCATGTACGACACGGTACAAAAACTTGAAGATAAAAAGAAGAAAAAAAACTAACTCATTTTTTCTTTGCAATAAGCCTATCATTTGTTTGATAGGCTTTTTTATTGGTGCGTTTTATAAAAGTAAGTTTAGATTTTAAGGCTGTTATTTTTCTGAAAGTTATTAAAAAGGCATCTAAAAACTGTGATCAACAGCCTGAAAAACGAACAATAGGAAATATCACCATTATAAGATTCCTCCTTGTTCTCTTGTGACATGACAAACAATTAAAAAAAACAGCTTTTAGTTCTTTAAAGAACAAGCAAACTCCAATGACTAAGGGTATTCAAATCCCAAATCATTCCTTCGTAATTGTTTTAATTTCTTTTTGAGTTGTTCTTTAAAATAAGCCACAGTTTCAGTATATTCTGGGTTATTGGCTAGATTGGTGTATTGTTTCGGGTCATCCTCCATATCAAATAATTCTATACCTTCTGAAGCATCTTCATTGTATTGAATATAGGCCCATTTATGATTTCTCAATAAAAAAGACTTACCACCTTGGCTAACACTAAAAGCCATATCCCTCACACTATGTTTAGGCTGGTCTATTGTTTTGACCAAGCTTTTGCCTTGTATATGTTTTGAGTATTTTAATCCAGCCAGTTCAGCAACAGTTGGATATAAGTCCAATAATTCAACAAATGAGTGACAGACTTGTGGTATTTTTCCTGGAACTTTTATAATTAAAGGAACTCGAACGGATTCTTCATGCAGGCTCACTTTCATCCAAAAATCATGTTCTCCTAAATGAAACCCATGGTCTGAAGTGAAAATAACAATAGTATTATCTTCCAGCTTTTCATCTTTTAGTGTTTGCAATACTTTCCCAACTTGTGCATCCATATATGATACCGAAGCATAATAAGCTGCTACAGCTTTCTTTTCTTGTTCGAGAGACATTTCACCGTTTAAACTAGTTACATAATTAATGCCCCGTTTTGGAATATCGTCCCAATCGTTTTCTACTTTTTTTGGCATCGTTATATCTTCAAATGGATAAGGTTCAAAATACGATTTTGGAGCAACAAAAGGTACATGGGGCCTTACAAAACCTACAGCCAAAAAAAATGGTTCGTTTTTGTGTTTTTTAATAAGTTCAATCGCTTTTTCAGCTGTCTTACCATCAGAGTGTACCAAATCATCACCATCAGCTTTTACAATAGTCATGACATTACCCCCTTTGCGTTCAATGGTCCCATCGGGGTTATTTTGAACTAATTCGGCATCTCCAATTGCTTTCCACTCCGGACCTTGACTGTTAAAACGTTCTGTCCAAGACGCTTCATCATCTGTTCCGTTAGATCCGGTTTCAATGTCTATGGGTACGCCCATGTGGAAAATTTTACTAACCCGAGCCGTGTAATAACCGTTGTCCTTGAATAACTGTGGCCATGTTTTTCGATTTGGACCAATGTTTTTGCGTCCACTCACATACCCATAGGTTTTGGTAGCATTAGGGTAATAACCAGACATCAATGAAGCTCTTGAAGGCCCACAAACAGGGTATTGTGTATAAGCTTTTGTATAACGAATCCCTTCTGAAGCTAATTGATCTATGTTTGGTGTATAACAAGCTTTATTTTCATAGGATGAAACAGTAGTGGCAGTTAAATCGTCTGAAATGATGAATAACACATTAGGCTTTTTCTCTTGTGAGCAACTAACTATTAAAGATAAAATAATGCAATAGACAAAAAATTGTTTCATCTTTTTATATTTATTGTGTTTCAAAGGTCAGAAGAATTACTCTTATATGCTTGGGGGTATGCACTGAAAATTTGCTTATGTGGGCATTTCATATGAGTGTTTTATTTAGTGTAAATTATGGTATCACCAACTTCTAATTGCCATTTGTCTGCAAGACCAGCATTGACTTCTAAAACGTATTTAGCGGGGGTATTCGAAGGAAGGGAAGTTTCGTCAAAAGGTTGGGCGTTTTTTTGAAAACTAACAATCTTTTTGTTTTCGCCTATAAAAATAATATCTAGAGGAATACGCGTATTTTTCATGTAAAAGGAGCGTGGTTGCTCATTTTCAAAAACAAATAGCATCGCTTGTGTATCGGCCATACTGTTACGGTACATTAACCCTGTTTGGGTGTCGTAATCAGTATCTGCAATTTCAATATTAAGGTGTACTGTGGTTGAATCGGATTTGATAATGGTCAACTCTCCTTCCTTTTTAAAAGTAACTTCTGTTTGCTTAATTACTTTTTTGTTATCCTTACAAGATATAACTATTAAAAGGTAGCATACATATAGTAGAAATCGTTTTATGGACATGCTTTATTTGCTTGCAGTTTTGGGTTTATAGACAAACATAAAATAGAGACCTATTAATATAAAAGGAATACTTAGCCATTGGCCGGTTTGTAAACCAAACCAGTTGATATATTCATCGCCTTGAGGCTCTTTAACAAATTCAACAAAAAAACGTACCGTCCAAAGCAAGATTAAAAACAATCCAAAAAGAAATCCGCTTTGATCACTTTTTTTGGTTTTTAAGTAAACAAACCACAGAATTAAAAACACAAAAATATAGCAAAACGATTCATACAATTGTGCGGGGTGACGGTAGGGGATGGCTTCCAGTAATTCCGCAAATTGCGGATTATTGGTTACAGCATTATAAGCTTCCTCAACATTTTTAATGCCTGTTACTCTTACAATATCATATTTATTGTAATAATCTTGGATAAAACGAACACCAAGTGGGAAGTTTTCATTTTCAACAACCCTTCCAATAATTTCTGAATTGATGAAATTACCTATTCTAATGAAAACGGCACCAGAGGCTACCGATATTACCACGCGATCCAGAATCCAAAGCAAGGATTTGTAGTTGTATTTTTTTCGGTATAAATACATGCCTATAATAATGCCTATAGCGGCACCATGGCTGGCCAAACCCTGAAAACCAGTAAATTCAAAGCCGCCCTTAAATTTAAAGGGGAGAAATATGCTGAAAAAATCTTCAGTAATTAATTCTGATTGATAAAAAAGTACATGCCCTAATCGAGCACCAAGCATGGTGGCTAAAACGGTATAGATAAAAAGCGGGTCTAAATACTCCAAGGAAATTTTTTCCTTAGTGAAGATACGCTTCATAATATACCAACCAATAATAAAGGCTACTACCCACATTAAGCTATAAAAATGGAGTTTAAAATTGCCTGCTATGTCTATACCTGTTATAGGGTTCCAATCGAATTTTAATACGTACATATTTTTATTTAACTAGTTTAAAAGTTTAAGAATTTCAACTTCAAATATAATATTTGATTTTGGTGGAATACCATTGCCTCCTGCTTCGCCATAAGCTAAGTGGTATGGAATAAATAGTGTAGCTTTATCACCTACATTTAACTGTCTCAAACCTTCCTTAAATCCAGGAATCATTCTAGCGTCTGGCCCAATATCACAAGTTATAGGTTCATACCTACCCGTAATTTTTTGTTGTTCATCTACCGCGTTCAAAGCTTCAGCTGTTTCTAACTTACTGGTTTGAAGTAGTTTTCCGTTTTCAAAATAAACAGCATAATGTGCAAGTACTTTAGAGGTTTCAGATAGCTTTTTTCCATCGCCTTTTTCGGTAACTAAATATTGTAAACCAGATGGTAGCGTAGTGGCTTGTGTACGTTGTTTTTCAAATTTTTCAAGTGTTGCTGTTACTATGGCTTGGGCTTGGGCTTCTTTTTCTTCCTTAATGCGTTTGGCTTCAATAAAATGATTTTTAAAAATGGAGACTGCATCAAACTTTTTAGCTACTTTTCCTTTTCTAATAATATTTACAGCTTCAATAACATCATTTTGTTTAATAGAGTCAACAACTTCAAGTCCCGTAATAACTTCCCCAAATACGGTATGACAACTAATACGTCTGTTTTCACAATTTTTTAAATTGCCCTCATCGTCATAGGCATCCAACCATGGCGTTTCTTTATGGGTAATGTAAAACTGACTGCCATTGGTGCCATAACCCGAATTGGCCATGGCCAATGTCCCTTTTTTATCATGTTTTAGACTTATGTCAAATTCATCGTTAAAGCGATAGCCAGGATTTCCAGAACCATCCCCTTTAGGATCACCTCCCTGAATCATGAAATCGGGGATGACACGATGGAATTTCAAACCATTATAAAATTTTTTATCCTTATATTCATCATCAACCATTGTATTGGTGCCCTCTGCCAAGGAAACAAAATTGGCAACAGTTACAGGTGTTTTTTCATGCTCCAATTTGGCAATCATAACTCCTTTTCCAGTAACGATTTCGGCATAAAGTCCGTCTTCCAATTCAGGATATTGTGCTTTGCAGGAATATAGGTTAAGTATAATTAACAGAACGGGAGAGAAGAACATAAACCATTTTGTATATCTCATTTTCTTTTGATTAATTATTGTTTTCAGTAATTGAAAATACCGTGACTTCACACATTAATGGCATATTACTGCCAATTTTGTTTTGGTCTCCATAATAGCCATAGGCCTTTTGGGAGGGAAATAAAAACGTAACGGTTTCACCAGTTTTCATGAGTTTTAAACCTTCCCTAAGCCCTGTGAAAAGTTCTTGTTGGTCCATAACGTAGCGCTGTATTTTGACGTCATCTTTAGAATAAATAGTTTGTCCGCTAAGGGTTTTAACATCGTAATTATAATCAATGACGTCACCAAAATTAGGTGTTTTTAAGGTGTCGATTTCTGTTTTTGTATTGTAGTAATACCAAAATCCACTTTCTGAAGCGATATAATTTTTATCGTTCTGTTGTTCCATAACCTTAAGGATATGGGATTGTTCCTTAGCGTTGAGTTTTTTATTTCGTTCTACCGAATCGTCTATAAAAGAACCTGTTTTAACCGAAATGGGCTTTCTGGCTTCTGGTGTTTTACAACCAATAATAAAGAGGCTTGCAAATAATATGGGTATGAGTTTATTCATCATTTAGGGCGTTTTTATAACTAGCCAATATACTAATAAAATTTTCAATGGTTTCGTTTAAGGATAAATAGCTTTTACCACCTGCGGCATTTGTATGCCCACCCCCGTTGAAATGTGCCCTGGACATTTCGTTAACAGAAAAATGACCTTTGGAGCGTAACGAAATTTTAACAATGTTTTCCTGTTTGTCTTCAATAAAAATTGCTGCAAGCACTATATTGTCTAACGATAGACCATAATTTACTACTCCTTCTGTATCGCCTTTTTTATAATTGTATTGGTTAAGTTCTTCTTGAGATAAGCTAGTATATGCAGTACGGTATTCAGGTAGTATTTTTAAATTTTTGAGTGCACAGCCCAAAAGCTGTAGGCGTTCATAGCTGTTAGTATCGTAAACATTGTTATGGATTTGGGAATTGTTGGCACCTTTATCAATAAGTTTAGCTATAATATGATGAGTGGTGCTTGTGGTACAATCAAATTTAAAGGAACCAGTATCAGTCATGATACCAACATAAAGACAGGTGGCCATGGTAGCATCAATATTATTGGTGTCTTTAAGCATGTCTATAAAATGATAAATCATTTCACAAGTAGAGCTCATACTCACATCCGAAAACATAAAAGTTGCATAACCATCAGGAGCCTGATGATGATCTATCATGATTTTTAATGCGTCACTTTCAGATAATGGAATTTCCATATTGCCAGTTCTGTGGAAAGCATTAAAATCTAAAGTAAATATAATTTCGGCTTCACTTATTAATCTATTTGATAATTCTGTTTGATAGTCGTATACCAAAACGGTTTCTGCTCCAGGTATCCATTTTAAAAAACTGGGACAGTCATTAGGTAAAATTACAGTTGTTTTATGCTGATATTTCGAAAGGTAGTGATATAGTGATAGGCTAGAGCCAACGGCATCGCCATCTGGATTTTTATGGGTTACAATTACTATTTTTTTAGGGGTTGAGAGTAACTGTTTTATCTGTTCAATATCTTGTTTGTTCATAGGAAACGAATATACAATTTTTTTAAAATTGCCAAATCTTGTTTTTAAGTGGAAATAGATTACTTTTGCACAAAATTTAAAAGAACAAATGGCAACAAATAGAACATTTACAATGCTTAAGCCAGATGCTGTTGAGAAAGGGCATATTGGTGCAATATTAGAAAAAATTACAGCTTCTGGATTTAAGATCGTAGCAATGAAATTAACACAAATGTCTAAGGCTGATGCAGAAACATTTTATGCGATCCATAGCGAACGTCCATTTTTTGGGGAATTGGTAGAGTATATGACCCGTGGACCAATAGTTGCAGCTGTGTTAGAGAAGGATAATGCTGTTGAAGATTTTAGAACCTTAATTGGTGCTACCAACCCGGCCGATGCAGCAGAAGGGACCATTAGAAAATTATATGCAGCTTCAATGGGCGAGAATGCCGTACATGGTAGTGATAGTGATGAAAATGCAGCTATTGAAAGCGCATTCCATTTTTCGGGAAGGGAAATATTTTAAATATTTTATAAATTGGTTAAAAATGAAGCTTTCGATAAATTTCGGAAGCTTTTTTTTTTGACTTTTAAAAATCTTTTTTGACTTTATTAGGTTTTCTAGGGACTAAATATATCCTTCATGAAAAGGACGGTAATTTAATCTTTTAAAAAGATTTATTTCCTTATTAATTAAAGATCGAAGGGTTTTTTACAAAAAAAGCCTGTCAAAATAATGACAGGCTTTCATTGTAATGTTAAAGTGTATATAATTTAGATTAGATAACTTTTACGTTTACTGCGTTTAAACCTTTTCTACCTTCCTGTAGATCAAATTCAACTTCATCACCTTCACGAACTTCATCAATTAATCCAGAAATGTGAACAAAATGTTCTTTGTTGTTTCCTTCTTCAATGATAAAACCAAACCCTTTGGAATCATTAAAGAACTTTACTGTACCTTTACTCATTGTATTTGTATTAAAAAAATTAAGTGTCAAAGGTAGTTTAAATAATAATAGCTTGCAGGTTTTATACAGTTTTTTTTTTAATTTGATTTAAAATGTAATTAGCGCAAAATCAATTTTTTAATAATTTCCTTGCCTAACTCTTCATTAAGCATGGTTATTATTTTTTGCTTGCCATAACTTAATTCTTCCCGCAAAACACTGGAACTTAATTGAATGTAAAGTGTTTCACGTTCCAAACGAATACCAGTGGTATAATTGTTTACCCCATTACCCATTAGTTTAACCCAAGCATCTACAACATTTACTTTGTCCAGACCTTTATCTAATTTATTGGTTTCAACAAATTCTTTTAAAGCGTCTTTTATGCTAATATGTTCGTTGTTTCGTTTTGGCATGGCAATTAATTACAATTTAAAAACCTCATACGATTGGTGAGCTTGTTTCACAGTGTTTTCGGTACGTTCGGCATGTGTGTCGCTAATAAATATTTGTCCGAAACTATCCTCACCAACTAATTTAATAATTTGTGCTACACGGTGCTCGTCCAATTTATCAAAAATATCATCCAATAACAAAATAGGATTGACACCACTTTGTGCTTTGATAAAATCGAATTGTGCCAATTTTAATGCAACTAGAAATGATTTTTGTTGGCCCTGACTTCCAAACTTCTTTATGGGATGCCCTTCAATATTAAAAGACAAATCGTCTTTATGGATACCTACACTAGTATATTGAAGCGCTTTGTCTTTATTGATTTGTTGTTTAAGTAAAGATTTAAGATGATCCTCAAACAAATGACTATTGTAAACTAAGCCTATTTTTTCATTACCATTGCTAATGGTTTTGTATCGCGTTTTAAAAATAGGGGTAAACGTTTCTAAAAATTGTTGCCTTTTTTCAAAAACAACTGTACCATATTGAGTTAGTTGGTCATTATAAACAGCAATAGTGTCTGGGTTAAAGGTGTGGTTTAAAGCAAAATATTTTAAAAGTGCATTGCGTTGTGCCAATATTTTGTTGTAATTAAGAAGATTGGATAGATATGTTTTATCGCTTTGTGAAATCACACTATCAATAAATTTACGGCGTACATCGCTACCTTCTACAATTAAATCCCTATCGGCAGGTGAAATAATGACTAATGGTAAAAAACCAATGTGTTCACTAAACTTGTCGTAAGGTTTACCATTGCGCTTAATCACTTTTTTTTGACCTCGTTTTAGGCTTACCACTACCTTTTCCGGTTTTTCATTTTTTATGTACTCACCATTAATTACAAAAAAATCTTCACCGTGTTTAATGTTTTGGGTTGCTACCGGATTAAAATAGCTTTTTCCAAACGAAAGATGATAAATGGCATCTAAAATATTGGTTTTTCCAATGCCATTATTACCAACAATACAATTTATTTTTTCGTTAAGGTCAAGCGATTTGCTGTCAAAATTTTTGTAATTGATTAAAGAAAGTGATTTTAAAATCATAAAAATAAAGACTATTAGCGTATTTAATTCGTGGTAATGCCAAAACAATGAGGGATGCAAATTATTGAAAATAATCAAATAAATACCCTTTTAGTTATAAAGAAAAATTATATTTTTGCGGCGCATTAATATAGAATATATGGCAACTTATAATAAAAGAGGTTACAAACCAAAAACTAAAGTAGAAAAGGAACATAATATAGAGGAAGGTTCGACAACCGCAGAGGTTTTTAACACGTTGGATGAAACGGCATCTAAGACAGAGGCATTTGTTGAAAAGAACCAAAAATATATCTTTATAATTATAGGTATTGTTGCTGTTGTTGTATTGGGGTCTCTAGGATATAAAGAGTTTATAGCAAAACCAAAACAGATTATGGCTATGAACGATATGTTCCAAGCGCAAAAATATTTTGAGGATGCCGTTAATGGCGTTGAAAAAGACTCTTTGTACAATTTGGCGTTAAACGGTGGTGAAGGGAAATATGGTATGTTGGATATTGTAAAGGAATATGGTGGTACGCCTGCAGCCAATTTGGCCAATTACTATGCTGGAACGGCCTATTTAAGATTAAAGGATTACAAGAATGCCGTTGAGTATTTAAGTAATTTTAAAAGCGATGATGAAATTTTGGCACCATTGGCTAAAGGAAATATTGGAGATGCTTTTGTACAGTTAAATCAACCTGATGATGCTTTAAGTTATTATGAAGAAGCTGCTAATATGCGAGATAATGAATATACAACGCCTATGTATTTATTTAAGGCAGGCACCATAGCATTAGATTTGGGACAGGCAAAGAAGGCGTTAGATTATTTTGAGCGTATTAAGGAAGACTATTCCAATGCTACCGAGGCTTCCAATATAGATGTATTTATAGGAAAAGCACAAGTATTGGCAAATAAATAATATGGCTACGGCAAACAAAAATTTATCAGACTATGATAAAGCAACAATCCCAAGCGCGAATAAATTTCGGTTTGGGATTGTTGTTTCAGAATGGAACAATACCATTACAGAAAAACTGTTTGAAGGGGCATATAATACCCTTATCGAGCAAGGCGTTTTACCTAATAATATCATAAGGTGGAATGTGCCCGGTAGCTTTGAACTGATCTATGGTTGTAAAAAAATGCAAGAGCAAATGGTAAATGCCGTTATTGCCATTGGAAGTGTTATTCAAGGAGAAACCAAACACTTCGACTTTGTTTGCGAAGCTGTGTCACAGGGCATAAAAGACCTTAATGTGAATCGTGAAACCCCTGTTATCTTTTGTGTACTTACCGATAATACAATGCAGCAGGCTCAAGAACGTTCCGGAGGTAAACACGGGAACAAAGGTACTGAAGCGGCTATAGCGGCTATTAAAATGGCAGTGCTAAGAAAAAATAGTTAAATATTTTTTGCATCAGGGCTTTTTGGTAGATAGTTGGAAAAAAGCAATACCCAATCTACATCAATCTTCCGCTAATATATTACTAATATTTTATGGTGTATACCTTCTTGATAAGTTTCACTATTCTTCTGACTTTTAACTTTTAACTTCAAACTTTAGTTTGTATTTTTGGGGATAAGCACAATGTACTTTGTTTAAACAGCGAAAGCATAGGACCTTTAATTATAAGCCTAGATTTACTAAAATTAATGAAGGTGATTCTGGCTTAGATGCTTCTGGAAAATCAGATTTTGTTTCGAAATGGAAAGAAGCCCAATCTGGTAAGCGAAAGCTTAAAGGTGGAGTGAAACTCACTACTTTAATTCTGGTTTTGGTATTATTATTGATTTGTATGTATTTGTTGGAAAAGAGATACCTGTAACCTAAAACTTAAAAATCATGGGACCAATAAAATTCACTTTAATTAAGAAATTGCCGAGAAATAAAAGGTTTAATTATACACCAAGGTATTATAAAGGAAAAGAGGAAACAGACGAAACAAAATATGCTACAAGATTTGATGCTTATGCAGATGCCTATAATAAAAGTGACTTTTCGGGCCAATGGCATGAAGCTAGGATGAATAATAGAAATAGAAATAATTCTGGATTTAATAAAACAATTTTAGTATTAATAGGTTTTTTTGTCTTGATTTTTCTTTTTATTATTGATTTCGATCTCTCTATTTTCTTTTCAAAATAATTCATGGCAGATATTATTCAGCTATTACCCGATCATGTAGCCAATCAAATAGCTGCAGGTGAAGTTGTGCAACGACCAGCTTCGGTAGTTAAAGAGCTATTGGAAAATGCTATTGATGCTGGAGCAACAACCATAAAGTTAATTGTTAAAGATGCCGGAAAAACCCTTATTCAGGTTATAGATAACGGTAAGGGGATGAGCACTACCGATGCCCGTTTAAGCTTCGAACGGCATGCCACGTCAAAGATTAGAACGGCCGACGATTTATTTCAACTGCATACTAAGGGGTTTCGGGGAGAAGCACTAGCAAGTATAGCTGCTATAGCACATGTGGAACTTAAAACCAAACAAGAACAGGATGAAGTAGGTACTTCAATAACCATTGAAGGTAGTGAAGTAATCTCCCAGGAAGTAGTGGTTACTCCTAGCGGTACCTCTATTTCAGTTAAAAACCTATTTTTTAATATTCCTGCAAGACGCAATTTTTTAAAATCTAATACTGTAGAACTACGCCATGTTATTGATGAATTCCATCGTGTGGCCTTAGCGCATCCCAGTATTCATTTTTTGTTGTATAATAATGGTAGTGACACCTTTAATTTACCGGTTAGTAATTATAGGCAGCGCATTGTAAATGTTTTTGGGAATAAGACCAACGAAAAATTAGTGCCTGTTGAAGAAGAAACAGATGTTTTAAAAATATCCGGTTTTATAGGAAAACCAGAGTTTGCCAAAAAAACAAGAGGTGAACAGTATTTTTTTGTGAATGACCGTTTCATTAAAAGTGCCTATTTAAACCATGCCATATTGTCGGCTTTCGAAGGGTTGATTAAAACTGGGATGCACCCTAGTTATTTTTTAAACCTAAAAGTAGACCCTCAATCCATTGATATCAATATTCATCCTACAAAAACCGAAATCAAGTTTGATGACGAGCATACCCTTTATGCCATTTTGCGTTCCTCAGTAAAGCACAGCCTTGGACAGTTTAATATTGCGCCCGTACTTGATTTTGAACGGGATTCCAATTTAGATACACCCTATAATTATTCAAAGTCAACAATAGAACCTCCAAAGATTGAAGTGGATCGAAATTTTAATCCGTTTCAAGAACAAAAGCAATCCAACAGACAGCTTACATCCAGTTTTAAAAAACAGTCTACTGGTCATTGGGATGGTTTATATGTAGGCTTGGAATCTAGGGAAATGGCGACTGACAATAACTTTACTAATGTAGAATTTGAAACCGAAAAATCGGAGAGCTCGCTGTTTGAAAACGACGACCAAAAGGAACACATAAGTACTACCTATCAACTTCATAATAAATACATTATTAGTACCATTAAATCAGGTATGTTGGTTATAGACCAATACCGTGCCCACCAACGTATATTGTACGAAGATTTTCTCCAAAATATAACAGTTAAGCAGGGGGTAAGTCAACAATTGTTGTTTGCTTTACAGTTGCATTTTTCGGTTCAGGAAATAGAAATCATTAAACCGTTGAGGGACGATTTGGAGCATATGGGTTTTATGTTTTCAAGTATTGAAAACGAATCGATAGAAATTACAGGACTCCCTTTAGGTGTGCCAGAAAGTGAGGTGTCCATTATCTTGGAGCAGCTTATAAGCGATGTACAGAACGAGGTGCCTGATGCCAACTTTAGTACAACGGATTTGCTTGCAAAATCAATGTCTAAAAGTTTGGCCATAAAAACAGGACAAACCTTAAAAAAGGACGAACAGGAACATATAGTGAATAAACTTTTTGCTTGCAAAGAACCCAATGTGTCTCCAACCAATAGGTTGACTTTTATTACGGTTGGGGTAGACGAGTTGGATAAAAAATTTATATAGTTTATGATGAGGATTTCAGATACGGTTAAGCATTTATTAATTATTAATGTGCTCATGTTTATTGGAACATTGGCTATTGGAGGAACTACTTTCTATGATTGGTTTGCTATGCATTTTCCAAAAAGTGAAAGTTTTAACTACTGGCAGATTATAACCCATATGTTTATGCATGGCGGTTTAATGCATTTAGCCTTGAACATGTTTGGTTTGTGGATGTTTGGTACGCCAGTAGAACAGGTTTTGGGGTCAAATCGCTTTTTATTTATTTATTTTTCAGCAGGTCTTGGTGCTTTGGCTTTACAGTTAGGTGAATATTATTTTAGATTTTTACCCCATTTTAACGATTTGGTTGCTTCAGGTTATTCAAAAACAGAAATTTTAGAAATGCTCTCAAAAGCAAGGGGTGTTGATGGAATGACTTCTGTACAGCATCAATATTTGCAGGAAGCATATTATTTGTATAGTGTTACTATGGTTGGAGCATCGGGTTGCTTGATGGGAATTTTAGCGGCTTTTGGAATAATGAATCCCGAAGCTAGATTAATGTTGATTTTTTTGCCGATTCCTGTAAAAGCAAAATATTTTATTCCTGCGCTACTTATTATTGAAACTATTTTGGGACTCAAAGGTCAATCTATTTTTGGTGGAGCAAATATTGCACATTTCGCCCATGTGGGTGGAGCGATAACGGGTGGTTTTATTATGTGGTATTGGAAAAAAACACAGTTTAATAAAAACCGGTGGGATTTATGACATCGTTATCACAGGACATAAAAAATAAGTTGCAACGCCTAAATGTATTAGAAAAGATAATCGCCATTAATCTAGCGGTCTTTCTTTTAGGTGCAATCTTTAAATCGGTTGTTAGCTGGTTTGAATTGCCAAGTAACTTTAATACATTTATACTCCAGCCATGGAGTGTGGTGACCTATGCTTTTGTGCATTATGATTTTATGCACATTCTGTTCAATATGTTATGGCTTTATGTTATAGCCCAATGGATTTTGAACCTGTTCAGCCCTAAAATGGCTTTAAACATTTACTTTCTTGGAGCCATTAGTGGGGCTATGCTCTATTTATTGCTTTACAACCTGTTTCCAGACGTTTTTGTAAACTCACGGTTGGTAGGTGCTTCGGCTTCTGTGAGGGCCTTGCTTATTTTTTTATGTGCTTATATACCCAATATGGAATTCCGGTTTTTTACCGTAAACATAAAATTATGGTATATTGGTTTGGTTATAGTTGTATTGGATGTACTAGGAGTTATTTCTGGAATAAAAGATCCTATTTTGGGAAATTCTGGAGGTAATATAGCCCATTTAGGGGGTGCGCTTTTAGGCTATTTTTATGCCAAACAGTTAACCAAGGGCACCGATATTGGTAAAGGTTTTGAAAGGTTTATGGATACTGTGGTAAGTCTGTTTAAGTCGCCCAAAAGAAAACCATTAAAAACTGTGCATAAAAATAAAAGTAAGGTTGGCGGTTTTACTAAAGGTGATTTTAATGCATTTAACAAGCAAAAACAGATTGATATTATTTTGGATAAAATTAGTAAGAGTGGCTACGATAGCCTAACGGCAGAAGAAAAGGAGCTTTTGTTTAGGGCAGGTAAATAGCTTTGGGTGTGCAGTTCTAATGTTCAAATGTCAGGATGGATTAATAATACACCAAAATGACCATTAATGTAATAACCAATAACTATTAATTTAAAGTGAAGAAATTGGGTTTATTTAATAGGATAATTTATGGTGTCAATGCGATATTGGCTGCAGTTCTTTTATTATCTTATTTATTGCCTTTACTACCCCCAAAAACGTTTTCCATATTGGCGGTACTTAATTTAGGTGTACCTTTTTTGATACTCACCAATGCGTTATGTTTTTTATACTGGTTGCTAAAGCTTAAAAAACAACTGCTCTTATCGTTTATTGCCTTATTTATAGGTTATCTTTTTTATGGGTCGTTGTATAAGTTTTCAGGATCAAAGAATATTGAAGCAACCAACAGTTTAAAAGTAATGAATTATAATGTGAGGTTATTCAATTTGTACGAATGGATCCCCGAAAAGCACATTGAAACCAAAATCACCGATTTTATAAAAGCCCAGACACCTGATATTTTAAGTTTGCAGGAATATCATCCACATAATAATGTCAACCTCTCTTTCTTTAAATATAAATACGAAAAACTTTCTGGTAAAAAGGTAAAGCATGGTCAGGCCATTTTTTCACAGTTTCCTATAATAAATAGTGGTTCTGTAGAGTTTCCCGATACTGGTAACAATGCTGTTTTTGCCGATATTGTAAAAGGAGAAGATACGATTAGGGTTTATAATATCCACTTAGAATCCATGCACATCAATACTAATGTTGAAAGTCTTAAAAAAGAAGATTCCGAACGCTTGTTTAAGCGGGTAAGCCAAACCTTTAAAATGCAACAGTTTCAAACCGAATTGTTTTTAATGCACAAAAAGCAATGCCGATATAAAATGATTATTTGTGGTGATTTTAATAACACGGCGTTTTCGTATGTATACCAAAAAATCAAAGGCAATTTAAACGATACTTTTAAAGAAACTGGTAATGGCTTTGGTAGTACGTATAATATTAAATTTTTTCCAGTACGTATTGATTACATTTTTGCTGATGAAGACTTTACTGTTAATGGTTTTAAGACATATAGTGAGAGTTATTCAGACCATTACCCCATAATGACAACGTTGAGCTTGGATAAAGAATAGGTGGGCAGTATTCTGTAGGCAGTGATGGTAAAATCCCTATTAACCATTAACCCAATAACTAATTACTTTCCTATAGGGAAAGGATCTACATAAAGCTACAATCCACTAAATCAGAAAGGATATGGATAACCAATCCTAGAGCTATCAGCCTTGATTTTTTTGGCACCAAGAGAAAAATATAGAATGTAATGGCAAAAGACGAATGTAAAGGATGAAAACCAATACTACATCTATTGGAATCGAAAACAGGAGTAGCCAATAAATGGTCTAAATCAATTACAAAAGCAGCTAACATAATTAGGTAAGCCATTTTCCAATTGGATTTATAAAATAATAAAGCTATTGCCAAGGGTAATAAAAAATGGCAACCATAATGGGCAAAGGACTGTAGCATTACATTAATTTTAATTCTTGGGATTCCAAATAGGTTAATGTATTAGGGCCTTCGTTAAACAGTAAATCCAAAACACTCAAGTTAGGAATAAAACCATGTTTGTCACTAAACACTTGAGTATATGGTTTGAAGTTATAAGAATGTTCTTTTTTGGCCTTAACCAAGTGACGATAATCAATGTAATCTTCAACGGTTTCTTTATAAATTTCAGATTTTGAGATGTTTAAATCCAGTTGTAAACAATCACAAACGGCATCAAAACAATTAAGGTTAAAGTCTAAAATATAGTCATACTGTTTTTGAAAAAGGGGTGCTAGATCATCTTCATAATATTCAAAAAAAGGTGATGTTCTATAAGCAGTAAGCAATGATTTCCAATGGATGCCCTGCCAATTTTCTGTATTGAAAATTTTGACATCCCTATACTTTTGTCTGTTTTTCTGGGTATGTATTACAGGAATATTTAAAGCTAACTTACCATTAGCACCGTAAATATAAGTTCGATTTCTATAGGTTTGCTTAACAAAATTATCGTCCATTTCAAACATCACTTCCTTGGCTTTAACCATGGCAACAAAATGGGCTATAGTCGGGAAGTATGTAGGGTGGATTAATATGTTCATTTTCATGTCATTCCTGCGAAGGCAGGAATCCATTTTTTAGTACTTTAAGTTTCAATTTATAAGATTCCTGCCTTCGCAGGAATGACAATCAACTGTTTGATTTCTTTCGCTTTTGCCATTTGCTAAAACCTATCCAACCAAACAGAACAACTAAAAAAGGAATGAAATAGGAAGTTGCTTTACCTTTCCCATGAACGGTAGTGAAAAAGCGTTCCCAACGTGGATTTTTAAGTCCGTCCCAACTCATCCAAATAAACACGGGCTTTCCAACTACATGGTCAAAAGGGACAAATCCCCAGGCGCGGGCATCGATAGAGTTATGGCGGTTATCACCCATCATCCAGTAATAATCCTGTTTAAAAGTATAGGTGTTTGCCGTTTCACCATTAATTAAAATTTGGTTGCCTTTTACCAGAAGCGTATTCCCTTCGTATTCGGTAATGACACGCTTGTAAAGCGGAAGTACTTCTAAGTTGATATCAATAGTTTTTCCTTTTTCTGGAATATATAAAGGCCCAAAAAAATCGGTATTCCATTTATAATCGGGGTGATGTGGAAATATATTGGCGTCCCTAACCCCTTTTTCAGCTTTAGCAGGGATAATAGTCGCTACATTTGGATGATTTTTAAATTTAGTAACACCATCATCGGTAATCGCAGGAAAAACATAGGTGTTTGGGAAAGGTCTTGGAGGATCTGTAATATCATAACGTTCCTTTAGAAAATTAAGGCTGAATCCACCATTTTTTGGCTGCACATAATAACTAAACTGCAATTTTGCTCTATCGGGCAATTGGTTTTGTTTGCCATTTATATAAACATAGCCATCACGCACTTCTAAGGAATCCCCTGGTAAACCCACACAACGCTTTACCAAATTGGTTTTTTTGTCTATGGGTTTATAATAGTTTCTATCAGGATGAAAATCGTTCATGTTCAACAAGGTGTCTGCTGGTTGGTTGAACACCACTATTTCATTACGCTTTATGTTTTCAAAACCCGGAAGTCGTAAATAGGGTAACTGTAACTTGTTTTTCCATGACTTACTGCCTTTATGGTCATCAAATAAATAGGATTTGGTTTTTAACCCTGGGATAGTGTCATGAACCATAGGGGCAGCTACGGTCGTTATAGGCACCCTTGCCCCATAATGAAATTTACTAACAAACAAAAAGTCGCCTACCAATAACGATTTTTCCAAAGAGGACGACGGGATGGTGAAAGGTTGCATAAAATAGGTATGCACAATGGTTGCCGCAACAATAGCAAACAAAATGGAGCTGGTCCATTCACCAGAGCCAGACTTAGGCTGTATGCTTCGATCTTCAACATAGTTTACATCAGCAACATAGTTTAAATAGTAGTTGTAGAACCCTAGGGTAACAACGGCCAAAAACGTATCGTTATAGGAGTTTTTGCCAAAACTCCTTGCCGTTTCTACCCAAACTACAATAAGCATAATGAGGTTAACAATGGGCAGGAACATTAAAATAATCCACCACCATGGACGGTTAATTATTTTCATTAGGATAATACCATTATAAACAGGAACAAATGCTTCCCAGGCTTTTCTGCCCGCTATAATATATAATTTCCATGTACCTAGACCATGCATAAGTTGGATGACTAATAGAAATGTAAACCATTGTGTTAACGTCATAATCTTTTCTATTGTGGTTTGCCTTTTGGCAAGAGATTAATTTTTAATGTTCAAATTTGCAGTTTTTCTAGATGAAATAAAAATCCTTGTTCATTGATTGGCTTATTTTTAACAAAGATTTATCATTGGAAATTGATTAAATCCCTAGTACATCTTTCATGTTAAAAACCCCCGTTTTACCTACTAACCATTCTGCTGCAATAACGGCGCCTAGGGCGAACCCTTGGCGGTTATGTGCAACATGCTCTATATTGATGGTGTCTACTTCACTTTTATAGTGAATGCTATGGGTTCCGGGAACATCTGCTATACGTTTAGAAATAATAGGGATTGTATTTTCACTGGCCTCATCTAATTTCCAGGCATTAACCTTATTGTGATTTTCAATAATATCGTTGGCCAAAGAAATAGCTGTACCACTTGGGGCATCCAGTTTTTGGGTATGATGAATTTCTTCCATACTTATATTGTATTGATTGAGCGAACTCATCATTTTTGCTAAGGTCTTATTTAGTTCAAAAAAGATATTTACGCCCAAACTGTAGTTCGAAGCATAAATAAACCCGCCTTGTTTTTCCTTGCATAGTGCCACAGCCTTATCGTAGTGATCTAACCATCCTGTAGTCCCAGAAACTACAGGTACATTGTTGTTCAAGCAAAGCGCAATGTTGTTGAATGCTACATTTGGGATGCTAAAATCTATAGCCACATCTGCTTTGGTGATGTCAAAGTCTTTATCGTCTTTATCAACGGTAAGTACTATATTATGCCCTCTATTAATAGCTATTTGCTCTATGGTCTGTCCCATTTTTCCGTATCCTAACAAAGCAATGTTCATATCTAAAATTTAAAATTTAAAGTTAAACCCAAATTACCTTTAGCATCAATCTCGTTTATTCTGTAATGTGGTGACAAAGATAGGTTATCGTCTACATTATATTGTAATAAATGCGCATCAACATTAGCATCGATAATATTTAGGGCATAAATTCCTATGGTTATTAATAGGGAGAGTTCTTTATTTCTTCTATAAAATTTTTGTGCACGTTGTAAGCCATCGTCCGTAATTCGAGGTGTTGTTAATTCTTCACCTTGCGGTCCAAAGTAAAATTCGTCTGTTTTAAAACCTGCTAAACGACTTTTAAAAGCATCTCTGTATCTATTGTATTCCTTATTGTTGTTGATGTAAAAATAGATTCCAGTACCCAAGGCACCATATACAAGAGGAATTTTCCAATATTTTTTGTTGTAGGCTTGTCCTAAGCCTGGTAATACTGCCGATAAAAATGCAGCTTTAGCAGGAGATAGCGGATTGATATCTTCACTAAACACTATGGCTTCTTCATTTATAATCTTTGGAGAGCCTTCTTGGTTTTGATTCTCTTTGTCTTGGGCAAGAACTGAAAAGCAAAACAGTAGAGAACATATACTTGCTGCTATGCTACGTTTATTTGGCACTCTGAACTAATTTTTTAATCCGGTTAAAATCTTCTTCGGAATGGAACGGTATAGTGATTTTTCCTTTCCCGTTTTTAGAAACTTTAACGTCTATTTTATGTCCAAAGTATTCTGAAAATGCAGTAATTCCTTTTTTAATGTACTTAGGGATGTCTTCTTCTGTAGTTTTATTGATGCTTGTTTTTGATTCAGGAGAAGTACTGTAGTTGCGCACCAATTCCTCGGTTTCCCTAACAGAAAGTTTATTGGCAAGGATATTTTCATAAATATCCAATTGTGATGCTTGGTCTTCAATAGTAATTAACGCCCTGCCGTGTCCCATACTTATAAAGCCATCTCTCATACCTGTTTGAATAATAGGATCAAGCTTTAGCAACCTCAAATAGTTGGCAATAGTAGAACGTTTTTTTCCAACACGTTCACTCATCTGCTCTTGGGTTAAATTAATTTCATCTATTAAACGTTGGTAAGATAATGCAATCTCTATGGGATCTAAATCTTGGCGTTGAATGTTTTCAACCAAAGCCATTTCCAGAGATTCTTGGTCGTTGGCAATCCTAATATAGGCAGGAATGGTTTCCAATCCTACAAGTTTGGATGCCCTGTAACGGCGTTCACCAGAAACCAATTGGTATTTGTTGAAATCTAATTTCCTAACCGTTATGGGTTGTATAATCCCCAATTCTTTTATGGATGATGCTAGTTCGCGAATGGACTCCTCACTAAAATTGGTTCTAGGTTGAAACGGGTTAACCTCAATAAAATCAATATCCAACTCAATGATATTACCTATAACTTTATCGGCATTTTTATCCTGAACCGATTGAATGTCATTTTCAGGATCTTTTAAAAGCGCCGACAACCCTCTACCTAAAGCTTGTTTTTTAGTTGCCTTAGCCATATTAATCGTTTTTATTGATAATTTCCTTTGCCAAACTTAAGTAATTCGTTGCACCTTTGCTACTGGCATCGTAATTAATTATGCTTTCACCGTAACTAGGTGCTTCGCTTAACCGTACATTTCGTTGAATAATAGTTTGGAATACCATATTATTGAAATGTTTTTGTACTTCTTCCACCACTTGGTTAGATAATCTTAAACGTGAGTCGTACATGGTTAACAGTAATCCTTCTATGTCCAACTCAGGGTTATGGATTTTTTGAACACTTTTAATGGTATTCAATAATTTTCCTAAACCTTCCAAAGCAAAATATTCGCATTGGATAGGGATAATTACAGCATCTGCAGCCGTTAATGCATTTAGGGTGAGTAAACCCAGTGATGGCGCACAATCTATGATAATATAATCATAAGCTTCTTTAATTGTGCTTATTGCTGTTTTGAGCATGTATTCTCTATTATCCTTGTCTACAAGCTCTATTTCAATTGCCACTAAGTCTATGTGAGCCGGTATGGCATCTAGATTAGGGGTTTCGGTTTTTATAATGGCCTCTTCAGCCGTATTGGAATGCTCTAAAAGTTGGTAGGTGCCTATTTTAACAGATTCTACATCAATTCCAATACCCGAAGTAGCATTGGCTTGCGGATCGGCATCAATAAGCAAGACTTTTTTTTCTAGAACACCAAGTGAAGCTGCTAAGTTTATGGACGTTGTGGTTTTGCCTACACCTCCTTTTTGATTAGCAATAGCAATGATTTTACCCATTAAATGATTTGGTTTTGTAAGCGGTAAAAATACAATTATTTATGAGGAATAAAAATGGAACTTGTTAACAGTATGTATAAAAAATGTATATCTATGACATAATGTGTTTGTAGATAAAAAACCTAATCAATTAAAATCTCTAAAATGGTAATGGCGGTATCGCTTATTTTGGTTCCGGGACCAAAAACAGCAATGGCACCTGCATCAAATAAAAATTGATAGTCCTGTTTGGGTATTACACCGCCCACAATAACCATAATATCATCTCGATCATAAGCTTTAAGGGCTTCAATAACTTGCGGCACCAAGGTTTTATGACCTGCAGCTAATGACGATACACCTAAAACATGTACGTCGTTCTCAACAGCTTGTTTAGCAACTTCTTGTGGTGTTTGGAATAACGGTCCAATATCTACATCAAAGCCTATATCTGCATAGCCAGTGGCCACTACTTTTGCCCCACGATCATGACCGTCTTGTCCCATTTTTGCGATCATTATACGTGGTCTTCTACCGTCCTGTTCGGCAAAAATATTTGCCAATTGTTGGGCTTTTTTAAACGACGTATCGTCTTTTATCTCTTTACTGTACACGCCAGAAAATGATTTTATTTCAGCTCTAAAACGTCCGAAGGCTATTTCCAAAGCATTGCTTATTTCACCTAATGTGGCACGTGCTCGGGCAGCTTCAATTGCTAAAGCCAGTAAGTTGGTATCTGTTTTTTTCGAATTTAAGGAATTTTTTGCTGCTTGGGTTAAATCGGTAAGAGCACTTTTAACTTTAATATTGTTTCTGTGGGCTTTTATAGTATTTAAACGTGCTATCTGTTCGTTTCTAACGGTTTGGTTGTCAACTTCTAAAGTTGTAATTGGGTCTTCCTTTTCCAATCGGTATTTATTGACACCTACTATTAAGTCTTGCCCAGAATCAATACGGGCCTGTTTTTTTGCAGCTGCTTCTTCGATACGTATTTTAGGTATGCCGGCCTCAATGGCTTTGGTCATGCCTCCCAAAGTTTCAACTTCTTCAATAAGCAGCCATGCTTTGTGTGCAATGTCGTGTGTTAGTCTTTCGACGTAATAACTTCCAGCCCATGGATCGACAGTCTTAGTGATTTTGGTTTCCTCTTGCAGAAACAATTGGGTGTTTCTGGCTATACGTGCCGAAAAATCAGTGGGCAGGGCAATGGCTTCGTCCAAGGCATTGGTGTGCAAGCTTTGTGTGCCACCAAAAGCAGCGGCCGCCGCTTCAATGGTGGTTCGAGCCACATTGTTGAAAGGGTCTTGTTCTGTTAAGCTCCAGCCCGATGTTTGACAATGAGTGCGTAATGCCAATGATTTTTCATTCTTTGGATTAAACTGCTTCACCAATTTGGCCCAAAGCATACGTGCCGCACGCATTTTTGCGATTTCCATAAAATGGTTCATGCCAATGGCCCAAAAGAAGGATAGGCGAGGAGCGAAGGTATCAATATCCATGCCTGCCTTAATTCCTGTTCTAAGATATTCCAATCCGTTGGCTAGGGTATAGGCCAATTCAATATCGCAGGTAGCTCCAGCTTCCTGCATATGGTAGCCTGAAATACTAATACTATTGAATTTAGGCATGTGTTTACTGGTAAATTCAAAAATATCTGAAATGATTTTCATGGAAGCTGTTGGCGGATAAATATAAGTGTTACGAACCATGAACTCCTTTAGGATGTCATTTTGAATGGTACCTGATAACTGCTGCAAGTTAACTCCTTGTTCTTCAGCTGTTACAATATAAAAAGCCATAATGGGTAATACTGCACCGTTCATGGTCATGGAAACACTCATTTTATCTAACGGAATCTGATTGAAGAGAATTTTCATATCCTCAACTGAATCTATAGCCACACCTGCTTTTCCCACATCGCCAACCACACGTTCATGGTCACTATCATAACCCCGATGGGTGGCCAAATCAAAGGCAACGGAAAGCCCTTTTTGACCTGCTTCTAAATTACGTCTATAAAAAGCATTGCTTTCTTCGGCAGTAGAAAAACCTGCATATTGCCTAATAGTCCATGGTCTTCGAACGTACATGGTACTATATGGACCACGCAAATAAGGCGGAATACCAGCAGTAAAGTTAAGGTGTTCCAAGTTTTCAATATCATCCTTGGTGTAAGTCGATTTTACCGCGATGCCTTCGGCTGTATCAAAGTATCTTTCTTCCCGCTTATAATTTACAGTTTCAGGCTTTAGGCTAATATGTTGGAGGCTTTTTCGCATTTAGTGATTATGCTCTGTATTAGTACCCAGTTTTGATTCGTTAGTGTTTCTTGAACTGATTGTAGAAAGATCTACATCAAATAATTTTGCGTAAAATAAATCAAAAGCTATATAGGCCGCTAGGTATTTGTCCCTAATGGCTAAGCTATATTGTGAGCTTAATGGTGCTCCAAAAAGTTTAGGGCTCATGCTGTTGGTAGAGACCAGGGCGTTAAGCGTTGTTTTTAAATCTTTGTTTTGAATGTTATTGGCGATACAGTTAAAAAAAGTGCTGTTATAATTTAAATGACTTTTTGGGTTATTGGCATCCCATAAATCGTTGTCATTCTTTAAGGCTTGAAAAACCTTTACAGTATGTGGTGACACCATTTCGGTATATTTTGCACGATTGTATATTGCATCTCGAACAAACTGTGAATAAGCCCTTAATTGATTTGGGTTTGGGTTGTTTTTACCATAAAAATTAACCACATCACTTTCGAAAGCAAACAGGGCTTCATTATATAATTTAGTATCTAGGGTTTCGCAGTTTAACACTATACCTTTGTCGGTGAATTCAAAATCGGTAAAAGATTGTTCTTTTTTGCAACCTAGCAGGGTTAATACAGATAAAAAAGTAATTAAATTAAGTTTTGGGTTCATATTACTGTTCATTTTTTAAACGTTTTTGTTCTAATGGTCCAGATAACCGATGTTCTATAATAGGTTCTATTAATGTTTTTCTGGGTTTGGTTTTTACAAAAGGATAAAGCTCCAGATCGTCTTTTATTTTATCATTAGGATTGGGATACTTATTGGTGCCTAATAAAATTTCATCACCATTGTTAAAGGCTGTTTGTTCCTTTTGGGCACTTTCTTTTATCTTACGCTGAATGGTACCATTTTTAAGCTGTTTTAGAAAACCTCCATTGGTTTCAATATCCTTAAACAGATTTAAGACTTTTTCGGCTAGTTGCTGGGTTAGGGTTTCAATATAGTAAGTGCCATCGCATGGATTATCCACTTTATTGAAATAACTTTCATGTTTTAAAATTAGCAGTTGGTTTCTAGCGATGCGTACACCAAAGGCATTCGATTTATGGTAAATGGCATCGTAAGGTAAATTACAAATTGTGTTGGCACCTCCTAAAATAGCACTCATACATTCGGTGGTTGTTCGTAACATGTTGGTATTATAGTCGTAAAGCGTTTTATTGCGTTTGGTAGGGGTCGCTAAGATATGACAATCGGTATTGACTTGATATTCTGAAGCCAGTGTTTTCCAAAGTAACCTTAGTGCCCTTAGTTTGGCTATTTCGAAGAAATAATTAGTGCCAATTGAAACATTAAAAGTTAATTGAAGTGATTGCTTTGTTTGTCTCGTGATGACAGAGTTATCCAGATGATTCAAATATTCATTGGCATGGGCTAGGCTATAGGCCAATTGCTGTACCATGGTAGCTCCTGCATTTTGATATAGTGATGTATTAACGGTAAATGATTTGGTGCTTTTGAGGATGTCTTCAAATTGATTAAAATCCTCATTTAGGTTGTTATACCAATTTCCTGATTTGGCAAGATTTCCTATAATATCGGTATGAACAAATATAGACTTTGAATCCAAGGATGATAATTTGCTTATAAAATCATCGGAAACAAATTGTAATTCCAAATGAAGAGAAGTTTTGTTTAAATCGATGCTTTTCAATAAGTTTTTTAAAGAAATATTGGCATGGGGCAAAACAAACTTGATGCTATCTGAACCACATTCAATGGCATCAATGGCCTTTGTATTTGCTTTTTCTGCATTTGAAACAAAAATAGACTGACAAATTTTCCACTGGGTTGTCTCCGTGTTTGATATTTCGGGAAGTTCCTTAAAATCATCGGCATGGTAAAAGGGTTTTACGGCAATATCCTCATCGGTATTCCAAACAAGGGTGTCGTTATAGTCTGCTCCTTTTAGATCGAACTGAATTTTTTGTTTCCACTGCTTGGCCGAAACATCATTAAAATCATCAAACAAACGGTTATTCATTTGGTTTGGTTTTTAAGCTGTCTTCATATTCAATAATATAAATTTCTTCATTTTCCCGCTTCATATAATATTCTTCCCTTGCAAATTTTTCCAAACCTTCATCGGTTTTTAAATTTTCAATGGCTTTGTTATCCTTTTCAATTTCCCTTTTGTAATATTCCTTTTCGGCTTCCAATGCATCAATATCATTATTGAGTTCGTTGTGTATTAGCCATGAATTGGCATCAAAAAATAGCATCCAAACAACAAATCCTATAATGATGATCACAAACCAGTTTTTAAAGGGTTTTAAATATTTCTTTTTTAAGATGCCCATTTTAAAGTTTGTTGTATATAATAGTTTTAACGATATCTATAGCCACGGTGTTGTATTTATTGTTTGGTATGATGATGTCTGCATATTCTTTCATTGGTTCAATAAATTGGTCGTGCATGGGTTTTAGCGTGGTTTGATATCGGGTGAGCACTTCGTTTAAATCCCTGCCACGTTCAGAAATATCACGCTTTAAACGCCTTATTAGGCGTTCGTCCGTATCGGCATGAACAAACATTCTTATATCGAACATGTCCCTAAGTTCAGGGTTGGTTAAAATTAAAATACCTTCAACAATAATCACCTTTCTGGGATGGGTTAAAATAGTGTCTCCCGTTCTATTGTGCTTAACAAATGAGTAAACAGGTTGGTGTATTGGTATATTGTTTTTCAGGTCTTTTAATTGTGATACCAGTAAATCAAAATCAATAGATCTTGGATGGTCAAAATTAATATTTACACGTTCTTCATAGGTTAAGTGTGAAGTATCTTTATAATAGGAGTCCTGTGAAATCACACCCACTTCGCCTTCGGGTAGTTCATTTAGTATTTGATTGACAACCGTGGTTTTACCACAGCCAGTTCCACCAGCAATTCCAATAATCAACATAATTCATGTTTGAGTTAGTCTTACAAAATTAATTAAATGTTGAAACTTATTTTTTAATTTTAAAAACTTCTTCTTCTGTGACCATTTTATCGTTTTTATTACCCCAGCTGTTGGTAATATAATTCATCACATCAGCAACTTCATCATCACTAAGTCCTAAAGGAGCCATAATGCCATTGTAAGTTTTGCCATTAACAGTTATTTCTCCTTCCCGACCATATTTAATGCCTCTTATACTTTCTTCCCTATTTTTCAGTAGAAAATCTGATTTTGCCAATGGCGGATTAACCATTTCAACGCCTTCCCCATTGGGCATATGGCAGGTAGCACAGAAATCGGTATAAATTTCACTGCCTCGTGCGATACTGGCTTCTAATGGTGTTTGTTGGGTTAGGTGTTCTTTGTTGTTGGGGTTTAATAGGTAAAGTGATGTTAGGGTAATGAGGTAAATGGTGAATAATTTCATGTACTAAGTGCTTCTTAATTATAGTGGTTAACCACTGTTTGAAATTTTTATTTCTATAAATACTATTGTTTTGGAACTATTTTGTAAATACCTTTTCCTTCTACGGCTATATAGATATATCCATTAGGGGCTTCAATAACATTTCTTACTCTACCAATATCTTCAAATAGCTTTTCGCGTTTTATAACTTTATTATTTTCCAAAACAAGACGTTCTAGGTACTTAAACTTTAAGGAGCCTACAAGCACATTGCCTTTCCAATCGGGGTATTTATTAGAAGATACAATAGTCATCCCACAAGGAGCAATGGAAGGGACCCAATAGAACAAGGGTTGTTCCATGCCTTCTTTTTCGGTTAAATCGGTAAAGGAGGAACCGTCGTAATTAATACCGTAAGATATTATGGGCCAACCGTAATTTTTTGCTTTTTGGATGATATTGATTTCATCGCCGCCCTGTGGGCCGTGTTCGTTTACCCAAATGGCACCTGTAAATGGGTTTCTTGCCATGCCTTGTGGGTTTCTGTGTCCATAGCTAAAAATAGCGATTTTAGCGTTTTCGGTATTCACAAAAGGGTTGTCGGCGGGTATACTGCCATCATCGTTTAGCCTATAAATTTTACCGCCGTCTTTGGTGATGTCTTGTGGATTAACGTCCCTGTTACCCCTGTCTCCAACCGAAAAGTATAAATATCCCTCATTGTCAAAAGCGATTCTAGATCCCCAATGCTGCCCCTTTTTGGTGTTAGGTACTGCTTTATACAGTACTTGCTTTTCTACCAGAGAATTACTGCTTAGTTTTGCTCGCATTAAAGCCGTATTTCCACCATCACCTTCGCCTTCCTGTGAACTATAGGTCATGTAAATCCACCCATTGTTTTCATAATCGGGATGCAATTGTATATCCAGAAAACCACCCTGACCTCTAGGGTATACTTCTGGCGCGCCTTCGATAGTGGTTTTTTGTCCATCCTTAAAATGAATGAGTGTTCCTGATTTTTCGGTAATTAGCATGCTGCCGTCTGGCAAAAAAGCTAAGCCCCAAGGTATGTTTAAGTCTGGAACAATCAATTCTGTACTGTAATTTAAAGTAATCGGATTTTCAGCTTTTACTTCAGATTCTGTTTGTTGCGCACAAGCTGCACATGCTATAAATAGTATAACTAGAAGGGAGTTGATCTTTTTCATAATATACAATTCAATGTTTTAAAAAATATAATTTAAACTGCATCCTGTAAAATAATTGGAAGGGTTTCCGGGATAATAATATCTCGGTGCACTTCCATTAAACCCAGTAGCGTTAATTAGTATTTGTGAGGCATAATGCGTGTCAAATATATTGTTTATACCCATAAAAACATTCACTTTTAATGATTTATTAAGATTTAAAAGGTACCCCATTTTTAAATGGGTTAAATTATAACTGTTAGAGTACAGGCTATTATTATCTGTTATCGGTATGCTTCCAACATGTTGATGGTTTATATGTCCATATAATCCCAGATTAAAATTAATATCTAGCCCCACATTAAACACATTTGAAGGGACCCCTGTTAGATCATTTCCGGAGTAATCGTTGTTGTCGTCTATAAATGCTTTGAATTTATAATTGTTCAATGAGTAGCTAATAAAAGAAGTCATTTTAAGTGTTTTGGTTTGCAACCAATTATAGTTTAAATCCAGTTCCAGACCATCGTGTCGTGTTTTACCAGCATTGATACCTATAAACTCATCATAATCTGTTCTTCTAGAGACTAAAAGATTTTTAATGGCTAAGCGATATAGGGATAACTGAAACCAAAGCTTGTTATTTAGTGCCATACCACGAGAACCGATTTCAAAATTCCAACCAGTTTCAGGTTTTAATTGGTTGTTAATTTGTCCATTAGGTAAGAGTGTTTCATTAGCCGAAACCGGAGAGAAACCATGTGAGATGCTGGAAAATATGCTAATATCCTTGAAGGCTAAATGATTCACCCCAAATTTTGGAGAGACTATGTACTTGTACTTATAACTTCCCGATTGATCTGGATTTGCTTGGGAGACAGGAAACCTGTCATCCAATTTATAAGCCGTTTTATTAAGATTCAAACCTAAGGATAGGGTGGTGTTTTTGGAAACTTCTAAATAGGATTCTGTAAAAATATTGTAATAACTTCTATCTTCTTTAAAGTGAGTTAATATATCACCTTTTACACTTCCTGTGCCGATAGGGAAATCTTTATACAAGTTTTCAAGTGTTTTGTATTTGTGCAAATCCTTAAATAGTTCTATTCCAATAGTCCATTTTAGTTTTTTATTTAACCATTTTGTATTGCCTAAAAGACGTGTTCTTAAACCTATGCCCCATGTACTTTCATCCAGAATGTTAAAGGGTCTGGGTTCATAAGCCTTTCTGTATGTACTAAACAAACTAGTATGTTGGATTAGTTTTGTGTTAAAGTCGTGTTGCCATGACAGTCCTAAAATAGCCCGCTCACTATCTTCGTAACCCTGTGCATGTCCCCAAGTAAAAGCTGCTTTTTTTGGGTTGTTCATAAAATCGTTTTCGTTAAGTGAACTCGGTATATAAGCTTTTAAGTCAACGTAACTGGCTAAAATGGATAGTTTGTTTTTTGCATTTAAGAAGTGATTGGTATTAAAAGTAAAAGTCTGCCTAGCATAGTTGTTGTTATCGCGGTAACCATTACTATCCGTATTGCTATAAATAGCATTAACACTATTTTTTGTGCTTCCATAATTTAGATTTATAACCTGTTTGGAGAGTCCGAAAGATCCAAAAGAAAACTCAGTGTTTATGTTGGTTTGGTTAAATAGTGTCTTTTTAGGTTTAAGTTGTATAACACCACCTAGACCAGCACCATAACTACTGGATACAGCACCTTTAACGATCTCGAAACTTGAAATGGAAGCAAGCTCAAAATCTTCAATGGTGGTTTCACCACTGCCATTGGTTAATGGAATATCCTTAAAGTATGCTCTAATTTTTGAGGTTCCAAAGTCAGTTCTAGATCCAACGCCCCTTATCGTGATTCTATTGGTATTAAGAGCGCCACTTTGCATAAAAATGCCTGGTACTCTGTTTAAAACATGAGAAAAATTAATATTATTTAAACGTTGGATGTCTTTTGTGTTAATAAGATTTATTGATGCTGTTGAGGTTTTTAGTACTTTAGGGATAAGGTTGGATTGAACAATAATTTCATTTAGCAGAGAAGGGTTTTGGTTTAATTGAATAACATAAAAAGTGTTTTTCTTTAACTTAAATGGTTTTGATATGTAACCATCTTTTTTAAACAGGTAAGTGCCTTCCGTTAAAACTTGAAAAGTACCATCAAAAAGTGAATAGGTCTTGGTCTGGTTATCGTTATTGACGATTACAACATCTGGTAGAGCTGTACCATTTTCGCTTTCAATAACTTTGCCTTTTATCATAGCTTGTCCATAACCTAAACTAGATAAGGCTAAAAAAAAATAAATGAAATATCTATTTATAAACAAATGCACTATGCTACTTGCAATTATTGGGCTAAAGTATAGTTTTTGTAATAAAAAATTAAAAAAATATGATTGCGATACAGATAAATAAAATTATATTTGCATCCCTTTTCGGGGTGTAGCGTAGCCCGGTCATCGCGCCTGCTTTGGGAGCAGGAGGTCGCAGGTTCGAATCCTGCCACCCCGACAAACCTAGTATTAGGTTAAAATAAAACACTGTTAATCGAATGATTTTCAGTGTTTTTTGTTTTAACAAAAAACAATACAGATCATGTCTTGTTAGCTGATTGCATTATTCAATTTGTGTTATGAAAATTCTAAGTAAAGTTGTAACACCAATAAACAAAATGAATAATAATGATAACCTCCTAAATTTTGATTGTGGTATATAAGCCAAAACCTTTTTGCCTATAAAGGACCCCATCAATCCAATAACAAATAAAAATGGTACATACTTTAAGTCATGTTTATGAATGTAACCATTGTTGTAATAAACAAATGTTCTGGAAAAGTCTATTATAAAATCAATAAAAGCCGATGTTGCGATAAATACACTTTTTTCTAAGTTAAAAGCGGCCATGGTTAAACCGCGGATCGCACCACCGGTGCCAAGCAATCCAGCTGAAAATCCAGATAGGGACCCCCCAATTATAGCATTTTTGTTTTTTGCATGAACTACAATTTTATTTTTTATTAAAAATAAAATACTCAAGCCTATAAGAAATATTCCTAAAAAGATTTCTAAAAAGTACGTATCAAGAAATTTTGACATTATACCTCCCAGCACTACAAAAATTACTGAAGGAATACCAATGTATAGTAATAGTCTTATGTTCAATCCCTTTTTAAAGAGAAAAATTTTGCTCAAATTACTCGACAAATGAAAAATTGCCGTCAACCCAAGTACAGAATAGAAATCGAAATAAAAATTTCCTAGCGGAACAAAGAACACCGAAGATCCAAAACCACCTATAGTACCAATTATTTCGGCTATCAATGCCAGAAGCAAAAACACATAATTGGTGTCTTTCATTTAATTAATGTATTTAAGCGTTAGCTTTTAGCTAAGATGTTTATATAGGATACAAAGCAAGATAGCAAAATTGTGATGATTTTCAACTAGCAAAAAGAGATATTAAATTAGTGTTACTGGTTTGAACTTGCAACAAAAAGACGGATATTTTTTAATGACTATGCACAGGATTAATTAAATGATGAAATTTGTTTTCCATTTTTAAAGGTGAT
Organism: Aestuariivivens marinum; assembly: GCF_022662175.1. Lineage (GTDB taxonomy): Bacteria > Bacteroidota > Bacteroidia > Flavobacteriales > Flavobacteriaceae > Aestuariivivens > Aestuariivivens marinum. The sequence continues at coordinate 28,931 of NZ_JAKMCR010000005.1, read as the reverse complement.
TTTTTGTAATTTAAAGAAGCTTTTAGCCGAAGAATTATACCTGTAATTATCGTTTTTTTCCATATTGAGCGACCTGTTCATTGATGATAGTAATTTTCTAGACTTCTTATGAATCGTATTGTATGTTCCTATTGGAATGGAAAAGTAAATCTACAGTTATCTCACATTTACCAATTGCCATTTTTACAAGGAGGTATGATGGTTTGGTTGGTTTACGGTCTAGGGTTTAACAATCAGGCTATAACCTATCTGTTATATTGGTCAATGAGTATGGTTTTATGAGTTATACGAGAAATTGCCTGTGTTCCTCATTTATTAGTTCAATAAACCAGTCCTCCAAAGAGAAGTAGAATAGGGTTTTTTACCTTTTGTATAATAATGCAATAGCCATCTGTTGCTTCTAATTTATCATGGATATACTTTTTTGGGTTTAAAATATTACATTGCCATTCTCTTTATTGAGAATTTATTGATTTTAGAGGTAAGTGTGGTTCTAGGGATTTTTAATAACTCGGCAGCACCACCTGCTCCTGATATTTTCCAATTCGTTAGATTTAGTGCTTTAACAATGTTTTCTCTTTCAATATGTTCCATTTCTTTATAGGTAAAAATGTTTGAAGCATTTAAAATCTTTTTTTCTTTAATTGGTGTAATTGGTAAAAATCCATTTAAATTTAAATTGCCATCACTACTGGTTATCACACAACGTTCTAAAACATTTTGTAATTCCCTGACATTTCCTGGCCAATGATAGTTATATAATTTTTTGATATCTGATTTCGATAGTGGGGATAAATATAATGCACTTTTTTTTGTTAGTTTATCCAAAAAGGCAATAGCCAGAAGTTCTATGTCTTTACCTCGTTCTCTTAGTGGAGGAATTTGTAAGGGAAAAACATTAAGTCTATAGTAAAGGTCTTCCCTGAATGTTCCTTTTTCTACCAGTTCTTTTAAGTCTCTATGAGTGGCAGCAATGATCCTCACATCTACACTTTTGGTTTCCGAACTTCCAACAGGTTCAAAAGTTCCTTCCTGTAAAACCCTTAATAGTTTGACCTGGAGGGTTAAAGGTAATTCTCCTATTTCATCAAGAAAAAGGGTGCTTTGATCAGCCAAAGAAAATCGACCTTCCCTAGCGCTCATGGCACCTGTGAAAGCTCCTTTAACATGCCCGAATAATTCACTTTCTATGAGTTCTGAAGGGAGGGCAGCACAGTTTAAAGTAATCATACTCTTGTCTTTACGTTCACTAGCGTCATGTACAGCTTTGGCGAATAACTCTTTACCGGTTCCAGTTTCTCCTTGAATAAGAACATTGGCTCCTGTGGGACCAACTTGGCTTACCAGTTCAAGACATTTTTTAATAGAATCACTCCTGCCAATTATATAATCAAACTGTTGCGATTTAATTTTTTCCCTAAGGATGATGGTTTCAGTATTTAAGGCTTTGATTTTTATTTTGTCGGAAACCTGCTCCTTTATGTTTTTAATGTATAAAACATAAAACATTTCATTATTGAATTTATAGCATGAAAGATTGATGTCTGCTGGGAAAGATTCTGTTTTTGAATTAATGCATAGCAATGGTTCATTAATATGTAGGGCGCCATATTTATTGCTTAATACCTCGTGCTGAGGAATAATAAATTTTAATTTAGAATACGATTTGGCACTAAACAGTTCTTTTATGTCCTTGTCTAAAAAGGAGTTGGTGTTTCGAGTAAATAGGTTGGTGGCCGCTTCATTTACTTGTGTAATTTTAAAATCGGCATTAAACTCTATTATAGCATCAGAGGTGCCGTTGACCAATCTGTTGAGTTTTGACTCGCTTTCAATTATTTTCTTTTGTACTTTTTCCCTTCTCAATTCTGCTGCTGCCCTGGACGCAAAGATTTTGAAAATAGCAAATACCTCTGGGAGTTCAATCATGGGTTTATTGTCTAACAAGGCTAAATGACCAATTACACTGCCATTATTATCTCTTAACGAAATACCCATATAGCTAACCGCTCCCAAAGGTTTTAGATCGGGATCTTTTGGATAGAGTTGTATAACATTTTTTGGAATATGGCAGATATCCTCACTTCCCAAAACAGGTTCACATGGCGTATTAGCTACCTCATATATGTATTCCTCTACAAAAGCTCCATCAAGATAAAAAGCAAGCGCGTTAAGCTTGTTTTGTTTTGGCCAAAATTCGGTTACCCAAACGCCATATACGTCTAAAATTTCAGCAAGATGCTTAACAAGAGCCTTAAAAAAGTCTTTTCCTGTGTACGAGGATGTCGTTTCAATAATTTGCTTAAGTGCAATTAATCCAGGTACTCTTTTTTTTTCTCCCATAACTATAACCTTTTATCTGTTTAACGAAATTAAGTTACCTAAAAATTTAATAATGACGAAATATCGACATTTAAAATTTACAACACACTATATAATTTACTGGTATTCAATACCTTGCAATTTTGGCATAATCGCTGCTTAATAAGAATCAGTATTAACTTAAAAATTTAAAAAAATGGAAACATTACAAAGACAAGTAAACGGATTCAATTCAAAAGATATAATGGATACCGTTGGAGCAATTCAAGCTAACCCAGAAATTGCAAAATTTAAATTTAGAGCCAGAAACAAATGGATTTCTGGAGGACATAACCGAAGTACTATTCAAGATTTCTATGGAGGATGTACAGAAGATGAGACCAGAGAGCATCCATTTGTATTTGACAACAGTGAACCACCAATTTTATTGGGTAATAATGAAGGTGCAAATCCAGTGGAATTTATTCTTCATGGACTGGCCGGATGTATGACTACTACAATGATGCTTCATGCTGCAGCAAATGGCATCTCTGTTGACCATGTAGAGTCCTTCTTGGAAGGTGACCTAGATGTACAGGGATTTCTTGGGTTAGATGATACGATTAGAAATGGGTATCAAAAAATTAGGGTAAACTTTAAGATTGAAGGAGACTTGACAGAAGAAGAAAAACAAAAATTAATATCCTTTGCTTATAAGTCGCCAGTATTTGACATTGTAACTAATAAGGTACCTGTATCTCTACAACTTCAGGATTAAATTAACTTTTGTATTTGGAAAAAATAACAAGGACCCATTTTGGGGGTCTTTGTTGTTTTTCTGATAGGTTATTAAATAAAAATGCAGTGCACGTGAATACACAAGAGTATAAATTAGACAATCCTGTCTGGTATTCTTTAAATGAATTAGATAAACCATATTCTATTGAATGTGATGGATTGAAATTTTATAACCCAGAATATTGTCCTTTTTTGGCATTGGCACCAAATAGAAGGAAAATAGAAGCAATGTTTGACGCCACCAACTTTAATGATGACCTATATGTGTTTGGAAAAAAACCTTCGATTGGAATTGGTCTTACTTTTAGTGGTTATCTATCTTGTTGTCAAATGATTCTTAAAAAACCAATTGGTATAAAAATCAAGGAGCGTATTGTTGATTTGAAATCAAGAAAACAGAAAGCTGAACTATCAAATTTGGTTAAATCTATACTTCCAACCCTATTTAAAAATAAATCATCAGATTTGGGAAATTATTATGGGATATATAAAAAGAATAATCTGGTAGCTGCTCTTGGAGAACGAATGAAAATGGATGGATATACAGAAATAAGTTCAGTGGTAACCCACCCAGAGTATATAGGAAAAGGCTATGCCAAGCAACTGCTAAAACATCTTACGGATCAAATTTTAAATGAAAATAAAACCCCTTTTTTACATGTTGTCGAATCCAATAAAGCTGCTATCAAATTGTATGAAAACTTAGGATTTGTAACAAGACAAAAATTAGATTGCTGGATTTTAAGACGTGTTATTTAGGGCTTTTAAAACAGTGCCTAAACCGTTTAGTGGAGTTTGGCCAGCTGACCACGTGTTTTTTATTGCTATTGGCGATAGCTTTTTGTTCTCACATCGATTTATACTTGTCATGTAATCCTATCCCTGAAAATATCATAGGAGTACATTTTTCAATTCTAGAAATTCTTGTCAAAATCTTTGCCCTTAAAATATAGCTGCGGTTAAATATATTACTATTGTTTAACTCTCTTTCAAATATGTTTACATATTACCTCTATCAATATTCAATGACCTTATCCACCACAAATTTTCTAGATGCTTCTCCATCCTTTAACTTGTATTGTATTTGGCGCGTGCCTCCTGTTGGGTTTGAATTTGTATCATCATCATTATATATAGGGAATCGCTGAACGAGAGTAGTTTCTACAATAGCAAATTCATCATGTCCCATATATCCCTTATTAAGCTCCTTGTTTTCAAAAATTGGGGGCATATATATTTGACTCATTGATTTACCATTATTTACAGAATAACCAATTACGCTACCATAACTGCCGCTCCCGGTTGAATTAATATACACCAGTACTTCGGGGAATCCGTCTGCATTTAGATCTTCGATTTCCGCATTTGTAACTTCGCCTTCAATATCGTGCGTAACCGCTGTATTTTGTTGGGTTAGCCCATAAGGGTTAATGGTTAATTGGTTGGTGTATTCCTTTCTTACCGATGAAATATTAAATCTAATATTTTGCCATGAAAGTACTTTTCTATATCGCGTTTTGTCAATTTGTGACTCATCTGCATTACCAACAATCAACTTGTATTTTCCCTTTAGGCTAGCACCTCCGTTACAGTAATATAGCAAAACACTGTCCTGATCTTTATTTTCAGTATCTATTGAAATGTACCCATCTTCAAAAGAAAATAATATAATTGCATCGTTTTCATAGGCTTTAAAATTGTTTTCATCAACTTTGTAAGCCATGGTATTCAATGTACAGGTCGGCTTTTTTTTATCTGCACGAGAACGTACACTAATATTTAATTTATTAATTCCGCTATTACTAACATTTACAGCAATCCAGTCATAGCCTTCGTTTCTTTTTTCGTAAAATTCGGAGACATAAGTTCCAAGATGTTTTGAAGTATCACCTTCAAATAAAGTGCCTTTAGAGATGGTGTTGTTATTTTTATAAAAGGTATATTCTTTTCCCTTACTCCAAAAAACATAACCATCTGCACTTTTGTATTTAGAGCCACTTCCAGAATGAACATGAGCCATTTTATACAATTTGTTATTGGCAATGTCTTGAAGATGGATGCTGTCTTTCATAATTTGCAATTCATATTTTTGAATTCCATTGTTAGAAATATAGGTTATTGTTTCGCTGAATGTTTTTTCTACTTGTTTCTTTGTATTGTTAGTATTTTCATTTTTACATGCTGTTATAAAGCTTAAGCCAAACACTAAAATTGTAATTGATTTAATAGTATGTTTCATTTCACTATAGTTTACAATGGGTTAAAAGATGTTACCAAAATTCTCATGCATGTCATGGTCAACTTTAGTTTTTAAGGTGTGGTTTTTATTTAAAAACCTACTAATTGTCAAATTGTTCCAACAGGGCCAAACGCCTTTCAAGATAAACCATGTTCTTATTATTTTTAGTTTCATCTTTATTGGCACTAAAAAGCAATAGCCAATTTTTTTCTGGGGACATGAAATCACCCTGGCCCCTAATAACCCAAGTTTGAAGAAGTCCGTTTTATAAAGTTTATTTATATAATCCTTAAAGATGAATTAGTTTATCAGATTTTTATTAATTTTTTTGGAATAAAACCATTTTCTGTATGTATAATTACAATATAAATCCCCAAATTAAGCTTTGAAACATCAATTTGACTATTAAAGAAATGGGTAGGGACTTTTTTACCACTAAGGTTAAAAATTTCAACATTAACAATGTTTTTGCCGGATATCTTTACTATGTCAGTTGCAGGATTAGGATAAATATTAAGGTTGTTTTTAGCTATATCTGAAACAGATAGCGAAGAATTAACTTCTGTAATCATACTTCTTGATGTTGTGTTTCCTGTTGATTCTGAAAAATGAAAGGGAAAAGTAACCTGGTCATTACTAGTGTTAATTTTAACAATACTACCATAACCATTTTGTCCTCCTTCATCTAAAGTACCATATAGATTTCCATCTGATGCCAGAAATAACTTAGAACCTCTATAATAACCATCAGTTATGTCTAAATCATGGATTGTAGAATAGATATTATTGGTAAGATTGTATTTAAAAACAGCCCCTAAAGAATTGGTTTCTCCTGTTGAGGTAATCCCATATAAAAAGTTTCCAGACAAACCAATATTAATGGGAAAACCAGTAGATGCCGTAAAACTATCTAGTACTGTAAAAGTGGTATTTGAAATATCAAACTTAAAAAGTGTCCCTGTTCCGTTACTACCGGAATTATAATTAACACCATATATTATTCCAGCATCAATTTCTGCTTTAAAAGTTGTAGTTCCATCAACCCCGACATTAAACGTATGAGGGTAAGTTAAGCTGCTATTTGTAAGATTATATTCAAATATCTTTGAAGAGGTAAAACCGTATAATTTATCTCCTTCAATAAGTAAATTGCCTTGTGATATAGATCCAGGTAATGCAACCCCTGCAATTCCACTTGGGTCTATTGCAGCTACTGAGGAAATAGTATTTGTGTTAGGGTCGTAAGAATAAAGAACACTAAAACTTTGTATAGAGCTTGGAACATAGGCAAGACCCACACCATAATATAAACCATTGTAAAGAACTAAATTAGTTTGAAATTTTTCTACGATGTTATTATTAATATTTTCATAGGTACTTGTAACAGTTGACAGATTGGTGGTAAATATTGAACCATAACCATTACCGCCACCTCTTGCATTTAATCCAATATAGTCATTGTTTCCTGTTGGAACAATTGCACCTATGGGCGATCTGCCAATAGAACTTCCTAAATCCATTATTTTACTATAGGTAAGTGTAGCAAGGTCGTATTGATAAAAAACACCAGATCCATTAGCCCCACCTTCGTCAGCAAAACCATACAATACATTATTTACTAATACAGGGATCCCTGAAATTCTATAACCATCTGTATTTGCGTTTGGAAAACTATATATAGGGTTTACGATATTAGTAGCTAAAAACTCGAATAGAGATCCATTTATGTCAGTAGCATTTTCAAGTGTTACCCCGGCTTGTTTTCCATTTCCCAGATCTATTAATTCCTGTTGTGGATAATAACCGTTTGCACCAAAAGAATGAACATTCACTATATTTGGACTACCAATGTTTAGCTCTAAAATTGCTCCTTTGCCATTACTTCCTCCACCAGCAGCGGTAACAAAATGTTTGTTAACGTTTGATGAGAAGTTAATACCTTGATAATTATTGCCAAATACATCATTTGCACCGGTAGATTGATGGACTGTAGTTATGTTATTATTTGAAAAATTATAATAACCAATTAAACTATTACTACAATAATATAATCTGCCCGATTTAAAACTAAGGTCAGTAACTGTTTCCAGCACCCCCCAGCCGGTATTATCATGTAATATAGAATAGTTATTGTTTGAAGGGTCAAATTCATACAAAACAAAGCCCTTTCCATCAGTGGATGCTGTTGTGCCTCCGTAGAATTTATTGTTTTCCAAAATCAAAGATGTTGAGGGGAAAGCACCGTCTGTAGATTCCAAAAAATTATGAACAATATGGTAACTATCATCTGCTAAATCAATATAATAAATTACACCATTATCATTAGCACCTCCAACACTACAGACACCGTATAATTTTCCATTGTATTCTGTAAAACCATTTGTAGGGTGGCTTCCTTGATCATAGTTTAGTAGGCTAAAGCTTCTAACAACCGAAAATTCTTGGGTTGTTAAATTATATTTTATAATTTGTCCATTAGCGTCCGCATCATAGACGTGCGTTCCTCCGGCAGCGAAAGTGAAATAAATACAATTGTTTGAACTTACATAAAGACCTTTACTTTCTCGACTTGTGGTTCCTACGCCACGATGATCTGATTTTTCGATCTCATGATCAAAAAATAGAGCTTCATGGTTTCCATTAGTATAGTCATATTTAAAAATAGATCCCTGGTCTTTATTTCCACCATTAGAAAGCGGAAATACTAGCGTTTGTGCATAACTAAAACTTTGTACAAAAAATAGAAGAAGAAGTAATTTTGATCTCATGATAAAACGTTTTATTCAAAGTTACTAATTTAATTAATGTTTTTTCTGATCACGGCATAGAAATATGACTATAGTTTAAAAATTGATTTTAACAACTACCTTTCGTTTCAGAAGGTTACTTGTTATTAAACATATCTTAGGTTTACAAACGTTATAAAGACAATATAATGTTTGTGAGTTCTCGCAAATGGGTATGGCTTTAAGTATTGGTATTGCCGTAATACTTTTTACGTAACCAAAATGAAACCCGAACCAATAAAATTAAGGCTGGAACTTCAACTAATGGTCCAATCACTCCAGCAAAAGCCTGTCCTGAATTGAGTCCGAAAACCGCAATAGCTACTGCAATTGCCAATTCAAAATTGTTTCCTGCTGCTGTAAATGCCACCGAAGCTGTTTTGTCGTATTCTATTCCCATTGCTTTGGTAGAGAAGAAGCCAATAATAAACATTAGCGTAAAGTATACTAAAAGCGGAACGGCGATTATAAGGACGTCCATTGGTATTTCAACAATCAATTCTCCTTTTAGGGAGAACATAACCACAATAGTAAATAACAATGCGATTAAGGTCATTGGTGATATTGTAGTAATGAATTTCTTTGTATACCATTCCTCTCCTTTTAGTTTCACTAAAATTAATCTGCTTAAAATGCCCATTAAAAACGGGATGCCTAAATAAATGGCAACACTTTCTGCAATTGTTCCAATAGAAATATCTACAATGGCACCTTCAAAACCAAAATAGGGTGGAAGAACTGTAATAAAAATCCAAGCATAAAAACTATAGGCAAAAACTTGAAAAATACTATTCAATGCCACTAAACCGGCCCCATATTCGCTACTACCTTCTGCAAGGTCGTTCCAAACCAAAACCATTGCGATACAACGAGCCAAACCAATCAAAATTAGTCCTACCATATACTCTGGATAATCCCGTAAAAAAACTATAGCTAAAAAGAACATTAAAACAGGACCAATTACCCAATTTAGAATGAGTGAAACAGAAAGGGTTTTGGTGTTTTTAAAAACCGAGGGCAATAAGGCATAATTGACTTTGGCCAAAGGCGGATACATCATTAAAATCAATCCAATGGCAATTGGGATATTTGTTGTTCCACTACTTAATGAGTTTATGATATTTGGAAAAGTTGGAATGAAATACCCAAGTCCAACTCCAATAGCCATAGCAACAAAAATCCATAATGTTAGGTTTCTATCAAGGAAACTTAATTGTTTTGTCGGCATTTTTATGAGTTTGTTTTAGAGACATGTAAACGGTCTCGTTCTAAAAATATGGTTATGTTTTTAATAAACGGACGTAGCACACTGCCTTTAGGGTGTGGTCGTTCGTCTGGGAGTAAAAGTACAAAAACTTGCTAATGTTTATGTTGAAGAAGTAGGAGGATACAAAACCATGGTGTTTAGCTAGGGCGATTTCATGCAATAGGAGTAAATAAATTTTTAATACCTACAAGCTTGTTCTTTAGATCATGCTAATGAGAGTATAAACCAAATCAAGGTAACACATGCAAATTACAAACAACAGTTTTTAACTCAGTTATTGATGACTTTAGTTTTTATTGATTTTCAATTCCATTTCTAGCTGTTCCAGATCATTTTTAAATCCTATTGAATCAAAAAAGTTGGTTGCGCTCTCAGCTTTTTTATCCACATTAATTATTGAAAAAGCATTTCCGTGCTTTTTTGCCAGTTCGTTTATTAAACTCGAAGCTATTCCTTTTTTTCTGAAATCTTTGTGAGTGGCAATTTGTTGCACGCGTTTGGTTTCTGGATTGTAAATAATATAACCAACGAACTGGTTTTTAAGGTAAGCTCCTAATGCAGTGTTTTCTGTCCTCAGTTTTGTCATTACCTTTTTCGAGTTTTGCCAAGTGGGGTTTATATCCCAAAAAGACTCCATTATCTTCCATGGATAGGTTTGAAGTTCTTTAATAACTACCTCTTCATTTGTTTTATTAGGTATAAATTCTCCTTTATAACACACTAATTCCCTTACTGTTTTAAATCCAGATTTTTCATAAGATTTTATAGCCTGAGTATTTTTGGCTATAACTTCAAGTATAATTTTATCGATTCCCTTCTTTTTTAAAATAGGTAAATTAAAACTGTACATTCGTTTAGTTAATCCAGAACCTCGTTTTTCGGGAATAACACCTGTTCCGCCATTATATACTACCTTTTGATTGTTAATGGTGTCAAACCCGTGTAGAATGAAAGCAATGAGCTTTTGATTTTCAAATACACCAACTGACAATTGGAGGTCGGTTTTATCAGCAATCATTTTTGATGTTAATTGTTTGGAAGTTAATTTTAAAGGAACGAAATAGTCTGAAAATGATTCATTGAAGACCTTTAAAATATCTTTATTATCAATTCCTTCTAAACTTCTTATTTCCATTTATTTTTCAAATTACAGCTATAGCCGTTTTGTACGGTGTTGAATGTTGTGTTTTATTAGAGTCTCATTTTAGTTTTTTATTCTCCAAGGTGGATTTAGTCGGTTTTCTCCACCATAAAATAAAATCAGTTGATTTCCATCAACATCTTTTAATCTTGCTTCTCTCCATAACCATCTTTGGTCCGTTGGTTCTTGGTCCAATTCAATGCCATTTCTTTTTATATTTTCAACATGTTCATCAAGGTTTTCGCATTCAAAATATACATAAATTCCATCTCCTTTTGGTAATTGGGCTGTTTGATGAATTGAAAAGGTTGAGTTTCCATTTGGGCATTCAAATCGTGCGTAATGTGGTAGAGATTTCACTATTAATTTAAGTCCTAATTTTTCATAAAAAGGGATTGATTTTGTCAAATCCAATGAAGGAACTGTTATTTGGTTTAAATTCATATTTTCTCAGTCGGTTTGCATTACATATAATGGTTTTGTTAAGGAATGGTGCGCCAGAATGATTTAGCCGTAATGATATCTATAGCCAGTGTTGTACTTTCGTTATTTTCTCTTCACCTCCATTAGAATTCCATTTTGAATTTTTATGGATAAATCTCTTAATATTTCAAATCCACCCAATCTGTCTTTATGAATGTCAATCATATCATATAGTTTCGGGTTTAAACTTTTGTTATTCCTAAAAGATTGTAAATCATACGTTGCGGTAAATTGACTTTCAGCGGCACCAGAAAAATTTGATATTTCTCTGGCATCACCAAGTTTTATGGGGATTACCTCATAATACTGAGATAATTCATAAATTAAGTCATTGCTTAGCTGATGAGATTGTAAAGAATAACTTTTGAGGAAGTCAATTTGTCCGTAATATTCGTTCAAATTATATTTTAAATCTTCCGATCTTATTTGCGATAATAAGTTGGAGGCCATCAGTTCGTTAAATGCATTGTTTAAGGACTTAATAGCGGGAGTGAAACATGCTAGTCTAAAAGAGGTTCCGACTATGGAATCTATTTCTTCAGAATTAAGATTATTTGAATGTAAATTAAATAATACCTCGGCTCCATATAGAAAAATGTCTTTTTCAGCATTGTAAACATTATTAAAATAAATTGAGTCCTGTCTAATCTCCTCGCTTAAATTATTTAAAACATGGTGTGCACGTAACAAATCTTTTCTGTTTTCATTCCAATTATTTATTTGCAACGCAATTAAAATCCCAATTACTACAAGAATTATCTCTCCAATTGCATAAAGAAGATATTTGCTGAACTTATTTTCAGTCAGCAGTTTTTGTCTGATTTTTCTAAAGAATTTTATCATTGGTTAAGGTTGGTCAAAATGAATGCCAACGGTTTAGGCTATGCGAAGTGCGAGAGATTGGAAGCGAAAATTTTCAATCCTCGCACGACTGTAAACGAGCCTTGTTTTATATTTTGTTAATTTTTGATATAAATATAAACAATGCGAGTGGAATGGGAGTAGAGACTTTAATTTAAATGACTAAAACCCACATTGCGCATAGCCATTGTTGTAAGTAGTGCTTTGTTATTTGCTTAACTTTAAAATTCGGAAAGCACCTTGAATTACCAAAACAAAAACGATTGTTCCTATAATCAAATCAGGTTTGTTTGAACTCAACCAATTTACCAAAAGTCCAGCTGTAATTACTCCTAAATTGATAATCACATCGTTTGAAGTGAAAATCATACTTGCTTTCATATGCGCCTCTTCCTTGCTTTTTGACTTTTGCAAAATGTAAAGGCAAATTCCATTTGCGATAAGAGCAAAAATTGAAACAATAATCATTGTCGAAAAGTTGGGTAGTTTCTCGCCTCCGAAAAATCTCCTTAAAACTTCTACAAATCCAATAATTGCAAGTGTTATTTGAAAATATCCAGCAAGTTTGGCAATTCGCATTTTTCTTGTTAAAGTTCCACCAACTGCAAACAGGCTAATTCCATAAACGAAACTGTCGGCAAGCATATCCAAACTATCAGCAATCAGCCCCATTGATTTTGAGATTAGTCCAGTTGTCATTTCGATTAGGAAAAAAGCGAAATTAATTCCTAGTACAGTCCAGAGTAGTTTTTTCTGGTTTACGTTTTCAATAAATTCAGTTTGGTCGGTTTGTTCGGTAGAGATTTTCTTGCCGCCTAAATTTAGTTCGATAACTGACTTTTCTATTTGGTCAATTTCTCCGCTGTGAAAAATGGTCAATTTTCGATTCGGAATGTCAAAATCCAAATTGGCAATACTTGAAATTCCGTCCAATTTCATTCGGATTAAATTCTCCTCCGATGGACAGTCCATTTTGGTAATTTCAAATATTGTTTTATTCATTCGCTTTTCACGTTTTTTTCTAGTCCTATAATTTTAGCCATTGGTTTTGGCTATGGGTTTGTAGTTTAAAAATCAGCTAGGATTTTCCGTTGTAAACCGAAGATAGGAAATTGCAGTGAACTATGACCAATGTTACTTAACGTCTTTTGTTTACAGTGTTCATTTAAATAAAACAGAGCTATTTTTAAAACTGATGATCATTTCATCGAATTGCTTTATATAATCTTGCCCGAAATTCCCATATAAGTTATTAGCCTCTGTTCCTATTTTATATTTATGAAGTTGTAAATCCTTTAATGATGCATTAGATTCTCCAACTTTTAAAACGATATCTTCAATGATATATCCTTCAAATTCAATAACACCACCAGCACTACCAGACTTAAATTTTTGTAGTTCATAATTGCTATCAACTTCGTTTTTATATTTCTCATAAAATGGTGCGTACAACGTACTAACTCTAGCTCCTGTGTCAAATCCAAAACTCAAGGTATCTTTCTTATAGTTTACTGCTATTATAGGGGTTAAACCATCTAATGCAAAATTAGATAGGTTGTACTCAACTGGATTTTGTGGAACATGTATTGAATCGTTTTTAGAAATTCTAATCTCCTCCATGGCTTCAATTACGGGAAAGCCGATAATTCCATTGATGTAGTAATCTATTTGAGGAAATGAAATATCCTCGTCATTCAGCACCAAAAAGACCACATTCTTAAAAGTAAGTTCCCCTATTCTTAAAGTTTCAGCAATTGCTATGTCACTATCTACCCTTTGCCCAGTAAATGCTGTAACATAAAAATCGGATTCGATATAGGTCAAATTAAGATGTTTTACTAACGATCTTTTTATTACTGAAATATTGGCTCCTGTGTCAAACACAAAATTTTTAATCGTATCATTTATGGTTACATCTACATTAAATAAACCTACTTTATCCCTAACCATAGGGAATGAAATATCACTATTTCTTATAATTTCTTGTCGAGGGGTGTTTCTTAACGATTTCCAGATTTTTATTTCATTATTTAGTGTTTCTATTTTAGATGAATCATTTAATTGACGGTATTTATTTTGGATGATCTCACTAGTTAGTACAGCGTCATTATATTCGTTAAGGTTTATGTGATTAAGGAGTTTTGTGTTGTATAATGCATTCAGCATTGTATCTGTCAGATTAATTGTCTTTTTGTTAATTATCTCATCAATTATGGAATTTGATTCTTCCAGATTGTTAAAAACATTAGATATGATAGCCTTAAAGTATAGTTTATGATCTTTTGAAAGCTTATCTTTTTCAGATTTAAAGACTTGTTTAAGTTTAAAGTAATTCTGATTGTCAATTAATTGTTCTAATTCTTGAAGAACAATGAAATCGCTTGTTTTATCCTGAGATTGTTGACATCCGATGAATAGAATCAGTAATAGTAATAATGTGTTTCTCATGATTTATATAATGTGGAACCTGTTTATATATGGAAAGTTGTGTGTTTGTGTACGAGAATTTTCAGAAGTAGGCGAGAACAAGCAATTACTTATAGGCATTGTTGTGCTTCGTTATTTTGTTTTAATCATAAATTTTTATTAACTTTTGAACTAATTATCTCCAATTCTTTTTCTATCATATTTATTAATTCTAAGTTGTCATTTTTTACACTTGTATGAATAGCCGAGAGTATTTTGGACATAGTTTCAATGTGTTTAATAATTCCGTGCAATTCGAAATCCTTTTTTAAGATTTCGTAATTTCTGATGTTTCTAAAGAATTGAAATTTCAATAAAGTTTCAACGCTTCCTTTTACGATAAGTTCAGCAGGTATCTGCTCCAACATTAAAATCTGAGTCCCATAATAGGGTGAGATCTTAGATTCTAACGAATTATTGTAGTTAATACGCTCACTTTCTTGGGTTTTTAGATATTGATATCTGTCTTCGTATAAATCGGTGATTCGATTTCTAATGGTATCGTTTTTGATAATATCGAGTCCTTTAGACAGTAATAGTTTATAACCATTTGATTTGTAACTGAAATGTGGATAGGTCTTAAGATAAAAGAAGAAATATCCCAAAGAATCATTATAATCCAAATCGTCTTCGAAGGCTTTTAAAAGGGATGCACTGGAGGTAGTTTTATTTTTAAGATGCGCAATGTTACTTTCAAAATCCTCTAAATCGAAAATCAGATTATTCCTAATCTCTTTTAGGATTGTAATTTCAATTTCTCTTTTCTTATTACCTTCATTCCAATTGTTGACTTGTAAAGCAATTAAGATTCCAAGTACCACAAGAACAATTTCTCCAATGGCATAGAACAGATATTTGCTGAATTTATTTTCAGAGAGTAGTTTTTGTCTAATTTTTCTAAAGAATTTAATCATTGTTCATTGAATGGTTTTAATGTCTCGTCCTGAAATATGGCTACAGGTTAAAATTGATTTTACGCTGTCTAGTCCTGAAATATGGCTACAGGTTAAACTTGGTTTTACGCTGTTAATTTATATACCATATTGGGTGTTTTGAAGTTTAAAGATAAGTGTAATCTTACTTCATTGTATAGATTAATTGCATTTTTTGTTGCTCTTTTAGCGTGAGCTGCACTATCAAAGGTTTGGTCGAGATAGAATTCGTCCTTTAAGATGCCGTTAACACGCTCGGCCATTGCATTTTCGTAGCAATGGTTTTCCTCGGTCATACTGATTCCAATTTTGTTTCTTTTGAGTATTTGTGTATACACATTGCTGCAATATTGTATTCCTCTGTCTGAATGGTGTATAAGCCCTTTAATGCCCTTGGCGTGGTATAAAGCCTTTTTCAAGGTCCTGACACATCCGGCTAACTCTAAACTGTTGCTTAAGTCGTAGCCAATGATCTTACGGGAGTGCATGTCTGTAATGAGGGCTAGATAACAAAACCCTTTTACGGTTCTGATATAGGTTATGTCTGACGCCCAAACTTGGTTAGGCCTGGTCACTTCCAAATCTTTTATAATATTGTTGTACTTATAAAAGCGGTGGTAAGAGTTAGTTGTTCTGCTACTGTATTTTTCTAAGTGTAAGCATATTGTGTTTTCTAAGGATGTTGAACAGGGTATCCCTACCGGCTTTAAGGTTTGCTTTAGTGAATTCCTCATCTAAAGCTTTAGCAAGTTTACGAACGCCTTCTCTGGGAAGGGATTTACGTCTTTTCTGTACTATTTCAATGACCTGTTGTTCGATTTTGATACGTTTATCAGCTCTGTCTTTGAACTTGTAATAAGCATCTCGTTTAAGCCCGAAACAGCGTGTTATAGTAGTTAAAGAAGCAAATCCCTTAGATTTTTCTTTGGCCTTAATTAGAGCTAGATATTTAGCTTTTTTTTTAGTTCAGTAACTGATTTATAACCTAGTTGTTCAGCCGCTACTTCCAGGTAGGAGTCTAATACCAAGGCATCCAGATCCTTTTTGAGCAAGAGTTGTTTTAGCTGTTTGATTTCCTTTTGCAGTTCTTTGATACGTGTTATTTCGTCTTTGGTTTCCACTTTAATTCTAGTGTTCATTAGGTCTTTACGATTGTACTTCCTGATCCATTCATTGATGGTCGTAGGATTGATTCCGTAGAGTTTACCTAATTGGTTTTTGTTTAATTTTCCGGTTGTAAGTTCGTCTAAAATTTTCAGTTTGAAAGGTTCTGAATACCGTCTGATGACTTTGTCGTTTTTATACATAATTGTGTTAAATTATGTAGCCTTTATTCAGGACGGGTCACTATTGCATACAACGGTCTCGTATAACCGTCAGTTACGGGTTAATATGCGTTAATTTTCAGTTTAGCACTGACTTTAGCAATTCCGAGTGGATTCGGACGTAGTCGAATCCGCCGTAATTGCGGTTATACATTGTTGCCAACCGTTTTTATTTTTTCATTCCAAAACTTTCTCCAAAAACCAATTCACTCTTTTCATTCCAAGAATAGGTAAAGTAGTATTTCGGTATTTCATTTGAATTCCGATGATAAATATCAATCAGAATCGCATCTGTTTTGTCCTTTGAACTATTTGTTTGAACTCTCACATCATAGGTCAGTCCGTATGCTCTTATTCGTCCGTCATTTAGTTCTTGCTCAAATTCCGCTGTCAGTTCGTCAATCACTTTTTGGCTTTCAGGAAAATCCGTTTCGTTGTCTTTGTATCCAACTGCAATTAATTCTCCGTTATTGTCAATTTTTGCACCGAAAGGATAATATTCTTTTCCATTATTCAGCATCGTTTCCGCAAAGTTGTGTGAATAATCGATAATATTTTGAATGTCTTTTTGTATTTCCATTTTTAATTCAGAGCGTTTTTCTCAAATGGTTGGCAACGGTTCGGCTATGAGTAGTTGCGTGGTTTAGCACAAAACTTAGCAAGTACACACCAAACTGAAAATCCGCAAGGATTTTCAGAAGTAGGCGAGGACAAGCAATTACTTATAGCCATTGTTGTAGGTAGTTTTTTTACAGTTATTTTTTAATAATTCTATTCCTCTTTTCTGTCCGAGTTCAGATAGTTCATTCCAATCTTTACAAGCTAATTCCAATTGCCCAGTTTCATAATAAATAGCAGCTCTATTGTATAGCGCATCTATATTTTTTGGGTCAAGCTCATAGCTCTTTGTAAAATTTTTTATTGAACTCTCATAATTTTTATTTTGATAATCATTTATTGCTTTATTGAAATATTCTCCGGCTTCTTGAATTATTCTCGTATCTCCTCCATAAAAATGGTCTAATTGATAAAAAGAATCAGTGAAAAATTTCATTGAAATTCCGCGAAAAGTCTTGGTTTTTTCATCTTTTAAAACAAAAGGCATTTCTAATATTTCAAGGTGTTTAAATCTTTCTATATTCCAAAGTTTATAAGATTTGTCAATTACTTTTTTTACTCGTTCAATTTTGGTTGAATCAGAAGTATCAGAGTAATTTATTAAAGTAATAACCTTTTTATTTTTTAAATCAATTGTTATAACTCCTTTGGCTTTAAAGTTACTGTGTTTATTCTTAAAAGCGTTGTTTAACTCTAACATTAAACTTGACTTTAAAGTTGGTGTGTAAAATTCATTTGCAATCTGATTTTTACTTTCGCCTTTTGCTTCTTTAATTTCATTAAACAGCTTTTGTTCTCTGACGAAAAAAAATCTTTTCAGCTTGTCATTGTCCATTCCGTCAATCGATTCACAAAGTATGAGAGTGTCATTTTTTATTTTTTCAATTTCATAGCCAGAAGTTGAAGATGTTTTGATGAAATTTTGATTTATTGAGTATGGAAAACAAACCTCGTTTACTCGATGAGTTGGATTGCCATTTGTGCACATTTCCAGTTTTTTAAAACTGTAATTTACATATGAAGAATCAGTCAAAAATCGGTCAATTAAATTGCTGCTATCTTTCATCTCAATCTTATACTTAATCCAATCGCCATACAATTCCGAAGTGTTGATTGTTTGACAATATGATGTGATTGAGATAAGTAGAAGTATTAAAAGTATGTTTTTTGTCATTTTCAAAATTACCTACAACGGTTTGGCTATGATTTCGGCGTGGAATCGTCCGCAGGACTATTCCGCAGAGAAATCAAGCTAATTTAATGTTTTTACTTTTGGTTTTTGTACTGTCGCCACGCTGAATTATAGCCGTTGTTGTGGGCAGTTTTTTTATTCCGCCATTAAGCAACTAATAGTTTTCATTAGTCGTTTACTTTGTTCGGATGTGAAATCTTTTTCTACATAACTTTTTGATGTCCACACTCGCATAGTTTCAATTTCTTTTGTGGCCAACTCATTTAACTGTTTTTTCTTGCCAAATATTCCACCAAAATATAACGTCATTTTAGCATCGCAATTGAATTTTCCATCATTATAGAGTTCAAGTCGAGAACCATCTCGAAATAGAATATTTATTTTATTATCATCGTCTATACAACTTCCGGCACCGACTGCTTGAATGGACAAAATTAAAGCATTGGAATTCGAACTATTTAACGCGAAAATTCCAAAACCAGTTTTTCCACCGTCTTGCGATATTATTAAAGTTTCTTTCGCTCCAGTTGAAGATTTTCCAGTCATTTTATCAGTTTCTGTTAAAATGTAGTTTGAACAATCTGAACTTAATTCGGTTGTTTCAGTAGTTTCATTAATTTTCTCTTGAACATATTCCCAAGTTCCGTTTTCTTTTAACAAAACTTTTTTTCCATCGTCCGTTGTAGCATTTATTTGAGCTAATAAAATTTGACCAAAGAAAAATGATAAGGTAGTGGTTAGTAGTATTTTTTTCATTATTAAATTTTGTTTATATTTTACTTACTTCTGAATTTAGTTGGCTTTTCGATTTATTTCCAATGGATAAATTAAAACTTTTGATTATAAAAATCTTTGAGGTTTTCCGTAATTGTCATTTTTTTTCAAATTGCCCACAACGGTTTGGCTATGATTCCGTTGCGATGAAAATCTGCGAGGATTTTCGGAGTAGGAATCGAGTCAAGTTAAATATACTGATTTTTGGTTTTGGTTGGTTGTTAGCAATGGATTATAGCCGGTGTTGGCAAACGTTATTTTTAAAGGTCTAATATTTCAGATATCAGGGTTTTGTATTTTTCAGTATCCTTTTTAAATTTTCTGTTAGCTGCAATCCAAAGAACTATGCCTAAAGCGATTATTAGTCCGCCGAAAATATAATTTTTCGTTGTTAGGAATAATCCAAAAACAAGTCCTAATCCAAAAATGATATGAATATATATTATTAATCGAATTAAAAAATGCTGATTAAATGAGATTTCGACATTTGTGTCATTATCTACATTATCATTCAATAGTTTTCCGTTGATAATAGTCCAATTTTGAAAAACCATATAGAAGGGGTAAAGAATTCGTTTTCTAAAACTAAAAGTTGTCGGTTTTTTTTCGTCAAATACGAAGCCTCCGATAGAATTAAGTTCAGATTTTAATTTCTCAATAATTTCTTTTGGTCTCTTTTTTATTTTAAAATTCCAATTTTCCATTTTTCTTGGTTTTAATGTTTGCCAACGGTTACGTATAAGAATAGTGCGTAGTTTGAGTGCGAGGATTTTCCGAAGGAAAATCAGATGCAAGCAAACAAGCACTAACTCATGATTCAGGAATAAACTTACGCATTATTTTTATACAATGTTAGCTGTAGTACTCTATTCCTTTATTTTTATTTCAGCTTTTGCAGGAACGTTTATTAAAGTATTATTTAGTTCAAACACCATAGATAAGTTTATTTTGTTAGACTCCATTTTACTAAGGTCGAATGAATATTCAAATTTTGAGTCTTTTAAATTTTCCAACAAAACTCTTCCGTTTTCACCATTACTTAATACTTCATGTACGCTGTAATTAGAATCAAAATAGCCATATTTATAAGCCTTAAAGGTAATTTTTCCTTTTTCATCAGGGTTATATTCATCTTTGTCAAATGACGGAACCATAACAGTTCCGATAATATGAGTCTCAGTCAGTTGTTTAATCCTTTCCACTAATTTCTTGTTCTCCGATTCAAGTAGATTTATATGGTCAGTCAATTCTTTTTGCTTATTATTATCACATGATACAGCTAGAAGAACTAAAAATATTATCGATATTATTCTCATTTCATTTGTATTACAGCTAACGGTTTGTATAAGATGTCGTAGCCATCCCGAAGGGTGGCTATGCATTTTATGCCTTGTTGTATGCCGTTTTTATTTTATTCATTTCGTTTTTAGCGTTGGCGAGAAAGCTCTTTGCAACCGCAGGAACGAGGATTGCAATGTGCTTGAACTTGCGTTGGCTTTATTTTCTCATTCTCTTCTTTGTTAGTTTATTTCTAATCTTAGTCAGCTTTTCAAGTTGTTCAGTATTAATCCCTAATGTAGGATTAAGTATTGCTAAATCATTTTGAGAGAAGATTTCTTCAATATTTTTCTTGTTTTCAAATCTCTTTGTGAAATTTTCAAATTGAGTATTATTTATTTCAACGTAAGGTATTGGCAGTTTCTTAAATTCACTTGGGACTAATTCCAAAACACCGCCACCATAGTATCTTCCTTCTATTTCTGACAATAAAAGAGTTAAAGTATTATAGAACGAGAATATAAAACTGTTTAAATCAAATTGATCCCTCATTTTAATTTTATACGCTGAATCAGTCACAAAAGCATTTGAATTATTCTTCAACAGCTTAGGGTATAAATGACTTCTTTTAAAGAAAAATGCATCTGGCACATCTGATATATTTGGGATAACATACCAATTATTCCTAAGCTTACATTTATATCTATTAGGGATTTCTTCTTTCTCACCGAGGGATAAGTATTCCCTAAGTTTCTTAGAGATTCTATCTTCATCAGTAAGTTGTAATAATTTAGTTGGATAATCATTAGCCTCTAGTTCTTCGAGATCTGAACTATTGAAAATAACACTACCATTAACAAAAAGTCCTTTTTGAATGATTGGCTTGGTAAATCTTGATAGATTATATTGCTTTTCAGTTTCTTTATTAATAATGAAGAACTTATTTGCAGCTGTTACAATTCCTGGTTTGGAATCCGTATAATGATTAACTGTTTGAAGTTCTTTTTTGAGGTTTTCTATAAATATCAATTCATCATCTGTTAAAAAATGATGTGTCCATTTTACATTGGAAGTAACAAGTAAGTTGTTATTTTTCAAAGTAAAGTTTCCAGATTCAAGTGTCTCTTTTGAATCTATGTTAGCAAAATACTCACCTTTATTATTTGATTTTTTAAACGCAAAAAGTACAATCGTATCTTGACCCTTACATTCAAACATTAAATCATTGAACGTAAAGATTTCAATTCTTTGAAATTCTTTTTTCAAATATTCTCGAACCTCTTCTGCAAATTTTACTTGCAATAATTCGGAGGGTAAAACAAATGCAAGGACGCCATTATTATTCAGCAGTTTATTGGATTTAATTAAGAATGTTGTCCAAATATTTTTCACGGAAGCTTCAGAGAGCCCCTCTTGAAAGTGAATCTCTTTACTTAAATCAATCTGTTTCTTGGTAAGCCGATTTTTTTTGACATAGGGAGGATTTCCAACAATTGCAGAATACTTTTTTGTGTCGGAAAAATCAAGAAAATCAGTTTTTACAAATGATGCATTTTTCTTATGCCACTTTTCAGAAGCTTTATCTAGTTCTTCTTGATTAATATCTAGAGCAGAAAGTTTGATTTTAATAGAACTTGTCTTGGCTAATTCAGAAACAAAAGCACCATCACCAACACTTGGTTCTAAAATAGACATACGTGTTTTATCCTCAAAATGAGAAAGAACTCTTTTTGAGATAAAGCTTGCCAAATATGAAGGCGTATAATATGAACCAGTATTTTTTTTATTCATTATAATAGTCCATCAATTCTTGATGGTAGATAAAATATTTTAAAGAATAATCACCTAACTTCTCTTTAATCATTTGATATGATTCGTCACCAGCTTGGTAATTTTCTTGTTCAATAATCAATGCATTGATAATCTTTCTTAATTCATTTAAATTCCAAAGCACGATTATCGAACGTTCCCTCTCATCAAACCTAAATGCTTTGGTTGCCATCCATTTGCCTAGAGGAGTTTTCCACATAATACTTCCTGATGACGTTCTATATAAATGATCCTCGTACTCAGTTGAACAAGCATCAACAAATCCTTCTTCATTTATATTTGGAATAGTTTCATCTTTTGAAGGCCATAAACTTCCCTTTTTGTTATTACAAAACTTACAGGAATAGGTAAGGTTATCATACTGACAATATTCAATATTTCCATTCTTCTCAAAGAGACTTTTGGGAATGAAATGGTCTACTTCAAAATATGTATGCCTAAAACCGTCATACGAATCACAATATCCACAAGAACAATTAAAGTCTTCCCTTAAATCTGGTTTGTGTTCGCTCCAATTTTTCCCTGTTGGTTGTTTTGTCGTAACCGTTCTTCTAATTGGCAATATTTCTCTTACAGTCATAAACCAATTATTTTTTTCTTTTATCAATTAATGATTGCAAGAATTCTTCTGCTTCTTTTTTTGTTTTTGATAAATCCTCTAATTTATTCTCGGTTATCAAATGCTTTGGTATTTCACTTCTTTCTGTTTTGTCAAGATTTGCTAATTCATTTTGATTCGATATTAACAAATCCTTTTCACTAGCAGATAAGCCTTCCTGTTCTCCCTTTTCTAATAAATCCGCAACGACTTTTTTCTTTTTCTCTACATGATTTCTGTATTGCTCAATACTCTTAATAAGTGTTGTAATGAAATGTTGTACTTTCTTTTCGTCTTCTTCACCTTCACTAAAAATATCGTCTTTATCGAAAATGATTTTCCAATCTTCAACAAATGGTTCTGCTTGGTCAACCTTATTAGTGAAAATAATATGAGGAAACAAAGGTTTCTTATCATAAAATTCACTTTCTACAGCTTCTCCATTAAATGTTACTTGATTTGTCTCATTTAGCTTATAATCAATCATTAGTAAATCAATATCAGATTCATATACCTGACTCATTAATTCTTCCAAGGTCATTCCTTGATGAAATTCATACCCGATTATTTCAATGTCAAAATCTCGAAATCTTCTTCGGTACTTTTTAACTTGTTTAATGTCTTCGTCAATGTATCCGATTTTATATTTTGCAGCCATAGTTTATTTTTTTCTTATTGGAAACGATATTAAAACTGAAAACCCCTTTTCAGGATCAAGAATATCAATTGTTCCGTTATTATCATCAACTACTGATTTGACAAGATACATACCTAAACCAGTACCAATTTCTTTTCCTTTACGATCTCTTTTTGAAGTTTTGAATGGTAAGAAGATTTCATCTTTGTCGTCTTCAAAAACCTTATCTAATCCTATTCCATTATCAGAATATAGAATTTCAATGAAATCACCATTGAGATTAATTTCAATTTCAATGTTTCGTTTTTGAATTTCTGTTAAGTTATTAAACGAGTCAATTGAATTATTAATTAGGTTCGTGAAAATAGTTGATATATCCATTTCAAAAGCTCTGAAATTATAGGGCATCTGTTCAATATTGTCAACTATGTTCAATTGAATATCCTTTTTCTTAAATATTCTAGCCCAAGACTTCTTTAATGATTTAAAGAATGGAGAGAATTCAAATTTACCTCTTGTCCTTTTGTCTTTTTTTATCGCTGTTAACGCATAGTCTACCCAATGAATTATTTTGTTAGAGTTTTCATCTAATAACTCGATAATATCAATCCCGTCATTATATTCTTCTGATGTTTTTTTCTCTTTTGAAACTACTGATTTGAATATCTTCTCTAAGTTTTTAGCCTCTATTGCATCATCTTTTATTTCTTTAAGTTCGTGAGCAAATGAAGATACAACCAAGCCTAAACTTGCTAGGGATCTAACCTGAACAATTTCCTCATTTTCTCGTTGTTCTTTTTCCTCATCTATAGCTTTAAAAGTGTCTTTGAATGCTTCTTCATAAGTTTTTCGCTCTTCCTCTTCTTTCTTTTCTTGGAATAAATCGTTAGATACTTTTTTCCCATAAATAGATTCTTCTACTTTCTTCCTTTGTTCTACTATCTTATCTGCAAGTGCTTCAGCTCTCTTTTGTATTTCCTTTTCTTTCTTAGCTTCCTTATCTTTTTTATTCTTGAGAAAGAGAGGGTTTAAAATTTTTGTTCTATCAAATTCAAATTCATGAATTACCGCAACAATGATTTTTTTAAATGTGTCGAAAGCATCATTTTCTTGCAATGCTCCCCTGTCGGATTTATCTATTAATAATGGGTTGCTTTTTCTTGAAATAGTAATAATCCCTGCTGTTTGTTCAGGCCTGACTCTCCAATCTCCAATTCTTTGTCCAGCACCTGCAGGACTTTGAGCAACTCTTGCCCCTAGTTTCAACCAGTCATTTGTAGGGTCTCCATAAGGTCTTACCCTAAAAGAATCTCTATAAATTTTAACTCCTCCAAATCTATCTAATGTTGATTTTCTCTCACTAGCAACAACCGTTTTGAAAGGATATCCTTCTTTTATAGAATTTGAAAACTTTAAATAATAGAACGTCAAGTCAAAACTCCCTACATTTTCTAATAATTTCTTGTTTGAATCATTCAGTTTCCATTTTAGGACTTTGTCTATTGACTTAGAATACTTAAAAGTTTTAGCTTCCAATGTTTTCAAATCATATGGCTTACTTTTTCCTTTATAAACATTTGGGTAATTCTTTTTTAGAAGCTTGATGTCAATTTCGTTTCTTGTTATTTCAAAATCAACATTTAGCTTTTTAGAATCATAAGAAGCTTTTAATTTATAGTCGAAATCATTAAAAAACGCTGTTTCGACTTTTCCAAACTCTTTAGGTATTTGAATATGTTTAAAGTGAACTTCAAAAGGAATATTCAATTCCTTCGGAGGAATTAATGCTTCTAAGCTTTTAAAAACAGAAGAAGTTTCTTCATCAAACCAGTCATCTTTTAAATTAGATATTTTGATGATAGTACCTTTATCAAAATTTACATCTTTGGTGATCTTTGCTATAGATGCATTATTGTTTGTGAGTTCTTTAATTTTATCCTTAAGGTCAATTTTTATAGGCTCTAGTTCTGCTTCAATTTGAGATATTGATTTGTCCGAGTGGTCAAATTGATTCCAATCCATTTTCCAAAATGAGCCAGTTTGGTCATTAGATTTTTTTGATACCGTCCACATTTCTGTTTCATATCCAAGTCTATCTAAAGCAAATCTTCCAATTCCCTTTGCACCAGTTTTCGTTCGTTTGTCGTCAGAGATATAATCTTTTTCCTTATTCCCAGTTCCTATCTGCATCCAATGATCTTTAATGACTTTTTCAGTCATTCCTTCACCATTGTCTATCACATACAACACGCTTTTTTCTTTTATAGGAACTTCAAATTCTTCACCCTTACTGTCCTTTATTTTTTTGGTTGGAATATCGAAAAACACAAAGCAATTATTTGCATCAGCATCATAAGAGTTTTTTACTAGTTCAATAATAGCACCTTCAGGGTTAGAGAAATTTTCTCTACCTAATAATTTACCTGCCCTTGCAGAAACTTTGAAAGGTACTTTTGCCATTATTCGTTTGGTAATTTTAATTCATTAAAAATGTCTTTGAACATTTCTCCAGGATCTACATCTAATGCTAAAGCAATGAGGTATAATTCCCACGCTCGAAGTTGAGTAGATGGGTTAAGGGTAAGTTCACTAATTCTGGATTTACTAATTCCAGTCTTTTTGGAAATACCTGCTTTACTTGCTGATTTCTTTGATAAATATTGCCCGAGTTCAGTCATTCTTTTTTTCGATTTTCGATATTCAAATTTAGCTGTTTAGAATTTTAGTTTAGAATTTCTGGACTATAATTTTGGTTTAATCCAGAAAATAGTTACTTTAGTCCAGAATTAAGAACTATAGTTTATGAAAACTAAACAATTGATATGAGCAAAAGATATACCAAAGCCGATTTAGAAGAGATTATCTACAAACAATTAGATAATCTAAACGCAATGCATGATTTATTAAGAATTATGAAAGTCCAAAATGACCTAATCCAAAATATCAATCAGACGCTCAGAGAAGAAATCGGTCAATTCAAAGAGTAACAAGTCATGTATCCGACCAGAAGAAAGTCAAACTCGTAACTATTGGGAACGGTGGGAAGGTTAAGCTCTTTTGGTTTTTTAGGGTTGGATTGTGTGTCGGCAAAAACCAAATGTGCTTAATGTGCGGTTGGCTTTTCCGCAATGGCATACAACGGTTTTGTGTAAGCGTCAGTAACGGGAAAATGCGCGAGTATTTTCCGCTGACGCACCTAATTTAGCAAAACGAGTTGAATTTCCGATTAGGAAATTCAGCCGTTATTGCGCTTACACGTTGTTGGCGTGTCGTTTTTTATTTCAAATCCATTCATTTTATTCCGTTTCAGCAATTTTTGTAATTCCTGATAGGTGTCAAATTCAGATAGTTTTTCGGTTAAGAAATCAGGCATTGTTAAAGAGCCTCCAAATCCGTCATTTCTCAAATGGTAATCGTCAATTAAGTAATAAATAAAATCCTCTACACGCTCATTTGAATCTTCATATTCAATGTAATTATAGAAATCTATTAGTTCTTTTTGGATTTTTTTCCAATTTGAGTTGTCAGATTTCAGATACTCATTGTAATATCCAAGAATTAATTCTCGGATTTCTGACGATTTAAAATTCCATTCAATGTCTTTGGTCAGAAATTCAATTACTTCGTTGGTCGATTTTGCAAAAGATAAATCAAAATACAGGTTGTCATTTTTTCCATTTTCAATTTGGTAATCAGCCCATTTGCTAATTTCCGTCAATGGAATTTTTTTCAGAGCGAGTCCGAATCTAACTAAATGTCCTATTTTCTCTTTTTCTGTCAATGCGTTCTGCTTAAATGCACGCCAACGGTTGGGCTATGATTTCGGCGTGGAATCGTCCGTAGGACATTCCGCGTAAGAAATCAGCTTGGTTAAATTTACATATTTTCCAGAATAGGGCATAAGCCACGCTGAATTATAGCCGATGTTAGCACCAGTTTTTATTTTTCAGTTTTATAACAACTAATTCCCCAAATATTTAATTTGTCCAAAGAATAGTCTATCTCAACAGTATTTTGGTCAATAACCTTAAATTCATTTCCTTCCTTATAGTTTGAGTCAAAAAGGTCATTTAAATTCAGTGTGTCTTTTTTTCGTTCCGCAAAGTTTAGCGATACAGTTTTTCCATTTCCGCTCCAAGTTCCGTTCGAGTTTATTATGTCAGATTCTGGTTCAGCGTCTTGCATTGGTTCAGGATAAATGCTCATATAAAAATCAAAAGTTCCATTTGGAATTAAAGTCAGCTTTATAAGAGCCAAGTCATTATCTCCGCTTAAATAAACAACTGTATCGTTAAGCACTAATTTTTCAGGTTTGATAATTTCCGTTTCAGTATTCAATTCCGCATTTTGAGGTTTTTCAGATTTCTTACTTTGGCAAGAAAGAATGGCTAAAATTAAAACTAAAAATATTGGTTTTCTCATTGTCGTTCTCAAATTGGTGCTAACGGTTTGTGTAAGGATAGTTGCGTGTGCGAGCAACTAACTTAGTAAAAATGGAACGAACCAGAGGAAAATCCGTAGGATTTTCCGAGTAGGCAGGAACCAAGCAATTATTTTTACACTTTGTTAGCAAACGTATTTTTTTATAATCTATGTACAATTTCAGTTATAATAAGGCGCTTTATGAAATAATTGTCAAAATCCAAATCCGAAATTAACATCTCATAGGCGATTCCTCTTTGGTCTATTATTCCAGCCGCTTGGGTCATTTCAAGATATTTTTCGACAAATTTTTCTTTTTTGGAAACTTGTTTTAACGCTTCCCTATATTTGCCAAAATAGTTTATGTCGTAATGATTTTTAAGCGTTTCAATTAAAGAATCCTCATCATGAACTTTAGGTATGGAAACTTCTGAAGTTCCAGTATCATACTTTCCTTTTAAATTCAAATATTTCCTTCTAATTCTATATTCAGTTCTGTAATTGCTCGGTATTGGCACAACCCATATGGAATCAGGTATTCCATAAACGAGTTCTTTTAATTTGCTATCATTAAATTTTTTTACACTCTCAATAGATGGTCTTTCCCAATTTCCGAATGAATCCGATTCAATTTCGGTCAAATATTTTATATAAGCTTTTTCAAGAGTCGAGTTCGAATATTTTTTTTGTAGATAGTTTGTTTCAAAATCAGTTACCAGCCAATCAAGTGTATCACTATTCTCCTTACCTAGAATGTTTTCAAATTCTGTAATTCTTGACTTGTTAGAACAACTAAAAATAAGAAGAGTAAATATGATGGTTTTCAATATTTTCATTTGTCGGTCATATGTTTGCTAACGGTCTTGTGTATGATTAGTTGCGGGAAAGGACGCAGTCATTTTCCGCCGTAACCGAAAGATAATTAATAAGATTGAATTTCCGAGAGGAAATTCAGCCGCAATTAATTATACACGGTGTTGGCA
>NZ_JAKMCR010000004.1 GCF_022662175.1 Aestuariivivens marinum | reverse complement strand
TTTTTTGCCCCTAAGCAATCCCCGCAAAAAAAAACAGGACCGACTATACACTTGTCGCAACCAATAGGGGTAGACAAAAACATTGTAGAAAACCGTGAAGGATCAGGAAAACTTTAAACCAACACCAATTAACCACAAACAAAGTGTCATACTAACACAGTAACCAAAAAGGCATACTAGCAACTCACCAAACCTTTCGGTGCTAACGACAAAGCATAATAAATATCAAGCAAGTTACACTTAATTAAAGGCTAGAGAAATTATACATATATATATATTGTGTGGATTTAGTTATACTCTTATCTTTGCAGCCGGATTTCAATTTATATTAATGATACATATTACACTACCCGACGGGAGCAAAAAATCATTTGAAAAAGGTATTACACCAATGGATGTTGCTAAAAGCATTAGTGAAGGCCTTGCCAGAAATATCATTTCAGCAAGTTATAATGGCATAAAAGTGGAAACTGTCACCCCATTAACTAAGGATGGATCTTTGGTACTTTATACCTGGAAGGATGACGAAGGTAAGGCTGCATTTTGGCATTCTTCTGCACATGTTTTAGCTCAAGCTATTGAAGAGCTTTTCCCTGGTGCCAAACTTACCATAGGTCCTGCTATTGAAAATGGGTTTTATTACGATGTGGATTTTGGAGAACATACTGTATCAGAAAAAGATTTTAAAACTATTGAAAATAAGATGCTGGAAATTGCTAGAGGTAAGCATGATTTTAAGATGCGCTCAGCGAGCAAAGATGAAGCATTGTCCTTATATAAGGACAATGAGTTTAAAACCGAACTTATAAAAAACCTAGAGGATGGCACTATTACTTTTTGTGATCATTCCACATTTACGGACCTATGTCGCGGAGGCCATATCCCTAATACTGGCATCATAAAGGCAGTTAAGGTCTTAAGTGTTGCTGGTGCATATTGGAGAGGGGACGAAAACAAACCGCAACTAACAAGGGTTTATGGAATTTCATTTCCGAAACAAAAAGAGCTTACTGAATATTTACAATTACTTGAAGAAGCCAAAAAACGTGACCACAGAAAACTTGGCAAGGAACTGGAACTATTTACTTTTTCACAAAAAGTAGGTCAAGGACTGCCCTTATGGCTGCCCAAAGGAGCTGCTTTGCGTGAACGTTTGGAAAACTTCTTAAAGACTGCCCAAAAAAAAGCGGGTTATGAAATGGTGGTTACGCCCCATATTGGTCAAAAAGAACTATATGTTACTTCTGGACATTATGCAAAATATGGCGAGGACAGTTTTCAACCTATTCATACGCCAAAAGAGGATGAGGAGTTTTTATTAAAACCTATGAATTGTCCGCACCATTGTGAAATCTATAAAAGTTCACAATGGAGCTATAAAGATCTGCCAAAACGTTTTGCTGAATTTGGTACCGTTTACAGATATGAGCAAAGTGGTGAATTGCATGGTTTAACCCGGGTTAGAGGCTTTACCCAAGACGATGCACACTTGTTCTGTACACCCGAACAATTGGACAAAGAGTTTAAAGATGTTATTGATTTAGTGCTTTATGTTTTTGGTTCCCTAGGTTTTGAAAACTTTACAGCTCAGGTTTCCATAAGGGATCCCGAAAATCCCGACAAATATATTGGTGATGTTTCAAATTGGGAAAAAGCAGAACAAGCCATTATTAACGCAGCAAAAGATAAAGGCTTAGACTATGTTATTGAAACTGGAGAAGCTGCATTTTATGGGCCTAAGCTAGACTTTATGGTTAAAGATGCTTTGGGAAGACGTTGGCAACTTGGAACCATACAAGTAGATTATAATTTACCTGAACGTTTTGACCTGACTTATAAAGGTAGTGACAATGAAATGCACCGTCCGGTAATGATTCACCGTGCACCCTTTGGTAGTATGGAACGTTTTGTAGCGTTATTATTAGAACACACAGGAGGCAATTTCCCTATTTGGCTTATGCCTATTCAGGTTAAAATCCTGTCGCTAAGTGAGAAATATGAAAAATACTCTGAAAAAGTTTTAAATTTGCTAGAAAATCACGAAATTCGCGCCCTTGTAGACCATAGAAACGAGACAATTGGGAAAAAAATTCGGGAAGCCGAAATGGAAAAACACCCTTATATGCTCATTATTGGTGAACAAGAAGAAAATGAAAATAAAGTAACAGTACGAAAACATGGTGGCCAAGATTTGGGAATGATTTCTACTGAAGACTTTGCCAAAATAATAAAAGAAGACATTAATAAAACGCTAAAGTCGTTTTAAGGAAAATAAGTTTAATTAAAATTTTTAAGCCATAGCAATTAGAAGAAGAAGACAACCCCAAAGGGTTTCACAAGAGGATAAGCATAGAATTAACTCTAAAATTACATCGCCAAAGGTAAGAGTCGTAGGCGATAATGTTGAAGTAGGTATATACAGTATTAGAGAAGCTCTAAGTATAGCCGATGATCAAGGTTTAGACCTTGTTGAAATTTCACCAAATGCCGACCCCCCTGTATGTAAAGTTATGGATTATAAAAAGTTTCTTTACGAACAAAAGAAACGTGATAAGGCTTTAAAGGCGAAAGCCAGTAAGGTTGTAATAAAGGAAATTCGTTTTGGCCCTCAAACAGATGACCATGATTACGAATTTAAAAAGAAACATGCCGAGAAGTTCTTAAAGGAAGGGGCTAAGTTAAAAGCCTTTGTATTTTTTAAAGGACGCTCCATTATATTTAAAGAGCAAGGACAAATATTATTATTACGCTTGGCCCAGGATTTAGAAGAATTTGGGAAAGTTGAGCAAATGCCAAAACTTGAAGGTAAGCGAATGACCATGTTTATTGCTCCTAAAAAATAAAGTTGTTACTGAAATAATCCTGATAATATTTGGGACAGTAAATTGAAGATAATTAAGCGAAGTAATTAAAAACTAGGAGAAGACAATGCCTAAAATGAAAACAAAATCTAGTGCCAAAAAACGTTTTAAGTTAACTGGTACTGGTAAGATTAAAAGAAAGCACGCTTTTAAAAGTCATATCTTAACAAAGAAGTCTAAAAAGCGTAAGCTAGCGTTAACCCATGCCACTACGGTAAATGAGGCTGACGAGAACAATGTTAAATTAATGTTACGTTTAAAGTAACACTATTTAACCGGTTAAATTATTTATAAACCCTGGAGTGGGCCAATTAATTGACAATTGAATATCTTAAATTTTAGATTTACAATTTAAAATAAATAAAGAAGTGCAGATTATCTGTCGCCTACTACAAAAACAATTAAAATTATGCCAAGATCAGTAAATTCTGTAGCAAAAAGAGCCAGAAGAAAAAAGGTTCTAAAGCAAGCAAAAGGTTACTTTGGAAGACGTAAAAACGTTTGGACAGTAGCTAAAAATGCGGTTGAAAAAGCGATGCAATATTCGTATAGAGACCGTAGAAACAAAAAAAGAACATTCCGTGCCTTATGGATCCAACGTATTAATGCTGGAGCTAGAGAACATGGATTATCTTATTCTCAATTTATGGGGAAATTAAAAGCTAACAATATCGAATTAAACCGTAAGGTCTTAGCCGATTTAGCAATGAATAACCCAGAAGCTTTTAAAGCAGTTGTAGATAGAGTTAAATAAGGCGTATCGCCTAATGTAAAACATATTATTCGCTTAATGTAAAAGCCCGATTCAAAATTGAATCGGGCTTTTTATATCACGTTTTAAACACCAAACGCAGTTACCACTAAATTTCGAGATGATGCATGGTTTCTATGTTCACATAAATAAATACCTTGCCAAATCCCTAAATTAAGCCTACCGCTAGTAATTGGAACCTGTATAGACCCCCCAAGCAGCGACGCTTTAATGTGTGCTGGCATATCATCAGCTCCTTCATAGGTGTGTTCGTAATATGGAGCATGTTCTGGAACCAGTACATTAAAATGGTTTTCAAAATCGGTTCTCACTGTATCATCTGCATTTTCATTAATGGTTAAACTTGCAGAAGTATGTTTTATAAACAAATGTAACTGCCCCACCTCTATCTGTTCTATTTCGGGAATCGCATGCAATACGGTTTCGGTAATTAAATGAAACCCTCTTGAATATGGTTTTAACTGTATTTCCTTTTGAAAAACTTTCACCTTATTTATTCAAAATGCGGTACATCACTAGGTACGTTATATTGTGATTGCAACTTCTTAATTTCCTCTTTCATGGTATCTATGATGGATTGGTGTACCGTGTCATTAATTACATTTTTAAGTTCTTTGGGATCTTTTTGTAAATCATAAAACTCCCAAGTAGGAGGTGTATCTTCCTTTGACGCTCCGTATTTATTCAATCCCTTTCCATAAAAATAGGCTAATTTATACTTGTCATTTCTTACGCCAAAATGTGCCGGTCTTTTCGGTTCGTGTAACCAATATTGATAATACATGTTTTTCCTCCACCCTTTGGGTGGCTTTCCTTTTAAGTTTTCCCTAAAGCTTTCACCTTGCATATAATTGGGTTTCTCTATACCCGCATAATCTGCCAATAGTGCTGCAAAATCTATATTCAAAATAATATCATCTATCCGTTGTCCACCCTTCAATTCTTTTGGATATCGAATAACAAAAGGCATTCTAAGTGATTCCTCATAAATTAATCGTTTATCAAAAAACCCATGCTCCCCTAAAAAATAGCCTTGGTCTGCCGTATAAACTACAATTGTATTATCGGTAATACCTGCTTCATCCAAATAATCTAAAAGTTTACCAATATTATCATCAATAGTGGCACCACAACGCATAAAATCCTTTACGAATTTTTGATAGATTTTTTGTCGCAACCCAATACTATCCAAACCTTCTTTTTCAAAAGGCAAACCAGGATAACTGGTCCAAAATTCATTAGGACGACGATAAGCTTCTTCCCATCTTGCCTCCAAATTTTCTAATTTTTGCCCTACAAAAGTGCGTCCGCCCGTACCTTTACCAAAGTCCAGTAGCGATTGTGGTTCTGGGATATCAATATCGTTATACAAATCTTTAAAGCGATCGGGGTATTCAAATGGTTCATGAGTTGCTTTAAAATTACACATCATAAAAAAGGGCTTAGACACATCCCTTTGTTTTAAATGTTGAATAGTTAAGTCGGTAATTACATCCGTAGAGAACCCTTTATGCACCTTTCCTACAGAACCGTCATGACCATCTTTCCAATTGTCCTTGCTTTTAAGAATAGGATCCCAATAACGCCCTTGACCAGGAAGCACATTAAAATACTGAAAGCCTTCAGGTTGTTTTACCAAGTGCCACTTACCAATCACAGCTGTTTGATAGCCATTATCTCCTAAAGTTTTGGCTATATTAGGATGGCTATCTGGTAATGGTTCTCGTAAAGTATAGACCTGATTAATATGGCTGTACTGACCTGTTAAGATGCTAGCCCTACTGGGTGAACAAATGGAATTAGTACAAAATGCATTATTGAGCACCACTCCTTCATTGGCTAAACGTTTTATATTTTTATTCTTTACGTGGTCTTTTAAAATGCCCCCATAAATTCCCCAAGCTTGGGAGGTATGATCGTCAGAAAGAATAAAAAGGATATTAGGTTTATTATATACAACCGTTTCTTGCTTTTCATTTTTACAATTGAAAAGCAATACGATATACAACAAATAAATCGTTAAGGTTATATATGTTTTCATCAATAAAAAAGGTTATCTGCTAAATTTACAATTTTCATTATGTTTTATTTAATTGTATTGTATTTTTTTGACGCAACCTTTTTTTAATTTTGCATCTAATAAACAAATATTATTTAAAAATGAAAAAAAATATAATCTTCTTATTGGCCATAGTTTTAAGTGTTACTAGTTGTTCTTTAAAAAACGATACAGATCAAGACCAACAAACCTATAAAAGTCTTTGGCATTTGATCAATGTTTCAGGAGGAGTTTCTGGGGTAAATGATAGTTTTAGTTTAGGGACTATAGTTTGGTCATTTAACGAAACTACTTTAAAGTTAACCATTGAAAACGACAATACAGATGATACCAAACAAGACGGTTGGGATTCGGGAACATATGATTATTTACTTGATCAAACAGACTCACGTGATTTTTTAACCATAAGTGGAACAGAGGTTGGTGAATTGATATTCACGTCCGAAAATAACATGATTATTAATGAAAATGAAAAATCTACCGGTACTGCTGCCGACGGTTTAATATATACCTTGCAGCGTACTCTTGTAGCTGAATAGTATTAAAATTAAGTTTTTTGTTTTTTCTTTCTAGCAGCTGGGAAAAGCACATTGTTTAAAATTAAACGATATCCAGGAGATGTTGGATGCAAATCCAATTCTGTTTTAGAATCGCCAACCCTATGTTGGTAATCTTCAGGATCGTGGCCACCATAAAACGTAAAAAAGCCTTTGCCCCTAATTCCATGAATATACTTAGCTTCACCGTTGGCTTTGTTTTCTCCCATGACCAATACATTGGGTTTAATTTCACTACGTGTAAACGAAGTGGTTTGTCCCATAAAACCTTTGACCAAGGCTGTATGGTTTTGGCATAACATGGTAGGCACAGGGTCCCATTTAGCAGAAAACTCCATTAAAGAGAAATAATCAGCTGTTTTAGGTATTCGGCGCTTGCGTGTCATATCAATAGAAGAAAATTCATAGACTAATGGATTTTGCTCTAATATAAAATTTGTAAAGGCAAAAGCTTTACTATAGTCAATTTTATTTTGATAAGCAGGGTCACTACCATCCCCGTCAAACATAGGTTCACAAATATCAATACCTTCAGCTGCCAAAGCAATATCGAAACTATCAGTGGCACTACACATAGCAAACATAAATCCCCCTCCAATGACATAATCCCTAATTTTCTTTGCAACATCTAGTTTTTCCATAGACACTTTAGCATAACCTAATTTTTCTGCCAAAGCTTCAGCAGATTTCTTATCTTCTATATACCAGGATTGTGCTCGATAAGCACCATAAAATTTTCCATACTGGCCTGTAAAATCTTCATGGTGCAAATGCAACCAATCAAACAATAGCAAACCATCATTTAGAACCTCTTCGTCATAAACAGTTTCATATGGAATTTCGGCATAAGTAAGTACCATGGTAACAGCATCGTCCCAAGGTTGATCGCCATAGGGGGTATAAACGGCTATTTTTGGTGCTTTTTCCAAAACTACAGCCTCCATATTTTGACTTGGACTACTAACTTCCTCTAAAATACTTTCTGCTTTAGCATTAGAAATAATTTCAAAAGATACGCCTCGAATTTGACATTCTTTTTGAATCGCTTCACTATTAGGCAACAAAAAAGAGCCTCCCCTATAATTGAGTAGCCATTTTACTTTTAACTGCTTACTAATCGTCCAATACGTCATACCATAAGCCTTTAAATGATTTTTTTGGCTGTCGGCGTCCATGGGAATAAGCACATAGGAGGCATAGGTTTTTAACCCTAAACCTATAAATAGTAATGTAATTAGTATCCTTTTCAATTTAAAGTAAATGTTATGGGATTTCTAAGTCGTTCCTCCTTCGAAATGACAAAATCTATTATTTATATCGAAAGATACTTAAAAATATTTCCGAGGTAAACTATTTATGAAAATATTAAATCGAAAAGATCTAGAATGGCACTTCGTCTTCTTCATCATTAAACGAACTTCCAAAAGCTTGATCTGGGCTTGCTTTAAAAGCATCTGACTTAAAAGTATCATCGTTTGCAGCTGCATTCATCTTACTATGAAATTCGAAAGGTGAATCGAAATCGTCCAGATTATCAAATTTACCCAAGTGTCCTATAAACTTCAATCGAATATTATCCAATCCTCCATTACGATGTTTAGCAACAATAAATTCGGCTTGGCCTTCAGTAGGAGAACGTTCTTCATCATCCCACTCATCTATTTTATAATATTCGGGTCTATAGATGAAACTCACGATATCTGCATCCTGCTCAATAGCACCAGATTCCCTTAAATCGGACAGCAATGGACGCTTACTACCGCCACGTGTTTCTACAGCTCGGGATAACTGTGATAATGCAATTACAGGCACATCCAGTTCTTTTGCTAAGGCCTTTAGGTTTCTTGAAATCATAGAGATTTCCTGTTCCCTATTCCCTGAATTATTCCCCCCTGCAGTCATTAACTGCAAGTAATCGATCATAATCAACTTAATACCATATTGGGAAGATAAACGTCTTGCTTTGGCCCGTAAATCAAAAATGGAGAGTGAGGGGGTATCGTCAATATAAAGCGGTGCTTTCTCTAAACCCTTTACTTTTACGTTTAATTGTTCCCACTCATGCTTTTCCAATTTTCCGGTTCTTAGCTTTTCTGAAGACAGCCCTGTTTCACTAGAAATCAAACGGGTAATCAATTGTACCGAGGCCATCTCCAAAGAGAAAAATGCCACAGGTATATTTTGGTCAACAGCAATATTTCTTGCCATAGACAGCGTTAACGCAGTTTTACCCATACCAGGTCGAGCTGCTACAATAATCAAATCAGAAGGTTGCCAACCCGAAGTCAATTTATCTAATTTTGTAAAGCCTGTTGGGATACCACTTAAGCCTTCCTTATTTGAAATTTCCTCAATTTTTTTCTTCGCTTGGATTACCAAATCCTGTGCTGTTTCACTAGACTTTTTAATGTTACCCTGTGTAACCTCATATAGCTTGGCTTCAGCTTTATCCAATAAATCAAAAACATCCTTGGTTTCATCATAGGAATCCTCAATAATTTCGTTTGAGATTTTAATTAAACTCCGCTGGATAAATTTTTGCAAAATGATACGGGCATGAAACTCAATATGTGCAGACGAGGATACTTTTTGGGTTAATGAAATGAGGTAAAAATCTCCACCACACAATTCCAGTTTTGCAGTTTTCTTTAATTGGCTGGAAACGGTTAATAAGTCTATAGGTTCGCTACTTTCAAACAATTGAAAAATAGCTTCAAAAATGTGTTGATGGGCTTCCTTATAGAATGCTTCTGGACTAAGAATATCTATAACCTCATCTACTCCTTTTTTATCAATCATCATCGCTCCCAACACAACTTCCTCTAAATCAATTGCTTGCGGAGGTAATTTTCCTTTTTCTAAATTGATAAGCGTGCTTTTATCTACTTTGTATCCTTGTATTTGGTTGGGTTGTTTCATAGTTGCGAAAGTAACTAAAAAGAATTTTCTTTTAAAGTCAATGAGAATTGCTGTTGTTCACTAGTCATTAACAATTGAACTGTTAATAACTAAAAAATATTGTCGATAACCATAAAAAAATCTGAAGTTAATACTTCAGATTTCTATTAAGGTATGATTTTAAAAGGGTTACCCTTTGAATACACCCATGTTTGAATATTTTTCCATACGTTGATCAACTAATTCTTTTGGTGATAAGTTTTTAAACTCCCCATAAGAATTAACAATGGCATCACTAACCAATTCAAATGCCTTTTCACGATTTCTATGTGCACCTCCCAAAGGTTCTTTTATTATATCGTCCACTAATTTTAGCTTCTTCATATCATTAGCAGTCAATTTTAATGCTTCAGCAGCTTGTTCTTTATACTCCCAACTACGCCATAAAATGGATGAGCAAGATTCTGGAGAGATTACAGAATACCATGTATTTTCCAACATTAAAACCTTATCGCCAACACCAATTCCTAAAGCACCACCTGAAGCACCTTCACCAATAATAACTGTTATGATAGGTACTTTTAGTCTGGTCATTTCCAAAATATTACGTGCAATGGCTTCTCCTTGTCCTCGTTCTTCAGCTTCCAGTCCTGGATAGGCTCCAGGTGTATCTAAAATAGTTACAACAGGAATACCAAATTTCTCGGCTGATTTCATCAATCTTAGAGCTTTGCGATAGCCTTCAGGATTTGCCATCCCAAAATTTCTATACTGCCTAGTCTTGGTATTATACCCTTTTTGTTGACCAATAAACATAAAGCTTTGATCGCCAATTTTTCCCAATCCACCTATCATCGCCTTATCGTCCTTAAAGTTTCTATCGCCATGCAGCTCTAAAAACGAACTACCACAAATGGCACGAATATAATCTAAGGTATAAGGCCTATCAGGATGTCGGGAAAGCTGGACACGTTGCCAAGCTGTTAGGTTTTTGTATATTTCTTTACGGGTTTCTTTTAACTTTTTTTCTATTTGCTTGCAAGTTTGGGTAACGTCCACATCACTCTCTTCACCTATGACCTTACACTTCTGCAATTGTTCTTCAAGTTCTTTTATTGGAAGTTCAAACTCTAAATATTCCATAAAAATTCCTAGTTTTAGTTAGCCTACAAATATAAAAACTTTAATCGTCTTAAATAGTTAAGTATCCTTTCTTTTTAAATATCTCAAATTTTTTATAATCCCATTTAACAGTACCGTACTAATTATTATTACTGCCCCATAATAAAATGAGTTACTCATTTTCTCCTTTTCTGGAAATAAAATAACTGCCATTATAATGCCATAAACAGGCTCTAAATTATAGGTTAATACAACCGTGAAAGGACTAATTAGCTTCATAACATAAACCGAAGCAATAAATGCATAAGCGGTACATACTGAAGCCAGAATAAAAAGATACCAAAAATCTGCTGCACTCAATAAAAAAAAATCTGTTGAAAATCCACCATCAAAAAGCATAATAAAAATTGAAATGAACGCTACACCACTAATAAACTCATAAAACGAAATAACCGTAGCGGTGTGTTGCCTTAAAAATTTACCATTTAACACTGCAAACAATGATGATAAAAAAGCTGATGTGATACCGAGTATCATACCGGATAAATATTTTATCTCACTTTGTGTTATGATATATACCCCAGCGATGACAAATATTCCGAAAAGAATTTCATACCAAATAATCTTTCGCTTATATATTAATGGTTCAATTAAGGAGGCAAAAAAGGCTCCTGTTGAAAACATAGCCAATGCAATAGACACATTGGCAACATCGATTGCACCAAAAAAGGTTATCCAATGCAAAGCAATTATAATTCCAGCAATTGAAAACCGTAAAATAGCTTTAAGAGAAATCTTTGATTTTACCTTAGCCATTTTTATGTAAGCAAATACTAAAATACTAGCCATTAACATTCTAAACCATACCAATGGTATGGCCTTAATGGATATTAATTCGCCTAAAATGGCTGTAAAACCAGCAATAAATACTAAAAAATGTAGATGTAAGTAGTTTTTTATTCTATCGTTTGGCATTCCTTAGTAGGTATAAAGCTAAAATACCAAAAATAAAATTAGGAAACCAAACTGCAATTACCGGTGGAAAATCAGATTGTTCTGCCATAACCCCAAATATTTTATCGAAGAACACAAATACCATGGCTATACAAATCCCTACGGCTAAATTTACGCCCATGCCCCCACGTCGTTTTATAGAT
Source organism: Aestuariivivens marinum (assembly GCF_022662175.1). Taxonomy (GTDB): domain Bacteria; phylum Bacteroidota; class Bacteroidia; order Flavobacteriales; family Flavobacteriaceae; genus Aestuariivivens; species Aestuariivivens marinum. The sequence goes on along the minus strand of NZ_JAKMCR010000004.1, from coordinate 220,872 downwards.
GATACGGCTACAGCAATAATAGTCAATATAAATACTGAAACCGGTAAACTCCACTTCCTATACTTCACTAACTTATATCTACCAATATTCGAAGAGCCTCTTAATTCTTCTTTCTCAATAAATTCATTAAGTTCTTTATACCCCAATGTCTCAGCTATATATATAACAGGTGTTAAATCGTCTACATCAAATGAAAAAATGGTATCTTTACTTTTACTTTCTTCAATTATATCATTTACTTCACCAACTTTTCGTTTTACATAATTTGTAAGTCTATAAATGGAATCCTCTTCAATGTATTTAATATTATTGGCATCTATTTTATACACTAACTTATTGTCTTCAAAATGCTCGAATACAAAATTTCTTCCTATTTTATTTTTAACATCAAAACTACTTACGTAAATAATATCGTTATCGTTTAATTGTCTGTAAACATTTGTGTTTTCAACTGCTGTTCTCCCCTTTTTTAAATATTTATAACTAAAATCGTTAAATCCTTCACTTGCACTTGGCGCCAAATACAATCCTAAAACAATAGATAAAATGGCAACAACAAAAGCGCCTATTAAATAAGGCCTTAAAAATCGTGTGAAAGACACTCCAGAGCTTAAAAAGGCAATAACTTCAGTATTATTGGCTAGTTTAGAAGTAAACCAAATAACCGATAAAAACAAAAAAAGTGGAAACAACAAATGGGCAAAATAAATGGTAAAGTCTAAAAAATAGAGCATCACCTCAGCAAAAGGCACCTCATTTTCTAAAATTTTACCAATCTTTTCAGCAAGGTGTACCGTTATTCCAATGGGAATAAACAGTAATAACATCATTAAAAATGTAAAGATATAGCGCTTTAATATGTACCAATCCAGTATTTTCATTACAAACGCTTATCCATTTGTTTTACCATTTTGTCTTTCCAAGTTCTAAAATCTCCAGCTAATATATGTTTTCTAGCTTCCCTAACCAACCATAAATAAAAACCTAAATTATGTATGGTTGCAATTTGTTTGCCCAAAAGTTCATTAACCGAAAACAAATGTTTTAAATAGGCTTTACAGTACTCAGTATCTACAAATGTTATGCCCATTTCATCAATAGGTGAAAAATCGGTTTCCCATTTTTTATTTTTGATGTTGATTGTACCATTAGCTGTAAATAACATGCCGTTTCTGGCATTGCGGGTTGGCATCACACAATCGAACATATCAATACCTAATGCAATATTCTCTAAAATATTAATAGGTGTTCCTACGCCCATTAAATAACGTGGTTTGTCTTCTGGTAAAATATGACAAACCACATCGGTCATTGCATACATCTCTTCCGCCGGTTCTCCTACCGACAACCCTCCTATGGCATTTCCAACAGCTCCTGAATTGGCAATATACTCTGCCGATTGCTGACGTAAATCCTTATAGGTACTGCCCTGCACTATTGGAAAAAAAGCTTGATCATAATCATATTTTAACGGTGTTTTATCTAAATGGGCAATACACCTGTCCAGCCAACGATGTGTCATGTGCATAGAACGTTTTGCATAGCTGTAATCACATGGGTATGGTGTACACTCATCAAAGGCCATAATAATATCTGCTCCTATACTACGTTGAATCTCCATTACATTTTCAGGTGTAAACACATGATAACTTCCATCGATATGTGACTTGAACTTAACGCCTTCCTCTTTAATCTTTCGGTTTGCAGACAAGGAATACACTTGGTAGCCGCCAGAATCGGTTAAAATGTTCCTATCCCAATTCATAAACTTATGCAATCCACCTGCTTTTTCTAAAATATCGGTTTGGGGCCTTAGGTATAAATGATAAGTATTTCCTAATATAATATCTGGATTAATGTCATTTTTAAGCTCTCTTTGGTGAACTCCTTTTACTGAAGCAACTGTACCCACGGGCATAAAAATTGGTGTTTCAATTACACCATGGTCTGTGGTTATACTTCCTGCCCTTGCTTTACTTTGGGAGTCTTTTCCTTTTAATTCAAATTTCATGTGTTGCATTTATTGCTCATTCATACGGAACACTTCTAATATGCTCAGTTCAATCATGTAACATCCATATAAACATTATCAAAAAAGGGATAAAGATTTGCTTTGGATGTTCCTTTCTAAGAAAATCAACAGGGAACAAATATAGGCAACTATATGTGACCTATTTCTTAATAAAATCAAAATTGTTAGCAAATCACAATAAATCGTTAATAAATGGATGAAATCCCTTTTTTTAAATCTTAATAAACCCTTACTTTTGTGGCTTAAAATTTTTAAGAATTAAAAAATGCCAAACACGCAGTATTTAAACGATTTAACGACACAAGTACGTAGAGATATTTTACGTATGGTTCACAAAGTAAATTCAGGACACCCAGGAGGGTCATTGGGTTGTGCTGAATTTTTTGTTTGCTTGTACAACAACATTATGGATAGAAAAGAAAGCTTTGATATGGATGGTATTGAAGAAGATCTTTTCTTTTTATCAAATGGTCATATTTCACCTGTTTATTATAGTGTTTTGGCAAGAGCAGGATATTTTCCTGTTGAAGAATTGAATACGTTCCGATTAATAGATTCGCGTTTACAAGGACATCCAACAACCCATGAAGGTTTACCTGGCGTGCGTATTGCATCAGGATCTTTGGGACAAGGCATGAGTGTAGCTATTGGAGCAGCACAAGCTAAAAAGCTAAACAATGACAACCACTTAATATATTCGCTTCATGGGGACGGTGAGTTACAGGAAGGACAAAATTGGGAAGCCATTATGTATGCTTCTGCCAAAAAAGTGGACAACCTGATCGCTACTGTGGACCTAAACGGAAAACAAATTGATGGTGATACCGATGAGGTACTTAATATGGGAAATGTTAAAGCCAAATTTGAAGCTTTTGGATGGACCGTTTTAGAAATTAAAGAAGGTAATAACATTGAAGCCATTTTAAAAGGCATGGCAAATGCCAAAGCTGAAACTGGAAAAGGAAAGCCTGTTTGTGTGTTATTGCATACCGAAATGGGTAACGGTGTTGATTTTATGATGCATACTCATGCATGGCATGGTAAAGCCCCTAATGATGAGCAATTAGAAAGCGCATTGGCACAAAATCCTGAAACTTTAGGCGACTACTAATCCACCAAAAACAACAAATACATGAAAACTTATACATATACAGAAAAAAAAGACACAAGAAGCGGGTTTGGTGCTGGTTTGGCTGAATTAGGAAGGACCAACCCAAATGTAGTTGCACTTTGTGCCGATTTAATTGGTTCGTTAAAAATGGACCAATTTATAAAAGAAAATCCAGAGCGCTTTTTTCAAGTAGGTATCGCTGAAGCTAATATGATGGGTATTGCTGCTGGATTGACCGTTGGTGGAAAAATTCCTTTTACTGGAACCTTTGCAAACTTTTCAACAGGTCGTGTTTACGATCAAATTCGCCAATCAATAGCTTATTCTGGAAAAAATGTAAAAATATGTGCTTCACATGCAGGCATTACGCTTGGTGAGGATGGTGCTACTCACCAAATTCTTGAAGACATAGGCTTGATGAAAATGCTCCCAGGTATGGTAGTTATCAACCCCTGTGACTATAACCAAACTAAAGCTGCCACTATTGCTATTGCTGATTACAATGGCCCTGTCTATTTACGTTTTGGAAGACCTTCTGTTCCTATTTTCACGCCTGCCGATCAAAAATTTGAAATTGGTAAAGCTATTCAACTAACAGAAGGAACCGACGTTACCATTGTAGCGACCGGACACTTGGTTTGGGAAGCATTGGAAGCTTCAAAAGCATTACATGAAAAAGGTATTTCTGCTGAAGTGATTAACATCCACACTATAAAACCTTTAGACGAAAAAGCCATTTTAACTTCTGTTGCCAAAACAGGATGTATAGTGACTTGTGAAGAACACAACTATTTAGGTGGTTTAGGAGAAAGTGTTGCCAGGACCTTAGCATTAAATAATCCTACACCGCAAGAGTTTGTTGCAACTAATGATACTTTTGGTGAATCTGGTACACCAGCACAACTCATGAAAAAGTATGGCTTGGATAGTGAAGCCATTATCACTAAAGTAGAGGCTGTTCTAAAAAGAAAATAATAGTAATACATTTAGTTTAACAACACTTTTAAACGCTGCCAAAGAAAATAAAATGTCTTTGGCAGCGTTTTTGATTATATACAAACCTAAATCTAAAAACTTATATTATGAACAGATTAATTTTAACACCACTACTAACAATGCTTTTCGTAACAGGTATTAACGCTCAAACGTCATCAGGCTTTGGCTTTAAAGGTGGTTTGAATTATAATGCCAATGGCAAGTATTTTGAGTCTATAAGTGAAAATGCTAAAAACCCAGATAGAAACATAGGTTATCACTTAGGTATCTTTGGAAAAATTGGAAGCAAAGTTTACTTTAAGCCTGAATTGGTTTATACTAGCACCAAAAGTGATTACGACAACGACACCTTTAAAATGGAAAAAATAGACGCACCTCTTTTAGTAGGCGTTAAAGTTTTAGGAGCTGTTAGTGTTTTTGGTGGGCCTGCTTTTCAATATATTTTGGATACCGAATACGACGGCATTTCTATTAACGATATTGAAAACGATTTTACCTTAGGCTTAAACTTTGGGATTGGTCTTAATTTTAAACGCATGGGGCTAGATTTACGCTATGAAAGAGGGTTTAGCGACAATGAAGCTAAATTTTTCTTAAATAATATATCATCAAATCCAGATAGGTTAGACACACGTCCAGACCAACTTATTTTAAGTTTGTCTTTTATCTTATAACCCTTTAAGATTTTATTTTATACCCGACAGGTTTACAAACCTGTCGGGTCTTTTTTTAATGTCTTTTGGCTTTCCCAACTCCGCTAGGAATTCTAATTTTTTCTACAATGTTTTGTACGCGCTTGGGTGGTTTTGGTGTAAACTTCATAATAGAAATAGATACAATAAAATTCAACATCATAGCGACCGATCCAAATCCTTCGGGAGAAATACCAAACCACCATTCACTTTTATCGGGCAAGGTTTCATCAAACCATCCTAATTTATATTTTATCATATATAATAGCATCGACACAATACCAACAATCATACCTGCTATTGCACCTTCCTTGTTCATACGTTTGTAAAAAATACCTAATATAATAGCTGGAAAAAACGATGCCGCAGCCAGTCCAAAGGCTAAAGCCACAACAGCTGCCACAAAACCTGGTGGATTGATTCCAAAATATCCAGCCACACAAACAGCACCTACTGCCGATATGCGAGCAGTTACCAATTCCCCTTTTTCTGAAATTTTTGGGTTAATGATTTTTTTAATTAAATCATGTGATACTGATGCTGATATCACCAATAGCAATCCTGCTGCTGTTGATAATGCTGCTGCCAATCCTCCAGCTGCAACCAAGGCAATCACCCAATTGGGTAGTTTAGCAATTTCGGGATTCGCTAACACCATAATATCACGATCTACAATTAGTTCATTTTTGCTAACATCAGCTACATATTGAATACGACCATCGTTATTTTTATCGGTAAAGCCAATTAATCCTGTTGTTTCCCATTTTTTAAACCAATCAGGAACACCTTCATAAGGTTTATTGGATACTGTTTCAATCATATTGGTTCGGGCAAAAACAGCTACTGCAGGTGCCGTAGTATATAAAATTACAATTAGCAATAGAGCTATTCCTGCCGATTTACGGGCATCCCTTACTCTTTTCACCGTAAAAAAACGAACAATCACATGGGGCAAGCCAGCTGTACCTACCATTAACGCTAAGGTGATAGCAAATACATCGATCATGGATTTGGAGCCTTCGGTATATTCTTCAAAACCTAATTGTGTACTCAATCCATCCAGCTTATCCAAAAGATAAGTACCGGAACCATCGGCCAATTCACTGCCAAATCCTAATTGCGGAATGGGATTACCAGTCATTTGTATGGAAATAAAAATAGCAGGTACCATAAAGGCAAAAATCAGCACACAGTATTGTGCTACTTGGGTATAGGTAATGCCTTTCATGCCCCCCAAAACGGCATAAAACAACACGATAAACATTCCAATAATTACTCCTGTGTCAATATTGACTTCCAAAAATCTTGAAAATACAATACCCACACCACGCATTTGCCCAGCAACATAGGTAAACGATACCAACAAAGCACAAAATACAGCGACTAACCGTGCTGTTTTGGAATAATAACGATCACCTATAAAATCGGGTACAGTAAATTTTCCAAACTTTCTTAAATAAGGCGCCAGCAATAATGCCAACAAAACATAACCTCCTGTCCAACCCATGAGGTAAACGGCACCATCGTACCCAGCAAAGGATATAATCCCTGCCATAGAAATAAAAGAAGCTGCACTCATCCAATCGGCTGCTGTGGCCATTCCATTGGCCCACGGGGAAACACCTCCACCTGCTACGTAGAAATCCTTGGTGGAATTGGCTCTAGACCAAATAGCAATGCCAATGTACAATGCAAAGGTTAATCCCACCAAAATATAGGTCCATTTTTGGACACCAATGCCTTCCAGCACCATCATACTACTTATCATAGCCATATTTTTTATCGAGTTTATTCATTAAACGCACATATACAAATATGAGGACGACGAATACATACATGGACCCTTGTTGGGCAAACCAAAAGCCTAGTTTGAATCCTGCTATTTTAATTTTATTTAATTCGTCCTTAAACAGTATCCCTGCTCCATAGGATACCAAAAACCAAATGGTCAAAAGAATTAAAACATACCTGATGTTTTCTTTCCAATAGGCTTTTGCATTATTTTTAGTCATACTTTAATTGGTTTGGTTAATTATTTTTGGTTAGTATTTACAACACATTTGATTAATTGAAAATTATTTAACTTTTTGAAAATACACTCTAATTTCTTTCACCACCCTTGGTGCCATGATTAAAGTTGCTGTCATGGTTGGTATGGCCATGAGGGCAAAAAAACCATCAATTAAGTTTATCATCATACTTAATGTTGTGGTAGCTCCTAAAATAATGCTTACAATATATAAATATTTGTAAAAGTGCTTATTATGGTTACCAAAAAGAAACGCCATACACTTGGTACCATAGTAAGAATAGGAAAACAAGGATGAAATGCTAAAAACCGATATACACAACATCAGCACATAGTGTCCTATAGTTGGCATGGCTTTAGCAAAAGCCGATGCGGTTAAACTTACCCCATTGGTGTCGGTAGTTTGCCATACTCCAGTAACTAAAATAGCCAAGGCCGTAAGTGTACAAACCACAAGCGTATCTATTGCAGGACCAAGCATAGCAACTAGTCCTTCCCTTATAGGTTCATTGGTCTTGGTCGCACCATGGGCCATAGGCGCTGTACCTATACCTGCTTCATTCGAAAAGGCACCTCGACGAATGCCCAATAAAATCAAACCGCCAAAAGCTCCTCCTAAGAAGGAATCACCTGTAAAGTGCTTTGCAGAAAACGCATCAGTAAAAATCATTAGGAAATATTTTGGTACAACTTCAGAATTGATAACCAAAATAATCAGTACCGAAATAAAGTAGAGCAGCACCATAGCAGGAACCAATTTAGCAGCCGTTTGACTAATTCGTTTTAAACCTCCAAGAATAACTATTGAAGTAATCACAACTAAAACTAGTCCAATTACTGTATTAGAAAATAGCCCTACTTTGACACCATTGGGAATCAATAGTATATCGTTAACAGCCTGGGTCAATTGGTTCACGTTAAAAACGGGCAAAGCACCAACCAAACCACTAAAGCTGAACATAACCGCCAACGGTTTCCAAATTGTTCCCAAACCTTCAACTATAAAATACATGGGGCCACCTTGCAACTCACCTGCACTATCTTTACCACGATACATAATAGCCAATGATGCAGTAAAAAATTTGGTGGACATTCCTATAATAGCACTTATCCACATCCAAAATATAGCACCTGGGCCTCCTATAGAAATAGCTACAGCTACCCCAGCTATATTACCCATTCCTACCGTAGCTGATAATGCCGTAGTTAAAGCCTGAAAATGGCTAATTTGCCCTGAATTGTTGGGATTGTCATATTTACCACGCAGTACCTGAATGGCATGCCCTAAATATCGAAATGGCAAAAAACGAGATAAAATCAATAGATATAGTCCACCTCCTATTAATAGCACCAACAAAGGAAAACCCCACACAAACGATGAAAAATCATTTAGGAATTGCTCCATAAAAGTCCTATTGATTCAAAAATATTTTATAAATATATCATTTTAGCTGAGTATATTTACCCTAACCAAACCAATTATTTTGCAAACCATTAGACTGTATTTTATTGATACTGTTAGGGCATTTGCCATTTTAATGATGCTCCAAGGGCATTTTATTGACACCTTAATAGATCCTATTTACAGAGACCCATCGAATACTATTTATGCCATTTGGGTTTATTTTCGCGGCATAACGGCCCCTACATTCTTTACCATTTCAGGAATGGTATTTATGTATTTATTATTGAGGGCTTATGTAAAAGGGGATGATAAACCTAGAATTAAAAAAGGGCTGTTAAGGGGGCTACTACTTTTAGGCATTGGTTACAGCCTACGTATCAATCTAATTGGTTGGTTAACCGGACATTTTAACTTTAATTTTTTAGCTGTAGATGTACTGCAATGTATTGGTTTATCATTAATTATTTTGGTAGGACTCTATGTTATACTAAAAAGACAATCTTATGTTTTGTCTTTGGTACTAGCCCTATTGGGGACTGCCTGCTTCTTGACCGAACCACTATATAGAACCCTATCGTTACCCTCGGTTCCATTGTTCATAGGAAACTATATGAGCAAATCACACGGTTCGGTATTTACTATATTACCCTGGTTTGGCTATATGGCCTATGGTGCATGGCTTGCCACGGTATTTTTTAGGCATTTGCAAAAACCAAAATTTAAATTGTTTACCATTATTGCTTTTTTTGTTATTGGAGGGTTACTCATTAATTGTTCGTCCTGGTTTTTAATAAAATTATACCACATGACCGGTTTTGAATTGTTAAACGCATCAGCCAACTACAATTATCTTTTTACCAGATTTGGTAACGTTTTAATACTTTTTTCAGTTTTTTATACATTCGAACGTTTTTTAAAACAATCCTTAGTTACTAAAATTGGTCAAAAAACCTTATCTATTTATGTGGTACACTTCATCATCATTTATGGTAGCTATACAGGTTATGGCTTAAAACGCTATTTTTATAAATCCTTAAACCCTACCGAAGCCATTATTGGCGCTATTGGTTTTATGCTAATAGTCTGTTTTATTGCATTTCATTATGCAAAAACCAATGCCTTTTTGTACAGTATTTTTAGGAGAATCGTAAATAAAACAAACCGTTAACCATGGCTTACGATGAATATTTAGCAGACCGCATTAGACGTCATTTAAAAATCAAGCATATCGTTTTTTCTGAACTTAAAATGATGGGGGGCTTGTGTTTTAAAATGGATGACAAAATGCTATGCGGAATCCATATCGATAAAAAATACGGTGATAGCTTATTAATGGTCCGTATAGGTGAAGCTGTATATGAAACTGAATTAAACAAACCAGAATGCCTGCCCATGGATTTTACAGGTCGTCCTATGCGTGGCTATATTTTTGTAACTCCCGAAGGTTTTGATTCTGATAACGACCTAAGCTACTGGCTAGACTTATGCGTTGCCTTTAACCCTACTGCCAAAGCCAGTAAACCAAAAAAGAAAAAATAAAGCTTAAGAATTTAGCTCTAACAAACTAATTTTTTATTTACCTCATTAAAAAAAATTAAATTTTAAAGGCATATGTTTATTGTTTTGCATTTGGTAAAAAACATGGTATAATTAAAAACTACATTCTTCATTAAGTTATTTAACAACCTTTTTTAGTAGAGCAAGAGTTGAAGCTAAAATAAAATAAATAGCATAACACTTTGAAGGTATTTCTTTTAAATTATTAGTGTATTATTTGTCGAAAGCTTATTATTGGGTATAGGGTAAATTAGTTTTTTTTCGTATTAATTAAAATGAAATAAAAATATTATGAAAAATCAACTTAATCTGTGCATGTTATTCTTTTTCTTATTAAACATTTCTTTAGTTGCTGCACAAGAAGATTGTAAGGTTTTATTGGAAAATATTTCTGGAACTTATTCTGGCGAGTGTAAAAATGGAATTGCAAATGGTATTGGTATTGCGAAGGGCATTGATTCTTATGAAGGAGAATTTAAAAAAGGATTCCCTCATGGCAATGGAATAATGACTTATACTAATGGCTCTGTTTACGAAGGTAGCTGGAAAAAAGGAAAAAGAAATGGAGAAGGCGTTTTTACAGCAAATATAGAAGGTAAAAAAGTAATTAAAAAAGGCATTTGGAAAGATGATGAATACATAGGAAAACCTAAATCTCAAATGTATAGAGTAATTACAGATATGGGTGTTCGTAATTACAAAATAAGAAAAGTTGGTGATGCTATTAATCAAGTTACTATTGAAGTTAGAGTTAATGGTCAAAGAATTAGAATACCAACAAATACTATTGGAGATAGTGGAAATTATTGGATCGATCAAGATTTAGGTATTTTTAAAGGAACCAATGTGCCTTTTGAATGTAATATGAATTATTCCTTTAACAACGTAAGTAATCCAGGAACAACTCTTGTAAATTTTAATTTTATTATTTTGGAACCAGGTGAATGGAAAGTTGAGGTAAATCATAACAACTAAATCTGTTTTCATTTATTTTTTATGAAAAACAACTACTTAAGTTTAATTTGTAAACTATTGCAATTAAAAAATTAATCCTATTAAATATGATAGTGTAGTCTGTATCCCTTCTCATTTAAAACCATTTGTATTATTGAAAATGATTAATAAATTTTAGGTTTTAAATTTTATAAATTGATTTTAGGTTAAGGGGCTATAGCCAATTTCAAAAAATTAAAAAAAACATATCTCTTAATTATTTGCAAAATGGAACAAATGTAATTACTTAAAAAGTGAGATAGAAAATTTAAATACACCTTATAAGTGAATTAAAAAAATTGTTTAATTATTTCATCAATAGCATTGTAAGAAAGTTTATTAACTAAACTATATAAATTCAGGAAAATAAAATTATTTCATTATTCTTTATGCAAATTTACAATTCAAGTTTATTTATAAAATTTACAATTTCACTATTGTTCCTTGTTCAAACAGCTGTTAACGCACAAACTTTCACAAAAACAAGTGACAGATTTGGTGATGCCGAATTTAAGGATAATAAAGGTGTTTCTGTTGCTGACTACGATAATGACAATGATTTAGATTTGTTTATAGTTTCTAGTTCTTTAGATGAGGAAGGCAAACCATTTACATATAGTAGATTATTTAAAAACAATAACAATGGTACATTTACAAACGTTACACAAGAAGCTAGATTAAATAATTTATATAGTGAACCAATAGGTGAAATAAATCAGATACCTGCATATATAGGATATAAGTTTGGCGCTTCATGGGGCGATTTTAACAATGATGGATATCCAGATTTATTTTTAACAAATGCTTACAAAGTACAATTGTATAAGAATAATGGGGATGGAACATTTGCTAATATTACCACTAGTGCAGGTTTCCCCTCAATTGACAACTGTGCCAATACCACTGCCACTTGGTTTGACTATAACAATGATGGTTTTTTAGATATTTATATAGCAGACTTTAAGTCTGGTTGTGGCAATAGATTGTATAAAAACTTAGGTAATGAAACATTTACTGAAATTACTGAAAATGTTAATCTACATAATGAAGACAAAAACTCTTTTATGGCTATCCCCATCGATGTTAATAAAGATGGTTATATGGATTTATACGTTACAAATGATTTTTCTCAAGGAAATGACTTATACATAAACAATAATGGTGTTTGGTTTGTTGAAAGTTCTAGCAGTTATGGTTTAGACATAAATATTGATGCCATGGGTATTACTGTTGGAGATTATAACCTTGATAATATTTTAGATTTTTACATCACAGATACTGTAATAAACACCATTGTTAAAGGAAATTTAGATAACACCTTTCAATATTTTGGAACTTCAAATATTTATTTGCCTACAGATTGGGCTTGGGATACTCGATTTTCAGATCTTGATAATGATGGTGATGATGACCTTTTAGTATGTACTGGCGATACAATACTTGGAGAAAAGGTAAATGTAATTTACAAAAATTTACATGCCAACGGTGGAAATAATTTTGAAAACATTGCAACAGCATCAGGTATAGGTATTGAAGAAACAGTATCCTATTCCTCAGAGGTTTTTGACTATGATAATGATGGTGATCTTGATATTTTTTTTTCAAATAGTTACTTCGACACTCCTTCTACGTTTTATGATAATGATTTGATTAATGGTGTTCCAGAAGTCAGTTCAAATTGGGTTAAAATAAAACTAAAGGGGGTTTCTTCTAACAGAGACGGCATAGGTACCAAGTTAAAAATAACAACGACAAAAGGCACCTTTACGAAATACTATTCAGGAATGGGATTGTATTCTCAAAGTTTACAATCTGTACATTTTGGTTTAGGAGAAGCAGAAGAGATAACTTCTTTAAGTGTAGAATGGCCTTCAGGAATTATTGACAATTATTCAAACATAAGTGCTAATTCCCATATATTGGCTACAGAAGGTGTTAATTATCAATACTTAGGAATAAGCCCTAGTGTAAAAGTAATGGGCTGTACCGACCCAAACAGTTGTAATTATAATCCATCTGCAACCGTAGATGATGGCTCCTGTAATTATTTAGAGCCTAAACCAATCACTGGAAATAATACAAGTACTTTTTTAGCTGAAGAAAATTACACCTATCCACTAGGTTCAAATTCTACTATAGTATGGCAAGCAGAAGGAGGACACATACTAGAAGGACAAGGAACTAATACTGTAAAAATTAAATGGGACATTGCCAGTACAGGTAAAGTAATAGCTACAGAAACAGATGGCTGTTCAACTTTACCTGTTGAATTAAATATCTCTTTGTCTGCTGCTGATGTTTCTCTTAGTGGAAACGCATCTATTGCGAGGCTTTGGAATGAAGTTTTACTTGAGGCTATAAGGAATGATTTTGCTAGACCTACTGTACATGCAAGAAACTTATTCCATACCAGCATTGCCATGTATGATTCTTGGTCTGTATATGATACAACAGGAAGTAGTAAAACCTATATGTTGGGCAACCAATTAGGAAACTATTTCACTCCTTTTGGCGGGTTCACCAATTCTGGAGACCTAGAAGATAATAGAGCAAAAACATTAAGTTATGCTGTTTATGGATTATTAAAGCATAGGTTTTCTAATTCTCCGGGTAAAGAAGAATCTTATGTTTTATTCGACTTACTTATGGATGATATGGGTTACGATAAAAACTTTACATCTACTGATTATTCTGATAACAATCCTGCAGCTTTAGGAAATTATATAGCTCAAAACCTTATCAATTTTGGTTATGTTGATGGAGCCAGAGAAGCTACGGGGTATGATAATGCTTATTACCAACCGGCAAACCAACCATTACCAATAGATTTACCAGGGAACACTACGATCACAGATCCGAACAGATGGCAACCACTAAGTTTAGAAACTTTTATCGATCAAAGTGGGAATTTAATACCTGGTTCAACTCCAGACTTTTTGAGTCCCGAATGGGGAAATGTAATTCCGTTTTCACTACAGAACAATAATAAAACCACTTTTTCTCGAGATGGATCATCTTATCACGTATACCATGACCCTGGAACACCTCCATTATTGGATCCCAATACGGTTACTACAAATGGGGATAATTACAAATGGGGATTCTCATTGGTATCAATTTGGGGGTCTCATTTAGATCCTACAGATGGTGTTATGATAGACATCTCACCTAATTCTATAGGAAACATTTCTATAGACCAATTACCGACCAACATAAATGAATACCTCAATTTTTATAATACCATTGACGGTGGTGATATTGGAACAGGTTATGGCATTAATCCACATACAGGTTCACCATATGAAGAACAGATAGTTCCACGAGGGGATTATGGTAGGGTTTTAGCAGAATTTTGGGCGGATGGACCAGATTCAGAAACCCCTCCTGGACATTGGTTTACATTACTAAATTATGTGAGCGACCATGATCAATTGGTCAAAAAATTTCAAGGTCAGGGTGAAACGCTTTCCAATATAGAATGGGATGTAAAAAGTTATTTTGCTTTAGGAGGTGCGATGCACGATGCAGCTATTACGGCTTGGGGTATTAAAGGCTGGTATGACTACATAAGACCCGTTTCAGCTATTAGATATATGGCAGAAATGGGACAGTCTACTAATAGTAGCCTTAGTAATTATAATATTGCTGGTATTCCTTTAGAAAATGGTTTTATAGAAGTTGTTCAAGCAGGAGACCCCTTAGCAGGGAGTAATAACGAAAATGTAGGTAAAATTAAATTATTTACTTGGAAAGGGCACGATTATATTCCAAATCCAACTACAGATATTGCTGGAGTAGATTGGATACTTGCTGAGAACTGGATGCCATATCAGCGTCAAAGCTTTGTTACACCTCCTTTTGCTGGTTTTGTATCAGGTCATTCTACATACTCAAGAGCTGCTGCCGAAGTTTTAACTAGAATTACAGGCGACGCTTATTTTCCAGGTGGTATGGGTGAGTTTGTTGCTAAAAAAGATGAGTTTTTAGTTTTCGAAAACGGTCCTTCACAAGATGTTATTTTACAGTGGGCAACCTATAGAGATGCTTCAGACCAATGTAGTTTATCTAGAATATGGGGAGGTATTCACCCTCCAGCAGATGATATTCCTGGTAGAATTATCGGAGAACAAGTAGGTATTGATGCCTTTAATTATGCAAAGACCTATTTTGACACTACACTTTCAACTAATGATGAACACATTATTAATAGGATTGTTTACCCAAACCCTTTAGTAAATAACTTAATCAAAATTACAAATACAACAGAAACTGATGAATTTGCTCTATTAAGCATTAATGGTGTTAGTATTTCCATTGAAGATAAAAAATATATTTCAGCAAACCGTACTACAGAAATTTCGTTTTCGAATAAGCTGTCTTCCGGAATTTATTTCTTAAAGGTGAATAATCAGATCTATAAAATTATATCACCTTAATAAATAATTTTGCAACTGGTTAAAATATAAAATGAGATATGGAATAATTAATTCCCTTAACGTATAACTTTAGTAAATAACAATCCAAAATATACTTAAAAATGAGAAAAATCATATTAGCCCTTTTTGCATTGGCAGTAATATCCTGTAAGGACGAAACAACAATTGATTATGCTGTTATTTCAGGGAAAATTTTAAATAGTGATGTTACCGAACTTAATTTATCAAGTACAGATAGAAAAACAAGAAAACAACTAAAAATTGATAAAGATGGTAACTTTAGGGATACCCTAAGAGTAAACCCGGGAGTTTATAGTTTTTACGATTCAAATAATTATGATTTTATCTATATTGAAGCAGGTAACGATATTCAAATAAATTACGATGCCAAAGATTTTGCAAACACCTTAACTTTTACTGGAAAAGGTCATGAAGGTAGTAATTATCTTAGAGAAAAAAATACGTTATCTTCTGAGTTAACTGGAGATAGAAAGGAGTTTTTTAAGTTGGAAGAGGATGCGTTCAAATCTAAATGTAATGATATAAAACAAGCCAAAATAAATCTTGTTTCTAACTATGTTGGGATACCGGAATTATTTAAAGGACAGGAAGTAAAGGATATTAATTATGAGTACCTAAATACCTTAACTTCTTATGAAAGATCTCATGCCTACTATGTAGGCAGCGAAGACTTTAAGGTTTCGGATAATTTTTTAAGTGAACTAGTAAGTGTAGATTATAATAATAAAGAGGATTATGGTTTCTCTACGAATTATAAAGGCTTAGTAAAATCATTTTACAGAAAAAAAACTTCTGAGATAGTAAAAAAAGATTCTTTAGACAGGAATATTGCTTATTTAAAAGCGGTCTCCTTAGCAACAGACCCTGATATAAAGAACGACCTACTATTTGATGCAGCCATTTTTGGCATTAAATATGTTAACGATATTAATTTGTATTATGAATTATTTATCAAAGCCTCTACAAATGATGAAAATAATGATAAGATATCAGAAATTTATGAAGGCCTGATAAAATTAGCAAAAGGACAACCTTCTCCAAAGTTTTTTAATTATGAAAATGTTGATGGAGGCTCAACATCGTTAGACGATTTAAAGGGAAAATATGTTTATATTGATGTATGGGCTACTTGGTGTGGGCCATGTAAATATGAAATTCCCTTTTTAAAAGAGGTAGAAGAAGAATATCATGGAAAAAATATTCATTTCGTTAGTATTTCGGTTGATAAAATGAAAGACAAAGAGAAATGGGAAAACATGGTTAAGGATAAAGAGCTTACAGGTATCCAATTAATAGCCAATAATGACTTCAGTTCTGATTTTGTTAGAGACTATATGATTAATGCCATTCCTCAATTCATTTTATTGGACCCTAATGGTAATATTGTTGAGAAAAACGCTCCAAGGCCTTCAAATAGTAAATTAACTGAATTGTTTAATGAGTTAGGTATTTAACCCTTATATACCATGAAGAATTTTGTACTGAGAATTACAGTTGTTTTAATTGTTTTTACCTTAATTACTTCATGCAAAGACTATACAACTCAAAGTAGAGAGAAGGCTGGATATATAATTTCAGGTACCATAAAAGGACTTGATCAAGGCTTTGTTAAAATGACTGATTACGGTAATCGTGAAAAAGTTACTGTGATAGACAGTACCCAAATTGTAAATGGTGCTTTTGAATTTACCGGAAAAGTTGATTTTCCAGATATGGTTAATTTATCCATTGATGGCAAGATCAGTAGATTTTTTCTTGAAAACAGTCACATTACTTTAGACATCGATTGGTCTGAGGTACAAGCAAGTAATTGGCAATTTAATTCTAAGGTTTCCGGTTCCAAAAGTCATAACCAATATGCAGCCATAGAAGCGCAAGCCCAGGCTATACTAGAAGACCCAAAATATAAACCCCTTGATGAAATCGGGAAACTTTATGCACAAGCGAAAAAGACTAAAAGCGCTGAAGATCTTGAAAAAGCTGAAAGCCTTCAAAAAGAGCTAATGCCACTTAGCAAGGAGCAAAAGGATAGGTACATAAAAGCAAAAATAGACTTTGTTAAAAACAACCCAGGCTCTCCCATAGCAGTGCATGTTTTAGGGTATCAGTATACTGAAGGCAGAATGACTAAAGATGAATTAAAGGAGTATTACAACCTTTTTACTGGTAACGCCAGAGAGACTGTATTTTTCAAACATCATATCACCAAAGTTTATAAAGACAATTTTGAAAACTTAGGGATAGGTAATACTGCTCCGGACTTTACCCTTAATACTGTTGAAGGGAATGAACTGGCTTTATCAAAAGTAAATGCAAAATATAAGTTAGTCGATTTTTGGGCTAGTTGGTGTATCCCTTGTAGAACATCATTTCCACATTTAAAAGAATTACGTAAGCAATACAAAAAAGACGGTTTTGAAATTGTTGGTATTGGTACTGCCGATGTTGAAGAACAATGGCGTAAAGCTATAGAGGAAGATGAAACCCCATGGATTCATGTATTTGATGCTGCAGAAGGCAGGGCTTACGGCCCTGTAGCCAAAAGTTACGGAGTGCCTCATTTACCAACTACATTTTTGATTGATAATAACAACACCATTCTTTTAAGAAACCCAACCAAAGATGAATTGGATACTAAGCTAAAAGGGCTATTCGGACATTAATCAAGAAAAAAACAAAAAACTTTATAGGGTATTTTTAAATTCCTCGTATTAATAATAATTAAACCACAGAATAACATAAATTAACAACTAACTATTCTAATTATGAAAAGAGAAATAATTTTTAAATGTTTTTTATTTTTTAGTGCTATTTTTTTACTAAACTCTTGTGATGAAAGTGACGATTCAATTTCTGAAGAGGTTGTAGTTAAATGGCAAGAAAAAACGAGAATTGCATTCACTCCAGTTGAAGATAAAGAAACTTTCATTTGGTATTACGACCTACTTACTAAAGAAGAATATTGGGGAAATGATGAAGTGGAAATAAATATGAGTATAAAGTCTAACGTCTCTACAGATAACTTTTCCAAAGTAGATTTTTATCTTACCGTTGAAGAAAAAGATGGCTATAATTATACCGCTCCGTTTAATACAACTGGTAAAATGATAGGCTCAGTAAATGTTCCAGAGTCTGGAGAATTTACCTTTAATATTAATGCCGATGATGCTTACGGATTATATTTAAATGACTTTAAAAATAGTAGATCTAGTGTTTTAGCAAGAGAAGGTGATATTTTTCTATTGTACTATGTAATTACAGCCAAGGATGGCACTACTTTTGATTCCAGACAATCAATAAAGGTAGGTAACCGCTTTGGTATGAAAGTTAAAGTTGAGGATTATGCGCCACCTGTTTGGGAAGGTACTTTTGATTTTGAATGGATTGTAGTAAGCGGTGGTGCTGAACAATGGGGAGGCGTGTATGTAGGTAAAACAGGTTCTGTTAACATTACCCACTTAGGTAACCAAGTTTATAGTATGTCAAACCTATTATGGGACTATTATTATGGTGGTCCAGGTAAATTATATTTCAACTTTTTATCAGGTGAAACCTATGTAGAAGGTAACTATTCTGAACACTGGACCATTTCCAATATCAATGGTCCTTCTATGGACATCGAGTTTTGGTACACTTACTCCGATGCTTATGACGAAACGGGAACAGTGAGATTTACAAGAACAGATGGTGCCGATTGGCCTTCCAATATCTATTCTAGACCTAGATAATAAATTTAGGATAAATAATAAGCTAGCAAAAAAGGCTCCCAAAATAATTTTGGAAGCCTTTTTTTAAACAATTCATAATTAAAACAAGTTCTCTGAATTCTCTCTATTATACTTTTAGTCTAAGTTATTATTTCAATGGAAATAAAATCTAAATAAAAAAACAGCTCAGAAACTTTTGGTAATGTTGTTTAATCTTTACAAAATAAAGATTGTTTATCACATCACTTGTTTAAAGCTGTTATTGTTATTTACTTGCTTCATAGCATGTAAAAGTTAAAAAAATGGTAAAAAACCCTCTAACCCTAATAATTTATAAGGGTATATGTAGTTGTTTTCGTAATTTCTTAAAATTAATTTAAAAAAACCACTGGTAATGCAAAAAACAAACTCAAAAAAACACACTTTAATCCTTTTAATTCTTAACTTAATTTTAGGTTTAAATAGTTTTGATATTAAAGCTCAAGATTCCCTAAAATTAGTAACACCTGATGACTATGAAAAATGGGAGAGCATTAACAATTATGCACTATCCAATGATGGAAACTGGTTAAAATACCAAATCAACACACAAGGAGGTGATCAAACCACTTATTTGTATAATATTAAGTCAGGTAAGTTAGATACAATAATAAATGCTGCTAAAAGCAGTTTTTCAGAAAAGAGCATTTGGTTTTCTTACGATATTGTTCCTTCTGGAAAAGAAGCAAAACGCATTAATAAAAATAAAGACAAAAAACCTAGAAAAACCGTCTTACTGAATCTTAAATCAATGGATACTATTAATTTAGAAGATTATTCATATTTTAATATAAGCGGTACTGAAAATTTTATAGCCTTAGTAAAAGAAAACAATAATACAAAAACACTAATTGTTAAAAACTTAGAAACTAGCTCCAATCTAACTTTTGGAAATATTACAGAATTTAGATGGCAACCTGAAGGTGATTTGTTAGCAATGTTAATTAAAACAGAAGACAATATTGGCAATACCATTCAACTATATAACCCTAACACTGGAACCCTAAAAGTATTAGATCAAAAAGATGTAGAGTATTCAGGTTTGAATTGGTTTGAAAAAAGCAACACGCTGTTTGTTAGAAGAAAGGTTGAAAATAAGGATTATGAAAACAATACGTTTGATCTATTGGCCTGGAACAATATAGGTAAGAAAAACACCTCTTCTTTTGTTTTTAATCAAAATGATTTCGAGAACTTCCCTATAGAAACCAGAATTCTTCCTGATAGAATTTCAATATCAGATGATGGTAATCATATCTTTTTTAAGACTTTTAGTTGGAACAAAAAAGTATCAGAAGAAAATAAAGAAAAGGATTCAACAGCAACAGATACCGACAAAATTGAATCGCCCGATCTTGAAATATGGAACAGCAGAGATGTTGTTATTATCCCTGCCCAAAAAAGGAGCAGGATGAAAGATATTGAAACCCCAAAGAATGCTGTTTGGCATTTAAAGGAAAATAAGATTGTTCAGCTTAACGATTCACTTGTTGATGACGTTAAAATTCAACAAAACAATGAAGTTATGATAGGTTTGGATGGCACACCATATGACTTTGAAGCCATGTTTGGAAGACCATCCTATGATGCCTATGTCATCAATTCGTTAACTGGAGCAAAAACTAAAGTATTGGAAAACATTTTTGATACATGGGATGTGAGTCCTAACAATACCTTTTTTGTTTACCTAAAAAACAACCATTTACATTTATTCGATATCAATTCTAAAACAACCAGTAATATCACTAAAAATATTGATGCTACTTTTATAAATTTTGAAGACGACCACCCTTTACCACAAAAAAGAGCTTTTGGTTTTGGTGGATGGAGTAAGGACAGTAAATCCTTTTTTATTTATTCAGAGTTTGATGTTTGGCAGGTATTCACTAAAACGGGCAATATTAGAAAAATAACAAATGGAAAGGACGAAAACATTGTATATCGCATTGTTTCTTTAGACCGTGATGAACCATTAATAGATACCGATGAATTAATTTATTTTTCATTGTTTGGAAAATATTCGAAGCAAACAGGGTATGCTTCCGGAATTCCAGGTAAAGGAATAAAAAGGCATATTTTTGAAGATGCTTCAATTACAAGGTTAATGAAAGCCAAAAATGCCAATGATATGATCTTTGTAAAACAATCGTATGTACAATCACCAAATGTCTATCTAACCAATAGCACATTTTCAAATCCCCTGCAAATAAGTAATACAAACCCGTTCCAAAAAAATTATAATTGGGGAAAAGCAAAATTGGTTTCCTTCACTAACGCCTTAGGAAAAGAAGCTCAAGGTATTTTGTATTATCCAGCGGATTATAAGGAAGGGGAAAAATATCCCATGATAACCTATATCTATGAAAAACTAACAAGAGGATTAAACAGATATATCATGCCATCTAAAACCGATTATTACAACACAACCGTTTGGACCCAAAATGGATACTTTGTCCTCAATCCAGATATCGATTTTATAGCTGGTAATCCTGGTGTTTCTTCAACCAAAACATTAGAAAACGCTGTTAGTGCTGTTGTTGATTTAGGTGATGTTGACCCCTCAAAGGTAGGCCTAATAGGCCATTCATGGGGAGGCTATCAAGCGGGTTATGTGCCAACGCAAACCAATATTTTTGCAGCCAGTGTAGCGGGAGCTGGTTTAACCGATTTAATTAGTATGAATTTAGCAATAACCCCTGCTTTTGGCGGTAGACCTGAAAATGACCACTTTGAAGTAGGTCAAGAACGCATGGACACGGCGCCTTGGGTTTCTCCAGAAAACTATATTAAAAATTCGTCTGTTATGCAAATAGAAAAATTAAACACCCCTATTCTATTTGAAGTAGGCGACAATGACCTAAATGTAAATTGGGCTCAAGGCATTGAATATTACAATGCTGCCAGAAGAGCGAACAAACCATTTATTTTATTAGTATATGCCAAAGAGGGACATGGGTTGAGGGCCGACAAAAACAGGATAGATTACCAACAACGCATTTTAAAATGGTTTGGCCATTATCTTAAAGGAGAAGTAGCAGAAGATTGGATTACAAAGGGTATTCCTTATGCAGAACAACAAAGAAGGCTGAAGAACTAATAAAACTAATAATTTTTAAATAATAAAAAAACCTCTTTAGAAAATTCTACAAGAGGTTTTTCAATCTATAGACCGTTTGATACCGGTTTTTAAATCAAATTTATTTGACATTAAATTAAAAAATAATAATAATGAACTATTATTTCTTATTTCATTTCTTATTTTTTTAAAGGCTATTGACATTTGCGATTCAACTGCTTTTTCAGTTATCTTTAACATTTTCGCAATTTCATAATATTTATAGCCCTGAAGCTTACTCATTTTGAAAATCTCCTTACATCGGGGTGGTAAATTCTCAATGGCTGAATAAATTTTTTTTAATCTTTGTTCCTTTAAATAACCATTATCTGTTTCTTCGAAACTTGAAAGTGCTTTGTAAGTTAAAGAATCTATCATTTGAGACTCTTTCTTGTTTTTTCTATAATTATCAATAAAAATATAATAGCCTATCTTGTATAAATATGCTGATATTGAGTTTTCGCTTTTAATATTTGCTCTTGCATCCCATAATTTAACAAACGATTCTTGAACAATATCTTTCGACAATGCTTCATCATTCGTATAACTATTTATAAAAGCTGTAAGCTCAACATGATATTTCTCAAACAGTATTTTAAATGCTAAGGTGCTACCGTTTTTAAAATTTTGCACTAACAACTCAATATTTTCTTCGCTATTTTTCATTTCCATTATTGAAGATGGGGTAAATCTATAAAAAAAATGAAATTTATACTAGGGTAATTTTAGATATAAGCGTCTTAGAAGTATATTTTGTTATTTTATGATTAACTATCAAATAGAAGCGTTAGTTATTAAGTACTTTACTAATCAGATAAATAGTGAAGAAATACAAGTACTAAATAACTGGTTGAAGGAAAAAGAAAAAAACCGTCTTGTGTTTAAACATTATGTTGTAACAAATTACAGCATTGAACAATTCAGGTCTTTACAATCTGCCAATTTAGTTTCTTGGGATGACTTAGAAAGTAAAATTAAACCCATTAAAAGAAATACATCCTTTTGGAAATATGCTGTTGCGGCGTCTGTAATTTTGTTTGTTAGTCTTTCTATTGTCTTTATAAACAAGAGAGAAAAAAACAATCCCATAAATATTATAACTATTGCACAGCCAACTTTAATTAATAATGATATTGAAATTGGATCTAACAAAGCAACATTGACTTTAGAAGATGGAACCGATATCTTTCTTGAAACAGGTAAAGACTTTGTGAGTAACAACGTGAAAGCTAATGATGCAGGTGTGGTTTATAGGGATGCTAAAGTTTTAAAAGGCGAGATTAAATACAATTATTTAACCATCCCAAGAGGTGGTGAGTTTTATGTACAATTACCCGATGGTACAAAAGTTTGGTTAAATTCTGAATCTAAACTTAAATACCCAGTGGCTTTTGCCAAAGGAGAATCACGTAAAGTTGAGTTGGTATATGGAGAAGCCTATTTTGAAGTTTCTCCTAGTGCTAACCATAACGGCGCTCAATTTATTGTTAATACACAAATGCAAGAAATAGAGGTGTTGGGTACTGAGTTTAATATCAAGGCTTATAAAGATGAACCACGTATTTTAACTACATTATCTGAGGGCAGTATCGCAATAAACAATGGTTTTGAAAAGGCTACTTTAAAACCAGGTGAGCAGTCCGAAATAAATACTAAAGGACAAAACAACACAATTAATATTACTAATGTTAATGTGAGAAAAGTTGTTTCTTGGAGGAAAGGAATTTTCACCTTTACAAATTTACCTTTAAAAGAAATTGCAAAAGTACTATCTAGATGGTATGATGTGGATATTATTTTTATGGATAAAGAATTAGAAAATATTCGTTTTACCGGAGTGTCAAGTAAAAACCAGAATATAGAAGAAATATTAATCAATATAAAGAATACTAATTATATTAATAACTATAGTATAAATGGAAAAACAATTTTAATAAGATAAAAAAGAAAAAGGAAGTGAGGGTTTATACTTTACCACAAAACAACACCTCAACTCCCTTTCATAAACATTATTAATCAATTAAATCGTTAACTAACTAATAAACAATGTAAATTTATGGAAATTAAATTAAAGAATCCTTTTTTCTTTTATAAGGATAAGTTACTAATTATGGCTATGAAGAGTTTTATTTTTTTGTTTTGCTCAATGGTTTTTGGTTTCACCCCTGCAAATGAGGTGTTTTCTCAAAACACAAAAATAAAGATAGAAAATGATAGAGTATTAACTGTAGATGAGGTTTTTGAACTTATTTCTGACCAAACAGATTATACTTTTATTTATCAAGTAGATACTTTTAAAGATTTTCCAAAAGTGAATCTTAAAAAAGGAAGTATTTTAATTAATGAATTACTTCAAAAAAGTTTATCGCACGGTGAATTTCAAGTTGAGTTATCTCCCAACACGAATAATGTTTTAATAAAACCAATAACAATTGGTGGCTTACAGCAGGGTATACCAGTTACAGGGACTATTATAGATGGTCAAGGCGTTCCTATTGCGGGTTTAAGTGTTTATACTACTACTAATACTTCTGAAATTGGTCAAAACATTATTAGGGGAACCTATACAGATTTCGACGGTAAATTTAAGCTTAATGCTAATCTAGGTGAAATAATAGTTGTAACAGGTGTAGGTTTTAAAACAGCACAACAACTTGTGCAGGAAGGAAAAACAATATACGATTTCACAATGCAAGAGGATGTAAGTGAACTTGAAGAAGTTATTGTAACTGGATACCAAAAAGTTGCTAAAGAACGTTCAACCGGTTCTTTTACACCAATTAAAAAAGAGCAAATTCAGAATACAGTAACTCAAAATATAGGTTCTGTACTTCAGGGTATTGCTCCTGGTATTCAAGTGGTTGAAGATGCTGATGGTAGAATTAATTTGGACGATATAGCGATAAGGGGTGTTGGAACTATGACTTCATCCAGAGCACCTCTTTTAGTGGTTGATGGATTTCCAATTCAAGTAAGCAACTTTAATACGATTAACCCTAACGATGTTGAAAGTATAAATATTCTTAAGGATGCTGCTGCTGCATCTATTTGGGGAGCAAGAGCTGCAAACGGTGTCATTGTAATTACAACAAAAAAAGCCAAGAAAGGTAAAATGCAAATTGGGTTTACCTCTTCAGTTAAAATGCGTCCTAAAATGGATTTAGATCGTAATATTACAACTGCTGATTCCAAAACACAATTAGCATATGAAGCTACCATATGGATACCTGGTGGACATGGTGTTTTAAGTGGTTTTATGTTACCATATCCTGCTCCAAATACATTATTTGACAGGCAAAATGTTAACCGTGGTGGAAATACAGCCTATTCACAAGGCGCAAGAGCTTATTTTGATGCTTATAATGGTGATATAACCCAGGCAGAATTAAATGCCATTATTTCTAGGTTGTCTAACAATAATAGCCTTATAGATGCTAAAGATTATTTATTAGTTGCTCCTATTCAAAAACAATATAATTTGTCTTTTGGTACTTCTACTGATAATAGTAATACTAGGTTATCTGTGTTATATAACGATAATACAGGTGCATTTATAGGGACTGAAGACAATCAATTATTAATTAACCTCAACAACCAGTATAAAATTTCAGATTGGTTAACATTAAACATTAGTGGAATGTTGGATAAATCTAGAAGAGAAAGTGCCGGTGTTGGGTTTAATACAATACAGAACTTACAACCCTATGATCGATTGATAAATGACGATGGCTCTTATGCTTCTGTATATCATCCTACATACGATGCTAAATATTTAGAGATTTTTGCAAATAGTGTTAATGGCCTGCCTTACGACGACATTACATTTAACCCACTTAGGGATGCCAGGGATACAGAATTTGTTACTAAGGAAACCAATTTAAGAGTTAGTGCTGGATTAGACATTAAAATTATAGATGGGTTAATGGTTAAACCAAGTTTTACTTATCAGAAATATGATACTAATTCTAATAACTATTATGGCCCTGAAACGTCTTCTGTTAAGTTTGCAGTAATTAATGGGTATGAAATCCCTAATTATGATCCAGTAAATGGTAATTTGGGGGAATCCCGTATTCCTACTGGAGCCATCTTAGACAATGCCTTTGGAGAAACAGATTATCTTACTTTAAGAAACTTAATAACTTATGATAAAATGTTTGGTAAACATTATATCAATGTTTTAGGGGGTGTTGAAAAAACATCCAGTACAAGTAAGTTTACAGGTGGAGTAAGAACCTATGGCTTTAATAAAGATAACTTCACTTATGCTGTTCCAAATAATCAACCTTGGCAGTCAATATGGGGTGCTGGTGGAGTTGGTGATGGTAGAGCTTTCACACGAAGCGATGATCGTTTTATATCATATTTTGGAAATTTTGCATATACTTATGATGGTAAGTATACCATTTCTGGTAGTGCACGCTCTGATGGTGCTAACTTTATAGTTGAAGATAAAAGTCAACGTTATAACCCGATGTGGTCTATTGGAGCTAGCTGGAACATTAGTGAAGAAAACTTTTTAAGAGATGTTGACTTTGTTAATCGTTTAAAACTTAGGGTTACCAATGGTCAAAATGGTAATGTTGTAAATGCTGAAGCTACAATTCCTACTATTAGTTTGAGTCCTTCTTTTAGCCCTATTCATGGAGGTTTTAGAGCTTTTCTTAATGGTTTAGGTAATCCAGATTTACGTTGGGAACGCGTAGCTACTTACAATATTGGTTTGGATCTTGATTTATTCGATAGTAAATTATATGGTTCAATAGATTACTATAATAAAGCAAGTAAAGATTTAATAGCTAGTGTAGACACCTCTCCTACTACAGGTTTTACTTCTGCTAGATACAATGTGGCAAGTATGCTTAACAAAGGGTTAGAGTTTGATTTAAGTTCAGATATCAGGCTTTCAAGCAATACCAGTTTTACAACTAATGTTGTTTTTGCATTTAATGATAGTGAAGTCACCTCATTAAAAGATATTGCTATTTTCCCACGTAGTATTTCTAGTTTTCCATATATTGAAGGAAAGCCTTACCAACCAATCTATTCATTTGTATATGGCGGTATGCAAACCATAGATTCACAACCCAAACCGTACCCAACTATAATTGGTGAAAATGGTGAAACTTATGGTATGGATCTAAACATTGGTCAAAATGGAGAAGATGGTAGAGATGTTCTTAAGTATATGGGTACCAGAGTAGCGCCAACAGTAATAGGATGGAACAATACCTTAAGATTTAAAAACTTTACCTTAAGTACCAGAATGACTGGTAAATTTGGACACAAATTTATTAGACCAACTTTTAATTATGAAGTATTCCTGCAAAAAGGAGGGTTTCATGAAGACTTAGCTGGGTTATTAGCCGGCAATCATGACGCCATGGGGCTTCCTAAGCTAGAAACGGAATATGAGTTTTGGGGTTATAGATGGGGTTGGTATACTCCAAATTTGGATACCTTAGTGGAAGATGCAGCACATATTCGTTTAAGACAAGTATTTTTTGCATATGATTTGCCACAAGATGTCCTTTCAAAAGCAGGAATTTCACGTCTGCGCTTATTTGCCCAAGCTGAAAACTTAGGTAATATATGGAAAGCTAATGATCATGGAATAGATCCTGAATATATTGAAGGGGTAACAAGAGCTCCTGAAAAAACATTTTCTTTAGGTTTAAATATTGAATTTTAAAAAAAAAATTATGAAAAAAGTATTTTTATTTATTATATGTAGTGTTCTTTTTACTGCCTGCTCTGAAGATCATCTAGATGTTAACCCAAATGTTAATACAGATGTTGTAATACAGACAGTTGATGATTTGGATAGATTATTTTATGGAACCATATCTGCAGTTGGTACTGAACATCAGGCAAGTGTATGGTGTCATGATAATGCATTTATGCCTCAAGAGATTTTAGATGAGTCTACTTCTTTTAATGAGGAACAACAACAACAGTATACATTTTCTACAACTATGGAAAGTAGATCATCTGACAGAACTTGGGCAACTTATTATGGACGTATGCTGGTTGTTTCTAATTTAATATTAGAACAACTGGAAGAAGGAACAGTAAGTGGTATGGAAGACCAAGCTTTAGTAGATTTGTTAACAGCTGAAGCACATTTTTATCGAGCTCACAATCACTTTAATTTGGCACTAACTTATGCTTTATACCCCAATAGTGCTAATCAAGAAGAATTGGGTATTGTAATAAAACAAACCAGTTCTGTTACCGAAAGTCAAGAAAGAGCTACAGTTAAGGAAACTTTTGATTTTATTTTAGCAGAATTAAACGAAGCATTAAAATACCCTAATACAGAAAAGAAAGGGCGTTATCGTATAGGAAAACCTAGTGTGCATGCCTTAGCTGCCAGAGTACATTTGTATTTGGGTAATTATGATCAGGCTAAAACTCATGCTGATGCAGCCTTAAGTGGTTTTAATACCATGGTAAATTTTGAGGATGAAATTACAATTCTTCCATTCACTTTATGGTATGGTGATTTTGTTTATCCAAATACTGCACAATTGGCTTCTTGGCAACAGTCTGGGTCTGACTTTTATACTGACCAATATTTTTATTTCTATGAAACAAATGGGTCATGGAATACAAGCCCTAGCCAAGAATTGTTAGATTTATATGACCCAGCAGATATACGTAATGTCTTTTATATTGATGGCTGGTTTGCCCGTACCGGTGTTACCTCTAATACATGGACCAGTTATATGCACATGGGACCTGGGGATTCTTATGCCGGACCTAGTGTTGCAGAAATGTATTTAACAAGAGCTGAATGTAAAGCACGTGATAATGATTTATCAGGAGCCATGTCAGACATTGAAATGGTACGTGTTAATCGATTTGCAGCAGCTGATTACACACCACTCACAATACCGGCTTCTGTAAAAGATGCAGTAAATGAAGTTATAGACGAACGTAGAAGAGAGGCTCCATTTACCTTGCGTTTTATGGATATTAAGCGATTGAATAATGATCCATTAACAGACCCTATAGTAATTACTAGAACGATTAATGGAGAAACTATTACTATACAACCAGACTCTAGAGCTTGGGCTAGACCAATAGGTGATGAAGTTTTAACCCTAAGCGGTGGTGCTACAGTACAAAACGAGTACTAACCGGTTTTAAATAATTTCAAAAGGGTTTCACGCCATGATGCATGAAACCCTTTTTAATAAATCTAAAATAAACCATTATGGATTTTAAATCCATCGTTTTAAAGAAAGAAATGAAATTCTTTTTTTAGTATTTACTGTCATTCCTGCGAAGGCAGGAATCCAAAACATATAAGTGGATTCCGCATCAAGTGCGAAATGACAAAGTAATATTCAAAAGGTTTATTGAAACTAAAGTAACTGCAATGAAATTGCAGAGTTTTAACCTTTAACTAGTTAATAAATTTAAACAAAAAACATAATGAACAATTTAGGTAGTAATATAATGCTTGTTTTATTGGTCGTTTTCTTGGCTTCATGTAAAAATGAGGTAAGTGAAGTAGAAACTCCAAAGACCTTTACATTAGAAGGTACTATTGAAGGTTTAGAGAACAACACCCTATATTACAGAATGCCAAACAAAGATTATGATGCTTTGGGCTACAGAACAGATTCAGTTGTTGTTACTAATGGAAGCTTTACATTAACCGATTCTATTGAAGGACATCATTTTGTGACTTTTTTCACAAGAATGAAAGAACTCATTAAAGGAACGCCAAGGGGCTATTACCCTGCTAAGTCGGGTTATTTAGCTGCCATCCTATACCCTGGTGCAAACATAAAAGTGAGTGGCAAGGCATCAGATTTTATGGATGCTTACCCAGAAAACAGCGATAGCATTAACAATGAACTGGGCACATTCCATAAAAAGATTTATCCTTTAATGAACGAAAGCGTTAATTACTTGGTTAAATCGTCTTTTGAGGAAAATGAAGACATCCAAAACACGCTTAAAGAAAAAGCTGATTCTGTAACCGCTATTGTTAATGATGTTAAAAAGGAGTTTGTTACAAATAATCCTTCATCTGTAGCAGCTTTATATTACTTAAGCGACATGATGATGCGAAGCCAAATTGATAACGACATTGCCATTGAGGCCTTTAACAATCTTGATAGTGCATTGACAGATATGGCTTATTACAAAGACATATCTTATCGTGTTAATGCCATTAACAGTACAAAAGAAGGCGCTGTTGCTCCAGCTATTAAAACGACATCGACATTAGATGGTAACGAATTTGATTTAGCTTCATACAGAGGCAAGTATGTCATGGTCGATTTTTGGGGTATTTGGTGTGGTCCATGTGTCTCTGAAATGCCTAAAGTAAAGGAGTTTAGTAAAAAATACAATGGTCGTTTAGAAATTTTGGGCGTAAACTCTGGTGATAAAAAGCAAAGAATAATAGACTTCGTTAACAAGAACGATTACCAATGGCAACAGGTTATGGATGTAAGGGACAGTGAAGTCGATAATTTTGTGCTGCGTTATAATGTTAATGCCTTTCCAACTAAATTTATTATTGACCCAGAAGGTAAAATAGTAAAGAAGTTTGTGGGATCTGGCGAAGAGGCTTTTACCCTTTTGGAAGAGCTTTTAAAATAAAATCAACCTAATATTTTGTTAATAATTATCTTGAGTTAGTCACTTTTTTTAACAAAAGAAAAAAGGGTTGTTATTGTAACAACCCTTTTTTAATAAACTCCTATACCATGAAAACCAATTTTTTTAAGATTGCATTTATTTTTGCATTATTTATATCCTTTACATGTACTGCACAACAGAAATTGGATTTAAAAGTGTTGTATGTTGGTTACCATCCTGAAAAACCTATGCCAGAACGATTGGGTGTTTTCACTACGGGATCCTTATCTAACGAACGGTTTAAAAAAGAATACGAATATAGGTATCCTGCTTTTATGGATTACCTAAATACTTACTTTGCTGAAGTTAAAGGTGTTGATGCCAGAGACTATAATTCTAAATTATCCGAAAATTACGATGTAACTATTTTTGACCATATTCCAAACCTTATATCAGAACAGGTAGTTGAAACTGATGAAAATGGACAAAGGGTGGGTTATATTCCTGCAAAATACATTGAAGACGATTTTGACCATGCAGCCATTTTTATTGGACATGCTGCACCAGTAATGACCTCTCCCCTAGGTTCTAAGTTAGATTGGTATTGTTTATGCTTAGATGCGCATGCACATAGCTTAAATACCGGTCACCCCATCTTTAAAGGCCCTTTAAATGTTTCTTTAACTATGGAAGACAGACCAACACCTAGTGGAGCATTTCACTATGCATCGGGAAGAAATCTTCCAGATACCATGCCCATGTGGCAAGTGCAAACAGAAGGATATTTAGAAGGTAAAGGCTATAGAATAGGACAAGTCTCTTCTTTTGATGGTTTTCTAGACTCTCCCGAAACAGAATTTATATCAAGTGGGGTTTGTACCAAAGACATTGATGCGGTTGCCATAGGAAGACATGGTAACTTTTTACTTTGGGGTTTTAGTGCGTCACCAGACTACATGACCCAGGAAAGCAAAAAAGTTTTTGCCAATGCCATTTATTACATGAAACAGTTTAAAGGGCATAAAATTATTGCCAAAAAAACAGAAAGAATAATATTTACCAGACAATATATAGATCAGATTAAATATGGCCTTACAGAAGAAGGGTATCAGGATTATTTGGGTTTGATTAGGGAATTTCATGATAAAAATGAAAAAGAGAGAAACGATGCTATATTAAAAAAAGAAAAAGGTGAAAAGCTTACTGAAGAAGAAGAAGAATTAGCTAATAGGCCCTCTAGGCCAAGGCAACCAGATATGCCATGGGAAGATTACATAAAAAGGTATATGGGTGGTTTTTTTGAGCAATTTGGTACCGATGTAAAAGCGTATATAACTTATTTAGATGAAAATTTAGAATACATTAGCTTTGAAAACGATAAAGGGTATTATGGGCTTGTTGTTGATGAAAATGTAAAATCATTGGGCGTTTCCAATAGACAACCTGAATTATTGACGACTTGTATTGAGCTACTTGAAAAAGGTGAAAAAATGGAACTGGCTCATAAAATTTTAAAACGTTATACTGATGAAAGTTTCGAGTCGGCCAATGAATGGAGAAATTGGTACAAAAACAATAAAAATAAATTATTCTTTACCGAAGCAGGGGGCTATAAATGGCTTGTAAATACCGTACCAAACCATGAAGAATAAATATTTATTATTCGTCTTTTCTTTACTAATACTGTCACAAATTGGAAGATCTCAATCCTCTGAAATTTCAGAGTCATTCAAGAAAAAAGTTGCTGAATCGGCTTCTAAACTTAAGGCCTTCGAGTGTTATGATTTGGATCCTTTATCATTAAATGCTACTATAGTTTGGTCTGAGGATAAAACCCAACTTGCGGTAATTATGAAAGTGAATTTGCTACATGGTTGGCATATTTACTCCTATGTTCCCAAAACACAGCCTTATATCACTTCAGAATTACAACTAAATCTACCCGAGGGCATTAGCAAAATAGAAAACTGGATTAAACCTCTGGACGAACCTTATGATGATGGGGTATATATTTATCACGGCGAACTTGTATTCGTTCAGTATTGCCAAGTGAACAACATTAGCGATGGCGTTTTAACCTGTGGTATTTATTATCAAACCTGTGATCTTAACAAATGTTACCCACCCGAAGAGAAAAAAATAAACTTAAATCCTAAAAAATTTTTATAAAGTCATTACAGACAGTTGTTTAGCCTTAGTTTATTTAATTTAACATTTTCTTAATAGGGGAATCTAGAAACATTACCGTCTATATAAAAAACATTCATTACATAATCATGAAAAACTGCATAACACTATTAAGCATCTTCTTTTTCTTAAATCTTACTGCTCAAAACACCAATAATAACTTACCTATTGATAACAGCATAAAAAAAGGGGTCTTGCCAAATGGAATGACCTATTACTTGCATAGCACCGATGTGACCAAAGATGTAGCCAGCTATTACATTATACAAAATGTAGGATCTATATTAGAAAATAATGACCAACAGGGTTTGGCTCATTTTCTAGAACATATGGCTTTTAACGGCACAAAGCATTTTGAAGGAAAGGGAATTTTAAATACCTTGGAAAAAGAAGGTATTGTTTTTGGAAAGGATATAAATGCCTACACCTCTTTTGATGAAACCGTTTATAATGTAAATAATATTCCAACAACACCTGAGCTTATTGAAACGGGACTTCAAATCCTTCATGATTGGTCTAATTATCTACTCCTAACAGAAGATGAAATTGATGCTGAAAGAGGGGTTATAAAAGAAGAATGGCGTACCAGACAAAATGGTAGAATGAGGATTTTTCAACAAACTATAGGTACTGCCTTTGGTAATTCAAAATACGCAGAACGCCTTCCTATTGGAAAAATGGATATTGTTGAAAATTTTGAATATAAAGCACTGAGAGACTTTTATCACGATTGGTATAGAACAGACTTACAGGCCATAGCAATAATTGGAGACTTTGATTTGGAACAAATGGAAACCAAAATAAAAGAAAAGTTTTCAGCAATTCCAGCTGTTGACAATCCTCTTGAACGTTATGTTGTTGAAATCGAAGACAATGAATCGCTGGCTTATGCTATGGCAATGGATAATGAGGTATCTTCCGCAGGTATTCAATTTAACATCCGTCACGACAAACCAAAAGACAAAAAATCTATTGCTTATTTAAGGGAGAATATACTAAATGGTATTGTTATAGATGTTTTAACAGAACGTTTTAACGAAATCAAACAGCAACCTGACGCTCCTTTTATAGATGTTTATACAGGCTTTAGAGGTCTTTCTAGGGCCCATAATCAATTTATATTTGGAATTATACCTAAAGAAGGCAAACAGCAAGAGGCTTTTAAGTTAGCGATGTTGGAAATTAATAGAGCCGTAAAATTTGGTTTTACTAAGGCCGAAATCCAAAGATCCATCATTAAAAACCAGAACAATTATGAAAACCAAATTGCCAGATTAGATGATAGAGGCCATGGAGAAATTTTAGGACAAATACAAGCAAATTATCTTGATAATGAGCCTATTACAGACATAACCAAAGAATATGAAATAGCCAAGGGTATTTTTAATGAGGTAACCCAGGATATTCTGTTATCCCAAATACAAAAACTATATTCTAAAAATAACAGAAATGTTATAGTAACTGGGGTTGAAGGAAAAAATAACCTAACAGAAGCTCAGACAATAGAAATTATTAACGAAGTAGAAAACGATACAACATTACAACCATACCAAGAAGAAGAGGAATTGAAGTCATTGATGGCAGGTGTGGAATTAACTCCTGGTAAAATTGTAAAAACAGAGTCACAAGAAGAACTTGGATTTACTACTTACACACTAAGTAATGGGGTTAAAGTACACTATCAATTTGTTGACAAACAAAAAAA
Source organism: Aestuariivivens marinum (assembly GCF_022662175.1). Taxonomy (GTDB): domain Bacteria; phylum Bacteroidota; class Bacteroidia; order Flavobacteriales; family Flavobacteriaceae; genus Aestuariivivens; species Aestuariivivens marinum. Next base: position 186,246 of record NZ_JAKMCR010000004.1, on the reverse strand, counting down.
CAATGTCGCATTAAGAGCCCATAGTTATGGTGGAAATTCATTAATAAATACAGAAGACCTACCCTCTGCCAATATGATGCTTAATGTTATTGGAAGATCTGGGCTAGGTGAATTTTCAGCAACAGAACTGCCAAAAGTTTTAGCAGGAAAAACGGCTAATGTGAACCTTTCATTAGGAGATATCTCTGAATCAATATCTGGATTTTCAACCACTAAGGATGTTGAAACCATGCTACAACTATTAAACCTTCATTTTACAAAACCTAGATTTGATGAAGTAGCTTATAATGTGTTTTTACAAAATTTAGATAATTATTTACTTACTAAAAGTAAAGATCTAAGGTCTAAAATAAGCGACAGCATAACCGTATCCCTCTATGGCAACAATAACCCAAATAAAAGATTGTTTGATAAAAATTATGTTTCCGATATTGATTTCGATAAAATGAAGAGCCTTTATAGTTCAAGGTTTTCCAATGCAGCAGATTTCGAATTTGTTATTGTAGGGGATGTTAAAGAGGATAGTCTAAAACCTTTATTGGAACGCTATATAGCAAGCTTACCTACAACTAAAGAAAAAGAACACTGGAAAGATAATTCTGTAGAATGGTTAAGTTCTAAAATAGATAAGGATATATATTTACCAATGGAAGATCCTAAAGCTTCCGTAAGAATAGCTATTAAAAATAATATGGCACATTCCATAAAGAATTCCTTGCTTATGGATGCTCTTGGAAGTATACTACAACTTAGATATACAGAATCTTTAAGGGAACAGGAAGGTGGTACTTATGGCGCCAGTGCTAGAGGATCTCTTTACAAAAAACCTGTAGAATTAGCTTATCTATCAATAAGCTTTGACTGTAATCCAGATTTAGCTGAAAAATTAATAGGAATTGTTTACCAAGAAATAGAAAAGATAAAACAGGGTGAAATACAGCAAAATGATTTAGATAAGGTACTTACTAACTTTTTAAAAGAAAGGGAAGAAAGTAAAAGCTTTAACAGGTATGAATTATCAGCAATTACTACTTGGATTATAGATGGCTATAATAGAAATGCCCCTGAAAACTTTGAAAATATTGTCAATTCAATAACAAAAAAAGATATTCAAGATTTAACAATAAAATTATTGGAAGACCACAAATCGTATGAGATTGTTTTTAAACCAACCGAATAGAGTTTTCAACTTTCTTGGGTAATAATTTTATTAGATTTAAACCTACTAAATTTTAAAAATAAATTAGATTAACAATGCAATCCTAAAAAAACAGAAAACATTTGTTTTAATTTAACTGTATTTTTTATAGTATCTTAACAACATTAAACCAACCTTAAAGAACATGAAAAAATCACTTCTTTTACTTTTTTTACTTTCAGTTTCAGTTTTCAATGCCCAAATATTTGAGCCGGTAAAATGGGCTACTTCAGTAGAGAAAATTTCCGATTCAGAATATTACCTTATAAGTACGGCAACCATAGATAAGGGGTGGCACTTATATTCGCAAGATGTGCCAGAAGATGGTCCAATTCCAACAACCTTTATCTATGACCAACAGGAGGGAAAGATTAATGTTATTGGTAATACAACAGAAGAAGAAGGACACACCGTTGATGATCCCGTATTCAATATGAAAATCAAATTCTTTGAAAACAAGGCTACTTTTAAACAAAAGATAGAGGTTATTGGAGAAATTACTAAGGTTATGGGAACTGTAGAGTTTATGGTCTGTGACGACGTAAGATGTTTGCCCCCAACAGAGGTGGACTTATCTTTTAAAATAGGTACATCAAATGCATCTGCTGAAACCAATACAGACGATAGTCCAAAATTATCTAATGAAGGCCCCCAAAAGACCGAAACCATTACTACAACAGAATCAGTAAACGCTACAGGTTCAGAAAAATCCAAATCAAGAAGCTTATGGGCTATCTTCATCATTGCATTTTTCTCAGGGTTTGCTGCATTGTTGACTCCATGTGTATTTCCAATGATCCCACTTACTGTTAGCTTTTTTACAAAACAAAGTAAGACAAAAGCACAGGGCATTAGAAATGCGATTTTCTATGGTATATCAATAGTAGTTATCTATGTATTACTAGGATGGCTAGTAAGTGCTATTTTTGGTCCAGCTGCCATGAATGCCCTATCTACCAATGTATGGTTCAACATTATTTTCTTTTTGTTATTAGTTGTTTTTGCTGTTTCCTTCTTAGGTGCTTTTGAAATTACCTTGCCTCAATCGTGGGCCAATAAGGTAGATGCACAATCGAACCGTAGCGGTCTAATAGGTATTTTCTTTATGGCCTTGGCCTTGGCCATTGTTTCCTTTTCATGTACAGGTCCAATAGTAGGCACTTTACTTGTTGAAGCTGCCGTTGGAGGCAATACCCTAGGCCCCATCATTGGAATGCTTGGTTTTTCTTTGGCCATTGCTTTGCCGTTTACATTATTTGCTGCCTTCCCGGGTTGGATGAATTCATTGCCAAAATCTGGTGGATGGCTTAATACGGTAAAAGTAGTACTTGGGTTTTTAGAACTGGCACTGGCCTTTAAGTTTTTATCCAATGCCGATTTGGTGCTTCAACTGCATCTTTTGGAAAGAGAAGTATTTCTAGCCATATGGATAGCTATTTTTGGTGCGTTGGCCTTTTATTTGTTTGGAAAAATCCAGTTACCCCATGATTCTCCAGTGACCTATATTTCTGTAGGACGATTAAGCTTAGGATTGCTTGTTTTAACCTTTACCATTTATTTAATCCCTGGTCTTTGGGGAGCTCCCCTAAAGATTATTAGTGGGTTTCCACCTCCTATGAAATACAGTGAATCTCCTTATGGAGTGGGCTTTACCAAGACGGGAAGTACAAGCTCTACAAGTTATGTTCCTGACGATGCTTTAGCTGCAGGTGGGGAAGTTGGCGAACACGGTATCATTATGTTTCATGATTACAACAAAGGTTTAGCCTATGCCAAAAAAGTAGGTAAACCAGTTATGATAGATTTTACTGGTCATGCTTGTGTTAATTGTAGAAAAATGGAGCAATTCGTATGGTCTGATCCAGCAGTACTATCGGTATTGAAAAACGATATTGTTATGATTTCCCTTTATGTTGATGATAAAAGAAAATTATCAGGTGATGAGATCGTCGATTCCAAATTAAAGCCTGGAAAGAAATTAAAATATATTGGTCAGAAATGGAGCGAACTACAAACCATAAAATATAAATCCAATTCACAACCTATGTACATTTTAATGGATCATCAGGAAAATAATCTTATAGAACCCGAAGCATATAACCCTAACGTACAGGAGTATTTGGATTGGTTAAATAAAGGTATTCAAAATTTTAAAGAATAAAAAAAGTATTAAAGTTTTACCATTAATGAGTATTTCTTTTTTAGTAATTAGTTAAAATTGATGGTGATTTTTGATTGATTAGGATCTCTCCGAAAATCAACCGGAGAGGTTATTTATAATTAGAACTATGAAGCAGATAATCCAAAACAATAATTCCAATTCTGTAAAAACAGATACAACTTTAGAAAATTATTTTCAACAGTTCAGAAAACATATAGTAGGTATAGACCAAACTTTTAAATCCCCTTATGGAGAGCAGAAGCTAATTTATACAGATTGGACAGCAAGCGGAAGATTGTATCAACCTATTGAAGAAAAGTTACTAAATGAAATGGGGCCTTTTGTGGCCAATACCCATACTGAAACATCAACCTCTGGTGCGGCAATGACATTGGCATATCATGAAGCTAGAAATATTATAAAGCGTCACGTCAATGCGAGCGCCAATGATATGTTAATTACATACGGCTCTGGAATGACCGGTGTGGTAAATAAATTCCAACGTATTTTAGGTTTGAAAGTTTCTGAAAACCTAAAGGATTATACGCAAGTACCCGAGGAGAAAAAACCGGTAGTGTTTATTTCCCATATGGAGCATCACTCCAATCAAACCTCATGGCTGGAGACTATTGCAGATGTTGTGGTAATTCCCAGTAATGAAGAGGGACTTATTTGTATGGAGAACTTTGAAAAAACTGTAAAAGAATACCAAAATAGGCCTATTAAAATTGCATCGGTTACGGCATGCTCTAATGTAACGGGTATAAAAACCAATTATCACAAAATTGCGGCATTAATGCACAAATATGATGGCTTGTGTTTTGTAGATTTTGCGTGTTCAGCACCTTATGTTGATATTGATATGCACCCAAATAATGAAGATGAGTATTTGGATGCGATCTACTTTTCTCCTCATAAGTTTTTAGGTGGACCGGGCAGCTCAGGCGTATTGATTTTCAATAAAAAATTATATAAAAACATGGTTCCCGACAATCCTGGTGGAGGCACCGTTAGTTATACAAACCCTTGGGGCGACCGTGACTATTTTGAAGATTTCGAAACAAGGGAAGATGGTGGTACCCCAGCATTTTTACAAACTATAAAAGTAGCTTTATCCATACAATTAAAAGAGCAAATGGGAACTGAAGCCATTAAAGCTAGAGAGGAAGAAATTAACACTCAAATCTTCAGAACCTTAGAGAATTTAAATGGTGTGAAAATTTTGGCTCCAAATCACAAGAATAGACTGGGAATTTTTTCATTTTATTTTGAAGATTATCATTTTAATTTGGTAGTCAAACTTCTTAACGATAGATTTGGCATCCAAACTAGAGGTGGCTGCTCCTGTGCGGGTACCTATGGGCATTATTTGTTAAATGTGGATCAGCAAACCTCAAAAGCCATAGAACAAAAAATTCTTGAGGGATGCAATACCGAAAAGCCTGGTTGGGTGCGTTTATCAATACATCCTACCATGACCAATGAAGAATTAGAATTTGTATGTAATTCGTTGGTGGATCTTTCTAAAAACATTGAGCATTGGGCTAAGGATTATAAATATGATCCCATTAAAAATGATTTTGTTCATAATTCTGCCCAACCTGTAGAAAAGGAATTGGTGAAAAAATGGTTTGATTTATAAACGGTTTCCATTTAATTTGCTTTAAAGAATCGTTTATAATTGGTCTTGGTTAGTCATTTTTAAAAAAGGATATTGAAGGCTATAAAATTTTTTACAGTCTTTTGCCTTTAAAGTTGATCTTTAAAAAGTAAAAGATCAAATTAATAACCAATGGAAAGGATTTAAGTATGAATCCTTTTTCTAAAAATTAATTTAGCATTAATAATTGCTAGTTGTTTACAATGCGATTTAAGCAAATTGTTTTTAATTTTCTTTTATGGTCAATTTGTAGTCAGAATCTTGTTTTTTCACAAGTTTTTGAACGTATTGATCATTTAACTGGATTAAAAGTACTTGAAGAAAACAATGGCGCTGCAGTTGCAGACTATGATGGTGATAACGATCTGGATATTCTTGTTGTTGCAAAAGGAAAAGATCTCTCTGGTATAGAAAAAACCCATAGCAAACTATTTCGAAATAATGATAATGGAACATTCACGGATGTTACCTTAGAATCGGGCCTGACAAATTTATTTCCAGCAAGTGAATACAGTGAAGAAAACCCATCGCTAGATGGTGTTAAATATGGTGTTTCTTGGGGAGACTACGACAATGATGGTTATCCCGATTTATTTCTAACCTATTTGTATAAAGTGCAACTATTTCACAATGAAGGAAATGGTACTTTTGTTGAAACTACTATAGAAGCTGGCATTGATAGGCAGAACGGATGTTGGAATACGAGTGCTTCTTGGTTCGACTTTAATAATGATTCTTATCTTGATTTATTTGTTTCCGATTGGGAACTGTGTGGACAAAACACATTCTACATTAATAATGGTGATGGAACTTTCAATAATGTTACCGAAGCATTTGGACTAAACAACTCTCCTGAAAGATCCTATCTAGCATTTCCTTTTGATTTCAATGAAGATGGTTGGATAGATATTTATATCACAAATGATTTTCAGACTCCAAATGACCTTTTCATTAACAATGCTGGAGCTACAGTAACCGAAGCTGCAGCATCATATGGGTTGGATTACTCATTCAATGATATGGGAGTGGCCATGGGAGATTATAATAAAGATGGTTTATTCGACATATATGTTACCACTATTAATTCAAATGCATTATTTAAAAACAATGGAAATTTAACATTCACTAATGTTGCTGAAGAAGAAAACATTAAAAATACTGGATGGGCATGGGATACTGCTTTTGAAGATTTTGACCTCGATGGTGATGAAGACCTTTTTGTTGTAAACGGCTTTAATAATACAGGGCCACAGTTTAATAAATATTTTAAAAATGAACTTGAAGAAATGGGTGGTGGGTTTATAGATGCTTCACAAGCTTCAAATTTAAATGAAGCTGGAGAAAGTATAAGCAGTACAACATTTGATTATGATAATGATGGCGACCTAGATATTTTAGTGACCAATAACGACAAGGAAATTTTCTTTTACGAAAATAAGACCATAAATATGTTTGAGGAATCTAACCTTAATTGGTTGAAAATTTCATTAGAAGGAACCATTTCCAACAAAGACGCCATAGGAACTATTATAACTGTTAAAACGGATAAAGGAGACTTTAAACGTTATTACAATGGTATTAGTTTTTTATCACAAAGTTTAAAACCAATTCATTTTGGCTTAGGAGACATCTCAAACATAAATGAAATCTTGGTCAAATGGCCTTCTGGAATTTTAGAGTCATATCAGCATTTTGAATCAAATACAACCATAAAATTTACTGAAAACCAGGGATTTGAAATTACAGATATTAGGCCAAGCATTAAAATAGTTGGTTGTACAGATCCTCTTTCTTGTAACTACAATCCAGAAGCTACAATACATGATAATAGTTGTGAATATTTAAATTCCAGTTTAATATCTGGACCTACACAATCGGGATTTCATCAAATAGCCAATTATACATATTCTTTAGGAAGTAATTCAACAGCATCTTGGCGTGTTGAAGGAGGTGAGATTATCTCTGGTCAAGGGACTGGTCAAATTAGTGTAAAATGGGGGCTAGAAGCCACGGGAAAAGTTATAGTTACTGAAATAAGTGAACTTTGCAATAGTCAAAGTTCTGAACTGGAGATATCATTAAATATAACAAGAGCTCATAATGATATTTCTATTGCACGTTTATGGAATGAAGCACTATTGGAAGCCATAAGAAATGATTATGCAAGACCCAATGTACATGCCAGAAATTTGTTTCATACTTCCATGGCGTTATTTGACACTTGGGCAATATACACCAACAAAGCAAAGCCTTATTTAATTGGTAATACGGTTAATGGATTCAAAAATGAATTTAAAGGATTTACACCCAACGAATTTGGAAACAACTCTGTTGACAAAGCATTAAGTTATACTGCATATAGATTATTGAAACATAGGTTTTTAAATTCTCCAGGAGCTGAAGAAAGTTTATCGCGGTTTGACTTAATTATGTCTCAATTAGGATACAATTTAGAAGAAACCTCCATAGACTATATATCTGGCAATGCCGCTGCATTGGGCAATTATATAGCCAAAACTGTTATTGATTATGGATATAGTGATGGATCACAAGAAGCTTTAGATTATGAATATAGCTATTACGAACCCGTAAATCCCCCTTTAGATTTAGCCGTTTCTGGGTTGAGTGATGGGATAAATGACCCTAACCGTTGGCAACCGCTTACTTTTAATACGTTTATTGACCAAAGTGGTAATTTAATTAATGGATCTACACCCAAGTTTTTGGGTCCCGAATGGGGTAATGTATCACCTTTTGCTTTACAAGAAGAAGATAAACTGACTTTTCAAAGGGATGGTAATAACTATCATGTATATCATGACCCGGGAACACCACCTCAATTAAACATTTATTCTAATAACGAATCCAGCGAACAATACAAATGGAACTTTTCATTGGTATCGCTTTGGAGCTCCCATTTAGATCCAACCGATGGTGTCATATGGGATATCTCACCAGGCAATATCGGAAACATAGATATCAATATTTTTTCAGATGATTTTGCCGATTTACCCTCTTATTACAAAGAATTAGAAGGGGGTGATATTGGACAAGGACATTCCATAAATCCTATAACAGGTAAGCCTTACTCACCGCAATTAGTTCCAAGGGCTGATTATGCCAGAGTGTTGGCAGAGTTTTGGGCAGATGGACCCGATTCCGAGACACCTCCAGGACATTGGTTTACTATCTTAAATTATGTGAATGATCATCCTCTGCTTATAAAAAAGTTTAATGGCAAAGGTGATGTTTTGGAGCCTTTAGAATGGGATATCAAATCTTATTTTATTCTCTCCGGTGCCATGCACGATTCCGCCATTTCAGCTTGGGGAATTAAAGGTTGGTATGATTACATCAGACCTATTTCAGCAATTCGTTATATGAGTAGCTTGGGTCAAAGTACAGACGAAAACTTACCAAATTACCATATTGGGGGTATTCCTTTAAAAGAAGGGTTTATCGAGTTAGTTGGTGAAAACGATCAACTGGCTTTTCACAATAATGAAAATATTGGAAAAATTAAAGTATTGGCATGGAAAGGACATGATTATATAATTAATTCTAAAACTGATGTAGCTGGTGTTGATTGGATCTTAGCTGAAAATTGGTGGCCCTATCAAAGACCATCATTTGTTACACCTCCCTTTGCTGGGTATGTTTCTGGGCACTCAACTTTTTCTAGAGCAGCAGCAGAGGTATTAACGCTTATTACAGGTGATGAATTCTTTCCTGGAGGTATGGGTGAATTTGTAGCTAAAAAGAATGAATTTTTAGCTTTTGAAAAAGGGCCCTCAGTAGATATTACCTTACAGTGGGCAACATACAGAGATGCTTCAGATCAAACCAGTTTATCAAGAATTTGGGGTGGTATTCACCCTCCTGCTGATGATATTCCTGGCAGAATAATAGGAGAAAGTGTAGGTATTAACGCTTATTATTTTGCATTACCATATTTTAGCCACGAAACAACTGAACCTTCTGATATCGAATTTAAAATATTCCCCAATCCAGTAATAGATAAAGAAATCTATATAACAAATACAAAGGCTTTAGATGAGTTTAAACTTTTTGATGTTTTAGGAAAATCAATACCAATATTAAATTCAACTTTTAGCGAATCCAACTCTAGTACCAAACTTACATTTCCTAATTCAATAACCTCTGGTATTTACATCTTAAAAAGTAATACATTTTCTAAGATTGTTTTAGTAAACAATTAATCCCGTTGTCTTTTTAAACGCTTATATTCTGAGGATAATAATTTTTTAGTCTTCTAAAAGTGTTTAAAACCATTTAAATATTTTGGATATGCTCACTTGTTAATGATTCAAGAGATTTGTGCATCCCATCATTTACAATACGCTCTAAACCATTAGTGACCGCTTTTTGCAGTCCATCAACTTTTGTTAAATCCATTCCCCAAAACTCAAGATTTTCAAGTGTTGCCTTAACAATTGTTGGAATATGTCCTTTAGCCCATTGTAACTTAAAGAATTCTAAAACAGATTGGGAATCTTTTAACGGAATAACATCATTGTTCCTTTCACCCTTATAGAACGCAATTAATGCTGATAACGAAAATAATAACCTACGAGGCAATTCTCCATTTCGCTTAATATACTCAAGAATAGAGGGTAGTACCCTTGTTTTAAATTTAGAAATAGAATTCAAGGATATACTCATCAATTCATGCTCTAGGTAAGGATTTAGAAAACGATCCAATACGTCATTTGCAAACTGATTGAGTTCAGCTTTTGGTAAATCCAGTGTTGGACAAATCTCTTCAAAAATAGCATCTTTTAAAAATTTGCCAACTATATGGTCTTCTATGGACTCTCGAACCTTATCGATACCATATAAATAACCCACAGGTACAAGTGTGGTATGGGCACCGTTCAAAATACGTACCTTACGCGTCCTATATGGCTCCATATTATCAGTAAAAACAATATTCAAACCACAAATCTCAGCCGGAATTTCCTTCTTTATAGATTCTGGACCTTCAATGACCCATAAATGAAACTGCTCCCCTTCTACCACTAAATTATCTTTGTATCCCAATTCTTTTATTACGTTGTCTATTTTACCCTTTGGGTATCCTGGAACAATTCTATCTACCAATGTATTGCAAAAAATATTACTGTTCTCTATCCAATCTACAAAAGCGATTCCTAGATTCCAGTCATTGGCATATTGCAATACTATTCTCTTTAAATTATCACCATTTCTATCGATAAGTTCACACGGGATAACAATTAATCCTTTGTTTGCAGCTCCATCAAAAGCTTTAAACCTTTTATACAACAAAGCGGTTAATTTTCCAGGAAAACTTTCCTGAGGTGCATCGTCTAATTTATCGTTTGCATTATAAGCTATTCCAGCCTCTGTAGTATTGGATAATACAAAGCGAATATCTGGATTTTGGGCAAGCAACAAAAAAGCACTATAATCTTTATACGGATTAATACCTCTATGGATACAATCAATTATTTCATGTTCGCTAATAGCCTTTCCGTTTTTAAGTCCGTTAAGATATAGTGTGTACAGACCATCTTGGTCGTTCAACATTTTTACCAATCCTTCCTTTATGGGCTGTACAACAACCACTCCTGCATCAAACTCTGCCTTTTTATTCATTACATGGATCATCCAATTGGCAAAGGCTCTTAAAAAGTTACCTTCTCCAAATTGTATGATTCTTTCGGTATAAGTTAAAACATTTTCTCTATCCCTATTTAATGTCTTCATGTTTTGAATACCTCTTTCTTTTAAGCAAGTTATTAGCTAAATTATAGCTGTTTATAAATTAGAAATTTGAAAACCTTTACTATTAATTAAAATCTACAGTAGCTTTTATAACACCTGTTTCTGGTTTTAACCAACTATCGAAATGGTCTATCATTTCTGTAAATGCCACATTGTGTGTAATGAATGAATCGGTTGGAAATTGATCTAACACATCAATAACATGCTCAAAATCTTCAACCGTGGCATTACGGCTACACATTAAAGTCATTTCCTTTGCATGTATTTTAGGATGGATATAGGTCAATTCTCCTTTGGATAGTCCTACCAACACAAATCGGCCTCCATGAGACATGTAATCAGGACATGCCTCTAATGCAAACTTATTCCCTGAAGCATCAAACACCGTCGTACATAAATCGCCATTAGTTATCTCAGAAACCTCATTAACTGTATTTTCTCCTGCCTCAACAATATATTCAACTCCTATTTTCTCTTTAGCATATTCTAACCGTTGCTTATTCATATCAATAGCAATAACTTTTGCACCTGCAATTTGTGCTAACTTCATAATACCTATTCCTATGGGGCCACACCCCACTACAGCTACGGTCTCCCCTGCTTTTATACCTGCCCTTCTTATGGCATGTGCCCCAATAGCTAAGGGTTCTACTATAGCCATCTGGTTGTCTGACAAATTATTAGCTGGCAACAAGATATCGTATGGTACAGTAATTTGTTCTTGCATACCTCCATCACCATGCACCCCCAAAACAGTTATATTAGTACAGCAATTAGTCTTTCCATTACTACAGGCAATACATTTGCCACAACTCACATAAGGCATTACTACGACTTTATCCCCTTTTTTAATTCCCTTGGGGTTTTCTCCTATCTCTAAAACTTCAGATGCTAACTCGTGTCCCAAAATTCTAGGATATGTGAAAAACGCTTGGTTACCGGCATAGGCATGTAAATCTGTACCACAGATACCCACTTTATTAATCTGCAACAAGGCCTCGTTTTCTTTCCTAGTTGGAACTTCCTTTTCTTTTAAAAGAAATTCACCAGGTTTTTCACAAACTATATACTTCATTTAAGCCAATAATTATTTTATAAAATTTAACATAAAGAGTACTTAATCTTTTTGAGGGACAACCCAATAAGAATAACTATAGGACTGGAATGGTAATCTATATTCTTCTAAAGGCAATGCTCCCCAACTATTAATACTACCCAATCCTTGTTGAAATCCGTCAATATTAACATAAACTTCATCCCTTGCAATAAGTTCTCCAGCATGTTTTTGGCCTTTTTCACTTCCAGAATCCAAGTCATCAACACTGTAATTTAAAGCTGAAATATCGAGGGGTTTATCTCCAAAAAGTTTTAAGGAAACCCCATCATCTGTTAGTATTTTCATCCAACGAACACCTCCTCTATTCCCGTTTTCTTGAGGCCTTATATAAGGAAAATAAAGATCAGAAACAGAACTTGAAAACAGCCCTACTTTAGCAGCATGCTGTCTATCGGCATAAGATTCGAAAGGACCTTTACCATACCATTCTACATTTTTAAAGTCTTTAGATAATATCCATTCGTTACCAAATTTAAACATGTTGGTATGATCTCCCTTTAATGCTTCAAAATTATTGGACACGTTAATTGTACCATCTCCATAAATTGTATAAACTTGTTTAAACATAGCATCTCCCCCAAACAGCTCTTTGGTACTAGATACAACTATTTTAGTTTTTAAGTTTTCTTTAATAGTTACTTGAGCCGTTTCATTTTTCCCGGCCATTTTCCATTCAGCGTATCTTTTTTGCAACCTTGCCCCATAATCATTATCGTTGGGCGCTCTCCAAAAATTTACTGCCCCTCCTTTTTCTATTAAAGATTTACCGCTAAAAGTAAAGGATGATAATGTCCCTGAAGTTTTATCTATTGAAACTTCAAAATTAGTTCCTATGACATTCACGGCTTTTGAAGTTTCTTCAAGCTCAATACTTGGTAGATTATTAGGTTCGTTATACGCAAACTCAACATCATTTATTTTAAATTGCTCATGCCCAATTTCAAAACCAGGTTCCAACAAAGGTTCTGCTTCTTTCAATACAGCTTTTAGGTTCAAAAAATATTCTATTCCTACATTAAAATCTTTTTTGAATGGAATTGAAAGCGTACTTATTTTTTGAGGTTGACAATCTATATTATCAATGCTTCCTGAGTCGACTACTAAACCATTACCTATAACTTCCCAATGTAATTTATAATTAGATAAATCCCTAAAGAAATACCAGTTCTTAATATCTATTAACCCTTCACTGATGTTATTTTCATAAAATTTGATGTTTTGATGGATGTGTTTAACTTCATTTATATGAGGGTTTGGCTTTCTATCGGGCTGTACCAATCCATTATTCAAGAAATTGTTATCGCTAGGTACATCTTCTGGGCCAAAATCGCCACCATAGGCAAAAATCGTCTTACCATTTTTTTCTGTCTTAATCCCTTGATCTACAAAATCCCAAATAAACCCTCCTTGTAGCTTATCGTATTTTTCGTATAAGTCCCAATATTCTTTAAAACCACCAATACTATTTCCCATAGCATGGGCATATTCACATTGAATCAAGGATCTTTCGTCTTCATCTGAAATTGCATATTTCTCACAATAATCGGGTGAAGCATACATAGGCACATATAGATCGGTATTCCACTCTAAACCTGCTCTTTCATATTGTACTGGCCTAGTACTGTCCAATTTTTTAGCTAACAAATATGTATTATAAAAATTGTATCCGTTTCCTGCCTCATTACCTAAGGACCAAATAACAATTGAAGGGTGGTTTTTATCGCGTAATACCATTCTTTCTGTTCGATCCAAATGCGCTTTTAACCATTTAGGGTTGTTGGCAAGTGTTTTATTAAGGTTATACCCCATACCGTGGGACTCTACATTAGCTTCATCTATAACATAAATGCCATATTGGTCACAGAGCTCATACCAATAAGGGTCATTTGGGTAATGACAGGTTCTAACAGCATTGATATTATACTTTTTAAATATTTGGATATCCTTAAGCATATCTTCTTTCGATACCACATGCCCGGTTTCAGGATCTGTCTCATGTCTGTTAACTCCTTTAAAGAGTATGGGTTTACCGTTTAACAAATACCTACCATTAACAACCTCAGAGCTACGGAACCCAATTTTTTTCGAAATTACTTCTTTAATATTACCTGATTTATCTTTTAGAATTATATTTAAAGTATAAAGATTTGGTGCTTCTGCCGACCAATTTTTTACCTTTGGGACAACCGTTTTAAAATTTAAAACAGCTAACGTATTGGAATTGAATTCAACTTTCTTATTCGACTGAAATATAGTTTTATCTAGATCCAGTAGTTCAATTTCAACAGTTCCTTTATACTTTTTCGAAATGGCATTTGAAACATCGACTTGTAATTCAAAATCACCATCTATATATTGGTTTACTAACCCTGATTTTACCGTAAAATCTGAAATATGAACTTTTGGTCTGGCATATAAATAAACATCTCTTTCGATACCAGATATACGCCAAAAATCCTGACATTCTAGATAACTACCATCACTCCATCGGTACACTTCCATAGCTATGGTATTTTTACCCGGTTTAACAAAGTTTGTTAAGTTAAACTCAGCTGGTAATTTTGAACCTTGACTATACCCTACTTTTTTACCATTTACCCAAATGTAAAAAGCTGATTTAACTGCTCCCAAATGAATAAATATGTCTTTATTGTTCCAATGGGTTGGCAACTCAAAAGATCTTTTGTAAGACCCCACAGGATTATAACCATCTGGAATATCGGGTGGGTTAGGATTGTTAACAGCAAATGGATACGTTGTGTTAGTATAAATGGGAATCCCATAACCTTCTACTTCCCAATTAGAAGGCACTTTAATATCATCCCATTGATCCACATTAAAATCATCTAAATAAAATTTTTCTGGCCTTAATTCAGGTGATTTAACCCAGTTAAATTTCCATGTTCCATTTAACAATAAATAGTTGTCAGCTCCTTCTAGATCATTTTTTAATGCAATCTCTTTTGAACTAAATGGAAAAAAAGACGCCCTAGCTGCCAATTTATTTTCTGAAATAACATCTGGATTTTCAATTACAGGATCTAAAGTTTGAGATATTAGAGTGTTAGACAATAACAATACGATTACAGTAATTTTCTTTAAAATTTTCATTAAAACTAGCCTTTATTTGGTGATTAAATTCATTAATTATTACAGATGTTTTTTAACCTAATATTCTTCTAAACAACCTATAAATATTGAAGGCGCAATATAAACAATAAGCACTTTAAATTAAAATATTTTTTTACACTTAAATAATATTTTTATATTTGAATTTTTTCAAATTTATGGGGTTAGTTTCAGGTATAGATGCTATAATAATCTGTGTATATTTTATAGTTATAATATTAATCGGGTTATGGGCATCTCGTAAACAAAAAAACACAAGTTCTGGATATTTTCTCGCAAACAAAACTTTAACTTGGTCCGTTATAGGGGCTTCTTTATTTGCTTCCAATATATCAACAGTACATCTTGTTGGATTAGCCGAGTCTGGTTTTTTAGACGGTATTGTTTGGGGTAATTTTGAGTGGTTTTCTTCGTTTGAGCTAATTCTGTTGGCATTTATTTTTATTCCATTTTATATAAGAACCAAAATATCTACTCTACCAGAATTTCTTGAAAAAAGATATGACGGACGGTCACGAATCATACTTGCAATATTTAGCATTTTAGCTGCATTATTCATGCACATAGGTGTTAGTTTTTATGCTGGAGCTGTAGTAATAGAAAATTTATTTGGTATAAACATTCTAATATCCATTATTATCATTGCTATTGCAACAGGGATATATACCATTATAGGTGGTTTGGTTTCAGTGGTTGTAACAGAATCTGTACAAACCATTATATTGATTGCTGGCTCTATAACCATTACCCTTTTAGCTATTTATGAACTTCCAGATATTGGTATTAATTCTTATGAAAGCTTAAAGCAAGCTGTAGATCCAGACAGATTAAAAGCGGTTAGTTTTGATGCCAATAAAAAAGGTTTTACCTTTTTAGATATGCTTTTTGGGCATTTGGTATTGGGCATCTGGTATTGGTGCACAGATCAAACGATTGTCCAACGAGCTTTGGGTGCAAAATCTGAAAAACAAGCAAAATTAGGAGCATTGTTCGCTGGTTTTCTAAAAATCCTGCCCGTTTTTATCATGGTCGTTCCAGGAATTTTAGCATTTGCACTATTTCAAGAGGAAATTGGTAGTGAAACAAAAAATGTTTTACCTGTACTTATCATGAATTTAATGCCTATTGGACTCAAAGGACTAATGATTGCGGCACTTTTAGCTGCCGTAATGAGCTCTGTGGCTGCTGCTCTAAATAGCTGTTCTACACTTATCGTTTTTGATGTGTTTGATAAAATCAAACCTCATCTCTCCGACAAATCAAAGATACAAATTGGTAAAATAACCAGTGCCACTGTCCTTGTCCTTGCTGTTGCTTGGTCTCCCTTTTTAGGGGATTTGGGAAGTATTTTTGCCTTAATCAATCAAATGTTCAGTATTTTTGCTCCTTCAATTGTGGTTGTATTTCTTTGGGGTATCTTATCTAAAAAAGGTACAAGCAATGCATCCTTTTGGACTTTATGCCTAGGGAGTTTATTTGCAGGAACTATCTTTATTATAGAAAAATACATACCTATTAATGGTATTGAAAATTATATTTCAAACCCAGAGGGACTAGGCATCAATTGGTTACGACAAACCTATTTGTACTTTATAATTTCTTCTTTCATATATTTTAGCGTTTCTTATATTGATAAATCTAAACAAAGCATACCTGAAACCTTTTATTTAAAGATAAAATCACCATCAAAAACAGTCAATACCTTGAGTATTGTATTGGTTATTGTCATGTTAATCATTTATGCTACCTTCTATTGATTAAAGCTATGAATATGTCTACCAATCAATTATGTTTTGTTTTGGAAAACAAAGGGAATTGCAGTGATTCAGAACTAATATCCAAATGCAATAGCATAAGTTTCGACAATAATTCTATAAAACTTGAGATCTATAAGCTCCAATCTGTTTATTTTATTATTATTCAGGCTTTAAAACAGGATTCGAATACTATAAGACAGTTTCAACAACTTCTAAAAAGTTTACAAGAGTTAGATAGAATAATTAAAATCAGTAGTAAATTAAATTGTATTTTTAAAAAAGAAGCACTAGATAATACAACATCAGACCATAAAAGAATTGTTATGAGTCTAGAATTAAAAAATGACCCCATATTAATTTCTGAATACAAACAGATACATAGAAAAGATAAAATATGGCCTCAAATCATTACAAATATGGATACTATTGGTATATTGGACATGGGATTATATCTCTACAATTATAGCGCCTTTATAATTATGGACACCCATTTGGATTTTGATTTAGAAAAGGACGGAAAACAATGGTCCAATCTACCAAAGGAACGAGAGTGGCAATCCTATGTAGCCAAGTTCCAAAAAGTGAATCCCGATAGTAAAGCCATGGAAAAATGGCAAATTATGACACCTTTATTGTAATGAATATAAACCAAGACGTTACACTGCCAAATACTCCCCTTCCCATAGTCATTATTGGTGCGGGTGGCATTGTTAAAGATGCCCATTTACCTGCATATCAATTGACAGGGTTTCCTGTAAAGGGCATTTACAACAGAACCCAAGAGAAGGCACAAGCTTTAAAAAATGAGTTTCCATTTGTAGAAAAAGTCTATAACAGTATTCCAGAATTAATAGTTGATGCCAAATCATGTAATGCAGTATATGACATTGCCTTGCCTGCAAATCATAACTGTGAAATTCTAGAACAAATTCCAGAAGGTTCGGCCGTATTGATACAGAAACCAATGGGTGAAACCTTAGAAGAAGCCAAA
Source organism: Aestuariivivens marinum (assembly GCF_022662175.1). Taxonomy (GTDB): domain Bacteria; phylum Bacteroidota; class Bacteroidia; order Flavobacteriales; family Flavobacteriaceae; genus Aestuariivivens; species Aestuariivivens marinum. Next base: position 168,467 of record NZ_JAKMCR010000004.1, on the reverse strand, counting down.
CAAATATTGGATATATGCAGGCGTAAAAAATTCGTTTCCGGAATTAATTTTCAATTACGCTATGCACCCTATATAATGGCTGCAAGAGATTTAATAAAAAAAGGTGTTTTAGGTGACGTATATGATGTAGAAGTTATGGTGTGTGTCTTCACGCCTTGGCATTTATGGGATTTTCTTTTTGATTTACCAAGGATGGAAATTTTATATCATAGCATTCACTATTTAGATATGATACGGTCCTTTTTAGGTAATCCTAAAAAGGTATATGCAAGCTCCATTAAACACCCTAAAATGAAAGCATTGGCACAAACCCGGACAACCATGATTTTAGATTATGACGATTGCCTGCAAGCTAGGGTGATTACCAATCATGGCCATGAATTCGGGTTGGAAAAACAACAGTCCTACGTGAAATTTGAAGGAACTAAAGGCGCCATTAAAATAAGAATTGGCCTATCTATGGATTATCCTAAAGGCGTTCCAGATACATTTGAATATATAAACTTAGAAGACAAGGCTCCTAAATGGAAAGAGCTTCCTTTAAAAGGCTCATGGTTCCCCGAAGCTTTTGTAGGAACGATGGCCGGCGTACAGAACTCATATTTAGATCCAACCATTCCATTATTGCACAGTACAGAAGATTGTTATGAGACTATGAAACTTGTTGAAGCAGCTTACCAATCGAGTGAAAAAGGAGGAGTTGCCTTTTCTGAAATAAAATAAAAACATCTTTAATAAACGAAAATGAATAAAACAGTTTTTATAAAAAATATAGTGGTTAATGATTCTAGATTTGAGCTTGGCAATGGCGCAGGATCTGATGCTATACATACCACACCTATTTATGCTTATGCGGTATGCAAATTGAAAACAGACACCAATCTGGAAGGTATTGGATTAGCTTTCACATTAGGGACAGGCAATAATTTAGTTTGTGAAGCTATTAAATATTTGGCCAGGCATATAGAAGGCAAAGAAATTAATGAGTTAATGTCCAACTTTGGTGAAACCTACAAAACCATGGCTGAAGACCCAAATTTTAGATGGTTGGGTCCCCATAAAGGTGTGGTGCATTTAGCCCTAGCTTCTGTGGTAAATGCATGCTTTGATTTGTGGGCAAAATCAAGAGACTTACCTTTGTGGAAGTTACTCCTTGAGCTATCACCTTATGATATTGTAAATACCTTAGACTTGAGTTACCTAGAAGATATTTTAACTCGTGATGAAGCCATTTCTATGTTAAAACAATCTTCTTTAACAAAACAAAATAGAGAAGCTATTCTTTTAAAAGGTTACCCTGGTTACGATACCTCCATTGGTTGGTTTAATTATAGTGACGAAAAAGTAAAAGACAATATTAAAAAAGCCATGGACCATGGATTTACGGCCATGAAGCTGAAAGTTGGCTCGAAAGATCACGAGCGTGATATTAGAAGGGCTTATCTAGTTAGAGAAACAGCAGGAGAAGAAGCTACAATTATGCTTGATGTAAACCAACAATGGCATTTACCAGAAGCCATACATATGGGAAAAGCATTAAAAGGCATGAACCCATATTGGATTGAGGAACCCACGCACCCTGATGATGTAACTGCCCATGTTGCATTAGCTAAAGAAATTAAACCAATAAAATTGGCTTTAGGTGAACATGTTCCAAATAAAATCATCTTTAAAAATTTTCTACAATCGGGCTGCATGAGTTTTAATCAAGTTGACGCGGTAAGGGTTGGTGGTGTTTCAGAATTTTTAACCATTAGTTTAATGTCTAAAAAATTCAATGTTCCTGTTGTGCCCCATGTAGGTGATATGGGGCAAATCCATCAGCACTTAGTGCTTTACAACCATATTGGAATGGAACATAAAGCATTGTTCTTAGAGCATATCCCTCATTTACAATCGTATTTTAAGCACCCTGTAAGTATTAAAAATGGACACTATCAAATACCTGATAACCCCGGAATGAGTTCCGATTTAAAAAACATCTAAAACACATTTAAAGCCAATAAAAATCAACAATCATGAGATTAAAGTATTACCTATTGACATTACTAATTCTGTGTACCCTTAATCATAAGATAAACTCTCAAATAAAAGAAAGGGAACGTCCAAAATCATGGGATAGTTTAACTTTTGGAGGAAAGTTTATGGATCGCTTTTTACCTATGCCTGTTCAAGGAACCTTAACCTACGATACATGGGGGGCAAAAAATGTAATCCCGAGATATGTAGATAACGGTATAGAAGATAGCATCAATTCCTATTGGGGAGGAAATGCACTATTGGGAAAAGATAATAAATATCACCTTTTTGTTTGTGGTTGGCCGGAAAATTCTCCGAAAGGACATATGTACTGGAGTAAATCTACTGTTTTTCATACGGTTTCTGAAAACTCCTTTGGACCTTATAAAATAAAGGATACTGTTGGACCTGGACATAACCCTGAAATATTTCAACTTAAAGATGGTAGATACATTGTTTATGTTATTGATGGCCATTACATCTCCAATTCCCTGAATGGCCCATGGAAATACAAAAAATTTGATTTTGATAAACGTGATCGAAAAATAATTGAAGGGTTGAGCAATCTAAGTTTTGCCAAAAGGGAAGACGGATCAATTATTATGGTATGCCGAGGTGGAGGCATTTGGTTTAGTAAAACTGGAACCTCTCCATATAACCAAGTCACTGAAAAGAGTGTTTATCCACCTGTCGAAGGTGAGTTTGAAGATCCTGTAATCTGGAAAACCAATATTCAATACCATATGATTGTTAATGATTGGTTAGGAAGGATTGCTTACAAACTTAGGTCTAAAGATGGAGTAAATTGGAAAATAGACCCAGGTGAAGCTTATGCTCCTGGTATTAGCAATTATGAAGATAGCACCCAAGAAAAATGGTTTAAATATGAAAGAATAAAAGTTTTGCAAGACAAATACGGCAGAGCTACCCAAGCTCATTTTGCTGTTATTGACACCATTAAGTGGAATGATTTACAAAACGACAATCACAGCTCCAAACATATTGTAATACCTTTAACCAAAGGAAAATTGGCTACCATCATTAATAAAAACCAAATTACAGCAAAAACCAAAAACATCACAGTTAAAATTGAAGCTGAAAAAGATTTTAATCCCCATACGGATATAGACTTCAAAACTTTAAAATTTGGAGCGCCAGAAGTGGTAGATTTTGGAAAAGGTTCCAAACTTATAAAAACAGAACAGTCGGGAGATGATATCATCATTACGTTTGAAGGCAAAGGCAATGGCCTTACCGATGATAATTTTGCTGCCAAAATAATAGGCAAAACCATCAAAGGCGAGTTATTATATGCCTACTGTCGCTTGCCTAGTGTAAACTATATAGAGCCTATACTATCGGCAAGAATGCCAAAAATAGCTTTAAAAATAGAGGGTTGCGATATAAGTGTTGAAATTGAAAACTTTGGGCAAGTAAACTCTAAAATATCCGATTTAAAGATTCTATACTTAAAAAATAACCAAGAAAAGGTAATTGGATCAGGCAAAATTCCAAAATTAAAACCTTTCGAAAAGACAACTGTTGTATTAAAATCTAAAGCTATTTTAAATAAAGGAGAAACCTACAATATTAAGATTGTTATAAATTCACCAGAACAAAAACCAACACTATTGCATGGAGAGATAATTCCTTAAAAACAACTAATTTTTTAATTTTTCAAGCAATCCTAAAATTTAATTGATAAAAACAGAAGCATGAATTCAAAACAAATAACTCTAAAGGCTATAATCATTTTAGTATTCTTCACCACTTATGGACAAAAGAAAAAATCTCTAGTTATAGGCATAGATGGTTTACAATTTAGTCAAATTGAAAAAGCCAATACACCCCATATGGATAATTTTTATATTAAAAGAGGATTTACTGGAGGTATTTATGGAGAGAAATCAGAGCAAGCTACTTCAAGTGGTCCAGGCTGGATTAGCCTTTTAACTGGTGTATGGTGTGATCAACATGGAATAACCAGTAATGATGGAACAAAACTAAGTAATGCACCAAGCATATTTAGCTTTATAAGGGATCACGATAAAGATGCATATATAGCGAGTATAGCCACATGGAAAGAAATTAATTTAATTTTAAAAAACGATTTGTATAAAACTAATTTTGCAACAGTTGGTGGTTCAGATTATTTGTCAACAGATATAGTTATCAATCAAATTGAAGACTACGCTCCAGATTTTAGCTTTGTGCATCTGGATGTTATTGATCACGCAGGACATGAATATGGTTTTGGAGGCATGTATACAGAAGCTACCGAGTTTGTTGACTCCTTAATAGGTAAAATTATGGCTGCTGTTAATCATCGTAGACAAAAATATCTTGAAGACTGGCTGGTTATTATTGTAACAGACCATGGTAGGGATGAGAAAGGCTTCTCTCATGGTGCACAAAAAACAACTCAAAAAACTATATTTATTGGAATGAATACTGAAGGAAATGATTATTTCAATAATAGTGATGATGGCAAAAAATTAAATACCTTACAAGAAGTAGAAACCTTAATACCTCAAACTTCAGTTGTACCAACAATATTAAAACATTTAGAAATTCCAATTAAAGAAAGTTGGAAATTAAACGGAAAATCCTTAATTGATTAGCCCTTTATTGTATTTCTATATTTTTTTGGCGATAGCCCCATAACCTTTGAAAAAACACGTGTAAAATAAAAAGGATCGGTATACCCTACCTGCTTTGCTATTTCGTTTATTTTTAGATCACTAAAATCCAGTAGTCCACAGGCTTTTTGGATTTTTAAATGTGTTAAATAATCTAATGGTGACCTAGAGGTTTTCTTTTTAAATAAAGAACAATATTGGGCAACCGAAAGCCCTACATGGGCTGCCAAGGTTTCCAAACTCAATTTCTCATTTAAATGCCCTCTCATGTAGGCAATACTCTTTGCTATCCTATTGGGAGAATGTATTTCCTTTATTTTTCTAAACTGAGACAAATACCGCAAAGAACCTAGCATGTGCCACAAACAAATGTTGGCATACTCTAAATTATCTTTGCTATAGCCCATTTCGAGGTTGTTGTAAATCTCTTCAAAAAGTAAAATTCTGTCCCTAAACCTAGAATTTGCCGATAAGTCAATTTCAACCTTTTCATTAGGGTGATTGACAAAAATATGCGATTTATCGCCTGTAAAATGAATCCAATAAATACTCCATGGATTTCGATTATTGGCGCCATATCTATGAGGCGTAAATGCAGAAATGATAATATATTCGTTCTTTTTAATAACCTGTCTCTTATTGTCTATTTCTACCCAACCTTCACCATCAATACAATAAATTAAAATATGTTGCGAACTTCCTTTTCGCTTTCTATAATGATTTTCGGCTTTCGGATAATACCCAATATCAGTTACCATCAAAGCATTGATAAGCTCATTTTCTTTTAATTCTTTTAGAATGCCCCTAGGTAAAATCACCGATTTTTCTTCCTTAAAACCTTCTTTTTTCCTCATGCCTTAAAAATATATTAAAATAATAAGATAATCCAGTTTTATAAAAGTATTTTCTATTTGTTTTAATGGGCTTTACTTCTAAATTTGGAAATTAATCCATTAATTTATTCACACAACTCCAATAGATTATGAGTAACACACATACATTTAACTATCGCTTTTTAATTAGTATTTCAATGGTTACCGCCATGGGTGGACTTTTATTTGGATACGATTGGGTGGTTATTGGTGGTGCAAAACCTTTTTACGAAAAGTTTTTTGGTATTACCAACTCGCCATCATTACAAGGTTGGGCAATGAGCTGTGCTTTAGTAGGCTGTCTTGTGGGTGCTATTTTTTCCGGACTTCTTAGTGATAAATATGGTAGAAAAAGACTCTTAATTTTAGCTGCTTTTCTGTTCGTACTTTCTGCAATAGGTACTGGTGCCACAAGTCATTTCACGCTTTTTATTATATATCGCATTATTGGAGGTGTTGGTATTGGCTTAGCCTCTAACCTCTCTCCTATGTATATTGCCGAAGTTTCACCAGGTACTGTTAGGGGTAAGTTTGTGTCCTTAAACCAATTAACTATCGTTATTGGCATACTTGCTGCCCAATTGGTTAATTGGCAATTAGCAGAACCTGTTCCGTTAAATGCTACCAATGCAGAGATTTTAAACTCATGGAACGGGCAAACAGGTTGGCGTTGGATGTTCTGGATGGAAATTATTCCTGCTGGACTCTTTTTTATACTCATGTTTTTTGTTCCAGAGAGCCCTAGGTGGTTGGCAAAAAATGAAAAAGAAAGCAAAGCAGTCGCTATTCTTTCTAAAATAGGCGGAAAGGACTATGCCCAAGGAGAAATTAATAATATTAATGAAAACACGCTGGGGCTTTCAGAAAAAATAAATCTTAAAGAATTACTTAGCCCCAACTTAAGAAAAGTACTAATTATAGGGATAGTTATAGCCGTATTTCAACAATGGTGTGGCATCAATGTGATTTTTAATTATGCCGAAGAGATTTTTTCATCGGCTGGATACGGTGTTTCAGATATTCTTTTTAACATAGTAATTACAGGTAGCGTAAATTTAATATTTACCTTAGTGGCTATTTTTACTGTGGACCGTTTGGGCCGACGTGCTTTAATGCTCATGGGAGCCGGTGGATTAGCAGGCATTTATGCCTTAATGGGAACAGCATACTTTTTCGAAATTACAGGATGGCCTTTATTGATTTTGGTTATTTCAGCAATTGCCTGTTATGCCATGTCCTTAGCACCAGTAACCTGGGTGGTACTTTCAGAAATTTTCCCAAATAGAATTAGAGGTGCTGCCATGGCAGTAGCAACAATAGCCTTATGGATAGCTTGTTTTATTTTAACCTATACTTTCCCGTTATTAAACCACTTTTTTGGAGCATCAGGAACGTTTTGGTTATATGGGGTTATCTCGATAGCCGGCTTTATGTTTATCTATAAAAAATTACCAGAAACCAAAGGCAAATCGTTGGAGGATATTGAAAAAGAAATCATCAAATAGCTCTTATGAAGTTTATAAGTTTAGCCATATGCTTCCTTTTTCTATCTTGTTTAAGTGACAAGAAAAATAAGCATGCAGATATTTCATTAGAAAAACCAAATATTTTATTGATTATAACAGATGATCAAGGTTATGCTGATTATGCAGCATACGGAGGTGCTAATGATGTATCTACTCCTGCAATGGACATAATTGCAAACTCAGGAGTCTTATTTACCAATGCTTATGCAACATCGCCCATTTGCAACGCTTCAAGAGCTGGAATCATTACAGGAAATTATCAACAGCGGTGGGGTACTTTTTATTATGGAGGAAACGTTTTTCCTGAAACTGTTAAAACCATTCCAGAATTGCTTAAAAAAGAAGGCTACAGAACAATAAAAATTGGTAAAACACATTATGCCGAAATATTAGACAATAATAACATAGAAAACCCAACCAAACTAAGAGAGTTTCCTCTAAACCACGGTTATGATGAATTTTTGGGGTTTTGTGCCCATCGACATGATTACTTCAAAATGAAACAGAGTGATGATGTTATTGAAGAACCTTATGATGATAGAATGTCACAACGTGGTCCGCTTTGGGTAAATAACGACCGTAAAGATTTTGATGGTTATGCCACCAACGTGTTTGGCGACGAGGCCGTAAAACAAATCTACAGAGAGGATGAGCGGCCATTTTTTATGGAACTTGCTTTTAATGCGGTACATCATCCTATCTATCAAGCTCCAGAAGAATATCTTCAAAAATTTGGTATAGAGAAGTTCCCTGAATGGGATCCAAAATTAGAAAGCTTTAAAGTTTATCACGAAAGAAACTGTTGGATGGGAGAAATAGATCCAGATGGTAGAAAGCGATATTTAGCCAATCTAGCCTGTTTGGACGACAATATTGCCAAAGTCTTAGCTGCTCTAAAGCAAACGGAAAAATGGGAAAACACTTTAATTATTTTTGTATCAGATAACGGAGGCTCCCAAAACACTTATGCGAATAATGGTATTTTAAAAGGTCATAAATACATTTTAACCGAAGGTGGCATACGTACCGCTTTTACCATGAGCTGGCCAAAAAAACTAAAATCCAATCAAAAATTCAACACACCTGTTTCTCATCTTGACATTTTACCTACCATTTTATCTGCAGTAGGTTCTAAAGTTCAGGATTCTATTACTACAGATGGGAAAAACATATTTCAAGTAATTGAAAAACAAAAACAAACCATACATGAAAATTTGGTATGGGATACTGGTAACGAATGGGCTGTTAGATCTGGAAGTTGGAAACTCCATGTCGCTAAAACCGATTATATTTTTAGATCCATTCATTTAGAAAAAGGCACATATCTCTATAATTTATTGGACGATCCTGGATGTAAAAATAATTTGGCTGATAAAAACCCAGTGAAAATAACCGAGTTGACGAAAATCCATGAAAACTGGGTAAAAAATCTGTAATATTTTAACCTGATAGAATGAAAGTAAACGTTTGGAAAGAAAAAGTGGTTATACCAACTTATGAAATTGGAGAACCTGAAAAAAATCCTGTATTTCTAGAAAACCGAGTATATCAAGGAAGTTCTGGAAAAGTGTACCCACACCCAGTAATTGAAAAAATAAGTGATACTAAAATAGACAAAGTATGGCAAGCGGTTTATTTAGAGAACGATTTTGTTAAAATAATGATTTTGCCAGAATTGGGCGGTCGTGTTCAAATGGCATTTGATAAAACCAAAAACAGGCATTTTGTTTATTACAACCAAGTTATAAAACCTGCTTTAGTAGGCTTAACTGGTCCTTGGATATCGGGAGGCATAGAATTTAACTGGCCACAGCACCACCGCCCCTCTACCTACAGCCCCGTAGATTTTGACATTGAAGAGCATACAGATGGTAGTAAGACTGTTTGGTGTAGCGAAGTGGAGCGCATGTTCAGAACCAAAGGTATGGCCGGTTTTACATTGTATCCAGACAAAGCCTACATGGAGATTAAAGTGAAATTATATAATAGAACCCCACAACCACAAACCTTTTTATGGTGGGCAAATCCTGCGGTAAAAGTTAACGACCATTACCAATCTGTTTTTCCTCCAGATGTGCATGCTGTTTTTGATCACGGTAAACGTGATGTATCTGATTTTCCCATAGCAACGGGAACCTATTATAAAAAAGATTATTCTCCAGGAACCGATATTTCTCGTTACAAAAACATTCCAGTTCCCACTTCTTATATGGCTATTAATAGCGATTACAACTTTGTTGGAGGTTTCGAGAACGATAGCCAAGGTGGTCTCCTACATGTTGCAGATAATAATGTTTCTCCCGGCAAAAAACAATGGACTTGGGGTAATGGCGAGTTTGGTAAGGCCTGGGACAGGAATCTAACAGACGAAGACGGGCCGTACATTGAATTAATGTGTGGCGTTTATACCGATAATCAACCCGATTTTTCTTGGATGCATCCCTTTGAAGAAAAAACATTTTCACAATATTTTATGCCTTATCGAGATTTAGGTGTTGTTAAGAATGCTACCAAAGAAGCTTTGTTAAATTTAGAATTTGAAAACGGTACAGCTATTGTTAAGTTTTACACTTTGGGCATTTATCCCAATGCAAAAATAAAACTACAAGTCAACAATACTGTGTTTTTGGAAGATACTGTAGATGCTTCCCCTAAAACATCCTATAAAAAAAATGTAAAGATTGATGCTACAATTCCAATAACCCAATACAAACTTACATTAGAAGATGCACTAGGAAACCTACTGGTAAGCTATCAACCCAAAGACACTTCTAGTAAAGAAATGCCAGAACCCGCCAAGGCGGCTAAAGCTCCAGAAGACATTAAAAGCATAGAACAACTTTTTCTAAGAGGTTTGCATCTCGAACAGTATAGACACGCTACTTATAACCCAAAAGATTATTATCTGGAAGCCTTAAAAAGAGAACCAAGCGATGTAAGATGTAACAACGCCATGGGGTTATTGCTGCTAAGGCAAGGACAGTTTGAACTAGCCGAAGGGTATTTTAGAAAAGCTATAGAAACACAAACCGAAAGAAATCCTAACCCTTATGATGGTGAACCTTACTACAATTTAGGTCAATCTCTAAAATATCAAGAACGTTATAATGAAGCCTATAAAGCCTTCTATAAATCGGCGTGGAATGCCGCATGGCAAGATGCTGCTTATTTTCATCTTGCAGAAATAGCAACCCTACAAGGCAATCTAACCAATGCTTTAGAACTTATTGAAAAATCGTTGTTAAAAAATTGGCATAATCATAAAGCCAGAGCGTTAAAAATTACACTATTACGTAAAACCGGACAGACAGAAAAGGCTTTAAAGTTAATTGATGACAGCCTCAAAATTGATAGATTTAACTTTGTAGCCATTTTTGAAAAACACCTCATTAGCAATAAATCTATCTATTTAAATCAATTAGAAGAACTCATACGTAATAATATAGAAAATTACATTGAGTATGCGTTAGACTATGCTGCAGCCGGACTTTTTGAAGAAGCTATTTTATTACTTAGTCATGGACTTATTCATGATGACAGCAACCCTATGGCATCCTATTTTTTATCATGGTTTGAAGCCAAAACAGGGAATACACAAGTCACTTTGCAATTATATAAAAACAAAAACCCCAAACATCATTTTGCTTATAGATTAGAGGCTATTGCTGCATTAAAATCGGCAATCTCAATTAATCCAAACGATGCCAAAGCATTATACCATTTAGGCAACTTATGGTATGATAAAAAACAATATGAGGAAGCTATTACTTGCTGGGAAAAGTCAAAAGCTATTGATAATAGCTTTCCTACCGTGCATCGAAATCTGGCTTTGGCATATTTTAACAAATTAGATAAAAAGAAGGAGGCATTAGCCGAATTAGAAAAAGCATTTGAATTAGACCCTAGCGATGCCAGAATATTAATGGAGTTAGACCAATTGTATAAGCGTTTAAATTATTCGTTGAAACAACGTCTAGAAATATTAGAAAAGCATCCAAGTCTAGTTAACTTTAGAGATGATTTATATTTGGAAAAATGTACATTGAATAATCTATTGGGAAATTATTCGCTTGTTTTACAAATGTTAGAGAACAGGCAATTTCATCCGTGGGAAGGTGGTGAAGGTAAAGTTACCGGACAATATTTGTATGCCTTAATAGCTTTAGCAAAAGAAGCCATTTTTAAGCACAACTATGAAGAAGCCATTGCTTTCTTAAATAAAACAGAAGTGTATCCTGATAATTTAGGTGAAGGAAAGTTATACGGCACCCAAGAAAATGACATAAACTATTGGTATGGTTGTGCGTACGAAGGATTAAAACAAAAAGACAAAGCTGTGCAGTATTGGGAAAAAGCATCAGAAGGATTAACAGAACCTAGTGCTGCCATTTTTTATAATGACCAACAACCTGATAAAATATTTTATCAAGGACTTGCTCTTTTAAAATTAGATAGAATTACCGAAGCTCAAACTCGATTTTCTAATTTAAAGAACTATGGTGAATCTCATATAAAAGATAAGGTCAAAATAGACTATTTTGCAGTATCACTGCCAGATCTTTTGATATGGGAAGATGATTTAAACAAGCGAAACGAAATCCATTGCCGCTACCTTATTGGCTTAGGAACTATGATAAAAACCGACCCAGATAAAGCAGCGAAAGAATTTAATCATATTTTAAGTATGGATAAAACCCATCAAGGTGCCATCCTACATAAAAAAATGTTAACCGATAACCTTATTACAATTTAGAGTTGATGAAACATAAAAAAATAGTAGTTATAGTGGGTTTAATACTGTATACACTAACTATAAATGCACAAAACATTATTGACCTACAAGGAACATGGAACGTTCAATTAGGCAAAAACAGTAAGGACTCAAAAAGAAGTATTACTCTCCCCGGAACATTAACAGAGGCTGGTTATGGTAAAAAAACCACAGGGTCAGACTTTGGTGTTCTCACCCCTACCCACAAATATATTGGTGTTGCTGTTTATGAAAGAGAAATTGAAATCCCAAAAAAGTGGAAACATAAAAATATTGAAGTATTTCTGGAACGTGTTTTATGGGAATCTCGTGTTTTTATAGACGGTAAAGAACTAAGTACACAAGATGCCTTAGGAACACCTCATATTCACCAAATAGGAACATTAACACCTGGGAAGCATACCCTATCCATAAGAGTTAACAATGAGATGATCCATAACATTGGAGATAAAGGGCATGGATACGGCGAATATACACAAAGCATTTGGAATGGTATTGTAGGCAGAATTGAATTACAAGCCAAAGACCCAACCCATTTTAATAGCATTCGCCCTTTTTCAAATATTGAAAAAGATCAGTTGAAAATTGAAATGAAAATTAATGCAACTTTAAAAGAAAAAGCTCATATTTCAATAGAAATTCTTGAATTGGCATCCAATAAAAAAGTACATGAAATTGAAATCACTGAACAGTTAGAATCAGGTAAAAACACAAAAGAAATAGTGTTAGATCTTCAAGGAAAATTGAATAAATGGTCTGAATTTGATCCTTGTGTCTATGTACTTAATGCCAAATTAAAGACCAGAAAGAGTGAAGATAATTATCAAACTGAATTTGGCTATGTTCAATTTTCGCATGATGGCACTAACGTAACAGTTAATGGTCAGCCTTTATTTTTAAGGGGAAATTTAGATTGTGTTCACTTTCCGTTAACTGGATATCCATCTACAAAAATGGAAGATTGGATACGTATTTTTAAAACGTATAAGGATTATGGCCTAAACCATGTTCGTTATCATTCTTGGTGCCCTCCGGAAGCAGCGTTTAAAGCAGCTAACAGAATTGGTATTTATATGCAAGCTGAGGCTTCTATTTGGATTGATTGGTGGATGAGTGAAGACATGGTAGCCAAAGGAAGACCTGAAATGGATACTAAAGGACACCCAAAAGGATTAGGAAAAGATCCTGAAAGAGATAAGTTTGTAATAGCTGAAATGAATCGCGTGGTTGATTACTATGGAAACCATCCGTCTTTTACTATGTTTTGTATTGGTAATGAGTTAGGCAATGCAGATTTTGATGTGATGCAAGAATGGATTACTGACCTAAAAAAGAAAGACCCAAGACATTTATATGCTACCTCTACCGCTAGAAAAGTGATGGAAGTAGATGATTATATGGCCACCCATTATATTCCTAATGTTGGGCGCACCAGAGGGTTGAACGGACCAAGTACCGATTGGGATTTTGAGGACGTATATGGCCAAATGAACATTCCTATTATTGCTCACGAAATTGGTCAGTGGCCCGTATATCCATCATGGAAAGAAATTGATAAATACACAGGTGTTTTAAAGGCCAGGAATTTTGAAGAATTTAAGGCTGTGGCCGAAAAAAATGGTATCGATGATCAAGATGAAGATTTTAAAATGTCATCGGGCACTTTAAACCAAATCATGTACAAATACGAAATTGAATCGTTTCTAAGAACCAAAAGTTGTGCTGGTATTCAACTACTGAGCATACAAGATTATCAAGGGCAAGGAGAGGCGCTAATAGGCTGGCTGGATGCCCATTGGGAGAGTAAAGGTATTACTACCCCAGAAAAGTTTAGGCAACATTTTGATGAAACCGTGCCGTTATTAAGAATGGAAAAATTTGTGTGGACTAATAACGAAACTTTTAAAGCAAAAGCTCAATTATCACATTATGGTAACACAAGTATTAAAGACGGTAAAATTGAAATGTCCATACAATCATCTAAAGGAACCATTTTAATGACAGAAACCTGGAACTTTAACGATGTTGCTATAGGTTCGTTGGTAGATATAGAAAACATCTCTTTTCCCCTAAGCAACATCGAAAAAGCAGAGCAACTTACTGTATGTCTTGAACTAAAAGGTACTCACTTTAAAAATGAATGGAACATTTGGGTATATCCAGAAGAGTTACCTACAGAAAAAAATAATAATATTATAATTGAAGAAAATTTAAACGATGATACAATTACAGCATTGGAAAATGGAGCCAATGTACTCCTGGCAGCCAATAATTTAGGGACTGAAGAAAATAGTGTTTCGGTAGATTATTACCCTTTATATTGGTCCTTAACATTCTTCCCAGGTCAAGGAAAAACAAGCATTGGTATGTTACTTAAGGATAAACATCCTGCATTTAAAAATTTCCCAACAAATTTTCATAGTGACTGGCAATGGGAAACTTTTAAAAACACCACCAAAGGTTTTATTTTAAATGATTTACCTAAGGCATACAAACCAATAGCGCAAGTGGTGGACGATTTTCACCGAAATAATAAAGAAGGCGCCATTTTTGAATTTAAAGTAGGAAAAGGAAAGCTATTGGTTTGCGGATTTGATATCACCAATAATGAAAACATTGTTGCTAAACAATTGAAATATAGTTTGACAGAATATGTAAATTCTAATGATTTTGTCCCTACATATGAAGTGGACCGTAACTTTTTAAAGCATTTATTCCCGTTTATACCTAAAGTTGAAAACGTAAATACTAATAGCGATTTTGAAAATACAATTCTTCAAGTAAATGCAGCAGGAAGACTAGAAGAATTAAATACCAATAAACCATGGAGCAATGATTTAGATGACATAGAGATAGCAAATGGCACCAAATACAAAGTAAAAGCAGAAGGAGTGTGGAAAGATAACCAAGTAACTGCATGGCATGGAAAAAATATGACTATAGAAGTTAATTGTCCTGATGGTATTTTAGGTTCCTTTTATGTAAAGTTTAATGATTGGAACAATCAAGGGCGAGAAGGCTTTCTTGAGTTTGAGGGACGAAAACTAAAATTAGACAAACATGAAGGCAAAACAGGAAAATGGGTAAAATTCCATGTGATGCGCGAAGATAGCAACGATGGAAAGATCATTTTAAAAACCAATGCCTCCAAAGGTGGTAATTTAATGATTGAAGAAATAATACTTGTTAAAGAATAAATTCTTATTTTAATGTAAATTTTTTAAAATGCAGTTAAACAAAGTCACATTTTTTTTTGTAACCTTAATACTGTTACTATACGGTTTTTCATATGGTCAGGACTTAAATTTTATGACCTATAACATTAGGTATTCTATAAAAAATGACCCAAAAGACAATTGGGATTCCAGAAAAGAAACCATGGTTAAATTATTTAATTACTATCAACCAGAGGTTTTTGGTATTCAAGAAGGCATGATTCATCAGTTAGAATACATTAAAACAAATCTTAATGACTATGATTATGTTGGCGTTGGGAGAGAAAATGGAAAGGATGGTGGAGAATTCAATGCTATTTTTTATAACACAAGTAAACTTAAAATTTTGAAAGAGAATACCTTTTGGCTTTCTGAAAATAATGAAATTAAAAAGGGGTGGGATGCAGGATATATAAGAATATGTACCTATGCACTTTTAGAGACTAAAGATTCTAAAACCAAATTCTGGGTTTTTAACACTCATTTGGACCATATGGGACCAACAGCCAGAGATAAATCAGTTAATTTAATATTAAATAAAATTAAAGCATTAAATGGTAGCAATGCCCCTTTAGTGTTAATGGGTGATTTAAATGATATTCCTGAAAGCAATCCAATTCAAACTTTAAAATCTAGTTTACAAGATGCCTTTGATATTTCTATAAAGCCTTTTTATGGCCCTAAAGGCACTTACAATGGGTTTAATACAAATAAAATTAATAATCGAAGAATAGACTATATTTTTGTCTCAAAAATCAAAGTTATAACCTACAGGCATATTGATGATAGATTAGACGATAATGGTTTTATTTCAGATCATTTACCGGTTTTAATTAAAGTCAAAATAAATCCATAAATTTTATTTTTAAACTCCATTACATAAAATTAGTGTTAATTGAAATAACCCTAATTTTTATTTGAATATTAAAACTTCTTAATATGTCTATACATATAGACATATTATTTTTATATTAGCAAAGTTTAACACTCTATAATGAAAAGAAAAACGTCACAATATTTATTGCCTGATAAAAAAAATAATCCAATAGATTCTGACTACGATTTATATCCTTCACATCTCATAAACAGAGGAAAAATTGAAATAGGCTATGAAAATCTAGCCGATAAATTAGTCAACGAAAAAGTGGTTTTATTAGATGGCTACATTGGAGTTGATTGGCATGAAGTTAAACATCGCCTAAGTGAAATATTAAAAGATAGAGGATTAAAAACCTCTTTTTACAATATAGCAACATGTTTAAAAAAAGAAAATGACATTGCCAATATAACAGCACCTTTTCTTGGTAGTGACGACCCTATTTTTGGCCATAAAACCCATTTGGAACTTCAGGCATATTTTGATGAAAGTAAACTTTCAAATGTTGCGTTAGATCCAAATGCAGACCTTAATATTATTTATGGAACCGGTGCCAGTCAATCTAAAATTGCAGGTTATTTAGTGTATTTCGATTTACCAAAAAACGAGCTTCAATTTCGTATGCGGGCCAATGCTATTACAAATCTAGGTTTTACTTTCCCTAAAAACCATAAACAGATGTATAAGCATTTCTACTTTATAGATTGGGTAGTGCTTAACAGTGAAAAGAAAAGGCTGTTACCTAATATCGACATTATTGTAGATCAACAAAGACCAAATAAACCTACCTGGATGGACGGTTCTGTACTCAGAAAAGCTTTAAGAGACATGTCGCATACTTGTTTTAGGGTAAGACCATGGTTTGAACCTGGCGTTTGGGGTGGACAATGGATGAAGAAACACTTTAAAGATTTAAATCAAGACGTACCCAACTATGCCTGGTCTTTTGAAATGATTGTGCCGGAAAATGGTTTGGTTTTTGAAAGTGATGGCATTTTATTAGAAGTTTCTTTTGATATGCTTATGTTTCAAGAATATGAAAACATTCTTGGAAAAGCAGCCAATAGGTTCAAATACGAATTCCCTATACGTTTTGACTTTCTCGACACTTTCGATGGTGGAAACCTATCCTTGCAATGCCACCCAAAACCAGATTACATCAAAAAGGAATTTGGAGAAAACTTTACCCAGGATGAAACCTATTATATTTTAGATACCAAGGCAAACGCTCATGTATATTTAGGGTTTCAGGAAGACATCGATCCAACTAAATTTAAAACTGCTTTAGAATACAGTATTAAAACCAAAGAAATCTTGGATGTTGAAAAATATGTGCAAAAACTTCCGGCAAAAAAACATGACCTCTTTTTAATTCCCCACGGAACCATACATTGCTCTGGTATTGACAATTTGGTGTTGGAGATTAGCGCTACTCCTTACATCTTTACCTTTAAGATGTACGATTGGCAACGCCTAGATTTAGATGGAAATCCTAGACCTTTAAATATAGACAGGGCATATGAAAACTTGAATTTTAACCGCAAAGGTAACGTGGTACAAGACACGTTAATATCGAAACCAAAAATGGAGGTTTCGGCCAAAGATTGGAAAAAAATACACCTACCAACACACCCCGATCACTTTTACGATATTTATCGTTATGAGTTTAAAACCCAGGTATCCATAAAAACCCTAGGACAATGTCATGTACTTATGCTAGTAGAAGGAACAGAAGTGGAATTACAAGTAAATAAAACCCATAAATCGTTTCATTATGCCGAAACTTTTGCCATTCCAGCAGCTGTAAAGACATATACCATAATTAACAAGGGAAGTGAAAAAGCAAAAATTATTGTATCCTTTGTTAAAGATAGAGCTTGTTAATAATAACATTAAAAACCACATTATGCTAAAACAAACAGGCATTTTATTTTTAGGAATTATACTCATTCTTACAACTTCTGTAAGTTGTAAATACAAAAACACCCAAAAACCACTTTTAAAGGACTTAACTCAATATGTAGATCCTCAAATAGGATCGGTCCACGGCCGCTGGTTTTTTTACACCCCAGCAGCTCGTCCATTTGGAATGGTAAAATTAGCACCCCACACCAATGCATATAATAGTCAAGGAGGTTGGGGACCAGTAGGTTATGATGACAGACATACATCTATTGAAGGATTTGGCCATTTTCACGAATTCCAAATAGGTGGATTGGTATTTATGCCTATCACTGGAAAGCTAAAAACTATTCCAGGTTCCTTAGAAAACCCTGATGAGGGCTATCGATCAAGGTTCAATAAATCTACCGAACAATCCACAACCGGTTATTATAGTACATACTTAACCGATTATAACATACAAGCAGAGCTTACTGCAACCCAAAGGGTGGGTTACCATAGATATTCATTTCCTAAAACCCAACAGGGGCATTTAATTATCGATATTGGACACAAGCAAGGTGAAAGTAGTAATGTTACTGAAGCTTATGCTAAGTTGGTAAACGATAACGAAATTGAAGGCTATATTGAAACCTATCCAGAATATGCTAAATTTTGCGACCCCGGTAAACGCGTAAAAATGTATTTTGTTGCCAAATTGAACAAAACTCCACTACAAACAGGTAGTTTTATAGACAGCATACAAAATCCTGGAGATAAGATGACCAAGGGAATCAATAATGGTCTTTATCTAACTTTTGATATGGAAAACCAAGAGCTATTGGAAATACAAACTGGTTTGAGCCATACATCGATAACTAATGCACGATTAAATTTAAATACAGAAACCAAAGGAAAATCTTTTGATATTGTTAAACAGGAATCTAAAGAAGCATGGAATGAAAAACTAAACCATATTGTTGTTGAAAGCACTAAAAAAGAAGATAAAATAAAATTCTATACTGGGCTTTACCATGCGTTGTTGGGCCGTGGAATATCCAATGATGTCAATGGTGATTATCCCATGATAGACGGCAAAATAGGAAAGACAGAATTACATCCCGACGGTAGTCCTAAATATTACCATTTTAATACCGATGGTATGTGGGGTGGATTTTGGAATTTGAGCCAACTTTGGGCTTTAGCCTATCCAAAATACTTTAGCGATTATGTACAATCGAATATAGATTTTTTCAAAGATAGAGGCTGGTTGCACGATGGCGCTGCCAATGGCGTATTTACCAATGGCGTACAAACCAATTTTCAAGGTCTGCTTTTAGCATCGGCATACCATGTGGGTATACGTGATTTTGATATAAAAACTGGATATCAAGCGGCATTAAAAAACGAACTGGAATACCATGGCCGTAATTTAGGTAACGGTAAATACGATATGTCCTACTTTGTAAAAGATGGTTATGTCCCCTACAAAGACACCATTATTTCTAATGGATGGACCTTTAACTTTGGAGCTTCACATACCTTAGAGTACAGCTTCAGTTCCTATGCTGTGGCACAAATGGCTAAAAGCATGAAGGATGTTAAAAACTATGAACAACTCACAAAACAAGCTTCCTTTTACAAAAACCTGTTTGATAATGAAAACAAATATATCCGTCCGAAATTAGAAAATGGCAATTTTATAGAAGACTTCGACCCCATGAGAGGCTGGGACGGTTTTCAAGAAGGTAATGCCTATCAATTTACCTGGTATGTGCCACACGATGTAAATGGACTTATAGAATTAATTGGAAAACCCTTATTTAATGAACGTCTGGAAACCATGTTCAATAATGCCCAAAAAAGTATGTTTGGAGGCGGTTCTGAAGAGATACATAGCTTCTCGGGCGTGGAAAAGCTCTATAACCATGGCAACCAACCTTGTTTGCATAATGCATGGCTATTCAACTATTCTGGAAAACCTTGGCTTACCCAAAAGTGGACACGCACCATTTGCAACGAATTTTATGGAACCGAACCCTTGCATGGATATGGTGTAGGACAAGATGAAGACCAAGGCCAATTGGGCGCATGGTATGTGCTGGCTTCCATGGGAATCTTCGATGTACAAGGCCATGCCTCGGCAAACCCAACATTACAATTTGGAAGCCCTTTGTTTGATAAAATCACCATACAACTCGACCAGAGATACTATCCAGGTGAAACACTTACCATTGAAGCACCTCAACAAAGCAACGATAGCCCTTACATACAATCTGTCATGTTTAACGACCATTCCATAGAAACCAATTGGATGTTCCACAAAGACCTTATGAAAGGGGGTGTATTATATTTTACCATGGGAGCAGAACCCAATACATCATGGGGTCAAAAAAAACCACCACCATCCATGTCTAACGAAAACTAATTTATTTTGACTATGAAAGTCCATAACCATCATTCAACATATTATAATTGATAACAATCAACATAATTAAATGACTCACCCATACATTATTCTTAAAACTTAAATAAATGAAAAAAATAATAGCTATTGTGCTTTCTATAATAAGTTTTTCTTGTACGGAAAAAAAAGAAACTTTAGAGCTCGTAAAAAAAATTCAAGACAATGAAAACTTTAAAAAAGTTAAGTCTAAAGCATTAGATGTCGTAAAAACCGGTTTTAATGCTGGCGATGGATACGGCGAAGTTTGGATACGCGACTACAATACATTTATAGAGCTATCTGCTGAGGTATTTGACGCCAAGATCCTAGAAGAAAATCTGTTGGTCTTTTTTAAACTACAAGGAGAAGACGGCAACATTATAGATGGTTTTATACCCAAAGAAAAAGCCATTGATACCGAAGGGGGCTACAAATTTATTTGTAGCGATTTAGAACCTAACTACTGCGGACATAAAAACACCGTAGAAACTGACCATGAAAGCTCCTTAGTGCAAGCGGTATATAAATACATAAAAAAAACAGGGAATGCAGATTTTTTAAACGAACAAGTAGGCGATTTTACAGTAGCCCAACGTATGGAAATAGCCATGCAGTTTTTAATGGATCATAGATGGTCTGAAAAATTTGGATTGATCTATGGTGCTACCACGGCCGATTGGGGGGATGTGCAGCATTCACATCCTTGGGGTGTTTTCATCACCGATGACACCCACTATTGCGTAGATATTTACGACAACGCCATGATGCTTATTGCTTTAGACAACCTTATGGAACTTATACCTCAAACCAAAGACAAATGGAAAAGCATTCGCAACGGAATTGCAAAAAATACAATGAAGGTATTATGGGATGAAAAAAAACAAAAATTCATTCCTCATGTCTATTTGGAGAAATCACCTTATCCCAAAGATTTTGATGAAAATAAAATCTATTATCATGGCGGAACTGCTATTGCTATAGAAGCTGGATTGCTAAACAAAGAACAAATAAGAGGCTCTTTGGACAAAATGATTTCAAATGTTAAGGCTTCTGGTGCCGGTTCTATTGGACTTACCATGTTCCCCCCCTACCCAGAATGGGCTTTTGAAAACAAAGGCATGTATCCCTATGGCTACCAAAATGGTGGCGACTGGACTTGGTTTGGTGGTCGTATGATTCAAGAACTAGTTAAAAATGGTTTCATTGTAGAAGCTTATGAGCAACTATTGCCCATGACAGACAGAGTGGTGAAAAACAATGGCTTTTTTGAATGGTATACGGTAAAAAATGAGCCTGAGGGTTCTGGAACCTTTAGAGGTTCTGCAGGCGTTTTGTATAAAGCCATTCTTTTACTGGAAACCTGGGCCAATAACCAAGAATAATAGCATTTAAAAACATGGACTTTAGACTAGACCAAAATAGCCCAATCCCATTGCATGTCCAGATAGAAGGCTATCTTAGAACACTTATTAATGATAAGGAATATAAAAGTGGCAAAAAATTATTACCCAAAGAAATGACATTGTCAAAAAAATTGGGAGTTTCTCGGAATACGGTAAGGCAAGCCGTAAATACTCTGGTAAACGAAGGTCTTATTGAGCGCAAAAAAGGTGTAGGCACCAAAGTGGTACACAAAAAAATAAATACCCGATTAGATAACTGGATTAGTTTTACTAAAGAAATGCAAAACCAAGGCATTGAGGTTGTAAACTATATGTCACGCATATCATTAGTTAAGGCACCAGAAGAGGTCGCTATTGCTCTATCAATTAATCCTAAAAAAAAGCTCTTTAAATTAGAAAAAATAAGAGGCTCTAAAGAAGCCAAGTACCTGTATTCAGAATCTTATTTCCATCCACGCGTAGGTATTCATGGTAATGAAAATTTTAATTTACCCTTGTATGAACTTTTAGAAAACGAACATGATATTATTGTTTCTAACTCTAAAGAAACCTTAAGTGCTGTTACTGCAACTCCTAATATAAGCTCCTTATTGGATATCGATAAAGTAATGCCCCTTTTAAAAAGAGAACGATTAGTTTGCGACCCTGGTGACAGACCTATAGAGTATAATGTGGTCTACTACCGCACAGATTATTTCACCTACAATATAGAAATAAGAAGAGAACCTTAAATAGAAAACATGATGAACAATCAAGTTGCAATTGGTATAGATATTGGAGGCAGCCATATTACAAGTGCTGCTGTAGATATTCAAAACCTTGTTATTATACCTGAAACGTTATTCTCTGTACAAGTAGATAACAAGGCTAAAAAAGATGTTATTATAGAAAAATGGAGTGAAGGGATTAATAAAACAATAAAAAGTGTTTCATTAAGATCGAGTACAAAGATAGGCTTTGCTATTCCCGGACCATTTAACTACATAGAAGGCATCGCATTATTTACTGGAGAGAACAACAAGTTTGAGGATTTATATCAAGTGTCTATTCCTCAAGAATTATCTAATAAACTTTTAACAACAAACAACGACTTTAGGTTTTTGAACGATGCGACTGCCTTTGGTGTAGGTGTTGCAGCCATGGGTAAGGCTAAACATTGTAAAAGGGTAATCGCAGTAACCTTGGGCACGGGTTTTGGATCTGCTTTTATTGAAGCTGGCATGCCTTTGGTAAATCACCCTGACGTTCCTAAAGATGGTTGCCTTTGGGATAAAAAGTTTAAAGACGGCATTGGTGATGATTATTTTTCTACACGCTGGTGTATCGCGCGCTATGAAGCATTGTCCTTAAAGAAAGTAAAGGGAGTTAAAGATATTGCGGAAGCCAATACCCCTGAGGCAAAACAAGTCTTTGAGGAATTTGGGACTAATATGGCTAATTTTATGATGCCATTTTTAGAAGCCTATCGTCCAGAAATCATTGTAATGGGAGGTAACATATCTAATGCTGGACATCTCTTTATTCCTAAGTTAAAAGAATCAATTGAAAAGCAAACAGGTTTACCTATAAGCATTGAAGTTTCAATCTTAATGGAACACGCTGCTATTATTGGCAGCGCCAAACTGTTTAACCCAATCTTTTGGAATCATATAAAAGAAGATTTACCAAGTATTTAATACCTATTCAACATGGCAACACAAAAAATCGATTTTAAAAAAACAGCCCCAGTGTTACTAACCTTTATTGTAATGGGTTTTGTAGATATAGTTGGAGTTTCAACAGGATATGTACAAAAAGATTTTAACCTTTCAGATACATTGGCACAATTCCTTCCATTTATGGTTTTTATATGGTTTTTTGTATTTTCAATACCCGTTGGCGTCATTCAAGATAAAATAGGAAAAAAACGTATGATGAACACAGGTTTGCTCATCACGTTCATAGGTTTAATCATTCCCTTTATTAACTATTCCTTTGTATCGGTATTAATTGCTTTTATTGGTATTGGAATTGGGAATACCATTATTCAAGTTGCTGCAAATCCACTATTACAGGAAGTCATCTTTAAAGAAAAACTTTCAAGTTTTTTAAGTCTTTCTCAATTTATAAAAGCCATAACATCCTTATTAGGACCTATTATTGCCACCTATGCAGCCTTAACCTATAGTGACTGGAGATGGGTATTTATCGTTTATGCAGGGGTAACCCTGCTGTCTATATTATGGCTTTATGTTACAAACATTGAAGAAAATATAAAATCTGAAAAACCTGCATCATTCCGTTCTTGTATGAAATTGCTAACCAATAAATTTGTATTGCCTATGGTAATCGCCATATTTTTAATTGTAGGGGCAGATGTAGGGATGAATTCAAATATACAAGGGTTTTTAATGAAACTTCAAGGACTATCACTTGAAGAAGCATCATACGGTATTAGTATTTACTTTACGGCTTTAATGATTAGTAGGTTTTCCGGTGCTATTTTGCTTCAGTTTTTAAAACCCAAAGTGTTTTTGACCATAACTACAACTCTTGCCCTAGTTGGCATGATATTAATTATAGTATCCTCAAGCCCTACTATGGCAAAAGCAGCCATTTTTATTGTCGGCTTGGGAGCAGGAAATCTTTTTCCTATCATTTTTTCAATAGCCATAAACAAAATGCCCTCGAGAGCCAACGAGATTTCTGGATTACTTGTAATGGCTATCGTTGGTGGTGCTTTATTACCTCCAATTATGGGCTTTGTAAATACCCATGTTGGTGTCTTGGGGAGTTTACTCATTTTGGTATTATGCTTTGCCTATATGTTTTTGATACCGTTTATTAGTTCAAACAACGAAGAATAGATTAAAAATATTATTTATAAGTTGAAATTCTGTCTCTAATTAATTTAAATTTAAAATAGGTTTATACTGTAAAAGCATAGAGCAACTTAATGCTTTAATTGAGTAAAAAGATGGCTAATTATATATATATATATAGTCTTTCAGTTCTGGTTAATTTTTATTACTTTTAATTTTAATTCTAAAAAAATTTAAAATGGTAAAAAAATTACTCATTATTCTTTATTTCATAAGCATTGGTGTTGTTCATTCCCAAACTTTTACCATAGATGGTATTAACTATGAAGTAATCTCTGGAACTGAAGTAAAGATTACCCCGTCTACTGCTTCTGGGGATCTTGTAATACCTGAAACGGTAAACTACAGTTCTACAGATTATACTGTAACTTTAATCGATCATGATGCATTTTACAACCAGTTAAGTCTAGAGTCCGTAGTGATTCCCAATTCAGTTACTTCTATTGGTAATAATGCATTTTATGGTTGTTTATTTATGACTTCTGTAGACATTGGGGATGCAGTTACTTCTATTGGGGATGCTGCTTTTGAAAGCTGTGCTTCTTTGACCTCTGTAATTATTCCCAATTTGGTGGAAACTATTGGTATTTCTTCTTTTAAATATTGCGATGGTTTGTTGTCCATTACCATTCCAGATTCTGTAACTTCAATTGGCGATCATGCATTTTATGGTTGTACTTCAATGACTTCAATTTCTATTGGAGGTTCAGTTGCTTCTATTGGAGAATTTGCTTTTGGGGTGGCTAGTTCAGTTTCTACGTTAACGACTGTTAATTGTGCTATTGCAACACCATTAGTTATAAATGCTAATGTATTTGCCAACAGAGTGATTAGTTCCTGTAGTCTAAATGTCCATTCTGATAGTTTAAGCGCCTATCAAGCTGCTAATGTATGGAAAGACTTCAATCCAATAAATGGGACATTAGGTATTGAAAATAAAAATATAGCAGATGAATTGAAATTTTATCCTAATCCAACCCAAGGTAGATTGTTTATAGAAGTAAGAAATATAAATAATGCCAAACTTAATATATATAACCTGCTGGGAAAAATGCAATTTAGCCAAACATTAACTAGAATGACCAATACCATAGATATTGAAAAACTACCAACAGGAATTTATTTGATGAACATAATTTCTGATGAAGGAACTACATCAAAAAAAATTATCAAGAATTAAATAGAATATCTACTTTAACATGAATTAAAAAAAGCAACCTTTATTTGGTTGCTTTTTTTAATTCATGTTTGTAATATATAATTTTATTTAAGTCATTGTGTGAGTTTACATTTTACATGTAATAAAGTTTATTATTTAAGATTAAAAGTCTTTACTCTTATTATATTTCTTATACACGTAAAAAATATTTCTTATCAATCAAATTCTAAATACACATTCATCCTTTCTACAAACAATTTACTTAAAAACTATAGGTTCCTTTAGAATTAAGTTTAAAGGGTTTTACTTTATTGTTAACTTTAACTCTTCCTTTTTGAAATGGTTTTCCTTTAATAAGCCCTGCAACAACTTTTCCGTTGTTCCATTTTATATCCACTTCAAATCCACCTCGTGCCTTTAATCCTTTTATTTCGCCACTTTCCCAAACATCTGGTAAAGCCGGTAATAGTTCGATAATTCCAGACTGGGATTGTAATAACATTTCAACGATACCTGATACACCTCCCATATTTCCATCTAATTGAATCGGCGGATGGGCACATAATAAATTAGCATACGTTCCACCTGAATTATCCATAGATATGGTTTTTGTTTCTACTGCCGTTAATAGCTGGTTCAACATTTTATGGGCTCTGTTTCCATCATTAAGTCGTGCCCAAAAGTTAATCTTCCAGGCTCTAGACCAGCCACTACCACCATCTCCACGAGCATTTAAAGATACTCTTACCGCTTCAGCTAGTTCTGGAGTTTCTATAGTTGATATTTGATTTCCCGGATGTAAGGCATAAAGGTGGGATACATGTCTGTGCTTATTATTAGGGTCATCTACATCTTCTTTCCACTCTTGTAACTGTCCCCAGCTTCCAATTTGTGGTGGCAATATATTATCCCTTACCCTTAAAGCTGTTCGCGTAAAATCATCTTCTATTCCTAATACCTTAGCTGCTTTCACACAATTGTTTAGTACATCCCAAGCAATTTGATGGTCCATGGAAGCTCCACTTGAAATCCCTCCATGTTCGGGAGAATATGATGGCACAGAAACTAACTTTCCATTTTCATCCTCGGTTAAATAACTTATCCAAAACCGAGCCGATTCTTTCATAATGGGATATGCTGTATCCTCTAAAAACTGTTTATTATTTGTAAAATCGTAATGATCCCACAAATGCTGTGAAAACCATCCTGCCCCTCCTGGAAAAAAGCCCCAGGGAATTCCCCAGCCTGGTGAAGTGTAGCCAAAAGCATTACACATAGTATTGACCATCCAGCCATCGGCATTAAAAAATTCCTTTGCTGCTAATTTTCCAGGTTCAACTAGGCTTTCTATATATTCTAAAAAAGGTTCATGGCATTCAGAAAGGTTTGTCAACTCAGCAGGCCAGTATATCATTTGCAAATTAATATTGCTATGGTAATCCGCAGCCCAAGCTGGATTTGTTGCATCGTTCCATTTCCCCTGTAAATGCATGGACATGGTATTAGGTCTGCTTCCTGAAATCATTAAATATCTGCCATACTGAAAATAGAGGCTTTCCAGCCCCGCATCTTGATTCCCTTTAACATAATTTTTTAGACGCTGATTAGTAGGAACATCGCTAAAAGATTCTCCTTCCAAACTAAAAGAAACTCTATTAAATAGGTTACTATAATCTAAAAGATGTTCTTCAATTAAATCATCATAAGACAATTTTGCAACTGCATCTAACGCTTCAATGTTTTTTTTCTTAAACCTTGGGTTCTTATATTTTGGATAGGATAACTCGAATGATGTAGCTGCTGTATGCTCAAGTGTTATATTCTTCGCACCTTCCACATAAACTACTCCATTTTTATAGGATAGGTTCCCGTCTGTTTTTTTAAGAGAAATTCTAGTTTCAAAAGCCATTCCGTTATCCGCTACCTTTCCTTGAAAGATATAAACACTATCCTCTAAAGCTTCTTTTATCGTAGCATGGGGTGTTTTAAAACGAATTTCATAATTGGTTGCCACAGAACTTTCAAAATGATATACCATAACCTTACTCGGGTAATTACCAAAATAGGTCCTTTTATAGTTTTCATTATTCACTGTATAGCTTACTTCCGCTAGTCCTGTTTTTAAATCCAGGCTTCTTTTATAATTAGAAGGCTCGCCAGAGTGATTTAATTTTATATAAAAATCACCCATAGTCTGTTGTGCTCCGTAATCCCCAAATTCACTATTATAACGTGGTCCTGTTTCTATAGCTCCCGTAAACTTAGCTTTAACCAATTGGTCTGCTTCTCGGGTTTTCCCCTCTTTTAACAACGCTCTTACCTCTGGCAAATATTTATAAGCCCCTTCCTTTATTCCAAAATTGTAATTTGGGTTGGAATCTGGTCCACCAGACCATAAGGTGCCTTCGGAAAATTGAATGTGTTCCTCGTTTATTCCACCAAAAAACATGGCACCGATATAACCGTTTCCAATGGGCAGGGCTTCTGTCATCCAATCGGTTGCGGGTTCTGTGTACCATAAGGTCAGCTCTTTTTTTTGTTGTGAAAATGCTGAAAGGCTTATTAACAATGCTAAGGCTTTTAATTTCATGTTTATGTTATTTTTCGATGATGCTTAAAAAATCGGTTAGTAAATCAAATTCGGTATCTACAAACTTGGTATCGTACACCTGTACTTCGGTGCCTGCCTCCAAAATGTGCTGTCTTATTTGTTCTGGGTTGGTGTTTTTATATTTTGCTTCTACCCATTTTAGATATTGATTGTTTTTATCATGTTGTAACGCTTCTTTTAAAAGGTTATCGGCTTCTTGGGTCTTGCTTAGTTTCCCTAATGCCATAAGTTGCAAATACAGTTTGGTACTTTCATTTAGGTACTTAGGTGTACGGTGGTTGCTAATGTTTTTGTAAACTTCCTTTGCTTTAGTTTCTTTATGCAACTGCCCTAAACTATAGGCTATAATAAAGTCATCCAACCGTTCATCTACATCGTAATGTTTGCCTACCCCTAAATTTTTTGGCCATAGTTTAGCTTGTTCGGCATAACGAATGGCCTGTTTAAAATTCTTTTTTTGAAGAGCATCATAAGCTGCTTTAATACAGGCTTCATGATACATCGTTCTACCTATAGTGGCACCTTCGTATGGCAATACGTTAAACTTATTTAGAAAATCTATACAGGTATCGTACTTCTTCAGTCCCATTAAAGCTTTGGCATAGTGCATACCAAACAACGATTTTTCGGGATATAATTTCAAATAGGTTTTGGCTTTTTTAGCTGCTGTTTCAAACTTATGCTTTACTAAATAGTCTTCTATAAGCGCCATATTTACCCTCCAATCATTAGGGCTAATGCTGTAAGCATTTTGTAATGCAGCTCCGGCAACGTCTTTATCATCAGCAAACAGCTTGGTTTTGGTTAAATAAAATAGGGATGCGTCTGGTTCGCTTCCGCACTTGGAAAACATATTTTTGGCTTCTTCAATTAAGCCTTTATTCCAATAAATAAGTGCGATGTAATATTTTAATTTCCATTGGGGAGTTTTACTGATCAATTCATTTAACATTGTCACGCTTTCAATACGATGTGGAAATACCAAATCTACTGGTAATTTGAGTGCTTCGTGTAAATAGTCAGTCGTATTTTCAGCATCTAAATGGGCCAACCACAATAATACCATTGGATGCTTTGGTGCTAACTTTAATATGGCAATAGCTTCATTTTTGCTTCCTAATGCCTGATACTTTAAAGCTAATTCAAGATAGGTTTCATATGGTAGTTCATTGGTGATATGTGCTTTAAACTCCAATTCATTCTTTAGTTTTAAAAACATTAATTCAGCAGCAACAAATATATTTGTTGCATCTAATTGGCTAATCTCTTTTAACTTTAATTGTGCCGAAACATTATCTTTTTCTTTCCTATGAATAAAGGCTTGCATTTCTAGGGCACTCACATTAAATGAATTAAAATGCAACGCTTTATTAAGATATATTTTGGCTTTGTACAAATTATGTTCATTTAAAAACAGCTTTGCCAATTCTGTGTATGACGCCGACCTATATGCTAAATCTTGGCTGGCTATTGAAAATCCACTCTTAGCTTCATTTGTGTTTCCTAAGATGGTATGTATTAAACCATAATTGTAGTTTGCCAATCCATCGTAAGTATCTATGGCTAGTGCTTTAGTAATATAATCTAGGGCCTTTTCGTATCGCATGATACGATAGTGACTTAACGACAACCGATTTATTGTTGGAACAAAGCCAGGGTCTTTTTCATAGCTTTGTTCATAAACTTGCAAAGCTTCAGGATATCGACGTTGTTTCTCCAATTCCAAACCTTCAATATATAATCCATAAGCTGTTTCCCAATTGAAATCTTCATTGGGAACTATAGGTCTACTGACCATATTATTAGGGCTATTAGAGTTGTAATATAACTTTTTGTTTCCTAAGTTTATTTCTAAATCACTTACATCATCTATAGTTAATGATTCGGTAAACAATTGCAGGGGATCAAGTTTTACTTTTTTGCTTAAAATAGTTTTACCTTGTGAAATAACTACCAATTCATCGTCTAAATTTTGTAACGCACTTAAAAATAAGGTGATTTGGTCTTTAGATTTTTCGATATTAAAAACCCCATATTTTGAAGCTGCTACCATACCCTTTGTTTCTTTTAATGGAAACCAATATTCCTTCATTATATCGGCATCGTGTGGTGAAAATTCGCGGTGTTTAAAAGGAGTATAGGTACTGCTAGCCGCTGCTTGATTAAAGAGTTTTCCCGATTGGTATTCGATATATTGTCCATCGGAATCCGTTAAAAGGTCTTCCCATATCATTCCCTGGTCTGAAAGGCCCCAAATCCATATTTTCTTTCCAGGCTTGTCGTCGTAAAGACTATAATGTCCGAAACCAAAATCATCATCGTGATAATAGCCACCAAAATAATCGGAATAGGAATTAATTACATGATAGGATTTATAAATACCGAAATTGTTATTTTCATAAAAACTGATTTCTCTCCCTTCATCAATTGGCCATTCACCTATTTCACCACCATGTCCAATACGTTTGTTCCCCGGATATAAAAACTCAAGATTTCCTTTAGATTTAGCAGCGGCATTCATCCAATGGTAATAAGTTACTGGGACATCAGTATTATTAAACCATGTTGCCTTCGTTTCAAAATAAGCCTTATTTTTTGGCAATCGTATCTCTACATTCCAATTGGTTCGCGATGGTAGATCCAAAGCTCCTACAATACAGGAAACGCTACCATCATCATTCTCCTTAATTATGTAATCAACCGGAGTGGCACAGGTTGGTATATGCCCTATATCTCCAAAATTATACTCCAGTCCACCAGAAGTCCAAGCGCCTCTCATGGCCACGTCCCTAAATTTGACCACATGGTTATAGTACATAAATTCTTTCCCTGTAGATTTTTCTATGGCACCCCATATTTTGCCTCCAATATCTGGGCACACAAATACTTTAATATATTCATTTTCCAAAACTACCATATTCCACTCCTTATCTTCCGCATTATTAGTATAACCATCAAACCTAAAATAGGGATATAATCTGCCTATTTGAGGTAGTGGACTTGGGTCTGAAAACATATAGGTTTTCATTGAAAATTTTTCTTCTCTTATAGTGGCATCTTGTGAGAATGTAGAAGTACTCATTGCTAATAAAATTAGTACTACAAAAAATATTCTTTTAGTATTCATTTAAATTATAGTTTCTGAATTACAAATCCGAAAGACATGGGATTATTACCATCTATGGTGTATTCACTATGGGTTCTGGCGCCCCAAGAATCGTCGCCACCAACACCGTGAACCTTGTAATCTATATTCAAATTGATAAAATTCCTTTGTGCAATTTCATAATCGTGTTTGGCATTTTCCAAATCGTCTTCTGTGTATGGCCAAGCCCTAAAAGACATTGGCTGTAACCCCTTTATTTCAATTCCATTACCTATACCATCGCTTAACTTAAACCAACGTACATCGGTTCTGTTAGCATTATCTTGAGGCGATATGTATGGGGTAATAAAGTTACCTAAAAGCATTTTATATTTACTATATAAAGCTCCTGTCTTTCTATCCGCATAACTTTCATGAGGCCCTCGACCATACCACTCTATCTTTTCAAACGTTTTGGGCAATGCCATTCTAAATCCGAATTTTGGAATTAATGGAATATCTGTCGCATTTGGAATATAATCTGCCTCCACTTTTATCTGGGCATTTCCAGTTATTGTGTATTTTAATTTATAAGAAACATCACCCACCGGTAGTTTTAAATCAAAATTTAAGGATACTTCGTTTTCTTTTTGCGATTTTGTGACTTCTATATTATTAAGCACTACATTTTTACCAGCCTCCTTCCATACTCCTAATCTTTTTACATAACCATTTCTTTCTTGGTTATCGTTTGGTGGTTTCCAGAAATAAGGCTCCAAAGGATTAACCATATATTCTTTTCCTTCTGATTTATAACTTTCTAATGCCCCATTAATTTTATTAATCGTAACAGAAAAATCCTTCCCTCTTATTATATAATACTCGTTTGAAGTTTCAATAATCAAATTATCAGAAGCATTGTTACTGGCATTTGGATAATGAAAGTCTTGTAATATAAATTGTTCCTTGGCTATTGTGAATCCTTTTGGTGCCCAATTAACATTATCGTTTACGTGTGCCGATAGTGTTAGAATATATTCTCCCTCTTCCAATAATGGCTGCCAGGGAATATTTATTGTAGTTGACTGATAGGGAGCTACAACAATATCTTTAATATCACCACTTTCAATGATATCTCCATTATATTGAAGTTTCCATTTGAAACTAAATGTTTTAAGGTTAATAAAACTGTAAAGATTGGTTATTTTAATTTTCCTTTCTCTAAGATTTTCAGCTTCAAACTTTATGGATTGATGCACTTTTTGTGCTTCGTAATAATGTGGATTTGGGGTTCTGTCCGGAGCCACTAAGCCGTTAATACAAAATTCGCTATCGTTAGGATAGTCGTTAAAATCGCCTCCAATGGTCCAAAATTCGTCGTCATTAAGTGCTAACTGGTGCTGGTTTTCTAAATATTTTAAAGGGCTTCCATCTTTCTTTTTTACCAGACCTTGATCTACCCAATCCCAAACGGCACCGCCAACGGTATAATCAAAATCATTAAATACATCCCAATATTCTTTAAAATTACCTAGTGAGTTCCCCATAGCATGGGCATATTCGCGCATTAGTATGGGACGTAAAGTATCGTGTTCTGCCACTCTTCTCATGGCATTAGGTGATAAATAGCCTTTGTCCAACATATCAGAAACGCTTAAATCACTATCGCAATACACCACTGCTTTAGGAATAATAGCTTTTATACTTTTGGCCATAGCCATCATATTTTGGCCGGCTCCACCCTCATTACCTAAGGACCAAATAATTACCGAAGCGTGGTTTTTATCTCTCTCTACCATAGAAACCGCCCTATCCACATGTGCTTTTTCCCATAAAGGATTATCTCCCAATTCTTTATTTCCAATATTATAGCCATGAGATTCTTGATTGGATTCATCCATAACATATATTCCATAGGCATCACATAGTTTATACCAAAATGGTGCATTAGGATAGTGACTTGTACGAACAAAATTAATGTTGCACTGCTTCATTAATTTAATATCCAACAGCATGGTTTCTTCATCGACATACCGTCCTGTTCTTGGGTGATGTTCGTGCCTGTTGACCCCTTTTAATTTTACTAATTGACCATTAATTTTA
Organism: Aestuariivivens marinum; assembly: GCF_022662175.1. Taxonomy (GTDB): domain Bacteria; phylum Bacteroidota; class Bacteroidia; order Flavobacteriales; family Flavobacteriaceae; genus Aestuariivivens; species Aestuariivivens marinum. The sequence continues at coordinate 134,999 of NZ_JAKMCR010000004.1, read as the reverse complement.
AATAAATTGCCATCAATCTCAACTTCCTTAAAGCCAAATTTCCATGGAATGTATTCCAATATGTTCCCTTTAGCATCGATAAGTTGCAAGAGCAAGGTATATAAATTGGGTGTTTCTGCACTCCATAACAATGGGGAAATTACTTTCATTCTTAAATCGACAACGGACTCAGTGCCTGCTAAAGTTTTAGGTAAATTTGCTAAAAGTACTTCGCTGCTTTTTTGTAAAACATCTCCATTAATATCATAAACAACAGCTCTAACCTTATGTTTTTTTACCATTTTAGTCCCTAAGTTTTGAACTTTAACCTTAATGGACAAATCTGAGTCTTTATACTCTTCGTCAAGATCTGTATTTATATGAAAATCTCTAATATAAACCTTATTTTTTGCCATAAGGGTTACATCCCTAAAAATACCGCTAAGGCGCCACATATCTTGGTCTTCTAAATAGCTTCCGTCCGACCATCTATACACCTCAACGGCGATGGTATTTTCGCCCTCTTTTATATACTTACTTATATTAAACTGGGCTGGAGTCATACTGCCCTGACTGTAACCTACTTTTTCACCATTAATCCACAGATAGAAAGCCGACTTTACCCCGTCAAATTTTATATAAACAGTTTTGTCCATCCATTTATCATCTAATGTAAAGTGTCTTTTATAACTTCCAACAGGATTCCTCAACTTGTAGCTTGTATATTCTTTAGGAGGCTCCAACATGACGTGTGGTTGTTCTTTTTTAAAAGGGTATTTAATGTTGGTATAAATAGGTAGGCCAAAACCCTGCATTTGCCAATTTCCAGGCACAACAATATTCTCCCAATGAGACACATCAAAATCTGGCCTATAAAAATCTATAGGTCTTTTATCTGGAGAGGATACCCAATTAAATTTCCATGTCCCATTTAAAGATTTTTCAGTTGAAGGGACTTCAAACGAGAATGCTTTATCTTTGGAAGTATAACTTGAAAAGGTCGCTACCGCAGGTTCTTTATTTATACCAATGACTTCAGGGTTTTCATAATCTAATTTAAGTTGTGCCTTTACGCCTGTAAATGTTAACAACACAGCTATTAATACAATCTTAAAATTTATGGTTTTTATTTCTAGTTCCATTATTGTTTTGGTATCAAAATATTATTCTTCTTAGTTATTTGAGACTAAAAACAAGTTCCTTTGTCTTATTTTTAAATAGTTCTATTTTCCACTTATTATTATATTCGCCTTGAATATGTTTCACTTCTCCCTCACTACACTCTATATTACCTACCTCATATTTTTCGGGAAGTCTTATGGTTAACGTTTTATCTATTTTGGAAGTTATTTTCAATTTTAATTCGCCTATTTCCATATTCCAAGCCAGTTCATCGATTTGAACTTGTCCTCTTAATAATATATTATTGATAGCTCCTTTTGACCATTCTTTTGGTAAGGCAGGAATGATATCTATAACATCCTCCCACGCAAATGCCAAGGCATTATTTATAACATCTGGGATGGTTCCTATAGGATCAAAACCATAGCCTTTTTTATTTGGCCAGTATGACATCATAAAACTAGGGTAAATGTATTGTTCCGTCGCCAGTCGAGAGAGGACTTCATATACTACCTCTGATTTTCCAAGACGTGCTGCTGCCTGAGCCTGGTTCATCATACCATGGGTTATATGGTTGCTATCCGCATTTTCCCTATTATGTAGCCAGTTTTCTGTTTTACCTTCTAAAGCTTTTGTAGAAGCTTCCCATAATTGTGGATTGGATTCCATATCGAATTCACAAAATTGGTATAACGGTAACAAATGGGAATGGTGACGCTGATTATAGACTTCTTGTGTTCCCTCTGAAGCCCATTCCATAAGCTCACCTTTTTCATTAATCATATAATCCGGCAATTTATCTATCATCGTTTGCCATTTTATGATGTTTTCCTTCTCAATATTTAAAAGCTTACATGATTTTATCAAATAGGTTAAAACGGCTTTAGTAACTGATATATCGAAGGTTGAATTGGCATACAAATAATGGTCTTGCTCAGGTGAATAGGAGATGAAAAATTGATACTTACCATTCTCATCTTCGGTATCCTTTAAAAAATCTTCATAAAACAAGGCATTCTCCTTTAATAAAGGTACTACTCTATCTTTCAGAAATTCAGAGTCTCCAGTAAATTGATAGTAATCATAAAAAAAGTGTAACATCCATCCCATTGTGCCAATGGATTGTTCGCCTGGCCATCTGCCCCAATGCAATAAAAGATTGGTGTTTGATGCTCTTGGATTAGATACAATGCCTCTACAGCCATAGAATTTTTCAGCATTCAAGCGACTGTCTACCAGCCAAGATTCTATAAGTGTAAAATAGTTTTCCATGAGTTCGGGCATATTGCTACTCATAATGGATTGAACCTCCAATTGAAGGTTAGAATCTAAGGTATAATCTCCACTCCATGCCGGTTTCCACGTACCTGTCCAAATGCCTTGTAAATTGGGAGGGTTCTTTCCTGTACTACATATAATTAAATATCTACAGGCATCATACATTTTCTCTGCCAATGCAGGAGTCAATTGCCCGCTTTGTGCCGCTTGCTGTAATAGCGTTTGTGAGGACACTGTTTCAGTTTGGGAGCCGTTAAGATTTAGTTTTACTCTATGGAACAAATCACCATGTGCTTGGGCATGAGGCTTAAGCAAAGTTTGATAGTCTGAAGCCAAAGCATCAAATTTCTTTAAAATAGCTTCTTGCTTATTAGTGGAATAATCACCTGTAAACTTTGGATTTTTAGGGGAGTAGGCCCATACCTCACTTTGCGATTCAGGTAATGGTGTTTTCCAGTTATCTACTTGCATTACAACCAAAATTTTATCTGCTTGTGAAACCGTAACAGATGATGAATCACTTATCATTTGCCCACCTTTTGGAATGATTCTGACCACATTATCATAACCTCCTTTGCCATGTACATAAGTCGCGTGCGTTTTTATTTCTCCGTGTGCTACTGCCATTTCTGTTTGTATCAATTCATGGGTCAATTCCATAGAAAACGAGCCTCCCACTTTACCCTTAGGGCCTGTTATTTCCATAACAATAACATCGTCTGGTCTGGAAATAAACAATTTTCTTTCCCAATGGCCCTCATTGTCATCCCAAGAAACTTTTAATTCGCCAGTTGCAAAGTTTTCTATTAATTGATAATTTTTATAAGCTCGTTCTGTGTTATTGATATGAAATATAAATGCGGGGTGAAAAGGATCTGTCCAATCAATTTTTTGCCCTGTTTTTTCAAGTAACATTTGATGTGCCACAGTTGGGCCGTTTACACCAGCTTCCAGGGCTTTTTCCTTTATCTCTGGCATAAAAGGAGCAGCATGTTTAACAAATTCTTTGGTACCTAGAGTCAAGAACATTTCACAATGGTTCACTACGATGGTTTCATTAAAAGGGTTACCGTACATCATAGCACCCATATTACCGTTTCCTGTTACCATAGCTTCTTCCCAAGTAGAAGCTGGCTCGTTACTTTCTGTGCCCTTAAAGGATACAATATTGGTATTGGTCTTACAAGACACAAAAAGTGAGGCCAATAACATTAATATGAGATATCTCATCATCGTTAATTTAATTTAAATTATTTCACAATTAGAAATTTTTACTTTTTCCTAAAGTAGCTTCTAAAAAATGCTTAGGTGCATTGTTTTTATCACTTTTAAAGATTCTTTTTTTATTCCATTCACTACCCTTTAAAATAATTAGATATGCCGAATCGGGTTGTGTTTTAAAATGAATGATACCATCCTTTTCTTGATGCTTTATTTTTGTTCTTAAATGGTTATCGGCATACACCTCTACCTTCGATCCTTCCCAAGGGTTAACCACTTTACAATGGTTTCCTTTCAAGCTTTTTATCCAAATTCCTGAAACTTGACCATTCTCCTTTTTCTCGGATGCAACCAAAAAAGCGCCTCTTGCCCTTAATTTAAAAGCAGGAGCCCATTCGTCTGGAATTGCTGGAAAAACCCTGATTTTTCCTTCATTACTCTGTAACAACATTTCATTAACCGCTGCACTGTAATGGCTTAAAGTTTCCAATCCTGTTTGAATAAAAGGTTTTGCTGGATGACCTTTTGGGTATTTCGCTCTTGCATCGTAAATATAATCGCGTTGGGTGGTTATATCTGGTTTTGCCACCGAGTCCATATAAATGGATAGGTTATACCAATGGTCTATATTATAAAATAAGCCTTGAGGAAAATGTTGTAGCCTGCGGACCCCATTTCGCATGCGATCCATCACCACATTACCCAAGCCCAAACGCGCAGCCACAATAGCATCAGGAGAAATAGCATTTACTTCCGGAGCGTGGTGTTTTACTACATTGGAAGCTGCATTAAATTCACGACTTCCCTTATCTTCCAAACCAATTATATTTGCTGGAAATACCAGCGAGGTGTTACCACTAAAATGATTGGTCCATTTACCATATACCTCGGGCGTGGGATAAATAGTCCCATCTGGATTGTATGCCAATTGCATAATTTCACCTAGGCCAGGTTCTTCCCTAAAAGGGATAGGCCATATATGGTCTATAATATGCTGCCATTGTTTTATTTTATTATTATCTACATGAAGTGTTTTTGCCGCTTTAATACAAGCATCCATAGTAGAAATAATCATATTTCTATCGGTAATGGGATTTTTTAAATCGTGAGTTCTCGGACTTTCATAAGGTTGCGACGGATAGATAAAATATTCTTTTTTATCAGCATCCCATTGTAGTTTTTTTACGTAAAATTCAGCAGCTTTCTTTAAGAATGGATAGCCTTTATCTCTTAAAAATTGTTTATCTTGAGTAAACTGATAGTACTCCCAAAAGAAGCCTGCTATTTGTGTCGCTGGTGTAAAGTTATTGAGCATATCTCCCCTGTCCCAAAAGGTCATTTTACCGAAAAAGTCATGGGCCTCACTCCACAAAATAGCATCATCAGCTCCACGCAATTTGGCATGTTTTTCGGCTTGTGGCATCAAACTAAAATAGGTATTTATATAAGGCAGCATAAGTTCTGTATCGTTTTGTGCTGCCAGTCCCCAATATTGTTGTTGGGTATTCCAATGGTGTGGCGTTACCCAGTTTCTTACATCGTGATTCCACGTCCATAAACCACCATTGAACACTACGGGGTATTTTCCTCTAGAGGAACTTGCCATTAAATAACGGCGGAAATAGTAAAGATTTTCTATATAATCGTTACCTAGATGCACAAAAGACTTACTCCAAAAATCAGCCCACCACTGTTGGTGTTCTTCTTTTTCTTTTGAAATACTTTGTTGTTCTACAGTGTCCAATAAGGCAATAGCTGAACTTGTAGGGTGCTTAGATTCATTTGAAGTCACTAGCGATACCATAACCGTTAGGTCATGCGAGTTTTTAGAATTGGTTGTAAGTTCCACCCGGTTATCACTTATTGTATTAGGATTGGCTATTGCTCCCAAAATACGACAGGCTACCGTAAATTGTAATCCTTTAAAAGTTTCTTCTAAAATGATATCCCTACCTTTAACGTTAGTTTGAGTATTACCTAAACCTATATTCGTGTTTTTGGAATAACCACCATACCATCCTGCAAAGGTACGACTACCCCAACGTTCTAATCCGACACGTATTTTGGAGTTATCCTCTACTTCTATTGATTTCGACTTGATATTAACAATCCATACATTTTTATTTACAGCTACCCAAGACTTAATTTCATTTTCTGAAAATGGTGTTTTAGAACCTATGGAAACATTGGCATTTCTCAGCGATAGCCTACTATCAAAATCATCAAGGTACAGCCACTCGAATGCCGGAACACCAAGATCTACGCTTAATCTTGCACCTCCTCGTAATGTGGCTTCAGATTCGGCATTAGGTTGATCGAATAAATCATTTTTATTGATTTGGATTTCAATACCATTTTTAGTATTCCAAACCATACCTCCCAAATCCCCGTTTCCAATAGGAAACCCTTCGAAGCCTTCATAAGCAGGGGTTTTATAAACAATGTCGTGTTTGGTTAAATAAGAAGCATCTACTTCAAAAATAGGGTTCTGTGCCAATACATTTTGAAAGTAAAAAACTGAACAGACTATTACAATTAATTTAATTTGATCTTTGAACACCTGTTTTATCTTTATTATTTTATCATTATTCAACAACTAGCAACCAGCCTTTGGTAGGATCTATTGTAAGATCGTCATCTACAGAAAACAGCTGTTCTGGTTGAAAATTTTCAATTTTAGGAGCTTTCACTTTTACTTTGCTCATATCTATACCTACGGCCTGCCAATCGATATTTAATTTTACATTTACCGCTTCTTTTGCCCAACTTGCCACAGCTATTAACATTTTATCTTCTTTAACATAAGCAGTCGCCTTTACCGCTGGATTACTAGTACTTACCACAGGTTGTTTCTCCCAATAGCCAATCATTTTAGAATCGGCAATACCAAAACTGTCCCATACTTTCCAGATTTGTCTGGGGTCGCAGGTTACGCCATCTGTAAACCACGGGTAGCGTACGGTCATGCCATACACCATGCCACGCCATGGGTTTCCGCCAGCATGTAACATATCTCCCATATGTCCGAATGGAATCCCCGAAACCTCTACCAACCAATTTTCAGCAGGCATCTCATCGTATCTAAAACTCTCTCCAAACCACAGTTTATCTAAATATGGAAAGAACTCTGTATATTGTGTTGCTGGTCCTTTTGAAAACCCTGTATTGGAATGTAAATCCATCATACACCCTGGCTTTGTTCTATCCAAAATTTTACGCATACGTTTTAATATACGTCTATCGTAAGAGACATCATCCAGATACAATCCGTCAATATCTATATGTTTAACCAACCAAGCCAATCCTTCTAAATAGTAATTATACCAACGTGAATCACCTGGTGCATTGACAATAGAGGCATCAATACCATTTTCAAGTGGTGAATACCACTGCCAACGGTAATCGTCCACTAAATGTTCTTGTAACCACGGATAACCCCCACCTTTTCCTGTTCCTAAAATTTCATTACCCAAACTACGTAATGCCCATATCTCAGTGGTGTAATTGGTAAGTTCCCTGATGGTGTAATAAATTTTCACTTTTAAGTCCTTAGCATGCATTTGGTCTACAAAGCTTTTCATTTCCTTTGTTGCTACAAAAGGATAATTAATATAAGGGTTATACTTGCTGGCATGATGCAGGTTCACGATCTTAACACCATCGGTAATTTCATCATCTTTGGGCATAGGATCCAATCCATTATGGTAGTATCTATTGTCGAATTGCGCTTTAGTATCTATCTGTCTTACAGGAGTAATTAAAAAAGACAATTCAAAAACCAAAGTTTCTCCTTTTTTAAAATTTCGTTGTCCAGAATAGATTCTTGCGGTTGTTTCATTATCGCCTTTCTCTATTGAAAAACCTCCTTTACCCCCATTGTGCCAACTTTCTGGAGGCTCAGGCTTATAAAGATTAAGTAATGGTCCATGATAACTACCACCTCTTAACTCGACGTGCAGTCCGCCATAGGTATTACCCACCCAAAAACTATCATGTGGTCCTTTCCATTTGGCTGAATGATTTTGAGGAACTGAGGTACCCGGTAATCCCATACCCATCATATATTCCGCTATACTGGATTGAAAAGGGATCTCTAATTTAAAATCTTTGAGCTCGCTATCCTCTTTAGCTGTTAGTTTTATTTTATAAGTTAAATGACCATCAAACTCAATAGTATTTGTAGTTTGAATCTCAAAATTTTCCGAGTGGGCCGAAACCGACCTTTCAAAAATACCAGAATCAATATTTGTTTGGTGAACATTTGAACTTACTAGAGAGTCTCCTTCCAAAACATATCGTATAGGATTATTTAAAATCTCAGTATCCCAAACATTTATAGCAGATGGTAAACCTTGCTCATTTAATGCAACCTGTTTACCATATAGCCCAAGTTTGTTTTCCTCGATTAATGTAATTGGCGTGTAGGGTTTTGTTGGTTCATTATCCAATCCAATGGTTGAATTCAACCAACGTAAGCGCGAATGTCTCCACGGTTCATTATCACCTCTATCGGCAATGGTTTCTTCTGAAACATGTAATATGATGGCAATAGTTTTATCGGGTTGATTATCAGCCTTAATTGTAACATGCCCTTTATACGCTCCCGATTTGGTAGTTGCTAAGATATCAGTGCCAATCCATAACGGTTGTATTTTACCTTTATTAACGTTAACCTGTTTTATAAATGGTGTTCCGTATGGATCCACACCATGGGTATTAAAACAGGTAAAAGCACTGGCCGGAATAACACTATTATTTGAGGATTTTAAATCGTGAAATTCCAATGATACATTTTCCAAATCTGTTTTAGCCGCATAAATGCCAATTTGAAAAGCGTAGTATTCGTTTTTTAGAGCCTTACCTTCAAAATGATGCGTTACGTCTTCTTTAATCCATTTTAAAGGCAAATAATCGCGCATTTTAATGGGATACTTTCTATCTTCTGCTATGGCAATATAGTTAGATGTCGTACTGTTTGTCAACTGCTCCTCTTCGGCTTGAGTAGCAATAACTTCCATAGGATAAAACGAATCGAAATCAGTTCTGGCTTGAATTTCAGTACAAATTGCCTTTGGTAGTTTTTTCAATTTTTTGGACTGCTCCAATTTGTTTTCTTCCATCCAGTGCTTACTCGGTATATCCTCTTTTTTAAGATATCCGTAACGGTAAAAACCCCATTCCTTATCTGGTTTAAAGGGCAAATAATAAAAATAATAGCTTCCTTTCTCAACGGGACCAAAAACTAACTTGCAGGTTTCATTGTTTACAATTAACCTATGTATGTTTGATATGGTATCTCCTGTTTTTGCATTGACAATCAAAAGCCTTCGCTCTGCAGGGTTTTTATCATGACGCCTCCAGTTAAAATCAAGTTTTACGGCATCGGCGTTTTTAGGAACCTCAACAATGGCCCTATGATTACCAAAGCCAGCTTCCCAAGGGGTTTCTGCAACATTATATTTAAGTTCAGTTTGTGCAATTATCTGTTGTGCAGTACACATTACCATAGAAAGGGCAATTAGCCGTGACATTAATTCTTTCATATTCTCTTCTTTTATTTTTTTGTTCTATTAGGTAAGTTTTTACCTTTTATAATCATTTGATTAAAGTAAATGTGAGTTTTCGTTCCAATTTTTTTCCACTTGCTGGAATAACCAAATGACCTGCCTTTGAATGTTCCATTTCCTCTATAGAAACCCCTTCAATTTCAGGGGTCAATTGCAGGGTATCTTTATTTAGCTTACTTATATCAGACACATAAATTCGTGTTGGCGCTGTAATTGCTTCATCTTCGTGCCAAGTGCAGTTAAAGGTTCCTAACTCATAATCAAAACTATAGTTTTCCAAAACCCCCGAAGTTTCAACAAGGTATGGCTTCTTTAACACATCAAGAAAAGAGGCATCCAATAAAAATTTTCCATAAGCCCAAAAGGCATCGCTAAAGCCATGCTTATTAAACTGGTTGAGCAAAAAGTTTGCTGTTGGAATTAATTCAGGCGACTTTCCATGTAAAGCCCCCCACTCACCTATTAAAACTGGCACTTCTAACCGTTGTCCGGTTTGTGCGATACGCTCAAAAATGAGTTCCACACGATCGTTGCTTCCTAAAGTAAGCGCATCGGTATCGACCACTAAATCGTAACCATGCGCGGCATAAGCCACTAAAGGGTCTTTTTGTCCATTTTCATCAACAATTTCTCCAAGTGCACCTACCAATCCCATGTTGGTGAAATAGCTGTGCTCGGTAAAAATAATATGGTGTTTATTAACCTTACGGATTTCATCTCTCGCTTTTTGGTAAAATGCAGTCAACGTACCTCTTTCAAAAACTGCATTAACCTCATAGATAACATCCAACCATTTTTTATAGGTTTCTTTATCGGATAGCGATCCTAAAACCTCCATTTTATTAGTATTCCACAAATGCATCACTTCTTCCAATGAAGGTGGGGCTTCTCCTGTTTGTTCAGCCAACAATTTTGCATAGGACTCTAAAAGCAATGGTGTAATTTTATTGGCCTCTGACCCCATAAACGGTTCGTTCATCACATCAAAACCAATTACTCTTGTGTTGTCCTTGTAGCGTTCTGCCAAATACTTCCATAGGTTTAAATAATGATCTTGGATGCCTACACCATCAGGTGCAGGAGTATTAGCCCAAAAATTATCAAATGCCGTTTGTACGGCAGGGCTTATTAGATAAGCCTCACTCCAAACATCGCCTGTAAGATGTGGCAGATCATTGGTTATTGTAGCCCAAGAGGGCGCACCATCACTAAAATCGACACTAAACAAATCTTGGTGCATATCCAGAAAAACATACAAATCATTGTCGGTTGCCCATTGGATCATGTCATCTATCCCTTTAAGATACTCCTGGTTATAGACTCCTGGTTCTGGTTCTAAACCATCCCATATAATACCCAATCTAATAACATTAAAACCCCATTCTTTAAACATTTTAAATTCTTCGGGAGTAATATGTCCTAAATAGTTGGTTTTGGGGTCTTTGTTACACACGCTAATGCCATGTAGAGTTAAAGTCCTGCCTAAAGAATCAATGAAATTTTGCCCTTCAATTGAAACGTGCTTATTATGTTGATTCATCACCAATGTATCCTTGGGCTTACACATTTGAAAAAATAATGTGGTGATAAATAACAAACTAAACAATTGTACTCTTGTCATTTGTATAGATTTATCCTTTTATGTGAATTTAATTATTCGTTTGGTTTTCAAAATATGTTTTAATCCTTAAGTATTAAAACCACTTTTCCTCTTGCACTCTCTTTTTCATCTATGTTTGACATATAAATCTTTATGGATGCCCCATTGTTTGCCCTTACTTCTTTAGACAGGTTAAATGGGTATAATGCATAGGGTGTTCTTTTACCAATAATACTAACCTTTTCAGTATTACCAACAATTATACCATCTGCAAGCAGTTGTACTTTTTCGATACTTACATTCGTTTTCCCTCCTTCATAAACAAACTTAACACCTTTTAATTTTGATATATCGTCTCTTTTTATCGGCAATTCTATGATCTTATCTTTTGACGACCAATCTCCAGCAATTATATCATCAGACTTTGAAATTTCAGGAATTGGTTTTTCTATGGCTTCTTTCACTAAAGCTTGAGCCGATTCTAAAGGATTTGAAAAAGGGGTTATTTTGCTAACACCTTTTTTTAATACCCAGGCATCTTCAAACGCTCTGTTATCATAGGGTTCGTTCTTTTTTAGACTTTCTAATTTTCCAGCCATTCTTTCTCGGTAGTAATCTCGAGTTAAGCCACCCCACATTCTAGCAGCGTAATCATTTACTCCAGATCTTATTTTGGGTGCTCCCCATACTGTTAGAATGCGCCTAGCATCGACTTCATACTTATCCTGCTGTTCTGGATTCGTACTTGATGCACGAGCAAAATCAATCCATCTCTGTAAATTTAAGGTAGGATGATTTTCCAATAATTTATCTGCATCAGAAAGTAATTGCAATGCCCATTCACCTGCTTTATCCCGCGTTTCAAAATCCAAGTTTTGATGTGCATTATAGGTGTACCCAAACCAATCCTCGGCTTTATGGCATAAAACCGTTGCTGCAAATTCAAGAGCATCTGCTTTATAAAGTTCAGAATCTTTTAATTGATCTGCACAGGAAAGAAATTTAGTGATGGCTTCAAAAATACGGGGGTCTTTATTTATTGTGCCTTTAAACCAAGAACCACTATTTCCTTGAAAACCAAAACGCGGATGATCGGTCATGGTCCCATAACTGGTTTGTCTTAATAGTTGCCATGCTTCAGCCATTGCTGGCGGACATGCACCATATCGCGCTTTTGAATAATTTTTATACCAGGTATCTAAATCAATAGCTTCATGTTCCCAGGCTATATCAGAGACCAGTTCAAAAGTTACATCATTATTTTCAATACCCTCAGGCGCGAATCCAAAACCAGCATTATTCTTTTTATATGGAGAGTTTAAAAGCTCAATGGGATTTGTTGCATAATAATCATGTACACCGGTATGTCCTGTCTTTCCACCACTATTAAGCATAAAACCATAAATCCAAGGTTTGTTGTTATAGCCTTCGAAAACCTCATAATTATATCCATTTTTATAGGCTATCCCATTGTATTCGTATGCATAATCAAGAATCATCATTTTATCATCTGGAATTCTACTGAATAGGGCATTGGTTGTTGTCTTGTTCCAAATATGCCTTTGATAAGTAAACATCCAGCCTTGTACCACCCACACAGCTTCAGGATTTCCAGATTTTAAAGATTCATATATAGCACTTCCATAATCAGCTAAAAGTTCTGTAACCGGTTGGTCTGTTTTAGGAAGATCCAATTCGTTAAAACTATCCGCTAAATAATATTTACACTCACCAAATTCTTTTTCCCATTCTTCAATAAATAACTTTCCTATCTTCTTAAACAATGGTGTTCTCGGACTTAATAAAAAGGCGTGATATTGTTCTGGAAGACCACCCCAACTCACTTCCAAAAGTTCATTTTCTGGACTAATTCTCGTAATGTCTTTAGGCACAAAACCAGCAAATGCTGGAACAATAGGGTTCATACCTAAAGCTTTCATTCTGGCTAATATTTTATGCTGTAGTTTAATTTGCCCTTCATGCCATTCGCTTGTTAACAACTCGCCATCAAGATCATTGATATTTCCCATACGTTGCCATGGTAATAAGGATGGCGCCGTATAGAACTTATTAATTTCCTCTTCTGTTAAGCCTAATTTTTTCCAAACCCTAGTTGCAATAGCTTCATTCGCTACCAAAGCTAAAGGAAAGTTCATCCCATGAAGTGCCATCCAATCAATTTCCTGTTCCCATCTTTTCCAATCCCAATAAGGTGTTGAATATCCAAATGCACATACATTTAGGTAATAGCGATTCTTATAAGGTGTTGTAACAGTTTTTTGATATTGAGGGAGTTTATCTGGAATATTGATATGAGAACCAGACCAAGTTACCATTGAATTTGTAGCATTCCTTAAATAATCATAAGCGCCTCTTGTAAGCGCTATACTTGAGTTTCCTGTAATAAGTACTTTATTGCTCTTTACTTCTATTTTATAAGCATCGGTGGAATCATTTTCTTCTAGCCTAAAGCTAAATCGTGATGCATTTTCCTCCCCTAAAGTTCTAACTAAAACCTCGTGGGCTGTTATTTCTTCAAATAATTGGGCATTTATTGGTTTATTACATGCTGTTAACAAGATTAATAAAGCCCCTACTTTAGCTATACTTTTTCTTAATGATTTCATCTTTTACACTTCTTATGAAAATAACATGTTTTTATACGTTTAAACTTTATTAATTATCTGATAATAAAATAATTATATAATTAAGAACACATGCAACCACTCGTTGCACTCGTTCTCTCATTAAAATATTTAAACATCACCTTTGGTAAAATAATCTTTAAATATTTCAATGTTCGTTTCATATATGAATAATTAATTTACAAATAAACAAAAATACACTAATTATTGGCTTAGACTAGTAATAAATTATATATAAAATTGTTTGTTTAGAGTTGCTGTATCTACTAAATCTTTAGAGATTGTGATATAAATCATAACTTACCTGTGTTCGACTTTAAAACATCTGATTTTAAGTATGTTGATAGATCTTCTAATGCAAATCATGTCATTCTGACGAAGTATGAGGAAGAATCTCATTATTTTGAGATTTCTCGTCGTTCGTTCCTCTCTCTGTCGAAATGACAAATAGCTAAACAACAGATGCTTAGTCTGTTTTAAACGTTTGAATAATAATCGAACTAAGGTAACTTAATTCAGAACACTAAAAATTTTAAATAAAAAAGCCCCGTAATCAAAAAAACTAAATCAAACTAACTCTTTTGATACGGGGCTTTACAATTTATTTAATCAACAATACCTAAATCTAATAACCCGTATTTTGTGTTAAATTTGGATTATTAATCAATTCAAAGTCAGGTATTGGCCAAGTATAGTCCCTAGGTGCTGTAAACACACGGTTCTCTAAAGGCACTACGCCCACAGCTGGTTGGTTCATGGTTGATTCTAACCATCTCCATCTGTGGTAATCGTAATAAAGGATACCTTCAGCAGCCAATTCAATGATTCTTTCTCGTCTTATAATGTCCCTAAAGCTATCTTTTGTAAGACCAGCAAAGGCTATTGGTGGTACAGCAATATCTGCTCCGCCAACACCAGCGCCTAATCCACCTCTAGTTCTCAAATCATTTATCATGTCCAATAATTCTTGAGATGGGCCATTAACCTCATTCATAGCCTCAACATAATTAAGCATCACTTCGCCTAACCTAAACACAATCCAATCGTTATGGCTTCTTTGCTCTGCAGTTTCGTCTGGATTAATCCATTTTCTGAAATTTAACCAAGTGCCATTGTTAACAAACATGGATCCTTCATAATTTACATCTTCGTCCCAATTGAATATGGACTGGTTTAATCTTGGATCCCTGTTATCGAAAGGATTATTTTCATCATAAATTAAACTTGTTGAAATATCCTCACCGTTAATGTCTGGATATCTTTCCACAAGGGCCATTGTTGGCGTAAAAATAGACCAAGAGGCATGAAAACTAATAGGGCCTAGCCATTGTCCCAAAGAATGGTGTCTTCCGGGCAGGTCGGCATTCACCCTTGCCAAAATAATCTCAGAATTGCCTTCTCCTTCTGGTCTAAACAGCTCGGTATAATTATCATGCAGGCCAAAACCACCACCCATAATTTGATTGGCTAAGCTTGCACTTTCGGTAAGCATACTATTGTCTGCTGCCAAAGTACCTTCATATAACAAAATTCGTGACTTTAAGGCCATAGCCGCCCATCTACTAACCCTTCCATATTCTGGTGTATATCCTGACAACTCTGTTATGGTCTGATCCAATTCAGACAACACAAAACTTAATACTGTAGCCCTAGAGCTTGGTTCTACCTGACCTTCATCAACGCCCAATACGCGATCTACTAATGGTACATTGCCAAATTGGTATAACAGCTTGTAATGTGCCCAAGCCCTAAAGAAACGAACCTGTCCTTTATACTTTGCCACTGCTGATTCTGATAATTCAGCTTTGTCTACATTATCCAAAAACCAGTTGGCATCCCTAATAGTCGCATATTGTCCAGTCCATAAACTATTTACTAGACTAGCACCAGGGCCAATACCCCCTGTAGAAATCTGAATAGAAGCTCCACTTTGGCTGAACATAATTTCAGTCAAGGCATCCCATTCAATCTGTCCCACATTATCTAAAGAAAAATAAAGGGCATTAGCTGCCTGACTAACTTCTTCTTCACTGGTCCAGAATGCATCTTCTGACAATGCTGTCACGGGAAGCTTGGTAATATCTTCTTCTGAACAACTTAGAAACATGCCAAGAGCAAAAATTACTAAGTATATTGTTTTTATATATCTTTTCATAATAATTATCTTTTTAGAAATTAATGTTTACACCCAATGCCACCGTCTTTAATGGAGGAACTATCAAACCATTAGCTTCTGGATCGAACCCAGTTCTAAAATCAGTAATAGTAAATAAATTAGTTCCTGTTAAATACAGTCTCGCTTTATTGATGTATTTATTTTCACTAATTGGGAGCGTATACCCTATTTGTAAGTTCTTCAATCTTAAATAAGATGATTTAAAGGTCCAATAACTGGATGTTGTATAAAAGTTTTGGAAATAGGTTTGTTGTGCAAACAACAATAATCTTGGATAATTTCCATCTGGGTTACTAGTACTCCATGCATCATTAGCCTCTTGAGGAATCCATCCATAGTTTCCAAACAGGTCATTAAACCTATGTTCTTTAGACTTTGCAGTCCCTTGGAAAAATGCTTGAAAATCGAAATTTTTCCATTCGGCATTTAAGTTAATACCATAGGTGATTTTAGGTAAGGTCTCTGCAATGGCCACATTATCCTCAAAATTTAAAACACCATCACCATTTTGGTCCACATATCTAATATCTCCCAAAGTTGTATTAGGGCTTATTCCTGAAGTTATTTCAGAGGTATAATCTGTTAGGTCAGCTTGTGTTTTAATAATACCTTCAGATTCATAACCATAAACAGTGCCCAAAGCATCCCCTACTCGGTAAGAGGTACTAAACTCTGAAAACGCATCGGTCAATTCTGTTATCTTATTGGTATTATACGTTCCATTTATTGAGATACCATATTTAAAATCTTCAGATATACTATTCTCATGATTTAAAACCAATTCAAATCCCTTGTTTTCAACACTACCGGCATTAATAGGCGGTCCACTCCTTCCTGTACCTACAGTTCCCGGTACAGGACTACCTAATAGAATATCTTTAGTATCTTTAATGTAATAATCCAATGATCCTGAAATAAAGCCATTATTTAATGAAAAATCAACCCCAAAGTTCGTTGTATTGGTAGTTTCCCATTTTAGGTCTCTAAAAGGCACGCCTCCTTCAGCAGCTGTCGACACAACCATATCTCCCATACCAAAAATATAAGTACCAAAAGAAATATTAGAAAAATAACTTCCAGACACCCTGTTATTACCTGTTGTACCATAAGAAGCTCTAAATTTAAGACGGTCTATAGCTGAAGAGTTAAAAAAGTCCTCTTTACTAATTACCCAGCCCAATGAAGCCGATGGGAAAAAACCGTATCTGTTTTCAGGCGCAAAAATAGAAGATCCATCATAACGACCAACTAATTCCACAAAGTACTTCTCATCGTAGTTATAATTAATTCTACCAACCGCAGATTGCAATGCATTCTCACCAGTATTACTACTTAAACCAGTGATATCATCGTTATCTCCTGAGTTAGGTGCACTGAATTCGGTTAACAAATTATCAAATTGGAAATTTCTACGTCCAGCACTGATAAACGAATCCTTATTAAATTGTACATCCCAACCTGCCAAAACACCTATATTGTGTTTATCAATAGTCTTGTCGTAACTTAAAAAAGTTTGTGCATTGTACTGGTTGTTATCACGCCATGTTTGTCCCATACTATTTACATCTGAAAACCATGGTGGTCCACCAGTAGTAGAACGCTTATAAATACTTGAAACCGACTTACTAGAACCTGAAATTAAAGAGTAACGTCCAATTAACTTAAGACCTTCTATAATCTCCCAGGTTAAATTGGTATTCGCTGTAAACGATTTGCTTTTCGTATTGGACGTACCAGCTTCCAATTCCCACATCACGTTCCAGAAGCCTCTACCATAAGCACCAGCCTGGTTAAAAAACTCGAATTCGCCATCGGCATTACGTACCGGTAAAAATGGCGCCGTAGAGTTCATATGCAAATAAATATTATCCAATCCAGCATTAACATTAGGTGCCGTATTATTGTTTAGTGTATAATTTAAGTTAACATCTAACTCAATATTATCCCTTAATTTGGTCTTTAAATTAGATCTTAAGGTATATTGTTTTCTGTCTATGCCCGACTTAACAATACCATCGGCATTTCTATAACCCAAAGACACATAATATGATGAGTTTTCATTACCTCCATTTGCACTTAAAAAATAACGTTGGGTTACTTCTGTTTTTAAGAACTCTTTTTTCCAATCTGTATCTGGGTAAGCCGGATCGTTACCAGACTCAAACTTTGCTATATCTTCAGCTGTGAATAAGGGTTGACCACCTGAATTCACAGAGGCTTCATTCATAATATTGGCCGATTGAATTGAATTGGCCGCCTTTTGGGTTGTAGTTAAATCACCAAAACTTACAAAGCTTTCAAAATTAAAGCTGGCTTTTTTGTTCTTTCCAGATTTAGTGGTCACGATAATTACACCCGCTGCCGCTCTAGATCCATAAATAGCAGAAGCTGCACCATCCTTTAAAACAGAAATCGCCTCAATATCGTTAGGATCGATGGTAAACAAATCCTGAGGAACACCATCTACGATAAATAAAGGTGAATTATTACCAATGGTTGTAGCCCCCCTTACCAATACAGATAAGCCTTGGTTATACCCACCATCTCTAATATACAAACCAGGTGCACGTCCTTGTAAGGCAGCTGTTATGTTTGGAGTAGTAATGTTACCTAATTCTTCAACATCAACAGGTGTAACAGCTGAAGTTACACTGGTAATTTTTTGGGTACCATAACCCACCAATATGATTTCATCAAGAGCGCTAGCTTCCTCAACCAGTTGAATACTGATATCGGTTTGATCTCCAACAGCAATTTCCTGTGTCGCAAAACCTACATAAGAAATAACCAATACGGCATCACTTGAAGCAACATCAATAGAGAACTTTCCATCAAAATCGGTTTGTGTTCCGTTGGTTGTCCCTTTTTCTAAAATGGTAGCACCAGGTAGCGGTTGACCGTTGGCATCTTGAATGGTACCACTAACTTGAATTTGCTGAAGCTCTACCATAGAATTAGCTCCATTGACATCCTCAATTACAGCCTGAGATTCATTTCTTTTTATAATAACTTGCTGCTCTAAGTAAACAATGTTTACATTGAAGTCTTTAAATAAATTGTCTAATATTTTAGACAATTTTTCTTTTTTTGCATTTATACTAACAATTTTTTCTGTTTCAAAAACATTCTTTTCATACAGAAATTTGTAGTCAGTTTTTTGCTCAATTTCGTTTAACGCTGTCTTTATTGTTACTTCATTCAATGTTAAAGATACTTTAGTGTTTTGGCTGTAAGTATCTGTAGCATGAATCTGAAACAAAGAAAAAACAAGTAATAGTGTAGTTAGTTTCATCTTTAAACTAAGATTAGGGGTAGCCTTAGGCATACCTATCCTTTTAATGATTTTTTTCATACTTTTGTTGTTTGGTTTTAATAAAATTGTACATTTTTAAAATCACACCATGGACTGGGGAATGTTGCAGCATTTTCCAGTTTTTTTTATCATTAAATTCAATAAAAAAGGTAATTAGTAGTGATTTAATTCTGGTCGTAGAGTGTTAGTTTATGTCATACGCTAAAGTTTAATTTAATGGTTAATTAATATTTGTTTATTATTTATAGTGTAAGTAAAGGTCGCTGCCTCACTTAAGCTTCTCATCACCTGATGGATATCTTCAATATCAAACCTTGCTGTGAATTCTCGACTTTCTAAAGCTGTGTAGGCATTAGAAAAAGTGACATCATATTGTCTTTCCAGCTTTTTTAAAATATCATTAAATGGAACTTCATCCAATATAAGCCTCCCCTCACGCCAAGCCACATGTTGTTCGATATCTGTTTTACTAACAGTAATTTGTTTGTTTGTTTTGCTCCAACTCCCTAGTTGTTCAGGCTTTAAAACCTGAGGTTCATTACCATCATTTTCTTGAGTATCAAAAATACTCACAGAACCTTCAACCAATACCGTATTTATATGTTCATCCTCTGGATATGAAGAAATATTGAACTGGGTTCCCAAAACACGAATATCAAGCTCATCGGCATTAACAATAAAAGGATGTTTTTTATCTTTTACCACATCAAAATAAGCCTCTCCATTTATAAAAACCTTTCTGTCTAAACCGTTAATAAACTTCACCGGATATTTTAAAGACGTACCAGCATTTAAATGCACATTTGTACCATCGGAAAGCACTAAATTAAACCGTTTTCCAAATGGCACCGTTAATGTATTGTACACCAATTTATCTACACTAACACTATTGTCATAAGATAGTTGTTTCCCCGTTTGCAAGCCCATCACCTGGCCGTTTGCCCCTAAAATTTCAGTAGTTTGGTTTTCGTCTATAATTTTTACAGTACCATCTTCTAACTGTAAGGTAATCTTTTTCTCAGGCTTTAGGGTATCCATTTGTGGTTTATCTCCGTCCAATTGCATAAAATAACCCACCGCAATAAACAAAACAGCGACAGCGGCATATTTAAAGCCTTTAACAAACCTATTCCTACGCATTCTATTTTTTTCCGTTCTTATTTCATCAAGAACTTTTCTAGTGACTTCTTTGGCATCTGGATCGTTAATGCTAAACATAATGGCGTAATGGTCTTTTAAATAATCTTTAAACAACAATTTGTTGTTTGGGTTCTCAATCCACTTTATAAGTTTATCCAAATCTTTGGATGTCGCTGACTTTGAAACATATTTAACAATATACTTTTCTATTTTTTCAGGAATCACTGCAATCTTTTTATTTAATACTTATTACAAAGCCATTTTACAATACCCTAGGTTTTTGGTGTGTTTTTTAAATTATTTATAATTTTGTGCTACATTTACGAATAAATTAATGTTACCGTTAGTATGTTTAAAGATAACGCTTTTTTAATTGATAATCTTAAAAAAGGAAACGAAAAAGCATATACTTATTTAATAAATACTTACTATAAAAAATTATTTGTTTACGCCTTAAGCCTTACCCATGACTATGCTATGTCTCAAGACATCGTTCAAAATGTGTTTTTAAGAACCTGGGAATTTCGTTCTAATTTAAAAAGTGATTTTCCTATTAAGAACTTTTTATACAAATCTATTTATAACGAATTTGTTAATCAATACCATAGAAACCAATCTATTTCTGTTTTGGAAAAAGTATTTGTTGAAGCTTTGAGCGAAGTGGAAAATGAGGACTACCAAGAATTATTAGCTGAAAAAACAGCCTTGATCTCACGGGAAATTGAAAACTTACCCAAAAAGTGCAAACGTACTTTTTTATTGAGCAAACAAGAAGGCCTTACCAATATAGAAATAGCCGACTATTTAAATATATCGGTTAAAACCGTAGAGTATCACATAGCCAAAGCCTACAGCATCATAAGGGAAGGCATTGGAAAAAAGGCCCGTAAAGTGTTGTTTTTGCTTTTTGAAAATAGTTTAAAAACTCGATAAGCCTTAATTTTCTAATCGATGGTTTTACTCCTTTAATAATTCTTTAAATCTATTAAATAGAATTTTGCTTAGACTTTAAAAAATATTTTTTGCCTGTATAAAAAGTACAACAGACCCATTTGTAGCAGGAGTACACCTATAATTAATACCACCGAACCATAACTTCCCGACACCTGCATTAATCCATGTAACAAAAACTCGGAAGTAAACCTAAAATCAATCATCCTATAAGCCAGATATATAAAAATAGGATTGAGTCCTATTAATACGAAGGGGAATGCCCATCTTGACCTTTTCTTCACATCTATAATGAAATAAAAAAACGCTAAAAAAACAAGCGACAACCCAATGGTTAACACATTAAATGAACTGGACCATATTTCCTTATTTATTGGGTAAACACTATGCCATAGCAGCGCAAATAAGACAAGTAGCGCTCCTGAAACCAACATAATCTTAACATTCTTGACAGATGCCTCTTTTGTCTTTTTAAGAATTTTTCCCATCATGGCACCTGCTAGGGTAATTACCGCAGCGGAGACCATTAAAAGTAAGCCTTGTGGGTCGTAATGCTCCCGAAACATGGTTCCTGGTAATAACAATCTGTCTATATAACCTGAAAAATTACCTTCTGGAGTCAATACGCCTGCCCCAATACCAGGTACGGGAACCAAGACCATTAGCCCCCAAAAACCCAACAATATTCCAATAGACCATAACCACTGCCCCTTGGTATTAGCATACAAATATATTAATACCGCTATTAGGTAAGCCACCCCTATCTGGCCTAAAACACTGGCATACCGCAAATTTGAAAAATCGAAAGATAGCTTATTGTTATATAATACCCCTAGAAGTATTAAAATAACGGCTCTTTTTAAGGCCTTTTTCCACAGAACTTTTCGGCTAATACCTTGTTCTAAGTTACGACCTATTGAATATGGTATCGCGACACCTGAAATGAACATAAACATAGGAAATATGAGATCCAAAAAATGAAAGCCGTTCCATTCTACATGGAGCAACTGTTGCGACATCCACTTAAACATAGGCAGACTTGTAGCTCCTGATAAGGCATGTACCAAGGCATCGCCCCCTATAATCCAAAACATGGTAAAGCCCCTAAGGGCATCTAAAGATACTAATCGTGATTTCATTTAATTTTCAATTATCAAATCAAGTTCTTCTATTAATGACGTTATATCATCATTTTCATTTTGTGAAGATTCATAAGCACTATTTATCCAACGGTCCTCCCATTTTTTTATATTAAACTCCTCGCCTTCCTTTTGAGCATTATACCAAGCCTCCCATCTGGCCAAATAGTAATCCTTTAAAAGTCCGCTCCATAATCTTGATGCATATTCGGTTAAACCGCTTCCCCAAACCGTAATAATTCGCTTCGCATCCGATTCATAATAATCCATTTGTCCTTTATCTGTTCCCCAACGCCTTGCTTTTTTAACCCATCTTTCTAAATTAGATAAACTATGGTGGGATAACATGTCATCTATTTTGATGACCAAATCGGAAATCTGTTCCATTTGTTTGTCAGATTCCATTACTGTTCTTCGACTTATATTACCTCTTAAATCCATTATCAATGAATCTGCAATAGCCATGTATTTATAAGTAGCCAACTCGATAAGATCATTTATATAAAGTTGATTGTTCTTAAATACTTGGAATTCCTCCAAAAACAAACTTAAAGCTTTATTAACATTCTCATCTGCTTTAGGTAAAACATGATAAGAACTCGCTAAAGTGATCGGATTAGACTGAATCCTGTTTACGGCATGATCGATTTCTTTATTATAAATAGAATGACATAACAACAACCAGGCTTCATACAATTTGTCTGATTTCATACCATATCGATTATTGCAATATGATACCAACCAATCTTTATAATCCAATGTTGCATTACTCCACATGGCATCTGATGCCAATTCGTAAATTACTTCATTGGTTTCTGTCCCCTCTGGAGAGAAACCAAAGGCTTTTAGTTTTCCGTCTGCTTTTGATTTTGCTATCTCAGGAATTAAATGTCCGTATTGTGTTAATAAACCTCCTATTTGATAAGCTCCACCCCAATTAGGGATTATACTATACATCCAGCTCTTACCAAAAAAATCATCCATGCTTTTATAAAATGGACTTGCCTCTGCATATAGATCCAATACCATCATCTTATCATCCGGAATCGTACTCAATAATGCTTTTGCCCTGTCGTTGGTCCAAAATCCTTTATCCATAAATAACCAGCCCATCATTAGCCATGTAGCATCTTCATCTGCCTCAATAATCGATGAGTATATAGCGTTTCCAAATTCAGCTAATTCTTTTTGTAGGACTTCTTCAGATTCATCACTAACTGGGGGGCGTAACTCATTAAAAACATCGGCCAAGAAAAAGTCTACCTCTCCAAACTCTTTTTTCCAAGTATCAATAAAATCCTTTCCAATCTTTTTATAATAAGGCGATAGAGGATGTAAAATATGCGTTGTATTATCTCCTTTAAAACCTACCCACCCATCAACATGCCTAACTTTGGCATCAGGAAATTTTGCTTCAAATTCCTTAGGAACAAACCCTGCAAAAGCAGAAGCTACAGGATGTATTCCAATGGATCGCATGTGCTTTAATATTTTCTTTTGAAGTGTCTTTGTTTTTTCGAAATAATCACTTGGAATAGGACCTCCATGCTTATTAATATTTCCCATTCTATGCCATGGCAAATAAGCGGGTCCCGTAAAGTATTCTTCCAATTCTGCAGGGGTGAACCCATATTTTTTCCAAACTTCCTTCCAAATAGCTTCGGTACCTATTGGAGCCAACATCATATTATAGCCATGTACAGCCATAATATCCAGATATCTTAACCAATCTTCCCATTGATAATACGGTGTAGTATATCCAAAACCACAGATGTTATCCTGTAAGGTATATTGAAAAGGACAGACCACACGCTTTTTTCTGTAGTCTGGCCAAGTTTCAGGGATTTTAATATTACTTCCGCCCCATGAAATCAAACTATTACAAGCTTCCTTAAGGTAAGTATATGCCCCTTTACATTGGGCCACTCCTGTATTTCCACCAACTTTTAGAATACCTTCGCCAGCTTCGATTTCAAAAACCATATTATTGGGACTTAAGCTATCGCTAGGTATATAATAAAATTGTATCTCTTTTGCTCTTTCTCCTATTAGCCTATATAAAACTTCACTCGCTGGTGATTCTTCATATTTGTGATTTGATTTTTGGGAACAGCCCATTGTGCATACAATAAGTATGAGAATAAAATTAAATTTACTTATAATGTATTTCATTTTAAAACTATACTTGAATTGTAAGCCATATCAATCCTTGGGTAAATATCTTGCTCGCCAAAATGCTATATCTAAAGATTAGTAGCTAATGGTATCTTCAATTATACTATGGAAACTAATTTGAATCGAGTATTTCAACTTAACTAAAACTATACTCTTAATGTGTTTTAGGTTCAAAAATATTAGACTTTTAAATTCACATCAAAAACCTTTCCTCCTTTAAGGCGACTTTTTTCAGCTTGAAACCCAATTAAGTGACTTTCCATTGAGGCTTCTATAGTAGATGTTAACTGTGTAGGATCCTGCAACTTTACAGCCCTTACAAAGTCCCTTGCCAAACGCATATCGCCACCGCCATGACCATGACCGGCATAAATACCATCGTTAATATCCTTAGTTGTCCAGTGTTTTTTCTCCCTGGTTCTAAAATCAAAAACCGTCATACTATCCATATCACCAACTATATCACCCATCGTCCCCATGATGCGTGTACGTCTGCCACCATAACTGGTAAGGCCTTCCATAGAGAACGAAGCCGTGATATCGTCTTCAAACTGCATATTAACTACCTGATGGTCTACAACATCATTATCGCAATGGTACACACAACGTCCATAAGGCCCAGTCTTAAGGTTTTCCATAATAGAGTCTGTATCATGTTTTTCAAGTTTTAAGTGATGTAAGAATATTTTTCGTTCGGCATAAATCTTTATGGCCGAAAAAGGACATTCCCGCTCCACGGCACAACCATCGGTACAACGTTTAGTACTGCCTTGGGGTGCACTTTGAGACCTGAACAACTTTAAAGACCCGAAAGAAGATACTTTTTTACAGGGTTTCCCTACCAACCAACGTATAATATCCGTGTCATGACAGGATTTTGAAAGTATCATAGGGGTTGATTTTTTTGAGTTCCCCCAATTGCCTCGCACAAACGAATGGGACATGTGGATGTGCTCTACTGGTTCGAAGTGTTGCACACTAACCACCTCTCCTATTTTACCAGAATCGATAATTTCCTTCATCTTAACAAAATAAGGCGCGTAGCGAAGCACATGGCAAATGGCCACAATTTTACCATATTTACGTTGTTGTTTTAATATATCGTAACATTCCTCCCAGGTTTGCGCAATGGCTTTTTCCAGTAATACATCATATCCCATTTCAATGGCTTTCATTGCAGGGCCATAATGTAGGGCATCGGGTGTTGTAATAATAACAGCATCTGCAAACTTAGGCCGTTCAAAAACATGTTCCCAGGTTGTAAATTGATTGTTTTCTGAAATTTTATGAGACTTGGAAAAGTTATCCCTTCTGTATTTAATGGGTTCTGCTACCCCTACAATGTTTAGCTCTTTTGGGTTGTCTAGTGCATACCCTGCATATAAATTACCACGCCCTCCTGCACCAAGCACTATCGCCGTAATGGGCTGTTCAAAATTTATAGGTTGCACTTTTTTATCTTCAATATATTGTGTTTCAATACTTTCTTTAGAACTTGCATTCGCAACACCAATTGCTCCAACGGTTACTGCAGCCGACCCTAATCCTATACGTTTTAATGCTTCCCGTCTACTGAAATTATTTTTCATATTATTATATTTAAAATTAGTATCTACTTATTCTCAAACTCAATTTCTTCCAAGGTTTTGTTTGTGGTTTCAAATAAAAATGTTCTAAAAAAGAAGAACCCTAAAAGCGTCATTATGGAAAAAAAGGCAAAACTATATCCAATGCCCTTACCATCACTAAAGGCGCCCACAACTATTGGGAATAGAAAAGTAATGGACCCATTCACTATCCAATTGGAAAAAGAGCCCAAGGCCATTCCTCTAGATCGTATGTTGTTTGGAAATATCTCTGCCAATAATACAAATACCACAGCCCCCATAGATGAGGCAAAAAATGCCACATAGCAAATTAAGATACCCAATAATAACAAGCCTTCAGTATTACCAGTATAGAAGGCCCATGAAAAAACACCTAAAGATATGGCCATTCCAATGGTTCCAACATACAATAGCTTTTTCCTTCCTATTTTATCGATTACACTCATGGCCAATATGGTAAAAATTAAATTCGTGGCTCCCAAAATAACGGTTTGTCCTATTGCGGAATCCGTTGAAAAACCAGCAGCCCTAAATATATCCGTAGCATAGTAAAAAACAATGGCTACCCCTGTAAACTGACTAAATAAGCCAATGCAAATTCCTATAAGTGTAAACTTTAAGTTGGGCTTCTTAAACAGCTTTTCTTGCTTACCTTCCTGCTCCAACTTGATAGATGTTTCAATTTCCACAATAATACTTTGTATATCGGCATTCGGATTTACATCTTTAATCGTCTCTCTGGCCGCTTCCTGATGTCCTGTTTGCATTAACCAACGTGGACTCTTGCGGACTTTATAAAGCAAAACCAAAAATGCTAGTGCTGGTATCGCTTCTGAAATAAACATGTAACGCCAGTTATTTTTTCCAGTATCAATGAGGAGGTAATCCACAAAAAAGGCAACCAATATCCCTACAACCAAAGCCAGTTGAAAAGTAATAATTAGCCTTCCCCGGTGTGTCGCTGGCGCTATTTCTGAAATGTAAATGGGCGACAGTACAGAAGCTGCACCGACTGCCAAACCACCAACAAACCTAAACAGAATAAAACTATTGATTTCTGGTGCCAGTCCCGTACCAACAGCTGAAACCAAAAACAACAAAGCAGAAAGCTTAAGCATTTCCCGTCTTCCATATATATCGCCCGGTTTACCTATACCTATGGCACCAATGATACACCCCAACAAAGCAGAGCTTACGGCCCAACCTGTCATGACATCGTTCAATTGGAAATGCGATTTAAAAAAAGGTAATGCACCATTAATTACTGCCGTGTCAAAACCATAAAGCAGCCCGCCTATTGCAGCTACCAGGGTATATAATATTAGTTTACCTTTCATCTGTTTATGTTTATTGTTTTATAGAGGTTAAATGTAGCTTTCCAAAACTATTTTTACAGTGTATCTAAATTTTAGTTATGAATGTTTAATGTATCTTTCATTAATCTTATTTAATATTTAAAAGGTCATTAATGATGTTTTTTAAATCATCAACAACCAATTTCGAAATTTGTTTTCCTTTTTCTAAAGTCCCGTATTCTGGATCTCCAAAAACACCATTAGTGGTCATTTCCTTAGTTGATCTGTAGTAGGATGCCTTGGGTCCCCGCAACATATCACCCTCACTCCAAGAAAACGTATCGGTATGTTTTCCTTTTTCAATTTTATCCAGATGTACTAAGTGTGGGGCAATATTTAACATTAATGACGTTTCAAACTCCCCGGCATGCCCAACGCCGCCTTTACCACTTTCATTTAAAGTGAATAAGGCCTCGGATGCTAATTTCCACCACGTTACCATAATGATATTTGCCGTGGGATTTTCATAGCCTAACTTTTCCACCAATACTTGCCCAACGGCCTGATTCCCGCCATGGCTATTTAAAAGGATGATATTTTTAAATCCATGCTCTATCACCGATTTAACTATATCCTCAACCTGTCGTATAAATGTGTCATGGCTAATGGTAAGTGTTCCTGAAAAATCCATATGATGTGAAGAACATCCTATACTAATAGAAGGCAGCACTAGTACCTTATCGGGGATAGCCTTATGCAGCTCATTAGCAAAATGTTCTCCTATAAGTCTATCGGTTGCGAGTGGCAAATGCTTTCCATGTTGTTCGGTTGCAGCCATAGTAAGGATAACCGGTATATTTTTGGCTATCTTACTTAATTCTGATGTTGTTAATTGATCCCAAATCATGATTCCTTATTTTTATTTTTTAGCGGCCCACATTTCAATTTCAACCACCAGATTCATTAACAATCCTGTTTGCACTGCTGTACGAACAGGTTTTGGATCCTTAAAATAATTTTTATAAACAGCATTGAATCTTGGCCAATCGGCTAAATCTTTTATAAACACATTTACTTTGAATACATCATTTAGGGTACATCCGGCAGACGCCAACTGAATGCTGCAATTATCCATCATATATACCGTTTGTTCCTCTATGGTATCCCCTATAACATTTCCCTGTTTATCTATGGCAGCTTGCCCGGAAATAACAACCAGTTTACTCGGATTCACTTCTAAAACCGGTGAATAAGGCCCTGCGGTAACATGCTGGCTTGCATTTGCTGGCATCTGTTTTGCTGCTTGTAGATTAGCGTTGGAATTGACACTAAAAAACGGTAGATATCCTGTAAATCCTACCATTTTCCATTGTCCATTTATTTTTCTGCATCTGTATAATGTCTGCCAATTGGTTTCAACATAACCCCCATCCGCTTTTTTTATGTCACCTACAAACTTTTTGTGCAACAATGCGGCATCTCCTATAATTTCTATGTCTTGTAATATGGTTACTCTATGCAGTGCTTCGGTTACATCTTCACCCCATGCGGTTTCATGGAACTCCTTAGCCTGTTGCAGCCATGAGATCTTATAACTTTCTAAATTTGGAAAGCTTAATTTCCATTGGTCAATACTTTGGGATTTTCCCCCGTCAATTCCCATGAAACCTTCTTCATGAAAATCATTTTCTACCATTTTCCAGTCTTGGTTTACAAAAGCTTCAATATCTCTTCTAACCACCATGTCCCAAATGGCTTCTTTGTTTTTATCTATACCAGTAAATGGGTTGTTCATAATGTATATGCTTTTTGTTTTGTTTGGTAATGCGTAACAGCGTCCATATCTACCTCTATACCTAAGCCTAATCCTTGTGGTAAATGAGCATAGGGCGCCTCAATCTTTAAAGGTGACTTTAACAAGTCGTGCTCACGTATTAATCGGCCAAAAATATCGCTTGGCCAGTTGCAGGATGCCGCAGCAGCTGCAGAATGTATGTACATGGCTTCTAAAATGCCAAGGTCTATTTCGGAACCATGCCAACAGTTTAATTCTGCCGCCGACGCTATATGATCCAGTCTCTGAAAATCTGCCAATCCGCAGTTAAAGTTAAACCCATCAACCGCACTTAGTTGAATCGCCTGAATGCTATCTTTAATTCTTTGTCCGTGTATGATGTAGGGCAATGACACATGAAGTACTATGGGTACAGATGCATAGTTTCTTAATTGATGATACTCATTTAATTGCCAACGGGGCAGTGGATCTTCGAGACATAAAATATTACCTATTTCCTGTAAGCCGTCAATGCGTTTTTTAGCCTCAAAAGCATGTAACCAACGCTCGTTAGGGTCTAAAATAACCTGCATTTCAGGAACGGTTTCAGCAATTGTTCTGCACCATCCTATAACGTCATCCTCTAAATCGCTTTTAAACTTCATACAGGTATAACCCATATTATGAAACTTTAAAGCTAAATCAGCTATATCTTCTTGACTGCGATGGCTTGACCATGCCCCCACTTTAACTTTATCCTTTAAAGGGCCTCCTAGCAAATCTACTACCCGTACGCCCTTCAGTTTTGCATAAGCATCCCAAATGGCACACTCAAATCCGTCGTATTCCCTAGAAAAGGCAAAAGGTAATTTTTGTAATGTTAATTTTTCAATATCCTGTCCAAGCAATAATTCGCTTATAGCATCTACAGTTATCCAATTATGGCTTCTGTACAGCTCTCCCCATCCAATGATGCCATTTTTTAGTTCTAATTGCACTATTAGCTTGGGAACCTCATCAAATTGAACACTCCAACCTGCTTTGGCTCCCAAAGGCAATTTATGCAACCCTTTATTGAAACCCTTACTTTCAATAGCTCCGGGGTGTGCTGGAACTATAACCTCAAAACAAGTAATCCTATTAATTGTCATTTTTTTTATTTTTCAATAAATGAATTGTTATACAACATAGAGGTTGTTCCATTATCAACATAAATTACCTGACCGGTAATGGCCCTACTGAAATCTGAGGCTAAAAAGCCAACCACATTTCCGCAATCTTCTGCTTGTATTTCAAAGGGTAAACTTTGATAATCTTTGGTATGATTTTCTACCCAAAGTTCGGGATCATCAGCAAAAGTTTTAATCAACTCAAAATTCTGTTCTGCATGCACATATCCAGGCGCTACTGCATTTACCCTAATATTGTGTTTTCCAAGTTCTACGGCCATACCCATGGTTAACCCTTCTACTGCACTTTTTGCACTGGCATAAACGGCGTACTTAGAAATGGTTGCCGAAGCATGTACCGAAGAGATATTAATGATACTGCCCGCTGTATTATTTTTAATAAGTTGATTAGCAAATAATTTTGAAAGTTTCCATACAGCTCTTACATCAATATTGTATAGATTGTCAAACTCCTGATCGGTTACTTTATGTGCTTCTTTACTTAGTCCAATACCGGCATTATTTACTAAACCATGTATGACCCCTACTTGTTTGGCTATGGTTGAAAACATGGCTTCCACTTGGTCATCTTTGGTTATATCGGCAGCTACTGCTATAGCATTGGGCAAGGTATTAGCAACAGCTTGGGCTTTTTCTAACGTTCTGGCATTTATAATAACCCGGGCACCCATTTTTGATAATGCAATTGCAACCCCATTACCCACTCCAAAACCAGCAGCCCCAGTAACTAAAATATTTTTATTAAATAGATCCATTGTTAAATAATTACATAATTCCAAATTTTTCAAAAGCATCCACAGTACTCATCCCTTCCTCCAAAGCTTTCTGAACTAATTTCTCACCTCTCGCTTTTTCAATGGCTCCAGTAAATGCTTCTTTTTCTATTTCTTGAGGAATAATTAACACGCCATCCCTATCTCCATAAACAATATCACCAGGGTTTATACGAACACCGTTAAATTCAATAGGCACCCTGTAATCGATGACTTTTCCTCTTGGCCCTTGATCTTGGGCATAGGTTCCCAATGAAAATGTTGGGAAATTTAGTTTTTCTATTTCATTGGTATCTCTTGAATAACCATCAACTACAGCTCCTGCGGCTTTTAATTTTAAAGCTCTTGTACTCATTAAACCTCCCCATAACGCATAGCGTGGTGAAGCTCCTGCACATATATAGACTTCATTTTCTTTTAAACTGTCAAGTGCTTCAAACATGATCCCAAAGGGTTTCTTCATCAAAGGATTATTTGTTTGTCTTGAAGACTCTTCAAAAGTATCTGCTTCCAGCACGGTCATAGCCCTTCCTATGGTAACCATATCCTTTCTTAAAGGCTTTATGTTTGGTGAGAGAAATTGGTGTAAATACCCCATCTTATCCATTACATCACCCACTAGGGCAACGAACAACTCTTCTTTAGCAATTTTGAAAAGCTCTTGGTCATTTTCCCATTTTATTACTGTATTCATAAGTATATTAAATTAAATAAACTCTTTAAACCTCATTTCTTTATCTTAAGTTATAGAATATCAAAGAAAACCAAAAATTGAAAAAATATTATTAATTTTAGTACGATAATACTATTTCAAAGATGCAGGAACTTGATAAGATCTCGACCGACGAACGTCAAATTATTGATTTTGAAGCCTTAGGATTTGAATGTATAAAAGTTTTGGGAACTTATAACTACAGGCAAATGAACAAAAGCCTAGAAATGCACACCCATGACAATATGATTGAAATATGCTTTTTGGAGAAAGGCACACAATATTACCATATTCAGGGGGAGGACTATAGAATAAATGGTGGGGACCTTTTACTCACCTTTCCCGGGGAAGAGCATGGTACAAAAAGTTTTCCAGAAGAACGCGGACGTTTATTTTGGTTGATTATAGAAGTTCCCAATAAAAACCAAAGGCTTTTAAATTTAACAAAAAAAGACACGAAATTATTAGTAGAAAGCCTCATGAACTTAAAATCAAATAGGAAATTTAAAGGCTCTGATAGGCTAAAGCATGACCTTAATGCTATTTACAAAATTTGTGAGCATCCAATTAGTGGCTTGGACAAAATTAAAATATCAAATTTACTGCTACATTTTCTATTGAACGTCTTAGAGTTTGGGAACAAACATTCTAATCAAATTATAAGTAGGGAAATAGCCGATATTTGTACTTATATTAACAACAACCTTAGAGAGACACTTCCCTTGGAGCAGTTGGCCCAATTGTGCAACCTGTCGTTATCGCATTTTAAGTACAAGTTTAAAAAGGACATGGGATATTCTCCTTCTGATTATATTTTAAGGCAAAAAATAGAAAAAGCTAAGGAGCTTTTAATGGATACGTCGAATAGTATTCAGGATGTGGCCTATAATTTAGCCTTTAGTTCGTCTTCCTACTTCGCCACGGTTTTTAAGCGTTATACCGGTATATCGCCAACTCAATATTGTATCTACAAAACTTAACTTATTTCATTAATGGCTCTGTTGAACAGACCTATTAACACTGAAAAATTTATTTGTTTTTTCTCTAATTCTTAAAAGATTTTTCTTTCTGTAATATAATAATATTATTACTTTTACTAGATTATTTTTATTTTATTTTTTTATATGAAACGATCTAAACTAAATAAAACTATCACAATTTTTATAATGACGTTATGTTTCACATACATTTGTTATTCCCAAAATTTATTTGAAAAAGGCTACTATATTGACAACTATGGCTTTAAGGTTGATTGCTTGATTAAAAATCTTGACTGGGGCGAAAACCCAACTGAATTTGAATACAAATTAGATCAAGAAAATAACTCTAGGGTTTTAACCATAAAATCTACCAAAGAATTTGGAATCTATAATAAATTGAAGTTTTATAGAAGTAAAGTTAATATTGACCAATCCAGTGAAAAGACAAATGAATTGTCCTATATTAAGGATCCGGTTTTTAGCGAAAAGGAAGTTTTTTTAAAGGTATTGGTTGAGGGCAGTGCCAATTTGTACTCATACAAAAATGAATCTACAAAGTTTTTTTACAGCACTAAAGATTCTGACATTGAACAGCTTATTTTTAAAACTTTTAGGACTTCTAATATGCAAATTCAAGAAAACAAAACTTACATTTTACAACTACGAAACAACTTGAAATGCCAAAAACTTACACTTAGTAGCATTGAAAGTATTGACTACAATAAGAAGGACTTAATTAATTTTTTTGTTAATGAAAACCAATGTAATGATTCGGAATATATTAATTTTGAAAAAAAGGAAAAACATAAAAGCTTACTAAAACTTAATATTAGACCTGGAATCAATAGTCGATCTTTAGAATATAATAAAATATCTTCTTCAACTGGTGCTGTAAATTATGATGTTGATTTTGGCAATAAACTTTCCTTTAGAGTAGGTGCTGAACTTGAAGTTTTTTTACCTTTTAGAAACAATTCATTTTCTGTGACTTTAGAACCTACTTTTCAATCCTATAAGTCTGAAATAGATTATGTTTCCCAATCGGCCGTCATTACAAGTCAAAAAATAACCGCTAATTATACAACTATAAATGTTCCTGTTGGTTTAAGATACTATTCTTTTTTAAAAAATGGTTCTAAACTTTTTTACAATGGTTCTGTTTCTTTTTTTAATATAAGGATGAAATCCTCGAAGATAGATTTTGAAAATGGTGGCCATTTAGACCTTGGTACAGATACCGAAGCGCGTATAGGGATAGGTTACAATTTTAATGAAAAATATAGTTTTGAACTAAATTACCAATTTAACAGTCCTTTAATTAAAAGGTATAGGAATTATAATTCCTATTTTACTTCGTTATCATTAATTTTTGGATATACCCTTTTTTAATTGTTTTAAATAGCTCATACATAAATAGATTAAGTCGTTTAAACACTCTTATTTTCTTATTTAAAGTAATTATACCCCAACTGAAACAATTAATTTGATTCAATTTAAAACCATTTGTCAAATAATAACAAACTTAATTTTTAATAGTGACTATCAATATTTTTAATTTTTAAACCCAGAGGTTTTATTGTTCTCGTTTCCTAACCCGAAACTCAAAGGTTTGTCTTCCCAACTGCCCATTACCACTAACACCTTCAACAATTCCAATAAATCCAGTATTGATATCTGAAGTGTAAAACTCAATTTCTGCCTCGCCTTTTTCATTGGTTATCATATCTGGTTTCCAATACAACGTATTACGATAATCTGGAAAACCGTCAACCTGTTCTAAGGCATCATAAACCAGAGCGTAAAATTCTTTTTTGCCATAATAGCCTTTAATCCTACCTAAATTGAATTTTTTTAAAAGCTCGGATTCCTCAAGTTGAGGGTAACTATATACCAATTGGCCCGAGCCTGATATAGTATATGGGCCACCTCTTTCATTAACCCATTTAAAGCCTGTCTCATAATAATATCTCTTTCCTTCTATAGGTTTTTTACTTTTATCCAAATCGTGTATAGGACAATTTAATACTCCACATTGTACTCCAACATAATCCGTAGTCATATCCAATTTAGCCAAACTATCCAGTGTTCCCATATATTTATCCCTAAACACACGTTGTTTTTTGCCAGACACCACGACTTCATCTAGCTTGTTTACATCATTGGCTACTACAAATGGCCTTAAATCTATCTTTATTTGAAATTCCTCATTAAAAGTCTGGGAATAACCAAAGGGTTTCTGCTTTATTAAACCATTGATCCTTGCAAATGAAGGGTCCTCAATTGTAATGTCCTTTTTTGCTTTCGGGTCGTTCAGCAATGGCTTTAAATATAGGTACCCTCTCTTTGCCTGTTGCAGGTGCTCTGGAAGTACTTTAAAACTTCCAACAGAATCTACATCTATAAACATCTTTGAACTTTGTTTATCTGCGGTGAACGCCATGACGTATTGGTCTGTTAATATTCCTTGTGCTTTTTTGTTCTTTGCACAAAGTTTCCCCGTTACGGTATCGTTTAATACAGGATGTGTTTTCTCTCTTTCTTGTATTAAATTAGGTTCTGCCCACTCATAGGCCCTCCAGCCTTGAGCCAACAGCAATACATCCAGGGCTTCTTTTCGGTTCTTGTTCTTTTCATTAAAATAATAACCAGGGTTATATAACTTCCCTTTTAACTGGGTAGATAAATGGTAATGTGTTTCTATGGTCTTTCCATCCTTTAGGTTTTGGTATGCCCTATCAAACACACTTAAGCCCAAATGGGCTACTATGGGTTGGTTGTTTTGGTCGGTTACCTTTAGCTTTAGTTGGACTTTATCTTTGGTTAAATATTCGCCTTTGTCTAGAATGGTTTTTATGTTTAGTCTTTGGTCATGGTTTACATAAACCAACCGTTCTGCCGTTGGTTCTAGATCTTTGTTGAATAAGGTCACTTCGGCTATACCTTGGGGCATATCCTTTAAGGGTATCTTTATGAGCCGTTCTTTTTCTACTTCTGCCCTGGCAATGCTATACACCACGCCCCTAACCTGAACTCTTAGATATACGGTCTCTTTATCGGCTGTGTGTTTTGAGACTTTAAAAGTTACATTGTCCTTGGTATGGCCAACTAATTGTAAAACTTGTCCTTTTGATTTTATATCGGGTATCCCATATGGCTTTTTTGTGGTCAAGGAGTCCAGCTCTATATGATAGTGGTTGCCCTTGACCGGGGTAAACGTAAACGTTCCCATACCAGCATGGCTCGTTTTTAAGGTTTTTATGGAAATATTGTTCTCAAATAGGGTTCCTGAAACGGTTTTCGGGCTACCATTGGCATTTACAGCTTTAAAGGCAACCTTGCTTTGGATACCTGATACCAAATGCCCCCCTTCAGGGAACAGTTGAAAATCAATCTTTTCGCCTTTACTTTCTTCTGTTGGAACAGTGTCTTTTTTTGTTTGGTGGTAACTGGTTATGTTTTTTGCAATCCGCAATTGGCGAACCGATTTTATGGGTTGTCCGTCATTGAAAAATGAATGGGGCGTATAAGCTGCCAAGGTATAGTTGCCATCTTGCAGGCTGTCGTGCACGTAGATATGGCCATCTACAAAACCATACTCTATTTCATACCTCTCTTCCCAAACTGGTTTCTTACTGATGTCCTCAATCAATTGTACATAGAGGGTCTTACTCTTCTCCGATAATGTTAAATACCGACTGTCCAACACATAGCCCTTAAACCATAGATCCTCGCCAGTTTCATAAATACCCTTACTGGTTTGGAGATAGACAGATTCAATTGCTTTATTCTTTGAGACCGCTTCCAACTTACTCACCAAAAGGTCAGGTACGCTGTCTTTATCTTGGGAATTTGCATTTAAGATCGATAATAGAGCTATTATAAAAAAGAGATAAACTAGATTCCTAGAACTAACTCTTAATTCAATCTCATGGGATATCCAATATTTGGCAGTTGAACTACTCACTTTCTTTAAATAATAACTTTAATCTATTCTCCTATATATAATCAACAGTTTCATGAAAAACTCTAACCAATATACAACATAGTAGAGTCTGAAATTTTGTAATCCTGCTCTAGCTACTCACTATTAACACTATTTAAAGCCGCTCTCATATAGCCCATCGCATAGGCCATACCTGCATACCAAGGGCCTTCGCAAGTCATTTGCGGTGTATGATCGGGAATCAATACTCCAGTAAAATTGTTCTTTTTTAATATCCTTAGTATCCTTAGCATATCGATATCGCCCTCATCTACAAATACTTCTTTGTAATGGGGTACTTTACCAATAACATTTCTAAAATGAATATAGGCTATCTTATTTTGTTTACTGTAACTATCAGTAGCACTATAAACATCTCCTTCTGTCATTTCTGCTATGGACCCCAGACAAAACTCTAAATTATTACATGTACTAGTTTTCATGTCAATTAACTTTTGGTACATATGGGGTTGATAAACCAATCTGGGAGTGTTTCTTATATAGGGCATGGGCGGATCATCTGGATGTGCCGCCATCTTAACCCCTGCCTCTTCGGCAACGGGAATGATATGATCCAAAAAGTACTGTAAACGTTTCCATAGCTCATCATGATCAATACTGGGCAGTGTTCCCTTTGGAGCATGTCTATTATAAATCATGTTCCATACCATGCCATTTGGTATTGGCGTTTTATCTGGCTCGCCTTCCATACCTACAGATTGGGCATTTCCTCTAGCATATGGTCCAATGGTCCTGCTTGAAACGCCGGCCAAGGAAAAATTATATCCAAATACAGGAATTCCAGCCTTGCCAACAATTCTAATCTGTTCTTTTACCAGTTCCATTTGTGCTTCCTTTTTCGAACCATCCAAAAGAATATCGTGCCATATAGAAGGATCAAAATTTTCAATGGCCTCCAATTCCAAACCATGTGCATTGATCTCTTTTTTTAATTTCAGTAACATTTCCAAAGACCATAATTTACCATCTCCTGCATCACCCCAGCCTTCACTTTCTCCTATTGGCTGATTGGCTTCAGTTTTATTGTTCTTTTCATGACCAAAATAGTCTACCAAGTGGACTACCAAGTGGGTTGCACCACATTGCTTAGCGAATTTGTAATGTGCTTCGTTGAGCATATGGCGATATAGTCCAAAACCTAATTTCATTCGTGTTTTTCTTTAAAATTTCATTAATTTAAAAATGCTACGCATACTGGTGTTTTCATGACTTTGGTTGCAAATTTTTGGGTAAGCGTACCATCTTTTTCTATTAAGTAAACGATGGTATCATGTGAGTCTTGATGGCAGGCTATTAGCCATTTTCCATTAGGGGTTATATTAAATTCCCTAAGCTCTTTTCCTCCTGTATATGTATGACCTATAAGTTGTAATTGTTCATCATTAATCTTAAAAATAGTAATTGTATCGGTCTTTCTATTTCCAACATACAGGTAGCTGTCATTGGGGTGTATTCTTATGGCCGATGCACTGGGTATGCCTTTGTAGTTAGAGGGCAGTGAATTAATAGTATCTATGTGTTGCAGCTTACCATCGCGTAATTCTAAGATTGATACTCCTCCCGTGAGCTCATTGACAACATAAGCAAATTTTCCGTTTTTTGTAAAAACCATATGTCTTGGTCCACCTCCCTTAGTAACATTTACATCAAGCTCAGTTTTGGGCTTTAAATGACCATTATCAAAAACATACGCATTAAGGGTATCAGTTCCTAGATCGCAGGCATAAATTTCTTTTGTTTTGGGCCGAATGGCAACTTGGTGTACATGTGGTGCTTCTTGACGTTCTTTATTGCTACTGGATCCCGAATGCTTATGATTTGTGACACATTCTGAAAGGCGACCCGATTCATCCAACGAAAATTGAAGTAGGTTTCCGGTTTCATAACAGGACACTAAAATATGATCTTCAACTTTTTCTATATGACAGGGAAACCCACCATTTATTGGTAACTCATTACACAAGTCTAGTGAAAAATCGTTCTTAATCCTATAGGCTTTTACTTTAGGAGCTTCTTTTGATGCTACTTCTGTATTACAATATAAAAACTTGTTATGTTTGTCCACAACCAAATAACTGGGATTGACCGTAGATTCTACATGCAACAGTTTAAGCTCTCCTGTTTTATTATTCAATTCAACAGTATAAATACCCTCACCCTTACCTACGATTTCCGGTGAAATTGTTTTTGTATAGCTGCCTATATAGAAAACAAATGAATCCATTTACATATAAATTTTTTTATTATATTTTTCTAGTTGGTCTTGGATCATACTGAATGGTCGATTGCATATACCCACCGTCTATATATATTTCGGTGCCTGTTATATAACTTGCCAGATCTGAACACAAAAAGGCTACTGTTGGCGAAACATCCTTGACTGTTCCAATTCTTCCCTGTGGAATCCAGTTATTAAATTTCTCTACACCAAAATTGGCAATTTCCTTACGGTTCATCTCGGTTTCAATGGCTCCAGGAGCTACCGATAAAACTCTAATATTATGTTCTGCAAGTTCTAAAGCCAGGCTTTTGGTAAACATTTTTAAACCACTTTTGGCAACACAATAATGGGTAAATCCTTTTCGGGGAACGGTATCATGTATGGAAGTAATATTTATGATGACGCCTCCGCCTTTTTTTTCCATACGCCTACCAGCCTGTTGAGCACACAAAAAAGCGCCTTTTAGGTTTACATGATTTACCCTGTCCCATTCTTTCTCATCTAAATCCAGTATATGGTGGCAGGTCTCTGTACCAGCATTGTTGATTAAAACATCTATACTTCCCAAGTGCTCGTCCATAAGTTGAAACATCGCTTGGACCTCTTTAGCATTTGCAACGTCTGCTTTACCACTAAAGACTTTTACCTCATATTGGTCTTTAATTTGTAAAGCCAATTGTTCGGCTTTTTCCTTATTGTTGTTGTAGTTTATAAAAATATCTGCTCCGCATGAGGCCAATTCTCTACAGATCTCAGCTCCTATCCCTTGTGAACCTCCTGTAATTAAGGCTTTTTTTCCTTTTAAATTTATAACACTCATTATAATTCCTTTAGTTTATCTATTTCATATCTCAAATCGGATATCTGTTTTTTAGTCAAATAAAAATATTCAACATCATTTAAATGGGTATTTGACTTTTCAACAATCAACACCTTACTTCCTTT
The DNA here is from genome assembly GCF_022662175.1 of Aestuariivivens marinum. Classification (GTDB taxonomy): domain Bacteria; phylum Bacteroidota; class Bacteroidia; order Flavobacteriales; family Flavobacteriaceae; genus Aestuariivivens; species Aestuariivivens marinum. The sequence goes on along the minus strand of NZ_JAKMCR010000004.1, from coordinate 95,193 downwards.
TTCCATGGCAATATTATGCCATAACCCTTTTGGAATGTTATAAGTTACTTGAGGAAGCATTATATGAGCTGAAAAACTTAATTTATCATCTTTATTTAATACAATAAGTGTTGCTTTGCCTTCCAACAAGATAAATGCTTCATCAGTTAGTCTATGCACTTCTACTTTATCAATTTTATCAATATGCTGGGTAGCTATATAATTGAGCTGTGCTACTTGCCACCCATCATCAACCAGAAATGGGGTAAATCCTTTTTCACAAATGTTATACGATTCCAAACCCATTTTATTCTATATCTGTCTTAAATAATTCTTTTTCAATTTGCTCTAAGGACTTTCCTTTGGTTTCTATAAGATACTTTTTATAAAAGAAATAACTTATTAAGGTAGCAACGGTGTAAAATGCGAAAATATATCCAGCTCCAGTACTACCAGAAAACGCACCTACAATTATTGGGAATAAAAACGAGGTTAACCCATTAAAAAACCAATGCGAAAAAGTTCCTATCGCCACGCCCCTAGATCTAATGTTATTGGGAAACATTTCGGAAAACAAAACCCATATAACGGCACCTTGAGAAGCCGCAAAAAAGGCCACAAAACCTATGAGACATACCACCAGAACAACACTCATTTCGGCTTTTAAAAAGAAAAAAGTAAAAATTCCCAAGAACAAGGTCATCCCTATGGACCCTATAAGTAAAAGTCTTTTTCTTCCTATCCTGTCAATGAGCTGCATGGCAATAAGGGTAAAAATCAAATTGGTTAAGCCTATTAGTACGGTCTGACCAATGGCAGACTCTGTTGAAAAACCGGCCATCCTAAATATATCGGTGGCATAATACATAACAATGTTTATACCTGTAAACTGATTAAACATACCTACAAGAATTCCAATAACGACCAGCTTAAAGTAAGGTTTTCTCCAAAGGGTTTTACTTGCATCAATAGCATCTGCCTTAATAGACTCCTTTATTTCATTATAGGTTACTTGTACATCCTCTTCATTGCCAACACTTTTCAGTACAAGTATGGCTTCATTATGTCTCTCCTTTGCAATTAACCAGCGTGGGCTTCTTGATACAAAGAACAGCAGAATTAGAAAAAGTAAGGCTGGAATACTTTCGGAGGCAAACATCCATCGCCAGTTGTTCTTACCTATATCCAACAGTAAATAATCTGCAAAAAAAGCAACCAAAATACCTAGGACTATTGATAATTGAAAGGTTATTGTCAATCTTCCCCTATATTTTGGCGGTGCTATTTCAGTAATATACATAGGAGACAGTACAGAGGCTCCTCCAATGGCAATACCCCCAAGCAATCTATAAATTACAAAGGCGTTTAAACTATTGGCCAATCCAGAACCCAATGCAGAAACCAAAAAAAACAGGGCCATGATACGAAGCATATTTCGCCTTCCAAACTGATCCCCCAGTTTCCCAATAAAAAAGGCTCCTAAAATACAGCCTATTAATGCCGAGCTAACTGCCCACCCCTGCATAGAGGGGGTTAATTGAAAATGCGCTGTAAAAAAAGGTAGTGCCCCATTGATTACCGCAGTATCGTATCCAAATAACAATCCGCCCAATGCGGCTACAAACGTGTAAAAAAAGATTTTTCTCTTCATATGATGTGTTGGTTAGTGGTTTTCGGCTTTAAAGCTAAAGGTTTCAATACTGTATTTTGGAACTTTTAATCCAGATATCGGTACCGGATTTTCTTCAATAATATTAGTATGCTTATAGTTTCCAATATTAAAAAACGATTTTAATCCTACTGATGTTTCTTCTCCTTGCGCATCGTACATTCTAATGACCAGTTCGTCTGTATCTTCTGCCTTTTTAATGGTTGTGACGATAACATTATCCGCATCGATGTTAAAGAAACTTAGGTGTTCCGGGAGTGTGGCATGAACCGATTTATCTGGATTGATTACAATACGTATGGGGTCGTTATTTTGTTTGGCAATGCGCTCTCCGGTATTTTCTCCTGCTTTGTTGGAGGTTAATATGTTCTGGAAGGTATGGTTTCCTTCTTGTGAATATTCATTTCCTTCCCAGTGGCAAGAGGTTCTACTGGCCAACAATACATGTTGTAATAATGTATTAGATTTATTTTCCGTTGTTGGGTCTATCCAATCTATTGCTGCTACAGAAGAACTTAATGTTACTGTCATTTCATCATCCGAAGCCGAGAACCAATCCATTATAGCTCTTGGGTGTACATCTTTACAGAGCGCTGTATAACGATCGCCCGCCGTATGGATTTCATCTTTGCCTACTTTAACGGTACCAAAAGGAACTTCATGGGCTATCTGAGCTTTATCTATTGCTACGGGAAAAGCTGTTCTAAACTCCCTATACAGCACGCCCTCCCAATTTAATAGTTTGGTTTTAAAAAGCACCCTTTTTAAGGTATGGTAAACGGTTACTTCTTGTTGCACCTTAGCATACAAAATAGGTTGTTCCAGCTTGTATGTAGTATACACATCTCCATCTTCAATAATGTTCCATTGTGGGTTGTGGGCACTTACTTTATCAAAATCCTGCATAAAAGGTTGCTGGATATCTCCAAATTCACCTGCTCCATTTCCGTTGGAATACAACGTAAATACCTCACCACCCTTTAATCCATCTGTTCTTAAAAGGTTTCGGTTTAACTCCTTATCATAAATTTGGGAAATGCCTCCAGCTCCAAAGGTAATTTTATAGGTATTGTTTTCGTATACCGATTTAAAATCCTTGTTCTGTTTTGCTTTCAACGGTTGTTGTAATGGTTCAACATAATAGGTTTTATAGCCTATGGATGGTATATCTTTGGCTATAAAAACCACATCGGCACTTTTAAGGCTTTTGTCATCGTAATACTCGATATTGGATAACTGAGAGGGGATGATTTCCTTTTTAGCGGTAATGATATTTAGTGCTTTTGCTTTTCCTTTCTGAAAGTTCAAATTCACTTTTACGGGATCGGTACGCTGCCATGACAGGCTATTAAACAATACTATAGGAACACCCAAATGTTCTTTGGTCTTTATACGCCCTGCAATGAAATCGATTCCTGTGTTTAATAGTTGTGTTCCCAGTTTCTCAGATTTTACCAATTGTGCCTTAAATAAGTCGTCGGTAATATCACCATCATGCCCTCCCCAACCATGATCCGGATATATTTTAGCCTGCCATGCTTCATCAAGCTCCTTAAATGGGTAGGGAACTTTTTGTGGATCTATGGTGTTTGCTACAGCTAGAAATTTTTCGGCTGCCGGTAGAATTTTGGACGCTTTTCTACTGGCTGAAATAGCTTCATGGTGGGCCGGGCCATGAATATAGACCCACACATTGGGACGTTCCCCCTTAATGGTTTTAATTTGGGTTGCATTTGCACTTGACAAAGGCATAAATTCATCAGAGGTCATTAACTCCATTTTCGGAAAATAAACCGGTATTTCCTTTTCCTTTTCATCTTTAATATTTTTGGTGCTATTCCATGCCTCAATAAAATCAGTGTAATCTATTGCAGGAATCATATCGTAACTGGACAATAAGGGTGCAATGGTATTCTTTTTAGAGTAATATTGGCTCCAATAGGCTACTTGTTCGGCACCATATTTTATCTTGTTGCTCAATGCTTTGGAAAGCTGTACATAGTCATCGCCATAATGGCCCGGAGAATAAGTGAATACTGAACTGCCATCGGGGCTTTCCCAATTAAACAGTCCTTTGGCATGGCGGCTAATAACCATGTAATCGACACCTGCCTTCTTTAGTATTTGTGGAAATTGTAGCGTTTTGCCAGGCACATCAACATTCCAATATACCTTTGAATCATAACCCCCAAAAGTCTTTTTTACCCATCGTTTACCCAAATAAAATTGACGCACTAAGTCTTCTGCATCGTACATATCCTCATAGGGACAATTATAGGATGCACCTACCGATAAAAGCTTTTTATTTAACAAGGCCGTTATCTTATCTTTTGAATCTGGATGCCTTGAAATGTACTCTCTAAGCATTAAGCCATCTTCGATATCAAACCCATAATCACCTCTAACAAAGGCATCCCTTATAACCGGCGTTAGCAATAGGGTATCCCTAAGGATAATACAAACTTCAGGTCTATCCATCCAAGCTATGTCCTGATGACTGGAGTTCATTAGGGACACCGTACCATTCTCATACTTTTGATCAAAAAAATTGGAATAGGACGCGAACATTGATGGCTTATAAAGCTTGACTATACTGAGATTGAAATTTTCGGTATTTTGAATGTTATAGTGGTAAAAATATTTGCCCACAACATCCGATAATACAAATGGTTCCTTTTTATCTTTTAATGCTATTGTAAAGCTCTCATTACCATAGAACAACTTAAAGTTTTCTTTAGGTCCTATAATATTTATAGTAGCTTTTGCCAGACCACCTTGTTCCTTGAATGCTATTTTTTCACTTTCTCTACCATCACAATCCACAGAGATCAATTTATCTACAAAATGTGCTGGTGCGTCAATATGGAGAACACCATTATTTTCTTTAATACTAAAAGCCACTTCATTTAGAGCAGATATTTTTAGTTGTTCAACCACATCTTTCACCTTAAAAATCATAAACCAGGACCGACTTCCCTTTCTGTGACCATTAACTTTTATCCGTGCTTCTTTTCCCCTACCTACCAATGTTGTTGGTACAGTTAATCTAAATGCACCAACCCCATCGTTATTTGCATCTCTCTTCATTAAAATATATTCTGGTCCCACATTTAAGGGATTGCTTAATATCTTAAGGGTACCGTCTTCATTGGCAATAAATGTTACAGCTAACTCATCATTTATAAATAGGTCGAAAGGCTCTCTAATGTTCAAATCGATGTTAGAGTAAAAGAGATATGAGACTGAATCACTATGGTAATCTTCCGGTATTTTATTTGTTATTATTTCAAAGAATAACTTCCCATCTGAAGCCCTCGATATTAAAGCTTTGGTCACATCTTCCCGAATGGACTGATAGGTATAATCCCTACCATAAACCTTTTCTTTGTAACCTTCTATATCATTTTTAGTGGTTGTATAGAGTTTAAATCTTTCGTTGATTTCTTGTATGTGATTATGACCGCCGCCACCATGGAATAGTTCTATTTTTTCCGGGACATCCAAAATGCTAGGTGTTTTTTCAATTGCACTAGACAAAGCACAAACAAATTGTAGCATCAAAAACCCTATTGATTTAAAATAAAATCGTAATCTTAATATTGACATAGTTAATCCATTTTTATATTTATAATTTCCCAAATACAGTTTAACACTAATTAAAATAATTAATTCGATCCACAAGATTTTCTTATAATCATTTCTGTTTCCAGAACATTTACTTTTTGTTCCATGATCAATTTGTTTTCAATACTATTTATCAAAACCTCAGCAGCTTGTTTCGCCATTTGCTTAACCGGTTGGATTATAGACGTAATTGGAGGGTCTAGTAAATCAAAAGCACTCATTTCATCAAAACTTACAACAGCTATATCTTTAGGAATATTGATTTTGTTCTTTTTTAACTCTCTTAGTCCCAAAGCAGTAAGATAATGTGTTGAAAAAATAAGGGCATCTACTGTGTTTGTCCCATTTATCAAATCATGAATAGCAGCCTCCATTTCTTGATTGTATCTAATTTGATCCAATTCCTTAACCATACTAAACTCCATATTATTTTGTTTTAAGGTGTCCAGATATCCCTTCTTTCTAAGTTTCAGGACTTCTAATTTAGAGTCCAGTGTAACGAAGCCAATTTTATGTCTTCCCAATTCAATCAAATGTCTAGTTGCCTTTTTTACTCCCCCAAAATTATCAGAAATAATACTATAGGTATCAATTTCAGGATAATGCCGGTCTATTAAAACGAAGGGAAAATTATTTTTTTTTAACAGTTCAATTTCATTATGATTTTGTTGGGTCGATGCTATAATTAGGCCATCAACTTGCCTATTTAACATAGTGCGTATAAGCTTACCTTCATCTTTAGGATTTTCATTCGAACTACTAAATACTACTGTATAGCCCATTTCCTTTGTTCTCTCTTCTATTTGCTGCGCAATAACTGCATAATGTGAATCAGCAATATTAGGAACAATTAAACCGAGCGTCTCTGTTTTACCCCTACTTAAACCTCGAGCTAAATGGTTCGGACTATAATTGTTTCTTTTAGCATAATCAAAAATCTTTTTTTGGGTAATTGTGCTGATCTTTGCCTCATCTCCCTTATTGTTCAAGACAAGGGAAACGGTTGTTTTCGACAGCCCTAAGTGTTTTGCAATATCTTTTAAAAAAATTGTTTTCAAAATAATTACCTAAACCGGTTTAGTTATTTGGTAACACAAGTTACAATAAATTTATGTTTAAAATATAAAAAATGTTGCAATATCAAATGCAGCTAAAATGTTTCTAACAATTACTATCTAACGCTTTAAGCGAAACAAATTACCAATTATTGATTTTTAAGTCTTAGAATTTACAATGTATAAAGGTTTTGGAAACCTATAACTACAGACTAATGAACAAACGTTTGGAAATGAACACTCATGGCAACAGGATTGAAATATGTCTTTTGAAAAAAGACATGCAGTATTTACAAAGTATTATAGAATAAATAGTAGGAATGATTTGTATACCCTTCCTGAGAAAGGTATGTACACCATAGAAGATATACTCAAAAATGTGGATAAATTAATCAACCATAACCCCTAACTCAGCTAATATTGCATAATTAGCATCAAAGACCTTAACTGCTTTAAACTTTATAAACTTCGCTTTTATAATAGTATCTAGACTCACAACTTGTTCTATCGGGTTGTTTATTATATTTGAGAATTCTCCAGCTTTTGCCAACTTCCAGTTTTCACCATCTAAACTCGTATAAAACTTATAATGTGTTATGATACCATTCTTCATTTCGGTTTGGCGTGGTAAAACACTAAAACTTTTTAAATTTAAAATCTTTCCAAAATCAATTACGATATCCTTATTTTTATCTTGTTCATGGGATTGCCAAAACGTTTGTTTATTATCATCAATAAGTTTAGTGGCTTCTCTATTTTTTTCTGAAGAACTAGCCTCCATAATTTTCCATAGGTTTTTACTATGGGTAAAGGTTGACGTCGTGGTTTCACTACTTTCCCCTTTATAAAAAACCTTTGATTTTATTGTTCCACCCTTTTCAAAAGGTATTTCATTCTCATAAATAGCTGATTGTTCAGTTGGTTCACTACCATCTAATGTAAATCTAATGAGTCCGTTACTTGTTATTTTAATATTTCCAGTAGCGGTTCTATGTATTATTGGAGGCGCTAATTGTACGGGTTCTAAATGCACCGATATTTCTGTTAATGTTGGACAAACAGGGGCTTCGGTAATTCTAATTCTTATTTTATTAGTGATTTGCAGCCCACCTTTCCATAGTCTTCTATTACCAATAGACTCTCCTTTAGCAAATTCTTTCCAAGAATTATCCTCCCATTTATCTATAGCCCACCCCCAAATACGCTGACCTAATGGAATGTATTCGCGTAAATTAATTACGTTGAATTCTGTTTCCTTAGGAAATTCTACTATGAGATTCGATACCGTAATATCATCATCTGTAGTCCAATATGTTTGTTGATTTTTATCCAACAGATTATCTGTACTATATCGCGATGAATTTCCACGAACATTACTTGCTTTAATACTGGCTCCTTGAGCTAAATCCTTTGAAAAAGTAGCATCAATTATTTCTTTAAACTTAGTCAATGAAGCTACGTCATTCTCATGTACCAAGCCTCTTCTATCTGGTGGTAAATTCAATATTAAATTAGTACCATGTCCTATACTTTCATAATATAATTTGACCAATCGTTCTGGAGATTTCACCTTATCATCTTCATGTTTATGGTAAAACCAGCCGGGGCGAATTGAAGTATTAGTCTCAGCAGGTATCCAAAAATCACCTTCCCTATGTCCATTTAATGCTTCTAAATACATGGTTTCCCCTATTCCAGGTTTATTGCCATTTCTTCCATGGGGTGTATAACGATGCCAGCATGGGTCTCCTGAATATCCAGCTTCGGTACCAACCCATCTGACTCCTGGTCCTAAATCAGAAAAAATAACTGCGTTAGGCTGCAATTCATGAACTAGTTTAAAGGTGTTCTCCCAATCGTAATACGATAATCTATCTATTTTACGTTCCTCGTTAGCTCCGCCATAATATCCAGAACCTCCATTAGCCCCATCAAACCACACTTCAAAAACATCACCGTAGTTTGTTAGCAATTCTGTTAATTGCGTTCTAAATATTTTTATATACTCTTGGGTTCCATAGGTTGCTGTATTTCTATCCCATGGTGACAAGTACATCCCTACTTTTAGCCCATGTTTTCTACACGCATCAACAATTTCCTTAACAATATCTCCTTTCCCGTCCTTATACGGTGACTTTGTAATATTATGTTCAGTTGTTTTGGTAGGCCACAGACAAAATCCATCATGATGCTTTGCTGTTAAAATCAACCCTTTCATACCTGCATTTTTACTCGAAAGCACTATTTGCTCTGCGTCAAACGCCGTAGGATTAAATAATTCGGGAGATTCATCCCCAAAGCCCCATTCCTTATCTGTGAAAGTATTAATGGTTAAATGTATAAATGCATAAAACTCAATATCGTGCCATGCCAATTGGCTTTCAGTTGGAAGTGGTCCAAAAGGTACTGGAGGTTCAACTACTTCTGTTTTGCAACTAAGTAGTATTATTAGCCCTATTGTAACTAATCCTTTTATTTTCATTGTTTTTACTAATGTTTTAGTTTACATTTTTCCTTAAAAGAATTAATCCGTAAAATAGAATAAAGGAGAAAGATATTAATGGAACAAAATAAGAGTAACTGATGCTTTGCAACCCATCCGAAACCAATCCCTGAAGAGGTGTTAGAACAGCTCCTCCTACTATGGCCATAACCAAACCAGAACTTGCTATTTTGGTATCATCCTTCAGACCATTGATAGCCAACCCAAAAATGGTTGGATACATTAACGACATACATGCAGAAATTAAGACCAATGAATATACCCCTATAGTGCCCTTTATAAAAATAACGCTTGCTGTGGCTATCATCGCCACAAAAGCTAGTATCACCAACAATTTTTTTGGTTGTATAAATTGCATCAGCCAAGTGCATATAAATCTTGAAAACATAAATAATACAATGGACGCTAAATAATAGTTAGAAGCGTCTTGCTCGTTTAAATTAAACTCTTGCATAACATACCTAATGGTAAAAGACCATACCCCAATTTGTGCTCCGCAATAAAAAAATTGAGCAACAATACCCATCAGGTAATTTTTATTTTTTAATAATCTTTTTACTTTAGGAAGTACATTAAAATCCTGAGCGTCATCTGATGCAACTGGCATCTTTACAAAGTAAATAATAACCCATAAAGTAACTAAAAGCAATGCTACAATAACGTAAGGTCCCATAACCGCATTTAATTCTTCAAGTTGTATGGCCTCCAAATCAACCTTGTTCATTTGCTCACGTTCAGCTGCAGTAGCCATATTTAAGTGAGACAGAATAAATATTTTCCCTATAATTATTCCTAATATAGACCCAATAGGATTAAAGGATTGGGCCAAATTTAAACGCCTTGTAGCTGTTTCTTCCGGTCCCATGGCAATAATATACGGATTGGCAGTAGTTTCTAAAATAGCCAATCCGCCTGCCAAAACAAACAATGCTATCAGAAAATGAGCATATTGCATGCTTATACTTGCTGGATAAAACAACATGGCCCCTCCAATAAACAACCCTAAACCCAATAAAACACCAGACTTATAAGTAAATCTTTTTATATATAACGCTGCTGGGATGGCCAAACAAAAGTAAGACCCGTAGAATGCCGTTTGTATCCAAGAGGTTTGAAAATCGGTCATACTCATAATCCGCTTAAATGCAGCCAAAAGTGTATCGGTCATGTTATTGAACAAGCCCCATACCAAGAATAAGCTCGTTATTAAAATGAAAGGGAGTCTAGAAAATTTTCTGGTTGTATGCATATTATAAGGTTATATTTAGCCTACTAGGCAATTAGGTCCAATGGGTTCAAATGTTTTATAGGTGATTACTGATTCTTGATGACCTAATCGTTCAGAAGCAGTTGGTATGCCTGAAGCAGTTTGTAAAACTTTGCTGTAAATTTCCTGAGAAACTTCCTCTAACGTAGCATTAGAAGAAATTACTTTCCCCGCATTAATATCCATATCATCAGACATACGCTTGTAGGTATCTGGGTTACCGCATATTTTTATTACTGGAGAAATAGCCGAGCCTACAACTGAACCACGACCTGTAGTAAAAAGAATAATATGACAACCTGATGCTATCAACTCAGTTATTTCAACATTATCATTAATATTAGGAAAACCGAATCTGGGCTCTCCATCCGGAACAATATCCATTAAAAAAAGTCCTGGTTTATTAGGTAAATCCCCTGGTTTTATCAATCCAGAAATCATCGCACTTCCACTTTTTGCATAGGCTCCCAATGACTTTTCTTCTATGGTGGTCAAACCTCCATCGGCATTACCGGGAGCAAAACTACCATAGCCCATTACAGTGTAATATCTAGCTGCTTTGTTCAATGCTTTTTGAAGTTCTTCGGCCAATAAAGGGGTTTCTGCACGATTTATGATATCTTCAAAACAACCTATCATTTCGCCTGTTTCTTCAAAAATAACCGTGCTGTTATTTTCAACAAACTTGTCGAAAGCCAACCCTACCGATGGATTGGCAGCAATACCACTGGTGGCATCTGAGCCACCACAAATTGTTCCTATTATCAAGTCTTCAACCGATAGCTTTACCTGTTTTGTTTTCTTTAAGGACATAACCGTTTGCTGAATCCATTCCTGTCCACTGGCAATAGTTTTGGATGTACCTCCACTATTTTGAATGACCAGTGTTTTAACAGGTCTGCCAGATTCATCGATTGCCTCAGCAAGTTTTCTTCTATTAAAACTTTCACAACCTAGGGATACCAATAACACCCCGCCCACATTGGGATGTGTACAGAGTTGTTTCATTACTTTTGCAGCATAGGTATTTGGATAACATCCACCAAATCCAATCACCTGAACATGATCATCCCTAAAAGGTCTTGCTATTTCTGATGCTACATGGTGCGCACACTCTACCAAATACGCTACCAATATAACGTTTCGTATGCCCTTTCTACCATCCTTTCGTTGGTATCCTTTTAATTCCATTTCTTTACTAATGTTATCGTCAACTTTCTCTTGTATGCGTATCAATAAAATCACTTTTCATATTATGAAGGTGAACATGTTCACCCGCCATAATATCTTGTGTTGCACTCCCAATAGACATATTGAACTTGATTATTTTTTCACCTTTAGCAATAGCCCTGGCTGCAATTTTATGGCCCAAGGTAATGGGTGTTGTAACCCTATAATTCTCTCCATTATATGTAAGCGTATCGCCGACGTCCACATTTTTGGTTAACACAAAAACATTATCGTTATCGGAAAGCTTTATAAACTGATTAGAATTTTCCATATTTCAAATAAGCCTCTTGCGGATCTACGCCTTCCATAATTGCTTTTCTAACCAAACTTTCAGTTCTTAGGACTTCCTCGGTTTTAAGAACAACTTCTTCTACTAAATCTTGGGGTATAACAACTACACCATCCCTATCTGCCATAACATAGTCCCCTGTCTGTATTTGAACTTCTCCAATACGAATAGGTTCTCCATAACCATAGGCTTTCCATCTACCTACCACATCAACAGGTGTATAATATTTACAGAAGACCTTAAAACCTATGTTTTTAATGAATGCCGAATCTCTACATCCACCATCCACAATATAACCGCGTACACCTCTTAGTTGTAGTGTTTCAGACGATAACTCACCCATATGTGACAGAGTATCGTCGTTAGGTTGACATATTACCACACTGCCTTTAGGCGCTTTTGAAAGCAAGCCGGTCCAGTTCAATAGAGTTTCATGTGGGTCGTAACTCGCATCATGTTTTCCGCTAACCGTGTATATAGGTCCTGCTAATTTTTTATCTATATCCAATGGTCGGATATTATTTGGTAAGGTTTGGTTGGGATAGCCCATTGCTCTTAATACATCGTAAACTGCACCAGAATAACATTTTTCCAGCCTGTTTGACAAATCATCATTTATGTTCATATCTCGTTTTTTAAAAATTATTTAAATAAAATTCATCGTTTGCCAACTCTTTTGGCTCTCTAAAATTAATGTCTTTTCTTTCCAAGATCTGTAGATTCCTTTTAAGCCTAGATTTAAAATCATTCCAGCCTCTATTATTCATTTGGGTCCAACCCGCTTCAGATAAGGCCATAGCTCTTGGAAAGGTCATATAAAATGCTCTATCAATATCTTTAACATATTCGCCCCAAATGGTAGCTTCAACCCCTATAATATGGGCCTGTTTTTCTTGTGGCAAACCATAACCCGGATCGAGTTTGTACACCTGCTCTAATGGCAAATAAGCCATCCAATCGCATGTTTCCTCTCCCTTGGCTTGTGGGTAATCAAAATAAGCATGTTCTCCCGGCGAGCAAATAAGTTTATACCCCATTTCCCTAGATTTTTCAATAGTTTTTGGGGTTAAACCACCACGCCAAGTATACATGGTACTGGTCTCTGGATAAAACGGAACATCCAATTCATACCAAATTTGTGGGGTCTTACCATGTTTGGCCAACGTATCGCTTATCCGTTCAAAAAAGTAGCTCATAAGATGTTGAGGACTTTCTAAGTTATTATCCTTAATCCTTTTTTGACATTTGGAACATGCTTTCCAATGATCCAATGGTGCCTCATCTCCACCTATATGAAACTTCTCTGCAGTAAAAATAGGTGCTAATTCTTTATACACGTTGCCATAAAATTCAAACACCTTGTCGTTACCCGCACATAGCAAATTTTTAGACACCCCCGGTGTAGTTCGTACTTCAAATTCATCTGGGAAGCAGGTTAACTCAGGGTAGGCTACAAGCATTGCCTGACTATGTCCTGGAACATCTATTTCTGGAATAACTTCTATAAATCGTTCTTTGGCATAGGCTACAATATCTTTTAACTCGTCCTGCGTATAATAGCCCCCATGTGGCACACCATCGCCATCCGTCTCTTTTCTTACTGTCGCCAACTCCATTAACTTGGGATATTTTTTAATTTCTATACGCCATCCTTGATCATCTGAAAGGTGCAGGTGCAGGGTATTGAATTTATACATGGCAATAGCATCAATATATTTTTTTACATCCTTAGCGGGCAGAAAATGTCTTGCAGGATCAAGCATCATTCCTCTATAGGGTAATCGTGGAGCATCTTTAATCTCTAAACAAGTAATTTCTATAGCTTCATTGACTTTTTCAAAAGGTAACAGTTGCCTAAACGTTTGAATAGCATAAAATAAACCTTTAACCGTGGTAGCTGAAAGTAAAATCTTCTTTGTGTTTATTTCTATTTTATATGACTCTTCTGTTGTCAGGGATTCATTATCTTCTAATGGACTTATTACTATCCCTTTTTTAGGAATCTTATCATAAGATTCTAATGGTAATTTCAAACCTGTATGATTAAAAATCACTTCATTAACTACATCGGCTTGTTTTTTTAATTCTTCATTAGATTCAGGATAATAAATAACGGTGCTCTCATCCATTACAAACTTTTCTGCGTAAGTTTTAACAGCATTTGGTTGAGGAATTAAATTAAGCTTTACATCGTTAGTCGTAAGGGAGGTCTCCTTTTCTACACAAGCAAACAAAAGACATCCTACAACAACCAAAAGGATTTTTTTAAAAAATTTCATTTTATTTTTCATTTATATATTCATTATTATTCTACAACTTCAAACCATCTTTTCACTTTCATACAATCACCAGAAACACTATAGTGATAATTTCCATTTAGAGTTGTATCATCTTTATGGATAGTAAATGTTTTAACATTATCGACCACTTTATTGGTAACCTCAAACCCTGGGGCATTCAAATAAATACTATCTAAACTATGGCTTGTTTTTTCATTGTTCCATGGCGCAAAAAGAGACACTTCAATTACTAAACTCTCATTTTCATTATCAATTTTATTTTTTTGTACAATAACAGGTAAGGGGTCGCAACTTGCTAAAGGGAAAAAAACCGCAGAAACAGCAGATTGTAATGAGATATAAACTCCTTCATCCTTTCTTACAATAGGCACTTCTCTCATTTCTAATGTTTCAATGTTGAATTCATAGGCGCTATTAATCGCTTCTGGTAATTCAGGTAATTTTATCCTGACCTCAGGGGAAGATAATGGCGTAGCATCAATATGTCCACCTGTTAACACCCAATAATCTTTCGATTTCCATACATGCCCCATCCATTTTGGGTCATTTTCGGCAATGGGATCCCATTCAGTCACATCGCCATAGGTTACCGCTTCTGAAAATGTTGGGTGTAATTCGTGCCATTTTAAGTCTACCACAAAATTTTCGTCATAATCATCGGGTTTTTCTACCCCTACATTTCCCCATGCCCAGTTGTTTCGCCTACTTTCGGTTTTACTCATAATCGCTCCGGTGATAGCTGCCTCAGACGAACTGGCGTGATAAGATAACGGCACATAGTTGGGCATGGCCACTTTCATGGCATCAATCTCATTTCCGGGGCAGTCCATAATCAATGCTCCGTTAGTACTTTCATTGAAATAGTCCATATAAAACTCTGTAGAAAGAAAGAGTTCTGGGTTTATCTTATCGGTGGCTTCGCGAATACGCTTTAAGCAATCACGCATCCATGTATTGGCGTTAAAGGGACTTTCGTGTTTATGTGCTTCATTAAAACATGGCCGAAACGGAAAACCAAATTCATCTAACCTAATTTCATCCACCCCAGCTTCTGCCAGCATAGCACAAATTCTAATTAAATTATCCTGCCAGGGCTTATAACCTGGACAGTTGAACGCGCCGTATATTTCTTTACCTTTTCTATAATCCATAACCGGTTTACCATTTCTGTTCTTAATGGCAAATTGTTCCCAATTCCCTTCAAAAATAGGACTCGTTGTTCTTGCACCATAGGCAGCTACATACATACCTACTCTTCTACCATAAGTGTGGCATACTTCAACACCTTTTTTAAAGGCTTCCATTCCTCCTAAATCTGTTCTATAGTCTATAAATCCTGAAGACATCCATGGCCCATAGGTATCTGGCCAAATATTAACCCCTTCATTCCACATGGCTATTTCCATACAGTCGTTTATATTATTTCCAAAAATGGGGCTACTGAACAAGCTGTGTAATTGTTGAAATGATGTAAATGAATTTGAAATAGAATCTTGTTTGTTTTTTTCAACAGTTTCTTTTGTTGGAAACCATGTACTTGAACGTGTTGAGACCTCTTCTTTATACCATTCTGGGATATTTCGGGTCTGCACATTATTCTCAAACCAATGGCTATAAGCTTTTGCCGCTGTTCTCCAATTTCCTTTATATACTAAAAACCGAGCAGATGGCCAGGCATTTGTTTTGCTTGGCTCAAGCACCTTTTTATCAAAATATAAAGATGACATGCCACCTTCTGGAAATGTAGATAAGACTTTATTACTAAAATCTTTATCCATAGTTATAAAAGCAAGGCCTTGTTTTCCTTCAGTTTCATAAACCGTTTGCCATTGCATGGATACATCTTTCCCATAGACACCTCCTAAAGGTCTTTCCCATGCTTTAGCTCCTGGATATCCCCTATCCCACATATTAACTGCCAAATTTGTACTCTTGTCTTTACCTATACATATTCCAGTGAGGTATGGAAAGGCAAGGTAGCCTGAGAAGGATTCTTTGCCTGTATTTGTTACTGCTATATTGGCATCAAAATTATCAGCATCCTTAAAAAGCTCTAACTGAAGCTTAATTTGAACATTTAGTTTTTCGAATAGGTAATTTAAAACAAGTACATTGGATACTTCCTTTTTAATTATTTCAAAAGTATCAAGCTTACAGGTACTGGGATCTATAATAACACCTCCATAATCATTATTCTGTGCTCCCGCTTTTAACCTAGGCATTGCTGTGGCATTCACAAAAAACCTAAAAATATTACCCCCATTTGGTGTTTTAATATAGTTGTCGTTTGTGTTCTTATTAGTCACGGACACCAACTGTCCGCTTTGTTTATTGAAAACTACAGACAACGATTTATTCTGTAAGCCAATAAAATTTTCATCATCAATAACGGCTTCATTTGAATACAAATTAGAACAAGCCATTAAGAAAAAGATTATTAATGGTAAGATGACTATTTTAGCGTTGTTCAATATAAAACGACTATTTATCAAGTACTAAATGTATTTTCTGGTTTTCTGAAGTGCTTACATTAATAATGTCATCTTCAAGCACATATTCTGCATCAATGCTAAACTTAGAATCTCCAAATGGATTCTTTATTTTTAGATCTCCTCCTTTATCTGAAACTATCTGCACTTGGGTTATTTGGCCATGTTCTTTTTTAGCCGAAACTAAGAATGCCCCTTGTGTTCGTAACGTTTCAAAGCTAACATTATCCCATCCATTAGGAATGGCAGGAAATAGTTGTATAGTACCCGTATGACTTTGAATTAACATGTCTTGAACCGCCGAAGCGAACGCAAAGTTCCCTTCTAAAGTAAACGGACGGTATTTAAACTTAGAATACCCTTTATTATACTGTTCTCCATTGACGTGAAAGGAGTTTGGGAGGCAAAAATTTTCGGCAAATATTCTTAGGGTATTGGCTGCTGCTTCTCCATCAAAAGCGCGAGCCTGTAAATTGGCCAACCAACTAAAAGAATACCCAGTCCAATAATCCGAGCCTGTTTCTGTTAAATGGTTAATGGTATTGTCCACTATGGTTTTATGGTCTTCACCATTAGAATAATCGATTAAACCATAAGGATGAAAAGCCATTAAGTGTGAAAAATGACGATGGGATTCTTCATAACGATGCTCTGGTGCCAACATTAAGCCCTCTGTTTCATGAATGGCGAAAGAAGGCCATTCTTGCAATAAATCGTTCCATCTTTTCGCATCTTCTTCCTTTCCAAGTTCCAAAGCCAATTCAGCCGCTTTTTCATAAGTCCAACGTATAGCTGCCAAATCAAAATTAGTCGTTTCCCCAAACCAGGCTTCTCTGTTATTATTGTGAATTTCTGGACTGGCGCTAATGGGTAGTTTTCGTAAACCATTTTCGCCATTTACTGAAATATCCTCAAAGAATATGGCCACCTCACTAATCCATGGGTAGGCCTTGTTTTTCAAAAAGTCCCTATCCATACTGTAACGCCAATGTAAGTAAAAATGTTGCCCTAACCATCCTGAAACTGTAGGTCCAAAAGCATATTGAATCCAGCCTCCCATAGGTTCACCCGTTAAAGTACTAACACCGGGGACTGCCAAACCTTCAGCCTCATAATAATCCTTGGTATATGTTTTAAAATTATCCTGGTATTTAAGTAACCATTCTAAATATCCTATTTCTAAATCCAGATGGTTTCCTGAATATGCAGGCCAATAACTTAATTGGGTATTCAAATCATGATGATAGTCCCCTTTCCATGGCGGTAGTTTACCATTATCGGCTGTCCAAACCGCTTGTAAGGATATTGGTGGTGCACCATTGCGCGCTGCCGATCCAAATTTATACTGTTCCAAGTGCCATTGTTTTTCTATAACGGGATCTGGAATATTGATGGCGGATTTTGACCAAAAATGAGCCCACCAATCTTTATGGGAACTAAAGTCTGATTGGTACCCTCTTTGCAATGCTTTCTCTACAAGGTCTACTGCATTTAAGTTGGTCTCCCATTCTGGATAGCGTGCCGTTATACTCCAACAGCCTTCCATATCGTTACCATTATGCTGCCACTTTACACTAACATTATAGTTAAAACCTCCCCAACCTTCTTGTGTGTAGCTAATCTCTTTTTCACTTTCACTGACTTGACCTTCGGGATATCCTAACCTACGTAAGTCTTGCCCTGTTACTGGGGAATCCTCTTTACTTTCTCCTTCTATATTATAAGCTGGAGGAATAAGAACTGGTTTAAATCCTTCTGGAACATTTTTAAACCTGAACCAGCCAACTTGTTCTGAGCCATGTACAAATGCTTCAAACGCTGTTCCATTAGTCCAAAACACCTTACTAACAGCATCGGTAATGGACAGCCTAGTTGAGTCTACATCACCTAAAGTTTCAATATTGAATTCAAGTCCAGCACCTGGAATTTTGGAAGGTGCCGGTGATTTATCGTAAGGCACATCAAACTTATCCTGGACAGCCTTATAATTATCCTTTTTCCATTGGTCGTAAACCCAGGAATATTTATACTCGGGGGTATTTAAATTTTCCATGGGACGTAAATCCCATAGGTTCACATTGTCTAAAGACAGTCTTAGACGCCCCTCTTTTTCCCAAATTAATGCACCTATAACACCATTTCCCAACGGGATGCCCTCATCCCAGCTCTTGGCTAAAGTGGTGGATATTAAATCATGGTCGCCAAATGTAATGGATAACTCATTCTGTTTTTGGGTACAAGACACCACTAAAAACAAGCCCCATATACATATTAAGTATTTCATCATTTTTTATTTATAGTTAAGCTTCAAAATAAAATATTTTGTAACTGAAATCCCTCTCAAATATTTGTAGTAAACGATACTTTTTTTGCTTTATTAGTATTTCGTCTTTTAGAACTACAAATATTTTATTATGTAAAACAATTATTTATTACTAATAACTATTGGGGTATTATTGTTAATGGCAAAGATGTAGCTCGATTTATTACTTATATTTATTTTTTTAATATGCCTAACTTCACCTACAGAATAAATTCCACTTTCATAAGGCATTAAAGTTTTAAAATTACCCTTACCGTCGCCTTGCATATATAGGCCATATGAAGCATCATTCCTTGGTGTTTCTACTTCGGCATTATATAAATTACCAGCTGCAATTATATCTAGGTTGCCATCACCATTAAAATCTTCTATTACCATATCGTTGATCGATGATATTTGAGCGAGATTTTCAAACACATGAGCTACAAATTTTCCATCTCCTGTATTCTCAAAGTAGGTAGAAGCAAATGTTTGTACCCCATAACTTATGGCTTGTTCTAAATTAGTTTCACCATATACATCAATTAAAGAGGCCTTACCAAATTCATCATATGTTTTAAACTTCTTTTTAATAAATGGCATTTGCTGAGATGAACATTGTCTTCCTCTTAATGGAAATAAATCATCACCCTGGTAATATCCTAAAACGATATCTAAAGTTCCCGTTTCATCAAAATCATTGGCATAAATCTTAAAGGGTTTATCATTAGTAGCTTTATATTTGTAGTTTAAACCTAAGTTTCCTGCCAATAAGTCTAAATCACCATCGGCATCAACATCTGCCACCTTTATGGTATTCCACCAACCTGTTGTTTCTTTAAGCCCTGAATCTTCTGTTTTGTCTACAAACGTATTTCTGAGATTATAGAACACTCTAACCTGCATCCATTCCCCAACAATTATTAAATCTTGTAGTCCATCGTTATTTAAGTCGGCATTAATGACATCTGTAACCATTCCAATATTAATAAGTTCGGGACATACCTCGTTTGTAATGTCTGTAAACGCAATCTCTCCCTTGTTACTATCGTTTCTCAATAAAACACTACTTGTTGGTTTAGGGTATTCTCCTGGTGTTTGCCTACCTCCAATAAATAAATCTAGATCACCATCATTATCATAATCAAAAGGTCTAACACAAGCACCACTTATATTAAATGCAGGTATACTTTTATTTTGTTTTGAGAATGCTCCATTGTTATTTACATAAAAATTATCGTTATAATAATTGCTTTCCAACTCTTTTTCATTTCCTCCGCTAACCACATATAAATCCAGGTCACCATCGTTATCGGCATCAAAAAATACCGCATCTGTATCTTCATGCTTTGCCTGATTTAAAAATGTTTCCTCCTGTACTGCAACAAATTTACTTTCCTCAGTTTGTTTATACAGCATGGATTTTTGTCCCAAAGCGGCTCCAAAATACACGTCCTCCAACCCATCACCATTAAAATCACCTACGGCTATTGCAGGCCCTTGTTGGGACATTTTATGAGGTATTAAGGATTCCCTTTTAAAATCATCGAAATCGTTTTCCTGATGCTTATAATCCAATCCCAACTGTTCAGTTCCCAATTCAAAGAATAAACCATCCTTTGTTGTAGCATCCGATACCTCTGATTTACTTGCATTAGTATAATTTAACACAATGGTTTGATTGGATTCTACCTGCTCAAGTATTTGTTGTTTGCCATCTGGCCAAGTCACTTGAACTGTATCTAATACTTTAGCTTTTCCTATACCAAAATGTAAACCTGAGGCAATGGATGATTGAAATCCACGTGTTAAATAATGCTCTCTTGTTTGGATATTTTGTCCTGCCTGCACTTTTACCCTTACCCCGATGCCTTTAGTGTTTTCTGGGCCTCCTTTAAAATCAACCTTTAAATAGTTACCCAATTCCAGTTCAGCCGCATGATTTTTATAAACCAGCGAAACATCATCGGCATTATTGACTACAATATCCAGGTCTCCATCATTATCTAAATCACCATAAGCTGCACCATTGGAACTTGTTAATATATCTGAAACCCAAATATCACTTTTATCGGTAAAGGATAAATTGCCGTTGTTCTTAAAGAAGTAATTCTGTTTTTTTCGTGCAGGCATTTCATCTAAAACACTATTAATAAAAGCATCACGATCTTCGGGTTTAATTTTATCCTTTCTTGTTTTTTGTTTAATAACAAAATCGTTATTCCTAAAATCTTTCTTTATACCATTTGAAACAAAAATATCCTGTTGCCCATCGTTGTCCATATCAAAAATTAAAGGCCCCCAGCTCCAATCTGTACTTGCTACCCCGGCCAATTGTGCTACATCCGAAAATACAGGTATATTATCTTTTAATATGCCATTATTAATTTGTAATGCATTATACATATACTGATGGTGGAGTCCCAATTCTACTACATCGTAAAATTTCTGGGTATTCATGGCGCTCATACTGGTTTTAATGGTATAATTATCGACCGCCATCATATCTAAAGACATAAAGTCCATCCAACCATCATTATTAATATCTGCCATATCGGTACCCATGGAATAAAAAGATACGTGTGCTGTGGAGGTATTAGCTATATCGGTAAATGTGCCATTTTTATTATTTAAATAAAGAAAATCCTTGCCTTCGTAATCATTGGCCACATATACATCGGGCCAGCCATCATTATTAACATCTCCAATGGAGACTCCTAAGCCATAAGACAGCCTATTGATGTTAGTTATTCCAGCCATTTCGGTGACATCAAAAAACTTTCCATTTCTATTTTGAAATAACCTATCACCAGTAAGCACCCCTTTGGTTTTAATCATTTTATCTGTTTCACTATACTTTAAAGGGGATGTATAATGATTTATCAAAAACATATCGAGATCGCCATCTAGATCATAATCAAAAAAAGCAGCCTGTGTAGAACACATATCAACAGCCAAGTTGTATTGAGCAGCCTGCTCTTTAAATGTTGGTATACCATGTTGGTTTGGGCCTTGGTTTACCCATAATTCGTTTTGTCGTTTGGTAGGATCATCATATTTTCCAGATTTGGAGATATAAAAATCCATAAGTCCATCATTATTGATATCCACATTAGTTACTCCTGTTCTAAACCCTTTAGATTCGAACATTCCTGAAGCTTCTGTGATATCTTTAAATTTTAAATTGCCTTCGTTAAGGTAAAGATGGTTTTTACGCAGATTGGATATAAAAAGTAAATCTAAAAGACCATCGTTATTTATATCTGCAATGGATACCCCTGCGCCATTGTAATAATATTCATAAAAAAATCCATTCATATCAGGGGTTTCCGTTAGGCTGTTAACGAATTTAATACCTGTTTCAAATGGATTGAGCATTTTAAACAAAGGTTGATCAGCCATATCCGGCAAATGCTTCCCTGTTTCATTCGGTTCATTTAAATTTTGCTTATTAATTTCCTTTTTACATGAATAAACCAAAGCCAAACATAAGGTTGAAATTAAGATTAAATATATTCTCATAAAATAAATAAATTAAATATGGTAGGACTAAAAAGCCCTACCATAAAATAAACAAAATCTGAAAAAAAACTAACTCGAAGATTAATATTTTCTAATCATATCCAGGATTATTGGTCCAAGCACCTTCCGATGTAACGATTTCACTTCGTGGTATCGGTGCCCAGTACAACCTATCATCCCAAGCGTAAATTGCTGATTCAGGTGTAATCAATCCATAGTTGTATACAAAATCACCGTTGGATAATTTCTCAACCCATACACCTTTTTGTCTTACACCCAATACGTCTTCAGCAATTTTCCAACGACGGATGTCATAAAAACGATGACTTTCAAAACTAAGCTCAACAGCACGCTCTCTTCTATAGGCTTCAACCAAGTCATCTCCACTATAACTTATAGGAGGCATGTTAACTCTTGCTCTAACTGCATTAATTGCATCACGAGCAGCAGCCTCATTACCCAATGCAATTTGAGTCTCTGCATAATTTAGGTAAGCCTCTGCTTTTCTATAAAAAATGTCTGGCGTATAAACCTCTGGCTGCTTATTGTGGTCAATAGGCAATTCTTCAACCGTATGCTTTCTCCAAGCATAACCCGTAAGTGAAATTTCACCACCTTTTGCATAACTATCTCTACCTGAATCATCTGGTAAATATGTTCTACCTGTTGGATCTCCATTACCATCATCTGTAAAAGTTGCCCAAAATTCACAAGTTCTGTCTTTAAACGGTAAATCATTATGGAATACAATATCATAAAAACGTGGATCTCTGTTGGTATATGGATCCTGTGGATCGTATCCAGAAGCTGGATTCACGGTACCATCAGATAATAGAGGCTGCTGACCATTGGTCATATCGAACATATCGACAAACTTTTGAGTTGGCCCAGCGTTTTGCCATCCTGCATAACCATTAGGGAACAATAAGGTATTGGCACCAGATGATCCTCCTTGACTAAGATTTATATTATATTCTTTGGCAAAAATAACTTCAGGATCTAAATAAGCCGAGGTATTAAACATCGCCCCGTAGTCTGAAGCCAACGGATAGGCAGACATATCCATAACCGCCTTATTGGCCGCTGCTGCAGCATTCCATTTGCTTTGATCGTTAGACGGGTTAAATAACTCACTGGCCGCATAGAGCAATACACGTCCTTTCATAGCCATCGCAGCACCTTTACTTGCTTTTGTAGGATGCGTTGTTGTTCCAATACTAGAGTTAATGGTGCGATCTAAATCACCCACGATAAAAGCGACAACCTCATCGATAGATGCTCTAGGAAGCCTTACGTCCTTATCTTCTAAACTATAACGTTGATCTACAATTGGCACAGGGCCATAATATTTCAACAACTCAAAATAATAGTATGCTCTCATAAAGTACATTTCTGCACTTAATAGATCCAGTGCTGCCTGATCAATTGAAGAGCCTTCTATTTTTTCAAAATAACTGTTAATATGACGAATATAGCCATAACATCTATTCCAACGTCCATAGGTAAATCCTTCACCATTATCGGCAGTTACTTGTGCCGTTAAATAATCATTATAACCATAAGTATTTTGAATTTTAATGTAGGACAAATCCTCAAAACCTATGGTTCCCAAATTATTGGCTTCATGCATATGGTAAATGCCTGAATAGGATGCATTTACATAACCAGCTAATAATGCTTGGTCGTTGAATACATCAACCTCTGAAACCGAATCCAACGGCTTTAAATCAAGTGCATCCTCGTTGCACGAATACATGGCGAACGATATGCAAACGACTATAAATATTTTCTTTAATAATTTCATCTTTTAAATATATTTTTTAATTAAAACGTTACATTTAAACCAAAGTTAATCGTTCTTAAGTTAGGATAATCCCAAGTAAGGTTACTTCGTTGTTCAACATCTGTCATACCATATTTGTTCATAGGTGAAAAAGTTAACAAGTTGTAACCACTGGTATATAATCTTAATCCATCTAAACCAATCTTTTCAACCACACGCTTAGGCACATTATAGCCAAGTTCTAAAGACTTCAATCTTATGTAATCATTATCAAAGTAGAAAAAGTCATTATTCCAGAATGAATTGTAATCTGTATGTATCATTGGCCATGGCGCATCTACATTATCAGGAGCCCAAGTGTTGTTTGCAACATATGCTAAACCATTGTTATCTCCAGTAAAGAATGTCCAGAAACTCTTTTTACCTCCAGCAGAACCTTGCCATAACATATCTAAATCCCAGTTTTTATAGGTAAAGTGACCTGTAATACCAAACGTGCTTGTAGGTACAAAAGATCTGTATTGACGTGTTCTATCGGCGTCGTTAATCACACCATCATTATTTATATCTTTAAAGATTAAAGTTCCTAATTCAACACGTCCAGGTGGATGAGGGTAATTATTTAAATCCTCTTGTGTTCTAAATATACCAATAGCGGTATAAGATAAATCGGCACCAATTTGATAACCTTCACGCATTTGATATTTAAGCTCTCTTTCTGGCTCATCTATATCAACAATTTTATTCTTAGAGTATCCATAGGTAAACCCAAGAGAGTAGGTGAAATCTGCTCCTATTTGATCTCTAAAATTGGCCGACATTTCAAAACCTTTATTTTCAGCTTTACCTATATTGGTTTGTGGAATAGGTATACCTAAATAATCAGGTATTACTTCATCTGGTGTAGCAAACAATCCTGATATGTTATCTTTAAAAACTTCAAGTTCTAAAGTTAACTTATTATTAAACAAGGCAGCTTCAATACCAAAGTTGATCACTTCGTGAACCTCCCAAGTCGTATCTGGATTTGAAACTCCTGATTCTCTATAACCCGGTGAAAGTGCACCATTAAACACCGTGTTACCACCTTGAGCATAAGATGACAAATAGTTAAAAGCAGGTACATTATCGTTACCCAATTGCGACCAAGATGCTCTTAATTTTAATGAGCTTATTGTATTACTGTCCTTTAAGAAATCTTCTTCAGACATTAACCAAGACCCTGAAACACCAGGGAAGAATCCAAATCGTTGATCTTTGGCAAATTTTTCAGATCCATCATATCTAAATACCCCTTGTAAAAAGTATTTACCTTTATAGTTATAATCTACCCTAGAAGAATAGTTGATACGCGCATTTTCAGATGCCGAACCATTACTATAGTTTGCAGACCTATCGCCACTACCGGCAGATAACTGATCAGATGATGATGTAGCAAACCTATCATTTCCACCACTAAACCAATCATACTTATTTTTTTGCTTCTCCATTTGAGCTAATATGCCAATGGTATGATCTCCAAATGTTTTATCGTAATTCACACTTAAGTTTCCTGTAAGCAATTGTCCTCTTGAAAAACTCTCATTCAAGCTTGTATTTCCTACTATGTTTTCTCGAGGTGGATCTGTTGGAGAACCATTACCTGTACCATCACCGTACCATTTCCAAGGTTTTCTCCAATCTTTCGAGAATTCATTCGTTAAGTTAGCCGAACCAAAACCAGACAAAGCTAATCCTTCTACACCAGGAATATTATATTTAAAATGAAGCCTAATAGACTGGTTTTGCCTTTCATCTGCATAATAACCAGCATCGTTATTCATAGAAATGTGGCTTTGCCCTACCCTACCCCAAGCAGGGTATCTAGTATCGCCATTTACATAAAACTCACGTAACGGACTGGTAAGTCCTGCTGTTTGAAGTGATCCGGTAAAAACACCTGCTGAAGTCACTACATCTTGATAACGGAAAGACATATCTAAACCAATGTTTAAATTTTCGCTTGCCTTAATGTCAAGATTGGTTCTTATATTATATTGCTTGTTTCCACCTTGATTATCAAACTTATAGGTGCTTCCTTGCTCTAAATATCTAGCAGAAGCGAAATAGGTGATATGTTCACCACCTCCTCTAACATTAATATTTGTATTTGATTGCGTAAAAGTCTGGAATGCATCTCCTACCCAATCATAGGTTGGTGTTGCTCCACTTCTAATATCTGCTAGTTCCTGTTCTGTAAACCATGGCGTATAATCATTGCTCCAACCTGCAGCCTTCCATCTATACCTGTTTAAGTAGGTAGCATACTCAATTCCATTAGCCACCTTCATTACACCTATAGGATCATTTATACCTAAGTTGGTAGACAAAGAAAATTGAGGTTTTCCTGTTTTACCTCTTTTAGTCGTTACCAGTATAACACCATTTGCAGCACGCGCACCATAAATGGCAGCCGCCGCATCTTTTAATACCGAAACGCTCTCAATATCATTAGGATCCAATCGAGACAGACCATCTGCACCAGCTACACCATCTATAACGATAAGCGGTGTATTATTATTAAAACCAGAAACACCACGTATAAGTATGGTATTAGATTCCCGTCCTGGTTCAGCCGAGTTAGAGGTTACCGTTAAACCGGGCAGCCTACCTGTTAAGGCATTGGATAATGAGGCTACTGGAGCAATTTGCAAATCCTCTCCTTTTACCTGTACTACCGAACCTGATACCTCACTCTTTTTCTGGGTACCATATCCAATCACCACAATTTCATCCAATTGTGATATTGTTAACACAACATTTATTGTTGTGTCTGATCCTACTGTAATTTCTTGAGTTTGCATTCCTACATAAGAAAACTGTAGCACATCGCCTTGTGAGGCAGAAATAGTATAATTACCGTCAAAATCGGTTGCAACGCCATCGTTTGTTTGTGTGTTTAATACCGTTACACCGGGCAAGGGCATACCCGAATCATCTGTTACAGTTCCCGAAATATCCGACTGTAACACAGAAGCATCTCCATCTACCAATGCATTTGCATTAAAACAGATTAATGACACTAATACCAAAATACCAAGAAAAGGTTTTTTTAGTTGATTTAATTTCATAAGATTTTTGTTAAATGGTTATTAAATTGTTAGTTAATAAATAATTAGCATATAAAATGCAGTAAGAGTTTTTTTTTACATACGCCATTAGGATTTAGTTTAAAATTAGTTTTAAGGGTGCAATTTAAAAAAATTTATTTATATATGAATATATTATTTAAAATAATTTGTTGGTATATAAAATTTTAACAAATACTTCAATATATGTATTTATAAATAGAAGGCTTAGCGCTAATAAAAACAAAAGGATTAATTGAAATTTATACCTAGATTAGTTTTAATTGATTTAACGGCCTCTTCAATCTTTTTAAGAATTTTATCAGAAGCCAACAGCTCCTGAACCTGCCCAGACAGCATGGTTACCACTAAAGCGCCAAGAATATTGATTTCAGGAATATAAATAGCAAAACCTATGTCTATAACCCCTTTGGTTGTTTCACTCTCCTTTATATAATAACCTTTATTAGTAACCAAATTAATTTCACTAATGTAGTGATCTTTTTCAGCTTGAGGTAATTGATTAAAGTCTACATCTTTTTTTAAATAAATTAATTGCTCTTCTTTTTTTAACTGAGATAAGATAATACTCCCCGAAGTAGAGTTATATAGGGGGAACCTACTACCAACCTCTACCGATAATGATACTGGGCCAGGACTGGAACACTGTGCAACTATTAAAAAATTGTCGTGGTTTAAAATAGACAAATGGCATGATTGCTTACAAAAGGCGGCCAAGTCTTGCATGGGGTAAAATGCGGCAGTCCGTAATGTATATAAAGGCGGATGCCTATGCGATAAATAATACAATTTTAAGGACAACCTATACTTTCCAGAAACTTGATTCTTCATAATATAACCCCTCTCATCAAGACATACTAACATACGATAAATTTCGTTGGGTTTTTTATCAATACCCATAGCAATCTCAGTTTGGGATTGGTCTACCGCTTGTTTTGAAAGGTATTCTAAAATATCCAGTCCCTTGTCTAAAGCAGGAGAATTATATTTAGAAGCATTATTATTGGCCATATCTGTTTAGTGTTTAATAGCGATAAATTTATAAAAATAATATCATTTTGGCATTAATAAATAATTATTTTTCATTATATATAAATATAATATTTATATTTGAATCTTTAAATTTAACTCATGAATTTACCAAGCACAATTACTGGGATTATTTTACACGGCATTGGCGGCGTATCGGCCTCAACTTGTTACCTGCCTTTTGAAAAGGTACGAAAATGGTCCTGGAACAGCTATTGGTTGGTACAGGCTACCTTTGCCTGGTTAATATTCCCAATTATTATAGGATACCTTACCATTCCAAATATATGGCAAGTTTTTAAAGAGGCACCTGCATCGGTGATGTTTAATGCTTTTATATTGGGAGCCATTTATGGGTTTGGTGGTATGGCCTTTGGTTATGCCATAAAACATATTGGGTTTTCATTGACGTATACCATATCTATTGGTTTATCGGCAATATTAGGTACTATAGTCCCTCTAATCATTCACGGGACACTTATAGAACAGTTTTCTAAATCTGGAGGATCTATTGTTTTAATAGGTATGCTGCTCTCCTTATTGGGGGTTATTCTGTGTGGATTGGCAGGACACAAAAAAGAAAAAGATTTAAAAGCAGCCAATAAACTGGAAACAAGCCATTTTAATATAAAAAAAGGACTGGCTTTGGCTGTTTTTGCCGGGGTATTCTCAGCTATATTTGGAATCTCTCTTGAACTAGGGGCTCCTGTCGCTGAAATTGCAGGACAATATGGTGCGGGGCATTTTGAAGGCAATGCTAATTTAATGCTTTCTACCTCAGGAACCTTTGTGACCAACTTTGTTTGGTTTATGGTCATTAGCTTTCGCCAAAAAACAATAAAAGAATTGGTATCGGTAAAGTTGTTAGGCACAAAAGTTTGGTCCCAAAACTTGCTTTTATCCATCTTATCGGGTGGCTTATGGTATTTTCAATTCTTCTTCTATGGCCTGGGCCATGTAAGAATGGGTAATTTTAAATTTGCCAGTTGGGCCATTCATATGGCGATGCTTATATTTTTCAGTTATCTGGTAGGTGTATTAATGAAAGAATGGAAAAGTGTTACCAAACCAACTTACATTGTATTAATTACCGGATTAATTGTTTTGGTATGCTCGTTCGTGATAATTACCTACGGAAGTATGCTTGGAACCCCAACTATTAGTTAAACAATAAAGAAGCGATTAAATTACAGTATGAATAACACCATAAAATTAAAAGGTATTGCCTGGAACCACACCCGAGGGTTCACCTCTGTAGTTGCCACTGCGCAACGATTTGAAGAGTTAAACCCAAATGTGAGAATAACCTGGGAAAAAAGATCGCTGCAAGCATTTGCTGATGCCTCGTTGGATGAGCTGACAAACAACTACGATTTGTTGATTATGGACAACCCCCATGTCTCCATTGCAGCTCGCGACAATAACCTTTTGGCTTTTGATGATTATTTAGATGCTGGATTCATTGAAGAATTAGCAAATAATAGTGTTGGTAAATCCCACGCCAGTTACAACGTCAATAACAAACAATGGACCTTAGCCATAGATGCAGCTACACCCATTGCTACGTGGAGAGAAGATTTAATCAACCAACAAAATATTCAAATTCCTAAGACTTGGGAAGATTTGTTGGAATTGACCAAAACCGGAAAAGTAGCGTTTGCATCTGTTCCCATTGATACGCTTATGCATCACTATACCTTGTGTGCTGCATTAGGGGCGTCTCTTTTTGAAAGCAAAACAGAATTGGCGCCTCGTGCCATTATGATTGAAGCCATAAAAACCTATAAAAAACTGGTTGATTTAGCCCCTTCATATTGTTTAAAAATGAACCCCATACACATCGCTGAACTTATGTCAAGTACAGACGAGATTGTATATAGCCCATTCAATTACGGATACTCCAATTATTCAAAAAAGAATTATGCCAATACCATTTTAAAAGCTGGTGGATTGGTAACTTTTAATGGCAAACCATTACGTTCTGTTTTGGGTGGTGCAGGCATAGCGGTATCTTCTAAGACCATGCATGCCGAAATGGCTATGAAGTATGCTGAATTTAACGCTATAGAAAAAACACAATCGGGTTTTTATTTTGATTTTGGAGGACAACCAGGACATAGGAAATCATGGTTAAATGAATACGTAAACAAGCAAAGTAACAACTTTTTTAAAGACACTTTACAGACACTGGATGACGCTATAATGCGTCCACAGTATTATGGCTATATGTATTTTCAGGACCATGCAAGCCCTGTGGTTCATGAGGCTGTTTCTGGAAAAATTTCTGCAGAAGTAGCAGTAGATAAAATGAACGCTTTATATGCTGAATCGCATAAATTCTAATAAATAGCAAATGAAACCCTTAGAAGGCTTATTGGTTTTAGAGTTTTGCCAGTATATGGCAGGACCTTCAGCTGGATTAAGGTTAGCCGACCTAGGCGCCCGTGTCATAAAAATTGAACGCCCCATAGTTGGCGAAGGGAGCAGGCAACTGGCCATAAAAAACCTTTTTGTTGATGAAAGCAGTTTGGTGTTCCATACCATTAACAGAAATAAGGAATCCTTCGCAGCAAACCTTAAAGACCCCGAAGACTTAAAAAGCATCAAAACCCTATTGAAAGTTGCCGATATCATGACCCATAACTTTAGACCCGGCGTTATGGAAAAAATTGGACTGGATTATGAAACCGTAAGCGCTATAAATCCAAAATTGGTTTATGGCGTGGTTTCGGGGTACGGGAACACAGGTCCGTGGGCCAAAAAACCCGGTCAGGATTTGTTGGTGCAGTCCCTTTCCGGGCTAAGCTATTTATCCGGTTCAGCCAACGACCACCCAACACCCATGGGATTGGCCGCCTGTGATATGTTGACCGGTATGCATCTAACCCAAGGCCTCTTGGCCGCTTTAATACGTCGTGGGAAAACCAATACAGGAGGTTTGGTAGAAGTCAGTCTTTTAGAGTCCACTCTGGACTTTCAATTTGAAGTGCTAACCACCCATTACAATGATGGCGGCAAATACCCCAAACGTGCTAAAGAAGGGAATGCCCATGCCTATTTAAGTGCACCTTATGGTATTTACAAAACAAAAAACGGCTATATTTCCATGGCCATGACGCCATTAACAACCTTAGTACCTCTATTAAACCTTGAATTACCCGAAGCCTATAAATCTACAGAAAGCTGGTTTGAAAAGCGTGATGACATCATGGATATATTACGCTCTATTTTTATAACCAAAGACACCGAAGCATGGCTAACCATTTTAGAAGCTGCAGATGTTTGGTGTTCCAATGTGTACACCTATAAAGATATATTGGAACATGACGCTTACAAAGTGTTGCGCATGGATCAGTTAATTAAAAATTCTGATGGTCAAGTTATACGCACAACACGCTGCCCCATCAGAATTGATGATGAACGCTATTATAATGAAAAAGCAGCCCCAAAAGTTGGCGAGGACACTGATAAAATAATTAAAGAATTCAATTTATGAAGCCCCTTGAAGACATATTGGTTGTAGATTTAAGTCAGTTTTTATCAGGGCCTTCAGCAAGTTTAAAACTCGCAGATTTGGGAGC
Organism: Aestuariivivens marinum; assembly: GCF_022662175.1. Lineage (GTDB taxonomy): Bacteria > Bacteroidota > Bacteroidia > Flavobacteriales > Flavobacteriaceae > Aestuariivivens > Aestuariivivens marinum. Next base: position 63,443 of record NZ_JAKMCR010000004.1, on the reverse strand, counting down.
GCGTGTTATTAAAATTGAACGTCCAGAAATAGGCGACATATGCAGAACACTTTATGTGTCTAATGTTAAAATGAATGATGACTCAACCGTTTTTCATGCTATCAATAGAAACAAAGAAAGTTTTGTTGCTAATTTAAAAGATGAAGAGGACTGCTCCAGAATAAAAAAGCTTATTGAAAAAGCCGATGTGGTTATTCACAACTTCAGGCCTGGCGTTATTGATCGCTTAGGGTTGGATTATAAAACCGTTTCTAAACTAAACCCAAAAATAGTTTATGGTGAAATATCTGGTTATGGTCCAGAAGGGCCTTGGAAAGACAAACCAGGGCAAGACCTTTTGCTCCAATCCCTTTCCGGTCTAACCTGGCTTAGCGGTAACGAACATGATGGTCCAGTACCCATGGGGTTGGCGATTGTCGATATTATTTCAGGTGCCCATTTGGTTCAAGGTATTTTAGCCGCGTTAGTACGTAAAAGCATTACGGGCAAAGGCGCCAAAGTAGCAGTAAGCATGCTGGAATCCATATTGGACTTTCAATTTGAAACCATCACGACGTATTATGCTGATGGCGGACAGCCCACAGTAAGGACCAATAGCAATAATGCCCATGCCTATCTGGGCGCACCCTACGGCATTTATAAAACAAAAGACGGATATTTAGCTTTGGCCATGGGGCAAATCCCCGTGTTGGGCGAACTTTTGGGTTGTGAACAACTAACAACATATCAAGACATTAACTCTTGGTTTGATCAAAGGAACGAAATAAAAGAGGTGCTGTCCGAGTATTTGGCTACAGACACCAGCCAAAAATGGCTATCCATCCTAGAACCTGCCGATATATGGTGTGCAGATGTGATGGATTGGGAACGATTAATGAAGACGGAGGCCTACCAAGTGCTAAATATGGAACAAGAAGTAAAAATGGGAGATGGTTTTAAATTTAAAACAACGCGGTGTCCCATTAGGATAGATGGTGAAATATTATTATCTTCAAAAGGTACACCTGGTTTAGGAGAACACACTAAAAATATTGAATTAGAATTTAATTTATAGTAGTCATGAGTAATAAAATTAGAATTGCCGTTCGGAAATTTGGACCCTTTGAAACTGCCTTACAGAAAACTTGGGATGCATTTTGTAAAACACATCATTGCACTATGGAACTAGAAGCAGTTCCCATGGATTTACACCCGCTTTATGATGCCACGCTTGGTAAAGAGAATGGCTTAGTAAATGGCGATTGGGATATAGCTCATATCAATACCGATTGGATTACAGAAGCGCAACACAAAAATGCCTTAGAGGATTTAACACCATATATTACATCAAGTGCTCCACAAAATTATCCTAATGGCTGGTCCGATTCGTTACTACATATGCAACGTTTTGAGAGTATGGTACTTGGCCTTCCTTTTCATGATGGCCCAGAATGTTTAATATACAGAAAGGACCTGTTTGAAGACCCTAAAGAACAACAAGATTTTAAAGCACAACACAATAGAGACTTAAAACCACCCACCACATGGGATGAGTTTCATGAGATTGCACGTTTTTTTAACCGACCAGATAAAAATTTATATGGTTCTGTGTTTGCTTTATATCCTGATGGACATAACACGGTATTTGACTTTTGTTTACAATTATGGACAAGAGGCGGGAATTTATTAGATAAAAACGGGGAAATCAATATTAACACCAACGAAGCTATTGAAGGATTGGAGTTTTATAGAAGCATTATTAAAGACACTAATGCCATGCACCCAAAATGCAATGATTTCGATTCCGTGAAATCTGGTATGGCCTTTGCCAATGGCGAAATAGCTATGATGGTTAACTGGTTTGGTTTTGCATCGATGTGCGAAGTATATCCAGACTCCAAAGTAAAAGGATGTGTAGATATCACCCATGTGCCCGCTGGTAAAAATGGACAGGGTGTTTCCTTAAACGTCTATTGGCTTTACACCATTGCTAAAGGCAGTAAAAATAAAGATATTGCCTACGATTTTATAAAGTATGCCGTAAACCCCGAAAATGATAAATTACTCACCCTAGAAGGTGGTATAGGTTGTAGAAAATCGACTTGGACAGACCAAGAAGTAAACCAAACCGTGCCGTATTATCATAAATTGGACATGTTGCACAGCAATGCCAAAACCTTGCCCCGAAAAATGAACTGGAGTAAAATTTCTGAAGTCATAGATGTTATGGTTACTGAGCTCTTTAGCACCGATAAAAAAGTAGCTCAACTAGTTAGTGAAGCACAACAAAAAATTGACACCATAGAAAGCCCATGATACCTATAATATCAAAACCTAAATTACCTAAAACCAAAATACCCATTGTAATCATTGGAGCTGGAGGCATTGTAAAAGATGCCCATTTACCTGCCTATAAAAAAGCAGGTTTCCAAGTTATTGGTATATACGACCTCAATCCAGATAATTCAAAATCATTAAGTGAGCAATTCAATATTAAAACGGTATGCCATACTATTGAATCCTTGGTTGAATTAGGAAAAGAAAACCATGCTATTTTCGATTTGGCTGTCCCAGCATCCGAAATCACAAATATACTCCCTAAATTACCTAATAATTCTTCGGTTTTAATACAAAAACCTATGGGAGAGAACCTCCAAAATGCTGAGCATATTTTATCTATTTGCAACTCTAAAAACCTAACTGCCGCTATTAACTTCCAGTTGCGTTTTGCTCCTTTTGTAAACGCTGCTAGATCTATAATCAATTCTGGTGCTATTGGTGAGGTTTATGATATGAAGGTAAAATTATGCACTTACACGCCTTGGCATCTATGGGATTTTTTAGCCAAAATTTCACGTGTTGAAATTTTATACCATAGCATCCATTATATTGACGTTATACGTTCTTTTTTGGGAGATCCAAAAGGCATTATGGCAAAAACCGTTAAACATCCAAGTTCTAGAGTGGCCTCAACAAGAAGCAGTATTCTATTCGATTATGGAGACGAATTAAGTGCCTCAATTAATACAAACCACGATCATAACTTTGGAAAGGAACACCAGGAAAGTTTTATAAAATGGGAAGGCACCAAAGGCGTTATCATTGCCAAAATGGGACTACTATTGGATTACCCCCATGGCGTTCCAGATGCATTTGAATATTGTGTTTTAGATGATCAGGGAAATCCTGAATGGCATGTGGAAACCATTGAAGGCAGCTGGTTTCCAGATGCATTCATTGGCACTATGTCCAATTTAATGCGATTTGTAGAAGGGTCTCAAGACGTATTGACTTCTTCAGTTGAAGATGCTATAAAAACCATGGAAATTGTGGAGATGGCCTATCAATCGAGCGATTCGGGAAAAAAAACGTTAATGGACAACACATAAAATTATCAAAAAAAACATGAATTTCAAAACCCAATTTTTTGAAGATTACCAAATTGGCCACCACAGGGAAACTCTAGGTAGAACCATTACCGAAACCGATATTGTGATGCATGCGGGCCAAACCGGTGATTTTTTCCCACATCATATGGATGCCGAATGGTGCAAGACCCAATCTTTTAAAAAAAGAATTGCTCATGGCACACTTACTTTTAGTATTGGCATAGGCATGACTGCCACTGAAATAAATCCAGAAGCTTTCTCTAAAGGCTATGATAGATTGCGTTTTATTAAACCGGTCTACATTGGAGACACTATACGAGTCGTAGTAACCATTAGTGACAAAAGTGATTCCAAAAAACCACATTTAGGACAAGTTACAGAGCACGTTGAAGTGTTTAATCAAAATAACGATATCGTCATGGTTTGTGATCACATCCTTTTGGTAAACAGAAAAACAGACAATACACAGCAATGATAAATTTTCGCGATATTATATTATTTTATACACTTTTCTTTTTAGCATGTATTACGGGACATGGCCAGAAATTGGCAACACCCACTGAAGCACAATACAACTGGCACGAACAAGAGCGTATTATGTTTATCCATTTTGCACCAACAACCTGGTCTGAGGTAGAACAAAACGATCATTCGGTACCCTTAGAACGCATAAACCCAACAAAATTAGATACCGATCAATGGTGTGAGGCCGCATTGGCCTGGGGTGCCAAACAGATTATTTTTGTTGCCAAACATTCTGGTGGCTTCTGTTGGTGGCAAACCGACACAAGTAATTACGGCATAAAAAATACACCCTATAAAAATGGTAAAGGGGACGTATTAAAGGAAATATCAGAATCCTGTAAAAAATATGGATTAAACTTAGGTGTTTATATATATCCTGGCGACAAAACTTGGGGCGCCATGCTTGGTGGTGGCGGTAAAACACAAGACCCAAATAAACAAGAAGCCTATAACAAAATTTTTAGAACCCAATTAACCGAAGTTTTGGCAAACTATGGTGAAATGACCGAAGTTTGGTTTGATGGCAGCTGTGTTATAGACATTGCCGATATCATGGAAAAATACGCAAAGAATGCGGTTGTTTTTCAGGGACCTCATGCTAACCTGAGGTGGCCGGGAACAGAATCTGGAAACTTAGCTTATCCTGCATGGAATTCGGTAAAAACCGAAGACTTAAAAACCGGGGTTTCTACCCAAATACACGGCACACCAAATGGTGATGCTTGGGCACCTTTGGAAACCAATACGACCTTATACGACCACTATTGGTTTTGGTCGCCAAAGAAAGTACTGCGTAGAAAATCCCTTGACGATTTAATGGAAAACTACTATAAATCTGTTGGCTATGGTAGTGTTTTTCTATTAAATGCCAGCCCAGACACCACGGGTTTGATTCCTCAAGGGGATATAAAACTTTATCAGGATTTTGGAAAGGAAATAAAACGCCGATTTGAAAAGCCGTTGGTAGAGGTCAAAAACATAAAGGGCAACTCAGTAACCATTAAATTTAACGAACCCACCAAGATTAACCATGCCATTACTATGGAGGATTATCGGCATGGTGAACGCATAAGGGCCTACACCATAGAAGGATTAGTGAACAATACATGGGTTGAAATCGTCAATGGTATTTCCGTAGGACGCAAAAAAATTGATTATTTTGAAGATACTGAAGTTACCGAATTAAAACTCAGTATAACCAAATCTGCAGCAGACCCCATCATCAGATCGTTTTCAGCATATTACGTCAATGATTTCACCCCTCCAAAACAACGTAAAATGCACGTCTATGCAAGACCACAAATAGTCCATTCCTGGAATACAACCGATTTGGACGGTACGCATCTGGAACTAAAAATAAACTTAAAGGATAAAATCAATATCCCCGGACAATACATTTTGGAGATAAAGCCCAATGACGGGAAAAAAGTACAAATAGAACATGCTGCCATGTACTACAATGAAAACAAAGCCTTGGATGAATTTATCCAAATTAAGAGCAACCAATTGTACGTAAACCAAACGGCACAGATTACGGACCACAGCAATTTATATGTCGTCCTTAAACTAAAATTTGATTCGCCCTGCAGTGGTGAAATTACATTCAAGCCAAACATAATACATTAACATAAAAGATAGCATATCAATGAAAGCTACTGTTTATACAGGAAATAAAACCTTTAGTGTTTTAGAAAAAGAAGTAGAATCTCCTAAAACAGGAGAAGTCAGAATAAAAGTGGCCTATGTGGGTGTTTGCGGTACTGATGTGCACATCTACCATGGCATGATGGACCAACGTGTAAATATTCCGGAAACCATAGGACATGAAATGTCTGGAGTAATCGATGCCGTTGGTGAAGGTGTTTCAGGGTTTTCAGTTGGTGATAAAGTTGTCGTTCGCCCTTTAGATGATCGCTTGGTAAAACCTTCAGATAAAGGCTTCAATCATATTTGCGAAGATTTAAAATTTATAGGTATTGATAGTCCAGGCGCTATGCAAGAATATTGGAATGTTCCTGCCTTCACATTGCACAAACTAAATGAAAACACCGATTTAAAACTGGCAGCATTAATCGAGCCGCTTTCAGTAGCAACTCACGATGTTCGGCTTAGTGGATTGACCAAAGACGAAACGGCAGTGGTTCTAGGTGGCGGTCCCATTGGATTACTCGTTGCATTGGTGGCTAAGGAAACCGGTGCGCAGGTGATTGTTTCCGAAGTGAACGAAAAGCGTATTGCCAAGGCACAATCCATGGGCATTGAAGCTGTAAACCCCACAAAAATTGATCTCGTTACATACGTAAGAGAAAAAACAGAAGGTCGATTGGCCGACGTGGTTTTTGAAGTTGCAGGTGTACAACCAGCACTGGATATCATGACCGAAATAGCGGGTATTCGAGGCCGCATAGTCATGGTCGCCATCCATGGTCAGCCTAAACCAGTCAATCTTTTTAAATTCTTTTGGAAGGAATTAAAGCTGATTGGTGCTCGGGTCTATGAAAAAGAAGATTACGAAAAGTCAATTGCATTAATCAGTGCAAACGAACTTCCGTTTGAAGATATGATAACAGATGTTCAACCATTATCAGATATTCAACAGGTTTTTGAACGTATTGATCAAAATCCTGATGGTATGAAAGTTTTAATGGATTGTAGCTTATAATGATATAAAAAATTAATAATGAGTATATTAAACAAATTTAGTTTAGCAGGGAAAACAGCATTAGTAACGGGTTGTAAACGAGGCATTGGTAAAGGAATGGCAGTAGCGTTAGCCGAAGCTGGTGCAGATATTATAGGTGTGTCCGCTTCATTAGCATTAAGTGGAAGCGCTATTGAAAAAGAAGTTCAAGCCACAGGAAGAAACTTCACTGCCTATCAATGCGATTTTTCAGATAGAAAAGCGGTTTATGCTTTTATTGAAAAGGTAAAAGCCAACCACCCGCAAATAGATATTCTAATAAACAATGCCGGAACCATTTTAAGAGCTCCAGCTGTAGAGCATCCAGATGAGTATTGGGACAAGGTGATTGAAGTCAACCAAAACGCCCAATTCATATTAACACGTGAGTTCGGAAAAGATATGGTTGCCAGAGGACATGGGAAAATAGTGTTTACAGCTTCGCTTTTAACCTTCCAAGGCGGCATTACGGTTCCAGGCTATGCCGCCAGTAAAGGTGCCATCGGCCAAATGACCATGGCTTTCGCCAACGAATGGGCGGGCAAAGGTGTAAATGTAAATGCCATAGCTCCTGGCTATATCGCTACGGACAATACAGAGGCTTTAAGAAACAATCCTGATAGGAATAAAGCCATTTTAGAACGAATACCCGCAGGACGATGGGGTACTCCCGAAGATTTTGCAGGACCTATTGTGTTTTTGGCTTCTGATGCTTCTCAATACATGAATGGATCCATCGTCTTGGTTGACGGTGGTTGGATGGGTAGATAAATTATTAAAAAAAACAATTGTATGAAACTATTAAAATTTGTTGCAATCCTTTCTTTTTTAGTACTAAATGCTTGCAACCAAAAACCAAAAAAAGACACTAATATAAAACAAGCCCAAGAAAGCCTAAAAGGTATTTGGCTGGACCAGCAGGCAGCGAGCTGGTATGAAGCCACCCCTATAGGCAATGGTCGTTTAGGAGGCATGGTATATGGCGGAACCGAAGTAGACACTATAAAACTTAATGAAGAAACGCTTTGGTCTGGAGAGCCTAGGGATATTCAAAACAAACATGGCTTAAAAGACCTCCCAGAAATAAGACAATTGTTGGCCGATAAGAAAACCTTGGAAGCACAAAAGTTAATCGATTCTGTAATGCTTGGTCCTAATAACCAGTCGTATTTACCCATGGGTGATTTAATTTTAACGCATAATGGTATTAACAGCTCGACCACAACAGACTACAAAAGGATACTAGATTTAAATAGTGGCTTAGTAAAAACAACCTATAATATTAGTGGAGTCAATTACAAAAAAGAGGTCTTTGCCTCAAAGCCAGATGATGCTATTATAGTAAAAATAACAGGAGACAAGGAAAATTCTGTAAACTTTACTGCCGAACTTTACAGCTTAATACAAAGCGAAACAACTGGTGACAGTGGCGATTTAATCTTAAAAGGTCAAGCACCATTACATGCCTTCCCTCATTATGAAGGCCCTAAGGAAGTCATTTATGAAGATGGTAAAGGCATGCGATTTCAAATTAGGCTTTCAGTATTAGAAAGCGATGGAGATATTACCACATCTAACGATGGGATACAAATAAATAATGCCTCTTATGCAACACTCATTTTAACGGCAGCGACCAGCTTTAATGGTTTTGAAAAAAGCCCATCTGTATCAGGAAAAGACGAAAATGCCATTTGCAATGCCATTTTATCTAAAATTAAAACCAAGTCATATTCCGATTTACACAACAATCATTTAAAAGATTATCAATCCCTGTTCCATAGAGTAAGCTTAGATTTTGAAGGCGAGAACCGTAATCACATCCCCATAAATAAAAGAGTAGAAGCATACACTCCCGGAAATGACCCTCAATTAATAGCACTATATTATCAATTTGGCAGGTATTTGCTTATGTCCAGTTCCAGACCCGGTGATTTTGCGCAACCGGCAAACCTTCAAGGTATTTGGAGCCGACTAATGCAACCTGCCTGGAGCTGCAACTGGACCTTAAACTGTAACGCCCAAATTAATTATTGGCCAGTAGAAACAGGGAATCTGTCTGAATGCCATATACCACTTATTGAGTTAACTAAAGATTTAAGTATCGATGGTAGTAAAACAGCCAAAAACCTTTATGGCGTTAATGGTTGGGTAGCCCATCATAATGCAGACATTTGGCGAACAACATCTCCAGTTGGTGGTTCGGGGCTCTGGGCCATTTACCAAATAGGAAGCGCTTGGTTATGCCACCACCTCTGGGAACATTATGAATTTAATTTGGATGAAGCTTATCTTTCGTCTGTATACCCTTACATGAAAAACGCTGCCCTTTTCTATGTAGAAAGTATGCAGCAAAACAAAGACGGTTATTTTGTTACCTCTCCAGCTGTATCTTTTGAAAATACCTTTAAAAAATCCGATCGCACTGTGGGCTGGGCTTGTGAAGGACCTACGCAAGATATTCAGATTATTAGGGATTTGTTTGAAAATTGTATAAGTGCATCACAAATTCTAAATACAGACAGTGATTTCGCCGTAACCTTAAAAGAAAGATTAGATAAACTTCCTCCAATGAAAATTAACCCTAATACAGGAAGGCTTCAAGAATGGTATGACGATTGGGAACCCTCTGCTCCAAAAAATGGTCAAGTAGCACATGGTTGGGGTTTAGTTGCAGACAACCAGATATCGCCTTACCACTCACCCGATTTGGCCAAAGCCTTTGAGCAAACATTGGAATACAGACAACCAGGTGAATCCTATAACTCTGGAAGTTGGACAGGAAGTTTTCCTGCCATGTTCTATGCAAGATTAGGTCATGGTAATAAATCCCAAAATGTAGTGGACAGGCATATTAAAAATGCGGTGCTGCCAAACTTCACTTCTCATTTTTTTACAAAATATTGGATGATTGATGGTAATCTAGGCATTACAGCGACCATTGGTGAACAATTATTGCAAAGTCACGACAATATAATTCATCTTTTACCAGCATTACCATCAGCAAATAAAACAGGCCATGTTAAAGGTTTAAAAGCCCGTGGTGGTTTTATAATAGATGTTTCATGGAAAAACAACAACTTAGAAAAGGCCACTATTCATTCACTAAAAGGAAAACCCTGCTCGGTAATGTATAATGGCAGTAGAATCAATATAGAATTAGAGCAAGGAGCTGTTACAACATTATCTCCTTCAGATTTTAATAAAGAGTGATTTATGTATAAGAAGTTCCGTTTTTTTAAAATTATCGCATTGTCTGTAATAATTTGCTTTTTGATAGCCTTCAAAATCAATGTAGATTCAATCCCTAATCAATTAAGCCAAAAGGCGTCAGAAAACACAGATGTTAATAGGCCAAATATACTACTACTTATAGCAGATGATTTGGGCTATGGCGATTGCAGCGCCTATCCTAATCATGAACCAGATGCCAAGACACCCAATATCGAGAAACTTGCCCAGCGTAGTGTCTTGTTTACCCAAGGGTATGTGACCTCTCCTATATGTTCCCCTTCTAGATTGGGAATTTTAACTGGGAGATATCATCAGCGTTGGGGTACACACACCTATACAAATGCTAATTTGCCTAATGATGAGACAACACTTGCCGAATATTTAAAAAGTAAAGGTTACAAAACCGCTTTATTTGGAAAATCTCATGTAGGGCAAGCAGAAGGCATTATGGAACGTGAGTTTCCCAGACGCCACGGCTATGAATATTTTGTAGGAAGAACTGGTGGTATGATCGATTTTTTAACACATACCTTTGAAGACCAAGCGAAATACCCTAAACCGCTTAACGTCTTTTGGGGATTTGGTCCATGGTACTTTAACGATAGTGTAAAAGAAGTAGAGGGATACACCACCGATATTTTAACGGATGAGGCAACCCAATTCATCCAAGACAACAAGAAAGCGCCCTTCTTTTTAACCATGGGCTATACCGAGGTACACGCATGGACCCATCAAATCCCCGATACGGCATTGGTGCGTTTAGGAATCAACAAAATCGAAAATTGGGATCCCAAGAAGGAAAAGGCTCTTGAATGGGTCGTTAGAGACGGACTAGGTCAATATATGGAGAATGGAAGAACACGGTTATTATGGCATCTTTCCCAATTGGATAGTAGTGTTGGAAAAATAATTAATACACTTGAAGAAGAAAAGCTAATGGACAATACTATTATTGTATTCATTTCTGATAACGGGGCAACCGACAGAACAGCAGGGAAAAACACACCCCTATCTGGAGGAAAATACCTATTGGAAGAGGGCGGTTTACGAGTACCTTTCATGATTGGTTTCCCTAGTAAATTACAATCAGGATCAGTATACAACAAGGCTGTAAGTTCCATGGATATTTTCCCAACCATTATGGGACTTTGCAATGACATTACTGAATTTACGTCATCACATTTTGATGGTAAAAACCTAGTGCCCTTCCTTAATGGCGAAGATACAGCCGTTCCACATGAAACCCTGTATTGGACCGGCCTTTCACTCTCTGGAAGTATCCCTAAGTTCGAAGATATGGAATCTACAGAAGCCAAAAGTTACCATTCGGTTGGAGGCGATGATTCTGGATGGGCCATAAGAGATAATGACTATAAGCTTAGATATTTTGGAAGAACCAAAGAGCTTAAACTATTTAATCTCAAAAATGACATTGAAGAATCCAACGATTTATCAAAATCATTACCCGAAACGGTCAAACGCCTTAAAAATAAATATTATAAATGGCATAATACAGACATGCATTTACCCACTTTAAATTAATACACATGAAACGAATATTTTTTATCGCTGCAATTTTTATGATTATTTTTCAGAGTTGCAAAAACAACACCAATCCAAATTTGGATTGGGTTACAGCAGAAGAACCCAAAACCATTAAAAGTAATTTAGCACTACCCTCTCAAGCTCAAATGGATTGGCAGGATATGGAACAAACCATGTTTATCTGTCTTGACCCTTGTACTTGGGAAGGTGTAGAACAAGGAAACCACACCTACCCTATTGAGAAAATGAATCCTAGCAAACTAGATGTCAACCAATGGATTGATGCCGCTGAGGCCTTTGGAGCTAAAATGGTTCTATTTGTAGCTAAACATTCCAGTGGCTTTTGTTGGTGGCAAACCGATACATCTGAGTACAGCGTAAAAAATACGGCATACAAAGATGGTCAAGGCGATGTGTTAAAAGAACTTTCCGACGCCTGCAAAGCAAGAGGTATGAAACTTGGTATTTATGTTTATCCAGGAGACTTAACCTATGGTGCCTATTTAGGTGGTGCTGGGCGCACCAAGGATCCTAATATGCAGGAAGCCTATAATAAGGTTTACAGACAGCAGTGGGAAGAAGTTTTATCGCGATATGGTGAAGCTACTGAAATATGGTTTGATGGCAATTGCATTATACCATTAGAAGACATCAAAGAAAAATATGCCCCCAATGCCATCGTATTTGGAAGTTCCATGGCGAATATTAGATGGGTAGGTAACGAAAGAGGTATCGCTCCATACCCAGCATGGAATAGCGTAAAGAAAGAAGACGGGGCAACAGGAATGGCTACCGCTGCGCATGGTGACCCCAATGGTGATTTATGGATGCCCTTGGAAGTAAACACTACATTAAAAGACCATTATTGGTTTTGGTCGCCCGAAAACGAAGGCAAACTAAAATCTATGGATAACTTAATGGAATGCTATTATAAATCTGTTGGACGTGGTGGATTGTTTCTATTAAACTCAGCCCCAGATACCACAGGACTTATCCCTCAAGCCGACATGAAGCTATACAAGCAACTTGGAGATGAAATAAGAAAGCGTTTTTCTAAGAGCATTAAAGAAACTTCAGGTAAAGGATGGCTAGTTGAGCTAGACTTGGGCAAAGAAACCCAAATTGATCATGTCATTACCATGGAAGACATTACATACGGAGAGCGGGTAAGACGCTATGCTATAGATGGAACGACTGACGGTAAAAACTGGTTTAAAATTGTTGAAGGTATTTCAATTGGCCACAAACGTATCGATAAGTTCGACCCGGTACATGTTACGAAAATCAGATTCAGGAGCTTAGAACAAGCTGCCGAACCCATTATACGTAAGCTAGCCGTGTACTTTGTAAACGATCCTAAAGACTATAACAGGTTCAATAGTACAAAAGATGATTACGGACGGGATTACAGCACAGGAGTTTCTAAAGAATACTTGGATTTGAAAGAGATTGGAACAATAGAACAATTTCATTTTGAAGGTGAAAAGCAACGATTTAAAATTGATTTATCAAGCCATATAGACCGTCCTGGTTTATACGAATTGTTTGTATCAAATGATGAAGACAAAAATCCAAACAAACCCTCTAATGTTTCCTTATTTCTGCAAGGCGTAGAAACCCCTGGTTTTAGCAAGGTCGATCGGGTTTTTAGTAGAATTGAATTGAATATTACTGCACATCCTACTATGGAAGAAAATTCTATTATGGTTGAATTCGATCTTGCTGATAACATTTCAAGTGAAAAGGTTTACCTTAGAAAGGTAGTTTATAAATAATGTTTAAAACAAAGATATTATTTCATGTTTTATTGGTGTTAGCAACACTATGTTCATGTAAAAAACACGAAGAATCATCTTTAGAGATTCCGTTCCCTGAAGCATTGAATGGAGCTCTTATTGCACAAAAGAACCATGCCAACCCCATCGAAAATTCTGTTTTCTTGGGAAATGGAGATATCAACGGCATGGTTTTTTCGAAAGGGAACGATTTGGTGGTGCATTTATCAAAAAATGATGTTTGGGATGCAAGGTTAGATACAGAAAATGACCCTCCCCTGATGAAAATAGATGTTGCCAACCAAAAATACCATGGAGGGGCTAAAGAACACGACACCCCTCCAAGTTGGAAAAACCCATATCCATCTCCCAGAATTTGTGGCAGACTCATTATTAAAAATTTAGGATCGTTCCATTCAGAATTAAACATCCATCATGCTAAGGCTACAATAAAACAGAATAACAAAGATTTAACCATAAGGGCTTTAGCACAGCAAAATGTATTTTTAATCGATACAAATGAAAAGGTTGAACTAGAGTCTATTGTGGTTGACCATCTTCCGCAGGCAAAAAAAGGTAATGACAACAATGTGCAATGGATTTTCCAAGAACTTCCAGGGGACAAAGACTGGAAAGGCATGAGTTTTGCCGTTGCACTTGCTCAAAAGAACGGCAAAACAGTAGTCGCCATTGTAAGCTCTTTAGAATCTGAGCAACCTAAAAAAGAAGCCATTGCATTAGCAAAAGACGTACTGAGTACAAATACAACGGAATTGATTGCGAACCACGAAACGATTTGGAATCAATTTTGGGCAAAAAGTGGCATTGACCTGGAGGATAAAGCGTTAACCAATATTTGGTATCAAAATCTATATTTTATGCGTTGCGTTAGTAAACCAAACGTATACCCTATTGGCCTTTATGCCGGTGCTGCGAACGAAAATGCCTTATGGCATGGTAGTTACACACTTGACTATAATGTGGAACAAGCGTTTTGGGGACCCTACAGTTCAAACCATGGAGAGCTGTCTGAACCTTACACAAAATTAATTTCAGATTATATGCCCAGAGCCAAATGGTTTGCCAAGGAAACATATGGATTGGAAGGTGCATGTTTCCCTGTCAACATATTTGCGCATGAACCTAATCCAGCAGACTGCAAAAGTATTAATAAAAGAATGATGGCCTATGTTCCCTGGTCCTATGCCTTGGGCGTTTCGGGTTATGTTGCCCGGAACATATGGTTACGGTACAAATACTACCCGAATGAAACCTACCTAGAACATGTTGCATACCCTATTCTGAAAGAGATATCCCTATTCTATTGTAATCTAATTGCACAATGTAAATTAGATGAGCATGGTAAAGCCATACTAGGGCCTAGTTATAGTCCAGAACATGGAGATTTTGGGACATTCAACTCTGCATTTGATATTGCCTTTATTAGATCGACATTCAAATCAACATTGGAAGCTATAGCACTATTGGAGCTTGATACTGATCTGGAACATAGGATAAAAGAAAATGTGCTTCTCATCCCAGACTTGCCCATCTCTAATGGTGATACGTCCGTAGTGGTTGATTGGCCGGGAGATGACCCAGAACGAAACCATAACATTCCAACGACTGTGGCCTCCGTATTTCCTGCAGAAATATATTCGTGGTTTTCAGAATCGGACGAAAAAGAAATTTTAAAAAACACCGTAACAAATATTAACTGTACCGGAGTGAATTCAACCGTTACCATGGCTGTTGCCAAAGCCCGTTTAAGCTTGGAAGGTACATGGGAATGGATGAAATCAGAATTTCTATCCAGACGAAGACGCAATGGCATATTAACGCTTATGCCGGGAGATCATCAGTTTAACAGTTTTGGAATTTACACTGAAACTTTTTCGGCATCTGGAGCCATATCAGAGCTTTTACTACAAAGCGTTGATGATATTATTCGTGTTTTCCCTGCGTGGCCATTACACAAAAACGGAACATTTAAAAACCTAAGGGCACAGGGTGGTTTCCTTGTTTCATCAAAGCAAAGCGACTCACAAATAGAGCATATTGAAGTTGTATCGACAGTTTGGGGTAAATTACAATTATTGAATCCATGGGGACAAACAAAAATCGTTTGCGAATATTCTGGAACCTCAGAAATAATTGATCTGGAAAAAGATGAGATTATTACAATCCCTACAGCTCCCAATTACTTATATTCGTTCAAGCCTGTATATTCACCCAAAACTTTATAGAAACATTGCCAACCAAAAACACCATGGAGGTGCAAAAGAAAATGATACACCCCCAAGTTGGAAAAACCCATATCCATCTCCTCGAATTTGTGGTAGACTAATCATTAAAAATTTAGCACTATTCTATTCTTAATTAACAATAGTTAATGCCGCTTTCATATACCCCATAGCAAATGCCATACCTGCATACCATGAGCCATCACACAACATTTGTGGTGTGTGGTCTGGAATCAGCACACCTTTAAAATTGTTCTTTTTAAGAATTCTTATAATTTGCACCATATCAATATCACCTTCATCCACAAATACTTCTTTATAATTAGGCACCTTACCTACAACGTTTCTAAAGTGGATATAGGCTATTTTATTTTGACTGCTATACTGTTCGGTTGCTTTGTATACATCCCCATCAGTCATTTCTGCAATGGAACCTAAACAAAACTCAAGTTGGTTGTTTTTACTTGATTCTATATCAATAAGCTTCTGATATAGCTGGGGTTGATAAACGAGTCTTGGTGTGTTTCTAACATATGGCATTGGAGGATCGTCTGGGTGGGCTGCCATTTTAACCCCAGATTCTTCTGCTACTGGAATTATATTATTTAAAAAGTATTGTAAACGACTCCATAACTCTTCATGTGTAATTTTTGGAATTACGCCTTCAATCGCATTTTCATCATATACCATGTTCCAAACCATTCCGTTTGGTATTGGGGTTTCATCAACTTTTCCTTCCATTCCGACAGAAACAGCACCTCCTCTTGCATAAGCCCCTACAGTTCTACTTGAAACTCCTGCTAACGAAAAATTATATCCAAATACTGGAATCCCAGCTTGTCCAACTATTCTAATTTGTTCTTTTATAAGCTCTATTTGAGCTTCTTTTTTAGGTCCATCCAATAAAACATCATGCCACATGGCAGGATCAAAATTTTCAATCCCTTCCAATTCTAGACCATAACTATTAATTTCACTTTTAATTTTCAATAAATACTCTAAACTCCATAATTTTCCATCACCTGCTATACCCCATCCTTCTTTTTGACCAATGGGTTGATTTGCATTTTCTTTATTGTTTTTTTCATGTCTAAAATAATCTACAAGATGTATAATTATATGTGTTGCCCCACATTGTTTAGCAAAACGGTAATGGGTATCATTAAGCATGTGCTTATATAATCCAAATCCTAATTTCATTTGTTACTAACTTTTAAATTGTTGACAAATCTGTAATTAATCCTTTAATTCCCAATGTACTTACATAAACTGAGAACAATAAAATTATGCTCAATAAAACATAGTCATAAATGCAATTTACATGATTACCCATCAATACTTTTTTGGAGGTGAGGTAAAATATACAAGCTATGGTAACCGGAAGTATTATTGTTATACATGCCTGAGATAATATTAGTACAAACACAGGCTTAAAGCCAAAAACAACACCAAAAACACTTATAACTGATAAGAAAAATAAAATAATTCTGTATTTTTTTGTTTGTGTATTTCTTTCTTCATTTTTATAATCTATAATTAACCACGGAATTACCAATAAATTTGGTAAATGAGATGATAACCCTGCAGCAACAATACCAATAACAAACACACTCAATGCTTCTTTCCCTGCAATGGGTTCCAGTAAAGGGACCATTTCTGCTACATTGTTCATAGTTAATCCTTGTACATGTAAAGTTGTAGCGGCCGTTATCATGACTGCTGCACTTATAAAAAACATCATGGAGGCACTAACCAAGGCATCCCGCCTCTGTATTTTATTATCTTTTATTTTCCATCCTACTTCTTTTACTATTTGAGAACGAATAATAAATGCGAATACAGAAACTGTTGTTCCTACCATTCCCGATATAATAATTAGAGCACTGTTATCACTTCCCTCAGCGGTTTCTGGGAGTGAGGGTAATAAACCTTTAGCCAATTCTTTTATAGAAGGGAAATTGATGAACATCGTTGCAATGAATGCTATACCCATAATAGCTACAAATACTGCCAGTACTTTTTCAAAAAAAACATAATTCCCTATCCATAGCAGTATATAAATACTTATAGCTATAATTATTGCCCACACTAAAGGTGTAATACCAATAACCAATATACTTTTAGACCAAACTGCCAACACATCTGCCAGAACACCTACTAGGCCCATTAATGCACTTAATATAATTATAGATAGAGCTGCTATTAAAATGATGGTTATACTAGGATGAATATGCTTTTTTATACCTTGAATAATGGTTTCTCCTGTAACCATAGTATATTTACTAAATAACACAATAAGGTAGTAGGTTATTAAACAACTAATAAGCACGGTCCATAAAAGATCTAAGCCAAAATTAGCTCCTGCCTTGGACATAGAGGTAACACTTCCTGTACCTACATTGTATCCAATCAGGAAAATCCCAGGCAATATACTGGCTATAAGTTGTTTTAATTTTGACATTGCTTACCTTTTAAAATAATTTATTAAAACCCAATAGAGTTTCCACCATCTACTGGTAAGCATATACCAGTTATAAATTCTGAAGCATCGGAAGCGAGAAACGCTGCAGCTTTTGCAATATCTGAGGGCAAACCAAAACGTTGGGCGGGAGTTCTGGAAAGGATTTTCCTTTCGCGCTCAGGATCTTGTGACATGGCATTACGAAACATTTTGGATTCTATAAAACCAGGTGCTATGGCATTAAACCGTACCCCTGTATGCGAATACTCTGAAGCCAAAGTTCTCGTCATTCCAAGAAGGGCCGTTTTAGAACTACTGTAAGCAACAACTAATGGAATCCCATAAAGTGCGGTCATGGAACTTATGTTGATTACTGAACCTTTTTTCCTGGCAATCATATACTTAAGCACCGTTCTTGTAAGCGCAAAAATACTATTTACATTGGTATCCATTATTTCTTGAAATTCCCCATCGGTAGCTTCCAAAGATGGTTTTTTGGAATGGCGCCCCGCATTATTGACCAGAATTTGGATTGGCCCAATTTTTTCCTCTATGGACTTTACCAGATTTTCATGTTCTTCCTTTTTGGTAACGTCGTTAGCAAAGTAAAAACAATTTGCACCTAATTTTGCCTTTGCTTCCTCTAATTTTTTTAGGTCACGCCCAGTAATAACTACCTTAGCTCCTAAGTCTATAAACTGTTTTGCAATTCCAAGGCCAATACCAGAACCACCTCCGGTTATCAAGGCAACCCTATCGGTTAAATTGACTATGTTTTCTATTGTATTCATTATAGTTTAAATTGTATTTCAAAAATCGAAATATTCATTGGCATTATTATAAGAAATATCCTGAACCATACGCCCCAGAAATTCAATATCGTTTGGAAGTTCACCATTCTCAACATCATTACCTATTATATTACATAATATTCTTCTAAAATATTCATGTCTTGAGTAAGACAAAAAACTGCGAGAATCTGTAAGCATACCAATAAACCTACTTAATAGGCCCTGATTGGACAGTGTATTTATGTGTTTCTCAATACCATCTTTTTGGTCCAAGAACCACCATCCAGCTCCATACTGCATCTTGCCAGGTACCGATCCGTCTTGAAAATTCCCCATCATAGTAGCCACCATTTCGTTGTCCTTAGGATTGAGATTATAAACAATTGTTTTAGTCAACTTTTCTTTTTCTTCCAATCGGTTGAAAAACTCACCCATAGAAACGGCATAGGGAAAATCTGAAATGGAGTCGTAACCACATCCTTGTCCTACATTGCTTACCCCCCTTTTGTTTACATCTCGAAAGGCTCCTATATGGTACTGTTGTACCCATCCCTTTTCAAAATTCCAAATAGCAAATTCGTATAAAAAGGAACTCATGAGTTTTTGCCGATCATTGGATGTCAATTCTTTCCCCAATCGGATTTTTAAAAATATTGAGGCGACCTCTTTTTGGGTGTAAACTTCAACTGGAAAAGGAAATTCCAATCCATGATCTGCAAGCCTACAGCCTCTTTCATGAAAATAATCATGCCTAGACTTAAGTGCCTCCAAATAATCGGAATATGTACTAATAGTACTTGAACTAACTTCTTCTAAACGGTCAATATAGCTATTAAACTCTTTTGGATCTCTTACATCCATTGCTTTGTCTGGACGCCACGCCATAGATACTTGCAATTCCATTTTGCTTTGAACAATTTGCTGATGCCACTTTAGTGAATCTACTGGATCATTTGTTGTACAAATCTTTTGAACATTAAAACATTTTAAAATATTTTCAACAGACAGCTCTCCACTACTTAGTTTTTGAGATGCCGTATTATAAATATCTTTAGCAGAATTCTTATTTAGAATGTCGTCAATTCCAAATGGTTTTTTCAGTTCTAAATGTGTCCAATGGTACAGAGGGTTTCGCATGGTATAGGGAACTGTTATTGCCCATTTTTGGAATTTTTCCCAGTCTGTTGCCTTTCCAGACACATATTCTTCCTGAATTCCATTGGCTCGCATAGCACGCCATTTATAATGGTCTTCTTCCAACCAAATTTGGGATAGATTTTCAAAAATTCTATTCTCTGCAATTTCTCTAGGTGATAAGTGACAATGGTAGTCTATGATAGGCATTTTGCATGCGAAATCATGATATAGTTTTTGTGCCGTATTGGTTTGCAACAGGAAATTCTCATGTACAATTGGATTTTTCATTTATCTTTACTTTATTCCAAATTTCTTGAAAGGATCTGGTCCTCACCAACACTTTGTACTTAACATCTTTATAAATAATTACTTTAAGTTATTTATTAAATAGCCTTCTAAAATGCGTACTTCAAAAGGCTCTAATTCAATCTCTTTGGTTTCATTGGCATTTATAATGATATTTTCTTTTTCCTTGTCCTCATTCCAAGGGCTTTTAAATTCAAAATCGGAATGTATTTCTTTTGGAAGTTCAAAGACTTCTGCTAGGTTTAATTTAAATTTTACTTTTTTATCACTTGGGTTTCTAAGGGAAATAATCCCTTTTTCTGTAGTCCATGAAGCAAAACCATATGTTTCTAAATTAATAGGGCTGCCACCAATCCAATGCGTGTCTTCCAAAATAGATTCATTGGCTTTCGCCCAATTAGCACCCTCTGCGACTACAGCCCAAAACTCAGGTTTCATCTTATTGTAACTAATATATAATTCCTGCAAGCTAGATCCAGCTGCAAAAGAAGAATATACCATATCTTTAAAATCGTCCAAATCATCATTGACATACTTTGATGGATGTCCTAAATTGGCATAGGCTATGCCTACTGTCATTATTGAATTGAGAGGATATAGGGGTGCTCTGTTTACAATATTATTATGGAGTGTCCCATCTCTATAGGTAATCATTTTTTGCGTAGTACTACCTACGCCCGCTTGATGTAAATCGCCTGCCCCTCGCCATATACAATCGGCATATTTTAACCAGAAAGGTGAAGGCCATGTGCCTACGGTAATATTGATATAGACTTCTGGGTTTGTTTTTCTTAAATTGGAAATGAGTTTCACTCCTGCTTCCATATCTGGAAGATATTTTGGTTCTGAACCTCCAAAACCATCAAACTTAAAATAGTTTACTTTGTAATTTACCAACATATCTGTTGCCCGTTCCAAAAAGCGATTGTAATAATTTTTGCCGGCAAGACTTAAACCTTTATCATTTGTTTCTAACCCTTCTCTTTTTGCAGATGCAACCCTTCTGTCTTTATTTTCTAAATAGCCTCCAAATGGCGACATCCAAACTCCAATTCCTGAATTATACACCTTGCAAAGTTTGGCTTGGCTCTCAAATCCGTTTGGGAACTTTATTGGATCAAAATACCACACCTTATCCAAATCATCCCAACCATCATCAAAAACAAATGCATCTAGTTTAATATTATAGGGTTCTATAAATTTTTCGTTCCAGGCATGCATACGCTCTATCAGCTGTTCTGAGGTAAAACTGGACGCGCCATCATCGGTAATATCCCACCAACAGTTGTAGTGCAAGAACTGTTTGTAAGGTCGTGCTCTTTCCCTTTTTATATAGTCACTAAAAAATCTCCTCTTTTGATTTTTTGGAAACACACCCATTACAGCCCATTCTGAAATATTTTCAGAAGGCTTTAACTCATCTTCTCTTTTTACATAAAAATTTAAAATATTAGGAGTCTTTTTGTAGATATGAAATGTTCCTGTAGCGTTTTCCGGTTGATTTATACTAGCTTTCATCTCATATATAGCATCTTTTGTATAGGATTTCAATTCCAATTTATAAAGATTGCTTCCGCCAGTACCATTCAACACATGCATATCCTCCGTTACTAATTCACCATTTTCAAGAAGGGCTATTGAATTGATATTGAACTGGTCAGGACCACCTGCATGTTCATAGGAAACCACATACTCCCCTGTAGCATCTATTATATTAGATATATCTACTTGAGGTACACTAACATCTCCTATGGTTCTAACCAACAAGGCCTTGCTTTGGGCTATGGGATGTTCCATTCCAAAAAAGAAGTTCTTATATATTATAGGAGATCCCAATACCGATCCATCATACCATGCTCCTTGTAGTGTCCCATCAAAGAAAGTTATTTTCTTAATCTTTACAGGTGTATGGTTTGCTTTGATACTAATATTTTGTTTTATGTAATTGGATCCCTCCCTTAATTGGGCAGCCCAATGGATTGCAATATTTTTGTCTCCTGAAATAAAATTACCTGAAATTTCCTTCCCTGAAAAAGACAAGGTGTTATTTGGTAAACTATCTGTAGGTTTTAAGTTTTTTAAACTTAAAGTCTCTTGAAGGTTAAAATCTTTATTGTTTAAATTTTCACCATTTTCGAATTCTATATTAAAAAGGGTAATATCTTTAAAATTCACTTCAGTATGGTCATAGTTATTGGATACTCTTTCAAGTTCTATAGTACTGTTTGCTATACTCCAAACAGCTTCGATAGCTTCATTTTTTAGAATGATTATGTTCCCATCCATTTCAGCTTTTGGAGTTCCAGGGAAGTTAGTTGCTAAAACCGAATATGGTATGTTGGTTCCTTTTTTACATGTGAATAGAAGTAATATAAATACCGTACATAAAATTCTTTTGATGAAATATTTAATTTTAGTAACCATAATTACTGTTTTAATAGTCTCTCTACAAAAGATTTAGCAACAGGATTTGTATTTAGCCTATGGTTTAACTGCAATTGGCAAACTATAAATTTTCCTTTACCGTATTTCATTTCGGCAACTGCAAAGGCTCCTCCTTTATCTCCTACCCAATTGGTATTCCCGCTTAAAAGAATTGGCTCCCAATCTTTATTTAAAAGCATTATAGCACTTAAAAATGGTGATACTAAATCTTTGGATTCGTCGTACCAAAATTTAAAATCATTGGGCTTATTGTCCTTAACTATAGGGTGTCCTGTTTTGGGTGATACAAAATAATAGCTTCCCATAGCCGTATTTTCTACTTTTATATTGCTTTCTCCAATAGAATACTCGCCTTGTCCCAGCTCCATAAAAACGACTTTTTTACCATTTTTCACCAAATCGTCTATTTCACTCTTATGCTGCTGGTACCAATCAAAATCATCTATAATAACCGTATTGGAACTGGTATAATTTTTTTTAGGATCTACATTTAATTCATCCAGTAATGGTAATGCTTTATTTTGTTTTGTTTTGGCAGCATAAACTTTTGTAGGCGATGTTGTTATATTTGGAAACACTTCTAAATCTATCGTAGATTCACTAATTCCTCTACCGTTTTCATCAAACAATCCCAGTCTTAATAAAAAGGAAGTTCTCTCGTTTACTTCTGGTAATTTTCTATTAATATATCCTTGAAATTGTGAGGAGTTTTCAGTAAATTTTGCATTTATTTCATTTGAAAATAAAATGCGTTTTCCTTTTTCCAGTTGGTACTTTAAAGTATAATTTTCTGGAATTTCGTTTAAATCATTACATAACCAAGCTTCTACTTTTAATTTTTCGCCTGAATTAAAATGATACCTGTCCGTCCTTAAGCTTGCCATTAAAGGCTTTAGAGCATTTCTATAAGTGAAAAATGCTTTTTTGGGCTGTCTATCTACATCCATAATGGTTTTCATCCAACCTGCTGGCCAAGCATCTATAAATAAGTGGATGGCAAATGAAACCATGTCTGGATTGCGTCTAAATGACTCCGTAGTTAGTTTTGTTACCCAAGCTTGATGTGTTTGACTTGCTTCTATCCAATCTTTTACATTGTCCTGCGTGTTGAACCACATGTAATGAAAACGATGGGTTTGTGCTTTTGAAATACGATTGGCGTTCCACGTTTTTTCTTCAGATTTACTTTGTGGTAACCATGATGTTGGATAATATTTTTCCATGACACTGTAATTATCCAGTCCTTCTGAGCCAAACTCGCCACAACCATATAACCAACCAGGTTTAATATATTGCCAATAGCCCTTGTGTAGTTCTCCCAAACCTAATCCGTGCCCATTATACCAGCCATTGTAGCAATGGCTATCGGGTAATCCTGGCGAAGGTGGGTCGTAATCACCATCACTAGATTTAATTACTCGATCTGGATTTGCTGTTAGTACAGCTTGATCGCAAGCTTTGTATAATTTCATATAGCCTTCGGCATCTCCTATTTGACGTTGGGGAAATCCTTCTCCGTTTGGAAAACGCTCATTCATATAGGTAACCATAATATTGCTGGGGTGATTACGTACCAATCGTTCCATTTCTCCTGCCTGTTTTACTATTTCTGCCCATTTATTGGGCCGAACACCTCCAAATAAGGGAAGATCTGTTTGAGTCATTAAGCCTAATTTGTCGCAATATTCATAAATTTCAGGTTGTACTGGGCGTTGTGTTAAACGTAAAAAATTCATGTTGCAAATTTTTGCAAGCAAAATATCGTCTATTAATTGATTCCAATCTTTGTTTTTTACATCAACTTGTAAAAATCCCATGGTATTTGCCCCTCGTAAACGAATCCTATTTCCATTTAAATACATACTCCCTTTAGGTATACTTATCGTATCCATAGTAAATGAGCGCATACCAAATTGTTGTTTTTTGGTATCAGTCAATTTCTTATCTCCATCGAATAATTTTACTTGTAATTGATATAACCAAGGGGTTTTATTATCCCATATTTTGGGATTTTCAATATCTACCTTTAATTTTAAATAATTTTTTCCATGACCCATTTTTAGAAACTTTTGCTTACCATCGTTAGGTTTATCTAAGTCTCCAACACCTTGAATAAACTTTGTGCTAGGTTTATATTCAAACTCGGGTATAACTATTGTTTTAAAATTTTGACCATAAACGGCTATTTTGGCTGTTATTTCCCTATAATCTTCAAAAATATTATTGACCTCTAACCAAATTTCGGCTTGTTGTTTTTCCAGTAAAGGACGGACAAATACATCGTTGATATGCAGTTTTTCCCTAGCTTCAATGTAGCAGTCCTGATAAATACCCATACCATCGGCTATGTGCCATCCAATTTCAGGGTCATCATACCCTACACCTGTTCCGGTAAAAATTTTGTCGCCATACACCCGAACACCATTTAGGTCATTACTTCCTGTCATATTATAATCGCTTTCTACCTTAACAAGTATGGTGTTTTCTCCAAGTTTAGCATGTTTGGTAAAATTGAACTCGAACGGGGCAAACATGCCTTCGTGCGTTCCCTGTAAAGCCCCATTTACAAAAACAGAAGCCTTATAATCTACAGCTTTGAAACATGCGAACAAGCTGCCCTTATCCAACATTTCTTGAGTTAAAACAAAAGTTTTGAAATAATAAGTTATCGCACGACCACGCGGTGGTCCAAAATGGGGAATTTGTACCTTTTCCCATTGTCCCTTGCCTTTAAGGGTTTCTGTGAAATTAGAGACATCTTGACTCGTTTCTTTTCTCCAATTAAATTCAGTTAAAGGAATTTTTATTCTGGTAGTTTTTAATTCGGGGGCTTTGTTATCCATAAAAGGGACAAACTCTTTCCTGAACTTAAGCAACTCTTCGTGAAGCTCATCAGCAGTATCCATACTTTGGATTGGCTTGAATGCAGCAGATAGGTTGTTTGTTACAGGTAAATATTCTTCTGGTAAAGGTTTTGGTACCTTTTGCTCTAATAAATGTAATCGTGTGCCGGATACCATATTACCTATTTTGGCAAAATGATCCATTTTCTCTTGTGTATAGGAATCGACTGTAATTACCAAGCAAACTACTACAGACAGAAATATGATCTTGTATTTTTTCATGTTATCAATAACCTAACCTATTTGGTATTAACCTAATTTAATTATTAGAGTTTTTCATAAAACTCTTTAGATTTTTGGGCATTCAAACCACAAATACTGTTTTCACTTTTTAAAGTACTTTACAAAGTATCGCAATAAAACCTAATGCAGCATATGGATAAACCATTGCCATTTCATGAATAAATAATCCATAAAGACTAATCAATCTGATTTTAGTAATTTTTAAATGTGCACCTGAGTCTACTACATTATTTAATTAACAATAAATCCAAAATCAAGCTGAATACGAAATGTAATTACATTTTTATTTAATTAAATTAAACAGGTTTTACTTTAAAAAAGATGCTATTTACTACTTAAACAGCATCTTTTTCGCAATATACAAACTAAATTAAACAAAACTAATATCCTGGATTTTGACCCAGAACTGCTCCTCCATTTCTATCGATAACAGACTGGGGTATAGGAAAGAGGTTATTATATTCTTGAATGGAATTTCGTGCAGGTTCATACCCAAAACGTTTGGTACGATCATATATTAATCCTAACCTCCCTAAAGTAAGCATCCTATATTCTTCACCATACAATTCACGGATTCTTTCATCTAGTATATAATCAATATCTACATCACCTGCATCAACTAAAGGAGCTTGTGCTCTTGTACGAATAGCATTAATATCGTCTGCTGCCATATCGTTTTGTCCTTTACCTAAATAAGCCTCTGCCCGTAACAAATAAGTTTCGGATAAACGCATCACATAAAAGTCGCGCACATAGCCATTATCTGGTCTTCCATCTAAGTGTTTATCTGTTCCAAACTTTTGCCAGTTAGGAAAAATATGGAGCATTGAGTCTTCAGCAACTGTTAAGAAAGATTTAGGTATTACATCGCCTTTACTATATGGAGCTACATCGTCGGCAAAGTAAAATTTACGTTTAATCGCTGCCTCAGTATTTCTTAAATCGTTTCCGGCACCTCGCCAAATTGTATAATTTACATGGTTACCCCCTCTTATAAATGCTACCCCTCGACCTGTTGAATCTTGTGCTGGTCCCGTATAACCTGCTTTTTGGAACCCCCAGTGAAAATTTTGGAACATACGCTCTGTTGTCGGTCGACCAAATCTTATTGTACCACCAGGAACATTATACTCCATTTGTGCTACCCAGATACCTTCTTTATTACCACTTTCTTCTCTATTTTGATTTCCCATTCGAAAGAGATCCCAATACACATTTTTATTTGGCTCATCTGCACGAGCCCCAAAACGCCCATCCATAAGTTGGTAATCTCCGTGGGTACCATTAATAACACGTGTGGCAGCAGCTATGGCTTCGTCATAGTTTTTTAATGATATGTTCACTTCTGCCAAAAGGTGATCGGCAGCTGCTCTTACTACTTTACCAGGAAACTCTGGTTCCAATGGCAAATATGTTCGAGCAAATTCTAAATCGGCTTTTATAAACTGCCATGTTTCCTCTCTAGTAGCTCTTTCAAAATCTACCTTAGGCTCTGTTACTGGACCATCAATAATTGGAACGCCCCCATATAAATTTGCTAAATTTCTATATGCAAAAGCTCTAAAAAAGCGACCCTCAGCTATAATAGCATCGCGTTCTGCATCACTATTCCAAATTACATCTTCTTTTTGAGCAGCATCAATAGCTGTATTGGCATCCCTTATAATTATAAATTGCCAATTAAACCATCTACTCGAATATCCTTCAAAAGGATTAAGCTTAGCCCAATCGTTATATACTCTAGAATCGTCCCTAGTCCAAAAAAATACATCAGTACCCAATCCCTTTATCCATGCATCGCTATCTCCATCTCCAGAGTTATAAAACTCCCGTATTTGTCTGTAAACATTACCCAATAATGTTTCAAATTGTGCTTTATTTCTAAACGCATTTTCTGTATTAAGCCCATCACGGCGCTCTTCTTTCAAAAAGTCTTCATCGGAACACGATAGTGTTAGTAATAATCCGATAAGCACTATCCAGATTTTGTTATATGTTAAGTTTTTCATTTATCAAATTTTTATAATTTAATATTATTTTTTATTCTTTATTTCAATTCTTTTAAAAGCTTAGGTTAAGTCCAGCTGTAAAGGTTTTAAGAACAGGACTGGAACCACCAACTTGACCTGCATTTTCGGGGTCTAAACCAACCCAATCTGTTTCTGTAAATAAATTTTTTCCTGTAACGAAAATCTTAAGGTCTTTAACGCCTAAATAATCCTTTAACTTAGAATTAAAGTTATATGACAATGTTATATTCTGCAATCTTGCAAATGCCCTATCTTGCCAAAAACCATAGCCAAAAGGATTTCCGTAATTAGGTCTTGGCACTACATTACTTTGACGATCTGGTCTCCAATATTCACGCCCCGCAATCCATCTGCCAACTGTTGGCACAATAGGAAGAAATGCAGTTCTATTACCTGCTAGATAATAATTGTCCTTACCTCCACCTGCTATAATATTAATATCAAAATATAGTTGAAAGTTATTATAGGTAAGGGTATTTGAAATATTAGCCCTATAGTTTGGTACGCTATAACCAATAACCGACCTATCGGCTCCATTAATTTGTCCATCTGGTTGACCCGTTAAGTTTCCATCATCATCAAAACCATCTATATCTCTTATTTTCAAGTCTCCAGGTGACACGCCAAACGTATTGATATAATCTGTATCTTCAGTTTGTACGATACCATCTACTGTATAATCGTAAATCGCTCCTAATGACTTACCTATAAACCAACGGTTACCAATATCATCATCTTCAACGCCATCACCATCGGCATCTAATCCTGTTAGACTAACCAATTTATTCCTATTTAATGAAAATACTATACCCGTTTTCCATTCAAAATTGCTGTTCTTAATGTTAATCGTATTTAAAGATACTTCAACTCCTTTATTATCCACCTGACCAATGTTTGTTATTACACTGCCAAAACCAGTAAAAACAGGAAGCTGAAGGTTTTGTAGCTGATCTGTTGTTTCACTTTTATAAATGTCTATATCTCCTGACAATCTGTTGTTGAACAATGAAAAGTTTACACCAAAATTAAATGATTTGGTGGTCTCCCATGTTAACGATTTATTGGCCAAACTTGAAGGAAATGAGGTATTGAACGTTTGTGATCCAAAAACGGTTGATCCGCCCCCTACATTTGCTAAAGTTGAATAGGGCGAAATAGCTTGGTTTCCATTCTCTCCATAGGACATCCTAAACTTTAAAAAGTCAATTGATGGTATATTATCCTTTATAAAAGATTCTTCACTTGCAGTCCAAGCAATAGATGCCCCGGAAAAATTTCCAAACTTAAATCCAGGAGCAAAAGCTGAATATCCATCTCTTCTATAACTACCTGTTAAGTGATAACGTCCTTTATAGGAATAATTCAGCCTTGCCAAATAGCCTACATTTGAGAAGTCGGTGTAGTTAGATACTCCACTTTTTTTCTCTGGATTTGCTAATTCAAGCCCGTAAAAACCTAAGACAGTACTTCCTGCACTTCCAAAATCAGCACCACTAAATTGAACTGTTTCTTGTCTCGTGTAATCTCTTGTGTAACCTAAAACCGCATCAACCCTATGATCTCCGAATGTTTTTTTATAGGTCAATAAATTATTCATTACCCATCCTTGAGAGGTATTGGTTCGAAGAAAACCTCCAGCATTACCTAAAAATCTCGAAGGATCATTCAATTGATCAGGAACATCAGGGTCAACAAATTTGAACTCATGTGCAAATCGGGCCAAACGCGATACATTTCTTCGCCCTGTGTAGTCGAAACGGAAGGTCAAACCTTCAATCTTTGGAATATCCACCTCAACATATCCAGTACCTCTAATACCCCATTGCTTATCCATATCATCATCATACATACCGGAACCTCCTGAATTGGGATTACCCCAAAATGGATTGTAAAGAAAATTATTTGTAGGAAAACGATCCAAGACTTCTCCTTCGCGGCCATCTAGCCATTTATTACTATAAGGCGTATAATAGGTCGCTATATATATGTCTGGTGAAATACCTGTAAAATCCATAGAGTTATAGTAAATATTTGCCCCCACTTTAAGCCAATCGTCAATTTTTGTTTCTAACTTAGCTGTAACACTGGGTTTCTTAAAACTATCGTTGGCCAATACCCCTTTTTGATCTAAAAAACTACCTGACAGGTAATAATTGGTTTTATCGTTACTACCTGATACACTCAACTGATAATTTTGAATTGGTGCATACTGAGAAATCTCATCAAACCATTCTAACTGCTGACCATTTTGATAAGCTTGATATTCTTTAGGATCCAAAATATTTTGAATACTTAAATCTTGTTGTCCTGTAAGACTTAAATTATATGTTCGCCAGTCCAAAAACTCTTCTCCCAACATCATATCAGGTATGCGACTCCATTCCTGTACACCAACATAGTGATTTAAATTAATTGTTGGTTTACCGGTCTTACCTCTTTTTGTAGTGATAAGAATTACCCCATTGGCTGCCCGTGACCCATAAATAGCTGCCGAACTGGCATCCTTTAATACATCTATTGAAGCAATATCATCACTAGGAACCTCATTTAATCCCCCATCGAAAATAACACCATCCAATACAATCAAAGGTCCGTTACCACCGCTAATTGAATTTTGCCCTCGTATAAGTAAGCCTGGAGTTCCCCCTGCACTTGCTACCGCACCTATGCTTACGCCAGGAACTGTACCCTGCAAGGTTTGTAATACATTTGTAGTTGGCTGTAAGGCTATTGGCGAGTCTTCAATCTTAATACTGGCAACAGAACCAGTAATGTCCTTTCGAGTGGCGGTTCCATAACCTATAACCACTACTTCATCCAATTTAGCCGCATCCTCTTGCATAATCACGTCTACTGTTGCTTGGTCTCCAACCACTTCTATGGTCTTCATACCAACATAAGAAAACACCAAAATGCTCCCTTGGCTAACCGCAATTGTATAGTTTCCATCAAAATCCGTAAGTGTACCATTTGAGGTACCTTTTTCCAAAATGTTTACCCCAGCAAGAGGAAGACCCGATTCATCAGTTACCTTACCAGACACATCTATAGAGATTGTTTGCGCAAAAGTCCAGTAACATGACAAAATCAAGAATAAAAAAGTAAAGGTTTTTTTCATAATTCCATAAATTTGATTGTTAGTTATTTTTATTGTCAAATACAATGTTAAGGTTTTCTTAATGCTAACATTAAAACAAATTCTTGATTGTCTAGCACAGGTTCATAGCACTACAACAAATTCAGGATTTAATAGCATATTTTCTGATTTTATTAAATAATAGCTTATAATAATGTAATTTTAGACTTAAATACATTGTATGTCACGCTATCCGATCCGTGTTTTATTAATATTGGTTTTTACAATTAACGTATCATTAATAAATGCACAGTTCATAAATTATGGTATTAAAGAAGGCTTATCATTTAAAAGCGTTGACCACTTAATAACAGATGATGAAGGTCTTATTTATGCGGGGACAAATGAAAGCCTAGATGTTTTATATGGTAATGATTTTAAACCCATAAAACCCCTTGAATCTAAAGAAGTTAGAAACCATATTACTTCTTTACTTTTTTTAAAAAAAGGATATATACTAGTTGGCATTGCTCAAAAAGGCCTGTTTTTGTATAATAAATATAACGAAACCCTAAATCGATTAAACCTAAACCATGATGTTCACGAACCATTGTCTCTAACTGCTCTCACTTTAGACAACAAAGGTGTTGTTTGGGTTGGATGTAGTGATGGCAGTGTTTTTACAGTAAAAATTGACCAAATAAAACCCAATCAAGTCAACAACTCAAAAATAGAAGTAACAGAGGTGGCTGAATTGCCTTTCCAAATTAATGATATTTATTCATTCGATAACGAAATTCTAATAGCTTCAAATGCTCCAGAATTAATCCATATTAAAAACAGAAATGAAAAAATTATTCTACTTCCCCATATTTATTTAGAAAATGCTACCAAAATATACCAGGTAAAGCATGTTGATAGCACTTTATTAATTGGAACCGACAATGGGCTTTTTAAAATAGATCGTTTTTTGGAATATCAATCAAACAACAACCATATTAGACCTTGGGTATTACCCCAAAATATTATCCGTTCCCTTTCTGTCCATAAAAATATTATATGGGCGGGCACAGAAGGCAACGGCCTTTTTAAGCTTAGCCCGAACGGAAACATACTTAGTAATTTTACATATTCTGAAAATAAACGTAGTAGTATAAACTCAAATTATATACTCAAAACGCTTGTAGATAAGTCCAACCATTTGTGGATAGGCACTTGGTTGGGAGGATTAAACATGCTGGACCTTAATGAATCTAAATTCAGATTTGTCTACGATAAAAAAAATGAAAATAACCTGTTTTCAAATGTATTATGGTCTTTGGAAAAAACGCTTAATGATGAAATTTACATAGGAACACATGGTAACGGTTTGGCGGTCTACAATAGCAAAGAAAAATCATTTGAATCAATTCTGAAAACAACATCCATAAATTCTATTAGTACAATTTACTTTGATTCGAATTCTGGCATATTATTTATAGGGACCTGGGGAAATGGCATTTGGACATATAATACCAATACCCATAAACTTGTAACCGATAGGTATGATTTTGAATTACTTAAAAACGATAGGATTTACGCCATTACCAAAGGCCCAAGGGGCAACTTATGGATAGGAAGCTATAACAACGGCCTTATGGTCCTTTTGCCCAAAGAGAAAAAACCGAAACCAATAACCCTCTCAAACAGTTCCCAAGATAAAATTGATGTTAGATGCCTATATACAGATACGGCAAACGACAGGCTTTATGTAGGTTCGCTAAAAAAAGGCGTTTTCGAACTCACGCTTGATGGGAATGGAGAGATAACAAATCGGAAACACTTAGAGCACTTTACCGACAATAATGAAAAAATAAGTCCCGAAAGTATGTATATGGGAGAAGACTCAAATCTCTGGTTACTTTGTCGTAATGGGCTTGGTATGATAACTAATAACGGAAAGGCTAAAAGGTTACCACAACTACAAGAAAAAGTGGCAACAGCCTTGTGCAAAGACAAGCAAGGAAATTTTTGGGTAAGCACCTACGAAGGTATATTTAAAATCAACAAAGAAAGTTTAACAGTAGAACCAATTATAAAAGGGCATAGTTTTTATGACCTCCTTTTTATTGAAAAAGAAAATTTGGTTTTAGCAGCATCAGATGATGGACTACTTATAGCCAACCCACAAATTAACCAAACACCAAAATCTGCTTCAAGTATTTTTTTTAATAATTTAAAAGTATTGGATCAAGATATTCTACCAAATAAACCTGTATGGAAAACTACTATTTTAACCGAACGTCTCAATTACTCAGATACAATAACACTACCCTATTTTGCACAAACATTCTCCTTTAACATAAGTAATATTTCCTATAATAAAAACCAACAAAGTAAAATTCGATATAGGATAAAAAACTTTGATGCACTTTGGAACGAAACCAACAATAAATCGGCCAACGTTTCCTACTCGAACCTGCCATCGGGGAACTACATATTTCAAGCCCAAGCCACAACCGAAAACAAAGCATGGAATTCGAAAATTAGAGAACTTGTTATTATAAAACAAGAACCTTGGTGGTTTAACTTTTGGGCAAAACTGATATATTCCATTTTTTTGATAAGTAGCGGTTATATTGTTTTCAAATTCATTAGAGAACGTATTAGGATTAAACAGGAACTTAAAATTGAAAAAATCAAGCACGAACAGGAAAACAATCTACACGATCAAAAAATTTCGTTTTTCACAAATGTTTCCCATGATATTAGAACGCCCTTAACCTTAATTATTGGTCCTATTGAAGAGGTTGTGTCAAATCCAAAAATTGACCATGAGGTATATACAAAGTTACAACGTGTTTTAAAAAACTCCAGAATGCTTTTAAACCTAGTAAACCAAATTCTAGATTTTAGAAAGGTAGAAACCAAAAACTTAAACATTAACAAAAAACAAATAAATCTTAACCATTTTTTACAGAACACCTATTATCAATTTAATGAACAGGCCGATAATAAGTCTATTGATTTTGAACTGAACTTACAGGAAGACGAATTGACCTTGGTTGCCGATCCCGTAAAATTGGAATCCATTCTCTTTAACTTAATTTCCAACGCCATTAAGTTCACTCCCAAATATGGACACATTCTTATAGAATCTTTTAAACAAAAAGAAAAAATCATTATTGTCATTCAAGATTCTGGTATAGGAATCCATCCAGATGAAATTAATCATATTTTTACTAGATTTTATACCTCTAAACTTAATAATTTTTCATCGGGAACCGGCATAGGCATGGCTTTAGTGAAAAGTTATATAGAGGCACACAATGGCAGTATCCAGGTAACCAGCAACCTTGATTCTGGAACAAAATTTATAGTGTCCCTTCCCGTTTTGGATACTTCATTCTATGAAGAACACGTTAATCATCCTATAATAGATTTGCAAACAGATGCGCCCAAATTAATAAACAGTACATCAACACTAGAGAAAAAGAGCTCCATCCTCGTAATAGACGACAATCCTGAAATACTAAATTACCTCAAGGATATTTTAAAGAAAAACTACAATGTGCTAACGGCAGATAATGGGGTATTAGGCTTGGATATAGCCATTAAGAAAATTCCTGATCTTATTATAAGTGATGTGATGATGGATAATATGGATGGCTTTGAACTATGTGGTCAATTAAAGAGCCATATTACAACTTCCCATATACCCATCATACTTTTAACAGCAAAAAACTCACCAGAATCAAGAATTGAAGGGTTTGAAAAAGGCGCAGATGCCTATATCGAAAAACCCTTTAACAGGAACCTACTATTGATTCGTATTGAAAAGATTATACTATCAAGGGAAAAGCTCAAAAAGAAATTTTTGATTTCAGATAGTTTCTCTGGAGATGCTATGCCATCATCTATTGATAAGGAAATTTTAGACAACATTGTGGCACAAATTGAAAAGCATATCTCAGAGTCTGATTTCTCGGTACAGAGCCTAATCGATATCGTTAACATGAGCCAAGACCAACTCTATAGAAAAATTAAAGCACTCTCTGGACTTTCCATTAACCATTTTATAAGAAAAGTGAGGTTGAACAAAGCTGCAAAGCTTATTGCAGAGGGCAGACATTCTATAAGTGAAGTGGTTTACAAAGTTGGATTTAACAATCCCTCTTATTTTACCAAATGCTTTAAGGCTGAATTTGGCATGTCCCCAAGTGATTATATCAACGAAAAAAAAAATGTTAACCAGAATTAATTAAGGATTTATGAAGCGGATTTTAAAACTATATGCATTAGCAATACTCATTATTTCACTATCTTCCTTTAAAACGGAAGAGGTGCACTATTTTGTTTCCACATCTGGAAACGATTTATACAGCGGCACAAAAGCAGCCCCTTTTGCCACGTTGGAACGCGCGTTGAAACAAATACAAGATGATAGGCAAAAAGGTAACTCTTCTATAGCCAAAGTTTATTTTAGGGGTGGTATCTACTATTTTCAAAATACAGTAAAAATCAATGAAACCCTTTCCAATATACATATTCAACCCTATCAGTCCGAGCAGGTCATATTTTCGGGCGGTATTGAAATTCCTTCAAAATTCATTAAAAAAAAGAATAAAAGTACTTTTAATAATCACTACAGTGTCAATTTAAAACATGTAGGTATTAAAAACTACGGTACTTTACGCCATGTCGGATTTGCCCGTCCTTACGGTCCGGCTTGGGGTGAACCCTTTGTTAACAAAAAGCCTCTACATCTTTCCCGCTGGCCAAACCAAGGTATGGTTCCCATGGGAGAGGTATTGGATAAAGGCTCGGTGCCAAGAAACGACGATTTCTCAAATCGGGGTGGGATTATTAAGTACAGTGATGCCCGAATTAATAAATGGGCCAACGAAACAGATGCATGGATGTCTGGATATTTTATGTGGGGATATGCCGATGATATGGTAAAAATAGCATCCATCGACACTAAAGTAAAAACCCTTAAAACAGCATCAGCTACTTTGTATGGCTATGGCGACAATAAACCATGGCGACAATGGTACGGCGTTAACATACTAGCGGAACTAGATGCCCCCGAAGAGTATTATCTTGACCGTAAAGAAGGAGTACTCCAGTTTATTTTAGAGGACGATGACATAGAGTCGCTGGAGTTTTCAATACTCGAAGCCCCATTTTTTACTATTCAGAACACCATGCATATACTGATTGAAGGTATTCAATTTGAATGCTCCCGAGGATTGGGCATTACTATGGACAATACCCACAATGCAACCATTAAGGACTGTGTTTTTAGAAATCTTGGCAGTATAGGCATTTTGGTAGGCAAGGGCGTAGAGCCATTTAATAAGTACAGACATGAGGGGACGGGAAAAGTAAAATCCGGTATTGTTGGCAGTTTGCAACAACACCTTTACGCCAATCCAACCCAGTACCGTGAATGTGGTAAAAATAATAAGATCATAGGGTGTGAATTTTACGACCTAGGCGCTGGAGGCGTTATACTTGGCGGCGGTAACTTAAAAACACTGGAAAAAGGCAATAATAGTATTGAAAACTGTGTATTCCATGATTTAAACCGCATAGAAAAATCGTATCGCCCTGCTGTCCACTTAACCGGTGTGGGTAACACAGTAAGGCATTGCGAAATATACAACACCCCAAGTATGGCCATATACCTTATGTTTGGAAACGACAATATAATTGAGTACAATTACATTCATGATGTATGCCTTGAAGTAGAGGACCAAGGTGCTATTTATTACGGGCGTAACCCTGCCGAACGTGGTAATACAGTGCGATATAACTATTTTGAAAACATCCCGGACCATTACAACACCTGTGCCGTTTATCACGATGACGGTGCCTGTGGCATGACCGTATTCGGCAATGTTTTTTATAAAGCAGGTAAATGGAACGCGCTCATAGGTGGCGGATCCGATAATGTCTACAGTAACAATATTTTTATTGGCAATAAGATTGGCATACATGTGGACAACCGCCTGCAAAACTGGTCCAAGGCTTTATTGGATAAAGACGGATTATTTGAACAACGATTAAAGGCCGTTAACTTTAAAGCCCCTCCCTACAGCGATAGGTATCCCGAAATTGTTACTTATTTTAAAAACCCTGAACTTCCTCAACGAAATTTAGTAGAAAACAATGTTTTTGTAAATGTCGAACAGTTATTAGATGGAAAAAAAGAATGGCTCGACTACAAAGACAATAATTGGCCTACAGACCAAAATATTGCTTTTGCAGATTGGGATATTCAAAATTTTAATCTGGGTTCAAATTCAGAAGTTTACAAAAAATTACCCGATTTTAAAGAAATACCATTCCATAAAATAGGGCTTTATGAAACCAAAAGCATAAAAAGTATTAGAAAGAGAAATGGGTTAAGGGTTAGTGTAAATGAAAACAACATTCATGAGTGGCAAAAAATACAAGAAAGACAATTGGCTTACCAAGTAAAAGACCCAATAATTAATAACATTTTAAAGACCATTTCCGAAGATAGTAAAGCGGTTGTTTTTCCAAATCCCAATACAGGAGCCCAGTGGTTTGGTGAAGGCCATTTTGGCTTGTTTATGCACTGGGGTCCACATAGTACACAAGGTTCACAACCTTCTTGGGCAATGATTAAAAATTATCCGCATGGTTATGAAGAAAAGTATGCCAATCCTGAAGACTACTTTGCCCTGGCAGAAAACTTCCATCCAACCGATTGGGATCCAGACAAGATTTGCAAAGCGGCTAAAGAAGCTGGAATGACCTACGTAGTACTAGGAGCCAAACACCATGATGGTTTTGCATTGTGGCCCTCTACTTACGGAAATTATAACATTAGCACCTATGTTCCCGATGCTGATTTGTTAAAACCCTATGTAGAGGCATGTCGTAAATACGGTTTAAAAGTGGGATTCTATTTTTCTCAACGCGACTGGCATTTTCCAAACTATCCTTTGGGAGACCAGAATTTTAATTTTAGAACTCGAAATAAATTTCCCTTAGTGGATTCTGAAATTGACTCGATGAGGTATAAAAATTGGTGGGCATATACTATTGGACAGTTAAAAGAATTATTGACGAATTATGGACAAATAGATGTGTTATGGTTTGATGGCTTTTACTGGCCGGGAAAAGAAAAGGAAGCTTATACTGATGGTCTATTTAATTGGATAAGAACCTTACAGCCTAGTATCGTTGTAAATGACAGGTGGTACAAAATGCGTAGTCCCGATGCAAAGGAAGAAGAAATAGGTAAAGGCGATTTTGCCACGGTTGAATGGAAGGAGCCGGAAGAAGGTATAAATAAGTGGTGGGAATTTACTACTTCATGGTGTGGTTCATGGGGCTACTCCCCTTTACGCTTCGGTGCAAAAGAAGCCTTGGATAAATTGATTTTAGCCAGAAGCTTAGGAGGTAATTTCCTTCTTAACATCGGACCCTCTGGCAACGGTGTCCCACCAAAAGATTTTTACAAACATATGGCAAAATTGGCCGAATGGATAGTTCCAAATAAAGAGGCCTTATTTGGAAAAGAACTGCTCCCTGCCCCTAAAGAATGGGCTAATGTTCCCATTACTAAAGATAGGCATGCCCTATATTTACACTTATTACCGAACAGATTAGATGATAAGGTTTCATTATTTTACAACGGGAAAATTGGTAGAGTAACGAATATATCATCAGGTAAAAAAATTAACACAGAAAAAGCAAAAAATGGCTATAGCTTTTCTCTTAAAAAAAGCAAACTTGATTTTGATACATACCAAGTGATTAAAGTTGAAATAAAGAAGCTATAAGAGAGTATCAAAATTTTTCAAAACTTTACGAAATATTGGTATTGCATTGGCTACTGCAGGCGGTACTATCATAACTGCACCTATTTCGATGCCTGCCATTGTGGTAACCATTGCTACTTATATGACCGTTGCAGGAACTGTGGCCAATGCAGTAAGTCAAGCGGTTGTTGCTGATGATGAAAACACAGAAACTGATGAGATTGACGATGGACTATAACACCAAATCTGCCATTATTGGTGGTACTTTCTTTTCAACAATAATGAATATTGGTGTTGAGGATTTAATTACTACCGTAATTTTGGCCATGGTTGGTGCTATCGTAAGTTTCTTCGTTTCCTTACTCCTAAAAAAGACAATCACTTTTCTTGGGGCAAAGTTTCGTAGGTGGAAGTAATTATTAATGTTAAGTGATTGGAAAGATAAATAAAGGGCATTTTCTAAAAAATGCTCTTTTTTTATGAGCGGGTGTTGAGGTGGGTAAATGAAAAGAGCGATACCCTGACAAGGGATTGAGCGAATGTAATGCATCCTACCGCAGACACAAGGCAAATATTAAGAATTGCTGTAACCTACACAGTTGAAATGGGTGGTGGGGAAAAGTGGCAATCTTGTGTGTTCTAAACTTCAATGTCGGTTCGTAATTTGCGGCTGGTGAGCGGATATTTTACATAATGGCGTTATAGTACAGAAACTAAATGAATGCTACTATAACTACCCGTTATGTAAACATAGCTTTGGGTAGTTTTTGGTGTGAGGGTTAGAAATAGCTCTTTGATTTTTTGCTTAACCTAATTTTGAAAATAAATCTTTAAGCAAAACATGCAATGTGCTGTGTGAGGTATGCAGCCAAAAAATACAAGAGCGCTGACACGCTTATCAGCTTCGCACGGGATAAACTCTGCAAACCAAAAGATATTTCAACTTCTCTCAATACAGGTTACGGATTTTTTCTTTTCCAACAAACTGTGTTTTGGTTTGTAGGGAATTATCTTAACTAATACTCCATGTATTTTCAAACATAATAGGGTTGCTTTTAGTTTAAAATCTTACTTGATTACTTTTACATTTCATCATTAAACATTAAATGCTTTTGACATAAAAGTCTTTTCTTTATTAGATATACCAATTTCTTTTGCCACCTCTTTCCAGGTTGCTACTACAGTCAATACTTCTTGAATAATTTTATCCATTTGCTTGTCATCCAAACGGAAAAACTCACCTACACTTTTTACTAAATCATAGTCAAGTGCATTATTATCCATATCAATATTAAGTGCCAAACCATCTTTATCTATGGATGGATTCAAATCATAGGCTGGCGATAATACCCAACCTTGATTGGTTAAAATAAATCCATGGTTTCTTAAATGGTCGTCAGTATTTGAAATAGCTATATTGAATACTATTCTACGCCACAACTGCTCTAAATTATCGTTAATCATAGCCCCATGGTTTTGAATGAATTCAGCTAACTCCAAATAACTTACTGGATTATCTCTTATGGTATCTTCATTATTTCCTGTCATAGTCATGGCTGATGCAAAATGAAGTCTACATCCTTCTTCACGATCAAACCTTTTGGTAAAAAATGTATTGAAACTACCACTAATCTTTTCAATTTTTGATGGCGCCATATGGATTCCTGCCTTTATTGCTAATTGATATGCCAGATATTCCCACGCGGCTTTGTCTACGGTATCGTTTTTTGAAGGAAACTTTGCAATCCATAACTCCTTATTTTCATCTAATATATTAGCTTTCGGTCTTGCCCCTCCCAAAGAGGATCCCGGTGCCATTAAAACAGCTAACCATTTTCTTACTTCATCATTGTCCTCTTCAATTTCAAAATTTTTTGCTGCTTCTTGCAACTCTCTAATGGATGACCACGGTGGTGTTGGATTTAGTTCATTATCATCTAAAAATGGTCCTTCTGGGTCTAGTTTAAAACGCAAAGCTCCCATTCGACTTTCGTCATAAACTCCTAATAAATAATCAATTTCGTATAGTGTTTTTGCCTTTTCATTATTTACAGCTGCTTGTTGTGACGCCCTACGCTTCATAAGTGTGCGTCCCCAAGTATCAGGCATACTATCCAAGAAAACACCAAAATTTTCTTTATTGTTTGGGTATTGTGGGCCACTATAGAATTGAATATCCGGATCCAATAGCATTTGTTCTTTAGATTTCAACCAATCTTTATCATATTCAAAACTGAATGCTTTCTTTCCTTTTGCATACAATGCAGAAAGCACTCCCATTAATTGCGGTTCTTCCAAACCTTTCCAATGTGCAAAAATGTATATGTCTTGTTTACCAGTTGCCATTTTAAATTAGATCTAAATCTTGAAGTTTTCTACCAAATTCATCATCCGCTGCTAATTTTAGAAAATCATCTTGCAACCCAAGTACACGTAAAACATTGAAATAAGCCCCAATAGTTACACTTGAGTTACCTTTTTCAATTTTATACAAGGTCGTTCTATCTATATCTGCACGTTCTGAAACTTGAACAGTTGTCAATTTCCTTCTTTTGCGTGCCAACTTGATATTTTCACCCAAGCGCTCCATAATTTCCATATGCTTCGGGAATATTATGTTTTTCTTTGTCTTCATAATTGTTGCTTATTTTCAACAAAAATACGTTTAATGTTGATAATATACAACATTTTGTAATTAAAACTATTTCATTCAATAGCGAGTCAGAGTTTTTAAAGCAATTAAGTTTTGGCAAATTTTGAGTGTTCCCGGTTTAAGTATCGTTTTCATAGTCTTGTTATGATAACTTACTAATTGCAAAAGGGTTTTGTGTTGTTCATCCATACCCAGATAACGTGATTTTAACGTAAAAACCGTAATTAGCTTGCCTTCATTTTGAAGTTTCACGTAACTATCGTAAAGCTTATTCTGTACTTGCTGAATGTAATTGTTTAAAGCACGTGCTTCATGAGAATTCCCTTTAACCTTGCCCTTGTTTTTATCCCAAAGCTTTTGGGATACGTTTCTTTTTAAACTGATTTCGGAACGCTTGCCATTAACAGTAATACGAACAAAGATTAGGGCTTGGTCGGTCTTTTTGGAATTGAGACGCGTAAAGAATATTACGCCAAAGGTGGAATTTGTTTTCATTTTGAAAGTGTTTTGGTCGAACGATAGACTCGTAACACGAAAATCAAATCACTTTCAAAAAATTCTTATGTTTTGGTGAGCTCACCGAATCACTCACCTATTAACTCACTTTTGTTCTAAACGAGTTTGTTTATCAAACACAGCCAATCCTTTTATTTATATAGTGTTTGGCTATTTTTTGTGTGTTTTTGGTTTTATTTAAAACCTTAAAAAGTCGGGATGACAGGATTTGAACCTGCGACCACACGGCCCCCAGCCGTGTACGCTAACCGGACTGCGCCACATCCCGATTTAATTATGGGCTTCAAAGAAAACACTTTTTGATATAATTACAAAACAAAAAACCAAAGCATTTTCATGCTTTGGTCCATATATAAAAAATCAAAATGCTTTTAGTTATATGTTGATGTTGAAACTTCAAATGAAGCATCCTTTGCCGCCAACCAACGTTCTGCATCTAAAGCAGCCATACAACCAGTTCCTGCAGCCGTAACAGCCTGTCTGTAAACGTGGTCTGCTGCATCGCCCGATACAAATACGCCCTCTATGTTCGTTTTAGAGGTTCCCGGTTTGTTGATGATATATCCCGTGTCATCCAACTCCAAATAATCCTTAAAAATATCTGTATTGGGCTTATGTCCAATAGCTACAAAGAATCCTGTTGCCGGAATCTCTTGCTTTTCATTGGTCTTATTATTGAACACCCTAACACCTGTAACCACTTGCCCGTCGCCCAATACCTCATCGGTCTCAGTATTAAACAATATATTTATGTTTGGCGTATTCTTAACTCTGGCTGCCATAATTTTAGATGCCCTAAATTCATCACGTCTTACCAACATGGTTACTTTAGTACATAACTTGGATAAATAGTGAGCTTCTTCACAGGCACTATCACCAGCACCAACTATAACGACCTCCTGATTCCTATAAAAGAATCCATCACAAACCGCACATGCCGAAACACCGCCTCCTAATTTTAGATACTTCTGTTCTGATTCCAATCCTAAATACTTGGCTGAAGCCCCTGTTGATATAATGACCGTATCACAATGAA
This sequence comes from Aestuariivivens marinum, assembly GCF_022662175.1. Classification (GTDB taxonomy): domain Bacteria; phylum Bacteroidota; class Bacteroidia; order Flavobacteriales; family Flavobacteriaceae; genus Aestuariivivens; species Aestuariivivens marinum. The sequence goes on along the minus strand of NZ_JAKMCR010000004.1, from coordinate 20,701 downwards.
TTTCTTTTGTGTCATTCACCCACACTTTATGGACCCCTCCTGAAAAATCAACTTTAGTCACCCAGCCATCACGAATATCGGTTTCAAAACGTTGTGCCTGAGCCTGTAGTTGCATCATCATTTCCGGGCCTGTTACTCCCTCTGGATACCCTGGAAAATTTTCTACTTCATTGGTCGTTGTCAACTGCCCTCCTGGTTGTGTGCCTTGGTATAAAACAGGGTTCATATTGGCCCTTGCAGCATAGATAGCTGCCGTATAACCTGCTGGCCCTGAACCTATAATTAAACATTTTACCTTTTCTATTGTATCAGCCATAATTCAATTTATTTAATTTGAGCAAAAGTATAGTTTTTGGCCTTAACTTTACTTATAAGTTATCAACAGTTTTTATCTGCTTATAGTAGTTTCTTATTGGCTTCTAAGATTTATGGGTTATTTTTTGTAACTTGTAGATGTACTAACTACATATCTTCTAATCTTACCAACTATGAAAAATTTTTTTCTTATCCTCTTCATTTTGCTACTGTTTTCATGTAAGGAGAATTCAAATACAGAATCCACAAATGATAACTCTGAAATATCCAATGAAAAGACCCTTTCCATGCAAGGCGCATGGGAGTTGATTAGCTACTTTAATTACAGAAGTGATGGCTCTATTGATACAATTAAATCTTCAAATACACTTAAACAAATTAAAATGTACTCTCCTACAAAAGTCATGTGGTCCAGATTACGTGTTTCAGATTCTTTAGATTGGTTTGGATATGGTGATTACACTGCAAATGATAGTGTTTTAACCGAAGTTCTAGATTATGGCTCGAAAGCCATGAATAATATTATAAAAGAAAATAAAGAGTTTACATTTAAACTCATCTTAGAAGAAAACAAATTTTCTCAAATTAGTCTGGATGAACAAGGGAACCCTATGTTTGCTGAAAACTACAAACGAATAGAATAACTGTTTGCACATAGAAATCAATTAAAACAGCTATTCAAGCCTTTATAAAAAGATAAACCTATAATGTTCATAACATATTTATTACAAAACTTGGAATAGTTACCTTAATAGCCTGTAACAAAAAAGAGGTTAAGGGGTGCTTATTTGAACTTTATAATAGTTAAAATAAGGTTAGATTAGAATAAAACCATTACAAGTAAATGAACATATAAATACCTTATTTTTCTCAATTCATTCAGAAAGCCTTATGAATTAATATTTGGTCATTTTATTAATAACAGATTACATCATTTTTTATAAATTGAAGCCTATCAAAATAAAACACATGAAAATGACGCTTACAACTGTTCTTATTTTAATTCTTATAGGTATTCTAACTGGTGTTTTTAGTGGCTTACTAGGAGTGGGTGGCGGACTGATTATGATTCCCATGTTTGTATTTTTTTTAGGATTTTCACAACACATGGCACAAGGTCTTAGCCTAGCGGTAATGCTTCCCCCTGTTACATTTTTAGCTGTTTTAAATTATCACAAAGCAGGTGCAATAGATTGGAAAATGGCTTTAATTGTTTCTGTTTTATTTATGATTAGTGGTTATTTTGGTTCAAAATTAGCACTTAGAATAGACCAAGCTTTTCTTAAAAAGATTTTTGGGGTCTTTATTATTCTAGTAGGCATTAAAATGATTCTTGGAAAATAAAATCAACAACTATTGCATTTTTTTATTAATTGAAGCAAAAACTTGCTTAAAATAATCTAAACCATAAGGAACAAATCTAAATGAATCGGTTTTAGATTCTAATTTTTTAATTAATTCTGAAATAAATATCAATTGGATTCCTGCAACTTCTTCGACCTGAATTTGTAATTTTTCAATAGGAACCGTCAACTCTGCCAAATACATATAATGGTATTCCCTATCTATATAATCTTTATGATGTCTAAAATCTGTGGCATAATTTCCTATAAACGTTAAATCACTGGATGTTATATGGAAACCGACCTCTTCTCCTACTTCACGTTGGGCAGCTATTAACACATCTTCTCCCGCTCCAATATGGCCTGCTACAGATACATCCCAAGTATTGGGAAACTCCTTCTTGGTAGCCGCCCGCTTTTGTATTACAACCTCACCTTGTTTGGTATAAAGCCAAACATTAATACACGCATGCCAATAGCCTTTGGCATGTGCTTCAGACTTCATACAGGTTTTTCCCGTTGCTTTTCCCTCTCTATCAAGTATATCAACTAATTCATCCAAAACATACTAATTTAGAAGTTCCAGCACGCTCAAAACGGCACAATGGTCTGTTGCTTTATCATTACAGATAATTTTGGTATCCAAAACCCGCCAAGCATTCGCAGGTTTATATAACACATAGTCTATTTTTACACTTGGGGTATCAGAAGGCATAGTTGGTTGAAAATCGGGCAATGAAGGTTTCCAGATACTAAAAAGAATCTTCATGGTTTCACTCTCTGGCCTCGCATTTAAATCGCCTGCCATAATCATAGGTACATTCTCTTTTGCAAATAATTTGTTAATTGTATTTGCTTGGTTTATTCTATCGGTTTCATCTTTAGTATGGTCTAGGTGCGTTCCCACAAACTTAATGGTATCGCCACTTTTAATGACAACATTTACTTCTAAAGCAGCCCTAGGCTCCTTGCCCTCCCTAGCAGGTAAGACATGGTTTTTAGTTGACAGAAATGAATACTTTGACAAAATACCTTCACCATACTCACCACCATCAAAAGCCATAGCCTTACCAAAAATGGCCTGCATCTTGGCGCGTAAGCCTAACTCGGTGACCAAATCGACACCCAGAACACGATTAGTTTTAAAATCAACCTCCTGTAATGCTACTAAATCTGGTTGTTCATCGTTTATAACTTTGGCCAATAAATCAAAATCAAATTGTTTTTCGGCATTTACCGTTTCACCATGATATATATTGAACGTTAACACCCTGACTACTTTAGATGAATCTATTTGGGTTTGGGCATGTATGCTTATACTGAGAATAAATAGGAGTTTAAAAATAATTTTTATTCGATTCATTGGAATGCTTTTATTTTTCTTAAGTAAAGTTTATGTAGGCCATTTCAATTTTTTAAAAAATATAGACTATAATGCTAACTACCAACAAATATAATATAGATCAGTAAATCTTCTACTTAAGTTGGATTAACATTATAAATACGTCTCATTGTTCGAAGTCAAGACACAAGACCCACTTGGGCTATCTGAATTTCTTTTGATGTGTTATGGTTCCAGCTTCAAAATACAAAACCTTATTGGCAAGTTTTGAAGCTTCAAAATTAGAGTGCGTAACATGTACCACTGTTATATCCAAATTCTGCTTTAATTTAACCAATAGCTCTATCATATCGCCCTTAGTATCCTCATCCAAAGCACTTAACGGCTCATCTAAACACAATATTTGAGGATAAAAACTCAGGGCCCTAGCCAATGCAACACGCTGTTTCTCACCGCCACTTAGACCATCTATACGTCGTTCCAACAAATGGTCTATACCCATAAGCTCTGCCAATTCGTTTGTTCTTTCTTCTATTTTTTGTTTGTTACACTTGCGTATTTTTAAGGCAAATCCAATATTCTTTTTTACGGTCATAGTATTAAAAAGTGCAGCATCTTGAGGCACGTATCCTATTTCACGTTTAGCTGGGACTTCATTGGACACATTTTTGTCGTTTATCCAAATTTCACCAGATGACAACTTTCTTAGTCCACATATAGTTTCCAACAGGGTTGTTTTACCACAACCTGTTTTTCCCATAAGTACAACATATTCCTTTGCCTCAATGGTAAAGTTAAGGTTGGATAATTTAAAATCCCCTTGATGAATGCTTAAGTTAATACCTCTTATCATTGCTAAACAATCACTTTTTTATCACCAAATAACCGAACTACCATAAGCACTGCAAATCCCGAAAATATCATAATTAATGATACTGCTACAGCTGCCTCTATATTACCTACGGTCATTTCTAAAAATACCGTTGTTGGTAAAACCTCAGTACGCATTCTAGTCGCTCCAGAAAAGATAAGAATAGGTCCAAACTCTCCTAAAGCCCTAGCCCAGGCTAGAGAAGCCGCTGTTAAAATGCCATTCTTTGCTTGTGGTAATAGGATATTAAAAAAAGCTTGCTTTTGATTGCACCCCAATGTTAGAGCTACCTGTTCCTGTCTGTTGTTAATTTGGGAAAATGTTACATACATGGTACGTACAGCAAAAGCACAGGCAACCATAAACTGAGCAATTACAACACTATATACCGTATAAGTAATACGCACATGGCTTTCTATAAATCGGCCCGGAGCGGTTTGAAATAAAATCAACAAACTCAATCCTATTACTAATGGTGGTAGTACTATAGGAATGTCAAGAATAGCGTCGATTACTTTTTTAAACGGAAATTCAAAACGTGACATAAAATACCCTAATGGAACAGCAACCATTACGCTTAAAATCATAGTAACCGTACAGGTGATCAAGCTCAATTTAATTGCATATTGAATTTCCTTACTTTTAAGTGCTTCAAATATATGTCCTGGTGAAGTATAGGACATATCAGCCACCATCATAGCAACAATTAAAATGATATAAGTAGAAGCAACAATACCCATCATTATATAAAAAGGAGTATTGGGTTTAACTTTTAAAGGTTTAATATGTTCTTGTAACGCTTTAATCCTATTTCTTTTATTAGATTATCTACTTCTCTACAGTATAGATTCAAATGCCCTATCTAAAATAGATATAGCATTTTTAAGCTCTTCCCTTTTAATAGTCAACGCTGGTGATAATTGTAAAACATGTCCTTGAGACACCTTAAAACTTAAGCCCTGTGTTAAGCAACTGTACATGATTTTCTCTGTTTCAATAACTTTTGGCTGATTGGTTTCTGGACACCTTAATTCAACTCCCCACAAAAGCCCTAACCCTCTTACCTCACTAATAATAGGGTATTTACATTTTAAGTCGTTCAAAGCTTGTTTCATGAAAATAGCATCTTCTTTTACTTTTTGTAACACCTCGTTCTCATTTATGTAATCAATTACGGCCCTAGCCGCTGCACATCCAACGGGACTCTTCTCATGTGTAAAATGTCCTAACGAAATATCCTGAGCTACATTATACTCTTCTCTACATACCATTGCTGCAAAGGGAATGACGCCTCCTCCAAGTCCTTTTCCCAAACATAAAATATCAGGCTCAATATTAAAATTCTCAAAGGCAAACATTTTTCCTGTTCGCCCTAAGGCAATTGGTATTTCATCCAAAATAAGCAATACATTATGTTTAGTACAAATTTCCCGAATACGTTTCCAGTATTTTTTAGAAGGGATCTGAACATCTGTATTCCTAACTGTTTCAGCAATAAAAGCCCCTATTTCACCTTCCTTCTCAATAACATACTCGAGATAGTCTGCAGATTTCATTTCATCTTCAAAAAAACCCCCTGTATTCATCGGTGGAGGAATACGTATAACTCCTGGCATCATTGGCCCCATATGCTGCCGAAATACCGCTTCACCTCCAGCACTTATCGCATCTAAAGATGCGCCATGAAAGGAATCCCAATTTGAAATAACTTTATGTCTTCCAGTAACAACTCTTGCTAATTTTAAAGCCATACTTACTGCCGACGTCCCTCCAGGTGCAAACAATACTCTATCTAAACCTTTGGGCAGTAAAGAGGTTATTCTTTTAGCAAAATCGATAGCTACTTCATTAGTATAACGACGGGTAGAAAAAGATAATTCATCTAATTGCTTTTTTATTTGCTCAATGACATAAGGATTAGAAAACCCAACTTGATGGACATTATTCCCGTGAAAATCAAGATAATCCTTTCCTTCCAAATTTGTGATTTTGGCATCCTTACATGAGCTAAGAACATCAAGACAAGGTGTAGACATAGACTGATGTAAAAATAAGGCCTCATCTTCGCTTAACAACTTTTTGGTTTTTTGATTAAGTTTTTGCTCTTGTTGCCATAGCGTTCTTTCTTTGGAAAGGTTAATATCTCCTTCTGTTTTTAAAAGCTCCTTCATTGTTTTAAATCTGGATTAGTATATTCCCAACCAAAACCATATTCTAAATATTTATCTTTAGAACTATTTTCCGTTAAGGCGTTTATTAATCGTTTTGTTAAATATTTGTAATTGGATTGAGCAGCAACCCCAATATTTTGAAGTGCAATAGCCTGGTCCAAATCTATTGACACTAGCTCTAATCTGTCCTTAACTTTCGCAACATTAGCATAATATACTATTACAGCATCTAATGAGCCTGTTAAAATTTGATTCACCAACAAATCTGCCGTTGGCGCTTGGGACCGAACATTTTTATAAACCGCTTCCCACAACCCTTGCCCCTCAAGCAATTGCTTTGTTAGAGCTCCTAATGCGCTTTGGTTATCATTGCACACACCTAGTTCTATATTTTTTTTTGTTAAATCGCTAAGACTTAGAATTTGTTTTGGATTTTCTTTTTTGGTTACAATAACAATTCTTGTATTGGAAATATCCAAAATATTGGTAAACCTATCCTTTACCTGTTCCATAAACGACACATCGCATGTTAAGTAAGCATCTGGGTTTTGTCCTGCTTTAATTTGGGAAACCAATATTCCACAACCATTGTACACGCGTATTACTTTTATACCTTCACGAGTTTCAAATGCATTGATAGTTTCATCTGCTGCCAGCCTATTTACGCCACCACTATAGAATAAGAGTTCTGGAGTTTCTTCCCAAACATCACCTTCTATAGGGTGATAGCCCAAGACCCTAAAAGTTTCCAAACCTTTATTTTTAGCAGAAAGATAACGTAAAAATTTTAAGGCTTCAGTTGGTTTTTTGGAAAATTTAAGCACGCCTAATGTTACTGTTTTTATGTATTTGTTAAATGCCTTTTCGTCGACAACATCAATATCCTCATACTGATTGGCCGTAGCATCCCAAATAATACCTGCATCAACTGTTCCCAATTTAACAGCATTAGCGACTTCGTTAACTGTTAGCATCTGTACTTCTAGATGGTTTTGAATACTATCCCAAAGTTTTGAATCCTGAAACATTTTTTTAGTGAGACGTCCAATGGATGCTGCATCGGGATTTGCAATGGCAATTCTTAAAGTATCACGAAATACACTAGATATGCCCCTGATTCTTTTTGGGTTACCTTTTGGTACTGCTATGATAGGTTTTAAAAAAGATAAAGGTTGCGTTTCTTTGACGAGTTTAAACTTTTGGGCTTCCTTTATATAACTTATATCGGCTGCCAAATATAAATCACCTTGTTGAGCCACCCTTAAATTGGAAAGTAAGGTACCAGAACCTCCATATTGAATATTGATACGCACACCATATTCACTGAAATAATTATTTGCTACTACTTCAACAACCGGTTTCATTCCTGCTGCACAATAGAGCATTAATGATTTTCCTTCATTATTCTTTTTACATGAAAAAAGTATTAGCAGTAAAAGTAAAGTGGTAATATAATTTTGCTTTATGAACACCCTATATATAAATCGTAGTATTTTACAAACTTGCAACTTTTTTTAGTTATATTCAAGTTTATTAATATTAAAAACACATTAAAATTAATACCTATCTAAGCTGCGATCAACCTCCATGCTATATTTATCTATACCCCCCTTTAGATTATAAACTTTGTTAAAACCATTGTCAATTAAATACTCTACAACTTTTTTACTTCTACCACCATGATGACACATAACCACTATAGTTTTATCCTTTGGCAAGACGTCTAGTTTATTCGAAACTTGTTCTTGGGGAATCAAGACAGAACCTTTAATTTTCGCGATTTCATATTCATATGGTTCACGGACATCCAACAAAAAAACATTTTTTTTATTAATCAAATCAAAAAGACTCTTAGGCATTATTTCATTATTACCGTGTAACTTTTCCATAGACTCCACTCCTTTCCCTTCTTTCATTATACCACAAAACACATCATAATCAATAAGCTTTGTAATAGTTGGTTTATCTCCGCAAACCGAACAATTATTATTTCTTTTTAATTTTATTTCGGAAAAATGCATTTGCAATGCATTGTAAAGCAACAAACGCCCAATTAGTGGTTGCCCTTGTTTTAAAATCAACTTTACCACTTCTGTCGCCTGAATGGTTCCCATAAGTCCGGGCAATACGCCTAGCACCCCAGCTTCGCCACAAGAAGGTACAGTACCAGGCGCTGGGGGCGTGGGATACAAACACCTGTAGCAAGGTCCTCCTTTAGCTCCAAAAATACTGGCTTGACCTTCAAACTTATAAATTGACGCATAAACATTTGGCTTTCCCAATAACACACAGGCATCGTTAACCAAATAGCGGGTTTGAAAGTTATCGGTGCCATCGGCGACAATATCGTATGCCTTGATGATGTCCAATGCATTTTCTGAAGTTATTGCTTCACTATACTGAACAATATTAATGTCGGGGTTTATATTTTTAAGTGTGGCTGTTGCAGATTCCAGTTTTAATTTACCTATATCAGAAGTCCCATGAATGATTTGCCGCTGAAGATTAGAAGCATCGACTACATCAAAATCAACCAAGCCTAAAGTACCTACTCCCGATGCTGCCAAATACATGGCTAAAGGTGACCCCAATCCACCGAGCCCCACAACTAAAACCGATGCATTCTTAAGTTTTTGTTGCCCTTCAATACCTACCTCACTCAACAACAAGTGTCTTGAATAGCGCTTTAATTCTTCTTTAGATAGCATTATTTACATTCTATTTTCAAAAAATTATCAATACCGCTTTAAAATTAATGCTTTTAAAATAGAAATCGTAAAACCCAACTAGGTCTTATTTATTATTTGACCAATAGCTTCTTCAGCATCTGGCCAAGGCACTTGCTGATTGGTGTCTGTTCTGGTTGGCATTTGTGCATTGACTCCTCTTAAATAATCACCAAGCTCTACAGCCAAAGCTTTTAACTTTTCTTTTTCTGTACTGGCCAAATTATTGGTTTCACCTATATCTTCTTCAATATTGAACAATTCAAAATGACTATCTATATGATAATAGATTAATTTATAATCGCCTTTACGTATGGCGCTGGTCGCCCCAATACCCGGGCCCGTTTGCCCCCAATTATTGGGATAATGCCAAAACAAAGGCCTTTCATTGTTGTTCACTTCTTTAGATTTCAAAATTGAAACAAAACTTTTTCCATCTATAGTTTGAACAGCTTTATATTTTTCAATCCTTGCCATTTCCAATATGGTTGGAAAAAAATCTTCTATAATAACATAGTTACTTGTACTAGAATTTTCTTGAGTTACCCCGGGCCACTTTACAATCATTGGTTCTCGAATACCGCCTTCATGTGCCGACCCTTTACCGCTTGAAAGAGGTTTATTATGCGTATGGGGTTGGCCTCCTCTGGCCACTGCACTCAATCCGCCATTATCGGACATAAACAAAATAATGGTATTATCGGCAATTCCTTTATCGTTTAAATAATTCATTAAATCACCCAAACTCTTGTCCATACCCTCTACCATAGAGGCATATTTGGCTTCCTTGGGGTCTAGCCTTGCATCCAAATATTTTTTTTCAAACCTATTATCCCCGTATAAAGGCGTGTGCACTGCATAATGTGCCATATACAAAAAGAAAGGTTTTTTGACTACTACAGCACTATCCATAGCCAGTATAGCCTCCTTAGTTAGTGCTTCGGTTAAAAATATATCTTCACCATGATATTTTTCCAAACCTGGCACCGCCCATATTTCCTTTCCTTTTTCACCATTTCCAAAATTTTCTGTTCCCAAATAACTTTCTGGGGCCCCTGCAGCATGTCCTGCTATATTAACATCAAATCCAATACGCTTAGGGTTTTCTGCTGGTGTTCCAATAGCACCAAAATGCGCTTTACCAGCATGAATTGTGTAATAGCCTGCTTCTTGCAATAAATTTGGCAGCGGTGTAGCATATACTGCATTTTTAATATCTGGTATTGGACTCATACCATTAACATTCCATCTTGGAAATTTCAATTTTTTATGGTTTACTTCCACAGGTTGCAGCATATCTTTCTTAAGTGTCCAATTAGTAACTCTATGCCTCGCAGCATTCATTCCAGTCATTAAACTAATCCTTGTCGGGGAGCATACAGACGTAGCATAAGCCTGCGTAAATTTCATGCCTTCCTTTGCAAGACGTTCCATGTTTGGTGTTTTGTAGCGCTCATTAAAAGCTGTTTTCTCTGTCCAAAATGGTACTGAGGTATCTTGCCAGCCCATATCGTCAACCAAAAACAGTATAATGTTTGGTTGCTCACTACCCCCCTTATCTCCATGCCCTACAGCCTTAGCATCTTTCTGTTTACAAGAGATTATGGTAAAACAAATGGCAAAAACACCAATTACTCTACATATGTTATTCATAACCTAAATAATTTGTAGTTACATTCCATTACTCTAACACTTTCGCATAGTTAATTCCTAAATTGTCCCAGCGGCTCTGCATTTTTTTTAAAGCCACTTTAAAGCTATCAAAGTCTTTATTTTCTATTGTCGTCCAACCTACTTCTGCATAAGCAGCAATTCTTGGGAATGTTTGACGTTCTACATCTTTATATGTAGGTGTCCATTCGCTCCACATCTGGCAGCCAAAACCTAAAATATTTTCATGGTACTGTTCTTCCAATCCTTCTGGAATTGGATTGAAACTATAAGCCTTTTGTAAACTAATTGATTTATAATTATAATCTAAATAAGTATTACTGTGTAGTGAATTCACAATATCATATCCTTTTTTAGCAGCATCGGTAGCCAATTCCAAATCACCTTTCCAGAAATGAACAACAACATTTTTAGCTAGCTCTGTCTCGGCTTCTTTATCGTCTTTCTTTTCTTCAAAACCATGATGTATGTTTTTGCCTAAAATTTCGTTCCAACCCATCATTCTTCGTCCATTCTCCTCTATGAATTTTGAAATTTTATTGGTAAAAGCTATTTGTAAATCTGCAGGGGTATTAATTCCATTTTCTTTCATGTACTCCTGAACATGCTTTGACTCTTCCCAAACCTTATATCCCACTTCATCTCCACCAATATGAATAACTTTAGAGGGGAACAACTCAAATAACTCCAGAAGAACATCCTTAATAAACTGCTCAACTTCAGGCTTGGTCACATCGTAATTATCGTAATGTCTACCAAATTTAACAGGAACATCAATATCTTTACCAGCCGTCCCTAGCCAAGTATAAGCTGCAATAGCGGCACTCGAGTGCCCTGGCATTTCAAACTCTGGTACCACAGTAATATTACGCTCGGCAGCATACGCTACAATATCCTTTATTTGCTCTTGAGTATAAAAGCCACCATGTGCTTCACCAGATGTTTTACCACTGCCCCACCATTCAATTTCTGAATCGGTTCTAAACGCACCAACCTTTGTCAATAATGGATATTTTTTAATCTCAACACGCCAACCTGCATCATCTACTAAATGCCAGTGAAATATATTCATTTTCAATAAAGCCATCTGATCCAGTATCTGCTTGACAAATGTTTCACCGTGAAAATAACGCGACTCATCTAACATATAGGCGCGCCACTTAAAACGCGGACTATCTTCTATGGTAACACAAGGCACTAACCACTTATTGGATTCAACACCATGACTTACTGATTCATGTGTTAAAAGTTGATATAATGATTGCACTCCATAAAAATAACCAGCAGCCTCACTAGCACTAATAATAATTTGGTTCGGATTAACGTCTAATTGATACGCCTCAGATGGGATACTTTCAACAAATCTAAAGATAATCCTACCCGAGTTTTTTTCCTCCAATTCAAGTATTTTACCCGTGGTATTACCGATTAAGTCTATTAAATGATTTGCGGCAATTTGTTGATCATCCGATTCGATTGAAACCTTGTCACCTTCTTTAAAAGCAAAAGAAAACTCCCCCAAAGTAAGCTTTGATGGTTTCGGTAAAATATTAATTTCTACAGGTAGAAAAGTTCTATTTTTCTCTGCACAACTGCTGAACAATAAAACTAGAAATAATACAAAAAAGGCATTATAGCGCATAATGGGTATTTTAATTCTTGATTTATTGTGCTCGAACATAAACTTATAGCTTAATTGATTAGAATACAAATTAATCACCTTAACATTAAGGTAATACTGAAAAGACTAAGGCGTAGAGCAATTATTCAACTACTAATAAAAATATGGTTTACACTTAATCTAGTATAACTTATGTTTCAGGAAATACAATTGTTTTATTTCCATCAACGATTATCTGGTTATTCAAATGAAACTTAACCGCTCTAGACAAAACCATTGTTTCTATATCGGCACCAATACTCTTGAGAGTGCTTACCGTAGACTCATGGGTTACTCGCTCTACATCCTGTTCAATAATCGGACCCTCATCTAAATCTTGGGTAGCGTAATGCGCTGTTGCACCAATTAATTTCACCCCACGTTCATAAGCCCTCATGTACGGGTTTGCACCCTGAAATGCAGGCAAAAATGAATGATGAATATTAATGATTCTATACGGATAATGACTTATAAAATCTGATGTCAGTATCTGCATGTACCTTGCCATTACTATTAAATCAATTTCATTTTTATCAAATAAATCCTTTAATTCTGCTTCTTGCTGGTTTCTAGTCTCTTTATTTACAGGTGCATAGTAATAAGGAATACCAAACATTTCGGCCACAGGCCTTAATTTTTCATGGTTACTAACCACCAAAACGACTTCACAAGGCAATATGCCCTCTTTGTATTTCGATAATAAATCATATAAATTATGATTGGTATGCGACACCATTATAGCAACTTTTTGCTTTTTGTCACCATAATCTATTTTCCATTCAATATCAAAACTTTTGGATAACTTATCAAACTTTTCCTCTAGATCAATAGTTATGTTTTGCTTAGTAGTTAAGCATATACGCATAAAGAATTTTTTTTCCCTTACATTGGTATACTGCTGCAAACTAATAATATTAAAACCCTCTTTATAGAAAAACCCCGTTAATGTGGCTATAATTCCCTCTCTATCTGGACACTTTATCAACAACGTAACCGTTTTTTGTTCCATTTAATTATATTTTGATTGTTATTTAAGGTGAATAACAAATACGTTTTTTATATCACGAAACACTAAATTTCTATTCCTTTTAAATTGAAAAGCACTTTGAACTTACAAACATTATTTACATCAATTAGATTACATGATAAATTCGTATTCCCTTAAGCAAAATAAGTTTAAGTATTTAAGAATTGCAAAATAAAGTTAAAGCACTACCAGACAAATCTTTGTAAATTCAATATAGTGATTCAATAAATAATGCTTAAAGGTAGCAATCCCTAAAAAACCTTTTCCAAACAAATCTTAAAAAAATCATTCATTTATTTTCAAATAAAACTTCTATAAAAAAGTATCACTTTTATAAGTTATCTTTATTAATATTTTTACAAAAATGCTCATTATTATTAACCTTCTTTTTTATTGGAACGTGCATCTGCACAACGTTGCCTAAAACTAGAATTAAACGGATCTATTTCACCAAACCTATCAACACCAAACGATTCAATATTAGTAAACAAAGGCACCTCAGATATTAATTCTGCTATAGTACGTCCATACCCGCCCGATGTAGCTACGCCAGCACCAGAACAACCTGTTGACAAATACAACCCGTCAACATGCTTCGCTCTTCCAACCACCAAAGAGGCATCTGGGGTATAGGTTGAAAAACCAGAGACACAATGGGCTATTTCCATATCATAGAATTCTGGAAAAAATTCTTGAAAAACCGCTCCTTTTTCCATTATTATATCCCACGATTCGGCTTCAGAAATCAGGTTAAATCCATTCATGCTACTCGGCAATAGCCTAGGATCTACATGAACTCCTTTATTGTCCCTTATACCAAAAAGCAAAGACGTTCCATCCGGTCTACAATAAGCAGATGCATCGGGCAAAATAACCATAGGCTGGTTAGGATTAAATAAATCTGGACGTTCTCCAGTTATCCAATAAACACTCCTTACAGGGGCCATTGGGACCGCCTCACCCACTTGCATTGACAACAGGTTACTCCAAGCTCCTGCAGCATCTACTACTACATCGCAATCAATAATACCCTTGTCAGTTTGTATTCCTGTTACCTTACCTTCATCTGTTAATATTTCTTCAACATTGGTATATTGCTTAATAACTGCTCCCAAACGTTTTGCAGCTTTTGCAAAATTTGTGGCCAAAATAGTTGACTCCATGTAACAGTCCTCCTCCATAAATGCGCCACCCCTAACCTTATCAATATTGAGCCATGGCAATCTTAATTTAATGTCTTGAGGTTCGAGCCACATACATTTTAATCCAAAAGATAGAGCTACCTCCATTAACCCCTTTATACTTTTCTCTGAAGCATCAGATGCTGCAACATGAATACTACCAACACGCATAACCCCTATAGCCTCACCCAACAAATCTTCTATTTCTGTAATAGCTTCCATAGTCTGCATGACCAACGGAACTATTGATTTTTTCGACCTTGCCAAAGTCACTAATGAAGCCGCTAAAGACGTGTTACCAGAACCAATAAAATTCCTTTCAACTAATACAACTTCAGCTTTAGCCATTTTACTAACATAATAGGCTACTGCAGTGCCAATAGTACCTGCACCAATAACTACGACCTTTTTTATCATAAAATATCTTTAATCTAAAATAGCAATAAAATGTATTTGAACATCCATTAGTGCTTTATTTAAACTTAGGCTGTGGTTGTTCAATAGATTACTCAAAAAACAACTCTTTTTCGTCAACAGTTTTCAAGGTAAAAGCAATAAAAGAACTAAAATAATTATAATATTAGTAAATATTAATTATAAAATTATAGTATTAGTATATTTTTTTTACTTTTGTGAAAATTTTAGTTTAAATATTTAGTCACTTAAATAATGGAAATAAACAACAGAAATTACCCTAGACAAAAGAAAACAATAATAGGGATTTGTATGGATGGCACTTCATACCCATACTATGAAAAGGCAAAACACGTTATGCCAAATTTGCAACGTTTTATAAACGAAGGCTCGTTTGGTTTAGTAAAAAGTGTCATTCCTTCATTTACAAACCCAAACAATATGGCTATTGTTACCGGGGTAACTCCAAAAGTAAATGGTATATGCGGTAATTTTTATTGGGATACACAATTACAAGAAGAAGTGATGATGAACGACCCGAAATACCTAAAAGTACCAACCATTTTATCTGAACTGAGTCATAACGATCGTAAAGTTGCTGTTGTTACTGCTAAAGATAAACTAAGAAAAATGCTGGCCCATAATTTAAATGGCATCTGTTTTTCTGCTGAATTTGCCAATCAAGCCACTTTAGAGGAAAATGGCATTGAAAATGTTGAAAGTGAATTAATGGGTAAAGAAAGACCAGGCATATACGATCCTTATATTTCTGTTTACTGTATTGAAGCTGGCGCAAAACTTTTACAACGCGAACATTATGATGTGATGTACTTAACCACTACCGATTTTGTACAACATAAATATGCGCCTGGAAGTGAAGGTGCTAACGATTTTCTAGCAAAAATTGACTACTGGTTAGGTGAGCTTGACAAATTGGGTGCTATTGTAGGTGTTACGGCAGACCATGGTATGGAAGCTAAAACAAATGTAGATGGATCGCCAAAAGTACAGTTCATTGAAAAACTACTGAACGAGCAAGGTATTAGCACGAGGGTCATCCTACCAATTACTGATCCTTATGTAGTGCACCATGGTGCTTTGGGAGGCTATGGAACCTTATATCTAGATGATAAATCTCAACTTGAAGCGGCAAAAGCTTATCTATTAAGTTTAGATGGTATTGAAAAAGTGTTGACCAACGATGAAGCCGTTGAAGCTTATGAATTGCCATCCGATAGAATTGGAGATCTAGTTATACTTTCAGATGCTGCAACAACCATAGGAAGAACGCCAGAGTGGCATGACCTAGAAAAGGTAAAAGAAGGATTGCGTTCCCATGGCAGTGAACACTGCCAAGTGGTTCCTATGATTTTTAACAAGAAACTGAATAGTGAATATGCAGAAAAATTAGCTTCTGGAGAAAGCAGAAACTTCGATTTATTCCATTTCCTTTCTAACGGATTTTAAATCAGTTAAGCCTAAAAAACCTATTAAAGTCATAAAATAACAAGTTGGAATAATGGAAAAAGACAGTCATAAAAACAGTGATGGTATTATAGAATTTGGTGCCATAATTAATGGCAAACAAGTTAAAACTGGAGAATGGATTGAGGTATTCAATCCATACACCAAAAAATTAGTAGGTAGGGTTGCTTCAATAAATACTGATACCTTGGACAAAGTTTTAACAGATACCAAAAAAACTAAGATAAACCTCACACGCTATGAACGTTATGAGATTTTAAATAAAATTGCTGACGCGCTTGAAAGACGTGTAGATGAAGTCAGCCAGATGATTACCGATGAAACTGGTCTCTGCTTAAAAGACACACGCTATGAAGCCAGTCGTGTTTCCGATGTATTGCGTTTTTCGGCCATGAAGGCTCTTGACGATGATTCACAAGTGTTTCCTTGTGATGTATCTAAAAATGGTAAGCCCAGAAGAATTTATACCACTCGGGTCCCCTTAGGTTTAATTAGTGCCATTACACCATTTAACCATCCTATGAACCAAGTGGTCCATAAAATAGCACCTGCTATTGCAACCAATAATACCGTGGTATTAAAACCCTCTGAAAGAACACCGCTTTCTGCCTACTATTTTACACAATTGGCACTGGATTGTGGCTTGCCACCCAACATGCTTAACTGCGTGAATGGCAAAGACATTCAAGCCACATCCGAGATGATGACCGTACACCCTGAAATTACCATGGTTTCATTTACTGGAGGTAGTAAAATTGGAAAAATAATTGCTTCGAAAGCAGGCTACAAAAAGTTGGTTTTAGAACTAGGTGGCAGCTCAGCTTTATTAATATTAGACGATGCCGATATTGATGAAGCCGTTGAAGTCACCATGGCTGGAACTTTCAAAAATTCTGCACAACGCTGTACAGCTATTAGAAGGATTTTGGTGCATGAAAGTATTGCAGACGAATATGCTTCCAGATTGGCCAAACGCGTTAGCGCATTAAAATATGGTAATCCATACGATGAAAATAACGATATGGGAACCGTAATTACTGAAGAAGCCGCCATTGAAATGGAAAGACGTGTACAAGATGCCATAGCTAATGGTGCCGTGTGTTTGGCAGGCAATAAACGTGAAGGTGCACTATTTGCTCCAACGGTTTTAGACCATATTAAAAATGATCACGAAGTTGTTGCTAAGGAAACCTTTGGTCCGGTAGCCCCGATTATTCGTTTCTCTACATTAGATGAAGCAATAGATATCGCCAACGACACCCCTTACGGTTTGTCTGGTGGAGTAGTAAGTAATCATTGGCCATCCATTCAACGTGTTATTACAGAATTGGATACTGGAACCGTTAATGTAAACGAAGCGCCTAGTTACCGATTGGAATGGACTCCTTTTGGTGGTGTAAAAGATTCTGGATTAGGCTACAAAGAAGGTGTTATTGAGGCCATGAAAGCCTATACTTATGTAAAAACCTATTCCCTACCATGGGATATTGCATAACCATAAACTATACTTAAAACCATAACAAACTTTAAATTTTTTTAGCGTTTGTTAAGATAAAACACAATAATTAAATTAAACTAAAAACATTATATGGTTTTTCTAAGTCTTTCAAAACAACAAAGACTTAAACCAAGCATAAAACCAACACTATCTTATGGAAATTAAAAGAAATGTATTATTAAATCCTGGACCAGCTACGACCACAGATTCGGTAAAATTAGCGCAAGCGGTACCAGACATTTGTCCAAGAGAAAAAGAATTCGGTGATCTTATGGAGTTTTGTTCCACAGAAATAACCAGATTTGTTGGAGACCCAAAGGAGTATGCTACAGTATTATTTGGAGGATCGGGCACAGCAACAGTAGAAGCTATTCTAAATTCTGTAATTCCAGACAGTGGCAAGGTATTAATTATAGATAATGGTGCTTACGGAAAGCGGATGTGCCAAATTACAAGTGTTTATAAAATCCCCACTGTTGTTTTTGAATCGTCTTCAATTGAACCAATTGACTTAAGCGCTTTGGAAGACACCATTAAAAACACTGATGGATTGACGCACTTGGCGATGATCCACCATGAAACCACAACTGGGTTGTTAAATGACATTGCTGCTGTTGGTAACATTTGCAAAAACCACGGTATTAGTTTTATAGTAGACTCTATGAGTGGGTTTGCCGCCATTCCAGTAGATATGAAAACCATGAATATTGACTTCTTGGCTGCAAGTTCAAATAAAAACATACAAGGTATGGCGGGTATAGGTTTTGCTATCTGTAATAAAAAAGCATTAGATGCAACAGCTTCCATACCTATGCGAAGCCTATACTTAAATCTGTATGCGCAATACGCTTACTTCGAGAAAACGCATCAAACCCGTTTTACGCCTCCTGTACAAACATTTTATGCCTTAAAACAGGCTATCGTTGAAACACAGGAAGAAACCATAGAAGCCCGCTATGAGCGTTATTCTAAGTCTTGGGAGACATTGTTGGATGGTATAGAAGCCTTAGGATTAGAGTATTTAATAGATAGGAAATACCACTCAAAAATCATTACCTCTATTATAGAGCCCAAAACAGAATCTTACGATTTTGATGAAATGCATGACTATTTCTTCGATAGAGGGTTTACCATATATCCCGGAAAAGTAAATAATTACGATACCTTCAGAATTTCCAATATCGGTCAAATCGATCACAACGATATCAAGGCTTTTCTTGAAGTATTAAAATCGTATCTTGCTAAGATAAATTTCTCATAAACCACTAAAACATGGATGATATTTTAGTAAATCTAGGAAAGCAATTAAAACGAGTGCGTTTAAGTAAAGAATTGAGCCTAAAGCAGGTTGCCGAAATGAGCGATGTTAGTACGGGCTTGATTTCAAAAATAGAAAATTTTAGGACCACACCATCACTTCCTGTTTTACTAAAAATCATGCAAGCCCTGCAAATAGATTTAGGCGAATTAAATCTAATGTCCAACAACACCGAACCCTATGTACTAATAAGACATGGGGAAGGTGAATTAGAGGATCGTGAAGACTCCATGGGCTTAGAATACACCTTTCTGTTTTCCAATTCATTATCAGACAGCACACTACGTACTTACATTGTTAGGGTTAATAAAGGCGTTTATAGAGAACCTATTTCAACAGATGCCGTTGAGTTAATTTATGTTGTAAACGGGAAACTGGATTACATTATAAATGAAGAATCCATTGTTTTAAATGAAGGTGATATTCTATTCTTTGATGGTTCTGTTCCCCATGCTGTCCATAATAAGTATTCTGAAAATGCACAATTGCTAAAAATGTATTTCATACAGAAAAACCCTTTTTAATTTATACCAGTTCTTATTTAAAATTCTAATTATAGAAAACGCAACAAAATAGATTAGGCATTCCTTGATACTTATTTCTAAAGAAATTAACAACGTTTAATCTCCACGTTCAATTCATTAAAAACACACATGATATTTTATTGATTAACAACACCTTAAATTAGCAATCGATGGCATAAAATTAATAAAATAAATGCATTTCGTCGATTTTTTTTGCGTTTTATAGATGTTTTGTGAATTTTTTATTCTATATTCGTGTCCATAAAACAGTTATTTATCAAAAATATTTACTAAAACAAGTAGGTAAAACACTAATTAACTGTTTTATAACAGATTACTATTAATTAATCTATGTTAAAATTTTTATGCTCCTACTAATAGGAAATAAGGGTATTTCAACGAGTATTTTTGACATATACCGAAGGACATTCTAATTTTACATATCCCTCATAATTGGTTAATAGCACGTAAAACCTATAATTAGTTCGTTTTTTAAAGAAAGTAAGAAAACGAACCTGTTTACGTTTGTGCAATGCCCTAAATATTAACAATTTATGAAGAGAAAATACTTTTTTAAGTTTCTTTATATCTTAAGTAGCCTATTATTTTGCAGTTCGCTGTTAGCAAATAATTTTTACTTAAAAAGGAGTCCTGCTCCTTCTTCAAATAATGACACCCCTTATTATGGCTTGATTTCGGATTATGCGAGGGTGTTTGGTGAGAATAACGAAAGTGCATCAGCCAATTTAAATTTTAATACAAATAGCAATAGTTTTTTTACTATTAATGGGTGTCCAGGGCCTATTTCCATTAATAATGATTCTGGACTTTGTACAGCCTTTGTAAATTATAGCATACCTACAACTGATATACCTTCGGGTTCAATGGTACAAATTGATGGTACTGGATATTCATCAGGAAGCGCCTTTCCTGTTGGAATCACAACCCAAACATGGGAAGAAAGAGATGCTTCTAATGTTGCAACTGGTAACACATGTAGCTTTACTGTTACCGTTAATGACAATGAAGATCCCGTTACGCCATCCCTTGCAGACGTGACCGGGGAGTGTTCTGCAACAGCTACTGCCCCAACAACAACCGATGCCTGTGCCGGAACAATCACTGGTACTACATCAGACCCTTTAACTTATAACT
>NZ_JAKMCR010000003.1 GCF_022662175.1 Aestuariivivens marinum | reverse complement strand
GATAGTATCACCAAGAGCGAAAGGCTCAACAGCGTCGTTTGTTACAGAGGCTACCGAACAGTTGTCGTCGGTTACCGGAGTTCCAAGGTTTACACCAGAGGCGGTACATAGTCCTGCATCGGCATTGACCGATACGTCAGCCGGACAAGTAATGGTTGGATTTTGGTTGTCAGTTACCGTTACGATCTGCTCACAGGTAGCAGTATTACCGGATCCGTCAGTTATTGTCCACGTGACAGAGGTGGTTCCTAATGGAAAAGTGGCCCCATTTAAGGTAGAGCTATTGTTAAAATCATTTAGAACTGATGCAACACCACAATTATCTCCAGCAGATGTAGGATTTAAGCTGGTATCAACAACCGTAAATGTACAGACGTCAGGATCAGTATCATATGATACGACAGGTACTGCACATGTTATTGTAGGATTCTCGTTGTCAGTTACCGTTACGATCTGCTCACAGGTAGCAGTATTACCGGATCCGTCAGTTACGGTCCATGTTACAGTAGTTGTACCAACAGGGAATGAGGACGGAGCATTATTAGTTATTGTTAAATCATTAATATCACAATCATCATCAACATATGGGTCTCCTAAATCAATATTAGAAGCTGTACATAATCCATAGTCGGCAAAAACATTAACTGTAAGAGGACAAGTTATTGTTGGAGGAGGGTCTGTAATAGTAATGGTGTCATAAGCACTAGCGGTATTACATTCAGCAATGGCATCAGGATCTGTTATCGTCAAGATAATATCATAATCACCTCCTTGAGCATAGGAATGTGTTGGGTTTTGCAATGTGCTTGTATTGCCATCACCAAATTCCCAAAAATATGTTGTGTTAGGTCCAGCATTCATAGCAGAACCATCAAAGTCTACATTCAAATTACAAGTACCTCCAGCACTTGGATTTACAGACATTATTCCTACAGTTATAGTATTGGCAAATACAATCTCTATATCTGTATATACATCTACATAAGTATCTAAACAGTCAGCACTTAAAGGAACTCTAACATTAATTCTGAATACATAAGTACCTGGAGTAGTTACCTCAATAGTTGTAGCAGCGGCATCATCAGGTGTAAATGTAGCTGTTCCTGGACCAGAAATAAAATTCCAGTCAAATGTTGGAACACCATCTATAAAACCATTAAGTTCAATTTCGACATCCAAAGGTCCAAAACAAACTTCATTATCTGTTCCACTAACTATGGCAAAATCTGGATCTAATTGAATGGTTCCTCCAGCTTCAATAACTTCTGAAAAAATAACACAAACATTTCCTCCACCAGTACAAGCTGTATATTTAACAGAACCAATATATAGTGCTCTAGTATTACTACATGAAGCTGTAGTAGAACCCAATGCACCTGTTGTTTTACCAATATCTGTAGTATTTTCAATTACAACCGCAGTGTTTTCAGCTAAATACAAACCAACATTGTTTTGAGCCCATAATATCTGACCTCCATCTTCAATAATTATCCTATCAATTGTATTTGGAATTGTTAAATCTGCTGATAAAATAATATCAACTGGACTTGCTATAGTTAACATGCCAGTGCAATTATTGGCAGGATTATTAATATATGCTAGTAATTCGGTACCAGTCATAATATTGTCCCCTCCAGTAGCAGCCGTATCGATTGTACATTGAGCACTAGAATAAGAAAATCCAAAAAACCAAAAGGCAAATAGAAAAAATCCCTTAAATATTTGCTTTTGGGCTTTTGATAATAAACTATAAGTATTAGTTTTCATAAGCTTGTAGATTTGTATTGACTTTAGCAACTTTTATATATGTAAATATAATGGTACAGCTTCATTGCTGTCCATACATGCTTCGTTATTCTTAAAAAGTAATGAGGGAAAAATGTCGTAGCATAACGACATTAAAAACTTTACGTGTGAAATCAGATTTGGGGTCATCTTTATTCAGTTAATAGCTACACAAAGCAACATATATGTTATTATTTTTTCAAAAAAATATGTTAAATCACTTAAAAAGTCGACAACCTGTGTTGTTTTTCTTTTAATCGGATTAATAATATGATTTAACGATAATAGATGTTCACAACATCTTATTTCCAATAATTTAACCCATATTTATTTATATTTAAGTTACTTAAAAGTATATAATTTTGTACAATCTAATTAGCAAATTAAATCCTTTTTATCGATAAAAACAACTTTTTATCGATAAAAATTAACTTTTTACCGAGTCATATGAAGAAACTTATTCTAATAAGGCATGCAAAATCGTCATGGAAACACAATGTTATTGACCATGAAAGACCTCTAAATGATAGAGGTGCTAGTGATGTTAAATTAGTTGCAAAACATTTAATTAAAGAACAATTTGACCCAGATTTGGTTTTGGTTAGTGATGCTACACGTACCAAGTTAACCGCTGAAACTTTTATTAGCACTTTAAATTTGGATCGTAAAAAGGTAGAATATCTTCACGATTTATATGACTTTTCTGGTTATGATTTGGTTAGGGTCATTAAGGCCTGTGAATCAACAGTTGACAACTTAATGGTTTTTGGACATAATCATGCCATAACGTCATTTGTAAATACTTATGGCAGCAAATATATTGAAAATGTGCCAACCTGTGGTGTCGTTATTATGGTCTATGACATTGAGTCTTGGAGTGACCTAAAGCAAGGGAGAACTGTAAAAACCGTATTTCCAAGGGACTTGAAATGAAAATGATGTTGTGTTTTATAGATAGAGGGTGGATGGTTTGCCTAAGTGCTCTCGAAGCCAATTATAGAACAAATAATTTACAGTAGTAGCTTATAGCCTTTATTACTGTGATTATTAAAGTATTCAGCAAATAGTTTTTAGAGTTTGAAAATATAATAAAAAAGACTTAAACTATCTTATAACAAGCTCTTTTCGATCTTAACAATAATAAAAACTCAATTAAATTTTTAGTTTTAAATACAATATATTTGTTTTTTATTAAATAGAATATATGATTCCAGCCATTGCTATCGAGAATAAGTACATAAATAGAGAAATAAGTTGGTTACAGTTTAATGCAAGGGTGCTTCAAGAGGCATCAGATGTAACGGTGCCCTTAATAGAGCGTTTAAGGTTTTTAGGAATATTTTCAAATAATCTAGATGAATTTTTTAAAGTACGCTATGCTACTATAAAACGTATTGTTGAAGCAGGTAAAGGTGCCAAAAGTGAGTTAGGGGGTATAAAGGCTAAAGAGTTGCTCGAAATTATAACAAAAATAGTAATTGATCAACAAAGTGAAAGCCTTGATGTATTGGAAACCATAACTCAAGATTTAGAAAAGGAGAGCATTTATATCATAGATGAAAGCCAGATAGATAGTTCTCAACATGATTTTCTACGTCAGTATTTTATACGGAAAGTAAGTCCAGCTTTAGTAACCATTATATTAAACGATTCAGTAACTATTCCTAACCTAAAGGATAGTGCTGCATATTTAGCCGTTAGGATGGTAATGGAAGATAGCAGCAGACAATTTGCCTTAATCGAAATTCCAAAAAACATCAATCGCTTTGTAGTCTTGCCCAAACAAGGAGAGCATAATTACATTATATTAATTGATGACCTACTAAGGCATTGCTTGGCAGATATTTTTAATATATTCAATTACAAAAGTGTCAGTGCGCATATGATTAAGATTACCCGTGATGGTGAATTGGATTTTGATAGTGATTTGAGTAAAAGTTTTGTTGAAAAAATATCAGATAGCGTTAAGCACCGACAAATAGGGGAACCCGTTCGATTTGTTTACGACAAGACCATAGACCAGGAAACCTTACAATATTTAATGTCTAAAATGGGGATTGATGACCACGATAGTATTATTCCCGGAGGTCGATACCATAACAGACGTGATTACATGAACTTTCCCAGTTTGGGCAGAAATGATCTGCTTTATGATAAAATTGAGGCACTACCTATTAAAGGTCTAAATTTGGAGTCCAGTATTTTCGAAGCTATTGCAAAAAAAGACTACTTGCTTTATGCACCTTATCACACTTTTTCTTATGTCGTAAAATTTCTTCGTGAAGCGGCTTTGGATCCTAAGGTCAAAACCATAAAAATAACCATTTACAGGTTAGCTCAAATTTCGCATATTGCTAGTGCCTTAATTAATGCTGCAATTAATGGTAAAAATGTAACCGTTTCCATCGAGTTACGTGCGCGATTTGATGAAGAAGCAAATATCGAATACGCCCAACAAATGAAAGATGAAGGTGTGAACTTAATATTTGGAGTAGAAGGCCTTAAGGTACACAGTAAAATGTGTGTGATAGAACGTGAAGAAGGTAAAAAAATGATGCGATATGGATTTATTAGTACAGGTAATTTTAATGAATCTACAGCTAAAATATACACAGACCATACTTTATTCACTTCTAATCAAAGTGTCTTGAAGGACGTCAATAAAATTTTCAATTTCTTTAATGCTAGTTATAAAATGTATAAGTACAAACATTTAATAACATCTCCCCATTATACACAAAGTTCCATATTTAAACTAGTTGATAATGAAATTGAAAATGCCAAAGTGCACAATAATGGTTTCATAAGATTAAAAATGAATAGCATTTCAAGTTATGCTATGGTAGATAAATTATATGAAGCTAGTAGAGCTGGGGTAAAAATACAAATGATTGTTCGAGGAATATGTAGTTTAATTCCAGGAGTTGAAGCTATGAGCGAGAATATAGAAGTTATAAGTGTAGTTGATAAATTTTTAGAACATTCAAGAATATATATCTTTGGAAATAACAACAATCCTAAAATCTATATATCGTCGGCAGATTGGATGACAAGAAACATTGATAATCGAGTAGAGGTTACCTGCCCTATATACGATGAGGATATCAAACAGGAAATTATAGACCATTTCAATATATGTTGGAGTGATAATGTAAAAGCTAGAATACTAGATGCTTCACAAAATAATAATTATAAAGTAGATACTAATAAAAAGGTTCGTTCACAGTTTGCAATTTATGATTATTATCAAAAAAAACTAAAAGATTAATATGCTCTCGATTAAAAAATACGCAGCAATCGATATAGGTTCCAATGCTGTGCGTTTACTTATTGCTAATGTTATAGAACAAAAGGGAAAGCCTGTTCAGTTTAAGAAAAGTTCTTTAGTGCGTGTCCCCATTCGTTTAGGAGCAGACGTTTTTATGAAGCAAAAAATTTCAAAGGAAAATACCGAACGAATGTTAGATACAATGCTGGCATTTAAATTATTAATGAAATCGCATAAGGTGGTTAAATATAAAGCTTGTGCGACATCTGCCATGCGTGAATCGCAAAATGGAAAACAAGTGGTTGGTAGGGTTTTAAAAGAATCTGGAATAAATATAGACATTATTGGAGGAGAAGAAGAAGCGGCAATAATAGCTGCAACAGATTTACACAAATATATAGATCCAAACAAAACCTATTTATATGTAGATGTTGGAGGTGGAAGTACTGAATTTACGGTATTTGATCAAGGAAAGCCCATTACTTCAAGATCTTTTAAAATAGGAACGGTTAGGCTATTGAACGATATGGTGGTAAAGGAGTCCTGGATTGAATTGGAAAAGTGGATAACTAATAATGTTAAGACCTACGAAAAATTAGCCGTTATAGGTTCTGGGGGAAACATAAACAAAATTTTCAAGATTTCTGGAAAAGCATTAGGCAAACCTTTAACTTACTTTTATTTAACGTCATACTATAATACCTTACAGAGCTATTCTTATGAAGAACGTATTACCGAATTAGACCTAAACCAAGACCGTGCCGATGTAATTATTCCAGCCTTGAGAATCTATTTGTTTGCTATGAAATGGAGTAGTGCTAAACATATTTATGTCCCTAAAATTGGATTGGCAGATGGTATAATAAAAAGTATATATTACGACACGGTTTCGAGTAATACACAGTAAAATTTTGCAATTCACCTTTTAAATATACTTTTTCTAACAAAAAAATATATATTCGTTACTAGTAGATTGTTTGATATTAACATTAACCCAAATTTATTCATTATGAAAAAAGCACTACTTTTAATTTTGCTCGTTACTTTTATCTCTTTTCACGGGTATTCACAAGGAACTAAATATGGTGTACGTGCAGGTATAAATTTTTCCAATATGGATTTTGATCCCGATGCAACATTTAGGAATGATCATAGAAATGGATTGATGATTGGTTTCTTCGGTGAATTTGGATTGTCCAAGGCGGTAGCATTTGCACCAGAACTACAATTCTCATCTGAAGGAGGAAAAAATGATGACTTAAGATTGGATTACATTCAAATTCCAGCATTTTTTAAATTTCGACTAAGTGAAAAATTTCATTTGGGTTTTGGACCACAAGTAGGTATTAAGGTTCATGAAGCAAACGATGGTGTTAAGAATTTTGCGTATTCTGGTGTAGGAGGTATTGAGTTTAAGTTAACACATACCTTGTTCCTAGATGCTCGTTATACTTATGGAATTACAAACGTTTTTGAAGATTTTATGTCTTTTGAGGGAAAAAACACGAACATTCAATTAGGATTTGGCTATAAATTTTAACATTAACCATGTACCGTCTCAGACTTTCCGAGATTGGACATGATTTTGGCTTCATATTCAAGAAGTTCTTGCCACTTGGTATCAACTTCTTTTTTATTGCCATATTTTCGGGCAAAACCCAAAAACATGGTATAGTGGTTAGCTTCACTTACCATTAACTTTCTATAAAATTCGGCAAGCTCTTTGTCATCCAGTTCTTCAGATAACAATCTAAACCGTTCACAACTTCTTGCTTCTATTAAGGCCGCATATAGTAAACGGTGTACTAACTGTGTAGTTCTACTACCACCTTTAGGAAAAAATTTTAACAGCTCAACAACATAATAATCTTTTCTGTCCTTTCCCAGAACCCAACCCCGCTCTAATATTTTATCATGAACCATTTTAAAATGACTTATTTCCTCTTTAACCAAAGCTACCATTTCCTGAACTAATTCGGTATATTCTGGAAAGCTAACAATTAATGAAATAGCTGTGCTTGTAGCCTTTTGTTCACAAAAGGCATGATCGGTTAATATTTCTTCTATGTTTTTTTCAACAATATTAACCCAACGTGGGTCTGTGGGTAATTTTAAGCCTAACATGATTGTTTGTATATGGAAAATAGTATTTTATTTGGGTTAGATAAAAGGTTTAATGTGATATGGTTTAATATCTACTATCTATCTTTTTAATTACTGGAACTACGGTTACATTATGTTTGTTTTTCCTCTATACATCTAATCCAAATGTTTTTTTTAATAGTTCTATATTAGAGTTTTTTTCTTTAAGCTTATTAAATTTTTCAAGTGCGGTATAGGCATAATGCTTTTCTTTTTCTTCATTAACCGTAATATCTAAATGAACATCGTAGTTATTAAGGGCCTTTCTAATATACAAAAGTAATTCATACTGGTTAGCCATTAATTCCTTTTTATTGGTTTCATTTGGATATTCTAAACAGATTGTAGTGTCCTTAACCTTTGGAGTGTCAATTGATAAAATAGAAGCCAAGTTATGTTTTCCCTTATTTTTTAATTCTTTGGTAAAACTATTCCATGCAGAAATAAGCTCTTTTTCGGTAAAAGGGTCTTTGGGTAAGCTTTCTTCATCCACAACTACATCAATTTGTTTAATTTGATGTTCTTTTTTGGCTCTTATGCTACTCAGGGATAAACCAGAAGTTGTTTTCTTTTCTCGAGATAAAACAATTTTTGGGCGTTCCAAAATAGTTGCTGAACCACTAGCTGTGGCTTTTGAAGTAATACTATCTTCAATTTTATCTAAATCCTGTCCTGAGTCTGAATCATTTTTGTGGTTTACATCAGGTTTGGCTACAGGTATAGGAGTAATGCCTATACTTTTAAAGTAAGATGGTGGAACTATGTAATGTTTGCTATTTTTTTTTTCTCCATCAAAAGTGATAGAGGCCAATTGCATTAAACATAGTTCGACAAGTAAGCGTTGGTTTTTACTAGTTTTATATTTCAAGTCACAGTCGTTAGCCAGTTCTATACTTTTTAAGAGAAACTTTTGGGAAGCTTTTTGCGACTGCTCTAAATACTTTTCCTTAGTTTGTTCTCCAACTTCTAGTAGTTCAATGGTCTTAGGTGTTTTACAAACTAAAAGATCCCTAAAATGCGAAGCCAATCCAGCAATATAGTGGTGGCCATCGAAACCTTGAGCAAGTGTTTTATTGAACTGAATGAGTAGTTCTGGGATTTTATTGTTTAATATAAAGTCGGTACTCGTAAAATAGGTCTCGTAATCAAGTACATTGAGATTTTCGGTAACGGCCTGGCGTGTTAAGTTTTTGCCTGAAAAACTAACCACACGGTCAAAAATGGAAAGCGCATCACGCATGGCTCCATCTGCTTTTTGGGCAATAATGTGCAAAGCATCATCTTCGGCGTTAATATTTTGTTGTTTGGCAATGTATTTTAAATACTCCTTAGCATCCTTAACAGTTATCCTTTTAAAATCAAATATTTGACAACGCGATAAAATGGTAGGGATAATTTTGTGTTTTTCTGTTGTAGCCAGAATAAAAATACAATGTTTAGGAGGTTCTTCCAACGTTTTTAGAAATGCATTAAATGCTGCTTGAGACAACATGTGTACCTCGTCTATAATATACACTTTGTATTTTCCAACCTGAGGCGGAATTCGAACTTGATCGGTTAAGCTTCTAATATCATCTACAGAATTATTGGAAGCCGCATCAAGCTCAAAAATATTAAAGGCAAAATCTTCATCGTTATTTTCATTTCCATCACTATTAATCATTTTGGCCAAAATACGGGCGCAGGTGGTTTTTCCAACTCCACGTGGACCG
This sequence comes from Aestuariivivens marinum, assembly GCF_022662175.1. GTDB lineage: Bacteria > Bacteroidota > Bacteroidia > Flavobacteriales > Flavobacteriaceae > Aestuariivivens > Aestuariivivens marinum. The sequence continues at coordinate 352,477 of NZ_JAKMCR010000003.1, read as the reverse complement.
GTAAATAAAAGTGCTTGAGCTAAATGATTATGTTCAATGGCATTTAACAAGGTATTGGTAATGGCCTGCTGTCCCACAACATCTTTAAAGGTTTGCGGTCTATATTTACGTGCAGATACTACAAAATGTTCCATTGAAAAATCTTAGTGTAACAAAGTTAAAAATTCAATGCTTAATTTGTTATTCTAGACTTAGAATTTAATAGGAGTTATTAACATGTTATTAGTTTGGGCACTTAATGTGTTTTAAGAGACTAAATGGTTAAGTTGGTATCATCATAATTTTTTTATACTTATAAGTTTAGTCAATTATTTTTTAATATTACTTTTGTTTTAAGTAAATCGCTTTGTCGCTTCCCGATTACTATCGGGGGGAGGAAAGTCCGAACACCGTAGTGCACCATAGTGGTTAACAGCCACCAACCGTGAGGTTAGGACCAGTGCAACAGAAAGCAAGTACAGGTAATGCTGTAGTGAAATCGGGTAAACTCTATGGGGTGAAATGCCATGTAAACCAGTATTTAAGGGTTGCACGCCCAACGCTGGAGGGTAGGCAGCTAAAGTGTATTGGTAACAATACATTCAGATAAATGACAAAGGCTTTTTGAAGTACAGAATTCGGCTTATAGATTTACTTTAACAAACAAGTGCGGCAATGTGCCGCACTTTCTTTTGTCAAAAAAACAAGATGCTATTTCGGCATGTAACTTAAGTCGCGTCTAATTTCTCCAGTAACCTCTTCCATTTTAGAAGCATATTTTAAAACTTTTCCAAAAACCTCAAAACGCTCAGGACCAAGAAGTTCCTGATTCTCTTTAGATTTTTGGGCAGAATCAATGGCATCTTTACTAGACATAGCAATCATATAATAACTGTCCATTTGCCCAAAACCTGTTCTGTAAATACGGTAATAATTTTTGGAACCTTTAGCAGCGAACATCTCTTTAACCCCTTTCATAGCCTCTTTTAAGTTTTTTGCATTTTCGGGAGTAAAGTGTATAAAGTAATAATCGCGATAGTCCAGACCTTCCTGTGTTTGCGTAATTCCCTCTGGCATATACGTTAGTTCTTCATCTAAAACGATAATATAAGTGCCATGGGAGTCGTAGCATTTGTCAAAACGTTCAAACAATTTACCAAAGTCATCTCCCATAGCCTTGGCCATATCTGCCATAGGACGCTCATCTAGTGCAGCAAAATTTTCAATTGGAGACACGTACAAATATCTAAAATCATCCATAGTGGTAGCTAACCACTGGGTTTGAACATTATGTGCTTTACAGGCTTCATTAAATTCTTTGGCTACTTTTTCATATTCCAGCATCATGGAGGGTTTTACATTATCTTGATGTACTCGATAAAATTTTTGAGCATGTGCAGTAAGTATAGTCAAGCACATATAACATGCTATAGCTAAGGTGATTTTAATTGTTCTCATAATAATATAGTTTTATTGATTTTCTTGTATGGAATCTTCATTTTCAGCCTCCACTGCTTTTGCTGCTTCAATTTCAGTAAATGCTGCTACAATAGGTGCAGTGTCATAATAGGCATATTCCTCTACAATTTTGCCATCAATGAACCTTAGTGTAAGGTGTACGGGGATATTAATTTCCGTATTGGTGATTTTTGTTGTTCCTTTCCAGTGGTTCCAATAGTTTACCCAAGTTCTTCCTTTGGCATCTACGATCATTTCTACTTCATTCATCTTGTCATTAAATCCATACGATTCAATATTAGATAACATTTCCTTAAAAACAGCTATCCTTTCATCTGGCGATAACGCTTTATTGGAATTGACATAAATTTTTGCGGTATCAGCAAAATTGGCTTTCCAGGTATCCCAATCTTGAGATTCATAGGCTTTTATACCAGCTTTAACAGTTTCAATTTCAGCTGAGTTTTCAAAATAGCGTTGCGGTTGATTTTGGCAGGCAATAAACAGGGTTATTACCAGTACTAATAAAAACAGTTTTTTCATTGTTTGGTGTTTTTGTTAATGATTATTTTGTTATAAACAAATAGGAATGCCTATTTGAAAATAAAATTCAAATAGGTAAAACGATAGACTTCGGGTATGCTATCTTAGGGAGAATTCTAAGATACTGAAAAAAAGGGGATTAAAAAAATAATAAAATATAGCTTTTACTCAAAAAATGAGAAAACGCTACCACCATAATTTTTGGAGTAGCTGTAATTGGATACTTGAGATAGGTTGGTCTGCTTTGAGTGTTCTATAATTAATAAACCATTATCTTTTAATAAATTATTTTTGAAAACTATTTCAGGGATGCATGCAAATTGTACTTCACTAAAATTATAAGGAGGGTCGGCAAAAATAATATCATGCTTTAAAGACGTTTTTTCCAAGAATTTGAAAACATCACTTTTAATAGTTTCAATGGGCATATCAAAATTCTTTGCAGTTTGGTTTATAAACTTAATGCAACCATAATCTTGGTCAACACAAGTAATGTTAAGCGTGCCTCTTGAAGCAAACTCATAACTGATGTTTCCAGTACCGGCAAACAGATCCAAGACCGAAATATCATCGAAATAGTATTGGTTATTAATAATATTGAACAAGGATTCTTTTGCCATATCGGTTGTTGGTCTCACCGGTAATTTTTTAGGTGCTACAATTTTTCTGCTTTTATACAATCCTGATATGATACGCATTAAAAACTATTTAAAATAATAAAATTAGAATGCTTTTGAGAGAGTTTTTCATTGAACCTATGATTATCTATTCCAGAACCAAAATCGATGTGCCTAATATACTTATAGGCTATATCGTAAAGTTCATTAGTTTTAGAGATATTACCTAAAAGAATTAGGGTATGCGTTTCTGGATTCAATTTTAATTGCTCATAGGTGAATAGAATATAATAAATAAAATCTTCCTTGGTTTTATAATCGAAGGTATTATATAATATGAGTTGACCTTGGTTTGTAACTACTATTTCAAAATGGTTCGATTCTACATGAACATAAACTTTTGAATCATTTCCAGACTTCTCTTTAGATAATATACTTTCAATAAGCACTGTGGAAAAATGCTTGTAAGTAAAAGCACCAAAAGAATCATATATAAAATTATTTATATTAACATATGGTACATAAACATTAATTATATCAAGATTACTCAGAATGTCGTAGTCTATAAAATCAGATTTTAATATTTTGGCATTGAATTTTAGGTAATCGGCCAAACAATCTTCATTAAAAAGAGCTTTTGAAACCAGGGTTGAAAGCTCGTTAGTATGGATAACACATACTGAACTAAATGATTGATTCAAGCTTTGCTCATTACCAAACTGCTGTTTCAAAAAATCTAAAACTTCAAGCGGATTTAATTTTTTATCAAATTTAAAATCCTTTAACTCAATTATAGTATTTGTTTCTTCCTGCAGTATACAAAAAGAAAGTCCACTCAAACTTATTTGAATGGACAGTTTATAGTTGGTTGGTTTTTGTTGTGTATTACTCTTTTGTGTCATAAATTTTTGGCCAGTTTCCAGTTGTGTTAACTTCTTCCATAGAACCTAATCTAATGGCATCTCCATTTACACCTTCAACAGACACAACCTCTTCTTCCTGTCTCACAAGGTCTTTATCTTGATCATTTAAAACGACAGCCTTTTTTACTAATGCTTCAAAAACAGGTATTTTTATATCACTTTCCTCCAAGAACCCCGCCTTAAGCTCAAATTTAGCACCTTCCTCTCCAACTGGTACGTTCATCATGGTTTTGTAACGATCATCTGAACCGAATAAAGAATCTTTCACTGAAACAAAACCTAAAGTATCAATTAAAACTTCGTCCTTAAAAGTTTCAACACCACCAAAACGTTTAGTCATTTCAACGTCCAAAACACTGGTATCACGTCTCTGTGTAATGGTAAATTCTGCAGTATCAATAAACTTTACCAAATCATCAAAATTATTGGAAAACCTACCAGTAACTTGTTTGTGTGCCAATTGAGCATCCCTAATATCCTTTAAGCTTTTAATAACTAGTGCATAACGCTTATTCTTTATTTGGTTAAACTGAATGGGTTTGTAAATAGACATAAATGTGTTATAGGCTAAAAACCCTATTACAACCCATAAAGCTATCATGACTACTGGTCTAAGTTTAGAAGGAATAAACTTATCAATTAACCAAACTAAACCAATGGTAATAACTATTGCAAGAATAACGTATAAAATCATTTTAAGTGTATTATATTAAATTAAATTAACGGTTTTAGCAAATCTACAATTTTTTTTTAATCGCAAAAGCCATTGCAACTAAAAATCATTTCTATCTTTGGAATTATTTATTTTTTGTAGTTTGTATGCATGTCGCCAACCGAATTTTATTCCCTTTTAAAAAGTCAATTTCCGTTTGCTCCAACCCTTAAGCAAGGTATTGTTTTACAGCAGTTATCGGATTTTATTTTTAGTAAAACCCCAAATATGTTGTATGTGCTAAAGGGCTATGCAGGAACTGGAAAAACAACCATAATAGGAGTACTAGTAACCAATCTTTGGAAAGCCAAAAAAAGTGCTGTTTTAATGGCGCCAACGGGAAGGGCTGCTAAGGTTATCTCAAATTATTCGGGTAAAGAAGCTTTCACGATTCATAAGAAAATTTATTTTCCCAAAAAAGATAAAGGTGGAGGTGTGAAATTTGTATTGCAGCCTAATAAGCATAAGAATACCATTTTTATTGTAGATGAAGCCTCTATGATACCTGATACTCCGGGGGAATCAAAACTTTTCGAAAATGGCTCCCTACTTGATGATCTAATGCAATATGTATATTCTGGACACCAATGTAAATTATTATTAATAGGCGATATAGCTCAGTTACCTCCGGTAAAGCTAGATTTAAGTCCAGCACTTAATGAGAAAACCTTAAGCTTAAACTATAATAAAGAAGTTATTAAGATTGAACTTGATGAAGTGGTGCGTCAAAGAGAGGAATCGGGTATTTTGGAAAACGCTACAGTTTTAAGGGAAACTTTGTTAAGTTCATTTTACGACAGCTTTAAATTTAATTTAAATGGTTACACCGATATTGTTAGATTATTGGATGGTCATGAAATTATGGATGCAATTAATGCTGCATATAGTAATTTGGGTAATGAGGAGACCACCATCATTGTTAGGAGCAATAAGCGAGCAAATCTTTATAATCAACAAATAAGAAGTCGTATTTTATTTAATGAAAATGAGTTGACTACCGGAGACTACTTAATGGTTGTCAAGAACAACTATTTTTGGATAAAGCCTACCTCAGAAGCTGGGTTTATAGCCAATGGTGATATTATTGAAGTTTTGGAAATTTTTAAAATTGAAGAACTTTATGGTTTTCGGTTTGCTGAAGTGAAAGTGCGTATGGTCGATTATCCTAGGATGCGTCCTTTTGAAACAGTTTTATTGCTAGATACTATACATGCAGAAACACCATCATTGTCTTATGACGACTCCAACAGACTTTATCAAGAAGTTATGAAGGATTTTGAAAATGAAAGTAGTAATTACCGTAAGTTTTTAAAAATTAAGGGGAGCAAACATTTTAATGCACTTCAAGTTAAATTTTCGTATGCTATTACCTGCCATAAATCACAAGGAGGACAGTGGCATACGGTATTTGTTGAGCAACCTTATCTGCCAAATGGGGCGGATAAAGATTATTTACGTTGGTTGTATACGGCCGTCACAAGAGCCAAGGAAAAATTGTATCTTATAGGTTTTAAAGATGACTTTTTTGAAGTATAAATTGAAGTATTTATCCTATTTTTGAAATAAATCCATATTAGTTAAATGAAGATAATTGCAATGATACCTGCACGCTATGCGGCCTCCCGTTTTCCAGGCAAACTCATGCAGGATTTAGGAGGTAAATCGGTAATATCAAGAACTTATGAGGCTACAGTAGCTACTTGTTTGTTCGATGATGTTTTCGTAGTTACCGATAGTGATATTATTTATAAAGAAATAGTATCTAATGGAGGAAAGGCCATTATGAGCCTAAAAGAACATGAATGTGGTAGTGACAGGATAGCCGAAGCGGTTGAGTCTATGGATATAGATATTGTTATTAATGTGCAAGGAGATGAGCCTTTTACTGAAAAGGAATCACTAGATAAATTAATTGAAGTCTTTAAAAGCGATGTTAAAAGGGAAGTGGATTTGGCATCTCTAATGGTACATATAACCGATGAAGATGAGATTAACAATCCCAATACCGTTAAGGTAATAGTAGATCAAAATAATTTTGCTCTATATTTTTCCAGAAGTCCCATACCATACTTAAGAGATAAGAACGCTGGTGCTAAATTTTATAAGCACAAAGGGGTTTACGCCTTTAGAAAACAGGCTATATTAGATTTTTACCACTTGCCAATGTTGCCACTTGAAGCTTCAGAAAAAATTGAATGTATCCGGTATTTGGAGTATGGTAAACGTATTAAAATGGTTGAAACCAAAGTTCAAGGTGTAGAAATTGATACTCCTGAAGACCTAGAACGTGCAAAAAAAATTTGGAAATAAAGATTAAAGTTTGATGAAATTGATTAAGGAATATAAAAACATAAAAGTTATTGGTTTTGATGCAGATGATACCCTTTGGGTTAATGAAACTTATTTCAGGGAAGCCGAATCAGAGTTCGCTAAATTACTATCAGAGTATGAAACACCTAATAAAATAGATCAAGAGCTATTTAAGGTTGAAATAAGAAATCTCGATTTATATGGTTATGGAATAAAAGCATTTGTATTATCAATGGTTGAGAGTGCTTTGGAATTATCCAATTATAATGTTGGAACTAAAACTTTTGAAGCTATTCTTAATATAGGTAAAACCATGCTTAACAAACCAGTAGAGTTGTTGGATGGGGTTGAAGAAGTTTTAGAAACTTTATCAAAAAAATATAGATTGATATTGGCGACTAAAGGTGATTTACTGGATCAAGAACGTAAATTGGAAAAATCGGGATTAACGAAGTATTTTCATCATATAGAAGTGCTTAGTGATAAGAAGGAAGCTAATTATTCAAAATTATTAGATCATTTAGATATAGAACCTTCACAATTTCTTATGATAGGAAATTCATTAAAGTCTGATGTTTTACCATTGGTAAATATTAAGTCAAATGCCATACATATTCCATTCCATACAACATGGGTCCATGAAATGGTCACTGAAAAGGAATCCAATAGAAAAGCATATATATCGGTAAATAGTTTGCGTGATGTTTTAAAGTTATTGAACTAAAATCAATCATGTGTATAGGAGAAGACACTAAAAAAAAATTTCCAGTAATAAAATTTATATAAAACCTATTTTTACTTTCTGTGAAAAAAGAAAACAAATTAAATGAATTATAAAAACTTTCCAATGGTGCCAAGGGTAATATTTGGCAGAGGTAGTTTCAATCAATTAAATGAAATCATTGCCCCAATGCGACTAAATATGAATGCACCATTTATCTACTTGATAGATGATGTATTTAAGAGTGATTCTTGGCTTACATCCCGCATTTCATTATCTTACGATGATAGAATTATTTATATTTCAACAGAGGAAGAACCAAAAACAATACAAGTTGATAACTTAGTTGAAGAGATTATTTTAAGTGTTAAGGAACGTCCGTCCGGAATTATTGGTATTGGGGGAGGGAGTATATTGGATTTGGCAAAAGCTGTTTCTATTATGCTAACGAATGAAGGAGAAACCCATTCCTATCAAGGTTGGGATTTAGTAAAAAATCCAGCCTTATATCATGTGGGCATACCAACCATTTCGGGCACAGGTGCTGAGGTTTCTAGAACCACCGTATTAACAGGTCCAAAAAAGAAACTTGGAATTAATTCAGATTACACCCCTTTCGACCAAGTAATATTAGATCCCGAGTTAACTAAAAATGTTCCTAAAGACCAATGGTTTTTTACTGGAATGGATTGTTTTATACATTCTGTAGAATCACTTCAAGGATCATATTTAAATGCTTTTAGTAAAAGTTATGGCGATATGGCTTACAATTTATGTAAGGAAGTATTTTTAGAGAATACACTAAGTATTACAGAAGCTCAAGATAAGCTAATGATGGCGTCTTGGCACGGTGGTATGAGTATTGCATATTCACAAGTTGGTGTGGCACATGCTATGAGTTATGGATTGTCATATGTTTTAGGAACCAAGCATGGTATAGGAAATTGCATTGTTTTTGACTTTTTGGAAGAATTTTATCCTGAAGGTGTTAGGCTGTTCAAAATTATGAAAGAAAAACATAATATAGAACTGCCACAAGGCATTTGTGCCCATTTAAGTGAAGAGGATTTAGATACTATGGTTTCTATTTCATGGGCTATGGAACCTCTTTGGGAGAACGCACTTGGAAACAATTGGAAGAAAAAAATATCTCCTAAACAACTTAGGACGATGTACTTAAAAATGTAATATGCAATGGTTAGCCAAATTCGTTTATTATAAAGTCCTTGGATGGAAAATAGTTGGTAACACCAACATTTCAAAGGACACTATAAAGAAGGCCGTTATTATAGCTGTTCCCCATACTAGTTGGCATGATTTTTATATAGGCGTTCTATTACGAGCTGTATTGGGTATTAAAGTAAATTTTGTTGGTAAAAAAGAATTATTTGTTTTTCCGGTTGGATGGTTTTTACGAATGTTGGGTGGTACACCAATAGATAGGTATACTAAGGAAAACAAAGTTAAGGCCATCGCTAAGTTGTTTAATAAAAAAGAGGAATTTAGAATGGCATTAGCTCCAGAAGGTACCAGAAAAAAAGTAAATAAATGGCGTACAGGTTTTTATTACATCGCTAAAATTGCCCAGGTTCCAATCATTATGTTTACACTCGATTTTGAAAACAAACAGAATAAAATTTCAGAACCATTTTATCCAACAGAAAATATGGAAGCAGATTTTAAATTTATGCATAATTTCTTTAGAGGGGTAAAAGGAAAAAATCCTAAAAATTCCTAAAAATATTGTGAGATTGGCATAAAAATTGACAGTTATATATAGTATATGAAACATAAAGTAAACAGTTTTTGTCCCTAAAAAGAAACATATACTATTTAAAAAAATAAGTGGCTGAATTTTTAATGTTCAGCCACTTTTTGTTTAATACCCATAGTTTAACTTTAAAGCCTAAGGAGTGAAACTATTTTACTTCCTTTAACGCATTATCAATTAAAGTCCTCAAATGTTGCTTATGCGCTCTAGATGACATATTTCCTGAAGGTGCTGCCATAGTACGTATTTTACCTAAATTGTACAATGCCATAGATTTAGAGTTATAGCTATATCTGTCTTTTTGATTTCCAGTTAACATACTAATTAATCTGTTCGTATATTCAAGTTGTAAATTTTGTCTAAACGTATTTACACTACCATATATGTCGTCATTGAAAATAGCAGTATTTAAATCACTCATAAACTGAGATAATGTATATTTATTTCCGTATAGTTCAGAATCAGTAATGCGCTGAAGGGTATTAGGGTGTAGTAAATGATTTAAAACACTTTTTTGGGCATTAAGTATTTGTTCATGAATTTTTGGATCTTCAGGCTCTTTACCAAGATCAAACCCACGTCTTTGCTTGGCCAAATAATTATATATATCGTTAGGAGCATCAAAAGCATTTGGAGCAAAAGCATAGTCTTTTAGAGCTTTTATAGCTCTCTTTTGGTCCTCTAAACTAACAGGGGTGTAAGGTTGAGTGCCTCCTTCTTGTCCAGCCATTGCTCTATCTACATAAACGCCACCAATATATCTTGAAATAATACCAAGGGCACTAGATTTTTGTCCATTTAAATAACCAAAAACATCTCTTAATTCTTGATAAGATTTTCCTTCGTTCGTAAATCTTTCCTTAGCTGTTTTCATTAAATCATTGGCTAATTCAATTCTATCTACTGAATACTGAATAGCATCATTAGATTGGTCCCAAACATTTACTCGTGGGTCTATAGCTTTTCCAGGAGCACGCATATCATCAGCATCATTTCCAAAAATTAACTCTGGTTCAGTAGATCTATTAAGTAAAGCTTCTTTTTCACTTTCAGATTTAAAAGGCGTGTATCCAAATTGGATGGCCCAAACATCGTATGGTCCAACAGACATATCGCTATAGTGTCCCTGTTTGCTACGGTCTCTGGTAACATTTAAAGTAGCATAATCCATAACCGAGCCTGTTAAACATTTTCCTTTAATAAATTCAGCATCAGCTAACTGCTCAGGAGAGAACAACTGACTGGCCTTCATATTATGATTTAGTCCAAGAGTATGACCTACTTCATGCATCAACAAAGCTGTTAGCACTTCTTTTTGAAGTTGTTTAAGCTCTAATTCAGTAGCACCAAAAGCAGAAGCCACTGCCTTGGCAAACATAGTGTCTTCATGTAAAACCTCTCCAAAAGAACAATGCAAGTGATCATTATCAAATTCATGAGCTTGAGCAGAACCTTCATAGATTTTATCATATAAAGCTCTTTTGGAGAACATAACATACTCTAACATTATATCTGCACCTAAAATCTGACCAGTTCTGGGGTTTACAAAACTTGGACCGTAGCCACCAAAAGGAGGTTGTGGAGAAGAAGTCCAACGTAGTACATTATAACGAATATCACCAGCATCCCAATCGGCATCATCAGGTTGTTGTTTCACTACAATGGCATTTTTAAAACCTGCTTTTTCAAAAGCTTTATTCCATTCTAAAACACTTTGCTTTATAGTTTCCCTCCACTCATGAGGGGTGGTGTTCTCCATCCAATAGGTAATGGGTTCTACAGGTTCTGAAATAGCTGCATTGGGGTCTTTCTTTTTTAAGTGCCATCTGTGAACCAAATCTTTGTAAGGAGTAGAAGATGTTGATGTCTGGTCATCTACCTGAGTGGTAAAATAACCAACCCTTGGGTCTTCATATCTTGGTTCATAATCGTTTTCAGGCATGGCAATTAAACTATGAAAAACTTTAATACTAACATTTCTGCTATCTGCCAAAGCATTAGATCCGCTACTTAAAGTTGAAGGGTTGGAGTACACATATTCAACTTTTAAATTTGTGTTTTCAGGATAGTTATTTATACTATTTATTTTTGTTTTATCCTTATCCAGATTACCTATTTTAAAAGACATTGGGGAAGCTCCAGGCCTTGAAGGCGGTTTTATTCTCGAAAAAGTTTCCTTTAAAAATAAGTCATTAGCTTTGATAAGATACAACCCATTATTAGTATCATGAGCTTCAACTTTTACACTGGCCATATTACCATGGCTAATATTAGCATTTTCAGCTTTTGAAATTGGATTGTTGGAGTCGTAATAAAATGAAGTGTTTTGAGTAACAAATTCTATTTTATCAAAGTATTTTTCTATTTTAAAAACTTTTGACCCTCTATATAAACCTCTATTTATTCTTCCTGCATCCATAAAGCCATCTGCCACTTGGCTAAAATAGATATATTCTTTACCAATTTGATCTTCTGTAATAACCATCTGTAAATCTCCAGTTATGGTATCTTGGTAGATTTTAAATAAGCCTTCAATTTCCTTTGAGGATTTTGTTAACTCTTCAATTGTTTTTTGTTTTGATTTCTTTTCTAGATTAGGAGCAGTAGCTTCAATCTTGTCTTTTTTTCTTTTTTTCTTTTGGGCTTCAACATTATTGGGAAATACAAGACATACCAATAGTATAGCCAAGGATACCCGTTTAAGAGTATTTAATAAGTTAAACATCATGATGTAATAGACTTTAAAAGGATAATGTTAATCCTATCGATTATTTATTTTTAAATTGTTGGCTAATTTAAAAATAAAGGCTGGCAATAGTCTTATAATTTTGTTAAAAAGAAATTGAAAAGTATGTAAATTATTTAATGTTTTAGTGTTAACACATCAATTTAAAATTTCACTCATAACCCAACTAGTATGAAGGGCTGTTTGTCCAGTAGAAGGGTGTGATTTAGCATTTCCCATCAAATAGTCTCTCATGTTTTCAACATGATGCATTTGTATATGTTTTGGGTTTTCAATGAAGCAGGATTCCTTTTTTGTTTCAGAAAGGAGTTCAATATTTCTATCTTGAAAAACGGAAAAGGATATGGTTCCTTTATTGCCGTAAATAATAGCGTTATCTGTATAACTATAACTTCCAAAATTCCAAGTTCCAGATCCTGTAATATTATTTTCATGTAGCCAGTTGCTTGTTATTGCATCTTTGGCACTATAGAGGCCTTGTTGGTTAGTGCTAATCCCGCTAACAGTTTTTATATTACCTAAAAGAAAAGTAAACAAATCGATGGCATGTGATGCTAGATCATCAAAATAGCCTCCGGGAGCAATTTTGGAATCGGTTCTCCAATTATAAATTTTAGAAAGATCTACTTTGTTTGCAGGTCTTATAAGATTATAACTAATATGTCTTATATCACCAATATAATTATTATCTATCCATTGTTTTACCTTATTGAATCTGGGTAATGAACGTCTGTAATATGCTACAAAAAGTGGAATATTCTTATTACTAAAAGCATCATTAATATTTAAAGCTTCCTGATAGGTCGGGGTGATAGGCTTTTCTATACAACAAGGTTTACCTGCTTTGGCTACCTTCATGGCATAATACTTATGGGTATCAGGTGGGGTTGCAATATAAACCGCATCTATATCTGGATCATTTATTAAAGTATCAGCATTTGTATAGTATTTTTCAACACTATGCCTTTGTGCATAATCCATTACTTTTATTTGATCACGCCTCATTACGGCTTTCAGGTTAAAGCCTTTTGTGTTTTTATAGGCAGGACCACTTTTAACCTCGGTAACATTACCACAACCAATAATACCCCAATTAATTATTTTAGACATCTAATTAGACATTAGTCTTCCTGACTTTCCTCCATTGTATGATAAACATTTTGAACATCATCATCCTCTTCCAGTTTTTCCAATAGTTTTTCTACATCGGCAGCTTGCTCAGGACTCAATGGTTTTGTGACTTGAGGAATTCTTTCAAATCCTGAAGATAGTATTTCAATACCTCTGTTTTCTAACTCTGCTTGAATAGCGCCAAAACTTTCAAATGGAGCATAAATTAAAATACCATCATCGTCCACAAAAACTTCTTCAGCTCCATAATCTATAAATTCTAATTCCAATTCTTCAGGATCCAAACCTTCAACATTGACCCTAAAATTACAGGTATGATCAAACATGAATACAACAGAGCCTGAAGTACCTAAACTACCGTCACACTTATTAAAATAACTCCGTACATTGGCAACAGTTCTTGTATTGTTGTCGGTAGCGGTTTCCACCAAAATGGCAATACCATGAGGAGCATAGCCTTCAAAAAGAACTTCTTTATAGTCACCTTGACTTTTATCTGAAGCACGCTTTATAGCACGTTCAATATTATCTTTGGGCATGTTAACCGACTTGGCATTTTGAATGACTGCCCGTAATCTGGAATTACTATCCGGATCTGGTCCACCTTCCTTAACGGCCATTACAATATCTTTACCTATACGCGTGAAAGCCTTGCTCATGGCTGACCAGCGTTTCATTTTCCTTGCTTTTCTAAATTCAAAAGCTCTTCCCATAATGTGCTATATATTTGTTTTTTTATGAAGCGAAAATAATAATGATTTATTTAAGGAAAAAATAAATTACTCTTCAGGTTCAACAATCATTTCAATAGCTTCGGCCAGTTTAAAATCCTTATCGGTAACACCATGGGCATCATGGGTGGATAATGATATGGTAAGTACATTATATATGTTACTCCAATTAGGGTGATGGTTTAAGGCTTCGCATTCAAAAGCAATACGGCTCATAGCACTAAAGCAATCTTTAAAGTTTTCGAATTCAAATTCGGCATGAATGGCATTATCATAGTAATCCCAATCTGGAAAGTGTAGTAATCTTTTTTCGATATCTTGTTCTGAAAGTTTATCCATTTTGTTATATTTTAAAATAGCAGTTTAAGCCAATGTAACCAATTTTTAAACTAAATGCAACGTTTTTAAAACATCTTGGCTATAGAGTTGTAAATGTTTAGGAAGTTTATTGAACTTAGGCAAAACGGCTAAGTATCTATCGTTATTAGTAGTATAAACACGTTTATAAATCACCTTATTCTCTAATTGTAAGACAGTAATAATTTCTTTTATGAATTCATCATGGTGTACCAAATCTGTACTGCCCAAATGAAAAACACCAGACTTGTTTCGATTGATTATATAATGAATTTGTTGAGTAAATTTGTCGTCTGAGGTTACATTCATGATTAGATTTGGAAATACTTCAACAGGTTCTTTATTTTTTATAAGCTGCAGGATCTCCATTAGTCTAGGGGATTGGTTTCCAAATACCATGGGTAACCTTATAATAGCTGTTTGGGTTTTAGGCAAACGGAAGAGCATATTCTCAATTTTAATCTTAAAATGTCCATAAATGCTATTGCTATAGGTTTTGTCATTTTCATAACTCGGATATTTGCTATAGGCGTCAAAAACATTGGCAGACGATAAAAATATGAGTTTTACTTTTTTATTAGATATATATTCTCCTAAATATTGATGGAGTAAAACCTGTTTAGAAAAATTCCCTCTTAATGCAGAAATAATTATGGATGGTTTTACAATATCTAGGATTTCATATATATCATCCAATTCAAAATCGTACTGAAAAAAATGATGATTTTTCTCGTAGACTTTATTAGAAGTACAGTAGGTCCCAAATGTTTTAAAATAGGAGCAGAGTTCCTTATAAATGGCATTGCCTAAAAAACCACTGGCTCCTAAAATTAAAATTCTTTGTTTACTTTCCTCTGCCTTCCGCTTCATCAATTTTAGTCGTTAATCTAAATCTATAAGGTATTTGTTTAAAATCCATATTGTACTTTAAACCTCTAACCTTACACATTAAAAATCTTTATAAAACGGAAGCTTTACAACCGTTGCAGAAACAGCATTTTTGCGTATTTGTATATTTATTTTAGAACCTACTGCAGAGCATGCCCTTGGCACATAGCCTAAGCCGATACCCTTACCCAATGATGGCGACATCGTACCAGAGGTTACATTACCAATTACGTTGCCTTTGTCGTCAACAATATCATAGCCTTGACGAGGAATACCACGTTCATCCAATTCAAATGCAATGAGATTACGTTTTGGACCCTGTTCCTTTTCAACTTTTAGGGCTTGAGAATTTGTGAAATCTTTTGTGAATTTTGTAATCCATCCCAATCCCGCCTCAATAGGCGAGGTGGTGTCGTCTATATCATTTCCGTAAAGACAATATCCCATTTCCAAACGTAGGGTATCCCTAGCAGCCAAACCAATAGGTTTTATGTTATAATTGGCTCCAGCTTCAAACACTTTATCCCAAATTTGTTTTACTTCACTATTCTTGCAATAGATTTCAAAGCCACCACTTCCGGTATATCCTGTTGCTGAAATAATAACGTGTTCTATTCCTGCAAAATTACCTACAACAAAATTATAGAACTTTATGGAAGATAAATCCTCATCCGTTAAGCTTTGCATTGCTTCAATAGCCTTTGGACCTTGAATGGCAAGCAGGGAATAATCATCACTTATATTGCGCATTTTAGCACCAATATCATTTTTTGATTGGATCCAGTTCCAGTCCTTTTCAATGTTACTTGCATTAACAACCAATAAATATGTATGTTCTTTAATCCTGTAAATAATTAAGTCGTCCACAATACCACCAGTTTCATTGGGCAAACAACTGTATTGTGCTTTTCCTATGCTAAGCTTTGATGCATCATTACTTGATACTTTTTGGATAAGCTCTAAAGCTTGTTCGCCTTCAATTAAAAATTCACCCATGTGTGAAACATCAAAAACACCAACTGATTTACGTACGGTTTCGTGTTCTATATTTACGCCTTCGTATTGCACAGGCATATTAAATCCTGCAAAAGGCACCATTTTTGCCCCTAAAGCTTCATGTGAGGCTGTTAATGCTAAATTCTTCATTCTATAGTAAAAATTATTTGAGACAAATGTAGTTCTTTCTAGTCAAGTCGGCAACAAGGCAATTAATTAAGATATTTAGTTTATTGGTTAAATAATTATTTTGTAAGAATCAACTATCTCTAAACACCATGAATCTATTGCTATTAAAAAACAGCGTATTACTCTCTTAATAAAGCAATCTATTTTCTTTTGTTTCTTCTATTGAAGTTTTTATCACCCCTTGTTTTTGGTTTTTTATACTTTTTGGCTATTTCCTTTCGGTATGAGCCTCCCAGATTAACCTTTTTATTTTTTTCTTTCTTTTCATGGAATGCCGGCCCCGGAGCATCTTCAACGCCTTGCTTCAATGGATTATAGTGTTCTTTTATTTGTTGACGTTCTTCATCAATCAATTCGTTTGAAATTTCTACCAATGCAGGAACATCCAATATTGGAATTTTCTTTTGCATAAGACTTTCAATACGATTTAAGGCTTCTTGTTCTTTTTCAGTTGAAAAGACAATAGCTGTACCTTTACGTTCGGCACGTCCTGTTCTACCTATGCGATGCATGTAGTTTTCAGGATATTCTGGTGTGTCAAAATTGATAACGTGAGATACATTGTCAATATCCAATCCACGGGCCATCACATCGGTTGATACTAGAATCCGGTGTTTGTCATCTTTAAAATTTTCAATGCTCCTCAATCTATAATTTTGGGTTTTATTGGAATGGATCACACAGAGTTCGTTATGGAATGTTTCTTCTAACCTTTCAAACAAACGATCTGCCATGCGCTTGTGGGCAACAAAAACCAACACCTTATTGAAGATTTTAGAGTCATATAATAAATGGGTTAATAGATTGACCTTGGTGTTAAAATTAAGTACTTTATAGCTTATTTGCTCAATGTTTTCTAAAGGTGTACCAGAAACAGCAATGGAAATACGTTTAGGGGCTTTAAAGAAATCGTTTAACAAGGTATCAACATCCTCTGTCATGGTGGCAGAAAACATGATATTTTGTCTGCGTTCAGGAAGGATGTCAAAAATATTGATGAGTTGGTGCCTAAATCCCAGATCTAACATAACATCTACTTCATCAATCACAAGTTTTTGAATGGACTTTAGCTGAAGTACCCTGCTTAATGCTAAATCGTACAAACGTCCAGGTGTGGCCACTAAAATATCCAAACCTTCTGAAATAGCTTGTTTTTGAGTGTTAATGTTAGTGCCTCCATACACTCCCAACACACGGTTGTTAATATATTTTGAAAGTTTTTCAATTTCTTCAACAACTTGTATCACCAATTCACGAGTAGGTACTAAAATAAGTATCCTGGGATTGTCCTGTGTAGAAAAGGATAAGTTTTTCAGGATAGGAAGCATATAGGCAAAGGTTTTTCCAGTACCTGTTTGAGCGATGCCCACCACATCCTTGCCAGATGAAACCACATTAAATGCCTGTTCCTGTATTGGTGTAGGAGTTGTAAACCCTAAATCGTCAAGGGCATTTAAAAGCGGTGTTTTTAAGTTGAAATTTGAAAAAGTCACAACAGTAATTTAAGCCGCAAAGCTACTATTAATTTATTAGACCAAAAGTGAATCGCTAATTTCTATGGTATAACTGGCTTCAAACGATGTATTGGGAGCTAAGGATATGATGCCTTCTTTAGTCTTAAAATCCTGATTGGTAGTTTCGCTATCTGCTATACCCAACCAAGGTTCAATACAAACATAATCGCCTTCTGGTTTTGCCCAAATGCCCAAATAGGGAAAATCATGAAAACTTACTGTTAGGATGTTACCATGATGCTTACTTTTTAAGGTGACCCTTTTGGACTTTAAATTCTTAAATACCAAAGCAGCTTTGCTAAACAGGCCGTGTGTTAACGCTATTCGGTTCGAATGGTTAAGCACAGTTTTGGTTGTATTAGTCATCAGTCCGTTTTTCAAGTTAATTAAATATGTTTTGAGAGTTTCCTTGTGTTCAAACATTAGAGAATAGTCCTCATAAGATTCATCCTTAAAAACAGGACATTTAAATGCAGGGTGTCCGCCCACTGAAAAGTACATCGGTTTATTGTCTGCATTTTTTATGATGTGGGTTACTTTAATTCTATTGTTAATGAGCAGGTAACTAATATAAAATTCAAATTTAAAGGGATATATTTTTAATAACTCCTCGTTATAAACCAATTTAAAAACTAGACTGTTGCTGGTTTTATTGTTTAGTTCTATTTTGTTATTGTGCCTTACAAAACCATGCTTTTGAAAGTTTGTAATTATTTCCTTCAAAATTATATGATCCATTCTTTAATGCTCCAATTATTGGAAACAATACAGGTGAATAACCCACCCAAATATTGGGGTTGCCGTTCCACATAAATTCGGTTTTATATTTTACCGATGTGATTTTACAAAGTTCAGCACCAATTTGGTTGATGGTAATTTCTAATTTACGATTTTTTAGCGTATGCATTCCAATTTGTTTTAAAGTACATACAAAACTCTTACTTTTTAAGGAATCTGTTTAACTTTACCATCTAATTTTACTATTTGTTGAGAACATCACAAACTTATAATATAGAACATCCTGAAAGGTTTAAAAATCAGTTATTGAAATGGGCACAGCAATTTGATGATATTGTTTGGTTGGATTCCAATAGCTATGCTCAAGAATATGCCAACTTCGATGCTGTTTTGGCAGTAGATGCATTTACAAGTATAAAAACCGATTACCTTGAAGCATTTGAAAAGTTAAAAGTCTATAAAACCCATACTAGTGATTGGATTTTTGGGTATCTTACTTACGATTTAAAGAATACCGTTGAACATTTATCTTCTTCTAATTTTGATGGTTTGCATTTCCCCGATCTGTATTTTTTTCAGCCTAAAAAATTATTTTTAATTAAAGGAAATACTGTTGAACTTCAATATTTAAAATATATTGAAGCTGATATCGTCCAAGACTTAAATGAGATTAAACAAATTAACACAACAGCAAAACATAAAAAGAATGATATCAAAATTAAGCTTCGCATTCATAGGGATGAGTATTTTGAAAAAGTCAATGAAATATTATCGCACATCCATAGAGGCGATATTTATGAAGCTAATTTTTGTCAAGAGTTTTATGCTGAAAATACTGCAATACATCCCTTGGAAACTTACGAGCGACTAAATAGTATTTCTAAACCGCCATTTGCTTCTTTTGTAAAGATAAGTGATAAATATGTGCTGAGTGCTTCACCAGAACGTTATATGCAAAAAAGAGGGCTTCAAGTTATTTCACAACCCATCAAGGGAACATCAAAACGATCTAGTAATTCCCATGAGGACGCTTTATTTAAAACAGCATTGGCAAACGATACAAAAGAACGAAGTGAAAATATTATGATTGTGGATTTGGTGCGTAACGATTTATCCAAAACGGCCATAAAAGGCAGTGTTAAAGTTGAAGAGCTCTGTAAAGTTTACACCTTTAACCAAGTACACCAAATGATATCAACTATTACTGCAAAAGTTGACCCTAATACATCCCCTGTTGATATTATTAAAAGCACCTTTCCTATGGGCAGCATGACAGGAGCGCCTAAAATTTCTGCTATGCAAATTATTGAGGCCTTAGAGGAAACCAAACGAGGTGTATATTCCGGTGCTATAGGTTATTTAACGCCAAAAGGTGACTTTGATTTTAGTGTCGTTATAAGAAGTATTTTATATAATGCCTCCAAAAAATATGTATCTTATTCTGTTGGTGGCGCCATTACAGCAAAGAGTATGCCCTTAAAGGAATACGAGGAATGCTTGGTTAAGGCCAAAGCCTTGCGTACGGTTCTGGAAAATTAAATTCTTGAATAATCTCTTAGTCCAATTTACTTTTTATTGATTCTATAGCTAAAGTTAAAATGTATTCTACACGTTTAGGGCCTATGTTCTTTATTTTAGCAATATCTTCATAATCTAATTTACCAAATACAAACAGGTCTACAATATCAGATATAGAAATAGGAGAAGAAGCATAAAATTTCCCTAGCATATTTTTTTGTTGTAAGTGCTCAATATTTTCAATTTCAAAGGCATTTGCAATGGATGTGTCATTGTCATCATAAACAAAAATGTGTTTGTGTTTTTGTTGTTGTTTATAAGAAATATCGTTTAAGTCTTCATTCATTATAAAATCAAAATCTTCGTCTACAGTATATCGTTCTTCCAATCCATCCAATTCTTCATGTAAAATGGCGTCCGTGCTAAATGTGCTTTTGTGAAATGCTTCTTTTTTGAAAAGCGTATCTAAATCGGTATCTACAATCTTAAAAAGCTTCAGTTTAATTGCAAGCGGTTCTGAGTCAATGTCATAACCTTGCTCATAAAATTTTACTATGGCCTCGTCAATTAAATCAGTTGAATTATACATGTTCTTGGGAATAATACCGGTTGATTCGGCAATGTATATCCTGTGATTTACATAGGCTCTTAAATGCTGCGTTATTGCAACTACTTTCCTATTAAAAGTTTTTTGAAAGTTTTTATCGGTTAATTTTTTTATTGAGCACATAACAAAAGGTATTAAAATTATAATCTAAAGTTACAAAATAGCTTGAACCGTCATATGACATTTGTCATTAAACTAAGAATATTAATAATGAATTATAAATTGGCAATATTGTATATTTGAACACATGTTCGAGCTTTTTAAAAATCATATAGATTCTCATTTGCCATTTTTAAGAGAAGGCAAACTCCTAGTTGCTATTTCGGGTGGCTTGGATAGTGTAGTATTGACACATTTGTGCCATAAGTTGAAGTTAAACATAGCGTTAGCTCATTGTAACTTTAATTTAAGGGGAGATGAAAGTGATTCTGATGAGACTTTTGTGTTGGATTTGGCTGAAGATTTATACTTAGAAGTATTTGTAGAAAGTTTCGATACCAAAGCTTATGCGAAAACACATAAATGCTCCATACAAATGGCAGCTAGAGAGTTGCGTTACCATTGGTTTAGTGAACTTGCCGAGCAACTTAATTTCGATTATATTTTAACAGCTCATCATGCCGATGACAATTTAGAGACATTTTTAATTAATTTTACACGTGGCACAGGCATAGAAGGTTTAATGGGCATCCCAAAAGTTAACGGCAAGTTTGTGAGGCCCTTGTTGATGTTTTCAAGTACTGATATAGAAAATTATGCCATTACGAATACTTTAGAATGGAAAAATGATAGCAGTAACCAATCAGCTAAGTATTTACGAAACAAACTAAGGCACCAGGTGGTTCCCGTGTTAAAGGAAATTAACCCAAGTTTACTGCAAAGTTTTTCAACAACTTTGAATAATTTAACCGATGTGTCAATTATTGTTTCTAATAGTATAGATGACTTTTTGACTAAGGCAATCGAACGCATTACCGAAAACGAAATTTGGTTTCGTATAGCAGCATTTAAAAAACAAAACGCTCCTGGGGCTTATTTGTACCAAGTCTTTAAGGATTATGGGTTTACCGAATGGAACGATGTTTTGAATTTGCTGGATGCACAACCAGGAAAGCAATTGTTTTCCAATACGCATAGGCTTATTAAAGATCGTGAGTATTTGTTGTTAACGGAAATCAATGTCCAAAACCAACAAAAAAGTATTACTATTCCAGAATATGATAATGAGATTCACACTCCTATAGGAATGTTGTCGTTTAATGTTGTTAAAGAAATTTTAAAGGAGGATTTAAACACGATTTATGTTGATGCAGAACTACTTAAGTTTCCGTTAATAATTAGAAAAAAGCAGGAAGGGGATTATTTTTATCCGTTAGGTATGACTGGAAAAAAAAAGTTGAGCAAATACTTTAAAGATGAAAAACTATCACTTTTGGATAAGGAAGACACTTGGCTGTTATGTTCAGGAGATTCTATAGTATGGGTGGTTGGTAGACGAGCGGACAATCGATTTAGAGTCAATAAAAATACAAGTAAAATTTTTAAAATAACATTAAGATAATTTCTCATTTGGAGAAATGTCCAAAGGACAGAGAGGTATGAAACTACAAGGCAATATTGTCGATATACCCAACCGACGTATATTTAAAGGAGAAATCAACATTAAAGCTGGCAAGATTGAAGGTATTGAAGAAAAAGATAATGATGTAGCACATTATATCTTACCCGGTTTTGTTGATGCCCACATTCATATAGAAAGTTCCATGTTAGTGCCTAGTGAATTTTCTCGAATTGCTGTAAGGCATGGTACAGTGGCCACGGTTTCCGATCCACATGAAATAGCCAACGTTTTGGGTATAAAAGGCGTTGAGTTTATGATTGAAAATGGAAAAAATGTCCCTTTTAAATTTAATTTTGGAGCACCGTCTTGTGTTCCTGCAACAACTTTTGAATCGGCAGGTGCGGTTATTGATTCTGTGGCAATAAAAAAACTTTTAGAAAACCCTAATATTAAATATCTAGCGGAAATGATGAACTTCCCAGGGGTCTTGTTTGATGATGAGGAGGTTTTAAAAAAGATTGCTTGGGCTAAGCATTATGGTAAGCCAATAGATGGTCATGCTCCAGGTGTTAGAGGAGAAGCCCTTTCAAAATATATCAACGCAGGGATTTCAACCGACCATGAATGTTTTACTTATCAAGAGGCATTGGAAAAACTCCAAAAAGGGATGAAGATTTTAATTAGGGAGGGTAGTGCTGCGAAAAACTTTGATGCATTAATCGATTTGTTGCCCGAACACTATAAAAATATGATGTTTTGTAGTGACGACAAACATCCAGACGATCTAATGGTTGGGCACATTAACCAGCTTTGCAAACGAGCTGTAGCTAAAGGTTTTGATGTATTCAAAGTATTGCAGGTGGCATGTGTAAATCCTGTAAAGCATTATAATTTGGATTTGGGTTTACTAAAAAAAGGAGATGTAGCTAATTGTATAGTGGTAGAGGATTTAATAACCTTCAAAACCTTACAAACCTATATTGATGGTCAGTTAGTGTATACTAATACTAACTCTTTAATACCAAGAGTAAGATTTGAAAATCTAAATAATTTCAACTGTAGTAAAAAAGGTGTTTCAGATTTTAAAGTAGTATCTTCAGAAACTAAAATACGGGTTATTGAGGCTTTGGATGGTCAATTGGTTACTAACGAAACGGTTGGAGAAGCAAAACTTAGTAACGGTAATCTCATATCAAATATTGAAGGCGATGTTTTAAAAATGACAGTAGTTAACCGATATAGCAACATGAATCCGAACATGGCTTTCATTAAAGGTTTTGGCTTACGGGAAGGAGCCATAGCATCTTCGGTGGCGCATGATTCCCATAATATTATTGCGGTTGGTGTTTCAGATGAAGCCATTTGTAAAGCGGTTAATTTAATCATTGAAAACAAGGGTGGCATTTGTGCGATATCAAATACCCAAGAGCACATCATGCCGCTTCCGGTTGCTGGGATTATGAGTGATAAAGATGGTGAAACCGTTGGAAGGGAATATGCTAAATTAGATAAGATGGCAAAGTGTTTAGGGTCCAACTTGAAAGCACCCTATATGACTTTATCGTTTATGGGCTTATTGGTTATTCCATCGTTAAAGTTAAGTGACAAAGGGTTGTTTAATGGAACGGATTTTAAATTCACTTCACTTCACGTTTGATTTTCATCCTACTTAGTGAAAACTGCTAACCATAAACTAAATTATGCCTGTATTAGAAACTACCTACATACCTCCATTTTATTTTAAAAACGGATTTGTTTCTACTGTTTATTCAGGACTCTTTCGACATGTTTCCTTAGAACAGGAGCGGGAAAGAATTATATTAAGTGATGGCGATTTTCTGGATTTAGATTGGAGTTATTCTAAAGTAACTAGCAAGAAGCTTATTATTTTATTACATGGTTTGGAGGGGCACGGGCAACGTCCTTATGTAACTGGACCAGCCAAACTTTTTAATGAAAATGGTATCGATGCAGTTTGTGTCAATTTTCGAGGGTGTAGTGGAGAACAAAATTTAAAGTATTATAGTTACCATTCTGGCTCAACAGAAGATTTGATAGCAGTTGTTTTATTTGCCATAAAAACAAAACAATATGATGAAATCTACCTAAAAGGAATCAGCTTAGGCGCCAATTTGATATTAAAATATTTGGGAGAAGGGAATGTAGTTCCTCCTGAAGTAAAAGCAGCTCTAGCTATCTCTGCACCATGTGATTTATATGGTTCCTGTAAGATGCTCCATAAATTTAAGAACAAACTGTTCCACGATCGATTTTTAAGGGACTTGTTAACTCGGTTAAAAGAAAAACAAAAACGATTTCCCAAGGAATTGTCGTTAAAAACATTACTCAATATAAAAACTTTAAGGGATTTTGATGAGGTCTATACTTCAAAAGCACATGGATTTAAAGGAGCTTTGGATTATTATGAAAAATGTAGTAGTTTACAGTTTCTTCCTAATATTAATATTCCAACGCTTATTATTAATGCCTTAAACGATTCATTTTTATCTCCAGAATGCTATCCTGTACGAGAAGCTAAAAACAACATCAATTTATATTTAGAAATGCCTAGATATGGAGGGCATGTCGGGTTTATAGATAAGGGTAATGTATATTATAACGAAAAACGGACATTAGAATTTATAAAAACCATGTTAAAACCAATATCGTAACATATTGCGGTATATTTTTTTGTATCTTGAAGTGCTAATATTAATTCTGTTTACTATGCCAGTATTTACTTTAAAAATAAACAACAACACTTACACTGTCGAAGCAGATAGTGACACCCCTCTTTTATGGGTTTTGAGAGATCATTTGGATTTGTTAGGAACCAAATATGGTTGTGGCATTGGACAGTGTGGTTCTTGTACCATTCATGTAAACGGTAACGCCATTCGTAGTTGCTTGCTGCAGGTTTCTCAAGCTGAAGGAATGGACATTACAACCATTGAAGGGCTTTCAGAAGAAGGTTACCACCCGGTACAACAAGCGTGGTTAGAGCATGACGTTTACCAATGTGGTTATTGTCAAACTGGACAAATTATGAGTGCTGTCGCCTTATTGAAGAATAGTCCAAATCCTTCTGATAAAGAGATTGATGCTGCAATGAGTGGTAATATTTGTAGGTGTGGCACTTATGTAAGAATAAAACAAGCTATTAAAACCGCTTCCAAACTTTAAATTAGTACATTATGACAAAGATAAGAACACATTATAACCGTCGTTCATTTTTAAAGGTTTCTGCAGCAGCAGGTGGTGGCATGCTAATAGGGTTTAGCTGGTTTACTGGATGTACTTCCGACAAAAAAATAAAGAATAAAGTGGCCATTCCCAATGAATGGTTTGAAATAAACGGTTATATAAAAATTGGAGATACAGGTATGGTAACAATATATTCTCCCAATCCAGAAATTGGCCAGAATGTAAGAACTTCAATGCCAATGATTGTAGCCGAAGAATTGGATGTTGATTGGGATAATGTTGTTGTTGAACAAGGTGCTTTAGATGAAGATGCGTTTAAAAACCCTCAATTTGCAGGAGGAAGTTTATCTATTAAATTAAGTTGGAATGCTTTAAGAATGGCCGGAGCCACAGGCAGGCGAATGCTACTTGAAGCTGCTGCCAAAGAATGGGGGCTGGTGATTTCTGATTTAAAAGTTGACAAAGGCATTATTAAAGAAAAAAATGGAGAACGTGTAATTAGCTATGGTGAAATAGCTTCAAAGGCAGTGGGTATTGAGATTCCAGAAGAAATAGAACTCAAAGACAGTAATGATTTTAAACTAATAGGTAATAGTAAGAAAAATGTTGATGGAGAGAAAATAGTAAAAGGGAAGCCTTTATTTGGTTTAGATTTTAAAAGAGAAGGTATGCAATTAGCCATGATACAGCATCCTCCAGCCTTTGGAATGAAACTAAAAGACTTTAATGAAGATCACATTAAATCAATGCCTGGAATCGTAGATGCATTTGTTATCGACACAGAAATTAAAGATAAAGCTTGGTGTGATGAAAAAAGTTTTTTCCAGCTAATAGCTATAGTAGGTAAATCAACTTGGCAACTCATAAAAGCTAAAGAAGCGATAAAAGCTAATTGGGAAGTAATTTCAGAATTTGAAAATTCAGATTTGCATGCAAAATATCTAGAAAATGCACTGGTTTCAGGTGAAGTTAATGAAAGCCGAAAAGATGGAGATCCTGAAACTGCTTTTAATAAGGCTACCAAAGTGATTGAGCGTACCTATTCATCACCTTTTTTACCACACAATACATTGGAACCCATGAATTTTTTCGCTCATGTTACCGAGAATGATGCAGAATTAATCGGTCCAACACAAACACCTAAGGCACTCGAAGATGCGGTCTCCAAATTATTAAATTTACCTGTTGAGAATATTTCCGTAAACATGACCCGCATGGGAGGGGGCTTTGGTAGAAGGCTTTATACGCATTTTGGAGTTGAAGCTGCGGTCATCTCAAAAAAAGCAGGAACACCTATCAAACTCATTTATACTAGAGAGGATGATATGACGCAAGGTACATATAAACCCGCTTATCAATCGATTTATAAAGCAGGTTTAGATGAAAATAACAATTTGATTGCTTTTAGTGCTAAAGGAGCTGGTTTACCTGAGGGCCCTGTTTTTCCAAATCGTTTTCCTGCTGGTACTATAGATAATTACCTAGCTGAGAAAATAGATGTTGTAACTAATGTCACCACAGGTGCTTGGCGTGCACCTAGATCACATTTTACTGCTGGAGCAGAGCAGGCTTTTTTAGATGAGATTGCAGAATTGGCAGGAAAAGACCCTATAGATTTTCGTTTGGAATTATTTGATCGTGCGATTAATAGTCCTGTAGGTGAAAATAATGACTATGACGCTGAGCGTTATGCAGGTGTATTAAAATTAGTTAAAGAAAAATCTAATTGGGGACAATCGATAGCTGGTATTCATCGCGGTGTAGCCGCTTATTTTTGTCATGATTCCTACGTTGCCGAAGTAGTAGATGTAGTTTTAGAAAATGGAAAGGCAAAAGTTAAGAAAGTATGGTGTGCTGTCGATTGTGGCATTGTAATAAATCCAGATGCGGCAATCAATATGATTCAAGGTGGCGTTATTGACGGTATAGGTCACGCCATGTATAGTCAACTAACTTTTGACAGTGGAGCTCCTAATGAAACAAACTTCGATAGGTATCAATTAATTAGGCTTTCACAAGCACCTGATGATATTGAAGTATTCTTTGTGGATAGTAATGTTGATCCAACTGGTTTAGGGGAACCTGGTCTACCACCAGCTGTGGGTGCTTTGGCAAATGCCATATACCAAGCTACTGGACAGCGAGTGTATAAGCAACCTTTTGCCAATAATATGGCATTAGAAAAAGTTGTTGGGTAGAGGACTGTTTATGACTCACGAATTTAAAAACATAGTTGAACGGGCTTTGTTGGCTAAAACCTATGGTATTACATCGGTTTTAGCTTCTGTAGTGGCTTTAGATGGTTCGTCATATCGTAGACCAGGCGTCAGAATGTTGGTCTTGGAAAATGGTGATATGGTTGGTGCTGTTAGCGGTGGCTGTGTGGAAAAAGAAGTATTGTTACAATCGCAATCAGTTTTTAAAACAGGTGTATCTAAAATTATGACTTATGATGGCCGTTACAGGTTAGGTTGTGAAGGAGTTCTATACATTTTATTGGAGTTGTTTGATCCGCAAGAGGAATTTAGTCATGCTTTTTTTAGCTGTTTAAAGAAGAGAATACCATTTCAAATTATTTCTTTTTTTGAAAAAAGTGAAGGAGTATCTAAAGGTTTGGGTTCTTATGTTAAAATAAATGACACACTATTTTCTATTTCAAATCCAACTATTGAATACGAGAATAATAAGCTTTCTGTTTTTAGACAAAATATGCTTCCAAGTTTTAAAATGCTAATTATTGGTGCAGAACATGATGCAGTTAAGCTTTGTCAATATGCCACACTAACTGGCTGGGAAGTTGATATTATAGCAGGAGTAAATGAATATAAAACTTTAGAAAATTTCCCGGGTGCAAATTCTTTTACTAGTACAACAGCAGAGTCTTTGGATGTGAATACCATTGATTCTCAAACGGCCATTGTACTCATGACACACAACTTTGCAACTGATTTACGATATTTTGTAGCACTTAAAACTACTATGCCAGCTTATATAGGCCTTTTAGGTCCATCGAAACGTAGGGATGATTTATTAAATCAATTTATGGAGTATTGCCCAGAAATTGAAGGAGACTTTTTAGAGCGTATCCATGGTCCAGCGGGATTAAATATAGGTTCGGAAACACCGGAAGAGATTGCTATATCCATTATTTCAGAAATTTTAGCATTTACTCGTAATCATGAACCGATGCCACTAAACCAGAAAAGAGGAGAGATTCATACTAAAAAGATGCTTTAGTTTTGTCAGATAAAGCTTCAAATATTAGTCTGGTTATTTTAGCAGCTGGAGCTTCATCCAGAATGGGTTCTCCAAAGCAATTACTTTCTTGGGGAAATGATAATTTAATAACTCATGCCATTAATAATGCATTAGGTTCTAATGTTGAGGAAGTTATTGTGGTTTTGGGGGCAAATTATGATATTATATTTCAAGAAATAAGTCACTTACCTGTAACTATTGTTTTTAATAATCAATGGGAATTTGGTCTAGGGAGTTCTATAGCTTCTGCCATAGATTATTTGAATAATCAAGAGGAAAAACCTAACGGTGTATTAATAACTTTAGCAGATCAACCATTAGTGACTTCAGAACATCTTAATGAATTGATTTTAAATTTTTCACCAGGTACAAACCAAATCATTGCAACATCATACTCTAATCGTAAACAAGGCGTTCCAGTTCTATTCGACTCACATTATTTTAAAGCATTATTGCAATTGGATGGTGATTTTGGGGCAAAGTCAATACTTGTGAAAAACCAAACTTTTGTAAAAAATATAAACCTTAATTTTAAGAATATTGATTTGGATACACTAGAGGATTATAAAATGTTATATGATCAAAACTTTAAACCTCTACATTAGATGTAAAGGAAAAATTACGAAAACCTTTAAGTAACTGATTTGAGTTTTTAAAAGCAATATTATCAACGAGTTACAATAAATATTTTTATGGAATTTGAAGGTATTTTTAAATGGTAAAATACTAACTTAAATTTCTATTCATAACTTTGAGAAACTATATTTGAGTATTCTTTGTATTATTTAGGATTAGACATTGGCAGTTCTAGTACAAAAGCTGCCTTAGTGGAAATTGACAGCGGCAAGAGCATTGGGGTTGTTCAGGAGCCAAAACAGGAAATGGACATATACGCTCCAAAAAATGGATGGGCCGAACAAGATCCAAACGATTGGTGGCTACATAGCTGTAATGCTATAAAACAATTAAAAAAAAAATACAACATAACTAGAGCACAAATTAAGGGCATAGGTATATCCTATCAAATGCACGGATTGGTAGTAATTAATGAAGCTGGAAAACCCTTAAGAAAAAGTATTATTTGGTGCGATAGCCGTGCTGTGGAAATTGGCAACCAAGCATTTAAGGATATAGGGGGAGAAACCTGCACTTCGAACCTCTTAAATTCTCCTGCAAATTTTACGGCTTCAAAACTAAAATGGGTCAAGGACAACGAGCCCGGCATTTATAAAAAGATCCATAAGTTCATGCTCCCAGGCGATTATATTGCCTATAAACTTTCCAATACAATCAATACGACCGTTTCGGGATTGTCAGAAGGCATTCTTTGGAATTTTAAAGCAGGCGCCGTTGCCCAGTTTTTATTGGACCATTATGGTATTGATGGAAAGTTGATTCCAGATATAGTTAAAACTTTTGGTTTCCAAAGTGTGGTCGATAAAAATGGAGCTAAGGAAAGTGGTTTATCAGAAGGAACCCCCATTTACTATAGAGCAGGCGATCAACCCAATAATGCACTATCCCTAAATGTGTTCAACCCAGGAGAAGTGGCAGCAACGGGAGGTACTTCTGGAGTTTTTTATGCCGTAACAGATAATTTATCGGTAACAGAATGTGCCAGAGTAAATAATTTTTCACATGTAAACTATGAAAAAGGGAAAGAGGCACGCATTGGCAAATTATTGTGCATCAATGGTTCGGGTATTCAGTACCGTTGGTTGTTGAATAATTTGAATGTCAGTTCCTATGACGAGATGAACCATTTGGCCTCACAAGTACCAATAGGCTCCCATGGAGTTTGTGTAATACCTTTTGGAAATGGAGCTGAGCGCATGTTAAATAACAAAGAAATAGGAACAAGGATAACCAACATAAATTTGAATAACCACCATAGAGGTCATCTGTGTAGGGCGGCCTTGGAAGGGATTGCCTTTTCCTTTGTGTATGGTATGGAAATACTTAAGTCTGATGGTATTCAGGCAAAAGTGGTACGTGCAGGTAACGATAACCTGTTCCGTTCGGAAATTTTCACCAATACAGTGGCTACCTTAATAGATCAAGACATAGAAATATACAATACTACAGGAGCCATAGGTGCAGCCCGTGCAGCAGGATTGCACAAAGGCGATTTCGAAAGTTTTGGTAAATCAATCATGGACAATGACTTTGTCATGACCTATAAACCAAACAAAGATAAAGCCCCATATTTAAAAGCCTATACAAAATGGAAACAAGAACTCGAACTTATATTAAACAATAGCTAACCAAAAAGCAAAACATAACAATGGCAATCATAGGAGAAAGGGAATATTATAAAGGTATAGGACAAATAAAATTTGAAGGCAGGGAATCGGACAATCCTTTGGCTTTCAAATATTATAACCCCGATAAAGTAGTAGCGGGAAAGACCATGCGTGAACATTTTAAATTTGCCGTGGCTTACTGGCATACTTTCTGTGGACAGGGGGCGGATCCATTTGGACCAGGTACTCAAAACTTTGCCTGGGACCAATCCAATGATCCTATACAAGCAGCCAAAGATAAAGCTGATGCCGCTTTTGAGTTTATTAGTAAAATGGGATTTGATTATTTCTGTTTCCATGATTTTGATTTGGTTGCCGAAGCCCCCACATTTAAACAATCCGAAAAACGTCTGGAAATTATTACCGATTACATTAAAGAGAAACAAGCTGCCTCAGGAATAAAATTACTTTGGGGAACCGCCAATTGCTTTTCCAATCCAAGGTATATGAATGGCGCGGCAACAAATCCAGAATTTAACGTTGTGGCTAGGGCTGGGGCTCAGGTAAAACTTGCATTAGATGCGACCATAAAACTAAAAGGTGAAAACTATGTCTTCTGGGGTGGCCGTGAAGGTTACATGTCACTGCTCAATACCGATATGGGACGTGAACTGGACCACATGGCTCAGTTCCTTACCATGGCTAGGGACTATGCAAGAAACCAAGGTTTCAAAGGCACGTTCTTTATTGAGCCAAAGCCCATGGAACCCTCCAAGCACCAATACGATTTTGATACGGCTACCGCTATAGGCTTTTTACGGGAATATGGATTGGACAAGGATTTTAAGATAAATATAGAGGTTAACCATGCGACCTTGGCACAGCATACCTTTCAGCACGAATTGGAAGTGGCTGCTAAGTCAGGTATGTTGGGAAGTATTGACGCCAATAGGGGCGATTATCAAAACGGATGGGATACCGATCAGTTTCCAAATAATATTTTAGAAACTACCGAAGCTATGTTAGTATTTTTAAAGGCAGGAGGGTTGCAAGGAGGTGGTGTCAATTTTGATGCCAAGATAAGAAGGAACTCCACAGATATGGAGGATGTTTTTCATGCCCATATTGGGGGTGCAGATACTTTTGCACGTGCATTATTGACAGCAGAAAAGATAATAAATGCTTCACCATATGAAAAACTGAGAAAAGAGCGTTACAGTTCTTTCGATTCAGGTAATGGTAAGAACTTTGAAGAAGGTAAACTAACACTTTCAGACTTATATAAAATAGCTAAGGATAATGGTGAGTTACCTTTGGTAAGTGGTAAACAAGAGCTATTTGAGAATATAATTAATCAATATATTTAAAGTATGAATTCAGTTTTAGAAGGTTTAGATTGGTTGGTCCTTGGAGGATATTTTTTAGCCCTAATGGTGGTTGCTATTTGGGTTATCCTTCAAAGAAATAAAAATACGGAAGACTATTTTTTAGCGGGAAGAAATGTGGGTTGGTTTGTAATAGGAGCATCTATTTTTGCTTCTAATATAGGCTCAGAGCATGTTGTTGGATTGGCAGGTACGGGGGCAGAGTCGGGCATGCCAATGGCACATTACGAACTTCATGCATGGATTGTACTCCTTTTGGGATGGCTTTTCTTGCCATTTTATATTAGAAGTGGAGCCTTTACTATGCCTGAATTTCTAGAAAAGCGCTTCGATGCACGTTCGCGTTGGTTTTTGTCTGTGTTTTCACTAGCAGGTTATGTTATTACCAAAGTATCAGTAACTATTTATGCCGGAGGTATAGTTGTATCTGAATTAATTGGTATTCCATTTTGGTATGGAGCTATAGGTATAGTTGTTTTTACAGGAATTTATACCATTATAGGTGGTATGAAAGCTGTAATTTATACAGAAACGTTGCAAACAGTTATTCTCATTGCAGGGTCAGTAATTATTACCTATTTGGGCTTACAAGAAGTTGGAGGGTGGACAGAGTTAAGAACTACGGTTGGTTCTGATCATTTTAATATGTGGCGTCCTATAGATGATCCCGATTTTCCTTGGACCGGACTTTTGTTTGGAGGAACCATAGTAGGGATATGGTATTGGTGTACAGATCAGTATATAGTCCAGCGGACTTTAGCAGCCCATAATATAAAAATAGGAAGGCGAGGCGCAATTTTTGGAGCTTATTTAAAGATACTTCCCATTTTTATTTTTTTAATACCAGGAATTATAGCTTTTGCTTTAGCACAAAAAGGAGCCTTATCTTATGAAAGAGCAGATCAAGTTTTCCCCGTTATGGTAAAAACATTGCTTCCCGTAGGACTAAAAGGATTAGTGGCAGGGGGCTTAATGGCTGCCCTTATGAGCTCACTGGCTTCGGTATTTAATTCATGTTCTACAATTTTTACAATAGACATTTACAAGAAATTAAAACCTAATATGACCGAGAAAAAACTGGTTAAAATAGGTCAAATAGCCACAGCTATTGTTGTGGTTTTAGGAATTATATGGATTCCTATTATGGAAAAAATAGGAGGTGGCACATTATATAAATACTTGCAAAGTGTACAATCATATATAGCACCACCTATTACGGCAGTTTTTGTATTGGGAATAGTTTGGAAACGTGTTAACGCTAAAGCAGCTATATTTACACTTATAGCTGGTTTAGTTGTTGCTGCATTAAGAATTATAGCAGAAGTAAATATTGATAACCTACATGGTATTGCCTATAGTTTTGCAAACATTAATTTTGCCCATATGGCTATCTTTATGTTTATTTTTTCAGTTGTTATTTGTGTTATCGTGAGTCTTGTATCTGAATCGCCAAACTATGAAGCTATAAAAGGTCTAGCTTTTGGAACACTTTCTTCTGAACAAAGACAGTCCAATAAGGAAAGTTTTGATAAAATAGATGTGGTTTTATCTATATTATTGGTAATGGTTGTTGTTATAATATTAACCTATTTTACTGGTTAAGCCTCCTTCTGTAGTGGAATTAATCTGGTGCTTTCTCGCTCTATTAAAGTGGTTTTGATAATTTTTGTCGAAAAAGACGTATTACTCTTTTCATTTTCTATACGATCAATAAGAATACGGGCCGTGGTTTCACCAATATATTTTCCGTGTTGACTTATTGCCGTAATTGAAGGGCTAAGGTGCTGTAAAAGTTTGCCATTGGTAAAACAAATAATAGACATTTCTTCAGGTATTTTGTACTCCATTTGTTTAAGAAGTTTTAGGGCATTAATAGCAGAGCTCTCTTCTAGACACAAGAGTCCGTCAATAGATTGGTCTGAGAGTACAATTTTCATAGCCGTATCAAAATCTTCATAATGTCCAAGGCGAACAATAAGTTGTTCCTCTATAGGTAATCCATATTTTATTAATGCTTTTTTATAGCCTTCAACTCTTAATTTCCCAACACTTAAATTATCTATAACAGAAATTAAGGCAATTCGTTTGCACCCCGTTTTTAATAAATAATCTGTAGCGTGAAAAGCACTTTCCAGATCATTAACTATAACCTTGTCACAGTTGATATTCTCTGAAATCCTATCAAACATCACAATGGGAACACCCTCGTTAAGTGTGTTAGTAAGGTGATTAAAGTCTTGTTTTATTTCGGTTTCTTCAGCTAAAGAAATGATAAGTCCATCTAAATCACCATGTTTGAGTAACTGAATGGTTTTTACTTCTTTCTCATGGGATTCGTTGGAAATACAAGATACCAATTGGTATCCATTTTGGGATGCTATTTTTTCAATACCAACAAATACCTTAGCAAAAAAACTATTCATAATATTAGGGATAATCACACCAATGGTTTTTGTTTTCTTACTTAGTAAATTAAGTGCAGCAACATTTGGCTTGTAATGATTGGCTTTAGCATACTCTTGTATTTTTTCCTTGGTTTTAGTACTTATATCGAAACTATCATTTAGTGCTTTTGATACCGTAGCTATAGAAACTCCGAACGTTGAGGCAATATCTTTAAGTGTAATTTTTTTTTTCATGAGATGGTTTAGAAATACCATCTACTAATTTAAGATATTAATTTAGGAAATTATAGAATAATTTTGCTTGAATCAAGAATCCTAATTTCCATAAAAAAAAGACGATATTTACAGTACAAAGAATAAGCATGAACAAAAAACATAAGAATAAAGCAGTAACGCCAGAGGAGTTCACTAAATTAAAAACTATAGAACCTCCAATGAATAGTGCTGGCTTTAGTGCTTTAAAATCTGTAGTAACTCAAGTTTACAAATATATTAAGCCTGTTGATGCGTTAAGATTATCTCTAAAGATGAATCAGAGGAAAGGATTTGATTGTCCGGGGTGCGCGTGGCCAGATCCAGATGATGAGCGTTCAGTTTTGGGAGAATATTGTGAAAATGGCATTAAAGCTATTGCAGAAGAGGCCCAAAAGCAAACTATAGGAAAAGATTTCTTTTCAAAACATGCTGTTAAAGAATTGGCTAATTGGACTGATTTTGAATTGGGAAAATCAGGAAGATTAGCAGAACCTATGTTTTTGCCGAAAGGAGCAACACATTATCAGCCTATTACTTGGGAAAATGCTTTTAAAAAAGTGGCTAGTCATTTGAATGCTTTGGAGAGTCCTAATGAAGCTGTATTTTATACCTCAGGTAGAACAACAAATGAAGCTGCTTTTTTGTATCAGTTGTTTGTACGAGAGTATGGAACTTCAAATTTACCCGATTGTTCTAATATGTGCCACGAAGCTAGTGGTAAGGCATTAATGGAAACCTTAGGAATAGGTAAGGGTTCGGTTACTTTAGACGATTTATATAAAGCCGAAGTAGTTATGGTTGTTGGTCAAAACCCAGGGACTAATCATCCAAGAATGCTTAATGCACTAGAAAAATGTAAAAAAAATGGAGGCAAAATAATTTCAATTAATCCACTTGCAGAAGCAGGATTGGTAAAGTTTACTAATCCTCAAAGCCCGAAGGCATTATTTACAGGAGGCACTCCAATTGCTAACGTTTTTGTTCCTGTAACTATAAATGGAGACGTTGCTTTATTTAAGGCCATACTACTAAAGTTACTGGAAAAGGAAGAACAAACTAATGAGGTATTCGACAAAGCGTTTATAGAAAAGTATACTTATGGTTATGCATCATTTATTTCAGATTTAAAAACTTATAGTTTTGATGAATGCTTGAAGGCATCCGGGGTATCCCTTGAGATCTTTAAGAAGATGTTTGATTTAATCGTGAACAACAATAAGATTATTATATGTTGGGCGATGGGCCTAACACAGCATGAAAATGCAGTTGACAATATTAGGGAATTGGTAAACTTGTTACTGCTAAAGGGAAGCATTGGAAAGGAAGGGGCTGGCACATGTCCTGTTAGAGGGCATTCCAATGTGCAAGGTGATAGGACAATGGGTATTTGGGAAGCTGCACCACAAGATTTTTTAGATAAGATTGAAGCAAAATACGGCTTTAAACCAACCAAAAAACATGGCTATTCGGTAATAGATGCAATTAAAGCTATGTATGATAAGAAAGCTATGGTGTTTTTGGGGTTAGGCGGCAATTTTATTTCTGCTGTACCAGATACCTTGTATTCAGCACAGGCACTAGCCAATTGCAATTTAACAGTACATGTGAGTACAAAATTAAATCGCTCACATTTAGTAAATGGAAAAGAAGCTATAATTTTACCTTGTTTGGGACGCACCGAAAAAGATTTTCAAAAAACAGGAGTGCAAGTTCAAAGTGTAGAAAATTCTATGGGTATAGTATCATCCACCAAAGGAATTTTAAAACCTTGTTCCGATAAGCTGTTGAGTGAAGTAGCTGTGGTGTGCGGTATTGCCCATGAAACTTTAAAGGGACGTTCAAATGTTAACTGGCTTTCTTATAAAGATGATTATAGTTTAGTGCGTAATGATATTGAAGAAATTGTTTCCGGGTTCAGTGATTATAACAAACGCTTGCAACAGCCCAATGGATTTTATTTGCCAAATGGTGCTAGAATAAGGCAATTCCACACAAAAACGGGAAAAGCTAATTTTAGCTTAAATAAATTACCCGATTGGCAGTTAAAAGAAGGGGAATTGATTATGATGACTATTCGTAGCCATGACCAATTTAATACTACAATTTATGGACTAAACGATAGGTATAGAGGTATTTTTAATGAAAGACGTATTATCTTTATGAATGGTCAAGACATGAAAGTCCGTAATTTAGATGAACAACAAGTAGTAAACTTAAAATCTCACTATAAGGGCACCACTAGAATAGCTAACAACTTTAAAGTTGTAGGTTACGATATTCCCAAAAATTGTTGTGCAACTTACTTTCCTGAAGCCAATGTTTTGGTACCTTTGGATAGTTTTGCCCATACGGCTAAAACACCAGCATCAAAAAGTGTGATTGTAACGGTTGAAATTGCCAGTTAACTTTTAAAAATATTAAAATGAAACCAACAAGATTTGAATCTGCTATGGCATTAATCGACAAAAAAAATGCAGAAGACATTAATACCTATCAGGTTTTTGGTATGTCATATCCCAAAGAATTGCTGTATTCGCAACGCATGACCAGAAAATTGTTGCAATTTGAGCCTAATGCTTCAAAAGCGTTACAAATTGCAGCTAGGGCACAACATATATGCCGATGGAAAATTCCAAGAGGGGATTACCCCATGGATAGAAAAGGATATTTAAAGTGGCGTGAAACCCTTAAAAAAATGCATGCTGAACTCACTTCAAACATATTAAAACAGGTTGGTTACGACAAGCAATATGTAGATCGTATATCACAACTTATCACTAAAAAGTTAATCAAAAAGAATGAAGAATCACAGACCTTGGAAGATACAGTTTGTTTGGTTTTTCTTGATTATTATTTTGAAGAATTCGCTGCGAAGCATGATGATGATAAAGTTATAAATATTCTCCAAAAAACTTGGCGTAAAATGTCCAATAAGGGTCAAGATGCTGCATTGCAACTGAATTTTTCCGATAAAAGTTTAATCCTAGTAAAAAAAGCGATTAATTAAAAACATTTAAACTTAATATTCATTATTAACCTCCAATTGAAATCATGCTTCTATTGTTATTATGTAATTCTGGGTTTTGAAGTTTCTCCAATGTATCCATACCGCCTCGCATTTTAAATTTTGCCGTAACAGCTTTTTCAATAATGGATTCAATAGGTTTGCCGTGTCGAAGTGGGGTAAGTAAATCGGATTCTAAAGCTGAAAACAAACAGTTTTTTAATTGACCGTTGGCTGTTAATCGTAATCTGTTACAGGAGTCGCAAAACGGATTGGTAACCGAACTTATTATGGCAAAACTACCTTTAAAACCTTTTACTTTGAAGTTTTTAGAGGTGTCGCTAGGTGCATCTTGAATACGTATAATTTGGCTTTCAGTAAACGTATTGTATACGTTTTCCATAATCGTTTTAAAAGAAACCATTTTAGCCATATCCCATTTATTGCCATCAAAGGGCATAAACTCTATAAAACGAACCGTAACCGGTAGCTCTTTAGTTAAATTTATAAAATCGATAATTTCATTATCATTAAATCCTTTAATTAAAACGACATTTATTTTGACGTTAAAACCTTCTTTTATCAATAGCAAAATATTATCGTAAACTTTTTCAAATTGATCACGGCGTGTAATCTGTTTGAACTTTTCACGATTTAAGGAATCTAAACTAATGTTAAGGCTTTTTATACCATTATCTTTTAAAGTGTTTATGAATTTATCAATAATAATGGCATTGGAAGTTATGGATAGTTCTACTGGAAGACTTGATAGTTTTTCTAGTATAACGGGAATATCTTTTCTAATTAAAGGTTCACCACCCGTTAAGCGGATTTTGCTAACACCGTGTTTTACAAATATTTTAGCAATATTGAATATTTCTTCATAAGACATTAAGTGACTTTTGGGCGATAATTGTATCCCATTTTCTGGCATGCAGTATGAACATCGTAGATTACAGCGTTCGGTAAGTGATATGCGCAGATAGGTATGTTTTCTATTGAAGGTATCTTGTAATAGGCCGTTGTCTTTTGTCATCTTCAACATCTATAACTTAATCGTGTCTGGCTCCTTTTAAAATCTTAAAAACATGCAGGACTGATGGAAAAATAGCATCCATAGATTCCTTTGCGCCATTAGTAGATCCCGGTAAGGCTAGAACTAACATATTGGCTATTGTTCCAGCGATACTTCTGGATAGCATGGAAAACGGGGTGCGCTCTTGCCCGTAACTTCTAATGGCTTCCTCTATACCAGAAATACGTCTGTCTAATAATGGTATTAAGGCCTCGGGGGTTACATCACGATCGGAAAGCCCAGTGCCTCCGGTAAATATAACCATGTCTATATTTTGATTTTGATAGTGTTTTACTTTCTCTTGAATTATTTCAACTTCATCCGGGATGATGGTATATTCTGAAACTGTAACTTTACAACTATTCAGTTTTTCAATAATGGCTTTACCCGCTTTGTCCTCTTTAAATCCAGCTGAAATAGTATCAGAACATACTACAACAGCGGCTTTCAAATCGGTTATAAAACGGTCTTTAAAATCGGATTTACCACCTTTTTTGCTTAACAGTTTTATCTGGCATATTTCAATGTCTTTATCAATGGGTTTAAGCATATCGTACATGTTTAGAGCCACCACACTAGCGCCATGCATGGCTTCAACTTCCACACCAGTCTTGTAAATGGTTTTTACAGTAAATATAACTGTGATTTCCAATCCGTTTATGTTATAATCCACGCTCGTAAACTCAATAGGGAGGGGGTGGCAATCCGGTAAAATATCCGGAGTGCGTTTCACCCCTAATAAACCTGCGGCTTTGCTCATTTCAAAAACGTTGCCTTTAGGAACAGCATCGTTATCTATAGCAGTAATGGTTTCGGGTTTACTAACTTTGACAACGGCTTGCGCAATAGCCATTCGTAGTGTAGTATTTTTATATGTAATGTCGACCATGATTAACGTTTATTGTTTACAATTATTAGTTAATGTTATTAACTTAACTATTTGGAGTTACAAATGATTATTAACCAATAACTAGTTATTTACTTTCCATTGATGTGTTTCATCTTCAAAAATTTCCTTTCCATAAACAGGGATATCTGTTTTTATACGTTCTACAATGTACTCTAAAGCTTCATAAACCACTTTGCGACGAGGTGATGAAACAAACACGAACAGGCATATTTCACCAGCTTTAACGGTACCTAAACTATGATAAATATGCATACAGGTTATGTCAAAATTTTTAAATGTAGCCTCTCGAATATCATAAAACTTAGTATTGGCCATATCTTCATAAGCGGTATACTCAATGGCACTAATGGTTTTGCCTTCAATAATATCGGCACGCACTTGTCCTAAGAAAATATTATGG
Organism: Aestuariivivens marinum; assembly: GCF_022662175.1. Lineage (GTDB taxonomy): Bacteria > Bacteroidota > Bacteroidia > Flavobacteriales > Flavobacteriaceae > Aestuariivivens > Aestuariivivens marinum. Next base: position 312,328 of record NZ_JAKMCR010000003.1, on the reverse strand, counting down.
GCTCCAATACTGGTTTTGGTCTGGTGTTTGGCAATGGAGCCTCCAATAAATTCTGAAGAAATTGCCCCCTGTATAAATACGCTTTTAGACCTGTTTTCTTTCATGTTTTTTAATTTTTATAGCCAATAATTCAAAAATGTTAAGGTTGTTGATTATTACACTAACTGCAATATACTACTACTGTTTACTAAATGAAGACTGAATCACCCTCCCGCAAACGGTGGTAACAGTGCAATTTCTTTGCCTGTCAATTTTATGTTTTCTGATACCAATTCCTGATTTTGTGCAATTTTAAAACTCTTATTTTTCAATTCAGGATATTTGATATACAAGTAAGCAATTAGTTCTGAAACCAAGTTTTTTGAAATAGAAATTATTTCTTCGTCACATTTGGTAACTTCAGCAATTTGCCCAAAATATTTAATATTTATATGCATTCTGTATGTCTTTTAATTCTTGTTGAGTATTTATGTTTGCTGTTACAATATGATCATCCATATCCAGTTTAATAGTTTTAATGGTGCATTGGCTAACGGCTTTTCGTAATCGCCTTTCACCATTTTGTAATAAGCTTAAAAAAATACTAGAACATTCTTTTCTGTAAAGTGCAATTAGTGGCATGGTTTTACCATGGCTTTCGATTTGAATGACTTCAGAAGAATCATTGGCATGTTCTATAAGCCACCTTAACACTTCGGTACTTATTAATGGGATATCACAACTTAGTACAAGGTTATAATCGGTTTTAGAATGAGTCAAACCTGAGTAGATTCCAGCCAAGGGACCAGCATCTTTAATAATATCTTCTATTCTTTTATAACCAAAAACATCATAATTTAAATTGTCGGAAACAATTAAAATTTCAGAAACTAAGGGCTTTAGGGCGTCAATAATATATTGCGTGAAAGGTTTATTATTAAGCTTCAAAAGGCCTTTATCAGTTCCCATTCTAGAACTTTTCCCGCCCGCTAAAATAATTCCTGTAATGTTACTTTTGTTAACTGCTAGCATTATAAATTCTTCATTTTTTCTAATTCACTATCCAAAAATTCCCAACAATTTTGGTTTATATCATCAAAAACCCTGATTAAGGTTTTCCCATAGTTGGTCAATATTGTACCCCCTCCATCCTTACCACCAGTAGTGTTGATGGTCACAGGATTTTTTGCTGATTGATTAATAGAATCCAAAAGGTGCCAAGCTTTTTTATAGGATAAATTTAATGTCTTAGAAGCTTTCGAGAGCGATCCGGTTTGTTCAATGGCTTTTAGTAATTGTACACGACCTTCACCTAAGAGTACATGCCCGTTTGATTCAATCCATATTCTACTTTTAATCGAGTAGTTCATAATTCAATAGGTAATAATATAGTTTCAACAGGATCACCAATAGCGATTTGGTTTTGCTCTGCCGGAACAAAAACCAAAGCGTTGGAAAGCGCAAAGGTTTGTAACATAGATGAATTTTGACCTTCTAATAGTTCTGCTTTCCCATCTAAATAAATCGCTTTTAAAAATTGGGGTCTGTCACCTTTCTTTTCAAAGTTTGAAAGGGATTCAGCTTGTATCCGAGGTAATTCATTCTGTTGATTATTTGTAATCTTTTGCAAGGCAATATAAACGTATATATAAAAACAGGTTAGAGCTGCGGCCGGATTGCCTGGTAAGGCAAAAATGAGGGTCTCGGCTTTTTTTCCAAAGTAGAGCGGTTTACCGGGCTTTTGCACGACTTTATAAAATATTTCTTCAACCTGCAATTCATTTAACGCTTTCCCTACATAATCGTAATCACCAACCGAGATACCTCCAGTAATCAGTACCAAATCGGAATTGTTTATGGTTTTATCTAAAAGCTGATAAGTATTATCATAATTATCTTCTACTTTGTAAACGGAAACATTATTATGACCCAAATTCGCAAGTGCGGCAGTTAGCATATGTGAATTACTCTCATAAATTTTGCCATGATCAAGAGGTTGGTTAGGTTCAATAAGCTCATTTCCTGTGGTAATAACAGCAATTCTTGGTTTTTTGTAAACATCTACTTCCGTAATTCCCAAAGAAGCTAAAAAGCCAATACCAGCCGGTGTTAATTTAGTGTCTTTTTTTAAGGCCAAGTCGCCCTTCTTCACCTGTTCACCTAGGGAGCGGATGTTATGTCCTTGAGGAATTTCATGTTCAAGTATTATATTACCATCCTTAATTTTTATTTTTTCCTGCATCACAACAGCATTGGCTGTATCTGGAACGGGGGCTCCCGTAAAAATCCGAACTGCCTCACCTGTATTTAAAATGGGTTGGTAGCCATCTCCCGCCTTTATCTCTCCAATAAATTTATAAGAAAGTTTATCGGTTATGTTTATGGCGTAACCATCCATAGCCGATTGTCTAAATGGTGGCATGTTTATTGGAGATTTTATATCATTCGCTACCAGATATCCAAAGGCTTCATTTAATCCCACTTTGGCTATACCTAAGGTATCCGAATTGCTTTTAACAAGCTGTATGGCTTCTTTTATAGAAATCATTTAAATGATAATAATCGTTATATCTAAACAAATATAACGCTTTATATTTTCTTGTTTTAATGATAAATATCATTTAACTTAAAATACTTTTGTTACTCATACCACTGGTTCCTAAATACTTTAAGGCATATATACTTGTTAAAGCCGTCTTAAAAAGTAGCTTATCAATATCCTGTGGCGTATTTTTAGACTCTATAAAAGCCTATTGACAAATGAAAACATTCGTGTTATTAATATTAATATCTGTTTCAATACCATTTTTTTCAATATCACAAGAGATGTCGTTTGAAGAATATAACCCTAAATCAACATTGGTGGTACCTGGTAAGGTTGTAAAGCGTGCCAAATATCCATTTATTGATATTCATGGACATCAATATAGAATGCCTACTCAAGACTTATCGCCAGTTATTGCAGCCATGGATACTCTTAACATGCAAATCATGGTAAATTTAAGCGGACGGTCTGGTAATCATTTAAAACAAGCAGTAGAAAATATAAAAAATAACTATCCCAATAGGTTTGTAGTGTTTGCTAATATTGATTTTGATGGAGCTGGAGCGCCAGGATGGATAGAAAAAACCGTGGGCCAACTCAAGGAAGATGTAAAGCAAGGGGCTAGAGGCTTAAAAGTTTATAAGAGCTTGGGCATGTATAACAAAGATGTAGACGGTAAGCGCTTGGCTATTGATGATGTGCGTTTAGAAGCTATTTGGGAAACGTGTAGCGAACTGGGAATTCCTGTTTTAATCCATGCGGCAGATCCTAAACCCTTTTGGGATGAATTTAATGCTGATAATGAACGTTGGCTGGAACTAAAGACTCACCCCAGGCGTAAGCGTGATGCTAATAATCCGGTTCCTTGGGAACAAATTATAAACGAACAACATAATATGTTTAAGAAGCATCCTAAAACCACCTTTATCAATGCACATATGGGCTGGTTTGCAAATGACTTAGGAGCATTGGGTAAATTGCTTGATGAAATCCCCAATATGAATGTGGGTATAGCTGCCATTATTGCTGAATTGGGAAGGCAACCACGATTTGCCAAAGCTTTTTTTATAAAATACCAAGATAGGATTCTGTTTGGTAAGGATAGTTGGAAACCTGAAGAGTTTCCAACTTATTTTAGAGTATTGGAAACAGCTGATGAATACTTTCCTTACCATAAAAAGTACCATGCGTTTTGGCCTATGTATGGTATGGATTTACCCGACGAAGTATTAAAAAAGGTATATTATAAAAACGCTTTGCGGATTGTACCTGGATTGGACAAGAGCATGTTTGTGGATTAATCTAATTTTTTAATATTCTTTAGAAGCTTAAAATTTTATTTCTTTCCTATGTTTTAATTGTCATTTGGTTAGTTAGTGTTTACTTAAGAAACTTCACATACATATAAAAAAATGCAAATCCTGTTAAAAATAGAATTCCTAACCAGCTTATTAATTTCATAAGTTTGCCAGGTAAAAAGGCTTTGTCGATATACTTGCTGCTAACCAATTTAAAATTGGCTACAGCAACCAAAGGCGCTATTAAAAAGGAAATGGTAGTTGCCAAATCAATAAGAATTTTAAATTGTCCTGAGAAAAATGCATTAATAGCAAACGAACCAATCGCTAAAATAACCAAGGACCAGATGTAAACATTTCGGGAATCGGTTTCTTTATTATCGTTTTTTGCAAACAAAATGGTCGTGGTGCGCTGTAAAGTTCTAGCATAGCCATCAAACAAACCTATGCAGGTACCAAACATGATTGAAAAGGCTGCCGTGGCTATAATCAGGTAACTCCAATTACCCATGGTAGAGGTATAGAGTTTTATAACCCCATCTGCAAAACCAACACTTCCAGCAGGTAAGGTTTTACCTGTACCGTAAATTAAATACGCACCTATGGTAACAAAGCACAACGATAAAAAAGCTGACACCCAATACCCGAAATTAAAATCGAAAAGGGTTTCTTTTAGAGTAGGGTGGTAGTTGGACGATTTCATTTTGGCAACCGTCCATAAACTTACCCAGGTAGACATGTCCATTGCGGTTGGCATCCAGCCCATCAATGCAATGATGAACAATATGCTCGTGTCATCAAAAATATGGGGATGTATAAAATGTTCAACATGTTCGGCAGGACCGTTTATTAATGTTAGTACAAAAACGATTAATGTAGAAATCAATAATACTATACCTACAATCTTTATAAAATGATCCAAAAAGTTATACTTTCCAGACATGAGCAAACTCACAGTAACCAAAAACACGAGTGCAATTGGGAATAGATTGAATGTAGGCCACAACACCGACAATCCAAAAAGGTTATCCATAAAACCTGTCGTGACTAATACCACGGCTGCACTCACAAAAAACATGGAGCAAATAGTTACTAAAAAGTAAATCCAAATGGCATAATTACCTAAACGTTTGTACCCGTCTATGAGTGTTTTACCCGTAGCATTGGCATAACGTGCACCGAATTCAAAAAAAGGGAATTTAAAAACATTGGCGGCTATGATAAAAAGGACAAGGCCAAAACCAAAATTAGCACCCGCCCGGGTACTCTGTACTAAATGGGACACACCAATTGCAGTACTAGCAAATAAAATACCCGGTCCTAATGTTTTTTTAATTTTTTCCCAGTTCATAATTAATTCTATTACTTGGTTTTGGATACCACTTCCTTTTCGATTGCACTTAAAACAATATTATAATATGCTCTGTTTGAAGACACAAAATGATTATTATTACCACTGTTTTCAAGCAATTCTTCAAACTCTGAAAGTGTCACTAATTTTAAGGATTCAACTTCATTTGGTTGAGGTGTAAGAAGTGACGAAGGCACCTTCAGCTCACATATAAACGTGTTGTGAAATTCGTAATCTTTTAAGCCATTTTGGTAATCCTGAAAACATTCAAAAACTCCAATTTTCTTTAAATCGCTTTCAGTAATGGTAAGATCTATTTCTTCTTTGGTTTCTCGAATAGCTGCCTGTACAACTGCTTCACCAGCATCAACATGTCCTGCAACAGAAACATCCCAAAGTAAAGGACAAATTAGCTTTTTTACTGAACGTTGTGACAATAGAATGTCTCCTCTCTTGGTATATAACCATATGTGGGTTGTATGGTGAAAAAATCCTTTTTGATGAATCACCGATTTTAATTCCGATTTACCCGTAGGCTTTCCTTCTTTAGTAACAATGTCTATATATTCATCCATAAAAATAATTCCCGCTATTGCGGGAATCCCTAACTATTTAAAGTAACTAAATGTGTCTCCGTCTTTAATGTTCAGTAAGGTTTCGTAAATTAAACGGATCACATTTTCAACATCATCACGATGTACCATTTCTACCGTAGTATGCATATAGCGTAAAGGTAATGAAATAAGTGCTGAAGCTACCCCTCCATTGCTATATGCAAAGGCATCAGTATCGGTGCCAGTAGCACGTGATAAAGCTGAACGTTGGAATGGAATTTTATTGGCTTCAGCAGTATCAGTAATTAAATCACGTAATTTTTGTTGTACCGCTGGTGCATAAGCGACTACGGGGCCTTTGCCCAATTCTAAATGCCCCTCTTTTTTTTTGTCAATCATCGGCGTGGTAGTGTCGTGGGTCACATCGGTAACAATAGCGACGTTGGGTTTAATGGTTTGGGTAATCATTTCGGCGCCACGCAAACCAATTTCCTCCTGAACAGAATTGGTGATGTAAAGCCCAAAAGAGAGTTCTTTATTATTTTCCCTTAATAAGCGTGCAACTTCTGCAATCATAAAACCACCCATACGATTGTCAAGAGCGCGACATACAAACTTATCATTGTTTAAAATATGGAATTCGTCCGGATAGGTAATCACACAACCTACATGTATACCTAATTTTTCAACTTCTTCTTTGGTAGCACAACCACAATCAATAAAGATATTTTCTGGTTTGGGTGCTTCTTCTTTAGATCGATCACGGGTATGGATTGCTGGCCAGCCAAACACCCCTTTTACAACGCCTTTTTTGGTGTGAATGTCTACTATCTTGCTAGGTGCAATTTGATGGTCACTTCCGCCATTTCTAATCACATAGATTAGACCATTATCTGATATATAATTTACATACCAAGAAATCTCATCAGCGTGACCTTCAATAACCACTTTATATTTGGCCTTAGGATTAATTACACCAACCGCAGTGCCGTAAGTATCTGTGATAAATTCATCTACATAAGGTTTTAGGTAGTCCATCCATAATTGTTGCCCGGTCCACTCATAACCTGTAGGGGCTGCGTTGTTTAAATAGTTTTCTAAAAATGTTAGCGATTTTTTATTGAGAATACTCTTTTTTGCCATATTTAAAAGTTTTGCACTAAAATAATAATATTAAACAGAATCAGGTACTGTTTTATACTTGAAAAATAATAAGAAAAATATAAAAATTATTTTTGTTAGTCCATGCTAAGGTTAATAACTTAAGCATGATTGGAAAAAATGCTTTTTTGTATAAAATCCTGCCAAATAACAGTTAAAAATAATGTTTTGCATAGTGTAAATTATTAATTTTGGTATGGAAATGGCTCCAAATCCTGTTTATGAAAAATATCTTAAAATTTATAATCTTAATTTTTCCAATGGTTTTGCTTTCACAGGTAAATGAAGTGGAGCAGGACACTACCGAATATGAATATTTAATTATTAAAGGGGATTCCATTCCAAGAACGGTAATCGATTTGGAAGAGGTAATGTTATTACACAAACTTAAATTCGATAGCAGAAAAGACCGTATTAGGTATTTAATTTTAAGAAAGAAGACGGTAAAAGTCTTTCCATATGCTAAACTGGCAGCAGACCGACTGGACTCCTTAAACAAACGTTTGGAAACCATTACAAAAAAACGAGATAAAAAGCGATATACTAAAATAATCCAAAAATATATTGAAGGTGAATTTTCAGATGAATTGAAAAAACTAACTCGTACTGAAGGTCAGATTTTGGTTAAGCTTATCCATAGACAAACGGGACACACCACCTTCGATTTAGTTAAGGATCTGCGTAATGGATGGCGTGCCTTTTGGTATAACACTACAGCTAGTATGTTCGACATTTCGCTTAAAAAGGAATTCGACCCATATAACGACAAAGAGGACTATTTAATTGAAGACATTTTACAACGTAATTTTCAAAGTGGAGTTTTAGAGCGACAAATGTCTGCTATGAAATACGATTTTTATGAACTCACAGATAAATGGTTAAATGCTGAAACTACTAATACCCACTAGTATTTATGGTTACGTTTAACCAAGCTAAAACAGAACATGACTATCAAATCGCAGCTAAATTGGCAGATATTATTTGGCGTGAGCATTATATTCCTATGGTGGGTAAAGCACAAATAGATTATATGCTAGAAAAGTTTCAGTCTGCTGAGGTAATTGGTGAGCAATCAAACCAAGGCTATGAATATTATTTGATAAATTTTAATGCCACACCTGTAGGTTACATTTCAATTAAAAAAGAAGATGATAGCTTGTTTTTAAGTAAAATATATGTATTGAGTAATCATCGCGGCAAAAAAATTGGTAAAACAGCGTTACAATTTGTAGAAAAAAAGGCAAAAGCATCAAGGATAAACAACATTACCTTAACAGTCAACAAAAATAATTATAATTCCATATTGGTCTATGAAAAGCTTGGTTTTAAAAATATAGGCCCAGCAGTAAAGGATATAGGAAATGGTTTTATTATGGACGACTATAAGATGGTTAAAATGCTCTAAGCTGTTTGGTTATTTCATAAAGAGCAATATTAGTGGCCTGAACCACATTCATACTGCTATTATTGCCAAACATATCAATATGTATAATATCTTCAGCCAACTTTAGAATATATTCAGAAACTCCAAAATTTTCGTCCCCTATAATTAAAGCTAAAGGTTTGTTGTTTGAAAATTGAAAGGAATGTATGGGTTTGCTGTCATTGGTAATCTCCAACGCAATGATGTGGTAATTTTGATGCTTTAAAGCTTCTACAACTTCTAAAGCTGAATTTTCAATACTGTAATTAACCACTTTTTCTGTAGCTCTCGACGTTTTTGTCATTTTCCTACCCAGTGGAATAGCTTCACCACAAAGTATCAGTTTTTCTATACCAAAAGCATCGGCCATTCTAAACAAGCTGCCAATATTTGAGGAGTTAGTAACATTGTCGCAAACCAATGTAATAGGAAAAGTGTGTGGCTTAAATTTGGTATTGTAGTGGGTAAGTTGCATTTTGGGGTTCAAAGTTTAGTGTTTCAGGTTGTTTAATAAAGCAACTATTTAAAGTATTAATACTATCCATATAACACTAGATAAAACTAATAAAAAGAACACTAATTTCAAGATAACAATAAATAGTGTTTTAATTGATGTTTCATCTCCGTGATTTCGATTAAAGATTAAATCAGTAATGATTTCTGAGTATCCAATAATTGCTATCAGAACATTTTTAATCATAAATTTGCAATTAGCTAATTTTCAAAGGCATATTTCACAATGTTGGCTCCCATTTTAAGGGCTTTTTGTCGTACATGTTCTGGGTCGTTATGTACTTCGGGGTCCTCCCATCCATCACCTAAATCACTTTCGTAGGTAAACAATAATATCAATCTGCCTTCATAAAAAATACCAAAAGCTTGCGGGCGTTTACCATCATGCTCATGGATTTTGGGCAATCCATTTTTAAACTCAAAAGCATTACTAAAAATAGGATGGTTAGCAGGAAGCTCTACCAGCGTTGCATTTGGAAATACTTTTTTAAGTTCCTTTGTTATAAATGGTTCCATGCCATAATTGTCGTCAATATGTAAAAAACCACCAGAAACTAAATAATTGTACAAGTTTTCGGCATCGTCATCACTAAAAAATACATTGCCATGTCCTGTCATATATACTAAGGGATATTGAAAAATATCGCTATTACCAACTTCAACTGTTCGAGGCTTTTCGTCTATTTTGGTATTGATATGCTTATTACAAAACTTGATTAAATTGGGTAATGCTGTTGGGTTACTGTACCAATCACCACCACCTTTGTATTTTAAAACTGCAATTTCTTGAGCCCCTAAAGTTAGAATTACAACGTTAAATAGTAGAAATAAAAGTGTTTTCTTCATTTATTGATTAATAAAAGCAGCCGAATGACAAGCAACTATTGCAGCTGTTTCAGTTCGTAATCTAGTTGTACCCAAAGTTACAGGAATAAAATCATTTTTTAGAGCCATTTCAATTTCTTTAAAACTAAAATCTCCTTCTGGTCCAATTAAAATGGTGGTATGAGTGTTGGGACTTAACACTTGTTTTAGGTTTTTGCGTTCGGTTTCCACACAATGGGCTATAAATAAATCACCTTCAAAATTTTGTGCTATGAAATCCTTAAATGTAATGACCTCATTAAGTTTAGGCAGATAACAGTTTAACGATTGTTTCATCCCTGATTGCAGTATCTTTTCAAAACGTTCTTTTTTAACCATTTTACGCTCGCTGCGGTCACAAATTATAGGGGTTATAGTATCGATGCCAATTTCAGTAACCTTTTCTAGAAACCATTCATAGCGATCATTCATTTTTGTAGGTGCTACGGCTAGATGTAACGTGTATGGCCGCTGTACTTGTAATGCTTTATTGATAATTTTAGCGACACATTTCTTGCTGTCGGCAATCAAAATTTCTGCAGTAAACAACCATCCACAGCCATTGGTAATGTACAAGGTGTCACCAACGGGTTTTCGTAAGACCTTCGAAATATGCCGACTTTCTTCCTTGTTAAAAGCAAACTCAATAGTTTGCTCATTTATGTTTGGATTATAGAATAATTGCATAACGGTATTACTTTTATCATTTAAAAATCATTCTTTAATCTAATTTATTAGCGAGCAGGTTTAGCAATTAAATCTTCAATCTAGCCGATGCCGTTACATTTTGTTTTGTAAAATGCCCTTCTAAATATTTCAGATAGCCTACAATGGCTATCATCGCGGCGTTGTCTGTGGTGAATTCAAATTTGGGAATATAGGTGGTCCATTCAAACTTTTGTTCGCCATCCTTTAAAGCCTGTCTTATACCAGAGTTGGCTGATACACCACCACCAATGGCAATGTGTTTAATACCGGTTTGTTTTACTGCTATTTTTAATTTGTCAATTAAAATACCAATAATGGTATATTGAATCGAAGCACAAATGTCATTAAGGTTTTCTTCAATAAAATTGGGATTGTTCTTGGTTTCTTTTTGAATGAAATATAGAATGGCGGTCTTTAATCCTGAAAAGCTAAAATTCAACCCCTCTACTTTGGGTTTGGTGAATTTAAAAGCTTTTGTGTTACCTAGCTTCGCTCGTTTGTCAATTTCGGGGCCTGCAGGATAGCCTAGGCCAAGAATCTTTCCGCTCTTGTCAAACGCTTCACCTACGGCATCATCGATGGTTTCACCAATAACGGTCATATTAAAGTGATTATCAACGCGAACAATTTGCGTATGACCCCCTGAGATCGTCATAGCCAAAAAGGGAAATGGAGGTTTATTGTAACCTTCTTCATCTATATAATGCGCCAAAATATGAGCCTGCATGTGGTTAACATCTATTAGCGGCACATTTAAACCAAAAGCCAAAGATTTAGCAAAAGAGGTACCTACCAATAACGATCCCATTAGGCCAGGCCCACGAGTAAAAGCTATGGCATTAAGTTGTTTTTTAGAAACATTGGCTTGTTTTAAGGCCTGATCTACAACTGGAACTATGTTTTGCTGATGTGCTCTAGAGGCCAATTCAGGAACAACACCACCATAGGCTTCATGTATTTTTTGATTTGCAATAACATTACTTAAAATTTTTCCGTTATGAATAACGGAAGCAGCTGTGTCGTCGCAAGATGACTCAATTCCGAGAATATAAATATTTTGTTCAGCCATTACTAAATTTTAGGCACAATAATTGTTAATTTTGAAAACAAATAAAGCAAGTACATTATTTTAAACCAACACAAAACTAGTCTTTTTATTTTTTTAATAGATAGATTTAGCGAGGATATATAGAAGTAGCACTTCATATCCTTATGTTTTATTGGTGTCCCTGTTTTAATAACTAATCTTTTATCTTTATAGAATATTAAGAAAGTACTCAAAATAGCATCAAAAATAGCGATAGTTATATTGCTGTTCTTCATCATTTTGGTGTTGGTTTTATCTATCCCTTCTGTTCAAACAGATCTTGGTAATTATGTTACCAAAAAATTGAATAAGGAATTCAAAACTAATATTAATGTTGAACGTGTAAGCTTACAATTTAATGGAGATATAGAGTTAAAGGATATTTACATTGAAGACTACAAACAAGATACTTTAATTAGCATCACAGAATTGAATACCTCTATTTTAAGTTTGTCCAATCTATATAAAGGTAATTTGATTTTTGGAGACATTGATATTGAAGGACTAATATTTAACATCAAAAAGTACAAGAACGCACAAGATACCAATCTAGATGTTTTTGTTAAAAAATTAGAAAGTGATAATCCTCGAAAGAAAAAGGGGAATTTTTTGTTGTCTTCCAGTGATGTTTCAATTTATGATGGTATTTTTAAATTATCAGATGAAAATAAAGTCAATGAAAAAACATTGGATTTTAGTCATCTAAATATTAATGCTACAAATTTTTTAATAAGTGGAAGTGATGTTAGTGCGAGAATAAATACATTGGCACTTAGGGATAGTAGGGGTGTTACTGTAAAAAACATGATGACTAATTTTAAATATACCCTTACCGATATGACCTTTGATGGTCTGGAAATAAAAACAGAAAACTCGATTTTAAAAGGAGATTTAAAGTTTATATATAATCGTGAAGATCTACAATTCTTTACGGAAAAGGTTACAATATATGCGTCGTTTAGGAATTCTAATGTACTATTAGATGAACTCAATACCTTTTATAATGAATTTGGTTCAAATCAACGTACCAGATTTGATGTTGACCTCTCTGGGACTCTAAATAATTTATATGCAAAAAACTTGAGACTAAACTCCAATAGACTTACAAGAGTATATGGGGATATCAACTTTAAAAATTTGTTTAATAAAACCCCTAACAATTTCTATATGGGTGGACATTTCAGTAATTTATCATCAACCTATGATGAATTAAAGAGCATGTTGCCCAATGTGTTGGGGGCCTCTATACCGTCCTCGTTTGATCGATTGGGATATTTTACTATTGTTGGAACTTCAGAAGTTACAGCTTCAAATGTTAAGGCCGATATTAAGATAGAAACAGATTTAGGCCTTATTAAAACAAACCTGGATATCTCTAAAATTAATAGTATTGACAATGCATCGTATAAAGGGAAATTCATTTTAGAAGAATTTGATGCAGGTACATTTGTAGAGGCTTCAAAAATAGGTTTAGTATCGCTTAATTTTGATGTAAACGGAAAGGGTTTTTTAACAGAGACGCTTAATACTGAAGTGAAAGGGGATATTATTAGTGCAGTCTATAATGATTATAATTATTCGAACACCAAAGTAGCCGGTACTATTAGAAATAAAATTTTTGATGGTAATCTTGTTACAAATGACAGGAACTTAATTTTCAATTTTAATGGAATAGTGGACTTTTCACAAGATGTTCGCAAATATGATTTTCAAGCCAAAGTAGACTATGCCAATTTACGGGCATTAAACTTTGTTAAAAATGATAGTATTTCATTATTTGAAAGTTCAGTTAAAATGAATGTAAACGGAAGTAGTTTTGACGACGCTTACGGCAATATAGTATTTAATAATACTACATATAAAAACGAACACAACACCTATTACTTTAATCGGTTTGAAACTAATTCAAGGTTTGTGGATGAGGTAAGGTATATAAGTATTAATTCACCCGATATTATTAGTGGAGGTATGGTTGGTAAGTTTAAGTTTAATGACTTAAAAAAACTCTTCGAAAATTCTTTGGGGAATATATATACAAATTATATTCCCAATAATGTTGCAGGTAATCAACACATCGATTTTAACTTCACCATATATAACAAAATTCTTGAGGTTTTCTTACCAGATATTCAAGTAGGCAAAAACACTTTTATTAAAGGAACAGTGGAGAGTGACGCAAAGGAGTTTAAGTTATTGTTTAAATCGCCTGAAATTAAATTGGCAGAAAACTTGGTGCGCAATATTGAGCTTCAAGTAGATAATGAAAATCCTTTGTTCAATACCTATATTGAATTAGATAGTTTAAGTACAAAATATTATAGTGTATCAGGTTTTAGTTTGATTAATGCAACGGTTAACGATACTCTTTTTATGCGATCTGAGTTTAAAGGAGGTAAGCAAAACAATGATGTTTACAACTTAAGTTTTTACCATACCATAAATGAAAAAAACGAATCGGTTATCGGGTTTAAAAAATCGGATGTGACTATTAAAAATAACAAATGGTTTATAAATGAGGATAAAGACAGGTTTAATACAGTTGCTTTTGACAAAAAGCTGACAAAGTTTAATATAGATAGATTAAAAATAAATCATATAAATGAAGAAATTAAATTGTCAGGTTCATTAAATGATTCTTTAAGACTCAATTTTAAAAATGTTGACTTAGCTAAAATAACACCAGATATAGATAGTTTGTCCTTAGCAGGTAATGTTAATGGAAAGTTGAATATCATTTCTAAGAACAATAGCTATTTACCAGAATCAAAAATAATAATAGACAATTTAAAAGTCAACGATTTTTTGTTGGGTTCTTTCGAGGCCAATATTGACGGAAAGGAATCGTTGACTAACTACAATGTGGATATTTCAATTAAAGATGATAAAACAAAATCTTTTAGCGCTAAAGGTGATATTAACGTCATTGGTAAACGGTCAAATATTGATCTAAAGCTTGACTTTAATAAATTTAATTTAATACCACTAAACCCATTGTTGCAAGATGTTTTGTCCAATATTAGAGGGCTTGTATCTGGAACTGCAAATATAAAGGGAGACTTAAAAAAGCCAGATATAAACGGAGCATTAACACTTGATGATGGCGGCTTGGGTATTCCTTACCTTAATGTAGATTACGATTTTAATGATAACACGAAAGTTGGACTTAAGGATCAAAGCTTTACCTTCAAAGACTTAAAACTTACCGATACCAAATATAATTCGAAAGGCGAGTTAAATGGTTCAATGAGTCATGAAAATCTTTCCAATTGGCGCTTGAATTTACAAATTTTAACACCACGATTGTTGGTTCTTGATACTAAAGAATCAGAAGATGCCTTATATTATGGTACTGGATTTATTGGTGGTTCTGCAAACATTTATGGCCCAGCCAATCAATTAAACATAAACGTTGTTGGGGAAACTAAAGCAGGTACCGTTTTTAAAATCCCTATTCGTGACACCGAATCTTTTGGTGATAACACTTATATAAGATTTGTTACCAAGGAAGAAAAGGAAGCTAGAAAAAATGGGAGAGAAATAGTTTTTAACGATATTAAGGGGTTGGAACTTGATTTTGATCTGGATATCACCGAAGATGCAGAGGTTGAAATCATTATAGATAAAAATACAGGGCATTCCCTAAAAGGAAGTGGGGCAGGTGCTTTATTAGTAGAAATTAATACCAATGGAAAATTTAAGATGTGGGGAGATATATCCGTGTTTAAAGGAGTTTATAATTTTGCGTATGGTGGATTGGTACAAAAACAATTCATTGTACAACCAGGTGGAACAATTGCTTGGGAGGGAGAGCCTCTCGAAGCCGATATTAATATTGAAGCCATATACAGAACTCAAGCCAACCCATCACCTTTATTAGACAATCCTATAAATAGAAGCATTCCTGTTGAATTAAAAATTCATTTACAGGACAATTTGATGCAGCCTAACCCGGATTTTACCTTTAATTTCCCTAATGTTAATTCTACAGTAAAATCGGAATTGCAGTACCGATTAGAATCTAAAGATGACAGACAAAACCAAGCGCTATATTTACTGTCTACTGGTTCATTTTCAAGAGGGTTAAATGAACTTGACTTCTCAGGGACCATCGCAGAACGACTTAATGGTATAATAAATGGTATTTTTTCTAGTGGTGATGGTAAATTTAATCTTGGCATAAATTACGAAGCAGGGCAAAATAGACCAGACTACCAAACTAATGATAGGGTTGGTGTTACTTTGCAAACACAAATAAGCGATCGTGTTTTAATAAATGGAAAAGTAGGGGTTCCCATAGGTGGCGCAAGTGCTACAGAAACTGTTGTTGCTGGAGATGTGGAAATAGATTTTTTACTTAATGAAGAAGGAACACTTACAGCAAAAGTTTTTAATAGGGAGAATAGTATTCAAAATTTTGGAGAAGCCATTGGATATACACAAGGTTTAGGTATTTCATATAATGTAGATTTTAACACCTTTAAAGAGTTGCTTCAAAACCTTTTTAAAACGAAAGTGAAGGATGAAGAAATTGAGGTTTCTGACAAAACGTCTGCTACTCAATATAATTCCCAACTTCCTGGATTTGTAAAGGTAAAATCTTCTGAAAAAGCAGAAAAATAATTTGGCTGCTCCCTTTAGTTAGCTATGTCATTTGTAGATATTTAACTAAAACGTTATAGTTCTAATTAGCATTAAAATACTATAAATGCTATATAAATGTAATATTTGTTTATTAATTTTACGTTCCAAAATTTAAGATTAGGTTTAATGCCAAATAAAATAAACAAATTAGCTGTTCTAACTTCAGGAGGAGATTCCCCCGGAATGAATGCTGCTATACGCTCGGTGGTTAGAACTTGTGCTTATCATGATGTGGAATGTGTTGGAGTATATAGAGGCTATGAAGGGTTAATTGAAGGAGACTTCAAGCAAATGGACGCCAGAAGCGTAAGGGGAATCATAAACAAGGGAGGCACCATTCTAAAGTCTGCTAGATCAGAAGAGTTTAGGACGAAAGAAGGACGTCAAAAGGCCTATCAAAAATTAGTTGATAATAATATTGATGGCTTGGTGGTTATTGGTGGTGATGGATCGTTTACTGGAGCCCTAATTTTTAATAATGAGTTTGGGTTTCCAGTCATGGGTATTCCCGGAACAATTGACAATGATATTTTCGGTACGTCACATACCTTAGGCTTCGATACTGCACTTAACACGGTAGTGGATGCCATTGATAAAATACGTGATACGGCAAGTTCACATAATCGTTTATTCTTTATTGAGGTTATGGGGCGTGATGTTGGTCATATTGCGCTAAATACAGGTATTGCTGGTGGGGCTGAAGAAATATTGATACCTGAAGAAGATTTAGGTTTAGATAGATTAGTGGATTCCTTAAACAGAAGCAGGACTTCTGGCAAAACATCAAGCATTGTAATTGTTGCTGAAGGGGATAAAATAGGAAAAAATATTTTTGAGCTTAAAGAATATGTTGATGAAAATATGGAAGGCTATGATGTGCGTGTTTCTGTATTGGGCCACATGCAACGTGGTGGCTCACCTTCTTGTTTTGATCGTGTATTAGCCAGCAGAATGGGTGTTAAGGCTGTAGAGACCTTATTAGAAGGTAAAACCAACTATATGGTAGGTCTTATAGCAAATAAAATGGAATTAACGCCTTTGGATAAAGCCATAAAAGGAAAAACAAAAATAAATTTAGAATTATTACGTGTCTCAGATATTATGAGCATTTAAAATTAATACTTAATAACATGTCAAAATTAAAAATTGGAATTAACGGGTTTGGTAGAATTGGTAGGATTGCATTTCGAGTTGCAGCTTCTAGACCAGATATTGAAGTGGTAGGAATTAACGATTTGTTGGACGTAGAACATTTAGCTTATTTACTAAAATATGATTCTGTTCATGGCAGATTTAATGGTACTGTAGATATAAATAACGGGAACTTGGTTGTTAACGGAAATGAAATAAGAATTACAGCAGAGCGTAATCCTGAAGATTTAAAATGGGATGCCGTTGGCGCAGAGGTTGTTTTAGATTGTACGGGTATTTTCACCACGCTTGATAAAGCTCAGGCTCATATAGACGCGGGTGCTAAAAAAGTAGCTATATCAGCGCCTTCTGCAGACGCACCAATGTTTGTTATGGGGGTTAACCATGATAAAATTACTGCAGAACACACCATCGTTTCTAACGCATCTTGTACTACTAATTGTTTAGCACCATTAGCTAAAGTAATCAACGACAATTTTGGAATTGTTGAAGGGTTAATGACAACAGTGCACGCTACAACTGCAACACAAATGACTGTTGATGGGCCTTCTAGAAAAGACTGGAGAGGTGGTAGAAGCGCCTTGGCTAACATTATTCCTTCATCTACAGGAGCAGCGAAAGCCGTTGGAAAAGTAATTCCTGAACTTAATGGGAAACTTACAGGTATGGCATTTAGAGTACCTACACCGGATGTATCAGTTGTGGATTTAACTGTAAGAACTGAAAAAGCGGCGACTTGGGATGATGTTAAAACTGCATTAAAAAATGCATCTGAAAATGAGTTAAATGGTGTTTTAGGTTATACTGATGAAGCTGTTGTATCTCAAGATTTTGTTTCAGAACCATTAACAAGTGTATTTGATGCTGGAGCTAGTATTGCATTGAATGATAATTTCTTTAAATTAGTGTCGTGGTACGATAATGAGTTTGGGTACTCAACAAAATTAGTTGATTTAGCTAAACACATTGCCTCAATTTAGTTTGTAAAATAATATAATGATAACTCCACAGAGTTATTGTGTATAGTACACAGTATTCTGTGGAGTTTTTTTTAACTCTAAACTTATGATTTTAATTGTCGACAGTGGTTCTACTAAGTCCGATTGGATTGCAGTAGATAGAGAAGGTAACAAATTACTTGAAAAAATTCGTACTAAGGGTCTAAATCCTGCTATTTTACCAGAAAAGAAACTAAAAAAAATAATTAAAAGTAATGAGGATTTAAAGAGTAACCGGGATAAAGTCACCCATGTGTTTTTTTATGGAGCTGGGTGTGGCACTGAAAAACCCACCCAACAATTAAAGGAGGTTTTACAGGACTTCTTTAAAAATGCACAAGTAGAGGTAAATGAAGACACCATGGCAGCTGTTTATGCCTGTATAAATAACCCAACCGAAGCAGCTGTGGTTTGCATTTTGGGTACCGGATCAAATTGTAGTTTTTATGACGGAGAAAAACTCCATCAAGATGTGTTGTCCCTTGGATATACTCTTATGGATGATGCTTCTGGAAATTACTATGGAAAACAGTTAATAAGGGATTACTACTTTAATAATATGCCTGAAAATGTTAAGTTAGCCTTTGGAAGTAAGTACAATATGGATGCAGATTATATAAAGTACAATTTATACAAACAACCCAACCCCAATGCTTATTTGGCTAATTTTGCTGAGTTTATGTTTTTGCATAAAGATTCAGACTACACCATCAATTTAATAAAAGAAGGGGTTAGGCTATTTGCAAAAAATATGATTTTTCAGTATAAAGAACATTTAAAAACCGTTCCTGTCCACTTTGCGGGATCAATAGCTTTTTTTGCTCAAAAAGAAATAAAAGAAGTTGCTGAAGAAATGGGATTTAAGGTTGGAAATTTCGTGAGAAGGCCAATAGATGGTCTAATTCCTTTTCACACCAAAGACATGTAAGAACTTTGCTCTTTTATAATCAAATTAGGCTTAACAAGACGTTGAGCCTTTTTTTATGTTCATTCACTTCATTTCTTGTTCTATTCACATCATTTTATGGGTTTTCATAGGGTGTCGGCTTTTTTCTTAAAAGAAAGTTAATTAACAAAAGCTCCTTCTTCTTTAACAAAATGCTAACATCTGCCAGTAGCATTTCTATCTACTTTTAGATAAATCAAACAACAAACAATTATGAAGACTAACAACCTAACCAAGCTATTTTTATGTATAGCGCTTACTTTAAATTTTAGTGTTTTTGCTCAATTAAATTTTCCTAGAAGCAGTCAGCAAGCCAAAGTTTCACAACGCATAGGTATTACCGATGTCACAATTTCTTATTCCAGACCAAGTGTAAAAGGTCGCCAAATATGGGGGCAATTGGTGCCCTATGGCATGAACAACCTTGGGTTTGGTACTGCTAAGGAATCGCCATGGAGAGCAGGCGCAGATGAGAACACGGTTATTAAATTTTCAGATGATGTAACTATTGAAGGACAGGCTTTAAAAGCTGGTAAATACGGAGTTCACATTATAGTGAAACAAGATGATACGGCCACGCTTATTTTTTCCAACAATCATACCTCTTGGGGCAGTTATTTTTACAACCCTAAAGAAGATGCTTTACGTGTGGACATTAAAACAGAATCTGTATCCCATACTGAACTTTTAACCTATAATTTCGACATCGTTGAGCCTCATGCGGCAACAGCTGTTTTGAAGTGGGAAGAAAAGGCATTTCCTTTTAAAATTGAGGTGGATGTATCAACTATAGTTTTAGATGATGTTCGAGCCAGGTTCAACGGACAAGATGGCTTCCAAAGGCAAAACTGGGAACGTGCGGCTAATTATGCCTTAAATAATAATGGTGATTTAAATGAGGCTTTAGGCTGGATAGATAATGCTATTTCAGGCAACTTTTTTAGTCAGAAAACATTTAACAACCTCTCCATAAAGGGACAAATTCTAAATAAAATGGGGAAAACAGAGCAGTATGCGACATTAATGGATGAAGCTGCGGGAATGGCCAATAAAAATCAGTTAAATGCTTTGGGTTATCAAATGTTAAATGCCAAAGATTACGACCGAGCGTTAAAATATTTTAAGCAAAATGTCGCCAACAATCCTACAGATGCTAATTCTTATGATAGTTTAGGAGAGTGCTACAAAACAATGGGTGATAAAAAGAATGCTATTAAAAACTTAAAGAAGGCTTTGGCACTTAATCCGCCAGCAAACGTTAAGGCAAATTCAGAAAAATTACTGGCCGAATTAGACGCCATATAAACTGTCATCAATCAAACTACAACAGTTTTGTTTAGACCTGCAAGATTTTTAAACCTTGCAGGTCTGTTTTTTAGCTTAGCTGATATAGTTCCAAATATTTTTGTACTTGCCCATCGATTTGTAGGTATTTAATATGACCTTATTTTCAGGGCTGACCAAGGAAGGATCTGCATGAAGAATTTTTTTGGCGTAGTAACGTGCGGCATTCAAAATGTCCTTGTCTTTAACAATGTCTGCTATCCTTAGGTTTAAAACCCCACTCTGCTGGGTTCCCATAAGGTCACCAGGGCCACGTAGCTTTAGGTCCACTTCTGCAATTTCAAAGCCGTCATTGGTTTTCACCATGGTTTCCAAACGCACTTTACTATCATTACTCAACTTATGGCCAGTCATTAGGATACAATAGCTCTGCTCAGCACCACGCCCAACACGGCCTCGCAATTGATGCAATTGGGACAGACCAAAACGTTCGGCACTTTCAATAATCATTACCGAAGCATTGGGCACATTAACGCCAACTTCAATCACAGTTGTCGATATCATAATTTGAGTTTCGCCTTTTATGAACCGCTGCATTTCATAATCCTTATCGGTAGCTTTCATTTTACCGTGAACAATGGATATTTGATAATCGGGCAGGGGGAAGTCCCTTGCAATGCTTTCGTAGCCGTCCATGAGGTCTTTATAATCCAAAGCTTCACTTTCCTGGATTAATGGATATACAATATACACTTGTCGGCCTTTAGCTATTTCGTCTTTTATAAAACGGAATACACTAAGTCGGTTTTTATCAAAGCGATGTACTGTTTTAACAGGTTTTCGCCCTGGGGGTAACTCATCAATTATCGAGATGTCCAAATCGCCGTAAACAGACATGGCTAAAGTACGTGGTATAGGGGTAGCCGACATTACTAAAACATGAGGAGGTATGGCAGCCCCTCCGGCCTCCCCAGAGGATTGAGGAGGGCTTTTAGGTCCTTTCTTCCAAAGTTTGCTCCGTTGGGCAACACCAAAACGGTGTTGTTCGTCTATCACGGCAAGCCCCAATTTTTTGAACTTAACCTTGTCTTCAAGTAGTGCATGGGTACCAACCAATAAGTTTAAATCACCATTTTCCAATGATTCAAAAATCACCTTTCGTTCTGAAGTGTTTGTTGAACCAGTCAATATTTTAATGTTGATATTCAATAATTTACATAATTCCAGTAAACTGCTATAGTGTTGAACTGACAAAATTTCAGTCGGCGCCATTAAACAGGCTTGAAATCCATTGTCAAGTGCGATGAGCATTGACATAAACGCAACAATGGTCTTTCCAGAGCCCACATCACCTTGCAACAAACGATTCATTTGAGCGTGACTGCCTAAATCGGAACGGATTTCCTTTAGCACACGTTTTTGTGCATTGGTCAGCTCGAAAGTTAAATGCTCAGCATAAAACCGATTAAAATAGTCGCCTACATGCTCAAAAGGCAAGCCTTTAATCTTCGTCTTATGGATTAGATTTTTTAAAATTAGTTGTAATTGAATATAAAAAAACTCTTCAAATTTTAATCTGTACTGTGCTTTGGCCAAGAGCTCCTGACTTTTTGGAAAGTGGATATTGAACAGGGCGTCACTTTTATTGATTAGTTTTAATTCAGATAATAGATTATCAGGTAAAGTTTCAACAAAACGCCCTTTCGTTTCCAAAAAAAGCTCCTGCATGATTTTATTGGTTACCTTATTGGTTATCCCTTTGTTAGTTAATTTTTCAGTTGAAGGATAAATGGGTTGCATCGCAGAACGCAACTTATTTTCATGCTCTTCCAATGGTTCCAACTCAGGGTGCGCCATATTAAACCGACCATTAAACCAGTTGATCTTTCCAAAGGCAACATACAATTTATTGGTTTTTAGACTCTCGCGAATCCATTTATGACCTCTAAACCAAACCAATTCCATAACGCCCGTATCATCCTGAAATGTTGCTACTAAGCGCTTGCCTCTGCTTTGAGCAACTTCCTTAAATTCAATAATTTTTCCAATTACCTGTAATTCAGACGTATTGTGTTGCAGTTGATTGATCTTGTAATACTGGGTGCGGTCTAAATAGCGATTGGGAAAGAGATTGATTAAGTCTTGGTAAGTATGAATACCCAATTCCTTACGCAGCAGGTCACCACGATTGGGACCGACACCTTTTAAATAATCTATAGGGGTTTGGAGGTTGGTGGTATTCATAAAACTAAAATAATTCTTTTGAGCGTATTAGCAAGTAGCATTTTGGACTAAAGTTTGTTATATTCGAGGCATGAAGTTATTGCTCCAATGGTTTTGTTACTTTTTTGCTGTGGTTTGTTTTGCACAACAAACCGAATACGTTGATTTTAAAACAGCTGAAGCAGATATTGGTTTTGATATCTCTCAAAAGAAGATTTATGGAGAAGCCTCTTATGTGTTTAATATATTAAAAGATGTAGATTCAATTTATTTGGACGCAGTAGATATGCGCATAATGCGCGTAAGAATGCATCCTAAAAATAATAAATCAGACTTTATAGGTCGAGGAGAAGTAGTGAACGATTATGACGGCAAAAAGATCTGGCTAATTCATAAATTCAAAAAAGGGCAATCTTATCAAATTACTTTTTTCTTTTTTAAAAATAATCCCCAAAAAGCCCTATACTTTATTGATTGGGATGCCCATTCGGCAACCTCAGGGCAAGTCTGGACCCAAGGTCAGGGCAAATATACCAGCAATTGGTTGCCTAGTATAGATGACATGACCGATAAAATTGAGTTTGATTTGTCAATTACATTCGATTCTGATTACGAAGTCATTGCAAACGGCAAACTAACAAATAAACAAATCAACGAATCAACAACTACATGGCATTACGATATGCAAGAGCCCATGTCCAGTTATTTGGTCGCCTTGGCTATAGGTAAATACAATAAAAAAGTAGCGTATTCTAAAAGCGGTATTCCGTTAGAAATGTATTATTACCCAGAAGATTCCAATAAAGTGGAGCCAACCTATCGTTATACCAAGCGTATGTTCGATTTTTTGGAGGAAGAGATTGGCGTACCTTACCCATGGCAGAATTATAAACAAGTGCCTGTGAAAGATTTTTTATATGCGGGCATGGAAAACACTAGTACTACTATTTTTTCGGATAGTTTTGTAATCGACTCCACTGCATTTGTGGATAAAAACTATGTAAATGTAAACGCCCACGAACTGGCGCACCAATGGTTTGGCAATTTGGTTACCGAAACCTCTGGCACGCACCACTGGCTTCAGGAAGGTTTTGCAACTTATTATGCCCTGTTAGCTGAACGCGATATTTTTGGTGATGATTATTATTACTGGAGTTTATACGAATACGCCCAGGAATTGTTGGAGCAGGATAAAGCGGGGCAGAGTACCTCGCTGTTAGATCCTAAATCCAGCAGCACGACCTTTTATAAAAAGGGCGCATGGGTATTGCACATACTTCGTGAAAAGGTTGGAGATATAGCTTTTAAAAAAGCGGTTAAAAACTATTTGTTAAAGCATCAGTTTAAAAACGTAGAAACCAATGATTTTATTTCTGAAGTTGAAAAGACTAGTGGAGAGAATTTAGACAAATTTGCTCAAGAAACTTTAGTTGATACGGAATCTTTTCGCCTTATATTAATGAAGCGTACTTTAGGGATATTAACAATACAAAAGATCAAAAGTATTTCGTCGGCGTGCAAAACCCATTATGAATCTTTGAAAGCAAATTCAAACTGGGAATCAATTTCAAAAGAAATCAATGACTTTTCAAGAATTAAAGTTTTTCAAGAATTATGGAATGATTCAACAATTAACAAAACTATTTTAGCAAAGTCTATCCTAAATACAAATGATTTAAAGGTGCGTCAGGCTATAGCGCAAACATTAGTCGAAATTCCATTGGATTTAAAAATAGATTATGAATCGCTTTTAAATGACAAGTCCTACATTACAATAGAAGCGGCTCTGTACAATTTATGGCGTAATTTTCCAGAAGACAGAACCAAATATCTTATTCAAACCGAAGACATTGTTGGGTTTAACAATAAAAACATAAGAGTACTATGGCTTACCTTGGCTTTAGTAACACCAGATTTTGAACCCGAAAATAAGCAAATGTATTTTGAGGAATTAAGAGGGTATACCGATGCAAAATATCATTTTGAGGTCAGACAAAACGCTTTTCAATATCTTAGTTCCATTAAGGGCTGTGATGCGGTTTGTAAAGAAAACTTAGAACAAGCAGCAAAGCATCATGTGTGGCAGTTTTCAAAGTTTGCCAAACAATTATTAAAGGAGATAGATTAAATGAAAGCACTAGTAATATCAGGAGGTGGTAGTAAAGGAGCGTATGCTGGGGGAGTAGCACAGTATCTTATTCAAGAGATGGGTTATGACTACGATATTTTCTTAGGCACATCTACAGGAAGCTTATTGGTGCCCCATTTGGCAGCGGGTAAAATTGAAAAGCTTTACCAGATTTATACTAACGTCCAACAGCATGATATTTTTAGCGTCAACCCATTCGTATTACGTAGAAAAGGTAGAAGGGAGTTTGTTTCCATTGATTTTATAAATACACTTTGGCAATTCATTAAAATGAAGCGGACATTTGGAGAAAGCAAGGCTTTAAGACGTCATATTAAAAAGCATTTTACCGAAGAAGAATATCATTTCATTAGGAATGCTAAAGACGATGTGGTTGTAACTGTGTCCAATTTGTCTAAAAATAGAGTAGAGTACAAGTCCATTAAGGATTATAGTTACCAAGAGTTTTGCGATTGGATATGGATATCCTGCAATTATATTCCGTTTATGTCCTTAGTGAAGAAAAACGGATTTGAATATGCCGACGGGGGTTTGGGCTGTGTCGTGCCCATTCGGGAGGCCATTTTACGCGGTGCAACCGAAGTTGATGCGATTGTATTGGAATCGGAATCGATGGAGTATAATAAAATATTGGGTAAGAATCCTTTTTCCTTACTAATTAATCTCTTCGGGCATTTATCTGATCAAATAGAGCGTAACGATATTACTATTGGAAAATTAGCAGCAAAAACAAAGGATGTTCAACTTAACCTGTATTACACCCCATCCAAGCTTACGGAAAACTCTTTGATATTCAACAAAAAACTAATGACATCTTGGTGGCAGCAAGGTTTTGATTATGCAAAGGAAAAGCTATCACAAGCCAAGTACAACGAATTGAGAAATGATTAAAATATCTCGCTAACTTCTTCCTTGATAAAGGATAAAGCAGCATCGCTTGGCGCTCTACGTTCCATCATTTCAGTTAAGATAACCTCACGTAGTTTTTCGGCTGTTTCGGATTTTTTTAACAAACTGGCTTTTCTAATGAGTTGGATGGTCGCATTTTTAGCGGCCGAAATAATATTCCAACATTTCTCACTAATATAGATTTGCTGCGATAAATTGTGCTCCATTTCCTGTTCAATGGTTTGTATCAATAAGGATTCATAATCTTCTTTATTTGAAGATGTTGGGGATACTCTAACTAATAGTTTGTTTGGCGATATTCGCTCTAAATATAAAGCCATCCGTTCATAAGCTTGAAGACGCAAAGGAAGCGCAGAAACTTCCAAATCCTTTTTTAATAAAAACCGTCTTCGTCCATCTTCATTTTTGGTATGTTCCTTAAAAAAGTAATATGCCAAAAGTCCAACCACAATGGATGGAATCATATACATAAATAGGTCAATTAATCTTTGAGAATAATCCATAGGATTTAATTTGATGTGATTTAACCTCCCAAATATACACAATCTTTTAGGCTTTACATACCTGAAAGGGTACCGATGATTTCTATCAGGTGTAAGCTCGACTTGATTTCAAGTAAAGATTATGGACATCCACATTTATTTCAATATTTGATAGAATTAATAGCACACTAAAAAATCATTGTAAATAATCAAAAGTTATTTGTGTAAATGCCTTTACACCTAGAAGCAATCCTTTTTCATCAATATAAAAATCTGGGGTATGATGTGGAAATACTTGGGTATTGCCTTTGGTCATTCCTCCCAAATAAAAGTAAAAACCCGGAATCAGTTCTTGAAAATAAGAAAAGTCTTCCCCAATAGTTTCCGCTTTAATTTGCCTCACATTGTTTTCGCCAGCTGCCTTTTTTAATGAGGGCAACATTAGTTCAACTAATTTATGATCGTTATAGGTGATAGCGGTTTCATTACTGAACGAAATTGTCGCCGAGCCACCATAAGCTTTGGCAATAGTTTCTGTCATTTCTGTCATTCTTTTAATAATCAGTGTTTTCATGTCAGGATCCAAAGTCCTTATAGTTCCAATCATTTCGGCGGATTCCGGGATAATGTTAAAACGTACACCACTAGTAATTTTTCCAACACTAATTACGGCTGCTTCAT
The DNA here is from genome assembly GCF_022662175.1 of Aestuariivivens marinum. GTDB lineage: Bacteria > Bacteroidota > Bacteroidia > Flavobacteriales > Flavobacteriaceae > Aestuariivivens > Aestuariivivens marinum. Next base: position 285,380 of record NZ_JAKMCR010000003.1, on the reverse strand, counting down.
TAATAAGTTCACTTTCACGACTTATAATGGTTTGTAGCCCATCAATTATTTTAGCCGATATAAGTATAGGGTCTACACCATTCCAAGGTTCGGAACCGTGAGTTTGCTTCCCTTTAACGTTAATAACAAAACGTTCTACCGCTGCCATAGCACCACCCGGCTTATAGTGGATTTCTCCAATATTAACACCAGACCGTATATGTAAACCAAAAATGGCATCTACCTTTGGGTTTTCCAACACACCTTCTTTTATCATCATTCTAGATCCTCCATCTTCACCAGGGGGTGGTGTTTCCTCTGCAGGTTGAAAAATAAACTTAACCGTTCCTTTAATCTTGTCTTTGTGTTGTGAAAGAATCTCTGCAACACCCATTAAAATGGCCGTATGTGCATCATGTCCGCAAGCATGCATCACACCAGTTTCAGTACCCAAAAAGATAGTCTTTACATCCGATCTAAACGGTAGGTCATTACGTTCTGTGACAGGCAATGCATCAATATCTGCACGAAGGGCAATGACCTTGCCTGGTCCAATACCTTTTAAAATACCTACTACTCCTGTGTGTGCAACTCCTGTTTTTACTTCCAAACCCAAACGGTTTAAGTGATCAGCGATAACTTCAGCAGTTTTAAACTCTCTATTTGATAGTTCTGGATTTTGATGGAAATAACGTCTCCATTCAATAACCTTAGGCTCTATTTCCTTAAATTGTTGTTCTAAAGCAGTTTGACCAAAAACAAATGAAACTATAAAGTAGGTTAGAAAAAGAAATGTATATTTCATAAAGACTATATTTTAAGCTTAAAGATATTAAAATTAAATATAGAAGATTGTTTATAATTATTCATAAAATGACTTAGTTAAAAGTGTAACATTGGTTATTTTCACCATTTAAAATTATAGTGAATTGGAGAAGTATTTAAGTCAGTTAAATGAAGCACAGCTGGCCCCAACATTGCAAATTGAAGGGCCTATGATAGTTATTGCTGGTGCTGGCTCTGGCAAAACAAGGGTGCTGACCTACCGCATAGCCTATTTAATGAGTAAAGGAATTGATGCTTTCAATATTTTGGCATTGACTTTTACCAATAAGGCGGCTCGTGAAATGAAGGAACGTATTGCTAACATAGTTGGTAGTAGTGAGGCCAAAAATTTATGGATGGGGACCTTTCATTCTGTGTTTGCCAAAATATTACGTATAGAAGCCGATAAACTTGGTTATCCGAGCAATTTCACTATTTATGACACCCAAGATTCTGACCGATTGATAGCTTCGATTATCAAAGAGATGAATCTTGATAAAGATATTTATAAGTATAAACAAATACGTTCTAGAATTTCATCTTATAAAAACAGCTTGATTACGGTACGTGCCTATTTTCAAAACCCAGAGCTTATTGAATCGGATACTATGGCGCGTCGTCCCAGAATGGGAGATATTTATAAAGAGTATGTAAATCGTTGTTTCAAAGCTGGAGCGATGGATTTTGATGATTTACTATTGAAAACCAATGAATTATTAACTCGTTTCCCTGAAGTCTTGGCAAAATATCAAAATCGTTTTAAATACATTTTGGTGGATGAGTACCAAGATACAAACCATTCACAGTACTTGATTGTTAGAGCGCTTTCTGATAAGTTTCAAAATATATGTGTAGTAGGGGATGATGCACAGAGTATTTATGCTTTCCGAGGAGCGAATATTAATAACATACTCAATTTTCAAAAGGACTATGATGATGTGAGTGTTTACCGATTAGAACAAAATTACCGTTCCACTAAAAATATTGTCAATGCTGCTAATTCTGTCATAGATAAAAATCAAACCAAATTAGATAAAGTGGTTTGGACTGCTAATGAAGAAGGTCAAAAAATTAAAGTAAACCGCTCGATAACTGATAGTGATGAAGGACGTTATGTAGCTAGTACTATTTTTGAAAATAAGATGCAACATCAGTTAAAAAATAGTGATTTTGCGGTGCTTTATCGTACCAATGCCCAATCTCGAGCAATTGAAGATGCACTGCGAAAGCGTGATCTTAAATACAGGATTTATGGTGGGCTATCCTTTTATCAGCGTAAGGAAATTAAGGATGTCTTGTCGTATTTGAGATTAATCATAAATCCTGCTGATGAAGAGGCCTTAAAACGTGTGATAAACTTTCCTCCACGTGGGATTGGCCAGACTACGGTTGATAAACTAATTGTAGTTGCCAATGCTTATGATAAACCTATTTTTGATGTTATGAAGCGTATTGATACTATTGATGTAAAAATTAATAGTGGAACTAAGAATAAATTACAGGATTTTGTCACGCTCATTGAGAGTTATCAAGTTATGAATCAATCTGCCGATGTTTTTGAATTAGCCGAACATGTTACAAGAACCAGCGGATTAATAAGGGAATTCAATAAGGATGGAACACCCGAAGGTGTTACCAGAATGGAAAATATTGAAGAGTTACTTAATGGGATGAAAGATTTTGTTGAGGGTCAAAAAGAACTGGTGGATTCCACAGGTTCGTTGGCTGAGTTTTTAGAAGATGTTGCACTCGCTACAGATTTAGATAATGATAAAGATGACACTGATAGTGTGGCATTAATGACTATACATTTGGCTAAGGGACTGGAATTTCCTTATGTTTATATAGTTGGTCTGGAGGAGGATTTATTCCCTAGTGCTATGAGTATGAACACCCGTAGTGAATTGGAAGAGGAACGAAGGCTATTTTATGTAGCCCTAACACGCGCAGAAAAACAAGCTTATCTGACCTATGCTATGTCTAGGTATCGCTGGGGAAAACTGGTTGATGCAGAACCTAGCCGTTTCATTGAAGAAATTGACGATGCCTATTTGGATATTGTTACCCCTATTGAAGAACGTCGTTTTAACCCTATGCTTAGCGCTGATATTTTTGGTGATGTTATTGCTGAGCAAAATACTAATAAGGCAGAGCCCAATGTTTTAAGATTTAAACCAGCAAAACAACTGGATTTTAAAAACAAGGATCTAACAAAAAAACAACCAGAAAAATTTAAAAGTAATGTTCCAAAAAAATTAAAGTCAATATCTAAAGCTTCCATAACTTCCCAAGAGGAAACCCCCAGTAATTTATTTGATAACGATTTGGTTGTTGGAAATATGGTAGAGCATATTCGTTTTGGTAACGGTGAGGTATTAAAAATAGAAGGCAGGGGTGCCGATACCAAAGCTGAAATTAAATTTACTCACGGCGGTATAAAAAAGTTATTGCTACGCTTTGCAAAATTGAAAGTTATAGGATAATAATTAAGATGTATGAAGTTTTTTGTGATTTTAGTTTATAGATAATTGGCTTTACAAAAAATTGCTATAAGGCACATTTCAACATAAAAATAATATTTAGAAATAGTATTTACTTTGTTTTGGGGAAACCTGTTCAATTATTATGGCGGTATTTTATAGAATTTATGAAGAAAACCCTAACCCTAGAGAAATTTCCAAGGTGGTTAATATCCTAAAATCTGGAGGATTAATTATATATCCAACAGATACGGTTTATGGTTTGGGCTGCGATATTACCAATTTTAGGGCTTTGGAGCGTATTTCAAGAATTAAGGGCATTAAACTGGAAAAAGCTAATTTTTCGTTTGTTTGCCATGATTTGAGTAATCTAAGTGATTATGTCAAGCAAATAGATTCAGTAACATTTAAAATATTAAAACGCGCTTTACCAGGACCTTACACCTTTATTCTTCCTGGCGCCAGAACATTACCCAATCCATTTAAAAAGAAAAAAACAGTTGGTATACGCATACCCAATAATGCCATTGCCTTAGAAATTGTTAAACAATTGGGAAATCCTATTGTATCGACTTCGATTAGGGATGAAGATGAAGTTTTGGAATATACAACCGATCCAGAACTTATTCTAGAAAAATGGGGAAGCCTTGTAGATTGTGTTATAGATGCTGGTTATGGGGGAAATGAAGCATCTACAATTGTAGACCTGTCTGAAAATGACCCTTTAATAATTAGGGAAGGCAAAGGTAGTTTAGAAATCTTCTAAACAAAAAAACCCAACGTATACGTTGGGTTTTTATTGAAATAGTTTACTAGGTCATTAGTTTCCTCCTGCAGCTAAATTCTTCATTTCTTTTTCAATCATGTCATAGAACTGATCAATTTTTGGAAGAATAACTATACGTGTACGTCTGTTAGTCGCCCTGTTCTCAGCGGTATCATTATCTACTAGAGGCACATAGTAGCTACGTCCAGCAGCAATTAACTGACTTGATTTAACACCTAATTCCTCTAACACTCGAATAATAGAAGTAGAACGCTTAACACTTAAGTCCCAGTTATCCAATAAAGGCTCTTTTCTATAAGGCACATTATCAGTATGTCCTTCAACCATACACTCAAAGTCAGGCTTACTGTTAACCACTTTTGCAACTTTAGCAAGTACGTCTTTTGCTTGTGATGTTACGTTGTAGCTACCACTTTTAAATAATAATTTGTCAGCAATAGAAATAAACACAACACCTTTCTCTACATTTACCTCAATGTCTGGGTCGTTAATGCCAACTTCACGTTTTAGGCTGGTAACCAAGGCCAAAGTAACACTGTCCTTTTTAGTAATTGCATCTTGTAAACGAGAAATTTTCAGGTCTTTTTCTTTAATGCTTTCTAAAGTTTTTTCAATGTTACTCGCACTTTTAGCTGATAATACTTGTAGGTTTTCAGCACTTTTTCTCAAGTCGGACACTTGCTCCTCTAAAGCAGTTGCTCTTGCTGTAGCTGCTGCTCTATCTTCTAAACAGGCATTTAATTTAACAGTTGCTGAATTAAGTAAATCTTGTGTTTCTTTTTGTTTTTCTTGAAGCGCCATGAATTCTTTTTTAGAAACACATGAACTCAAAAAAATCATTGATAATAAGCTAAGTAATACAATTTTTTTCATAATTGTTTTTCGGATTAATTTTTAAAATTAGAATTACACAAAAGTATATAAAAATGAGCTGTTTTCAGCACTTTAACATAACTTTTGTTAAGTTTTTACAAAGTTTCGTAATGTTTTTTATTATTTACGAAATAATTAATCACAATAGATTTTTTTTTGTAATAATTTCTTTTGTTTTTTTGAGATTTTCGTTGTTCAATTAGAATTAAAAACCGTCTGTAAAATGAAAAATGAGCCCTTATTACAGAAAATGTGTGTTTGAATTTTAATTCTAAAAGAAACTTTATTCCAGCCATACCATCCAATATCAACCTTGGAATGAGTAGCAACAAAATATGGCCTTTAGCGTTCTTGACTAGCGTAAATAGGCTATTTCTAAAATTAAGAAATGTTTTTTTGGGGTTTTGATTATTTAAAGTTGCACCCCCTACATGGTATACTTCAGATTCACCACAATACTTAATAAGGTAACCGGAATTATATGCTCGCCAGCACAAATCAATTTCTTCCATGTGGGCAAAAAACGATTCATCAAAACCATTGAGCGCTTTAAAAACAGAACTTCTAATAAAAAAACAAGCTCCAGAAGCCCAAAATATGGTCATAATATCATTGTATTGTCCATTGTCTTTTTCAATGGTATTAAAAATACGGCCACGGCAATAGGGATAGCCATATTTATCAATAAATCCCCCTGCAGCCCCAGCATACTCAAAGTAACCCCTATTATTATAATCTAGAAGTTTTGGTTGAATGATGGCCGTATTGGGTTCTGATTCAAAAATGTCAATAACTGGTTGCAACCAGCCTTTAGACACCTCAACATCACTATTTAATAGACAAAACACATCAGCATCAACTTGTTTCAAAGCATCATTGTAACCTTTAGCGTAGCCGTCATTTATTTTATTCTGGATAATATTAATAGTTGGGAAATAAGTTTTGGTAAATTCTACAGAATCATCGGTTGAAGCGTTATCTGCAACATAAATATCACAACCTTTGGAATACTCAATAACAGATGGTAAAAACTTTTTTAATAGCTCTTTTCCGTTCCAATTCAATATAACAATAGCAACCTTCATAACTTATAATCTGGTAAATCTTTTAAAAACAGAAAGCATTTTTCCTTAAAATCCATTACACAATAATAATGATTAATACCATTGGTAACCATAAGATAGGAGGCGTTTAAGACTAAGTTGTATTGAGCAATTTGGTCAAATGTACTTTGGTTTATACTTACGCTAGGTGCTTTACATTCCACAATTAATCGAATGCTTCCATTTGGATTATAAACTACAATATCATATCGTTTTTTTAAATCATTAACTTTCAATTCCTTTTCTACATTCACTAAAGATTTTGGGTATTTTTTTTCCTTGACTAGAAATTGAACACAATGTTGCCTAACCCATTCTTCAGGTTGTAACACCACAAATTTTTTGCGAATAGTATCAAATATTGAAACTTTATTTTCGCTATTTTTGAATCGGAATGAGTACTTTGGAAAGTTAAGCGCTTGCAATGTTTGTGTTTTATAGTTTTCAAAGTTAAGTTTCGAAATCATAAAATCCCAATTTATAAATCCCAAATTCCAAAAGATGTACTTTGGAATTTAATTTTTGAAATTTTATTACGATTTGGATGAAGTAAAACAACTGGTACAGGATATTAAAAATGGTAATTTAAAACCCATTTATTTTTTAATGGGTGAAGAACCCTATTATATTGATAAGATTTCTGATTTTATTGAAGAGACTGTTTTAAGTGAAGAAGAAAGGGGGTTTAACCAAGTTGTACTTTACGGACGGGATATAACAGTTGAAGATATTATTAGTAACGCTAAACGATACCCCATGATGGCAGAGTATCAAGTAGTTATTGTAAAGGAAGCCCAAGATTTATCACGTACTATTGAAAAACTGACGTCTTATGCTGAAAATCCGCAGCCATCAACCATACTGGTCATAAATTATAAATATAAAAAAATTGATAAACGTAAGGCACTTTATAAGGGTATAAATAAAGTAGGTGTTGTTTATGAAAGTAAAAAACTTTACGAAAATCAGGTATCTGATTGGATAAGACGTGTATTATCGCCTAAGGATTATACCATTACACCAAAAGCTTCCCAAATGCTTGTTGAATTTTTGGGGACCGATCTCAGTAAAATTAGTAATGAACTGCAAAAACTTCAAATCATTCTACCTATAGGAAGTCAGATTACACCAGAATTGATTGAAGAGAATATAGGTATTAGCAAAGACTTCAACAATTTTGAGTTACGCAAGGCCATAGGTGAACGCAATGTTGTTAAAGCACATCAAATTGTGAATTATTTCTCTGAAAACCCCAAAGACAATCCAATGGTCATGACAATATCCCTGCTTTTTAATTTTTTTTCCCAATTGTTGCATTTTCATGGATTAAATGATAAATCTCCACGAAGTGTTGCTTCAGCATTAAAGATAAACCCCTATTTTGTTAATGAATACATAAATGCCGCAAGAAACTACCCAATGAAAAAAGTAAGTACTATAGTGGCCACTTTAAGGGAATTTGATGTAAAAAGTAAAGGAGTAGGGGCAAATGCCATTTCCCAAGGCGATTTACTTAAGGAACTGCTAGTTAAAATTTTGTAACCCAGTTGGACTTTTACATATAAACCAGAAATGTTAACATTAACATTGTAAAAAGGGTTAGGATAATTAATAATGGGGTGACAAACTTTAACCATTTATCAAAACCTACTTTTACAATAGCCAGTGAAGCGAGTATTAGTCCTGTTGGGTTAATGAAAGCAAATAATCCCATGCCATATTGATAGGTGTTTACCACCACTTCTCGGTCTAAGCCAACACCATCGGCAAGAGGCGCCATTATAGGCATGGTCAATACGGCCATTCCAGATGAAGACGGTATGAAAAAGGAAAGACCTGCATACACAAACAACATGGCGTTAGTGAAGAGTCCTTTGTTCATACCATTTGTAAAATTACTTGTGTAATAAAGCATGGTATCACTTATTAATCCGTCTTCCATCAATACCGTAACCCCTCGTGCAATACCAATAATCAAAGCAACGCTTAATAAATCACTGGCCCCTTTTACAAACAAATCAACAAAAGTTAATTCCTTTATATTGGCTATTATCCCAATGAAAATAGAACCAACCAAGAACACGCTAGTCATCTCAACAAACCACCAATCTAACTGCGAAACACCATATATCATAACAATAAAGCATAATATAAAAATGACAAGAATAAAACGTAATTGATTGTTGAGTTTAACAGTGACATTGGTTGTATTTCCAAATAAACTTTCAATTTCACTTTTTTGTTCGTAAATAATGGATGCCTTAACGTCCTTTTTTACTCGCTTGGCATACCTAAGAATATATATTAAACAGATTATAGTACAGCACAAGAGCATTATTAATCTAAAATTAAAACCTGCTGTCCAGTTAATACCAGCTGCATCAGAAGCAATTATTGAGCTAAAGGGATTAGTTGTTGAGCACATGGTACCAACACTTGACCCAATATAAATAGAGGCCAAGGGAACCAAGGCATCGTATTTTGCTGCCAAAAATATAGGGATAAGAATAGGGTAAAAGGCAATGGTTTCTTCTGCCAAACCAAACGTTGTACCACCAATTGCAATTAAAAAAGTAACTGATATGATTAACCAATACTCCCTACCTTTCAGGACGACCGACAACCATGCAATTCCAGCATCAAAAGCTCCTGTATGGTTCATAATACCTATTAAACCACCTATAAAAAGGACCAAAAAAATTATATCGGCAGCTTCAATTATACCTTTGATGGGTGACTTTATAAATGCCGAAATACCTTGAGGCTTAGCCTCCAATTTTTGATATGTATTTGGTATGCTTATGGGTTTCCATATATCGCCATTGGTAAATTTTTCCAAAGGGATTTTTATTTGTAAACTATCTAATGTACGTTGGGTAGCTGCTAAGAAATAATTCTCCTTAGGAGTGATTTTTGTAAATATATTTTGTGACTTATCATAGGATAAGGTATCGTATTTCCCAGCAGGAACTATAAAGGTAAGAACAGCCACAAAAGCTGCAATCAATAATAAAATGGTTTGGGCGGTTGGGAATTTAATTTTTTTCAAACGATTACATTTTTATAAAAATAAATATAACATTATTTTAGTTTTAATTTTAATTTGCACCATGAATGTTGATATACACCCTAGCTGGAAACCACATTTAGAGGATGAGTTTAACAAACCCTATTTTAGTCAATTAGTCGATTTTGTAAAATGTGAATATAAAAACAACACTTGCTACCCGCCAGGAAATCAGATTTTTAATGCGTTTAACCAATGTAATTTTGATAATGTAAAAGTTGTTGTTATTGGTCAAGATCCTTATCATGGAGCTGGTCAAGCTAACGGATTATGCTTTTCAGTTAGTGATGGGGTACCACATCCACCATCACTCATTAACATCTTTAAGGAAATAGAAGTTGATTTAGGTATTACTTACCCTAAAAGTGGAAATTTATTGCGTTGGGCCAATCAAGGGGTATTGTTGTTAAATGCTACATTAACGGTAAGGGCTAACCAAGCCGGTAGTCATCAAAATAAGGGATGGGAAAGGTTTACCGACGCTGTAATAAAGTTAATAAGTGATAAAAAACAGGGCAATATTGTGTTTTTGCTATGGGGAGGATATGCCAAAAGAAAATCGATATTAATTAATGAATCTAAACACCACATTTTAAGCTCAGGACACCCTTCACCACTAAGTGCTAATAGAGGGCATTGGTTTGGCAATAAACATTTTAGTAAAACTAACTCCCTGTTGGAGCAAGCGGATCTTCCTGCAATACTTTGGTAAGTGTTGGTCTAATAACAACCGGTCTTTTAGTAGCAGTTCTTTGTTGTTTTTTTGTCTTTGAGCAACTAAAAAATAAGAGCAGGAAATTAACAGCAACTAAGGCTAAAATGCAAAGTGTAATTTTGAGTAACATAGACAAGGGGTTCGTGTTTCGTTAAAATACATAAAAATCCGATAATATTCAAATCATTAACAGATTGTATATAATTTTTTTACAAAAATACTAATAAATTATTGTTTAATCATACAAAAATGACAGAAAAGTAACAAATAACTAATCGATTTAGTTAAATGATGAGGTTAGGTTTTTAACAAAGCTTTAGGGATGGCATTCTTATGAACCATGATCGAAATGGTTTTCAATTTAAAATAAGCCTCACTCATATAAATATATCCACCATTTGATACTCTAGCAGAGTCGAATCCCCATGAATTTTTAACCTTATAATAACGATTTCCATTTTGATCTTCAACAATACCCGTAATGTGCATTAAATGATCATCCGTTGTGTTAAAGTTTTCAAATTCTTGCTGCCTATAAGCCACAGTTATTTCTCTTTCTGGCCGAATTTTAGATAGAATGTTCATTGTATCTTCTTCGGTATTGGGAATTACAGCCAAACCATATTTTGATGAAAATGTTTTTTCACTAACATCACAATCCAATTCTATTGTGTATCCATTTTTTAAAGCATGATTTGTTATTGAAACCATATCTTCTAAAGGCACATTAAAAAAAGTTCCATTTGAAAAATTATCAGGGATATTTAATATAAAGTTAGAATAATAGGGTATATGGGTAAAGGATGTTATAGTAATATAATCCTTTGGATTTATTTTAGTATATTCTAAAAAACTTAGAGGTGTAAAAATTTCACCGTTAAATTCAAAATTGGTAATATTATTTCCTAAATGTTCATCTAAGATGTTGTCTATATCTTTTTTCCAATTTCCATTATATGCTTTAGGGTTTTTAAGATACTCATCTAAAACTATTTTCATATTGTTTATTAACTTCTCATGATCATGAATATTTTTTCCTTTTGGCAACCCACTGTAAACATTTGCAGGAACCAAGCCGTTTTCAGAAATACTATTTATAACATCATGTGCCAGTCCACCTTCGCTAAACTGAGCTTTACCCTGCCTCATAACATAATTCCATGCTTTTTTTGGATAGGTATTTCGAACATTATACATCTCTGAAATATCAATCTTATTTCCCGTTAGCCTAATAATCTCACTCTCCAAAAAAGACGATGTAGAGAAACTCCAACAAGTTCCTGTTTTTCCTTGACTAAGAACTTCGGTTGCTTCCAAATCTATGATAGTCTTAAATTCATAAGATTGGCAAAACAGCAATGATGCATAAAAACTAAAAACAAGAATCAAAAGATTATTTTTCATGGCAGAGTATAAGGTATATTATGAAATAAAATTTATTTTTGGCTAAAATAACAAATATGGAGCAAGCGAATTGGGTTATTGCCAAAGAATACGAAGATATTACCTATAAAAAAAGTGGTGGTGTTGCAAGGATAGCTTTTAACAGGCCAAATGTTCGCAATGCCTTTAGACCAAAAACTACCAGCGAACTTTATGATGCATTTTATGATGCTAATGAAGATATAAATATTGGTGTTGTATTATTATCTGCAGAAGGTCCATCGACTAAAGACGGTGTTTATTCTTTTTGTAGTGGAGGAGATCAAAAGGCAAGGGGGCATCAAGGTTATGTTGGAGAAGATGGGTACCATCGATTGAATATATTGGAAGTTCAACGGTTAATCCGTTTCATGCCAAAAGCCGTTATTGCCGTTGTTCCTGGATGGGCAGTTGGTGGCGGTCATAGTTTGCATGTTGTTTGTGATTTAACATTGGCAAGCGAGGAACATGCTATCTTTAAGCAAACCGATGCGGATGTCACTAGTTTTGATGGTGGTTATGGTTCAGCTTATTTAGCTAAGATGGTTGGTCAAAAAAAGGCGCGTGAAATATTTTTCTTAGGACGTAATTATTCAGCCCAAGAAGCTTTTGAAATGGGGATGGTCAATGCCGTAGTCCCACATGATGAATTAGAAAGTACTGCCTACCAATGGGCCCAGGAAATATTGGCCAAATCACCAACATCCATTAAAATGTTAAAGTTTGCCATGAACTTAACTGATGATGGCATGGTTGGACAACAAGTTTTTGCCGGTGAAGCAACTCGCTTAGCTTATATGACAGATGAAGCTGTTGAGGGTAGAAACGCCTTTTTAGAAAAGCGTAAGCCCAACTTCGAAAAAAAATGGATTCCTTAATATGAGTAAAGTAGTATTGTGGTTATCCACTATGCGGTTGAGAACATTACCGCTTTCCGTTTCAGGTATCATTTTGGCATCTGCTCTGGCCGAATATAATGGTTGTTTTAGATTGGATATTTTCATCCTATCCATATTAACTACCCTGAGTTTCCAAATTTTATCCAATCTGGCTAACGATTATGGTGATGGTGTTAAGGGTACGGACAATAATGAAAGGGTAGGACCGCAACGTGCCATACAAAGCGGTAAAATTTCTCCAGATGAAATGTTCAACGCCATTAGGATTAACATATTAATATGTATAGCCCTTTCCATTTTTCTAATTTTTGCTGCTTTTGGCGTTAAACACTTTTTATTAACTATTTTGTTCTTCATTTTGGGCATTGCCTCAATTTTGGCAGCATTGCGCTATACAATTGGAGATAAAGCTTACGGCTATAGAGCTTTGGGTGATATATTTGTATTTATATTTTTTGGATTGTTGAGTGTTATGGGCTGTTATGTCCTTTATGCCAAAACATTCGATCATGTGGTGGTTTTACCCGCTTGTACCATTGGACTGCTTAGTGTGGCAGTGTTGAACTTGAATAATATGCGCGATTTGGAATCGGACAAACAATCTGGTAAAATTACAATGGCTGTTAAATTGGGTGCAAAACGAATTAAATCATATCATTTTTTTATAGTAATTTCAGCAATGATATTATCTGCACTTTTTGGTATTCTATACTTTACTGATATTTTAAATTTAATTTTTGTAATAACTTATATTCCGCTAATAGTTCACCTAAATAAAGTTAGTAAAGTAAGTGACCTTAAATTATTAGATCCTGAACTTAAAAAGTTAGCCTTTACAACATTTTTTCTAGCTGTTTTAATGGCAATTGGACATTTGCTTTAAATAAAAGTATTTATCCATTTCTTTGTTAAAACAATTTTTAATTCTTAGTTAAAATCAGTATTTTTCTGAATCAAAAAGTATTAAATAAAACATCTTTGTTAAAGTATTGTGACGTAGTAAAATAATTTTTGGTCGTTACACGTCTTTATTTAGCGTGTAGATGTATAACTATAGAAATATATAAACTTATGAAGATTACCTATTACGGCCATGCTAGCCTAGGAATAGAAGTTAATAATGTTACAATTCTAGTAGACCCTTTTATATCAGGAAACCCAAAAGCATCTCATATTGATATTAATAAATTGGAAGCTGATTATATTTTGGTTACACATGCACACCAAGATCATATTCTAGATGTTGAAACCATCGCTAAACGAACTGATGCTGTACTTGTTTCAAACTTTGAGATTATTTCCCATTTCGAAAAATTAGGTTTAGAAGGACATCCCATGAACCATGGCGGGCAATGGGATTTTGAATTTGGAAATGTAAAATATGTTAATGCCATACACACCTCTTCGTTTCCAGATGGTAGTTATGGTGGACAGCCAGGGGGGTTTGTTATTGAAGGTGAACATAAAAACATTTACATTGCCGGAGATACAGCTTTGACTTATGATATGAAGTTGATCCCGTTACAAACTAATTTGGATTTAGCTATATTGCCTATTGGCGACAACTTTACTATGGGAATAGACGACGCTATAATTGCTAGTGACTTTGTACAATGTGATAAAGTATTGGGGTATCATTACGATACCTTTGGTTATATTGAAATTGACCATGAAGAAGCCAAACGTAAATTTTTTAATAAAAATAAAGACCTAATGTTGCTTGATATAGGAGCAAGCATTGAACTATAGTTTGTTCTTTTTAAGCCATTCCTCCCGCAAATCATTACTTATTTGTCCGCTACCATTGTGTTTCCATCCAGGAGGCTTTAAAAGATAATTTAATCGATCTTTAAATGCTTTATTCCCAGAAAAAGCATCTTTAAACATATTATACCATTCCTCAAATGCAATCTTAATAGGATTATAGGTATTAATGTTTTTCACCAAACCATAAATAACTTTTTCTTTTTTAAGCTCAGGTTGAAAAGTACCAAATAATTTATCCCAAACAATTAAAATACCCGCATGGTTACGATCCAAATATAAGGGGTTGCTACCATGGTGTACTCTGTGGTGTGAAGGTGTATTCATAACAGCTTCAAACCATTTTGGCATCCTATCAATAGCTTCGGTATGAATCCAAAACTGGTACAACAAGCTAACCGACATCTGGAATACAATCATACCTGGATGAAACCCTACAAGTGGTAGCCAAATCCAAAATATAAAAGCATAGAATCCTCCAGACCATGTTTGTCTCAAGGCCGTACTTAAATTATAATGTAATGACGAATGATGCACCACATGAGATGCCCAAAACAATCGGCATTCATGTGAAATTCTATGGAACCAATAGTAACTCAAGTCATCTGCAAAGAAAAGAAGTATAAAACTCCACCATGTAACTGGAATTGTAAATACCCTGTAATTGTCATATATAAGAAAGAAACACCAAAAGATTAAAGCTTTGCTAAAGTATCCCAAAAGTACATTACCCAGTCCCATAGCTATAGAAGCAAAAGCATCTTTAGTCTCATATCCCTTGATAGACCTAAGTTTGTCTCTAGTGGTAACATATAATTCTATAAGCATTGCTGCTATAAAAAAAGGAATCGCATATACAATTATGTTGGGAAATGTTGACATAAATATTGGTTATCTAAAATACAAAAATAAATGATTATTTTTGGCAACATCATGACGGCTAGTTACCAAAAACACATCCTAGAATTTAAACAACCCAGCGGTACATCAAGAGGTATATTACAAACTAAGGAAACTTGGTTTATTGTTATATTCGAAAAAGATAAGTTTGGAGTGGGGGAGTGTGGCCTTTTTAGAGGGCTTTCTATTGATGACCGACCCGATTTTGAAGAACAATTAAAATGGGCATGCGATAATATTGACTTAGGCTTAGATAAATTGTTCAGTGAGCTTGTGGAACTACCAAGCATACAATTTGGTTTAGAAACGGCTTTCAAATCCTTAGCTTCTAACAATCCTTTTCATTTATTTCCGTCACCATTTATTGATGGAACCGATAGTATCCCCATTAATGGCCTAATATGGATGGGCAGTGAAACCTTTATGAAGCAACAAATAAAGGAAAAAATTGAAGCTGGATTTACTTGTATAAAAATGAAAATTGGAGCCATCGATTTTCAAACAGAATTAGGCCTAATAAAATCCATTAGACAAGAATTTGGCCCTAAGGACATTGAAATTAGGGTAGATGCCAATGGTGCTTTTTCAGCACCTGAAGCTATGGAAAAATTAAAATTCTTATCGGACCATCAGTTACATTCCATAGAACAGCCAATAAAACAAGGCCAGTGGCAAGAAATGGCTAAACTTTGTGAACAGACGCCATTACCAATTGCTTTGGATGAAGAGCTAATAGGTGTTTTTTCTGTAACAAAAAAACAAAAGTTGCTACAAACCATAAATCCACATTATATTATTTTAAAACCCAGTTTAATTGGTGGCTTTCAAGGAAGTGATTTATGGATAGAGTTGGCCGAGCAACAAAACATAGGATGGTGGATTACCAGTGCGTTAGAGAGTAATGTAGGTTTAAATGCTATAGCACAATATACCTATAGCAAGCATAGCCAACTACCACAGGGCCTTGGCACAGGAGGGTTGTTTACAAATAATTTTGATTCTCCCTTACAAGTAGAAAATGGTAATTTACATTATAATCTTAACATTGGTTGGAACTTTAAACTTTAAAACTTAAATATGTATATAGCACAAGCATTTAATGTATTGCATGATTGGTGGCGTTATTTAATAGGTGTATTTATTGTAATTTTTGCAGTTATAATAGGTCAGCTACCTTTTACCTTCGCTGTTTTATACAAATCGTTTACCAACGGAGAGGGTCTAAATAATTTGGATGAAACTAAAATGATGCAATTACTGGAACCAAATTTAAACCTGCTTTTAATGTTGTTGTCGTTTGCTGCTGGTTTGGTAGCAGTTATTTTTGTAAGCAGGATTTTGCATAAACAGTCCTTAACCCACTTAACTACCAGTAGACCTAAAATAGATTGGAAACGGTTTTGGTTTATTTTTATACTTTGGGGCGTGGTATCAAGTAGCATGGTTATTATTGACTATTTATACATTAGTCCGGAGCATTATCTTTTTAATTTTAAACTGATTCCCTTTTTAGTATTATGTGCTATAGCCATTATTTTTGTACCCTTACAAACCAGTTTTGAGGAATATTTGTTTAGAGGGTATTTAATGCAGGGCATTGGTGTGATTGCTAAAAACAAATGGATACCACTCATACTAACATCGGTTGTTTTTGGATTGTTGCACATTGCCAATCCAGAGGTTGACAAACTGGGTTACGTGATAATGGTTTATTATATAGGAACTGGTTTGTTTTTAGGCATTATGACCTTAATGGACGAAGGTTTGGAATTGGCCTTAGGCTTTCATGCTGCCAACAACCTATTTACGGCATTGCTGGTTACCGCAGATTGGACAGCGTTTCAAACACACTCCGTTTTAAAAGATATGAGCAATCCAGAAACTATGGGAGTAGGTGAAATCTTTGTGCCCGTATTTGTGATTTTTCCCATTTTGCTTTTTATTTTAGCCAAGAGATATAGCTGGACCAATTGGAAGGAAAAGCTGTTTGGAAGGGTAGAAGAACCTATGGAAGATAATTATAGGGTTGTTGAATAATCTAATAGACTTTATATCAAAATATCAAACAATAAAGAGTGAGGCTGGAAGGACAGGGGCAAAGTATAATACTACAAATACTTGGATAGTGAAGAATTAGTTTGTAGTTTGACTAAAAAAATCAAATGGATCAAGAATTTAGTAAAAAAAGAAGGTCAACTTTAAAAAAGATAGTTGCTTCATTAGGGGTGTTAGCAATGCCTCCAATTGTGTTATCTCAGGAATGTACAATCAACAAAAAACGTAAACGTCTTTTAAAAATAGCCCACATTACAGATGTTCATATATCTGAAGACAACAATGCCCCTGAACGCTTTAAAAAATGTTTGAAAGACATAAAAGCGCATAAGGTTGATTTTTTTCTTAATGGAGGGGATACCATTATGGCTGCCGATTATGGACATATCACTAGAGATCAGGTACTCAGCCAATGGGAATTATGGAAAGCGCTCAGAAAGGAGTTTATAGAATATGATATGTTTAGTTGTTTGGGGAACCATGATATGTGGTGGGCAGCGCCTGATAAAGCTGATGCCATGTATGGTAAGGATTATGTTGTGAAAAATTTAGGCATCCCAAACAGATACTATAGTTTCAAAAAAAAGCATTGGTATTTTTTAATATTAGACAGCAACAATAAAAATGCAGGATCCCTTGATGAAGAACAACGCAACTGGTTAGAAAACGAACTTCTTAAAATGCCCAAAGAAGCAAATGTGTTGGTAATGACACACTATCCCATTCTTGGAGTTAGTACAATTCCTTATGGAGGTAGCCACACCGATAGTAAATACATCACCAAGTTATTTTATAAACATAAAGACAAAAACATTCATTGTATAAGCGGTCACATGCATTTATTGGACAAGGCTGTTTATAATGATGTCAACTATTATTGTAATGGCTCCATGAGCGGCTTTTGGTGGGGTGATGGAGATGAGGATTCTGCTGGAAAATGTTGGTATCACGAAACACCACCCGGGTATACCATTCTAGAATTATTTGATGACGGAAGTTTAAAAAACACATATTATCCCCATATTTATTGATTTACTAAGCAGAATTACTTGAGTTTCGAATATCCAAGCGAATCACTACGCTGCAGCCTTTTTTAAGGTATTTGCTTTATATGACGAATGTCATTAAAAAAAAGGCTGTACTTTTTTAACTTTAAACAATTCTAAAGTTAAAAGTAATCATGAAAATTTCAAATCTTTCATTTATTAAAACTACGTGCTATAATGTATTTATTATTGGTTTTTTATTTTTATTAACGGCCTGTAACAATGGCCCTTCAAAAGATAAAACAAATAAGACAGCAACCAAGGATACTGTAAAATTTGAGACTATTTATTGGAATGTTAAAGCCATCCATCCAAATGGACAAAGTCTCGATATCAAAATGTTTGATAACGCAGGAGAATCTTTCGATATAAAGGCTATTCAAAACTCCGATCAAGATAACCTACTAGATGTAAAAGCTATTGTTGATGGTGAGATATTGCCTGTTAAGGTATTAGTAAGTAAAAATCAATATACACCTGTTGTAGCCATAACAGATGCTGGTAGTGCTTACAAGCTTAAAGCCATAACTCCAGAAGGGGAGGAATTTGAAATCATAGGCGTCGTTAGATTTGGAAATGTTGTTATTATCAAAGCCCTTACCAGTAAGGGAAAGTTCTATGGTGTTAAAGCCATTTCGCCAACGGGGCAACTTAATGATATTAAAGGAATAAAAATCAATTCCCAAGATAGAGAGATGACTTTAAAAGGCCATAGTATTTATGCACATGTAAAAGCAATGCATCCATCTGATAATGAAGATAATTTTACACTACCAAAGAAAAACATAACCAAAGGGCCTTATAAAAGTAATTTCGAAAGAATTATCTGGAATATTAAAGCGATAACCCCCGATGGTAAAAACCTGGATATAAAAGCTATTGATGCAAAAGGCAATATATTTGATGTAAAAGCTATACAAGACTCTAAACAACATAGTTTTATGGATATAAAAGCCCTTGTTGAGGGTACAGAATTACCGGTAAAAATATTGCAAAGATCAACTTCAGAGGAGTATGCCCCCATTAAGGCTATTGGAACAGACGGTACCATTTACGACATTAAGGCATTGACAGAAGACCAGAAAAAATTAGATATAAAAGGCATTAGTAGATCAGGAAATATTATTCATGTTAAAGCTATTGACGAAAATGGGGAGTTTTACGGTGTTAAGGCATTTGCTCCAGACGGAAAACTTAATGCAGTAAAAGGTATTAAGATTTTTAACAGAACAGTGGAGATGAAAGTACAAGGACATCCAGTATATGCACATTTAAAAGCTATAAGTCAATAACCTGTTTTTGAACACTAGAAGTAAATGTCTTGCTCATTTGTGTCATAAAACAATCGAGCGCTTGGTAGCGGCTTGTGGTTATTATTAAAACCATAGCTAAATGTTGTTTTAATATTGAATCATCCACTGGATAATCCAATATTAAAAGTGTACTATAATTTATATTATGTCAAATAGAATATTGAACTAATAATTATTTAATTAAACTATTGGGATATTACTGCTACTCCATTGCATAACCCTATTCATTGTCCAAACCAATGTTATCCTCTTCTTTATTTAATTTTAAATAACCATTGCCTTTCAGTTTAAACGATTTATAATCCTCTTTACTAAATGACATAAAATTTGATGATCGCCGATAGGCATCCTGAAAATCGGCATGCTTTTTCTTTTTGGTTTCAGTGTTTTTGGTTTCCATAAGTGTACTAATTTATGAAACAATAGCAATGAATTGATATGTAATTGAAGCTAGACAATTGCTAAATTCATCATAAATATAGTATTTATTTTTAAATGCTCCCTTATATTTGCGCCTTTAAATACCCCAGCTATGAAAAACCAACCTAAGGATAAAACCTCTAAATCGCGTTTGCAACTCCTTCATCAATATTATAGCTATACTGGTTTTTATACATTTGTTTGGAGTTCTGTTAAACAAGCTATTCCCCTTTTAAGTATTATTATAATTACTGTTTTTGTTGTCAATGAGTTTTATAATATTAATACCGCATTAGTTTATTTAACAGAAACTTTACCAACTCTTGGTGTTTTGGCATTCTTTTTTGGTTCAGAAACCGTTTTGGGTCTTGTACCTCCAGAAATATTTATTGCTTGGGCTGGAAAAATGAAACAACCATGGTTATATCTTACAATATTGGCTATGCTATCCTATGTTGGTGGATTATTAACTTATATGATTGGTAAAGGCATAACCAGCTTACCCAAGGTTCATAATTATATGGAGGTTAAAATGAAAACCCAACTAAAACAATCCAGAAAATGGGGCGGTTTTTTAATCATTGTTGGAGCCTTATTGCCACTACCCTTTTCTATTTCCTGTCTTGCAGCTGGTCTTATTGATTTTCCGTTTAAGCGTGTAATACTTTACGGGTCGTTGAGACTGTTGCGCTTTTTATTGTATGGGCTTGTTATTTTCCATGTAGTATAAAAAAAAGCTATTTATACAGTTTTTATCGTATCAATAGCTTTTTTAAAAAACGCTGATTATTTATAAAATGAATGTGAAATAATAATTACATTCATTTTAAAGCCACTCTCTGAAGAAATCCATCATTTCTTCTTTTAAATCGTAATGTAACTTAATATAAGTTCGCATATCATCTTTTAGGGTGTTTTGCTCATTTTGTAAGCGACCATCAATATTTTCGTTGTAATCTGCCTTATAAATATTGGCCAATTTGTTTCTACAGCGGTGCTTTAATTTTGAAATGGCAGCCTTTTCTATCATGATCCTATTTTGAAAATTTTCAATGGACATGTTAGCCCGTTTATCGAATGTTCGGCCTGCAATTTCTTCCAATTTTTCTTCAAACGTATCCATTTCATTAAAATGAAACTGTAGTTCCCTTTTCCAGGTGTCTAAATTGAATTTAAGATCACTTAAATAATTTGCTTTTACTATCATGGCATTTATATTAAATTATACTTCTTCTTTTACGAGTTGTTCTTGTATGTTGTTTGGCACCAGTTGGTACGATGAAAATTTAGAACTAAATGTGGCCTTTCCCTGAGTTAACGACCTTAAATCGGTAGAATAGCCATACAATTCAGCTGCTGGTATGGTACACTTTAATATTTGGTAATTATCCAAGTTATCAAAGCCCTGAATAATGGAACGTCTGGACTGAAGGTCGGTCATAACATTACCTACCATATCTTCTGGCACCTTAACGGTTAGTTCGTTGGTGGGTTCCAATAACTTAGGATTTGCATTTAGAAAGGCTTCTTTAAAAGCATGCGCTCCAGCTATTTTAAAGGATATATCATTAGAGTCTACTGGATGCATCTTACCATCATACACCATTACACGAACATCACGGATGTAAGACCCCGTAAGTGGTCCCTCCTCCATTACTTCCATAACACCTTTCATAATAGAAGGCAAATAGCGTAGATCAATAACACCGCCCACAATACAATTGTAAAAAACGAGTTTACCGCCCCATGGTAAATCCACTTCTTCTTTTCCTCTTATATTAAAGCCTTCAGGCTCTGGCATACCTTCAAACCAAGGTTCTATTTTTAAATGTACTTGGGCAAACTGTCCAGAGCCTCCCGACTGCTTTTTATGGCGGTAATTGGCCGTAGAGGAACGTTGTATGGTTTCCCTATACTTTATTTTTGGTTTGCTATAGGTTGCGTTTATACCATATTCATTTTTTAAGGTCCAATCAATAATGGCTAAATGCAGTTCACCTTGACAACCCAATATTTGCTCTTTAGACTCCTTAGAATAGTTAATAAGTACAGTAGGGTCTTGTTTGTGGATTTTTTTAAGTGCTTCACTAAGTTTTTCATCATCGGCCTTATTGGTCACAGTAATAGCCTTTTGAATACGAGGTTCAGGGTACTGAATGGGTTTAATGGTAATGGGTTTATTACCGGTATATAGTGTATCGTTGGTTTCGGTGAACTTTAGTTTTAGGGTCGCTCCAATATCACCAGTCGACAATTTGTTTACGGGTTCCCTATTTTTTCCATCCATAATAAACAGTTGGTTTATCACTTCGGTTTCACCATTTCTGGAATTGGTGAACTTATCATTTACATTTACCTCTCCAGATTTTACCTTAAAAAAGGTAATTTGCCCCAGATTGGATTGGTAAAGGGTCTTAAACACAAAAAGTGATGTGGTTGCATCAACTTTAGGGGTTATCTCATCGCCTTCTATACTTTGTTCTGGCTTTAAGTCGGCTGCAGCTGGAGCTACGTTATCAATAAAGCCCATTAATCGACCAGTACCCATATCCTGAAGTGCAGATACACAAAACACAGGAAACAAATCGTGGTTTAACATCCCCAGCTTAATACCTTTTCGCATTTCATCCTCACTAAGCGTACCCTTATCAAAGTACAGTTCCATAAGTTCCTCATCATTTTCGGCCGCTTTTTCAACCAATTCGTTGTGTAAATAGTCTGCCTTCTCCTTTTCGTTCTCTGGAATTGCTATTTTTTCCGGTTTCCCACCATTTGGTCCAAATTTGTAGCACTTCATTTTTAACACGTCGATAATGCAGTGTGAACCATCTAGTTTTATAGGATATTGAATCTGGACAGCATTATTCCCAACTAAGTTTTTAATACTTTTTAAGGCATCATCAAAATGACAATCGGGGTGATCGATTTGATTAATAATAAATAAGGTTGGCTTGTTATATTTATCGGTATAGTTCCAGATAATTTCAGTGCCAACCTCAATGCCATGCCTACCGTTTATAACGGCGGCAACCGTGTCTCCAACCCTGATGGATGAAATGATTTCACCAATAAAATCATCCAAACCGGGAGTATCAATAATATTGATCTTGTAATTGCGCCACTCGGTGTGTAAGGGTGTTGCAAATATTGAAGCCTGACGTTCCTGCTCAATATCATGATAATCGGATGTTGTATTTTTATCCTCAATTGTTCCACGTCTAGTAATCAAACCAGCTTCAAATAACATGGTTTCTGCCAAAGTAGTTTTACCACTATCGTGAGCACCCACAAAAACTACATTTTTAATGTGCTTATCGTCAAATACTTTCATACACTTATGGTTTAAATGTTTGTAATAGCCCTTAATAAAAAAAGATATATTTAGGCTTTAAGATGACCTAAAATTAATTCCTTAATTTACGAAAAAATATGATTAAAATCATTTTATAAATATTCTTAATACTACCGTAACAAAAATGTATATCAATTCACCTGTATATTACAATGTCTGTCCTATTTTTGCAAAAAAAATAATATGTCGTTTTTAAGTGTTTTTAGAATTATAGCTCTATTGGAAGGGGTGTCTTATATCCTGTTACTTTTTATTGCCACCCCAATTAAATATACGCTAGATAATCCGCAGTATGTAAAGTTGCTGGGTATGCCCCATGGACTACTATTTATAGCATATATCGCCACAGCAATGCTGCTTAAGTCCAGTTTAAACTGGAGTTCAAAAAAATTTAATTATGTGCTTTTAGCTGCTATTGTTCCTTTTGGAACTTTTTATATTGATAGAAAATATTTAAAATAATATGAAAGATATAAGACGCTTACTTTTTGACTATTTATTAGAAACAGGAATTAATCAAGTTACGGCCAAATATCTAAATATGTTTGCGCTTTTGCTGGTTTTATTGATTATTCTTTACCTAACGGATTTTCTAATTAGAAAACTGGTACGGGTAACCTTTATAAATTTAGCCCGAAAGACCAGAACCCATTTTGATGATTTATTGATTACCAATAAAGTACCCAGGAACATTGCGCATATTATTCCGTTATTGATTGCATTGGAATTTATACCGCATGTACTCTTTCAATTTGAATGGTTGGAAAATATTGTTGAAAAAGGGCTTAAAGTATTTGCTATAATACTAACGCTTTGGATCGTTAGAAGTCTTTTAAACACACTCGAGGATTATTTTAAAACCTTACCACGGTTAAAGGACAAGCCTGTTGATAGTTATATCCAAGTATTTATGATTTTTGCATGGATATTTGGTGTTTTTGGAGCATTTGCTATTGTTAGTAACATCAAATTTTTAGAGTTTTTGGCTGGAATAGGAACGGCTTCGGCTATTATCCTGTTAATCTTTAAAGACACCATTTTAGGTTTTGTTGCCAGTATACAGGTATCCATTAACGACATGGTGCGTATTGGTGATTGGATTACCTTCGAAAAATTTGGAGCCGATGGTGATGTAATAGAGATTAATCTTGCAACTGTTAAAGTACAAAACTTCGATAAAACCATCACCACCATTCCAACTTATGCTTTAATTTCCGATTCGTTTAAAAACTGGCGAGGTATGGTGAATTCTGATGGACGACGCATTAAACGTGCTTTAATAATTGAATTAAACAGCATACACTATCTATCTGAAAATGAAACAGATAAACTTAAAGATATTCAATTAATTTCAGAATACTTAAATACACGTCAAAAGGATATTGAGACTTATAACGAAAGCCACAATATTGATAAGTCCTTATTGTTGAATGGTAGAAACTTAACCAATATTGGAGTGTTCAGAAAATATGTTGAATCATATATAGAAAAGCATTCGGCTGTGAACAAGGATATGATCATCATGACCAGACAATTAGAGCCCACAACCCAAGGCTTGCCTTTGGAAATTTATTGTTTTAGCAAAGACAAACGTTGGCAAAATTATGAATATATCATGGCTGATATTTTTGATCATTTAATTGCTGCCGTTCCGTATTTCAATTTAAGGCTATACGAATTACCGACCAGCACAGGTTTTGGTACTATACAAAAAAAGAGTCAGTAATTCTGACTCTTTTTATATTATAACTTAATCTTGCTTTTTTTAGATATTCGCAGCCAACCAATCCCCTACTTCTTTAGTACCAAATGCTTTTCCTCCATTGGCTAAATCTTCCGTAACAATACCTTTAGCCAGAGCTTTGTTTACCACTTCTCTTATAGCTTTACCTTCTTCAGGTAAATTAAAAGCGGTTTCAAACATCATAGCTGCCGATAAAACAGTTGCCATTGGGTTGGCGATATTTAATCCTGTTGCTTGTGGATAAGAACCATGGATAGGTTCAAATAAAGCAATATCTGCACCCATAGAAGCCGATGGCATTAAGCCCATAGATCCAGAAATGACAGAGGCTTCATCGGTTAAAATATCCCCAAATAGATTCTCGGTAATTAACACGTCATAACTGTTTGGCCATTGCACTAAACGCATTGCAACAGCGTCAACAAACTCATAACTTACCTCTACTTCTGGATAGTCCTTTTCCATAGCTTGAACAGTCTCTCTCCATAAACGAGAGGTCTCCAAAACATTAGCTTTATCAACACAACATAGTTTTTTACGACGATTCATGGCTAATTCAAAACCTTTTTTAGCTAAGCGTTGTACTTCGGCACGTGTATAAACGCAATTATCATAAGCCGTTTCGCCTTCATCCCTTCTGCCTTTTTCGCCAAAGTATATACCACCAGTCAATTCACGTAAAAACACTAAATCAGTGCCCTCTATACGCTCCTGTTTTAAAGGTGATTTATCCAATAATGACGGAAATGTAAACGTAGGGCGTACATTAGCAAACAACCCTAATTTTTTACGCATTTTCAACAAGCCTTGCTCTGGACGTACGGGTGCCGAAGGGTCGTTATCGAATTTTGGATGACCAATGGCACCAAACAACACTGCATCGGCATTGGCACAAACGGCATGGGTTTCATCTGGGTAAGGTTCGCCAACAGCATCAATGGCTGCTGCTCCTGTTAATGCAGGTTTCCAATTAATCTCATGTCCAAATTTTTTAGCAACCGCATCACTTACTTTTACTGCTTGTTCTATAACTTCTGGTCCAATACCATCTCCAGCTAAAAGAGCTATATTAAATTTCATGTATTTTAGTTATTTGTTATTTTTATTTTAAATCTATCTGTATTCTTAGTTAACAACTATATTCAGCATTTTTTCAGTCGCTTTAATAGCCGATACCGTTTGATCGGAATCCAAACCACGTGTTTTAAATTCCTTTTCAGAATTTTTCCAAGTAATGGTTGTTTCACATAAGGCATCGGAACGGCTTCCGGGAGGAATTCGTACCGCATAATCTATAAGATCTGGTAATGCCGTCTTTTTTCTTTTAAATATGCTACGAATTGCATTCATAAAGGCATCAAACTGCCCATCTCCTTGGGCGTTTTCCTCAAACGTATCATCTTCAATGGTTATTGACACCGTTGTTGAAGGCCTAAGACCTTTGGAATGGGTCAACACATACGAGTTTACCTTAACTTTTTCTTCATAGCTGTTATCCAAAACATCCGAAATGATATAAGGCAGATCTTCTTTGGTTACCATTTGCTTTTTATCCCCCAACTCAATAATTCGCTGTGTGACCTTACGTAGATCCTCATCATTCAATTGAAGACCCAGCTCCTGTAAATTTTTTTGAATGTTAGCTTTACCGGAGGATTTTCCTAAGGCATATTGTCGTTTTCTACCAAAACGCTCAGGCATTAAATCGCTAAAATATAGGTTTTTCTTGTTGTCGCCATCAGCATGTATGCCTGCTGTTTGTGTAAAGACGTTAGCCCCAATAATGGGTTTGTTGGCAGGAATCATAACCCCAGTAAAGTTTTCTACCAATTTACTTACAGTATACAGTACTTTTTCGTTTACCCCTATTTTTATTTCAGGTAAAAAGTCATTAATAACAGCAATAGTACTCGCCATAGGGGCATTACCAGCACGTTCTCCCATACCATTAACCGTTAAATGCAAACCATCAATTCCAGCTTTAAGCGCCTCCATGACATTCGATACCCCTAAATCGTAATCGTTATGGGCATGGAAATCAAAATGCAGATAAGGATATATGCTTCGTATTTCGGAAATAAACTCATAGGACTCCCTTGGAGTTAAAATGCCCAAGGTATCCGGAAGCATGATACGCTTAACGGGTTGGGTTGCCAAAAAGGCTAAAAACTCCAATACATAATCTTTGGAGTGCCTCATGCCATTACTCCAGTCCTCTAAATACACATTGGTTTCTATTCCCTTAGATTTAGCTTGTGCAATAACTTCTGAAATTTCCTTAAAATGCTGTTCCGGTGTTTTTTTAAGCTGATAGGTTAAATGGTTTAATGAACCCTTGGTGAGCAGATTTTGTACTTTTGCGCCTGCTTCAAGCATCCAATCAATAGACACACCATTATCTACAAAAGTTAATACTTCAATCTTGTCTATAAAACCTTCTTCATTGGCCCAAGAAGTTATGGCTTTAACGGCTTGAAACTCTCCTTCTGAGACACGCGCTGAAGCAATTTCAATACGGTCAACTTTTAATTCTTCCAATAAAAGTTTTGCTATGGTAAGCTTTTCAGAAGCTGAAAACGACACGCCCGAGGTTTGTTCACCATCGCGCAGTGTCGTATCCATTATTTCAATTCGTTTTGTGGTTGCCATGTATTTATAGCATCAAATCGTTAGCAAATGCTTGTATATCGTCTTTCATATTTTGAAGATAATCAATATCGTCAAAACCATTAAGTAAATTTTCCTTTTTATAACTATTGATATCAAACGATTCCTGGGCTCCAGTAGATATAATGGTAATGGTTTGCTCGGGAAGGTTTACCTCTATTTCCGTTTTAGGATCGCTATAAATAGCTTCAAAAATTTGCTCAGAGAACTCAGGGCTTACTTGTACGGGTAAAACACCTACATTCAAACAATTGTTTTTGAAGATATCGGCAAAGAAACTAGACACTACACAACGGAATCCATAATCGTAAACTGCCCATGCTGCATGCTCCCTTGAAGATCCTGAACCAAAGTTTTTACCACCTACCAATATTTTACCACCATACAATGGATTGTTTAATACAAAACTTTCCTTGGGTGTATTATCTGGATTATACCTCCAGTCCCTAAATAGGTTATCTCCAAATCCTTTACGTTCAGTTGCTTTTAAAAATCGAGCCGGAATGATTTGATCTGTATCTACATTTTCCAATGGTAATGGAACTGCTGTACTTGTTAGTATATTAAATTTATCGTATGCCATTTTATATTGTTTTTTGTTTAATCTTTGATTTGTTTGTCAATTCAATGATTATAATAATTCTCTTGGATCGGTTACTACACCAGTTACTGCAGCAGCAGCTGCAACAAGCGGACTGGCCAACATAGTTCTTGATCCAGGTCCTTGGCGTCCTTCGAAGTTTCTGTTCGAGGTACTTACGGCATATTTACCAGCAGGAATCTTATCGTCGTTCATTGCCAAACAGGCAGAGCATCCTGGTTGTCTTAAACTAAATCCAGCTTCTGTAATGATGTCTAAAATTCCTTCTTCCTTAATTTTATCTTCTACTTCATGAGATCCAGGTACTAACCAAGCAGTAATATGATTGGCTTTTTTACGGCCTTTCACGATAGAGGCAAATGCTCTAAAATCTTCAATTCTACCATTAGTACAACTGCCAAGAAATACATAATCAACTTTTTTACCAATCATGGATTCATTTTCACTATAACCCATATAGTCCAAGGATTTTTTATAGGTCGCAATACCGCCTTCAACTTCTTCAGCATTAGGAATACTTTTAGAAATACCGATACCCATACCCGGATTAGTTCCATAGGTAATCATAGGTTCTATATCACCAGCATTAAAATGGAACTCTTTATCGAATGAAGCACCATCATCAGTTTTCAATGTTCTCCAGTAGGTAATAGCTTTATCCCAAGCCTCTCCTTTTGGAGACATTGGCTTATCCTTTAAATAAGCAAATGTAGTATTGTCTGGAGCGATCATGCCACCTCTAGCTCCCATTTCTATAGATAGGTTACAAACTGTCATACGGCCTTCCATGGTCATGCTTTCAAAAACATCACCAGCATATTCCACAAAATATCCTGTAGCACCAGAAGTAGTTAATTGTGAAATAATATAAAGCGCAACATCTTTAGGTGTAACACCTTTGCTTAATTGTCCGTTAACATTAATGCGCATCTTTTTAGGCTTAGGCTGCATAATACATTGCGTAGACAATACCATTTCTACTTCTGAAGTACCAATACCAAAAGCAATAGCTCCAAATGCACCATGGGTGGACGTGTGTGAATCACCACAAACGATTGTAGCACCCGGAAAAGTAATTCCATTCTCTGGCCCCACAACGTGAACAATACCATTTTTCTTATGCCCTAACCCCCAGTGACTTATACCATGCTCCTTTGAGTTTTCTTCCAAAGCTCTTAACTGATTGGCAGAAAGGGGATCTTCAACTGGCAGATGCTGATTTATGGTTGGTGTATTGTGATCGGCCGTAGCAAACGTGCGTTCTGGATATAACACCTTCAACCCCCTGTTTTTCAGGCCTAAAAAAGCTACTGGGCTAGTTACCTCATGAATGAAATGACGATCGATAAAAAATACGTCTGGACCACCTTCAATTTTTCTAACCACATGCGAATCCCAAACTTTATCAAACAATGTATTGCTCATAAATATGTTTATTTACTATAATTTAATTTAATGCTTAAGTTTTGAGCATTATGCTGCAAAAGTTAGCAAAGTTATATCTTATTACAATTAATTAAAACTTTAAGGAGCTTTGTTGTTGAATTTTTATAAAATTACCAACATATACATTAAATATTGCATTTTTTTCAACGGAACAATATAAATGCCAATAATTTTAAAACACTATATTTTTATAGACAAACTACTAATTAAAACAGCTCTTGTTGGTCATCCTCATTGGGTATTTTTAAATTGTAACCCAACTCAGTATTAATCTTTTTTATGAAGTATGCCGATAATAAGGGAGATTCTTTTTCAATGTTCTGATGGATGAAAAAATCAATTTCCTTAAT
Organism: Aestuariivivens marinum; assembly: GCF_022662175.1. Classification (GTDB taxonomy): domain Bacteria; phylum Bacteroidota; class Bacteroidia; order Flavobacteriales; family Flavobacteriaceae; genus Aestuariivivens; species Aestuariivivens marinum. Next base: position 255,572 of record NZ_JAKMCR010000003.1, on the reverse strand, counting down.
GCCCTGTAATTTCCAGAGTTTTAAACGCTCTATCCAGTCGTCCAATCGGGTATAATCCGTTACATGGTTTGCACCTACATATCTTACAAATGCCGTAGGATTGGTCAATCGCATATGAAGTAAATCACGCCTACCTGCTGTATCTACAATGATATTGGAAATATTATGAGTTTCCAATAATTGATATAATTCTTCAGCTACGACCTTATCATTATACCAATCGGTATGCCGAAATTCTATGGCTAAGGGTATTTCTTTTGGCCACTCTTTTACAAAACCAACTACCCGATCAAAATCCTTTGGTGCAAAATTATTGTGCATTTGTAAAAACATGGTGCCTAATTTTTCTTTTAAGTTGGAGGTGTTGTAGATATAATGTTCAACTACTTCTTTTATATTGTTCAAACGCTTCCAATGGCTAATTTCCTGATTGAGTTTTGGAAAAAACTTAAAGTTTTCAGGTGTTCTATTATACCAATTGGAGAATTGTTCCGCAGGAAAAATACGGTAGAATGTAGCATTAAGCTCTATGGAATTAAACTGTTTTGAGTAATATGTCAATTCATCCTTGGTGTCCTTTGGATAAAACCCTTTAAGGTCTGCTTTGTTCCATTTAGCACAGCCCACATAAATCTCAGGGGTGCTGTCATCCTTAACCTTAACCAATACTTCTTTTGTGTCTGGATGGTCTTCTGGTAGGGTAAAATCAATAGCTTCAGGATTGTCTACACTTCCAAATTTCATATGTCGTTTGCTGATTTAAATTATTAAATGGTTTAAAGATAAGGAAAACCATTATGTTGATAACCTAGTTAATAATTAGAAAACTTATGGTCATTACCTGTACCAATAATCTCTATTTTTATTTAAAACACCGAATCATGAACACAAGAGACCATAACCTAAAGCAGACGAGACCTGAGGTATTAACTGCTACCATTAATGACAACATGAGTAGTGATGAGCGTTTTCAGAATTTAGTACTACGCCCGGTAATTAAACTACAAGAGGAATTGTTTATTGTGGTTTTTAGAAATTATATCGTTAAGCACAAATCGGTATTTTATGGATTAACATTAGAAAAGCGTATTGACTACATTGAAAATGCCATACATAAGGACATGAAATTTAGAAACTCTTTAAAAGGCATGGTTATAGGTCAATTTACATTGGAAGAATACGCTATTTACATTGAAAATTCTTCTGCCTTGAACAAACGCATGATGAATCTGGTTAAGGAGCGCTTATTAAGCAATATTCAATTATTTGAAAAACCTGAGTATCTAACTGCAGTTTAATTTTGTTAAATTAAGGACACTCCGTTCAAATCAGTAGTCAACACCTCACTCATATAATCAAAATATGGACGAATGGCCTTGAAGGCTTGGTCTACTTCGTTAAGAAAATTAACATCCAATACATCCATGTCGGTAAACTTTTTAACAAATATATATTGCTTCTTTTTTATTAAATCGATGGCTTTATGATCTTTACTAAATCCTTTTGGTGCAGTCTTTACTTCATCTCCCACAAAGCCCCCCCAAATAGCTTTAAATGATTTTTCATTTATAATTTGCCTAATTTCTTCATCATCCATTTCAAACTCTTTTCGTATACGCAATAAATCAACTGGCTCTGGCTCCCAAAAACCTGTAGCAATAAAACTCTCATTGTTGGGTTGAATATGTAAATAATAACCGCCCCTTAATTTGGGTTTTGATCTGTGAAAGGCACCACCAAAATGGGTTTTGTATGGTAATTTGTTTTTAGAAAACCTTACATCACGATAGATGCGAAACATTTTAAGCTTATCGATATCGTCATGATTATTAAGGCTATCTAAAACCGTGTTGTAAACCTGTTTTACTTCTGCTTCAATGACCTTGAATTCTTTTTTATTTTCATTGAACCAGTCACGATTATTGTTTTTTTCTAATTTTTTAAAAAAATCTAATGCCGATTTTGGTACTACTATACTCATAGATGAATTTTTTTTCTAAAATACAAAAAACCTATATTTTACTAGGACTATTATGGTTAAGTTAACATTTTGGTTTACAAAAAATCAATGTTCTTAAGTATTAACCCGGAAGCTGGAGCAATATATTCTATTCTTTTTTTACTATGTAAAAGTAAACTATCCTCAATATCCATTAAAGTTAGTTTTCCTTTACCCAAGTCGATTAAAGCGCCCATCATTAAACGGATTTGGTTACGCATAAAACCTTGTCCTTTTACACGAAATAAATATGTTTTATCAGGAAAGTAGTTTGCCTTATAAATTGTATTTTCAATGAGTTCAGACATTATAATCTCACGATTATAAATGCCATTATCGGTTGGCTTATAGCAATATGATTTAAAATAATGTTTTCCCTCAAATAATTTAGCTCCTTGTTTCATTATTTCAATATCCAAATAATCTAAAATGGTTGTCATAATTGGCGCACAAAATGGATGACATTTTTCCCCATAAGCAAACAAGTAATTGTATTCTTTTACTTTTGAATGTTGAATGATGTTGAACTTTTCGTCAACTTCAAGAATATCTAATGCTCGAATATCTTGAGGTAGGTTATAATTAAAAAGCTCTAAAAAAGCATTTTGATCTTGTATAGGTTCGTCCAGAAATAATTCGAAAGCCGCCTGTTCGGCTGAAACCATAGCATCGGTACGTCCTGCACAAAGTGTTTTAAAATACTTACCTTCTAAAATATAATTTAAGGTTCGGTCTACCATTAAATGCAGTGTTTTTACATTGGGCTGTTTTTGCCAACCATGAAATCTGTAACCTAAATATTGAATGGAGATAACGTAAAAATACTTTTTCAAAATACAACAATTTATTTGATTTAGTTATAAAGCTTTGACTTCTAATATCTAAATTCCAACTTTACTTATGTCTCCTCTTTAGCTCTTCTTCAATATCTTTAAGTGTAAACCCTTTGGCTTGCAGTAAAATAAGGTAATGGAACAATAGGTCAGTTGATTCATATAAAAAATCTTTATCATTGTGAACCATGGCTTCAATAACAGTTTCAACAGCCTCCTCTCCTACTTTTTGGGCGATTTTATTAATGCCTTTTGCAAACAAACTCGCTACATAAGATTTTTTGGTGTCTTTATTGTTAATACGTTCGGCTATTACATCTTCTAAAGTTGAGAAAAAACCATAAGAAGAATTGTTTTCTTCACCCCAACAGTTATCTGTACCTGTATGACATACTGGCCCAACAGGATTGACTTGAATTAAAAGTGTGTCATTATCACAGTCGTTTTTAATGCTCACCAAATTCAAAACATTACCACTTTCCTCACCTTTTGTCCATAGTCGTTTTTTACTTCTACTAAAAAAAGTTACTTGCTTAGTTTCTATGGTTTTTTGGTAGGCTAATTCATTCATATAGCCAAGCATCAACACATTTTTGGTTGTGACATCTTGAATAATGGCTGGAACAAGTCCATTTTCGTCATATTTTATAGTCATGGTTCTTAATTTTTGAGATGCTTAAATAAATTAGGTAAGACGGTTTAATTACAATCGTACTTCTATATTATTCTTTTTTAATTCTTGTTTTAATTTTAGAATAGGTATTTCCCCAAAATGAAAGACACTGGCTGCCAAAGCGGCATCAGCTTTACCCTCTTTAAAGGTATCAATAAAATGCTTAATGTTTCCAGCTCCACCAGAAGCTATAATCGGAATGTTTAATTCGTCTGATAACTTTGCAAGTGCATTATTGGCAAATCCATTTTTAGTCCCATCGTGATCCATAGATGTGAACAGGATTTCACCTGCACCACGTTCTTCAACTTCTTTGGCCCAATCAAATAAATCCATTTCTGTTGGAATGCTGCCTCCTGCCAAATGTACTTTCCATTTTCCATCAATTTGTTTAGCGTCTATGGCTACAACCACACATTGGCTACCAAACTTATCGGCCAATTCATTTATTAATTCTGGACGTTTTATGGCAGAAGAATTAATGGAGACTTTGTCCGCACCACATTTCAATAAAGCATCAACATGCTCTACATTTGAAATACCTCCACCTACTGTAAAAGGAATATTAACCTGTTCAGCAACATGCAAAACCATGTCCAGTACAGTAGCTCTTTCTTCCAGAGTAGCCGAAATATCTAAAAACACTAGTTCATCTGCTCCCAAATCAGCATATTGCTTGGCAAGAACAACGGGATCTCCCGCATCTCTCAAATCAACAAAATTGACCCCTTTTACGGTACGTCCATCTTTAATATCTAAACAAGGTATAATTCTCTTTGTAAGCAAAACTTCTATATTTTATGGCATTGCAACCCCAATAATAGAGGGCTGTAATCTATTTTTATACTAACTGTTTAAGGATACACTTCCATTTCATATTATGGTTATCTTAATATTGTCAAACAAACTTTTCTAATTGCTTTAAACTAATTTTATTTTCATAAATAGCCTTGCCTATTATGGTTCCTTCACAGCCAATCTCTTTTAAAACAGATAATTCATCTATTTTTGAAATACCTCCCGAAGCAATTAACTTAATAGGTTGTCCACTACTGCTATTGGTACATTCTATTATGATTTGCTTATACAAATCGATAGAAGGCCCTTGCAGCATGCCATCTTTAGAAATATCGGTGCAAATTACATATTGAATGCCTTTATTTTGATAGGTCTTGATAAACGGAATCACATCTTCTGTGCTTCGTTCCTGCCAGCCACTAATGGATACCTTACCCTGATCACTATCTGCACCCAATATAATTTTTACTGAACCGTATTTTGATATCCACCCCTCAAAGGTTTTGGGATCTTTAACAGCAATACTTCCTCCAGTAATTTGTTTCGCTCCGGAATTAAAAGCAATGTGCAAGTCTTCATAGGCTTTTAATCCACCTCCAAAATCTATTTTTAAATTAGTTTTAGAGGCAATTTGTTCCAAGATCTTGTAGTTGACTATATGCTGTGCTTTTGCACCATCTAAATCAACCAAATGCAAATACTTAATCCCTGAATCTTCAAACTGCTTGGCGACTTCCAATGGATTTTCGTTATATATTTTTTTGGTGTCATAATCTCCTTTGGTTAGTCGTACACACTTTCCCTCTATAATATCTATTGCTGGTATAATTCTCATTGATTAACTTATTAATCGACCCTGAACTTTTTTCAAGGCTTTAATATTAATTTATTTTTAAGAGATACTGAAACTAGTTAAGTATACTCTAGAGTGTTAAAAAATTATTCAAAATATGCTCTCCTGCTACACTACTCTTTTCTGGATGAAACTGAACTCCATAAAAATTTTCATGCTGTAAAGCCGAAGCATAATTGATGCCATAATCGGTAGCAGCTATGGTTTCATTACAATGTTCGGCATAAAAACTATGTACCAAATACATGTATTCATTTTCCTTGATGCCTTTAAATAAATCCGATTTCAACTCCTTAATCACGTTCCATCCCATTTGTGGCACCTTAACGGAATTGGAAAACCGTTTTACATTAGTTTGAAAAATACCCAAACCCTTTGTATCACCTTCCTCAGTATATTGACACATGAGTTGCATTCCCAAGCAAATGCCCAATACAGGCTGTTTAAGGTTTGGTATTAATTCATCCAACTTACTTTCCTTAAGCTTTTTCATAGCAGAATTCGCTTCTCCAACACCCGGAAAAATAATCCTATCGGCGGTTTTGATTTCCACAGGATTATTAGACAATATAGCATCATAACCTAAACGATTAAATGCAAATTGGATGCTTTTAATATTCCCGGCTCCATAATCTATAATAACTAACTTCACTTAATTGCATATTTACGATTTCGGATACACGATTATTGAAATCGTGAATCGTTAATCTTGGTTTTTAATTATTACAGCATACCTTTTGTACTTGGCAAAAACATCTTATTGGCATCTCTTTTTACAGCCATTTTTATCGCTTTTGCAAAAGCTTTAAAAATAGCTTCAATCTTATGATGTTCATTAATTCCTTCGGCTTTTATATTCAAATTGCACTTGGCTCCATCAGTAAACGATTTAAACAAATGAAAAAACATTTCAGTTGGCATATCTCCTATTTTTTCACGCTTAAATTCAGCGTCCCATTCTAACCAATTTCTACCACCAAAATCTATAGCTATTTGAGCCAAACAATCATCCATAGGTAAGCAAAAACCATAACGCTCAATCCCCAATTTGTTACCTAAAGTCTTATGAAATACTTCTCCCAAAGCAATCATGGTATCCTCAATAGTATGGTGTTCATCTACTTCTAAATCTCCATTAACCTTAATGGTTAAATCCATTGCTCCATGACGTCCTATTTGATCCAACATATGATCGAAAAAAGATAATCCGGTACTAATATCATTATTTCCTGAACCATCTAAGTTCAGCTTAATATAAATTTGCGTTTCATTCGTATTACGGGTAATTTCCGCAACACGATCCTCTAATTTTAAAAATTCATAAATTTTCTTCCAATCATTAGTTTCAATAGCAATATAAGTGTCCAGTTCTTCACGCTTAACCGTAATTTCATTATTTCCCAAATACGTTTCATCGTTTATAAATATTCCTTTAGCTCCTAAGTTTTTGGCAAGCTCTACATCGGTAAGCCTATCCCCTATTACGAAAGAATTTTCCAAATCATATTCATCAGTAAAAAACTTAGTCAACAAGCCGGTATTAGGTTTTCGGGTAGGTGCATTATCCTTGGCATAAGTTGTATCAATATACACTTCCTTAAACTCAATGCCTTCACCCTTAAAGGTATCCATTACAAAATTATGGATGGGCCAAAACTTTTCCTCTGGATTTGATAATGTACCCAAACCATCTTGGTTGGTGACCATAACAATTTCATAATCCAGCTCTTTACAGATCTTTCCTAAGTACTGAAATACCATAGGATAAAATATTAACTTTTCGAATGCATCAACCTGTTCGTCGGCTGGTTCTTTTATTAAAGTGCCGTCTCTATCTATAAAAAGTACACGTTTCATTTATAACAAGTTTAATGTTTTTATTAATGTATTGTTCTCTTGCTTTGTGCCAACTGTAAATCGCAAACAATTTTCACAACCTGGTTGTGAAGTTCTATTTCTAACCACTATACCTTTATCGATCAATTGGTTATAGCGCATGGTTGCGTTATCAACTTTGACGAGTATAAAATTAGCATCGGAAGGATATATTTTAGAAACGAATGAAATTTTCCCCAATTCTGAAATCATAAGGTCACGTTCTTTTAGAATAGACTGTATTTGCTGTTCTGTCTGATCCTTATTTTGCAATTGTTCAATGGCTTTTTGTTGTGTTAGTTCATTAACATTATATGGTGGCTTAATGGTGTTTAAAACCGAAATAATCTTAGTCGAAGCATAACAAATACCTAAACGTATACCAGCCATACCATAAGCTTTGGAAAGTGTTTGCGTTACAATTAAATTGGGGTATTTCTCTAATTTGGCAATCCAACTAGGTTCGGGCGCAAAATCTATATAAGCCTCATCTATAACTACAATGCCTCTAAATTCCTTTAATAATCGCTCTATTAATTCTGATGAAAAACTGTTACCAGATGGATTGTTAGGAGAACATAGAAATAATAATTTACTGTTGGTAGCGGCGATATCTAAAATTCTATCAACCTGAGGTTGAAAATCATCTGATAATTGAACTTCTTTTATGTCAACTGCATTGATATTTGCCAATACACTATACATGCCATAAGTTGGTGGCAACGTAATAATATTATCTAGATTAGGTTCACAAAAAGCTCTAAAAATTAAATCCAACACTTCATCACTTCCATTTCCCAAAAGAATTTGTTCTTGTGGAATTTTTTTGATTTCAGACAACAAGGATTTGACTTTTTTTTGTAATGGATCCGGATAACGGTTTATACCATTTTCAAAAGGGTTTTCATTGGCATCCAAAAAAACCATATTATCATTAGTCCCTTGAAACTCATCCCTAGCCGATGAATACGGCTTAATGGATTTTATTCTTGGTCGTATTAAATCTAAAACATTCATATCATTACAAATTAGCCCAGATAGGTCTAAAAGATTTATTTTTCTAAATCCTTTAACCGAATAGTTACAGCATTTTTATGAGCTTGCAACCCTTCGGATTCTGCCATTAATTCTATTGTTTTCCCAATATTTAAAATACCCACTTCAGTTATTTTTTGAAAGGTCATACTCTTTAAAAAACTATCTAAATTCACTCCAGAATAAGCCTTACTAAATCCGTTAGTTGGTAAGGTATGGTTGGTTCCCGACGCATAATCACCTGCACTTTCAGGTGTATAATTACCTATAAAAACCGAACCTGCATTCATAATACCATCTACATAAAAACCTTCATTCTTTGTACAAATAATAAAGTGCTCTGGTCCATAGGTATTAATCAGTTTTAATGCTAATTCATCATTTTCGATATAAATAAGCTTTGAGTTTGCAATAGCTATTTTGGCTATTGCTTTACGTGGAAGAAGCTCTAATTGCTTTTCAAGCTCTTTTGAAACATCAAAAATTAAACGCTTGGATGTAGACACCAAAATAACCTGACTATCTGTACCGTGTTCGGCCTGACTTAACAAATCTGAAGCAATATAAGATGCGTTGGCGAAGCCATCGGCAACAACCAACAATTCACTTGGTCCAGCAGGCATATCGATGGCTACACCATATTTTGTTGCTAGTTGCTTTGCCACAGTCACAAACTGGTTTCCGGGACCAAAGATTTTATATACTTGGGGTATGGAATCTGTACCAAAAGTTAATGCAGCAATAGCTTGTATACCACCTACCTTAAAAATTTTAGTTACGCCACACAATGATGCCGTGTATAAAATCTCAGGGGCCACTTTGCCCGATTTATTAGGTGGAGAACATAGAACTATTTCTTTACAACCAGCTAATTTCGCAGGAACAGCCAACATTAATACTGTTGAAAATAATGGTGCTGTACCACCTGGAATATATAAACCAACATGCTCAATAGGTCTTTTTTCCTGCCAACATTGTACGCCAATTGTAGTTTCAATTTCTACCCTAGCTGTTTTTTGCGCAGCATGAAAGATTTCAATGTTTTGTTTGGCATGTTTAATGGCATCCTTTAGTTGTTTTGATACGCTATTGCTTGCTGCTTCAATCTCATCAACCGAAACCAAATTGTTTTGTATGAACACCTCATCAAACCGCTGGGTGTATTGCTGAATAGCAGAGTCACCATTTTTCTTAACGTCCTGAAAAATCTCATTAACAACACCTTCAATATCATTAACCGTTTGTGTAGGACGTTTTAAAATTTCTGGCCAACTTGCGCTATTTGGGTTTTCTATTACTTGCATACTACAATACCATTTTTTCTATAGGACAAACTAAGATGCCTTGGGCTCCTTTAGCTTTTAAATCATCAATAACATTCCAAAATTCATTTTTACTAATTACAGAATGAACAGAACTCCAACCTTCTTCTGCCAGTGGTAGAACTGTTGGACTTTTCATACCTGGAAGCACATTAATAATATCCTGTAACTTATCATTAGGGGCATTTAATAAAACGTACCGCGAATTTCTGCCTTTTAGAACTGATTGTATTCTAAATTGAACTGTTTGTAAAATAGGTTGTTTATCATCACTTAAAAGAGGAGAAACAGCTAAAACGGCTTCAGATTTTAAAATGGTTTCAACCTCTTTAAGGTTGTTTTTAAACAAAGTACTTCCACTTGATACAATATCACAAATGGCATCAGCCAAACCAATATTTGGTGCAATTTCAACAGAACCGTTGATAATGTGAAGGTTGGCATCAACCCTCTCTTTTTTCAAGAAGTCCTGAACTGTATTTGGATAGGATGTTGCAATACGCTTACCCTCTAAATCTTTTATACTATTATATTTTACAGATTTTGGAACCGCTATACATACACGACATTTTGAAAACCCCAATTTTTCAGCTATTTCTATGTCTTCTCCCTTTTCTATCAAAACATTTTCACCTATAATGGCAGCATCTACAACGCCATCTTTTAGGTATTGTGGTATATCACTATTTCTTAAATAAAATACTTCTACAGGAAAATTTCTAGCCGAGGCTTTTAACTGGTCTTTACCGTTATCAATAGAAATACCGATATCTTTTAAAATTTGCATCGAATCTTCATTCAATCGACCCGATTTTTGTACTGCAATTCTTAGCTTACTCATTTTTATTTTATTGAGTTTATATATATTATGAAATCTTCACTTGGGTGAAGACTATTTCAAATTGTAAAACAATTAGAAATAAAAAACCCGCTTGATGGTCTCAAACGGGTTAAAAATATGTTGAATTTATTCAATACATCTTCACTTCGCTTGAGAGCAAATTAGAAAATGATGATGCACATGAATAAAAGTCATTACATTGATTTATATATACAAATATCAATAATAATAGTAAACAATACCAAATATTATGGATACATTTTTTATTATTTTAAAAATAAGCAATTCTTGATTGTTTTTTTTAGCACTTAAACATTAAATAAGGCCACAAACTAAAAATATTTAAATAAACGTATATCTAACAGTTATTTTTAAGGGTTATCAATGAAAATAGTTCATATAACAAACCTATCAATTATTTAACCTTTTTTACTGCGGTTAACAATAATTCTTCACCATAATTATTTATTGCTTTTCCTTTTAACTTACCCCCTTCTTTCTTCAATTGAACATCGACGGATTCATTTTCTACATTGACATTAAAATATAAAATGTCATTTTCTACTTTTAATGATTGTGCATTAACGACACTTCCATCTTCATATACAACTTTAACGATGTATTTATTCCCTTTGTGTTCAATTATTAATGTTCCCGATTGGTATCCATAAGGAGCATCGTTACATGTATACACCCATGGGCCTTCAAAGTTTTTTAACGACTCTTGGGCATTTGTTTTAAAACAAAAAAGAAATGCTATTACTACTAATACAAAAAGATTTTTTTTCATAATTAATTAAGTTACTATTTTATATTTTATTTCATTATTCCATCCAAAATTATACAACCAATGTGTTAACACGAAAAAATAGGGACAAAAAAGAATATTATGGGATAAATAGATTCCCTAATACATATGTGTTTTAAATTGTGGGATATAATTGGCAGATATAGGGATGACTACGTCACTGTTTTTTACATGAATTAAAAACTTTCCAGAGACTTTTTCTATGAGCTTAATGTTTTTTAGATTAACAATATATGACCTATGACACCTTTTAACAATTGCATTATCCAAAATTATTTCTAGGTTTTTAAGTGTATTTCGAATAAGCTTTTTTTTTACCTTATTGTCGTCAATATAATTGACAGCCACATAATTGTCTGCCGATTCAAAATATAATAAACTGTTTACAGGTATGGATAGTTTAACGGCATTATTTTCATCTGGGATACCAATTAAATCTGTAATGCTTGACAAATTACTTTTTATGTTTCGCTTTTGCCTTAGCTGAATTACATAAATTATAAGTAGTGAAATTGTATATGGAATTATAATTACTAATGATGCATAATGGAGGCATTCAAGAAAAAAAGGCCAAAACACTACTCCGTCGTATTGGTAAATAAGCGATAACACAAAAGCCATTAACGTTATTTCAAAAAACACCCAAAATACAAATTCTACAAGCCTAAATTTTTTGACTCCAAACAGTTTTCTAAGTACAAATTGTGAGAAAGCTAAAACAGAAATACCTATTGCAGAAAATTTAGAAAGTCTTATAAATTGATCAACGCCCTTATCGTCCTCCCATAAATTAATATTATAAGGCACAAAAACATTCAAAAATAGCACACTAAAAACAAGGCAAAAACTTATCAAGAAAAGTTTTTGCCAGTTTTTGTCCAATAAGGTAAAAGAAGTCCACATCATTACTTCCAGGGAATCTCTATCAAATACTAAATAAACACTGATGTACTTATTGATTCCCTAAAATAATAGGCATCCCTGAATCTCCTGAACCTATAACAATAACTTTGCTATTAGCTGATTCTGATAGTTTTATAGTGGCCTCTATACCTTTATCCTGTAAAATTTTATCGGTAAGTGATGCACTTAAAATTTTATTGGCATCGGCCTTTCCTTGCGCTTCGATACGTTGTTTTTCAGCTTCTTTTGATGCAGTAACCAATCTAAATTCATATTCTAAAGATTCTTGTTCCTGCTTTAGCTTACGTTCAATAGCCTCTTTAATAGTAGGTGGAAGTGTTACATCTCGAATTAAAATATTGTTAAGTTGAATATATTGGCTTTCTACAATATTCTTGGTTTCTAAAAATATCTCTTCTTGAATGGCGTCACGTTTACTGGAATATAATTGCTCTGGAGTATAACGACCAACAACACTACGTGCCGCACTACGAACAGCAGGTTGCAAAACCCTTTTTAAGTAACTTTCTCCTTTTTCATTATGTAACCTTCCCAAATTCTTGACATCAGGTTCGTATAGAACAGATGCATCCAATTTAATATCCAAACCATTAGATGAAAGCACAGACATTGCTTCTGGAACTTCTTGTTGACGGGTTTCATAATCAATAACTCTATTCCAAGGAGCAATAATATGAAAACCTGGTCCCAAAGCATCTTTTTCGGGATCTACCCCATTACTTAGCGTTTCATATAAAACTCCTGCATGTCCAGCGTCTATAGTTACAGCAGATTTAGCTAATACTATAATTAAAATGATTGCGCCTATTATAAAAGGTAAGGCAACTTTTGGTAATTTTTCCATTGTATTTATTTTAAATTAATCCGTTATATTTTCTTAAAAACCACTCAGCCGATAAGCTCAAAGCTATAATTAAAAGCAAGTATTTCCAATCTATCAAAGGTAAGCTATTTTTATGGCTCTTTTGAACGGGCAAATAACGTGAATCATTTAATAGATCACTATACAAATTAGTTGTTTCATCTATAAAATAAGATATTCCATTGCTATTAGTAGCCAAACGTTGCAACTTTGTTACATTGGCACTTAAGAATTGTTGCTCTACATTGTATTCCAGTATTTGAAAGTTTCCAGATTGTGAAATAGATTCATCTGATAGGCTTACCGTAAAACTGTATTTAGAAGGCGACAAACTACTCAAGTCCACTTGGTAATTGTTATTTTTAATCACAAAGGGAAGTATCTTGGTGTCACCCGAAATATCATCCTTAACAGTAATGTTTAGCGATTGCCTGGCATCAAATTGATAATTCTTATCAAAGTATTGTGCTTTAACAATAATGTTGGTATTGCCATTATAGAATGTTTCATATTCAATATTCAATCGGTTTCGTTGCTTATTTGATGCCAAATACTGAACCACTTTCCCTAAAAAATCATCGAAAGGGTTAAATGACTTTGTGCTTATAAAACTTTGGGCTCGCCATTGCCAAATGTTTTCTCCCAACAAAATAGCTTCCCTCTTATCATTGGTTTCAATAGTTGCTAGTAAAGGATCGATGGTTGGGTTGCCATTTATGGTCTTGGTTAATAAAGTTTGAAATGGCACACTAAAATTAATTGCACCAAAATTAGATCTTAACGGAGGAAAAGACTCAAAATTGATATCATCCACTAAAAAAGGTGAATAATTCAAATTCAATTGAGCTTGATAATCTTCTAGCTGTCCAGAAATTTCATGTTGAAAGTTTTTAGAGACTTCATTTAAAAAAGTCAAGTTCGTTTTTGTTCCTACAATTATAAATCTATTCTTATTTGTTTTATCTAGAAACTTATATAAATCCCTAAAGATATGGTTTGGCTGGTACAATATAATTAATTGAAAATCATCAATTTGATTTATTGCCTCATCTGGATTTAAAAGTGTTAAGGAACGTTGTTCATTACGTTCAATACTTTTCTTTAAGGCACCTAAATCTGGATGCAAAAATGCACTTACAATGGCTACTTTTGTTTTTTGGTCTATTACTTCAATAGCAAAAAGCTTTGTATTGTTTATTTTATTTTTTTCATTTTCAATTGGAGTTAATGTCGCTCGGTAGCTACTTACACCTACAGTTGAAGCTGGTAGCGTAAAGTTAATTATACTAGAATTATTGTCTTTTGAAAAACTAATATTTTTTGAATATACTTCGACATCTCCTTTTTTAACTGCAAATTTTGATTGAACATTATCATAACCATTATAAACAAGAACGGCTTCAACAGGAAATTGATTTTTTAAAAAGGCATACCTATTTACATTAAATTGTTGGATTTTTAAATCGGTGTAGGCAGTGGTATCCCCCAAAATAATTGGATAAATAGGCTGTTTATATTTTGAAGATGAAAACTCGTAATCGTTACCATAAGTTTGGTTTCCATCTGTAATAAGTAATGTAGGCGATGTGGTTTGTTTATATAGTTGGGAAAGCTGGTTAATAGCACCGTTTATATCTGTCTGTTTTTCAGAAAACGTCAAAGTGTCTGTAGCACTAAAATCTTTTCCAAAGGTGTAAACATCAATATTAAACTTATTTTTTAAAGCCTCACTATCCATAATCCTTTGAACTAATTCCCTAACTTTTTCCTCCTGTTTTAGATAAACAATTGAATTTGAATTATCTACAGCTATAATCAAATTAGGCTTTTCAATTGAAATGGTTTCTTGGTGAAACTTAGGATTGATGAGTAATAATAAAATTGAAAAAATAGTAAGAAATCTTAAAAACAAAAAAAGCATGTTTAACTTAGACATACTTTTTTCGTTTTTGTAATATTGAAATCCTGCTATAAATAAAGCAGCTATTCCAGCGAGTATAAAATATAATACGGTTTCGGTCTGCATTATTTAAATTTACGATTTACAATTTTTACATACATTAAAACTTCGCCGTCAAATTGTAAATCTTTAATTGCAAATTTTAAGTTAGCATACCACCATCTACATTAAGGGTTTGCCCTGTAATATAGGCGCTCATATCACTAGCTAAGAACACACAAACATTAGCAATATCCTCAGGTGTACCACCACGTTTTAATGGAATAGCATCACGCCAACCCTTCACTACATTTTCGTCTAACTTTGCAGTCATTTCGGTTTCAATAAAGCCAGGAGCAACGACATTACTTCTAATGTTTCTAGAGCCTAATTCTAAGGCAACAGATTTAGAAAACCCTATGATACCAGCCTTGGAAGCTGCATAATTGGTTTGACCTGCATTACCTTTAACCCCTACAACCGAACTCATGTTAATAATAGATCCCTTACGTTGTTTTAACATAGTACGCTGGACTGCTTTGGTCATATTGAAAACCGATTTAAGGTTTACTTCAATAACTTTATCAAAATCTTCTTCGCTAATACGCATTAATAAATTATCCTTAGTTATACCTGCGTTATTAACTAAGATATCGATACTTCCAAATTCAGCAACAACATCATTAGCTAATTTTTGGGCTTCTTCAAAGCTAGCTGCATTACTTTGATAGCCTTTAGCTTTGATTCCCTTGGCATTTAATTCATCTTCCAAGGCTTTCGCAGCTTCTATCGATGAGCTATAAGTAAAAGCAACATTTGCTCCTTGGTCTGCAAAAATTTGGGCGATACCCTTTCCTATACCTCTACTTGCCCCAGTAACAATCGCTGTTTTCCCTTCTAATAATTTCATATCATTGACTTTATTTTTTATAAAATTGTTGAAATTCAAATATACTAATAACAAAATACTATATACTAAAAAACCTCACAAAAAATGTGAGGCCTTTAGTATTAACAGATCATATTATTAAGCCATTACCTCGGCTACTTTTTTACCAATTTCGGCAGGTGAATCCACAACGTGAATACCGCAAGCCCTCATAATTTTCTTTTTGGCTTGTGCAGTATCATCACTACCTCCAACAATAGCACCTGCATGTCCCATAGTACGTCCAGCTGGTGCAGTTTCACCAGCAATAAAACCTACAATTGGTTTTTTACTACCACTTTCTTTATACCAATTAGCAGCATCTGCTTCTAATTGCCCACCTATTTCACCTATCATCACAACAGCTTCTGTTTCTGGGTCACCAATAAGAAGTTCTACGGCGTCTTTGGTAGTAGTACCTATAATAGGATCACCCCCAATACCAATAGCTGTAGTAATACCCAATCCTTGCTTGACTACTTGATCGGCCGCTTCGTATGTTAATGTTCCGGATTTTGACACAATACCTACCTTTCCTTTTTTAAACACAAAACCTGGCATGATTCCTACTTTTGCTTCTTCAGGCGTAATTACACCTGGACAATTTGGACCAACCAAACGACAGTCTTTGTTCTTAATATAGTTAGAGGCAATTATCATATCAGCAACAGGAATACCTTCTGTTATGGTTATAATAACTTTAATACCGGCATCGGCAGCTTCCATTATGGCATCAGCAGCAAATGCAGGTGGCACAAAAATAATGGTCGTATCAGCACCAACTTGATCTACAGCTTCTTTTACAGTATTAAACACAGGTTTATCCAAATGGATTTGGCCACCTTTTCCTGGAGTGACACCACCAACTACATTGGTTCCATATTCAATCATTTGTCCAGCATGAAATGTACCTTCACTACCAGTAAATCCTTGTACTATTATTTTTGAATCTTTATTTACTAAAACACTCATGTTTTTATTTTTTTTAAATCGTTTAAAAAAGTGTGACAAAAGTAATGTATTGCACTGTATAAATAAAGTCTATACTTTGTTTTTTAATTGTTGAATGATATCAGGTATTTTTTTTATTAGGGCAAGTTCTCTGAGCTTAAGTCTAGATTCTTCGGCAGGATATCCAAAATAGGTTTTATGTCCTTCTAAAGATTTACTTATACCGGACTGGGCCAATATTACAGCTTTCTCTCCAATAGTTATCGCACTGGTACTACCAACTTGCCCCCAAATAGTTACTTCATCTTCAATAATAACACAACCTGCAATGCCAACCTGTGATGCAATTAGACATTTTTTACCAACAGAGGTGTCATGGCCAATTTGAATTTGGTTATCCAATTTTGAACCTTCACCAATAACTGTGTCGCCAGTAACTCCACGATCTATTGTACATAAAGCACCAATATGAACATTGTTTTTAATGACCACCCTACCCCCTGATAATAGTTGGTCGAACCCATCAGGACGATTTTTGTAATAAAAGGCACTAGCTCCAAGAACAGTTCCTGCATGAATAATTACATTGTCTCCAATGACAGTATCATCATAAATACAGACATTGGGATGAATAACGCAATTATTACCAATAATCACATTATTCCCTATAAAGCAATTAGGTTGAATAATCGTACCCTCACCAATAATCGCTGAATCTGAAATTAATTTATTCGTTTGCCGAAAGGGCTTAAAAAACTGGGTTAATTTATTAAAATCCCTAAATGGATCATGACTGATCAGCAAAGCTTTACCTTCTGGACAAGGAACATTCTTATTTATTAGAACAATAGTTGCCTTTGAATTCAAGGCCTTATCATAATATTTTGGGTGATCGACAAAAACGATGTCCCCTGGTTCAACCACATGAATTTCATTCATTCCTAAAACAGGAAAATCTTCATTACCAACAAAGTCACAGCCAATTAGACTGGCAATTTCTTTTAAGGTATATTGCTTTGGAAACTTCATATTAAGCAGGTAATTAACGGTATGTATTAGTAATGTTGAAAGTCTGAGCAACTATTGACAATACAATTAAAGCTGCAAACTGATTTTACTCTTTAATACGTTCTTTATAAGTTCCTTTTTCGGTTTCTATCCTAATTTTATCACCTTCATTAATAAATAAAGGGACATTTATCTCAGCTCCCGTCTCAACAGTTGCTGGCTTAGTGGCATTAGTAGCTGTATTTCCTTTTACACCAGGTTCAGTGTGGGTAACTTCCAATATAACACTGGCTGGCATTTCAATAGAAAGCGGCATATTATCTTCTGTATTTATTAAAACTGTTACAATTTCACCTTCCTTCATTAAATCGGGTCTGTCCAATGCAGCCTCCTGTAATTGAATTTGGGTGTAGTCTTCAGTATTCATAAAATGATAGTATTCACCATCATTATATAGAAATTGGAATTTATGTGTTTCAACACGAACATCCTCTATTTTATGTCCAGCAGAAAACGTATTGTCTATAACCTTTCCTGTAGTAACACTTTTTAATTTCGTTCTTACAAAAGCTGGTCCTTTACCAGGCTTAACATGTAAAAACTCTATAATTTTATAAATATCGTGGTTATATCTAATACATAACCCGTTTCTAATATCACTTGTACTTGCCATTATAATTAATTTGATTTAAAATATCCTTTCATAATACCACGATGAGAGTTTTTAATGAATTGTAAAATTTCATCACGCTCTGGAGTGGCTTCCATTTCAGCTTCAATGATTTCTGAAGCTTGTGTGTTATTGTAGTTTTTTTGATAAAGTATTCTAAAAATATTCTGTATTTCCCTTATCTTATCCGAAGTAAACCCCCTTCTTCTCAGTCCAACAGAATTGATACCGACATAAGACAATGGTTCTCTTGCCGCTTTTACATAAGGAGGCACATCTTTTCTAACTAAAGATCCACCTGTTACAAAGGCGTGATTACCAATGGAACAAAATTGATGAACAGCCGTCATACCCGCCAAAACCACATAATCACCAATGGTAATGTGTCCTGCCAATGTACTGTTATTGGAAAAAATACAATTATTACCCACTATACAGTCATGGGCAATATGGCAATAAGCCATGATTAAGCAATTATTACCAATAACTGTTTTCATACGATCTGCAGTTCCCCTATTTATGGTAACACATTCACGTATAGTTACATTATCACCAATTTCAACAGTAGTTTCTTCATCGTTATATTTTAAATCCTGTGGTACAGCAGATATAACAGCTCCAGGGAAAATATTACAATTTTTACCTATGCGAGCACCTTCCATAATAGTAACATTACTGCCAATCCAAGTGCCCTCGCCTATTTTAACATTATTATGTATGGTAGTGAAGGGTTCTATTACCACATTTTTTGCAATTTTTGCTCCAGGGTGTACGTATGCTAAAGGTTGATTCATTTTTGTGTTTTATTTTAATAAATATGTAAATAATGTGCTCTTGGAATTTTAAACAAAAAAATTCATGTGAGTTCTAAAATTACTCGCTACATAATTTATTTAACTTTAGTGATTTGAGCCATTAGTTCTGCTTCAGCACATAATTTTCCATTAGCATAAGCATAACCTTGCATGTGGCAAATACCCCTACGAATTGGAGTAATTAAAGAGCATTTAAAAATCAAAGTATCACCAGGCATTACTTTTTGCTTGAATTTAACATTATCCATTTTCATGAAAAAAGTTAAATAATTTTCTGGATCAGGTACTGTGTTCAACACCAATATCCCACCTGTTTGGGCCATAGCTTCCACAATCAGTACTCCAGGCATTACCGGAGCTCCTGGAAAATGTCCTCTAAAGAACTCTTCGTTCATAGTGACATTCTTAGTAGCTGTTACATAGTTTTCAGTAAGCTCAAAAACTTTATCAATTAATAAAAAAGGTTGTCTATGAGGCAACATGGCCATGATTTGTGTGACATCCATCAAGGGCGCTTGATTCAAATCTATATTTGGAACATTATTGCGCCTTTCGTTCTTAATAATCTTAGACAGTTTTTTTGCAAATTGGGTATTTACAAAATGTCCTGGTTTATTGGCTATAACCTTGCCTCTTATACGAGTCCCTATTAATGCCAAATCACCAAGTACATCTAATAATTTATGTCGAGCAGCTTCATTAGGATGATGCAAAGTTAAATTATCAAGTATCCCGTTAGGCTTAACAGCAATATTGTCTTTTTTAAAAGCCACTCTTAACTTGTTCATAGTTTCAGGGGATAGAGGTTTGTCTACATAAACAATGGCATTGTTTAAGTCGCCACCTTTTATTAACCCATTTTCCAGCAACATTTCAATCTCATGCAAAAAACTAAATGTTCGAGAGTTTGAAATGTCTTTTTTAAAATCTGAAATGTTATTTAGAGTAGCATTTTGGGTACCCAACACTTTAGTGCCAAAATCTACCATAGTAGTTATTTGATATTCTTTGGCGGGCATGATTAAAATTTCACTCCCTGTTTCCTCATCGGTATACGAAACTATTTCGGTAACTACAAACTCTTCCCTAAAAGCATCAAGTTCTACAATACCGGCTTTTTCCAAAGCCTCAACAAAGAACTTAGAAGAACCATCCATGATAGGAGGTTCGGACTCATTAAGCTCAATAATAGCATTGTCAATATCTAATCCTACCAATGCTGCCAAAACATGTTCTGATGTTTGTATTGTAACACCGTTTTTCTCCAAACATGTACCTCGCTGAGTATTGGTTACATAACTGGCATTAGCTTCAATAACTGGAGCACCTTCTAAGTCGACGCGCTTAAAGGATAAGCCAGAATTTGCAGGAGCAGATTTAAAAGTTAATGTTACATCCTTTCCAGTATGTAAACCCACCCCTGTTAAGGAAATTTCTTTTTTTATAGTTTTTTGTTTGGTTTCCGTACTAACTATTCCCATTCAATTTTTTATCTATATCATTAATATTTTTTACAATCTTAGGTAAGTTTTTAAAATGAACATACGATTTGTTATAGTCATTATAACCTAGTGCTGGAGAACCCTGAAGTACCTCATTATCTTTTACATTTCGTATAATACCCGATTGTGCTTGTATCTTTACATTATTACCAATCGAAATGTGCCCAACTATTCCAACCTGCCCTCCTATTTGGCAATTTTCACCGATCTTAGTGGAGCCAGCAATTCCTGTTTGGGCTGCAATAACAGTATTTTTTCCAATTTCAACATTATGCGCTATTTGAATTTGGTTGTCCAGTTTGACCCCTCTTCTTATAATAGTAGACCCTAAAGTTGCTCTATCAATAGTTGTAGCAGCCCCAATGTCTACGAAATCTTCTAAAATAACATTACCTGTTTGGGGAACTTTTATATATTCACCATTTTCATTTGGAGAAAAACCAAAACCATCTGCTCCAATTATAGCTCCAGAGTTGATTACACAATGACTTCCTATAACACATTCAGAATAAATTTTAGAACCTGAAAAAATTATAGTATTGTCCCCAACTGTAACATTATCTCCTATATATGCATTGGGGTAAATTTTTACGTTTTCACCTAAAATGACATTATCCCCTATATAAGAAAATGCGCCAATGTATACATTGGCCCCATAACTAGAAGTTTCCGAAATAAAAGATGGTTGTTCAATACCACTTTTATTAAGTTTTACTAAGTTGTAATATTCCAATACCTTTGAAAATGCCGAATACGCATCGTCTACTTTTATAAGGGTAGCGCCAACATTATATTCTGGTTTGAATGTTTTGTTTACAATAGCTATAGAAGCTTTGGTAGAATAAATGTATTGTGTATACTTCGGATTTGCTAGAAATGTTAAAGACCCTTCGGTGCCCTCTTCTATTTTAGAAAGTTTAGAAACTTCAACTTCAGCATTTCCTACAACATCTCCTTCTAAAATTTCTGCTATTTGTTGTGCTGTAAATTTCACACGTTTTAGTTTGTTGGTTTTGATTTAATTTCCGCAAAAATATGAAAAATGTAACAAAGTATTGCGTCCTGTTCTAATTGATGAAATGCAATTGGATAAACAATCTATTCTTTTGGATAGCAAATATAATACTTAGTTACTGTTTTAGATAGTGGTTTTAAATTAAGTTGATCTGATACCATATCAATGTTTTGAATTTTACCAGATTTAAACAAAATATTGATCTTCTTGTTTTTAGGCTCATAAGCTTGATTGGAAACTTCTCCAGTAAAAACAAAATATTCAGCTTCAGCTTCCGAAACTTGATTTGTTTGGGTAAACATTTCTATTTCTTTAGTCAAGGATGGTAATTTAATTGGCTTATTTTTTATCTTAATTTTTAGTAAGTTTCTGTTAATAATCATATTGCATAGTTTACTCAGAACAAAATCATTATGGCACTGCCATTCCTTCATGGCAGAAATAACATCAAAATCATCTAATTGTGCAAAAATTTGCAAAGTTGAACTGTTAAAATCCTCATGCAAGATATCATTTTCTAAGAAAAACGTTAAGGCTTGACTAGAAGGTAATCTTATCCCTTTTTTTGTCAATTCTTTAGCTCGTTTTAACACCCTAATCAATAATTGTTCGGCTACCAACCCTGTTTTATGTAAATATACTTGCCAATACATAAACCGTCTGGCAATCAAAAATTTTTCAACACTATAAATACCTTTCTCTTCTACAACAAGTTCATCATTTACAACATTTAACATTGTAATTAATCGTTCACTGTTAATATTACCTTCAGCAACACCTGTATAAAAACTATCTCGTTTTAGATAATCTGATCTGTCCATATCTAACTGCCCTGAAACCAATTGGCACATAAATTTCCTTGGGTATTCACCTTTAAATATTTGAATGGCCAGCGTTAAATTTGAGTTAAATTCTTCGTTCAGCTCCTGCATAAACAACAGGGAAATACCTTCATGGGAAATGCCATTTACAATACTATGCTCCATAGCATGTGAAAAAGGACCATGACCAATATCATGCAATAAAATTGCAACATATAAACCTTCTTCCTCATCTTCAGATATTGTAACTCCCTTAAAACGAAGTACATTAACAGCTTTCTGCATGAGGTGCACACAACCAATAGCATGATGAAACCTTGTATGGTGAGCACCAGGATACACCAAATAAGACATTCCCATTTGGGTTATTCGCCTTAACCGTTGAAAGTATTTGTGCTGAATTAAATCAAAGATTAACGAATTTGGTATGGTAATAAATCCGTAAATTGGATCGTTTAATATTTTAAGTTTATTCAAACTTTAAGTTTTTAAATTAACTGTTTACAAATATAAATTAATTAGAAATTGATTATTTGAAATTTCTGATACATTTAAAATATAAATAATATGATAAATATACTTTGGGTTGATGATGAGATTGATTTATTAAAGCCCCATATTTTATTTTTGGAGCAAAAAAATTATAAAGTTTCCAAGTGTAATAGCGGAAGGGAGGCTATTGAAGTACTTGATGAGCAAAATTTTGATATCGTTTTCTTAGATGAAAACATGCCTGGGCTTACTGGTTTAGAAACTCTAAATGAAATTAAAGAAAAGCAAGCCAATCTTCCTGTTGTTATGATTACCAAAAGTGAAGAAGAATACATTATGGAGGAAGCTATTGGTAATAAAATAGCAGATTATCTTATCAAGCCAGTAAATCCAAACCAAATATTGCTAAGTCTAAAAAAGAATTTAGATCATTCTAGATTGGTTTCAGAAAAAACGACTTCAAACTATCAACAAGAATTTAGAAAAATAGCTATGGATATGGCCATGGTAAACTCACATGATGCATGGGCAAGTTTATACCAAAAGTTAATTTATTGGGAAATTCAATTGGAAGATATTGAAGATGCAAGTATGTTTGAAATTTTAGAGTCTCAAAAAACCGAAGCAAACATTCAATTCGGCAAGTTTATTGATAAAAATTATGAAAGTTGGTTTCAATCCAATACAGATTCACCAATAATGTCCCATACACTTTTTAAAGAGTGTATCGTGCCGGAAATTAGCAAAAAACAGCCCACGCTTCTTATAGTTATTGATAATTTACGTTATGACCAGTGGAAATCCCTAGAGCCAATCATTAGCAACTATTACAAAAAGGAAAAGGAAGAGGCCTTCTATAGCATTTTACCTACAGCTACCCAATATGCCAGAAATGCTATTTTTTCTGGGTTAATGCCCAGGGATATGGAAAAATTATTTCCAAATTATTGGAAGAACGATACTGATGACGGTGGAAAAAATTTATTTGAAGCGGAATTTTTACAAACCCAAATGAAACGCCTTGGTTTAAATCACTTAAATTATGAATACCATAAAATAACTAATTTAAAATCGGGAAAACGCTTAGTTGATAACTTTAATTCACTTAAAAACAATGATTTAACTGTTGTGGTTTACAATTTTGTTGACATGTTATCGCATTCTAAAACCGAAATGGAGGTTGTAAAAGAACTTGCATCAAACGACAAGGCTTATAGGTCGTTAACTTATAGTTGGTTTAAAAATTCCCCCTTGCTTGAAATGATTCAGTTAGCTCAACAAATAGGTTTTAAACTAATACTAACTACAGATCATGGAACAATTAATGTAAAAAATCCTTCTAAAGTTATCGGTGATCGAGATACCAGTTTAAATTTACGCTATAAAACAGGCAGAAGCTTAACTTATGATTCTAAAGATGTATTTGAATCTAAAAACCCCAAAAACATCCATCTCCCTTCTATAAATATGAGTAGCTCATATATTTTTGCAAAAGGCGATTTATTTTTTGCTTATCCAAACAATTACAATCATTATGTGAGTTACTATAAAAATACATATCAGCACGGTGGTGTTTCATTAGAAGAAATGATTATTCCTTTTGTTGTTTTTGAACCTAAATAAATCCATAAAAAGCATATATTACCGATGAAATACATGTTTTTTTAGGTTTTTTTAAATTTTATTACTAATATTGCATATAAATTTAAGTTTAAATTGGAAATAGTTTATGGCCTGAATCAGGTAGAAAATGTTGCTAATGAGTTGTTAAAGCTTACAAATTTTAAAGTATTGCTTTTCCGAGGTGAAATGGGCAGCGGCAAAACAACATTGATAAAATCTTTAGTAAAAGCTTTGGGAAGCAAAGATGAAGTAAGCAGCCCTACATTTTCAATCGTGAATGAATACAAATCAAATAATGAAACAATATATCATTTTGATCTCTACAGAATTAAAGACATTGAGGAAGCTTATAATTTTGGAATTGAAGATTATATAAATTCAGATGCTTGGATATTCATTGAATGGCCAGATAAAATAGATAGTATTATTCCCGACGGTTTTAATACTATTGAAATTAAAATGGCATCAAAAAACAAAAGAATTATAAAATTAAATTATTAACCCTAAAATCGTATTGAGCTTTATAAACAACAACTTATGCCCCAGCTTTAAGTGTTTACGGATTAACCGTAATCAAAAAATGGAAAATTGATGTTTTTAACATTTTTTTAACATTTTGACTAAATTTTAAGAATAGTTAGTGATTACATTTGGGATATATTAATTAATTAATCCCTATTATTATGAAAACTAAAAAGTATGTAATCGCACTTGCCATATTTGGCGGCATGTTGTTCTTAGCTCAAACAGCTACACAATATAATGTAGATGGACAACAAACAGCAAAAATTGAAAGAAACGCGAAACTTCCAACGAATAGATAAAAAAAATTTATTGTTAGGAAGTGTTATAGCTACTATTATAGCTATTTCGCCTTATCTTTATTACTTACACGAAAGTGTTCCAGATACACAAATCTGGGACACTTTTTTATTTACTTACAACAGCGGCTATTTTGAAAGTGCTAATAATGCCATGTATTTTGTTTTTAGCAAAGCTGTTCCATTGCTTTTAATTTTTATTTGGTTTTTTACATGTAAACATTGGTGGTACCACACGTTACTAGTTCCGATCACGATGTACCTATATCAAATATTCAGCATATTTAATGATGATAATCAGTATATTGATGAATTCCAATTGATTTACATGATACCTATTATGGCAATAGTTATTCCCTCAATATATTTGCTAAGAGCAAAAATGTTTAACAAAATTAATGAGGCCAATAAATCAATGGAAGAATTTGAAGAGGAATTTAAAATGTCTCCAAAAAACTTTTGGGATAAAATTAAACAGTATTTTTAGTTACCTAATCTATCCCTTTCATCTATATCAATCTCTTTTTTAGATTCCTTCAAGTTAAAGTTTCCAAACTTATAGTTAAACCCAAAAACAAAAAGCCTGTTTTCTTGATTTGATTTTAAAAAAATATCTTGGTTTAAATATTTTGTTATTTGTGAATAATTTAATTTGTTAAATATATCTTTGATCCCAACACTTATATAAGCTCTGTTGCCCCAAAGCATTTTCTTTAAATCAAAGTCAACTCCAAAACGATCACTATTTAATGATGCTGCATCTGCGGTTTTGGATTGATATATCAAAGACAAATTTATTTCCAAGCTTCTATCTTCCATAAAGGTGAAATAATTTATCATATTACCATAAAACGCCCACTGGCTATTACTATATAGAGAATTTGGACTACCTAAAACGAAAAAATTATTATCATCATAAAATAAAGAAGAAAAAACATATAGATTCCATTTATCTATCACATTAGTATATGCGGAAAAATCTAAACCATATGAGATACTGTTATCGATATTTGTGTTTTTATAAATTAGTTTGTTATTTTCATTATCCTGAAAAACAATTTCTAAAGCTGGATTATTTTCGCTTCTATAGTAAGCTTCAAATGTAAATTTTTTGTTTAAAGCATAACCTAAAGTAAAAACATCATCAATTTCAGGCTTTAAACTAGGATCTCCTTGTGTGTAAACATTATCGCTGTAAAAAAACTTAAAAGGATTCAACTGACTGTACCTTGGTCTATATATACGTCTGTTATATTTAATATAAACCTCATCTTTATCTTTAATCTTTTTCAGCAAATAAAATGAAGGAAAAAAACTTAAATAATCATTTTTATTTACTTTATTTTTTGATAATGAATTACCCTTTGAACTTGTATACTCTAGCCGAAGCCCAGTTTTTAAACTCCAATCTTTCCAATCTTTAGAATAACTATTATAAGCTGCATAATTAACTTCATCATACAAAAAGTTATCTGAGTTTAACAAATCCTCTTCTCGTTGTTCATCTATAAATATATATTGAGTGATTTCATTATTAGAATCAATATGGGAAACTTTTATGCCAGCTTCAAATTCTGTAGTGCTATTAATGGGTAGAATATAATCTAATTGTCCTGTATTTAATTTTATAATTTGATCTGTAAAAGTTTGAAATTTATTTTCCCTAAAAGGAGATCCATTTTTAGAAAAAGAATAAATTGTATTTACGTCTTGAAATTTTGAAGAGTCAAAATTTGTATGATGTATATTTATGGAAAGTTTTTCGCCTTTCTTTTTAAATTGATGAACATAATCTAAAGAAAAAGCAAAATTAAATGTTTCCAATACTGAATTATTGGATGTTTCAAAAATGGAATCTAAATTTTTAAAAGCATCCAGTACTTCTGTAACCGACTTTACAACTGTTTTGGAATTTTCCCTTGGAGAAACTAAAATATTGGTAGAAAAGCTTAAAATATTACTATCATTAAACTCATAATCAATATTGGCGTTTATGTTATGGTTTCTATATTCCTGTACCTTATTTTCATCATTATACCAACTTGAAATAACCTGATTGTTATTATCAAAAAAATTAACATACTCTTCAATTTCCCTATACTCCTTTTTAGGGCTAATATTATAATTAATATATGTGTTTAACTTTTTAGTTTTTAAAAAATGACTCGTTCCAAAAAAATATTTAGGGAACTCACTACCCTGTTTATAGTTACCAAAAACACTACCATTATATCCTGAAATGATATTCTTACTGGTAATTATATTAATCACAGCACCACCCTCAGCATCATATTTAGCAGGAGGATTTGTTATGACTTCAACCGATTTTAAGTTTGTAGCTGTAGTGCCTTCTAAAAGCTGTTGGACTTCATTTATCGACAAATGGATTCTTTTATCGTTTATATAGATAACAGGTGTTGAATGCTTTACTGTAATCTTACCATCACTAACAATAACCCCAGGAGTATGCTTTAAAACATCCAAAACATTGTTATTGGAAAGTGTTGAGTTTTCAACATTAAACACCAATCGATCTACTAATCTTTTTACCGTAGGTCTTCTAGCAATAACAGTAACCCCTTCTAATTGCTGAGGATCCTCCTCTAGAATAATAGTTTGGAGCGTTGTATCCTTTTTTAATTCCAGACTAACATTTTCAGTCTTATAGCCAAGATAGCTAATCTCTAAACTATAAATACCTGACACCAATTGGTTGAATTTAAAATGACCATACTCATCAGTAGTAGTACCTTCTGTAAAGTTGGTCTTTGATGAAGAAGTTATAACTACGTTTGCAAATGCTATAGAATTATTATTTGAGTCTTTAACACTACCTTTTATCTGTAATTCCTGGGCTTCTCCCCAAAAAACACTTAAAAAAATAGTAAATACAAATAACTTTAACTGCATAAAAAAAGTTTCTATTACAAACATAAAATAATTAATTCAAATCTTTAAAAGGTAAAGCCATAAGACTTTTTGTTTAATTTCCTACATCGCTATAAAAAGCACAAAATCTTTATAATCCTAAAGCTACATTAAAAATTTATTTGTAATTTCAATTTTAATTTTAGTCACATATAATGTCAAAATCGTTATCTCCGTTTACTAAGCAACAACTGTTACCACAAGAGGAAAAACTTGAGATTTTAAAGCGGAAAGGTGAATTATTCATAGGTATTCCTAAAGAAACTGCATATCAGGAAAGTAGAGTCTGTTTAACCCCCGATGCTGTATCAGCCTTGGTAAACAATGGACACAGGGTACTGTTAGAATCAGGTGCTGGAGATAATGCTAGTTTTAGTGATAAGGAATATAGTGAAGCTGGTGCAGAAATCACAAAGGATAAAACCAAAGTGTTTTCATGTCCAATGATTTTAAAAGTTGAACCCCCAACACTAGAACAAATTGAGCTTATTAACCCACAAACTATTTTAATTTCGGCTCTCCAGCTTAAGACACAAACCAAAAAATATTTTGAAGCCATAGCTTCTAAACGTATAACAGCCCTAGCATTTGAATTCATTAGAGATGAAGACGGTACCTATCCAGCAGTAAGGTCTTTAAGCGAAATTGCAGGAACTGCTTCTGTTTTAATTGCTGCGGAGTTATTATCTGACAGAAATGAAGGCAATGGTTTAATGTTTGGTAATATAAGTGGTGTCCCTCCTCTTGAAGTCGTAATTTTGGGAGCAGGTACTGTTGGTCAATATGCTGCAAGAAGTTGCATGGGGCTTGGTGCAAACGTTAAAATTTTTGATAACTCCATCACAAAGCTAAGACGGATTCAAAACAATCTAGGCAGGTCTCTTTACACCTCTACTTTGCAACCTAAAAATCTAACTAAAGCACTAAAGCGTTGCGATGTCGTTATTGGAGCACTTCGTGGCACCAATAGAGCACCTATTGCAGTAACTGAAGCCATGGTAGAAACCATGAAAAAGCGTGCTGTTATTATTGATGTGAGTATTGATATGGGGGGGTGTTTCGAAACCAGTGAGGTAACTACACACAAACAGCCAACATTTTTGAAACATGATGTAATACACTATTGTGTACCTAATATTCCTGCAAGATATCCCAAAACATCATCTATTTCAATCAGCAATATTTTTACACCTTATCTTTTAAAAATTGCTGAAGATGGTGGTATAGAAAATTCTCTTAGGTTTGATAGAGGTTTAAAAAATGGATTGTATTTTTACCACGGAATTTTGACCAATAAATCTGTTGGTGAATGGTTTGATCTAAAATATAGTGACATTAATTTACTAATATTTTAAAAGTAGTATTTTTTATCTTTTTACTTATAATCTTATAAATGAAATTAATTCAAAGAATAGGCTATTACCTTGGTGGCTTTGCTATAGGACTCATTATTTTGGCTTTTTTTTTCAACAAAAAAAAGACATCTTGCAGCTATGGTCCTCAAGCTAGAGTGTTAAAAAATATAAATTCAAAAAAAATAGTTTATAGTGAAGCTATAAAAATTAATGATTCTACTTTAGTAAAACAAATACTAAAAAAAGGTGAAATAAATTTTCCCAAAAGTAACGCTAGGAAAAAGCCGTGTGGTTTATATGTAATTGAAAGCAATTATAATAACAATATAATCACTTTAACCCTACAAAACTGCGACAGCGTAGTAAAACTTATTGATTTACAAAAATAATTATACATCCTCTTCTAACTTTCTACGCTTTTTTTCCTTTGTAAGAAGGTTTAGTTCTCTTCCTGTTTGTCCAGCAACAGAAGTATTTTCTTCCGCTCTCCTAATTAAATAGGGCATAACATCCTTTACAGGTCCAAAAGGAATATACTTAGCAACATTATAACCTTTACTAGCCAAATTAAAGCTTATATGATCGCTCATACCATAAAGCTGTCCAAACCATATTCTTGAATCATTATTAGCAATAGCCTTTTCATGCATTTGTTGCATGATTAAATAAGAGCTATCTTCATTATGCGTGCCTGCGAACATGTACATATCATTTAAATGCTCGAGCATGTATTTTACAGCGTTATCAAAATTGGTGTCAGTTGCAAACTTATTTTTAC
The DNA here is from genome assembly GCF_022662175.1 of Aestuariivivens marinum. GTDB lineage: Bacteria > Bacteroidota > Bacteroidia > Flavobacteriales > Flavobacteriaceae > Aestuariivivens > Aestuariivivens marinum. Next base: position 225,103 of record NZ_JAKMCR010000003.1, on the reverse strand, counting down.
AAATTGGTGTTGGGTAGTTTAACTTTTCAGCTCTTTCATTTTCCTTTTCCATATAAGCGCCTCTAACCAATTTATACCCCAAATAAAAGCCTTCTCTCTTTGCCAGTTCATGCTGTTCTTTTAAGAATTGGAGTCGATCATGTCGATACATTTGTAAAGTATTAAATACAACAGCTTTTTCTGTATTATATTTACGCATCATTTTAGTTACTAAATTATCTGAAGCATCCTGCATCCAACTTTCTTCAGCATCAATTAAAACCGAAATATCATTTTCTTTTGCTTTGCTACATACCGCATCAAAGCGCTGTTCTACTTTTTGCCATTCCTCAGATTCAGCTTCAGTTAATGATTCTCCTTTCCCTAACTTTTCAAATAAATAAAACCGTCCAAACCCTGTTGGCTTAAACACGGCAAAGGGCATTGCTTCTCGCTCTCTGGCAAAATCTATTATTTTTAAAACTTTTTCTAAGGCTGCATCAAATTCAAATTCACTTTCTTTCCCTTCAACAGAATAATCCAAAACAGAGCTTACACCCTTTTCATACATTTTATCAATAACCGGCAAACAATCCTTTTCATTGACCCCGCCACAAAAATGATTAAAGACTGTTACTCTAATTAATCCTTCAACTGGTAAACTGGCTTTAATAGCAAAATTAGTTGCTGCAGTACCAATTTTAACTAAAGGTTGAATAGATATCATTTTGAACAGAAAATATGCACGTTCTAGTTCAGCGTCACTTTTAAGAGCAAAAGCAACTTTAGTATTTTCAAAAATAGGATGTGTTATCATCGTAAATATTTAAACAAATATATGACAGTTCTTTATATTTTTATGCAAAAACTCCTTAATTTCACAACCTCAAAAAAAGACTCATTTCATGAATTCAATAAAGGCCAATAATTCTATAATTTATTTTGATAATCAAGGATATATTTCTTTAAATGACTATATAAAGGAAGGAGACTTTTCAAAGATTTTTATTTTAGTAGACGAAAATACCCATGCCCAATGCTTGCCAAGTTTTCTCCCTAATTTGTTAACGAATATTACAGTAGAAATAATAGAAATAGAAGCAGGTGAAATACATAAAACTATAGAAACATGTACTGGAGTATGGAATAGTCTTTCTGATTTGGATGCAGATAGAAAAAGTTTAATGATTAACCTCGGAGGTGGTGTGGTTACTGATTTAGGTGGGTTTGTTGCATGTACCTTTAAAAGAGGAATTAAATATATCAACATCCCTACCACCCTACTATCTATGGTGGACGCCTCAGTAGGTGGTAAAACAGGTGTAGACTTAGGGCACTTAAAAAATCAGATTGGTGTAATAAGCTCTCCTGATATTATAATTATAGACACAAAATATTTAGATACGCTTCCACAGAATCAAATGCGCTCAGGATTAGCAGAGATGCTAAAGCATGGTTTAATAAGCGACAAGCACTATTGGGATAAATTCAATAACCTAAGCAACTTAAAACTTGACGATTTAGATGGTTTAATTTATGAGTCTGTTTTAATTAAAAAACATGTAGTCGACAAAGATCCTTTTGAACAGAATCTCAGAAAAACTTTAAATTATGGCCATACCATAGGTCACGCTATAGAATCATATTTTTTAAGCAATGCAAACAAGCCTGATTTACTTCACGGCGAAGCCATTGCCATAGGCATGATAATGGCCTCTTATATTTCTACTCAATTGGTTGGATTTTCAGAAAATGATACTAAACATATCAAAGCTTTATTTAAATCTTTTTATGGCCACGTAAATATTTCCAAAGAAGAATATGCTCCCATAATTGATTTACTAAAGTATGACAAGAAGAATGAGCATGGTAACATAAATTTTGTCCTTCTAGAGGCTATTGGTAAACCTATAATTGATTGTTTGGTTCCAGAGGATGTAATAATTGACGCTTTTAAATTTTACGATGCTTAACTTTTCAAATTAATTTTTTTTGTAAATTTATAATTCTAACTTTTTTTACAAAAAATAGCTAAATAGGATCACTATAGCTTGAAGCAATGATTTTGTTGTTAATGTGTAATTATAGTAGCTTATGAAACGTATAATTGTTGATTATAAAAAACTTAAACCTGAGGTTTTAAAGGCACTAACAGAAAAGTTTCCTGATGGCTATGGGGATGATGATATCATCACTTTTGATGATCATCACAACCAAACAATAGAAGCTGTAGAAATAAAAACAAAGGATACCATATACCTAGTTAAAGTACATAGCAAGTTGCATTATACGATGACTAATTTTGACAATGACAACTTTGAAGTCGATGACTTAGGACATGTTGTTATCGATGTCGAATCCCAAATTATTTCTGAAGAAGAGGAATAAAAAAGCTCTTTTGATTAGCAGAGCCCTTATATTTGTTTTGATTACATGTCGTTAAAAATAGAATGCATCAAACGTTTTTTATCATTTATACTTTCTTCAAGAGAAATCATTGTCTCAGTTCTGTAAACACCTTCTATATCATCTAATCTAAAAATCACTTCCTTAGCATGCTCTGTACTGCGGGCTCTTATTTTACAGAATATATTAAACTTGCCTGTAGTTATATGAGCAACAGTAACATAAGGGATTTCATTTATGCGCTCTAGAACAAACTTAGTTTGAGATGTATTATTTAAAAAAATACCTACATAAGCTATAAAAGAGTAACCCAATTTTTTGTAATCCAAAGTCAAGGAAGAACCTCTAATAATACCTGCTTCTTCCATTTTTTTAACACGAACGTGCACTGTTCCGGCAGAAATAAGTAATTTCTTTGCAATATCGGTAAAAGGAATCCTAGTATTATCGATTAACATGTCAAGAATTTGATGGTCGATTTCGTCTAATTTTATTTTCCCCATAATTAATTATTGTTAAATAAAAAGCAAAATTAACACATTTTTATTAATAATTACGCACAAATCATGCATTTTATTTCATTAATAATGCGATTTTTTCATTATTTATAATTACGAAATCGTTTTCGTCATTAACTTCTAATACTTTATTGTTTTCAGCCAAGACCAAACTGCCATTTGCATAGTACTCTTTGTGTCCGTAAAATTTTGATAAGTCTTCTATTTTCTCAATTTTCGGAATGAAAAGCACTTTATTATCAACCAATCTTTCTTGATACATAATACCTATATCTGCTTTTATTCCATCTTTATTTAATCTACCATTTCTAATAACGATGTCAAAAAACAGCTTTTCATTTTCCGGGATATCAAAGTAAGGTCTATGCATACTTCCATCGGGATTTTTATTAGATATATAAAGCAAAGAGCTGAAAAGTGCTATGTATATATATTTTCTGGTTACGTCTCTAGCATAATCGTTTTTGTAATGTCCGGCTTCAAAAAGTATTGTTGGTATGTTTTTGCTTTGGAACGCATCCCCAACACAATTTAAATTAAAGGCATCATCATACACCCCAACCTGACCCGGTATTTCCTTTTGGAGCATGGTATTCATAGAGACTATAATCTCCATTGCAATTTTACGGTTCGATGTAACTGTACACTTACTGTCTTGTGCTGGAGCTAAAAAGGATACTGTGGCAGGTTTATTGGTACGTCCGGCACTAAAAATGGTTCGCTGGCCATGAAGATTATAACAAAAATGAGGTTTGAAACTTTCAAAGACTGATTTTAAAACCAAACTCTCTGGTTGCGTCAGCTTTTGAGCATCTCTATTTAAGTCTATATTGTTTGCATTTACCCTAGTGTAGGCCGCAGCACCATCAGGATTTAAAATAGGGATAACACACAATGTGCAGACAGAAAGAATATTCTGAACCACTTTTTCATTAGACATAAGTGTATTAAAAAGATCGAAAATTGCTTTAGTGGTTGTAGATTCGTTACCGTGCATTTGAGACCACATCAATATCCTTTTTTTGCCATAGCCAAGCTCTAGAGCATAAATAGGTTCATTAAGAACCGATCTTCCGATTGTCTTAATCTTAAAATTCGAACTAAACTTTTTTAATAATGGCACTATATGTCCATTGGTTATATAACGATGCGAGAGGGCTTTTTCTTTATACACATTAAAAAAACCATTAATTAATTCTATCTCCATTTATTAATTGTTTGCACAAATGTAAACAATTCATGTGTTACAATTGTAAACGATAATTTAGTCTATAATACGTTACATTAGTAAACAATTATCATTCACAAGCTGTATATACATTTAGTGATTATAGTAAATAAATAAATATTTCATATTAAATACTGTATATCAAATGTTATAATAACTTATATTAAAGTATTAATTTAATATTATTATAATAAATACACTTGAATTTATTAATAATTCACTTATATTATTTACATTTGTAATAGTAAAATTTTAATTAATGCATTTACAATGGTAAACAGTAAAGAATTTGCAATTAGACTTCAAAAAATAATGGATTATTATAGTGAATCTGCTTCTTCCTTTGCTGAAAAAATTGGCGTGCAGCGCTCCAGTATTTCACATATTCTTTCCGAAAGAAACAAACCAAGCTTAGAGTTTGTTTTGAAAATTGTATCGTCATTCCCCGAAGTAGAGCTCTATTGGCTACTAAATGGCAAAGGGGTTTTTCCAGTAAATATTGAAAAAAATGATACTAAAGACTTCCCTGTTGAAGCTAAACAACCAACCTTAAACATAGAGCATAAGACACAATCTGCCAAGGCTATCGAACGTATTGTTGTTTTTTATACTGATGGTACCTTTAAAAATTTTAAGAATTAGTTTGTATACTCCAACATTCATTTCCTTTTATTCTTTATAAATTCTATAAATTTGTTTTATGAGATTTTTATTATATGTCTTTTTGTTTTTCATGGTTGGGTGCTATAAGCTAGAACGTAATTGCAAAAACTATAAAACAGGTCGCTTTTATAGTGAAATAGCTATAGATGAAGTAATTTATAAATCGGAGTTTAAACGTGATGATTCTTTACAAATTGAGTTATATAATAACCATATAGACTCTTCTAGGGTTAGATGGATAAATGATTGCGAAGTAATCTTTAAGACCATTAACCCTAAGAACATGGCAGAGCAAAAGGATATCCATTTAAAAATACTCACAACTACAGATTCCTCATATACTTTTGAATATTCGTATGTAGGTGAACCAAAAAAACAAAAGGGAATTGCTTACCTATTAGATTAATCAAAAGGATATAAAAAAGACTCCACTAAATTAAACTCGATTGTTTTGTCTTCGGTCACCCAATATTTTAAAAAAATCTCTCCCCAGTATTCTCCATCTGAAAAATTGGCTATTATCCATCTGTGATTAAGAATCTTTACCGTGTTAATAAGCATTCTCCTTCCTTCGTTTGAGGCATAAGGTATTAATGGGTGCTCGCCTTTAAATTCATTATGATTATATAATTCATCCTTTATATGCGGAATAAGCTCGGAGGTATTGTACCCGTCATTTTCAAAATAGCTCAACGCATCTTCATTGCCTTCGATACCGAAATGGGCTAAGTTCATTAATTCATCTCTCAAGTTAACTATTGAATCTTTATATTTCGTGTTCACTGACCGATAATTCTCAAGTTTAATATTCAAATCTTCAAATACACGCTTTGAGTTAACGTATTGAAACAATATTAGTAATATTGAAAAAATAAATAGGTACATAAAAATCCTTTGCTTCATCTCTATAGTTGATTATATCGTTAATTTCAAACCATCATATGCTAAATAAACATTTTTTGGCAACTCCTTTTCTACTTCATCATGAAACCCCATTAAATGACTAATATGGGTTAAATAAGCTTTTTTGGGTTGTACTTGCTTTATAAAATCAAGGGCTTCTTCTAAATTGAAATGGGAAATATGTGGAGTAATCCTTAAAGCGTTAATCACCAACACCTTTACTCCTTTTAACTTTTCAATTTCATTTGCATTAACCTTTTTCATATCGGTCAGATAGGCAAAATCCCTAAAACGAAAACCAAAAACCTGTACAAAATAATGGTCTCCATCTATTGGTACAACTTCCATTTTAGGGAGCATAAAAGGTTTATTTTTAATAATATTTACAAACACATCTGGTGCTCCAGGATACTTGTTTTCAGTATTAAAAATATAGTCAAAGCGTTTTTTAATCGATTTAATAACACGCTCATGGGCATATATGTTCATGCATCCATTTCTATAGCACAAAGCCCTTATGTCATCTAACCCAGCAACATGGTCCGAATGTTCATGGGTAAATATTATCCCGTCAATCTTTGAGATGTTTTCCCTAAGCATTTGTTGCCTAAAATCTGGGCCACAGTCAATTACATATTTGTATTCATCCCACTCAATCAAAACAGAGACACGTAAACGTTTATCTTTAGGGTTGTTGCTTAAACACACAGGATGGTTGCTCCCTATTATAGGTATACCCTGTGAAGTTCCCGTGCCTAAAAATGTAATTTTCAAAGTTCCGAATTTTATCACAAAAATAGGGTTATTTTTTTGTTTGCTATAGTTATTTAATACCTTTGTACAGTGACTAAATAAGTAATAGATCGTATGGAAATTACCATTAAGGGCGACAAGGAATTTGATAATATTCCTTCGCTAAAATCCAAAGCACTTCGCATTAATTTAAACGAAAATATTTATGGAACATTTGCTGAAATTGGTGCTGGGCAAGAAACATGTCGCCATTTCTTTAGAGCAGGAGGTGCATCTGGAACAATAGCTAAAGCAATGTCTGCTTATGATAAAGATTTTAGCGATGCTATATATGGTGCCGAAGACGATGGCAGGTATGTTACCGAAACCCGCCTTCGCAAAATGCTTTCACATGAAATAAACTTGATTGAAAATAGATTGACTCGGGAAAAGAATCCTAACAAGATATTTTTCGCCTATGCCAATACTGTAGCAACAATAGATTTTGCAAAACAGTATAAAGGACATGGATGGGTTGGAATAAAATATCAAATTGAAGCTAAAGGTGAGTATAACGAGATTATTTTACACATTCGCTTTAAGGAAACCGATGCTAGATTACAACAGGAGACGCTTGGTATTTTAGGAACCAATCTAATTTATGGTGCATATTACAAGTATAATGAGCCAAAAAAATTACTTCGTTATTTATATGATCATTTAGACAAAGATCAATTAGAGATTGACACAGTTAATTTTTCTGGTCCGGTTTTTAATAACATAGATAATCGGTTAATGAGCTTACAACTTGTTAAAAATGGTATGACCGATGCTGTAATGTTTGGTCCTGACGGTAACAATGTTTTACCTGCAAAGGTATTTTACAAGAAAAATATTTTAGCTCTACGTGGTAGCTTTAGACCTGTGACAAAGGTGAATATGGCTATGTTTGAGAAGTCTTACGAAATGTTTATCCAAGAGAATAAGGTCGACAAAAATAAAACTGTAGTGGTTTTTGAAATTACCTTGTCCAATCTTAAAACTGATGGAGAAATTAATGAACAGGACTTTATGGATAGAGCCGACCTACTTTGCGCCCTAGGCCAATCGGTTATGATATCTAACTTCCAAGAGTATTACAAAGTAGTCGAATACTTTTCTAAATACACTAAAGCTAGAATGGGTCTTGCTATGGGGGTTAGTAATTTAGTAGATATTTTTGACGAGAAGTATTATCGTCATTTAAGTGGTGGAATACTCGAAGCGTTTGGCAAGCTGTTCTTTAAGGACTTAAAAGTTTACTTATACCCTATGCTTGATCTGGAAACAGGAGAACTTTTAAATAGCAACAACTTAAAAGTTTATCCAAGAATGAAGGAATTATATAAATTTTTCAAATATAATGGCAAAGTAGTAGATATTGAAGATTACGATGAAAGCATCATGAATATTTTCTCTAGGGAGATACTTGGCATGATAGAAAATGGTGAAACAGGTTGGGAAGATAAACTTCCTGAAGGTACTGCCGATCTTATAAAAGACTACCGTTTGTTTGGTTATACAAGAAAACCATTAAAGCCTTTGTCTATAAAAAAGAGAATAAAGAGTTAATAGCTTATACTAAATATTATTCTTTTTTTAAATTGTAATGGATATCAGTTTAGAATATTTTAAAGCTACAATAAAGAGGAGAAAGGACAGAAAAGAGAAATATTCTGGAAAGTTCAATTGGAAAATACTAAGATATAATATTCCATACGAGAAATACAATTTTCCGAAATTATCAGAAGAGGAGCTCTATATCATTAAAAATAGAATTAGAGAAAAAATTAAAGCTGACAATTTGAAAAATACGATGTTGTCAGCTTTGATTGTTTTGGTCATTATTACGGTTGTAATAATTTTTATTTTAAAAAACTAGAGATATTTTTTTTGAAGCTATTTATAATTCACTTAGTATTTGTGCAGCGTGATCTTTAGTTTTAACCTTATCAATAACACGTTCTATTACGCCTTCTTCATTTATTAAAAAGGTTATACGGTGAATGCCATCAAATTCCCTGCCCATAAACTTTTTAGGACCCCAAACTCCAAACGCATTAATTACTACTTTATCCTCATCTGCTAGTAACGGATAGGGAAAATCAAACTTTTTTTTAAAATTAGCCTGTTTCTTTTCTGTATCTGCACTAACCCCCAAAATATCATAACCCTGTGACTTTAATTCCGCATAATTATCTCGTAAATTACAGGCTTCTAAAGTACATCCAGGTGTATTCGCCTTCGGATAAAAGAAAACCACCAACTTTTTCCCTTTGTAATCCGATAATTTTATAATATTCCCCTGTTCGTCTTTAGCTTCAAAACTAGGGGCTTTATCCCCTTCTTTTAATGTATTCATATTTATTAACTTTGTGTGCTAAAATACAACTGAATGACCAAAAAAGAAAGCGTAAACTTTATAATTAAAACTTTAAAGGAGCTTTACCCAACAATTCCTATTCCTTTAGATCACAAAGATCCTTACACCTTATTAATTGCAGTACTCCTATCTGCCCAAAGCACAGATTTACGCGTTAATCAAATTACGCCATTGCTCTTTGCAAAAGCAGATAATCCATATGACATGATTAAATTAACGGTTAATGACATACGGGAAATCATAAAACCAGTAGGGTTATCACCAATGAAAAGTAAAGGCATCTATGGTTTATCACAAATATTGATAGATAAACATCATGGAAGGGTCCCCCAGAATTTTGAAGACCTAGAATCCCTGCCCGCTGTTGGGCACAAAACCGCAAGTGTAGTCATGTCCCAGGCATTTGGTATACCTGCCTTTCCGGTAGACACTCATATTCATCGCTTAATGTATCGTTGGAACCTTAGTAACGGTAAAAGTGTCGTTCAAACCGAGAAAGATGCAAAACGCTTATTCCCTAAAGAACTATGGAACGATTTACATTTACAAATTATTTGGTATGGTAGGGAATATTCTCCCGCAAGAGGTTGGGATTTAGACAAGGATATTATTACTAAAACAATTGGCAGGAAATCTGTTATTAATGCTTATTATAAATCAAAAAAGTCCTGATTAAAATCAGGACTTTTTTAAAGTTTAATTGAGAAAAGCTTCAATTTTTAACTCTTTACAATTTATAACACTTAAAGCTTTCGAATAATTTAGAAGAAAATGAACCGTTTCTTCTTTCGGTTTAAGGTCATTAGTATGTTCAATAGATTCTTTAAAGTAAATTTTTGCCATTAATAATAATTTAAGGATTACTTAAATTAATAACGAGGCATTTCATACTTTATTGTATCAATTTGTTAAAACAATATTATGTTTATCTATTACCTTACGTAAATTAATTAGTGCATATCTCATTCTTCCCAAGGCCGTATTAATACTTACACCTGTTGCCTCCGATATTTCCTTAAAACTCATATCCTTGTATATACGCATCAAAAGCACTTCTTTTTGGTCTTCCGGCAACTCATCCACCAATCGTCTAACATCAATTTCAACTTGTTCCTTTATAATACGCTTTTCAGCATTTAAATCATTGTCGCTTAATACAGAAAAAATACTAAAATCATTACTGTTGTCAAATTTGGGCATTCTATTGTTTTTTCTAAAATAATCGATAACCAAATTATGGGCTATACGCATAACCCATGGCAAAAACTTACCTTCTTCACTATAAGCCTTTCTTTTCAAGGTACGTATAACCTTAATAAAAGTATCCTGAAATATATCTTCAGCGACGTCTCTGTTATAAACTTTTGAATATATAAAACTATAGACTTTTTGCTTATGTCTTGTTATAAGTGTTTCAAGAGCCAATTCATTACCATTAACATAATTGTTAACTAGTATGGCATCTGGAATAAAATCGTGTTGCATAACTATTACTTTTTTGCATAGCAGAAGACTTCTCTACTTGGGGTTAATTGTTTAAAAGTAATAGTATATAATAGGCAAGTGCTTTAAAAATTGATTAATAGACAATTCAAATATAGTAATATTCGAATCTAAAAAACAAAAAATGTGCCATTTTTTTATCTTTTTTTGCTTTAAAACATGATTTTATTAGATGAAATACTTATAGTATCTTTGCAAGATTATTTTTCTTGAATAATCCATGAATAATGATATTTCTGCTGTAGATCCAAAACAATACATAGTTATAAAGGGAGCAAAATTGCATAACCTTAAAAATATCGATGTTGTTATTCCCAGAAACAAATTGGTAGTTATCACTGGACTTTCTGGTTCTGGTAAATCTAGTTTGGCATTCGACACCCTATATGCAGAGGGACAGCGTCGCTATGTTGAAAGTCTTTCCAGCTACGCAAGACAATTTTTAGGTCGTTTAAACAAACCAAAGGTTGATTTTATAAAAGGGATAGCCCCTGCTATTGCTATTGAACAAAAGGTAAACTCATCCAACCCACGTTCAACGGTTGGTACTACTACCGAAATTTATGATTATTTAAAACTTTTGTTTGCCAGAATAGGTAAGACCTACTCCCCTATTTCTGGACAAGAAGTAAAAAAAGATACAGTTACTGATGTTTTAAATTACATTAAAAACTTTAATGAAGGTGAAAAAATGCTGCTCTTGGCTCCTATTCACCTAGAAGAAGGAAGAGTGATTTCAGATAAGCTTAACACATTATTGCAACAGGGTTATGCCAGAGTTAAGGTAAACGACACTGTTGTTAGGATTGATGAAGTCAATGGTATTGGGGAAAATGATTGTATTTTGTTGGTTGTAGACAGGATAATTATTAGAAATGATGAAGACTTTTACAATAGGTTGGCTGATGCCATTCAAACTGCTTTTTTTGAAGGTAAAGGTGAATGTTTTGTTGAAACGTTAAAAGATAATAAACAGCAACATTTTAGTAATAGATTTGAACTGGACGGCATTAATTTTCTTGAACCCAACATTCATTTATTTAGCTTTAATAACCCCTACGGTGCTTGCCCAAAATGTGAGGGATATGGAGATATTATTGGTATAGATGAAGAGTTGGTGATTCCCAATACAGGATTGTCAATATTTGAAGAGGCTATTTTTCCATGGCGTGGTGAAAGCATGAGCTGGTATAAGGATCAACTGGTAAATAATTCACATAAATTCGATTTTCCTATTCATAGACCATATTTTGAACTTACTTCAGAACAGAAACAACTTATTTGGACCGGAAATGAACATTTTGAAGGTCTAAACTCCTTCTTTACTGAGCTGGAAGCTAAAGCATACAAGATACAAAACAGAGTTATGCTTTCTCGTTACAGAGGTAAAACCAAGTGTAAAATTTGTAACGGTAAGCGTTTACGAGTTGAAGCCAATTACGTAAAAGTTGGTAAGGCAACGATAACCGATTTGGTAGAAATGCCTTTAAATAGACTTACTAGTTTCTTCAATCAATTAGAGCTCAATGATTACGACACAACAATTGCCAACCGTTTGTTAACGGAAATTAATAACAGAATTAGCTTTTTAAGTAATGTGGGCTTAGATTATTTAACGCTTAATCGAAAATCAAATACGCTTTCAGGTGGTGAAAGTCAGCGTATCAATTTGGCAACATCTCTAGGAAGTAGTTTGGTTGGCTCAATGTATATCCTTGACGAACCTAGTATAGGATTACATCCAAAGGATACTGAACGACTCATTTCAGTATTAAAATCATTACGGGATTTGGGTAATACCGTTATTGTGGTGGAACATGATGAAGACATCATGAAAGCAGCAGACAACATAATAGATATTGGCCCTGAAGCTGGTACGTTTGGTGGTAAGGTTGTGGCTCATGGTGATTATCAAGCTATTCTAAAATCGAACTCACTTACTGCGAAATATTTAAACGAAAGCCTGAAAATCGAAATTCCTAAAACCAGACGTTCTTCAAAATATTATGTGGATATTATAGGGGCTCGAGAAAATAACCTAAAAAATATAAATGCGCGATTCCCTCTAGAGATGTTAACTGTTGTAACAGGCGTTTCTGGTAGTGGTAAAAGTACACTTGTAAAAAAGATTTTATATCCTGCTTTGCAAAAGAAAATAACGGATTTTAGTGACAGACCTGGACAATTTTCTGCCTTAGAAGGTAATTTTAGCAACATCAAACACATCGAATTTGTCGATCAAAACCCCATTGGAAGATCATCACGATCTAATCCTGTTACCTATATAAAGGCTTACGACGACATAAGAGCACTTTTTGCAAGCCAAAAACTAAGCAAAATTAGAAATTACCAAGCTAAACATTTTTCTTTTAATGTGGATGGCGGACGCTGTGAAACCTGTAAAGGCGAAGGTGAAGTTACCATTGAAATGCAATTTATGGCAGACGTGCATTTGGAATGTGAAACCTGCAAGGGCAAGCGTTTTAAAAAAGAAGTTTTGGAAGTCACTTTTGCTAATGAAAATATCGATGATATTTTAAATTTTACCATTGATGATGCCATTGTTTTTTTTGAAGATAATAAACAAATAAAAATAAAGAATAAGTTACAACCTCTTCAAGATGTCGGTTTGGGTTATGTAACTTTGGGACAAAGCTCATCTACCCTCTCTGGAGGTGAAGCGCAGCGTATTAAATTGGCTTCCTTTTTAGGTAAGGGAAATAATACCGATAAGGTCCTTTTCATTTTTGATGAACCTACAACAGGATTACACTTTCATGACATAAAAAAATTATTAAAATCCTTTAATGCACTTCTTGATAAAGGCCATTCAATCATAGTTATTGAACATAATTTGGAATTAATAAAATGTGCCGATTATGTAATTGATTTAGGGCCTAAAGGCGGTGAACAAGGGGGAAACATTGTTGCCCACGGCACCCCAGAAGATATCGTAAAAATTAAAGCTTCAGAAACAGGGAAATATTTAAGGGATAAGCTCAAATAATTTGACCATAATTTATTTAATAAAATAAAAGCGAGGTGATGAAAATCACAATTAAAGCTGCAGGCACAATTAAAGACATGTATATAAGCGTCACCATACCCGCCTTTAGCAGTGAAACAAAATACCCTCTATTATAAAAGTATTTTAAGCCCAACCACAAGTATAAAAATGTAGACAACATAATGAGCCAATCAATTATATCGGGTAAATCTAAAATCCACTCATTTACAACTATTAAAAATCCTAAAACTATAAATAGAAAGGAAAAAAAATAAAAACTAAATACTAAATGATATGCAAAATCACCTTGTCGCCAATAAAATAACTTAAGTATTAACGCGAATAAGGGCAACATAAAGAAAAGTGCTATGGGGATACTATCAAAGAATGCCTGAACAATTCCTCCCCCACGTTGCTTATAAAACTTTAAGACTTGTTTTACATAGAGACGTTTTAAAAAACCTGATTCATTATTCATTCCTAAAAACTCAAGCTGTTCCTGTACTGAAGCCCCGCTTGCAATTAGTGAATCCAATTTTTTGGGATTATACCCTAAATCTAAAGCCACTTTAGACTCTTCAGTCTTTATTGACTTATTATTTGATATTTTTTTTAAACCCTGAACATTATTCGATTTCAATATTGAATCTGGAATTATTGCTGCCTGTAAAGAATCTAAATTAATAGATTTATCTATATTCTCACCTTGCAAAACTTCAAATCCTTCGTTGAGAACTTTATCTGCATTGCTATTATACTCTCTAACCTTAAACGAAAAAATAAAAAAGAATACTACGGAAATAAACAAATAAAACTGAGCTGGATGCAAATATTTTAGTCGTTTACCTTCTATAAAGCATTTGGCTATTAAACCAGGCTTAAATACCAACGGTAAAAAACTTTTAAAAAATCGGGCATCAAATGAAAAGTAATTACTTATAGTATTATAAAACAGCACACTAACTGTTAAATCTTCTTTAGTTTGTTGCCCACAATTTGGGCAAAAATTATAACTATCATGAAATGGCCTATCACAGTTTTTACAAGTCTCTTTTGTTTTTTTCATTTTAAAAATTATACTCATATAAAAATAGGGAATATTTAAACTAAACAAAAATTTTATAACTATATGAAAAACAAGTATTTATTAAAGTTAAATATGTTAATATTTAGTTAATCATGCATTTTAACAATTTTTTTGGCATGCATCTTGAAAATTGCTAAACATAGCGGAAACCGAAAAGCTAACAGAGTAGGTAAACATAAAATTTATGTATTATGAAAAGAACATTACTATTTTTTACAATGTTGTTGATAGGATTAACAGCAGTATCAGCTTTAAGCTTAAACAATAATGATGTTGGGAAATTTAACCGGTATGCTGAACCTATAATATTTATGGAGCGAGGCGTTGAATTCTTAATTTTTCCAGATGGTAGTTTTGATTTCGATACCAATGTTTACAATCATTATAATGATAATATCTATTACAAGTCGAACACCAAAAGAAGTAGCATAGATATTAACTACAGAGGCCCAAATATTAACATTGGGTATTCTTCAAACAGAAATAACCGTGTCTATATTTCTAGGGATCGTTACGGAAAGGTTAGACGTGTCGGTAATGTTTTTATAAACTATGACCGAAGCGGAAAAGTGACCCGAATTGGTTCTGTTTTTATGAGATATGGCAGAGGCCGAAATGCCACCTTAACGCAAGTGGGCGGATTACGTGTTAATTATAACCATTGGGGTGAAATTGTCAACATAAGAGGTCACGTAAACAACTATAATGACGATTTTTGCCACGTTTGCGGTGTCACATCATGCAACATGTCGTACCATTACGGTGACCATGGACACGACAGGGATAATTGGTTTGACAATGACCATGACAACCAAGATGACAACTATTACTACTACAAACGCAATGGTAAAGTGAAAAAACAAAAAAAGATGAAGCGCTAATGTATTTAATTTGGAAATAAAAAGCGCCCAAGGATTAATTCCTTAGGCGCTTTAGTATTATAAATACGAATACGTTTTATTCAATAACCTTTAAAGGTTGTGTATTTTTCCATTCCCCTCTGGTAAAGTCTGGGAATGCCTGTGGTGCACCACCTTGAGCCACAGATTGCTCACTTAAGGGCGAAACAGCACTCCACAAACAACCTTCGTAAACATTTTGATCTAATGGCTCACCATTTCTTAAACATTCAACAATTCTATAAAGCATCATAAAATCCATGCCGCCATGACCGCCCATTTTTCTGGACAATTCACCTAAACGTATGTATAATGGATGCTCGTATTTTTCATAAATTTTTGCCAATTGTTCTCCTTCTGCCCATCTATGATGATCTTTTGTTGCCCCTTCCACACCACCTTCCAAGGCAATTCTGGTAGGAAAACCAGCCAATGTACCTTTTGTTCCTTGAATTAAGTTGTGACGTGAATATGGTCTTGGACTAGTTTCGTCCCATTGTACCATAATGGTTCTTCCCAAATTGGTCTTTACAATAGACGTATTTAAATCTCCGCCTTTGTAATCTAACTGGTTCCATTTATGATCAGCTGGATAATTTTTTTCAGCATAAGCTTTCCTTCCTAAAGCTGGGGTAGAAAAAGACACTATACTAGTAAAATTATCTTCTCCCCTAGCTAAATTCATATATTGGGCAACAGGACCTAAACCATGTGTTGGATACAGATTTCCGTTTCTCTTTGCATAATGATATGTCCTCCATGAGCCCGTGCCTCTTTTTTGCTCTTCCATTTGAAAACGCAATTCGTGAATATATGCTGCTTCAGCATGTAATAATTCACCTATCACGCCTTGACGACACATGTTTAAATATAAAAGCTCTTCTCTTCCATAATTCACATTCTCCATCATCATACAATGCTTCTGTGTTTGTTCTGATGTAAAAACAATGTCCCACATTTCATCTAAAGTAAGGGCCATTGGAACTTCAACAAACGCATGAGCGCCTTGTTTCATAGCCTCAATTGCCATAGGAGCATGGTTTTTCCAATTGGTAGAAATAAAAACTGCATCCGGTTTTACTTCTTGAAGCATCTGTTTCCACTTATTTTCACCACCGTGGTAAACAGCTATATTCATATGCCTAGAACCTTTTCCTATTTTAGAGCATCTATCGGCAGATGTTTTGGCCAAGTCCTCGTACAAATCACTTATAGCAACTATTTCAGTGCCTTCAATAGTAGCCAATTGCGTAGCGTGACCACTACCACGGGCACCCACTCCAATCATAGCGATACGTACTTTATCTAGTTTAGGGGCTTTAAAATCTCCCATATAGTTAGCGCTAGTTTCAAAAAAAGGAATGGTTTTAGTTTGGGAAGATAATAAACCACTACCAAGCGAAACCGCTACACCAGAAAGTGTGGTTTTCTTTATAAAGTCCCTTCGATCAAATTTCTTCATTAGATTTTATTGTAATTAACATTTTCAAACTTTAAACTTAATACTTTTTAAGCAGAACCTATAATACATTTTTGATAAATACACATAAGTTAAATGCTTATTTTCCTTTGAAAGCTAATTGGTTATTTTTTGATGTTTTATTATAAATTACCAAACAACTGAAAATCATTTGTTAAAAAGAAATATTTGCTTTTGGCACGTTGTTTGTATTTGGAAAACTGTATTCACAAATTAAAGCTTAGATTATGAAAAAATTAGCATTTCTTTTAGCGGGTTTATTATTAACAGGTTTTACTGTTAATGCTATAAATACAAATGACATAAACGATAATATTTTAAAAACAGTCTATAGAGGTTATGGTAATTCTTTCATATTTATTGAAGGTGGTATCGAATTCTCTGTTTTTCCTGACGGGCAATTTGATTTTAATATTTTAAGAAACAATTCACACTTAGGTGTGTCTATCGGTACCCCTAATGTTAGCATAAGCTTTAATTCTGGTTACGATTATAATGCTTTTGTACAGTACGATGAATTTGGTGCCGTAATTCAAATAGAAAATGTACCTATTTATTATGATTATTATGGCCGTATAAGTCAAGCTGGTAATGTGAATATTTACTATAACAATTATGGATATGTTTCCCGTTTAGGTGGTCTGTACGTACACTATAACCGTCGCCATGTTTTTAGTCACTGTACGGGATTTATAAATATTTACAATAGACATTATGTGTATAGACCATGGCACCGATACTATAGCATTCCAGCCTTCGACTATTGCGTAGTTTACAATAGACCATACAGACAATATTATACGCCTGTTCGTTATGTTTACAGCAGACCTTTTTACAACAATTACAGGCCAAGAACTTCTGTAGCAAGTAGAAGAGGAAGTACAATTACCAGAAACAGAAGCTTTGCCACTGCTAATAGAAGCTCTAGAAATATTACTTCAGTAAATAGAAGTACAATTTCTAGAAGAGATTACAGTAACAGTAAAGTACGTAGAGGCAATAACAATGATATAGCTTCTAGAAGAAACTATACGGATACCAAAGCCCGAAGAAATAATAATCGTAATATAGCTTCCAATAATAGAAATTATAACGACAGACGCATTACTTCGCCAATTAATAGAAGAAGCAACAACAACACACAATCGACAAGGCGTGATGTGCAACGAAATAATACACAAACCACGCATACTAAACGAAACGATAATAACGTTACAAGAACGACAAGACCTAATGTAAATAACAGGTCTAGAACTAATGTAGAAAGTAGAACAAGAAATAATTCGGTTACTCAAAAACCAAAGAGCTCAAATTCTCGTACATATACTAACAGCAATAGGTCAAATACAAAACGACCACACGTTGCGAATAGAACAACACAAAGTAAATCTAGAACTGTAAGACAAACAGCTTCTAGAACAGATAGAAGCAATACTTCTAGAGTTACGAAAAACAGTAGAAGTTCAAACTCTAGAAATAACAATACAAGATCTACCAGAAGAAGATCTTAACCGTTTTGGTTGGTTAGTTGGAAAGCCCTGCGATAAGTTTGCCTCAAAGCAACATCGTGGGGTTTTCTCTTTTTAAAACTTTACAAACCTTTTAATAATTGAAGTTACATCATCTGAAAGTTTAAAATAATAAACCAAACACAGATAAAGAACGCTGATAATAGCTGACTTTAAAAGGATGTTTATAATGGGATGGAAAATAAAATCCCAAAAATAAAACAAGCCAAACACCATTACCATTAGCATACTAACTTTAAAAGTGTTGCCGGTAAATGGTACCATTTTAAACCAACGCTTCACAAAAATTATTTTACAACTATTGTATAATACTATGGAAAAAAATGTAGCATAAGCAGCACCTATAGCACCATATTTAGGTATAAAAACAGTGTTTAATAATACGGTAATAGCAACTAAGCCTAACCCTAACACCAAAACCATCCGGTAATGGTCGCTGTTGAACAATATAGCATTATTATTTCCCAATAAGTTATCAAAAAGCTTAGCCAGTCCTATTAGAAATACAACCACGATGCCTCCACTAAACTTCTCGGGTATCAACTCATAAAGCTCATTAATATTTAATACAATCAATAAGAAAATTAAACCGCTAACCACAAAAAGTGTAAGCGAACTTTTTTGGTACAACAGCTTCAATTCAACCTTATTTTTTTCATTGAGCAACTTAGCCGTTAAAGGACTGGTGATTTGATGCATGGCTCGTGATGGCACGCCAACAACACTGGCAATATAAATGGCTACGGCATAATAGGCTACGTTTTCAATTTTAATATAATGCCCTATCATGAATTTATCTATTTCCAAAATCACATTAGCTATAGAACCTGCTATAATAATTAAGGCAGAATATTTTAAAATGGAAGCTATATTGGGCAATTTTTTAAGGTTTATTACAGGTAATTTTAAACTAAAGGCATACAAAGCCATAACCATAACCCGTACTAAATGTACCAAAACCAAAGCATATACCAGTTGTACGGCTGTTAGCCATTCTAGATACAAAGCAAACAATAAAACCGTAGTGCACATTCTATGAAAGATCTCTTTCATAAAATTGCCAAATACAGTCCGCATCTGAACTTTACTCCAAGCATAAAATACTTCAAAATAGGCGAAAAGAATCGCCGACACATAAATTAACCAGATATAGTCCTTTATGATTTTATTTTCTGAAGTTAACCATACACTAATTGAATCAAAACATACATAACCCAGTAATCCAATAGGTATAGCCATAAACAATGGCATAATCAACATAAGTGTTAATAAACTATGTTGGGACTGTCGTGTTTTAAATGATGAATAAAACTTAACCAAAGTATTGTGTACACCAAACGCCATAAGCGGCATCATGATGGCAGCTGTTGAAAAAATATATTGAATCAGTCCAAAATAGGCATCACTTAAAAAGTTGGTAAATAAAAACAGAACATTTATCCCACCAATAATGAAACCAATGTAAGTGGCTATTGTGTTTTTAATAGATTGTGAAACTACAATACCCATTATAGTAATTTAGATAATACTTCGGTTAATGATTTTCTGCTGTATTTCTGCAAGCCTATGGCATAAGATTGCAAGTTTCCCTTCTTATAGGATTCGTAATGGTCTAAAATGACTTTTTTTATGGCATCATAATCCGAATATAAAAAATAATGCCCCGTATTGGTTTCTTTAATAATCTGTTCCACATCCGAACCCTTTGGCCCTAAAGCGATTATAGGTCTGTTGGAAACCATGTATTCAAATAATTTCCCTGGTATGATACACCTTGTTTCTTCTGAATCAACCTCTATCAACAATAACACTTGGGATTGTTTCTGCAATTTAACAGACTCTTTATGTGAAACATACCCTATATTATTTACATGATTACTCAAATTATGATGCCTTATGGAAAGCAATACATCTTCACTCACTGCTCCAACCAAATTTAACTGAAAATTCCTAGCAAATGATTCGTTTTCCTGAATTAAATCCTGTGTAACCTGCCACAGTACTTTTGGATTTCGTTTTGATAATAAAGACCCTATATGGGATAAGGTGAATTTTGCATCTAAGGCAAAATCGGTTATAGGTTCGTAATCATAGCCATTAGTGATGACCTCAATTGGCTTGTTAGTTATGTTTTCAAATTCGGTATTGGTAACGTTACTGGTTACAATAATCTGGTCGGCTCCATTTAAAACCTCCTTTTCCAAAGTTTTATGTTTGGCTTGTGATTTATTAGTAAGCTTTAACTGTTTATGATACCCAATGGTTGTCCATGGATCCCTAAAATCAGCTAACCACTTCAGTTCAAACTTTTTTTTAAGTTGAAGCCCAATAAGGTGCATACTATGTGGTGGCCCTGTAGTAATGATGGTTTTAATATCATTTTTATTAATATAGTTGGAAAGAAACCTAACTGATGGTTTAACCCAGCCTACCCTAGCATCTGGAACAAAATAGTTGCCACGAATATAGAGCATAAAACGTTCTATTAGGCTTTGTTTCTTATTTTCAGAAATAATACCCCTACTAACCGTTTTTGAAGTTTTTCTAGAAAAAACATTAGCTAATTTATAAGGCTCCTTAATGGGCTGTTTTAATATGGTCAAATCTTTTGGAACTTCAGCGCTTAAGCTTTCATCAATTAAAGGATAACTAGGGTTGTCGGGAATGTAAACAATAGGTTCAATATTAAAATCTAGCAGATATTTTACAAACTTTAACCAACGCTGCACCCCTGGCCCTCCAGCCGGTGGCCAATAATAGGCGATTATGAGAACCTTTTTTTTATCCATTTCTGTCATTCCTGTGAAGGCAGGAATCTGGTTACTGAAACTTAAAATATTAAAGTAGATTCCTGCCTTCACTTCGACAAGCTCAGCATGACACGCAGGAATGACAAATTATTTTCTTTTTACTTTGTATAACACGCCAACTAAAAGCAACAACCCTAATAGTATAGAGCTAGCCAAAGTGATTTTACTACCTGTTTTAACAACATCAGGGTCAAACTTAAATTCAATGGTATGGGTTCCTGCAGGAATTTCCATACCACGCAACGTATAGTTCACACGAATATGATGGCTTGGTTCACCATCGATAAAGGTTTTCCAGCCATTACCATAATACACTTCAGAAAACACAGCAAACCCGTCATGGTTATTATTAGATTGGTATTTTAGATAGTTTGGCTTATGTTTAATTAAATCAATGGAAACAGTCGAGTCCTTTTCAAACGATTTAAAGCCCCTACTTTCCTTTAATAAATATTTAGGCTTCTTGATGTAAGTATAAACTGCTTTATTCTTTGTATCCAAACTATCCAAAGCTAAAATTTCATCTTTTGCTGAATCCAATCGCTCTAAAGACTCAACAAACCATGCATTACCATTAGCCTCCTCGTTTAAATAACTTGTTACAACTCCTTTTTCATCTTGTGCAATGATATATTTGACATTTAACATGTTTAAAATATTCATGTTGTTTTGGGTTACATAGAAATCAAAAACATCTTCATAACGTCTTAGTTTAGCTGCATGATAGCCATTTAATGAATTATGGAAATAGGAAGCTCTAGCCCCAGAGGAAGTCACATCAAAAACTCTAAAATGCGTCGTGTCCCTAACAATATCTTTATCAGCTTCATTCATTTGGTATGGGTTTTTCATTTGATAAGACGACACAAAATCATCATTATTCACATAGCGCCTGTCAACACCAACCAAATCAAACAGAATAAGTGCTCCAAAACCGATAAGCACCCACTTTTCCTTTGTTTTATTCTTCAAATAACCATAAATAAGTCCCGAAGAAATTAAAACCAAAATAAGCGAACGCAAAATATCTGTAGTGAAAACAGCTTTTCTATCAGCTTTAATCGCATCAATAAAGTCTTGTCCATAATTTTGACTATAAAACCCATCATTAACACCAGCAAAACTAAAAGACGACTTAAACAATAACAGCAAAACAGCTACACCTCCAGTTATAATAACAGAGTACTTTAAAGCCTTTAATTTTTCGGCTTCGTTTTCAAAACCACTTAGCAGTTTAACTAATGCAAAAACCCCTAGGATAGGAATACACAATTCCAAAATAACCTGAATAGAGCTAACCGCTCTAAACTTATTATACAGCGGCACATAATCAATAAAGAAATCGGTTAAAAAACCTAGGTTTTTTCCGTAAGAAAGCAAAAGCGAAAGTATTGTACCCCCTACTAGCCACCATTTCAAGCGCCCTTTAACCAAAAACAACCCTAACACAAACAAAAAGACTATAACTGCTCCTACATAAGCGGGCGCTTCAACAATGGGTTGATTCCCCCAGTACAAAGGTGCGTGTTTCGATGCCTCCAAAGCCTGACTTGGAGACGCTCCCAGCTTTCTATATGCTTCATAGGTATTGGATTCCTTACCTAAATTTTCACCATTTCCTCCACCTGTAAGCCTTGGAATAAATAGATTTAATGACTCAAAAATCCCATAGCTAAATTGGGTGATGTATTCTTTGTCCAACCCACTAGATTCCTGCTTTTGAGAACCGTCTGGATTTATAGTCAATTCACTTTTTCCCCTTGAACTTTCCTTGACGTACTCTTGGGTAGCCAAAATCCCCGTAGCATTTAAGGCAATTGAAAGCACAACAGCTAAAGCCAACACTCCAACCGATTTAAAATAATGAGGTAGTACTTGTTTTTTATAAGCATCTACCAAGTAAGCAATTCCCAACACGATAACCAACAGCAACAAGTAATAGGTCATTTGAAAATGATTGGCGACCAATTCCAGTCCCATAGCTGCTGTAGTAATCAAAAATCCTAAAATGTACTTTCTTTGAAACGTGAGTATAATACCGCTTAATACCAAAGGCATATAGGCTATGGCATGGGCTTTACTGTTATGGCCTACGCCCAGAATAATAATTAAATACGTTGAAAATCCAAAAGCCAATGCTCCTAGTACGGCCAGCTTATAATCGACCTTAAGGACCAACATAAGTACATAAAAACCTAATAGGTAAAGAAACAAATAATCGGCTGGACGTGGTAAAAATCGAAATGCTAGATCCAGTTTTTTAATGTAATTATGTGGATATTTTGCTCCGAGTTGATAGGTGGGCATACCTCCAAAAGCACTATTGGTCCAATAGGTTTCTTCACCTGTTGTTTCCCTAAAGTGATTTTGCTGTTTAGACATCCCAATATATTGCATGATATCACTTTGGAAAATGGCTTTTCCTTTTAAAACTGGACTAAAATAAGCTAGAGAAATAACAACGAAACCTATTATCACTAATAGGTGTGGCACAATTTTATTAAAAGAAAGTGGCATAAACAGGTTTTAAAAACTATGAGGTTTGAAAATTAATCAATTTCTTCGTAATCCACATAGTCGCCAACATCTTTATTGGATGTTTTCATGTTGGGCATTTTATCAATAGTCACTTCACCTTCCTTTTTAGGTTTTTCTTGGGGAGCGCGTCTTTGAAATTGTCCAAATTGCTGACCAAATCGTTGCTCGGCTTTTTTAGAAACATATTTTATTAAAAAAGGAGTAAGTAAACGTGATATTATTTTTATTCCGAAATAGATTAATAGAATAATGAGTATCATTCTAACTAATCCAGTTGCAGAAGCGTGTTGAAGCATAAACTTGATTTTTAGCAAAAATACAATTCTAAGGACTTAAAAAGCGTTTATAAATGATAAAAAAACTATAAAATATCTATATTTGAGAACCTTTTACATAAAAAAATTAACCTATTTACCACTGGTTTTAATCTAATTAATAAGCTATGAAGTCTGTCCGATCTACCATAACCCTAATATGTATAACCTTAAGCACACTAGCTTTTGCGCAATATACTGAAGTAATAAACTCCAATAGGCCAGGTGTTTCCAGGAGTGCTTTTTCTGTTGGTACGAACGTTTTACAATTAGAAGTTGGACCTTATATAACAAACGAAGAAAGAACTCCGGCTTTAAGAAATAAAGTGTCTGGCTTTGGTGTTGATTTTGCTGTACGCTATGGGTTGCTATGGGAAGAATTGGAAATTAATGTCGAAGGCACCTACCAGAATGACACTAAAACCTATTATTCCAGTGTTCCGTTTGAAGAAGACCGATCTAACTTTAAATATGTTTCAGTTGGTGCTAAATATTTAGTATACGATCCTTATAAAAATGCAGACAATAAGCCAAATCTTTATAGCTGGAAAGCTAATCACCGTTTTAAATGGAGTTCTTTAATACCTGCAGTATCAGTTTATGCTGGAGTTAATTATGATACTGAAAACAATCCCTACACAGCTGCAGACATCTCTGGGTTTAGTCCTAAAATTATGATAGCCACACAAAATAATTTTGCTGGTGGATGGGTGTTTGTTATGAATTTAATTAAGGATAGGATTGGTACAGATCAATCTGATTTTCAATACATCCTTACCTTAACACATTCGTTTAATCCGCAATGGGTTATATTTGGTGAAACCCAAGGTATTAAAAGTGATTTTTATGCTGATAATTTATTCCGGTTTGGCGGAGCCTATCTTTGGAACCAAAACTTTCAATTGGATACTGCCTTAACGTTCAATACCAAAGATACCCCAGCTGTTTTTGGTGTTAATTTTGGTGCTTCATATCGTTTTGATTTTCATAAAGACAAAGAAACAGATATAGATAATGGCGGATCTGCAAAAGAAGAAGGCAAACGACAAGCCAGACGTAATAAGACAAAAGGCTCCAGTTCAAAAACAAGAAAGCAAAAAAGAAACATGATTGATTTTGATTAATATGGTTACACTTAAAGAAGTAAAAACTAAAGCAGACTTAAAAACATTTGTAAAGTTTCCTTTTAAACTCTACAAAGATTCAAAATATTGGGTTCCACCAATTATAAGCCAGGAATTAAAGACTTTCAACAAAAGCGAAAACCCTGTTTTTAATGATGCTGAAGCGGTTTTGTATTTAGCCTATAAGGAAGGGGAAATTGTTGGGAGAATAGCGGCTATAATCAATTGGATTGAGGTAAAAGGACAAAATCAAAGAAAAATGCGTTTTGGCTGGTTTGATTTTATAGACGACCTAAGCGTATCCCAAACCCTTTTAAATAAGGTGGAAGAAATAGGGAAAGTGCACAATCTCGAATATGTAGAAGGCCCTGTTGGATTTTCTAATTTGGACAAGGTGGGCGTTCTTACAGAAGGATTTGATTCCATAGGTTCTATGATTACATGGTATAACCATCCCTATTATGTCAAACATTATGAAGCGGCTAATTACAAGGTCGAGAAAGGATATATAGAAAGTAGATTTGATTTTAAAAATGTAAACCCTGACACCTTTTCCAAAGCTAATGAGCTTATAAAAAGACGCTATCAACTTAAGGCGTTAAACTTTACAAAAACTAAAGAAGTTATGCCTTATGCTGATAAGATGTTCGACCTATTTAACGCATCCTATGCTTCATTATCTTCATTTGTAGCTATCAACGATATACAAAAGGCTTATTTTAAGAAGAAATTTATAAGTTTTGTAAATCCCGAATATATCAAGTTTATTATAGATAAAGAAGACAGCTTAATTGGTTTTGCTATCGTTATGCCTTCTTTTGCTAAAACCATACAAAACATAAAAGGGAAATTGTTTCCTTTTGGATTTACTCAAATTCTAAAAGCAAAAAAGCACAGCAAAGATGTTGTTTTTTATTTGATTGGTATTCGTCCTGATTACCAACACAAAGGTGTGCATGCAGTTATTTTTAACGAGTATTATAAAGTATTTACTGAAAAAGGTATTCAAACCTGTTACAGAACCCCAGAGCTTGAAGATAATATTGCAATACAACAAATATGGAAGCATTTCGGGCCCGAAATATACAAGCGCCGAAAAACATTTAGGAAAGATATTGTTTAAACAAGAAAATCAATTCAATATTGAATCGATTTTATATTTAAAAACTTCTAATTTAATTATTCCCCCATTGCTGCCATAACAGCTGCAGACAAACGTTTATAAGTACCATTATCCAAACGTTCCCGTATAGCATCAAAAGCATCTAAGGTTTCCTCAACATCCTGTAAGGTATGGGTAGCAGTTGGAATCATTCTTAGTAAAATTAACCCTTTAGGTATAACAGGGTAAACTACTATGGAGCAGAATATTCCATAATTTTCTCTTAGGTCTTTAACCAAGGCCATAGCTTCTGGAATACTCCCTTTTAAGTACACTGGAGTTACACAACTTTGTGTGGTACCAATATCAAAACCACGTGCCTTTAATCCAGATTGTAAGGCATTAACAATGGTCCATAAGTTTTGCTTTAACTCAGGCATGGTTCTAAGCATATCTAAACGCTTTAATGCACCAACAACTAATTGCATTTGCAAAGATTTGGCAAACATTTGAGAGCGTAAGTTGTATTTCAAGTAGTCAATGATTTCTTGATCACCCGCAATAAAAGCACCTGTGCTTGCCATAGATTTAGCAAAAGTGGCAAAATAAACGTCAATATCGTCTTGAACCCCTTGCTCCTCACCTGCTCCAGCACCTGTAGCCCCTAGGGTACCAAACCCATGTGCATCATCAACGAACAATCTGAACTTATATTTCTTTTTTAAGGCTACAATTTCTTTTAAACGGCCTTGCTCACCACGCATACCAAAAACACCTTCAGAAATCACCAAAATACCACCACCAGTCTGTTCTGCCATTTTGGTAGCGCGTTCTAGGTTTTTCTCTAAACTTTCTACATCGTTATGCTTATAGGTAAAACGTTTACCCATGTGCAGTCGAACTCCATCTATAATACAGGCATGCGCATCTACATCATATACTATGATATCGTCTTTAGACACTAAAGCGTCAATGGTAGATACCATACCTTGATATCCAAAATTTAAAAGATAAGATGCTTCTTTCTTAACGAAAGCCGCTAATTCATCCTGAAGTTTTTCGTGCAAATCGGTATGACCAGACATCATTCTAGCTCCCATGGGATAAGCCGAACCGTATTGAGCTGCTGCCTCTGCATCTACTTTTCTAACTTCAGGGTGATTGGCCAAGCCTAGATAATCATTGATACTCCATGTTATGACATCCTTTCCTTGAAACTTCATGCGATTTGATATTTCACCTTCCAATTTTGGAAACACAAAATACCCTTCTGCCTGTGAAGCCCATTTCCCTAATGGTCCTTTATCCTTATAAATCTTATCAAATAAATCTTTCATTTATTCCAACTATTAGTGCTATTAATTTAAGGCAAAGCTAATCATACTTTTTAGTATGAAATAATAAAAACTTAAAACCTTAGTTCAGTCTGCAAAATTAAATATTTAAATGGTTTGAGCATAATTTTTTAATAGACAATTACAAACAGAACAAAAAAAGAGGCAACCTATTGCAAATACAATAAAAGTTGCCTCTTTTAAAGGTTAAAAAATTTTGACTATTTTATGTATTGAATGTTTTCTGCAGCTTCATTGACACTATCAAAAAAGCCTTGCTCATTCATCCACTTATCACTATATATTTTACTCATGTAACGCGAACCGTGATCCGGAAAAATCACAACAATACGATCTCCTTTTTTAAATTTTCCTTGCTCGTTCAATTGTTTAACCGCCTGCATTACTGCTCCCGACGTATACCCTACAAACAAACCTTCTGTTTTAGCTATTGCCCGAGCTGTATGGGCACTATCTTCATCGGTAACTTTTATAAATTCATCAATAATATCGAAATCCGTAGCCGATGGTATTAAATTCTTTCCTAAACCTTCAATTCGGTAAGGATAAATCTCTTTTTCATCAAACTCTTTGGTTTCATGGTATTTTTTTATCACCGAACCAAAGGCATCAACTCCAAAGACTTTGATGTTTGGATTTTGCTCCTTTAAATATCTCGCTGTACCAGAAATGGTTCCTCCAGTTCCACTACAGGCAACCAAATGTGTGATTTCACCTTGAGTTTGTTCCCAAATTTCAGGACCTGTGCTCTGATAATGGGCATCAATATTTAATTCATTAAAATACTGATTAATGTACACCGAACCTTTTATCTCCTCATGTAGACGTTTGGCTACCTGATAATAAGATCTAGGATCATCTGCACTAACATGGGCAGGACAAACATAAACTTTTGCTCCCATGGTCTTTAGCATATCAATCTTATCGGCCGAAGATTTTGAACTTACAGCTAAAACACATTCGTAACCTTTAATAATACTAACCATGGCAATACTAAAACCAGTGTTTCCAGAGGTGGTCTCAATAATGGTATCACCAGGTTTTAAAATACCTTGCTTTTCAGCTTGTTCAATAATATAAAGTGCTATTCTGTCTTTTGATGAGTTCCCGGGGTTGAAAGATTCAACTTTTGCTAAGTAACTCCCTTTGAAGTTTGTCGTAAATTTATTAAGTCTTACAAGAGGTGTTTGACCTACTAAATCTAAGACGCTATCAAAAACTTGGTTGTTATGTTTCATAAACGCTTTTTAAGAGCCAATTTATTTATAGGAAATAAATATAACCTAAAACCTTGCAAAAATAGTATATTTTTTTTTATTAGTTATGAATTCCTTCTAAATCCAACAAAAAAGCATATTCCAATGCCACCTCCTTTAAGCTTTCAAATCGTCCTGAAGCCCCACCATGCCCTGAGTCCATATCAGTGTGTAACAACAATATATTGCTGTCTGTTTTAAGTTCCCTTAATTTTGCTACCCATTTGGCAGGCTCCCAATACTGCACTTGCGAATCGTGTAGCCCCGTTGTTACCAACATATTGGGATAAGCTTTAGCTTCTACATTATCATAGGGAGAATAGGATTTCATATAATGATAAAATTCTTCTTTATTAGGATTTCCCCATTCATCATATTCACCTGTAGTTAAAGGGATAGAATCATCCAACATGGTTGTCACCACATCCACAAAAGGTACAGCCGCCAAAATACCATTGTACAATTCTGGATTCATATTAATAACTGCCCCCATAAGCAAACCACCAGCTGAACCGCCATAAGCATATAAATGTTTAGCTGACGTGTACTTTTGCTCAATTAAATATTTGGAGCAATCAATAAAATCGGTAAAGGTATTTTTCTTGGTCAATAACTTACCATTTTCATACCATTCCCTTCCTAAATATTCTCCACCTCGAATATGTGCAATGGCATATATAAATCCGCGATCCAATAAGCTTAATCTAATACTTGAAAACGAAGGGTCGATAGTAGAGCCATAAGAACCATAAGCATACTGTAGCAATGGAGTTTGACCGTCTAGTTTGATTCCTTTTTTATAAACTAAGGATATTGGTACTTTAACACCGTCCTTTGCAGTTGCCCAAACGCGTCTGGACTCATAATTTTCCTTTTTAAACTTTCCTCCTAAAACCTGTTGTTCTTTTTTAATCTTCCTTTGCTTGGTCTTAAGGTTATAATCTATAACTGCACTTGGAGAGGTTAACGAATTAAACCCATAGCGCAACACATCACTATCAAAATCGGGATTATTACCTATATATGCTGTATAGGTTTCGCTATTAAATGGCAAATAATAATCTTCTTTACCGTCCCAACTCATAATACGCAAA
This sequence comes from Aestuariivivens marinum, assembly GCF_022662175.1. Classification (GTDB taxonomy): domain Bacteria; phylum Bacteroidota; class Bacteroidia; order Flavobacteriales; family Flavobacteriaceae; genus Aestuariivivens; species Aestuariivivens marinum. The sequence goes on along the minus strand of NZ_JAKMCR010000003.1, from coordinate 195,154 downwards.
CGGTTAAGTCCATTTTCACGTTCATTCACCACCAAATAATCTTTAAAAATTTCAATATCTTCAATTAAAACAGCTTCTCTATGTGGTAAAACCTCTTGCCAATGTTCTATTTCAGTATGTATCTCACTGGTTTTTAAAAGTTTAAAATTAGTAGCTCCGTCACTGTTGGCGATAATATAGAAGCTGTCATTATAATGTGAGATACTGTAATCCAGTTCCCTAGTTCGTTTTTGAAAAACTTTAAATTCCTCATGAGGTGTATTGGCATCCAAAAATCGATATTCTGTTGTTAATGTACTAGACGAGCCTACAACAATATACTTTCTAGATTTAGTCTTGTACACAAATGTATTAAAGGTTTCATCCTTTTCATGGTAAACCTCGAGATCTTTATCTTCAGTGGTATTTATTATATGCTTATAAATTTTATGCGAACGGAGTGTTATTTCATCTTTACGAGAATAAAACAGAGTTCTATTATCATTAGCCCATGTGGCACTGCCCGTTGTATTGGCAATTTTATCGGGATAGATTTCTCCCGTTATTAAATTTTTAATTTGAATTACATACTGTCTTCTACTCACAACATCAGTAGAAAAAGCAGCCATGGTGTTATCCGGACTTATGGAAATACCTCCTAGGTTGAAATAGGCAAGGTCTTTGGCCATGGCATTGCAATCAAACAGTATTTCCTCTGGAGCTTTTAAGGTTCCCTTTTTTCTAACATATATAGGGTAATCCTTTCCTTTTTCATAGCGAGTTAAATACCAATAGCCATTTAATTTATAGGGCACAGTGGTATCGTCCTCCTTAATCCTACCCTTCATTTCTTTGAAGAGCACCTTTTGAAACGCTTCCGTATGCCGCATCATACGCTTGGTATAATCATTTTCTGCGTTCAAATAGTCTATTACATCATTATTTTCCCTATCATTTAACCAATAATAATTATCAATCCTAACATCGTCATGAATAATTAGTTGCTTTGGTTTCTTGGTGGCGGTCGGTGTTTTGGCTTCAATCATTCGTTGACTCATTGATTTGTCCTTTTTACAGGAAACGGCAAAAATAAAACTTAGAGATATAATAATTAAGCTGTTTTTCATTTTTCCTTGTAAAATACAATCCATTTCCCCTTAAATTGTAATAAATTAGCCCTTTTAAAACTTAAAATTAAAGGAATATGTTTGGAGATATGATGAACATGATGGGGAAACTTAAGGAAACCCAAAAAAAAGTTGAAGACACAAAAAAACGCTTGGATACGGTTTTAATTGACGAGTCAAGTAATGACAATAAACTAAAAATAACGTTAACGGCCAATAGAACCATTAAAGCCATTACAATTGATGACGAACTTTTAGATGATAAAGAACAGCTTGAGGATTATTTAATTCTTACCCTAAATAAAGCCATAGAAAAAGCAACTGGCGTAAATGAAGCCGAACTTGCTGCTGTTGCTAAAGAAGGCTTACCCAACATACCAGGAATGGATATGTTTAAATAGTTTTAGTTGTTAGTCAAATTTTGTTTCTTTTAACACCTGCATTAGCCTTTCATGCATTTCATTGTTATAATCCATATGAGTGACCATACGCAACTTTCTACCACCCATGCCAATGATTTGAATGTTTTTATTTGCTAATTTTTTAACAAATCCTATTTCATTTATATCGGTATTCAATTCAAAAATAACAATGTTAGTTTCAATAGGTTCAATGGTTCTGATAATTGATAGTTTTGCTAAGGTCTCACCTATTTCTTTTGCTTTTTTATGATCTTCAGCCAATCTTTCAATATTGTTATCCAAAGCATATAAAGCTGCTGCTGCCAAATAACCTGCTTGTCTCATATTGCCTCCAAAAATCTTACGAATTCTAATGGCATTTTTCATAATAGCCCCGTCTCCAACCAACACCGAACCAACAGGACAACCCAAACCTTTACTCAAACATACAGAGATAGTATCAAAAACCTCACCATACTGTTTGGTAGTTTCATTTTTGGCCACTATAGCATTCCATATACGAGCACCATCCAAATGAAATCCTAGCTCATGGTTAACACATACTTTCCTTATTTTTAAAATTTCATTGAAGTCCCAACAAGCACCACCTCCTTTGTTAGTAGTATTCTCAATCTCTACCAAACTCGTTTTGGCATACCAGTAGTCAGGAGGATTTATGGATTCCAACACCTGTTCAGCTGTAAACATGCCTTTATTGCCATCAATCAATTTGCATGAAACCCCACTATTAAATGAAGCCCCACCAGATTCATAATTGTAGATATGTGCAAATTTATCACATATAACTTGTTCTCCAGGAATGGTGTGCAACTTAATGGCTGTTTGGTTTGCCATAGTGCCGCTCGGAAAAAACAAGGCTTTTTCTTTACCAAACATGGTTGCTATACGCTGTTCCAATTGTTTTACCGTTGGGTCTTCTCCAAACACATCATCACCTACCCGAGCCTGCATCATGGCATCCAACATTTGAGGACAAGGTTTAGTTACTGTATCACTTCTAAGATCTATTATCATGGTTAAAAATTTGATGGTTAAAGCTATAAAATTATGTTCATATTATTTTCTGCTGAATGAAGAAATTCTATTTTTGTGCTACAATATATTAAAGAGGTTATTGATCTTTTTTATAAGAGTTATGTGTAATGAATTAATTAACTTCAATAACTTTATAACCCTATAACTAATAACTTAGTATGATTACTTCCGATCAAATTAAAGATCTTAATACCCGCCTTGATAAACTAAGGCACTATCTTTGACATAGATACCAAGCTTATAGAAATACAAAACGAAGAAGAACAAACTTTCGACCCCAAATTCTGGAACGACCCAAAGGCTGCCGAAGCCGTAATGAAATCTCTTCGGGTCAAAAAAAAATGGGTGGAGGATTACAATACTGTTAAAGCCCTTATTGAAGATTTAGATGTGCTTTTCCAGTTTTTCAAAGAAGGCGAATCTACCCTTGAAGAAGTAGAAAACCAGCATAAAAAAGCTGCAACCTTAATTGAAGATATAGAATTTAAAAACATGCTCTCTGATGAAGGCGATGGTCTTAGTGCTGTACTTCAAATTACTGCTGGTGCTGGCGGCACCGAAAGCTGTGATTGGGCCAGTATGCTCATGCGCATGTACTTAATGTATGCCGAAAAAAGTGGGTTTAAAGTTAAAGAACTTAACTTTCAAGAAGGTGATGTGACTGGTATAAAAACAGTCACTCTTGAAATTGAAGGTGACTTTGCCTTTGGTTGGCTTAAAGGAGAAAATGGTGTTCATAGGTTAGTACGCATCTCCCCTTTTGATAGCAATGCTAAACGCCATACCAGCTTTGCATCAGTTTATGTGTATCCCCTGGTTGATGATTCTATAGAAATAGAAATCAATCCAGCCGATATTGAAATTACCACAGCACGCTCCAGTGGTGCGGGTGGACAAAACGTTAACAAGGTAGAAACTAAAGTACAGTTAACGCATAAACCTACTGGAATTCAAATATCTTGTTCAGAAACGCGTTCACAGCACGATAATCGAGCACGTGCTTTGCAAATGCTAAAATCACAATTGTATGAAATTGAATTACAGAAACAAATGGAACAACGGGACGATATTGAAGCAAGTAAAATGAAAATTGAATGGGGAAGCCAAATACGCAATTATGTGATGCATCCTTATAAATTAGTAAAAGATGTTAGAACAAGTTATGAAACAGGAAATGTAGATGCCGTTATGAATGGTGATATCAATGCTTTTTTAAAGGCTTATTTAATGATGATGGGCCAAAAACAGGAAGATAATGGCTCGCTATAGATGACAAAAATAAACGCCATTATATTTGATCTGGGTGGGGTTTTGATTGATTGGAACCCTGAGTACTTATTTCTTGACGTTTTTAATCACGATAGAGATAAAATGAAATGGTTTTTCGATCATGTTTGTACCAGTGATTGGAATGAAAATCAAGATGCTGGCTACCCTATGGCAAAAGCCACTGAAGAAAGGGTGGCTTTGTTTCCTGAATACGAAAATGAAATACGAATGTTCTATGGCAAATGGGTAGATATGCTAGGGGATGCTATTCAGGGAACAGTTGAAATTTTAAAACAATTATTGGATTCAGAAAAATATAAAGTAATTGCCTTAACCAATTGGAGTTCAGAAACTTTCCCAATTGCCCTTGAAAAATTTGATTTTCTTCATTGGTTTGAAGGCATTATCGTTTCAGGGAAGGAAAACACTAGAAAACCTTTTAAGGCTATTTATGACATAACTTTAAATCGCTTTAACCTAACTCCTGAAAATTCAGTGTTCATAGATGACAATTTAAGGAACATTGAAGCAGCAAAAGCATTGGGCATTAATTGCATTCACTTTAAAAACCCCGAACAATTAAAACAAATATTAACGCAATATAATATTCAGTTATCATGATAACCATTTATCACAATCCGCGATGCACTAAATCCAGACAGGGTTTGGAAATAGTAGAAAACTCAGGTAAACCTTTTCAAATTATAAAATACCTTGACGAAAAACTTTCGACTAACCAATTAAACATAATTGTTAAAGCCTTGGGCATTAAACCAATTGAGTTAGTAAGGAAAAACGAAGCCATTTGGAAAGAAAATTTTAAAGGAAAAGATTTAACCGATATTGAGATTATTAATGCCATGGTGGCAAACCCTAAACTCATTGAACGTCCTATTGTTATTAATGGCAACAAAGCAGTGATTGGTAGACCGCCTGAACGCATACTTTCCATTATTTAATTTTAAAAATAGTATTTCTTTTAACAAATTATTAACCAATACCCCTTAAACCATAGTCTATTTTTGTGGTCAAATTTGTTAAAAACTATTTATGTATAGATTGTCCTTGGCCATGATAGTACTATTAGCCTTTTCGGCAGTATTAAATGCCCAGCATAAAAACCCGATAGAAACTACATTTAATATAAAAAAAGTAGTAGTATCTGGTAAAGTTATCGAAAATGAAACCAAGCAACCACTTGAATATGCTACAGTTTCTTTTTATAGCCATAAGGAAAAAAAGATTATTGATGGCACAATTACGGACATTAATGGTGATTTTGAAATAAAAGTTTCAGATGGCATTTATGATATTAAAATCGAATACATTTCATATAAATCCCATGAATTAAAAAACCAGAACATTCAATCCGACATAAATTTAGGAACCATTTCTTTAGAATTGGATATAGCAGCTTTGGATGCAGTGGAGGTTATTGCCGAAAAAACGACTGTAGAAATAAGATTAGACAAAAAAATCTATAATGTTGGTAAAGACCTTACCGTAAGTGGAGGAACTGTAAGTGATGTACTGGATAATGTACCATCGGTCTCAGTTGATATTGAGGGTAACGTAGCTCTAAGAGGCAATAATAATGTACGTATATTAATTAACGGTAAACCTTCAGGGTTAGTTGGCCTAAACTCTACAGACGCTCTAAGACAACTTCCCGCCGAAGCTATTGAAAAAGTAGAGGTAATTACTTCTCCTTCTGCGAGATATGAAGCACAAGGAACTGCTGGAATATTAAATATCATTTTACGAAGGAGCAAACTACAGGGGTTTAATGGGGCGATAACCGCTAATGGTGGCCATCCAACTTCTGGTGGTTTTTCGGGAAATACCAACTTTAGGACAAAAGATCTAAACTTTTTTAATACTTCAGCATATAATTACAATACATCCATAGGCCATTCCTATAATTATACGAGATATAATAACACAGGAAATTATGCAGATGAAATAAGGGATTGGGAAAACACAAGAAAAGGTTTGACAACTAATTTTGGCATAGAATGGTATATCAACGATTCTGCTTCTTTAACAACTTCTGTGGTTTATCGTGATAGTGATAATGAGCAAAATTCAACAAATGTATTAACACAGTTTGATGAAAACAGGGATTTATTAGGTGAAACTGTTCGTTTAGATCCAGAGTTTAGTGGTTCGAAAACCATACAATATGCAACAAATTTTACAAAAAACTTTGAAGAGGAAGGACATAAATTTACACTTGATTTTCAATATGAAGAAAACAACAACGATAAGTTATCATTGATTTTGACTGATGGTGTTAACACAGATAACCTTTCTACTATAGAAGATCAATCATCTATTTTATTACAAACCGACTATGTATTGCCTATTGGCGAGAACAGTCAATTCGAATTGGGATACAGAGGGGATTTCAGTACAAAATCGACAGACTATGAAGTGGAAATACTCAATAACCAAGGACAATTCGAAATAGACAACAACCTATCCAATTTGTTCAACTTTAAGCTTTATATTAATGCATTATATGCACAATATGGAAGCAAAATTGATAAATTCTCCTATTTGTTGGGATTAAGAATGGAGAATACCCAAACAACAATAGACCAACCTACCACAGGTGATTTTAAGAAGAAGAATATTACTGGATTATTTCCTACAGTAAATTTAAGCTACGAATTTAGTGAAAAAGAAAGTTTAACACTTGGCTACAGTAGGCGTATTGAAAGACCACGTTCTTATCACTTAAATCCATTTCCATCCAGGACTAGTTTAACTAATATATTTCAAGGTAATCCAGATTTGGATCCTAGTTATTCATCTCTATACGATTTAGGTTATTTAAATCGACTTGACAAATTAACTCTTAGTTCCTCCATTTATTTACAGCGTGAAAAAAATGAAAGCAATTGGGTGAGCTATGAAACTGGAGAAATTGTAAATGTTAACGGACAAGATTTACCTGTGATTGCAAGATCTCCAGTAAATTTTGCAACAGAAAAAAGATATGGCTTTGAATTTAATGTAAGCTATACCCCTAACCGAAAATGGCGTATTAATACAGATTTCAACCTTTATAATAACATTTTGAAAGGCGAATTTAATGGTGTGAATTTTGATAATGAAAACTTAACTTGGAGAACAAGGTTAACCAATAAATATACTTTGCCAGGGAACATCGATTGGCAAACGAACCTTAATTATAGAGGTCCAAGCCAGGATAGCCAAAACAAAAGAGACGCTATTTTTTCGGCAGATTTGGCTTTTAGTAAGGATTTATTTAAGGAAAAAGCATCTGTTGTTGTTAATATAAGCGACATATTAAACAGTAGAAGATATAAAGGAGATATAAATACCGAAACTTTTTCAAGTAAAAGAGATTTGCAGTTTAGAGGTGGTAGAATTCTAAAAGTATCATTTACCTATAGGTTCAATCAAAAAAAGAAACCGGAAAGATCTGGAGATGGTTTTGGTGGTGGAGACATGGAAATGTAACATAAAATCGTTTAGTAAAAATCATAAAAAAAGGGAGCTAAATTTTTTAGTCCCCTTTTTTATATAATTGAATACGCTTAAGAATTTAATCTCTTTGCTTTCTTTTCCTCCCTAATTTCCTTTAATCTTTCAATTAATGAACCTCCAATCCAGTAAGGAATTACAAAGGTTAATAAAAATATCATCAACCAAAAACCAATAGTTAATATGGTTAAAAATGCTAAAAAGCCTAAATATTGATCAAATTCGAACATAACTGTTAATATCTTTTTAATATGCCGCAAATATAACGCAAAGCAATGTGTTTTACAATATCAAACTAAAATTTATTAACAGAGTTTTTCACTAGTTTAAATTGGGCTGTGGTGTTAATCGCAAATAGGGTTTAACTTCCTTAAAGCCTTTTGGAAATAAATCGGGTATGTCTTCTGTAGCTACGGCAGGCACAACAACACAATCATCACCATTATTCCAATTGGCCGGTGTCGCAACCTTATGGTATGCAGTTAATTGCAATGAGTCAATGACTCTCAATAATTCATCAAAATTCCTTCCAGTTGATGCTGGATAAGTAATAATTAACTTAACGGTTTTATCAGGGGCTATAACAAACACCGAACGCACAGTTAATTGACTATCCGCATTTGGATGGATCATATCATACAACACAGACACCTTTCTATCCTCATCCGCTATAATTGGAAAATTTACAGTTGTTCCTTGTGTCTCATTAATATCATTTATCCAACCCTTATGAGATTCTATGCCATCAACACTTAAGGCCACAACCTTAACATTTCTTTTATCGAAATCTGCTTTATACTTTGCCACAGTACCTAGTTCTGTAGTGCAAACAGGTGTATAATCTGCTGGATGCGAAAATAAAACTCCCCAACTATCACCAAGCCAATCATGGAAATTAATATTCCCTTCTGTAGATTTTGCATCAAAATTCGGTGCTACATCTCCTAATCTAATTGTTGCCATAATGTAAATATTTATGTTAAATTTTTATTCCTATTAAATTAGTATATTATAAAAGACTGACCAAAAAATTGTTGTTATATATGTGTTAAAACTCAACTAAAAAAACTAACAGATATCATAAAACAAAACACATTAAAACAATTAACTTTGCAATTCAAAACTAAATCATTTTAACAATGAGTTATAGAATAGAAAAAGACACAATGGGCGAGGTAAAAGTACCTGCAGATAAACTTTGGGGAGCTCAAACAGAGCGCTCTAGGAATAACTTTAAAATTGGAGCTTCAGCTTCAATGCCGTTAGAAATAATTTATGGCTTTGCCTATCTTAAAAAAGCAGCTGCATTTACAAACTGTGAGTTAGGTGTTTTACCAATTGAAAAAAGGGATTTAATTGCTAACGTTTGTGATGAAATATTAGCTGGCAAACACGATGACCAATTTCCATTGGTTATATGGCAGACTGGTTCTGGCACACAAAGTAACATGAATGTAAATGAAGTAATAGCTAATAGAGCCCAACAACTAGCAGGAAAAGTAATTGGAGAGGATGAAAAAGTAATACAGCCCAACGACGATGTTAATAAATCACAATCATCAAACGACACGTTCCCTACAGGAATGCATATTGCTGCCTATAAAAAAATAGTTGAAACTACCATTCCGGGTGTAAAACAATTGCGAGACACCTTAATGAAAAAATCGGAAGCCTTTAATAATGTAGTTAAAATTGGACGCACTCATTTAATGGATGCTACCCCTTTAACTTTAGGACAAGAACTTTCTGGATATGTAGCTCAATTAGATCATGGCTTAAAAGCTTTACATAATACTTTACCGCATTTAAGTGAGTTAGCTTTAGGTGGCACAGCAGTAGGTACCGGTTTAAATACCCCTAAGGGTTACAGCAAACGTGTTGCTGAATATATTGCAAAATTTACAGCACTACCTTTTGTAACAGCCCCTAATAAATTTGAAGCCTTAGCTGCCCATGATGCTTTGGTTGAAACACATGGTGCATTAAAGCAATTAGCAGTTTCCTTAAATAAAATAGCCAACGACATTCGCTTAATGGCTTCTGGACCACGTTCTGGCATTGGGGAAATTATTATTCCTGCTAATGAACCAGGAAGTTCCATTATGCCTGGAAAAGTCAATCCCACCCAATCTGAAGCCTTAACTATGGTTTGCGCCCAGATTATGGGTAACGATGTTGCTGTGTCTGTAGGTGGTTTACAAGGCCATTACGAACTCAATGTCTTTAAACCTGTAATGGCAGCAAATGTTATACAATCTGCACAGTTATTAGGAGACGCATGTGTTAGTTTTGATGTTAATTGTGCTATAGGTATAGAGCCAAATCATGATGTAATTAAAAAATTAGTTAATAATTCATTGATGTTGGTAACTGCTTTAAACACTAAGATTGGCTATTACAAAGCTGCTGAAATTGCCAATACAGCGCATAAAAATGGTACTACACTTAAAGAGGAAGCCATTAATTTAGGTTACGTTACAGAAGAAGACTATGATGCTTGGGTTAAACCCGAAGACATGGTTGGTAGTTTAAAATAATTTTGTTTAAAAAATAAAAAACAGGCATTACTCAAATTGATATTGCCTGTTTTTTTTGGTTGGTTAGCTATCAATCCTTTTAATCATAAAAAGAAATCGGGTTAAATTTATAGTTTAAAAAACACATTCTTGTTAACAAATGTTAATCCGTGTCAATTTTTTTTCTAATTCTGCTTAATTGTACTGGGGTAATACCAAGGAAAGAAGCGATATGGTACTGAGGGATAATAGTATCTAAATTGGGTATTTGTCTACGCAACGCCAAATAGCGGCCTTTGGCATCCAATGAAATAAGTTCAACCAAACGTTTTTCATATTTTGTATAAACAACTTCCAAAACTTTTGCATAAAGCGCACTTAATTGAATATTGTTTTTACATAACGTCATTAGTTTAGCATATTCTATTTCGTATATTTTGCAATCTCCAAGGGTTTCAAAAACAAACAAGGAAGGCTTTTTTCTTATTAGGGCTGTTAATGAAGCAACAAAAGATATTGGTAAATAAAAACTCTTATTATACTCTTTACCTTCTTCAGTTATTAAATAACATCTAATTAATCCAGAAACTAACATGTATATCTTGGTGGGAACTTCATTAAGTTTTACTAGCTGTGTGCCTTCAGGAACCTCCCTAAATACAGAAATACTTTTTAGTTCTTCAAAAATATCTTCAGAAATATCAGTAATGGAATTTAAAAAGTCAAAATTTTTGTTACTCATGAATCCTGTTTAAAGTATTTAAAACAACCTTTTAGATATTTATCTATACATTAGTTAAAGTTAGTGAAATTATTATATTGTTCCTAAATTTGAACTATTATTGTTAGTTTTAAATTTAAAACATTATAACACTATAAAATAACTACTCTAAATATCAATTAATGAAATTACTTATTGTTAATATAAAAGAACTTTTACAAGTTAGGGATAAAGCCATAGAAATTGTCTGTGGAAAAGATATGGGTATACTTCCTACAATAAAAAATGCCTATATATTAATTGTAAACGATCGTATTGTAAAATATGGTCCTATGTCTGAATGCCCTAACATAGAAACAGACAAAACAATTGATGCCACTGGTAAGCTTGTTCTACCAACCTGGTGCGATTCTCATAGCCATATCGTTTATGCTGGTAATCGTGAACAGGAATTTGTAGACAGGATTAATGGATTAAGTTATGAAGAAATTGCAAATCGTGGTGGTGGTATCCTAAATTCTGCCAAAATATTAGGAAATACTAGTGAAAATGATTTGTTCGAGCAATCCATAAAAAGGGTAAACCAGGTTATTAAGATGGGAACGGGAGTCCTAGAAATTAAATCTGGTTATGGTCTTTCTTTGGAATCCGAATTAAAAATGCTTAGGGTCATTAGAAAAATAAGGGATAGTGTTCCTATAAAAATAAAAGCTACTTTTTTAGGAGCCCACGCCCTTCCAAAAAAATTCAAAGATGATAAAAAAGGATATCTACAACATATTGTAAGTGATATGCTTCCTGTGGTTATGGAAGAAGGCTTAGCAGATTATATTGATGCTTTTTGTGAAAAGGGCTATTTTTCTTTAGAAGATACAGAACAAATAATGGTTGCAGGAAAAAATTATGGCCTCATTCCTAAAATACATGTCAACCAGTTTAACGCTTTTGGTGGTGTTGCACTTGCTGTTAAATACGGGGCACTGAGTGTTGACCATCTTGAAGAATTGAACGATGAAGATATTGAGGCCTTGAAAGGTTCCAAAACCATGCCTGTAGCATTACCTTCCTGCTCTTATTTCTTAAGTATTCCATACACCCCTGCAAGAAAAATAATTGATGCTGGTTTACCATTGGCTTTAGCAACCGATTACAATCCAGGATCTACTCCAAGTGGTAATATGAATTTTGTGGTTAGCACTGCTTGTATTAAAATGAAAATGACCCCAGAGGAAGCTATTAATGCTGCTACAATTAATGGAGCCTATGCTATGGGATGTTCAACGGATTATGGTAGTATTAGCATTGGAAAAAAAGCCAACATAATAATCACCAAAGAAGTGCCTAGTTATAACTATTTACCTTATGCTTTTGGTGAAAACCATATTGATAAAGTCATTATTAACGGAATAGTTATGTAAAACCAAACTTGTGTAACTACTTTAAAAAATGATAGCCAAATTATATGATATCACTTATTAATATCACTTAGAACTTAAAATAAAACTTGCTACTAAAATATGAGAAAAGAACAACGTAGAAAAGGATGGAACGAAATTAAAACAAATGATTCTTGGGCCATTTTTAAAATTATGGGTGAATTCGTCAATGGTTTTGAAAAAATGAGTCAAATAGGTCCTTGCATTTCTATTTTTGGTTCTGCTCGCACAAAACCTGAACATAAATACTACAAATTAGCTGAGAGAGTGGCTAGAAAAATTGTAGAGTCTGGCTATGGAATCATTACCGGAGGTGGTCCAGGTATTATGGAAGCAGGAAACAAAGGTGCTCATTTAGGAGAAGGTACGTCCGTTGGATTAAACATTGAATTACCTTTTGAACAGCATGATAATCCTTATATAGATCATGACAAAAGTCTGGATTTCGATTATTTTTTTGTTAGAAAGGTAATGTTTGTTAAATATTCGCAAGGATTTGTGGTTATGCCAGGTGGTTTTGGCACATTAGACGAATTGTTTGAAGCTATGACGCTTATTCAAACTAAAAAAATTGAAAAGTTTCCAATAATACTGGTTGGTTCCGAGTTTTGGGAAGGTCTAATACAATGGATCAAAGAAACATTACTTTTGAAGTTTTCAAATATAAGTGTTACAGATTTGGATTTAATACACCTTGTGGACAATGAAAATGAAGTTATTGAAATATTGGATTCATTCTACAAAGAGTATCGCTTAAGTCCAAACTTCTAAGTTTTCAATTCTCTATAGTTTTATTGAATTAAAACCCTTAGAAGATATATTTCGCTATATTGCAATGCCTTTTACCAAATCGTTTACAGCCCAAATGCTAATAAAAATTGAAACAAGATTTTCCTAGAATACTATTATTTTTTTTACTACCCTTTTTAGCGCTTTGTCAAGACAAAATTCATGTAAAGGCTAAATTTGATGTTGAAAACAGACAAATATCCATAAAGCAACAAATTACCTATACCAACACTACACAAGACACTTTAAAGACCATTTTTTTAAATGATTGGAATAATAGTTATGCTACAAAAAAAACAGCCCTAGCCACAAGAATAGCTGATGAATATATCAACGATTTTCATTTGGCAAAAAATGAAGATCGAGGTTATTCTGTAATAACTTCTATAAAACAAAACAATCAAGACATAACCTATCAACAGCTTAAAGGACAAATAGATGTCGTTAAAGTAGATCTTAAAACACCTTTATATCCACAGGCATCCTATACTATAACCTTAAAATATCTAGTAAGAATTCCAAATGATAAATTTACTAATTACGGTATAACACCAGAAGGCGACATAAACCTAAAGTATTGGTATATCACACCTGCAGTTTACGATGGGATATGGCACTATTTTAGTAATAAAAACCTAGATGATTTATACATTCCAAAAGCTAATCTTAGTTTAGAGATAGAATTTCCAAAAGCCTATTATTTAACATCAGAATTAAATATTGACAATACACTGGAAGACACTGAAAAGAATCGCATAGTTAAGCTAAGTGGAAGAGATAGAGTAAACACAAGACTTTATTTGAATAAAACTAAAATTTTTGACAAAATTGAATCTAATGGGTTTTCACTAATTTCCAGTATTGATGATGAAGGTCTTGAATCTATAGACAAAGCAATTATAACAGACAAAGTTACCGAGTTTATCATCAAAAATTTAGGAGATTATCCACACGAGAAACTAATTGTTTCACAAATCGATTTTATAAAAGATCCTATTTACGGACTAAACTTTTTACCAAAATTCATAAAACCGTATCCTAATCATTTTCAATATGAATTAAACCTATTAAAAATAGCTTTACACAATTATTTAGAAAACACATTACTTGTAAATCCTAGAAAAGATCAATGGTTATTGGACGCTATACAAATTTATTATTTAATGAAATATGTTGATGACCATTATCCCAACATGAAGTTTTTGGGCTCAATTTCAGGTTTTTGGGGTATCCGGTCGTTTCATGCAGCTAATATGAAATTTAATGAAAAATATATGTTTGCATATATGCTTATGGCTAGGACCAATAGAGATCAGCCGTTAACAATGGCAAAAGATTCATTATTAAAATTCAATAAAAATATTGCTAATAAATATAAAGCAGGGGTTGGCTTAAAGTATTTAGATGATTTCATAAATTCCAATATAGTAGAAGAAGGCTTAACCGCTTTTTTAAAAGAAACGAAACTAAAACCAACAACAACAAAGGCCTTTGAAACGCACATAAGATCTAGAACTACAAAAGATATCGATTGGTTTTTTACAGACTATTTAAATACACGAAAAAAAATAGATTTTAGAATTAAGAATGTCAAAAAAAGTGATGATTCGATAACACTTACTATTAAGAACAAACGTCATAACAGTATGCCTGTATCACTTTACTCGCTTAATAACGACAGTATTATTTCTAAAATATGGGTTGAAAACATTAGTGAAAGTAAAACCATTTCAATACCCAAACAAAACGTCAACAAATTGGTCTTAAACTATGAAAAAACTATCCCTGAAATTAATTTAAGAGATAATTGGAAATCATTAAAGGGATTTTTCTTCAACAATAAACCGCTTCAGTTTAGATTAATTAAGGATGTTGAAGACCCACATTACAACCAAGTATTTCTACTACCACTTGCCGAGTTTAATAATATATACGATGGAATTACATTAGGTATGCGATTCTACAATACTGCATTACTAAGAAAACGTTTTAATTATAAGATTGCGCCTAAATATTCATTTAGATCAAAATCTCTTACTGGAGCTGCAGCCATATCTATGGAACATTATTTTGAAAACAGTAATTTATATTTATTAAACTACGGTGTTAGAAGTGGTTACACATCTTATGCTGAAGACTTATTTGTTAGGCAATTTATTCCCTCGGTTACACTATTGTTTAGGCAAAAGAACGATTTTAGATCAAATAAAAGACAAGCTCTAATCTTTAGGTATGTAGATATAAATAGGGACAATGATCCAAATAGCACATTAAGTTCATCAGAACCTAATTACAGTGTCTTTAATACAAAATACATCCATTCCAACGATAATTTAATTCATTTCAACAAATGGTTTATTGATTTTCAAGCTGCAAAGCACTTTAGCAAACTATCGTTTAATTATGAGTACAGGAAGCTGTTTGAAAGCAATAGGCAATTAAATTTGAATCTTTTTGCAGGAGCTTTTATAACTAACAATAACGACCCCACATCGGACTATTTTAGTTTTGCACTTGACAGACCAACAGATTATTTGTTTGATTATGCATATTTGGGCAGGTCTGAAAGCTCAGGGATTTTTAGTCAGCAGTACATTGATGCCGAAGGCAGGTTTAAATCGAAATTGGATACTCCTTTTGCTAACCAATGGATTACAACATTAAATTCCAGTACTACACTCTGGAATTATATTTTGGCTTATGGCGACATTGGGTTAGTAAAAAATAGGGGAAATAATCCAAAATTTGTTTACGATTCAGGGATTAGAGTTAATCTTGTGACCGATTATTTTGAAGTTTATTTCCCAATTTACTCCAATTTGGGTTGGGAAATTGGACAACCTAACTATGATCAAAAAATAAGGTTTAAGTTCACAGTAGATCCGCAGGTCTTACTAGGTTTATTTAGAAGACGGTGGTATTAGAATCTTTTAAAAATTGAATTATTATCTGTTTTAATGGTATTTTTTTATTAATTTGAAATTTTCAAGGTGAAATATTCTATTTTTTTATCATATTGATAATTATTTAGCATGTCCAATAATTGCAAAAACAACAAACTTTAACTACATTTGCAACGCATTAGAACCAATATCTATGGACATTATTCCTGATTTAAAAAGCAATATTACTTTTGATGATTTTAAAGCTGAAGTTTTAAGTGATTATGCCGTTGCTCTTAGAAGTAGAGAATGTAGTTTATTAGGTCGTCGTGAGGTTTTAACTGGTAAGGCAAAGTTTGGGATTTTTGGTGATGGAAAGGAAGTGCCTCAATTAGCTATGGCCAAGGCCTTTGAGAAGGGAGATTGGCGTTCGGGCTATTACAGAGATCAAACTTTTATGATGGCAATTGGTGAATTTACGGTAGAGCATTTCTTTGCTGGGTTATATGCCAATACAGACCTAAACCTTGAACCCATGTCTGCAGGTCGGCAAATGGGTGGCCACTTTGTAACCCATAGTCTGGATGAAAATGGACAATGGAAAGACCTAACCAAACAATACAATTCTAGTGCCGATATCTCCCCTACTGCTGGACAAATGCCTAGGTTATTGGGTTTGGCACAAGCTTCAAAAATCTATAAAAACCTTAAGGATATTGATGCCAGCAAATTTTCAAATAAGGGCAGAGAAGTAGCCTGGGGTACTATAGGTAATGCTAGTACTAGTGAAGGTTTATTTTTTGAAACCATCAATGCTGCAGGTGTATTACAAGTACCTATGGTTATTAGTATTTGGGATGATGAATATGGTATTTCGGTTCCTGCAAAATATCAAACTACTAAAGAAAATATTTCTGAAATACTTAAAGGGTTTCAACGCGATAAGAACAACAAAGGTTACGAGATTTTACGTGTAAAGGGATGGGACTACCCCAATCTTATTGAAACCTATCAAGAAGCCGCCAATATTGCTAGAGAAGAACACGTACCTGTTATTGTCCATGTACAGGAATTAACACAACCTCAAGGACATTCTACTTCTGGTTCCCATGAGCGATATAAAACCAAAGAGCGATTGGAATGGGAAGTTGCATATGATTGTAACAGTAAAATGCGTGAGTGGATTATTGAAAGTGGTATTGCTACAAACGAAGCCCTTCTGGATTTGGAAAGAAGTATAAAAAAGGATGTAAGGGAAATTAAAAAAACGACTTGGGAAGTTTTTTTAGAACCTATACGCAAAGACCAAAAAGATCTTATTTTCCTCCTAAAAAGTTTAGTTGAAGTTAGTGCTAACGGTGTGTTCATTTCAAAATTAATGGAAGAGTTGTCCAAAATCCATGAACCTTCTAGAAAGGACGTCATGTCTATTGCCAGAAAGGCACTCCGCTATACACTTGGTGAAACCTCAAGTGAGAAAAACAATCTGGCTAATTGGATTGATGGTGTTTTAGACGAAACCCAACCAAAGTTTAGCTCAAACTTATACTCTGAAGCCAAGACTTCTGCTGTTTTAGTTAAGGAAGTTAAACCCATTTACACTGCTGATGAGGTAAAAAATGTAGACGGTAGAATTATTATTAGAGATAATTTTGATGCTATTTTTGAAAACCATCCTGAAGCTTTAATCTTTGGTGAAGATACGGGTAATATTGGGGATGTTAACCAAGGTTTGGAAGGATTGCAAGCTAAACATGGTGAACTGCGCATAGCCGATGCTGGAATTCGTGAAGCTACCATTGTAGGTCAAGGAATAGGCATGGCACTAAGAGGCTTACGCCCCATCGCAGAAATACAATATTTGGACTATGTATTATACGCCCTTCAAATTATAAGCGATGATTTGGCAACCTTGCAATACCGTACAAAAGGAATGCAAAAAGCCCCGTTAATCGTGCGTACTAGAGGTCATAGATTGGAAGGGATTTGGCACTCGGGATCGCCTATGGGAGGCATTTTAAATTTAATTCGTGGGGTGTTTGTTCTAGTTCCAAGAAACATGACCAAAGCGGCAGGTTTCTATAACACCCTTCTAGAAGGTGACGACCCTGCTCTAATAATTGAATGTTTAAACGGTTATCGATTAAAAGAACGCATGCCAAGTAACTTAGCCGAAATAAGAACACCGATTGGCATCGTTGAAACGGTTAAAGAAGGCAAGGACATCACCTTGGTTTCTTATGGTTCTACCCTTCGCATTGTTATGGAAACCGCCAAAGACTTACTAAGTGTTGGTATAGATGCAGAGGTCATAGATGTTCAATCTTTATTGCCCTTCGATTTAAACCATGATATTGTAAAAAGTCTTGAAAAGACCAACCGACTCATGATTATAGACGAAGATGTTCCTGGTGGTGCTTCAGCTTATATCTTAAATGAAGTATTGAATGTTCAAAACGGATTTCAATTTTTAGATAGCGAACCTAAAACGCTAACTGCAAAAGCGCATAGACCAGCCTATGGAAACGATGGCGATTATTTTTCCAAACCTTCGGCAGAAGATATTTTTGAAGCAGTTTACGACGTGATGCACGAAAGTAATCCAACCCATTTTCCTAAGTTGAGATAAACCAATAGTGCTATAAAATCATATTGACCATCACAAAAGTGATGGTTTTTTTTATATTTATCGTTCATACTCAATATAAAATGAAAGCAGCAATATAAAATGAAAGCAGCAACACTTCGGGAAATTAAAAAGGAATTGAGCATAATCCCACGTGAAGATCTACTAAAACTTTGCTTGAGACTTACTAAATTCAACAAAGAGAATAAAGAGTTACTCACCTATTTGTTGTTTGAATCTACTGATGAAGAAGTTTACATAAAAAGCATTAAAAAATACATAGAAGATGAATTTAAACAAATAAACAGAGCAAGTTTTTTCTACATTAGAAAAAGTATACGCAAGATCTTACGGAATCTAAAAAAATACATACGTTATTCCCCAAAAAAGGAAACTGAAATTGAACTATTGCTTCATTTTTGTGAACAATTAAAAGAATTTCGTCCCAGTATAAATCGAAGCCAACAATTAATGAATACCTATAACAGACAAATTGCATTAATTAACAAAACTGTAGCAACTGTACACGAAGACCTGCAATACGATTATAATTTAAAGTTGGAAGAATTAAACCTCTAAATGTTTAAATTTGTTTGCCCTTTTGAAGAACAAAAAACTAGCGAAGCGTAATAACATGAACGGTATTCATAAAAAAACATTAGAAGATTTAGAATTTCCAGCAGTGCTTCAGCAGGTAAGCGAACTATGTATTACCGCGTTGGGTAACCAAGAAGCGCAATGTATTACACCAATCCGTTCTATGGAGCAACTCATGGTTACTTTAAACCTGACCAATGAATACCTGTCGTCTTTCTACAACGACAACCGTATTCCTAACCATGGTTTTGATTCTATTTCAAAAGAACTTAAGCTATTAAAGATAGAGAATACCTATCTAGATATACATGGCTTAAAAAAAATTGCTTCCATTTCCTTAACCGTAAACTCAATCATAATATTTCTTGATAAATTTAAGGAATACTACCCTACATTAAACAAATATGCCACTAAGATAAAGGTCACTAAAATTCTAATTGAAAAAGTAGATAGCATTGTAGATCGCTTTGGAGATATAAAAGACAACGCCTCCACCCTACTTTTCGATTTAAGACAGTCTATCAACAAGGTAAAGGGCAAAATAAACCAAAGTTTTGCAACAGCCCTCAACGCTTATCATAATCTTGAATATTTAGATGATATTAGAGAATCTGTGGTCGATAACTGCCGTGTATTAGCAGTAAAAGCCATGTACCGTCGCAAAGTTAAAGGTAGTGTTATGGGGAACAGTAAAACCGGTAGCATTGTTTACATTGAACCCGAAGCGACTTTACAACACTCTAGGGAACTTAACAACTTAGAATATGAAGAGAAAGAGGAAATTATCAGAATACTAAAGGAACTCACCAATACCATTCGTCCGTATTTACCTTTACTTCAGGACTACCAAGCCTTTCTAATTGATATTGACGTTATTTCAGCAAAGGCAAAATATGCCAAATCATTAAATGCCATTCTCCCCGAATTTTCAGAAGAAAAGAGTATGTATTTAAGGGATGCCTATCACCCGCTTCTCTATTTAAACAATTTAGAAAAGGATAAGGAAACGTTTCCTCAGTCCATTGAGCTAAAAGAAAATAGTCGGATTATTGTTATTTCAGGGCCCAACGCTGGCGGAAAAAGCATTACCCTTAAAACTATTGGCCTGCTGCAAGTGATGTTGCAAAGCGGACTTCTAATCCCAGTACACGAACGAAGTAAGGTCTGTTTGTTTGATAGGGTGTTGAGTGATATTGGCGACAACCAATCCATAGAAAACCATTTAAGCACTTACAGTTACCGCTTAAAGCAAATGAATTATTTTCTAAAAAAGTGTAATGCCAATACGCTCTTTCTTATTGATGAGTTTGGAACAGGCAGTGATCCTGAATTGGGAGGTGCTTTGGCTGAGACCTTTTTAGAAGAGTTTTACCATAGAAAAGCTTTTGGAATTATTACGACTCATTATTCCAACCTAAAAATATTGGCTACAGAATTACCACACATGGTGAACGCCAACATGCTCTTTAACGAACGCTCACTAGAACCCATGTTTAAATTAGTTGTAGGACAGGCTGGTAGCTCCTTTACTTTTGAAGTAGCTCAAAAAAACGGCATTCCATACGGCTTAATTAATCGGGCTAAAAAGAAGATTGAGCGTAGCAAAGTTCGTTTTGATGCTACCATAGCCAAACTCCAAAAAGAACGATCCCGACTCGAAAAAACAGGGCAATCTCTAAAACTTAACGAAAAAAAGAAAAGTGCCGAAGCCGACAAACTGGAGGAAATAAATGCCAAGATTCAAAAGAAATTAGAGAGCTATCAGGAATTGTACGACAGTAACCAACGGCTTATCTATTTAGGTCAAAAAGTAAATGATTTGGCTGAAAAATATTTTGAAAATAAGCGTAAACGTGACCTCATGGCCGAATTATTTAAGGTTGTTCAAATAGAAAATTCTAAACGAAAAAAAATATCTGCTAAACAAAAGCAAGTTGAAAAGGCCAAGGAAAAAAAGGTTAAGCAAGAAGTTGAAAAGAAAGTAGAGGTTATAAGGAAAAAGAAAAAAACAGAAAAACTAATTGCCAAACAAAAAGAAGCCGAAAAGCCAAAACCTGTTTTAAAAATTGGGGACCGTGTACGTATGGAAGATGGCCGCGCTGTTGGCAGCATAGATAAAATTGAAAAAAACAAAGCCGTTGTTAACTACGGTATGTTTACCACAAATGTTAGCTTAGAACAATTGGAATTAGTAGAGACTAAAAAATGATCTCCCAAATACCGAATCATAAACAACTTATCCTTTTCGATGGGATATGTAACTTATGCAATGGTGCTGTACAATTCGTTATTAAGTACGATAAAAGAAATCGATTTATATTTGCGCCATTACAGGGCAAAACAGGACAACAAATAATTGAACATTTCAATATAGACACTAAAGCATTAGATTCTATTTTACTTTACACTCCTGATAACAGGTTGAGTTATAAAAGTTCCGCAGTACTAAAAATAGCTTCAAGATTAGGTTTTCCAAGAAACCTACTCGCTATCTTTTTTATTGTTCCTCCTGTTATTCGCAATTCGATATATGATTATATTGCCATAAACCGCTATAACTGGTTTGGAAAAAAAGAAGATTGTATGATACCTACACCTGAATTTAAGCGTAGGTTTTTGGATTGATATTTATTGGTTACTTCAAACTACTTAAAATAAAATCTATGGTTTTGTTGGTGTTTTTGTTTTGGGCATAAGCATCGGTAATGTGTTTTGAAGGCACTGCTAATTTTTTATCGATTAATGACTGAATTTCATCAACATATTCCAAAGACACCTTTCCCGTTAAAAGCAGGCTTAAATCCTTCCCTTCATGGTAATAGTTATAGATTTTTTTAAGTCCTGTTAAATACAAGTAATCCTTAGTAAATCCTCCTCCACGATGAGCACGTACTGTTATATAAAAGGCATTTTCCTTATCCAAATTATATTGATTGTGCAACAACCTAAATGTTCTTGAAAAAGAATAGCCTTTGGCTAAACTATCAACAGCTATTACCCGGTACGCCAATTCCTTCAAGCGCTTTACAGTAAGATTATTGCTCATATATTCAGCAAAAACGGCCAGCCCTTCCTGAGTCTCTTCATAATTAGGAAATCCGTGTGAAAATATTTTTAACGGATGTAATATTCCGTTCATAGTGGTAACCATGTGTACCCCTATTTCGTGATTGGTTAATACTGCTATTTCGTTATCTGAAAAGGTATAATTGCTATTTAACACTAATGTTCTTACATTATTTAAAACCATAGCAATAGCCGAAATCTTATCGGAATGCTTTACCTCATAACTAAAGTCATAGCGTTTAGAAAAGTCCCTAAAAAAGACCTCGGCTTCTTTTGCAGAATATTTAGGAACAAAAGGCTCTGTTTTTATATCTTCATCTTCAAAATGAAGAATAAACTTTGCATTTTCCACATCTGTTTCAGTAGGCGTGCCGAAACAATGTAGACAGTTATAATAGAATTTTTTACCATTTCCAATGGTTTCAATGCATTGAATTAATCCAGAATAGCTGTATATAATATCCTCGTATAAATTTTTAATAGCTGTATCTTCAATTTGCTCTAAGGGTTGTATAAACAACTCCCTGTGCAATTTAAACCTGTCAAAATTTATTTCAGGATATTTAAAAACAGGATCGGTTAAATACTTTGATGAAAAAAAACGAATCTTTTCGGTTTCAATATTTATGGGATTAACATAAGCCAGTAACTCTATTTGCTTAACTAAAGCATCAATTTTAGTATCAATTGCAAAGAGTGTTTTATAATCTACATGCTTATCCAACAACATTAAGCTTAAGGTTTAAAAATATTATACGTTTCCAGTGCGTGCTTGGGAATACGTTCCTTCAATTCCCTTTCTCCCGTCGAAACCACTTCGGGGAATATAATTTGTTCATATTCATCGCAGTACACCTTGGCTATTTCGGTTGCCAAAACTAAGGTATTTTTAAAATTTTGGGTAATATATTTTAAAAAATAACCATTGCCTTGAAAGGTATCGTTTATCTTTGAAGTGGATTTAATTCCATTGGGAAATTGTATTTCCGATAGGCTTAGCCGCCATTGCTCAATAGCATTTCCAAATCGTTGATTATCAATATTGCTAGTACCCAAATTCCAAGTCGGCACTTCTCTATCCCATCGTTTCCAATTATAGCTGTGCATATCGTAAACCGTACAAAACCCAAATTTAGATTCCAAAGTTTCAATTAGGGCATGCACTACTTTATAAAAATTTGCATGCTTCTCAAGGCTTTTAGAAATGATTGCTTCTGTTAGTGGATATTTCCATAACTGTTTGCCCCAAGCCGTTACAAAAACAGCCTCATCTGGCCCCCTATTTAGATCGTATTCAAATCGTGAATCACAACCAGCAATAACGATGGGAAGCGATTGCACCATATTCTTAGTTTCTGGGTCTTCTTCGTACCACCGCTCATATTCAGTATGCAGACAAGGTTCCCATAGCTCTTTTCTAAATTGATGTCCATCATGTATTGCACCACAAGCATAAGGGACATAGGCTGAAATCTTTATAGTAAATGAATAATCCGAAGCAACAGCTTCAAAAATTATTTCGTCCTTTATATTTTGAATAATTTGTTGTACTGAAAGTTTTTCCATACTTATTCTTTAACCAAAGTTCCCCATTCTGTCCAAGACCCATCATACACAGAAATATTATTATAACCAGAAATTTCGGCACCTAATGCCAATACACAAGCCGTTATTCCTGAACCACAAGAAAACACTAGTGGATCATCTGTATCGGCCAATTGGTCAAATTTTTGCTTTAAGAGGTTTTCGTCCTTTAACATACCATCTTCCAACAAATCTGTGTAGGGTAAATTAACTGAATTGGGAATAATTCCCATTCGTAACCCAGCTCTGGGTTCGGGTTCTTCACAATTAAACCGACCTACAGAACGAGCATCAATTATTTGATGGCTCTTATTTTTCGAAATAGCTTTTATGTCGTTAAAAAACTTCATCAGGTTAGGCTGAAGATTAGGTGTAAAATCACCTGTTTCACCATTATATAACTGCAAGGGTTCTGTCCTATAACTAGCCTTTGTCCAAGCAGGAAAACCACCATTTAAAACAGCTACATTATCATACCCAAAAGCCTTAAATAGCCACCAAACACGGGCACTGGAATAAATGCCTTTGTCATCATACACCACTATAACGCTATCATTACAAATTCCTAATAGCCTAGACTCTTCCTGAAATAACTCAGTTGACGGAAAAGTGTTTGGAAAAGGATCAGTGGTATTACTAAATCTATTTTTTATATCAAAATAACGAGCGTTAGGAATTTGTTTTTGGGAAGCGTCTAATGGCTTGTTCATGGTTGCATCCAAAACAACCAAATTATCGGCATTAATGTTCTCGTTAAGCCAATCTACAGAAACTAATGGGTGGGTGATTGTTATTTTTACACTCATTTTTTAGGTTATTGTGTTATTATGGATTCTATGCGTAATGCTATCTCTCAATCTTCATTTTCAATCTTGTTATTACTTTAATTTTTTTCATTACAAATGAGACTGCAAACTGTAAACTACCTATTTATACTAAGCGTCCTCTACTGTTTTTCGCAATCGTGCGCGCCTATCGAAGGCTTGCAGTTTATCCAATACCTTACTTTCTAAAAAGTCAATCACTTTTTCTTCAATCTTAATCTTTGGTTTATATACCTTATTGATATAAGTAATACCTCCAGGTGACATCACATTAACCTCAACTAACTTGCCTCCAATCACATCTATGCCTACAAAATAAAGACCATCATTAACCAACTTAGGGCCAATTTGTTTGCATAAGGCTTTTTCAGCCTTAGTTAAATTATGTCTTTGCACACTACCCCCAGCAGAAACATTTGAACGGTGGTCATCAGAACCAGGAACCCGCCTCATAGCTCCAATGGGTTCGCCATTTAATAAAAGAATACGTATATCTCCTTGATCGGCACCTTCAATATAATCCTGTAAAATAACGTAATTGGAATCACCATCACCACTATTAATATAAAAGTCCAATAACGAATTAATATTGCTCATCGCTGACTTTTCAATCAATATAACACCCGATCCTCCAAAGCCATTCAATGGCTTTAAAATCATTTTATCGGCTTTGGATTCTTTAATCTGCTTGATTAAATACTTCTTGTTCTTTGATACATGGGTCGCTGGTATAATATTGCTGTGAGCATCACCAAAGGCAGCGGTATAGAGTTTGTTGTTGGCCTCCCGCATACCTTCCAGTGAATTGATGATAAAGACATCATCTTTTACTGAATCCAAGAAATTCAACATAATAGGATCCAAAGGTGGATTGGCTCTAAAAAATATGGCATCAAACCCCGCCAAAGGTAACATCTCCTCACGTAAATTTGCTTTATTATAAAATACTTTTTGGCTGCTGGGTACCTTTTCCATTCTATTAATAACTGTACAAAATGCATTGGTTACACTATTTCGAATGGTTAAATTAGCTGGCGTGCACATCGCAACGCCATGTCCCCTTTTTGCACACTCTTTAATAAGCGCAAGGGATGAATCTGTATCTGGATTAATGTCACCCCATGGGTACATTATAAAACATACGTTCATTTAGTTTTAGGTTTTTAATTAAATTACTTCACTTCATCGTAATGATCATCCCATTCTTTAGGCTTCGGCTCATGTATCTTATCTAAAGATTTGGCAACCAACATGGAAACTGTAGCATCTCCTGTAACGTTTACTACAGTCCTGCACATATCCAACGGTCTATCTACTGCAAAAATAAGTGCTAAACCAATGGGCAACAATTCTGCTGGAAATCCAATAGATTCCAATACTATAACCAACATGACCATACCTGCACTTGGTACCGCAGCACTTCCAATAGATGCCAATAAGGCAGTTAAAACAATTACCATTTGGTTGGTAAAGGTCAATCCCTCGGGCCAAATAACCTGCATTATAAAAACGGCAGCTATACCCTGATATAGACTGGTGCCATCCATGTTAACAGTAGCTCCAACTGGCAAAACAAAACCCGAAACTTCTTTATCAACTCCCAAGTGTTCTTCAACACGTTCCATTGTTACAGGTAATGTAGCAGCACTACTACTAGTAGAAAATGCTAATAACTGTGCGGGACTAATCTCTTTAATAAACCACAAAGGTGATTTTTTCACAAATACCCCAACTAAAATAAGATAAAATAGTATCATTAATATCAATCCTCCAACAACGCACAGAGCATAATATAAAAGTTTTACTAATATTTCAGTATCATCAAAAGCTATAATAACATTGGCCAGTAAGGCAAAAACCGCATAAGGGGCAAATAGCATAATTAAATCCACCATTTTCATTACTACTTCGTTAAGGGAATCGAAAAAATCTATCAGGGGTTTGGCTTTTCGTTCACCAATTAACAACAAGCAAATACCAACAAACAAAGCAAAAAAGATGATCTGTAACATAGAAGCTTCTGAAAAAGACTTAAATATATTACTTGGAAAAATATCAACTAACGCACGTAATGGCCCAGCATCTTTTTGAGCAGATGCTTCCACTAGTTTACCTGTTACTCCTTCATCATTCTCGTATTTTAATTTAATCTTTTCGATAGTGTCTTGAGGCATACCATTACCAGGCTTAATAGCATTTACAATACCTAAGCCTATAACAATGGCTATCAAAGTAGTGGTTATATATATTCCAATAGTTCTTAAACCCATGGATTTTATTTTAGAGATATCTTTTAAATCTGAAATTCCCTTGATTAATGATGCCAAAATTAAAGGGACAGCGATTAACTTTAAAAGATTAATGAAAATAGTGCCAAATGGGGCTATCCAATCGGTCACAAATTCTTTTCCACCAATAATAGTATTCATAATGAAGCCAAAAATGATTCCCAGAACCATTCCAATAATAATCTTCCAGTGTAGTGCTAGTTTTTTCAAAGTTTATTTTTTGTATTATTTGTTTTAGAAATTATTTCTGAAGCAATATAATTATTTTTGATGGTTTTGTGTCAAAACCAAATTACTTTGACTTTTAAAAAAGTAAAATAATCTTTACAGATCCCAGTTTTCTATAATCTTGCTAGTCATCTCTCCATTACTAACATTAAAAAGATTTATTAGTTCATTTTTTTTTCGGGGTACTTTACTGGAATCTATCTCTAAAGCTTCAATGATTTTTGAAGTAGCTATTGTCTCCCTGCCCCGTTTGGCCAAACCATTGGCTAAACAAGCTGCTACGGGTTTCCCTTTTCTCATGATTTTTTGTTCGAAATAGAACCATGTATCGTCAACAAAAGACATTCTAGTATAAACTTCAGCCTTTTGAAACATTTTAAGTGGCCTGTAAAACTGTACATGAATGGCTTGATTGGGAAAAAACCATTTATTTTTTGTAGCCACTTTAAAAAAGTTGGTCCGTACCATAAAATCTGCTCTTCCCATTTCAAAAACAGTCATAATGGCAGCATGATTCATCACCGATACATCAATATCGGTTACCCAAACCCTAAAATTTACACGTGTGGTTTCTGAACCATTAACCTTTGGTCTAAATCTAGCTTTCGCTATTATTAAAAGAAGTTTAACCCATCTCATCACAACAGTATTAGGCTCTAAGTTCAAATAAGAAATCCATCATTTCAATGGTAGGAGGCTCTACAACCTGATAAGCATCAGAGATGGAGACAGCTAAATCTGAAGTCCTGTATGTTTCTAGCGATTCTATAGAATCCCAAACATAAACACCGCCATATTCATGATCTTCTAATTTGAGATAATATTTCTGTAAGATTCTGGAAATGGCTTTAAACTGAGGTTCGCGCTCCTTGGCGACTTTAAGAAGTTGTTCTTCTGACAATCTGGTTTTAAACCGAACCATTTGCATCATGGTTCCTTCTTTCTTATTTCTCATATATAACACTTATCTATTTGGAATAGAAAGTTAAGAAATAATTATTTAGTCGAATTACTTTTGTATTTAGAATGTATAAGATGTAGAAATTATACCATACGTAATCAAAAGAATTTTTAAATATGCTTTAGATAATCCTTTGCGTCTTCAATATTTAGTTCAGCTTCCCAAGAAGCATAAGAACCATTTCGTTTTGGATTAAAAACTGGTTCATCCATGTTTCCAAGAGCGATAAGTATTTGATAAACAGCAATAGCATCATTGCTATCTAATTCATAACGTAACCACTTTTGAAAGGCAGGTATCAAATTTCTATTAAATCGCTTACCCAATACCCAATAAGCACTTATTCGATCAGTAGAATTGTTATATACTCCTTTATCAAGATCATTAACGATATTTCTTTCCAAAAAGGAATGCTCAAATTTTGAAAGCCCAGACATATTTATCACTTCGTTCTCATAATCGGTTTTTATATTTCCATGTGCTCTTTCAAAAATATAGGTAACAGCCTCAAATTGTTCGTCAGAGAATTTCATAAATAAACAGATTACTAAAAAATGAATCTAATACATCTTATTAAGTAAATAAAAATCGGCTAAAACCAAAGCAGCCATAGCTTCTACAATAGGTACAGCGCGCGGCACCACACAAGGATCATGGCGTCCTTTACCTTGCATTTCTACAATATTACCATCCTTATCGATAGTATCGTATTTCTGTATTAAGGTCGCCACAGGCTTAAAGGCTACATTAAAATAAATGTCCATACCATTGCTTATCCCCCCTTGTATACCTCCAGAATAATTAGTTTTTGTAGAGCCATCTGTATTAAATGCATCGTTGTGGGCACTACCGTACATGGTACTTCCATGAAAACCACTACCATATTCAAAACCTTTAACCGCATTAATGGATAGCATGGCCTTACCAAGTTCGGCATGTAATTTATCAAAAACAGGTTCGCCTAAACCAACTGGTACATTTTTAATCACACAGCTTACAATACCTCCAACCGTATCGCCTTTGCTGCGCACTTCTTTTATATAGGTTTCCATATTGGCGGCCATAGTTTGATCTGGGCAACGTACGGCGTTAGATTCCGTTTGGGATAAATCTAATTCGGTATATAGCTTATCAAGTTTCATAGTGCCAACGGCAGATACATAAGCCGTTATTTCAACATCCTTTAGCACTTGCTTTGCAATCGCCCCAGCAACTACACGACATGCAGTCTCACGAGCTGAACTACGACCTCCACCACGATAATCCCGTAAACCATATTTTTGATCATAGGTATAATCGGCATGGCTTGGCCTGTAACTATCTTTGATATGGCTATAGTCGTGTGATTTTTGGTTGGTGTTTTCAATAACGAAACCAATGGGAGTACCCGTTGTTTTTCCTTCAAAAATACCAGAGTGAAATTTTACGGTATCAGGTTCTTTACGCTGGGTGACAATGGCAGACTGACCAGGTTTGCGTCTGTTCAATTCATTTTGAATGGCTTCAATATCTAAAGTTACCCCTGGTGGACAACCATCAATGACACCGCCCAAAGCAGGGCCATGGGATTCTCCATAAGTAGTTAAATTAAATAGTTTTCCAAAGGAATTACCAGCCATAATGTTATTTTTTGCTAAAGTAAATCTATTCTTAGAAATACACAATGTACTGTTTCTAAAAAGTGATCGTTTCGATTAACAAATTACAATTTCAGCTCTCAGTCACACGTTATAACCAATGATAAAGAAAACAATCTGTACTATAACGTACTTAATAACTATTAACCAATAATTCAATATCTAGGTTAAAGAAGGGCTTCCCTTAAAATACTAATAGGGTGCTTTGCCTCACGCTCTGTACCTTCTTTTATTTGATGCCTACAACTAGTTCCATTAGCTGCAATAATAGTGTCTCTGGATGCCTTATTAACCGCAGGGAACAAAATTTGTTCACCTATTTGCATACTTACCTTATAATGCTCTTTTTCATAGCCAAAACTACCGGCCATACCACAGCAACCACTTGGTATAATAGTAACTTTATAGTTTTTGGGTAAATTCAAAACTGCAAAACTAGAGCTTTGGTTACTCAACGCTTTTTGATGACAATGCCCATGGAATTTAACAATTTTTTCCTCCAATGTAAATCTATCAGAAGTAATATTCCCCAATTCTATCTCCTTTTGAATAAATTCTTCGATTAAAAAGGTATGATTTGTAATGTATTCTGCTGCCTTTTTGTTGTCTGCAAGTTTTAAATATTCATCTTTAAATGTAAAAATCGCCGAAGGCTCAATACCTATTAAAGGCGTTTCTGCAGAAATTCTATCCTTAAAAAGTTCAATATTTTTATTAGCACAAACTTTAGCTTGTTCAAGGAATCCATTTGATAGGAAAGTACGACCAGATTCTTTATGATCAATTATTTCAACGAAGTAATTTAAGCTTTTTAACAATTCAAGAGCATCTATTCCAATGGGTGTGTCCAAAAAATTGGTGAACTCGTCATTAAACAAATACACTTTTTTAATATAACCTCCTCTTCTCCTGTCTGTTCTAAATTTTAAATAATAGTTGTCTAAACTTTTATGGGAAATAAGAGGCAAGCTTCTTTCTTTAGCGATTCCAAAGGAACGTTTCAATAAGGATGCCGTCAATCCATTTGAAAAAACGGCATTCGAAATTTTTGGTAAACGGCTCGCCAGCTTATTTAATTGGTTGTTATACGCAAACAACTTAGTTCGCCATGATACACCATTCACTTTTTGGTATTGGTATAAAAATTCGGCTTTTAAACTCGCAACATCCACACTACTGGGGCATTCACTGGCGCAAGCTTTACAGCTTAAACATAAATCAAAAACCTCTTTAAGTTCTTTATGGTCAAATCGGTTGTCTTTATTGGAATTGGTTAAAAATTCGCGTAACGCGTTTGCCCTAGCTCGTGTAGTATCTTTTTCATTTCGTGTCGCACGATAACTCGGACACATCACACCACCAAACTCGGGGAGCTTTCTACAATCACCTGAGCCGTTACACTTTTCGGCCTCACGAAGAATACCCTGGGATTTAGAAAAATCGAGCAGGGTTTCAATTTCGGGCTCTTCCCTATCAACTTCGTAACGCAGGGATTGGTCCATAGGAAAAGCGTCGACAATCTTCCCTGCATTAAAAACATTATCAGCATCAAAGACTTGTTTTATGCGCTTTAAAATTTCATAATTCTCCTTACCTATCATCATGGAGATAAATTCAGCTCGAACAATACCATCCCCATGTTCTCCACTCATAGAGCCATTATATTTTTTAACCAAATGTGCTACATCCGTGGTTATTTTTCTAAATAAGCTAACATCCTCTTTTTGCTTCAAGTCCAAAATAGGACGCAAATGGAGCTCACCAGCACCGGCATGTGCATAATAAACGGCTTTTTGCCTATAAGATTTCATCAGTGCTGTGAATTCAAAAATGTAATTGGCTAAATCGTTCAATACAACGGCCGTATCCTCTATACAGGCTACTGCTTTTTTATCTCCTACAATATTTCCAAGCAACCCCAAACCAGCACTTCTAAGCGCATTGGCTTTATTGACTTCGTCACCAACAAGTTTGGGATTAGCATAACTTAAACCAGTTTTTTCCAGATCCTTTATTAGTGACTCAGCCTGTTCATTAACCTCTTGTAATGTATTAGCCCTAACCTCACACATTAAAATTGCCATAGGATCTCCTTGTAAAAACTCTCGGTTTTCCTGTTGGGCTTTGTTGTTTTTTGTACAATCCAAAATGGTCTTGTCCATCATTTCACAGGTATATAAGTCATGTTTCATTAAGGGAGCTACAGCATATAAACAGTTTTCTATACTGTTAAAATGTGCTGCTACCATAATGGTTTCAGAAGGTGGCAACTTATCTAATTTTAATGTAATTTGTGTCGTAAAAGCTAAAGTTCCCTCACTGCCTGAAAGCAATTTGCACATGTTAAACGATTCTTTGGAGGAAGAAAAGACTTCAGATTTTATCAATTCATCAATGGCATAACCTGTATTTCTACGATGGATTTCTGGTTTTGGGAAATTTTCAATTATTTGATTTTGTACTGCTCTTGGTTTTAATTCCTTATAAATGGTATTATAGATTTGCCCTTCTAGACTTACTTCTTTTATTTTATTTAAAAACTGTTCAGTACTTACTTCTCCAAAAATGGCCTCACTACCATCACTCAATATGGTATGGATCTGTAAAACTTTATCTCTTGTTACACCATACTTAATAGAAGTAGAACCTGAGGAATTATTACCTACCATACCTCCTATCATACATCGATTGGATGTTGATGTATTAGGGCCAAAAAACAAACCATGGGGCTTTAAAAAAAGATTTAACGCATCACGAACCACTCCTGGTTGTACTGTTATGGTTTGTGTTTCTTTATCGAAACTTAAAATTTTTGTGAAGTGCTTTGACACATCAACTACAATACCATTCCCAACACATTGTCCTGCAAGCGAAGTACCAGCCGTACGTGGAATTAAAGTAGCTTTATGCACTTTAGCAAAATGTATAAGTAGTTTGATGTCCTTATTAGTCTTGGGATATGCAACTGCCATAGGCAACATTCTATAAACAGAGGCATCGGTAGCATAAAGTGCTTTAGTTAAATCGTCATAAAATAATTCTCCTGTTAGTTTTTTTCTTAAGGTCTGTAAATGTGACGCTAAGCCCATATTTGAAAAAAATTGTTTAAAATCTAATTTGCCGTTAAAGTTAATTACATTTTTGGCGTTATTTTTGTAAAAGTACATCAATGTTGAAAATGATCTATTTTTAACAATTGATCGTATATTAATAATAAAACAAAAAACTTTAAAACTTATGAAGAAAGTATTTTTATTAGCAATTGCACTTATTGGATTTACAGTGACGTCGAACGCTCAAGCTATTGCAGACAATGCATTAGGGTTAAGACTTGGGGACAGTGATGGTTTTGGTGCTGAAGTTTCATACCAACGTGCTTTAGGAGACAATAACCGTTTAGAGTTTGATCTAGGGTGGCGTGATGGTAACAATTATGATGGATTTAAACTTGCAGGACTATACCAATGGGTATTTCCTCTTGATGGTACGTTTAACTGGTATGTAGGTGCTGGGGGTGGTTTAGCTTCATTTGATGTTAATGTTAATACTCCTAATGGTCCCATTAGTGATAGCGAAACTTTTTTCTTTGCTGCTGGAGATATTGGTATAGAATATAGTTTTGATATTCCTTTACTAATATCACTTGACTTTAGACCAGAAATTGGATTTGGAAATTTTAATGATGATTTAGATTTTGATATCGCCCTTGGATTACGTTATCAATTCTAATTCTAAAGATATACCTCATAAAAAAAACACCAAAACGGTGTTTTTTTTATGAGGTTATTTTACAAAACTAAACACTTCGCTAAAGTGTCCTCATAAATCGTTTCGTATTGTGGTACAATGGCATGTAAATCGAATTTTAAGGATTCTTTTCTAGCGTTTTCCTTAAATGTTTTTAATCGATTGGCATCACTCAAAATGTACAAGGCATTTTTGGTCATATCATCGACATCACCAACATCACTCAAATATCCAGAAACACCATGAACATTCACTTCAGGTATACCACCAGTATTACTTGAAATAATAGGAACCCCAGAGGCCATAGCCTCTAAAGCTGCCAATCCAAAACTTTCAGTTTCCGATGGTAATAAGAATAAGTCGCTAAAGCATAATATTTTATCAATTTCATTACTTCTTCCAAAGAAAATAACTTTATCAAGTATACCCAATTTTTGACAGTCGTACTCAATTCTTTCCCGTTCCGGTCCCTCACCAATTACCATTAACTTTGCAGGCATATTCTGCTGAATGTTATAAAACACTTTTATAACATCCTGAACCCGCTTAACAGGTCTTAAATTACTAATATGTGTAATAATTTTTTCATCTTCACTTGCCATCATACTTCGCTGGCAATCGGTAAAATTAAAATTGTGCTTATCTAAATCAATGAAATTAGGCACTACATGAATTTCGTTCTTTATGTCGAATAACCTAAGTGTGTCTTCCTTTAAACTTTTTGAAACTGCCGTAACAGCATCTGATTTATTGATACTGAAAGTAACAGCTGACCTATAAAATGGATGACTACCTACCAATGTTATATCTGTACCATGAAGCGTAGTTACAATAGGAACATAAATACCTTCCTCCTGAAGCATTTGTTTTGCCATATAGGCTGCATAAGCATGTGGAATGGCATAATGTACATGCAAAATTTCAATCTTATGAAGTTTTACCATGTCTACCAATTTACTGGATAGAGCCAGCTCATAAGGTTGATAATGGAATAACGGATACTCAGGTACCGTCACTTCATGATAATGTACATTATTACTTAACAATTCCAGTCTTACAGGTTGGTTGTAGGTAATAAAATGAATTTCATGACCTCGTTTAGACAATTCTAAACCCAGTTCGGTAGCCACTACTCCACTTCCTCCAAAGGTTGGATAACAAACGATTCCTATTTTCATATATTAATATTTTTTTCAAATGGAACATCCAAATTATCATTCCGTTTTATGATTAAAAATTAATCATAGCTGTTTATATATTTAAACTTTAAGCAGCAGAAGATATAGGTGACCAAAACTATTAAATAATTCAACTTTCACACTTTACCTTTTAATTAAAAATGCTTTAGTCTTCAATAGATTCATAAATTAAGCGCTGAATTTTGGTTCTTATATTTTCTCTTAACAATATATTGTTTTCAGCTTTTGGATAGGTTCTATTGGCTAAAAACACATACACAATTTCTTCATCTGGGTCTGCCCAAGTATAAGAGCCTGTAAAGCCAGAATGGCCAAAACTAGTCATCGATACACAACCACAGGTAGGTCCTTCATCTTCTAACTGAGGCTTATCAAAACCAACACCCCGCCGGTTATCATTTTCACAATAATAACAGGTATTGAACTTATTGATGGTTTCTGGTTTAAAATAGCGTTTACCACCATAAAACCCTTTTTGTAAATACATTTGCATAATTTTAGCCACATCATTAGCATTACTGAAAACACCTGCATGACCACCTACTCCATTTTGCATAGCCGCTCCCATGTCATGAACATAACCATGTAT
This sequence comes from Aestuariivivens marinum, assembly GCF_022662175.1. Taxonomy (GTDB): domain Bacteria; phylum Bacteroidota; class Bacteroidia; order Flavobacteriales; family Flavobacteriaceae; genus Aestuariivivens; species Aestuariivivens marinum. Next base: position 160,119 of record NZ_JAKMCR010000003.1, on the reverse strand, counting down.
TTTTTGATATCTATAATAATCATCGATCTCAGTTGGTACAATTTTTTTACTACTAATTGTATGATATGGATTGTACATAGTATAATTGGCTCCTAATGATTCATAAAAATGATTTTGAGCTAACTCATCCAATCTTCTGTCGTAATGGTACTCAATAAATTTCTTTAATATGTAATAAGGAAAATCACTATATCGATACTGTTTTCTATCAAGCAAGTCAGAATCCTTAATAATATCTTGAATGGAATCTTCGTAATCACTCCTTAAATACAGTTCTTTTGCTACTTCTATATTAAACTCCTTACTTTTTTTTCTTCTGTAATAGGTTTCACTAGGTTTTTTCGTTATGGAATCTAAGGTCTTATAATAAAAAGGTTCCCAGGGACGCAATTGAGCATAGTGGGATAACATGCTTTTTAAAGTAATCTGCGCTTTATTGGAGTTATTATATTCGGGTAAAATTTCAGGTAATTTTGTATCTAACGAAACTATTCCTTCTTCTTCCAACTCCATTAAAAGAGGCAGTGTCGCCAATATTTTGGTCAAGGAAGCTAGATCATAAATATCATCGAAGTGAACTATTTCCTTTCCTTCATAGGTATGCTTTCCGAAATTTTTATTGTAAATAACCTTGCCTTTTCTAGCAACCAGTAATTGAATACCAGGGGTCATTTTTTCTTTCACTGCAAGTTTTGCAACAGAATCCAATCTGCTTAACTTTTTAGAATTCATGCCTACATGTTCTGGCAATCCATAACTTAAGCGCTCGATTGAATTGTTAAAAATTCCATCTCCTGCCTTAAAATGATTGCTTATAGAAACAGGCAAAACACCTTTTGAAGGAATGGCACCAAATAATAATTGTGCAGATTTTTCCTGAGCGACAACACTGTTTTGATAGCTTATTACGATACTCTCTATATCATCGATATTTTCTAAATCCATTAACGCATAAGGCTTTACAAAAATATCAAGAACCACATTATGGGTTTTTGATATTTGGCTTATCCAACGCTGTTCTTCTTCACTAAACTTATAAGCTTTCCATGGACTGTCGTTAGAACGATGAAAGCCGATTATTACTGTATTATAGGCCTGTAATTTATTAGTTAAATCACTAAAACCATCAGCTTCTATCTTATGGATTTTGGTGTATTTTTTAAGTCCCTCAAAAAATGGAGTACCACTATCATCTCCTAGTTCAACATAAGCTAATGACTTTGTTTCCAGCTTTTGAAAAGGAATTAAATCTTTGTCATTCTTGACAACTGTTATGGCGTTTTCCATTAGTTCTTCATATAACAGGTTGTCTTCAATCCTATTTAAATCATTTAACAGGTTGTGTAAACCAACCGGTTGGTAATCGTGCAGCCCTACTTTGTATTTAGCACGAAGTACCTTTTTGACCGAATGGGCCAAACGTGCTTCTGTAATTTCTCCTGTTTTGTAGGCCTCAGCAATTTTTGAAATCCCTGCAGACACATCCTCTGAAATGAGCAAAACATCATTACCAGCTTTAAAAGCTTCAAGGTCTATAGTTCCACTAGTTAAAAATGTACTTGAGGTATTACCATCGACACTAGGCTGAACCATATCTGCCACACCCCTCATATTCAAAGCATCGGTAAAAATAAGTCCGTTAAACCCCAAGCGTTGCTTTAAAATATCAGTAACAATATACTTAGACAATGATGACGGATAACCCAAGCGCGATTCCAAGCTCGGTACATTTAAATGCGCTACCATCACACTTGAGAGCCCTTCCCTGATAAGTTTTTTATAAGGATACAATTCAACAGAATCAATGCGCTTTTCACTAAACCCTACTGTTGGTAAGGTTTTATGGGAATCTTGATCGGTGTCACCATGCCCCGGAAAATGCTTTGCATTAGCCAAAACACCTACCCCCTGCATACCTTTCATAAACGCCAAAGCTTTTTCGGTAACATTATCGCGGTTTTCACCAAACGAGCGGTTTCCTATTATGGGGTTTTTTGGATTGGTGTTGATGTCTGTTACAGGAGCAAAATTAAAATGTATGCCCATTCTTTTACAATGCTCCCCAATAAGTTTTCCAGTACGCTGAATAAGTGCGTTATCTCGTATGGCTCCTAATGTCATATTCCAAGGAAAAGAATATGTGGAATCCAAACGCATACCCAAACCCCATTCGGCATCAATACCAACAAGTAATGGCACCTTCGATATCGCTTGAAGGGAATTGTTAAGTTTGGCTTGCCTTACCGGACCTCCTAACGAATAGATAACTCCTCCTAATTTATGATCACGTATTAGCTTTATATTATCGAGTTTTGTTTTTTCATCTTGATTGGAAAAAACCATAATCATATACAGTTGGCCAATTTTCTCCCTTAAGGACAATGAATCATATATACTGTCTACCCACTTCTGTTGAGCAATGGTATCATCAGTTATAAGAGGACTTTGTTTATCCTGACTATAAGTGAGATTTGATAAGCAAAAAAACACATATAATAAAAAGAAATGGCGCATAAGTAATATGTTTTGTAGTATTTAGATAACAAATACTAATAACCATGCCAAAATACTATTTTTACAAGGAAGATAAAAAGACTTTAAGATAGAATTATAAAGAAATGATTAACCAAGGATAGCCATAACTAATGTAATAAATCAATGTGCCTGTCATGATATCCTAATAGATATAATACACCATCTAATCCTATACTAGAAATAGAGCTTTGTGCATTATTTTTTACTTTAGGCTTAGCATGAAACGCAATACCCAAACCAGCAAGGTTTAACATAGGCAAATCGTTAGCGCCATCGCCTACCGCAATAGTTTGATTGATATGAATGCCTTCTTTATTGGCTATTTCCTTAAGGTATTCTGCCTTTTTTTCACCATTTACAATATCACCCAGGTAATTACCCGTTAAAACACCATCTTTTATCTCCAATTTATTGGCATAAACATAGTCTATCCCAAATTCTTTTTGTAGATAATGGCCAAAATAGGTGAAACCACCAGATAAAATAGCAGTTTTAAATCCGTAGGATTTTAAAGTGTCTATAAGTCGTTTTGCACCTTTAGTTATTGGAAGGTTAATGGCCACGTCGTGAAGTACGTCTTCGCTCAAGCCTTTTAAAAGGCTCATACGCCTAATAAAGCTTTCGTTAAAATCAATTTCACCTTGCATGGCCAATTCTGTAATAGATTTTACCTCCTCACCAACACCAGCAAGTTCCGCCAGTTCGTCAATCACTTCGGTTTGTATCAAAGTAGAATCCATATCAAAGCAAACCAAGCGCCTATTACGCCTGTAAATGTTATCTTCTTGAAAGGCTATATCTACATCTAGATCATGTGAAATTTGCATGAATTTTTCGGTAAACTCTGCTTTATCAGCAATTTGACCCCTGATAGATAACTGAATTGAGGCTCTAGGGTATTCCTCTTCCTTAACCAATGACAAACGCCCCGTAAGCCGTTTAATAGAATCGATGTTTAGATTTTTTTCTGAAATAACCTTTGTAACTTTAGAAATTTGCTCAGCTGCCAAGCGTTCTCCTAAAATGGTAACAATATAACGGTTCTTGCCTTGCAAACTTACCCAATGCTCATAATCGCCTAACGAAATGGGTGTGAACTTAGCTTTAATACCAAGTTCATAGGCCTTAAAAAGCAAGTCTTTTAAAACAGCAGCCGATTTTTTTCCAGATTCGATCTTAAATAAAATACCCAAAGAAAGTGTTTCATGGATGTTGGCCTGTCCTATATCTAATACTTTAGCATCGTATTCGGCTAAAACACCTGTTAAACTTGATGTTAATCCGGGTTTATCCTGTCCCGAAATATTCAATAAAAAAATCTCACTGGCCATAATGCACTATTTATTTTTTGCAAGCCATAAAATTGGGCATTCTATTTAACTTATGAAAGTTTTTTAGACTTATAATAACTCTAGATTTTAATTTTTAATAATCGATTAATTTTTAGAGTAAAACATTGAAAAGTTGATAACCATTAGGTTATATATAAAATTTAGTTATGTATTCATTTAGAAAACATTTCGGCCTATCATTTACCATAGCTATTTAATTAGTCTAGCTGTGCAAAGACAAATTCACTTTATTACAGTTATGCTTTCTTATTGACAGGTTTTGCTGCTTTTTTAGATTTTTAATATTTCAGAAAATAATGTCTTATACTCTTGAATATTTCTTTCACGCTTTTTCTGAATACTTATCCATAATAGAACACCAACTGCAAAAAATAGTGTTCCAAAAATAGACATAAAAACATTAAAATCTTCTTGTAAGATTAATATGATTAGAATACCAAAACCTACAAATATATCCGTAAATATTACTAATTTCCACAAAAAGTGTTGATTAAAAGAAACTTCAACTAGAGTTTCATTCTCCCTTTTCGTTTTTAATAATTTTCCATTTACAACAATACTATTTAAAAAGAACAAATACCATGGATATAGTATCCTTTTACGCACCCTAAATGTTATTGAATTATTTTTATCATAATTCATTTTAAAAACTAATCCTTTAATCAATTCAAGTGCAGATTCTATTTTCTTACTAATCTCTTTAGGATTGTTTTTTGCTTTAAAATGCCATTTTTCCATAATATCATTTTATCCTTTAACAACTAAAGGTTACAAACCAAAACAATCTATTTAAGAAACCGACTATGCCAACTCTCAATGGCAGGGACTTCCCAATTGTCTCTAAATTCTGCTATGTTAGTGACCAAATTGTTAAATACAATGGTATTTTTTGAAACCGCTTTGTCCTTTGCCATTTTTTTAAAATCTGCCAATGGTTTGTAGGCAATAAATTCTCCTTGCTTGTAAGACACATTCATTTTATCCATTAAATCCACATTATATTCTTTTTCTAAATGCTGAATAAAATGTACAGAAGCGTCAATAGAACAGCCAGTAGCTTTATTTAAGTTTTGATTTAAACCTATAACTATAAAACGCTTATATTTAATTAGATATCCAGATTGAAGATCACTACCATGCGCTGTCCAATTATTTATAAAAGTATTTAATTTAAGTTTGATTTCTTCTGTTTCCTGTTCTGTAAATGAACGATTTGCTTGGTATATCCAAACTCGGGATTCTTCTGGTAATGTATTGAAATCTACTAACATTTAAGTTATTGGTAATTGAGTTAATCGTTATTAGTTTTCTTCTTTATAAAGGCTGTTGCCTCTTCTTGATTTTTCTTTGCTTTTACATATATCAAGTCTAGCTATTATGTAAACTGGGGACCAAACACTGCTTTTTAAACTCACAAATCCTGTGCGCTAGCAATAAGTTCTGCAATATCCATAACCGAAATATCGCTTTCCTTCTCTTTAGCCTTAACACCATCGGTCATCATAGTATTACAAAACGGACAGCCAGCAGCTATAATTTGAGGCTTTGTATCCAAAGCCTGTTCTGTACGTTCTATATTAACATCTTTATGGCCTTTTTCTGATTCCTTAAACATTTGCGCCCCTCCTGCCCCGCAACACAAACCATTTTGTCTGCAATTCTTCATCTCAACCAACTCAGCTTCTAATTTCTGTATTAAATTGCGTGGTGCTTCATATACATTATTGGCACGCCCTAGATAACAAGGGTCATGGAACGTAATGCGCTTGCCTTTAAATTGACCACCTTCTATACTTAAACGACCTTCTTCCAATAAGGCTTTTAAAAACTGGGTGTGGTGCATAACTTCATAATTCCCACCTAACCCAGGATATTCATTTTTAATTGTATTAAAGCAATGTGGACAAGCAGTTACAATTTTTTTTATTTCGTAAGCATTCAGAACCTCTATATTGGTTACTGCCTGCATTTGGAACAAAAACTCATTTCCAGCCCGTTTGGCAGGGTCTCCGGTACAACTTTCCTCAGTTCCCAAAACGGCAAATTCAACATTGGCTTTATTCAATAATTTGACAAATGCTTTGGTTATTTTTTTTGCCCTATCATCGAAACTTCCAGCACAACCCACCCAAAACAAGACTTCAGGCTGCTTTCCCTGAGCTATAAATTCTGCCATTGTTGGTACTTTTAGTCCTTCGTTCATCCTGTTTAGTTTATTCGTTTTTCCAGTTTAATCGATCCATTTGATTATATGGCCATGGCGCACCGTTATTTTCCATATTGGTCATCATATTGTTTAATTCTAATGGAGCTGCACTTTGCTCCATAACCAAATAGCGGCGCATGTCCAAAATAATGGATAAAGGGTCTATGCTAACTGGACAAGCCTCTACACAGGCGCTACATGTGGTGCAAGCCCATAACTCTTCACGGGAAATATAATCGTCTAATAACTGTTTGTCATCTTCTCTAAAAATTCCTTTATTAGCATCGATGTTTTTACCGACTTCCTCCAGACGGTCCCTAGTATCCATCATTATTTTTCTCGGTGACAATTTTTTACCTGTTTGGTTCGCAGGACATTCGCTCGTACAGCGGCCACATTCGGTACAGGTATAAGCATTAAGCAGTTGCACCCAATTTAAATCCTGTACATCACTGGCTCCAAATTTGGCGGGTATATCTGCTTCTGTTCCTTCGGCAGACGCTGCAAAAGGATCAACATTAGGATCCATCATCAATTTAACTTCTTTTGTAACGGCCTCAAGATTATTGAATTGCCCCTTAGGTGTTAGCTTTGCATAGAATGTGTTTGGAAAGGCCAATAAGATATGTAAATGCTTTGAAAAGTATAAATAGTTTAAAAATACCAAAATACCTAAAATATGGAACCACCAAGCTGTTCTCTCTACAAAATGCAAATTGCTTTCTGATAATCCCGAAAACCATGGTGCTATATCCCGACTAATAGTATTTCCTGTTTGTAAAGCCTGAAAATCAACATCGGTAGCATTCATCACCAAGAACAGTGTCATAAGGACCATCTCGAAATATAAAATATAATTGGCGTCACTCTTAGGCCAACTGGTCATTTCGCTTTTCCAAAAACGTTGAAGTTTAATAACATTTCGTCTTACCCAAAATAGAATAACAGCAATAAATACTAAAACAGCCAGTACTTCAAAAGTTCCAATTAAAAAACCATAAATTAAAGTGGGAAATACCTTTAGACCAATTCTATGTGTTCCCAAAAGGCCATCGACAATGATTTCTAAAATCTCTATATTGATGATTACAAAACCAATATAAACTATTATATGTAGCAGTCCTGCAATGGGTCGCTTTACCATTTTACTTTGCCCTAGGGCAATCATTAACATGTTTTTCCAACGTTGGGGTTTGTTATCGCTAACATCAACATCTTGCCCTAATTTAATATTGCGGATTAACTTTTTTACATTTTTTGTAAAATATCCAATTCCTAAAATAAGGACAACAGCAAAACATATGTTTGGCAAATATTCCATAGTGTAGTTTAATTGGTTTGGCTATCTCCGCTATAAGGAATTTCTTTTTTAGACAAAATTCTAAAATAGCGTTTAGGATGCAGCTTTATATCCCTTAAAAGTTCCTCTAACTCTTTAGTTGTACCTTCAAGGTTATTGTAAAGCGCTTCATCTTTAAGTAGTTTACCCATAGAGCCTTTACCTTGTTCCATCTCGTCTAAAATAAGGTTAAAAGAAGCTAACATTTTATCTAATGCAGAAACAGTTTTACTAATTTCAATATTTTTGATGTCGTTGGATAAAGTGGCTAAATTTTCACTTGTAGTATTGAAATTATCAATTAGCTTTTCTAATTTATCATCGTTGTTATTGACCATAACTTGTGCAGAAATTGCTAAATTCTTAACGGCACGCAATGTACTGTTTAATTCAGCTATAGTTGCATTAAGTCCGTTTTGTGATTCATCCGTAATCAATGTGTTTAAACTAACCAGCAAAGTATCGGCAGACCGCAACGTGCTATCCAAATTTGTACTAAGTCCTGAAAAATTCTTTTTTAGGCTTGATATAAGCCCTGGCTGTATTTCTGACTCAATATAATCGCCATTTTTAGCCAATTCATTGTCATCCGCTTGAATAATGGCTAAGGCATTACCTCCCATGATACCTGTTTCGTACAATCTTATCTTACTGTTCTTTGATAGTTTTAATTCTGGATTAACAGTGAAAAAAACCTTAGTTTTCCCTGTCTTAAAATCATACGTAATATCGTTTACCTTGCCAACAGCATTTCCCTTAATGGTAACTAAGGAAGAAGTACTCAAGGCATTGTAATCGAACTCGGTGTAGTATTTGGATTCTTTAGAAAAAAGGGTTTCCCCTTTTAAATAATTAAAACCATAAATAAGAAGGATGATTCCAGAAATAACTAATAGGGCAGTTTTAACTTCTTTTGATAGCTTCAAAATATTTGTTTTTAGAAAAACAAATTTAAGATAAATTTGAAAAGAATGAATTTAATTAGTACTTGTTTTTAAAGCTTCGTCCAAGGTAATTTTTTTACCGTCTTTAAACGGCACTACAAAGCTTGATGGATAACCACTACGATTAGCCTGTTCTACCAGCGCCTTGGCATCCTCGTAACTTGAAGTTTGTCCATAAAAATATTTATATAGTTTTTCTTCTTTTAACATGGTTATATTATCCAACCCTTTAAAATTATAAGGTTTAGTATCTATTGCATTAGAGCTGGCTGCAATTTGAACTTTATAAACTATATCACTTGAAATTTCTTTATCAACCGTATTTGTAATACTATTATTTCCACCATAATAATCGATATTAGCATCAATACTATTTTTATATTCCAGTATGGCAGTAACAATAGCTTGAGACATATCCAACTGCCCCTTTTTTGAATTTAAATAGGTGCCTTCACTTTTATAGGTTAAAAAACCTAATTCTACCAAAACACTTGGCATTACGGTTTGATGCAGCACAACAAAAGCTGCTTGTTTAACCCCCCTACTTTTACGCTTTAAGTTTCCGGAGAAATTTTTCTCAATCAAACCAGCCAATAATATACTCTGATCTAAATATTCTTCCTGACTCAGCAAAATACTCATAACCGACTCTGGGGAATTAGGATCGAAACCGGCATATTTTTTTTCGTAATCGTCTTCTAAAAATATTACGGAGTTTTCTTTTTTGACAACATCAAAATTAGTTTTGTTACTTTTTAGTCCCAGTACAAAAGTCTCAGTGCCATGAGCACTGGACCCATGTGAATTACAATGAATGGACACAAACAAATCTGCCCTAGCTTTGTTCGCTATGGCTCCTCTTTCCTTTAATCCAATAAAAACATCTTTATTTCTTGTGTATACCACCTTTATATTGGGATTTTTTTCCAGCTGCTCCCCTACTTTTAATGCAGTCCTTAAGGCAATATCCTTTTCTCTAAAGCCATTGCCTAAATTACCTGGATCATGCCCACCATGTCCTGCATCCAATACCACAACAAATTTTTCGGTATTGTGTTGTGCCGCAACATACAAAGTTGAGCAAAAGGTTAATATAATTATGATAAACACAAAATGTAATCCCTTTATCGATTTCATGGGTATGCATTTATAATTTTAAACTCTGGTTATGTAACATTTAACCAAAATGGAACAAAAATTGATGCTTCTATGAGGTTTAACGACTTAGGTTCCTTGATTATTTTAAATTTAAATTTTTCGAGGAATATCAATTAAATCACAGAAAAATATATGTAATTTTGGCAATTCAAAAACCGAGCCATACTTTTACAAAAATACATTAAAAGCGTTGCACACAAACAACTTTAAAATACTTTTTGCCTTAAGTTTTACCATGTTTATTAACATGTTTGGCTTCGCTCAAGAGTTTCCCAAAAAACAAAAAGTAACCAATCCTAAAAAAGAGATTAACAAAGAAAATGTTACTGTAAAGACAGACAGTATTATTAATTTTGAAACCATAGTTGAAAAGGAACAGGATTCTATTACAAACGACTCTATAAAACCTAAAAAAGAAATTTTAACGGACATCGTAACTTATAGAGCTTCCGATTATACCTCATTCAACAAAAAACAACAAAAGCTTTACCTGTACAATGAAGCTGAAATAGACTATGGAGACATGAACATTAAAGCGGGAAGCATTACCATAGATCTTGGTAAGGATGAAGTTTATGCCAAAGGGATTAAAGATAGTCTTGAAGGCTACATACAGGGGCCTGTTTTTACCCAAGGTGGCAATGTGGTTGAACCAGATTCTATTTTATTTAACACCAAAACAGAAAAAGCACTAATTTATCGCTCTATAACAGAACAAGGTGAAGGCACAGTTATTGCAGAAGTCACCAAACGGGTAAACGATTCGGTGTATTTTATAAAAAATGCAAAGTATACCACCGCACAGGACTTAGATGATCCCGAATATTATATTTTACTCAGAAAAGGTAAGGTTGTGCCAAAAAAAAAGATTGTAACTGGACTCGCCAATTTGTTTATTTATGATGTCCCTACCCCAATAGGTGTCCCATTTGGCTTTTTTCCGCAATCTGAAAAGCAAACTTCAGGTATTATTCTTCCAAGTTTTGGCGAGCAAAACGATCGTGGTTATTTTTTACAAAATATGGGGTACTATTTTGCCATAAGCGATTATTTTGATCTGGCAGTGTATGGCGATTATTATACCAATGGCAGCTATGGGTTTCGTGCCGAGAACACTTATGCGGTACGTTATAAATTTAGAGGTAATCTGAGTTTTCGTTATGAAAACTTAATCACTAGTGAACGTGGTTTTCCTGATTATGCAAAAAATACTATATACAACTTAAGATGGTCCCACAGTCAAGATTCAAAGGCTAGTCCTAGCTCGCGCTTTTCAGCATCTGTAAATTTGGGAAGTAGTAACTATTATAGAAACTCGCTCAACCAAATCAATACCGGTAATTTTTTAAATAATACGCTAGCCTCTTCGGTATCTTATTCCAAAACATTTCAAGGAGAACCTTCGGTAAATTTTAGTCTAACGGCAACTCACTCACAAAACACTAATACCGAACAGATAAACATGACCCTACCTACATTTCAAGGTAGTGTTGGCAGAATTTATCCGCTAGCTCCAAAATCGGGTTCAAAAAAAGGAATTATTCAAAATATCAATCTTCAGTATAGTGTTAGGGGCGAGAACAGAATTCAAACCACGGATTCACTCTTCTTTAAAAAAGAAATGTTTGAGGATGCCAGGTCAGGATTTCAACACAATATACCCTTAAACACTAACTTTAAACTATTAAAGTATTTTAGTGTTTCTGCTAGTACTAATTATAATGAAGTATGGACATTCAATACCATTAATAAGTATTACGATTCAAATGAAGGAAAAACCATTACTGAAGAGATTAAAGGGTTTGACTCCTTTAGAACCTACAATTTTAGTACCAGTTTAGGAACAACCATTTATGGTATGTTTGATTTTGGAGAGGATAAAAAAATACAGGCCATACGGCACGTTATGCGACCATCCATTAGTTATAATATTAACCCAGCTTTTAATAAGTATTATGAAAATGTAGAGGTTGTTGATGCTAACGGGCAAACTGTTGGTGAACTGGAAGACCAGTTTTCACGGTTTGAAGGAGGCCTTTTTGGTCTACCGGGTAAAACATTTTCAAGTTCTGTTGGTATTTCTATTGCCAACAATTTAGAAGCTAAGGTAAGGGATAAGGACAGTACAGCTACCGAACCAAAAAAAATAAAGCTTCTAAACAATTTAAACTTTTCTACCTCTTATAATTTAGCAGGAGATTCATTGCAATGGAGCCCTGTTAGGGTTAATGGGGGCACACAATTGTTCAACAACAAAATGAGCCTGAATTTTGGAGCAACCCTAGATCCCTATGCTCTGGATAACAATAATAACAGAATAGACAAATTTAACATTGATAATGGTGGTAGCTTGTTTCGATTAACAAGTGCCAACCTAACCGCAAGCTATTCGCTATCCAACAAGGACAATAAGAAGGACAAAAATAAAGAAGCCAGTAATAATCCAGAAGACGTACTACCAAAGAATTTGGATTTTTCCAACCAACAGATTGACAGTGCAAGAGAAGAAGATGAAGAAGAGGAAAAACCCAGTGAATTGTATAATTACAAGATTCCTTGGAGCCTACGTTTGGCTTATGCCGTGAACTACAGTAATAACAGAAGACAGAACGAAATATCATCCCACTCGTTGATGTTCTCAGGTAAGGTAGATCTATCTCAAAAATGGTCGGTTGAGGCTTCTTCAGGTTATGATATAAAAAATCAAGGCTTTACCTTTACCCAGTTGAATTTTACTCGTGATCTGTTAAGCTGGCGCATGAGCTTTAGCTGGGTGCCTTTTAGTACCAGAAGTTCTTGGAATTTCTTCATAGGCATTAAGTCCAGTCTATTAAAAGATTTAAAATACGAAAAACGAAGACAACCCGACCGCGCTTTATAGCCTTATAATACTATATCATAATATGAAAAAAATAATAAATACCCATAATGCTCCAGTTCCAATAGGTCCCTACAATCAAGCTGTTTTAGTTGGAAACACCCTATATACCTCTGGACAAATTGCCTTTAATCCTGAAACTGGAAATTTAATTTTAGAGGACATAAAAACGGAGACCCACCAAGTAATGCAAAACTTGAAAGCCGTATTGGCAACTGCAAATATGACATTCGACAATGTTATTAAGTCAACTATTTTTATAAGTAGCATGGACGATTTTTCACTTATAAACGAAGCCTATGGCAGTTATTTTGATGATACTACCGCTCCAGCAAGGGAAACAGTTCAAGTAGCACGCTTACCTAAAGATGTTAATGTTGAAATTAGCATGATTGCTGTACAATAGATCCAGATCTACTATTATAAGCTTTAAAATATTTTCTATTTTCCTGCTAAACAGCTAAATTTATATGTAAATAAATTTGGTTTTTAATATGCGCATTGAATACGATATTAAGTTAGGTTTTAAAGATGTTATGATTCGTCCAAAGCGTTCCACAATAAAAAGTAGATCGCAAGTTACATTAGAGCGGGAATTTAAGTTTTTACATAGTCCACTGCTGTGGAAAGGTATTCCCATTATGGCTGCTAACATGGACACCGTTGGAACCTTTAACATGGCGAAGGTGCTTGCTGAAAAAAAACTGTTTACAGCCATCCATAAACACTATTCTTTGAGTGATTGGAAAGCGTTTTTAACAGATATTCCTCATGAATATTATAACCATATCGCCGTTAGTACAGGTATTGGCAAACAGGATTCTGAAAAATTGAAATTCATTTTTCAGAATAATCCATCACTTAAATTTATATGTATTGATGTTGCTAATGGGTATTCAGAATACTTTGCTGAGTTTGTAAAACAAACCCGAGATCAATATCCCGATAAAGTAATTATTGCAGGAAATGTTGTTACTGGGGAAATGGTTGAACAACTCCTAATTTCTGGGGCTGATATTGTAAAAGTTGGCATAGGTCCTGGTTCTGTTTGTACAACAAGAGTAAAAACAGGTGTTGGTTACCCACAGTTATCAGCAATTATTGAATGTTCTGATGCTGCACATGGATTGGGAGGACAAATTATTAGTGATGGTGGTTGTTCTATACCTGGTGATATTGCTAAAGCCTTTGGTGCGGGGGCCGATTTTGTGATGCTAGGTGGCATGCTGTCGGGGCATGAAGAAAGTGGAGGTGAAATTGTTGAACGTGACGGCAAACAATTCAGAAAATTTTACGGGATGAGTTCCACTACCGCTATGGAAAAGCATATTGGTGGTATTGCAGACTATAGAGCAAGTGAAGGAAAAACTGTGGAAGTGCCTTATAAGGGCGAAGTGGAATTAACCCTTCAAGACATTTTGGGAGGCTTAAGAAGTACCTGTACCTATGTTGGGGCTGCCCGATTGAAGGAACTTACTAAACGGACTACTTTCATTAGGGTTAATGAGCAGGAAAACACGGTTTATACTGAATAAATTTTACAAAAAAAAATTAAAGGGTATGGTTTAAAAAAACCATACCCTTAACTAACAAACCAAACAAACTAAATCAACCAAACTTTTTCTTTTTCATTATATATAATTTATGGTACTAATACAGCATCTATTACATGTATGACACCATTAGTAGCCTGTACATTTAATAAACTGGGTATTAGCATGGCACTATCATTAATTTTTAAACTACTTAAATCTAAATCAAAATCTCCATTTAAGGTCGTAACTGCACCACTGGACAAATCACTTGAATACACACGTCCTTCAACCACATGATACAATAATATATTAGTTAGTGTTGTAGTATCTAAACCATTAATTACTGCTTTAGCTGCTTCAATATCGTTTTCACCCAATAGCTCCATGAAAGCGGCATTGGTTGGGGCAAATACAGTTAGTTGTTCGTAAGGTCCCGCTCCACTCAAAACATCGGCCAAACCTGCTGTAGTGGCTGCTTCCAATAATAAAGAAAACTCAGGTGCAAAACTACTTGCCATTTCAACTAAATTTAATGTAGGTGGCATTAATACCTTATCAATAGCATGTACTACACCATTTGTAGCTTGTACATTAGCCAATGCTACCATGGAATCATTTATATAAACCATTGGGGCGTTGTCTAAATTTACTTGTACAGCTGCTCCGTTTAATGTTGGTACAAAGCCATTGGTTAATTGGTTACTGAACACATAACTATCAACGACATGATATAACAGTATCTGTGTTAATAAATCTACCGGTATATCATCCAAACTTGCAAAGGGAGTTGCTTCCAATAAATCTATGAACGCCTGATTTGTAGGTGCAAAAACTGTAAACGGACCTCCTGTTGCTAAAGCATCACCTAGTCCTGCTTTAGTAACAGCATCAACCAAAATTGAAAACTCTGGGTCTTGGCTCAAAGCCAATTCAACTATATTTAATGATGGTATTGTCAATACATCATCAATGACATGTATAACCCCGTTTCTAGCCTTAATATCTGCAATGGTCACAATAGAATTGTTTACTAATACATTATCTCCATCGACATTTACAATAACATCAGTACCTTGTACGGTCGGTACTGGACCAGAAACAAGCTCGGAACTATACACCACCTGTCCAACAACATGATATAACAATACGTCTACAATGCCTGGTACATCTGCTATATTTTTCTTATTAAGACCAATAGCTTCAAAAGCCTTATCTGTTGGCGCAAAAACTGTTAATCTGTTTTTTGATACCGTACTAGCTAATTTCGTTTTTGCCAAAGCAACACTAAGAATTTCAAATGTAGGTTCAGAATCGTAATCTTTATTTAATGAACCTTTTGAATTTGATGACGTTCTATTATAAGAATCTAATACCTCTACTATGTTAGGCTCTTGAGAATTGATGTCTATAGTATCTACATCTTCATTACTACAAGAAAAAGTTAGTAATAATAAAGCTATGATTAATACAGGTAATTTCATAAAGAGATTTGAGGGGACTAGCTTAAAATGTCTTGTTTCCATGATGTTTTGTTTAATGTTTTTAAATTTTTATCAAACATAATATTTTTGTTTAATCTTTACAAGTTTTTATTAGACAAAACGATAAAAAGTGAATATTATCGATAAACAGTAAGGATTAATACAATTATAAATATGTTAGATAAAGAAAATCTAAAAGGAAGAATAAAAAACCTACAGGTCCTTCATATAGCGTTTAACCATTTCATCTCTTGTTTCGGGAATACCATCAGTTTGTAGTTGGTCTTTAAGCATTTGCCCCATGGTTGGAAAACAGTTTCTGTCTATTTGGGTGTTTAAATCCCACAACCCAGAACGCATAAAAGCCTTGGCGCAATGCAAAAAGACGGCTTCGACATTTACGACAATACAGGTTTTGGGTGTATGAATTTCTGATGTAAACAATTCCAAAAAGGCAGTATCAGTTGATATGTAAGCTTTACCATTAACTCTCAAAGTCTCATCTACACCAGGTATAAAAAACAATAGTCCAATATAGCCTGTTTCAATAATATTCATCAAACTATCCAATCTATTGTTGCCTTTAGCATCTGGAATAATAATTTGATAATCATCTATTACCTTAACAAACCCTGATTGGCCTCCTCTAGGTGAGGCATCTAATTTTCCTTGAGCATTATTTGAAGATAGGACCAAAAAAGGAGCATTTTCAATAAAACTAATACTGTGCTTTTCTAATTTGCTCAATACCTTATCCTTGGACCTTCCACTGGGAAAACCATACAACGCCCTAAGTTGATCTACGCTTGTTATCTTCATCCGTTTACTGAAATATTTTTAAAACTAAAGTTAAGCAATCAGTTTTTTAACAATATCCTTTACAGGAAGAATGGCATGGGTATATTCAATACTAGGTCCTGCAACCCATACAGTTTTATATGTGGCCTTAGTAGCAGCATTCTTTGTAGCATTCATGCCAATTGAAAAACGAATCATTTTAACCCACTTTTTAAGCTTTCTGTTTTTATTGAGAAGTTTTTCCAACCATGTAGATTTAGTACCTATTTTTTGAACATATGGTGTATTTATTACCGTGCATGGTGTACCTGAAATACGCTCGGTTACAACGATGTCATTTGCTCCATAATCCACACAGGCCTGCTTGTATTCCTCTGTGACACTGGCTTCTACCGAAGCAATAAACGGACTACCCACTGAAACACCTGATGCACCATACATCAACATTTTATCAATATCTGCTTTGCACCCAACACCTCCAGCTGAAATGATGGGAATGTTACAATGCAATTTTAATTTTTTTATAAGAATGTCCGGAGATAAACTCCCTCTGTGGCCACCTGCTTCACTATTTACTGCAATAATAGCATCGGCTCCCAATGCCTCCACTTTTTGTGCATATTTTAAGTCCACTACATCACAAAACACCTTAATCCCATACTTATGGGCCTGATTTATGGTTTCTTCTGGGCTTCCTAAAGAGGTTATTATAAAGTCACAACCTTCTTCACATAGCACCTCCAATTGACTCTTATACTTTATATTAGATTTATTAACAATTAAGTTAAATCCAAATGAACCTCCTTCTGTTTTGGCTGATTTTAACTCCTTAGCCGCTATTCTAAGTTCATCTAAAGTTCTATAGTTTAATGCGGGTATACAGCCAGCTATACCACAATGCATAGCCTCTTTAACCATGCCTACATTTGACACCAAAAACATAGGAGCTTGTATGATAGGGTATTTTATATTAAGAAGTTCTGTGAGTTTGGTTTCCATGAAGGATAGATTTTAACAAATATAATAAAATATTATGCGTGCATAGTAAAAATTAATCTACAAAACGATAGTAACCACATTTTAAGTATGCCCCTTCAGGAAACGAGATAGGGTGATCTATATCATGATCTGTTTTTAATATGGTTATAAAATTACGGTGTTGCATTGTCAATGTTTGACTATTAATATCAAAAAAAGCCTGTGCCATCACCCGAGAGGAACAGGAGGCCAAAACAAGCAATCCGTTTTTAGCCGTTAATTTTTCTCCTAAAGCAGCTAATTGGGCATACTTTTTCTTAGCCATAGCTATTTCACTAGCTTGTTTGGCAAAACTTGGCGGATCAATAACCACAATGTCAAAAGTGGTTTTTGCTTTTATGAGATTATTTAACTCTGTAAATGCATCGCCTGCAATGGTTTTATGTAAGCCCAGATACGAATTTAATTTACCATTCTGAACAGCAATTTCAAGAGCTTGGTGACTAATATCCAAACTCGTTACCTCTTTAGCTCCATTATATAAGGCATGTACCGAAAATCCACCAGCATATGAAAACACATCTAATACAGTTTTTTCCTTACTCCATTCACCTACTTGCTTTCTATTGGCACGATGGTCTAAAAAATAACCTGTTTTATGACCTTTAATTACATTTGCTGAAAACTTGACACCATGCTCTACAAATCCAACAACTTCATCATCAAGAATTCCATAAACTACTTCTCCGTTTTTTAATTGATGTGATTTTGATTGCTCTAAACTCCTACTCAATCGAACAACAACAGTTTTTGCATTAGCTGTTTGTTGTAAGCTTGGTAAAATAGTCTCTAAATAAGGGAGCCAGATTTCAGAATATAATTTTATAACCAAAACCGAAGCATAAACATCGGCTATTAGTCCAGGGAAACCATCATTCTCCCCAAACAACAAACGGTAACTATTGGTGTTGGTTTTTAAAAGTGGTTGCCTTATTTGAAAAGCTTCATTTATTTTCTTTTGAAAAAAGGCTGCATTGATTTCTTCCTTTTCAATACCGTTATGGATCATTTTAATAAGAATGGGAGAATTGGCATCATAGAGTCCCAAACCAATGACCTTATTCTTGCCTTTACTGAAAACAACAGCCAAATCACCTGTTTTGGCTTCATGATTAATTTTAATAATACTGTTTGAAAAGACCCACGGATGTCCCTTTAACACAAACTGTTCGCCTTTGGCATTGAGTTTTACCGCCAAACGTTTGGGTTGATAAGTAGATTTTAATTTATCTGAAAACAAATTTATTTTATTTTGATTCTTCAAAAGTATCTTATTTAACATAAAAAACGCAACTATTTCTAGTTGCGTTATATATCGATAAGATACTGAAATGAATTCAGCATGACAATTATTATTTCACTTCTTCGAAGTCAACGTCTTCAACATCACTACCTTCTGTTTGTCCATTAGAACTTGCATCTGGTCCTGGTTGTGCTTCGGCTCCACCTTGTTGCTGTGCTTCGGCTTGTGCTTTATACATCTCTTCTGAAGCATGTTTCCAGGCTTCGTTGATTTTCTCTAAAGCAGGTTCAATTACAGCAATATCCTTAGATTCGTAAGCCTTTTTCAATTCTTCCAATGCGTCTTGTATTGGCTTTTTCTTATCATCTGATAATTTATCACCAAACTCCTCCAATTGCTTTTCTGTTTGGAAAATCATAGAATCGGCTTCATTCAATTTCTGTGCTTTTTCAGCAGCAGCTTTATCGGCTTCAGCATTAGCTTCTGCATCAGCTTTCATCTTTTGGATTTCTTCTTCTGTCAATCCTGAAGACGCTTCAATTCTAATATCCTGTTTCTTACCAGTCGCTTTATCTTCAGCAGACACCTTAATGATACCATTGGCATCAATATCGAAAGTTACTTCAATTTGTGGTGTACCACGTCTTGCTGGAGGAATACCATCTAAGTGAAAACGTCCGATAGTTTTGTTATCAGCCGCCATAGCTCGTTCCCCTTGTAATACATGGATTTCTACAGAAGGTTGATTATCAGCAGCTGTAGAGAAAACCTGTGATTTCTTGGTAGGAATAGTCGTGTTTGCCTCTATTAATTTGGTAAATACATTACCCATAGTTTCGATACCAAGAGATAAAGGCGTAACATCTAATAACAATACATCCTTTACATCTCCTGTTAACACACCTCCTTGTATACCAGCTCCTAATGATACTACCTCATCTGGGTTAACACCTTTACTTGGTGCTTTACCAAAGAATTTCTCTACAGCAGCTTGTACTGCAGGAATACGAGTAGAACCACCTACTAAAATTACCTCATCAATATCACTTTTGCTCAAACCAGCTGCTTTTAATGCAGACTCACATGGTGCTATGGTACGCTTTACTAAATCATCGATTAATTGTTCAAATTTAGAACGTGTTAAGGTTCTTACCAAGTGTTTTGGTCCACTGGCAGTAGCCGTGATATAAGGTAGGTTGATTTCTGTTTGGGTTGAAGATGACAATTCAATCTTCGCTTTTTCGGCAGCCTCTTTTAAACGTTGAAGTGACATAGGATCCTGTCTTAAATCCATACTTTCTTCAGCTTTAAACTCATCAGCTAACCAATTGATGATTTTTTCATCGACATCGTCACCGCCTAAATGGGTATCTCCATCGGTAGACAATACTTCAAAAACGCCATCACCCAACTCAAGGATAGACACATCATGTGTACCACCACCAAAATCAAATACCACTATTTTTTGATCTGTTCCTTTCTTATCTAAACCATAAGCCAATGCAGCAGCAGTAGGCTCATTAATGATACGCTCTACTTTTAATCCTGCAATCTCACCTGCTTCTTTAGTAGCTTGACGTTGAGAATCGTTAAAATAAGCTGGTACCGTAATTACCGCTCTTGTTACATCTTGACCCAAGTAATCTTCTGCTGTTTTCTTCATTTTTTGAAGAATCATTGCCGATAATTCCTGTGGCGTATATAAACGTCCATCAATATCAACTCTAGGCGTATCGTTATCACCCTTTACTACTTTGTAAGGCACACGCTCTGCTTCGTTTTTAGACTCAGAATATTTATTACCCATAAAACGTTTAATAGAATAAACGGTTTTAGTAGGATTTGTTACTGCCTGTCTCTTAGCTGGATCACCAACTTTTATTTCTCCACCCTCAACAAATGCAATCACAGAAGGTGTAGTACGCTTTCCTTCGGCATTTGGAATCACAACGGGATCATTCCCTTCCATTACGGAAACGCATGAGTTGGTTGTTCCTAAATCTATTCCAATAATTTTACTCATAATATGTTATACTTTTTATAGTGTTGAATGTTCTATTTAATTTCGATTTGTATAAGTCAATCATTATGCCAATGGAAACAAACTGACACAGTGTCATATATAGTAGGCAGTCTTAATATGTAATATGTCATTTGTTATCTATATCTTATCTACAACAACTAAACTAACAACTGTACTTAGCCTTTAATGACAAGACTGTATATCCTAATAACTCAATAATATATTAATGAACCAAAACTTTCTATTTTGACTGTTTATGAGAAACAAAAACACCATATATTTGCCCAACTAAAACGATATAGTTGTATGGAATGTATTTCGGTATTCGATATGTTAAAGATTGGTGTAGGACCATCAAGTTCCCACACCTTGGGGCCTTGGCGTGCTGCCGAACTTTGGATCAAAGAGTTGAAAGCATCCCAAAAATTTGATAAGGCTGAAAACATTAGTGTGAATCTATATGGTTCATTGTCACTTACAGGAAAAGGCCATGCTACCGATTATGCCGTAATGCTAGGATTGAGTGGTACTGATCCAGAAACTATGCCAACCGAAAACATTTCCCAAATCATTTCTGATATAAAAAATACCTGTACCATAAATTTTAATCAGGAACGTCAACTGGAATTCAACCCCCAAACACAAATTGTTTTTAATAAAAAATTCTTGCCTTTCCATGCCAATGGCATACGATTTTCGGCTACTATTAATGGACGTAAATCCCATGCAACCTATTATTCCATTGGAGGCGGTTTTGTAGTTCAGGAAGAACGAAAAACGGCAAAAGCCAACAAAATTATTTTTAATTGCACCTTCCCTTATCCCATTGCTACAGGCAATGACTTGTTAAAATATTGTAATCAGTTGAACAAATCGGTTTCACAAGTGGTTTTGGAAAATGAAAAATCCATTCGTTCCGAACAGAATATTGATTCTGAACTCAACCGTATATGGAATACCATGCTGGAAAGTATGTATTTGGGGTGTCATACCGAAGGGATACTTCCAGGAGGTTTAAACGTAAAACGTCGCGCCAATAATATCCACAATAATTTAATTAGCGATACTACCTACAACAATCCCGTAGAATGGATTTACACCATAAGAAACACCGAAGTTAAATTTAGGCAAATTATAAAGTGGGTAAGCTGTTTTGCTTTGGCAGTAAATGAAGTAAATGCTTCTCTTGGCCGTGTGGTTACTGCCCCTACCAATGGTAGTGCAGGTGTTATTCCAGCTGTTTTGATGTACTACTTGGTGATTGAAAATCACGACGGCAATTTCGAGGACATCAAGCAGTTTTTATTAGTGGCCGGCGAAATTGGCAGCATCTTTAAAAAAGGCGCGACCATTAGTGCCGCTATGGGTGGCTGTCAGGCTGAAATTGGTGTATCATCCGCTATGGCTGCCGGCGCACTTTGCGAATTATTGGGCGGCTCACCCGAGCAGGTTTTAATGGCTGCCGAAATTGCTATGGAACATCATTTGGGATTAACCTGTGATCCTATTGGTGGACTCGTGCAAGTACCCTGCATAGAACGTAATGCCATGGGAGCTATAAAGGCCATTAATGCGGCCGAATTGGCTTTGGACTCTGACCCTGAAAGTGCCAAAGTACCGTTGGATAAGGTGGTCGCTACTATGTGGGAAACAGCCAAGGACATGAATACCAAATACAAAGAAACGAGCAAAGGTGGTCTTGCCGTGGGTGTGCATTTAACAGATTGCTAATTTTTAATTGCTTTAAAGAACATGGGCTACCCTCTTTTCATTATTGACCCAATCCCTCTGTAAATAGGTTCAATTTAATGAACATCTATTTGATGTTCTGTAACGGATTGACTACTTTAGGGAAGATCAAAAAAACGACCATGAAAATTGGAATTGTAGGCGGCTCAATTGCTGGATGCTCTGCAGCTATTCTGTTGCATAAGGAAGGCCATGAGGTTACCGTTTTTGAACGATCCAGCAAAACCCTTGTAGGAAGAGGTGGTGGCATTGGCACTACATCTTCTTTGATGGAACAAATAAAGACTGACAGATTAATCAAAGATGATTTTGCCCTTTTCCAAATCAATAAAATGCCACTTGTAGGCAAAGCGCCATCCCATGAACCCTATGGAAAAAAGGCTTGGGCCATACCAATGAACTTTAATGTTTTTCAGTGGAATGAGCTTTGGAAGAATCTACGGCGCAATGTTCCAAACAAACTTTATCGTGCTGGTGTAAAAATTGTCGATGCCAAATGTTTGCCTCAGGGCCAAGTAGAGTTAACGACAAGTTTAGGTAACACAGAACATTTTGACTTGGTTTTGTTTGCAGATGGTTATCAATCTTTAGGGCGTAAACTAATGTTTCCTGAAAAAAAATTAAAGTATCGCGGCTATATTCTTTGGAGAGGTCTTTTAAAGGAATCTGAAATGGATGGTGATTGCCCGTTGAAAGATGAAATCCTGCGGTTGTCCTATACTGGTGAACCGGGCCATAATGTGGTTTATTTTATTCCAGATCAAAACGGATCGGTAAAAAAAGGACAACGTGTGTTTAATTGGGCAGCCTATATTGCTATTCCTGAAGCTGAGTTAGATAATGTTATGACCGACAAAACAGGTCGTTTAAGAAATGGCACATTACCACCTGGAAACTTAAGCGAGGCTAATGAGTCTATGTTAAAACGGTTTCTTTCACAACATATACCTACCTACTATGCCAAGGTAGTAAACAAAACCAAGGATAGCTATATACAAGTTATCTACACGCTGGATCTCGATAGCTATTATAAAGATAACATGTGCCTTATTGGTGATGCCGGTATGGTAGTTCAGCCCTTTACAGGCTCAGGGGTGTTTAAGGGATATAACAATGCAAAAGATTTAATTGCCAACTTAAAAGAAACCCATACTATTGACGATGCACTTGAACGCTGGAGCAACCAACAACTTAAAACCGGTAAAAAACTGTTAGCCTTAGGTGAACAAATGGAAAAAGCATTTATCTGGGAACAGATAGACTTTGCTAAGGTCGGTAAAGACGAAACAAAAAAATGGTGGAAAGCCTCAGTTACCTTTCCAGATAATTTTAATTATGAAAGGGACTGAAAAAATTTCTAAATAACCCGTGCTCCATTCTATTAGTTTATTTTTTATAAGCAAGGATTTGTTTCTGTAAGAAAAATAATTAACTTAGTTAAATATTGATCCTAACCATAAAAAACAATTTATATGTAAAATAAGTATAAACGCAATAGTGTTTATATCTTAGTTGTTGTTAATTACTCAAGAAGTTAGATGAGAAAAAATATAAAGGTAGCTGCTGCACAACTTTCACCTGTTTTCTTAAACAAAGAAAAAACTATTGAAAAGGCTTGCGGAGCCATTAAAGAGGCTGGCCAAAAGGGTGCCGGGTTAATAGTTTTCCGGAAGTGTTTATTTCTGGTTATCCAGACTGGGTCTGGCTTATTCCTAATAGCAAAGGAGCTGAATTAAATGAACTTTATTTAAGGCTTGTAGAAAATGCGATTTCCGTCCCAGATAACTCTACCGATAAACTTTGTGAAGCGGCTAAAGCGGCTAAAGTTAATGTGGTTATTGGTATGCATGAACGTAACTCCGAAACAAGCAACTCAAGTCTATACAATAGTTTACTTTTCATAGATAAGAATGGAATTATTTTAGGAAAACATAGAAAATTAATTCCAACAGGTGGCGAACGCTTAATATGGTCTCAAGGAGATGGAAGCACTCTTTCATGCTATGATACATCTGTTGGAAAGATCGCTGGTTTAATTTGCTGGGAAAACTTCATGCCCTTAGCCAGAAACGCCATCTATGAGTTAGGAACACAAATATTGATTTCTCCAACTTGGGACAAAAGCCCAAATTGGATTCAAACTATGCAGCACGTCGCAAGAGAAGGAGGATTATTTGTGATCAGTGCGTGTATGCCTCTAAAAATGGATAACATTCCTGAAGAATACGAATTTAAGAATCTATACCCTGACGGAAGAGAATGGATTAACGTTGGCAACAGCGCTATAATTTCACCTAATGGAAAGCTAATCGCAGGACCATTAGAGGCCAAAGAAGGCATCTTATATGCGGATATTGATCTTCAGGATATTATTAAAGCCAAACGAATGTTCGATGTCGTTGGCCATTATTCAAGACCTGATGTTTTTAACTTCAGTATAAACCAGAAGGGTAAAAACTAACGACAACAATGAAAAAATATATAACATTGCTTTTATTACTGTTGACCATATCATATATCAATTCTCAAATCGACCCGAGTATTATTGAAAAATCTGTCACTGAAAATCAAAATTTAAACAGAATTGATAGTATAGCCATAGTCTAAAATATAAAGGTGGAGACAAAGTGCGTGTTCTTACTCAATTCACAATTAACGAAGAAGGACAGATTGTAGATATAAAAGCAAGAGGCTCTCATCCCGTTTTTGAAAATGAAGCAATACGAATAATAAAAATGATACCACAATTAGAACCACCTAGTTTAAATGAAAAACCAGTCAGTCCAAGGTTTTCTTTACCGATTATTTTTGCAATACAGACCGAAAAACAAAAACGAAAAAGGCTTAAAGAAACTAAGAGCTAGAAATGAAAAAAACTAGCTACAACGAATATTAGAGTTAAAAAAAGTGTTTTTAAAAATCACTCCTGCAAACAACCCTTACGTCGCCTCGTATCTATCAAATAAATAATTTTCCATTGGTCGCCATCCTTAAATAGCTGAAAGGAATTCACACCACAGTGACTAAATTCCCCATTAAACCAAAACTCATATGGTGTCCAGGCATTGGCCATATTGCCATCTACCTGTATACTGTAATCCAATAGTCGCTCATCCCATTTTTGGTCGGCTGGTCTGTTGGCAATGGTTTCCAAAAGTTTAGATAGATTACCGTTATTTCTTAAAACATCTTTCCCCTCCATATTTCTAAATGCGGTTTGTAATACCACTTTATCCATCATAACCGATTTCATTAGTGTGGTATCCCCTTTATGGAAGCCTTCGAAAAAAGTGTCTACTGTTTTACGAATGTCTAAGGTATCATCTACCTGACCAAAAACGGTGGTGGTAACGACCAATGTTAAATAAACTAAGATGCGTTGCATGATTTTAAGTTTTGGTCTAAAATAATACAACATGGGCAATCACATTGGAGTTTAAAGAAAAGTTTAACAGTCTCTCCTTAATTTAGTACTTTTACACACTATCAAAAAACCAACTAAAATGTCTACAGCAAAAAAGGAATACAAACGCATTACGGTAAAAACATTAGTGGATATGAAGGCCAATGGCGAAAAAATATCCATGCTTACCGCTTACGATTATACCATGGCCAAAATTGTTGATGGTGCTGGGGTTGACGTTATTTTAGTGGGGGATTCGGCCAGTAATGTTATGGCGGGTCACGAAACCACTTTGCCCATTACCTTAGACCAAATGATTTATCATGCATCCTCAGTAATCCGTGCCATAGAACGTGCCTTAATTGTTGTAGACTTACCATTTGGAAGCTACCAAAGCGACCCTAAAGAGGCCTTGCGTTCTGCTATTCGTATCATGAAAGAAAGTGGTGCCCATGCTGTAAAGTTGGAAGGCGGCAAGGAGGTGAAAGAGTCCATTAAACGCATCTTAAATGCAGGTATTCCCGTGATGGGGCATTTGGGATTGACACCGCAATCCATCTATAAATTTGGCACTTATACTGTTAGAGCCAAAGAAGAAGAGGAGGCCGAACGGTTAAAGGAAGAAGCTATATTGTTAGAAAAAACAGGCTGCTTTGCTATCGTACTTGAAAAAATCCCTGCCAAACTGGCTAAGGAAGTGGCCGAAAGCGTGTCCATTCCCATTATTGGTATTGGTGCAGGTAATGGTGTAGACGGACAAGTCTTGGTATTACATGACATGCTGGGGATGACCCACGAGTTTCATCCCCGTTTTTTACGTCGTTATATGAACCTTTATGAGGACATGACCAAAGCCATGCAACAATATGTGGCCGATGTAAAAAGCATGGACTTTCCGAATGATGATGAGCAATATTAGACTATTCGATTAGGTTAAATTATCTGAAATTTTTATGTAAATGTTAGCTGGCTAACATTTTAAGTACGCCACATACTATAGTTTTGGTTTGTATTAATCCTAAAACTATACATCATGAAAAAACTATTTTCATTTCTCTTACTATGTGGCACGCTAATTTTTGCCACATCTTGCTCTAATGAAGGCACCGAAATCCCTCAAGAATCTAAAGCCAATAATTTAGAACTTATTCAGTTTTTAGCTCAAGTGTCGTCAAGCAATGGCAATACTGCCAAAAGCAGTAATGCAAAATCTAAAGGTTCACAACGTGACCAACCTCCTATTTGGGCAGACTGTATTGTATATTCTGGCTTGGTTGTTCCTGCCACATTTAAACCTAGTAGTGGTAACTTTGATGAACTCTATGTAATGCCTGAAGCAATGTTTTATGATGGACTTCCTTTAATTTCGGACTCCAAACCAGGAGATCAAGATTACAACGGGGGACGTTGGCATTTAAATATTCTAAAAACAGGTGTTGATGCTAGTAAATATGCTGAAGCTTGCAATGTTGAAGCTTTAGATATTAATGATTTTGAATCTACCGATATGTATTTTGAATGCCCAATGCGCCCTAGGCGATAAAAATACATGATATTCTTTTTAAAAATGGAAATGTAAAACACATTTCCATTTTTTATTTTACATCGCGTATTTTCACAATTAATAATTAAGTTTGTTTTTTGCTTTTATATGAAAGTCCTATCCAATTTGCATAATCTACAAGTACTTTATGAAGACAACCACATCATTATTGTTAACAAACGGGCTGGAGATATTGTTCAGGGTGATAAAACAGGGGACAAACCTTTAAGCGATATTGTTAAGGATTATATTAAGAATAAGTACAATAAATCTGGTAATGTATATTTGGGTGTTGTACATCGCTTAGATCGCCCCACTACTGGGCTCGTTATTTTTGCTAAAACCAGTAAAGCACTTCCTCGTTTAAATAAATTATTTCTTTCTAAAGACATCCATAAAACCTATTGGGCTGTTGTAAAAAATAAACCTCCAAAACCAAAAGACACATTGGTCAATTGGTTGAAAAAGAACCCTAAAAATAATAAGTCCAGTGTATATACCAGTGAGGTTAAGGATAGTAAAAAAGGGATTCTTCATTATAAAACCTTAAAAAAACTAGATCATTACTTTTTACTTGAAATTAACTTGGAAACGGGCAGACATCATCAAATCCGTTCACAGCTATCCCATATTGGTTGCCCTATAAAAGGTGATTTAAAATATGGGTTCGACCGAAGCAATAAAAATGCTAGTATCCATTTGCATGCCAAGCATATTGAATTTATACATCCTGTAAAACAAACACCCATAAATATACTGGCACCATTACCAAAAGATCCCGTATGGGATGCATGCTTATAAATTTAATACCTTTATAAAAACAGTCTTAATGTCCATACCTGAAATAGTTTTATTACAAAAAACGTTTTTTAAATCACAAAAAACAAAGGATGTCAAATATCGTCTTAACCTTTTAAAAACACTTAAAAAAGAAATCCTTTTGAGGGAGCATGACATTTATGACGCCCTTCATAAAGACTTTAAGAAATCTTCATTTGAAGCTTATTTAAGTGAGTTAGGGTTAGTAATTTCAGAGTTAAACCTGGTCATTAAAAACTTAAAAAAGTGGTCTAAACCTAAACGGGTAAGTGCTTCATTATTAACCTTTCCTTCAAAAGATTATATTTACAAAGACCCATATGGAACGGTATTGGTTATTGCACCTTGGAACTATTCTTTTTTATTGGCTATGGAACCTCTTATTATGGCCATAGCTGCTGGTAATACAGTGGTTTTAAAACCCAGTGAACTTACAGAACATGTTTCAAAGATTATAACTGAAATTATTGAAACTGTTTTTACTAAGGAATTGGCAATTGCTATTGAAGGCGGTGTGGAAACTTCAACCGAATTGTTAAAGCAACATTGGGACTATGTTTTCTTTACGGGAAGTACTAAGGTAGGAAAAATTGTAGCTAAAGCAGCTGCAAAACATTTAACTCCAGTTACTCTGGAACTGGGTGGGAAATCGCCATGCATCATTGACGGCACCATCAATTTACAATTAACAGCTAAACGGTTGGTTTGGGGGAAATTACTTAATGGAGGGCAAACCTGCATCGCTCCAGATTATATAATTGTAAAATCGAACATTAAAAATCAATTTATTGATGCTTTAAAATTAGAGATCACCAAACAATATGGTAATGAGCCTAAAGATTCTGAAGACTTCCCTAGAATCATCAACGAAAGACATTTTTTACGATTAAAAGATCTTTTAACCCAATCTAATGTTGTTTTTGGTGGCAACACTGACGAAAAAAACAACTACATTTCTCCAACACTGGTTGAAGAACCAAAGTTAGATAGCCCCTTAATGTCTGAAGAAATTTTTGGCCCTATTTTACCCATACTTACCTATGAAATTGAGAAAGATATTGAAACTATAATTCATGGTTTGGAAAAACCTTTATCCTTGTATATCTTTTCAAAAAACAAAAAATTCACAAAAGGGATTATTACAAAATACAGCTTTGGTGGGGGAGTTATTAATGATGTGCTGACTCATTTTGGCAACTATAGGCTGCCCTTTGGAGGCATTGGGGTGAGTGGTATGGGTAAATACCATGGTAAACATGGTTTTGATACATTCACGCATCAAAAATCAATTATGAAAAGAGGTACTTGGATAGACCCTCCTCTTCGCTATGCGCCTTATAAAAATAAGTTAAGTTTGTTAAAAACTGCATTTAAATATTTTGGGTTGTTTTAGATAATTGTTAGATCCATGTGGAGTATACTACATTATTTTATATTTAGTGATCACAAATTAAAAACTAATAGCCGTAGCGTGCTTTACTTCATTAATAACAAACATGCTATGGGTACTACCAATATGGTTAATCGAGGTTAATTTTTTTACCATAAACTCTCTAAAGGCAGCCATGTCTTTCACAATAACTTTTAATAGATAATCATAATCACCGCTTACATGGTAACATTCCAACACCTCGTTTAAACCAGCAACTTCATTTTCAAATTTTATAACATAATCTTGGGCATGTTGCACCAACTTTACATGGCAAAAGACCACAAAAGCCTTATCAATTTTTTCTTTATTTATCTGTGCTACATATCCATTAATAACCCCTTCTCGTTCTAGTTTCCTAATGCGTTCGTATACAGCGGTAACGGAAAGGTTTAGTTTATTTGAAAGTTCTTTATTGGTCTGTTTACTATCGTTCTGTAAATATTCAAGCAATTTTTTGTCTATAACATCAAAAACCATGATTGAAAAATTTTCTTTAAATAAGTATCAAAACACTAATTTAATAATTTTTAATCTGTAAATAAACATCTATATAGATTTATTTTCTATTTTACACATACTTTATTGTTTTTTATTCTAATTATATTGAACTTTATAGTATCACAAAACATAAAAATATGGCTTTCAAACCCGCTAACAACATTCAAGATTTACAATATTTCGGAGAATTTGGAGGTGTTAATCCTTCCATATCAGATTCCTCAACTTATACGTTTTTGTCTGCAAAGACGATGTTTGATACGTTTGAAGGTAATGCTGATGGATGCTATTTATATTCCCGTCACTCATCACCATCCAATTTATACTTAGGCGAAGCCTTGGCCGCCATGGAAGATACAGAAACTGCTAATGTAACGGCTTCAGGAATGGGTGCCATTACTCCTGTTTTATTGCAATTATGCGGTGCCGGCGACCATATAGTTTCGAGCAGAACCATATACGGAGGAACTTATGCCTTCTTAAAAAATTTTACTCCTAGATTAAATATTGAAACCACATTTGTAGACATTACCAATTTAGAAAAAGTTGAGGCTTCCATTACAAAAAGCACCAAGGTTTTGTATTGTGAATCTGTTAGCAATCCGCTTTTGGAAGTCGCAGACATTAAGGGCTTAGCCAAAATTGCCAACAAATACAATATAAAATTGGTTGTGGACAATACATTTTCACCACTATCCATTTCACCTGCAAAGTTAGGAGCAGATATTGTTTTACATAGTTTAACTAAGTTTATAAACGGCTCTAGCGATACAGTTGGCGGTGTAGTTTGCGGTACCCAGAAATTTATAAACCAATTAAGAAATGTAAACGATGGCGCTTCAATGCTATTAGGCTCTACTATGGATAGTTTACGTGCAGCATCTATACTCAAGAATCTAAGAACACTCCATATAAGAATGCAACAACATAGCAGAAACGCATTATTTTTAGCTAAAAAATTTGAATCCGATGGATTAAAAACAGTATACCCTGGATTACCATCCCACCCATCACACAACCTATTTAAAAGCATGATGAATGAACAATATGGCTTTGGAGGTATGTTAACTATCGATGTGGGGTCACTAGAAAAAGCCAATGAACTTATGGAGCTCATGCAAGACAGAAACTTAGGCTATCTGGCTGTAAGTTTAGGATTCTATAAAACACTTTTTAGTGCACCAGGAACATCAACTTCCTCTGAAATACCTGAAGAGGAACAAAAGGAAATGGGATTAAGTGATGGACTTATACGTTTCTCAATAGGATTGGATGCCGATATAGAACGCACTTATTATATGATGAGAACTTGTATGGAAGAATTATACATTCTCAAACCTAAGCTTCAATATTCATATGGTAAAGTTTAAAATTAAATCCCTTTTAAACATTTCTAAATGGATTGCATTACTTTGTTGGTTTTTTAGTATCCCCTTAAAAAGATTTCAGTACCCGTTGGTTATTATCTCTATACAATGTAAAAAGAATTAGGGTTGATAACATCTAAAGCGGATGCCTTAAATCTTTTATATTGGAATTCACTACTTCCCGTTTTCGTTTTATAAATACTAAAATAGCCTTATTAAACCAAGCTATTTTTTATGTCCTTAAACTCTAAATATTTTAAATCTTACTGTCAGGAAAGTTTAACAAAGTTTAAAAAATACTTATTAGCATCGAATAATGAAAATAAGCGTCTTGGGTTTTTGCAATACTATATCGTAAAATATTATAAAAAATGGTCTATTGAACCACAAAGCGTTCAAAGACAATGTTACTTTCATTTAAGGGTCTTTAAAAAAGATAATCTATGTAAATCTCATTAAAAAGAGTAAAAATCAAATGCACATAACTCCTTGCATTTGCATAGCTTCAACTAAAATCGTAACATTACGAGATAAAAATAATTTCATGCAAGACGATAAAAACCCTTCTAAAATTAAAATAGACAATCAAAGTATTATAGAAAATAAAGAGCTAAACATTTGGGAGGCTTTAATTCCTGTAATTATCTTAATGGGCTTATTGTTCTACAACATTCAATTTGCAGATGGTGAAATGTTAGGCGAATATTCCAATCAGTTTATCTTACTCTTTGGAGGCTTAATTGCTGCTATCGTTGGTTTTTTTAATAAAGTATCTATTACCAATATGTTAGACGAGATATGGGAAAACCTAAAAAGTGTTTTTGTGCCCGTACTTATTTTACTTTTAGTAGGAGCTCTAGCTGGCACGTGGCTTGTAAGCGGAGTCATACCCGCTATGGTATATTATGGTTTGGAAATTTTACATCCCAGTATTTTTTTACCGGCATGTGTTGTTATTTGTGCTATAATATCCATAGCTACAGGAAGCTCCTGGACCACCTCTGCTACAGTGGGTATTGCTTTAATTGGAATTGGTACTGCTTTAGGTGTTGACACAGGTATGATAGCCGGTGCGGTAGTATCTGGAGCCTATTTTGGCGATAAAATGTCTCCACTAAGCGATACTACAAACCTAGCTCCAGCTATAGCTGGCACCGATTTATTTACCCATATACGTTACATGACCATTACCACTGTTCCAACCATATTGGTTACTTTGGTGGTTTTTTCTATAATTAGTGCAACAATAGACGCTTCTGGGACCTCGGATATATCTGGTTTATTACATTCCATAAGCCTTACATTTAACGTGTCTCCGTGGTTGTTCATGGTACCATTAGCTGTTATCGCTTTAATATTAATGAAAACCAAGCCTTTAATTGCCTTAAGCGTGGGCATTATTCTTGCAGCCATATTTGCATTTATCTTTCAACTTGAAGTGCTCAAAGAACTTAATAACTCAAGCCTTAACGCCATTTTTAATTCTATTTTATTCGATACAGAAATAGCAACCGACAATGAAAAACTAAACGAATTATTTACGGCAGGTGGTATGAGCGGTATGCTTTGGACGATTTATCTCATAATTAGTGCTATGGTTTTTGGAGGTATTATGGATGGCATTGGTGCTTTAGCTAGAGTAACAGAAGCGCTGCTATCGATTGCGTCTTCCGTTTTTGGATTATTCGCTAGCACGGTGATTAGTTGTTTAGGATTAAACACCATTGCTTCAGATCAATATCTGGCAATTGTTATCCCAGGAAAAATGTTTAAAAAAGCATTCGATGATAGAGGTTTAGCTCCCGAAAACCTTAGTAGAACTCTTGAAGATTCGGGTACCGTGACTTCTGTTCTTATTCCTTGGAATACCTGTGGCGCCTATCAATCTGGTGTTTTAGGCGTAGGAGTTGTAGACTACTTTGTCTATGCCGTCTTCAACTGGTTAAGTCCGTTTACTACCTTACTTTTTGCTGCTTTGAATATTAAAATCAAACAATTAAAGGGTGCATTAGCATAAACTATTACTCTATAAATTTTTAAAATAATTTAGTATTGCCTTTCGTATAGCATTACATATCTTTGCGGCTGTTTTTAAAATTTCAACTTATAAAATTTAATTAAAATGGCAGTATTAGTAGGTAAAAAAGCACCTCGATTTAATGCACAAGCTGTGGTAAACGGTGGCGAATTTGTGAACGATTTTTCATTAGATCAATTCATTGGAGAAAAATATGTTGTGTTATTCTTTTATCCGAAAGATTTCACTTTTGTATGCCCAACTGAATTACATGCTTTTCAAGAAAAATTAGCTGATTTCGAAGCTAGAAATGTAGCGGTAGTTGCTGTTTCAACAGATACAGAGCAGTCACATTACGGTTGGTTACAGGTTGATAAGAACCATGGTGGCATTAAAGGCATTAGCTATCCACTTGTTGCCGACACCAATAAAACCATTTCTGCCAACTATGATGTATTGGCTGGTGAAACGTATTATGACGAAAATGATATGCTTCAAGCAGAAGGTGAATTAATCGCTTACCGCGGTTTATTCCTAATAGACAAAGAAGGTATTGTACGTCACCAAGTTGTGAACGATTTACCTTTGGGAAGAAATGTAGATGAAGCTTTGCGCATGGTAGATGCACTGCAGTTTGTTGAAGAAAATGGCGAAGTTTGTCCTGCAAACTGGAACAAAGGAAAAGTTGGTATGCAAGCTACACATGAAGGTGTTGCTGAATTTTTAGAAAAGCACGTTAATTAGTATTTTTTAAAAAAACAACCTAATAAAAAGCCTGTTGGTCACTTGGCGAAATCGAAGTGCAACAGGCTTTTTTATTTAACAAAATTATAATCCCTTATTATATATCAAAACGATCAAGATTCATAACTTTTGTCCAAGCGGCCACAAAATCATTAATAAATTTCTCATGACCGTCATCAGCTCCATAAACTTCAGCTACCGCTCTTAACTCTGTATTTGATCCAAATATCAAATCGGCCCTTGTCGCAGAGAATTTCATTGCTCCCGTTTTTCGATCCCTACCTATAAATTCCTTTTTTTCTGAAGTTGTAGGTTCCCATTTAATTGAAAAATCTAAAACATTAATAAAAAAATCATTAGTTAATCTACCCAGGTTATTAGTAAACACCCCGGAGCTAGAGCCATCATAGTTAGCCCCTAATACACGTAAACCACCAACCAAAACCGTCATTTCAGGAATAGTAAGTGTTAATAAATTAGCACGATCTACCAACAAATCTTCAGCATTTACTTTTAAACTAGATTTCATATAGTTTCTAAAACCATCTGCTAAAGGTTCCAGGTAGCCGAACGATTCTAAATCGGTTTGTTCTTGAGTTGCGTCTCCTCTACCTTGCGTAAAAGGAACGGAAATATGATACCCTGCATTATTGATTGCTTCTTCCACTCCAACAACACCTCCCAAAACAATTAAATCGGCCATAGAAACAGTTCCATTGAATTCCTTTTGGATCCCTTCAAATACATTTAAGACCTTATCCAACTCTGTTGGATTATTGACTTCCCAACTTCTTTGGGGTTCTAAACGCAAACGCCCACCATTGGCACCACCACGCATATCTGACCCTCTAAATGTTGAGGCTGATGCCCAGGCTGTTTTAACCAATTCAGATACAGTAAGTCCAGAAGCTAGAATCATATCCTTAAGCGATTTTATATCGGCATCACTCAACACATAATCAACTTTAGGGACAGGATCTTGCCACAACAATTCTTCTTTTGGTACTTCAGGACCCAAATACCTGTCTATAGGCCCCATATCTCGATGGGTTAACTTATACCATGCACGAGCAAAAGTATCTTCGAAAGCTTTATGATCTCTGTGAAAACGCTTAGATATCTCTAAATAGGTTGGATCCATTTTAAGTGCCATATCTGCAGTAGACATCATTAAGGCTTGTTTTCCATTAGCATCACCGGCTTTAGGAGCCATGCGCGCATGGGACTCTGCGGTGGGAGTCCATTGATGTGCCCCTGCGGGACTTTTGGTAAGCTCCCAATCATAGTTCAACAAAACATCGAAATAATCATGATCCCAACGCGTAGGATTTGGTGTCCAAGCACCTTCCAATCCACTAGTAATAGCATCATCTAATACACCGGTACCGAAGGAATTCTTCCAACCTGTACTCATTTCCTCAATTGATGCACCATGAGGCTCAGCAGAGACATATTTATCGGGATCGGCAGCTCCATGAGCCTTACCAAAGGTATGACCACCAGCTACCAGAGCTACAGTTTCCTCATCATTCATAGCCATACGACCAAAAGTAATTTTAATATCATGTGCAGACTTTAAGGGATCTGGATTTCCGTTAGGCCCCTCTGGGTTTACATAAATCAATCCCATATGTACCGCCCCAAGATGCCCTTCTAAATCACCGTCACTTGTATCATATCGTTCATCATTACCTAACCATTGGTTTTCCGATCCCCAATAAATATCTTCTTCGGGCTGCCAAATATCTTCCCGTCCACCTGCAAATCCAAAGGTTTTGAATCCCATCGATTCCAAAGCGCAATTACCAGCCAAAATCATTAAATCTGCCCAAGATACATTTTTTCCATATTTCTTTTTTACAGGCCATAGCAACAAGCGTGCTTTATCCAAATTGCCATTATCTGGCCAACTATTTAAAGGTGCAAAGCGTTGTGATCCAGAATTTGCACCACCACGACCATCACCAACACGGTAAGTTCCTGCACTGTGCCATGCCATACGAATAAAAAACGGTCCATAATGTCCATAATCTGCTGGCCACCAGTCCTGAGAATCTGTCATTAAATTAAGAACATCTTGCTTTAATTCTTCAAAATTTATACTGTTAAAAGCATCAGCATATTTAAAATCCTCACCCATAGGATTGGATTCTACCCCATTTTGTCTTAATATATTCAATTTTAACTCGTTAGGCCACCAATCCCTATTTCTTGTTCCACCTCCCGCTGTGCTTTTTTGCATGCCACTGGCGAATGGACATCTATTCGCTCCATTTGTGTGCTTTTTGTTTTCCATTTATTGAAGTTTTATTAGATTGTGAATTTCTTAAAATTAACAAATATTACTCAAAGAGTTTTTAAAACATATTTTTATAAATTATAATAAAATTGATAAAACTTATTAGATATAAAATTTTCAAAATAATTATCAAAAATAACCTGCTTTAAACGGTTAATATTATTATTTTTAAATTCAAATAAAAATCAAATACCATGGCAACATTATCGCTAAAAGGAAACACCATCCATTCAAAAGGAGAACTCCCTAAAATTGGCACTCAAGCACCTGATTTTGAATTGGCAGCTGCCGATTTATCAGATAAAACCTTAAATGACTATAAAGGCTTTAGGGTTATAATGAACATTTTTCATAGTATAGATACAGGTACTTGTGCTGCATCTGTAAGGCAATTTAACAAAGAAGCAAGCAAACTAAACAACACAAAAATATTATGTATTTCAAAAGATTTACCTTTTGCCATGGCAAGGTTTTGTGGTGCTGAGGGTATTGACAATGTGGAAACATTATCTGATTTCAGAAACGGCAACTTTGGAGAATCCTATAATTTAACTTATGTGGACGGCCCCATAAGAGGTCTCTTGGCTAGGTCTATAATCATTCTTGATGAAAATGGAAAAATTTTGCATACGGAGCAAGTACAAGAGGTTGTTGAAGAGCCAAACTACAAAGCTGCTTTAGCTGCATTACAGGCTTAACAGGTATAATGTTTAGTAAAGAGTCCTTATTAACTAATCGGTTAAAAAGTATCAAGTACGCCATAAAAGGTGCCTTATTACTTCTTAAAAAAGAACTTAGCATTAAAATACAGTTTTGTATAGCCCTATTGGTTATAATCGCAGGGTTCGTTTTTAATATTTCTACTACTGAATGGATTATTCAGCTTCTGGCTATTGGAATTGTAATGAGTATCGAAGGTCTTAATACAGCTATTGAAGAAATTGCAAATTTTATACATCCAGAGTACCATAATAGAATAGGATATATTAAAGATATTGCTGCAGGAGCAGTATTTATCGCTGCTGCTTTTGCCTCAGTTATTGGTTTAATTATTTACCTGCCAAAGATTTTTTAATCCAGATTATTAAATACTATTGCCTTAGGATAAACGTTAGTTATTTGTATTTTTGTTGCAATTTAAAAGCATTCGTTTTTAACACAATTTTGAATTGACCCATTAATGGCCAAGAAAAAAAACAAAACAAAAAAAACACCAAGAAAAAAATTAAGACTACCAAGTTTTAAGCTTTCTAATCAGCAAAAACTAATCTTTGGTAGTTTTTTGGTCCTTTTTGGCATCTTGCTGTTTATTGCCTTTGTATCTTTTTTCTTTACCGGCAAAACCGACCAAAGCTCTGTTGCAGAATTTATGTCTCGCAATGTTAAAGCAGAAAATTGGCTAAGCAAAACTGGGGCTTGGTTAAGTGATTTATTTATACACCGTGGATTTGGAATTGCCTCCTTTATTTTTTCTGGACTCATATTTCTTTCTGGGATATTCGTTTTAATGAATATCAAAAAGACAAAATTAAGAAAACACTGGTTTTGGGGTACGTTAATAGCCATTTGGCTTTCGGTATTTTTGGGTTTTTTTAATCATATAAATGATATTCTTGGTGGCACCATAGGTTTTGAGATCAATTCCTTTTTACAGGACTATATTGGCAAAATTGGGGTTGTTTTATTGCTTTTATTTGGATTGATCAGTTATTTGGCAATTCGGTTTAAAGTTACTTTTGAAAGCTTCACTAAGCTATTCAAATCAGCTAAAAAAAACATATCAGAAGAATTTGCACAAGTCAACAAAGATACTTACGTTCCTTTTGACAATAATCTATCTGATGAAGCTGAAGCCATAAAATCAGCTTTTGAATTGGATTTGGACGATAATACACCTTCAAACAAAAAAGAACATATACCCCTCACACCATTAGAATTAAGTACCTCAAAGGATGAAAATGATGGTACTGAGCTAGAGATAACTGTTGAAGATATAAAAGAAGAGAGTTCTGAAACTGACAATCTAGCAAATAAATTGGTAGAAGATTTTGGTCTTTATGACCCTACATTAGAATTAGGGAATTACCAATTTCCATCATTGGATTTATTAAAAAAATACGATACTGAAGGTATTAAAATAAATCAGGAAGAGCTCGAAGAAAACAAAAATAAAATTGTTGAGACCTTAAACAACTATAAAATTGGTATTGCCAGTATAAAAGCAACCATTGGACCAACAGTTACTTTATATGAAATTGTTCCAGAAGCAGGTATAAGAATTTCCAAAATTAAAAACTTGGAAGACGACATCGCCCTTTCACTATCGGCCTTGGGTATTCGTATTATTGCTCCTATTCCAGGAAAAGGAACCATAGGCATTGAAGTTCCCAATAAAAATGCCACTGTGGTTTCCATGCGATCGGTTATAGCATCTAAGAAGTTCCAAAATTCTGAAATGCAATTGCCTATTGCATTGGGAAAAACCATTAGCAACGAAACGCTTGTAGTCGATTTGGCAAAAATGCCCCACTTACTCATGGCAGGTGCTACAGGACAAGGAAAGTCGGTTGGTTTAAATGCCGTGTTAACTTCCTTGCTCTATAAAAAGCATCCTGCGGAAGTAAAATTTATTTTGGTAGACCCTAAAAAGGTGGAGCTTACGCTATTCAACAAAATAGAACGTCATTATTTAGCAAAACTGCCAGATAGCGAAGAAGCTATCATCACAGATAATACTAAAGTGATCAATACATTGAATTCGTTATGTATTGAAATGGATAACCGCTATGAACTGCTTAAAAATGCCATGTGTAGGAATATAGCAGAATATAATTCCAAGTTCAAGGCTAGAAAACTTAACCCAAATGAAGGGCATCAGTTTCTGCCCTACATTGTTTTGGTTGTAGATGAGTTTGCCGATTTAATCATGACAGCAGGAAAAGAGGTAGAAACGCCTATTGCCCGCTTGGCTCAATTGGCCCGTGCTATTGGGATACATTTAATTATTGCTACACAACGTCCGTCGGTAAATGTAATTACGGGTATTATCAAGGCTAATTTTCCCGCCCGCATTGCATTTCGGGTAACTTCAAAAATTGACTCCAGAACCATATTGGATGGCTCTGGCGCCGACCAACTTATTGGTCGCGGTGATATGCTTTACACTCAGGGTAATGATTTGATTCGAGTGCAATGCGCCTTTGTAGACACGCCTGAAATTGAACGTCTTACCGATTATATTGGTGCCCAAAAAGCCTATCCCGAAGCCTATCAATTACCTGAATATATTAGTGAAGAAAGTGGCACAAGTCTTGATATAGACATATCTGAAAGAGATGCTCTGTTTAAAGAAGCGGCAGTAGTTATTGTTACCGCTCAACAAGGCTCTGCTTCTTTATTGCAACGAAAATTAAAATTAGGCTACAACCGAGCTGGCAGACTTATAGATCAACTAGAGGCGGCCGGCATTGTTGGCCCCTTTGAGGGCAGTAAAGCAAGACAAGTTCTTATTACAGACTTAGCAGCCCTTGATAATCATTTAGAAAATGAATCTTAAAAAAATGAAAAGAATATTAACATTATTGATTTTAACAATAACTTTTTGCGGTTTTTCTCAATCTAAAAATGAGGCAAAACTTTTACTTAAAGAAGTTTCAGAGAAAGTAAAAAGCTACGATAATATTTCTATAGACTTTAAATATGTTCTTGAAAACATATCGGAAAACGTGAGACAGGAAACTCGTGGCGACGTGGTGATGCAAGGCGAAAAATATATTCTAAACATATTGGGCATAACCCGAATTTATGATGGCAATAGTACTTATAACATTAGTCCTGAAGATGAAGAAGTGACTGTTTCATCATCAAAAAGTGATGATGATGATAGCATTACACCAAGCAAAATGCTTTCTTTTTATGAAGATGGTTATACTTATGATCTTGATATTGTTCAGAATGTAAAAGGGCGAAAAATTCAGTATGTAAAATTAACACCCATAGACTCGAATTCTGAAATAAAAAATATCCTATTAGGAATTGATGCACAAACAAAGCACATTTACAACCTAATACAAATAGGTAAAAATGGAACAAAAACCACACTTACTGTTAATTCTTTTAAAACAAACGAACCCATATCAAAATCCTTATTTACCTTTGACATTAGTAAATACAGTGATTATTACATTAATAACCTAGATTAGGGTTTATCTGTGAAAATATTAGACCGCTACATACTAACCTCCTATCTTAAGACTTTTATCAGTGTGTTTTTAATACTCATACTGATTTTTATTTTACAGACCATTTGGCTTTACATTAAAGAATTGGCCGGTAAGGATTTGGATATTATTGTGGTTGTTAAATTCATTTTTTATTTTTTACCAAAACTTATTCCATTAGTACTACCGTTAACCATTCTGTTATCATCCATAATGGTTTTTGGAAATTTTGCTGAAAACTATGAGTTTGCGGCCATGAAATCGACCGGTATTTCCCTACAAAGAGCGATGTCTGGGCTTAGTGTATTTATTTTAGTTCTTGGCTTTACAACATTTTTATTTGCGAACAATGTTATACCTTGGGCAGAATTTAATTCCTATAATTTACGTAAGAATATAGCAAAACTACAACCCGCTATGCTTTTGGCTGAAGGGCAGTTTAATCCTGTTGGCGACTACAATATAAAATTTTCAAAAAAAACGGACGACAATCATCTTGAAGATGTTGTAATGCATATAAAAGGCAGTAACAAAAGGACATTGGCTACTAGGATAATAGCTAAGAATGGAAGGTTTATAGGGAATGAAAAATCTGAAATATTAAAACTTATCTTAACGGACGGCAATTATTATAATGATGTTGCAGTAAAACCATCTGAACGTAAAAAACATCCTTTTTCTAAGAGTACATTTGAAACTTATACCATAAATATAGACTTAACTGAGCTGAATGATGTTGACATGGAAGACAAATCCCTTTCAGACCGATATAACATGCTTAATTTAAACGGTTTGGACAAAGCCATGGATTCCCTATCTCTAAAACGCCAAACAGAACTAGATGATTTTTCCAAATCACTTCACCAGCGTTCAAGTATTCAAAATTTAAGCAATAAAAACACCATTAATGCCAATGAAAAAAAATCAGAAAATAATACACTATTAGATAGTTTGAATAATGCCTCTATTTTAGATCTGTTTGATACAAAAGCTAAAAACCAGATTGTTAATACGGCACTTAACTCAGTAAATAGTACAAAGCAGATTATAGCCTCAAAAAAAGTTTTTATAAAAAATGAAAACACCATTTATAAAAGACATATTGTCTCTTATCATGAAAAGCTGGCTTTAGGTTTTGCTTGTGTTATTTTGTTTTTTGTTGGTGCACCATTGGGTGCTTTAATACGTAAAGGTGGTATTGGGCTACCTATGGTTATAGCCATTTTACTGTTTTTAACTTATCATTTTATAGGTATTTTTGCAACTAACAGTGCTAAAAACGGAAATTTTAATCCAATTTTAGCAAGTTGGTTTTCAACATTGGTTATGTTGCCCTTGGGTGCTTATTTAACCAAACGTGCTACAGCTGATAAAGGGCTATTTGATATAGATAGTATTACTGAGCCACTTAAAAAAATATTTAAAATAAAAGAAAAGAACAGTGTTGATTATACATTTTTAAATGCACACAAAACAAAGCAACTTATTCAAGTTATCAATGACTTTGAACGTTTAGGGCATAATGAAAATACAAGATATGAAGCCATTAAAGTTTTACAAGGAAGAGGATTAACTATTCAGGAGATTAGTGAACAAGGCGTAAGAATAGATAAAAATTTTGATACTTCAATAAATTATGTTAAGAACTATAGTGAATATTCAAAATTTACGACTACACTTTACTGCATAGGGGTTGTTTTACTTGTTTTGTTTTTTGTATTCAGAAATAATAAATTACCCTCTTTAGCTTCGGCTTCCATACAATTAAGCATTATATCACTATTCCTTTATTTGGTATACTACATGAAATCTGCTTTAAATCTATTTATTTTTTATAAGCACATCAATAGAAAAGCGCCTAATATTGTATTGCTTACATTAGGAATTCCCCTATATATGTTCACTTTCCCTTTTATTAAAGTGAAGCTAAAAGAACACTTAAAATTAAATTGCTTAAATAGTTTAAAATAAGCAATATCTTTGCACCAAGATTTTTGAAGATACTATGTCCACAACAAATGCTACTACTTTTAAATTAAATGCTATACATGACGCCATTGACGATATTAGAAATGGTAAAGTAATTATTGTAGTTGATGATGAAAACAGGGAAAATGAAGGTGATTTTGTAGCTGCTGCCGATAAGGTAACACCACAAATGATAAACTTTATGGCTA
Source organism: Aestuariivivens marinum (assembly GCF_022662175.1). Taxonomy (GTDB): domain Bacteria; phylum Bacteroidota; class Bacteroidia; order Flavobacteriales; family Flavobacteriaceae; genus Aestuariivivens; species Aestuariivivens marinum. The sequence continues at coordinate 117,321 of NZ_JAKMCR010000003.1, read as the reverse complement.
AGCATGGTCGCGGTCTTATATGTGCACCGCTTACAGAAACACGCTGTAAAGAACTTGAACTAAACATGATGGTTCGTAACAATACCGACCCCATGGAAACGGCTTTTACAGTTTCAGTTGATCTAAGAGGCAATGGAGTAACTACTGGTATTTCAGCAAGCGACCGCGCTAAGACCATTAAAGCTCTAATTGACCCTGGTACCAAACCATTTGAATTAGCAAGACCAGGACATGTATTTCCATTGGTTGCTAAAGAAGGAGGTGTTTTAAGACGTACCGGTCATACAGAAGCAGCTATAGATTTTGCACGATTGGCAGGACTAAGACCGGCAGGTGTTATTGTTGAAATTATGAACGAGGATGGTTCTATGGCCCGATTGCCCGAGTTAATGGAAGTGGCAAAAAAACTAGATTTAAGGATTGTTTCCATCGAAGATTTAGTTGCCTATCGTATGCAACACGATTCTTTGATAGAGAAGAAAGAAGATTTTGAAATTGAAACCCGTTTTGGAAGTTTTAGGTTAAGAGCATACAAGCAAACTACTAATAATCAGGTTCATATTGCTTTAACAAAAGGTCGATGGAAAGATAACGAAAAAGTATTAACCAGAATAAACTCTACTTTGGTTAACAATGATATTTTAGGGACATTAACCAATAAAGTTGATGATCAGCTTAAGGCCATGTTTAAGGTGATTAATGATGAAGGTAAAGGCGCCATTATTTTTATTAATCAGGAATCCCAGTCGATGAATATTTTAAAACGATTAGCCTACTTAAAGGAAAATCAACAACCAAATAAGGTTACCAAAGCACCGAGGGTTAATATGGATACCCGCGATTTTGGTATAGGCGCACAAATACTACATGATCTTAACATTCATAAGTTACGTTTAATCTCAAACACAGAACAAACTAAACGCGTAGGTTTGATTGGCTATGGCTTGGAAATTGTTGAGTATGTTCAGTATTAATTATTAGTTAACTTATTGCTGTTAGTTCCTAATATTAACAATTGATTTATTAATTACAACTCGCTTTAATAGCTTGTGCCATTTTTTTAGCTCTTAGCATTACTTCTTCTTCTGTCCAAGACAATTTGATTAAACAGGAAATGTTTCTGGCAATATAAGAGTTAGATTGTTCAAATGTTTTAGTCTTTAGATAACCCAGTCCATCTTTAACTTCTGTTGAAATTGGAAACAGGGATTTTAAATTCTTTAAATGATCCCATTTTCGTATGTAGTGCCAGTTGTTATTATAATAATGGAAACAACCGTCTATCCCTGCCGCTTTAAAAGCAAGCATGGCCTTATTGGCTATGTCTAAATTGGGCAAAAAGAAATTTAAAAAGGCACAACTCTCTTCACCTCCATTTGGTACAGTTCTAAAAGTAACTTCAGGAATTTGGGATAACACCTCCCTAATGATACTAAAATTTTTCTTTTGAATGGCCAAAAACTCTGGCAAACGTTTAACTTGAGCCAGTCCAACTGCAGCATGCAACTCTGAGATACGAAAATTATAACCTAAAAACGGGTGGGTTTCTGCTCCCCTGTCATTACCAATATGGTCATGTCCATGGTCACTATAGTGGTCTGTATTCACGTAATATTTTGTGTTATTGGTTATCACAGCACCTCCCTCTCCACAGGTAATGGTCTTTACAAAATCAAACGAAAAGCAACCCAAATCCCCAATACTTCCCAAAGGCTTTCCTTTATAGGTGGCACCAATTGCCTGACAGGCATCTTCTACCAATAAAAGATTATGTTTATTGCAAATGGTTTGCAGTTCATCCATACGCCCCATACTGCCACACATTTGAACTACCATAACTGCTTTGGTTTTTGGGGTAACTGCTGCTTCAACCGCTATCGGATCCAATGCTAAGGTGTCATCAATATCAACTAAAACAGGAATGGCTCCTAATATCATAATGGCCTCAAAACTAGCTACAAAGGTAAAGGTTGGTATAATAACCTCATCTCCAGCTCCCACTCCTGCTGCTGCCAAAGCCACTGTAACAGCTGCTGTACCACTAGACACCAATTGTGCATGTTTTGTTTGAAATGTACACTTCAATTCTAATTCCAGCTCTTTAGCTTTCCAATGCCCATTGCGCATTCCGTCGAATCCATAGCGCATCAGTACACCGCTATTTAGCACATCATTTACTTGGTTTTGTTCAAGTTCTCCAAACAATTCAAATCCTGGCATATTATTTTATTCTTTTATTGTTATTATTGACATTATCCTTGCGTTAGGTATTCTAGCCGTTTGCCATAAAAAGCTAAAAAGCAAAGGTTCCAAAAGGGGAAACTTAAAAAAACTTAATTATAATTCAATGACTGTTTCTTCTAGGGGCTTACGCACTTTTTTAAATGTCGAAAACATATCATCTTCTGCCCTATAGCCAACGGGTAACAATAATACGGATTTTAAACCAAGTTTTGTTAGGTTTAGGAGTTCGTCATATTTTTCAGGAACAAAACCTTCCATTGGAGTAGCATCTATTTTCTCAATAGCACAAACCGTCATAAGGTTTCCCAAAGAAATATAGGCCTGATTTTTAGACCACTGTTGACGCTCTTCTACGGTCATTTTTTGCATCATCTTCACTAGACTTTTTCTATAAGGATCCAAAATTTTGGTTGGTGTTTCCCTAACATCCTCTATGTTTTTATAATAATTGTTTATATCTTGGTCTTGTATGTTATCCTGTATGCAAATGATGAGCAAATGAGAGGCTTCCCATACTTGTTTTTGGCCATAGGCATACTCAACTAAGGGTAAACGCTGCTCTTTGTCACCCAACACTACTAAACTTATTGTCTGTAGACCGAATGAAGTAGCTGTTAAATTGAAAGCTTCCTTTAAAATTTGTAATTTTTTTTGGGACAGTTTTTTATTGGGGTCAAACTTTTTGGTAGCATAGCGCCATTTTAGTTTTTTAATCGTGCTCATCTATCTCCTAATTAAATTTTTACAAAAATAAGACTTGTGGTCGCTTTTTGGTAACAAAAAACTACATATTGACGAGTCTGTTACTTTTTTAAAGATTTGGACAAAAACTTAACTTTTTATTTGAAAGAATTAAAAAAGCGTTCTATATTTGCAACCGCTTAGGAGAAATGGCAGAGTGGTCGAATGCGGCAGTCTTGAAAACTGTTGAGGGTCACACCTCCGGGGGTTCGAATCCCTCTTTCTCCGCAAAATAAACCCGCAATAGAATTTGCGGGTTTTCTTTTTTTATATTGTTAACAGGTAATTATTGAAACCTGTTTTTTGATTAAAATTTATACTACAAAAACACTGAAAAATTACTGCTTGGCTTAATAATTGGTACCCTACCAAAATCAGCTTGATCGATAAATTAAAGCTTAAATGGTTATTATTACTTTATCAAACATATTATTGTACCTAATCATAAGAGAATCCTTGTCTATTGATTAACCAAAAACAGGCTCTATACATCAACATACAAATATCTTACTCATAAAGAACAACGAAATTATAGCAGTTATAATAAACAATAGAATTATATTATTGGGTGGTTTATTTAAGGATTTTTATAAGGGTACATTTTTATTTGGTAACATTTGTTACCAAGTAGACTAATTGCTAAAACTATTTTTGCTACATAAAATTTTAAATAAATGAACAGAATAATATATATAATTATATCGTTTATAGGCTCTCTGGTATTACATGCTCAAGACATTAGACTAATAACGAAAGAAGAGGTTCTCAATACCGTTTCAGAAAACAACAGTTCTATTAAAATATCCATTGAGGAATTCAAAAGAGCGCGTGCCGATTACAGACAAACCAATGCTGTTTTCCTACCAAATATAACTGCTAGCCATACTGGATTTTCTACTACAAACCCTTTAATGGCTTTTGGCTCAAAGTTAAACCAAGAAATTGTAAAACAATCGGATTTTAACCCAGCCACTTTAAATGATCCATCACAAATACAAAATTTTGCAACTAAGTTTGAAGTGGAACAACCACTAATCAATATTGATGGCATCTACCAACGTAAAGCGGCTAAGTCGAAAATGAAGGCTATGTCCTTGAAAATAGAACGCACGCAAGATTACCTTGCTTTTGAAGTTGATAAAGCTTATATGCAGTTACAACTAGCCTATAAAAGTGTTGACGTGTTAGAACAAGCCTTAGAAGCTGCAAAAGCCAATAAAAAACTAGCCGACAATAGTTTTAAACAAGGCTTTCTACAACGTGCCGACGTATTACTTATTGAAGTACATGTTATAGAAGTACAAAACCAATTACAATCAGCCAAAAGTAATGTGCAAAATGCTTCAAATTACTTATCCTTTTTAATGAATAATGATGATTTTACAACCTATCAGCCTGCAGATAGTTTAACCATAAACACCTCTATAACTGTAAATAAAACCATCTCGGAAAACCGGAGCGACATTAAAGCTATACAACTTGCTAGTGATGCTTATAAGGCTATGAATAAAGCCGACAACATGACGTTTCTTCCTCGCTTAAATGCCTTTGGCAGTTATGAAATGTATGATAACTCTCTTTTTCAGGCTAATGCCAATGGATATTTGTTTGGTGCTAAACTAAGCTGGGATATTTTTAAAGGTTCTACACGTTTTAGCAAAGTTCAAAAAAGCAAAGCAGAATTCGAAAAATCCAAATTGGAATACAACCAATATCTATCTCAAAGCAAATTGGAGTTAAATAAAACCAAGCGCTTGCTAGTTGATACCGAAAATAAGCTTAACCTATCCAAATTAGCTTTGAATCAATCTGGAGAAGCTCTAAGAATAAGAACCAAGCGTTTTAAAGAAGGATTGGAAAAAACATCAGATCTATTAATGGCAGAAACACTATATGCACAAAAGCAATTGGAATATTACCAAACCATTTTTGAATATAATTACACCTTAGCCTATTTAGAATTTTTAACCAAGTCATAACCACTCAAACAATTTGATTGAAATTAAAAAAACACGTAAAACAATGAAAAAAACATATACCATCTTAACTCTTTCTATAGTATTATTATTGGCTAGCTGTGGTAGCAAGGATAAAAATGTGACAAACGATAATTCCCAAACCATTTTAGTTTCTGTAAAAGATGTTACCACCAATGATAACACACCTTTTTTAGCCGTTAACGGTAAGGTCCAAGCCAAAAATACAGCTAATTTAAGTACCCGAATAATGGGTTTTGTAAATAAAGTTCCCGTAAATATAGGTGATAAAATTGAAAAAGGGCAATTATTGGTATCAATAAATAGTACCGATTTACAAGCCAAAAAGGCCCAGATAGAAGCGAATATAACAGAAGTAACTGCTGCATACAACAATGCCGAAAAAGATTATTACCGTTTTAAAAATCTATTTGCAGAGCAAAGTGCCTCACAAAAAGAATTGGACGACATAACAGCTCATTTTGAAATGGCCAAGGCCCGCTTAGAGGCGGCAAAACAAATGAGAAATGAAATTAATGCCCAATTTGCTTACACCAATATTATAGCTCCTTTTTCTGGAATCATTACTCATAAAACTGTGGAAAAAGGTGATATGGCAAATCCTGGCCAACTATTAATTTCAATGGAAACTCCAGGAGATTTTGAAGTCATGGCATTAGTCCCCGAAACTGAAATAGCACAAATTAAAAAGGAAACCAAAGTTGTAGTTGATGTTAAATCCATTAATACTTCTATAACAGGAAAGGTTACTGAAGTTAGTACGTCGGCCAGTAAAACTGGTGGACAGTATTTAGTAAAAATAGATTTAGATAAAACCGATGACAATATTTTATCGGGCATGTATACTACGGTTAGATTCCCTATTGAACATAAATCCCAAAGCTCTATGATATTGGTCCCTAAAGACGCTATTATAAGCCAAGGTCAGTTATCGGGAATTTACACGGTAAGCCAAAGCAATACAGCTATTTTACGTTGGCTACGCTTGGGCAGAACGTTTGGCAATGAGGTAGAAGTACTCTCTGGTTTAAACTCAGGGGAAAGTTACATCATCGCTTCTGAAGGAAAATTGTATAACGGCGTTAAAATTAGGGTTCAATAAAAGCGTGTTAAGGATAATATCAACATTTATTGTTAAACAACCTTTTTAATAATAAAAAAGATACCATGAACAGCCTATTAAAGTGCTAAAAAAATACAGATAAAAAATGAAAGAAGGTATAGCTGGAAAAATAGCCAAAGTCTTTATGAATTCTAAGCTCACTGTGCTTTTAATGATTGTTTTTATGATCATAGGGGTATATAGCTCATTTTTAATACCCCGAGAGGAAGAACCCCAAATTGATGTGCCAATGGCCGATATTTTTGTGGGCTATCCCGGAGCAAGCCCAACAGAAGTCGAATCACGTGTTATAAAGCCATTAGAGCAATTAATATCAAATGTGAAAGGCGTGGAATATGTGTATTCTACAGCTATGAAAGAACAAGGTATGGTCATTGTTCAATTTTACGTGGGAGAAGATATTGAGCGCTCTTTCGTAAAACTTTATAACGAGATTAACAAGCATATGGACCAAATGCCTGAAGGCGTAACATTTCCATTAATAAAAACCCGTGCCATAGACGATGTGCCTATTTTAGGTTTAACACTTTGGAGCGAAACTTATGACGATTACCAATTAGGCCTAATGGCCCAAGAATTGGAAACCGAAATTAAAAAAGTAAACAACGTTGCTATTACTCATAAAATTGGTGGTAGGGAACGTCAAATTCGCGTGGTTTTAGATAAAGATAAACTTGCAGGAGCCGGTTTGGATTTTCTATCAGTAACCGAAATGATAAAGGCCAATAACTCACAGTTAAATTCTGGAACTTTTGATAAGAACGATACCGAGTTTATTATCAATACTGGTAAGTTTTTGGAATCTCTTACCGATGTTGAAAATTTAGTTGTTGGTACTCAACAAAACCAACCCATTTACTTAAAACAGATAGCCAACATTATTGATGGCCCAGAAGTACCCCAAAACTATGTTAGCTTAGGGTTTGGACAAGCTAGTGATAAAGCATCGAAATTTCAATCAGAATACCCAGCCGTAACAATTTCAGTGGCAAAACGCAAAGGAGCTGATGCTATGAAAATTGCAGATCTTATTATTGATAAAGTAGATCATCTTCGTAAAACCTTAATTCCTGACGATGTTCATATAGAAATTACCAGAAACTATGGCGAAACGGCATCCCACAAGGTATCAGAATTGCTGTTACACCTTATTGGATCTATTATAGCGGTAACCTTGGTCGTTATGCTAGCTATGGGTTGGCGTGGTGGTCTGGTAGTATTTCTATCTGTTCCCATCACTTTTGCATTAACGCTTTTAAGTTATTACATGCTAGATTATACCCTTAACCGCATTACCCTTTTTGCCTTGGTATTCGTTACAGGTATAGTGGTAGATGACTCCATTATTATTGCCGAAAATATGCACCGGCATTTTAAAATGAAGCGATTACCATTTAAACAAGCTGCCTTATACGCTATAAATGAGGTAGGTAACCCTACCATTTTAGCAACATTTACAGTAATTGCTTCAGTACTACCTATGGCTTTTGTATCTGGATTAATGGGGCCTTATATGGCTCCTATGCCCATTGGTGCCTCAATTGCCATGATACTATCACTTTTTGTTGCATTGACCATTACACCGTATCTAGGATACATTTTCTTAAGGGAAAAAGACAAAATTGGTGCTAAGGATGAAAATAAAACACCTTTGGAGGAGACCCGATTATTCAAAATATACGAGAAACTTGAGCGCCCGTTAATTGAAAGCCGTGTTAAACGTTGGCTATTTTTAGGCTTAACATTTGGATTATTGTTAGGCACTATGGCTATGTTCTTTACCAATTCGGTAGCTGTAAAAATGCTACCGTTTGATAACAAAAATGAATTTCAAGTTGTTATAGACATGCCTGAAGGCACGACTCTAGAGCGTACTGCTGTAGTTACTAAAGAAATTGCGCAATACCTATCCACTAGACCAGAAGTGGTTAACTACCAAAACTATGTAGGTACTTCTGCCCCTATCACCTTTAATGGTTTGGTACGCCATTACGATTTGCGTGGTGGAAGTAATATGGCAGATATTCAAGTTAATTTAGTGGATAAAGGCGAACGTTCTGCACAAAGCCATGATATTGCTAAGGCCTTACGCCCAGATATTCAACACATAGCTTCAAAATTTAATGCCAATGTAAAAGTAGTTGAAGTCCCTCCAGGGCCTCCGGTATTATCTACTATTGTTGCTGAAATTTATGGCCCAGATTACAATAAACAAATTGAAATAGCAAACCAGGTACAAACCATATTAAGCCAAACCGATGACGTAGTAGACATCGATTGGATGGTTGAAGCAGATCAGGTTGAATACCAATTCACCATTGATAAGGAAAAAGCTATGTTATATGGTGTTTCCCCTAAGCAAATAGCCTTTACCATGAACATGGCATTGGCCAACAGACCTGTAACTACGCTTTATGATGAAGATGCGGTTAACCAAATTGGCTTGGTATTGGCTTTAGATGAGAAGGAAAAATCAACCATAACGGATATTTCACAATTAAAAGTGAAATCACGACATGAAAATTTAGTACCTATTGCCGATTTGATAACCATTACAGAAACCACAAGTGCCAAGAGTATTTTCAGAAAAAACCAAAAACGAGTGGTTTATGTTATGGCAGACATGGCCGGTACTTTGGAAAGTCCTGCTTATGCTATATTGGGTATGGAAGAAAAGCTGAAAGGTATAAGCTTACCAAAAGGTTATGAAATTAACGAGATGTATTTGGGACAACCCGAATATGAAGACGATTATACTGTAAAATGGGATGGTGAGTGGCAAATTACATTAGAAGTATTTAGGGATTTAGGAATTGCTTTTTTAGGAGCCATCATTTTAATATATATCTTAATTGTTGGGTGGTTCCAAAACTTTAAGGCACCAGTGGTCATGATGGTAGCCATACCATTATCTTTAATAGGTATTATACTGGGCCATTGGTTAATGAATGCCTTTTTTACTGCCACCTCTTTTATTGGTATGATTGCCCTTGCCGGTATTATGGTTAGGAATTCGGTGTTACTTATAGACTTCATCAATTTGCGTGTAGAAGAAGGTGTACCATTAAAACAAGCAGCCATTGAGGCAGGTGCAGTGCGTACAACACCTATATTGCTGACTGCTGGAACGGTTGTTATTGGTGCATTTGTTATTCTTTTTGATCCTATATTTCAAGGTTTAGCTATATCATTAATGGGTGGAACAATAGTATCTACTGTTCTGACTTTATTAGTGGTACCATTAGTGTATTACATGATTGAGCGTAAAAAATATAAATAGTTTAAGATATGAAATTAGTATTAGTCACCGCAGTAGAAGAGTTTCGTAAAGATGTCATCAAACTCTTTAAAAAGGCTAAAATAGAGTGCTTTAGTGAATCTGAAATAGACGGTTATAAATCGCCAAATGCAGTAATGGTATCTTCAAACTGGTTTGGAACAGAACGTTCAGTAAATGAATCGGTCATGTTCTTTTCCTTTACGGACGAATCACATATAGACACCTTATTTGAGTTAATTATGGCATTTAATAAGACATTAGAAACTAACAACCCGATCCATGCGGTTGTAGTTCCCATAGAAAAATCAATATAAACTATAAATTTTCAAAATCATGTTAAACAGGTATATTAGAGCTATAGCAGGTACATTTGTTATTATAAGTGTACTATTGGCCATTTTTGTAAACCAAAATTGGTTATGGTTTACATTATTTGTAGGTGCCAATTTGTTGCAATCTTCAATTACAAAATGGTGCTTAATGGAGACTATTTTAACCAAATTGGGAGTAAAAAACTAAAACATGGTTAATTAGATGAAAAGAGGTTGTTTGGGTTAAACAGCCTCTTTTCTTTTTATATTAAGTTTTCCAAGAGGCTTTTATATAAATATCTGCACGTGAATACGAAATGCTAAACACAAAATTTATATTTTTAACCTTTATTTAATGACACTTAATGAAACGCCTACTCTATTTTTTATTAACTATATTATTTATATCTCTTTGGAGTTCCTGTAGAAAAGATTTTGAATTCTCACCCAGTAAAGGCAATCTAGAGTTTTCTAAAGACACTGTTTATTTAGATACTGTTTTCACTAACATTGGATCAAGCACATACAATTTAAAGGTTTATAACAGAAGTGACGATAATATTTTTATTCCTTCGGTAAAATTGGGATTAGGGGAAACTTCAGCTTATAGATTAAGTGTGGATGGTATTCCGGGTAAGGTATTTGAAAATGTGGAATTATTAGCAAAGGATAGTTTATTCATTTTTATTGAAACTACTATAGACATAAACAATCTTCCTAATATTAATGGAACTTATTTATACACAGATAAAATTGAGTTTGATTCTGGTACAAATCAACAAAAAGTAGATTTAGTTACCTTGGTAAAAGATGCCATATTTATTTATCCGAATAGAAATAATACAACGAAAGTTATTGAAACACTTACGTTGAACATAGGAGGGGAACAAATTGAAACCGAATTACAAGGTCGGGAATTACTCCCCAATGAACTTACTTTTAGCAACGAAAAACCTTATGTCATTTATGGTTTTGCTACTGTTCCAGAAGGAGAGACATTAACCATTGAGGCTGGGACTCGTATACATTTTCATGAAAATTCAGGAATAATCGTATCGAATAATGCTTCACTGCATGTTAACGGTAGCTTTAGTACAGACCAAGAAATATTGGAAAACGAAGTTGTTTTTGAAGGTGATCGCCTTGAACCACAATTTTCTGATGTTCCGGGACAATGGGGTACTATATGGTTGGTTGACGGCAGTCTGAATAATATCATTAACTACGCAACCATTAAAAATGCTCTTGTAGGCATTTTAAGTGATGGCAACCCAAGCCTTACAAGTGATAAACTTACCATATCCAATACTCAAATTTATAATTCTGGTAGTTTTGGAATTTTAGGCAGAAATACATCCATTAAAGGAGAAAATGTGGTGATTAACAATGCCGGACAATCTGCTTTTGCTGGTACGTTTGGTGGCACATATAATATGACACATAGTACTATTGCCAACTATTGGAACAATGGATTTAGACAGCTTCCCGCATTGCTTCTAAACAATTTTATCCTTGATGAAGAAAACACTGCTACTATAACCGATTTAACGCAAGCCAATTTTAACAATTGTATCATTTATGGAAATGATAATCCCGAAATACTACTTGATGAAATTGAAGATAATGCTGTAAACTTTAATTTTAAATTCACTAATTGCTTGATTCGGTTTGAGGATAACAACAATACCTTTACGGGCCCCAATTATGATTTTAGTGATACTAACCATTATCTAGACAACATTTTTAATAAAAACCCACACTTCAAAGATGGTTTTTCAAATAAAATGATTATTGGTGAGGAATCCTCAGGTATTGGTAGAGGCGCTTCTTTATTTGCCACCCAAGTACCCTTTGATATTTTGAGTGTTAATAGAACAAGTACCCCAGACATAGGTGCATATCAACATATTACTTTCCCTGAAGAAGACTAAAGTTACTAATGCATAAAAAAACCTGCTATAAAAGCAGGTTTTTTTTATCTAATATGGTTTTATGACATTATGAAAACAAAGGCCTATTCTTCATCATATCATTAACCTTATTCTTAACAGTTTCCAAAACTGCTTCATCTTCATGATTGGTAACTACTTCATCAATAAAATCTGCAATAGTATTCATATCAGCTTCTTTTAATCCGCGAGTGGTTACCGCTGCAACTCCTAAACGTATCCCAGAAGTTACAAAAGGGGATTTATCATCAAAAGGCACCATATTTTTATTGGCTGTAATATCAGCCTTCACTAAAGCCTGTTCAGCATCTTTACCTGATATGTCTTTATTTCTCAAATCGATTAACATCATATGGTTATCTGTACCACCTGAAATAATATTATAGTCTTTTGCAACCAACGCTTGAGCTAACTCAGCTGCATTACGTTTAACCTGTAATTGATAATGTAAAAAATCATCTGTCAAAGCTTCTCCAAATGCAATTGCTTTTGCTGCTATGATATGTTCCAACGGCCCGCCTTGATTCCCTGGGAAAACTGCTGAATCCAATAACGATGACATTTTACGCAAATTCCCATTTTTAAGTTTTAAACCAAACGGATTGTCAAAATCTTCTCCCATCATGATCATCCCCCCCCTTGGTCCTCTTAAGGTCTTGTGGGTTGTAGTTGTAACAATATGGCAATGGGGAATAGGGTCGTTTAAAATACCTTTGGCAATTAAACCGGCAGGGTGTGATATGTCTGCTAACAAAATAGCTCCAACACTATCGGCTATTTCCCTAAAACGCGCAAAATCAATATCTCGGGAATAAGCTGAAGCACCAGCAATAATTAATTTAGGCTGTTCCTTAGTGGCTATTTCCTGAATTTTATCATAATTCAATATCCCTGTTTCCTGCTCTACCCCATAAAACACTGGATTATATAATTTCCCAGAAAAATTCACTGGAGAGCCATGGGTTAAATGCCCTCCGTGAGATAAATCGAAGCCTAAAATCTTGTCCCCTGGCGTTAAACAAGCAGCAAAAACAGCTGTATTGGCCTGACTACCAGAATGTGGCTGCACATTTACATATGTTGCTCCAAACAATGCTTTTGCCCTTTCTATTGCTATTTGTTCAACTTCATCTACTACTTCACAACCGCCGTAATAACGTTTTCCTGGATATCCCTCAGCATATTTATTAGTTAATACAGAGCCTGCAGCTTCCATAACCTGGCCGCTTACAAAATTTTCTGAAGCAATAAGTTCTATGCCATGAAGTTGGCGTTCTTTTTCAGCGTGAATAAGTTCAAAAATTTGTTCGTCGCGTTGCATAAAGTTTTATTCTAGTTAAATATTCGGCAAAAATAGCAAATTGATTAGTTAAATACATCAAAAAACATATATTTACTCCTAAGTTTTAAACCATTTTATTAACTATTATATTAAACCTAAATTTTAGCCATTTTTTTAAAAATTTTGTGTAGGTTTGATTAGAATTTTTAAAAAAAACATAATATCAGTATGCCTTTATCAGCAAATAATCCAGATAGAACCTCGTGGTTACACGTCGATAAAAATTCGGACTTTCCTATTCAAAACATTCCATTTGGTGTTTTTCTAACACGCGACGACATTATTACCATTGGAACACGTATAGGAGATACCGCTATTGATTTAGGAGCCTTGCATCAATTAGGGTATTTTGATGGTATTCCATTAACTGATGATATCTTTCTTCAGGACACATTAAATGATTTTATTGCTGATGGAAGAAAAACATGGCGTGCCGTTAGAAACCGTATCGCTCAAATTTTTGATGCAGAAAACAATACATTAAAAAACAACAAACAGCATAAGGAAATTGTATTATTCCGTTTGGATGAAATTGAAATGCAGTTACCTGTACATATTGGTGATTATACAGATTTTTACTCAAGTAAAGAACATGCCACTAACGTCGGCTCTATGTTTAGGGATCCAGAAAACGCTCTTTTACCTAATTGGTTACACATACCTGTTGGTTACCATGGAAGAAGCTCTTCCATTATTCCTTCTGGAATCCCTGTTCACAGACCACAAGGTCAAATTTTGCCCAATGGCTCTACCGAACCTGTTTTTGGTCCAAGTAAACTAGTGGACTTTGAATTGGAAATGGCCTTTATTACTACCGATGCTAATGATTTAGGTGAACCGATACCTGTTGAAGAAGCCGAAGAATATATCTTTGGATTGGTGTTGTTCAACGATTGGAGTGCACGTGATATTCAAAAGTGGGAATACGTACCCCTTGGACCTTTTTTGGCTAAAAACTTTGCGTCTTCCATTTCTCCCTGGATTGTGACATTAGATGCCCTAGAACCATATAGAGTTGAAGGCCCAAAACCTATTAAACCTCAATTGGATTATTTAAAATATAAAGGCAAAAAAAGCTTTGATATTAATTTAGAAGTAGCCATTCAACCCAAGGGAGCAAAAGAAAAGACGGTTAGTAAATCCAATTTTAAATATATGTATTGGAATATGGCTCAACAATTAGCCCACCATACGGTTAATGGCTGTCCAGTAAATTCAGGTGATATGATGGGTAGTGGTACTATTTCTGGTCCTACTCCAGATTCTTATGGTTCTATGTTGGAACTTACCTGGAAAGGCGAAAAGCCAATAAAAATGAAAGATGGCACCGAACGCAAATTTATTAATGACTATGATACTGTTATTATGAGGGGGTACTGTGAAAAAGATGGTACTAGAATAGGTTTTGGGGAAGTATCTACGAAATTATTGCCAGTATATAATAATAAATAACTGAATTACAATACACTACACCTGTTTAAATGCTTTTTTATATTTTTGGCATTACTATTGGAATAGATATTCCTGTGTAAACCAAATTACTTAACCTATGAAAAAAATTCTACTTTTAATATTATCACTATCCATTTTTGCTTGTAGCACCCGTAAACAGCTTGAAAAAGCGGTTAGTTATGGTAATTATGATGAAGCCATTGCAACGACCATAAAAAAATTGAGTACAAGTAAAAATGCAAAAAGAAAGCAAGATTACATTCCTACACTACAGGATGCTTATATTAAAGCAACAGAGCGTGATTTAAGTACTATAAACCATTTAAAAAATGATAATAATCCTGAAATGTACAGGGAGATTTATGAACTTTACCTAAACCTTGAATCCAGACAGCAAGTTATAAAGCCCCTTTTACCGCTTTCTGTTAATGGAAAATCCGTTACATTTAAGTTCAATAATTACAGTAATGACATTGTCGCATATAAGGAAAAAACATCTGATTACTTATATGAAAAGGGACTGGATCTTTTGGAACAAGAGGATAAAAACATTATGCGTGAAGCATACCATATTTTGGAATATGTTGAAAATATAAATCCGAATTACGAAAACACGCGCAAATTAATGGAAGAAGCTCATCAACGTGGAACATCTTACGTTATAGTAAGCATAAACAACGATACCCAGCAAATAATTCCACAGCGCTTGGAAGCCGATCTGTTAGATTTTGACACTTACGGTATCGACAATTTTTGGAGCGTTTACCATGCGCAACAATCAACAGATATTAAGTACGACTATACCATGGAATTAAATTTAAAACGCATCAACATATCCCCAGAAAAAATTACCGAACGTATACTTGAAAGAGAAAAGGAAATTGTTGATGGGTGGACTTATAAATTAGACACTAATGGTAATGTAGCGAAGGACAGTTTAGGCAATGACATCAAAATAGATAAAATTATAAACGTAAAATGTCGCTTGAATGAAATTAAGCAATTTAAAACTTCTCAAATTATTGCAGATGTGGTTCATATTGATTTAAAGACCAATCAAATATTGGATTCCTTTACAATTGACAGCGGTTTTATTTTCGAACACTTTTATGCAAATGCCAAAGGAGACAAACGTGCTTTGAATAAAGATGACATATTAATGTTAAAAAACAAGAGAATGCCTTTTCCTAATAATGAGCAGATGGTTTATGATACTGGTGAAGATTTAAAAATAAAACTCAAAAAGCACATATTGGCTATAAATCGCCGGTTTTTTAATTATTAAATAGACTAATTATAAGCCTTGATTATTAATGACTTTTATAACAATACGCTGTTACAGTTATCGTTTTTGGACAATGACAATGAGAGAAACTAAAAAATATATCCTAAATTGGCCTATTAATAGATTAAATTAAAAACATCAACTCTAATGAAAATTGTTATTCTGGCTGCCGGCATAGGCTCCCGATTGGGAAACCCCTTCCCTAAACCTTTAACACCTCTAAAAAATGGGAAAAGTATCATGCAAATGCAAACAGACAACATTGCCTCACGATATGATATTGATGATATTAATGTGGTAGTAGGATTTAAAAAGGATTTAATCATGGAGCGCTTTCCTGAGCTCACCTATGTATATAATCAGTTTTTTGACACAACCAATACATCAAAAAGTTTACTAAAGGCATTAAAAAAGCATAAAGACAAATCTGTACTTTGGTTTAATGGCGATGTTGTTTTTGATGAAAAATTGTTTGATGTCTTAACCCCTTCAATAAATGCCAATCAGTCTTTTGTTGCTGTAAATACTAGTAAAGTTGCCGATGAAGAGGTAAAGTACACCTTAAAAAATGGCTTTATTGATGAACTCTCTAAAACGGTTAAAAATGGTTTGGGAGAAGCTGTTGGTATTAATTTTATTTCATCGAACGATATTCAAAAGTTTATAAATCGTTTGGAAGACTGTGGAGATAACGACTATTTTGAACGTGGTTTGGAACTTGCTATTGAAAAGGATCATCTTCAAATTAGAGCATTAGATATATCGAAATACAACTGCATGGAAATAGATTTTATTGAAGATTTAGAAAATGCCAATAATATGCTTTAAATGAAATCTATTCTTTTTTGTGAAAATAATTACGCCTTCGGAATTTTAGACCCAATAAAACAGGTTTTAATCGAAAAAGGATATGATTACATTTGGTATGTTACCAAGAAAATAATTAAAGATTTTCCCTATAGTTCTGATAATTACACTTCACAAATTTCAGAATTAGAAACCTTTAATGCCGATGCCATTTTTGTTCCTGGAAATGCCGTTCCATATTACTTAAGAGGCTTGAAAGTTCAGGTGTTTCACGGTATGGCAGGAGAAAAAAAAGGGCATTTTAGAATTCGCCAATATTTTGATCTTTACCTTACCCAAGGCCCTTATTTTACAAACAAATTTAATGAACTAAGGGATAAACATAAAGACTTCGACGTAATTGAAACAGGATGGCCAAAACTGGACATTTATGGAATTGATAAATCAAAATATATTGATTATAAAAAAGAATTGTTAAAAGAGTTTGGAGCAAAGAAAGTTATTCTCTATGCGCCAACGTTTTCACCAAAACTTACCTCAGCGCCTTTTCTGCTTAAGGAAATAAAGGCTTTGGCAAAAAATCAAGATTATGTAATACTATTAAAGTTCCATCCCCTAATGGCGCCCGAATGGATTGAAAAATATAAGATATTAGCAGATTCAATCCCCAATATATATTATAAAGAAGAAAAGAACATTGTAAAGTTTTTGTTGATTGCCGATATATTAATTAGTGACACGTCTTCGGTAGTTTATGAGTTTATGTTATTGGACAAACCCGTTATAACCTTCAACAGTATTTCACAACATATTTATTGGGAGAACACCAAATCATTTAATGATTTGATTCCCTTAATTGACAAAAACCTTAATAAAGACCCATTTGCAAAGTCAAGGGAATATATATGCAAGCAATACCATCCCTATTCCGATGGAAAATCTGCATTGCGCATGGTGGATGCAACCCGAGGTTATATTGAACAACATGGTGTACCTGAAAAAAGAAAATTGTCTTTTTTACGCAGAATGAAAATACATTCGTTGTTCGGAAAACCATCTAAATCAAGCTAAATTGAATACTTCACAAAAAATATCTGCATTGATGATTACTTTCAATGAAGTGAATCATATTGATGATGTCATCAAAACTATCCAGTTTGCAGATGAAATTATAGTTATAGATTCGTTTAGTATTGATGGGACTTTAGAGAAATTGAAATCATATACAAACGTTAAAACCATACAACGCAAATTCATCAATTTTGCAGACCAGAGAAACTTTGCTATAAAACAGGCCAAGCATGAATGGGTACTGTTTATTGATGCCGATGAACGCATCCCTGAAGATTTAAAAAGCGAAATTACAAACCGTATAAAAAACCCCAATGGTGTTGTTGGGTTTATGGTTAAACGCCTCTTTTTCTTTAAACAGAAGCGAATACGTTTTAGCGGCTTCCAAACAGATACGACCTACAGATTGTTTAAAAAGGATTATGTAAAATATATAGAAGACAAGATTGTCCATGAAATGCCTATGCTAAATGGAAAAAGTGAGCTTCTTAAAAAAAGAATGTTACATTATTGTTTTGATAGTGCCCAACACTATAAATCCAAAATGGAGCATTATGCCAAACTAAAGGCTTTGGAACTTTTTAGAAAAGGAAAAAAAGCCAATATATTTCATTTTGTGTTTAAACCTCTGTATAAGTTTGTTATAAACTATTTTTTCAGGCTTGGTTTTCTAGATGGTAAAGAGGGACTAACAATCTGTTATTTGGGTGCTTATGGTGTATATTACAGATACCAAGAATTAAAAAAGCTAAAACACCAATTATAGTTTTAGTTTCTTTTTAAGCCTTTTTTTTCTATAGAATTTATTTTGAAAATCTTCCGTTTCCTTCCACATTAAATGCACTATTTTGTTATAATCTTCACCCGAACATTTAGCATACTCATCACTCATCACTTCAACCATAGATTTGTGAATGGTCAACTTTGAGAAATTCTTAATTCGCGTTTTAAAATCCAAAGGCTTAAACACCATACGGTTCAAATCTACCAAATAAAAATTGTAACCATTACCATTTCTTTTTATTAGTGTATTACCAGGGGAATGATCTAAAAAATAGATCCCTTTTTGATGTAAACTATAGGTAAATTGAGTAAAAGCACGAAGCATGTCGTCGTAATCTGGGTATTCAAAATTTGTAGTGAGTTCTCTGTAGGTTAAATCACAATCTAAGTGTACACTTACATAATAACTCTTTTTAAATAATAACGGTGTTTTATATTCAAAATAAGCCAAAGGTTGTGGTGTACCCACTTGAAGTTCTAATAATTTATGGGCATATTCATAAGAGCGTTGGGCTTTACTCTTTCTAAAAAACTGATAGGCAACCTGGTTAACTATATTTGGGACTTTAAATGCCTTAATGTTTAAATTAATTCCGTCGAGTTCGGTAGTTTTAATAATGTTACGCTTTCCTACTCCGCCTTCTAGAGCTTCAAAATCATGGATTAGCTGTGTAAGCTTTGTTTTAAAATGACTTTCCAAACGGTTATTAAAAACTTTATTTTCTTTCACTCCCTTAAATTTAAAACCACTATTGTAAATTTGCAACGCTGCAAATATAAGGTTCAAAATTATGCAAAACGAAATTAAAAAGGCTTTAGATACCCTTAAAAAAGGTGGACTCATTTTATACCCCACTGATACCGTTTGGGGCATAGGTTGTGATGCAACCAATCCAGAAGCAATACAAAAAATTTATAATCTAAAGAAACGGGAGGATAGCAAAGCCCTCATCTGTTTAGTAGCTGATGACCGAATGCTACAAAAATATGTCAAGCAGATTCCTAATGCGGCATTGGATATTATACACATTACCGATAAGCCCACTACAATTATTTATGACGAAGCACAACATTTAGCCGAAAACCTTATTGCCGATGATGGCAGTATTGCCATCCGGGTTCCTGATGACGAATTTTGCTATCAACTTACAAGAAAGTTTAATGGAGCTATTGTTTCAACTTCTGCTAATATCAGTGGAGAACCTACCCCTAAATCGTTTAAAGAAATAAGTCCTGTCATTTTAAAAGGCGTGGACTATGTTGTAGATTTGCAACGAGAAAAAATTTGTGATAAACCCTCATCTATTATTAAGTTGAGCAACACTGGAATTGTAAAAATAATACGAAAATAAAAACTCCAATTTTCAAATTCCTAATCCCAACCTAAATTAAATTGGAATTTGGCGCTTGAAATTTGATTATTATGAACTATAAGCAGGCTATAGAGCATCCCATTTTTAAAATCATTTGCGAAGCGGCTGAAACATTAAACGTTAAGTCCTATGTTATTGGTGGGTTTGTTCGCGATTTCATTTTAAATCGTGGTGATGCAAAAGACATCGATGTGGTTGCTATTGGTGACGGCATTCAATTGGCTAAACAAGTATCAAAATGTTTATCCAATAAACCTAAAGTGCAGGTATTTAAAACCTATGGAACAGCCATGCTTAGGTATAATGACATAGAAATTGAATTTGTAGGTGCTCGTAAGGAATCGTATACTGAAGACAGTAGAAATCCTGCAATTGAAAACGGTTCATTGGAAGACGATCAAAACCGTCGTGATTTTACCATTAATGCACTAGCCCTAAGTTTGAATAAATCTACATATGGTGATTTGTTAGATCCTTTTAAAGGTATTGAAGATTTAGAAAACAAAATCATTCGAACACCTTTAAACCCTGATATAACTTATAGTGATGACCCTCTGCGTATGCTAAGGGCTGTACGATTTGCTACACAATTACATTTTAAAATAGAAAGTAATTCACTAGAGGCCATTACCAAAAATAGCCATCGTATTAAAATAATAACCAAAGAGCGTATTGTTACAGAGTTACACAAAATTTTGGAGAGTAATAAGCCTTCTATTGGCTTTTTATTACTCGAAAAAACGGAGCTCTTAAATTATATTTTACCCGAGCTTACAGCTTTAAAAGGTATTGATGAAATTGAAGGTCAGCGTCACAAAGATAATTTTTACCATACGCTGGAGGTGGTCGACAACATTTCAAAACATACCGATAACCTATGGTTACGATGGGCTGCGTTATTACATGATATAGGAAAGGCGCCTACCAAAAAGTTCAACAAAAAAGTAGGCTGGACGTTCCATGGACATGAGTTCGAAGGTTCGAAAATGGTTTATCGCCTTTTTAAGCGGTTAAAAATGCCTTTGAATGATAAAATGAAATTTGTTCAAAAAATGGTCTTCATGAGTTCCAGACCTATAGTTTTATCCGAGGATATTGTAACCGATTCTGCGGTACGTCGCCTAATTTTTGACGCTGGAGACTATGTAGATGACCTCATGACACTCTGTGAAGCAGATATTACAACAAAAAACCCTAAGAAATTCAAAAAATATCATAATAATTTTAAGATAGTACGTGAAAAAATTATAGAGGTTGAAGAACGTGATCATGTTCGTAATTTTCAACCTCCAATTACTGGTGAAAAAATCATGGAAACCTTTGGCTTAAAACCTTCAAGGGAAATAGGTGTCATCAAGGAAACAATTAAAGAAGCCATTTTGGAGGGTACCATTCCAAATGAATATGATGCTGCTTATCAATTGATGCTCAAGGAAGGAGAACGCTTAGGATTGAAAAATGTTCGTTAATGATTCAGATTTTAAGAATGGATGCTTCATACTCATCACAAGTTGTAGCAATTTCGTTTTATAAAAAGAATAATTACAAAATCATTTCAAGTTTTGGTCTTACATAAGGTTTAAAATAGTATTTCCAAAAAAATAATAAATATCAACACATGAAAAAAGATAATAAAACAGTTATATATTGGTTATTTACAGGTTGCTTCCTAATCTTTATAATGGTTATAATAGGTGGCATTACAAGACTAACCCATTCTGGTCTCTCCATTTCAAATTACAAACTTATTTCGGGTACCATACCCCCAATGAACGAAACCGAATGGCAAATTGCTTTCGATCTTTATAAACAATATCCGGAATACCAAAAGTTGAATACCCATTTTTCGCTTCAGGATTTTAAGGATATCTATTTTTGGGAATGGTTGCACCGTGTAATAGGCAGGCTTATGGGATTGGTGTTTTTTATACCGTTTTTGTATTTCTTAATTAAAAAACGACTTACCAAATCTACCATAAAAAAAGCCATAATATTATTAGGCTTGGGAGCCTTTCAAGGGTTTTTAGGCTGGTATATGGTTAAAAGTGGATTGGTGGACCGACCAGATGTTAGTCATTATCGCTTAGCAGCACATCTAACTACTGCCTTTGTTACATTTGCTTATACACTTTGGGTGGGATTGGACTTAATTTACCCTACAAAACAGACTATTCACAAAGGCTTTAGGAACTTAGTTAGATTTGGATTGGCTATATTACTACTTCAAATTATATATGGTGCTTTTGTAGCAGGATTAGATGCTGGTTTCATCCATAACCATTGGCCTATGATGAGTGAAGGTAGATTCATACATGAAACCGTATACATAGAGCAAAATCCATTATACAAGAACTTCACTGAAGGCAAAAGTGGGGTACAGTTTGTACATAGAATTTTAGCCTTTATTGTACTGTTCATTATTTTATTAGTTTGGTATAAATCAAAAAAAATGCAGTTAAATAGTTTACAAAAAAAAGCCATAAATGTGCTCTTAATTTTAGTAGGTTTACAGTTTTTATTGGGTGTTTATACCATTTTATTACAAGTTCCTATTTGGTTGGGAGTTGCCCATCAAGTAGGTGCTTTTTTCTTATTAAGTGCCATGATATTTACTTTACACCGCTTTAGTAAATAGTATAAAAAACTTACATTTGCAAAATACGTTTAAAAATGATTTATAGATTTAGGGTAATATTGGATAATGATACTGAAGAGGATATTTTTCGTGATTTGGAAATTCGTGAAGATGACACCTTGGAAGATTTACATAACATTATCACACAGTCCTTTGGATTTGATGGTTCTGAAATGGCTTCATTTTATATTAGTGACGATCAATGGAACCAAGGTGAGGAAATATCTCTTTTCGATTTAAGTGAAGATGCTTCTGCCCGTTTAATGAATGAAACCAGGATAAATGATGTAGCACATGAAATATCTCCTAAACTTATTTATGTTTACGATTTTTTAAGCATGTGGACCTTTTTTGTTGAGCTAGCTGAAATAGTAGAAGAAACAGAAGGTTTTGACTATCCTAACTTAATGTTTGTTCAAGGACAAGTGCCTGAAATCGCGCCGGAAAAATCATTTGAAGCTGAAGGTAATGATGATTTTGATGAATTTGAAGAAGGCTTGGATATTGATGATTATGACAATCTTGACTTTGACGAGCACTGGAACTAACAATTTACTTCAAACTCTCAAGCTTCACATTTTCGTAATTTCTAACCAAGAATTCTAAAGCGTATTTAAGTATTTCCCCCATGTTTTTAGAACGCTTAAAATTCACGTCTTTGGTATATTGAAAAATATTCATTTTAAGCACATCAATATTTTCTGGGCTCGAAATTGTATCGGCTTCCATACAATCTATGAGTTTACCTATTCTATTTTGAAAACTCTTTAAACGCTTTACCAATATAGAACGTTCTTCTGTTTTATATTGATCTATAGAAGGTTTTTGGATAGTTTCAGAAACCAATTCCACCATTTTTGAATTTTCTTTAAAAAACTGAGGACGGTAAATATTAAACTTGCCTTCGTAGCTCTGCTGATCAAAATCTATAGCCCTTATTTTATAAACCACATGGTCAAAATCGTGAGTAGGTACTATTACATAATTATAAGAACGCATATCCCCCAAAAGCCTAATCATACAACGTTCGTTAAACTTAACAAATTCTTTGGCTATTTGTGATTTTTCAGATTTATTACACTTAGGCAGCATATTTTTTATGAACTCATCTCCAGGGATTCCAGCAATATGTTCTTCTATTAACGTATTTTTATATACTAAAAAGTTTAGATTGTATGGTGAAAGCATATGTTCTAACTCTAAGCCATAAACCCGTGAAGCATCAGCAGATTTTACATAAAAATAAGTGTAGTTGTCATTCAATATATTTCTAACTTTAATTCTAAAGGGTTTTGAATTACCAAAAGTGCAAAAATCAATGGCATCAACATTTAAAAAAGGAATGGTATTAATACTTCCATCAGAATGTAAAATACTATAAATACGTTTTAAGGCAATATCTATCTCTTCCCTTTCAAATTCATTATAATACACCCTAATCCAAAGCGTGTCATTACCATCTTTATCATAAACCACGAGACCTCCTTGAAAACGCAATAAATCATCATAGAATATAGGTATTTTTACATCCCGATCATACCTAACTAGATAATTGTGCAACTTATTGCTAATGGAATAAGTAGGTTTTTTTTTCGATATCTTTAAATCGTCCATAAATTTATTGCTTATTCAAAAGTACATGATTTTTTTTATTTAAAAATCAACAATATCTATATGAAAATTAAATGAAATAGGTATATTGTTTACTAAAATTAAACTAATCCTTGTAAGCTATTGATTCAAAATTTAGTTTTTTATAAGTACCATTGTAACAAAAACATATGAACATCGTCATATTTTCAGTAATCAATCACTTCCGGATTTCATTCGGTCAAAAATAGAATACACTTGGAATCCATTCTAACCATCAAGAACCTTACAAAAAAATTTGGTTATTTAACCGCAGTTAAAGATTTATCATTCACCATAAACAAAGGTAATGTTTATGGCCTTTTAGGTCCAAACGGCAGCGGAAAATCAACAACTCTTGGTGTTGTATTAAATGTAGTAAATAAAACTTCAGGAAGTTTTCATTGGTTCAATGGAAATATTACCACCCACAATGCTTTAAAAAAAGTAGGAGCTATTATTGAGCGTCCTAATTTTTATCCCTATATGACCGGAAGCCAAAACCTAAAATTGGTCTGTAAAATAAAGGGCGTCAATTACAATAAAATTGATGAGAAATTAGACGTTGTTGGACTTTTGGAACGTAAAAACAGTAAGTTTAAAACCTATTCATTAGGCATGAAACAACGCTTAGCAATAGCTTCTGCCCTATTGAACGATCCTGAAATTTTAATCCTAGACGAGCCAACTAACGGTTTGGATCCGCAAGGTATTCATCAAATTAGGGAGATTATTAAACAAATAGCCGCTAAAGGGACAACTATCCTTTTAGCATCACACTTATTAGATGAAGTTGAAAAGGTGTGTACACATGTTGTTGTTCTTCGTAAAGGTGTTAAGCTATATTCTGGTAGAGTGGATGAAATGATTTCCAGTCATGGTTTCTTTGAGCTAAAGTGTAAAAAGCATGAAGAATTAATTTCGTTTTTAAAGAACAATACTTCTTTTGGTAACATTAAAACCAAAGGTGACTTAATTACTGCTTTTTTAAACGAACCTTTATCATCTGAAGATTTTAATAAACTATTGTTTGATAAAGGGATTATCCTAACTCATTTGGTACAGCGTAAAGAAAGCTTAGAAGAACAATTTTTACAATTAACTGACCATAACAAATAGCTCGCAAAAGATTATTATTATGTTACGTCTTTTAGATATAGAATATTATAAACTAATCCATAATAAAGCAAGTAGGGTTTTAGTGCTTATCTACTTTATATTATTAAGCTTAATTTCGTTGTTTGCAACCATTAAGTTTAATATTGGCCCAATAAAATTCCATTTGGCTGAACTAGGCATATTCAATTTTCCATATATCTGGCACTTTAATACTTTTGTAGCTGCTCAATTAAAATTCTTTCTTTTGTTGGTTATAGTATCTATGGTAGCCAATGAGTATAGCAATAAAACCATCAAGCAAAATTTAATTGACGGCCTAAGTAAGAAAGAATTTATACTTTCAAAATTTTATGCCGTCATTGCACTATCGCTAATATCTACACTTTTTGTTTTTGTGGTGTCCCTTATTCTTGGGTTAATATATTCGAGTTATAATGAATTATCGATTATTTTTTTAGATTTAGAATATCTTGTTGCTTTTTTCGTGAAGCTTCTTGGGTTTTTCTCTTTTGGGTTATTTCTCGGCATGCTAATTAAGCGTTCTGCTTTTGCTGTAGCAACTATGATTGTTTTATTTTCAGTTGAATTCATTAGCTATTTGGTTGTGTCTGGATATAATAAGGGAACTGATCTAGCAGACACTATTTATCAATTTTTGCCCTTTAAATCCATGTGGAACTTAATAGATGAACCAGGGTCTAGACTATCAGCTGTAAAAGAAGTAGCTGCCCAAGTTGGAGAAGACCTATCCTACGACTACGCCGTGCACTGGTATGAAATTGTTATTGTATTGGGCTGGACAGCACTATTTGTCTTTTTATCGTATAGATTATTAAAAAAGCGGGATTTATAATATCTTTGGTAGCCTTTGCTGTGAAAGATGAAAAAAACCGCTTTTATATTATTCTGTTTTCTAACTACCCTTGGTGCTTTTTCACAAGATGAGGCTTCCAATTGGTATTTTGGAGCAAATGCTGGCATACACTTTAATCCTG
Organism: Aestuariivivens marinum; assembly: GCF_022662175.1. Classification (GTDB taxonomy): domain Bacteria; phylum Bacteroidota; class Bacteroidia; order Flavobacteriales; family Flavobacteriaceae; genus Aestuariivivens; species Aestuariivivens marinum. The sequence goes on along the minus strand of NZ_JAKMCR010000003.1, from coordinate 91,185 downwards.
ATGGATCAATAACAAACCTGACTAATGGAATGTTAAATACCGATGAGGGTTGTGCTTCCATTTCAGATAGTGATGGTAATTTATTATTCTATACTGATGGTATTACGGTATGGAATAAATTACATCAACCCATGCCAAATGGTAACGGTCTTTATGGAGATCCATCTAGTTCGCAATCTGGCATTATTGTTCCTAAACCTAATGATGCAAATATCTTTTATATTTTTACCGTTGATACTTCTATTGGCGGTGATCCAGACAGAGGATTTAATTTCTCTACTGTAGATTTAACCTTAAATAATGGTTTAGGTGATGTAGTTTCAAAAAATGTTGAATTGCTCGAAGACAGTTCAGAAAAAATTAGTGCAGTATTAAAAGATTGTGTTTCTAAATCCATTTGGGTCATCACATTGGCTTCTTCAAGCGGAAAAGCTGAAGACAATCCCATTTATGACACGTTTTATGCTTATGAAGTTTCAAATACAGGAGTAAATACTACCCCAGTTAAATCTTTTGTTAATACTTTTATTAGTGATGCCAGGGGCTATCTTAAATTGTCTCCTGATGGTACAAAACTGGCATGTGCCAATATTGGATCAGGATTATATCTTTTTGATTTTGATGCCAACACAGGAAAGGTTAGTAATTCAACACCCATAAATATTGGCTTTAGTCCAAATAATAAACCACAGGTACCTTATGGTTTGGAGTTTTCTCAAAACAATGAACTACTTTATGTAACTACGTATTATGAAACACCAAGAGACGAGTTCAATAATCCTCAAAGTCAATATGGTGCATTGTTACAATTCGACCTTTTGGAACCAGATATAAGTGGAAGCAAAGTTGTTATAGACCATAGACAAATGTATAGGGGTGCATTGCAACTTGGACCAAATGGCAAGATATACCGTGCCATGAGCATTACCTACCCTATTGGATCTCCTTTTCTTTCTGTGATAAACAATCCTAACGAAAGAGGAACAGCTTGTGACTATAGGCATAATGCTGTTTCACTTAACAGAAGCTCCAGACAGGGTTTACCACCATTTATTGCTTCTTTTTTTGCTGAAAAAATAAATATAACCCGTAAAACAATAAATATAACCTATCTGCCCTTGTGCCATGGGGAAACATATACCTTAGTCGCAGAGGATATCCATGGAGCTACTTATGAATGGACAAAAGATGGAATTATATTACCAGAAAATGATTTTGATCTTGAGGTTTCCCAAGCAGGAGAATATAAACTTATTGTTGAAACTATAAATAATGATTGTAACGTACTGGAAGGCGAAGCATTGGTAAGTTATTTTGATCCCCCTGTAGCCAACCAACCAAATAATGTTTTTCTTTGTGATGATAATAACGATAATCGATATAATTTTGATTTAACCACCATCAATAATGAAATATTAGGGAAGCAAGATCCTAAAGTATATGAGGTTAAATATTTTAGTACGAAAAGTGATGCCGATTTAAATATTAATGAAATTAGAGAATTGTTTACTGCCACTCAATCACCTCAAACCATCTATACAAGAGTTGGGCTTTATGAAAACAAGACTTGTTTTGACACTTCTGTGTCTTTTAAGGTTCAAGTATATAATACTCCAAAAATAAGTAATATAAAAGATTTAATTTTCTGTGATAATGTAACCCCAACAGATCCAGATCCTTCGAATGGTTTAACCGACATAGATCTTCACTTATTGGATAATGATATTTTAGGAAGTCAGAGTAATTCAGACTATACCATTACCTATCACCATACTACTGGAGATGCTGAGAACAATGTTGGTGCACTCAATTATAATTACACCAATCAAGCAGCCTTCGATGAAATTATTTATGCTCGAATAGAGAACAATTTGTATCCGTATTGTTATTCGGTTTCTGATGCTATTCACTTAATTGTCAATCCGCTGCCAACAAATAGTAATACTTCATTAGTTCAATGTGATGAAGATGGTATTGTGGACCATAAAACCCTTTTTAATTTATACCAAGCAAAGGATGGGTTAACCAATGGTATTCCCGATAGATCCGTTAAATTTTATACAAGTTTAATAGATGCCCAAAATAGTACAAACGAAATTCAAACACCAAATAGTTATTCCAATACTACCAACCCTCAATTAATTTATGTACAGGTTATTAATAATACCACTAGTTGTTATAATATTGCTGAACTTACGCTTGAAGTGTCCAGTACACAAATGGATAATTATATATCACCTCCTGTTTGTGATGAATTAGGATCAGAAGATGGAATAAATAACTTTAATTTAAATGATATTACTATTGACATGCAAACCATTAATGGGTTTACATTTCCTATTACTTATTATGAAACTTACACAGATGCTCTTCTTGAACAAAATGTATTAAACTCACCTTACACCAACACCACTCCTTATTTACAAACCATATATGCCAGAGCTGAAAACGATAATGCCTGCTATGGTATTAGCGAAGTCCTATTAACGGTTAACAGGCTCCCTAATATAGAAACCGAGACTCTTACTTACTATTGCCTTAATACTTCTCCACAGTCTATAGAGCTTAATGCTGCTGTACTAATGGATACACCAAGCAATTATGCCTATACATGGTCTACAGGTGATGATACTTATAGTATTCAAATCAACCAAACAGGGACTTATACAGTTACAGTTACAAATATTACTACTGGATGTTCAAAGGACAGAACAATTAAAGTCGAGCCATCGAACATAGCTAGTTTCGACATGACTCCCTTTGAGGTCAAAGATGTATCAACCAATAACACCATTACCGTTTTTGCCTCTGGTGAAGGAACCTACCTCTATGCCCTTTATGATGAGAACAACCAGACAATTTATCGGGACTTTCAAGAGAGTAATCTTTTTGAAAACGTGTTTCCGGGTATCTACACTGTAAATATTTTAGATATAAAGAACGATTGCGGAACAATAACTCAGCAGGTTTCAGTTGTTGGTTTTCCAAAGTTCTTCACCCCTAACAATGATGGGTTTCACGATACATGGCAAGTATTTGGCTTATCAGGTATGTTTCAGCCCAATTCCAAAATTTTAATTTTTGACCGATTTGGGAAACTAATAAAGGAACTGGATCCATTAGGCAATGGCTGGGATGGTACTTTCAACGGAAAAATTATGCCTACTGACGATTATTGGTTTGCTGTGACCCTACAAGATGGTAGAATTTTTAAAAATCATTTTACACTTAAAAGATAGTTCTCTCAATTGTGCTATGTAATATTAGTAAATGAAAAAAAATCACTTAATATCTATAATTGTAATATTTTTTTTTGGGAACTTATACTCCCAAAAGCAAGCTATTAATTGGTATTTTGGACAAGGAGCTGGTTTAAATTTCAATACTGAACCGCCTACTGTATTAACTGACAGTAGATTATACACATATGAAGGCTGTGCTACAATATCTGACAAAAATGGAAATTTGTTGTTCTATACGGATGGAATAACTGTATATAACAAACAACATCAAATTATGCCTAATGGAGTTAGACTACTAGGAGACCCTTCCAGTTCTCAATCAGCCATTATCGTTCCTAAACCAGAGGACGAAAATATATATTATATTTTTACCGTTGGTTTTGAAAAACCTGGATTAAGATATTCCACTGTAGATATAAGATTAGATAATGGAAACGGAGATATTTTAGTAAATGAGAAAAACATCAACCTACTTAGTTCTTCCTCAGAAAAAATAACTGCTGTAAAGCATTCTGATGGTACTTCAATATGGGTGATTTCCTTTGATGGTGTGACCTTCCATTCATTCAAAGTAAGTTCGCAAGGTATAAATAGAACATCTGTTAAATCTCGTTTGGGAGAACTTATTTTAGATCCAAGAGGTTATTTAAAGGCCTCTCCCAACGGTGAATATTTAGCCATGGCCAATCATGCCAATAAATCTTATCTATTATCATTTTTTGCTGCTAATGGTAAAGTTTTTCCTGGAATTCAATTTGAATTTGAAAATGAACAAGAAGAAGCCTATGGCGTTGAGTTCTCGGCCGAAAACAATAAACTTTATGTTGACACCTTTTTACAACAATCAACAAACATCCCCGATGTTTTTAAATATACTAGGTTTCTTTATCAATTTGATATAAACTCTGGAAATGTTAATAATTCGCGAAAATTAATTTCTAAAAATGAGGACACTTACAGAGGCGCATTACAATTAGCATTAAATGGTAAGATATACAGAGCACTATCAAGCGAATATGATGTTGGATCTAGATATCTTGGAGTAATAAACAATCCAGAGTTAGATGGGGATTTATGTAATTACCAACACAATGCTATAGACTTGAGTCCAAGTTTTAGGTTAAATTATTCTACTCAAGGGCTACCTCCATTTATTCAATCCCTATTCTTCTTTACCATTAATGTTAAAAAACCATGCGAAAATCAAACAGCAGAATTCTCCATTAATACCATTGAAGAAAACTATACTGTTTTTTGGGATTTTGGGGATGGTTTAACTTCAACAGAAATTAATCCTACACATAAATATCCTAATTCGGGGTTTTATGATGTTTCGGCAACCATGCAATTACAAAATGGTGAATCAAAGACCATTAGTAGAAGAATACAAATATTTGAAGTTCCTGATTTAATTCCAGATCAGGTCTTAGAACAATGTGACAATGATAATGATGGTATAGCCAACTTTAACCTTAATGAAGCTATACCCCTGATTACTGATGATGATATTGAGTTTTACAGTTTTAAATTTTATAGAGATATATCCGACCTAAATAATGACATAGAAATAGATACTTCAGTTCCTTTCCAAAATTCTAATTCCAATCCCCAGGAGTTATGGCTGAAAGTTATAAATGAAGTTGGCTGTGAAGAAATTACTAATTTTTATATAAGAGCTATAAATGCAACTCTTGGCACCATTCCAGATTTTGTTGTATGTGATGACAATGATGAAAATATTGATAACAATATAGGTTTATTTAATTTAGAAGATGAAGAAAACTTTATAAAATCTCTCTTTAACCTAGATCCATCTATTTCCATAAATTATTTTCTTAATGAAGGTGATGCAGAATTTGAAATCAATGGGATTGAGACTATTGAATACCTCTCAACATCTAAAAGAATATGGGTTAGAGCAGAATCTGAAAATCAAGAATGTATCGGGATTGAACCTTTAAACTTGATTGTTAATCAAGTTCCCAAGCCATCGATTAATGATAACTATTATGTATGTCTAAATAAACCCGATATTCCAACTATTATTGACGCAGGTTCAAATTATGATTACTATGAATGGAAAATGATCGAAAATGACAGCATTATTGAAACAAATAGTGTAGTTAGCATATTTAAAACAGGGAACTACTCTTTAACTGTTTATTCGGAATCAAATGGACTTGTGTGTTCTAGAGGTCAAAATTTTGTTATTACAGCTTCAAATGTAGCCACCATCACCGCTATAGAGATAACCGATATGTCCCAAAATAATGTCATTACAGCAAATGTAACTGGAGAAGGCACTTATGAATATGCATTATATGATGATAACAGTGAATTCATATATAGAAATTTTCAAACCAGTAATAGTTTTGAAAATGTTGGCCCGGGAATATATTCCCTTCATGTAAAAGACACAAAAAATGACTGTGGAACTATTAACAATTTCGTTTCGGTTGTTGGTTTTCCTAGGTTTTTTACCCCAAACAATGATGGTAATAATGATACATGGAGAGTTTATGGAATATCAAACATGTTTCAACCCAACTCCAAAATTATAATTTTTAACCGTTTTGGAAAATTAATTAAGCAACTTAATCCATTAGACGAAGGTTGGGACGGCACTTTAAATGGCAAAGAACTACCAACTGATGATTATTGGTTTGTTGTAACACTTCAAGATGGGCGTGTTTTTAAAAGTCACTTTACTCTAAAACGCTAATTTTATTCAAATGCTTCCAAAATGTAATTTTCCATAATTTCATAGGGAATAGACATATTTGAATTAAAATTACCCCCAGTAAAAACAGCTACTAAACCTAATTCTTTTATAACAAAGATAAACTGTCCACCAAAACCAGCAGCATAAAAACAATTATAAGCTTGTGTACTAGTGTTAAAGTTTCTAATCCACCATTGGTACCCATAAGAACTATTAGGTGAAACAGTAAAATGGACTTTAGTAGATTCATTTACCCACTGCTTTGAAATAACCTGAGTGTCTTTCCACTTTCCTTCATTTAAATATACCTGGCCCAGTTTTAGCATATCCCTAGGTGTATTTCTAAAATCCAAAGGCTCACCAGTTCCAGGTAATGCACTACTTTCTACTAAATTTGAATAGTGGTTCCTCGCAAAAGTTTCATAATCAGTATCTATTGCATTCATTATTATCCTGTTTAAAACAAAGGAAGTTCCCGTATTATATTCAAAAAAAGTGCCTGGAGTATTTTCAAGGGGTTTTGATAAAACATAGGTATGAGCAGTAGAAAAAGGGGTTTCATAGAATCCAGCAAGATCAGTGCTTTCATCCCATTGTAATCCAGATGACATATTTAAAAAATGATTTAATAAAATAGCTTCTTTACCATCCTTTGTTAAATAATCTAATTCTGGAAAAAACCCACTTATAGGAACTTTTTCATCTTGAATAAAGCCTTTATCAATTGCTATTCCTATCATAGCGCCCCTAAATGATTTATTGACCGACTGTAATTCATGTGGTGTGTCCCTATCATAGTCTATAAAATCCCCAAAAGAATTGGTGCCAGAAAAATATTCCTCTAAAATCAATTTACCGTTAACAGACAAAAGAATAGAATGAATTTTACGGTAGGTTCCCTTTCTAATTTCATCAATAGCATCGTATACTTTTTTTTCATTCAACAATAGGTCACCTGCATTTGTAATCTCCCACCCATCATCATCATATACAGGGGCTACATACTTATACTTTGCGATAGCATTGACAACTACTGAAGATGACTTATCAGAACTTGTATAAATCTCTATTGAATTGTTATAATCTGACCCCAATTCCCAAGAAATTTTAGCAAAGCCTTCATCAGTAGTGATAATTGATGCTTTATTAACTTTTCCTCCACCTGAAATAATATTAACATTAAGAGTAACTCCTGAAATAGCTTCTCCAGTATCATTTACTACTCTTACAATAATATCTTCTAACAAAGTTGTATTCTGTAATCCAATTTGATCATCTCCAGAAATTAATTCTATAGTAAAATTAAATGATTCTTCGAACTCAATATTTCTATTACAGCCAAACAATAATAAAAATGCTAAAAATGAAACCCATTTTATTAAACCATTTAGCAATTTAAATTTGAGCTCCTCTGTATTGTTAAATAGCATAAACAATTCTTTTTTATAAAGTTAGCAATTTTTAGCAAGATATAAACCAACTTAAATTTTGTTGTAATTTAAAAACAAATAATTTGTTTAGATTTTTTTAAAGAAGTTTAGAATAAAAAAGTTTTCTTAAAGTAAAGAACATCAATTAATTGCATTATACCTTGTATTTTTTGCATTTTATCTGTAAAAAAGCTATTTTTCACACCGTAAAACCAAATCATTTAATTGTTTTGCCCAAATAAAACAAAGTGAAAAAGAACCTACAGCCCTATTTTGTTTTTGTGTTAATGGTTTTTAGCATTAAACCTTTTCTTGCTCAACAAGTTAATATTGACAACACTATTCCCTTACAACAACTTATTGAAAACAATTTAGCTAATAGCTGTGTGGAAATTTCAAATGTGAGTTCATCTGTCAATGGAAGTATAGATGGATTAACTAGCTACGGTGCTTTTCAACGTGGAAATTCAAATTTTCCATTGGAAAGTGGAATTGTATTGTCTTCAGGAGACGTCGCTTCTAGTGGAAATACTGTTAATAACAGTGATTTAAGTGAAGGTACGGTTAATTGGGGAACAGACCCTGATATTGAAACGTTCTTGGGCGTTGGTAATACCGTAAATGCCACATCTATTGAATTCGATTTCGTGGCCTTATCAAATATGGTTCAATTCAACTATATTCTGGCTTCGGAAGAATATTTTGCATTTTTTCCTTGTAATTCTTCTGATGGGTTTGTTTTTTTAATAAAAGAAGCTTCGAGTACAGGGCCTTATCAAAATATTGCTTTAGTGCCAGGTTCGGGAGATCCAGTAACAGTAAATAATATTCATGACGAAATAATAGCTAATAGCCAAGGGTGTCTGGCTTCAAATGACCAATATTTTGACGGCTATGCTTTTGGAGACACCAATTACAATGGCAGAACAACTATATTGACAGCAGGAACTACTGTATTACCAAATGTACAATATCATGTTAAATTAATAATATCTGATCAAAGTATAAATGGTATTGATCCAAGTTATGACACCGCTGTTTTTATTGAAGCTAGTGCTTTCGCCGAACTTGATCTAGGGGAAGATATTAGCACCTGTTCCAGCAATGTTACCCTGAATGGTGAAATTCAAAATCCATTGGCAACCTATGCCTGGTATCGAGATAATGGTGTAATTTCTGGAGAAACTAATCCTACATTAACAACTCCAATAAGCGGTCTTTATCGTGTGGAAGTGAGTATAAATTCGTGTGTCATTCAAGACGAAGTCAATGTTAATATAGATACTGAACTAACTGCTAATCCTATCGTGTCTTATGAGCTATGTGATATGAACGGTGATGGTCAAGAATCTTTCGATTTATCCACTAAAGATACTGATGTTGAAAATGCTATTCAAGTTTTGCCACAAAGCTATACTATATCTTATTACTTAACAGATAGTGATGCTAGAAATAACCCATCCAATAATATTATCTCACCAATAAGTTCAATCTCAAGGACAATTTATGTCCGGGTTGAAGATACCGTTAACGGTTGTGTTATTTATGGAAATTTTGAATTGGTTGTAAATCCATTACCAGCAGCAGCACAACCATCAAGTTTAGATGTTTGTGACAATGATTATATACCGGACAATATCACGCAGATTGACTTGAGTCAAAAAGACAGTGAAATAACAGGTAGCGACCCAAATTCGTTTGTTACCTATCATTTTACCCAATTAGAGGCTAATACTGGAGCAAATCCAATTACATTGCCCTATACAAACACAAATCCTTCAGAAACCTTGTATGTACGGGTTGTAAATTCGCTTACGGGTTGCTCAAATTCATCCAATATAACGTTAACAGTTAATATTACTAATGGAAATACCCAGATTAATAGAAACACTCAATATATTGATGCTTGTGATACAGATTATGACGGCTCTGCCATTTTTGATTTAACACAAGTATTAAATGATATTTTAAATGGAGCAACAGGCTTCTTGCCTCCTACCTACCATACTAGCTATAATGATGCTGAATCAGGTAGCAATCCCATTTCAAATCCACAAAACTACTCTAATAGTACTCCAAATGAGGAAACTATTTACTTAAGACTAGAAGATAGTAGTACTGGTTGCTATGCAATTATCCCCATAGAAATCCATACTAATCTATTACTTACTGCTACACTACTACCTGTAAACGGATTTGCTTTTTGTGATGAAGACGATGATGGTATGTATGACGTTTATCTTAACTCCTTAGAAAATGTTATTGCAAATGGATTACCCAACATAACCGTAACATTTTATCAGACCCAAACCGACAGAGATAATGGTGTGTCACCCATAGATAAATCTTCCTTAAACCCTATAACCATTACAGAAATAACTCCCACAACATTATATATCACTATTGAAGATGGATCTTGTTCTGAAGTTTCAGATATAATATTACGTGTAAATCCGGTTGTTACTTTTAATGCAGTAGATCCAATACCTTATTGTGACACTGATGATGATGGGATTACGACGGTAGATTTTGAAACTTTTGATACTACCCTTACAGGGGGAAACACCGCTTTTAACGTTCGTTATTTTACTAATTCTAATAACGCCGATACTGGTATAGACCAATTACCTCAGTTTTATGATACAGGATCGAACACCTTTTATGCAAGAATAGAAAACAATTCTACTGGCTGCTATACCGTTAATCCATTTGATATAAATATAATACCAGCACCAACAGTTAACGATCCTATAGATATTTTAATTTGTGACAATGACCAAGATGGCCTTTCAATAGTTAATCTAGACAGCAAAATACCTGAAATAGTTAGTAATACATCTGGCTTAGACATTACTTTTTATGAAAATAACAATGATGCTAATAGCAATACAAACCCTATTGCGACTTCGAATGCTTTCAACACCAATTCTAAAAGCATCTACGTTAGGGTTGAGGATATAAGCACAGGGTGCTTTTCAATAGTTGATTTTAATATTATTATTAATACGCTTCCAGTAATTGCTTCTATTACACCATATCAAATATGTGTAGATGAAGGTACAACCAATGCCAATTTTTATTTACAGGACAAAGACGCCGAAATATTAAATGGACAATTGGGAAAGGAAGTCTTTTATTTTCAAGATGCTGGATATTCTGTTCCCTTAAACAAAACAAATGCATATAATAGCAATGGTGCAGAAACAATTTATGTTCGTGTTCAAAATATTTCACATCCAGACTGTTACGCAACATCATCATTTATATTAGAAATTGGAACTAATCCTAATTACAATACCAATTTCACCGATTTTGCACCAGTTTGCCAAACAACAGAGGGAACACATACTTTTGATTTAGAAGCTAAGCGCCAAGAAATTGCTTCTGGTAGTACAGACGTTTTAGATATTCAGTTTTATTTAACATTTAACGAAGCTGAGACTAATGCTAGTAGCTTTTTACCAGACCTATACACTTCACAGGCTTTACAAAGTCAGTTTTATGCCAGAATTGAAAACACGGGCAATTCATGTTATGCTATTGAAGAAGTTAGGTTTATTACCTTCCCAACACCTCTTATTACCTCTGCAACCATTCCCCCTGTTTGTGATACAGACTATGACGGAATTACAACTATAGATTTATCTACTGCTGTATTTCAAATAGAAAATGTTCGATTCGGGGATATAACCTTAACCTATTATGAAGATTCTGCATTAAGTTTACAAATATCGAGTGCTCAAATAAATAACTACCCAATTACCAATACCAAAACCATATATGTAAAGGCTGAAACCTCAACAGGATGCTCAAATTCAATACCGTTGGATCTGTTTGTCAACCTGCCTCCAACGTTGCTTCCCCTAAACAGTATACAGGAATGTGATAACTCTAGTAATACTTACGATTTAAGCCAAGTAGATACATTTGTTGTCCATAGTTCTTTTTTAAATGCTGTTACAATAAGCTATCACGATACGCTATCTAATGCCAATAACAACATTGGCATATATAATAACAAAATATTTAATTACGCTACACCGGGCAACTACCCTATTTATGTTAGAATTCAAGACAATGATACTGGTTGTCTCACTTTTACTTCCTTTATGTTGCAAATTAGCTCAAACCCTATTGCAAACATACCTCCAAACTTGATTGATTGCGACGATGATTTTGATGCAATGCTAGAGTTAGATTTGTCCCAAAACAATAATAATATTTTGGGTGCTCAAAGTTCTATTGACTATTCCGTATACTATTATAACAATGATATTGCCAACGCAGAAAATGATACCAATCGCTTAAAAAACATGTATTATGCAACAAATGGGGAAACTATATATGCAAGGGTAGAAAATAATACTACTGGATGCTATGATATTACACAATTTCAAATCATAATAAATCCACTAGCAGTAATTACTTTAGAAGACACCATTACTTTATGTCGCAACAACCAACCCGCAACCATAAGTGCCGAAACTGGAAACCCAACAGACACCTATTTATGGTGGAATGGTGAAACGACTTCTGAAATATCAGTTGACCTGTCTGATTTAGGTGAGCGTTGGGTTACCGTTACTACTAGTCAAAATTGTGATTTTACGAAAAATTTCACGCTTATTGAATCTGAAGAAGCCACAATTGAAGCCACAGCAACTGCAGATTTTACAGATCCCAATACCATAACCGTAACCGTAAGCGGTATAGGTGATTACCAATTTGTTTTAGATGATGGGGAACCACAAGAATCAAATATTTTCAATAATGTAAGCCTCGGCCCCCATATCGTAACCATTATAGATTTAAACGGCTGTATGCCCGTTGAAACCGATGTATTCGTTATAGATATTCCAAAATTTGTGACGCCTAATAATGACAGTCATTTTGATACTTGGCATATAGTGGGTATTGATAGATTACCGGGAACTGTGGTATACATTTACAGTAGACACGGTAAACTATTAAAAATGCTGCCACACACCTCTATAGGATGGGACGGATCCTTTAATGGAAATCCTATGCCAGCAGATGATTATTGGTTTTCGGCAGACATTATCCACAATGGAGAATCTTTTAACATTAAAGGACATTTTGCTTTGAAAAGATAAGTTATTGGTTTTGAAATCATATTAAAAAGCTTATCAAGTTACAGATAAATCTTCTTTTTTTTCTTTTTATCTAAAATAATAAACCTTTTATTATTCTTTAAGTCTAAATATATATTTATGTAATAACTTTAGCTGTTGGTAAAATTATTAAACTTTTGAAACTTAATGGTTTCATTCACCTATGACCTATAAAAAACATACTAAATATCTTTTCATAATACTTTTATGTTTTTGTTTTTTAGGTTTTGCCCAATTAAGCAAAACCCACTATATTCCTCCATTAACTAGCTCCCCTTTTGGAAATGCCAACCCAGAAGATCAATATATTTATATATCTACACCCAATACAACTGATCTTGCTTTTACTATAAAACCTGTGGGACAGCCTGCATCAAATTACATTTATGGAAATGTATCAAACACTAATCCACAAGAAATTTTTATAGGTAACGGTAATGGACAGTTATTTATATCTTCAAATCAAACTAGTACAATTGTTAGTAATAAAGGCTATATTATTGAAGCTGAAGGCTCCATTTATGTTTCAGTGAGAATGAATGCTGGTGGAGGTGCTCAAGCAGGTGCCTTGGTAAGTAAAGGACTTTCAGCATTAGGCACAACATTTAGAGCAGGTGCATATACAAACGAAAATCCACAAGATAATTATTTAAGTTTTGTGTCTGTTATGGCTTCAGAAGACAATACCCAGGTTAACTTTAGTCAATTACCAACTGGATTGATTATTGAAAACTATATAGGCCCTACTCCTATCTCTGTGAAATTAAACAAAGGAGAAAGTTATACTATAGCTGCAAATAGTTCATATAGTATAGTTAATAGAGATGGCCTAATTGGTTGTCTGATAAATTCAGATCGACCTATTGTAGTGAATTGTGGTTCTACTAACGGAAGCTTTCATAACGGAAACAGTAGGGATTATGGAATTGATCAAATTGTTGGGTTAGATAAAGTAGGTAGAGAATATGTTTTTGTCAAAGGTGATGGTCAAAATGGCTGGGAAAATATCTTAATTGTAGGTCATACAAGTAATACTTCGATTAGTATTAATGGAGCTGGACCAGTAGCAACAATAAATGGAGGAGAATATTATTTAATAGAAGGCAATCAGTATAACAGTAATGGCAATATGTATGTTGAAACTTCAAATGATGTTTTTGCATACCAGGGTATTGGAGCCACAAATAGCGAGGCCAACCAAGGTATGTTTTTTGTACCTCCCTTAAGTTGTGAAGCTAGAGGTAATTTAGACAATATTGCTTCTATAGAACGTATCGGTTTTACAACCTATACTGGAGGTGTATCAATAGTTACAAAAGCAGGTGCTAATGTTACTATTAATAACATGCCACTAAATAACTATAGCGCTATAGGACCCAGCAATGTTGATGGTAATCCAGATTATGTAACCTATAAAGTCACTGGACTTTTTGGTAATATCTCAGTTCAAAGTACGGATGAATTGTACTGTGCATATTTTAATTATAATGGTGTGGCTACTTCGGGGAGTTATTATTCAGGGTTTCCTTCAGCGCCAGAAATTAATTTTGATGTACAATTTACAACCTTAGGTAATTGTATTCCTAACATTACACTTGAAGCAGCAAATACTGAAAATTTTGACAACTATGAATGGTGGTTTGATGATGGCTCTGGGTTTCAAATAGTGAGTTCTAATGTACATTCCATTACACCTTCTCTTCCTGGAAAATATAAACTTATAGGTCAAATAACCTGTACAGGTGAACAATTGGAATCTACTGAGGTTCCTGTAAGTATTTGCCCAGATGATATTGACAATGATGGTATTATTGATAATTTGGATGTAGATAACGATAACGATGGCATTTTAAACTGTACTGAGTCTAAGGGAGATGTTATTTTAGATATTCAAAATATAAATAATCCACAGCTTGTTTTTAAAGACGGTACTATAGATAACTCAATCATAACTACAAGTTATGTTACATCAAATACAAACAATATATTTACAACAAACAATTTAGGAGATTTTACAAGTAATATAGTAGCTGGTACTAACGAGGAAAATAACTACAATATTTCGTTTACAGAGCCAGTAAATATTAAATTTGAAGGTGATTCATCTACAGAACATAATATTTTTGATGGTGAATACTTTATTGTTAGGGTTTTTCCTGTTGATAAAAATATCACTTTGGTTGACCCAGATAACAAATTACTTGTAGACTCTAATTTTGATGGGATTTTTGAAACTGGTATTACCCAAATCTCTGGATCTGAAATTCATTTTAAGATAAACCCAAATCCTACTGGCTATTTCGAAAATTATACATTTTACGCTAATCAAGTAGACGGATTTTCATTTATTCATAAGCTCACAAATACCGTTAATAATGTAACATTTAATGGAAATGTATCATTGACCTGTTTTAAAAATGACAATGACAATGATGGTATTAAGGATGAATTAGATTTGGATAGTGATAACGATGGCATTCCTGATAATATTGAAATGTTTGGGAATTATATTTCGCCTATAAATCCCGTTGGTGTTACACCGCTTGGATTCCCGCGTAAATACATTATGGATCCTTTTTATATTTATCCTGATTATGATCTAATTGGTGATAATGATAATGATGGAACTTACAACGTATATGATTTGGATAGCGATAATGATGGTATTTTTGACCTAGAGGAATCTGGTAGCACTTTGTTAGATGTAAATTTTGATGGCATAATAGATAATGTTAATGCTTTAATTGGAACTAATGGCCTGGCCGATACAGCAGAAAGCTTACCTGATAGTGGTGAAATAGGTTACAATTTAGCAGATACAGATGGAGATAGTATTTTTAATTATATTGACCTAGACAGTGATGGCGATGGCTGTAGCGATGTAATTGAAGCTGGTTTTTCTGATGGTAATAATGATAGCTTGCTTGGAGACAATACTGTTACAACCAACAAAAACGGATTAGTAAATAATGCCAATGATGGCTATACATTACCAAACCCAGATTATTTATTGATAGCCCCAATCACAATTAACACACAGCCATTAAATACAATGGTTTGTGAAACATCGTCGACAACGGTATTTGTAGTTTCTTCAGAGGCAGAATTATACCAATGGGAAGTAAGTACGGATGGAATCAATTGGAGTACATTAACGGACAATATTAACTATAATGGTTGTCAAACTAGTGATTTATATATTACAAATACTCCATTAAGTCTTAATAACTATAAATACAGGGCTAAACTGGACAGAGCTGGTAACTCCTGTGGCATATATACAGAAGAAGTTGTTTTAACAGTCAATCCATTACCCTTCACCAATACCCCTAGTACCTACGCCCAATGTGACGACGAAACTAACGATGGTCAGGCCTACTTTAACCTCACCCTCGACTGGATAAAGGAAGAAGTAAATTCAAACCATGCTTCTGAAGGACTTGTATTTACCTATTACAAGGACCAAATAGAAGCCGACAGTGCCTCCAACCCAATACCGGATCCTACTAGCTACCAAGATGCCCCTGGCTTTTCACCAGAGACTGTATGGATACGTGTTGAAGATCCTAACGGTTGTTTTAAGATTGTACCTCTTACCCTTGTGGTCAATCCTTACATTGGTGCATTAGATTCATACTTACCAAGTCCTATTTTTCAATGTGATGATGGTAATGACCATAGGGACGGTATCTCCACATTCAACATGACTGCAATTAAGGATCATATCTCCAATACTATCTTTTCTACCATTAATGTTAGTGTACATTTTTTTGAAAACCAGATTGATGCAGAAACGGAATTAAACGAAATATTGGATGTTTCAAACCATCAAAATATTAATTCACCAAACTCACAAAGTATTTGGGTGCGTATCAAGAGTGAATTAGGCAACGACTGCCTTGGATTACATGAATTTCCCGACCTTTTGGTGGTTGAACCACTTCCCACGGCCAACCCGGTAACCATCGACAGGCAATGTGATGACGGTACAGATGGCAGTGGTATTAACGATGGTCTTTACTATTTTGACACTTCAACGGTAGAGAGTACTGTTTTAGGAAGTCAAGATCCCACAATCGTTAGCCTTAGCTATTGGGACACCAATGGTAATCCTCTTAAGGATGCCAACGGCAACAATGTGGTAAGTCCCTTGTCTAACTCACTACTCATGGTACCCCAGACCATTACAATTAGGGTAACGTATAATGTCTCCTACGATCCCGATGGTCCATGCTATGATGAAACCATATTAATACTCACTATTGATGAGCAGCCAATAATTAATGACATCACACCACAAATAGTATGTGATGGTAGTGCTGACGATATAGATAATGATGGTATTTTTGAGTTCGACACCTCAACCTTTGAGAGCATTTTAAGGGGTACACAAACGGGTATGGATATTTATTATGACTATATTGATGAAAATGGAATACCTGTTTCGAATAGCCCTACATTACCCAATCCATTAATTTCAGGAAACCAAACCATAACAGTAAGAGCCATAAATCCAAATAACCCAAACTGTATAGCAGCTACGAACATAGAACTTAAGGTCAATGCATTACCAGATTTTTTAATTGTTGAAGAAGAAATTGTTTGTACCTCGGACCCAACCTTTACCGTAAACTTAGATCCTATTATAGCCAATCCCTTGGATTTTGATTATGAATGGAGATTTGAAGACGGTACGATACTTTCCAACACAAAGGCTTTAGATGTCTCTTTACCAGGAAATTATACGATCACCATTAGTAATAAAACAACATTTTGTTCTCGAAGCAAAACCATCTCGGTAAAAGCATCTGAAATGGCCACTATTACCCAAAATGATATTACTATTATAGATATTTCTGAACATAACAACGTTACCATAAACAATCCCAATAGTTTAGGTGCTGGAACCTATCAGTTCTCATTGGAATCTAATGATGGTGAAATCTTTTTCCCTTATCAAGATAGTCCTGTATTCGACAATGTAAGAGCTGGTACTTATACGCTATATGTAAAAGATGATATTTGTGGCATTGCTGAGTTGGAAATTTATGTAGTTGGCCATAAAAAGTTCTTCACGCCTAATGGTGACGGTAGAAATGATTATTGGCAAATACTTGGCCTTAGTCCTTTACAGGCTGGTAGTACAATATTAATATTTGACCGCTATGGAAAGTTAATTAAACAATTGGATCCACTGTCCGATGGTTGGGATGGCACTCATAAAGGGGTAATGATGCCTTCGGATGACTATTGGTTTAGGATAAAACTGGTCGATGGCAGATCATTTATGGGACATTTTGCTTTGAAAAGATAAGTTAATAATAATGTATTTGATTCATGTATAAATTACTACTTTTGATTCATGTATAAATTATTGATTCATGTATAAATTATTGTTGCTAATCATTTTACTACAAATAATTACCTTATTCAATTATATTAATCACACAAAAAAAGAGTTTATTTTCATTGAAAATATAGTTATAGATTCCGATAATGATGGTATTGATGATACATTAGATCTTGATGACGACAATGATGGTATTTTAGATAGTGTAGAATGTACTAAAACCAATTTTTTATTTGGTGCTAGTATGGAAAGCTATTCTAGTTGTCCTCCTGCAACTGGAGCAGGCTCAATTCAATTGGCTTCAGGTTGGGATACTAGTGACCGTACTTGGGGGGGGCAATTAATGGTAAATGACCCTATTAGTGGTTGTGTGTCATCAAAGCCTGCTGAATCATGGCCGGCAAGTACTAGTTTGCCTTCAGGATCAGATGGTAAAGCATGGCTTGGAATTCATAGCCTATCCACTACTGATGGTGAAGATGCAATCAACACATTGGCCCAAGCAATGCCTATTGGCGCATATGAATTTACTTTTGATGGTGGTTACATATCTTACCCTCCATATTATTCGTCATCAGGTAAACTAGTTATTTTTGGTATTGATGCAGCAAACAATGAAACGTTTTTAGGAGAAGTAGAAATAACTAATCTTTTGACCAATACATCTCCTAATTGGAAATCATTTACCATTGACATAAATTCGACTACAATATTCACAAAAATTAAGTTTCAAGCCAGAGAAATTACTGCTGGATCTCCTTCTTATATGTATTTTGACAATTTAAGATTAGAATATCTTGCAGAAGTATGTGATACCGATAATGATGGTATTATAAATAGTCTCGATTTAGATAGTGATAATGATGGAATTTATGATGCAGAAGAAGCTGGCCATGGAAAACCACATACAACTGGTGTTGTTAATGGAAGTGTAGGTAATGATGGTATCCCAGATGCTGTTCAAACTATACCAAATAGTGGAACTGTAAATTTTACTGTTTTTGATACAGATGGAGATGGAGATATTAACAGTATTGAATCAGATTCTGATAATGATGGCTGTAGTGATGTCATTGAAGCCGGTTTCACTGACGATGATGCAGATGATTATCTTGGGAATGATATAGTTACTGTAGATAGTTATGGTATTGTTAACAATGCAACTGATGGATATACCACTCCACATCCTAATTATATAATAGCTGCTCCTATTACAATAACAACCCAACCCATTGATTCTGTTGTTTGTGAATTATCCAATATTATTCTTTCGGTAGTATCATCCACTTATGATACTATCCAGTGGGAAGTGAGTACCGATGGTGGACTCAATTGGAACACCATTGTAGATGATGCCACTTATAGTGGTTCCCAAACTGCAGATTTAACTATTTATAACACGCCATTATCATTTAATACTTACAAATACAGAGCATTTTTAGAACTGACAGGAAATGGTTGCGGTCTATATTCAGATTTAGGAGAACTTACAGTTTTTTCTTTGCCTGTAGCTAATACGGCACCTAATGTGCTATCATGTGATGATGATAACAATGGCACTATGCCTTTTGATTTAACACTTCAAAATAGTGCTATAAGTACTGCGGCAGGTATGACAATAACATATCACACCTCTCAAGCCGATGCAGATAATGGTGCAAACCCTATAACAAGTCCTTTTGAAAGTGGAAGTACCACTATTTATGCCCGTATTGAAAATGATGCAAACAATACTTGCTATGATACTTCTAGTTTTGATTTAGAGGTTTTCGATAGTGCCTTCCCATTACTAAATGTAACCCCTCTTCAAGAATGTGATGATACTTCTGTGGGAACTGATGTTGACGGTTTTATTATTTTTGATTTAACACAAAAGGAAAATGAGATCTTAAACGGGCAGTCGGCTAGTGACTTTTCATTAACTTATTTTACTGATGCAGCTTATACAAATCAAATTATAACTCCTAGCACCTATACAAATGCAATTGCTGGTAATCAAACCATTTATGTGCGAGTAACTAATAATTTGTACAGTAATTGCCATACCGATACTGCTTTTGAAATTGAAGTTTTTGAATTACCTGTAGTCAATAACCCTAATATTTACGCTCAATGTGATGACGCTTCTAATGATGGACAAGCTTTTTTTAATCTAACACTTGACTTGATAAAAGAAGAAATCAATCCAAATTACATTGCAAAAGGATTAACTTTCACATATTACTTAACACAGAATGATGCTCAAAATGTAACAAATCCTATACCTAATCCAGACAGCTATCAAGATGCTTTAGGATTTATTCCAGAAACCGTTTGGGTTAGAGTAGAAAATCCAAATGGTTGCTTTAGAGAAGTACCATTAACTCTTTTAGTTAACCCTTCTAGTGCCGCTTTAAGTGTTTACAATCCTATACCTATTTACCAATGTGATGATGGATTAGATACAAGAGATGGCGTAGCTACTTTTAATTTTACTCACATTAGAGACCATATTTCTAATAACATATTTTCAACGTTTAATGCCTCAGTTCATTTTTATGAAACCCAAATGGATGCAGAACTTGAGACCAACGAAATATCAGATATTTCTAGTCATCAAAATACCAACTCACCCAATACTCAAAGTATTTGGGTTCGTATAAAAAGTGATATAGGTAATAATTGTTTAGGACTTGAAGAATTGCCAAATCTTTTAATTGTAGAAGCCTTACCTTTTGCCAATCTGGTATCTGTGGATAGACAGTGCGATTACGATACCAGCGATACAATATTAAGCTATCCCTTTGATACTTCTTTGGTTGAAAGTACTGTGTTGGGCAACCAAAATTCAGCAAACGTTAACATAAGGTATTTTGATGAAATGGGAACCGAACTGCCCAGCCCTTTACCTAATCCATTTTTAACCAAAAACCAGACCATCACCATACTAGTAACGAATAATAACACCCAAGACCCAGACGGGCCTTGTTATGATGAAACCACTTTAGCGTTTATTGTGGATGAACAGCCTATTATTGCTAACACTGTTGCACCTCAAATAGCTTGCGATGGTGATAGTGGTGATGTTGATGATGATGATTACTTCCCTTTTGACACATCTAGCTTTTCTGGCACCATTTTAGGAACACAGACCAATATGGAAATTTATTTTGATTATGTTGATGAAAACGGAAACTTTATTGTAGATAGTCCAACTTTACCAAACCCATTAAATTCTACAAATCAAACTGTAAATGTAGATGTTATTAACCCCATAAACCCAAATTGTTATGCTAATACTACAATAGATTTAATTGTAAATCCGTTGCCAGATTTTTATATAGACTCGGAGTATATTGTTTGTACATCGGATCCAACATTCGCAATAGAACTAGATCCAGTGGAATCCAATGATATTGAATCATTTACCTATGAATGGCGTTATACAAGTATAGATGGAAGTACTGTCAACCAATTATTAACAGATACTACTCCTACTATTAACGTTTCAATTCCGGGAACTTATCATGTTACCTTAACAAAAACAGATGGAACGGGATGTTCAAGAACTAGAGATATTTTTGTAAATGCTTCTGAATTAGCTACCATTACACATGATGATGTAACTATTATTGATTTTAACGAAAATAATAATTCGGTAACAATTGATACTACCAAACTAGGTCAAGGAAATTATGAATTTGCTTTGGTTGAACAAGATTCTAACTTTATAAATTATCAAGACGCACCTGAATTCAACAATGTAAAACCAGGTTTTTATACAATTTATGTAAATGATAAAAATGGATGTGGAGCTTCTACTTTAGATATTTCAGTAATAGGATACATGAAATTCTTTACACCAAATAATGATGGTTTTAATGATTATTGGAAAATCATTGGCGTTAATGCATTCTTTCAACCAAATAGCAGAATTTTAGTTTTTGACCGATATGGTAAACTCCTTAAACAAATTTCAACATTAGAAGAGGGTTGGGACGGAACTTATAATGGGAATATGATGCCTTCAGATGATTACTGGTTTAAGGTGCTTTTAGAAGATGGAAGGGAGTTTATGGGACATTTTGCTTTAAAGCGGTAATACATTTTTCTAAGCCTAAATTCAATATCCCAGTTACTTTAAGTATTTTAGAAGCTTAAAATTCTAGGTACATAGTAGTATGCAGTTTAAAATTGAATCCGAATTTAGTCCTACTGGTGATCAACCTGAAGCAATCAAACAGCTTAGCGATGGTATTGATTCTAATGAAAAATATCAAACCCTATTAGGCGTTACCGGTTCGGGTAAAACCTTTACCATTGCCAATGTTATAGAAGAAGTGCAACGTCCTACCTTAGTTTTGGCGCATAATAAAACCTTGGCAGCACAATTATATTCCGAATTTAAACAATTCTTTCCTAAAAATGCTGTAGAATACTTTGTCTCTTACTATGATTATTACCAACCTGAGGCCTATATTCCCGTTACAGGTGTATATATAGAAAAGGACCTTTCAATTAATGAAGAAATTGAAAAAATGCGGCTTAGTACGACCTCCTCCCTATTGTCTGGACGTCGTGATGTAATTGTCGTCGCTTCCGTATCCTGTCTATATGGTATTGGTAACCCCATTGAATTTCAAAAGAATGTGATTTCTTTAAAACGGGATCAAGTGATTTCAAGGACCCAATTGCTACATCAATTAGTACAAAGTTTGTATTCCCGTACCGAGGCAGAATTTAACCATGGAAATTTTCGTATTAAAGGGGATACAGTTGATATATTCCCAAGCTATGCAGATGATGCCTATAGAATTCATTTTTTTGGAGATGAAATTGAGGAAATCGAATCTTTTAACATTCAAACCAATCAGGTTATTGAAAAGTATGACAGGCTCAACATATACCCAGCCAATATGTTTGTAACTTCTCCAGAAGTGCTTCAAAATGCAATTAAGGATATTCAGAATGATTTAGTAAAACAATATGACTATTTTAAGGACATTGGAAAACACTTAGAAGCAAAGCGTTTAAAGGAACGCACCGAATTCGATTTAGAAATGATTCGTGAGTTAGGCTATTGCTCTGGTATTGAAAACTACTCCAGATATTTAGATGGAAGACCTGCTGGCTCACGCCCATTCTGCTTATTGGATTATTTTCCTGATGACTTTTTAATGGTAGTCGATGAAAGCCATGTAACCATTTCACAAGTGCATGCCATGTATGGTGGTGACCGCAGTAGAAAGGAAAATTTGGTAGAATATGGTTTCCGTTTACCAGCTGCAATGGATAACCGCCCGTTAAAATTTGAAGAGTTTGAAGCGCTTCAAAACCAAGTCATATACGTAAGTGCCACACCTGCCAACTATGAATTGCAAAAAACAGATGGTGTCTATGTGGAACAGGTAATTCGTCCAACGGGACTTTTAGATCCAGAAATTGAAGTACGCCCAAGTTTAAACCAAATTGATGATTTAATTGAAGAAATCCAGTTACGTGTTGAAAAAGACGAACGTATTTTGGTAACCACATTAACCAAACGTATGGCTGAAGAGTTGACCAAATACCTAGAACGCATTCAAGTGCGTTGTCGCTATATACATAGTGATGTAGACACACTGGAACGAGTAGAAATTATGCAGGATCTTCGAAAAGGACTGTTTGATGTTTTGGTAGGCGTAAACTTACTTCGTGAAGGTTTAGACCTTCCAGAGGTATCTCTTGTTGCCATTTTAGATGCCGATAAAGAAGGGTTTTTACGTTCCGCAAGATCACTTACCCAAACTGTTGGAAGAGCAGCAAGAAACCTTAATGGCAAAGCCATAATGTATGCGGACACTATAACTAAAAGTATGCAGAAAACCATTGACGAAACAAATTATAGAAGAGAGAAACAAATGGCTTACAACACAGCAAATAATATCACGCCTAAAGCCCTTAATAAAAGCTTGGATAATGCCTTGGCTAAAAATTCTGTAAGTACTTATAGCTATCGGTTATCAGCAGCTAAAGCCGCAGAGCCTGAAAGTGAATATCTAAGCAAACCAGAATTGGAAAAGAAAATTAGGGAAAAACGAAAATTAATGGAAGAAGCTGCAAAAGCTCTAGATTTTATTATTGCTGCTAAGTTACGTGATGAAATAAAGCAATATCAAGATAAAATAAAAGCGCTAAATGTATAATACCTTTAGCGCTTTTAAATTAGGATTCAAACCAATTAAATACTAATTATATTGTGTTTTAAAAATATCTATAAGTACATCTGGTGGTACAATCTTGTTTGGAAAACTTTCCATTAAGTAAAGTACTTTACTAATTGATTCGTGACTTAATCCCATTCGCAAACCAAAATTATAAAGTTTTGTTGCACCAGATTTAGAATTTTCGCTATCAATATTCATTAATAAAACTAACCTATGAAACTGAACTATGCGTTCACTGTGAGATTTTAAATGGGTATATGTTACAGGATGTTCAATCAAATAATCAAAATCTTCACGAGTTATATCCAATTGTTTAGCTACACCTAGCAGGAAGTTGTATTCAATAGTATTAATCTCTTTGTCGTACTTTGCAAATGCAATCATTTCTGAAAGTAGACTCAATTTTTCTACTCTATTAATCATTGTAAATGAGGATTAATTAATTACATTATAAAGATACTCAAAACTGTAGATTTATAATCGTTGATAATTTGTAACTCATCGAAAACTAACAAGCTTTTCATCGGATATTTTATGATTTCATCAAATATAGTATCATAATTTATGACTTAATTATCAATTATTCAATACTAATAAAATATGTTATCAATCATTTTAAATGTTACTAATTAATTGATTATCAATAGTATAAAGTGAAACATATTTTATGTTTTTACCAAGCTATTTTCATTTACAATGAGGTATCTTTGAAAAATATTGTTAGAATTCTAGAAAACGTTTTGATTATGAAGAAAAACGATTCATTTTTAATATTGAATAATCTAAACATATCCATATGACTAATAATGATGTTTTAAAAAAAATACGTGTTGCACTTAAATTAAGAGATAGTGATATTGTGGATATCCTAAAGCTGGTTGACTTTAGAATATCTAAAAGTGAATTAGGCGCTTTTTTTAGAAGAGAAGACCATCCAAAATATGTTGAATGTGGCGATCAGATTTTAAGGAATTTTTTAAATGGCTTAATAATCCATATGAGAGGTCCAATACCTAAGAAAGAAAACAAAACCGAACAAAAAAAGGGTAACGCTTAGTTACCCTTTAATATCTATATAATAGTATTTTGTTTAAGCTAATACTTGCTGTACTTTATCAGCTGCTTCTTGAAACTCTGTAGCACTTAATACATCCAATCCAGAATTATCAATTAATTCTTTGGCTATATCGGCATTGGTCCCTTGTAAACGTACAATAATAGGAACATTAATATTCCCCATATTTTTATAAGCATCAATTACACCTTGTGCAACACGGTCACAACGTACAATTCCTCCAAAGATATTAATCAGAATAGCTTTCACAGCTGGATCTTTCAATATAATCTTAAAGGCCGCCTCTACCCTAGCAGCATCAGCAGTACCACCAACATCTAAAAAATTGGCCGGTTCTCCTCCAGCTTGTTTAATTAAATCCATAGTTGCCATAGCCAGTCCTGCTCCATTAACCATACAACCTACATTACCATCTAAATCAACATAGTTTAATCCAACTTCTTTAGCTTCAACTTCAATAGGATTTTCCTCCCTCAAATCCCTAAGTTCTGCATAATCCTTATGTCTATATAAGGCATTATCATCGATAGTAACTTTGGCATCAACAGCCATAATTTTATTATCACTAGTTTTCAATACTGGGTTGATTTCAAACAATGATGAATCGGATTTTACATAAGCGGAATAAAGTGCTGTAACAAATTTGGTCATTTCCTTAAAAGCAATACCAGATAATCCTAGATTAAAAGCGATACGCCTTGCTTGAAAAGGCATTAAACCTACTGTAGGATCAATTTCCTCTGTAAATATTAAATGTGGGGTTTCTTCTGCTACGGTTTCAATATCCATACCCCCCTCTGTGGAGTACATAATCATATTTCTACCGGTAGCTCTGTTTAAAAGAACGGACATGTAAAATTCACTCGTTTCAGTTTCTCCTGGATAATAAACATCCTCGGCAACCAATACTTGATGCACCTTTTTCCCTTCGGCCGATGTTTGTGGAGTTACCAAATTCATTCCAATAATTTGTCCTGCAAGCGTTTCAACCTCTTCTAAGTTTTTAGCCAATTTAACACCACCACCTTTACCGCGTCCACCAGCGTGAACTTGTGCCTTAATAACATGCCATCCTGTACCAGTTTCTTCAGTTAATTGCTTGGCTGCAGCAACAGCTTCTGTAGCACTTTGGGCTACAATACCACGTTGAATACGCACTCCAAAACTACTTAATATTTCTTTACCTTGATATTCGTGTAAATTCATAATTAGCTTAATAATTTGAGTTGGGCAAAGGTAAATAATCACATGTAATTAGACTAATGTTTTTATAAAGAAAAGCCCCTAACTTGTTTTTAGTTAATTTTATCAATGTTATATAATTAACATTTTGTTTAATTTGTTTAATTTTATCTATAATTATTTTATTTAAGTTGTAAAGGAATATATTTGCTCAAAAATAAATATACTTATGACTAACAGTCAATTATTACAAATCGCAAAGGAGTTCGGTAATCCATTATATGTTTATGATGCTGAAAAAATAGCTTCTCAATATAGTCGCTTAACCGGTGCTTTTAAATCGGTAAAGAACTTAAAGATAAACTATGCTGTAAAAGCATTGTCCAACATATCGATTTTAAAGTTTTTTAATTCACTTGGCTCTGGAATTGATACGGTTTCCATACAAGAGGTTAATTTGGGGATTGCTGCTGGTTTTAAACCAGAACAAATTATTTTCACTCCAAATGGTGTGTCTTTATCTGAAATTGAAGAAGCTGCAAAACTAGGTGTACAAATAAATATTGACAACTTATCAATATTAGAACAATTTGGAACCAATCATCCAGATACACCTGTTTGCATTCGTATCAACCCACATGTAATGGCTGGAGGCAATAGTAACATTTCTGTTGGACACATTGATTCTAAATTTGGGATTTCTATTCATCAAATCCCCCATTTATTACGCATTGTTGAGAATACTAAAATGACTATTAATGGTATTCACATGCACACAGGAAGTGACATCTTAGACATTGATGTATTCTTATATGCCAGTGAAATATTGTTTGAAACGGCTAAACAATTCAAAAACCTTGAATTTATAGATTTTGGATCCGGCTTCAAAGTTCCTTACAAAAAAGGAGATATTGAAACAAACATTGAAGAGTTAGGCAGAAAATTATCTGAAAAGTTTAATGCCTTTTGTAAAGATTACGGAAAGGAACTAACATTAGCTTTTGAACCTGGAAAATTTTTGGTGAGCGAAGCTGGCACTTTTTTAACCCAAGTTAATGCGGTAAAGCAGACTACTTCTACCGTTTTTGCTCATGTAGATTCTGGGTTTAACCACTTAATACGCCCCATGTTTTATGGATCACACCACGATATTATAAACATCTCTAACCCTAATGGGCGTGAACGTTTTTATACTGTAGTGGGTTATATTTGTGAAACCGATACATTTGGTAATAATAGAAGAGTTAATGAAATTAACGAAGGTGATATCTTAGCTTTTAAAAACGCTGGAGCATATTGCTTTTCCATGGCTAGTAATTACAATTCGCGCTATCGTCCTGCTGAAGTATTATGGTACAATAAAAAAGCACATTTAATAAGAAAACGTGAAACCTTTGATGACTTACTAAAGAATCAAGTTGAAATTGATTTAAAAAAAACAAAAGCGACTGTTCTAGCAAAGTAGAAGATCTTGTTTAATCCAAAAAAACGCTCAATTAATAAATTGAGCGTTTTTTTAGTGACTAATTTAATAGTTTTTGAAATGAAATGTTTTTAATATTTTTATTATGCACGCATAATATATTTTATTATATTTGGCTAACAAAAGGCAAATTATGAAAGATAAAACTTTAGATTACGTACTAAGAACAACATGGCTTACCGTACAAAAAATGTATAATGAAGAAGCTGCTAAATTTGATAGTACAATGGCAACAGGTTTTACTTTATTAAGCATAGATCCAGAAAAAGGTACTCCTTCAACAGCCTTAGGTCCCAAAATGGGAATGGAGGCCACAAGTCTATCACGTATTTTAAAAACCATGGAAGAAAGGGGATTAATAGAACGCCAACCAAATCCAGAAGACGGTCGTGGTGTACTAATACACTTAACCGATTTTGGAAAAGAAAAAAGGGATTATTCAAGAGAAAAAGTACTCACTTTTAATAACGCCATAAGAAACAATATTTCAGAAGAAAAGTTGGATCATTTTTATGAAGTGGCTGAATTAATAAACGATATGATCACCAACAAAAGAATTTACGAGCAAAATAAGTAAGAACTTATACAGAATGAGCAAACGTAGAATAAATAAAGTAGCCATTATAGGTTCTGGAATTATGGGAAGCGGTATTGCTTGTCATTTTGCAAATATTGGCGTAGATGTGCTATTATTGGATATTACCCCTAGGGAACTTAACGAAAAAGAAAAAGCCATAGGGTTAACCTTAAACGATAAAATAGTTAGGAACAGATTAGTCAATGATGCTTTAAATAAGGCATTAAAGTCGACCCCCTCTCCTATTTATCACCAAAAATTTGCAAGTAGAATAACTACTGGTAATCTGGAAGACGATATTGCTAAAGTAGCTGATGCAGATTGGATTATGGAAGTGGTTGTTGAACGGTTGGATATTAAAAAACAAATCTTTGAAAATCTTGAAAAACACAGAACTCCAGGCACTTTAATAACTAGTAATACTTCTGGCATCCCAATAAAATTTATGAGTGATGGTCGAAGTGATGATTTTCAAAAACATTTTTGTGGAACCCACTTTTTTAATCCGGCACGTTACCTAAAGTTATTCGAAATTATTCCAGGTCCTAAAACCTCCCGTGAGGTTTTAGATTTTCTTAATAATTATGGTGAACAATTTCTAGGTAAGACTTCTGTTATAGCAAAAGATACACCTGCTTTTATTGGAAACCGAATTGGTATTTTCAGTATTATGAGCTTATTCCATACTGTACAGGATATGGGATTGACCATTGAAGAAGTAGACAAACTTACTGGCCCTGTTATTGGCAGGCCCAAATCAGCTACATTTAGAACCGTTGATGTTGTTGGCCTTGACACCCTTGTTCATGTTTCTAATGGCATAGTAGAAAATTGCAGGAATGATGAACGATTAGAACTTTTCAAGCTACCTGAGTTTGTCCAAACCATGATGGTAAACAAATGGTATGGTAGTAAATCAGGTCAAGGTTTTTATAAAAAACATGTTTCTGAAGATGGTAAAAAAGAAATTCTATCATTAGATTTAATTACATTAAAATATCGCTCGGCTAAAAAGGCAAAATTTACGACTTTAGAATTAACCAAACCTATTGATAAAGTAATTGATAGATTTAAAATCCTTGTAAACGGGAAAGATAAAGCGGGTGAATTCTATAGAAAAACATTCGCCGCATTATTTGCTTATGTATCTCAACGTATTCCTGAAATATCGGATGACCTCTATAAAATTGATAACGCTATGAAAGCCGGTTTTGGTTGGGAGCACGGTCCTTTTCAAATTTGGGATGCCATAGGTGTTGAAAAAGGGATAGCAATGATAGAAGATGAAAATCTAGAACTAGCTACTTGGGTAAAGGATATGTTAGCATCTGGAAGGAACTCTTTCTATAACGTAAAAGATGGCGCCACCTATATTTATAATATTCAGAACAAAACTCAAGAAAAAATACCAGGACAAGATGCTTTTATTATTTTGGATAATATTAGAAAATCCAATGAAGTCTATAAAAATTCAGGTGTTGTTATAGAAGATTTGGGTGATGGTATTTTAAACTGTGAATTCCAGTCTAAAATGAACACTATAGGTGGTGATGTGCTTGCAGGAATAAACAAGGCCATAGATTTAGCCGAACAAAGTTTCGAGGGATTAGTAGTTGGTAACCAAGGCCCCAATTTCTCAGTTGGTGCCAATATTGGTATGATTTTTATGATGGCAGTAGAACAGGAATATGATGAATTAAATGCTGCTATAAAATATTTTCAAGACACTATGATGCGTATGCGCTACTCCTCCATTCCAACTATTTCAGCACCACATGGCCTATCACTTGGAGGAGCTTGTGAGCTTTCCATGCATGCAGATAAAGTAGTTGCAGCAGCCGAAACTTATATGGGCTTGGTAGAATTTGGAGTAGGTGTTATTCCTGGTGGTGGAGGCTCAAAAGAAATGGCTTTAAGAGCATCTGATACTTTCAGAAAAGGAGATGTTGAATTAAATGTCCTGCAAGAATATTTCCTAACCATCGGTATGGCAAAAGTATCAACATCAGCTTATGAAGCATACGACTTAGGTATACTTCAAAAAGGAAAAGATGTTATAGTTGTTAATAAGGACAGACAAATTGCTATAGCAAAAGCTTATGCTAAATTAATGGCTGATGCAGGCTACACTAAACCTATAAAACGCAAAGACGTTAAAGTTTTAGGAAAGCAAGCGTTAGGGATGTTCTTGGTAGGAACAGATGCCATGGAGGCAAGTAACTATATTAGTGAACATGATCAAAAAATTGCAAATAAATTGGCTTATGTCATGGCGGGTGGTGATTTATCGGAGCCCTCATTAGTAACCGAACAATACCTACTGGATATTGAACGAGAAGCCTTTTTGAGTTTATGTACAGAGCGTAAAACGTTGGAACGTATTCAACACATGTTGAAAACGGGAAAACCATTACGTAATTAGACAAATTAGAATATTGGATTTTTAGATATTTAGAAATCGAAACAGTCTAAAAATCCAATTATCTAAAATTTAAAATTATGAAACAAGCATATATAGTAAAAGCATATAGAACCGCCGTAGGTAAAGCCCCTAAAGGAGTATTTCGTTTCAAACGTGCAGACGAATTAGGCGCTGAGACCATACAGTACATGATGAAGGAACTTCCTAACTTGGATGTTTCAAGAATAGATGATGTTATTGTTGGTAATGCCATGCCCGAAGGCTCACAAGGGCTGAATATGGCAAGGTTTATTTCTTTAATTGGTTTAAATACTATTGATGTACCGGGCGTAACAATAAACAGATTTTGTTCATCCGGTATAGAAACCATTGGGATTGCCACAGCAAAAATTAAGGCTGGTATGGCCGATTGTATAATCGCAGGAGGCTCAGAAAGTATGAGTTCAGTACCTATGACCGGCTTTAAGCCAGAACTAAACTATAACACAATAAAAGCGGGGCATGAAGATTATTATTGGGGCATGGGAAATACCGCTGAAGCGGTTGCCAAACAGTTCAATATATCTCGAGAAGACCAAGATATGTTTGCTTACCATTCACATCAAAAAGCATTAAAAGCCCAAGCTGAAAATCGTTTTCAAAATCAAATTGTTCCTATAGAAGTTGAGCAAACCTATATTGATGTCAATGGTAAAAAGGCTACAAAAACATATATAGTTACCAAAGATGAAGGTCCTCGCACAGACACAAGTCTGGAGGCTTTAGCAAAATTACGTCCTGTTTTTGCACAAGGAGGAAGCGTGACTGCCGGAAACTCATCCCAAATGAGTGATGGTGCTGCTTTTGTTATGGTAATGAGCGAAAATTTAGTTAAAGAATTGAACCTAGAACCTATAGCACGCTTAGTGAGTTATGCCGCAGTTGGTGTTGAACCACGAATTATGGGTATTGGCCCTGTGAAAGCCATTCCTAAAGCTTTAAAAATGTCTGGATTAAAACAGGAAAATTTAGACTTAATTGAGTTGAATGAGGCCTTTGCATCCCAGTCGCTTGCCGTTATAAGGGAATTAAATTTAAATCCTGACTTGATAAATGTTAATGGAGGAGCTATAGCTTTAGGACATCCTCTTGGTTGCACAGGAGCTAAATTATCAGTACAACTATTTGATGAAATGCGAAAACGTAACATGAAAGGGAACTACGGTGCTGTAACCATGTGTGTAGGTACTGGACAAGGAGCTTGTGGAATTTTTGAATTTATAAATTAAGAAAAAGAAAAAAATAAATATGGAAAAAGAAATATTAAGAGGTGGTCAATTTCTCGTAAAGGAAACAAACTGTGAAGATATTTTCATTCCAGAAGATTTCAACGAAGATCAAATGATGATGAAAGAGGCGGTTACCGAATTTGTTGATCGTGAAATATGGGCAAAAAAAGCTCAGTTTGAACAAAAAGACTATGCTTTAACAGAGTCCTGCATGCAAAAAGCAGGTGAACTTGGGTTTCTTAGTGTTTCTGTGCCTGAAGCTTATGGTGGCATGGGTATGGGTTTTGTTGACACCATGTTGGTTTGTGACTATATTTCAGGAGCCACAGGATCTTTTAGTACAGCTTTTGGTGCCCATACTGGTATAGGGACCATGCCTATTACACTTTACGGTACAGAAGAACAAAAGCAAAATTATGTTCCAAAATTAGCTTCTGGTGAATGGTTTGGTTCATATTGCCTTACAGAACCTAGTGCAGGTAGTGATGCCAATTCGGGAAAAACCAAAGCTGTATTATCTGAAGATGGTAAATACTATAAAATCACTGGCCAAAAAATGTGGATTTCCAATGCAGGGTTTTGTAGTCTTATGATTGTTTTTGCCCGCATAGAAGATGATAAAAATATTACTGGCTTTATTGTGGAATACGACCCAGAAAACCCTAACGGCATTACTTTGGGTGAAGAAGAACACAAATTAGGGATACGTGCGTCATCCACACGTCAGGTGTTTTTTAATGAAACCAAAGTCCCTATTGAAAACATGCTTTCTTCTAGAGGCAATGGCTTTAAAATAGCCATGAATGCCCTTAATGTAGGTAGAATAAAGTTGGCTGTAGCATGTTTGGATGCTCAACGCCGGGTAATATCCGAATCTGTTAAATATGCCAACGAACGCATTCAATTTAAAAGACCTATTTCAAGTTTTGGAGCCATACAACAAAAAATAGCTGAAATGGCTACCAATTGCTGGGTTGGTGAAGCGGGTTGTTATAGAGCAGCAAAGAATATTGAAGACCGTATAGAACTTAGAAGACATAACGGCAAGGACACACATCAAGAAGCAGAACTTAAAGGTGTTGAAGAATATGCCATAGAATGCTCCATGCTTAAGGTTGCCGTTTCAGAATTTGTTCAAAAGTGCACAGATGAAGGTATCCAGATTTTAGGTGGTATGGGATTTTCGGAAGATACACCAATGGAGTCTGCATGGCGGGATGCTCGCATATCGCGAATTTACGAAGGCACTAACGAAATAAACCGGATGTTGTGCATTGGCATGCTTATTAAAAAAGCCATGAAAGGACATGTAGATGTTATAACTCCAGCGATGGCTGTTAAAGAAGAATTGACAAGCATCCCTTCTTTTGAAACTCCAGATTATTCTGAGTTGTTTTCAGAAGAAAAAAATATTATCAAAAACCTTAAAAAGTTGTTTTTAATGATTGCAGGAGCCGCTTTACAAAAATATGGCGAGCAAATTGAAGAACAGCAACAATTAATGCTAGCAGCCTCAGATATTTTAATACAAATTTATTTAGCTGAATCTGCGATACTACGCGCTGAAAAAATGGCTAAGGCTAATGGAGAGGACCAAGTAAAAGAACAAATAGCTATGGCAAAACTAAACCTGTTCCATGCCATAGACGTTATTGAAACTGCGGGTAAACATTCTATTATTTCATTCTCTTCTGGAGATGAACAACGCATGATGCTTATGGGTTTAAAACGTTATATCAAATACGTTAACATGCCCAACATTATAGAACTAAGGCGTATTGTTGCCGAAAAAGTAATTCAAGAAAATAAGTATTGTTTTTAATTTTAAGTGACTGACTCAATTTTAAAGGCGTCCCAAAAATTATTTTGGGGCGCTTTTTATTAACAGGTCTTTAAGAACTTTTTATTTAACTTTATGTCAAAATCAAAACAAATGATCATTCGTTTTCGTTTATTATTTATTTACAGTATTTTATTCTCATTTGTGGCACATTCTCAAGGTTTACTTCAAGAGAAAAACCATTTTACCAGACAAGATACATTGAGAGGCAGTATCACACCTGAACGCGCTTGGTGGGATTTAACCTATTACCATTTAGATATAACAGTAAATCCTGATAAAAAATATATTTTTGGTAAAAATACCATTCAATATAAAGTTTTAGAGCCCTATTCAATAATACAAATAGATTTACAGCCACCTCTAACGTTAACTAGGGCTTTACAGGATGGGAAGGAACTCCAAATTAAACACGATGGTAATGCTCATTTTATTACTTTGGAAACACCACAAGAACCAAATACTGTAAATAGCCTTGAAGTGTATTATGATGGTCATCCTAGAGAAGCGGTTAGAGCGCCATGGGATGGTGGTATATCTTGGGATAAAGATATAAACGGTAACCACTTTGTTGCTTCCTCTTGCCAAGGTCTGGGCGCTAGTGTTTGGTGGCCTTGCAAAGACCACATGTACGACGAAGTGGACAGCATGCTTATAAGTGTTAATGTACCTTCAAAATTAATGAATGTTTCTAATGGTAGACTCCGTAAAGTTGAACAAATTGGAGATACTAAAACCTACCATTGGTTTGTAAAAAGCCCCATCAATAATTATGGTGTTAATATAAATATTGGAGATTACGTAAATTTTTCTGAGGTCTATGATGGCCAAGGTGGAAATTTATTAATGGACTATTATGTTTTAAAAGATAATCTTGAAAAAGCCAAAGTACATTTTAAGGAGGTTCCTAAAATGATGGAAGCATTCGAGCATTGGTTTGGTCAATACCCTTTCTATGCGGATAGCTTTAAATTAGTAGAAGTCCCCTATTTAGGTATGGAACACCAAAGTTCGGTGACCTATGGCAATGGTTACCAAAACGGGTATCGCGGCAACGACCTATCAGGAACGGGTTGGGGCTTAAAATTCGATTTTATAATCATCCACGAAGCTGGACATGAATGGTTTGCTAATAATATCACCAATAAGGATATTGCCGATATGTGGATACACGAGAGCTTCACTTCTTATTCTGAAAATTTGTTCTTGGATTATTACTATGGAAAACAAGCCTCGGCAGATTATGTTATAGGGACTCGAAAAAACATTTTAAACGACAGACCCTTAATTGGGTTTTATAATGTAAACCATGAAGGCTCTGGAGATATGTATTATAAAGGCGCCAATATGCTTCACACCCTTAGACAATTAATAGAGGATGACGAAAAATGGCGTAAAATCCTCATTGGTTTAAATACAACATTTTACCACCAAACCGTTACCACAAAGCAAATTGAAGATTACATAAGCAAACAAACAGGATATGATTTAACCGAATTTTTCGATCAGTATTTAAGAACTACCATGATTCCTACCTTGGAATATAAAATTGATGGCAAAAACTTAAAATACAGATGGACAAATATTGTTGATAAGTTTGATATGCCTATCGAGGTTAGCATTAACAAAAATAAACAATGGCTATACCCAAAAGGGGAATGGGAAACGTTAACTTTAGACGAGAACATTGGTTCATTAGAAATCGATAGGGATTTTTATGTTTCATCAAAAAAAATATAACCATTGGAAGAATTTCCCGAACTTTATTTTGAATGTGGTGTCGATTGGTACAGTTGGTTAAAGGAAAACCATAATTCACATAAAGGGGTTTATTTAATATTTTATAAACTAGAATTAAATATTCCCACCATGCGTTGGGAAGAAGCCGTGAAAGTGGCTTTATGTTTTGGTTGGATAGATTCTACTGTAAAAAGTTTAGGTAATGGTAAACGCAGACAATATTTTACTCCCAGAAACCCCAAAAGTGTATGGAGTGCCTTAAACAAAAGCTATATTAAAGAATTAACTGCGAATAACTTAATACATGAAAGTGGTTTTGAGGCCATTAAAATTGCAAAACAAAATGGAAGCTGGACTGCATTGGATGGTGTAGAGAATGAAGTTATACCAAAAGATTTGGAGACTGCTTTCAAAGAAAACCCAATAGCTTTAAAAAATTACAAAAACTTAGCCCCTTCCTACCGGAAAGGATACCTGTACTGGTTAAACCAAGCAAAAAGAAAGATAACTAGACAAAAACGTATTTTAGAGATTATTAAGTATTGTACAAATAATATTAAAAGCCGAGGAGATTGGTGATTTCTGCTATTGTTCAACTAACCTCATGGATTATAAATTCATAGTTTTATTTGAAGAATGGTTTTTCTCACTTTGTTCTTCTTAACAACAACTGTGAAGTAGGAAATAACAAAATCTGTCTTAAGGCATATAGAAACTAAAAAAGCGACAATATTCTTAACATAGTTTTTTAACTTTTACAAACAGTAAAAGTTTTAAAAACTGAAGTTTATTCTATGCGTTTTAAACCACTTAAATCTTCAATCCTAATATGTTTGCCAACTGTTGAAATTAATCCCTCTTTTTTAAATTGCGATAATACCCTGATAGCAGATTCAGTTGCCGTACCAACAATATTGGCAAAATCTTCACGAGACAATAACACACTTAAAGTTCCATCTGGATTTACCCCAAAACTATCATAGATATAAACCAAGGTTTCTGCCAATCTTTGGCGAACTGATTTTTGTGCCATGTTAACGATTACATCGTCTGCTTCTTTTAAATCGTTGGCCATTTCTTTTAAGACATCGAAAGAAAAAGCTGCATTTTTTTGAAGATCAGCTATTATTTCACTTTTAGGTATAAAACAAACTTCCATATCATTTAAAGCAGTAGCCTGCAAATTGGCACTTTCATCAGTTACTAAAGAGCGTTGCCCTATTAATTGCCCTTTAACTACCATTTTAACAATTTGGTCTTTACCGTTTTCACTTAATTTTGACAACTTACAAATACCATCTTTCACACAATAGATACCATTGATGTTTTCACCTTCTTCAAAAAGAATTTCACCTTTTTTTATGATTTTTGAAGTCTTACAACTTGAAATTCGAATTAACTCATCTTTTGTTAACGCTTTAAGTGAATTGAACTGTTTTATTATACATTGCTCACATTTACCCATACCTTATTCTTAATTATTTTTCAAAAGTAAGCAAAACATGACATATATCATATTAAAATATTTTCTATATCTTAACATTTGCAACGGGTATAATTTGAGCAAATATTATGGAGCATAAAACATGTTTCCACTGCGGTTTGGATGCTGCATCTTCTGGTATATATTATGATGACAAAACGTTTTGTTGCAATGGCTGCAAGACCGTTTATGAGATTTTCAGTATCAACGATTTAACATGTTACTATGACTTACAACAGGCTCCAGGTGCCACACCTAAAGATATTGAAGGGAAATACAACTTTTTAGATAACGCTAAAATTGTGGATCAGTTACTGGAGTTTAAAGACAATGATGTACAAATCATTACACTTTACATTCCTCATATACATTGTAGCTCCTGTATTTGGATTTTGGAAAACTTAAACAAGTTAAATCCCGCCGTAAGTTCCTCTATGGTTGTCTTTGGAAAAAAAACCGTAAGGGTCACTTATACTCCTCAGCAATTATCATTAAAAAATTTGGTAACCCTTTTGAGCAGTATTGGCTACGAACCCTATATTAGCTTAGAAGATTATAGTGTGGGCAAAAAGCATGTGGACCGCTCATTGATATACAAATTAGGAGTTGCTGGTTTTGCATTCGGTAACGTCATGTTTTTATCTTTTCCAGAATATTTTCAAGTGGGGGAATTTTGGTTAGAACAATACAAACACCTCTTTAGGTGGCTAATGTTTGCTTATTCAGTACCTGTGGTGGTATACGCAGCCCAAGGTTATTTTGTATCTGCCTTTAAAGGTTTACGTTCCAAAATTCTTAATATCGATGTCCCCATTGCTTTGGGTGTTATCGTACTTTTTGTACGTAGTTCCTTAGATATTATTTTTGATATGGGCTCTGGTTTTTTTGACAGTTTAACGGGACTTATTTTCTTTTTATTGCTTGGGAAATTTTTTCAACAAAAAACCTATAGTTTTTTATCTTTTGAACGTGACTATAAATCATATTTTCCCATTGGCATTACTAAGATAACTAATGACAATACTGAAGAATCCATTCAGGTTTATGACATACGAAAAGGTGATCGCCTTCTAATTAGAAATGAAGAACTCATACCTGTCGATTGTATTCTTATAAAAGGTAACGCACGTGTTGATTACAGTTTTGTAACCGGAGAATCAAGAACTGTTTCAAAACAATCTGGTGACAAGCTTTTTGCTGGCGGTAAACAATTGGATGGAAGTATAGAAGTAGATGTTCTAAAATCAGTTGAGCAAAGTTACCTAACACAATTGTGGAGCAACGATGTGTTTAAAAAGGATAAGGCACTTTCTTTTACCGATATTACCAACCGCATAAGTAAAAGCTTCACTATAAGCATTTTATCAATAGCGCTTATAGCAACCAGCTTCTGGTTGTTAACTGATTCCAGTAAAGCATTAAACGTCTTTACGTCTGTACTTATTATTGCATGCCCTTGTGCTATAGCATTGGCCGCTCCATTTACCTTTGGGAATGTGTTACGGATTTTTGGAAAGAAAAAGTTTTACCTAAAAAATGCATCAGTAATAGAACAATTGGCTAAAATAAATACCATTATTTTTGACAAGACTGGCACCATAACCACCAATAAAGAAACCGCCATACACTATGAAGGACAGCAACTTAATGATAAGGAAGAAACTTTATTGAAAAGCACCTTACGTGGCTCCAACCATCCACTCAGTAGATCACTTTATAGCATTTTAAAAGCGAACGATATCGTTTCATTGGATTATTTTGAAGAACATTTGGGTAAGGGTATTGAAGCTAAACATAAAAACCACAACATAAAGATAGGTTCAGCTCCTTTTGTTGGCCTTAATCTAGATGTTACTACATTAAATACATCAGTACATATTACCACAAACAACAATTACAAAGGAAAGTTTACCTTTTATAACAAATATAGAACAGGACTTTCCAAATTGTTCAACAAACTTAAAAAGGACTACGATTTAGTCATTCTTTCAGGAGATAATGCAGGAGAAAAAGATAATTTAACTAAATTGTTACCTGCAAAAACCAAATTGTTGTTTAAACAGAAACCAGAGGATAAATTAGAATACATTAAATACCATCAAAGTGAAGGTGCTAAGGTATTAATGATTGGAGATGGTTTAAATGATGCTGGGGCGTTAGCACAAAGTGATGTAGGCATTGCCATTTCAGAAAATGTTAATGTATTTTCTCCAGCTTGTGATGCCATTTTGGATGCTTCAAAATTTAAGCATTTGTATGAGTACATAAGTATTTCAAAATCAGCTATAAAAATAATCAAATGGAGTTTTGTTCTATCTTTTATATATAATGTTATTGGTTTGTCATTTGCGGTTACAGGACAATTATCACCTATCATAGCTGCTATTTTGATGCCTTTAAGCTCCATTAGCATTGTAGTCTTTACTACGGTGGCGACAAACTTTGTTAATAGAAGGTTGAGATGAAGACAGTATATATAAAACTGAGGATTTCAAAGTCAATAAAGAATTTTAAGACTTTATTAAAAACATGATAAAAGTCATATTTTGAAAATAGGTATAAAATTATTTTTGAACCATCACTTCAAATAGGTATGAGTGTTATATATATTTTGTTAGCTATAAGCATTTCTGTAGCTGTTGTTTTTTTTATTGCCTTTATTTTGGCGGTAAGAAGCGGACAGTATGACGATAGCTACACCCCTTCTGTAAGGATGCTCTTTGAAGATGAACTCATTAAAGAAAAAAACAAGAAATCAATACTAACCAAAAAAGAATAACAAATTATTTACTTATGGAAATGCAACAGTTTCATTACGATAACAAAATCGTTACCAAGTTCATTTATGCCACAATAGTTTTTGGAGTAGTAGGTATGTTAGTAGGGCTTTTACTGGCCTTTATGTTCCTATTTCCAAATCTTACTGATGGTATTTCGTGGTTAAGCTTTGGACGTTTAAGACCATTACACACCAATGCTGTTATTTTTGCCTTTGTTGGAAATGCCATGTTTGCGGGGATTTATTATTCACTGCAACGTTTATTAAAAGCGCGAATGGCAAGTGACCTACTAAGTAATATCAACTTTTGGGGCTGGCAGCTCATTATTGTAGCTGCTGCGATAACATTACCTTTAGGTATTACGACCTCTAAAGAATATGCCGAATTGGAATGGCCTATAGACATTGCCATTGCACTAATATGGGTTGTATTTGGCGTAAACATGATCTGGACCATTTTAAAACGTCGCCAACGTCATTTATATGTTGCTATTTGGTTCTACATAGCCACTTTTGTAACTGTTGCTGTATTACACATCTTTAATAGTTTGGAGCTTCCTGTTAGCGCCCTAAAAAGTTACTCGGTTTATGCCGGTGTACAGGATGCCTTAGTACAGTGGTGGTATGGACATAATGCAGTGGCATTCTTCTTAACGACCCCGTTTTTAGGTATTATGTATTACTTTGTGCCTAAAGCAGCCAATAGACCTGTATACTCATATAGGCTTTCCATTGTACACTTTTGGTCACTTATCTTTATATATATATGGGCAGGCCCACACCATTTATTATACACTGCCTTACCGGAATGGGCACAAAATTTGGGAGTGGTATTCTCTGTAATGCTATTGATGCCTTCTTGGGGTGGTATGATTAATGGATTGTTAACATTGAGAGGTGCTTGGGATAAGGTACGTACCGATCCCGTTTTAAAATTCATGGTAGTGGCGATTACTGGATACGGTATGGCTACGTTTGAGGGACCAACACTATCATTAAAAAACGTAAACGCTATTGCCCACTTTACTGACTGGATTATTGCTCATGTGCATGTAGGAGCATTGGCTTGGAATGGTTTTATGGCCTTTGGTATTATCTATTACCTAATTCCACGACTATTTAAAACAAAACTGTTTTCTCTGGGCTTAGCCAATTTACATTTCTGGCTAGGAACATTGGGTATTATCATCTATGCTCTACCCATGTATGTTGCAGGATTTACCCAAGCCAGTATGTGGAAACAGTTTAACCCAGATGGCACATTGGTTTATGGAAACTTTTTAGAGACCGTTACCGAAATAATTCCTATGTATTGGATGCGTGCCATTGGTGGTACCTTATATATTGTTGGATTATTGATTTTGGTTTATAACATTATTGCCACTATTAAAAGTGGAAGTAAAGTAGAAGATGAATTAGCAGAGGCTCCTGCACTGGAACGTGTTACTAAAAGACGTACTGCTAATGAAGGTTGGCATACATGGTTAGAAAGAAGACCTGTACAATTAACCTTATTAGCTACCATAGCCATATTAATAGGTGGCATCATACAAATTGTACCAACTATTATGGTAAAATCTAATATACCTACAATTGCTAGTGTAAAACCTTATACACCACTTGAACTAGAAGGTCGGGATATATATATACGTGAAGGCTGTGTGGGCTGTCATTCACAAATGATTCGTCCGTTTAGAAGTGAAGTAGAGCGTTATGATTGGAGAGCAAACAACAAACAATATTCAAAGGCTGGTGAATATGTTTACGACCATCCTTTCCTGTGGGGCAGTAAGCGTACAGGTCCAGATTTACATAGGCTTGGTGGTAAGTATTCCGATAACTGGCACTTTAACCACATGTACGACCCACAAAGTACCTCATCAGGCTCCATTATGCCTCGTTACCCATGGTTAATTACAGGTCCATCGAGCAAGCTTGACAAGTCACAAACCGAAGCCAAAATGAGAACCATGGTATCTTTAGGTGTCCCTTACAGTGATGAAGACATCACTAATGCACAACAAAGCATGCTGGATCAAGGTGCTCAAATAGAACAGAATCTTTATAACGATCCGGATTTTGCCAAAAACTATGAAGCCAATAAGCAATATGCTGCAGAAAACGGCCAAGAATTTGTTGAGATGAAAAACAGGGAAATCGTTGCACTTATAGCCTATTTGCAACGCCTAGGAACCGATATTCATGAAGGTACGGAATAACCTTTGAAATTTAAAACTATGTTGAAATTTGTAAAAAACCATATGGAAAGCATTTCAGGTATAGAAATCTATCCGATTATTTCCCTACTCATCTTTTTTATCTTTTTTGTAGTACTGGCTTGGTGGGTAGTAACTGCCAAAAAAGACTATATAAATAAAGTAAGTAATATGCCATTAGACAACCAAAACGACAATATATTATGAGAAACTTAATTCCATCCTGGGTAAGGGTACCCATTGTATTCTTCATCATTTTTGGTGCTGTAGAGTACTTTATAGACTCCGGAGAAAAACCTGCATTTGTAGAATTTCCTAGCGTATTGCTGTTTCTTTTTTTAGTATTGCTCATCCTAATTGCCATTGAAGCCATAATAAGCGCTCTGGAAAATGTCATGTTACATAAATTAGATGAAGCAGGTAAAGCACGCTTTTTGGCCGAGAAAGAAAGTAAATACAGCTTTGCTAAGCTGAAAAAGTTTTATAATGAAAAACTTTGGACTCTTAGACCTCTTGAAGAAGAGCATGAAATTGTTTTGGACCATAATTACGATGGTATTAAGGAGTTAGATAATAGCTTACCGCCTTGGTGGTTATATGGATTCTATGTGACAATAATCTTTGCAACTGTTTACCTATTACGATACCATGTATTTGATGGAGCAGGTCAATTTGATGAATTGGAAACCGAACTTGCCGATGCTAGAGCCGCTCTTGAAGAATACAAAAAAACGGCCAAGAACCTCGTTGATGTGAACACAGTTGAACAACTTACTGATGCTTCCGATTTAAGTGCAGGTAAAACCATTTTTGAAACCAACTGTGTAGCTTGCCATATGTCCGATGGTGGAGGTGGTATTGGACCAAATCTTACTGACAAACATTGGATTATGGGTGGCGATATTAAAAGCATTTTTGAAACCGTTTCAGAAGGTGGGCGTTCGGGCAAAGGAATGATTGCTTGGAAACAACAATTAAAACCTATAGAAATAGCACAGGTTGCAAGTTACGTGCTAACTTTCCAAGGTACCACACCAGCTAACCCAAAAGACCCCGAAGGTGATTTGTGGGAAGCTGAAAATAAAGAAACCCAAGTAAACCCAGTTCAATAAGAACAGATTAATAGCCAACTCAACTAGATTCCCTTTGTTTTAAAAATAAAGGGAATCTTTTAACCCAAACCCTTTGGAAACTCCAGATAGCGAAAAATTCAGAGACTCTATTGGTACGATTACAGAAGAAGGTAAACGCGCTTGGGTATTTCCAAAAAAGCCTAATGGCAGATACTATGATAAAAGAAAATTTATAAGCTATATTTTATTAGCTTTCTTACTTTTATCTCCATTCATTAAAATAAATGGGAACCAATTCTTAATGTTCAATGTTTTAGAACGACGTTTTAACATTTTTGGTTTTCCTTTTTGGCCACAAGACTTTCATTTATTTGTGGTAACAATGATTATAGGTGTGGTTTTCATAACACTGTTTACAGTGGCATTCGGACGTATTTTTTGTGGTTGGATCTGTCCGCAAACCATTTTTATGGAAATGGTATTTCGACGCATTGAATACTGGATTGAGGGTGACCGAAATAAACAACGTAAGCTAGACAGGCAAGCTTGGAATATTGAAAAAATTAGAAAACGTATCTTGAAATGGGTTATTTTCTTAATCATTTCATTTTTGATTGCTAATGTTTTTCTAGCTTATCTCGTGGGAAGCGATAAACTATTAAAGTATATCAGTGATGGTCCATTAGAACATTTAAGCACCTTATTTCCATTAATTATTTTTACTGTAGTTTTCTATTTTGTTTTTGCATGGTTTAGGGAACAAGTTTGTATAATAGCTTGTCCTTATGGTAGACTTCAAGGAGTATTGTTGGACACAAAATCTATAGTTGTGGCTTATGACCACAAACGTGGTGAGGGAGAAAACGGGCGAAAAAAATTTAGAAAAAATGAAGATCGGCAAGCCTTAGGTTATGGAGATTGTATAGATTGCTTACAATGTGTGCATGTATGTCCTACAGGAATTGATATTAGAAATGGAACTCAACTAGAGTGTGTAAACTGTACCGCTTGTATAGATGAATGTGATCATATCATGGAAAGCATCAATCTGCCTAAAGGCCTTATTCGATATGCAAGTGAAGAGAATATAGAAAAAAAAGTGCCTTTTAGGCTAACGGCTCGAATGAAAGGTTACATTGCTGTATTATCTATATTGATTGGGTTACTAACTGGTATGCTTTTCATAAGAAATGATGTTGAAGCTACAATCTTAAGATTACCAGGCCAGCTCTATGAACATAAGGACAATAATATTATAAGCAATGTTTTCACTTATAAACTGGTAAATAAAACAACACATGATATTGAACATATAAGCCTAAAATTAATGACCCATAAAGGCGAATTGAAATTGGTTGGTACTAATGATCGTTTTACAGTACCAAAACAAGATATTGCTGAAGGGACACTGTTTGTTGAAATAAACAATTCAGACTTATCGGGCGATAGAAATACAATTGAAATTGGTGTTTATC
The DNA here is from genome assembly GCF_022662175.1 of Aestuariivivens marinum. Taxonomy (GTDB): domain Bacteria; phylum Bacteroidota; class Bacteroidia; order Flavobacteriales; family Flavobacteriaceae; genus Aestuariivivens; species Aestuariivivens marinum. Next base: position 46,511 of record NZ_JAKMCR010000003.1, on the reverse strand, counting down.
AAAACAATCAGCTCATTGAAACTACAACGGCCAACTTTTTGGGGCCAAGGAGTTATAAATAAGTTATTTGGTAATTATTAATAGAATTTAGATAATGAAATTAAATTGGGGAACAGGTATTGTATTAGCTTTTATAGTGTTTATAAGCTTTATCATGTATTTCATTATCACAATGAACGTAAATGATAAATACGACCACGATTTGGTAACTGAAGATTATTATGGTGAAGAGCTGGTTTACCAAAACGATATTGAAAAATTAAAGAATTCCAAAAAATTAACTGAAAATATAGGTTATGAAAAAACGGCTGAAGGCTTAAAAATAGTATTTCCTAAAAATTTAGAATACAAAAAAATCACAGGAAAAGTGTTCCTATACAGACCATCTAACAAACAACTAGACTTTGAATCTATTATTTCATTGTCTAATCCATATTTGCTCATACCTAACAATCGTTTGGTAGATGGTCGTTGGAACATTAAAATAGATTGGCAATATAACGGAATTTCTTATTTATATAAAAAATCTATTAATTATTAATATGCTTTTATCTGCATTTATACTAGGGTTATTGGGAAGTTTTCACTGTGTAGGTATGTGTGGTCCCATTGCCTTTATGTTGCCTGTAAATCGCACAAACAACTATACAAAATTATCACAAATATTTGTCTATCATATTGGTAGGTTATTAGCCTACAGTATTATTGGTCTTGCTTTTGGACTGGTTGGAAAAAGCCTATACCTCTTTGGGTTCCAACAACAACTATCAATAATTATTGGTGTTTTAATGATTGGGTTGGCTTTAATTCCCCAGAAACTTCTCAATAGATTTACCATATCAAAACCCATTTATAAAGTTATAGCAAAGGTTAAATTTGCCCTTGGGCAAGCCCTTAAAAGAAAAACAGCTGATACCTTTTTAACTATAGGCTTTTTAAATGGGTTTTTACCTTGCGGATTGGTCTATATGGCAGTTTTTGCTGCTATTGCAAGTGGGAACGCCCTAACCGGTAGTCTATATATGACTGTTTTTGGTTTAGGGACCCTTCCCTTAATGACCACAGCTATTTATTTCAGTCAGTTTTTAAAAGATTCTATAAGACAAAAAATACAAAAAGTCATACCTATATTTATTATTGTCTTTGGGCTTTTATTTATTCTACGTGGTTTAGGATTGGGAATTCCATACCTCTCTCCTACTCCAGTTAATGGTTCTATCCAAACACAAATTAACTGTCACTAACCTTTTTTTAGCTTAGAATAATTAAATTCTATAATGCATTGATAAAATCAATATATTTAATTTCATAATTAATAGTATTACTATTATATTTGAATATAAATATATTGACAATGGATAAATTACTATCAAATATTAAAATAGCTGTACCAGAAAAGATTTATATCAAGGATCCTGAGTCTTCTTCCTTAGGTAAACGAATAATACAACACAGTATTAAATTAATAGATGAAATGGGTTTTGAAAGTTTTACATTCAAAAAATTAGGACAGGAAATTAACTCCAATGAAAGCTCTATATATAGGTATTTTGAAAGTAAACATAAACTATTATTGTATTTATCGTCTTGGTATTGGGCTTGGATCGAATATCAACTGGTCATTGAAACATACAGCCTTACTTCTATTAATAAACTTACTAAAGCAATTGAAATTGTTACGAGAAGTATTAAAGAAGACTCTAAATACTCCCATATTGATGAATTAGCTTTAAATAGGATCATTATCAATGAAAACTCTAAATCCTTTCTCACTAAAGAGGTTGACAATGAAAATAAAGAAGGGTATTTTGAAATATATAAGCGTATCGTTCACCGCCTTAGGGATATGATATTCACAATAAATCCAGATTACAAGTTTCCTTCAAGCTTATCAAGTACTATTATGGAAGCCAGTATGCATCAACATTTTTTAAAAGACCACTTTGTATCTATGACTGATTGTAATACAACTATTACCCCAACTGAATTTTTAACGGATCTTGTTTTTAAAACCATTAATGCATAACTATGGAAAAAATGACACTTTCACCTTGGAAACGATTTCTAGGTTTACTTCAACTAGAAAAAAAGGATATACAGCAAATATTTTATTATGCTATTTTTTCTGGTGTTGTAGCCCTTTCACTCCCTTTAGGAATTCAAACAATTATCAACCTTATTCAAGGAGCTGAAATATCAACATCCTGGCTCATTTTGGTAATATTGGTCACACTAGGTGTTGCATTTTCCGGTGCACTACAAATTATGCAACTACGCATTATTGAAACTATTCAACAGCGTATATTTTTGCGTTCATCTTTTGAGTTGAGCTATCGCTTTCCAAAAATAAAAATGAATGCACTAAGGAACTACTATCCTCCCGAATTGGCCAATCGTTTTTTTGATACCCTAACGATTCAAAAAGGACTCTCAAAAATACTTATTGACGTACCCACAGCTATTTTACAAATTTTATTTGCTTTAATTCTGTTGTCCTTCTACCATCCTTTTTTTATCATTTTTGGTTTATTGTTGTTAATCCTTATTCTTATTGTTTTTAAATACACGGCAGAAAAAGGATTACGTACAAGTTTACAGGAATCTAAACACAAATACCGTGTGGCCCATTGGATTCAGGAAGTTGCACGTACAGTAGTTAGTTTTAAACTATCTGGAAATACAACTTTAGCCATAAATAAAAATGATATTTTGGTTAACGATTATTTAAATGCCCGAGAAAAGCATTTTAAGGTATTAATAAGTCAGTTTACTCAAATGATCGGTTTTAAAGTTATAGTAACTGCAAGCTTGTTGTTAATAGGTGGTGCTTTGGTACTTAACCAAGAAATGAATATAGGACAGTTTGTTGCTGCCGAAATTATCATAATACTTGTCATTGCTTCAGTTGAAAAATTAATCTTAGGTCTGGAATCATTTTATGATGTCCTAACATCTATAGAAAAGTTAGGGCAAATTGTTGACAAAGACTTAGAAAATTTAAACGGTGATACACCTGACTATAAAAATGGAATTAGTATTGAATTTGACAACGTATCTTACAAAGTTTCCAATAAGGATAACCCTATTATAAATAACATATCCCTTAAAATAGACACAAAAAGTAGAATCATTATAAGGGGAGAAAGTGGCTCAGGAAAATCTACTTTATTACAATTAATATCAGGAATCATTCAACCTACATCTGGCAATATACACATAAACAATTTGTCCATAAATAGCTTAAACCTTAATCATTATAGATCTCAATTAGGATTATCACTAACCGAAGAAACCCCTTTTGAAGGTACTATTAGGGAAAATCTAACTTTTGGAGACCCAAAAATTACAGATAAAGCCATTTTTCAAACCTTAACAGATGTTGGGCTTTTAGATTTTTTAAAAGAACAACCCAATGGCCTGCAAACTGTTTTATATCCAGACGGGAAACATATGTCCCATACAGTGTCTAAAAAAATTGTTTTGGCTAGGGCCATTTTAAAACAACCACAAGTATTGATTTTGGAAGATGCATTAGATAGATTCAATAGTAAAGAAACCAATGCCATTATTGATTATCTATCAAATAAAGATAGACCTTGGGGGCTAATTGTAGTTAGTAGCAATACTCTTTGGAACGGCAAATGTAAAGAAGTAATAACCTTAGAAAAGGGAGAAATTAAAACTGTTTAATCTATGTTGAATATTTCACACAATCAGTTAAATAAAAAGGTAGATTTAAGCATCTTTAAATCTGGAAAAAATATATTAGACAAATCTTATTACAAATACTTTAATAGGTTTTTAATTGTTGCTGCATGTATTGTACTCATTGTTTTGTTTTTACCATGGACACAAAACATAACGGGTAGAGGGCAAGTAACCACCTTAAAACCAAATCAGCGACCACAAACGATCCAATCACAAATACCAGGCCGTATTGAAGAATGGTTTGTACAAGAAGGTGATTTTGTAAAGCAAGGTGATACCATATTAAGGATTTCTGAAGTTAAAAGCGATTATTTTGATAACCAATTGGTTGAACGAACCAACAAACAAATTGAAGCAAAGACCTTATCATTAAATGCCTATCATAATAAAGTTGAAGCTTTAAATACGCAGATTTCAGCTTTAAAAACTGAACAAAAGTTAAAATTTCAACAAACTAAAAATAAATTGTTGCAAGCCAATCTCAAGGTTAAAAGTGACAGTATAGACTTAGAGGCTTCAAAAACAAATATGGCAATAGCCGAAAGACAATATAACAGGGTTTTAACCCTTCAGGAAGAAGGATTAAAAGCTGTAAAGGATGTTGAAGAAAAACGAATGAAACTTCAGGAAACTCAAGCAAAACTAATAGCCCAAGAAAATAAGCTTTTAACCAGTAAAAATAATGTTATAAATGCACAGTTAGAGCTTACTAGGGTTAACCAAGAATATGTAGACAAAATATCTAAAGCACAAAGCGATATGTTCACAGCTCAATCTAATAGCTTTGATACCGAAGCCCAAGTCACAAAGTTAGAAAATAACTATACTAACTATAAGGTTAGAAATAGTTTACTATATGTTACGGCGCCCATTAACGGATTTATCAACAAAGCACTAAAAGGTGGTGTTGGAGTTACTTTTAAGGAAGGTGAAGAGTTGGTTGGTATCATGCCAAAACAATTTGATTTTGCCGTAGAAACTTATGTAGAACCCATAGACCTTCCCCTTCTACATATTGGTGAAAAAGTACGAGTTCAATTTGACGGATGGCCTGCTATTGTGTTTAGTGGTTGGCCAAATGTAAGCTATGGTACCTATGGGGCTACAATAGTGGCTATAGAAAACTTTATTAGTGACAATGGCAAATATCGAATTCTATTAGCCCCGGATAAAGATGACAAAGAATGGCCCCAAGCCATTAGAGTGGGTTCTGGTACCAGAACCATTGCCTTATTGGAAGATGTTCCTATATGGTTCGAACTATGGAGACAGATAAACAGTTTTCCTAAAAATTATTACCAACCAGTTGACAAATCAGAGTTTAGTACTAAAGACTTGAAGTAATAGCAAATGAAATCATTAATTTTCTATATTTTAGTTTTTATTAGTGGAAGTTTGGTCGCTCAAGAAAGTTCATCTGTAATAACACTTTCAGAGTATTTGAGCTATGTTAAAAAATACCACCCTATTGTAAAACAGGCCAATTTGGTATTAAACGAAAGTGAGGCTAAACTATTAAAATCTCGTGGTGCCTTCGATCCCAAATTAGAAGTTGATTACAATAGAAAGACCTTTAAAAGTAAGGAATACTTTGATAAGTTAAATGCTACGTTTAAAATTCCAACCTGGTATGGCATTGAATTTAAAGCCAGTTTTGAGGAAAACGAAGGGCTGTTCTTAAACCCTGAAGCAAATGTCCCAAACGAAGGGTTGTACAGTGCTGGAGTATCAATACCTGTTGCTCGTGGGCTCTTAATAAATAGCCGAATGGCTGTACTTAAGCAGTCTAAATTATTTTTGAAACAGGCAAAAGCAGACAGGCAACTTTTGATAAACAACATTTTATATGAAGCTACATTAACTTATTTTAAATGGCTTCAATCCTATAATGAAAAGCAAGCATATAAAGAATTTTTAACAAATGCAGACATACGTTTTAATGGCATAAAAAAAAGTTTTGAAGCTGGTGAGGCTCCTGCTATTGATACTCTAGAGGCTAAAATAGCATTGAACAACAGAAAATTAAATTTAGAAAAAGCAAGAATTAAGCTTATTAAATCGGCTCTGGAGCTTTCAAATTATTTATGGCTTAATGAAGATACCCCTATAGAAATTAAAGACAACATCATACCGGACACTAATACATTGGAAACAATTGGCAATACTCTAAATGTTTCTGATGTTATCATTGATTATGGTGATTTAAATAATCATCCAAAACTAAAATCCCTTAACTATAAGCTAAAAGGCTTAAATATTGAGAAACGATTAAAGTATAATAACCTATTGCCAAAAATAGATTTGCAATACAATTTTTTATCACAAACACCTGAGCTTTTAAGATCATTTAGTACTTCAGCATACAAAAGTGGTGTAAATATTAGTTTTCCATTGTTTTTAAGAAAGGAACGCGGTGATTTAAAATTAACCAAACTTAAAGTGCAAGATGTTCAATTCGAACTAAAAACCACTGAAATAACTTTAAAAAATAAAATTGAAGCTATAAAACAAGAGATATTATCCCTCCAGCAACAAAACAAACTTACGAGTGAAATAGTTGAAGATTATAAAACTATGTTACGTGCAGAGGAACGCAAATTGTTTTTAGGAGAAAGCTCCTTGTTTTTGATAAATTCAAGGGAATCAAAACTTATTGATTCTAAATTAAAGGCAATTACACTTGAAAATAACCTGTTAAACACAACAGCAAGCTTTTTCAATATTTTAGCACTTTCAGATGATCCAATTGTTAATGAAAAAAAGGACTAATTAAGGCCTTTTAAATTTTAAAGGTCATAACTGGCAAAGTAGCATGGTTAGCCACATCCTCACTTATACTCCCTTCAAAAAAGTGGGCAATACCTTTTTTGCCATGGGTAGACATGGCTATTAAATCTGCCCCAACTTTATTGGCAAATGTTAAAATACCTTCTTCTACAGTGTAATCACTAACATAACTTACATTGTCTAATCTTTCCAAGTTACCATCAGCTTTTGTTAAAAAGTTAGTCACATTACGTTCTATTTCAACAGAACTTCTAAATCGGTCATTTGGTAAGTTTACATGTACCAAGTACAATTTTGTTTTCATTTTGTCAAATAACTTTGTGGCTTTAATAAAGGACTCTATGCTTTCATTCGAAAAATCACAAGCATAGACCACTACCTCAAAGTTAACTTCTGGTAATTCCTTTTTTATCACTAAAACCGGAATTTCAGAATGACGAACTACCCGTTCGGTATTAGAACCTACAAAAAATTCTTTAACTCCACTAGCACCATGTGATCCCATCACAATAATATCGGCATTATGCTTCTTAGCCACTTCATTTACTTCACTAAATACTTTAAAGTGCTTTACTATAGGCTTGATTTTAACATCCTTTAAATAGTCCTTTTTAAGAAAATCATCAAAGCGTTGCTCTGCCAATTTTAAAAAATAAATCACTTTTTGAGGGTTTTCACCACTAGCGGTCAACAATACTTCTGACATTTCTAACATGTGTAAGACCAACAATTCTGCATTGTTTTTTTGTGCTAATTTAGCTGCTGCTTTCAAAGCGTATTCCGAGTGTTCTGAAAAGTCTATAGGTACAATAATTTTTTTCATAATTTCTTTGTTTTAGATTCCCAATTACATGGGAATTTCAATTTTAAAGGTTTGCTAGGAGTTAACTTTGACAATTTCTTTGTCTAATCAAACAGTCATTGAAAACAGTTTGGTTTCTGGTTGTTTCCTCTTTAACAAAACGTCGAAAGCCATACAAATATTACGAACAAACGGTCTCCCCTTTTCAGTTACTTCAACATAGTTTTCACCAATAATGATGAGCTTATCTTTTTCCATTTCCTTAAGCTCAATAATAACATCGGGAAGTTCATTAAAATACAATTCATCTATAGTCCAAGACGTTTTAAATTGGCACATCAAGTTAAGAATATGTTTACGAATAATCAAATCTTCCTTATTTAAAATATGTCCTCGATATACAGGAATTTTATTTTCGCTCAACAAATCATAATAGCTTTCAATGTCTTTAACGTTTTGTGCAAAACCGTACCAACTATCGCTAATGGAAGACACGCCCAACCCAATCATAGCCTGTGTTTTAGAAGCAGTATACCCCATAAAGTTTCTATGTAGCTTTTCCAAAGCCATTGATTGGTATAAGGTATCTGTTTTAAGTGCAAAATGATCCATACCAATTTCTTCATATCCAACCTCAGCCAATAACTGTTTGCCAATTTCGTATTGTTGCCGTTTTAATTCTGGTGATGGTAAATCAGAATCTTTAAACCCACGTTGTCCATTACCTTTAATCCAAGGGACATGTGCATAACTATAAAACGCCAAACGATCTGGAAGCAAGGCCTTTGTTTTTAAAATGGTTTCCTTGACATGCTCCAAAGTTTGAAAAGGCAAACCAAAAATAATATCGTGCCCAACCGATGTATAACCTATCTCTCTAGCTAATTCCGTAACCCTTTTCACATGTTCAAAAGGCTGAATCCTATGTATTGCTTTTTGTACTTTTGGATTATAATCTTGCACCCCATAACTTACTCTTCTGAAACCCACATTATATAGCGCCTGTAAATGTTCTTTTGTTGTGCTGTTGGGGTGGCCTTCAAAACTAAACTCATATTCCGTCTTAAGTTCAGCATCTTCTAAAATACCATATATTAAGCGCTTTAAGTTCTCTGGGCTAAAAAAAGTGGGGGTACCACCGCCCAGGTGAAGTTCCTTTATTAGGGGCTTTTCATTAAAAAAGCTCCTGTATAACTTCCATTCTTTTAAAACGGCATCAATATAAGGAAATTCAACATTATGCTGTTTTGTAATACGCTTGTTGCAGCCACAAAAAGTGCATAAGCTTTCACAATATGGCAAATGAATATAAAGGCTTATCCCTTCTTTTAAATTACTTTCTTGAAACGATTTAACTAGGGATTCCTGCCATTTCCCTACCGAAAATGTATTATCATTCCAGTAAGGTACCGTTGGGTAACTGGTATAGCGAGGTCCCGCTACATTGTATTTATTTACTAATGAACTTAACATACCTAACAATTATAAAACAAAATTAAGCCTTACCAAATTTTAAAAACATGATTTATGTCATATCTAAAATTTGCAATTGGGATATTATTGCCTTAACTTTCATCAAAATTTTAATAAAAAAGCTATCCTAATAAATTTTTAGTTTAAACACAAAAAATTACAAATTATTATTAACATTCGATTTAAAAAACGTGATTAATATGAAAAAATCAATGATTTTAATTGTTACTTTATCTCTAATTTTTGCTTTTAGTTGTAAAAATGAAAAAAAAGAAGATAAAAAAACTGTAGAAAGTGAGACAATTGTTGAAAAAGAAATAACTGATAAAAAAGAAAAAAAGCTAATAATAGCACTTGAAGCAAAAAGTGAGAGTAATGTTAGTGGGCAAGTTACTTTTAAAGAGGAAAACGGTACTGTAACCATGACTGCCATGATGAGTGGTTTAGAACCCGGCAAACATGCTATTCACTTACACGAAACAGCTGATTGCTCCTCAACTGACGGAAAATCATCTGGTGGACATTGGAACCCAACGTCACAACCTCATGGTAAATGGGGGGATAGTGCTGGTTATCACAAAGGTGATATAGGAAATTTTACAGCAGACGACAAAGGAAACGGACTTATCCAATTTTCAACCGATGAATGGTGTATTGGATGTGATGACGACACCAAAAATATTTTAGGTAAAGCAGTAATTGTTCATGCAGGTGAGGACGATTTAATCTCACAACCATCAGGTGCAGCAGGTGCCCGCATTAGTTGTGCTGGCATTATAGAATAGTTATACTTTAAATAAATAGCAGCCTAATTAATCATAAATATTAGGCTGTTTTTTTATGAATCCGTATTTCCTTTCTATTAAATTCAATAATATTTTCTTCTTTGAGTTCATTAAGTAAAACATTAAGTGTAGGTCTGGACGTACCAATTAAGCAAGCAATATCTTTTTGGGTATAGGGATGATGTATAACCTTATCCCCTGTTTTTTCACAATCATATCCATAATCTGCGCAAAGTTCATCTAAAAACTCCAATAGTCTGGTCTTGGCATCTTTAAACAACAATAACTGTAAACGCCTTTCTAATCTCTTTAGTTTAAAACCGATAATTTTATATATTTTAAAACTAAAGCTTTGACTGCTGCGCATTAGGTCTAGTATTGTATCAACTCCTACAGGACAAATACTGGTTAAATTGTCTATCGATTGAGCAAATTCTTCTCGTTTGGACTCACCCAAAATAGCTGTTTCTCCAAACAAATCTCCTCGTGTTAATATAGCTTTTACTACCTCTGTTCCATCTTCATTATAATAACCAATCTTAACTTTTCCTTTTTCGATAAGATAAACCTTATTGGCAGAATCTGCTTCAAAATAAATATAATCCTTCTTTTTATAAGCATCAAAATCGTGAGATGCTTTATAAGCTTTAAACTTATGAGGGCATAAGATTTTAAAAAGATTTACATCATCAAAAAACCAAAGTGATTTCATTAAATTTAACTTATAAAGATTAATAAAGTTTTAAGTCGGTAAAAGTAATCCAACCTAACAGATAAAACTAAAAAACCTCCATTAAGGAGGTTCTATATAGCTATATTATATTGATTTGTTATTTCAATGTAAATTCAGATGAGGATACTAAATCTTTTTCATTAAAGACATTAACCACGTAACGTCCTTTTTCAAAATCCTTATTATTGGTAGTAACAAATTCACAGATATTAAGATTGGCATTTTCATAATTAAACTTACTAACAATACTATAGTTTAATGTTTTTTCATCAAATTGTACCTGTTCGTTCAAACCAAGGGTATTGTTTTTTGGGTCGATAACCTGAATATACAATTCTTGATCTCCTGCTTGTACCAAAGCATTTTTTGCAACAGTAAAGCAAACTCTAATTTTGTCTGTACGACTTGCCCTTTCAGTTGGAATTAATTTTCCTGATGTTCTTTCAATAACTCCGAACCCTTTTAAACCTACGGTAGATAGTACTGCAGCGTTTTCAACAACTTCAGCTAAAGCAGTGTTTTGGACTAAAAGGGAATCGGTAAAAATAGTACGTTCTTCAAGCCTAACTCTTGTACTGTCTAGAGATGTGGCTAAATATGAGTTTTCCACTCTTAATGAATCGTTTTGGGCCAATAGTACATCCATTTCCTTTTGTAGGGATAAATACTTGCTTTTGTATCGCCATAAACTTTTCACATTAGTTTCAGAGATTTTTAATGAGTCTATCAACCCTTGAATACGCGCCCTAGCCTCAACCAAATCGGCATTGGCGATTTCATTTTCACTAATAGCTTCGTCATACTGCTTGGCCATAGCATTTAAATCATTCATAACCAATTGTTTTTCTTCGGTTAATTGCTTTTTGGCATCATTACTTTCTTGATACAAATTCATTGTATAAAATGCTGTACCTAAAAATAACACTAAAGCTATACCTAAAGCTACTTTTAACCCCATACTGCTTTTGTTACTTTCCATAATTGCTTTGTTTTTAAATTTATTAATATTAATTCTTATTCCTTGAATGTATAAGTAATAATTGATGTATTTTTATTTAGTAAAAAATTTAATTAACCGTTATTTGTGGATAAACTCATTTTATTTAATAATCAACAAAAAGCCGAACTACTTAATAAACGTTCTGGTGAATCCAAATTTGGTGAACATGTTCAAATACTACCTCACATTTCCAATATATACGAACAACTTAAAGATTTGGATGTTAGGTATATAATTTTTGGTATTCCAGAGGATGTTGGCGTATTTGCCAATTATGGAAAACCAGGCGCCTCAAAGGCATGGGAAGCCACACTTAAAACCCTTATAAACATTCAGAGCAACCCGTATACCAATCCAAAAAAAGCTTTAATCTTGGGCCATCTGGATTTTAGTGAAGAGTTAGAAGAATTAGCTAGGTTAAACCCAAATAAAAGTAAGCATATTAAAATAGCACGCTCTTTGGTGCAAACTATAGATGCCTATGTTACCAATTTAGTCTATCAAATTGTTTTGGCAGGGAAAACACCTATAATTATTGGTGGAGGTCATAATAATGCTTATGGGAACATAAAAGGAACATCTCTAGCTTTAAACAACAAATTAAATGTGGTAAATTTTGATGCTCATTCCGATTTTAGACCAGAAGAAGGTAGGCATAGCGGAAATGGATTTAGCTATGCCTATGCTGAAGGTTTTTTAGAAAAATATTTTGTGTTTGGACTTCATGAAAATTATACTTCGGAAAATTTGTTTAAATCTTTAAATAAGTTCAAGTTTATAAAATTTAACACGTTTGAAGCTATTGAGGTTAGAAAGGAACAAAGTTTTAAAACTGAAGTACAAAGAGCTCTAAATCATGTTAAGGACAAACCTTTTGGGATTGAAATTGACTGTGATGCGATTCAGGATATTCCTAGCAGTGCCATGACTCCTAGTGGTTTTAGCGTTAATAAAACACGACAATTTCTAAATACTTTTGGACAACATGAAAACGTATGTTACTTACATATATGTGAAGCTGCACCAACGAAGAAAACAGTAACGCAAATTGGCAAACTTATTTCTTATTTGATAACCGATTTTATTAGGGCCAATAGCTGTTAATGGTTTGTGTTGAAAAATAAAATGCAATGAATTTAAATCTACATGTAGCAGTTTTTATTTCCAATAACAGTGATAAATATGATCTTATTGATACCATTATTTCGGGTAATAGTATAGTTGAAGTAAAGGGTCTAAAAGGTGGCTTGTTTTCAGAAATTACAGTAAACAAGTATATAGAAGAAGAGCGGCGTCATGGCCATTTTGATATTAAGACCATTTCCAATAACAGTCTTGAGCATTCTTCTGCAGGTGAAAGAAAAAAAGCCTTGTTGACTCACATTATTTCTAATAAACCTAATTATATTATTGTTGACAATATCTTTGACAACCTAGACGCCAAATCACAAAGAGATATAGTAAATACACTTGAACAATTAAGTGAACAAACATTGATTGTACAAATAGCCAATAGGAAATGTGATATTCTTTCTTTTATAAAAAACATCTACTGTTTACAGGACAAAAGCCTAGTTTTGGTTAACGATTTAGATGACTTTAAGAATGTTGGTAAAAAGAATTTTACTATTTCCATTCCAAAGCCTAGTCATCAAATTTTACCCGATTTCAATCCATTAGTAAAATTTAAAAATGTAACTGTTGCTTATGGCAATAGAACCATTGTTAAGGATATTACATGGGAAATAAACAAAGGAGAGTTTTGGCAACTTTTAGGTCCCAACGGTTCTGGTAAAAGCACCTTGCTGTCACTTATAACAGGTGATAATATTAAGGCATATCATCAAGATATTACGCTTTTTGGAGTAAAAAAAGGAAGTGGTGAAAGCGTCTGGGACATTAAAAAAAAGATTGGCTATTTATCTACCGAATTGGTAAGGGGCTTTTCCAGATTGGATTCCATAGGCAATATGATTGCATCTGGATTTTTTGATACTATAGGTTTATACCAAACCCCTACATTTGAACAAATAGAAATAGTTCGACAATGGCTTCATGTATTAAATATGTACGAGATAAGAAAACGTCCTTTTTTATCGTTATCCTCAGGCCATAAACGTTTAGTCTTAATTGCAAGAGCCATGGTAAAGCATCCACCATTACTCATTTTGGATGAGCCCTCAATAGGTTTGGACGATAATGATGTGGCTTTGTTTTCAGAGTTGGTCAATAAAATTTCAAGTGAAAGTGATTCGGCTATTTTGTACGTATCCCATAGAAAGGAATTGGGACTAAACCCTGACTTTATGTTCCAGTTGACACCAGATAAAATGGGGTCTACAGGAAAAAGAGTTCAAGGTTGACTGCATTCATCTTACAAAAACAATATGTTTACGGAAGTTTTAGAAACTTAAACAGTTCTAACTTAAGTAAGCTTACAATAACTATTCGATAATACCTTCCAAATCAAACAAGAAGGCATAGGTTAACGCCAAGCTTTTGTAACGCTCAAAACGTCCGGAAGCTCCACCATGACCGGTTTCCATATTACAATCCATAATCAGCAAATTATTATCGGTCTTTAACTCCCGTAACTTAGCAACCCATTTAGCCGGCTCCCAGTACTGCACTTGGCTATCCCAGTAGCCCGTAATTACCAAAATATTCGGGTAATCTTTAGCTTCTACATTATCGTAAGGCGAATACGAGATCATATAGTCGTAATACATTTTGTTTTTGGGGTTACCCCACTCGTCAAACTCAAAAGTAGTTAACGGAATAGTTTCGTCTAGCATAGTTGAAACTACATCAACAAAAGGAACCGCAGCTACAACTCCATTCCACATGTCTGGTGCCATATTTAGTATAGCTCCCATTAATAAACCACCAGCAGATCCGCCATAAGCATATAAATGATTATTACTTGTAAATTTTTCATCGATTAAAAACTGGCCAACATCTATAAAATCTGTAAACGTATTTTTCTTTTTTAACAGCTTTCCACTTTCGTACCAATCCCTTCCCATTTCCTGTCCGCCACGAATATGGGCAATAGCATAAACAAAGCCTCTGTCGAGTAAACTTAAACGTGTTGAGTTAAAAGTTGGTTCTGTATTATTACCATAAGAGCCATAGGCATAAAGCAATAAAGGGTTTTTTCCATTTTTTTGTATCCCTTTTTTATAAACTACAGACACTGGAATTTTTGTGCCGTCTTTTGCAGTAGCGTATAAACGCTCTGAGGTATAATTTTCTATAGCAAAAGTAGTATCAACAACTTCCTCCTGCTTTAAAATCTCTTGTTTTTTAGTAGTCATATTGTACTCGTAAGTACTGTTTGGCGTAGTTAATGAGCTGTAACTGTAACGTAAATAATCAGTATCAAAATCTAAATTAGAAGTCGTTGAAGCAAAATATGCGGGATCATTGAAATCAATATAATAATCATCTGTACCGTCCCACTTCATAATTCTAATGGTACGTAAACCATTTTTACGTTCTTCGGCCACCAAAAAGTTTTTAAACAAATCCATCCCTTGAAAGTACACATCGTCCCTGTGTGGCAAAACGTCAATCCAATGTTCTTTTTCGGGTTTATTTACAGGGGTTTTTACCAATTTAAAATTTTTGGCATTAAGATTTGTACGGATATAAAAATGATCTCCATAGTGGTCTATTGAATATTCCAGATTTTTTTCCCTAGGTTGAATTACCCGCCACTCTCCGTTAGGAGTATTAGCATCCAAAACCCTAAATTCTGTCGATAATGTTTGAAAGCTAGCAATTACTAGATAGGCATCAGATTTTGTTTTACCCACAAAACATCTGAAAGTATCGTCTTTTTCCTCGTAAACCACAACATCTTCTGATTGATTTGTACCTATTACATGCCTAACAATTTTATTTTGCCTCAGTGTTTGTGGATCTTTAATGGTGTAAAATACCGTTTTACCGTCATTTGCCCATGCTGCGCTTCCTGCGGTATTACTGAGCTTATCAGAAAGTAGTTCCCCTGTTTCTAAATTTTTAAAATAGATAGTGTATTGGCGCCTAGATACCGTATCGATGCCAAAAGCCAGCAATTTATTGTCTGTACTCACAGAACGACTTCCAAAGCCATAGTATGCATGACCTTTAGCCATTTTTGGCCCATTGAGCATGATTTCTTCCTTAGCACCATTTTCTAATTTTTTTCGGCAATACAGGGCATAATCACCGCCTTTTTCAAACTTCATATAATAAGAATAACCATTATCGCTTACAGGTACAGACTGGTCATCTTCTTTTATACGCGCCACAATTTCGTTATACAATTTATCCTGAAAGCTATCGGTGTGTTCCATAGCCTTATTTAAATAGTCGTTTTCGGCATTTAAATAGTCCAGCACATCTTGGGTTTGTGCGTCTGGAGTATCGGCATTTTTTTGCTCGTCGCTTAAACGCATCCAAAAATAATTGTCAATACGGGTGTCTTTATGAAAGGTCAGCTCCTTTGGACTTTTTTTTGCTACAGGAGTTTCCATAGAAAGATAAGGTTTTGGAGGCTCAATTTGCTTACAAGAAGAAAGTAATAAAACTATGGCAAAAATCGTATACATAAAAGTTTTCATTGGATATTGACTTGTTTTAGTTTTTGCTATAAAGAAACAAAATTTAGTTAAAATAAGATGGTACAAATCAGGAATTAACAGTTTAATTATCAATCGCTTTTAAAGAATCTATCTGTTTTTGAAGACGTCTTATTTCCATCGTCTTTTCATCAACTATTAGAACACTCATAGTGTCCTCAACCGATGGGGCAACTTCTATTTCCTTTATGATTTTGGTAAAATAATACCCAATACCTTCACTGGATCGCCAAGCTTCGTTTAATTGATTATAAACCGTTTTATCCCATTGGCTTGGATGTTTTACATCTATCCAAACCACATCACGGTATTCACTGTCAATCAATACCAAATCGGGTGTGGCAGAACCATCAAATTGTTTTTCATTTCTATCACTTATGGAAGATATAGTCCCCATAAAAAAGAGCCGCTTTTTGCCTGCAATGTCCTTGATATAAGGTCTAAATTCTACGGGAGTATTAGCCGTCCAATCATATTCTTTTCGTGATTCCTGTACCTTTAGCGGCATAGCCGAAACCCCAGCATAGCCTTGTTTTTTAGCTGCATGGTCGTAATAATACAATTTATTTGTTCCATCGGCTGGCACAAAAACACTAAAACTCAAACTGGTACGCTCATCGCCTACTGGTTCCAATCCAAACCAATGATAAAGTCCGTTATAAGCATCAGCATTTGTGGAAGAAAAATCGAAATCGGTAACATAAGGCTGTTGATTTTGGTCTTTGGGCATTTCTGGAATTTTTACAGCCGTTTCCATATTCCAAGGTAATGGATCACTAAATCCGCCCAAAAATTTTAAAGATTCAGCTTGAAGTTGAGATACTTTTTCAGCTAACGTATTCTGACGCGTGAGATAGGAATGGTTTTTCATCTCATCAGGGGGAATATAAGTGCCCTTTCCTATTAATATACGTTCAATATAATCGCTAAAATCATGTTCTCCACTATCAATTACCATAACACCTCCAAATGTTGGATATGGAAATAAAAAACCTTTCCATTTAATTAAACTTACAACTTCTACCCACTTTCCCTCATCACTCTTCATATAGAAGGTATCACTTGGTTCTAGTGTAAAAAGCTGAAAAAAATTAAAGCGTTGTACAACAGCATTATAAGTATTTCTACTAAATTTTAAGGATTCCCCAATAGAAAAGGTAACTGGTATTCTGTTTTCGTTTGAAAACCTTGGAAAAGGTGTCGTGCTGGACACAGCAAAGACTTCTTCGGTATTATCTGTCATCCCCTGCCAAACATATTTTTCAGTGGGCTGTATGGCCATGGTCCATTTATTTTCATTACCTATTCTAACTAAATGGGGTAACGACACGTCCTTAGTTTCTCCCACGCTTTCATTGGCCATTGAAAAAATATTCCGTAAAGGTTGAATACGTTCGTTTTGAGTTAATGGCAATTCGTGTATTTCAATTTTATTAAGGTTATTAAATACGTTATAGGTCTTCATATAGTCGTACATCTTAAAATGCCATCCCAAAGCATAAAAAACTCCAAAAAAGAGCAACAAAGTCCCTAAAGTGACAAGCCTTTTAAATACGCTTACAGCTCGTCTAAATTTCCTAATGCCAAAAAATACTACTAGAAGACTTAAAAGAATGATAAAAATATATTTTCTAACAAACAGTAAAGCCGGTTGGTAATCGTCGCGCAAAACAAATAATGCAATGAGTAAGAGTAAAGCAGCTATAATGGTTATTCTTTTTTGCTTTTTTCCTTTATTCCAATAAGACTTTATCATTTCATGTTTTATTAATACAACCCTCTCCTTGTGACAATCAGGTTCGTTAAATTTAATATTCTTAACGTATGCTATTGATGTATACTCACACTACTTTAAATATCCTTTATCCTTTAACCTATCTCTTGCACTTTTTTCTTCAACTTTTGGTGATTCTGTAGGTGTCTCAACTTGCTCTGGTTCTTCAGTTTTTAAATCAGTTATAAAATCTTTTCCTTTCTCAATAGTTTCATTCACAATATCTTCTAAAGAATCTGTTTTTTCTTCAATAATTTCACTGGATTTGAATATGAAATTAGCCAAATACGTTCCTATTAATGTACCAACAATCATAGATGCAAAAATGGAAATAGTAGTCAAATCTATGGGGATAATAAAACGAAGCACTATAACTCCAATTAAAAACAGGAATCCAATAAACACCAAACGTACTATGAATGTTTGTTTGTATACAAATCCTATTTTGTCATTAGGTTTCATTTGAAGATTTTTTGAATACATCAATTTATTAAAAAATCGATATAAATTATTGCTCTGTGATTCTCGCCAATATATAAATGCTCCAAAAAGAATAGAAGCAATAAAAATGATAAGTTCTAGTGTCATAATTAAAATTTTTAAAGTTGTTGTTTATGCAACTTCTTATAAAATTAGTCTAAACATTTTAAATATTGTTACTTATAGTTTCAACAGCCCAATCCTTAAAGGATTCATCCCATGTTTTAAAGCTTTCATAAAATCCCTCTTTATCATACCAATAGTAAAACAGTAAATCTTTTGGCGAGATATTAACCAACAACTTCCAAATTAAATCCTGATGTTTGGCATCTAACGAGGAATGTGGTTGGTGCAAAGCTTCAAAAAGCTTTTGGTCAATCATATCTGCTATCTTGTAAGTATTGTTTACTTCGGCCTTTTCCAAGTAACGCTCTACCCCCATCACTTTTTTTCGAGATTCCATATCTAATTTATTGAGATAACTTTTATACAGTATTGGATCGTTTAAAATATCTTTTATTGGATGACGTGCGTCATTCAAACATTGAGCCAATTCATACTTTTTGATTCGTTTATAACGTTCGGTTTTAACAACCAAATCCAAATCGTACTCAATAATAAGATGGTCCCGTAACTTATCCATAAGTTCAGGTTGCTGAATGTGAAATATTAGAACGTCATGACTAACATCCTTTATGGCTTCCCTATGCCATTTTTCATCTTCAAAAACTACAATAGGCGTAATAAAATCACGAAGTACATAAACCCCTCCAAAAGCTTTTGTATAAAAGGAATCTGTAGTGTATTGTAACTCATGCATCTCTAAATCGCGATGTCTTAAATCGCCATATTTTTTGGCAGAGTCCAATAATTGTTGGTGCAGGATTTCATCAATAAAATTATTGCCATGATTAAAGGCATCAACCAATTCCATCTGTTCTTTTTGAATACTTACTAAACCATTAATCAAGTGAAAATTAATTGAAACGCTGTTGTATTTCAAAACATCTAGGGGTTCATAAAAGGCATCAATGCCTTGGTCGAAATCTAAACAAATAGCACAGTCACGGGTAATGTCTTTTATTTTTTTTTCATGAATCTTAAAAATAAACTTTATCATATCCCTATCGAACGTATGGAACGGTGAATAGACAGGCTTACCCTTTTGTAATGGTGAAATAATAATACCATGCGGATTGGCCTCTCCGTTATTCAAATAGTGGTTATCGCCTTTCTCTTCTGCAATTTCAGGACTCCACCCAATTCCATCAATATAAAAAGATTTTAATTTTGTTTCTGTAAAACCAAGTTTTAGCAAGCATTTATTATAACGCTCCACTAACTTTCCACTTACAGGAATCAATTCGCTTCTATATAAATTGGCTGTTTTTAGTTTGTCCATTACTTTTATTCCCGAGAAAACAGGAATCCCATAATTTATTTTTAATAATTATTTCGCCTGGATTCACAAAAAACTAGCTTCTAGGCTCTAGTTTCTTGTTTCAAACTTCAATCATTTCTTTAATCTTAATATACTGCAACAACATAATCGTTCTAGCGTCAATAATTTCATTAGTATCAATCATCTTTAACGCTTCCTTAAATGAAAGCTCCAAAACTTCAATTTCTTCATTTTCAATTTCGAGTCCACCGCCAACATAGTGCATTTTATCTCTATCTGAATATTCACCAATAAAAAGATGCACCCGTTCCCTAACGATACCTGGCGATAAAAATACCGTGCTAATATGTGTGACATTGGAAACCTTATACCCTAATTCTTCCTGTGCTTCCCGCATAACACAAGCTTCTGGTGATTCGCCTTTATCTACCGCACCACCACAAACCTCGATGGAATACCCTTGATTAACGCCAGCAACATACACAGGAATTCTAAATTGTTTCGACAGAACCACCTTATTGGTTTGTGGATTATACAACAAAATAGCTACCCCATCACTCTTACCATAAGCTTCATGTGATAAACGTTTCCAGCCACCCTTTTTAAAATAGTAATCGAAATCAATACGTTCCAACTTACCCCAAAACTGGGAAACAATTTTTGTGGAAATGTTCTTTATTCGCTTATTTTTCATGTTCAAACTGCTTTCTGGCCTCTGCTTCTATATTTAGTTGATTAACCTTAGCATCAACCTTACGTTTAAAGTCAGTGTCGGCGATAGTGGCAACATTGTCTAAATAACGTATGACTTCCTGTCTGCGGATTTCTGAAAAATCCAATCCTTTCATGTTAGCACGCATCAATTCCTGAAGCATATTAAATTTGGTGTCGTAATCTTTTTTAAAATAGATCTCTGGGTTCTCAAACCAGTCTTCTTCCAAATCAAAATCGGTTAATCGCAAGGATATAGTACTTTGAATGTTCCTTACATCACGGGATGAAAAGAACGGAAAGGCTTGTTGCATATCTTTATACAACTGAGCATAGAACAAATGCTGATTAGTTTTAAATTGCTGTTCTACTTTATCATAAATCTCATGGACACGGGATTCGACTGGTTTATTGGTTACATTCAAAATTTCACCCATATTTTTTGCCAAGCCTTGATCCTGCAAGTAGCTATAATTTTCAGGCCCCTGCATGTTTACAAAATTAGGCATGGTGTCATCCATTTTTCGCCACCATAAATAATCCTGATCCAAAAAGTCGTGCTTAGTTTTTGCCCCATCAATTTTAAAACGTCCTTGAACTCTAGAAATCACTGCTTTATCCAACATTTCCGGAAGATTAGTAAACAACCCTATGGAACTGTTACCATAATTAACAGCATACGCCCCTTCGGTATATCGCAAAAATACACCTATCACTTCCTTTACGCCTGCAGATACACCTTGTGCGGTGCGTTCCTGCAAATTATTTTCGGCATCGTCTATGGGTGCAAAGATTAGCTTCGTAGGATCCTGTAAAGGTTTCATCCATTCTACCATTTTCTCAGCCGAACCTCCTTGAAAAGTCGATATGAGCGTATCGGGCATGGGATGGAATAAAAATGGAATATCTAAAGTGTCGCAGTGTTCTTTTAAACGTGTTGCAATAGCAGCAATAAGCATACTCTTCCCCGTTCCAGGAATACCATACCCCATAAACACAGGTATAAAACCACCCAATTCTTGAAATGGATTTTTCTTAGTTACAAAGTCGTAACTCAACAAACGCTCGGTTAGCCGTCTTGCAAAATGTTTGGCATCACGGTTACCGACAATCTGCTCAAATTTAATTTTATTGAATTCTACACTTTTAGCTGCGCCCTGGAAGACATTGTTCCAACCTGAAATAGCAAACTCACTTCTTTCTAATTTATAAGTACGGTCCTCAATGGTTTCAGTATATTCGAGTGAACTTTTTCTTAGTTGAATTTCATCGATCAGCGCTTCAAAATACACCACGGTAAAATCAATCACGTCTTTATCGGACATAATGATATCTGGATGCGCCAAATACTTTTCATAATAAAACAAAGCACATGAAATTCCCTTAATGGGTGATAACAAAGACACTTCTGGAATACCGGCAAATTTTTGCTTCATCACACTTAAATCATCTGAAGCATGAGGCTTTAAATCATTTAAAATTTTATAAGCAGTTGAAAACAGCATAAATGCTGTAGCAGTATGCATTTTGCTCTCAAACTCGCGCTTACCATTAGTATCTAATGCCGCTTTATTCTCATTTAAATTAGATAGCCCAGAGGCATCATAATAACTATCCTTAATCCAAATACCTAATATTATTCCCTCCTGAACTGCAAAAAGTGTTTGGTTTAGATAAATGGGAATAGCAACCGAATCGGGTAATAAGCGTTTTTTTAAGGTTAATATGGTCTTGGAAACAGATGTGGTTTCAAACGCGTTCGATCCATTTTTGGCTCTGGATAAATACAGCAAAATAGATTCATCCTTAGCATTCTTATCTCTGTTTTTAGCACGAGAACCCTGCTCCCATTGTACACTTTTTAAATAGGAAGTTGCTTCGTCTCGAAGTACATCGAGTTCTGATAACTTTATAGGAAATGTTGAGTTATGTTCCATTTTTTATGAGTTTTCAATCAAAGTCCCAATTGCTGCACAGCAAACTGAGAATGAGACTGTTTTACTTTTTAATCTGTTCAATACTACTAATTTCAATAGGTGGTTTAGAAAGACTATTTATAATTTCTGGAGTTTTGTTATAAAATAACTGAATAACCCTATGTGGTGCCAATACATTGCATTGTTCTTCAACTTCACCCCATTTTTGAAGTGTTTGCTTACTAAAAAAATGCCCCTCTTCAAATTCACTTTTAGATTTAACTTCTTCAATTTTCATGGAAATAGCATAGGATTCTAATGGGATTTCTTTTTTTCCGATGCTTTCCAAAATGACATGAGTCAATTCGTTCTCATCCTTTGCAAATACATTATGAATAGGACCCAAATCAATACGCTTAATATATTTGGGCGATACTTTAGGTAAGCGCCTATCTATTGCATAAGCCATTGTATCCAAACTCATGTCTCGATCTGCTATATTCCTTAATGCTTCATAAATTTTACCTTTGTAATCATTTATATCGCCATCATAATCAAAATACATATAACAAATAAACGGACGGTTATGTGAGACATCATAAAAACTCCAACTTGTTAAAAACTTAGTTTTATTGTTTTTTGAATTCCTTAAGATTTTACCCTGTACAAAACGATTGAAAATATAATCCTTATTAACCGAAGTGTAGTATACAATTGACGCAGCTTGAAACAACTTGTTCTTTTTTATAGGCTTTTTATAATGCATCAAAGTATCTAAAAATTCAGCCTTTAAAGTCTCTATTGGTTTAAGTTTGTGCAAGTGGTCTTCACGCAAACCCAAATCGTTAAACAAATACCTAAATTCCAAATAATTAGGAAATCCCGAATCGGTTAAATCAACCTTCATATTACTCTCTTCATCATACATATACTTTATGCGCATGGCTTCGATGGAATACAACAACAAATCACAATACTGCTTGAACAACAGCACCTCATCCTGGTTACATAAGTTTTGCCTTTGAACAACAACAATCAATTCTTTTAGAGCAAAATCTATCATCTTATGATAAAAAACATATTGCTGTTTAGAATCCAATATAGCTGAATCTAAGGGTGTAACGATGTGGTTTATGGACATGTATTAATTAACAATTAAAATAAATAGTTAATAATTGTAGATTTAAATAATGTGAAATGTCTTTGAGACATCCAAGTAAAGTATTTATGACAATAAATCGTCTTCTCCTATTTCTGGTTTAGGATTTTCATTTGGTTCACCTTCTCCTCCTGAGGGTTTATTAACATCGGCTTTATAGTAATCTTCAAAAAGTTCTTTCATATCGATACCGTAACGCTCAGCGAAATTCTTTTGAATTTCACTATCCTTCGCACGAATTTCCTGTAATGCCTCAGCATAACTACTATAAACACCTTGCATCACTTTTTCATGAACTGGTATGTTATCCATCATATCCTGGCGGGCTTTGGCGCTGGCTGTATGCATAGCTGCTAAGGTTTCACCAATATGCTCATCGGTTTTAACACCTAAATGCTCTAAAATAGCTGCAAACTCTTGATCTGTTCTTGCTTTTAAAGCCACAACATAGCCATCGTAATATTTTAGACGTTCTTCTGTATCACTTTTTAATTTGGCACGATGTGTTTGCAAATTACTACGTAAAGATGTTAATACTTTAATGGTTAAATTATGCTTATGTACAAAACTGTCTTTACTAGCTGCCAACGTAGTATACGCGTTTTTTAAACCTTCAAGTTCTTCTACTTTCTGCTCAAGTTCAGTTACTTTACCAATGGCTTGGGCATATTCTGCAGACTGCTTATCTACAATATCTTCCAATTCCTGACGTGCTTGTTTCAATAAGGCGTATTGTTCTTCTAGCTTCGATTCTACTTCTTTCTTCTTTTCAAGAGCCTTTGTGTGATTTTTTGTGGCTTCAACTATAGCATCCTGCAACTTGTCCTCTACCTCTTTAATCTCTACCTCACGATCTTTTAAACGTGTTACTGCTGCCTGTGATTTATAGGACAGCTCGCTCAAAAGAGTTTGAACATCGGCTTTTTCTATTCGTTCTTGAAACATGGCTTTAGCTTTGTTATCTGCTGCTGCACGTATTTTTTCGGCTTCTTTAAGAGATTCCTGAGCCTTTTTTATTTTACCCTTACGGCCCCATAAATTGTTCCACCATGTATCTGGTTTAGCTTCGGCATCTTCCAATTCAATCCGTGCACGCTCCAACGCTTTTTGGGCATCGTCGATTACTTTTTGCTCTGTGGCATTTAGTGATGAGAATTTTTCAAAAATAATACCTACTTCGTCTTGATAATCGGTTAGATCCTTTATAGCGTCCAATAGTGTTGTTCTATCCTTTTCTGCCATATGCACCACATCATCAAGTGTAGCATTTAGTATTTTTTGACGTACTTCGGGATCATCTTCTTGAGATAACTTGGATTTCATGGTATCAATAGCCTTACCCCAGTTAACATCTACTTTCTCTGTTTTATCATTGGAAGAGGTTTCTAATAAATCAAAATCATCAGACATAGTGTGGTTTGTGTTTTAGGTTGAACAAATTTATTAACAAGCAATTTCTATAAAAAAAACCATTTCTAAAAGTAAAAGGATAGTAAGTTTTAGATTTTTATTTTAAAAATATGTTGCTCTATACTATACGTATACTTAGTTAAGTAAACGTTACACTTCCTTGTCAATTTTGGGTAATTTGTTGGACAATAGGTGTAGAAATCACTTCATAAAGTGTTTTTTTATTGTTGCTTTGCGAGTATTAATAGTATATATTTGTTAGAATATATTTACATTAATAAATTAATTATTTTGTATAATTTGTCCTTAATACTAGAAATTGACCAATCTGATATTGTTACTATCCTCATCATAGTATTAGTGTTTTTTGGAATTCTATTGCTGCTGGGTATTAGAAAATCCTATAAACTAAAAAAGGAAAACGAGCGTCTTAATAATTTGAAGGATTTAGAAATAGAAGACGATAAACCTTATCAAGACTTTACTGAAGGGCATATGTATCAAAGCAGAAATGATAAAACTTAGCAAATTGAAAATTTGAACATAAAAAAAACCGCATTCAATAAGAGTTGCGGTTTTTTTATGTACTATCTCACCAACTTTTTATATTTAATACGTTTTGGTAATAAATCACCACCCAAACGTTTCTTTTTATTCTCTTCATAATCACTAAAACTACCTTCAAAGAAATACACTTGACTATCACCTTCAAACGCTAAAATATGAGTACAAATTCGATCTAAAAACCAACGGTCGTGACTAATAACAACCGCACAACCCGCAAAGTTTTCTAACCCTTCTTCTAATGCTCTTAATGTATTGACATCTAAATCATTGGTAGGCTCATCTAAAAGCAAAACGTTGCCCTCTTCCTTAAGTGTCATAGCCAAATGCAAACGGTTACGTTCACCACCAGAAAGCAATTTCACCTTTTTGTTTTGCTCACTTCCAGAAAAATTAAAACGACTCAAATATGCTCTGGAATTAACTTGTCGACCACCCATCATAACCAACTCTTGTTCATCACTAAAGTTTTGCCAAATGGTTTTTTCGGGATCGATATTGGAATGGCTTTGATCTACATAAGCAATTTTAGCTGTATCACCAACAACAAACTCTCCTTTATCTGGAGTCTCCTCACCCATAATCATTCTAAAAATAGTAGTTTTACCAGCACCATTGGGACCAATAACACCCACAATACCTGCTTGCGGCAATTTAAAGTTTAGATCTTCATATAATAATTTGTCTTCATACCCCTTACTAACACCACTGGCTTCTATAACATTGGTTCCCAATCGTGGCCCATTGGGGATATATATTTCCAATTTTTCGTCCAATTGCTTTTGATCCTGACTTAATAATTTATCATAATTGCTTAAACGGGCCTTTTGCTTTGCCTGACGGCCTTTAGGCGCCATACGAACCCATTCCAACTCTCGCTCGAGAGTCTTTTGTCGTTTACTGGCTTGCTTTTGTTCCTGCGCTAGGCGTTTTGATTTTTGGTCTAGCCAAGAAGAGTAATTCCCCTTCCAAGGAATACCTTCTCCTCTATCCAATTCCAAAATCCAACCTGCTACATTATCCAAAAAGTACCTGTCGTGTGTAACTGCAATTACGGTACCTTTGTATTGAGCCAAATGATGCTCCAACCAATGAACTGATTCAGCATCCAAATGGTTGGTAGGCTCATCCAATAATAATACATCGGGCTCCTGGAGTAATAGGCGACACAATGCTACACGTCTACGCTCGCCTCCTGAAAGAACTCCAATTTTTTTATCTCCTTCGGGTGTACGAAGCGCATCCATAGCAATTTCAAGCTTGGTATCCAATTCCCAGGCATTAGAGGCATCAATTTGATCTTGAAGCTCGGCCTGCCTATTCATTAATTTTTCCATTTTATCTGGATTGGAATACACTTCTTCCAACCCAAACATATCATTGATTTTGTTATACTCGTCCAAAATAGCCACTGTTTCTGCAGCACCTTCCTTAACCACCTCAAGTACCGTTTTTTCATCAGCTAATTGGGGCTCTTGCTCCAAATAACCAACGGAATAACCTGGTGAGAAAACCACATTTCCTTGGTGGTTTTTGTCTACCCCTGCAATAATTTTTAAAAGTGTAGATTTACCTGAACCGTTAAGTCCTAAAATACCTATTTTGGCACCATAGAAAAAACTGAGATAAATATTTTTAAGCACAGGCGTATTGGCACTTTGAAATGTCTTGGTAACTCCAGACATTGAAAAAATCACTTTTTTGTCATCGCTCATTATACTCTTCCCTTTAAAGCATTAAACACCCAAGCATTAGCTAAAAAACCAATACCAACCGAAGCAAATCCCCAGCCTGCTATTTCATCATATCTAAAAGCTCCTAAGGCTATTAAAGCCAATCCTACAAAAATCATTATCCATGTGGCCCAAGCCAATACAGTATTTTTATTCATTGCCATAATCTTTTTATTTTGTTTTACCGTAATGACAAATATCGCATTTTTAAATAAAAAACATCCAACTTAGTGGATGTTTAATTATTCTATTAAGACTTACTTGACTTAGAAATTCATAGGTACTTCAATAAGCAGTAAACCTGAATTATCATTAGCAACAACTTGAAAGGTCTCTGTTTCAGAAATCCCGATGGCATCTCTTGTCCCTAAAGTATTGTTGCCTATAGTAATATTTCCGTAAACATTCATGACATAAACTCCCGAATTCGAATATTTTAATTGGTATTCAAAAGAGTTATCTTTATCCATATCAATTCTTGAAATCACAGCATCCTGATGGATTTTTAAACTGCCAATATGATTGTCTTCCATTGAAGTCACCAAAGTTTGCAACTTATTTTTTCTGTTATCTTCACTAAAAGCTTTTTGGTCATATCGAGGTTTTACATTTGATTTATTGGGAATAATCCAAATTTGAAAAAGGCTCAAATGCTCTGTATCGGAACCATTTATTTCAGAATGTTGAATACCAGTACCTGCACTCATAACCTGAACTTCACCTGGTAATATTGGCTGCCATGCATTATGCATATTGTCGCGGTGCTTTAAAACACCTTTTAGTGGAATAGTAATAATTTCCATATTATCATGTGGGTGCGTTCCAAAACCCATTTTTGGTGCAATAACATCATCATTTAAAACACGTAAAGCTCCAAAATGAATTTTCTCTGGATTATAAAAATTTGCAAAACTAAACGAATGGTTTGCCTGTAACCACCCATGATTTGCATAACCTCTGCTATTGGCTTTATGAACTATAGTTTTCATGTTAATTTCCTTTATTCTTTAATTTATCTAATTTTATCTAGCAAGTCACTTAGGGTTGAGGCTTCTTCTTCGGTAAGGTTTTCTAAAAGATTTTCATTAAAATCCTTGGCTATAATGTCTAATAAATTCAATCCTTGAGACGTAATTTCAATGTGTACAACCCGCCTGTCGTCTGCACATGCCAACCTATTTATCAATTGTTTTGCACAAAGCTTGTCCATTAATCGTGTGGCATTAGGAGCTCGCTCCACCATACGTTCTTTTATAGTTTGAACTTTGATAGGTTTTCCTGCTCCTTTTAAAATCCTAAGAATATTGAATTGCTGAGGAGATATACCAAAGGGTTTGAAAAATTCATTTTGGTGGCTGTTTATCCAATTGGCGGTATAAATTATATTAATTAATGCTTTTACCCTATTGTTCACAAATGTAGAATTAATATCTTTCGATATATCTCCCATACTTCCTGTTTTAAATTTAAATGATTAGCAATTAGTTTTAGAAACTAATTTAAATGTTTCTTGGAATTTTTTTACTTTTGATTTTAACTCCATATCCAATTCACTATTTACAATCTTACCTTCAGAAAAATTTTTGTAAAACAAGGGAAAAGAAAACACATCCACTATATCTGCGTCATGCCTAGGAAATCTATCTTGAGCAATATCCAAAACTGATTTAGCCCCTCGCTTACCATCTGATGCTCCCATTAATAGCATAGGTTTACCAAAAAAGGTTTTACCTTCAATTCTAGATATCCAATCCAATAAGTTCTTAAACGCAGCTGTATAAGCACCATTATGTTCTGCAAGTGAAACGATAATACCATCAGCAGATTTTATTTGCTCCAAAAATCTATACGCATTATTTGGATGACCAAACTCTTTTTCCTTATCTACACTAAATAATGGAAGCTCGTAATCGTTCAAATCTAAAATATCCATCTTGGAATTTTCTACCAACCTAGCAGCATAAGTTACCAATTGCTTATTTATGGATTGCCTGCTATTACTTCCTGCAAAAGCTATTATTTTATTCATATCTCACTTAATTTATAATGCAAATATAGTAGAAATAAATTTATATTCCAAGGAATATATTTCCATGATATATAATTTATGATTTAATTAACATAGTGAATGTGAAATTTTGAAACTTTCGTACTTTAGCAACAAACAAAACACCTATGGACATTAACTTCAATAAAAACGAAGATTATAACAAACTGCTTCTATCAGAACTAAAATCTAAACTTCTTAAGGTAAAATTAGGAGGTGGGAAATCCCGTATTGAAAAACAACATGCCCAAGGCAAAATGACCGCTAGAGAGCGTGTTGATTATTTATTAGATGACAAAAGACCATCATTAGAAATAGCTGCCTTTGCTGGGGAGAACATGTATATAGATCACGGGGGTTGTCCATCTGGCGGTGTTGTTGTAAAGATTGGTTATGTTAAAGGCAAACTGTGTGTGGTAGTTGCAAATGATGCTACAGTAAAAGCAGGTGCTTGGTTTCCTATTACTGGTAAAAAGAACTTAAGAGCTCAGGAAATTGCCATAGAAAATAAATTACCTATTATTTATCTTGTGGACTCAGCCGGGGTGTATTTGCCCATGCAAGATGAAATTTTTCCCGATAAAGAACATTTTGGTCGTATTTTTAGAAACAATGCCGTTATGAGTAGCTTGGGTATTACACAAATTGCTGCCGTTATGGGCAGCTGTGTTGCTGGTGGAGCTTATTTACCTATTATGAGTGACGAAGCTTTAATTGTAGATAAAACCGGAAGCATTTTTTTAGCAGGCAGTTATTTGGTAAAAGCAGCTATTGGTGAAACTATTGATAACGAGACCCTAGGAGGTGCTACTACTCATTGTGAAATTTCCGGTGTGACCGATTATAAGGCTAAAAACGATAAGCACGCTTTAGATACTATTAAAAATATCGTTGATAAAATTGGAGATTACAACAAGGCGGGTTTTAATAGAATTGAACCACAAAAACCCAAAGACAATCCCAAAGATATTTATGGTCTTATCCCTAAATCTAGAGCTGACCAATACGATATGCACGAGGTTATAAAACGCTTAGTGGATAATTCTGAATATGAAGAATACAAGGCTGGCTATGGCCAAACCATAATTACCTGTTATGCTAGAATTGATGGCTGGGCGGTAGGTATTGTGGCTAACCAGAGAAAATTGGTAAAAACTAGACAAGGTGAAATGCAATTTGGCGGGGTTATTTATAACGACAGCGCCGATAAGGCGACCCGATTTATAGCCAATTGTAACCAAAAAAAGATACCACTAGTATTTCTACAAGATGTTACTGGGTTTATGGTGGGCAGCAAAAGTGAACATAACGGCATTATAAAAGATGGTGCCAAAATGGTTAATGCGGTAAGTAATTCTGTGGTTCCAAAATTTACTGTTATTGTTGGCAATAGTTACGGTGCTGGTAATTATGCCATGTGTGGCAAAGCATACGATCCTCGTTTAATAGTATCTTGGCCAAGTGCAGAATTAGCTGTTATGGGGGGTAATAGTGCCGCAAAGGTATTATTGCAAATTGAAAAAGCATCTTTAGAAAAACAAGGTCAAAATATTACTTCTGAAAAGGAAAAAGACTTGTATAACAAAATAAAAGCACGTTACGATAATCAAGTCTCCCCTTATTATGCTGCAGCCCGTATTTGGACCGATGCAGTAATAGACCCGTTAAACACCCGAGAATGGGTTAGCATGGGTATTGAAGCCGCTAACCACTCACCTATTGAGAAACCTTTTAATATGGGATTATTGCAAGTATAATTTTAAAATCTCGTCTCTTTTTTGTATCTTTTTGATTGAAAACCAACACTTTCAATCATGGGAACAATAAAAACTTTAAACAAGTGGGCCAATGCACACACGTATTTACCTTTAGATTTGTTGCGCATTGCCCTAGGCGTATTTTTATTTATTAAAGGCATAAATTTTATGTCGGACTACACAATACTCATGACCCTTTTCAAGCCCCTAGAAAGTCTGGCTGGTGGTATGTTAGTCATACACTACGTAGCACCTGCACATTTTATAGGTGGAATTTTAATTGCTTTTGGCTTATTGACCAGATGGGCTATTCTAGCTCAAATTCCTATTTTAATTGGCGCCATTGTTATTAATTTTGCTGGAGAAATGATAGTTAACAATTTAATCTTGGCTATTATAACCCTTTTCGTAGCAATATTTTTTGTTTTCTACGGTTCTGGAAAACATTCTGCCGATTATTATTTGAAAATGCAGCAGTAGATTTGTCATTTGAAATCTCCCGAGCAACTCGGGAGATTGAATAAATAATTATTTCGTGATTGAAATTAGTCACTTCGTTCTAGTTGTTCCAAATGAATAATCTATTAAAGATTTTGATACGATTGCACTAATCGTATAAATTCTGCACGGTATCCATCTTTATCTTCCCCTCTTCCCATATTAGCCAAAGCAATTACATCATCTATTGTAGTATCATTACAGTATTTAGACTGGCGTAATTGCATACCAAATAGTGCTACAGCAGATGCGAAATTCAAGTCTGAATGTGAAAGAGTTATTTCATCCTTCTGTATGTGAAACATTTCTATACTTTTATCTTCACTTGGTTTTTTATATCTAAATTTAACGGTAAACAGTTCATTTGAAAAATTAGAATCGATTTGTGATTTGGTATATTTTAAATCGGATACATCTTTTAAATAATCACTTTTAACACCAACTGGAATTACTTCATAAAGAGCTGTTACTGTATGGCCACTACCCAACTCTCCAGCATCTTTTGTGTCATCAATAAAATCCTCATCATTCAACAACCGGTTTTCATAACCAATTAATCGGTATGCCTGAACTTTATTGGGATTAAATTCAATTTGAATTTTAACATCTTTAGCAATGGTAAATAACGTACCCCCAAATTCTTTCCCAAACACCTTTTGGGCTTCTTGCATATTATCAATATAGGCATGATTACCATTGCCTTTATCAGCTAAAATTTCTAATTTTGAATCTTTATAATTACCGTAACCAAATCCTAAAACCGATAAAAATACTCCTGATTTTCTTTTCTCTTCAATTAATCGTTTCATGGCATTG
Organism: Aestuariivivens marinum; assembly: GCF_022662175.1. Lineage (GTDB taxonomy): Bacteria > Bacteroidota > Bacteroidia > Flavobacteriales > Flavobacteriaceae > Aestuariivivens > Aestuariivivens marinum. Next base: position 14,328 of record NZ_JAKMCR010000003.1, on the reverse strand, counting down.
TCACTTGAAGTTCCCACATTAAAATCACCATCTGTTGCTAAAATAACTCGGTTATTACCATTTTTATTAAAATTCTTTTCAGCCAACTTATAAGCCAGCTCAATAGCAGCACCACCAGCTGTAGATCCTCCAGATTGCAGATGATCTAATGCTTCAACGATTTTTTCTTTATACTTGCCCGAAGTAGGTTCTAATACAACACCTGCAGCTCCAGCATATACAACTATAGATACCTTGTCCTTTTCCCTAAGTTGATTGACTAAAAGTTTAAATGCTTGTTTCAACAAGGGCAATTTATTTTGGTCTGCCATAGAACCTGAAACATCTATTAAAAAAGTAAGACTAGATGCTGGCAGTTCTTCATTTAAAAATGTTTTGCCTTGAAGTCCTATTCTCACCAGTTTGGTTTTGTTATGCCAAGGTGTCTTAACTACTTCTGTAGTTATTGAAAATGGATGTTCCCCTGTTGGTTGTGGGTAGTTATAATTAAAATAATTAATCATTTCTTCTATCTTAACGGCATCTGGGTTTATAGTCATTCCGTTATTAATCATACGACGTATATTGCTGTAGGATGATTTATCAACATCTATTGAAAATGTAGATAATGGAGCAAGTAATGTTCTCTCAAATGCATTCTCGATAATTGCAGCATAACTTTCTGAATTTTCAATCCTGTAATTACCTTGGTGAGTTGTGATAACAATACAGCCCCCTTTGGCAATCTTTCCAAATTTTTTCTTAGCTTCTGCATTATCATATTTTACTTCACTATCTATATCATTAATAGGTAAGTTTTCAATAATATGATTATGTTCTTTTTTTATAGGTATTCCATCAACTATATATAAAGGTGTTTTATTAAGGTTTGTATTTGAATTTACCATTTGAACACCAGTTAGCCCGCCTTGCACTGGAACAGATTGAATTTGATAAGCTAATTGATTGTGATAAGCCTTTCGCTTTTGTCGTTTGAGTTGGGAAGCTGTTACAGTCGTTACAGAATTTGTTAAACTCCTTCTATTTTTTATACCATATCCCACAACAACTACTTCCTCTAATTTTGAAACATCCGCTTTCAAAGTTACCAAAATAGTATAAAGCTTTCCCACTTTACGCTCCTCGGTAACATATCCAACAAAAGAAAACACTAAAACATCTGTGTCTTTTGCTTTTATTTCATAAAGACCATCAAAGTCTGTTTGAGTCCCTTTATTCGTTCCCTTAATCATAATTGAGGCTCCTGGCAAAGGAAGTCCAGATTCGTCAGTGACCGTGCCTACTATTTTTCGCTCTTGGGCTTGAACTTGAATTGAAATTACCAATATCAGAAACATATTAAATAGTGTCTTCATAACTACAGATTTTAAAGTTTAGTTTAAAACTAATCCCTACAATTATGAAAAAAAAATAACAATGAGTGAAGCGTCCCTATGAATGAGTCAACCTATTATTTTAATAAATTCAAGGTTTTAATACGCTGTATTTTACCTGTTGTAGTTTCAACAAATTTTGGAAGTCTAAAAATTTGTTTAGGCATTTCATATTTATGAAGTGACTTTAGGTTTTGAATTGCACTAAATAGTTTAGCTACATCCAATGCTTTATCCTCTACTAAAAGTACAACTTGATCTCCTAATTGTTCATTTGGCATGGAAGCAATAAAAAAACGCTGATTAATTATATTGGAAAGCTTTTGTTCTATTTGTTCTGGTATAAATTTAATACCCCCTGAATTAATAACATTATCATACCGACCCAACAATTCAAACGAAGTTTTGGAGTGTAACTTTACAATATCATTGGTAACAATCGGCTTATCAGTAATTTTAAGCGCATCAATAACCAAACATTCCCTTTCATCCTGAGAAACAGTAACATTTGGCAAGGTTTCAAAATATGTGTTGGAAACCTGCTTTGATTGGGCAAAATGGTTTAGTTTCTTCACAGCTATATGGGTAACCGTTTCCGTCATGCCATAAGTCTCATAAGCATAAACCTGTTTGTTTTCGAGCTTTCTCCTTAATGCATGACTAACCTTTCCCCCTCCAATAATCAAAGTATCTATTTTATTAACATCTACTAATGATTTCTCAACTTGAAATGGTGTCATTGCTGAAAATTGGTAGGTTTTGTTTATTCCCAGCAAAGGTGAAGAACTGGGTTTCACTACATCTAATTTAAGCCCTAAAATAATAGCCCGAATTAGCATCATTCGTCCTGCAATAAAATTAGAAGGCAAGCAATGTAAAGCCGTATTTCCTGGTTTTAAATTAAAAAAATCTCCCGTAGCTAATGCAGAATGTACCATGGCCTGTTTTTTAATCTTTATAGACTTAGGGAACCCTGTAGACCCAGAAGTGAGGACCAAAACATAATCCTTATGATCAAGCCAGTCTAATAAAAAAACGCCTAAGTATTGTTGGTAAGGCTCCCCTTCCTTAACAAAACTGTACGCCACTTCATTAAGATCTTTATAAGAATAATATATACCGTTAAGTTCAAATTTTAGGTGTACATTTTTAAAATTAGGAGTCATAATTACTCAACAATGAACTAGGATGCAATATTTTGTACTACTTTAACCTCAAAATTAATGAATTATATAACGAGAATAAAATTTATTACTCAAAAGGAGAGCATGTCAAACCTTATTGCAAAATATTTCTTAATGAAAAATCATAATTGAAGAAACTCTATCTCTGTCCTATTCAATAAATACAGAGCTCATACTTACACTTCCCATAACTACTTCATCATTAAATAAACTTATATGGTCACTTTTTGAATCATATATAGCTAAACTATATAATAAAGGTAAAAAATGTTCTGGTGTTGGTATTGCTAATCGCAAAGCTTTATTACTATGATAATTAAACAAAAGATTGAAATCTCTGTTATTTATATATTCGTTTATAGTATGCCTAGCTTCAATAGCCCAATCGTAAACGGTATCCTTTTCAAAACTTAATAGACCTAGATTATGAACTGTATTGCCACTTCCCACAATTAAAACACCCTTATACCTCAAAGTTTCTAGTTGCTTTGCCAGTTCATAATGGGATTTTGGTGTTCGGTTATAATCCAAACTCAATTGGATAACGGGTATGTTTGCCTTTGGGTATAAGTGTTTAATAACACTCCAAGCCCCATGGTCCAAACCCCAATCGTAATCCATATCAACTGAAACAGGAGCCAATAACTGTACTGTTTCCTTAGCCAATTCCGGACTTCCTTGCACTGGATATTGCACATTATATAACTCTTGAGGAAATCCACTAAAGTCATGTATGGTTCTTGGCATATCCATTGCTGTTACTTTGGTGCCTTTGGTTTCCCAATGTGCAGAGATACATAATATGGCTTTGGGTTCAGGAATATTCTTGGCAATACCTTTAAATCCCTGAACAAATCGATTATCGGAAATAGCATTCATTGGACTACCATGTCCTAAAAATAATACTGGCATTTTTAAAGTGGTCTTCCAGTCCTTCGAATATTTGTATAAATCATTTAAGTCCATAATTATAACACAATATAAGAATTATATAATAGCTATAAATAAACTAGCGACCTATAAACATTTCAATAAAATTTATTATAACACCCTTAATTAGCATTTATTACCATACCAGATCCCGATATATTACTTTGGATTGATGGAATTCCTTTATAATAAACATCACCACTTCCTTCAATAACAACATCTAAACTATTTAATGCATTTATTTCGCAATCTCCACTACCAATAATATCAACATTGCAATTTGTAACCATAAATTGAAAGCCTTTAAATATTCCTGTGCCTTCATTCTCTAAAATTAAATTATCAGCAGTCCCACTCATAGTGATATCCCCCGTACCAGAATTATAGACCCTAAAACTTCCACTCTCATTAACATTTATAATATTAATTTTCCCTATACCTTCATTTTTAATAGCATTTAAATGCTCTACTACAATATTGGCCTTTAAATTAAGGTAACTATAATTATGGCTATCGTCTAAGTATAATTGCAACTCATTATTAACCACTTTGGTGGTCACATAATCAATAATATTATCATCTGCAATAATTTCAACAGACTGAAAATTGCCTTGTGTAATATTTATATCAAAAACCCCTCTAGAACTTACCTTATTAAATGCCGAAACTGTTCTTGTTTCTGTAATTAAATTTCCGGACCCTGAAACAACATCATCTGCTTCACAAGAAAACAATACATAATTGATAGTCATTAATACATAAATAACTTTTTCTATTTTCATTCTAATTCTATTTTAAATTTGAGTTCAAAACTATTTGAACTAAAATAGAATTACATTGATATAAATCAAGATTTATTTGATCGCAATCGAGAAAGCGTTTCTGGAGTAATGTCTATGTAAGATGCAATAATATGGTGAGGTATTCTATTGAAAAGCTCTAAATTGTTTTTACAAAACTCTTCAAAACGTTCAGCTGCACTTTTGGTGAGTAATGCTATTTCTTTATTGTGCTTTTCTAGTATAAATTTAACAAATTGTGTGTTTCTAAAATCGGCTAGTTTAGAATTTGTTTTAAAAAGAGCTTCAAGCTTTAAAGATTCCCAATAAATTAAATCACAATTGGTTAAACATTGACAATAAATATAGCTAGGCATATTTTTAAAATAGCTTACTATGGAACTATAAAAAAAATCGTTTTCTTTAGAGATTCTTATGGTCTTTTCCTTACCCTCTGGAGTAATCACATAATGCCTAGTTACTCCTTTTTTAACAAAAAAAACTTTATTAGATGTTTCACCTTGCCTAATTATAAAATCTCGCTTTTTATAACGTATTGTGTTGCCTTGGCTTAAGAGTAGATCGAGTTCTTCCAGCATATCCAAATTTAAGGAAAATGCACTTTAATTTTTTGAATTAAGCCTTTATATTAAAAAAGTAATTTATAAAGAAGCTATAATCATTGCAGAACCAGTTTTTAAAACAATATCCTTTGTAGCTACGTACATATTCCCCTGTTTTTCTAGTTTAAGTATTCCTTTATATCCAATACGATCCAATTTTTTTCTACAACGACTAGAAATTGCTGGATCATCATCAAAAATAAATGCATCGAAATCATATTCTGGCTTACCAGGCTCTTTTATTACAGGAAGTATTTGCTTCATACCCAAAGTACGGGGATATGTAAGTGGTACATAAGGTGCTCCTGGTATAAAGGTATAAAATGTATAACGACCGTCTTCATCCGTTTTTACCCAACCCCTATGCTCAACATACTTTTTTCCATTCTCCTTATTGGTTTTAAAGTGTCCTTCTTCACTAGGCTGATAAATGTATAAAATAACATCCTTGGCAGGAGTAATACCATCGTTGTAGTAAATAGTCCCCGTGATTTTTAGTTTGTTTTCTTGATCTTTAAAACTTGGAATAGTATCTGTATTGTTCAATTGCTTTTCGTAATAATCATAAAGCGGACTCTCTTTTTTATCCCCTGAAGTTTCCTGGGCAAAAAGCTTATTTGTAAAACTTAATACAACTATAAAACATATTAGGGCTATCTGTTTTTTCATGGTAAACACATTTACAATTGTTCATTAAAACTATATATTTCAATGCGTTAACACCTAAAAAATCACATGAACTTTAAAAATACACGATGAAATGAACAAATCCCTAATTATGGTCAAAATAGTGGTTTTCGTTCGTCGGATAAAATGGTTTTTTAACCTAATTTATTTGTATTCAAATACAATATAAATGACTATTCTGTAACTGTCTTAATAATTCCAGAATACCTAATTGGTAATCTAAATGATCCGTTAAGTAATAAATCTGTTTTTTGGTTAGGGAATACCCTTAAAAACACATTGTATCCTTCTATCCCATCTTTTGCATCAAAGTTGATGCTGTAACTGCCATCCTTGTTATGTGTAGACTTATAATTTTTAATAACCCCCTCAAGTTTAATTACCCCATCATCATTTGAGCCATACCCAGCCAGCATTGTACGTTCACCAAAAAAAGGCAAATAAGAGCTAATACTATCATTTGAAAGTTTTAAAAAATTAATATTACCAATTAAGTTAATGCCGCTTGAGTTGCTCCCTGGTTGTAATAGACCAGAATTCATAACTTGTTGTACTGCATTGGTAACTTGAGGATAGGCCCAATTTGATTCAATTTTAAATTGTCTGCTTTCCAATAGCATCTCCATAGCTCTTTTTTGTTCATCTGTTACGTGTTTTGATGCCGAACATGAAAACATTATAATAACAACAATGAATATATATGTTAACGGAAGTTTCATTTATTTAAAATCTTTAAAAGAAATCTAATTTACAAAATATAGAAGATTTTAGTGCCCCATAAACAACAGAGCGATTGACTTTTAAAAAATTATATTACAGATATCGATAAAATACGTAAACAACGGGATAAAAAACATAAAGTCAACTATTTAACGAAATTTAAAGTCGTCTATCAATAAATTTTGTTTTCAAAAACATCTTGAAATAGCTTTAAAATACCAAATCATAAAAACCTATCATTATGGATACCAATTTTTCTTTATTCAATCAAATCAACAGTTTGTCTTATTGGTTATTACTTGAAAGCAACTACAAAAGTTCTGTAAAGCTAAATGCAGATGACGATTGCTATTTTATCTCTGTTAAAAAAGGTCATGAAATTTTATATGCCCATGAGATTGCTAACTTTAGTAAGAAAAACAAGCAATATCTTCAATTTGAATTGGCTGCTATTGTTAATCACTTATTACATATTAAAGACAGTGTAACCTTTAACCGTAACAAAAGTGCTTAATTAATTAGCATATCGCTTACTGCATTAATCCAATCGTCTATATTAGTTTCATTGGTATTAAAGGCCTTACTCCTATTTCCGTAAGGTGCATATACTAGTGGATTGGTTACTGAAAAGAATCCAATGGTTGGAGTTAACGAAGCACTTGCCAAATGCATAACCCCATTATCGGCAGCGATAAAAATAGAGGTGTTTTTTATAATAGCTCCCATTTCCCTAATATCCTTACTATAAAAATGTGGTGCCCTAAAATTAATCTTTGAAATATTTTCTATTGGCAACATTTCAACAATATTATAATTTGGATATTCCTTTAACAGCCTATTGTAAAATGCTTCCCACCACATTTCAGAATAACATTTTGCCCCTGTGGCATTGGTATAAATACAAATGGTTTTTTTATCGTTCTTAATTAGTTCATTAAGTATCTTTTTGCCATTAGCAATTTCTTCATCATTTAATTTAATATCTAAAAAAGGCACATTACTAGTGGTTTTTTCAAAACCAGACAAATTTAAATAACGCCTCAAATTATAGACTGGATATTTAGATATATGCTGATAATCAGGATATTCTTTTTGAATATCTTCATGGACCTCACCAAAAACCTTAAACCTAGCATTACTAAATTGAGTAAGCAACCGGCCAGAAGACGAGTTTTTATCTGCATTAATTACTAAATCGTAACGTCTACGCCTTAAACCAAACCATTTAGCAATATATTTTAAAAGATTGCTAAAAGGCTTCTTTGGTAACTGAATAATATGTTCAATTTGATTATAATTTTGAAATACTGGATAGGCTACTCCACCTTTTACAAATAAATCTATTTTACAATTAGGAAATGTATTCACAACCTCTTGTACTAGCGGCGTTAACAATAATTGATTTCCCAAACGGTGATTAGGCCTTACAATAAGCACTTTTTTTATATCTTCAATTTTTAAAGATCCTGGTTGAGGCGCTTTATATGAGCTTCCAACATTTTTAGTTATGCTCTGCATCATGCGCCTTCTTATGCTGTTAATTTGTCTTTTAAAGGTCATTTTAGTTATTAAAAAGAGGGTTGTTTTAGCTTGCAAAAGTACAAAGATGTCACTAGGCAGCAAACATTTACAGTCCCAACATATTGATAAATACGCTCTATAAAGTACATGTTTTCTTTACCTACCTATACCCCTTGGTTTAGTAAGTACACGTTTAGAATTGATGAAATATACTCCTGTAAGTAAAATAACTGCCGCAATAATGGACTGAAGAGTAATTTGTTCATCTAAAATCCACCAGCCCAGAATCATCGCAATTATTGGATTGACATAGGTATTGGTTGATACTTTTTCTGGTGAAACCACTTTAAGCAAATAATTGAAGGCTGTAAAAGCAATGATACTACCAAATACTATAAGCCCAAGCATGGACCATTGTACATTTGTACTCCATACTGATGGCCACGTCCAAGTTTCTCCAAAACACAAACTGGCTATTACCAACATAATACCTCCTGTTAGCATTTGATAACCAGTATTAACAAAGTAATTTGAGGGCAAATCGGCTTTACCCACAAATAAACTTCCATATGCCCAACTAATCATACAAACAAAAATCATGAGCATCCCTATAATTTGGTTTTCTTGACTTATTAGTTCTTTCTGGCTAACCAGAAGGTATATTCCAACACAACCTAAAACCACACCTATAAAAGACATAGCCGATATTTTTTTACCCTGTAGCAACCACATTAAAATAAGAACCACTAAAGGTTGTGCCGATATTTCCAAAGCCGTAAAACCACTGTCAACAAATTTAAGTGCCCATACTACCACCCCATTACCAAAAGTTAAAAATAAAAACCCTGCTATAATGGTATTTTTAAGCTGAGCTCTGGTGATGGATATATTAACCTTGAGCATTTTAGCTATTATAAAAATAAAAATACCAGCTACAAGAAACCTTATAGCAGCCAATTTAAATGGAGGCAATTCAGCAACTGCTATTTTATTCAAAAGATACGTTGAACCCCAAATAACATAAATAGCAAAAAATGCTAATACTATGCTAACTGTTTTACGAGATACTTCCATATAAAAAAATCAAATAAAAAAATTATAATGAAACCAAAATGCTTTGAATATCTGTAATGTGTCATAATGCAATAATATTGGGTTTTGTCATTCCAACAAAAGGAAGAATCTATGTGATAATCTAAAGATTCTTCACTACGCTTTGCTCGTTCTGAATGACAGAATGTAAATTATTACTAATAACGGATATTCAAATTTTAATCATCAAAGTTTACGTGTAACCATTGAAAAACAATATAATTAACACATAAAATTTTACTTGGTAAAAGTACGCTTATTTTTTAAGGTTGAATTCTATTCTTTAGATATTATTTATACCCAAAAATATAAGTGGTAATTGTAAAATCTATTATTTATAGAAACCCTTTTTGGTTGAAGTATATTAAGAAAGTATTTCGTCTAAACTTTCATTTTTGATTTAATTAGTCTTTTGGTGCATAACCATGAACCATTTCAAAAACATCATCGAAATTTAACCGCAAATAGGCATTCAATTTTTTTCGGTAATCCCCTTTAAGCCATTCCACAAAATTAAAGGTACTCTTACTAATACATTTTGTATACCTACCTATTCTAAAGTCAATATCATCCCCTAATTTTTTAGCCAAAGCAATCGCGTCGTATACATCTTCACTGTTTTCTACACAAATTTTAGCATGCTGTTCTATGGATAGCTCTAATACTGCTTTTGATGATTTACCCTTTCTAATACAATCTACATAGGTTTTTTGGACATCGAAATACACCTCTTCAGAATTTGAAAACTCAGCGCGCAACTCATCTGGCATTTCATATCTGAAGTTACTTTCAAGCTCTTCGTCACTTAAAAGGGAATCTAAATAGTAATTTGGTGACTTAAAGATGCGTTGCCAATCCAGATTATCTCCCCAAGGGCCGAAACGATGGAAATTATTTCCTAAATCTACCACCGTAAACGTGTTTTTGTTCTTTAATACCCTCGACCCTCTACCAATCATCTGGTAGTAAAGCGTTAAAGACTTTGTTGCCCTGTTTAAAATAATACTTTCAACAGTTGGTTCATCAAACCCTGTTGTTAAAATACTTACTGACGTTAAAATGGCGTCCGGGGTGTTTTTAAACCATTTTAAGATCGTGGCCCGTTCCTTTTTGGTATTGGTGTTATCGAGGTGTGCAATTTTGTATCCTGCCCTTCTAAAGGTTTCGTAAACGTACAATGAGGTGTTGATACCATTGTTGAAAATTAAGGTCTTCTTGCCTTTTGAACGCTCTTCGTAAGCCTGTATAAGTTTAGACAACATATCATCGGCTGTATATAAATCTTCCGATGATTTAACGGTATAATCCCCATTGGCTCCAACAACCAAAGAGGTTAACCCCACATTATAGGAATACATTTCTGCACGGGATAAAAAGCCATTTTGTATTAAAGATTCTATACTTTCCCCAACTATAAGCTCGTCATAATTATCGGTCATAGGGAGTTCAATACTAGAGCTTAAGGGTGTTGCTGTAACACCTAGAATAAAAGACTGGCTAAAAAACTTAAATAATTTGGTAAACGAGTTATAATGCGCCTCATCAATAATCACTAATCCAATATCGGAGATATCCAGTTTATCGTCATTCAAACGGTTGTTAAGGGTTTCTACCATGGCAACAAAACAACTATACTCACCTTGATCACTAAGATCGGCCTTACTGTCTACCACTTTATTAACCACTCCAAACTCCGTGAGCATTTTAGAGGTTTGCTTGCAAAGCTCAATACGGTGGGTCATCACCAAAACCTTTTTATTATGGTGCTTTAGGTATTGCCTAACAATCTCAGAAAAAATTACCGTCTTTCCGCCTCCAGTGGGTAATTGGTATAACAAGTGATAGTCTTCTGGAGACTCTTCAAAAGCCTTAAAAATTTTATTTATTGCTCCCTTCTGGTAACTGTATAAATCCTTACCTGTTTTGCGTTCTTCTAGTTCAAATGTTGAAACACCCATAAATAAAATTGTAATGTGCAAAAATAACACCTTTAAAAGGTTTTTAAAGAATGAATGGAAGTAAAATTATTTAAGAGCCTAATTAAATTTCATCTTTAGCCAAATAATACTCCTTTTTATACCACTTTTTGTTGTGAATCAGTAATATTTTAAGTCAAATCATTCTAATATGGAATATACTGAATATGCTATAATGCAGTAAAATTAGATTTTGTCATTCCGACAAAAGGAGGAATCTCTTTGAAAATCAAAAGATTCTTCACTACGCTTTGCTTCGTTCTGAATGACAGAACGCAACTTATTACTAATAAGCAATATTCAATTTTATTATGAAGATTAAGATCATGCAATTACATTACTGATATATTGTCAAAATGTAAAACGGGAAGTATTTAGATTCTATATTAAGCTCAATTTTCCAATTAATTAGACTCCTATTTGATAGTGATAAGATTTAAGGAACTATTGAGTACTTAGTTATTTGTTCCCTACTTTTCCATTGATAAAAACCCTTCGACTGCGCTCAGGGTAAACCAAGCTAAAAAATCTAGGCTTACGAGGATATTACTTGTAATAGAACGGGGTTTATCTCAGTCTTATAAAAATAACTTGCACTAATGTCATGCACTATCCATACACTATCCATACTTAAGCCATACACTAGCTATATAGGAATTATTTCCAATGTCTCTATTCTAAAATGACTGCAATTTTGTTCAAAAAAGCTTAATTAGCTAACATCTAACTTGTTAACTTTTACGTATATGTAGGTTTATTTCTCGATAAAATGCATATATTTATATTCTTAATCCTACAAATTAAAACATTTTATCGATTAAAATCACTTTTATTCGTTTAAATGTTAATATTTTATAACTTTACCTAGAATATAACCTACTTGATTATGAAAAGATTATTACTATTAATTTGCATTACAGGTGTAAATTTTTATTTAAATGCTCAATGTGACGACACTCTTCCTGTATTAGAAACCTTTGATACAGATGTAATTAATGTATGCTGGGATATAGAAGACCAAGATGGGGATAGTAATAGTTGGTCTTGGTGGGAGTTTTCTTCATATTATGGTGGACATAAAGTAATTGCTTCTTATTCCTTTTCTAATTTAACACCAGATAACTGGGTGAAGTCTCATGCCATAGATCTAACATCGTTTGCTCCTGGTGATAATATTACACTTACTTGGAAAGTGAGAGGTGAATTGTCCTATGCAGCACATGAATATTATACTGTTTTTGCGGCCACTGGTAACCAAATTAATGATTTTATGTCCAGTCCAGTTCAACGAAGTGAGTATACTGACGAAGTTGGTGGAGCTGGAGTTTTTGTAAATCGAGATATTGATATTTCTAGCTTAGCAGGTAACATGGTCTATGTCGCATTTAGACATCATAATACTACTGATCAATCCGCCATTAATATTGATGAATTATCAATTACAACTGCTGGGTCACTAGGAATGGAAGATCTTGATAACAATTCATTTAAACATTATTATAATAGGGATAATGACGTGTTAACTCTTAAATCGTCAACTAAAGCTATAAACAATGTTGAAATATTCAATATTTTAGGTAAAAAAGTATTCTCTAAAAAGTTAATAGGTTATGAAGAAACATTGAATCTTTCAACATTTAAAGATGGTGTATACATTGCACGCGTTGGTTTTGAAGATGGAAGTCGTTCAATAAAATTCATTAAGCACTAATCGAATATCAAAAAGAGCCGCTATAAGCGGCTCTCTTTTTAATTTAAAATGAATGTTTATTATTCTATTGTTATTGTGGACTATAAGATACTATTTTCTTAACAGCAGTACCTTTATTAGTTGATAGTCTTACAAAGAACATTTGGTTATCTGTCCTTGAAAGATCCAACTTAGCCGTTTCCACAGTGCCTTTAATATATTGCGTATTCTCAGCTTTTCTGATTAACGCACCTTTCATATCGAATACTTCAATATTAACATCGGTATCGTAATCAAATGAATACTTAATATTCACTTCCTGATCGAATGGTACTGGATAGGCTGTAAAGTCAACATCTTTAGTAGAAGCCATTTTTGCTTCGCCTCCACAATTGATTCCTAAGTCAACATTATAAGTATTTCCATCATCAGTCCATGGTCTGTCGCTACACTTACATAGCTCTTCACAAGTCACAGCGTGAGCAATTACATAAACTGAACCATAGACATCATTGAAGGTAACAGATATACCATTAGAGTTATCTAATGACCCTGAGTTAAAGGTATATTGACCTGGTGCCACCGTTGGTGTTCCATTCTTTTCTGGATACATATCACAACCTACATACACATGAGCCTCCTTCATACCATAGCCTTCATTGATGTTATAGGTAACCGTGATTTCTCCTTCTATAGAATAATCTACAGTAACACTACCAACGAGTGTTCCTTTGTTCTCATAGTCACAATGTGCTGCTCCTGCATATAATGGCAATTCAGAAGAATCACCTTCGTCATAAGCATTAGTCCATCCCCAACGTTTAAAGTCAGGAATAAAACAGCTCGCTGTTTCCATATCCATAGCAAAGGCTGTTTCACAATTGTCGTACTTATCAAACTCTCTAGTTACAGTACAGGTTTCAGTAGTTTCATTACCGCAACCATCTGATACTGTAAACACATAATCTGCTAACTCAGCACACATATCTTCACGATACCTAATGTTTGTTGGTCCAGCTGTTAATGTTCCTCCGTCTAAACAATTATCTGTCCAACTTGCGGTTAACTCGGCTGGGAAGCCATCATTACAAATAGTCATCGGTTCTGGACAAGTAATTACTGGTGCAGTTTCATCTATAACTGTAACTACTTGAGTTGCTGTTATCGTTCTACCACATTCATCAGTATAACTGAAATGAACATCAAACTGTCCACAGTTTCCGTCAAATGGATCTGCTATGCCCATTACCGAACCGCTGATGTCACAAGCGTTCGTTCCAGCTCCATTGCTATAAGATAAACTTCCAGGTGTGAAAGAACCTAAATCCTCACAGTAGATATTAATATCATCTATACTATCAAAACTGGCCGCTGGCACTGGGTCTACGGTTATTGTTCTGCTATGGCTGATCTCACGCTCACAATCATCTACATAAGTCCAAGTCTCGGTATAGCTACCGCCACACTCGTTATGTGATCCTGTGATTACGCCTACTACTGAACCACTGATTTCGCAAGCTCCTGTTGTAGCTCCATTGCTGTAGCCTAAGCTTGTGCCACTTGGTGGTGCATCGTCGCAAGCCATGCTCGTGTCTCCTGGCATCTCCACAAACGCTGCTTGTGGCGCTGGGTCTACGGTTATTGTTCTGCTATGGCTGATCTCACGCTCACAATCATCTACATAAGTCCAAGTCTCGGTATAGCTACCGCCACACTCGTTATGTGATCCTGTGATTACGCCTACTACTGAACC
>NZ_JAKMCR010000002.1 GCF_022662175.1 Aestuariivivens marinum | reverse complement strand
ACGATACCGTTTATCCAAATGCACCGGAACTCTGCGATGGCAAGGACAACGACTGTGATGGCCAGACCGACGAAGGGGTGACCACGACCTATTATGCCGATGCCGATGGTGATGGCTATGGGGATGCCGCATCCACTACCCAGGCCTGTTCGGCACCGGTGGGCTATGTCAGTGACAATACAGATTGTGATGATACCGATGCCAATGTGAATCCTGGTGAGGTGGAAATATTGGATAATGGTAAGGACGACGATTGTAACCTGGCAACCTTGGACAGTTCAGCTGATATTGATGATGACGGTGATGGTTTTACGGAAAATGAAGGAGATTGCAACGATACTGATCCAGATATAAACCCTAATGCCATTGAAATATGCGATGGCAAGGACAACGACTGTAACGGCCAGACTGACGAAGGGGTGACCACGACCTATTATGCCGATGCCGATGGTGATGGCTATGGGGATCCGGCATCTACTACCCAGTCCTGTTCGGTCCCTGTGGGCTATGTCAGTGACAATACCGATTGCGACGACTCTTACGACACCGTTTATCCAAATGCACCTGAACTCTGCGATGGCAAGGACAACGACTGTGACGGCCAGACCGATGAAGGGGTGACCACGACCTATTATGCCGATGCCGATGGTGATGGCTATGGGGATGCGGCATCCACCACCCAGGCCTGTTCGGCACCGGTGGGCTATGTCAGTGACAACACCGATTGTGATGATACCGATGCCAATGTGAATCCCGGTGAGGTGGAAATATTGGATAATGGTAAGGACGACGATTGTAACCTGGCAACCTTGGACAGTTCAGCTGATATTGATGATGACGGTGATGGTTTTACGGAAAATGAAGGAGATTGCAACGATACTGATCCAGATATAAATCCTAATGCCATTGAAATATGTGACGGCAAGGACAACGACTGCGATGGCCAGACGGATGAAGGAGTAACCAATACCTATTATGCCGATGCCGATGGTGATGGCTACGGCGATGCGGCTTCCACTATTCAGTCCTGTTCGGCACCTATAGGTTATGTCAGTGACAACACCGATTGCGACGACTCTGACGACACCGTTTATCCAAATGCACCTGAGCTCTGTGATGCCAAGGACAACGACTGCAACGGCCAAACGGACGAAGGTTTTATAGATACTGACAGTGATGGGGTACCTGATTGTATTGATAATTGTCCGACTGTTTCGAATACAGATCAAGCCGATGCCGACACTGATGGTATAGGCGATGCCTGTGAAGGACTCGACAATGCCGAATTTACCTTTAAGGAGGTGTCCATTATACCGAATCCATTCAATGCAGTGATTAACATTCAGTTGCCTGTGCAGTTGAGCAATGAAACGTTCAGGATCACTTTATATGATATTACCGGCAAGATGATCAGGCATGAAGAGAAGGAGGCGATACAGGGCCGTATAACAATGGAGCGATTGGAAGGTATTGAACAAGGATTGTACCTGCTTAGGATCAGCTATAAGGATACGAGATCAGGATTCAAACGCCTGGTTAAGCTTTAGATAAAAAAAGGCTCTAAATCAACTTTAGAGCCTTGCTGCTTTTTATAAACATTCGAGGCTTATCGGACCATTAATTTTTTAGTGACCTCGTTGGTACCATCATTCAGCTTCACGAAATACATACCGCTAGATAAATGAGCAATATTTAATGCCGCATTTTGATTGTTAGGTGTTTTGTAGACTGCTTGGACCAGTTTCCCCTGGAGGTTGTAGATAGCGATATCCACCTTAGAACTTGATGACTGTGTAAACTTTAGGTTGACCACATCCTGAGCCGGATTGGGAAATAATTTAAAGTCATTTAAATCCTTATCAACAGTATTTAAAGTTCCCGTCGCAGAGGCACAAATATTAAATGTGCCAGTTTGAGCAATGTCAACCATAAAGACACGGATAAATAAAATTTCATTTCTTCTGTTGGATAAAACAACTTTAGAAAATAAATTGCTACCTCCATCATCATCACATCCAATTTCAGTAAGTGATCCACAATTACCTGAATATACAGCTATCCCTGTATCGTATACAGGGGATCCAGAATCTTCTGAAGTTTCAATGGTAACTTCATAATCATCATTGTCATCTAATGTTATCTTATACCATACATCCTTACCTTCATAAAAAGAAGTACAGGTTGGATTTGTTTCTGCTGAATCGGTTGATTGTAAATTAGTCGTTAATGTAGGAGAAGAGCAATCACTTGTAATTGCTAAGTCATTAGCTGAGGAACATTCATCGTTATCAGTAACTAAAGGAGGGTCAATTTCATAAATACAAATATTCATAGATCCGGCTCCTACATCATCAACATCCCATACTCTAAGATAAACCACAGAAGAGGCTGGTTGAGCAATATCAATTTGAGAGAAAAATTCATCATTACCCCCATTTGGATTACCATCATCATTACAATCATAAGAGGTTAAACTACTGCAATCTCCACCTGTAAAAATTTCAATTCCAGAGTCATAAATATTATCATTATTAAATGAAGTAATTATACGAACAGCGCCTTTGGAAGGCATAGTAAATTTAAACCATAAATCTCTACTGTACCAGTCAGGATTGGATATACAGGTAGGTAAACCTAAACCTGAATCTGTTTCATTTCCAGTAAAAGTTATAATCTCATTGGTACAGGTTTCGCTCAAATTAACAGTAAGTTCAGGTAAAGTTCCACAAGGTAAATCATTGTCAGGGGCCTGACCAACCATCGAATAACTAAAGGTCAATAAAAATATAGAAATCAGAAATGTAATTTTTTTCATAAGGACTAATAAGGATTAAGTTAAGAGATATTTAAAATTAAAAAAAAAATGATAACTAACTTCGTTTTATGGTTTAAGCGTAGAATTAATTAGTTTAAAAGAAGATTTCAAAGGGATGTTAAAATAATGAAGTCATACTTTTTATAAAATGCTAATTAAAAATTTCTTAAAGCTTTTATTATAGTCTTATTGGAAATAAACTTTAAACAAGGAAAGTAAAAGTTATTAGAGACTAGTTTAACAGGTAAACATTTGTCTGTATCAGGTATCTGTTAGTCTTTAGATTCAGGATATCACTGAACAGATATCGTTATCGTTTTAGTATAGGTTTTGTCACCCGTTATTTTATATACTTGAAAGTCGATCCAGAGTATACAAAATAAGCTTTTCAATGGTCTTACCCGGATGCTCACTAAAGGTACCAAGGGCTCTATTAGCAATAACGGCATTTAAAGATAAAGCCTTATGCTCCATTAATTTGGATAAGCCATAAATAGCACTAGTTTCCATTTCTAAATTGGTGACACGTAATCCGTTAAAATCAAATGTCTGAATTTTAGAATTTAGAGCTTCATCCTGAAGGGGTAATCTTAAAACCCGTCCCTGTGGCCCATAAAACCCTATAGCCGTTAGGGTGATGCCTTGGTGTGTTTGATCACTTATCATGTGATTTTTTAAGGTCTCATTACATTTTATGATTAATGGTCTTGCCTTAAAATTGGGCCATTGGGTATGTTGTATAAAAGCACTCTCTATTTTTGGGTTTGTAATGTCGCTGGTTTGATAACTATGAAGCATACCATTTAAGTCAAGCCCATATTCACTAGCTACAAAAGCATCTACAGGAATATCCTCCTGAAGGGCTCCGGAGGTACCTATTCTTATAAAATTAAGAGTCTTGAGGTTATTTTTAACTGTTCTGGTCTCGAAATCAATATTTGCCAAGGCATCCAGTTCGTTTAAAACAATATCAATATTATCTGGACCAATCCCTGTTGAAATAACCGATAAACGTTTTCCTTTATAAAAACCGGTATGGGTTTTAAATTCCCTCTTTTGAGTTGAAAATTCAATAGTATCGAAATGTTTGGAAATTTTTTCCACTCGGTCCTGATCACCAACTAAAATAATGGTGTCAGCAATATGCTCAGGTTTTAGGTTAAGATGGTAGATGCTGCCATCTGGATTTAGGATGAGTTCAGAATGTTTTATGGACATTTTTTAAGTTAATAAGTTATTGGTTAATAGTTATTAGGGACTTCAATGTTTAAAGTTTAAGGTTTCATGAGATATAATCTATTTCAGTCCCATCAATCTAACTGGATACTGCGACTGCCAGCTGCAAACTAAAAAATTATCCTCCAACACGTTTTACCTTAAAACCTTTGTCTTTTAGTATTTGCATGATTTTATCGCGATAATCCCCTTGAATAATAATCTTATCATCTTTAAAACTACCACCCACACTCAATTGGGTTTTAATATCCTTTGCTAAAGTCTTAAAATCTTCATTTGATCCTGTATAGCCCTCAAGAATAGTAATGGGTTTGCCTTTTCGTTTTTCGTATTTGCATATTATGGGATCATCTTGTATCCATAGATTGTCATCTTCTGAAACCGCTTCGGGAGATTCATCAGGGACATGATCTGGAAATAGGTTTTTCAACTGGTCCTGTAAATCCATTTTCTTATTTTTTGATAAGCCCAAGTTCTATGAGGCGTTCATTTAAAAATTCCCCTGCCGTGATATCTTCATAGGCTTTGGGATTATTTTCATCCACACAACTGTCTAAAACATCCAGTTTCATATCGCTTATGGGATGCATAAAAAAGGGAATAGAATACCTTGACGTGCCCCATAATTCTTTTGGTGGATTTATAACGCGATGAATGGTAGATTTTAGTTTGTTATTGGTATGTCTGGACAACATATCACCTACATTAATCATTAGCTCATCGGGCCCGGCTATGGCATCAATCCATTCGCCTTTATGGTTTTGGACCTGCAGTCCGCGACCTTGAGCTCCCATTAATAAAGTGATTAGGTTAATATCTCCATGAGCAGCTGCACGAACAGCCTCCTTAGGCTCTTGGATAATAGGAGGGTAGTGTATGGGCCTCAAAATAGAATTGCCATTGTGAATGTACTCATCGAAATAGGTCTCTTCTAAATTGAGATGTAACGCTAAAGCCCGTAAAACATATTTTGCTGTTTTTTCGAGCATTTTATATGCTTCCTTGCCTATGATATTAAATTTGGGCAGTTCTTCTACATAAACGTTTTTAGGATATTCCTTTTCAAGTTCTGGATTATTTTCAACATATTGACCAAAATGCCAAAATTCCTTTAAGTCACCTTCCTTTTTTCCTTTGGCGCTTTCTTTTCCGAAGGAAACGTAACCACGCTGTCCACCAATACCTGGAATCTCATATTTTTGTTTTACCTCAATAGGTAAATCGAAAAAATTTTTAATTTCTTTGTATAGATTCTCAACTAATTTATCATCTAAAAAATGACCCTTTAAAGCCACAAACCCAATCTCTTGGTAAGCTTTTCCAATGGCATCTACAAATTGTTGTTTTTTTTCGGTATTACCTGAAATAAAATCTGATAAATTAACACTAGGAATAGTATTCATAAGCATTTTGATTAAAAATGTGGTTGTTACAAAAATACAAAAACATGGCTATTGTTTTGGTTGTTATGATAATAGTTATTGCGATTTCTTCTATAATTTTGTTGTCTATGCAAGATGTGATAAAATAGCTAAGTTTATTGATAACTAATCACTGGGTGCTATAACTGCGAGTGAATTTGTATTATATTTGATATACTCAAAAAAAGCAACTCAAATCGTATTGATGATTCCGGAAACGATTATATATAACACTGAAAATCTAAATTCTGAAGCATTAATTCTGCTTTATAAGAACATACTCAAGCCTAGATTGATTGAAGAAAAAATGCTTATTCTTTTGAGGCAAGGGAAGATTAGTAAGTGGTTTTCTGGTATTGGTCAAGAAGCCATAGCTGTAGGAGTAACTTTAGCCCTCCAAAACGATGAATATATACTTCCTATGCACAGAAACTTAGGGGTGTTTACTACTCGAAACATTCCGCTTTACCGACTTTTTTCACAATGGCAAGGTAAAGCTAATGGGTTTACTAATGGTCGGGATCGTTCGTTTCATTTCGGTACACAAGAATACAAAATTGTGGGAATGATTTCCCATTTAGGACCTCAATTAGGTGTTGCCAATGGTATTGCTTTGGCTTCAAAATTAAAAAACCTAAAGCAGGTAACAGCTGTGTTTACTGGTGAAGGGGGAACGAGTGAGGGTGATTTTCATGAAGCTTTAAATGTAGCTTCGGTTTGGCAATTACCCGTGTTGTTCTGTATCGAGAATAATGGCTATGGATTGTCTACCCCAACAAGTGAGCAGTTTCGTTGTGAACATTTAGCCGATAAAGCTATTGGTTATGGTATGGAATCCCATATTATTGATGGCAATAATATAATAGATATTTACACAAAAGTTTCTGAATTTGCTGAGGATATGCGTAAAAATCCACGTCCCATTTTATTGGAATTTAAGACGTTTAGAATGCGCGGGCATGAGGAAGCTAGTGGTACAAAGTATGTTCCTAAGTCACTGATGGATTTTTGGGCAGCTAAGGATCCGGTGATGAATTTTCAATCCTTTTTAAAGGAGGAAGGGATTTTAACCGAATCAGATATAGTCTTGATCAAGGAGCAAATGGTTTTTGAAATTAATGAACATTTAGAGATTGCTTTTAAAGAAGAACCTATTAAACCTGATTTGGAAAAGGAATTAAAGGACGTCTATGCGCCTTTTGAATATATAGAGGTTGAAATAGGAAATGAAACTCAAGATATTAGATTTATAGATGCCATTTCCCAGGGACTTAGACAAAGTATGGAACAGCATGCCGATTTGGTGATTATGGGGCAGGATATTGCCGAATATGGTGGTGTGTTTAAAATAACTGAAGGATTTTTAGAGCAATTTGGTAAAGACAGGGTGCGTAATACGCCTATTTGTGAATCAACAATTATTGAAGCGGGAATGGGCCTATCTATTGCTGATATGAAAAGTGTTGTTGAAATGCAATTTTCTGATTTTATATCGTCTGGATTTAACCCCGTTGTCAACTATTTGGCAAAATCGTATTACCGCTGGGGACAGCTGGCCAATGTGGTCATTAGGATGCCCTGTGGAGGCGGAGTAGGTGCAGGGCCGTTCCATTCACAAACCAATGAGGCTTGGTTTACTAAAACTCCAGGATTAAAAGTGGTATACCCAGCTTTTCCTTATGATGCCAAAGGCCTTTTAGCAACAGCAATCAATGACCCTAATCCTGTGTTGTTTTTTGAACATAAAGGTTTATACAGAACAATTAAACAAGATGTACCGACCAACTATTATACTTTACCTTTTGGAAAAGCAGCTATTTTGAGGGAAGGTAAAGCGATTAGCGTAATTACCTATGGAGCAGCTGTACATTGGGCTTTGGAGGCATTAGATGACAATCCTGATATCTTAGCCGATGTCATTGATTTGCGAACACTCCAGCCATTGGATAAAGAAGCGATTTTTACTTCTGTAAAAAAAACAGGTAAAGCAATTATTTCCCATGAAGATACTTTATTTGGGGGCATAGCCAGTGATATATCGGCAATGATTATGGAGAACTGTTTCGAATACCTTGACGCACCAGTTAAACGGGTTGCCAGCATAGAAACACCAATTCCTTTTGCAACTCAGTTGGAAAAACAGTATTTACCAAAAGATAGATTTGAAGAGGCATTAAAATTATTATTGACATACTAAAAGTTTAGGGATGGATTACTTAGATATTTTTTTTAAAGCATTTAAGGGCACCATAGATTGGACTTGGCGATCCATTGTTTTTGATGTGCCTTGGTATACCAATTACTTTTGGGGCTTAATAGTTATTTCAATTGGTGTTTGGTGTTTAGAATTGTTGTTTCCATGGCGTAAGGAACAATCTATGTTTAGAAAGGACTTTTGGTTGGACGCCTTTTATATGTTTTTTAATTTCTTCATTTTCGCCATAGTCATTAGTGGGGTTTATAAGGTTTTGGAAGTCGTGTTTTCCCAATTTGGGATCACGATGAAATCCATAGCACTCATCGATATATCCAATTTACCTAAAGGAATCCAATTGCTCATTTTCTTTGTGTTATTGGATTTTGTTCAATGGTTTACTCATGTGTTGTTACATCGTTATACCGTGCTTTGGCGGTTTCACAAGGTGCATCATTCGGTAAAAGAAATGGGGTTTGCAGCTCATTTGCGATACCATTGGATGGAAAATATTTTTTATAAACCTCTTAAGGTTTTTGCTGTAATGCTTTTGGGCGGTTTTGAACCCGATCAGGCTTATGTAGTACACTTCATTGCCATAACTATTGGACATTTAAACCATTCCAATGTTAAATTGACTTATGGGCCATTGAAGTATATTTTTAATAATCCTGTGATGCATTTATACCACCATGCCTATACTTTACCTAAGAACAAAAAATATGGTGTTAACTTTGGTATAAGTCTAAGTCTATGGGATTACCTATTTAAAACCAACTATATTCCAGAGGCGAGTGGTAAGATTACACTTGGGTATGATGATGATTATAAAATGCCTAAAACTTTTTTTAAGCAGCTTTTTTATGGATTTAAAAAGAGAGACTAAAAGTAAGTGTTTACTTGTCTTATTTAATATGGTTATAATTATAATATGATTAGATTCTTAATCATATCAACATCTATTGCTTTCTTTTTGATAAGCTGTAAAAAAAAGGACCCCTATGCAAATTATAATTGGCACACTATTGAAGTCACCGCAACAGCGTATAATTCGTTAAGCTCTCAAACTGATGGAGATCCACATATTACGGCTTTTGGAGATAGTTTAGTTCCGGGTAATCACTATATCGCCGTTTCAAGGGATTTATTGAAAAAAGGGTTAAGCCATAATATACCAGTTAAGATTGAAGGACTGGATAGTATCTATATTGTTAAGGATAAAATGCATTACCGATGGAAAAACCGCATAGATATTTATATGGGATTAAATGTTATGGCAGCAAAACAATGGGGCAGAAAAAAGGTGACTATTGCTTATGGGATTCCTAAAAAACCATAAATGATTCTTTTTTACTTGGTTTCCGCTTCCGAAAGTATAAAAGGATAGGCCTCTTTTACAGCTTTCAATTCTTCATTATTAATGTTGTCGATGGATTTTTTTAATATAGATTCACAATAAGCTTGTCGTAACTCAAAATATGCCAAGGTTAATTCATCCTGAACTTTAATATATTGATTATAGCTAGTATACTTACTATTTTGTAGTGATATAATGGCCTTGTCGGGATTGTCCGATGAGATTTCTAATTTAGCCCCATTGCAGTAGGTACAGCTACCATCACCATTGTTGTCTAAAAAGGCCTTTGTGACATCCTTAAGTTCTTCAATGGTAATGGTTTCTCCATTAACCATAAGTTCATTTTTGTTATTAAGGGCTATACGTAAAATGTTACGCTCATTTATGTCAATTTCACAGATTTGTCCGTCTGGACAAAAGGCGGGTAATTTTCGGTTAATACCTTGGTCTTTTGGAATGGTTGCGGTTACCAAGAAAAAGATGAGTAGTAAAAAGGCAATGTCTGCCATCGAACCCGCATTCACTTCGGGCATTAATCTAGAGTGTCTCATAGTATGTGTTTTTTATGTGAGTTGTTAAACAAATCACAAAAACAATACCATTAAAACTAGAGGTTCTTTTTAGTGCGCATAGCGCTTAGAACCTTTCCAAATTACATCTTGATGATAAAGGTGCAAAAATTGACGGGTATGTATTAAACAATCCTCTACAAATTTATTTCTGTGCCTGGAAATTTTAATAACTGAGTTCATAGTATTTGATGTTTTTTGATTGATGAAAGTTTTTAAAAAGACGTTACTTATCTGTAACGTCTTTTACTGTTCCAACTGTAACTTTTACTGTTAGGTAATGTACTTGATAACTGATTTGTGTTTAAAGTTCTCATTGTTTTTCGTTTTTTAATTGATTTATACTATATAGACGACAAAACTTTACTTTTGTTACAGTACTATGTATAGCAAAGTACATAATTAACATTTTTTAACATTTTGTTGATGCAATCTAGCTGCTTTTTGATGTAATATGTGGTGGTTTAGGAATGGTTTTTGTTAAGATATACTGAAAATTAGTGTGTAGTTTAAGAATTTTGTTGATAATGAAATATCTTTGACATGGATTTTATTTTTGCAAAGCGAGAAATGAAAAGACAGTATTAAAAAAATGAAGCAATTTGGCCTTACTTTTATATTAATGTGTTTCACACTATCATTAGCTGCTCAAATTGATACTGAGAAGAAGCTTAAAATTGTTGGTACTGAAGAAAGCAAAACCGATTCGTCAGAAACAGTAACATTAAGTCCATCTAAACCTATAATAAATCCTTCAAATGCTCTAAATATACCCAAAACAGCACCGCTGTTAGATTTTCCCGAAAAGGAGTTTTCTATGTTTCCGCAAGAAGAATTTGGTAACCCTGGGGAATTGTACCAAAAGCGCATAAGTAACAATATAGCGGATTTAAAACTTAGCAAGGAAGAAATTGAACGCCGTAATGGGAGCACTACCGACCAGTATTTTGGGGATTTTAAAAGTGATGCCGAGTTTGTAAACGTGGTTTACCGTGACCATGGTTATACCGATGGTGATATTATCCAGGTATTGGTTAACGACGATATTGTTCATGCTAGGGTTTATCTCACTGGAGGGTTTAAGGGTTTTAAGCTTAACTTATTGAAAGGGTTTAATAAAATTGATTTTTTGGCATTAAACCAAGGTGAATCTGGGCCGAATACAGCAGAGTTTAAGGTCATAGACGATAAAGGAATTGTGGTTTCCCATAATCAATGGAACTTAGCTACAGGTGTTAAAGCTACTGTTATTGTTGTTAAGGAATAATATGTATTTGGTTAAAAATGGTTTTTCCCTCAGTTTTTACTGATCTTAAGCATTTTTTAATAAATAAGAAACTCTTACAGGCGTTTGCTTCTACCTCTGCTTAACAGCTTATATTCTTCATAGCATTCGCTAATGGCATCAAGAATTTGAAGGTCATTAGCAGTCTTGATAAATCCTTTAGAATAGTTGCATTGGCTAACTATTTCATCTAAATCTACACGTTCCACCTGAAGTAAAACTGTTAGCATTTCCCTGTCGAAACGAGTAGCCAATAAATTACGGATTTCGTCATCTTCCTTCATTTTTTTTAGCTTACGCAGTTCGTTGGGTTTCTTTCCAAACATACGGTGTAGGAAATCGGCAGGGTTAAATATAGAGCCTAGTATTTTATTTACACCACTAGGTTTTCTAGCTTCATAACCTGTGCTGGGCAACCCTGAAATACTGTAGCGGTAATTGTCGTTAATAATGGGTACTTGCTTGATATCTACTTCCAGATATCCTGTAAGTCTTAGTTGATTTACAACGACCTCTTCCAAAGCTAATGCCAATTCGGTCAATTCTATTTTGGCGTTACCAAATTTCAACCAATCACTAGTAACCCTAACTTTAATAGATTTAAAGCCTAAATACGAAAAGTGTAGTGTATCATTAACTTTGGCCTTAATTGCAAATTCACCTTTTTCATTGGTTGTGGTTCCAATAACCTTATTTAGATTAACAATATTTACATTTTCTAATGGGGTGCCACCTGTTACATTAATTACCACTCCTACAGCTTTTCCTTCTTCTTGTGCTATAAGTATAGCAGAAGTGAATAGAAAAATAATAAGAAGTAGGTAATGTTTCATCTGTTTAAATTTTATTGTTTTTTATCCTCACGCTTAGATAAGCTCAGCGCAGGGATGTAATTTGCCAATAATCATCTCGAGGGGTGTCAAGTTTGGTTATGGCTCATTTCATGGTTTTACTTATTGCGTTATAAAAGTACTAAAGAAAAAATTAGTAGGGTACCAACAATTTTTATTTTGACTTAAAATTAACAAATTTACATCATAATTGAGATTTAAATATTTCCAAGGATTGTCTTGAAACTTACAGAGGTGGTTTTCCTTAACTATGGCAAGAAAGTTCCTCTATCTGCGAGAACGTCTGGGTCTGGAAGCTGCAAAATCGTTAGATTTAGAGCGTCTTGACTTCGATTTGCCTTCGCCTGAGCGTCTTTCAGATCTGTTTTTAAATCCACCACCTTTTTTTCCGTCACGTTTGCCACCGCTTCGCTTTCTGTCTCGCTTTCTTCCACCGCCACCACCTCGGTTTTCTGAAACTTCTACATTAACAAAGCGTCCGTTGTATTTAAAGTCGGTAAAAAATGACAGTACTTTTTCTTGTAATTCATTTTCAGTATTAAAAAATGAAAAACTATCTTTTACTTCAACCTTAAATAAATCGTCTTTACCAAGCTCTAAGAGATCCCTTAAAAAGTCTTTTAAACTCATCCAATCGTACCCATCTTTTTTACCAACATTAATAAAGTAACGGGTTGAATTTCCAACAGGGCGATCATCGTCATTACTTTTAGAGCTTTCAGATGCATTTAAGTCAGGTGCTTTTTGGTAATAGTTATAAAAACGTGAAAACTCTACTGAAAAGAATTTTTTAATCAGTTCGTCTTTTGTAGTGTCTTCAAATAGGTCGTTTATTTTTCCTAAGTAATTGTCTATATCATGGTTAACTTTAGTGTTATGCACTTTATTGGCCAAAGACATGAGTTGCACTTCACATATTTCCATACCATTGGGAATATCCTTTTTATTAAACTGCTTTTTTATGATGCGTTCAATACTTTTTATTTTACGTATTTCACTTTTGGAAATAATAACCATGGAAACCCCGGTTTTTCCAGCACGTCCTGTTCGGCCCGATCGGTGGGTGTAGGTTTCAATTTCATCGGGCAGTTGATAATTGATTACGTGTGTAATATCGTCTACATCAATACCACGAGCGGCAACATCGGTTGCTACTAACATTTGTATTTGATTGTTTCTAAAGGCCTTCATTACCAAATCACGTTGGTTCTGACTTAAATCACCGTGCAAGGCTCCAGCATTGTAACCATCTTCTATTAATTTTTCGGCTACTTTTTGGGTGTCTCTTTTAGTTCTACAGAAAACCACTGAAAAGATATCTGGATTGGCATCGGCCAATCGTTTTAAGGCTAGATAACGATCTCTGGAATTTACCAAATAATACTCATGTGAAACTTGACTAGAACCTTCATTTTTTTTGCCAACCGTAATTTCCTGTGGCTGGTGCATAAAGTTT
Source organism: Aestuariivivens marinum (assembly GCF_022662175.1). Classification (GTDB taxonomy): domain Bacteria; phylum Bacteroidota; class Bacteroidia; order Flavobacteriales; family Flavobacteriaceae; genus Aestuariivivens; species Aestuariivivens marinum. The sequence continues at coordinate 446,075 of NZ_JAKMCR010000002.1, read as the reverse complement.
TTCGCAATAGCCGCTACTTCATTAGGCATGGTGGCCGAAAATAACCAAGTGTTTTTATCTTTAGGAGTGTGTGATAAAATATCTGTAATATCTTCCTTAAAACCCATGTTTAGCATTTCATCAGCTTCATCTAAAACGCTATATTCTATTTTAGAAATATCTACCAAATTACGACTAATCATGTCCTTCATTCTACCTGGTGTTGCTACAATAATCTGTGCACCCCGTTTTACTTCACGGGCCTGCTCGGTAATACTGGCACCACCATAAATAGCAACCACATTTAAACCCTTACAGTATTTACCGTAAAGTTTCATTTCGTTGGTTATCTGTAAGCAAAGTTCACGTGTAGGAGATAGGATTAACCCTTGTGTGGTTCGGCTTTCAATATTTATTTTTTGGAGCATAGGAAAACCGAAAGCGGCTGTTTTTCCAGTCCCCGTTTGGGCTAAGGCTACCAAGTCGGTTTCAGAATTTAATAAAACGGGGATGGCTTTTTCCTGTACTTCACTAGGGGTTGTAAATCCTAAATCTGTAATAGCCTGTAGTAGGTCTTTATTAAGACCTAAGTTTTGGAATGTGTTCATTCTTGTGTTATGTATGCGATTTATTATGTAGTGTTACATAAAGAAGCGAATCGACATACTTAAACCAAAACTTCCCGTAACACATCCTCACCCTGAGGAATTTTTTATAAAACTCAAATTTAAAGCAATATTTTATACTTCTGAGTTTCAGCCGGCAAAGATACATTATTATTTGGATTGTAATTCATGAGCAAGCAGTAATCTTTTTAAATGAAGTTAATAGGTTGTTCATTTTTGGTAGCAGAGATTCGCTAAGCCACCAAGCATTTAAAGAAATTTATCTACGTTCTCAAATTCCTAATCCGTTGCAAAAGGGTAGGATGTGAATAATGCATAAACACATAAGCGGGATGAGGTGTTAAATTACTTAAACTGTTTTTGGAGAGTTTTTTAAGTGAGGTAATTAAAGGCTCCGCTTTATAGGTGTTTTTGGCATAATCATCTGCCTGATATTCAAAAGCCCTAGACACAAGGTTCATGACCAATCCAGTAAATTCAGAAATAGGCGAATACAGTAAAACAAAAGCAATCAGTCCAATATGAAAACTCGGGATTTCTACGCTTAAAGCATTTGATAACAAGGGATTGGAAATAAAAAAAGATAAAACAAACAACATGAATCCTGTTAATAAAATAGAGGCCATGAGATTGAAAATAATATGCTTCTTTTTGTAGTGCCCCACTTCGTGTGCTAGAACAGCAACAATTTCTTCGTCTTCCAAGTCGTTAATAAGAGTGTCATATAAGGTCACCCGTTTTTCATTACCAAATCCTGAAAAATAGGCATTGGCTTTGGTACTGCGTTTTGAGCCGTCTATCACAAAAATTTTGTCCAACTTAAAGCCAACAGTCTGGGCATATTCTGAAATTTTATCACGCAGACTACCTGTTTCTAGAGGTGTTTGCTTATTAAATAAAGGGACAATGAGTTTGGAGTAGAACATATTCATAAATACCGTAAATAAGGTCACCAAGCCCCAAGCATAAAGCCAAAAATGTTGCCCTGTAAATTGATAGAACCAAATAATCAATGCTAAAAGTCCACCGCCTATAACTCCCATCATAAGCCAGCCCTTTAGTTTGTCCAAAATAAATGTCTTAATAGTAGTTTTATTGAACCCGAATTGTTCTTCAATAACAAAGGTGCTGTAATATGAGAAAGGCGTTGTTAAGATATCACTGCCTATCATTATAATTCCGAAGAAGAGTAAAGCTATGATTATAGTATTATCACTGTAGCTCCTTGCTATATTATCTACAAATTCAAAACCATCAAGCCATAAAAACCCTATAGTCAATACCAAAGAAAAAGTTGAGGTTAGTATGCCAAATCTGTAAGTTGTGGCTTTATAACGTTGAGATTTTTTGTACTCTGTATCCTCATAAACATCCCGTAACTCTTTAGGTAAAATATCATTAAAATGTTTGGCGTTTAAAGCATCAATAAATTTATCGACTATAAAATTGATAATCAAAATAGCAATGATAATATAAAAAAGGGTGTTTGCTGTCATAGAATTAATTAATAATTAGTAATGAAGGTTATTTAAAGTTCCGCTGTCTTTTGGCTTCAAAAATAAGAATTCCTGCTGCAACCGACACATTCATGGAATCTATTTCACCTTGCATGGGAATAATTATATTTTGGGTTGAATGTTCAAGCCAATCATTACTTAAGCCCGTGGCTTCGGTCCCTACAACAATAGCAGTAGGTTGGGTAAAGTCTTCTGTATGATAGTTAACCGAGGCCTGTAATGCAGCGCAATAAATATTAATATTGTTTTCTTTTAAAAAGGAGATGATCTCAGGTGTATTTCCTGTTGCAAGGGTATTGGTAAAAATACACCCCACACTAGATCTGATAATATTAGGGTTGTACATATCGGTTTTAGGGTTAGCAATAATTACTGCATCCACATGGGCGGCATCGGCTGTACGTAACAAGGCACCAATATTTCCAGGTTTTTCTGGGGCTTCAGCAATTAAGATTAATGGGTTTTTGGTTTCAAGTTCCAAATGATCCAAATCGTGTGGTTTGGTTTTTGCAACAGCCAAAATACCTTCAGTAGTACTGCGATAGGCTAGTTTTTGATACACCTGTTTTGAGATTTCAATGGTGTTAATGTGCTGCGTTGTTAAATCATTGAGTTGTGCTTCGGAATATAAATCGGGATAGAATAAAATGGTTTCCAACGCATAACCACCATTTAAAGCCAATTGAATCTCTCGTTGCCCTTCAATTAAAAACAATCCCATTTTTTTGCGCTCTCGCGATTTGTCCTTTAATTGAACGAGTTGCTTTATAAATTCATTTTGTGTACTTGTAATTTCTTTGGCCATAAGAATTGTAAAGATACTTTAATTAAACCTCATTCTCTTTAAAATAATTAACCAGTAAGGCCACAACATAACTGTAACTATCCATGCCTTTGGTTTGGTTATTTACCTTTAAAAAATTACCATAAAACAATTTAAAAAAGGGCTCTAACGGATTTTCATGAGCCTCCCAAAACTCTCGGGTCTCCTTATAGTTTTTTAAAATACCTTTGTTTACATCGGCTACCATATCTTCAAAAAGGCATTCGTCCCGCAAGTAAATTTCATTAAGACAAAAACGTAGACCAAAGGCATAACCACAGTATTTAATATAGGTGTTATCGTGATTAGAAGCGGCTAGAAAACCTATGAAATTGGCTTCATTCTCTGCGGCATAGCCCAATTGATGTGCAATTTCATGCGAAGCTGTAGTAGGGAATTTAAATTTAGGGATAATACCATCTATTTGGGCTTCATTGGTAAACGGATTTAAATACCCACTAAACCCCATGTAGGTTAAAGGATAGCTGTACAATGATTTTTTAATACTTTTTGGGTGGTACTCCAAATGTGGAAACTTGACTTTTAAGTTTTTATAACCTTGTGGAACCAGAAATAGGATTTCACTTTTACCGTACGGTAGATCGACTTTAATTGTGTCGTTTTTTACAACTTCTAAGTGTAAACTATTTGCTTTTTTTATCAGTTTTTCAGTAACCTTTATGAGTTGTTCGGTAGTGTAATCGGCATTTAAATTTAAATTATCATGAAGTGGTAAACGGTAATAATTGATGCCCCATAATATGTGGAATGCAAAATAAAAAACCGATACGGCTACAAGTATATCAACAAACCAGCGTTTAGTATCCTTTCTCAAGCGCTTTCGGTTTTTGTAAAACCACCGTAACGCGTAAAATGTGGTAAACGTGTATATGATATCTCCAAACGAAAAAGGTATCCAACCCAAGATGTGTCGAAACCATTTTGAAATAAATGGGTATAGACCATTACTGTAATATTGTTCAACAAATACAGGGTAATGGGCTAGTATTTTTATTAGTATAAACTGTGGTATTATACTAAGTGCTATCAATAATTTTTTGTTCTTCAGCATAAATCAAAAATAGAAAACTATTTATAAATCCTGATAGGAATATGTACCTTTGTAAGCTATTAATATAAATATTATGAATTCAGAAATCAGATTACTTGAACCTAGCGCTGTTTGGAAAAATTTCACCGATTTAAATGCAGTACCACGAGCCTCTAAAAAAGAAGAGCGTGTTATTGCCTTTATGAAGGCATTTGGTGAAAATCTAGAGTTAGAAACCATAATTGATGAGGTAGGTAATGTGATTATCAAAAAACGTGCATCTAAAGGAATGGAAAGCAGAACTACGGTGGTGATGCAGTCGCATTTAGATATGGTTCATCAAAAAAATAACGATACTGTATTTGATTTTGATACACAAGGTATTGAGATGTTTGTAGATGGCGATTGGGTAAAGGCTAAAGGGACCACTTTAGGGGCCGATAATGGTTTGGGTGTGGCAACCATAATGGCCATTTTAGAAAGTAAAGATATTTCGCACCCAGCTATTGAAGCTTTATTTACTATTGATGAAGAAACTGGCATGACGGGAGCTATGGGATTAAAAGAAGGGTTGCTCTCAGGAGGCATTTTACTCAATTTGGATACTGAAGAGGATGATGAAATTGGTGTAGGTTGTGCAGGTGGGATTGATATAACAGCAAGAAAAGATTATAAGCAAGAAGTAACACCGAAATTTAAAACAGGATTTCAAATAATTGTTAAGGGATTGCAAGGCGGACATTCGGGAATGCAAATCCATGAAGGGCTGGGTAATGCCAATAAAATAATGAATCGGATACTATTTGAAGGTTTTAGGAATTTCGGCCTGCGAATTTCTGAGATTGATGGTGGAGGCTTGCGGAATGCCATTCCAAGGGAAAGTAGGGCTGTTGTTGCTATTGATGCCATTCATGAAGATGCTTTTTTAACTGAAATGGCTTTGCTTGCCAATACTATTAAACTTGAACTCAAAATTACAGAGCCAAATTTAATAATTGAAGTTACTAAGTGTGATACGCCAAAGACCATAATGGATTTAGTTGTTCAAGAGGGATTAACACGAGCTATATATGCTGCTCCCAATGGTGTATATAGGATGAGTGCAGATATTCCAGACTTAGTGGAAACATCCAACAACATAGCCAGGGTTTTGGTTAAGGACGGGAGCATACATATTGCCTGTTTAACACGGTCTTCGGTCGATAGTTCTAAAATGGATTTGGCTAATGCACTTCAGGCAACATTTGAATTAGCTGGCTGTGAAGTAGAGTTTTCGGGAAACTATCCAGGGTGGCAGCCTAATATGGAGTCTTCAATTTTAAAGGTGATGACAAAAATTTATGAGGATTTAAATGATGAAATACCTCATGTGGCGGCTTGTCATGCTGGTTTGGAATGTGGTATTTTGGGGCAAAATTATCCCGATATGGATATGATAAGTTTTGGGCCCAATATCAAAGGGGCGCACTCACCCGATGAACGAGTACAAATATCTTCTGTGCAAAAATTTTGGACATTTGTTTTGGAGATTTTAAGACAAATACCAGAGAATTAATAATTTTTTAAAACATTTAATCGATAAAATTTGCTTTTGAACGATATTTTTGTATATTTGAGTAGCATTCTATGCTAAAAGCATTTTTTGAATGAAACATAAAGTAAGCACCCCAATCTGCCTCTAAAAAGAAACATTCAGAATAATGCTTTTTTTATAATTCTGCTTATAACGAATAATATAGTTTACTAATCATGGTACTGGATCATACCCAGACCCACCCCAGGGATGACAACTAAAAATACGTTTTATGGCTAGGCAACCGCCTTTAATCAAGCCGTGTTTTTGTAAAGCTTCCTTAGAATATTGTGAGCATGTGGGAGTGTATCGGCAAGCTGAAGGTGTAAGTGGCGATATCAAGGTTTGATACATCTTGATTAACAATAAAAAAGGTGCTATGAGTAGTTTTTTCATAATAATATCTCTACGTAAGTCGTGGAGTTGTTCAATCGTTTTACAACTAAACAGTTATTTGACTTAACAAAAGAACTAATTTATAGAAAAGGTTGTCCCGTCCTTACCATCTTTAAGTTGAATGCCAATTTCAGACAGTTCGTCCCTAATTTTATCAGATAAAGCAAAGTCTTTGTTGGCTCTAGCTTCTTGCCTTAATTTAATAAGAACTTCTACGGTTCCCGATAATTTATCACTCCCAGAAGCTATTTCGGTAACATTTTCTAAACCTAGAACATCAAAAATAAAAGTATGAAGGGTTTGTTTTAAAAGCACTAAATCTTCAATGGAAATGCTTTCACTACCTTCTTTTATTTGGTTAATGTATTTTACTGCTTCAAACAATTGTGCGATTAAAATGGGCGAATTAAAATCGTCATTCATCGCATCATAACATTTTTGTTTCCAGTTATTAATATCCAAAGATGATGTGTTTGAAGCTTTTAGACCATCTAAAATGCTTAGGGCATCCATAAGGCGATTAAATCCTTTTTCGGCAGCCAATAATCCATCATTGGTAAAGTCTAAGATACTCCTATAATGAGCTTGCAGCATAAAGAAACGTGCTACGCTAGGCGAAAAGGCCTTTGAAATATTGGAGTTATTGCCAGTAAATATTTCACCAGGAAGAATATAATTGCCAGTTGATTTGGCCATTTTTTTACCGTTCATAATCAGCATATTGGCATGCATCCAGTAATTTACAGGGGTTTGTCCTTTAGCAGCTTCATTTTGTGCTATTTCACATTCGTGGTGCGGAAACTTTAAATCCATACCGCCACCATGAATATCGAAATGTTCTCCAAGATACTTGGTGCTCATGGCGGTACATTCCAAATGCCAACCCGGAAAACCATCACTCCAAGGCGAAGGCCATCGCATAATATGCTGTGGTTCGGCCCGTTTCCATAGAGCGAAATCTTGTGGGTTCTTTTTGTCACTTTGTCCATCCAACTCACGGGTGTTGTGGATTAAATCTTCAAGTTTACGCTTACTCAGTTTGCCATAATCATTGGTTTGGTTAAATTTGTGTACATCAAAATATACCGAACCATTAACCACATAGGCAAAGCCATTGTCTATAATGGTTTTTATCAATTCAATTTGTTCAATAATATGACCGGTTGCCGTAGGCTCTATACTGGGTGGTAAAAAATTGAAGGCATTAAGAATGTTGTGAAAATCAACCGTATAGCGTTGTACCACTTCCATAGGCTCAATTTCTTCCAAACGCGCTTTTTTTGCAATACGATCCTCCCCAACATCAGCATCGTTTTCCAAATGACCAGCATCGGTTATATTGCGTACATAGCGTACTTTGTATCCCAAATGCTTAAGATATCTAAAAATAACATCAAAGGACATAAACGTTCTTACGTTTCCTAGGTGTACATTGCTATAAACCGTTGGACCGCAAACATACATGCCTATATGGCCTTCGTTAATAGCTTTAAACGTTTCTTTTTCTCCAGTAAGTGAGTTGTATATTTTGATACTTTGGGAATGGTATGGTTGCATTTATGTTTAGTTGTTTGTTTTTACGTCGTTAAATTGTTCGTTTGTCGTCTATATAACAACACGCCAAACGATTCAACGCATTAAAACTTGGTATCCAATTTAATGTAATCTAAAAATTCCTGTCTTGTGGCTTTATCTTTAAAGCGTCCACCAAATTCTGAAGTCACGGTACTACTCTCAATATCCCTAATACCCCTAGAATTCACGCATAAGTGTTTGGCGTCAATAACACAGGCAACATCCTTGGTTTGTAAAACGTTCTGTAGTTCCCTAACAATTTGTATGGTTAAACGTTCTTGTACTTGCGGACGTTTAGCAAAATAATCCACAATACGGTTCATTTTAGAAAGTCCTACAACGGTACCATTGGAAATGTAAGCAATATGTGCTTTGCCAACTATGGGCAATAAATGGTGTTCACAGGTTGAATAAACCGTGATATTTTTTTCAACCAGCATTTCGCCATATTTGTATTTATTTTCGAAAGTTGAGGCACTTGGCTTTTTTTCAGGATCTAAACCTCCAAAAATTTCCTTAACGAACATTTTGGCAACACGCAAAGGTGTTCCTTTTAGGCTATCGTCACTAAGGTCTAGGCCTAAGGTTTCCATAATGTGGCGTACATCATCTTTTATAATATCGATTTTTTCATCTTTCGATAGTTTAAAAGCATCGTTGCGCATGGGCGTATCTTCCGATGTGCCAATGTGGTCGTTGCCTAAAGCGTCAAACTCATCCAAATTATTAATTTTCACATGTTTTAATTTTAGTAATTCGCTAACAATATGTTAATTATAAAATTGAGAAGGTGTGCAACCACTCCGTTCTCACATTAAAAATTTTAAATATTCCCTGCAAAAAATAAATTTTTAAAATTTGTTAATGCTCGTTTCATTTTTTATGAAATCTAGATTTTAATCTGCAAAGATAAACATTTCACTTTTTTTATGCTTACTCTTTAGTTAACAATTGATTATTGACGGTTAGTCTTAAAATGTTTTGATAAATTACAAAGAAAAAGCGTTTAAACTAGATATTGTTTAAACGCTTTAAAGTATAATAGGGTTTATATATTAAAACTTAACGAAAGTGTAAGGTTAGAGTTTGTTCTGTCTATTGAAACAGTATCAGTTAAACCAACATTGTACAACGGCGTTTCAAACGCTCTATTGGCTTGATCCCAGGTAAAGTCTAGTTTAGTGTTTCCAAAGCTGTAGCCTAATCCTAAAGAATAACCGGTTAAATCTCCAACCGTTTTACCATTGGCATACGGACTTTCCTCATATCGATATCCGCCTCTAAAGCTGAATTGTTTGTGTTTGTATTCACCGCCTAACCTGTACGTAGCAGCATTAGTGAACGCATCATTAACATCGGCGTTTAAATCGGAGTAATCCGATTCTGGTTTAAATTTGGTGTTGCTGTAATCTTTTCTGGAATAATCAAAACTAATCAAGCCTTGTTGTCCAAAAATGTAAGCTAGGCTACCTGTTACTTTAGCAGGTGTTTGTAGTTTGTACTCTGGGTAAACGTTAACAATATCTGAAACATATACAATATCAGGATCAGCTAAATTTGAGTCAATGAGTTGGGTGGTTTCTTCTTCAATAGTATACCAAATAGGGGAGTCGTAGGTTAGGCCAACCCTAAACTCCTGACTTAATTTTAAAATACCACCTATCTGGAATGAGAATCCGCTACCTCTGGTTAAAAGTGTGTTATCAAATCTAATAAAGTCTAAAGAAGAATTGTTATTGGTTTCTTCTAAAGAGGTTGACTTTTGGTAATCTATAAAGTGGGAATTCAGATTTAATCCTAAATACAAATTGTCCTCATATTGTGCGGCAAAGTTAAAAGCGACTTTACCATTATATCCAGTAGATGTGTAGATGTAGTCGTGTGCGAAATCACCATCTACTAGGTTTGAATAATATGTTGTATTATTATCGTCATCAGCATCAGGTTCCAAAATATAAGATTGATAACCCAAAAAAGCTTGTTGGTGTGCAAAGCCAAATACATTTCCAATATCGTTATAAGCGTCTTCTATAAATTCTCCATTTAATAAAGAAATGTCCCCAAGCCTTACACCATCTGCATAGTTAAGAAAATAAAGGTCAATAGATTGATTATTGGTATTGGTGCCTCTAGCATACCAACTATTATCAAGATTGTTGGTTCTATCGTAGGCGATACCAATAGAGAATTTACGCCAGGGAGAATTGTCTCTACTCGCAAATACAAAGGAAGCGCCCCCTTGGTGAATGTCAAAGTTAGATTCACTAGTAGATCCTAATCCATTAAAATACCGGGTGTCATTGGTAACAGTGGCGTTAGACAAACTAAGGGATGCATGACTTTGACTAAAAACAGCCGAACCGGCAGGGTTAATGCTTACGGCACTCATATCGCCTCCAAGGGCACCAAAAGCACCACTTAAAGCTCTAAAGCGTGCAGTTCCTTGTATGTTGTCCTGTGAATAACGTAAGGCATCACTCAAATCTTGAGCATGCATTGTGGTTAAGAAAAGAACGGTTATAAGTAGTAAATTTAACTTTTTCATAGTATTAAGTTGTTTTTAAACAAGGATGTAGGCATCCACGTACCAATGTTACTGATATTCTAATGAATTAAAAAATTTAATTTTAATTTAACGCCTTCTTCCACTACTACTGCTTCCAGAACTTCTACTGCTGCCACTGCTGCTAGATCGTGAGTACGAACCAGAAGATCTAGAGCTACTACTGCCACTGCTATAGCTACGGTTGTTGGAAGATGAACCTGAGCTTCTTCTACTGTAAGACGAATTACTGTTTCTTGAATTGTTATATGAAGGTGATGAGCGGTACACACTGCTAGAGTTCCTTCTTACTGTTGAAGATGATGAACGTTGCGTTGAATTTGCCGATGGCGATACTGACGTGCTTCGTCTTACCGTACTTGATGACGGTCTTTGTCCACTAGGATTATAAGTTCTATTGGAAGTGCCATAAGATCTGCGAGATGAAGCATTAGAATTTGCACTAGATGCTATTCTGCGATTAGTTAATGATGCGACGCTGCTTCGTCTTGTATATTTAGAATTTGTTACACTAGAGGCACTAGAGGTTCTTCTATTAGTGGCATAGCTTCCTCGTCTACTCGCACTATAAGAAACCCTTGGGCTATAATAACTGTTGTATCCATAATAGCGTGATCTGTAAGGATAGCTGTAATACCCGCCATATCTATATGGTCTATAATAGGCCCAGCTATTGTAATACCCATAGTAAGGTGGGCACCAAAACGGATCGTAATATCCCCAACTGTTCCAGCCCCAATTATTCCATCCCCAACCAAAGCCTACATTCCATCCCCAGTTGTTCCAACGGTTCCATCTCCAACTATTCCATCCCCAACCAAAGCCTGAATTCCATCCCCAGTTATTCCAACCATTATCTATATAATTAATTGTAATACTGTTACTGTCTTCTCCCCATCCGGCATAACCTTGGTAATCGTTGGTTAAGGTGTCATTTACAACATAATTGTCACTTGAGTAAGAGTCTATATCAGTGAATATGGCGTCCTCTGCAGATATTTGTTGGGCTTCTAGAGATTTATTTCTGAAATAGTTTTTGTAGTAATTGCTATTTGATTGATTAGGTATTTCAACAACAGCTTGTTCATAGGTTACGTGCGGCTCTGTTGTACCATAAATTCCATCATTATCAACACCTACATATTGATATGAACCACATGACGTTAATCCAATTGCTAGACCTAAAACGGCTAAAATTGGCATTTTTCTTTTTAGGTAGTTGTTAAATTGCATATCTACAGAATTTTATTGTTGAACATAACAAAAATAGTTAGTTTTGCCAAACTATTTTTATTTAACATAGTCACAATATTTGTGCCAAAACACTAGTATGAGCAAAAAACTTACAAGTAGAGCGGAGGATTACTCAAAATGGTATAACGAATTGGTTGTTAAGGCTGACTTAGCAGAGAATTCGGCAGTTAGAGGATGTATGGTCATTAAGCCTTACGGATATGCCATATGGGAAAAAATGCAAGCAGAACTCGATAGAATGTTTAAAGAAACGGGACATCAAAATGCGTATTTTCCGTTATTTGTGCCTAAAAGTTTGTTTGAGGCTGAAGAAAAAAATGCCGAAGGTTTCGCAAAAGAATGTGCGGTTGTTACGCATTATCGACTACAGAACGATCCAGAAAATCCAGGGAAACTACGTGTAGACCCTGAAGCTAAGTTAGAAGAGGAGCTTGTGGTAAGGCCAACCAGTGAAGCTATTATATGGAACACTTACAGAAATTGGATCCAGTCTTATAGGGATTTACCAATTTTGGTGAATCAGTGGGCCAATGTGGTGCGATGGGAGATGCGGACACGTTTGTTTTTACGTACTGCCGAATTTTTATGGCAGGAAGGCCATACGGCACATGCTACTAAAGACGAAGCTATGAATGAGGCTAAATTGATGAATAATGTTTATGCTACATTTGTAGAGAACTTTATGGCCATTCCTGTGATTCAGGGTGTGAAAACAGAAAATGAACGTTTTGCAGGGGCCGAAGAAACCTTTTGTATTGAAGCTTTAATGCAGGATGGTAAAGCATTACAAGCTGGAACATCTCATTTTTTAGGACAAAACTTTGCCAAGGCATTCGATGTAAAGTTTGCAACTAAAGAAGGCAAGCAGGATTACGTTTGGGCAACCTCTTGGGGTGTCTCTACACGCTTAATGGGAGCCTTGATTATGACGCACAGTGATGATAATGGTCTTGTATTGCCACCAAGTTTAGCGCCTAACCAAGTGGTGATTGTTCCCATTTATAAAAGCGAAGAGCAACTTAATGCCATTACAGAGGTTGTAAATAGTATTGTAAAAGATTTGCGAGGTAGTGGCATTTCTGTGAAGTATGATGATAGAGATACATTACGACCAGGTGCTAAATTTGCCCAACATGAATTGCAAGGCGTGCCATTACGAATAGCTATCGGCCCTAAAGATTTAGAAAATGGCACAGTCGAATTAGCTAGACGAGATACATTAACTAAAGAGATTATTGCTTTAGGAGATTTAAAAGAAAAAGTTGAAGTCTTGTTGACAGAGATACAGGAATCTCTATTCAATAGGGCATTAGTATACAGGGATGAACATATTACTAAGGTTGATACATTTGAGGATTTTAAAACTGTTTTAGAAACAAAAGCAGGTTTTGTCTCTGCACATTGGGATGGTACCAATGAAACGGAAGACAAGATTAAAGAGCTAACAAAAGCTACCATACGGTGTATTCCGTTAGAAATGAGTGCTGAAGAAGGGGTTTGTGTGTACAGTGGAAAACCTTCTAAAGGCAGGGTTTTATTTGCAAAAGCATACTGATAATATTTTTTTTCAAAAAAAAATATTTTGTGCTTGCAGCATTTAAAAATAGTTGTATTTTTGCATCCGCAATGGAAACATTGCTAAGTTAATTGAAAAGTTTTGCAGGTTTAAATTTTAAATTTATATTTGCGCTCTCAAAAAACAATGGCCCGTTCGTCTATCGGCTAGGACGCCAGGTTTTCATCCTGGTAAGAGGGGTTCGATTCCCCTACGGGCTACAATATTTTAACAAGTAAAAAAATAAAATGGCAAATCATAAGTCAGCTTTAAAAAGAATTAGAAGTAACGAAGCTAAGCGATTAACCAATAGGTATCAGCACAAAACGACTCGTAATGCGATTAAGAAATTGCGTGAGTTGACAGACAAAAAAGAAGCAGAAGCTTTATTCCCTTCTGTAGCGTCTATGTTGGACAAATTGGCTAAGAAAAACGTTATTCATGCTAATAAAGCAGCAAACCTTAAATCTGGTTTAGCAAAGCACGTTGCTGCACTTTAATAGAAGCCAAAAGAAATTTAAAGCCTTTCAGAAATGAAAGGCTTTTTTTTTAGGACTGACAGTTGTTTAGCCAGTTTTTAAACATAGAACGACTTGTTAATAAAAAAGCCTTGAATAATTTTTCAAGGCTTTTTGTATGTAACTAATGAATAACTTTTAACCATTCATTGAAATTAAAAACTCTTCATTATTTCTCGTTTGTTTAAAGCGTTCGTTAATAAACTCCATAGCTTCAACAGGGTTCATATCGGCAAGGTACTTACGCATGACCCACATACGTTGAATGGTGTTGTCGTCTAATAATAAGTCATCGCGACGCGTACTGGAAGAGGTCAAGTCGATAGCAGGGAAAATTCTACGGTTGGATATTTTTCTGTCCAACTGCAATTCCATATTACCAGTCCCCTTAAATTCTTCAAATATAACTTCGTCCATTTTCGACCCAGTTTCGGTAAGTGCAGTTGCTATAATGGAAAGTGATCCGCCATTTTCAATATTTCTAGCTGCACCAAAGAAACGTTTTGGCTTGTGCAATGCATTGGCATCAACACCACCACTTAATATCTTACCTGATGCTGGTTGAACGGTATTGTAAGCTCTTGCTAAACGCGTAATGGAATCCAATAAGATAACCACATCATGTCCACATTCGACCAAGCGTTTTGCTTTTTCTAAAACAATATCCGCAATTTTAACGTGTTCATGCGCTTCTTTATCGAAGGTAGACGATATCACTTCACCTCTTACGTTGCGTTGCATATCGGTTACCTCTTCAGGGCGTTCATCAATCAGCAAAATCATAAGGTAAACTTCAGGATGGTTAGCGGCAATGGCATTGGCTACATCCTTAAGCAGCATGGTTTTACCCGTTTTTGGTTGGGAAACAATCATACCTCGTTGTCCTTTTCCTATAGGTGAGAACAAATCCATAATTCTAGTAGAAATGGTGCTTTGCTTTTCAGCAATATTAAATTTCTCTTTTGGAAAAAGGGGTGTTAAGTGTTCAAAAGCCACACGGTCGCGTACCACTTCTGGCTTTTGACCGTTAATTTTTGTCACCTTGATTAACGGGAAATATTTTTCACCTTCTTTTGGTGGACGTACTTGTCCAAGAACGGTATCTCCTTTTTTCAATCCGAACAATCTAATTTGCGATTGCGATACATAAATGTCATCTGGAGAGGATAGGTAGTTGTAATCAGACGAGCGTAAGAAGCCATAGCCATCTTGCATGATATCTAAAACACCTTCACTTTCTATGATGGCATCAAATTCGTAATCTGGCTCACGGTAACGGTTTCTGTTGTCTTTGTTACCGTTATTTTGGTTGCTGTTTTGATTGCCTTTATGACCTTTATTTTGATTTTTATGCTGTTGACCTTGTTCTTTTTTTTGATGCTGATGCTGTTTGTCTTTGGATACCCTAGGATTATCGTCGTTACCTTTCTTGTTTTCAGTTTGTTTATCTGTTTTGGTCTCTTTAGCTTCTGCTTGATTTTGTTGAGGTTTAGGAGCAGCTTCTTTTTGAATGCGTTTTCTAGGTGGCTTCCTAGCAGCGGTTTTTTCTTTAGGCTCTTGAGAGGTATTGCTAATCCCTTTTGCTGTTTCGGGATTGGCAGCTTGTACATCAAGGATTTGATATACTAAATCTAATTTTTTGAGAGAACGGTACTTAGGAACGTTTAATTTTTTTGCAATCTCCTGTAAATCAGAGAGCTTCTTCTCCTTTAATTGTGAAATTTCAAACATTTGATGTTTAGTTGAATAATTTTTTTACTATTATTTTTGGGTTATTCTGAAAAAAATGAATTTTTATTCTGAAGAATTAACAACTTGCAATTGTGATTGTTGTGGATTGTTACTGCAATTATACAACTTTATTTTAATTTTTACTGCCTAAATTATAAAAGAAACTATTATTTTTGCCTTCGATATTAAAATTCACATGTTACAACGCATACAAACCATATATTTATTAGTTGCCGCAGGAGTATCTGCCGGACTAATATTTATATTTCCTCTATTTCAAATTGAAGCTATACATGGGCAGTGGGTTTATGCTAAAGATGATGTATTGGTCTTAAGTTTATTTTTAGGATCAGCGTTATTATCGGTGATTTCAATTTTTAGATACAACAACAGGAAATCTCAATTCATGTTGGGACGACTAAACATTATATTAAACTTTTTTTTACTAGGATTTTTCGTGTATCAATCTCTAAATGTATCTGGAGAAGCTCAGGTTTCAGAGAAAGGTATTGGGATGTTTCTTCCTATCATTTCTATCGTATTTTTGGTTTTAGCCAATAAGGCCATTAAAAAGGATGAAGATCTTGTAAAATCTGTAGATCGATTGCGATAAACCTATCATCTTAGTAGTATTAGTGCGTGAAACCCAAAGCGAGAGCTTTGGGTTTTTTTGTTATCGTTTTTTAAATTCAATTACTTCCAAATTATCAATTTTACTTCCGTCTATGGTAAAGCGCAACATGGTTCGCATTTTATGAAACCCGTGTTTTCCAACAGCTCCGGGATTCATGTGTAAAAGATTTAGTTTTTTATCGGGCATTACTTTAAGAATGTGCGAGTGTCCACAAATAAATAGCTTTGGAGGATTGGTTCTAATTACATCACGAACACGAGTATTGTACGCTCCAGGATAACCTCCAATATGGGTGATCCAAACATCAATACCTTCACACACAAACCGATGATGTTTAGGAAATTCCAGTCTAATTTTTGTATCGTCAATATTACCATAAACACCTTTTATAGGTTTTAAGGCCTTAATGGCATCGGTTACTTTTAAGTCTCCAATATCACCTGCATGCCAAACTTCATCGGCTTGTTTTACATATTTCAAAATATCATCATCTATATAGCCGTGTGTATCTGAAAGCAAAAGTATTTTGGTCATATATCCTGAATTTATATCAGTAGCTTTTAATATATAATTAAGATTCGTAGTTGTGCAACAATAGTAAAACTAGCTATCTTTGCTATTTCAACAAAAGTATAAAAAGCGTTTGAGGTATTTTATTGAATTGTCTTATAATGGCAGTGCATACCATGGGTGGCAAAACCAGCCCAATGCCATTTCGGTGCAGGAGGTAATTGAAAAGTCATTATCGACCTTATTGGATGAACCTATTGCTATTGTTGGTGCAGGTAGGACGGATGCAGGGGTACATGCTAAGCAGCTATTTGCTCATTTTAATACGGAGGTTTCATTTGATAATGACAATCTAGTTTACAAACTCAATGCCTTTTTACCCAACGATATTGCCATACTTGATCTTTTTAAGGTAAAACCAGATGCACATGCCCGATTTGATGCGCTAAGCAGAACATATTTGTATCGCATTGCACTAAAGAAAAATGTGTTTACATATAACACAGCCTATTTTGTTAAGCAAACGTTAGCAATTGAAAAAATGAAGCAAGCGTCTAAAGTGTTATTCGAGTATAATGATTTTCAATGCTTTTCGAAGAGTAATACCGATGTAAAAACGTATCATTGTAATATCATGCAGTGTGATTGGCAATTGATAGATGATGAGCTGCAGTTGACCATTAAGGCCGATAGGTTTTTAAGAAACATGGTAAGAGCAATTGTAGGTACCATGATTAATATAGGATTGGGAAAATTGAGTGTTGAGGATTTACATGATATAATTAAATCCAAAAACAGGAGTGAAGCTGGGTTTTCTGTACCTGCCCACGCCTTATATCTAATTAAAGTGACCTATCCGAATGATATAAAATTATAAATGAAGGAGAAAAAAGAACATATTTTCGATGTTAAGCTTTTTAAGCGCTTATTTCAATACATTAGGCCTTATAAGGTCGTGTTTTTAGGTTTGGTACTGTTGGTGGTACTTTTAGCTATAGTTAGTGCTGCCACCCCAAAGATTACTGAATATGCCATTGATAATAGTATTGCAACAAAAGTTGAAAAGGATTTTATGTTCTATGTCATACTAATGTTAGGTGTGTTGTTTCTACAAACCGTTTTCCAGTTATTGTTTATCTATTACGCGTCTTGGTTGGGACAAAATTTGGTTATGGATGTAAGGGTAAAGCTCTTTGACCATTTACTTAAGTTTAAAATGAAGTATTATGATAACTCCTCTGTTGGGGTACTCATAACACGTGCCGTAACGGATATGGAGCGTATTGCGGATATTTTTGGACAAGGGTTGTTTATGATTATTCGTGATTTACTCACTATGGCAGTAGTGTTTAGTTTTATGCTTTACTCTAATATTAGATTGAGTTTAATAGTTTTTATTATGCTCCCGGTATTGATATACGCTACACGAGTTTTTCAAAAATATATGAAGAAGGCTTTTGAAGAGGTGCGTACCGAAGTTTCCAATCTCAATTCCTTTGTACAGGAACGTTTAACCGGAATGAAAATACTTCAATTATTTACAAGGGAAGCCATTGAATACAAAAAATTTAAAGCCATTAACGAACGTCATAAAAGGGGTTGGTTAAAAACGGTCTGGTATAACTCTATTTTCTTTCCTATAGCAGATTTGGCATCATCGGTGACTATAGGATTGGTAGCTTGGTATGGTGGTTTAAACGTTGTATTGGAAGGTAAGGTAACCCAAGGTGTTCTTGTTGCTTTTATTATGTACATTCCTATGCTATTTAGGCCTTTGCGACAAATTGCCGATAAATTCAATACGCTACAAATGGGTATGGTAGCAGCCAACAGGGTATTTAAAGTATTGGATACTACTTCACAGATTGATGATAATGGTACTTATGTTGCAGAGCATTTTAGGGGCCATATTAGGTTTAATAATGTACGATTTAGTTATGTTGAAAATGAAGAAGTACTTAAAGGTGTTTCATTTCAAGTTAATGCAGGTGAAACCATTGCAATTGTTGGAGCAACAGGAGCTGGAAAATCGACCATTATTAATTTATTGAATCGCTTTTATGAAATTAATGACGGTTATATTACCATCGATAATATTAACATCAAGGAAGTGACTCTAGCATCATTGCGCACCCAAATTGCTGTGGTATTACAAGATGTATTTTTATTTGCCGATACCATTTTAAATAACATTACGCTAAATCATCCAGAAATTACAGAAGCTGAAGTTATTGAAGCAGCAAAAGCCATAGGTGTGCATGAATTTATAAGTAGCTTGCCAGGTGGTTATCACTATAATGTAAAGGAACGTGGTGCCATGTTGTCATCTGGGCAACGGCAATTAATATCCTTTTTAAGGGCTTATGTTACCAACCCTAGTATTTTGATATTGGATGAGGCTACCTCTTCTGTTGATTCGTATTCTGAACAGCTTATCCAAAATGCTACCGATAAAATAACCAAAGGCAGGACCTCTATCATTATAGCACACCGTTTAGCTACCGTTAAAAAAGCCGATAAGATTTTGGTTATGGAATCAGGTAAACTTGTAGAACAAGGTACCCATAAGGAACTGCTTAAAAAGAAAGATGGCTATTATAAAAATCTTTACGAAGTACAGTTTTTACAGAAGGAAGAGGTAGTTTAATCGAAAAGAATTCCTCTGTGTTCCTTATCAATTAAACCAAATCATTTTTAATGAGTTTGTTTAGCTCATTGGTGTCTTCAAACACCACAAACTCCCCATCCTTAAAATAGGAAATGTGTCCTGTTTCCTCACTAACTACCAGTGCAACGGCATCTGTCTTTTCGGTAACTCCAATGGCGGCCCTATGGCGTAAACCAAAGCGTTGAGGTATGTTTTTTTCATTGTTAACCGGAAGTATAACCCTTGTGGCCTTTACAATATTGTTACTCACAATAATGGCGCCATCGTGAAGCGGACTGTTTTTAAAGAAAATACTTTCTATGATAGGTTGGGTGACTTTAATATTCATTTCATCGCCTGATGACGATAAAAAATCAAGATTATTATTGCGCTCAAAAACTATTAATGCACCGGTTTTGGACATAGCCATTTTGTTGCATGCAGAAACAATGGCGTCAACATTGGTGGTGTTGGTAACTTCTGTTTTTAAGAATTTAAATTGCTTAAAAAGTTTTCCCCGCTTGCCAAAGTTGGTGGAGCCAACCATAAGTAAAAACTTCCTGATTTCTGGTTGAAAAACAACGATTAACGCAATAATGCCCACTTTTATAAAACCACCAAAAATACCAGTTAGCAGTTCCATGTTTAGGAAGTCTGTTAAGCGCCATGCCCCATAAATAATAATAATTCCAATAAAAATATTAATGGCCACAGTACCTTTTACCAATTTGTAGAGGTAGTAAAGTAATAGGGCAACAAGGATAACGTCTATAACGTCTACAACCGAAAATTTTAAAAGATCTTTAAAAATATCCAAAAGATTATGGTTTTGGTAAATTTAGTAAAAAAGGGTTAATCTGTGATGAATTCATGGTTTGATATTTTGGCGTTACCTAATTCAAAACTATTCAATTTGGACTTGATACCTATATAATCCTGAAAAGATATATTTTTATGATAACCAACATAGATTATTACATTCCCGTAATGCAGTAAATCTGATTTTATACCATTAAGCAAATCATCTTTTTTTGAACCATTACTGGTCGAGCATGAACCAGAAGCGTAGTGGATAGGTATTGAATCATTAGAAATTACGTTTATAAAAACCTTTTGGTTTGGTTCGGATTCTTGTTTGTTTTTTTTATCAAACGCTCTAATTCTCTCCTCATGATAAATTACATCCGTAAACTCCAAAAATCCTAAATTATTACTGCTGGTATCATGGCAGGAAAAATAGTTTTTGGCATTCGGGTTTTTATGGCCTGCATTTTGTTTTTTCTCTTGTAAAAATTGAATGTATGGGATTACTTGTTTCAACCTGAGGCGTTTGTCCACATTAACCAACCAATTGGTGGTGCTAATCAAGTTTTTTCTATTTAATGAAACACTATCAGGTTGTGTCTCGTCGTAAAACAAATAAGCGGCTGAAACATCACTGATTTTGGTAATTTCTGCATGATCGATTTCAGGCAGTTGTATCACTTTTTTATTTCCGCAAGAAAACATAAATAAGGTAATAGCCAATAGGAAAGTATATTTCATCTGTTAATATTTATTTGTTTTTAATTGTCAGATGGAATGCCCTAATTATCATTATCGGTAGGTTTGCAACTTTTGTTAAAGGGTATTTCATGATTTTTTAACAACTTAACGACTTAACCAATTGAATACACTCCACAGCTTCCTTCACATCGTGTACCCGCAAAATGGATGCGCCTTTTTGTAAAGCGATGGTATTCAAGACCGATGTACCGTTTAAAGCTTGTTGTGCAGAGTTCCCTAGTGTTTTATAAATCATGGATTTTCTAGAAATACCTACCAATAAAGGTTTTTCAATCATATTAAACAATTCCAAATTATTTAATAATTCAAAATTTTGTTCCAATGTTTTGGCAAAGCCAAATCCTGGGTCAATAATTAAATCAATAATGCCAAGTTCTCTAGCTACAGCAATACGTTCAGAGAAGTAAAATAGAATATCCTTAATCAAATGGTCGTATTGGGTTTGTTGCTGCATGGTTTGGGGTGTGCCACGCATATGCATCATAATGTAGGGGACTCGCAATTCGGCAACAGTAGATAACATGTTTTTATCTAGTTTTCCGGCAGAAATATCATTGATGATTGCGGCGCCAGTTTCTATACATTGCTTGGCCACTTCACTTCTAAACGTGTCTATGGAAATAAGTGCATGGGGAAATCTATCTAAAATTAATTTAACTATGGGCAGTATACGTTTTAATTCTTCAGTTTCACTAACAAAATCAGCTCCAGGACGTGAACTATAAGCACCAATATCAATAAATGTGGCATCTTCATCAATCATCTTTTCAACCTGGTTTAAAATGGTTTTATCATTTTTATAGGACCCACCATCATAAAACGAGTCTGGGGTTATGTTTAAAATGCCCATAGCCTTTGGCGTTGATAAATCGATGAGTTGTCCCTTACAGTTAATTGTCATAAAATTAAATATTGGCATTAAACTACCTTCTGGTAGGTACACGATTTTTTAAAAAATGTAAAATTCCCTTCAAAAATAGTGATTAGGGAATTCGTAGTGGCAATAAATAAAATATAAATGAAAGTTTAAACCTTAAACTTTGAACTTTTTAATTATTTATACGAAATTTACCCCAAATAGAATTTTATATATGCAAGATACTTCAAAGCAATACGATGCTGTTATAGAAACCTGTAAAAATTTGTTTGTTAAGAAAATGAGTGATTATGGTAGTGCATGGCGAATACTTAGATTACCGTCATTAACAGATCAAATATTTATTAAAGCACAGCGAATTCGTGGTTTACAGCAAAATGATGTTAGAAAAGTTGATGAAGATGAAGTAAGTGAATTTATTGGTATTGTTAATTATTGTGTTATGGCATTGATTCAGTTGCAAAAAGGTGTTGTGGAGCAGCCAGATTTAACTACACAAGAAGCAACAGTACTTTATGAAGAGCAAATTGCCATTACCAAAAAATTGATGGAGGATAAAAACCACGATTATGGAGAGGCTTGGCGTGATATGAGGGTAAGCAGTTTAACCGATTTAATTTTACAGAAGTTATTGCGCGTTAAACAGATTGAAAACAATAAAGGCAAAACCTTGGTTAGTGAGGGTATTGACGCTAATTATCAGGATATGATTAATTATGCGATTTTTGCATTGATTCATCTCAATGAAGGTTAAAATTGTCATTCCTGCGAAGGCAGGAATCCACTATATAAAAAATTAAGTTTCAATTAAAAGATTCCTGACTTCACAGGAATGACAGAATTATGAAAATATTAGTAACCATTTCCCGAATATTTGTAGGTGTATTATTCATTATATCAGGATTAATAAAATTGAACGATCCACTTGGGTTTTCTTATAAACTACAGGAATACTTTAGTGCAGAGGTATTAAACATCCCCTTTTTGGAACCTTATGCTTTGGGAATTTCCATTTTTGTAGTCGTTTTTGAAGTGGTTTTAGGGGTTTTCCTTTTAATTGGATATAAACCAAAATTTACTATTTGGAGTTTATTGGGTATGATAGTGTTCTTTACTTTTTTAACCTTTTACTCGGCATACTTCGATAAAGTAAAGGACTGCGGTTGTTTTGGTGATGCCCTAAAATTAACGCCATGGGAAAGTTTTACAAAAGATGTGGTATTGTTGTTTTTTATTTTGATTTTATTCTTTGGAAAAAAATATGTTAACCCTATATTTTCAAAATTCCCTTTAACGATTGTTGCTTTATTGGGCTTTGTTTTGAGTTTATGGTTTGGTTACCATGTGTTAATGCATTTACCTTCGGTAGATTTTAGGGCATATGCCATTGGGAAGAATATAAAGGAGGGTATGGAAATTCCAGAAGATGCACCTAAGCCAATTTTGGAATATAGTTGGAAATTTAATGTGAACGGAAAAGAAGAAATCATTGTTACCGATGGATCATACCCTTCAGTTGAAGGAGAATTTGTTGGTGTGGAAACCAAAATGATTCAGGAAGGCTATGCACCACCGGTAGTCGATTTTTCCATAGAGAGTGATGAAGAAGATTTAACCGAACATTTTTTAACCGAACATAATCTTTTAGTAGTGGTATCCTATAGCTTGGAAAAAATTGAAAGAGGAGGGGCTATAAAATTAAAGGCTTTACAGGAAAGGGCAAGAGATAATGGTTATGAAATCATTGGGTTAACAGCTTCTGGAGAAGATGCCAAACAACGTGTTAAAGAGGATTATGGTATTGACTTTGACTGGTATTTATGTGATGAAAAAGCCTTAAAAACAGTAGTGCGATCCAATCCTGGAGTTTTGGAATTAAATAGCGGAACCGTGATGCAAAAAGTCCATTGGAATGATATAGAAAGCTTGAAATTTTAGTGTTCAGTTGGCAGTGGCAGTTAGCAGGATTTTGTGAAATTAAGTAAGTAAACAGTAAAATGAAGTTTGAAGATTTGTTGGCCTATAAGAAAGGGTTCGATTTGGTAATGGATATTTTTGATGAGTCTAAAAGGTTTCCAAAAGAAGAAAAATATGCTTTGACCGACCAAGTAAGGAGGTCTTCAAGAAGTGTCTGTGCAAATATTTCTGAAGCATATAGGAAAAGATTGTATCCAAAGCATTTTATCAGTAAACTAACAGATAGTGATGCAGAAAATGCTGAAACCCAAACCTGGCTCAAATTTGCTTTGGCTTGTGATTATTTGCCAAAAGAGAATTATGAAGAACTTTTTCAAAAAAGTGAAGAAGTGGGGAAATTGATAAACTATATGATATGCAACCCAGATAAATTTGGTTGTAAAATATAAATAAAACTCTTACTGAACACTGAACACTGAACACTGAACACTGAACACTGAACACTGATACACTATTTCCTAAATAAAACCACTTACGCCTTACTCACATTATGGGGAGTCGTTACCGTTATTTTCTTTTTGTTTAATGTGCTTCCGGGAGACCCAGCTCAAATGATGCTCGGTCAAAACGAAGATAGTGAACAACTGATATTGGTAAAACAAAAATATGGATTCGACAAACCATTGGGGACTCAGTATTTATATTATTTAAATGACCTGTCGCCACTTTCATTCCACTCTCAAAAACCCGAAGATTATACGTTTTTAAGCCAAGGCAAATATAATGCTGTTGAGTTGTTATCTTTTGGAAATACAACCATTGCCCTTAAAACCCCTTATTTACGCGAATCTTTTGCTAAACAGGGTAAAAAAGTAACCCAGGTATTGACCGAAACTTTACCCAATACATTTGTTTTAGCAGTTTCGGCTATCATCATAGCTATTATTGTTGGAATATTGCTTGGCATTGTTTCAGCCTTATACAAGGATAGGTGGTTGGATAGGGTTATTCAGGTGTTTAGTACTCTGGGGATGAGCGTACCATCTTTTTTTAGTGCTATTTTGTTTGCTTGGTTATTTGGTTATGTTTTGCATGAGTATACCAATTTAGAAATGACAGGTAGTTTGTATGAGCTTGATGATTTTGGTGAGGCCATGCATATTAAATGGAAAAACTTAATATTGCCGGCCATCGTTTTAGGTATTCGTCCTTTAGCAGTGGTTATTCAATTAATGCGGAATTCTTTGTTAGAAGTTTTTAACCAGGATTATATTCGTACGGCCCGAGCCAAAGGATTAAGCGAATTTCAAATCATTAAGCGCCATGCGGTAAAGAATGCTTTAAACCCTGTCGTTACAGCTATTTCAGGATGGTTTGCCTCCATGTTGGCCGGTGCTGTTTTTGTAGAATATATTTTTGGCTGGAATGGTTTGGGAAAGGAAATTGTAAATGCCCTTAACACCTTAGATTTGCCCGTTATTATGGGTTCAGTTTTAGTAATTGCAACTTTATTTGTAATGATTAATATTTTAGTCGACATAATATACGTTTGGTTGGATCCAAAAGTTAAATTACAGTAATACATTAGTTAAAAATATGAAGAAAATGAACTACCTACTCATTTTATTAATTAGTCTTTTTAGTTGTAATGTCAATGAAAGCCCTAAACAATTTAGTGAAGCGGCTTTAAGTGATACGTTTACCACATTACAGGGCGAAACAATTGATTTAAAATCTATTTTAGAAACCCATAAGGGAAAAACCATTTTAATTGATATTTGGGCGTCTTGGTGCGGGGATTGTTTGGAAGGTTTGCCTAAGGTTAAGTCCTTGCAATCGCAATATCAGGATGTGGTCTACATTTTTTTATCCTTAGATAGGGGCGAAGCCGCTTGGAAAAAGGGAATAGCTAGATATCAAGTCGATGGGGAGCATTATTATATGGCCTCAGGAAAAAAGTGTCCGTTTGCAGATTTTGTAAAAATCGATTGGATTCCAAGATATATGGTAATAAATAAAGCAGGAAATATAGAATTGTTTAAAGCAGTAAAAGCAGATGACCATAAGTTGGTAAAGGCCTTAAAAAAATAGTATTTTTGTGGAATTATTAATCAATATAAACAAAAATACCTTTTTCAAAAGGAGTTTAAGTTCAGACTTATGAGAAGACAAATTGTTGCCGGAAACTGGAAAATGAATAACGATTTGGCACAAACCCAAGCGTTATTAACCGACTTGCAAAAGCAAACCCAAACCTCGAATGCTGAAGTTATGATTGCACCTGCTTTTACGAACCTCTACCAAGCTTTCGAAACTTTAAAGCAAAGCAATATAGAAGTTATAGCACAAAATATGCATTTCGCAGAAAGTGGAGCATATACTGGTGAGGTTAGTGCCAATATGTTAAAAAGCGTTGGTATTAATACTGTTATTTTGGGACATAGCGAACGTCGGGAATATTTTAACGAAACCGATGAATCTTTGGCGAAAAAAGTAGATGCAGCCTTAGAAAAAGGGATGCAAATTATTTTTTGTTTTGGAGAGCAATTAGCGGATAGGAAATCTGGTAACCACCAAAATATAGTTGAAAGCCAAATAAGGAAAGCATTATTTCATTTAGAGGCTTCTTCATTTCAAAACATTATATTAGCTTATGAGCCTGTTTGGGCCATTGGCACAGGGGAAACGGCAACCCCAGAACAAGCCCAGGATATGCATGCCTTTATAAGACAGACCTTGGAAGATAAATACGGAAGCGATGTGGCCAATTTGGTTTCCATTTTATATGGTGGTAGCTGTAAACCTAGCAATGCCAAGGAAATATTTTCTAACCCCGATGTTGATGGTGGATTAATAGGAGGGGCTTCTCTTAATGCTGAAGATTTCTATGCAATTGTAAATGCGTTTTAAATTAGAAGGTTTTTAAAGCATACCGATCTTACGAAAACATAGATGTCCAATACAACTTACATAGGCTATCAATTTAAAGTAAGCCCTTTGCAACCAGCAGTAGACATTCTTATCGCGGAATTGGGATATGCCGGTTTTGAAAGTTTTGTTGAAACAGATGAAGGTGTTACGGCTTATATTCAAAAGGAGGAGTGGCATGAGGCGATTTTAGACGATATCCAAATTTTAAAATCCGATGAATTTAAAATTAGCTACACCTTTGAAGAAATTGAGCAGACCAATTGGAATGCGGAGTGGGAGAAAAACTTCAATCCCATTATAGTAGACAACGTATGTTCGGTCCGTGCACCATTCCATGAGAAGCCAGATACGCAATATGATATTATTATAGAACCTAAAATGAGTTTTGGCACTGGGCACCACGAAACTACCCACATGATGATCCAACATATATTGAATAATGATTTTAAGGATAAATCGGTATTGGATATGGGTTGTGGTACCGGAGTTTTGGCTATTTTGGCCGAATTAAAGGGCGCTAAGCCTATTGATGCCGTCGATTACGATAATTGGTGTTATTTGAATAGTTTAGAAAATGTAGTGCGCAATGATTGTGACCATATCACGGTGATTGAAGGCGATGCTTCTGTTTTAAGCAATAAAAGCTACGATATTATTATTGCCAATATCAATAGAAATATTCTGCTTCAGGACATGGCAACGTATGTGTCTTGTTTAAATCCAAACGGGATGTTGCTTTTAAGTGGATTTTACAATGAAGATATTCCTGTAATACAAAAAGAATGTGAAACCCATTTGTTAAAATTTGAAGAAAAACTAGAACGGAATAATTGGGTTTCGTTAAAATTTTTAAATTAGTGCAAGTAAATTGCAAAAGTTAATACTATGGGCTCAAAAGAAAAAGTATCAGAGGAGCTATTACTTGAAGAAGAAGTGGTTGCACAAAATGAAATTGTGTTGTACAATGACGATGTTAATACTTTCGACCATGTTATTGATACATTAATCTATGCCTGCGAACATACTGCAGAACAGGCCGAACAATGTTCTATTATAGTACATTATAAGGGTAAATGTACAGTTAAAACTGGACCTTACGACGATTTAAAACCGCGTTGCACCATGCTCTTGGATGCTGGTTTAAGTGCGGAGATTGTATAATAAAAAAAGTGCTTTAAAGCACTTTTTTTATTTAGTCATTCTTCCCGCGGCACAGCTTACAAAAGATTTAGCCTTTGTTGTTAGTGCATTTTTTTCTCCAACTACGGGATATCCTAATTTAGCCAAAAGTTCTTTTGCTTGGGTGAGGTTGGTTTCATCTTGATATAAAAAGGTAACCGTAAAATCATTTGTGTTAACCAATACCTCTGTAATGTGTTCTAAACCACTTAGTCGCTTTTCTATGGTGCTAGCACAGCCACCACATTTTAAGTTTTGAACTTCTAGGGTTGCTTTCATTTTTTATGCTTCCCAGTGTTTATGTTAAACGGTTTGTATAACGGACAAAAACTAACCAAACTGGTCAATACAAAAATAATAGCTAAAGCCATTAAAATATATGCCAATGTACCTTCAATTACATTAAAGAAGTAAAGCAGAAAAATACCTATTGCCACTAAAACCCTTATGGTTTTATCGGTGGCTCCCATGTTTTTTGTCATAATATTGAATTTAAAAATTTCTCTTATTTAAAATATGATTTCATTATAAAAAACCTTACAATGTTGACGGACAAACATAATTGGTTTTTGGTAAATCGGTGCTTTTTAGTGCTGCATAACCACCTGCTATATCAATAACATCGAAGCCTCTTGCTTTTAGTATGGATGACGCTATAACAGAACGGTAACCACCAGCGCAATGCACATAGTACGTTTTATTTTTGGCAATAGTATTCATATTGTCATTAATATAATCTAAAGCAAAATGTTGCACATGGTCTCCTTCTAAATGTTCTGATTTGTATTCACCATCTTTTCTAACGTCCAGTGTGGCTATTACCTCTCTTTTCATTCTATTTTCATACTCATTGGCAGAAATAGATTCGATGCCTTCAATGTCCTTACCGGCATTTTCCCAAGCTTTTATACCGCCTTCAAGATAGCCTAAGGTATTATCGTATCCTACACGTGATAAACGGGTAACCGTTTCTTTTTCCTTCCCTTCAGGCGTTACCAATAAAATGGGTTGTTTTAAATCGGTTATCAATGCTCCTACCCATGGCGCAAAACCACCATGTAATCCTATAAAAATGGAGTTGGGAATATGCGCTTTCACAAAATCATTTTCGTGCCTAACATCTAGGACCAATGCATCTTCTTGATTGGCAATGCTTTCAAAATCTTCAGGTGACAAAGGATTGTCTCCTTTTTTTAATACCGTTTCAAATTCATCATATCCAGATTTGTTCATCATAGCATTTTTGGCAAAGTATTGGGGTGGGGGAGCAATACCGTCCAAAACTTCTTCTATAAATTCCTCTCGGGTCATATTGGCACGCAGGGCATAGTTTGTCTTCTTTTGTTCACCTAAAACCCCAACGGTTTCTTTACTTAAATTTTTACCACATGCCGAACCGGCACCATGGGCTGGATATACAATAGTATCGTCGGGTAAGGGCATTATTTTATTACGCAAAGAATCGTATAACATACCGGCTAAATCTTCCTTGGTTAAATTGGATTTAATGGCTAGATCAGGACGACCAACATCACCTAAAAACAGGGTGTCTCCAGAAAAAATAGCGTGTTCCTTTCCATTTTCATCCAATAATAAAAACGTCGAAGATTCCAGGGTGTGACCAGGGGTATGCAATACTTTAATACTTACCTTGCCCAATTTGAAGATTTCATTATCCTTAGCTTCATGAATATCGTAATTGGTTTTTGCTCCAGGGCCGTAAATAATTGTAGCACCTGTTTTTTTGGCTAAATCTATGTGCCCAGAAACAAAATCGGCATGGAAGTGGGTTTCAAAAATATATTTTATTTTAGCATTTTCCTTATTGGCCCTATCTACATACTGTTGCGTTTCACGAAGAGGATCAATTATTGCAACTTCTCCATCAGATTCTATATAGTACGCACCTTGAGCAAGACATCCCGTATATATTTGTTCTATTTTCATAACTATGCTATTTTGTGTGGTAAAAAATGTTGTAATTTTTGTTGTACAAAAATAATTGACTTTATTAAAATGATTTGTGACTTATGTCACAAACAATAAATCTATTGAAATTAGCTTATCTCTTTATAAATAATATAGATAGCCATAAGCAGCGTAAAGACTCCAAAGCCCTTTTTCAGTTTTCCTCCACTAATAAATTTGGATAGGAAAACACCCAAAACTATACCAATAATCGATATAAATGTAAAAGTAAGAAGAAAAACCCATTCTATTTCTATGGTTAGCACATCCCCTATAAAACCTATAAGAGAGTTTATGGCAACAATAACCAAAGAGGTTCCTACAGCTTTTTTCATAGGAATATTGGCCCAAAGAACTAAAGCGGGGACATACAAAAAACCACCACCTGCACCAATAATACCTGTAATAGTACCTATCACAATTCCTTGAATAAATGTTTTATAGTAAGGTTGCTTGTGGTGTGTTGAGACATTGTTTTTCGAGTTTTTGATCATTGAAATTGAAGCCAGCAACATAATAATGGAGAAAAATACCATAATGGCAATGTCTTTCGTTATCACGTAATCGGCT
The DNA here is from genome assembly GCF_022662175.1 of Aestuariivivens marinum. GTDB lineage: Bacteria > Bacteroidota > Bacteroidia > Flavobacteriales > Flavobacteriaceae > Aestuariivivens > Aestuariivivens marinum. The sequence goes on along the minus strand of NZ_JAKMCR010000002.1, from coordinate 416,115 downwards.
AGGCTAAAAAGTGTTTCAGGGATATCATGAACCAAATATCTTCGTGAAAGATAAACCGCTAAAAACGAAGGAAATGAAAAAGCTAATCCCGTTTTAAAATCCACTAATCCTTTTTTGTATTTCTGAAAGGTTCCAACCAATGAAGAAGTTCCAACCACAAATAAGGAATAGGCTGTTGCTACAACAGGATTGTAACCTAATAGATAAACCAATAGGGGTACGGTTAGTATAGAGCCGCCACCACCTATTAAGCCTAATATTAACCCCACAATAAGGGCTCCTAAGTATCCTAAAAGTTGGAGGTTATCCATTTAATGCGGTAGTTTGTCCTTTAATAAACCATAAATAAAGGTGCCCAAAATAGCAGCAGCTATAACAATTAGCATACTATAAACACCTGTCCCCACTAATATGTACATGGGGCCTGGGCAAGCTCCCATAAGGGCCCATCCTAAACCAAAAATACTACCCCCTACAATGTTTTTAATAAGCCCATTTTCTTTTTTGGGAACATAAATTTCTGCGCCTTCAATATTCTTAATATAGCCTCTTTTAGAAATTTGCAAGAACACTATTCCGGAAATTATGGCTGTTCCTATAATACCATACATGTGAATGGATTGAAACCTAAACATTTCATAGATACGATACCAGGAAACAACTTCCGATTTTACTAAAACAATTCCGAAGAATATACCAACCAATAAAAATTTTAAATATTTCATACTTAAAAAATTAGGGGTAATATAAAATTAGCCATGAGCAATCCTCCAATAAAAAAACCAATTACGGCAATAAGTGAAGGTTTTTGTAAACTGCTTAAACCAGTTATGGCATGTCCAGAAGTACACCCTCCAGCATATCGTGTGCCAAAACCAACCAATAAACCACCTACAATCAACAATAAAAGTCCTTTAGTAGAATTTATGGCTTCAGTACCATACATTTCATTAGGCACCAAAGTAGATCCAGAATTAGAAAAGCCCATGCTGTTAAGTTCTTTAATTGTAGTAGGGTTTAATTCCGTAATACTATCGTTGGATAGATATTGTGTGGCAATAAATCCACCAATAATGGCGCCAGCCACTACAATTAAATTCCACGACTGTTCCTTCCAATTCATCTTAAAAAAATTAGAAAATTTTCCGGCTCCTGCCATAGTACAAAAGGTTTGAAGGTTAGACGACATGCCAAAGGTTTTACCAAAGTAAAGCAATAAAGCCATTACCAATGCTATTAGTGGGCCAGATACATACCATGGCCAGGGATTTAATAAGTGTTCCATTAAGTTTTAGTGTTTATATGATGCGAAAATAATTTTACATCTAGGTTGGTTATGTTACAAAAGTTACTTACCCTTATAACACTTCAATTTTGTTTCTGCTTAATTTTATTTTCTCTTCATTTTCCAATTGTTTTAGCAACCTAGAAATAACTACCCGTGAGGTATGTAAATCTTCAGCTATGTCTTGGTGCTTTACATTAATGGTGTTTGAACCATGAAGTTTTGTTTTTTCAACAAGGTACTTGTTCAGTCGCTCATCCATTTTCATAAATGCTATATTATCAATTGTATCCAGCATTTCATCAAAGCGTTCCTGATAACTCTCCAAAATATAGGTTCTCCAGCTCATGTTATTATGGAACCATTGGAGCATGTTTTGAACAGGTATCATAACCAAACTGGAGTCTTTTTCTGCTACGGCACGAATTTTACTTTTAGTTGTTCCCATGCAGCATGTTAGGGACATGGTACAAGTTTCGCCAGCCTCCAAAAAGTAAATAAGCAACTCATTGCCCTCATTATCTTCCCTTAAAATTTTAATATTACCCGATATTAAAAGCGGAATAAATTTCAGAGGTTGACCAATGTCTATGATAATATCATTTTTCTTATAAGTTTTAAACATGCCTATCTGTGAGATCTCACCTATTAGGTTTTCGTCCAAGATATGGCCGTATTTTTCTTGTAGTATTAGTTTATCCATAGATCAAAAATAGTGAATTGAAAATTGAATTGAATATTTTGGCTAAGTTTTAATAAAAATACTATATTTGCACCCTCAAAACGGCCTCGTGGCGCAACTGAATAGCGCATCTGATTACGGCTCAGAAGGTTACAGGTTTGAATCCTGTCGAGGTCACTTTAATTAAAAGCAACTTATTAATTGTCAATAAGTTGCTTTTTGTTTTTCAAGTTATTCCTGTTAAATGTAACTGAAAATTTAATCAAAGGGATGGCTTTGTAAATCCCATAAGCCGTATATTTAGAAGAAATGACATATGCCTAATTGCACTACACTTTTTCTTGCTTAATTTCATCAATATTATTAGGGTTTTTATTAAAAAAAAGAGTTTAAAATATAGCTTATAATTTTTAATAAATGATTGTTAGTTTCCATTTTATACCCTTGCGTGTTTTTTCAAGATTTTTTGGGTATAAAATATATGGGTTATCCTTTTCATTATATAACCTTGCATATTACAGCGTTCCTAATCTCTCTTGCCTTTTGTCATTTTTTGATAGTAGCTTATTTTGTTAAAAAATTGAAAATATAAGCATTGTTTAAACAGTATTAATCTGTTATCGGATTGATGAACATGAAATCAATTTTTTTCAGTCCCAATTTACAATTATACTTGAGGAGTTAACTAAGTATATGTAGGGGTATTATGACTTAAAAATTAATGAATTAGCTGACTTATGTCATAGAATTAACAGATATCAAATTATATATTTGAAATTGGTTATTTATCGTCAATGCTTTCCATTGTAAAACATATTCTATTTTGTAATCTTTTTATGTGTTTTGTACTGTCTTTAAATTCACAAAACACTCAAGATGATTATGTCCCTTCACAACTAATTAGCTATGGTATTGATGCACCCGGCAGGATGGCTATTGATTCTAATGATTACATCTATGTTATAGATGTTGACAAAAAAAGTATTATTATTTATGATGGTAGTGGAGTATATAAAAGCATAATAGCTACCGATTTTAATCCTATTTCAATTGCCGTAAATAAAAAAGGACAACTCTTTGTTGGGGATGAGATTACTGGAAATATTTATCATTTAAAATATGATGGCAGTAAATCTTTGTTCCATTCAGGCACAAAATTACCCAATTCAATGACTTTTGGATTTAAAAACATATTGTATGTTACAGACAGTGAAGCTAAGGAAGTATTAGGGCTGAATGTGTCTGGTAACACCGTACTTCAATTTTCAGATCCAAATTTCACATTTCCAACGGGAATTGCTTTCGATGAAAAGAATAATAGGTTAGTGGTTTCAGAACATGGCGGTATAGGGCCTGAAACAGATACCTATTGTAACCAAAATGGGGGGTGGGCAGTACGAAATTATGGACCCAATACCTCAATATATACATTTGATTTAAACGGAACCTTGCTAAATCAATTTGGATGTTTTGGTAGGTTAGAAGGGCAAAATCACAGAATTCAAGGAATTGCTGTTGGTCCATGTGGAAATATTTACGCTATAGATCCTTATCTGGCGCGTATAAGTGTGTATGATGAATCCGGAAATTTTTTAACGAATATAGGTCAATGGGGTTATGGTTCCGGGGAGTTTGATCTTCCTGTAGATATTCTGTTCACTACAGACCATAAATTAATCGTGTCATCCATGGATAAGGCGAGCCTTGATGTGTTTGAAATCAACATGCCAACACCAACAGCAATTATTAAATCAGCAGATATCACTACCTGTTCGGATTCAGCTGAATTGGAAGTTCACTTTACAGGAATAGCTCCCTGGACTTTTACATATACCATAGACGGAGAAAACCCCTCTCAGATCACAACGAGTGAAAATCCGTATATGCTGACAGCTGGTCCTGGTTGGTATGAAATTACTGCCTTAACCGATGGTAGTGCAGCCTCTACAGATTGCTTTACCGGGGGGGCTATGGTAACCCAGTCAAGTGCGCCTACAGTTGCAGTAAGTGATACCAACTTAGATACCTGTTTCAATGATGGTTTGGGTATTGCTATTACATTAACCGGAACCCCTCCGTTTAAATTTACGTATACTATTGACAACCAAGCTCCAATTGAGGTAGTTACAACAGAATATACCTATTCCCTTATTCCAGATATTTCCGGATTATATGAAATAACCTCCGTCAATGATGATGGTTGCAGTGGTTCGGTAATTAATGGCCTGGTAGAGGTGGTTGTAAATCCATTACCTACCGCAGAAATTACCAATGGCAATGACAGGATCATTATTCGTGAAGGAGAGTCGACGGAGTTAACCATCGCCTTTACCGGGACAGGACCCTGGACCTTTACTTATGAAATTGATGACAAAAACCCGGTCTCCATCACAACCGATCAGAATCCCTATCTTTTGTCGGCATCGATGGAAGGTACCTATGAGGTTGTTCAAGTAACCGATGTTAATTGTTCAAGTAACATAAGTAAGGGTTATCCTGAAATTGTTTTCGGCAATATTCTTGAACCAGCAACAGCGACCATTGAAACCGCCACCCAAACTATTTGTAAGGGTAAAACTGCAACAATTCCAATTTCATTTACTGGCACACCACCTTGGACATTTGGTTATACCATTGATGGCAATTCCGTTGGAGAAATTACAACGAATGAACCCCTTTATCAATTAATAACATCAACTCCTGGGATTTATGAGTTAAGCTCATTGACAGATGGTTTAAATAATCCAGGGACATTTTCAGGTTCAGTTGAGGTAACGGAAGCACCGGAGCCCGCACTTGATTTAGGGCCTGATATTGCTATTTGTGAAGGAGACTCGACCTATACACTGGATGCCGGACTATTCGATAGTTACCTGTGGAACGACGGAAGCACCGGCAGAACACTTGAAGTTACCTCAGAAGGAACTTATAGTGTTACGGTGAGTAATGCTGAGGGCTGTACAGCTACCGATTATGTTAATGTAACGTTACATTCATTTGTAAATTCTGACTTTTACTATGATGTCAATCGGTTTGAAGTGCAGTTTGTCAGCAACGCCACTGAAGCCGATGCGCATTATTGGGAATTTGGAGATAAAACCACTTCCACGGAGGAGAACCCCATCCATACCTATAGTAAAAAAGGGAATTATACGGTCATTTATACGGCCATAAATGATAATTGTGGTACGCTCCAGGTGAGTAAAGTAGTAAATGTAGGCAGCAATATAGAGACCGATGTTGTTATGATTTATCCCAACCCATCCTATGGACAATTTACTATCAAAATTACTCCATTGATACCAATAACTTCCAACATCAGTATACTCATTAACAGTACTTCCGGACAAAGTATTTATGCAGAGGTCTTCGATCCAAATTATTTAACACAATATGATGGCAGTATGTATATACCTGTCAGTATTGAAAGTTTTGACAAGGGAATTTATATTGTATATATCAATGCTGGAAATTTTGCAGAACAGGAAAAGCTGGTCTTAAAAGATTGAACATATGAAAACAAATAAGCACTATATAAAACTGTTGAAATTTAACCTTGGATTATTCACTTTCTTATTTGTTTTAGTTCAAATGTCTTATGCGCAAACCACAGAAACATTTACCTCAGATGGCACATTTACTGTTCCCCCCGGAGTCACTGAAATAACAGTGGAATGCTGGGGAGCTGGAGGTGGAGGAACTCAACCTAATGGCGGTGGCGGCGGTGGCGGTTCTTATGCAAGAAGTGTTTTATCTGGTGTTTCTGGTAGTTATACTGTAATAGTAGGTGCAGGGGGAGCTCCGGGTAACAGCGGTGGATCGTCAAGTTTTGATGGAGGAACTGTAAATGCACCTGGAGGAGTAGGTGCTACTGGAATAGCAGGTGCTAGTGGTGGGAGTGGTGGAACAGGAGATGTCACATATAATGGAGGAAACGGAGCAGCTGGTTCAAGTGCTCAGGGTGGAAATGGCGGCGGTGGCGGCGGCGGTGCGGGCTCAACTGGACCTGGAGGTAATGCTACTGGAACAACTGGAGGTACCGGAACTGCTAATAATGGTGGTGACGGTGGTGAAGGAGCGAAAACTGGTGGAAATGGTTCAATTTATGGTGGTGGTGGTGGTGGTACAAAAAACACCACTCCTGGATCTGGAGCTAATGGATATGTTACTGTAACTTATACTGTTGCAGCTTCAAATTGTCCTGCATCAACTTCAGTAATTCCAACCGCTACACAAACCCTTTGTCAAGGAGACGCTTCAGGTCTGCTTACAGCAAATGTAACAACTTCTGGAGGTTCTGGAACGCCAACTATTCAGTACCAATGGTATTACAATACAACCAACAGCAATACGGTTTCCGGAGCGACCTTGATTGCAGGTGCAATCAGTGCAACATATTCACCGTTGACCACAGCCGCCGAAATTGGTGACCGCTGGTATTTTTGTGTGGGTTATGCTACGGATAACAATTGTTCGCAAACCAATGCAGACCAATCTTTGGCATCCAATGCAGTGCAGGTTACGGTAAATCCGCCTGCACCTTCGCAACCCGGGGCCATTTCCGGACCAACACCAGTTGATCCTTCCACATCGGGTTTAAATTACAGCATTTCTGCGGTTCCTGATGCGACCACTTATAACTGGACCGTACCAACGGGATGGACCATAGATTCCGGACAGGGGACCACGTCAATATCCGTTACTTCCGGAACTGAAGGTCAGGATGGTGACATCACGGTCACGGCCGAAAACAGCTGCGGGACGAGCCCTGCATCCTCACTGGCAGTGAGTATAACGGTGGCATCGAATTGTCCTCAATCCACCTCGGTAAGTCCATCGGGTGCTCAGACCCTATGTCAGGATGATGTCGCAAGTCAATTAACAGCCAACGTCACGACTTCGGGAGGTTCAGGAACACCAACGCTTTTATACCAATGGTACTACAATTCAAGTAACAGCAATACTGTAGGAACGGCAACACTAATATCCGGGGCAACTGCGGCTACTTATACACCCCCAACCGATGCATCAACCCTTGGTGATCGATGGTATTTTTGTGTGGGTTATGCCACGGACAATGGTTGCGGACAAACCAATGCCGACCAAACCCTGGCTTCCAATGCCGTTCAGGTAACCGTAAATCCTCCAGCTCCTGCACAACCTGGAGCTATCAGTGGTTCAACAACTGTCCCTGAAAGTACAAGTGGGTTAGTTTACAGTGTTACCGAAGTTCCCAATGCAACTTTTTATACCTGGAATGTCCCTGCGGGATGGACCATTAATTCAGGGCAGAATACCAACTCGATATCGGTGACTTCCGGAACTGCGGGTCAAAATGGTGATGTCACGGTTTATGCGGGAAATAGTTGTGGCAATAGCCCGACTACAACTTTAGCTGTAACTTCCGAAGCAATTGATTGCCCAATATCAACCGCTGTTGCTCCAACTGCTTTTCAAGATCTGTGTGTAGGCGACCCTGCTAACACATTAACAGCCACCGTGAGTACTTCTGGTGGGTCAGGTACACCCACCGTACAATATCAATGGTATTATAATACCAGCAACAGCAATAATATAGGTTCCGCAACCCTATTGTCTGGTGCCACTTCCGATACTTATACCCCTGATAATTCAAGTGCTGCAGCTGGTAATCGTTATTATTTCTGTGTGGGATACGCTTCAGATAATGGCTGTGGGCAGACAAATGCCACACAAGATCAAGCCTCAAACACGGTTAGAGTATTGGTGACGCCAGTACCAGATACACCGGGAGCCATTTCAGGGCAACCGGATACGACGCCCAATACATCAGGTTACACATATAGTATTACGGCTGTTACCTATGCAACTACTTATACCTGGACAGTACCTTCAGGATGGACGATTAACTCGGGACAAGGAACGACTTCCATTTCTGTGACTTCTGGAGCTAATGGAGAAAATGGAAATATTACTGTTACTGCCTCTAATGTTTGCGGTACCAGTACAGCTTCGATACTTGCAGTAACCTCTTCAACTGCCGCAAGTCCACCGACCATTACATTAGGAACCATTTCACAAATCTGTAAAGGAACCACAACGGCAAATTTACCTTATACGGCAACGACCGATGATCCTGATCTATATAGTATTACGTTTACAAGTTCGGCATTGGCCGCAGGTTTTACAAATGTTGTTGATGCCACTTTACCTGTAAGTCCAATACCAATAACAGTTCCTGCAACAGCTCCAAAAGCCAAATATTATGGGACCTTGAAGGTAAAGAACTCAACTACCGGCTACTCCAGTATCGGGTATTCAATAATCATTGATGTTAATGATATTCCACCAACACCCAGTATTTCTGGTAACGCCACAGTCCCGCAAAACAGTACTGGTTTTAAATATTCGGCCTCAGCTAGTGGAGCAACATCATTCACATGGGTGGTGCCTTCCGGATTTACGATTACTGCCGGACAGGGAACAAGCCAGATCATTGTTGATACGGGACCAGCTCAAGCTGCTGCTGATATCACTGTTACTGCTACAAATACTTGTGGTACCAGTGCAGCAGGTTCTAAGACTGTAGTTATCTCTATCGCAACAAATCATACCTATTATAACTGTAACTCATGCCATATTACCCATAGTGCTCCAGGTATGAGTTTGACCAGTATCGCAGGAAATGATAATTTATGTCAGAGCTGTCATACTTCTACCGGTGCGGCCAGTGCAAAACCATTTACGGCGGCAGATAATATCAATACTTTTCCTGCTACGGGCGATTCCCATGCATGGAATGTCAATGCGGTAAATGCCTCAAAGGAAACCAATGTACCGAGTAATTCGCAAATGGCCATGCGGGTTATTTCAGGTCAAATTATTTGTTCTACATGCCACGACCAGCACAATACTTCAGCAGCCTCACCGCATTTGAGAGCCAGTAATGTGGGAGATGCCATGTGTAAGGACTGTCACTCTGCTAGAAATGTGGGGATATACAATGATTCCCCCTCTACCAATAGAGGATCCCACCCTGTTGGTGTTGCTTATAATGGAGGGGATTCACGATTCAATGCGGCACCATCAAACACCCAATTGGTAAGCGGTAATGTAGAGTGTTCAAGTTGTCATGGTGTACACGACGTGACGGGATCTTTAGGATTGGCAGCAAATGGAAATCTTTTAAGAACTACCAACGACGCTTCATTATGTACAGATTGTCATACATATGGTACACACAACGGTATGGATTGTCTGGATTGCCACCAGCCACATAATACTAATAAAGGCAATATTTACATGGTACGAAATACCATAACAACACCTAATAGTGGTGATAAACCGGTAATCTTTACAGCCGAAACGAGTACTAATTCTTTTGCTGATGGCAATGCAACCTATGATGGTGTTTGTGAAGTATGCCATACAACAACCACGCATTTCAATAACACCGGTACTGCCAGCGATCAAAATCATACCAGTCAGGGTGCGGGTATACCTGGTCAAAACTGTACCGTTTGTCATCCGCACAGCTCCAATTTCTCGCCATCTGGCGGTGGTTGTAACTCATGCCATGAAACCAATGCACCCACATTTACATCAGCTGTTCATGTCACACATAAGGATAGGTATGGCTATGCTTGTAACACATGCCATTTCGGACATGGTAGTGGAGGGGCCAACGAAGGCGGAACCCATCCAAATGGGACCATAAATATTGTCTTTGATCCAAATGGAATGGCTACAAGAAATGGTCAGGACGGAAATACTCCAGTATTTAATGGAGATAAAACATGTGATAATATTTATTGCCATAGTAATGGTAGAACTTCCCATCGGGGTCAGGAAGCTGATTTCGCTACTAATCCTTGGGATCCTGACACGAATCCTACAGGAGCATTTGAATGGAGTGCTACAATTGGCCCACAAACAGCAACTTATATTACCACTCCAGTTTGGAATGTTGGAACATTAACAGCTTGCAATAGTTGTCATGGTGCCGCTGGTAATATGGAACCAGATTATACCATTACTAATACTGTAGCTGGTCCTGTTACAGGAACGGGTGATGTGCCTCCATTTGATAGTCATACAAGAGGTGCTCATATTTCTAATAGTCAAAATCTTTCAGGTAACGGCTGGAGCAATGTGCAATGTTTCTGGTGTCACAATGCTAATAACGGTAGTGATGCATCTCCAAATTTACAAGGAACTTATGGTACTTCTTGGCATGTTGATGGTGAGAGTTACTTTAGACCACTCTGGTATAGTAATGGCGGAACCATGGTAAATACAATTACTTATTCGGCTGAAGGTTCTGCCGGCCATTGCGGTAATGGTAAGACCTGTTGGTAAAAATGATAATGGGCATTAATGTAAATTAATCCTGTACCCTAAAATTTGAAGAGCTCGCAAAAGCGGGCTTTTTATTTAGGGTAGGTTCATATATTAGCAGAAAGCATAAGAGTACTTCAGTAAAGCCATTCGAAGAATTAAACACACTTTAAATTACGAGAAGATTGTAAATACGATTTAAATGGATATATAAATCATAAATGAAATGACCAGGCCTAACACAAAATGAAAAACCTTGCCCAAGCCGGGCAAGGTTTTTCATAATGTATATATAAAACTTAAAAATTATTCCGGAAACTGTTTTCTGTAATATCTTTCCTTTAATCCTGCTGCGGCAATAAAAACAACGATGGTTAAAATGGTAATCCATGCCCAGACAGGAAATACGGGTGTATCGCCGCTTGCGTAAGAATGCATGCCTTTGGTAAAATAATAATTTACTCCGAAAAAGGTCATTAATACAGAGCCAAAACCAAATACAGCAGCCACATTAAAAATATATTCGCCTTTGATCTTAGGCGCTAATCTCATGTGAAGGATGATGGTATAAACTATGGTGATGACCAATGCCCAGGTTTCCTTGGCATCCCATCCCCAGTAACGACCCCAGGATTCATTGGCCCAAACGCCTCCCAGGAAGGTTCCTACAGTGGCCAATAATAAGCCTATGGTCAAATTCATTTCATTGATATAGGTCAATTCTTTTATCATCAGTGAAACCCGATTCCAATTTTTGGTGGTTTTGGACAGATAGAGCCCCATGTTAAAAAGCCCTAAAATAAAGCCCAAGCCTAAAAATCCATAACTTATGGTTAAGGTAGCCACATGAATGATGAGCCAATAGGATTTTAATACCGGTTGCAAATTGGTTAGCTGAGGATCATAGTTACTATGGCCGGCGGTCATTAAGGTAAAGAAGGCTAGTAGAGCGGTTGCGGCCAAAGTGATTTTTGAATACCGCATAAAACAGAATCCTGCTAGTAAACTGGACCAGGATACCAGTATTAAAGCTTCATAGCCATTGCTCCAGGGAGCGTGACCAGACAGGTACCAGCGCATGCCCATACCATAGGTGTGGTATAAGAAGGCAAGTGCAAGTATAGAAATAGAAATATTTAAAATAATGGTCAGTAGCTTATTGCTTTTTGACCTTAAATTGTCAATAAAAGTAAGCAGAAGCAATAGGACACTTAATAAGCTGTATACTTTTTTAAGATTGTTAAAAATGTTGGATTTATTATAGCTAATTTCTTTTTTAATTTTTGAAATAGACGGAATAGCTGAATTGACTCCATCCTGTCTTTGAATGCTTTTAATATAACCAAGTATTTTATTGGCCCTTGTATAATTGGCTGTTTTAGAAGCATTGATCAACTCCAAAAAATAGGTCCTCATAATACTGGTATAATTCAATTCGGGCAATTGCAGATCATCATTAATGATTCGGATGCTTCCTGTTAGAGGTTGTCGTGCTAATGGGTCTTCCCAACTTACCCATTTGTTGTTTTCTGAATTTTGTACAGGAAAAATATCCAACATATTGCCTTGATAGGTCATCATAAAGATCTCCAATCGCTCATTCAATTTAATCAATTCCTTATCAAATTTATTGCGTTCGGCATCAGCTTTTCTAAAAGCAGTTTCTGCAAATGTAGCCAGCTTATACTGTCCCTTTTCATCGAAAAAATCTATAAACGAAGCATATTTGCCATTGATACCAATAAGATCTGAAACAGACTGTTCCCTAATGTAAATAATATCTTGATTCTTCCAGAATTCAACGTTAAGCGGGATGTCCAAGAATACCTGCATCAAGCTCAATTCTCCCCGTTCTGGAATGTTAAACTTGTCTTTTCTTGAAATTTTATGCATCACATCAATAGCCAGTGTGTGTATAGGTTCAAATCGCCCTTCATAATTCTGTACAACAAGTTCACCAAATTGATCGGCATGGGTTTCACTTACCGCATATGGACTGGCTTCGTGTTGATGATTTTGGTGGGCTTGTTGTGCAAATAATGACCCTGAGACAATAAAAAATATTCCTATAAAAGATAGTGCTTTTCTACGTGCTCTCGTTTGCCTAATCATTAGCATTAAACTCCAGTATCTTGAGTTTTTATTGAATAAAGTCCAAATAAAACCAATAATCATCAAGGCATATCCTAAATAGGTGATCATTGTCCCCCAAAAATCATGGTTTACAGATAACACGGTTCCTTTTTCATCTTGATCATATGAAGATTGGAAAAAACGATAGCCGCCATAATCAAGGACATTGTTCATAAAAATACGATGGTCTTTTGTAATGCCTTTATTAGGGTCTATAAGCGTAACTTCGCTTGCGTATGAAGAAGGACTCATGGAACCAGAATAGCGTTCCAACTCAAATTTATTAAGTTTCAATGAAAATGGTAAGGTTATTTTTTTCGCACCATAGGCTAATTTAAGACTTAGGTCCTCCAAAGGAACATTTACATAATTTTCCATGTAGCCCGACCCTCCAAGTACATTGATTTCCTGGGTTTTTCCATTGTGCTCCACATCTAAGACCAATGCATTGGGTCGTTTTTCATTATCCTCGGCTTCAACATATGTTATAGCGGTATTACGTAATACTTTAGTGAGCACAACTGCAATTCCAGTTCCTAAAGGCTCGTATAGCTTCATTTTAGTAAATTCACCAAGGCTGTCCTTTGAAATAAGCCCTTCTTCCATATCTGGCATACGAGAAGTTTTAATATCACCGGCATAATTAATAAATAATTGGTCTGCATTACCTGTAATCACCAAGCCATCCGGCCTTGAATTATTATTAAAGGCAATTGGAAAATTGTGGACATACTGTACCTCTCCATCTTTCAATTTAATGTCGTCTTTATGACCTTCAACATTAAGGGTTAATTCAAGCATTGTAAACCCTTGTTCGGCTTCAACATAAGACTCCTTGGCGTTTCTTATAAAATCTTTATATCGAATTGAAATATCCCCTTTTTGTTTGGTTTCAACTTTAACTTCAAAAGCATTATCAGTGATCATGCCTAAGTTCATTTCCTTGTCAAGATTATAATCCTTAGAGCCGTCTGATGCCCTAATATTCAAATAGTTTTGACTGCTGTAAATAAAATTGGACGAGGCACCTTCACGAATATGCATCATGCCTTCAAAACCAATATATCTCGTAATACCTGCACCAATAATGATGATGATAAAAGCGGTATGAAATATAAATCCGGACAATCGTTTCCAGGTTAATAACTGATATCTTTTAACACTACCAATAAAATTAAAGATCATTAACAGCATTAATACTTCAAACCATTTGGCATTGTAAATCAACAATTTTGCAGTTATGGTATCATAAGAGTTTTCAATAAAAGTAGCAACGCCCAAGGCTATTGCAAAAATGACCAATAGGCCTAGGGTTGTTCTCGGGGAGTAAATTATTTTCAATAATTTTTTCATGATAAGTCAGATGAATTTATAATGATTCAGCATCAAAATTACTATAATGCGCCATGATTATAGATGACTTTTGTCAGCTATTCTATACTATATTATAGCTATTTTTGTTATATCTTTTAAATCAATTATAATAAAAAAAAAATAGAATGAAAATCGCTTTAAATTTACTGGTCGTACTCGTACTTTTTTTATCCTGTAAGGATAAATCATCTTCCAAAACCACAACTGAACCTGAAATCCATAAAGGTATAGTTCAAGAAGTGCTTCACGTAAGGGAATATTCTTATATACGTGTATTGGAGGGTGACCAAGAAAAGTGGCTTGCGGCACCCATAACAAATGTTGAAAAGGGGGGTACCTACTATTACAGTAAAACCATGGAGATGAAGAATTTTGAGAGTAAAGAATTAAGCAAAACTTTTGAAACCATTTATTTCATTGAAAAGATAAGCGCCACCGAAGCGGATGTGAAATCACCATTAAAAACAAACCCCCATCCTTTGCCAATGGTATCCAATCAACAAGCAGTACCTGGCCAAGCAACCAAACCAGTTATTGAAAAAAAGGATGTAAATGTGGCTGCTACCGAGAACACCATTAGCATTTCCGAATTATTTAAAAATAGGGAAACCTATAAGAATAAGGTGGTTAGGTTAAGAGGAGAGGTTACAAAATATAACCCTGCCATTATGAATGTTAATTGGTTGCATATTCAAGATGGTACAGACTATGACGGTGAATTTGACCTTACTGTTACCTCTACTTCAACTGTAAAGGTTGGGGATGTGGTTACCATTGAGGGAAAAGTAACTTTAAACAAGGATTTTGGAGCAGGCTACAAGTATGGCATTATTATAGAAAATGCGACAATCCTAAACTAATCTTGAAAGCACAAGACTATGAAAATATTTAAAACAGTTTTTATTTTAGTACTATTTCTATTTGGGGTCGATACCTTGGCACAGGACCCACATGCCGATAGTGGACTCAAAAAAGTAATTGTACAGGAAGTTATACAGGTGTCTTCCTATACTTACTTACATGTTCTGGAAGGTGAAGAAAAAAAATGGATTGCCGTTCCAAAGGTTGAAGCCAAATTAGGCGAAATTTACTATTATAAAGGCGGTATGGCCATGCCCAATTTCCATAGTACGGAACTTAATAGAACTTTCGATTCTGTCCTTTTTTTAGGGGCCATTACTAGTGCCGATGCCATTGATATTGATAATGGCCTAATCGATCCAAATGCACCAAAAGGAGATGGCTCACCAGCAAAGAAACCTACCCTTAATAAATTAGAATTGAACATTGAACCCGTTGAAGGCGGCATTCGTATTGCCACCCTGTTTGAAAACGCTCAACAATATGCTGGAAAACAAGTTAAAATTGTTGGCGAAGTCACCAAATTTACGGCCAGTATCATGGGCAAAAACTGGGTACATTTTCAGGATGGAACATCCCATGAAGGCGCTTACGATTTAATGATTACCACTCAGGAGAATCTAACGGTGGGCGATGTTGTTGTTTTTGAAGGTGTTATTGCAATAAATAAAGATTTTGGGGCTGGATACTTTTATAAAGTCATTATGGAAGATGCGGTTCTGTTAAAGTAAACCCACAGATTAATAGCAATTTAAAAAAGCGCTGTTGGATTATCCTTCAGTGCTTTTTTATGTTATTTCACGGCTAGTATGTTGGTAACAAGATTTATATCTGGAAGTTTGCAATTAAAAAAGACCGGCTTTAAAGCCGGTCTTTAATACAACAAACATATTTAATCATGAAAATAAATAATGTCCAAATCCTTATTATCGCACATAGCTTTGTTCTTTATGGCAACCTGTGGCGCAGGTACCTCCATTGTCGTTCTCAATAAAATTTAAGGGCATATCCCAACGGCCAAACTTAACTGTTGCGGCAATAAGTTTGGTGTTATTGGCTCCATGCACATCATGACAGTTTGTACAATTACGCCCTTTTATCTTGTTGACATGCAGATAATGTAAATTATGATCACCTTCTCTAAATTCAGTTCCAACAGTCGTGGTTTCTACATTCAATAAGTCGGTATCATGGCATTGAAAGCATAATGCGAAATTATCTTCTATACCCTCAACATAATTGCCTATTGTAAAATTCTCTTTTAATAAACGTTCCATTTCAGATAAATGGGGACTATGACAACCGGTACAGCTTCTGCCTAGGGCTCTGTGTTCATGAGTACTTTCGCTTAGGTGTTTTTCAATATTTGCGAGGAGCGTACCATCTTCTTTTTTAAGAATTTTATTATGGCAGTTTAAGCACAATTCGCGGTTATTGCCTACCAATAGTCTTCTTTCTTTCGAGGCATGTGGGCTATGGCACTGTAAACAGGCCTCTCCTGTATAGGATGCGGTATGTACCGATTTTGCTGTGGCCCGATTATCATCAAAATCACTATGGCAGAAAAAGCACAGATCGGGGGCCTGGGTAAATACCAGTTTTGGATCGTTCGAGCTATGGACTTCATGGCATTCGGCACATTCCCCATTTTTGGCAGGTTTATGTACGTATTTTAAGCCGAATTGTTCCTTAATCTCGGTATGGCAGGAATAACAAAGGTCTGCACCTTCGGCAAAATAATTAAATGCCGATACGTCTTCTACAGGGTGCTCCTTACCATTGGGTTCATGGCAAATGGTACAATCGGTAGCCGTTGGGCCATGTAAAATGTCTTTTTTTACCGTACGCTTGTGGCATTCCAAACAACTTTCATTGCTGCTTTGCTGTGCTACAATCACATTATATGCAAATATGAAAAATACACACATCAAAACGGTTCCTTTTACTTTAAAATACCTTGCTTTTTTACTGGTTTTCATGATTTTAGTGGTTATGTATAAAGTTAAAAAATTCTGGTGACTTTTAGGTTAATGGCGCTAAAATTATAGTCTTCTGTAAGCAAATAGTGTCTTCTGTAAAGATCTGCCGAGATGCTTATCGTTAATTTATTGAACGAGGTAGAAAATTCGGCCCTGGAGGTGAACAGATCCAGATCAATGCCCTCGCCTTCCTGTTTCCGGTAACCTGCCGTGCCAATTAACTTGGTAGTATGATTAAACTGATACGCTAAATTACCTGAAGCATTCACAAATAGCTGCGTTCTGCCTTCCTCACCAATCATATCATAATCCCTCACATTGGCATTAATGACATAAGTTAACTTTTTATTTAACCTGCCATTGATATTTAAAAAATAGGCGTTGAGTTTATAGGGTACAATAGTAGAATTATAGTGGTCCTTTTCGGCACCCAATTCAATACCATCATAATGAAGCTGTACCCCAATGACGTTTTGATTGGTATAATTTAAAATATTGGTATTGGTAACATTAACATCATTATAATCTAAATTAAAGTGCCTGTAATACACATTGACCAAATTATTATAGAAACTGAGTTGCGAACTAAACCTATGGTTTGTTGATATGTAATTGAAACTGCCCAAACTTTGGGTTATAAAATCGAGGTACACCTGGGTGTTGTTGGGGATCAGGCCACCCGGCAGACGTTGTATCTGATAAAAGTTGTTGTTTTCAATAATGATATAATCTACATTTTCCTGGTAAATCAAGCTCCCTGAAATATCCTTTACTATAATAGTCTCTTTTAAGACATTGGGGTAGGGTATTAGGGTTACTTCTGTGTCGCTTAACACAACAGATTCATTAAAATAAGATATATTAATAGGTTTACTGTCCCTGTCCAGTTTGTTTAGAGCATAATTATAGGATAAAGTTAGATTGCTTTTAAAAGGAAGCTTTTTGGTATAGGTAAAACCAGCCCTTACAAAGTTGGAGGTTTCATTAAATGCCGTTTGTTTGATGGTTCTGGATTCATAGCCGATATAAGAGTCTACGCTCTCATAGAGTTTATGTCTTATAACACCAGAGTAGTTAATGTTATCAATCTTTTGACTGTTTTGTTCTATGTTATTAAAATTAAAACTGCCAGTAAAATTAAAATTGTTGGGTAAGGTATATATTAAATTTTCGTTTACACTGAAGCGTTTATATGCATTAACACCAGTTATATCCAAGTATGATATGTATGAGCTAAAGAACTTACTTTTCTTTGAGTCAAAATAAATGCGATCATTTAAATTTATTGTTGTACTATTTAAAATGTTTTTATATACCCCTAAAAGCTCATTGGTTAAATTTCGATGTGAAAATTTTACATCATGACTATCAAAATCACTAAAGGATGTTTTAGTGTTTAAGGTAAGCTCATCACCTTTATTTATAAAGGTACGGTTAAAAAATTTTTGCTCTTGCTGTCTATCAAAATTTAAATAATTAAATCGTAATGGTGCAAATTTATTTCTAAAAGTGATATTGCCTCCAAAATCAAAATTGTAATTTTTATTTTCATTGATGTTTTCAGCGTTCGAGTAAGAATTGCTATAATTAAAAAATGCACGATAATTCAATTGTTTTTTTCTAAAAATTGTGGTGCTCAATCGTAATTGTTGGGACACGGACTCTATGGCAAAATCGGGTTGTAGTAACGAGCTGTTTTGCCCGGCACCCGGGAAATAGGTGCCACCCACATTTAAGACCATAAAATTAGGGTGCCAGACATACGATTGGGTATCCACATCCAATCGACCGGACCAGAAGGTGTTTTCAATCTTATTACGAGTTATACTAATTTGAGAATTGACTATTCTATAGGTGCCCAAGAGTTCTATTTTGCCATTAAGGTCCATCAGGTTCCAGAAGGCAGGCTGATACTCTGTATCCTGGGCATAACCTATACCCATAATCATTAAACCTACTATAATCACTCTTAACGGTCTCATTGCAGTGCGGTTTTATTTAAGAGATAGTGGTTAGAACCTCCATGTGGATTATGGCAAGTAGTACACGATTTTGTATTGGTTTCTTTATGGGTACTTGTCTTGTTGAGGTCTTGGGCGTTATGGCAGTTTAGGCACAGGGCATTGGTTGTATTGGTTAGTAAATGGGGCTGTTTGGAATTATGGTCTTCATGGCAATTGACACACAAGCCTGCCGCTACAGGGCCATGCACATTATTGAATTTGCTGTTATAATTGTCATGACATCCAAAACAACTGTTCTGGGTCAATAAAAATCGGGTGTTAGCACCGTGGGGGTTATGACAGTTTAAACATTGTTGCGTCTCATCAAGCCTATTATGGATACTGGTTTGCAGTAAATAGGATTGGTCGTGACATTCCAAACAGAGTTGGTTATCGTTTTGTGTTAAGAGCCCCTCATATTTTGATTTATGGGGGTTATGGCATTGGGTGCAATGGCCAAAATCCACAGGTCCATGTAAAGTTTGATAGGTGTATTCAAATTGGTCATGACAGGTATAACATAAGGCTTTATTATTAGCCATGGATTCACTACGCTTATACTTTTGATGACAAGTCTTACACTTTTTTTCCTGAAAAGGTGGATGATAAATTTCTTTAGACTTGGCTTGTTCTAAAATACTATCTCGTTTTTTAAATCCTGTAGAATCAATACTATTTATATTAGCAATTATTGAATTTTCATTAATTGGATCTGGTACCCCATCAAAAAAAAAGCTTTTAAAATGATAACTGCTTTTGGGGCTACACGAAATCATAACTATGGTACAAACAAGAACTTTAAAAACTATATTATATATTTTTTTAGTCATGGTGTTCACCAAATTAGACTATTAAGAGCTTTGCGGGGTTTTAAATTTTATAACCAATAGCCCCATTGCTTCATTGTTCCTTAAGTTCTATTCTGCCATAGACTGAGACTTTATCTGGACCATACTGGTTGGTGACCAGTATTAAATACAATAGTTTATAGCGTTTATCCACCAAATGTTCAAAATAGTGGATATTGTCGTAATCAATAGTAATTTGGGCAGGCAGGTACATATCCCCTGGCCCTTTATAGGGCCCACCAAAAAACATCAATAACTGGCCGTTTTTATTAAACAGCTGGGCATTTTCAAAGGCGGCATCCAATACATACACATTGTCGTCTTGATCAACCGCATTGCCTTTGGGCCTTGAAAACTGACCTAAACCGTCGCCTATATTCCCCATTTTTTTTATAAACTCACCCTTTAGGGAATAGATTTTAAGTGAATAATCACCAGTATCAGTAATATATATATTATTGTTTGAAATACTTATTGCGCTAGCTGAATATAGCCAGTCGTCATTGCCGACCACACTATTGGGAAAATAGCTTAAAAAGGCTTTGGTGGTTTTATCAAAGATGTTGACGCGGTTATTTTGAATGTCAACCACATAAATTTTATCATTTGTAACAGCAACATCAACAGGTCTAAAATTTACTTTTTTTCCAAATTCTGTAATATAATTAAAATTGACATCATATACAGAGATTACACGTTGTAAAGGGTTGGCCAAATAGATGAAGCCTTCACTGTCAACAAACATATTAATAGCCTGTGCAAAACCTTTTTTTAGTGTGGGTTGTATTGAGTTAAATGTTTTGTTTTCAATGTCTAAAATGACTATTTTATTACTATTTAAATCGCAAATATATATTTTGCCTTTTGCCATGCTAATCCCATAAGGTTTTCCAATTTCAAAAACCATTTCCTCTCCCAATATAGATGCTTTGAATGCCGATTGTTTGGGTGTAATATCTGTAGATTTACTAAAGGCTCTTAAAAATTGTATACGAGCAGTATCTGCATACTTAGGATAAAAAATAGGTTTGTTTTGGGGTGTTACTTTAGTACTGGATATTTTTGGTGCACAAGAAAATACTACCAAAAACATACTTATGCCAATTATAATATATTTGAAAAAGATAATAGGAGTCTTCATACTTTTAACCTGTTTTTTTACTTTAAGTTTACGCTGTTACATATTATGTAAAGGTACCTATTACTAATTCCAAAAAGTATGACAAAAGTCAACTTAAGAACTTTAAAAGTATCTATAAACACCAAATTTTTAAAACTTGTTAAGGCAAAAAAAAAAGGCAAATAAAATTTGCCTTTTTTTCAACTCTAAGTTATAATTATTTGTTATGACAGGTTAAACATAATGCACTATCAGCATTAGTTTTAACTAACAGAAAACTAACTCCTGATGGTCCGTTATTATGAACATCATGGCAAGACGCACATTCCAATTGATCATTTCCTGTTCCGAAAAGCATATCATCATCAATTTGTGCAGTTATTCCACTATCTGTAGTTGTTGGGTTATGCAAACCACCATCAGTTGTCGCTAAAGTCGCATTATATGTTAAAGAAATAGGATGGTGTGTTGTTAAGTTTACCCCTAAACTTGCAGTAGTACCTGTAAAAAGTGTAGAAATATTACCAGTACCTGCATCTCCACCAAATGCATCAACATTCGTTACGCCATCATGACATGATAAACATAATTTTGATGTACCAGTTGGAACTCCTACAGTTGCATCTAAAGTTCCTGTATCTGCATAAGGAGTAAAAGTTTCAGTTGTAACCAAATGGTCCCATAATGGTGCACCTTGATCACTATGAAGAGCGTTGTGAGGGGTATGGCAAACTTTACATATTTCACCTCCAGACCAACCTTCAGCTTTAAAATCGTGAGCAGATCCAGTAATAGTACCGTTTTGAGCAAATGCAAATGTACCTGTTAATGCAAGTGCCAGTGTTAAAAATAAAGATTTTGTTGTTTTCATAATACTTAAATTTAAGTTTTTTATATATACATGTATTTATTAAAAAAATGTTAATTAATTGTTATGAATATAACCAGCATACCCACAAAAAAACATGACAAAAATCATGTTTCCTGCTTATCGCTATTTTTAGCGACACTTTTTTTAAAACACCTGTAAAACATTGAAAAACAGTAATATACAAGCACTGTTGTTTGCCCTTAGAGCGACACTTTTTTTTTGTGAAAAACACCTGTTTTTAGCAATTTTGTAAAATGCTGTAAATCAATGTATTATGTTGTTTATAATGAATTTAAATAAGCCTTAAAATTGTTCAATTCTTCTAGTTGGCTCCTAATTTTTTGTGAAATTAAATCGGATAAAAACGTCTTTTATTATATTCATTATCAATACATTATACTTTAAAACGGTGTAAAAAATGTAGGGGGATTCGTTAGGTTTTCTCTTGAGATTGTTAAGTGCTTGCCATGACGTCACTGCGAGCGAGCGCAGTGAGCGAAGCAGTCTCCTAATTGGGAGTACCGAACTAACTATAAGGAGATCACTTCGTTACTACGTGCCTCGTGATGACTTCACTGCGAGGAGCCCAAGGCAATGGCGACGTGGCAGTCTGTTTGTTTGGAGTTCCTGTTCATGGGATTGTCACGCCCTTTACAAGGGCTCACAATGACGTTTCTGTTCAAGGGATTGTCACGCCCTTTACAAGGGCTCACAATGACGTCACTGCGAGGAGCCCAAGGCAATGGCGACGTGGCAGTCTTTTTGTCTGGAGTTCCTGTTCATGGGATTGTCACGCCCTTTTCAAGGGCTCGCAATGACGTTTCTGTTCAAGGGATTGTCACGCCCTCTATAAGGGCTCACAATGACGTTTCTGTTCAAGGGATTGTCACGCCCTCTATAAGGGCTCACAATGACGTTTTCATTTGGTCACTGCGAGGAGCCTAATGCAATGGCGACGTGGCAGTCTGTTTGTGTGGAGTTCCTTTTCATGAGATTGTCACGCCCTCTATAAGGGCTCACAATGACGTTTTCATTTGGTCACTGCGAGGAGCCTAATGCAATGGCGACGTGGCAGTCTGTTTGTCTGGAGTTCCTGTTTATGAGATTGCCACGCCCTTTACAAGGGCTCACAATGACGGTTCTGTTCATGGGATGGCTTCGTGTAGCTTGTCTTGAGCGCAGTCGAAAGGCTCGCCATGACGTTAGTAATCGTCGCCTTCGGCTTTATGGGTATAATTCACCACACCACGGGGGTCATGGCAGGTCATAAAACATTTCTTTTGATCGAGGTCGATCATACGGCCATTTATAGGGTTGGGCTGTATCACGCTTTGGTCGAAATTAATACCATAGGCATTTTCACTTAAGGTACCGCCTTCATAACCATGGGGGTCATGGCAGGCATTACAGCCTATAGTCTCCATAAAATGGCCCTCACTGATTTGGGTATGGATGTTGGTTACACTATTGATTTCGTGACACTCAAAACACAAGGTGAAATTAGCCTGTATAAGCGATGGCCAGCTTTTACCCAATTGCGGCGTAATCTCTGTATTGTAGTTGGCCTTTAAAATTCTGGGATAAATAGAGCCATGGGGTCCTGCAGGTGCATTTTTACCATCACTGGCATGACAGGACGAACAATAAATTTTACTGTTGGCGTTATAGGGCTCTATAAGACCTCTTGGATTAGGGTTTTTCCCCTCTTGTATAACCGGATGCATAGAGACGTTGTTGGGGTCGAAATCCAAACGTGTATTTGCAGAGCCCAAATACCGTAGGGTATGCTGTGGCGTTACAGGATTATCGGCATGGCATTTAAAACAGATTTCATATTCGTTTACAGCAGGAAATATTTCCATACCCGACTGGCTAATCCCTTTAACATTGGCATTGGCACCACTTACAAAAGGGGCCTGTGCCGGTAATTCATTACTGGCATGGGCATTGTGGCAATCCACACATTCTACATGCTTGGTTTTATTAAAATTGGACTCCACAGGGTCATGAATACCGGTGTAGGCATACACATCGTGACGGTAGGGTTTAGTCAAATCGGCTTGAATATTGGATTTGGCCGTGTTACCATTATGACAATCCAGACAGTTGTCTTCTTCGGCTTCCCGTTTCAATAGGCGTTCTTTACCATTGGCATTGTGGGTATCATGGCAATTGGAACAGCCATTTTGCATTACTGAATTATAGGGCGCATCCATATGCGACCATGGATTTGGAGCAATACCGTTCCAGTTGGCTGTAGCCGTATTATGGCTGCTATTACTCCAATAGTTGGTGTCATGGCAGGTAAAGCAGAGCTCAGAAAATTCGTTGCTGTGCTTTAAAAAATTGCCATCCACATCTTTATGCGGATCGTGGCAAGCTGTACATTGCAGCTTGCTGTTATGATCCAATACATTACGACCTAAAGTTACTGGGTCTTTTAGTTGGCCATCTGTAGCCACCAGAGATGCATCGTAAATAAATGATATGGGATGGTCGTCGGACAGATCGGTACCCAAATTACCCCGCTTGGTCATGCTATGGGAAAATGACATGCTGTTGGGGTTTTTATAGGTATTGCCCAAGGCCACAGTCCCGTCATGGCAGGACAGGCATAACATGGAACTGCCATCGGGCTGTCCCGGTTTGGCATCCAGTGTAGAACTGTTATATAAAGTATATATTCTTCCAGATTTATTGCGATTCCATAGAGGGGCCTTTGGATTTGCAGAATGGGCCGTATGGCAAAATATACAGACCCTGGAATCGTCCAATGATTTAATGTTTCCTCTTCCTGAAGCGGATAAATTATGGCGTGATTGATCTACTCTTCCTTGTGCCATTATGGGGTATAAAGGAAAAATAATTAAGCCAATTATTATAAAAATCAATCGTTTCATTCCATATAGTTTAAATCAAATACCTGTACTCTGGAGTTATAACTGTCGGCAATATAGATGTGATTATTTTTGTCTATAAATATGCCCGATGGCATCCAAAACTGATTGATATCACGGCCCTGGGCACCAAAATTATAGAGGTAATTGCCCCGATTGTCAAAAATTTGAACGGTATGAAATAGGGCATCCACGACATAGATGTTACCATAACTATCGGAAGCAATCCCTTTGGGACTCGCAAAAAAACCGGAACCGTTGCCATTTTCACCAAATTCAAAAATAAACGTGCCATGAGTATCAAAAATCTGGACACGATAATTTAAAGCATCCACGATGTACGCTTTTTCATCAGAACCTATACAAATAGACGTTGGATAATTAAATTCACCTGGACCATGACCACGTAGTCCAAAAGCTTTTATGCGTTTGCCCGTAATATCTAAAATGGATATACGATGTGCCCCTGTTTCTATTACCCAAATTTGATTGTTGCTTTTGTTAAAGGCAATACCGGTAGGTTGGGTAAGCTCTAAACTATTGTTAAGTTCTGTAACCTGTTTACGGTCTGCTGAAAAAACAAAAATTTTATTGAGTTTGGAATCGGTGAATAATATACGGTTGTCTGGCAGGATACAGGCCCCAACTAATGAGGGGAAATAGGACGCTTCTTTTCGTAAAAATTTTGGAATTTCTAATTTGTTGTCTTTAGCGATAAAGATCGTACCATGACCCTGATCGAAGATGATACCCTCTTCATGGTCAAAACCAATCACCCCAACAGGTTTTTGCAAGGCGGTTATCTCACTTTTACCCAGGAGCAAGCGTTTGAACCAGCCTTTTTTAGTTTTTTTATTATCTTCTTTTAATGATGGAATTTGGTTGACCCAACTTACGGAATTGGTAGCATTAAAATCTAGGATTTCTACATAGGTTGTGTCTTGAGATTGAACTGAATTTATGTAAAATAGCATCAATCCCACAATTAAAAAAAACCTATGTATTTTATACGGATGCATAGTACTTATTATCCAAACCAATACCTATTTTTTTTAATGGGTTGTAAACATGGTAACTAAACAAATGTAATGTATTGTTATGAGCAAAATGGTGATAATTGTCATATAAAGGAATATGGATTTATTATAAATTGCAGTACTAAAGAGCTGTTGTTTTTGTATTTATAATTTTATAATAATAAGAGTCGTGTTCTAAAGATAAATTCATGAGGGCTTTGTTTGTTTTCTTTATAATATCGAGTTTTTGTATTACCATTCAGGCACAAGATAATACCTTAAGGCTTATGGAGAGCACTACGGTTTCGGTAATTATAGATGGTGAACTGGATGATCAGGAGTGGATGGATGCCAAGGAATTGACCCTAAAGGAGGAAACCCCTAATGAGGTGGCCGTATTATTAAAATATGACAAGGAGAACTTATATGTGGCTTTTAAAAATCTAACCGACTCCAATAACATTAATCATAATGCCGAGGTCTTAATTAGCACCAGCATAGAAGACCCTAATTGGGGTGACCAGAGCTACTGGTTTCATTCGTCCTACAGTAATTGTTCTGCAGTTGGGCTGTATTATTATTGGGAGGATTGCACAGCACAACCTGTGGGTTGGGCCGCCAATACTTTTCCTTTCACGGATGGTCATGACAATATTGAATTTAAAATCAGCTTTTTAAAGTTAGGCATAAACCCATCAGCAGGCATGCATATAAAAATGGCTTTTAAAATAAGCAATCCTTTGGAACAACATACCTATTGGCCTGGGCAAGCCTTAATAGCCGATCCATTAACCTGGGGAACCGTTGCGTTTTAATAATAAAGAGCGTTTTTAAAATAAAAAAAGGGCAACCTAATAAAAGTTTAGGATTGCCCCTTCCAAGTTAGTCATGGGATTATTTTAAGTTTTCAATACAATATTTAGTTACCTGTTCAGAAATTACATTATCCATTTTTAATGATGACATGAAGGTTTCTGGTTTGCTCATCAATTTTCTCATCACCTCATTGGTTACAGCTGTAATTTTTTCTTCTTCTTTGTCTGCTTCAAAATAGGTATTCACTTTTTTGGCTACCTTTATTTTATATTCCGCCAGTAATTCCCTTAAAGGGGCCTCATGTAACCACTTGCAGTATTCTGAAAGTTCATGGGCAATAATTTTATTGACCTCATCTATGGCTAAAAAGCGTTGTTCCTTTACTTCTTTAAGATCTTCGGCTATGGCATCTAGGTCATAATATGTAATATGCTTTTCATTAGCCAAAGCCCTGTCAATACTGCCCTGCACAGATAAATCGATGAGCATCACTTTTTGTTTGTGTTGAGGCACTTTCTTGATGAGGTTCTCAGAATTGCTTATGCCACTAATAATGACATCAAAATCCTCAAGTTTGTTTTCCAAAAGATTGTTCCAGTCAAATACATGACAATGGTAATCTTTAGATAAGTCCTTCGCTCTTTGCTCAGTGCGATTCGTGATGTAAATATTTTTGAAATTAAATTTAGAGTTATACTTAAACAATTGCTTAACAATATCTCCGGCACCTACAAAAAGCATTTTCATTGACTTTAGTGCTGCTTTTTCATAAGAATCTTTTATGATTTTCAAAGACTTATAGGCCAACGATGTAGTTCCGTCCCTAAAGTGGGTTTCATTACTAATGCGCTTATGGCATTTAAAGGCAGCCTGTAGAGCACGTTCCAATAAAGAACCCTGTAAATGATGGGCTATTGTAAACTGATGGGCTTTTTTAATTTGATGAATGATCTCTGCATCACCCAACACAGAAGATTCCAATCCTGATGATACTTGCAATAAATGATTAACAGTAGTTTCTGTATCATCACTTAATTTAAAAAGAGTTTTGCCTATACTTGAACTTTGATGACCTTTAAAGGTTAATAAAAAATCTCTTATTAAGTTGGCAGAGGTATTAACAGACTCAAAATAGAGTTCAGTTCTATTGCAGGTAGCCAATAACATTAGTCCTGAAATATCATTAAATTCTTTTCGCAGGACATTTACAAAACTACTTATTTGCTCGTTTGAAAATTGGTAATGTGATCTTTGGGTGACGCTGGCTGTTATATGTGAGATACTTATATAGCGTAATGATTTATCCATTAATAGTGATTCTTATTAATAGTTACAGATGTAATTTTTTGAGTTTATATTTAATTAAAAATAGTTTCAAATAGATTACAGCCTAAAGACTTCTTAAATAATTAACAATGAGCCAACGATCTTGTTCATCTGGAACTTTTTTATCAAATCCAGGCATCTCATCTCTTCCAAAAACCATTTTATAGTAAAGAGAGCCATCGGTTTGCTCTTTAAAAGAACTTGAGGTAAAGTCTCCACACGAAGTTTCTAGCCCTTCTGCTTTAGGACCGTCTCCCTTTCCTTTGGAACCATGACAGGATTTACAATGTTTGGCATATAATGTACGACCAATTCTTTCCGCATCAGCATTAGATGCATGGGGGTTTTCCATTTTTTCATATTTGGCAGGAACTTCCCATGGGTCTTGAACAAAAGTTTTTGAAATGTTCATTGATAATAAAACAAAACTACCTATAAACAATGCTGCTGTAATTAAAACTTGATTTTTCATAATATGTTATGAATTAAATTTTTTAAAATTAAAATTCATATATCATATATTTTATGACAAATATCATGTTTGGAAAAATTACTTACAACGAGTAGTTTTCATTTAAACAATTGTTGGACAGAAGTATGGTAAATTAAAAAAATGATTTTTTTAAAAATATCTACTAATTAAAAACCATGATTGAAAAGCTTTTTAGCGCTTGCTATATCTTGTGCAATGTTATTTTACATAGAACATTCACATTAGCCTAATTGGCTAAGTAACGTCCTTTTAAAAGGGAGGGTAAGACATTATTTGTTGCCAGACATATGGTTTTTATTGCCTTTTTTAATTTTAATTGCATCAATATGAAGGGTTTTAATTATTTGTTAAAAACAACATTCTAAAATAAAAATTTGTAGCTTTGTTTTATGATAAAACAATTGCTGCATAAAGTAATATCTGTATTTATGGCATTTTTGGTGTTTTTTTCCACCATGTCATTTACTGTAAATATGCATTATTGCGGTGATGTTTTAGTGGAAATGGCCATCTTTAAAAAAGCTAAGGGTTGTGGTATGGAAATGCAGAATCCTTCGACAGATAGCTGTTCGGTTTCCAAAAAGAATTGTTGTAGCGATGAGCAATCAGTAGTTAATGGGCAGGATGAATTAAAATTACCAATAGATCAGCTTTCATTTGAGCAACAACAGTTTGTGGTTTCCTTCATACATGCGTATTTAGATTCTTTTGAGGGATTTAATAAGAACACCAACGTTTATAAAGCGTATAAACCTCCCCTTGTCGTCAGGCAAATATACAAGCTTGATGAGACTTATTTAATTTGATTTTTAAACAATAGACTGTGTTATCCTATGACTGTAATGTCGTAAGGATAATTTGCTGTATTCGGTGTTATCCTAACGCTAATGTCTAACTGTTTAATTATCAAAGCCAATGCTAAACAAAAGCATAAAATTTTTAATAGAGAATAAACTCGTAGCTGTATTATTGCTTGTTCTTTTTACAGGATGGGGAATTGCAAATGCACCTTTTAACTGGGATACTGGTTTTTTGCCAAGTAATCCAGTAGCAGTAGATGCCATTCCAGATATAGGTGAAAATCAACAAATCGTGTTTACCAAATGGGATGGTCGTTCCCCTCAAGACATAGAAGACCAGATTACCTATCCACTCACGACCTCATTGTTGGGTATTCCGGGAGTTAAAACCATACGCAGCTCGTCTATGTTTGGTTTTTCTAGTATCTATATCATTTTTGATGAAGATATAGAGTTTTATTGGAGTAGAAGCCGTATTCTCGAAAAGCTCAATTCCTTACCTAGTGGGTTGCTCCCAGAAGGTGTTAACCCTGCTTTGGGTCCAGATGCTACGGGGTTAGGGCAAATATTTTGGTACACATTAGAAGGCCGCGATGAAAACGGTAATGTAACTGGTGGTTGGGATTTACACGAATTGCGAAGCATTCAGGATTACTACGTAAAATATGCCTTGTCATCGGCAAGTGGGGTGTCCGAGGTATCTTCTATTGGTGGTTATGTTCAAGAATATCAAGTGGATGTAAACCCAGAGGTAATGCGCCAATATAATATTGGTTTGCATCACATTGTAAAAGCAGTTAAGGAAAGCAATCGTGATATTGGCGCTCAAACTTTGGAAATAAACCAAGCCGAATATTTGGTACGTGGTTTGGGTTATGTAAAATCTATTGCAGACATCGAAAATGCAGTAGTGATTTCAGAAGATTATACATCTATCAAAATTAAAGATGTTGCTAAAGTGTCCTTAGGTCCTGCAACCCGTAGAGGTATTTTAGATAAAGAAGGTGCAGAAGTTGTTGGTGGTGTTGTTGTGGCACGGTATGGTGCAAACCCTATGGAAGTGATCAATAAAGTAAAGGCAAAGATCAACGAATTAAGTGCAGGCTTGCCAACAAAGACTTTGGCCGATGGTACCACCTCGCAGGTAACGGTTGTTCCTTTTTACGATAGAACAGAACTCATAAAGGAAACATTAGGTACACTTAATGAAGCATTAACCTTAGAAATACTCATTACCATATTGGTAATCATCATCATGGTATTTAATCTTAGGGCCTCGGTATTGATTTCTGGGTTATTGCCTGTAGCCGTTTTAATGGTCTTTATAGCGATGAAAGCTTTTGGTGTAGATGCTAATATTGTAGCCCTATCGGGTATAGCTATTGCCATTGGTACTATGGTAGATGTTGGGGTCATACTTTCAGAAAACATTATTCGCCACCTCGATGAAAATGAAGACAAACTATCTATAAATACCATAGTTTATAATGCAACGGCAGAAGTCTCGGGTGCCATTATAACCGCCGTTATGACAACCATTATCAGTTTCATTCCGGTATTTACAATGATAGGTGCTGAAGGTAAACTATTCCGGCCCTTAGCCTTTACCAAAACATTTGCATTAACGGCATCAATTATTGTGGCGTTATTTTTAATTCCACCCTTTGCTGCATTTTTATTCAGAAAGAAGAGCCTTAAAAAGAATTTTAAATATGTTTTAAATGGTGTTTTAATCGCCTTGGGTGTTGCAGTTCTATTTTACGGTTATTGGTTAGGATTGATTTTGATTGGATTTGGTATTGTGGCAATATTGAATGTTCAAAATAAGATTTCAGATAAAAAGGCAAGCCTTGCAAAGATCATTACTTCGGCTTCTGCAATTGTGTTCTTGCTGGCAGAATACTGGCGGCCATTAGGCGTGCATGAGAGTATCTTTTTAAATCTCATTTTTGTAGCTGTTATTTGCTTTGGTCTATTAAGTGTTTTCTCATTATTCATTAAATTCTATACACGTATTTTAAGGTGGTGTTTAAATAATAAATTACTGTTTCTATCCATTCCAACCGCAATTGTAATTGCAGGTTTTTTCATAATGAAAAATACAGGTAAAGAATTTATGCCATCATTAAACGAGGGTTCTTTTCTGTTAATGCCAACCTCAATGCCACATTCGGGAATAGAAGAAAACAAACGTGTATTGCAGCAACTGGATATGGCAGTAGCAAGTATTCCCGAAATTGAAACTGTGGTTGGTAAAGCAGGTCGAACAGAATCGGCTTTAGACCCTGCACCGTTGTCAATGTATGAAAACATCATTCTGTACAAACCAGAATACATGTTGAATGAAGATGGAGAACGCCAACGATATAAAGTAAATGAAGACGGTGCGTTTGTATTAAAAAATGGAATGTCATTGCGAGCAGATCAACGTGAAGCTTGGCCATCTCTCAATTTAAAAGAACAACTAATTCCAGACAATCATGGCGAGTTCTACCGTAATTGGCGATCAGAAATAAATTCACCAGACGATATTTGGAACGAAATTGTAAAGGTCACTAGGCTGCCAGGGGTCACTTCTGCACCAAAACTACAACCTATCGAAACCCGATTGGTAATGCTGCAAACAGGTATGCGTGCACCAATGGGTATTAAAATAAAAGGTCAAGATTTAAAACAAATTGAAACTTTTGGAATACAATTGGAAAGCATCTTAAAAGAAGCTGATGGTGTTAAGGAAGAAGCCGTATTTGCAGATCGAATCGTGGGGAAACCTTATCTGTTAATAGATATTGATAGAGCGAAAATTTCACGATATGGCGTAAGTATTGAAGAAGTACAAAACGTTTTAAAAGTTGCAGTTGGGGGTATGCCTTTAACCCAAACGGTTGAAGGACGGGAACGTTATGGAGTTAGGGTGCGTTATCCAAGGGAATTAAGGGAAAATCCAAACGACTTAGGGCAAATTTATATACCTGTTGAAAAAGGAAGTCCTATTCCTTTAAGTGAATTGGCAACCATTCGTTACGAACGAGGGCCACAAGTCATAAAAAGTGAAGATACCTTTTTGGTGGGTTATGTATTATTTGACAAAAAAGATGGTTATGCGGAAGTAAATGTAGTTGAAAATGCCCAAGCATTGATTCAAAGTAAAATTGATGCAGGTGAATTGGTTGTGCCAAAAGGTATCAACTATCAATTTACGGGAAGTTATGAAAATCAATTACGGGCCGAAAAAACCTTATCGGTAGTTGTACCCTTGGCATTAGTTATTATCTTTTTGATTTTATATTTCCAATTCCGTTCTTTAGGAACGTCGTTAATGGTCTTTACCGGAATTGCAGTGGCTTTTGCAGGAGGGTTTTTAATGATTTGGTTGTATGGCCAAAGTTGGTTTTTAAACTTTAGTTTCTTTGGAGAAAACCTAAGGGACTTATTCCAAATGCATCCAATTAATTTAAGTGTCGCGGTATGGGTTGGGTTTATTGCACTTTTTGGTATAGCTACCGATGATGGTGTGGTAATGGCAACCTATTTAACCCAGACGTTTAACAGAAACACACCAGAAACTAAAAAAGAGATTAGGGCTTCAATAGTTGAAGCTGGTGAAAAACGTATAAGACCGTGTTTAATGACTACAGCAACTACCATTTTAGCCTTATTGCCTATATTGACTTCAACAGGACGGGGGAGCGATATTATGATTCCGATGGCCGTACCAAGTTTTGGTGGGATGTTGATAGCATTGATAACCCTATTTGTAGTACCGGTACTATACAGTTGGAAAGCAGAATTGAAAATAAAAAGAGAAAAAATAAAAGTGAAAAGTGAATAGATAAATGGAGAAGGGAGAAAGAAAGCATGAAAAATTATGAGTAAAAGTATTTTAAAGGATAAAAGTTACAAGTTTGCAATTCTTATTGTGAAATTGTCGCAAAAACTAATTTCTGAAAATAAGCAGTACACTTTAAGCAAACAGCTTTTAAGAAGTGGTACTGCTATTGGAGCGCTTATTCGTGAAGCCGAATTTGCACAAAGCAAAAAAGATTTTATCAATAAAATGAGTGTTTCTCTAAAAGAGGCTAATGAAACACTGTATTGGTTAGATTTATTAAAGGATACAGATTATTTAAGTATTGAAGCGTATAAAAAACATTCTAATTTAAATAAAGAATTAGTAGCCATGTTGGTAAGTTCAATAAAAACATCTAAATCAAAGGTTTAAAAATGAAAAAGTTAAAATACATCATAGAAGAGTTGATTTTTAGTTTTTCACTTTTAGTTTTTCACTTTAAAAGCGTCTTAATTATTATTTTTTTACTTTTCTCTGTACACTTAATAAATAGTCAATCACTGAATGTATTGGTAAATGAAGCTTTGGAAAACAATCCCGAAATTAAAAAGTTTGAGCTGCAGCATAGAAGAGCTTCCGAAAAAGTGAATGAAATCAACGCAATTCCCAATACCGAATTTGGTGTTGGCTATTTTGTGAGTGAACCAGAAACAAGAACTGGTGCACAGCGTTTTAAAGTTTCGGTAAAGCAAATGTTACCCTGGTTTGGTACAATAACCTCACGAGAAAACTATGTGAATTCGTTAGCCGATGCTAAATATGAAGATATTGTGATTGCTAAGCGCAAATTAATGCTTTCGGTTTCGCAATCCTATTATAACTTATATGCAAACAAGGCAAAACAGAAAGTATTGATTGAAAACATCAACTTGTTGAAAACCTACGAAACCATGGCATTGACAGCGGTTGAGGTAGGAAGGGCATCTGCAGTAGATGTCTTGCGTTTGCAAATGCGTCAAAACGATTTGCAGCAATTAAAAGAGGTATTGCAACAACAGTTTTTGGCTGAACAAACAAATTTCAATAATCTTTTAAATAGGGAAAATAAAGTTATCGTTACTATAGTAGATAGCCTAACGATTCCTTTAGAGGATTTTGAAATTAATATTGAAAATTTAGAGGTGCATCCTGAATTATTGAAGTATGATAAACTCTATCAATCTATTGGAAAATCGGAATTTTTAAACCAAAAGAAAAGCAGTCCAATGATAGGTTTTGGTTTGGACTATATTAATGTTGAGCCACGTCCAGATATGACTTTTACCGATAACGGAAAAGATATTGTTATGCCTATGGTAACGCTGTCCATTCCCATTTTTAGTAAAAAATACAAGTCGGTAACCAAACAGAATGAACTTGAGAAACAGGAAATTAACTACCAAAAACAAGAGCGATTAAATAGCTTGGAAACCCTTTTGGATAAAGCAATAAATGAACGAGTTGCAGCACGGATAAGTAATAATACAGCGACCAAAAATTTAAATCGAACTAAAGATGCAGAAGATATACTGATTAAAAGCTATGAAACGGGAACAATTGATTTTAATGATGTTCTTGACATTCAGGAATTGCAGCTAAAGTTTCAAATAAACCAAATTGAAGCTGTTAAAACCTACTATGAACAAAGTGCAATCATTAATTATTTAGTGAATTAAAATGGAACACACTTATCATATACATGGAATGACCTGTAACGGGTGTCGCAGTCACGTAGAAGAAACACTTTCAAAAGTAACAGGTGTTTCTAAAGTATCGGTTAATCTTGAGAAAGCCGAAGCGACTATCGAAATGGAACAGCATATTCCTTTGGAAACCCTTCAAAAGGTTTTAAAAGATGATGGTGATAGATATAGTATTCATAATCAAGGTGAACACAGCCATCATTTAGAACCAAAAAAAGAAAAGGAATCAAAAGGAAAAGGCACAGGTATATTTTATTGTCCAATGCATTGCGAAGGCGATAAAACCTATGATAAACATGGTGATTGTCCTGTTTGTGGAATGGATTTGGTGGAGGAACAAAATCTATCTAAAGTATCGGTTGAACAATGGACTTGTCCTATGCATCCCGAAATTGTAAAAGAGGAAGCAGGGCCATGTCCTATTTGTGGTATGGATTTAGTACCAATGCAACCAGACCTTTCAGCAGAAGAAAAGACCTATAAAAAACTTTTGAAAAAGTTTTGGTTGGCTACGGCATTTACGCTACCCATTTTTTTGATAGCAATGAGTGAAATGTTCAAAAACAATGTGTTGTATGATATAATGGAACAGAAATATTGGAATTGGATACAATTGGTTTTATCGATTCCGGTAGTATTTCATTCTACTTGGATGTTTTTTGAACGCGCATACAAAAGTATTAAAACGTGGAACCTGAATATGTTTACACTTATTGGTATTGGTGCAGGTGTGGCATGGTTGTTTAGCGTTATTGGTATGTTGTTTCCAAATGTGTTCCCCGAGCAGTTTAAAACTGAATCTGGTGCGGTACATGTTTATTTTGAAGCTGCTACGGTTATTTTAACCTTGGTCTTATTGGGGCAATTATTAGAAGCGCGAGCGCATAGTAAAACCAATTCGGCTGTAAAGGAATTATTGAAGTTAGCACCTAATAAAGCCATTAAAATACTTGATGGTGAAGAGGTGGAAGTTGGCATTGATACGATTGAAATAGGAGATATTTTAAAAGTAAAACCGGGCGACAAAATTCCTGTAGATGGCATTATAACAGAAGGCGAAACCAGTGTTGATGAATCCATGATTACAGGTGAACCTATTCCGGTAAACAAAATAAAGGATGACAAGGTAAGTAGCGGAACAATTAACGGCAATCAGGCCTTTTTGATGAAAGCTGAAAAAGTGGGAAGTAATACCATGCTTTCCCAAATCATCCAAATGGTGAATGATGCTAGTAAAAGTCGTGCACCAATCCAGAATTTAGCCGATAAAGTATCTGGTTATTTTGTTCCATTAGTAGTGATGATTTCAGTTATCACCTTTATTGTTTGGTCAATTTGGGGCCCTGCCCCTGCGTATGTTTATGCGTTGGTCAATGCTATTTCAGTCTTGATAATTGCTTGCCCTTGTGCTTTGGGCTTAGCAACACCAATGTCGGTAATGGTTGGTGTGGGTAAAGGTGCCCAAAATGGGGTGTTAATTAAAAACGCTGAAGCACTCGAAAAAATGAATAAAGTTAATACACTAATAATAGATAAAACAGGAACCATAACCGAAGGTAAGCCAACCGTTCAAAAGGTAAGTGCTTTTAGTAATGGTTTCAATAAAAATGAAGTGCTTAACCACATCGTTTCGTTAAACACAAACAGTGAACATCCACTAGCGGAAGCCACCATTAAATATGGTAAAGAGCATAATGCAGAAATATTAAAATCTAACAATTTTAGGGCAGTAACTGGAAAAGGTGTTATGGCCGAGATCAATAGAAAAAAAGTGTCACTGGGTAACCCAAAAATGATGGAATATGCTAATGCCTTAGTAACACCCATAATGGAAGAGGAAGCTAAAAGCTATCAAAAACAAGGTAAAACGGTGTCTTATCTTGCTATAGATAATAATGTGGTTGGTTATGTAGTTATTGGTGATAAAATAAAGGAAACCAGTGCAAAAGCTATTAAAGCACTACAAAACACAGGAGTTGATGTGGTAATGTTAACAGGCGATAATCACGAAACTGCTCAAGCAGTGGCTTCAGAATTAAATCTTGCGGAATTTCTGGCTGGTATGTTGCCAGAAGACAAACTTAAGGAAGTAGGGAAGTTGCAATTAAGCGGTAAAGTAGTGGCCATGGCTGGTGATGGTATTAACGACGCACCGGCATTGGCAAAAAGTGATGTGGGTATTGCTATGGGAACAGGAACAGATGTAGCTATTGAAAGTGCTATGATAACCCTCGTTAAAGGAGATTTGCAAGGTATAGTTAAAGCACGTTATTTAAGCAATGCTATAATGACAAACATTAAGCAAAATCTGTTCTTTGCTCTTATTTACAATACCTTGGGTGTACCCATTGCAGCAGGTGTTTTGTTTCCGTTTTTTGGGATATTATTATCCCCCATGATTGCTGCATTGGCCATGAGCTTTAGTTCGGTATCGGTAATAGCAAATGCGTTAAGGTTAAGAAGTATCAATATTTAATTATGATAAACAGGCACACAGCATTAAAAATTAGAAAAACGCACCGCTATTTAGGTTTGTTTTTGGGAATCCAATTTCTGTTTTGGACAATTAGTGGTTTGTATTTTAGTTGGACGGATATTGATGATATTCACGGAGACCATTATAAAAATCTAGATCGTCAACCCAAAGCATTTAAAAATCTAATTAATCCCTCTCAACTTAATATAGACAATGGTATTCAAACTATTGATTTAAGAGACATAAATAACACACCTTACTACTGGATAAACCAAAAGTGGTTATTTAATGCATTAAATGGAAATCCTAAATCTGGCATTACAGAAGAAGAGGCTCTTTATGTTGCACAAAGTTATTTGAAAAACAATTTGGAAGTAACTTCTGTAGAAAAAATAGAAGCAGTGGATAAGCATCACGAATATCGTGAACGATTATTGCCGGCTTACGTCATTTCATATAAAACAGATGATGTTTTAAAAGCCTATGTTTCAGTTGCGGATGGTCAATTTCAAACTGTAAAACATCGTAGATGGCGTTGGTTTGACTTTTTATGGATGACTCACACAATGGATTATGAAAGCAGGGATAATTTCAATACTACTGTTTTAAGAGCTTTTTCCCTTTTGGGATTAATAACAGTTTTAAGTGGCTTTTTACTATGGTATACATCATCACCAACAATAAGAAATATTTTAAAAAGAAAAAACAAATAAAAATGAAAAAATATATTATCTATTCAGGTATATTACTGTTTGGCTTGTTTTTGGGGTGGTTGCTTTTTGGCGGCTCATCTAATCAAGAAAACCAAGATACTAACGAAGTTGCAGGATCTAAACATTTGTGGACCTGCTCAATGCATCCTCAAATTATGCAACCAGAACCTGGCGATTGCCCTATTTGTGGGATGGATTTAATTCCTGCCGAAGTGACTGCAGATGGTTTGACCGCAGACCAGTTTAAGTTAACGCCAAATGCTTTGGCGTTAGCCAACATACAAACTACTGTTGTTGACATGGAGGATACTACAGGTAATAAAGCCTTAAAATTATCAGGTAAAATAGTGGAGAATGAAGAAACCAATGCAGTACAGGTTAGTTATTTTTCTGGTAGAATAGAAGGTTTAAACATCAGTTTTACTGGCGAAGAAGTACGTAAGGGCCAGTTGTTGGCGACCATTTATTCTCCCGAATTGTATGCCGCCCAACAAGAGTTACTAACAACAGCATCTTTAAAGGAAACGCAACCTGAATTGTATAAAGCAGTTCGAAATAAGTTGAAGCTTTGGAAACTATCTGAAAATCAAATCAACCAAGTTGAAAGTTCAGGCAAAGTATTGGAAAATTTTCCTGTATATGCCACGGTTTCTGGAACAGTTATCGAAAAATTGGTTGAGCAAGGCGATTATATTAAACAGGGTCAAGCCTTATTTAAAATCGCAAACTTAAATACCGTTTGGGCAAATTTTGACGTGTATGAAAATCAAATAGATCTTTTTAAAAAAGGGCAGGGCGTTGTCATATACACAAATGCCTATCCCAACGCATCATTTAAAGGAACGGTTAACTTTATAGACCCAGTTTTAAATACCAAAACGAGAACGGTAAATCTACGGGTGGTTTTAAATAATAAGGATGGTGTTTTTAAACCAGGCATGTTCGTATCTGCTAAAATTGAAGGGGCTAAAAACACCTCAAATGAAGTGTTGGTCATTCCGTCTTCAGCAATTCTTTGGACAGGCGAACGTTCTGTTGTGTATCTCAAAACAAATCCCAATGCACCCATTTTTGAAATGAAAGAAGTGTCTTTAGGAAACAAAATAGGAGATAGCTATGAGGTGTTAGAAGGTTTGTTTGCTGGAAATGAAATAGTCACCAATGGTACGTTTACTGTTGATGCAGCTGCACAGTTGCAAGGTAAAAAATCTATGATGAATGATGGTACCGGGAAGGTGGTCATCGGCCATGAAGAGCATTTAAGCACAGGAAACAACAGATCTAAAAATGGTGATGGATATACCAGTAATACAGAAAGGTTGGAAGTTTCAAAGAAATTCCAGAACTATCTAAAACAGGTTTATGATAATTATATCGATTTAAAAAGTAATCTGGTCAAGGGGCAGGGCAGTAATGCTATGGAAGATTCAAAAAAACTATTAACCAGTTTATCAAAAATAGATATTGAAATAAAGGGCAAGGCACAGGACCATTGGGAAGAACTGGAAAAGGAAATTGAGTCTTTGGCAACATTAATTTCAAATTCAGAAGATATTGAAGAGCAAAGAGCCAGCTTTAAAGCGTTATCCCTGCATTTAATAAGAGCCGTACAGTTATTTGGGATTAACGAAAAGGTATTTGTTGAATTTTGCCCCATGGCAGACAACAACAAGGGTGGCTATTGGATGAGCAAGGAGGAAAAGGTGTTCAATCCCTATTTTGGAGACGCCATGCTTACCTGTGGAGAAGTAAAACAAGTAATAGAATAAATTAACACAAATAATAATTAAATTTTAAACAATGAAAAGAGTCATTCTAAGTGCAGCTGTAATAGTAACTATGGTTTTTACAAGTTGTAAAAACGAATCAAAAAAAGAAGTAGATACTACAACTACTGAAGTTTCAAAAGAAATCGCAATGACAGAGTTGTCTTTTGGCGTAAGAGGTAATTGTGGTATGTGTAAAAGGACCATTGAAAAAGCTGCAAATAGTGTTGAAGGTGTTGCAACTGCCAATTGGGATAAAAACAAAAAGAAAATTGATGTGTCTTTTGATGGTTCAAAAACAGATGAAATGGCTGTTCATAATGCAATTGCAGCTTCGGGTTACGATACCGAAAAAGTATTAGGAAGCGAAGAGGCTTATAACAATTTACCGGGATGTTGTCAATATGACCATACTATGTTAATGAATCAAACAGGTGAGAATAAAGAAACGGACTCTTCCATTCACGAACATTAATTTTTAAGATAACCGAGGCTAAACATCCTTCTCTTTGACATTATTTATAAACCTTTCATAAGTAATTCAATAATAAATGCTTATATCCTCTCGGTTATGCCAATAAAAAAGAGGGTTTAGGATCTAGGATAGAATTAAAAGCCATAATGCAATTAAAACCAAAAAAGTATTATGGCTTTAACCCTTTGGTAAAATTAAATAATAGCCCAATATTAGTTAGGTTTAACTTAAATTTGTAGGCTAATATTAGCTGCTTAAAATTGTATTAAGATAAAATGTCGAAATTACATATACTAAAGGGAAAACTGCAATACTATGCTTGGGGAGGCAAAACCTTTATTCCAAACCTTTTGGGAATGACCCCAGATAATAAAACATATGCCGAATATTGGTTAGGGGCCCATGACAATGCCCCTTCTGTGATTGAAACATCATCTGGAGAACGATTACCATTAAATGAATTTTTAAATTCTAATCTTAGTGCTGCTTTGGGAACTGATGTGGCCAAAACTTTTGGAAGATTACCTTTTCTGTTTAAGGTTCTAGATGTTCATGACATGTTGTCCATACAAGTACATCCCACTAAAAAAGAAGCCGAAAAAGGCTTTAAGACCGAAAATGAATTAGGCATTCCCATTACGGCAAGCCATAGAAATTATAAGGATGATAACCATAAACCTGAGATTATGGTTGCGTTAAGTGAATTTTGGTTGCTTCATGGTTTTTTGACTAGAGATAAGCTAATTAAAATACTGCAAGATGTTCCAGAGTTTAACTATTTATTGCCTGTTTTTGCTAATGAAGGTTACTTGGGCTTGTACAAAAATGTTATGGAACAAACAACTGATGAATGCAATGCTGTACTAAGGCCTTTAACGAAACGTATTCTGCCGTTATACCAGTCTGGAACACTAGAAAAATCAAGCCCGGATTATTGGGCTGCCAAAGCTGTTGATGCTGCTGAAGATAAAACGAATTTTGATAAAGGGATTTACTCCATTTACTTTTTTAATATCGTGAAGGTAAACTCTGGGGAAGCTGTTTTTCAGGATGCGGGCATTCCTCATGCCTACTTAGAGGGGCAGAATATGGAGCTTATGGCGAATTCCGATAATGTATTGCGAGGAGGATTAACTCCTAAGCATGTTGACGTGCCTGAATTGCTTAAGCATGTAGCTTTTGAAGCGACCATTCCAAATGTGATGGTAGGTGAGCTGCAAACCGACGGGATGGAACGCGTGTACAAAACGCCCGCACCAGATTTTGAATTGAGCAAAATAGTAGTGCTTGATTCTAAAAATTACCAGTCAAAGGCAAAGTCTGCCCAGATTTTAATAGTTATTGACGGTAAAGTAGAAGTTTCTGAAGCCGATAAGATATCAATGTTGTCTAAAGGAGAATCGGTCTTCTTAGAAGCCAATTGTGACTATGGAATAAGGGCATTGACGCCATCGGCTAAACTATATAAAGCGACAACGCCATAAAGGCATGTACTTAATCTATAGCGTTTCGGGTAACATACCATCGCCAGCCAATAATTACCAATTGGAACTTACTGGCTTTTGCTAAATCTAAATTCTTTTTTGAATAACTAGGAAGTATTGCTTTATTAACCTTTGCTAAAACT
Organism: Aestuariivivens marinum; assembly: GCF_022662175.1. GTDB lineage: Bacteria > Bacteroidota > Bacteroidia > Flavobacteriales > Flavobacteriaceae > Aestuariivivens > Aestuariivivens marinum. The sequence goes on along the minus strand of NZ_JAKMCR010000002.1, from coordinate 374,706 downwards.
TTAAAAACCTGCTTTTTCATTTATCAAACCATTCTTAATCAAGGTAAAAATAGTAAAACTTATTCTAGACTAAGCTTTACTTTTTGGTTTTTTAGACAATAATCGATAGAATTAAATCGATTATTATTTCAGCAAGTGTTATCATAATTTTCGAGTTTAGGGTTAATAAAATATACTTTGTTTTGCAATTGAGTTTTCAATATATATGTAAAAGCACCCTAGTTCCAAAGGTTTTAATGGAAATTCATGGATTTAAATACAAATATGTAAGTAAAAAAATGCAATAAATTACAATATAGAACTTTATATCTACGATTAAGTTTTTATATGTAATATATTTATTTAATATTATTATAAATTGAAATAATTGTAGGGGATTTTTAACACTAAATTTTTTAACCTAGACCAGTTTTGTTTAAAACCGGTGGGTTTTTTTAGATTTCATCTTTTTGTGAAACTTTTGAGTATAAAAAAAGACACTCATTTCAGAGTGTCTTAATTGAATTAAATCTAGGTTTGAGCTAGTCTTTTTTTGTCGTGATTATTATAACCCCGTTTTTTCCTTTGTCACCGTATTTTTCTATTGCAGCTTTGTTTTTAAGCACAGTTATGGATTCAATGGTGTTTGGATCTAAATTTTCAAGCCCTGTGTAGGTTTCTTCTTTGCCATCTATAATAAAAAGCGCTTTTCGAAATTCTTCAAAAATTGTTGTGTTATTTTTTTCTAATATAACATTTACTTTATTGTCATTATTAATTGTGACCGCTTTTGTAGCCATTCCTTTATAACTAAAAATAAGGACATCTCCTTTAGTGACTTTTATTGAATAGTTGCCATCAAAATCAGACACTGCTCCTTCATCCCTTCCTTTAATTTCAATCTCGGTGCCAGGTAAACCCAAGCCTTTTGTATTGATAACAGTACCAGTAATAACAAACTCTTCTTGATTATTTTCAGAATTAAAAGGTTTGCCAACAATAAACTTGGTTTCCCAATCTTTTTTTGTTGTAATTATGACTACGCCATTTTTAGCTTTTTCACCATAAATAGAGACTGATGCAGCATCTTTTAAAACGGTAACAGACTGTATTCTATTTGGAAGTATACTTTTTATGCGTTCAGGGCCAACCTCAACACTATCTATAATATAAAGCGGTTCTTTTCCTTGGATTGTACTTAACCCTTTTATAATTATCGTATCGTTAGAGATATTGTATGTGTAAAAGTTAAGAGAATCTGATGATTTCATATTACTTCCTCGTGTAAAGTTCAAAGTGTCAGCTTTGATAGTATACGAATAGGTTTTTGTTTTAGTGCTAGAATCTCTTGGTTTTCCAAATCCGAATCCAGAGTTATCTTGATTATAAGCAAAGGGGTTTATTGGATTTAATGCGTTAAGGGTTATCGAACCAGCACCATTATCATTCTTGAATTTTGCATGGATAGCTATAATTTCATTTTTGGTGTTTCGTTTAATTTCACTAAAATTAAGCATTGTACCATGTGCTTTAGCTTTTGCAATGGCATCTTCTAAGTCTTGGTTTGTAAAATCCTTAGTAATTGTAACGCTAAATGGCGTTAGGTTAATTTTATCTTGTATTTCTTTAACTTTTGGGTTTAAGGGACGTACACCAAAAGAGGATTCATTTTTATAAAAAACAAAGGGTTCAATGGCATTTTTAATAATTCTAGGATTATTTGAAACGTACCCTCCTCCTTTAGTTTCAAATTTGGTTAAAATACTTAAAATTTCTCCTTTGCTATTACGCTTAACATTTGTATAGGTAAATATGATATCTTCATTATACAGATCTTTTTTAATGATTTGAAGGTCGCTGTCAGTTAAGTCTTTGTTGAAAATAATTGTAATATCTTTTGATGTTGGTATTTGGGAAGTATTATAAGTGTTTGCAGGGTTAATTTCTTTTAGGTCTATGTTATTCAACAGTTTTTCCTTCTTAATATTTGTGTCTTTTCCCAAAGCCTGAGCAACATAAACCTCTTCAATATTAAAGCTCATTAAAAACAGGGCTAAAAAGGGAAGTACGAAGGCATACTTAAACAGATTTTGTTTTTTTGATTTTGATTTGTGTAACATAACGATTCGTTTTTTGATTAATGATGAATAAAAATTATTGGTCAGTGCCATTTTAAAATCGGGAACACTGGTTTTTAGTAGTAATTCCTGATAGCTTTTTGTGCAAAACGTGTTATTCAACGCTTTATAATCTGCAATAAACTCAAGGTTCTGCTGTAAATCCTTTTTGTAAAACCAGCTTATGGGATTAAACCAAAAGGTAATGGATGCCAATTGTGATATAATAATGTCTAACGTATGATATTGCTTGACGTGTACACGTTCGTGCGAAATAATATGCTTTAGTTCTTTACTGTTAAATTGCTTGGGGTTATAGACCATCCACCTAAAAAATGAAAATGGAGGCGTGTTATTGGTGGTTTCAATTAAGGTATATCCGTGTTGTTTGTGTTTCTTGTTATTAACAATCAACCAAAGTAAGGATACCAATTGAATGCAAAACCGTAAGGCAAAAAAACTAAAGCCAATTAAATAGATAATGCCTAAATAATACCATAAAGAAACTGGGGTTTCAATAGTTTCTTCAGTTGTTATAGGTTCATTAAAAACCAGATGTTCTATAGGGGTAGGCGTGTATTCAATATAAATAGGAATGATAACAAAAGGTAAGGTAAATGTCGTTAGTAATCCTATTAACAAAAACCAACGATTGGACTGAAAAAAGGTATCGCGTTGTAGAAACAGTTTATAGCAGCCGTAAAAAATAATGAGGACTAAGCTTGCTTTAAGTAAATATTCCATAGCAATTACTTTTTGCTTTCAATTAGGTTTATAATTTCCCTTAGATCCTCGACACTAATTTTTTCTTCTTTGGCAAAAAACGATACCACGTTTTTATAGGAGTTGTTGAAGTAATGCTCTATTGCAGTGTTCATGAATTTTTTTCTATAGGCTTCTTTACTAACAATAGGGTAGTATTGGTGTGTCTTACCATAAGCATTGTAACTTACATAGCCCTTATCTTCTAAATGACGGATAATAGTCGATAGGGTGTTGTAGTGTGGTTTGTCTTCTTTTATTTCGGCAAGTACGTCTTTTACAAAGGCTTTTTCTAGCTTCCATAAAATATGCATGACCTCTTCTTCTTTATTCGTTAGTTTTTGCATAATAAAAATATTTGCTACAAACATATAACTATTTTAGTAGTTATACAACTAAAATTTACGTTTTGTAACGAATAATTTAGTTTTAAGATATAAAAAAGGCTGAATTGGATAGTGTTAAACAATTCAGCCTAAATGATTTGGATTGGTGTTGACTATTGACTTTCTTTAATATAGCCCCAACCTTCTTTTTGCTTTTCAATTATTTCTAAAATGCCATCAGGAACGCTTCTAACGCCAGTTATTAATTGCGTTGAATCAACATTATGGCGTTTCATGGTGCCTTCACAGATAACAAAATCGATATTGTCTTTTTTGGCTAGCATTTCCAAATCGTCTGCTACTACAGATTTATTCTTTAAAACCATATCCATAGCGCCACTATACATAACGACTTCAAACTTGGAATCTGGATAAGCGTTAGACATGGCCTTTACATGTCTAATAGTCGATTCATGGACTTTGGTATTGCTGCTAGTTACATCGAATACAATTTTTACGGGTTTTTCCTGTGCAAAGACTATTGTGGAAAATAGTAATACAAACACAGTATTTAATAGACGTTTCATAATCTTGTATTTATATTATTCGCCAGCAAAAACATAGCCACAGCCTCGAGCCTGTGCTCTAGCTAGTGCCCATACACCCGATGGCACCAATTTCACTTCATCCAGCATACCATTTACCCATTCTTCGTAAACTTCTTCTGGATTCATTCCCATTTTCTCAGCGACTTTATTGCTATATACTTTAGTGGCTAAATCGCATGCGCAGAACATGGCGCCCCTCTCGTTAAGACTTTTTATGCCTCCAGGTCCGTTTATAGGGTAATCGCCATCTTGTGGTTCGTAAAATGGATTACGCACTGCGAAGTCTCCAGTATGATCTTTTACACCAAAGAATTCACCCATCTTATATTTTGCCCATAGTTCATCCTTAAATGCTAGGCATAATCCGGTATGACGTATGACGGTCATAGCGGTAATATCGCTATCAGGTGAGCCCGTTGAGTTGTTGGACAGGTAAAATGCCCAGTTCCACAACACAGGAAGCCCCATGTGAGGTGTAGAACCATCATAAACAATACGGTGGGTCCCTTTAATCTTATCGAACCAATCTTCTGTTTCATTCATTTTTTTGTCGGTAAAAATAGACGTGTTGGCATACATTGGGTTTGAAAGTACAGAGATGGTACTTGCAGTTGCCCCAAGTGCCAAAGCACCTAGAAACCGTCTTCTTGAATTGTCGTTCATTGTTTTCATAATTACTTGGTTTTAGTGATGTTAAATTTTTCCTTATAATATTTTATAATAGGTTGAAAAGGTCCTTTTTGATGTTGTTCAACCGAAAAGTTATCTGCATAAGGCGGGTAAGGTGTAGATACAGGTTTTTTCTTAAGGTCGGGAAAATCTTTCTCTGGATTTGATTTCTTTGGGCGGTCCTGTGAATTTATATAACCTGCTACATCATAAGCTTCTTCATCGGTTAACACAGGAGTGTCGTAAGTCGTTCCAAATGGCATGTTCCCTTTAATAAATTGGGCTGCCGTAATAACTCGGGTCATACCGGCTCCGTGATTAAAGGAGTTAGCTCCCCATAAAGGAGGATACTCATAAGTGTAACCATTAGAGGACATAATGCCTTGGCCATCTTCACCATGGCAGACAACACAGTGCTTAATAAAAACAGTTTCACCATGGTTTAAATCTACAGCCCTGTTTGGGATTTCAATTTTTAAAAACCCAGTGCCCTTAATTTTGCCATCTTTTGGTGCATATCGACTTAACCAATCAAGATAAGTCACTATTGCTTGCATTTCTTTGCTTTCTTCTGGTAACATTTTTCCATTCATACTACGTTCCATGCAACCGTTAATACGTTCTTCGATGGTACCTATTTTATTTTCCCTACCCCTGTATTGTGGAAATCGTTGTATGATTCCTATTAAGGGAGCAGAGTAAGGCTTGGTGCCTAAGTCTAAATGACAGTTTTTACATGCCAATCGGTTACCTTGATATATCATTTTTGGATCACCATTATCAGGGCCAATGTATTTTGGGGTATTTAAGAACAGTTCGTATCCATATTTTAGCAACTCGTTGTCTTTTGAGTTGTTTAATTGGGATATGTCATAATTCATATAATATAATTTTGAAGGGGCAAATTTAGATTTGAATAAATTTTTGGGTAAAGCATCAAAACAATAGAGCATAAAAATGAAAGCTAAGCTCAATAGCGCAACAAAATACATCAATATGCGTTTTACTATTCTCTTATAAGGCTTAAGTATTTCCATTTATTTCTTTAAAATTTATGTTAGAACATAAAAGCATTAAACTTTTTTAGTGGCTATGTTTATCAATAAATCTGAGGCATGATTTTGTGGTGGATAGACTAGGGGCATGCTATATATAGCCAAATCATAGGAGAAAAGTATAGGGTTAAATTACAAAAAAATAGCATGCATTGTATATTTATAGGTTTTATTTTTTGATAATTCATGTCTTGTGTTTAGCATGTAAAGGATTAAGTTTTTTAGATTATTAATTAATATGATGACGTGTTACTGGTTTTAAGCTTTTAAAAATTCTATTGTTAGAAATAATCTTAGATCGGTTTATAAAAGTTGAAGATGAACGCATCAAATAATTATCAAATCTTTTATCAATTACCTTTTGATACTGTCTTAGCCAAGGTATTAAAGCTTCCTTGTTTTTCTTGAACAGTTTTTTAAAGCGACCTTCTAATTTCAAATAATCTTCGATTTTAATTGAAGGTTCATTCGAATCTAGCTGTAAGGCTTTTGTTTTTCTAGGATCATGTCTGTATAACAACCATTGTCCAGAATTTACAGCTGCTTTGTGGTATTGATAAGGTTTTGTCATATCTATGCCATGTGAATCGCTATGGCAATAAGCTATTATTATCGATGGCCCATTAAAGTTCTCGGCCTCGTTAAATGCTTTTAAGGTTTGCTCTTGGTCGGCACCTATGGCTACAGAAGCGACATAAACATCATTGTAATTCATTGCCAAAAGTCCAAGATCCTTTTTCTGTTTGGTTTTACCATTGAAGTCAAATTTTGCTTGGGCACCAAAAGGAGTAGCTTTGGAAGCTTGGCCACCTGTGTTATCGTAAACTTCATTGTCTAGAACTAAAATATTCACATTTTCACCAGAAGCCAATACATGATCTAATCCGCCATATCCTATATCATAAGCCCAGCCATCACCACCAACAATCCATACACTTTTTTTAATGAAACTATCTGCTAGCTTTAAAAGCTTTTCTGAATCTTCAGAGTCAATGTTTTTCAATATGGTTTTTAAGGATGTTATCCTTTGGCGTTGTTCATTGATACCAATTTCATCAGTTTGTTCTGCATTTAAAATGTCATAGACCAAATTAAAAGGAAGTTCTGTTGCCAAATCCTTTAATAATGTTTTGGCTTGTTGTTCTTGCTGGTTGATAGACATTCTAAATCCTAAACCAAATTCGGCATTATCCTCAAATAATGAGTTGGACCAAGCCGGCCCTTGTCCTTTGCTATTTTTAGACCAAGGCGTTGTTGGCAATGCACCTCCAAATATAGAACTGGCGCCAGTAGCATTTGCTATAAGCAATCTGTTGCCAAAAAGCTGGGACATTAATTTTAGATATGGTGCTTCGCCGCAACCTTTAATACCTGTGGCATATTTAAATAAAGGTTCTTGTAATTGTTGCTGACTTATTTTTGTTACATCTATTTTATTTCTATCGAACTCAGGGATGCTTTCAAAATAATTCCAATTTATCTGCTCTTTAGTAAGATTGGGCTCTTTGTGAGTCGCTTTTAAAGCTTTTGCTGGACAAGCATCAATACAATTATTACAACCATTACATTGGTCTGGATTGATTTGTATGGTATAGTTCTTTAAGTCGAAATCATTGGATGCCATATACTTCATGGCTCTTGGCGAACTTTCTAAGTACGAATCATCATATACTTTAATGCGTAATGCCGCTTGCGGACAAGCCATGCTGCATGCCCCACATTGGGTGCATAAATCGGTATTCCATTTTGGGAAAAATGAACTGTTTTGAGGCGTATTGAAGACTGATGTATTGGTAGGATAGGTGCCATCAACTGGTAATGAGCTTACGGAAATTTCATCACCTTTGTTTGATAGCATCTTTCCAAGTAAGGTATTGTAGAAATCATCGCTAAATGGAACTGTTTTTTCTTCCTTGAAAGGAGTTGAAATGTTGACCTTATTAATAAAGTCGTCTAAGAATAAAGTGTTTTTTTCATCATTATCAACGTTTTCATTTTTAATGGATAAAAAGCAAGCGTGTAATGCGTTAATATTAATATTCTTTAAAGGAATGATATTGTTAAGTTTAGTAAGATCTACAATGCGTAAATCAATTTGTTTGTTTATAATGTACTGTTGTGTTTTACAAGAAAGTGATTGCCAAAACATATCTGTTTGCAAAGAGGTATTAACTAAAAGTATTCCTTTGGCTTTTATATTTTTTATGATGGAACCATTTTCTCTAAGGTTAATATTGTGGCATGCTAAAAAATCAGCCTCATCAATAAGATAAGGTGCTTTTATTTTGGTTTTACTGAGTCGCAAATGAGCAATATCATAAGCGTTGGATTTCTTGTAACTTATTTGGGTATAGCCTTGTATATAGCTGTTTTTACCTAATAGTTTTATAGTATTTGCAAAGCTTTTGTTGTTAGAATCATTTTTTTCTTGATAAAAAATGGCTTGGTATGTGTTGTCATTAAAAAGAGGTGTATTATTGTATTCCAGGCTTAGTTTTGTAACATCATCATGAATGCCAACAGTAAAATTGTTTTTAGGTTTATCTTTTTTTAAGTTATCAAAAACAGCTTGAACCATTACAGGGTTAAATTCTTTTGAAGATAAGCCATAGCGTCCGCCAAAAATTTTTGGAAACGAGTGTATTAAGTCATTTTGATATGCCTCGGTAATGGATTTTAACACATCGAGGTACAAGGGCTCCCCAGTACTTCCCGGTTCTTTAGTACGGTCTAAAACGGCAATGGATTTAGTGGTTTTAGGAAGGGCTTGCAGCAGATGCTCCATACTAAACGGCCTAAATAAACGAACCTTTATTAACCCGAATTTGTTACCCTGCTGATTAAGGTGTTTTATGGTAGTTTCAATGGTTTCAGTTGATGAAGCCATGGCAACAATGATTTGCTCTGCTTTGGGATCTCCTACGTATTCAAATAACTTGTAGTGTCGGTTAGTTTTTAAGGCAAAAGCATCCATGTGTTTTTGAACAATATTCGGGCAGGCATTATAAAAAGAATTTATGCTCTCCCTACTTTGAAAAAATACATCAGGACCTTGGGCCGTGCCCCTAATAACAGGGTTATTAGGATTTAATGCTCTGGCCTTATGCGATTCGATTGCTTTTGAACTCATCATAGATTTAATAACATCATTAGAGATGGTTTCTATTTTGGCAATTTCATGTGAGGTTCTAAAGCCATCAAAAAAATGTACAAATGGTATTCTTGATTCCAATGATGCCGTTTTGGCTATCAACGCAAAATCTTGGGCTTCCTGTACCGAAGCACTTCCTAGCATAGCATAACCTGATTGTCGAACAGCCATAATGTCGCTGTGATCACCAAAAACGGACAAGGCATGCGTGGCAACACTTCTTGTGGCCACATGAATTACGTTAGGGGTTAATTCACCTGCTATTTTGTACATGTTGGGTAACATTAAAAGGAGTCCTTGAGACGCTGTAAATGTTGATGACAACGATCCGGTTTGTAAAGCGCCATGCATGGCTCCAGCGACACCTGCTTCGCTTTGCATTTGAAACACCGATGGAACATTACCAAAACAATTGGTGAGTTTTTGGGCAGACCATGCTTCAACCAATTCACTTATTTCAGAGGCAGGAGTGATAGGATAGATAGGAAATACCTCATTAGTTTGGTAAGCTATTCGTGCTACTGCTTGATTGGCGTTTAAAATACTATGGAAAGAAGCTTTCATGTGTTAGTGTTTTGGTATTTAAAAGTGAAAAAGGATAAGGACAATAATAATAAGAAGAAGAAGGCTACCCAATTACGAATAGCCTTCTTAAAGGAATTAAGCTTTTTCAATTTCAATTGAAACAGGGGTAGGGTTGGTAATCATGTCGAATACCGGAGAGAATTTGGCTAAATTTTCAAGTTGCTCTGCTGTGGCATCAGATTTAACTTTTAATTTAAACTTTATGCCATCAAAACCTTTTCGAACTTCTGCTTTTAATCCTAAAAAGCCTTGTAAATCTATACCACCGTCAATGCTTGATTCGGCACCTTCAATGTTAATACCATGTGCAGCGGCGTGATAAACCATGGCTCCAGTTAAACAAGAAGCTAAAGCGTGTAATACAACTTCAGGAGGAGTAGCGGCTTCGTTTTGCCCTAATAATACGTTGGGGTGACTACATTCCATAGTGAAAGCTTCTTCACGGGACGTGTCTTCCTGACCTACACCATAAAAACTTTTAATGCTTGATACGCAATGACCTCCATCTATCCAGTTGTTTTTGGCTCTGAATTCAAATTTGGCTAATTCTGGGTTTTGTTGGACGGCTCCAATAGTTTCTACTAATTGATCTACGTTTACTCCGTTTTTTACATTTGCTGTTGTAATCATGTTTTCTAAATTTTAATTTGTTAATTGATTTTTTAAATGTTTGACAATGAAAACGCATACGCTATGCCAAACATTTTAAAGTATTGAAAATCAGAATATTAAAATTTAATTTAAAGCAAAATGTATTTACGAAGAATCATAAATTAACGATAAATCGTAAGATATTAACGAAATATCGTGAGAGCTGAATATTGTTTTGGGAATATAATTAGAATAGAACTTAGGCTATAAGGTATTAGTGTCTACATCCTTTAAAAACCGGATAAGGCCCTCAAAATACGTCTTTTGGTCATCGTATTGCGATAAATGGCTGCCGTTGGCACAATACAGGTAACGTCCGTTTTTTACTTCCTGTGAAATCCATTTCATGTGCTCTGGATCCATAGTGTCATATTTTGCACCTATGCTTAAGGTAGGAACCGTTATCTTGTGCAATTGGTCTTTAATGTCCCAATCCTTTAATGTCGCATCGCCTTTTATCCCAAATTCACTGGGGCCTTGCATGGTAACATATACATTAGGGTTTACATGGTGAATGGCTCTATTAATGGAGTTTGGCCATTGGTCAAGTGGTTTTCTTAAGATATGTGCGGTGTAATAATGCTCCATAACCAGGTTTAAATAGCGTTCGTTACCATAATCTTCGTTATTTTCATAAATCATAATTTCTTCCAGTACCTCTGGCGGTAATTGGGGTGCTAGAACGTTATCTGAATATTTTTGGTATTCTGGGATGGAAGCTACCATATTGGAAATAATCAAGCCTTTTAAATGTTGCTGGTATTTTAAGGCATATTCCATAGCTAAAATACCTCCCCAGGACTGGCCCAATAGGTAAAAGTTATCCTTGTTAAGGTTTAGGGCTTGTCTAACCTGTTCTACTTCTTCAACAAATCGGGGTAAATCCCACAATGATAGGTCATTGGGTTGGTCACTATAAAAGGAACCGAGTTGGTCGTAGTAATAATACTCAATGCCTTCCTGCGGAAAGTAACCATCGAAGCATTCGTATAGTTCATGTGTCATGCCAGGACCACCATGCAGTAATAGTACTTTTATTGTGGGGTTGTTCCCGATACGTTTGGTCCATACCTTAAATTCACCCTTAGGCGTTTGTATAGGTATCATTTTAATGCCTCCAGTATATTGGTCATCATGATTAGTATAGCTGTGGTATTCTTTAATCGATGTTGATAAATCCAAATTTTCACTGGGTTGTGTTTTTGTATTAGATAAATTATTACAACTCATAAGAGCTAAAATTGCGAAAATGAAGAAGAAGTGTCTCATGGATTGGAAATTAGTTGTTTATATTACCAAAATACAAAAAAACTGATTTTATATGGGTCTTTCAATGCCTAAAACTTTCATCTTTGAGGCAAGGGTTGTAGGAGGAATTTGTAATAGCTCCGCAGCACCAAATTTGCCCGATATTTTCCATCGGGTTTGTTTTAAAGCCTTTAGAATATTTTCCTTTTCTAAAGCAGTCAGCTCCTTTGAGGTGAGAATTCGGTTTTGCTTCACTTCGTTTATTACTTGCACATTAGGTTGCTGATTGGGAATTATTGATTGCCAATTAATAGAACCATTATTAGATATAATAACAGCACGTTCAATGAGATTTTGAAGTTCCCGTACATTACCTGGCCAATGGTATGACTTTAAGTATGAAGCATCTGTATCATTTAAATGAATAGTTGGTTTATTTAATTTTTTTGAAAACCGATCAATCATTTCTTGTGCAATAAGCACAATATCGTTGCCTCTTTTGTTTAGGGCGGGGACTTCAATTGGGAATACATTTAAACGGTAGTAAAGATCTTCTCTAAATTTTCCAGATTTTGAAAATTCCAACAAGTCCCTATGGGTGGCTGTAATAATCCTAACATCTACTTTGATGGTTTCCGAACTTCCTATGGGGTCGAATTCACCTTCTTGAATGACCCTAAGTAACTTAGGTTGCAGTTCCAAAGGCAACTCACCAATCTCATCCAAAAAAATCGTGCCTTTGTCGGCTAATAAAAATCGTCCCTTTCGGCTTGCTGTAGCCCCAGTAAAAGCTCCTTTTTCATGGCCAAACAATTCACTTTCAATAAGATTGGTTGGTATGGCGCCACAGTTAATCCGTATAAGAGGTTTATCATTTCTATTGCTTTCTTTATGGATTGCTCTTGCCACTAATTCCTTTCCGGTACCCGTTTCACCTTGTATTAAAACCGTGGCATCTGTTTTTGCTACTTGATGTATGAGGTTTAAAACAGACTTCATACTTTGGTCTTCAGCAATGATACCATAACTATTGGTCAATTCCTGAATCTCTTCCTCTAAATATTGTGTTTTATTGGTTAGTAAGGATATGGTCTCTTCAGCAATTAAACGGTCTTCAATGTTTCTTAAAATAAGGGTAAAGTAGGTGTTGTCTTCATTACCATATTTACTTATGGTACCTTCATTTAAAGTTTCCGTTTCACTAGAACCAATTACTTTTATATAGCTGGGCAGGTATTTGTTGGTTAGTCCCTTAGAGGCTTCAGATTTTACAATACCTTCAATTAAACCGGCGCTTTCATCAGCTAAAAAAAACAGAATGTTACGGTGCAGTGCATCGTTATTCTCAAGGAGTTTGTTAGCTGATGCATTGGTAAGAACAATCTTAAAGTCACTGTCGAACATAATGATGGCATCCATGGCTCCGTTTATTAGTCCGTTCATTTTACTGTTGGCTAGTTCTATAGCCAGTTTAGAGGTTGCCAAGCGTTCTTGAATGGTGTCCAATTCCCTATGCCGTTTAATCATAACCGCCAAAATACCTTGTGAAAAACCACTATCACTTTTCATTAAATCCAAAAAATGTTCCCGTTCAATTTTTAAGACCTTAGTTTTTTCAATAGCAGTTATAGATGCCGAACGGGGATCATTATCTATCAAGGCATATTCACCAAAGCAATGACCCGATGTAAAGGTGTCGTATATATGGCCTTTATCATGGACTTTAACGGCACCAGAACGAATAGCATACATAGCATGCCCTTCATCGCCTTTTTTAAAAATACTTTCGTTTTTAATATAGGTTTCTTCAGAAATGTTTTCACTAAGCTTTTGTAAAGCCGTTTCGGATACTTCAGAAAAAAATGGAATTGAAGAAAGAAATTCTATAAGCTCTTTAGTTACTGTATTGGACATAATGCTATTAATGACTAGGTTAAAGATAAAAATTATTATATGTATTTAATACTTTGAGATCTTTAAATGCATGCTTTTTAAAGATAAATGACTAATTTAGTTCTTAAACTCAATTGTATTTATGTCACAGCACAGACAACTCGTTGCAATTATGTTTACTGATATAGAAGGTTATACGTCCTTAATGCAAAACGATGAGGAAGAGGCCATACTTATAAGAAAGAAGCACCGAGAGATATTCAATAATGTTACCGCACGCTATAATGGAGAGCTCATTCAATATTATGGTGATGGTGCTTTAAGTACCTTTAGAAGCTCTGTTGAAGCCATTAAATGTGGTATTGAAATGCAGAAAGCCTTTCAGGAAGCACCCGCTATACCTGTTAGGATTGGGGTTCACGTTGGAGATATCATTAGAACGGAGTCGGACATAATTGGAGATGCGGTTAATATTGCCTCAAGAATAGAGTCTTTAGCTGTTCCTGGAAGTATTTTGATTTCAGACAGGGTAAATGACCAAATTAGAAATCAAAAAGACATTTCTACTCAATTTATTGATGCTGTCGATTTTAAGAATGTCAATAAGGTTATTCCTATTTTCGCAGTGACCAATAACAATCTGGTTGTTCCAGATAAAAATAAACTTGAAGGAAAAACGAAACCCAAAGATGATGAAATTTATAAAAACTACCGAAAAAAAAGCCTTTATGCCCTTGGTGTTTTATCGTTAACCATTTTGGTGCTTACCTATTTTATTATGAATAGGGGTGCGGTATACGAGTTAAAGGAACCAACATTGGCAGTGCTTCCTTTTAATGATATGAATAATGATAATGAATCGGATAGCTTTGCCGATGGTATAACAGAGGATTTAATAACACATTTATCTAAAATTCAGCACATTCAAGTAATTTCAAGGGCTTCGGCAATGCATTATAAGGATACAGATAAACCGCTTAAGGATATAGCCAAGGAATTAGGGGTTAATTATATATTGGAAGGCAGTGTAAGGGTAGATCGAAACCAGGTACGTATTAATGCTAATTTGGTCGATGCTTCCAGTAACAAAAACTTATGGGCTGAAAATTATGATAATACCTTGGTTCAGATATTTAAAATTCAGAGTGACGTTTCCAGAGATATAGCCAATGCGTTAAAAATAACATTGAGTGATACAGAGCAGTTGCGTTTAAATAACGAACCAACAAATAATCCTGAAGCATATGCCGTTTTTAAGGAGGCTCAAAAATTTTTACATAGAGGGGGCGGTAAAGTTGAGGAATTGAAAAAAGCGGAAGACTTATTTAAAAAGGCAATAGATATAGATCCACAGTTCTGTAGGGCCTATGTTGGTGTAGCAGAAACCTATTTGGAATATATTTTTTGGGGAAGGGAATCACCAAAAAAAATGGTGGAATTGGCCTCAACACCAGCTTTAAAAGCATTGGCCATTAACTCTAACGACGGTGGTACTTTTGGAGCTTTAGGAGCTATTAGCTATTACAAATATGAAAAAGAAACCGCTCTACTTTACTTAAAAAAAGCTATTGAAATAAACCCTAGTTATGTGGGAGCCTATAACAAATTAGCTTGGATATACACTTTCGAAGGTAATTTGGAGTTAATGGAAGAAAACTTTAATAAGGTGCTAAAATTGGATCCCTTATCGACGAAGTATATAGGAGATATGGCGCAGACTTATTATTATTTAGGAGAATACCAAAAGGCTGTCAACTTAATGGACGAATCCCTAAAGCGATTTCCAAACGACAATATGTTAATTTGGATGAAAGCCTCAAACCTTTCTGCTTTGGGTAAATATGATGAGGCGATACAACTTTACACCTCACGTAGTGTGGCATCCCATACCAATTGGATGCTGGGTTATTGCTATGGTATGATAGGAGAAACCGAAAAGGCTCAAAAAATATTGGAATACCAATTGAATAAGAATGAATTAACGTATGTGCCTCCATATATGATTGCAACGATTTATATGGGTTTAGGCGATGTTGATAACGCCTTAAACTGGTTGGAAAAAGATTATGAAGTTGGTGGTCAAGGACTTTTCTTTTGGGGATTAGCGCAGGATATTAAATTTCACTCTTTAAAAGATGAACCAAGGTTTCAAGCCTTGTTGAGTAAGACACCTTAAGTTTGGTGGTTCTTCATGCTGAATTCAATTCAACAATCAAAATCTAATATCTGTTTCCAAATTGGATTATAATCTTCAGAAATATTTATTTTTTTGTAACAATCTATCAAGGGTTGCGTCATATAAGTGTCAATCAAAATAAAGTATCATGAGAGAAGATAATCAACTTATAGTTATAACCCATTTAAGCCAATTAATTACATTAGTCATAGGTTTTGGTAGCCTGTTATTGCCTTTAATTTTGTGGCTAACACAAAAGGAAAAGATATATCAAATGGATACGCACGGTAAAAACATAATAAACTTTCAATTAAGTTTAATAGTGTACTGCTTATTATGCATCCCGTTAATTTTATTTTTAGGTTTGGGTATTGTAGGACTTATAGTTTTAGGAATAATATCTGTTGTGTTTCCAATAGTCAATGCCTTAAAAGCAAGTAAAGGAGAAACACCAACATACCCCTTGTCTCTTAATTTTATTAGTTAGTTTTAGTTAGTATGAGATAAGCAAAAACGCTCACTAAAGGTGAGCGTTTTTTATTAACATTAATAGATTAGGATAAACTTTTCTATGAATTCAGCATTACGGGCATTACCAACATGGTTATTAGTTCACCTTCATCCAGTCCATCAATTGGTGTTAAAATACCAGCCCTGTTGGGTAAGCTCATTTCCAACTGTACATCGTTGGAATTTAAATTGTTTAACATTTCCGTCAAAAATCTGGAATTAAATCCAATTTGCATATCGTCTCCTTGGTAATCGCAAGTAAGGCGTTCCTCTGCTTTATTGCTGTAATCAATATCTTCTGCAGAAATATTAAGTTCTGCACCAGCAATTTTTAATCGGATTTGGTGTGTGGTCTTGTTAGAGAAAATACTAACTCTACGCACAGAATTTAAAAATTGGTTGCGTGCAATGGTTAATTTATTTGGGTTTTCTCTTGGAATAACAGCTTCATAATTAGGATATTTACCATCAATTAAACGACATATTAATTCTGAGTTTTCGAAAGTGAATTTAGCATTCGAATCGTTATATTCAATGGTTACTTCTTCTTCACTACCTGCCAAAATACCTTTTAAAAGATTTAGGGGTTTTTTAGGCATAATAAACTCAGCTACCTGATTAGCCCTAATATCTTCACGAGTATATTTTACCAACTTATGGGCATCTGTAGCCACAAAGGTCAGCCCTTGGGTTGAAAATTGGAAAAAGACACCACTCATTACTGGCCGTAAATCGTCATTTCCAGCAGCAAAAATGGTTTTACTTATTGCCGTAGCCAATACATCACCCAATACCAAAGTCTTACTGGCGTCTTCTAATGAAATGGCTTTTGGAAACTCATTGCCATCTGCATAGGCCAATGCATACTTGCCATGACTGGAACTAATTTCAATAGTATTATTGTCCTCTACAATAAAGGTTAAAGGCTGTTCTGGAAAGGTTTTTAAGGTATCTAAAAGCAAACGTGCTGGAATGGCTATACTACCTTTGCTATCACTTTCCACATCTAGGGTAGAGGACATTGTTGTTTCTAAATCACTAGCCGAAACCGTAAGTTTGGATTGTTCCAATTCAAACAGGAAGTTGTCTAAAATAGGTAAGGTATTTGAGTTGTTGATTACACCACCTAAGGTTTGTAATTGCTTTAACAAATAGGTGCTAGATACAATAAATTTCATTTATATATAAGATATTTTAATTTTAAAAGCTATCTACAAATATATTCGATACCGTCTAATATTGGAAACAAACTTATCAACATTCAAGCCATATACTTTTTCTTTCTGAAGTAATTAAAAGCAAAACCAAATATAGCCAATAAGACCAATGGTAATACGATGTTCAAGAGTTGCCACTTGGTTTTTTCTTTGGCTATTTTTTCATGATCCAGGAATGAAACGGCTATTTCCTTAGTTCGAATGTTTATAAGTCCGTCATCATCCAATAAGTAATTTACAGCATTCAATAAAAATTCCTTGTTACCTACGGTTTGGTTACTGGAACGGTCAAAATCCAAAGCCAAAGGACCATTTCGGTCAATTTCATTTTTTATAACATCGCCATCGGCAATAACAATCATTTTGGTTGCGATACTATTGGATTTTTCTTCACTAATTTTAAAGGGCTTGATGCGATTATTATAAACTGAGGTAAACTTCCCTTCTAAAAGTACGGCAAGGTTTTGATTGCCCTTGTTATATAAAGAAGGGTCTGGCTTTTGAGTAGCTTTTTCTAAACTAATTTCCTTTGGAACACCTTCCAATCGTGTAAACTTTGAAGTTTGTAATAAAATGGTCTTATTTACATTATTTTTCAAAGTGTCTATCTGATTAGCAAAATCGAACTTAACCAAGTTTAAATTATTGGTAATTGGATGGTTGGGATTTGCAGCTGCGAGAGGTGAGTAGGTCCATTGTAGAGGTAGAAATTGTGTATCGTTACCACTTCCCGTTGCCAACATAATTCGGGACGAGTATAGGTCACTAACAATTATAGGGTTTATGCGTACGCCGTACTTAAAAAGAAAATCGGTAAGGTTTAAATCCCTTCCTACAGCGAAGTTGCTTCCGCTATCGTTCATTAAACTATCCTTTTCTATAGCTATAGCATCTATAAGCCAAAGGCTTTTGCCTCCGTTCATGGTATATTGGTCCAAAACCAGTTTTTCTTCTTCTGTAAACGCTTCAGTAGGTTTGGCATTGATTATTAGGTCGAACGTTTCCAAATCCTTTAGTGTTTTTTGTGGGTTCGATGCCACACTGTCTAAAGTAAATTTGGCGAGGTAATAGTATTCCCCTAGCTTTTTGGCAAAGTCCGCGATATATTGATCTTTTAATTGTCCGTTGCCCTTTAAAATGGCTATTTTAAGATGTTTAGGCTGTGTTAGCTTGCTAAAGCCATCGGCGAAGGCATATTCTAAATGTTGAACCGAACCACTAACCAACTCTTGTTGTGAAGCTCCAATTTTATTCTTTATTAAAGGAATGCTTACGGTTATTCCATTATAACTGGCCAATGCCCATGGAAAAATAATAGCTTGTGAAGCTTTCCCGTTTTCCTGTACGCTTAATTGCATAGGAGTCAATCCACGTTGGGTAAGGGCTTGGATATTTTGATCTCTGTTGGTTTCGTTTTCAAGTGGATCGATAAACTTAAAAATAATATTTTTGTTTTTTGCTGAAAACTCTTCGAGTAGTTGTTGTGTTTCATTTTGTAAGCGCCTAAATTCTGAAGGAAAATCGTTACCATCCAAAAAGATATCGATTTCAATGGGTGATTCAACATTACTAATAATGTTAAGTGTGGCCTCGCTAAGGGTGTACCTTGAATCCTGAGTTAAATCGAAACGCTTATAAATCGTACTGCTTATATAGTTAATAGCAATAATAACGATTAATAATAGGACAATATGTTTTAGGTTTTTATTCAAAGGTTTCTTCAAACTGATATTGCGTAACACGTTTAACAAGGTTGTTTTTAAATTCTATTTCCAAACATTCCTTATTTCTGTTAAAGGCACCGGGCTTCATACCCAAATTATAATTCCACTTATCAGGCGAATTCATTTTTAAGGAATCATCCCAGCTGTACCAATTACTTTTTCCCAATAAGTATTCTACGTCTGTTTTACTTTTGCCATCCAGTAAATTTGAATGTATTATGTTTTCACTCATCTCGTAGCGTAATGCTGGTTTGGCCTCCCAAGCATCTGCATTAAAATACTTTTTATGGTGAAAATTAGTGAATATATTTATAAATGGATAAAATATATAAAAGTAAACCACGGGTGTTGCAGCGATTGTAATTAACAAAACCACCCATTTGCGTTTATCTATGCTTCTGGCAAATAGCCAAACTAAAATAAAGATTAAGCTTATTAAAATAATAAAAGCAGGTGTTAGAATCATAATTTGATTTTGCTAAGGTTGATTTTGGTCAAAACAATAAAAAATATACTTAGGCTTAAAAAATAGATAATGTCACGAGTGTCTAACACACCACGTCCCATACTTTTAAAATGATAACTCATACCCAATTGATCTGTAAAGGTACTTGATGTAAAATCGGCGATGCCTTCAAATCCAACATAAAATACCAAGCAAATAAAAACAGAAGTTATAAAAGCCACTATTTGGTTATCTGACAGTGTAGAGCTAAACACGCCAATAGCCGTATAAGCAGCAACAAGAAAAAGTAATCCAAAATAGGAGCCCATAGTACTTCCAATATCTAGATTTCCAACCGGATTTCCCAGTTCATAAACTGAATAAACATAAAGCAATGTTGGTAAAAGGGAGATTACTATTAAAATTAAAGCCCCTAAATATTTACCTAAAACAATATTGATGAGGGAAATGGGTTTGGTTAGTAAAAGCTCTAATGTGCCTTGCTTTTTTTCATCGGAAAAGCTCCGCATGGTTACTGCTGGAATTAAGAAAATCAATATCCAGGGTGCTAGCATAAAAAAAGAAGAAAGATCTGCAAAGCCATAATCCAAAATATTGAATTCTCCTTTAAATAACCATAAAAATAGACCATTCAATAACAGGAAAACCGCAATAACCAAATAGCCTATAGGTGATGCAAAAAATGAGTTTATTTCTTTTTTAAGTATGGCGTACATTATTTTTTTTGATTAGCAATCCCGGTCTCACAATATTAATCCACGAATATAAAAATTTTACTGTTTAATAGCGATTTTTGTTTTCTAATTAAGCGTAGTAATTTCGTCTTCGCTCCATAATTTTAACTTGTTCACAACGTTTTTAATAATTTCGATTAGTGGAATTGTTCCAATACCGTTTAATCATTCTAAAAGCAATATATAAAATATATTGGGGTTATTTAGGTCTATATCTAAATCAAAAAAAGGTTGAGCTATAAAAGTACTAATATCTTGATTTTTAGATTAAAAACGATTTTAATGCTGTTAATGTTTTTTTAGCTAAAAAATTAGTTTTAACAATAATAAGAGTTATATGTTTTCATTTAGCTCAGTTTTCAGTGGACGTTCAGGGAAAATTTCGACACTTTTCTTAATAAAATTAACACTAACTGTGTCCATCAACTTTAAACCCATAAGGGTAGAGGCGCTACCAACGGTTTGAGAGTTGCTTTTATATACGGCAATCTCTAAAAAATTTCCCGAATTAAAGACTACCAATCCCCTGCCTTCATCATGGCGTTTATCTTCTGGAATATCAAAATTTACAATATCACTGTATTTGTTATGTACTTTTTTGAATTTGTGGTTACGAGCAGAAATTTCAAATTCACGACCCTTTTGTATACCTTCAAAAAAAGTACGTTTAATATTAGTGATCACATTGCCATAATTATCTATGTAAATTATACTGCCTATAATTTGGTTTTTATCGTCATTTACGTACGGGACTATGTTTTTAATTGGTTTAATATCGGTAATGGGTTTTCCAATAACCTCCAGAGTTCCTCCTCTTGCTATATGGCAAGCCACTTTTACGAACACATCCAATACAGGAAAACTGGTTTGAATTTTATCGTGAATGTTTATTTCAACAATTTTTTCTGGAGCAATTTCTGAACATATCATGCTTAGAATACCGTTGTTGGCACAAATAAAAAAATGATCGTCCAACTTTAAGGCAACATGTTTGTTATCAGGATTAATTTCAGAATCAATTCCAATAATATGTATGGTGCCTTTTGGAAAACTGCTGTAGGCATTTTGTATAATATATGCTGCTTCCGGAATATTAAATGGAGAAACAGAATGTGAGATATCAACAATCTTAACATTGGGGAGTTCACTATAAATAGCGCCTTTTGTCGCGCCAGCAAAGTGATCTTTTTCACCAAAATCAGTGGTTAATGTTATTATCGCCATCGGCAAAATTGTTGATATGTTTTTAGTATTAGGTCACCCAAATTTATGTATTTTTGAGCTTTACAACCTATATATGCAAAACTAATAAATCATTTTGTCTAGTAATCATGTTTTTTATTGATGTTGGATAAAATTATAAACAAAATTCTAGCCTTTGAACGAAATTATAATCGAACTTGAAGAGATTACTCCAAAGGAGTTTTTTGGAGCTCACAACACCAATATTGAATTATTAAAAAAATACTTTCCAAAACTAAAAATCGTAGCACGTGGAAATAAGATTAAAGCTTTTGGTGATGAAGAATTACTGGAGGAATTCGATCATCGAATAACGATGCTTCTAAAGCATTTTGCTAAATACAATAAACTTGATGAAAATGTTATTGAGCGCGTGCTAACGAGTACTAGTAGTGATGATTATAATACATCGCAGGAAAGTGGTGAAGTCATTGTTCATGGCGTAAGTGGTAGGATAATAAAAGCACAAACTGCCAACCAACGCAAATTGGTAGAGAGTATGCGTAAAAATGATATGGTTTTTGCCATTGGCCCAGCAGGGACGGGTAAAACCTATACGGGCATAGCATTGGCTGTTCAAGCATTAAAAAGTAAAGCAGTCAAGCGTATTATTTTAACACGACCTGCTGTTGAGGCTGGTGAAAACCTTGGGTTCCTTCCAGGGGACTTAAAGGAAAAGTTGGATCCTTATATGCAGCCGCTTTATGATGCTTTGCGCGATATGATCGCGCCAGAAAAATTGGCGCATTATATAGAGAGTGGTACTATTCAAATTGCACCATTGGCCTTTATGCGAGGGCGTACTTTAGATAATGCTTTTGTGATATTGGACGAAGGACAAAACACTACCCATGCACAAATGAAGATGTTTTTAACCCGTATGGGAAAAAATGCCAAGTTTTTATTAACAGGTGACCCAGGACAAATAGATTTACCACGACGTACTATTTCTGGATTAAAGGAAGCCTTGTTAATTTTAAAAAATGTAGAAGGAGTAGGAATGGTATTTTTAGACGACAAAGATGTGATTCGACATAAACTAGTTAAAAAGGTTATAGAAGCCTATAAAAGTATTGAAAATAGGGAGTCTTAGCTTAGTTGCTATTCCAGCTTACTGCTGTATTCCTCAAGGACTTTCGAGAATCTCGGTTTCCATTCAGGGTTTACCGCTTTAATTTGGGCTAGGATTTTATTAAATGAATAAATAATCAACTCATAAAGAATAAACTAAAAATGAGTAATACCATTACAGACACCAATTTTAACTTTCCAGGGCAGAAAAGTGTTTATAAAGGCAAAGTGCGCGAAGTATATAATATTAATGATGAGCAATTGGTGATGATTGCCACCGATAGGCTTTCGGCTTTCGATGTGGTTATGCCCAAAGGCATTCCCTATAAGGGACAGATACTAAATCAAATTGCCACTAAAATGATGGCTGCAACAGAAGATTTGGTGCCTAATTGGTTAACCGCTTCTCCAGATCCTAACGTAGCTATAGGGGAATTGTGTGAACCCTTTAAGGTTGAAATGGTAATTCGTGGTTATATGTCGGGGCATGCCGCCCGTGAATATAAGGCGGGCAAGCGTTTGTTATGTGGTGTACCTATGCCTGAAGGCATGAAAGAGAACGATGCTTTTCTAGAGCCCATTATAACTCCTGCCACTAAAGCCGAAAAAGGAGATCATGATGAGGACATTTCACGGGAAGATATTTTAAAAAGAGGTATTGTTAGCGAAGCCGATTATAATGTTTTAGAGGATTATACACGTAAATTGTTTAAGCGAGGTAGTGAGATAGCTGCATCTCGTGGATTGATTTTAGTGGATACCAAATACGAATTTGGCAAAACAAAAGATGGACGAATTGTACTTATAGATGAAATCCATACGCCAGACTCCTCACGATATTTTTATGCAGACGGTTATGAGGAACGCCAGTCAAAAGAAGAGCCCCAAAAACAGTTGAGCAAGGAGTTTGTGCGTCAATGGCTCATTAGTAATGGGTTTCAAGGTTTAGAAGGGCAAACAGTACCATATATGAGTGATGAATACATTGAAACTGTTAGTGAGCGTTATATTGAGCTTTATGAAAATATCACTGGTGAAACCTTTGTTAAAGCGGATGTCTCCAATATACAACAGCGAATTGAAGATAATGTACTCAACTATTTAAAATAATTGTCATCCTATGTTTGTAAAAGGATATAAACATAGGATGACGAATGTATACTAATCAGATTGGGCTGGAGGTAAATTAGAATTGAAAATATCCCTAAATAAGTACCATTTACCATCTACCTTTTTCCATAGTACGAGATATTTACCTTCGTCGACCTTATTTTCCCCAACATATAATGCCAATTCACCCTCTTCTGTAACAAGGTCTTCTGTGCCCCAAACATCAAGAGTTATTAAGTCGACAGATGAAACACCTGAGTTTATGATGCTAGATATAACTGACTGAATATGCTCTCTGCCAACTATTGCTGGACTTCCGTTCATCATAAATTTGGCATCTTGGGTGTATAAATTGGCTATGCCAGCAGAGTCTTTTGCAACAAAAAGGTCAGCAAATGTTTTATTCGCTGCTACAATTTCAGCTTTGGCTATAGTCAGGTCAAATGTAGGTTCTGGAGTCACTTCTTTAGTTTCTTCGGTTTGGTTTTTACAACCGGTCACTATTGTAATACATAACAACAGGAGCGTTGTAAATATTATAAAGTTGTTTAGTGTTTTCATTCTAGTGATTTTAAATGATGCCTACTCTAAGTGGTTTTCGGCTGCTACATTAATAATATTGTTTTAGATTTTTACTTCGCTTATTTGAATAACAGGTTCTATATTAGTGTAGTTAGGGATGTCTGCCATAATTTTATCGGCATTGGCACCAAAGGAATTTTGGAAACTTTCAATAGTCTCAAAATAAATGTTTCCCATGGCTACATAAGGTGCGGGCGACTCTGGTTCACCACCAGAAACACCTTCTTCAATAGTGGCGCCAATCAAGGCATTGCCTAAAAGCCCTCCAACCATGGGGACATGTTTATTACAGTAGTAATCCATATCAAATGACTTGCCTGTTTCGTTAGGATATAATACACTTACTTTAATGGTTCCTTTTTTCATTGTTTAGTGATTTTAAATTATGCCTACTCTTATCGGTTTTCAGCTACTCCGTTTTAAAGGCAAGTACAATAAGAAGAAAAGGGGAATTAGATAGGCCTATTGTTAAGGCATGAATAACTTAGATATTCGAAATATACTAAATTTTGTTGACATAATTTTTACGATTCTAAGCTAAATCATTCAAAATGATATTCTTTTTTAAGATGGTCTTAGCAAACATTTTAATGTCGAAAATAGATTTAATAGTAGATGGCTTAGTGTAGAAGAATTGTATATTTGGTGTCAGGATAAATATTTAAATTTTTAAGCTCTTTTTTTAATATATGAAAAACTCAATTACTTTACTTCTGTGCTCATTAATAAATACTTATTGTATTTCCCAAAACAATCCCGAAAACATTGATTATTATATTGGAAACGAAACGGTTATTTCAGAAAACAAAGTAGATGCACACGCCTCTTTTACTTCTTTTACCTCTGAAGTGGACAGACAAAACAATTCACCAAAATACAAGCTTAGTTTAGATGGTATATGGAAATTTAATTGGGTGCGTTCACCAAAAGACCGTCCTTCTAGTTTTATGCAACCACAAGCAGATGTCAGTCATTGGGACGATATAAAAGTTCCTTCAAACTGGGAGGTGGAAGGCTTTGGTATCCCTATCTATGTAAACCATCAATATGAATTTGCTGATTATAAAGCTCCTGTTGCAAGTGATATGGAATTTGAAGACAGAATTTACCCAAAGTATCCAGGGAAGGTGCCTCAAGAATATAATCCTGTTGGTTCTTATAGAAGGGATTTTACCATTTCACAAGATTGGGATGGTAATGAAATATTTCTGCACATTGGTGCAATGAAATCGGGAGGTTTTGTTTGGATTAATGGGCACTATGTAGGCTATTCCCAAGGTAGTAAGTTACCAGCTGAATTTAATATAACCAAGTTTGCAAAACCTGGAAAAAACACTGTAGCGCTTCAAATTTTTAGATGGACCGATGGCAGTTATCTCGAGTGTCAGGATTTTTGGAGAATAAGTGGCATAGAACGCAGTGTATTTGTTTATGCCCAACCAAAACTACGTATTAAGGATTTTGAGGTAGTTTCTGGTTTAGATAAAAGTTATGAGAATGGCAAATTTGAATTGGATGTTGTATTTGAAAACCATTTGTCTAAAAATCAAACAATTGAAATATCATACAAAATATTAGATGGTTACAACGTGGTTCAACAGGGGTGTAAAAATGCAGCTATAGCTAAGAATACAACCGATAAGGTTTCATTTGAAGCCATAATAGGAAATATAAGACACTGGAATGCCGAGCATCCTAATTTATACACATTAATAATTGAGCTAAAGAATAAAAAAGGACTTCTTATTGAAACAACATCCAGCCAAATAGGTTTTAGGAGTGTAGAAATTAAAAACGGATTACTATTAGTAAATGGTCAACGTATCACGTTAAAGGGGGTTAATACTCAGGAAACCGATCCTGAAACCGGACATATAATGTCTGAGGAAATGATTATGAAGGATATTACTCTTTGGAAGGAAAATAATATAAATGCGGTCCGTTTGAGCCATTACCCAAGAGGGCGACGATTTTACGAACTGTGTGACCAGCATGGTATATATGTAGTAGATGAAGCCAATATTGAATCTCATGGTATGTATTATGGAGACCGTTCATTGGCAAAAAAGGAAAATTGGAAAAAAGCACATGTCGATAGAATGGTACGTATGGTTGAGCGTGATAAGAACCATCCTTCGGTTATCATATGGTCCATGGGTAATGAGGCCGGTAATGGTATTAATTTTTTTGAAGGCTACAAAGCCATTAAAGCCGCAGATAAATCAAAGCGACCCGTTCAATATGAACGCCCATACAAAGACTATGACGGTAGCTTATATGATATGGATTGGAATACCGATATTATTGTTCCACAATATCCATCACCTGCAACATTTGAAGTTATAGGGAAAAGCAAAACGGATAGACCGTTTATACCTAGCGAATATGCCCATGCCATGGGTAACAGTACAGGTAATTTTCAAGATTATTGGGATGTTATTGAGCAATACGAAAACTTACAAGGAGGATTTATTTGGGACTGGGTAGACCAGTCGATCTGGAAGACCAATGACAAAGGTCAACGTTATTATGCCTATGGAGGTGATTATGGTGAAAACATGCCAACGGATAACACGTTTTTAAATAACGGTATTGTATTTCCTGACAGAACACCACAACCAGGATTATATGAAGTTAAAAAGGCCCATGAGTTCATTAATTTTAAGCCCAAGGGAATTAATAGGCATAAGGAATTACGGATTTTGGTTGAAAACCTATACGATTTTACCAATTTAAATAACTTTGACCTTATTGCTTACATTAAGGCTGATGGTAAAACATTAAAGACAATTCCTATTGAAACCATAGATGTTAATACCCATACAGGTAAGCTTGTTAGGGTACCATTAAGTGATGTAAATTATGAGTCAAATACAGAATATTTTTTAGAGATTAAAGCACTAACAAAACAGGATTGGGGACTTTTACCAAAAGGGTATCAAGTGGCACACGAACAAATACGTTTGGACCAAGTTTATGTGACCCAATCTATGGAAACCGATTCTGGACCAGCTTTAAAAGTTGAAGAAAACAACAATGGCATTCGTATTTTTAATGAGGTTTGTGATTTGCAGTTCAGTAGCGTCGAAGGAAGATTGACTTCTTATAAGTTTAATGGTGTTGAGTTGTTGAAAGATGGTAAAGGGCCAAAACCAAATTTTTGGAGAGCCGTTACCGATAACGACGCAGGAAATAAAATGTATAAAAACAACATTGAGTGGAAAAAAGCATCTTTGTTTTCAAAGGTAACAAAGATTAATGTTGATCAAGTTGCTAATAATGTTGTTACGCTGCATGTAACGTATCAATTACCCGGGGTGGATACACAATTTTTTAGCACCTATCGTATGCACGGGACAGGCATTGTTGAGGTTGAGAATACTTTGGAAACAACAGACTACAACTCAGACATTCCTAGAGTGGGTATGCGTATGCAGTTACCTAAAACATACGATAACATATCTTACTTTGGTAGGGGACCTTGGGAAAACTATGAAGACAGAAAAGCTTCAGCTTTTATCGATTTATACCATTCTAAGGTCAAAGATCAATATGTACCATACATCCGCCCACAAGAAAATGGGTATAAAACAGATGTGCGTTGGGTAGCATTATCCAATAATAGTAATAATGGTTTGCTTGTTGTTGCTAAAAACATTGTAGAAGGTTTGGGAATCAGTGCCCTGCATATGACAGTTGAAGATTTTGATATGTCTTCAGATTTAAATTATGGAGATGCTGCCTCTACAAATATTGAATACAGAATAGACGGTATTCCAGAGTTTAACCAAAGCAAACATACTATTGATATATTAGAACGGGATTTGGTAGAATTGCATATCGATTTAGGCCAAAGAGGTGTTGGTGGTGATGATAGTTGGGGGGCTAGACCCCAAAAGGAATATCAAATATTAGCTAACCAAAGACATTCATATGGATTTGTATTGGTGCCTTTTGAAAAAGGAAATGACAATATGTTTGTAAGCCTATCAAAGCAATTAAAAGAATAATTGTGACCAAGCTAAACCAATAAATTGAATAAAAAAACCCGATTTTTTATCGGGTTTTTTTATGTTTTTTAAATAAAATAATTCTAGGTCATTATTGTTTATTTCCATTCATTAAGTAAAAACTATTTTTTAGTTGATGATAAAAATCATCTTTTTCCTATAGTATCCGTCAGAACTTTGCATATACAAAAAGCAATGTTATGAGACCTTCAATTAAAATAAAAATTATAGTACTTGTAAGCACTATTTTGTTCACTAGTTTTTCTATTGCTCAAACCTTCAAATTAGATACTAGCGAATCTAAATTAACAGTTTACGGTACTTCAAGTTTGCATGATTGGCATATAGTTTCTGAATCATATAATGGAGTTTTGTCATTTGTGAGTTTGGAAGAGGTAAAGCTTGAGAATCTTCATATCGAAATTCTAGCTGAATCCTTAAAAAGCGGAAAGAAATCTATGGATAAAAATACATATAAGGCCTTACAGACTGATAAATACCCTAAAATTACATTTGTACTAACACAAGTTAAAAACATTGAAGCTTTAGAAGAAAATAAATATGTAGCTGAAACTCTTGGAGACCTAAGCATTTCTGGCACAAAAAAGAACATTTCATTAAAGTTTGAAGTAGAAATAATTGGTAACACCGTTAAAATCAAAGGGGAAAAAGCCTTTAAAATGACCAATTTTAATGTGGACCCCCCAACTGCTTTATTTGGAACTATAACAACAGGGAATGAAATAACAATAAAATTCGAATCAATATTTAAATAAACATAATTAACATTAAAAATTAAATAATCATGAAATCAATAATGAAAAAAGTAATATTAATAGCAATAATATTCACAGGTTTTAGTTTCTATGCTCAGAACAGGGATTTAGACAATTTTAGGCAACCAGATAAGCGTGGTATAAACGTTTTCGAAGCTCCTAAAGATAGTGTGTCAACTTTTGAAAACGTAAAAGTGAGATTGGGAGGAGCTTCAACACTACAATTCCAATCATTGTCACAAAAAAATGATAACAGTAGTGTTACACTCACAGATTTGGGATCTAATTTTAATTTGGCTACCGCTAATTTAGATTTAGATGTGGCTTTAGCAAAAGGTGTTAGAATGCATTTAAGAACTTATTTATCATCTCAGCATCATACTGAAGCTTATGTTAAAGGCGGATATATTCAAATCGATAATCTTGACTTTATAAGTGAAGGCTTTTTAAGTGATTTTATGAAGCATGCACGTGTGAAAATCGGTCATATGGAAAACAACTATGGTGATACCCATTTTAGAAGAACTGATAACGCTATGGCACTTTACAATCCTTTTGTGGGTAATTACTTAATGGATTCATTTACAACTGAAGTTGGAGCCGAATTGTATTATTTCAGTAATGCATGGTTTGGAATGGTTGGTATAACCAATGGAAAATTAAATCAAAATGTAACGGATAAAGATCAAACAAGCCCATCGTTCTTAGCTAAATTTGGATATGATAATCAAATTGATAATGATTTTCGTTTCCGCTTAACAGGATCCTTATTCCACAGTGCTCATAATAATGCTAGAGGTATTTATCTATACAGTGGTGACCGTGCAGGTTCTAGATATTATACTGTAATGAATGGTAAGGATGCCAATGGAGATGCTATAGGAGACAGTTTTAGAGCAGGTAGAATCAACCCTGATTTAAAAAATGAAATGACAGCTGTGATGATAAACCCATTCTTGAAATATGGAGGATTGGAATTCTTTGGTGTAATTGAATTTTCACGAGGAAAAGCCAAACAAGAGGTAGATAGAAGAAAATGGACTCAAGTTTCAGGAGAATTACTATATAGATTTGGAGATAAAGAAAATGTTTATTTTGGTACTCGTATTAATAGAGTTGGTGGTGAATTACGCAGTGGAGATGATGTAGAAGTTAATAGATTCCAGTTAGTAGGAGGATGGTTTATGACCAAGAACATTTTAATGAAGGCAGAATATGTTAGGCAAAAATATAATGATTACCCAACATCAGATTATCATTATGGAGGTAAATTTGATGGTCTAGTTCTTGAAGCAGCAATTAGCTTCTAAAAAGTAAACAGTAAGCAAGTCTCTTGGTAATATGTTTAATTAAAATATTTAAATTGACATATACTTTGAGACTTGTTTTTGGAAAAAAAAATTAAAATTGCCTCATTGATAATGAAATCAAAAATTTTAAATAAAGTATTGTTTATTGTTGTAATAGGAATGGTTATGGCATTTACTACAAATGATGCTATGTTTAAAAGTACATCGGTTATTGTAACTTCGGAAAGTTCATTAGTAGTTAGAGGTACAACGAATGTAAATACATTTACTTGTGGCTTTGATGTACTTAAACTTAAAAATCCAGTTCAAGTGCTTTACAAGAAAGTGGGCGCTAGATTGGTTTTTGATAAAACAGCCTTGGTTTTGGATAATGATTGCTTTGATTGCGGAGGTATAGTTATTAATAGTGATTTTAGAAAAATATTAAAATCTAAAATGTATCCACAAATCACTTTGTTTTTAAATGATATTAATGATTTGGAGGAACAAACCGATGATGTCTTGGCTTCCATAGACATTGAGATTGCAGGAGTCTCTAAAAATCATAAGGTACCTATAAAGTTTAAGAAAGGTAGAGGTATGCTCATAACAGGAGTTTTGCCTATAAGTATGTCTGATTACGATTTAAAACCACCAAAAAAATTTTTTGGACTTATTACGGTTCATGATATTATAAAAATTTATTTCCAATTGGCGGTTAAGGAGAGTTGATTTAAATAAATAATTTTAAAACATAAAAGGTCTTCATTTGTATGAAGACCTTTTATGTTTTAATTGGTGGGCAATTCTTTTGATTGGTTATTTGTTTTTAATGCTTCCTGAAACACTATTGTTTTTAGTCACTTTTTCAGGGTTTCCATAATACTTTACATCGCCACCGCTTGTAGCACTAGCAATAAGTTCCTTGGCCGTGTTTATGGTTATATCTGCACCACTTGTAGCTTTTACTTTACTGGATTGAGCGATTAACTCACCAGCTTTAATATCACTACCGCTGGTAGCTTCTGCTATTAAGAGATCAGTTTTTCCAGACAGTTTTAAATCACTTCCACTAGTTGATTCGCAATGTAGTGTTCTGGCATTGACCGCCAAGGTCATATCACTACCACTTGTGGTTTTTAAATCTAACATTTCAACATCTATGGTTTTGGTAGTATAGACATTACTACCGCTTGTGGCAATTATTTTTGAGATATCCTTAAAGTTGACCAAAACTTTTTTTGCTTTACATTTTCCAATGTTTTTTTTGGTGTGTATTTTTAGAACATCATCCTCAATTTCTGTTAAGATAAGGTTGTGAAGATTCTCATCGGCTTCAACAATAATACTTTCATTATCGTTTTGGGTTAAAAGCACTTCCAAGCCTTCGGTTGCTTTAATGATTGAAAAGTTGGAGCTAGTTGTACGTTCTTCGGTAACTACATTACCATTGCCACGAACTCCAGAATTTAAATTGACATCAAAATTACAGGAAAAAAGTGATAAGCTGAGAAGGGTTGTTACAATGATTTTGATTAAAGTTGTCATAACTGTTCGTTTTTGTATGATTATTTTGATTAAAGATTTGATCGAATTTATTTAGTTACTAATTATAATTTAAAGATTTGTTTTTTTAGTTGCTAAACTGTTAATTATTGGTCGATTTCACAGATAGTCCAGTACTATCTAAGCTAACATTAACGGATTCTGTAATGCCTTTTATGCTCTTTCGTTTAATGGTTAAACTAGAACTATCGGCTTTTACTTCAACACCTTCTTTGTTTATTTTTACGCTGGAATCGCCATCCTTAATGTCTACATCTACTTCAAATTTTTCTTCTTCGGGACAGTCTAAGCACTCCACCTTATCGTCAAGTATTTTTAAATAATGGTTAGCATTATTATGAGATACAATGGACCCATAGTAGTTTCTACTATAAAAAAACGAATTTGAGTTGGAATGGCACTTGAGTATAGATCCCTCTGGAAGATAAAGTGCTAGATGAATTTCTTGATCACTATACTTGTTTTCAGGTGAGGTGGTAAAGTAAGAATCCAAAATCAAGGTTTTATCATCAAATACATAATTATAGTTTATATTTCTGGCACGTTCCATGGCTTTTTCAAAACTTCTACCATCAGCACTTTTTTCTATGCTTAATGTTGCTAAAGAATCGGTTGTAGATTTAACAATAATGGCCACATCAGAAGAATAGATTATTTTCTCTCCTTTTTCATTATGGGCAACTTTAAAGGAGTTACTACGGTATCTCGTGTTTTTATAAAGGTCGTTATTTACCATTTTTAAATTAAGCGTATCGTTTGTAGTGATGTTGAGTTCTATCTTTTCCACAACCCGTTCGTCAAAAGCATGTTCGCTAGCTTCCCTTACCCCAAAAACAGTAAGCATGATGATAGAAATTAACCATGCTCCCAATAGGGTAAACTTTGCAATCTTGCCAATGGATTTTAAATTGTTTATCAATATTTTAAGGCCAAGGTAGAACACAAAGAAAAATGGAATACCAACAGCAAAAAAAGTTAATAAAGAGATTAACCAAATAGGTGTGTTGGCCGCGTTAACAATATTTGCATATTCAATACCAGGAATATTTAGAATATTGACTACTCCCACAGAAAATAAGCTAATTATTAATGCTATTAGTGTAACTGCGCCAATAAACATTAACAAGATACCAACGAATTTGGCAAATATGTTAAAGAAAAATAAGATGATGTCTCCAATAGTATCAAAAAATGTTTTTGATGACGACTTAATGGAGTTTGCTTGTTTTTTTACATTAACATTTTTGGCGACATCTGATACATTTTTGGCAACATCGCTAACGGTCTCAGATACATTTTTAGCAACATCACTTACAGTATCAGACACATTGTCAAAGCCATCCTTTATTTTTTTTTCAATGTTACTAATGTTAACGGGCTCTCCGGTCATCATTAATTTTTCGGCAGTGGTTTTGGCTTCAGGAACTAAAACCCAAAATAAGATGTATATAAATATAAAGGTGCCTCCAGAACCAATAGTTAAAATAATCCATAGCAATCTAATCCATACGGCATCAATACCCAAATAGTGACCTAACCCAGAAGACACACCACTTATATAAGAGTTGTCGGTATCCCTGAACAACTTTTTAGAAGGTGACGAGGAACTTTTATATGAGGTTTTTGGTTCGTCTTCAAAAATTTCGTCATCAACTAAGTAGTCTTCAGGCTGCCCCATAATGGCGATAATCTCATCTACTTCTTTTATACGTATAACTTGCTTGTCATGTTGTACTCGCTCGTTAAAAAGTTCGGCAATACGTGCTTCAATATCAGCAATGATTTCAGAGCGTCCTTGAGAATCTGTAAATGAACGTTTTATAGCCTCAAGATAGCGTTGTAATTTTAAGTATGCATCTTCATCGATATGAAAAAATATACCTGCTAAATTTATGTTGACTGTTTTATTCATTTTTTTGTTGTTTTTTGGCTTGTTACTATGTTTACTGCGTTTTGTAATTCGTTCCAAGTATTATCTAATTCTTTTAAAAAGAGCTTACCTGTTTCGGTTAACCCATAATATTTTCTTGGAGGTCCAGATGTGGATTCTTCCCATCTGTAGTTTAAAAGTCCTGCGTTTTTAAGTCGCGTTAGTAGGGGGTAAATGGTGCCTTCTACAACGAGCAACTTAGCGTCTTTTAAGGTGTCTAAAATCTCTGCAACGTATGCGTCGTCGTCTTTTAAGACCGATAGTATGCAGAATTCAAGTACCCCTTTGCGCATTTGTGCTTTTGTGTTTTCTATCTTCATGTTCTAAAGCGTTTAAATATGGTGAAACTGTTCATTTTTTTGATTGATGATTAATGTTGATGAAATTTATTGTAAGATATTTTTAGTGTAAATTACTTTAAAAAATTAATGGTTAATGGATACTTGTATGGTTCGCCATCCCTAGCTTTTAAACTAGCTTTGACTATTAGAGCCAGCTCCACAATAAAGGCAATGATCATTAAAGCCCCCAAGCCACCACCAATGTAAAGTAGGGGTGAAGGTTTTCCAAGGTTAATATGAAAATTGTGAAACCCGTTAAAGTCTATAAAGTCCAGTCCGCCTAAAATTTTAAAAATAAAAAAGGGAATGGTTATGGTTCCAATAATAATGGCATACAGCAAAATACTCATTTGAAAGTTTAAGGCTTGTTTACCATGATTGTCTACAAATTCCGATTTTTCCTTGTTGGCAATCCACAGGACCAAAGGGCCAATAAAATTTCCAAAAGGAATAATAAACCTACTAAAGGTTGATAAATGTATAAACGTTGCGATGGTTTTTTGGTGTTTATCTAACATGATTTAAAAGCATATAATAATATCTTATGCAAATATATATCTAAAAAAAGGTATTATGCAATACAAAGTACTGTTATTTTATTAAAATTAACAAAATATTAACATTTTACGATATTGATTTATTTCATAATTTAGAGGTAAAATAAAAGAACCTCTATGCGTATAACTCCCAGAAAATTAAATGCTTTTAAGCTGTTAAAACTGCCATCGGCTTATTTATGCGGTGTGCGAACTAAATCTATTGATGCTAAATCCTGTGTTGTGACGGTGAGACATCGGTGGATAAACCAAAATCCATTTAGATCCATGTTCTGGGCGGTGCAAGGCATGGCGGCAGAATTTTCTACCGGTGCCTTAATGATGAGCAAAATTAAAAGTTCAGGAAAACAAATGTCCATGTTAGTGGTTTCCAACAAAGCGATCTTTACAAAAAAGGCAACAGGTAAAATTACGTTTACTTGTAACGATGGCCATTTGATTGATGAGACTATAATTAGGGCCATAGAAATAGGCGAGGGACAAACTCTTTGGATGACTTCGGTTGGCGTTAATGAAGAAGGAACAGAAGTATCTACTTTTCATTTTGAATGGAGTATTAAACTTAAGGGTTAATCGTATGTTGTTAAGTTGTGTAGTTACACCTTAACAACGAACATCTAAACAGCCAACAAAAAACTGTAACAAAACAGCAAACAAATCAACATATAAAAGAATAAACAAAAAACATAAAAATGACAGCACACGAAATAGACTATAGAATTTACGGCGAGGAAATGCAGTATGTAGAAATTGAACTCGACCCTAATGAAGGCGTTGTAGCAGAAGCGGGCAGTTTCATGATGATGGACGATGGGATAAAAATGGAAACCATTTTTGGGGATGGTTCGCAAAAGGACTCAGGATTTTTAGGGAAAATTTTGGGAGCGGGAAAGCGTATTTTAACAGGTGAGAGCCTGTTTATGACCGCATTTTATAATACCTTAAGTGGTAAGCGAAATGTGTCTTTTGCCTCACCTTATCCGGGTAAAATAACCCCAATTGATCTTACTCACTATAGCGGTAAGTTTATTTGTCAAAAAGATGCTTTTCTATGTGCGGCAAAAGGAGTTAGCGTAGGTATTGAATTTTCGAAGCGATTGGGGCGAGGGCTTTTTGGAGGCGAAGGTTTTATCATGCAAAAATTGGAAGGTGATGGTATGGCCTTTGTACATGCAGGGGGCACTATGGCCAAAAAAATATTGCAAGCTGGTGAAACCTTACGTGTGGATACAGGGTGTATCGTTGGTTTTACCCAAGATGTAGATTATGATATTGAATTTGTAGGTGGTATTAAAAATACCATTTTTGGAGGTGAAGGCCTGTTTTTTGCAAAATTGCAAGGCCCTGGAACGGTATATATTCAATCGTTACCATTTAGTAGACTGGCAGGACGGGTTTTAGCTTCTGCGCCAAGAGGTGGTGGGAAGGATAAAGGAGAAGGCAGTATTTTAGGAGGGTTAGGCAATTTACTTGATGGAGATAACCGATTTTAAACTGTTAAA
Source organism: Aestuariivivens marinum (assembly GCF_022662175.1). GTDB lineage: Bacteria > Bacteroidota > Bacteroidia > Flavobacteriales > Flavobacteriaceae > Aestuariivivens > Aestuariivivens marinum. The sequence continues at coordinate 338,859 of NZ_JAKMCR010000002.1, read as the reverse complement.
TTTTTTAAATTTAGATACTAGTTTACAATTTTTTGTTAAATTTAGATGTTAAATTATTAAACTTGCTGCCTATAATATACCTTTACTTTTTTCAAACCAAACACCTTAATATTAATTATGGCAAGAGCAATGCTAGAGTATACCAAAACTGTACTTAAAAAGGTCAGTTTTGATGTTACATTGTTTTGCAAAGAGGTACAAAAGGCATTAACACGTTTGTTGCCTTATGAGATTGAAGAACTTAAAGTTTTTATTCAATCTCTTGTACAGCAAAACCCAGAATTAAATCAATGTTTAATTTATTTAAAACCATAATAAAAAGCGATCTTTAGATCGCTTTTTTAGTTTTTAGATAAAGGACTAATGATTTTTACATTTTGAAACGCTATAGCTCCTCTTATAATACCTGATATTACATCTTGTAGGGCTTCAATGATTTGCATTTTTAGTTCACTTTTGTGATAAATAAGGCTTACCTCCCTTGCAGGGGGTGGTTCATTAAAGTAATGTATGTTTTCGGTGTCTTTTTCATTAAGATCCAAAGTGTGTAAATAGGGAAGCAAAGTCATACCTAAACCTTCATTGGAGAGTTTAATAAGTGTTTCTATACTTCCGCTTTCCAATTGGAATTTATCATCTGGATTGTCTTTGAAAATTTTGCAAAGATTAATAACGCCATCCCTAAAACAATGACCATCTTCTAATAACAACATATCATTTATATCTAAATCTTCAATATTAATCTTATTGTTTATATGAAGCCTGTGGTTTTTTGGAATATAACTAACAAAAGGTTCAAAGTAAAGTACTCGTTCCTTAATATCTTCCTCTTCTAACGGTGTTGCAGCAATAGCAGCATCTAAATGGCCTTCCTTGATTTTATTGATGATTTCCTCGGTGGTAAGCTCTTCAATTTTAAGCTTGACTTTAGGATGCTTTTTTATAAAGTTTTTTAAGAACATAGGTAGCAAGGTAGGCATAACTGTTGGTATGATACCTAGTTTAAACTCACCGCCTATAAATCCCTTTTGTTGGTCTACAATATCCTGAATTCTATAGGATTCATTAACAATATTCCTGGCTTGTGTCACAATTTTTTTTCCAACTTCGGTCAGCTCAATTGGTTTTTTACTGCGATCAAAAATTTGAACGTCCAATTGGTCCTCAAGTTTTTGTATTTGCATGCTTAACGTGGGCTGCGTTACAAAACACTTTTCAGCTGCCTTGGTGAAATTTTGGTTTTCAGCAACAGCTAAAACGTAATATAATTGAGTGATAGTCATATTTATTATATGTTAGACTGTAAAGATATAAAAACTATCAATAAAATTTATTAAAACTGATATTTGTTATAAATTAAATATGTTGAATATTTAAAAATATCGTAATGATACTTTTAAATAATTTAGGCTTAGAAACCAATAAACAATAACTTTACGAAGAGATTTTAATCATTTTTCGGCTAATTTTCAAATATACTATCTAAACTTTCGATGTATTTATTGGAATATTAAAGCAAACGCTTTTTTGGTTTTCATATATATGACCAATATTTAAGCGGTATGATTTCCTAACGTGTATTGAATTGACTTTAGCCAAAACACCATTGTATAGGTTCGAGGATTATATTGTAAAACCTAAAGTGCCTGCTTTAAAAAACATATCGCAAGACAAAAGGCAATGCGTCTTATTGTGGATTTACTTATGTACTTTTAAAGATTGAAAGGCATATTTTAAATAAGTCTCATGATGTCAATAATGAAAGCATGAATTCTATGTTGATTGATTTTATTTAAGAATAAAAAAGACGTTTTTGATTATGAAAGTTTGTTTCTGTTAAACCATTTAGTTTGTTAATTTTTAGTTTGAAAGTTCATTAGCCAGAGTTCATTGATTTTTTTACAATAAACCTCTGGCCTTAATTTCAAGGTATTTGTTGATCGTATCTATGGTCAAAGCCTCGGGAGTCGTTAAGATGGTATGGATGCCATATTTTTTTAACTCATTCACAATTAAACGCTTTTCAAAGGCAAGTTTTTCAGCAATAACCTTATCATAAACCTCTTGTACCGTTTCGGCTTTTTCATTTATAAGCCTGCTTAGTTCGGTGTTTTTAAAGAAAACAACTACTAGAAGATGGTTTTTTGAAATGCCTTTTAAGTAGGCTAGCTGCCTGTTCAAACCATCTAAAGTTTCAAAATTGGTGTATAGTAAAATAAGGCTGCGGTGCTGTATGTTTCGTTTTATATCGGCATATAAGCGTCCAAAGTCACTTTCAAAAAAATCAGTATTAATGTTGTACAGTGCATCTAATATCAATTGCATTTGGGATGCCCTTCGTTTAGCCACTATACGATTTTCTATTTTTTTTGAAAAGGCAATAATACCCGCTTTATCTTGTTTTTTTAATACCATATTGCTAATAACTAGAGTAGCATTTATGGCATAATCCAATAATGTTAAACCATTAAAGGGCATTTGCATAACGCGGCCTTTGTCGATAATGGAATAAACAGGCTGCGACCGCTCATCTTGAAACTGATTAACCATAAGCTGATTACGCTTGGCGGTTGCTTTCCAGTTAATGGTTCTTAAATCGTCACCCAAAACATAATCTTTAATCTGTTCAAATTCCATAGTGTGTCCCAACCGACGTATTTTTTTAATGCCTTGTTCCATGGCATTTTTGTTAATGTTTAATAGTTCAAACTTTCTAAGCTGTTTGAAACTTGGATAGGTGGGTACCATGGCACCTCTGTCGAAAGTAAATCTTTTGGTTACTAAATTTAGTATGGAAGCTGCGTAGATATTTAAATGTCCAAAATGGTATTCGCCACGCTTGGTGGGTTTTAAAATGTATTTAATAGTTTTTATTTTTCTGGGGCTTATGACTTTTTTAAGCTTAAAATCCCTTACTTGAAACTGTTCTGGGATTTCATCAATCACTTCCAGATAAATTTTAAACGGGTAATTATTGGTGATGGTTATACTCACAGCATTATTATCGCCATTAGAAAACTTATCTGGGAGTATTCTTTGGGCTTCAATCTTCTGTTTTCCTAAAAATACAATGAGAACATCCAGAAAGAAGAGCACCATAAGTACTAGTATAGAAACTTGTGCTATGTTGAACAATATCGGAACAAAATAACTTAAGCTAAACAAAACCACGATACCAATACCAATATAGAAAAAACGGGGTTGTATGTAAAATGGTTTAAGTAGTTTCAATGTTATTGGTTAATGATTGTTTGTTAATATTTGTGTATTAGGTTTTTTAGCTTTTACTCCGACTGCCTACTGAACACTGCCAACTGTTAACGTGGTATCTCCACCGTTTCAATGATTTGTTTAATGATTTGCTTACTTGTTACGCCTTCCATTTCACGTTCTGGCGTTACAATAACACGGTGTTGCAATACAGGAATAGCAGCACGTTTAATATCTTCTGGAGTTACAAAATCACGTCCACCCATTGCAGCGAAGGCTTTGCTGGCCTTTAAAATGGCAATGGAAGCCCTTGGTGATGCTCCTAAATATAAAAAGGGATTGTTACGTGTAGCCACAATAAGTTCGGCAATGTATTTTAGCAAATGTTCTTCTATAATAATTTGTGCTACCAGATTTTGGTATTCCAAAATTTGTTTGGCCTTTAAAAATGGAGAAATCGTATCTGTTTTTTCTAAGTCCTTTAGCTGGTGCTCCCTAACTAAAATTTCGATTTCTTCATCTAAATTGGGATAGTCTACATCTATTTTGAACAAGAAACGATCCAATTGGGCTTCGGGAAGTCTATAGGTGCCTTCCTGCTCTACGGGGTTCTGGGTGGCTAAAACCATAAAAGGAAGGTCTATTTTAAATTTCTGTCCATCAATGGTTATTTGATGCTCTTCCATAACTTCAAATAAAGCGGCTTGTGTTTTAGCAGGAGCTCGGTTTATTTCATCAATTAAAACCATGTTGGAAAAAATAGGGCCTTTTTTAAACTCAAAATCTGAATCCTTTAAATTAAAAACCGATGTCCCCAAAATATCACTGGGCATTAAATCTGGTGTAAACTGGATTCTACTAAAATCAACACTCAAGGACTTGGCCAGTAATTTTGCCGTAATGGTTTTGGCAACACCCGGTACGCCTTCTATAAGCGAATGTCCTTTAGCTAAAAGTGAGGCAATAAGCATATCGACCATATCTTTTTGTCCCACGATTACTTTACCCAATTCCTGCTTTATTTTTTGAATACTGGTTTGCAGTTCGGTTAAATCCAACCGACTTTTAAACTGTAAATCGTTATTGTCTTGAAGTGTACTATTCTCTATTGACGATAAAGCACTTTCGGGTTTTGGTTTAAAGTCTTGGTGGTTTTGTTCTTCTTTATTTTCGTCCATAGTTATTTTAAGTAAAAAGCTTCAATAAGCCTGTTTAATTGCATGAGGTTAGTCTCAAAAAACTCATTTTTTGTACGTAACCAATTTATGTAATTTATAAGTTTTTTGATGTCGTCTTTTTTCTTTCCGGTTTTTAGGGCCAACTTCTTTATAAAATTATTGTCTAAAGTTGTTGTATCCATATTAAAATCAACTCTTAGGCGTTCTAGAAAATAAGTTATTTTTTTATCAATCAGGTTTTTGTGGTCTTGGGTTTCGTAATATAGATTAGATATAGTCTTTACAAAATCTATCGTTGTATTTTGTAGCGGTTTAATGGTTTTAATAATACGTTGTCTACGTTTAGCATTAAAAATTATAAATAGTAATCCAAAAATCAATGCCATGTACCAAGCCCATTTAAAGGAGAGCTGTTCTAGAAACCAACTAAGATTCGATTCTTTTTCAACATCACCATTATAACCCGTTTGTATTTTAGTATACGAATCAAAATAAATATTGTTTTCTGGTAAATAGGAAATTAACCCTTCAACATATTTGTAACGGTCTTCTTTTAAAAGATTGTAATTGGTAAATGCTTTAGGTTCGGTATGCAAATAGATTTTTCCTTTACCAAAAGGGATTTCAATAAAATTTACAAGACTGGAATCTATTTTTGTATGGCCTAAAATACTGTAGTTAATGGAGTCGAAACTGGAGAAATAATTAATACCTTCATTTTTGTCTATATTAACTGTATCAACATCTATATGTTTTAAGTAATGATAAGAGATGCTATCTTTTGTGTTTTTAATATATTCAACAGAAACATCTAGTGTGTTGTGTATTTTTTGTGAGAAATAATAATCTGAAATAAAAAGCGTATTACCAGCACCAACAAAATTAAGAAGTTCGTCAACTGAATCATCTTCCAGATAATCAGAGTTTCCTATAATTATGAAACTACCTTTGGCGACATGGTCACCATAGCCATCTTCCCTATTTGCTGTTAAATAACTAGCAGGTTGATGATATACCGTTCTAATTTTTTGATTTTTAAAAAGTTTGGGCAATTCTTTGTAAAACACGCTTACCCCATAAGGTTTATTGCTTTTTTCGTTAAACGATTCTTCCCAATCAATGCTACGGGTGGATTTAATGCCAAGGGTAATGGCAATGACAACAATTAAACCAATAATGATAAGACCTATGGGAAGTACTTTTTTCATTATTTCACTTGGTTTAATAGGGTTACAAAATTGTGTTTGGCCTTATCGTAATCAACATTGTCTAGAGGAAATTTGCCATACCAGATATAGCTGTAAAGGTAGGAGGTATAAGCAAAGGTATTACTGAATGGTTTCTCGCTAATTTCATTTAAATAATCGCCGTTGGTTTTATCGTCTTCAAATTTTATATGGTTTTTTAGGCTTAGCGTTTTTAATACCAATAAATAATAATACCGAATGGCCAATCTAAAATCGTTATTGTTTTCTGCATGTGTTATTAGGGCATCGATATCGGTGTTTTCAATGTTTTTAGCGGTTATGTTCTCATGATGGTTAAGTTTTCTGTTTTGTCCTTTTGAAAATAATCCGGTTCCACCTTCATTCAGTAAAATATAGACGAGATAAACCAAGGCAAGAATTAGGGCTAGGTAAAAAAGCCAACTAAAGGGGCCTAAGTTTATTGAAAAAGTATCACTGTTGTCCCTTTCCCTAATATTAGGGTTTTCATTTTTATAATCTTCATAATTACCCGAGCCAGAAGGTGTTTCATTAATTACTTTTTTGCCTTCGTAATTATATTTTCTACTGGAATAACGGTCTTTAAAATTAGTGTCAAAGCTTCTAATCTGTTGTGGCTCTTGAAAATAAGTAGAGCCAAAAACATTAAAGTGAAGCAAAGCCACTAAAAACAATAAAACAAAACGATATAACCTAGCTGTTTTCAAATAATCTTAGGGCTTAAAATGGGCGTTTTGGTAATTTCCTTTTGAACCTTAAACGGATAGACCAAATAGTAATAACTAATTATAGCCAAAGTAATTAAAATGATACCAACCGATAGCCAATGCGGCATAATGTTGGAATACCTAGTGATAAAACCTTCTAAAAATCCTGCTGAAAATGTAAAAGGAAACGTGCTTATTAGAATTTTCACACCTGTTTTAGCACCTTGCTTAAAGGAAACATATCTGGAATGTGTGCCGGGGAACAAAATGCTGGCTCCTAATATTAAACCTGCAGCACATTCTATAACTATAGCGAAAATTTCCATAGATCCGTGTATCCAAATGCCACGGACACTTTCCCAAAATACGCCTTTTTCATAAAAGAAATATTGAAAAGACCCTAGCATAATACAGTTATTGAACATAATGTACAGTGTACCAAGGCCACCAAAGGCACCTAATATAAATGCGATAATACCAACACGAAGGTTATTTATGGTAATTCCGATAAAGCTTCCCCAATTGCTTCCGCTTTTATAAACTGCCACAGGGTCACCCTTTTCAATATTCTCCAAGGACATGTTTACATAGTCATCTCCTAAAATAGAACGTACAAATTCACCATCGTTTGCAGCAGAAATAGCCCCAATAAATGTAAATGCAAAAAATATGATGAATGCAATGTAGATAAATTTACGATACTGATAACAAATGAGTGGAACTTCGGTTTTCCAAAAAGCGACAAAACGATTGGTGTTTTCCCGTTTGGTTTTGTATATTTTTTGAAAGGCCTTTGAGGCTAATTGATTCAAATAATCGATAACCCTACTTTTTGGGTAAAAGGTCTGGGCATAAGCCAAATCGTTTATTAAATGAATGTATTGCGAAGCTAGCTCGTCGGGATCTTTAAAGTCATTATTAAAAATGGCCTTTTCAAAACTCAACCATTTTTCCTTATTTTGTTTGATGAATGAAACTTCCCTCATATTTTTCTTCTGTGAGAAACTAAATTTTGTATCAAAAAATTACAAAATTTAGTCCTACTTCAGTAACCTCTTTCGTTAATCCATGTAATTTATTCATTTACTTTTTCTAAATTTTCAAATGAATAAATTCATGTATTTTTGATAAATTAAAATATAAAATGTCAGAGTTACAAATTAACACGACCCAAAATGTAAAAATAATGTTCACTGCGGCAGGAGCAGGAGAACGACTGTTAGCTTTTGTAATCGATACCGCCATTAAAATAGGCTATATGCTCGTTTTAAATTGGACATTCGGAGCTTTTGATAACATGGATGAATGGTCACAAATCGCCATAAATACGGTCTTGAGCTTTCCGGTTATGTTCTATACGTTAGCATTGGAATCCCTTTTAGATGGACAAACTATTGGCAAACGGGTCTTAAAGATACGTGTGGTGAAAATAGATGGCTACCAGGCGTCTTTAGCTGATTATGTAATACGCTGGTTTTTTAGAATTGTAGATATCTATGTCTTTGGTATCGGTTTTTTTGTGATTCTATTCAATAAAAAACAACAACGTTTAGGAGACATGGCAGCAGGAACGGCAGTTATAGCTTTGAAAGATAAAGTAAACATTAGTCATACCATTTTGGAAGAATTAAAATTAGATTATGTGCCCACTTATCCTAATGTGATTAGATTAAGTGATAACGATGCACGTATTATCAAGGATACTTTTACGGCTGCTAAGCTGGCAAAAGATTATTCAACGCTTATAAAATTGAGGAATAAACTTGTAGAGGTTGTTAATATAAAAGATATAAAACAAAAAACCGATATTGAATTTATTGATGTTATTTTAAAAGATTATAATTATTACACGCAAAGTATGTAAGTAGAGAGCCGCTATTTGAGTAGAAAAAATAGTGTTGATTACTTACCCTTAGTTTATTTTGGAATCTCATAAAAAAGCATATGTTCTACACCATAGATATTTTAGGAACCATAGCCTTTGCCATTTCAGGGGTATTAGTAGCTATCAATAAGAAAATGGACTTGTTTGGTATTTTAATTATTGCGTTTGTTACGGCTGTTGGTGGGGGAACATTACGCGATTTGCTAATTGGTGCAACGCCTGTGAGTTGGATGAAAGATATGACCTTTACCTATGTCATTATGGTTTCAGCAGTATTTGCTATTGTGTTTAGAAGTAAGATTAATTACTTGCGAACCTCATTGTTTTTGTTTGATACCATTGGTATAGGCTTGTATACTGTAGTTGGTATAGAAAAGGGGGTGAATATAGGTTTACACCCTATTATATGTATTGCTCTGGGAACTATGACAGCTAGTTTTGGAGGTGTTATTAGGGATATTTTATGCAATGAAATACCCGTTATTTTTAGAAAGGAAATTTATGCAACAGCCTGTATTTTGGGAGGGCTCACTTATTTTTTGTTACGGGAGCTTCCGATTGGTAATAATCTTGTTTTTGTTATTTCAGGCATTGTGGTTATTACAGTTAGGTTACTTGCAGTAAAATTTAAAATTGCCTTGCCTTCTATTTATAAATAAGGTTTAAAGTTCAAAGTTTATGTTTTGTATCTTTGAAGACTGCCAACTCATACTGAACACTACTCAATAATCTCTACGTTTTTAATATAAATATTCTTAAGCGGCCAATCGGCTTCGTCAGTATCAACCGCGGCTATTTTGTCAACCACATCCATACCATTAATTACCTTGCCAAAAATGGTATAATCACCATCTAAATAATGGGCGCCACCCTGTTGTTGCACAATAAAAAACTCGTAAGGCGAGGCTAGTTTGTGAGGGTTGTCTATTTCACTGCTAGGCATGGAAATAACTCCTCTATCATGTTTAAATCCTCTATTAGTATCTTTAGGAAGCAAGTATCTGCCAATCCTTTTACGCTTTCTGGCTGTCTTTTTATCATCGCTATTACCAGCCTGAACCATAAAATTATCGATAACTCTGTAAAATTGTGTGCCATTAAAATACTTTTGCTTGGTTAAAAAGATAAAGTTTGCTCGGTGGAATTTGGTCTCTTCAAACAATAAAATGTCAATGACACCAAAATCGGTGGTCATTCGTACTTTATTTTCTTTATGTTCTTTTTCATAATGTAAAAAGAATTCCATAGCATTTTTTGTGTCTAATTTCGGAAGGCTGCTCTTCAGTTTGCTATCGGGTTCAGGAGTAGTTATTTTTTCATTATTTTGTTCTGTTATTACAGAAGGGGGTTGTGGTTTCGTATTTTTTTTAGATTGTTTATCTTCACAATTCAGAACTAAAAGACAAGAACAGATTAATATAGCAAGACGCATGTAGATGAAATTTGATGAATTTTTAAAATCGCTTTCAAAAATAAAAAATATACCGCTACCAGCCGAGTCGTCACATTTTAAAATGGTGCCACCGTTTAGGCGCGAACTTCTCAAATTGCAGAGTGAAGCCATAAAGCAAGCAAAACACGCAGGAGTAGTTGCATTGTTTTATCCAAATAAAGAAGAGCAAACCAAGTTTGTATTGATACTCAGAAACACCTATAATGGGGTGCATTCGGCACAAATAGGGTTTCCAGGAGGGAAATTGGAGCCTCAGGATAAATCGTTACAACATGCTGCTATACGTGAAACTTTTGAAGAAATAGGAGTGCCTATGCATGAGATTAAAATTTTGCGTGAATTATCCCAAGTTTACATACCTCCAAGTAATTTTTACGTTTTTCCATTTTTGGGAATTGTATATCACCCCCCAGTTTTTAAAAAACAGGAAGATGAGGTAAAGGCAGTTATTGAAGTTGACCTGCAAGATTTTTTGGACAATAATATGTTGATCACCAGAAAAGTAAAAACATCTTATAGTGTTGCAGTTGAAGTGCCAGCATTTTTATTGAATGGACACGTGGTTTGGGGTGCCACAGCCATGATGTTAAGTGAGATTAAAGACCTTATTAGGCAGATAGTATAGTTTTTTGGTTTAGTACTATGCTTTTGGGGAAATTAAATTTTGTATAAAAGCTGCAAAAATTTGGTTTCAGTTTAGCAACAATTTTATTAGTACATAAAATTTTTTTATTTGGTTTTCCGTGAATTTTCAAATAAAAAAATTCATGTACTTTTGTGGCAACTAACCAAATATAGAATCATGATTTATGGGGCTGTTTAAAAGAAATCCATTTGGACATATACTCCTTGTAAAAAAATGGATCATCCGCATTTTGGGTGTGATGACCCACAGACGTTTTCGCGGATTTAATGAATTGCAGATTGAAGGTTCGGAGATTATAAAGGATTTACCCGATAAAAATGTACTGTTTATATCCAATCACCAAACCTATTTTGCCGATGTTGTGGCCATGTTTCATGTCTTTAATGCCAGTTTAAGTGGTCGGGTAGATTCTATTAAAAATGTGGGCTATTTGTGGAACCCTAAACTCAACATCTACTATGTGGCAGCTAAAGAAACTATGAAGGCTGGTTTGTTGCCAAAAATTTTAGCTTATGTAGGTTCGGTAAGTATAGAGCGTACATGGCGTGCTGAGGGTAAAGAGGTGAACAGACAGGTGAAAATGAGTGACATTTCCAATATTGGAAAGGCGTTAGATGACGGTTGGGTCATTACCTTTCCACAGGGTACAACCACACCGTTTAAGCCTATTCGAAAAGGGACTGCCCACATCATTAAGCGTTACAAGCCAGTTGTAGTGCCTATTGTTATTGATGGTTTTAGACGTTCGTTTGATAAAAAAGGACTTCGTATTAAAAAGAAAAATATTCTACAGTCCATGGAGATAAAAGCCCCTTTGGAAATTGACTATGATAATGAAACCACCGAAGATATTGTTAAGAAAATAGAATTCGCTATAGAGCAACACCCATCTTTTCTGAAAGTGATTTCCCAAAAAGAACTGGAAGAGCAAGAAGCGCTGAATAAGTTAAGAGAGTGGTAGGGGTTTGTTTATAGCACTTAGGCTACAATATAAATACTCGATGAAAATTCCCTAACCTCAATAACTAAATCCATTAACCCACACCTTGAAAGTCTGTATCGCTGAAAAACCTAGTGTTGCCCGTGAAATTGCTGCTGTATTGGGGGCCAATACCAAGCATGATGGATACTATGAGGGTAACGGTTATATTGTAACTTATACTTTCGGGCATCTGTGTACACTTAAAGAACCGGTAGATTATAAACCCTATTGGAAAAGCTGGGACTTAAATAACCTGCCCATGCTACCCGATAAGTTTGAGACCAAAGTGGTTTCCAATTCGGGGGTGAAGAAGCAATTCAATATTATTAAAAGCCTGTTTGATAAAGCTGAAGTAGTTATAAATTGCGGCGATGCAGGCCAGGAGGGAGAGCTCATACAGCGATGGGTTATGAATGCCGCCAATTACAAAGGCGAGGTAAAACGGTTATGGATTTCATCTTTAACCACCGAAGCCATTAAAGAGGGCTTCGAAAATTTAAAATCCGAAAAAAATTATGATAACCTCTATTATGCGGGGTTTTCACGAGCGATTGGTGACTGGTTGTTGGGTATTAATGCCACACGGCTGTACACGGTTAAGCATGGGGGCTACAAGCAGGTGCTGTCGGTGGGGCGTGTTCAAACACCCACTTTGGCGATGGTGGTAAACCGGTTTAAAGAGATAGAAAACTTCAAATCTCAACCCTATTGGGAATTACAAACCGTATATCGTGATACTTTATTTGCTTATGAAGAAGGACGCTTCTTTAAAAAAGAGGATGGTAAGGCATTGGCGAATAAAGTTAAGGAAAGTGATTTTGAAATTGTTTCTGTTGAAAAAAAGAAGAGTAAGGAATATGCGCCCAAATTATTTGATTTAACAGGGCTTCAGGTGTATTGTAATAACAAGTTTGGGTTTTCGGCAGAAGGCACATTAAAAATTGTTCAGGAGCTTTATGAGCGTAAGGTAGTGACCTACCCCAGAGTAGATACTACATTTTTACCTAATGACGTTTATCCAAAAGTACCTGGCATTCTGCAAAAATTGACCAATTATATTAACCTAACCCAATCACTATTGGGTAAAAAACTGAAAAAGACTTCAAAGGTCTTTAACGATAAAAAAGTAACGGATCACCATGCCATAATTCCAACAGGAATACAAATTGGATTACAGACCAATCAGCAAAAGGTTTATGATATTATTGTGAGACGTTTTATAGCTGTATTTTACGATGATTGTATGGTGGCTAATACCACAGTAATGGGTGTGGCTGCAGAGGTTTCTTTTAAAGCTACCGGAAAAGAGATTTTAAGTAAAGGGTGGCGTATTGTTTTCGAATCGTCTGGCAAAAAAGAAAAGGAACCCGATATGTTACCAACATTTGTTAAAGGTGAAAAAGGGTCGCATGAACCGTCTTTTTTGGAAAAGGAAACTAAGCCTCCCAACCAGTTTACCGAAGCGACTTTGCTTCGGGCAATGGAAACAGCTGGAAAGCAGGTGGGTGATGATGAACTAAGGGATTTAATGAAGGAAAACGGCATTGGACGCCCTTCAACCCGAGCCAATATTATAGAGACCCTTTTTAAGCGCAAATATATTAAGCGCAATAAAAAACAGGTGTTGCCTACCGTTACTGGAATTCAGTTGATTGATACTATTCAAAATGATTTATTGAAGTCGGCCGAATTAACTGGGCGTTGGGAAAAGCAACTAAAAGATATTGAAAAAGGAGAGTTTAGTGCGACGGTGTTTATAAAAAACATGAAGCGCATGGTTGATGCCTTGGTGTATGAGGTTAGGAGTGAAACCAAGCGCGCTAACATATCACATGTTGTTGCTGATGAAAAGCGTAAGGCTAAGGCAATACAAAAGGAAAAGGCTGGTATTGTGTCTAAAACTTGTCCGAAATGCAATAAGGGAACTCTATTAAAAGGCAAATTCGCCTATGGCTGTAGTGCATATAAGCAAGGTTGTAATTTCTCTTTGCCTTTTAAAGTCCATGGCAAAAAAATTTCTGAAAAGCAATATATAAGATTGTTGCAAAAGGGGACTACTGTTAATCTTAAAGGATTTAAAACAGAAGCAGGTACAGTTGAAGGTTTGTTGTGTTTTGATGGTAGTTTTAATCTTATTTTTAAACCTAAGACTAGTGATAAACTTGTTAAGCTTAGTAAATCTGAAGGAGAAAATAGATGTCCCAAGTGTAAAATGGGTCACATCATAAAAGGTAAGACAGCATATGGTTGCAGTGCATACAAATCGGGATGTGATTTTAAAGTGACTTTTGAGGTGGTTAAAGCAAAGTTGAATGGTAGCAAACCCACTCGTGAGCTTGTATATAACATTTTAAAGAACAACATCTAAAGTGGCTCATAAACACTTCATCATTTACAAACCTTATGGCTGCTTGAGTCAGTTTTACAGCAATTCCAAACAGCAACGAAACAAACGGTTTTTGGGCGATCTTTATGATTTTCCTGAGGGCATTATGCCTATTGGTCGGTTGGATGAGAAGTCGGAAGGCTTATTGCTGTTGACCACTGATGGTAAGTTAAGCGATTACATTAACAGTCAAAAAGTTGAAAAAGAATATTATGCTTTGGTCGATGGTACTGTATCAAATGAAGCTATAGAACAATTGCAGGTGGGTGTGGAGATTGGTTTTGATGGGAAAAAGTATAAAACCAAACTTTGTAAGGTTTTTAAACTGGATCGTGACCCCAATTTACCGGAACGTTCCAAAAAAATAAGGGATGCACGCCATGGGCCAACAACCTGGCTGTCCATTACCTTAAGAGAGGGGAAGTTTAGGCAAGTGCGAAAAATGACTTCGGCAGTAGGATACCCCACACTTCGATTGGTGCGAGTTAGGGTAGGGGCTATTGGGCTTGACAATATGCAAGTTGGGGAGGTGGATGAAGTTAACAAATTACTTCCTTAGGGCTCAAGTGTTTTTAGTTCTTTATAATTCCTGTTTAAACGTTTAAGTAGCAGTCCGTAAATAAGCTTATAAAATAGCCAAATGACGAGAATAAAAATTATAACTACACCAATTATTTTAGCGATTAAAAAAATAAATTCATTATTGCTATAATTGTCAATTGCATTGGTGAATTTGGGGTCTTTTGTTAATGAATAGTAAAAACCTAAGGCTAATGATACTCCTGCCATAATAAGGTTGTATAATACGTAATATTTTATGATTTTTCGGGTATGTAAAATCCTCTCCATTAATGTTTTTGCATTGTCTGTAACAGATATAGCTTTATGGGATTTAAATAACAAATAGATAAATAAAACAATAACAGCATAGCTGAAAATGGTTAGGCTAGTCAATAAGTAATCACTTTTATAAATATGGTCAAGTTTAGCTTTATAGTTTTCGGAAAACAAATATGGTATAGAATTAATAATTATCCATAAAATAAGTTCCCCTACACTTATATAGAATAAGGTTTTAACAATAGAAGAAGACTTTTTGTGAAGCATAGGATAAATATCCTTAACCGATAGTTTTTTGTCTTCAGGTTGTTGTCTATTCCAATCCTTTTTTAATAAATCTAATCCTTCCATAAGCTTACGGATTTAATACGGTTTTAAGTTTGGTTTTTATTCTATTCATCTTCACCCGGGCATTCACTTCACTTATACCTAAAGTTTCACTTATTTCTCTATAATCCTTATCTTCCAAATACAAAAACACAAGCGCTTTTTCAATATCGTTTAAATTGTGTACTGCTTTGTATAGTAGTTTTAATTGTTGTTCTTCCGTATCGTCATAGTCTTCAGCATTTATTTTGAATTCCACACCATCAAAATTTTGGGTAGAAATGCTTCGTTTCGATTTTCTATAAAGTGTAATTGCAGTATTCAATCCCACACGATACATCCAAGTACTAAATTTGGAATCGCCCCGAAATTTAGGGTAAGCCTTCCATAATTGGATGGTAATCTCTTGAAATAAATCGTTGTGTGCATCATAATTGTTGGTATACAATCGGCATACCTTGTGAATGATATTCTGATGCTTTTCCAGCAATTCTACAAAACTATGTTCAAGCTCTTTGTTCAATGTGATAGGTTAGCTATTCTGTAAGTAGCCTAGGTGGTTAAAATGTTACAAAGTAAAATTATTTATTAAGTTTTAGTACATAAAATTCTTTTATTAAAGGACTGTTTTGAGTTTTTTTGTTTTAACTTTTTTAATTTAAATTAATAATTTAATTAATATATATTAAATAATTGATATTATGTTTATTAAATAATTATTATAGATTTTATTTATGATTGTTTTTTAAGCCCAAAAACAATTAATAATTGTGCTAAAGCATAAGTTAGCATAATGCTAATATTTGCTAAGGGTAATGGTTTGTAAAATTTATTTAATGCCAATAAACTATCTGAAATAATAAAGGTAATAGCTCCTAAAAAAACTAATATAAAACTTAATTTATTTACTTGCCCCTGTCTTAAAAATGCCATTGTTACCATAAGTAAAATAACAGCCATATATAAAATTACAGGTAAAAGCATATTGCCCAAATTGTTTTTTAAAATATAAAAAAGGAAGAAAACATAAATTAATAAAATACCTAAAAAATTAAAAATCTTTTTGTGAAACTTATGCTTCCCATAAAACACTTTTATGTACATAAGGTGTGCCAACATAAAAGAAATTAATCCACCTATAAAAAAGTTTTGGTTGATATAGACAAACATTAATAGAATATCTCCTAAAACTGAAAAAGTCAATGCCCAAATGGTAATTTTTTTAGTTTTTCCATCAAGTTCATTAGCATATTGATGTAAAAAACAAATAAGTGAAATCACAATGGCAGGTTTGGTAATGAAGTGCAATACATATAGGGATACTACGGAGCTACAAACCAATTCTAAAATTACAATAAGGAAATAAACAAAGACAAAAGATTTTTCAGACTTGGTTAACATATAATACCTTTTTATTCAAAAGTAAATGATTTATATGCAATTCATAATCAAAAGTTCACAATTCAGTTCATATAACTTTTTATAAGGACAGGATGTTTTATTTTATAAACTTAATTAAACAAGTAAGACAGGCCATTAGTTTATGAAACCACTTGAGGTAGTTATAACCTCAGTGCTTTGGGCGACTTTGTTGATGCTCTACATGCTTTTACTTTACCTGAAAATATTGAAGTTGCTTTAGACTATCACTTATTTGTCAGAGTAGGTATTGCCAACGAAATATAAATTTGTATTGATTGTAGATAGGTGTTTGTATCCTATCTAGCAACAACAAGCGATATGTCATTCCATAGGAGCGGTTTTCCTTTTTTGTTTGGTGGGATTACCTTTTCGACTGGAGATAATTTTCGAATGTGGATAAGTCTTGTCTAGTATATTGTTTAGATACTAATAATTAAACAAATCAGTATAAAACCGATATTGGACTTATGAATATTATTGCTACACTTTGGGACAAAAAAGAGGCAGAAAGGTTCGGTAAGTGCTAATCTATATTAATAATTCAAAATCTTTGGGGCTATATAGAGATCCAAAAGTTATAACAATTATTTAACTTTTTTTTAAAAAATAGAGCTAATTATATTGTAATTTTACCGCGATGAAGTTTATATCACTCATATTATCAATCTATATCTTTGGGCTCAATTTAGTCCCCTGTGAAGATAATGTGAAATTTACAGATGAGGTTAAAACAGAAATTTCACAAGTTCAGGGTAATGACCATCAACATCAAGACAGCGATTTATGTTCACCATTTTGTAGTTGTGAGTGTTGTCACATTTGTATTTTAAGTTTTAATGCGGCAGACTATATTATTCAAAATCCATTTGTTTCCACAGAAGTATTTTATTATAAAGGTGGTTTAGAAAAAAACTTCAATTTTTACATTTTACAGCCTCCCCAGTTTTAATTCAGTTTTATAGGATAGTGTATCCTAATTTTATCGTTTTCGGTCATTTCAAGTCCGATAGACAGAAAATTATTTTTATCGAAACGTTTAACTGAATTAATATATTTTATATGATTAACAAGATCATTGATTTTTCAATCAATAATAAATTTATTATTGGTTTGCTTACGCTTACCATAATTGGAACAGGTATTTGGAGCATGACCCAAGTTCCCATAGATGCTGTTCCAGACATTACAAATAATCAAGTACAGGTTATTACCCAGTCACCAAATCTAGGCACAGAGGACATCGAACAGATTATAACCTACCCTGTAGAGGTGGCCATGAGTAATTTGCCCAATGTAGAGGAAATACGTTCCATTTCACGGTTTGGCCTATCGGTCGTTACCATTGTTTTCGAAGATGATATGGGAGCTTTTCTTCCCAGACAATTAGTAGCAGAAAAGCTAAACGAAGTTAAGGAACAAATCCCTCAAGGATTTGGAGAACCTACTATGGGACCCATTTCAACAGGATTGGGAGAAATTTACCAATACACCTTAAAGGTAAAGCCGGAGTATAAGGACAAGTATTCCATATCAGATTTACGTACCATACAAGATTGGATCGTACAGCGCCAAATGGCCATGGTTCCAGGAGTGGTTGAGGTAAATGCCATAGGAGGTAGAGTAAAACAATACGAAGTTGCTGTAGATCCAAACGAACTAAAATCGATTGGATTGACCATATCGGATGTATTCGAAGCCCTTGAAGCCAATAACCAAAATACTGGCGGGGCTTATATTGAAAAAAATCGTCAGGCTAATTTTATACGAGGTGAAGGTTTGGTAAGGAGCTTGGACGATATTAAGAAAATCACCGTAAAGAACATCAATAATGTACCTATAACTATTGGTGATATTGCTAACGTGCAGTTTGGTTCGGCCATTCGTTACGGTGCCTTAACGCAGGATGGCGAAGGTGAAGTGGTTGGTGGTTTGGTAATGATGCTAAAAGGCGCAAATTCTAACGATGTTATCGAAAATGTCAAAGAGCGAATGTCTCAAATTCAAAAATCATTACCAGAAGGTGTCGTAATAGAACCACTTTTAGATCGTAGTAAATTAATTGGCGAAACCACTTCTACAGTGGCTACTAATCTTATAGAAGGTGCCCTTATAGTTATTTTCATACTCATCTTTTTATTGGGTAATTGGCGTGGTGGATTAATCGTAGCGTCAACTATTCCCTTGTCGTTGTTATTCGCATTCATTTTAATGAACATATTCAACGTATGGGCAAATTTGATGAGTTTAGGGGCTATCGATTTTGGTATAATTGTAGATGGTGCTGTCATTATTGTTGAATCTACTGTATTTCTTATTGCTTCAAAAGTGCTTAAAAAGAAAAAAATAACCACAAGAGAAAGTAATGAGATTGCTGCTTTAGCGTCAAAAAAAATGATGAATGCTGCTTTTTTCGGTCAGCTTATTATTCTTATCGTTTTTTTACCCATTTTAGCATTACAAGGTATTGAAGGTAAGATGTTTAGGCCCATGGCACTCACCTTTATTTTTGCTATGTTGGGAGCTATGATATTATGTTTAACCTATGTGCCCATGATGTCGGCTTTGGTGTTGAGGCCTCCCAAAAACAATAAATTGTCATATGGTGATAAATTTGTTCACTGGGTAGAAATCAAGTACAAGCCATTTTTGGAAAAAGCATTACAAAAGGGAAAGCTTGTCATAGGAATTGCAGTGGCTTTATTTGCCGTTGCGGTCTTTATGTTTACCAGAATGGGAGGGGAGTTTATACCTCAACTCGATGAAGGTGATATTGCCTTTCATGCCATTTTAAAACCTGGTAGCTCGCTTACCGAAACTATTGAAACTACAACCAAGATAGAGCAAATTGTAAAGGTGAAGTTTCCAGAAGTTGAAAAAATTGTGAGTCGTATTGGTGTGGCTGAAATTCCTACTGACCCTATGCCGATGGATATTGCAGACGTATTTGTAATTCTTAAGCCCAAAAGGGAATGGACTACTGTAGAAACCAAAGACGAACTTATTGATGAAATAAAAGAAGCAGTCGAAATTATTCCTGGTGTAAACTACGAATTCACCCAACCTATTGAAATGCGTTTCAACGAACTGCTAGAAGGTATTCGTGAAGATATTGCCATTAAATTATATGGGGAAGATATAAACCTATTGTCTCAAAAAGCAGAAGAAATCACTAAAATAATTGCAGGCACCCCAGGTATTGGTGATATGAAAGCTGAGGCTACAACAGGACTGCCACAAATGACAATAACTTACAATAGGAACAAATTGGCACAATATGGCCTACAAATAAATGTACTTAACAAACTAGTGCAATCGGCTTTTGCCGGAGGTAATTCAGGTGTTATTTTTGAAGGTGAAAAGCGTTTTGATTTGGTGGTTCGTTTAAATCAAAGTAATCGCAAGGACATCTCAGATATACAAAATTTATTTGTGAACTTACCATCAGGGACACAAATTCCACTTCGGGAGGTAGCTAATATATCCTATAAGTCAGGTCCAATGCAAATAAGCAGAGACAACACAAACAGAAGAACCTATGTGGGTATTAACGTGAGAGGGCGTGATGTAAAATCTTTGGTTACAGAAATAAAATCAAAACTAGAAGACCAATTGGAGTTGCCTTCAGGTTATTTTGTTCGTTATGGTGGTGCTTTTGAAAACCTGGAACGCGCGAGTAACCGTTTAAAGATGGTAGTGCCCATTGCCCTGTTGCTTATTTTTGTACTTATATATTTTGCTTTAAAATCATTGCCTCAAACCTTAATGATTTATATTGCCATTCCAATGGCTACTATAGGCGGTGTTATAGCATTGTGGTTGCGAGATATGCCTTTCAGTATTTCGGCAGGTGTTGGTTTTATTGTACTGTTTGGTGTTGCGGTTTTAAACGGCTTGGTAATGGTAAGTGGGTTGAACGAACTCAAGGAAGAAAGCATTACAAGTTTAAGGGATAGGGTTTTTGAAGGCACTAAGCGACGTATTCGCCCCATTTTGCTAACAGCATTCACAGATGTGCTTGGTTTTTTGCCCATGGCAATTTCAGCATCGGCAGGAGCCGAAGTGCAACGTCCCTTAGCAACCGTTGTTATAGGTGGTTTGTTGACTTCTACACTACTTACTTTGTTTGTGCTGCCTATTTTATACTATTGGGTAGAAAGCAAATCCTTTAAATTTCAGCCCAACAAAAAAATGATTGCAGTTACCGCAGTATTTGTTTTGATGTTTGGTTTTTCAAATAAGAGCAGTGCACAGCAGTTACAAATGTCATTACCAAAAATAACGTTACAGGATGCCGTAAAGCTTTCCAAAGACAATTACCCACTATTAAAACAAAAACAATTGGAAGTAGCCAAGCAGGAAAGCCTAAAATCCACAGCTTACGATTTTGGCTCTACACAGATTTTCACGGGTGGAGAAGAAATTAATGAGGACTATGGTGTTTATACCACAGTGGGTATAGGACAATCCAATATCAATGTTTTTGGCATTGGTTCTAAAAGAAAGTTACAGGAGGGGTACATTAGGCTATCAAAACAGGTGTTACAATTATCTGAATTGGAATTAGAACTTAAAGTAAAAAAAGCTTGGGTAAAGTGCTATCAATCCAAAAGAAACTATTTATTGTACCTAGAACTCGATTCCATCTACAATAAATTTGAACAGGCTGTAACCTTAAACTTTGAAGTTGAGGCCATTTCAAAATTGGAGTATTCAGCAGCCAAAAGTCAGGTGTTTCAAATCCGGAATAAAAAAATGCAGGCTTATAGGGATTATCTTATTGCTATTCAACAATTAAATCTTTTGTTGTTTACTGAAGAAACTTTTACGGTCACTGATGATTTGGAAGTCTTATCCTCAATAGAAGTAGTCATTCCTGACTTAAATAAGCACCCTGCTGTTGTATTATCGGAACATCAACTCAATTTGGCTGAAGCAGAATTTAGAATGGCAAAAACCGATAATCTCCCAAAACTCAATCTTCAAGGTAGTTTGCAGAAGGTAGATGGCAATACTGGGTTTTACAGTTATCAAGCAGGTATTTCCATTCCGTTTTTATCAAGTTCAAACAAAGTAAGGGTCAAATCAGCTAAAGTTGATAAGGCAATAGCAGAGAATAATGTTCAATTTAAAAAGAAAGAAATACAATCGCAATATGCACAGAGAAGGGCAAATTATTTAAAATGGAAAAATGCTTGGGAACTATATCAATCACATGTATTGCCAGTTTCGAATGACCAAAAGTCTGGTGCGCTTTTGGCATATCAGGAAGGTGAAATAGATTATATCACCTTTACACAATTGTTAAAAGAAGTAGTACAGTTTGAGCTAGAGGCACAAACCACTTTGGTAAATTATTTGGAAAGTGCATTTCAATTACAATATTTTAATTTATAACATCATGATAAAAAAAGGAAATACATACATTGCTTTAATTTTTATAGTACTATTAATCGTGTCTTGTGGTAACAAAACTGACCATTCAGAAAATGACGTACACTCACACGATAAAGATAAACAATCTGTTAAAGGTGAAATGCATCACGAAGAAGAAGTAATTCTTAATGCACAACAATTCAAAGAATTAAAAATGAGAATAGACACTTTGTCTTTGCGCAGCATAGGAGATTATGTTGAAGCTAACGGATCTTTAGAAGTGCCACCGCAGAATGAAGCTGCAATAACAACAGTAGTTGGAGCAAATGTAACAGCTATTAAGGTTATTGAAGGCGATAAAGTAAACAAAGGCCAGATTGTTGCCTACCTTTCACACCCGAGTATTATAGCCTTACAAACCGATTACTTGAAAGCCTTCAGCAATAGTGAGTTTTTAAAGAAAAATTTTGAACGCCAGAAAAAATTATACGATTCTGGTGTAGGCTCTGGAGCTAATTTTCAAAAGGCAGAAGCAGAGTATAAATCCTCTATCGCAATGGTAAACGGCTTAGCTGCACAATTAAATATACTTAACATTAATGCAACATCAGTGCGGAATGGCATAATAGACCAACAAATAGGGATACAAAGCCCAATTGAAGGGTATGTTCAAAAAGTTAAGGTAAAGACTGGTCAATATGTCGAGCCACAGACAGAACTGTTTGAGATTGTTAATACACATCACGTACATGCTGATTTAATGGTATTTGAAAAAGATGTGCACAAAGTAAAAAAAAGGCAGAAGGTAGTCTTTAGTGTGCAGTCTGTACCAGATGCCGAACTTACCGCAGAAATTTATTCGGTGAGTAAAACATTTGAGGACAATCCTAAAGCGGTACACGTACATGCCGAAATTAAGAACAAATCGGAGACTTTGATACCAGGGATGTATATTCAAGGAAAAATACAAACAGATAGTATCTTGACAAAAGCATTGCCTGAAAGCGCTATTGTAAAAGATAATGACAAGTTCTATGTGTTTGTTGTTGGAAAAAAAGGAAATGCTTGGACTTTTAAACCTATAGAAGTTATTATTGGTAAAAAGGATGGTAAATGGATTGAAGTGAGTTTTCCTAAAGAGCAACCATTAAATAGTATGTTTGCTTTTAACAATGCTTATTACCTTATAGCAGAGATGAAAAAAGGTGAAGCTGAGCATACACATTAATCGAATTCAGCTTTTATATCGATTTCTGAAATTTTGTCGTTTTAAAATGAAGTTAAAATGTCAAAATTTCAGAAACTTGTTAAGAGATTCTTAATAAATATGTCAAAGTAGATAGATATTTGGTTTTGGTACTTTATTTGTCAATGTATGATTGAAAACAAATGTTTAACTAGCCTGCATAAAGCAGGCAAATAAAAAAATTAATCATGAGCAATCTAGTGACATTACCAAAAAATGGAAATTTAGCACATAGAAACAAAAATAGGTTGCCAAATTTCCCAGGTTTATCTACGTGGTTTGATGATTTTTCGTTGGGTGAATTTCCCTCAATGTTTTCATCAAGCTTTAATACAGGTATTTCTATGCCTAAAGTAAATATTAAAGAGGTTTCAGATGCCTTTATAGTAGAAATGGCGGTTCCAGGATTAAAAAAATCAGATTTCAATATCAATTTAGAAAACAATCTAATGTCCATTTCTGCTGAGCTTAAAGAAGAAAAAGAAAATAAGGATGAGGATTATACAAGAAGGGAATTTGGTTACTCGTCTTTTAAAAGAACCTTTACATTGCCAGATACTGTTAATGAAAGTAAGATAAATGCGAGCTATAGCGAAGGTATTTTAACGGTACAACTTCCTAAAAAAGAAGAAGCCAAAGAAAAACCCGCACGTACTATTAAAATTTCATAAGAATTTAAGTTTTCTAGTAAAAAAGCCTGTTATATAACAGGCTTTTTTTATACAAATTCATTTTATAGGTTCCGTTAAATGATATTTATCATAGTAAATTAACAAGGTTTCAAATATTTTTAAAGTATCAAATTTAAAATTAAGTAATAGACCATAACCAAGACTCATTAATGTAGTTAAATTGTTTAAAGTTGGATTGCATCGGATAGATATAAAATAAAAAATTGACTGATGAAACCTAAGAAGAACCCCAAATTTGAAATAGGAAGAAATAGCAGCTTATATTTTGCTATTGGCTTAAATGTTATGCTATTTCTCTCTTGGCGAGCCTTAGAGCACAAAACCTATGATAAGTCAGAAATAGATTTAGGTATAGTTAATATTACTGAAGAAGCGGAAGAAGATGTACTTGTTATTAAAGTTAATACTTCGCCGCCACCTCCACCTCCAGTTACAATTCAGGAGTCGATTCAGATTGTTGAAGATGTTGAAGAAATTGAGGAAACAATTATTGAAAGTACAGAAACAAATCAAGAGGAAGCCATTGAAGAACGTGTTATTGAAGTAAGCGATGTGCAAGTTGAAGAAGTTGAAGAAGAAGTTGAAGTTCCTTTTACTACGATTGAAGATGTTCCTGTTTTTCCTGGATGTGAAGGATTGAGTAAAGTTGAAGTTAAAGAGTGTTTTCAAATGAAAATACAAGAACATGTTAGAAAACATTTTAAATACCCCCAAGCTGCTCTAGATTTAGGAATTCAAGGTAGGGTGTCGGTGATTTTTGTAATCGATTCACAAGGTGTTGTAACTGATATTCGTTCGAGGGGGCCTGATAGAATTTTGGAAAGTGAAGCCGAACGAATAATAGGTTTGTTGCCAAAAATGGCTCCAGGAAAACAGCGTGGTAAGGCTGTGAAAGTTGCTTATGCATTACCTATTTTATTTAAATTCCAGGAAAGTTAGCATATGGTTTTGAGCATGCTAAGCGTTCAGTTAGTTATTAGCTTAACGGCCTTTACTATTTAATCGAAAAAAATCCTCGAATCCAAACATTCGGGTCAGGGTTTCTAATGATATTCCCGTTCCCATCTATAGGTTGCAAATATTCTCAAGGAACGATCTTGGAAAGATTGGAAAATGAACAGGATATTTAAACCTTGATCCAAATTAACCGGAAGGTTTTTTAAATATTAATGTAATAAAGGGTGTGCTAAGCTGCTTCAATTACTGTTTACAAATAAAACTGAACTCGCTATATCGAACAAAATAATATTATATTACTGTAACGTTTTAAGATGTTCAGGGATTTGTTGGAATATTTCTAAAATCTCTAGTGATAGACCTAAAAAGATTAGTTTTAATTTGAAGGACTCACACGATAAGCAAAAAAAGCTAAATTTTTTTCGTGACAATATGACATTTTTACAATAATGGCAGTACTTTTGCCAATCAATTTAAGTGTTTGCATAAATTATAATTTAGCATGAGTAAAAAGGAAAGTAAAGAGATAGAAAAAGAACAGGTTGAAGGTCCTCAAACTGAAACTGTTGAGACTGAAGATCCGATAGTGGAAGAACAAACAGTAGAAGAAAAACTTCAAGCAGAATTACAGCAGGAAAAAGATAAGTTTTTACGTTTGTTCGCTGAGTTTGAAAATTATAAAAAACGGACATCCAAAGAACGTATAGATTTATTCAAAACAGCAAGTCAGGACGTTATGGTGGCTTTGCTTCCGATTTTGGATGATTTTGACAGGGCCTATCTGGAAATTTCTAAAAGCAAAGAAAAAGAACTTTTAAAGGGAGTTGAACTTATAAGTAATAAGCTAAAAACAACCTTGGAACAAAAGGGATTGTCAGAAATGAAGGTCAAGCAAGGCGACGAATTTAACGCCGATAACCATGAGGCAATTACACAAATTCCTGCACCAAGCGAAAATTTAAAAGGAAAGATTATAGATGTTATTGAGAAAGGATACACTTTAGGTGATAAGGTTATTCGGTTCCCAAAAGTTGTTATAGGACAATAAACCAAGAGCATGGCTAAGAGAGATTATTACGAGGTTTTAGGAGTAAATAAAGGGGCTAGCGATGCCGATATTAAAAAGGCGTATCGCAAGAAGGCCATTGAATACCATCCAGATAAAAATCCAGATGATAAAGAAGCTGAAGCTAAGTTTAAGGAAGCTGCTGAAGCCTATGAGGTATTGAGTAATGCTGATAAAAAAGCACGTTACGATCAGTTCGGCCATCAAGCCTTTGAAAATGGTGGTGGATTTGGTGGTGGTGGCATGAATATGGATGATATATTTAGTCAGTTTGGTGATATTTTTGGAAGTGCTTTTGGTGGTGGCGGTTTCTCAGGATTTGGCGGTGGTGGTCAACGTCGTGTTAAAGGTAGCAACTTGCGCATCAGGGTAAAGTTAACCCTAGAAGAAATCGCTAATGGTGTTGAAAAAAAGATAAAGGTAAAACGAAAGGTTCAAGCACCTGGAACAACCTATAAAACGTGTTCAACATGTCATGGTTCGGGCCAAGTAACACGAATTACTAATACTATTCTAGGTAGAATGCAAACTTCAGCACCATGTAATGTGTGTGGTGGTGCAGGAGAGACTATTGATAAAAAACCGGCTGATGCTGATGCTCAAGGACTAAAAATTTCCGAAGAAACAGTTTCCATAAAAATCCCTGCAGGTGTTGTTGATGGTATGCAACTTAAGGTGTCTGGTAAAGGAAATGAAGCACCTGGTAATGGGATCTCTGGTGATTTATTGGTGGCCATTCAGGAAGTAGAACATGAAAAGTTACAGCGCGAAGGCGACAATTTACATTACGATTTATATGTAAGTTATCCCGAGGCCGTTTTAGGGGCATCAAAAGAAATTGATACTGTAACAGGAAAAGTGCGCATTAAAATTGAACCAGGGGTTCAATCTGGTAAAATATTGCGTTTACGCGGAAAAGGTATTCCAAGTATAAATGGTTACGGAAGAGGGGATTTATTGGTACATGTTAACGTGTGGACTCCTAAAACATTAAACAAACAACAACGTGAGTTTTTTGAAACTATGATAAATGATGAGCATTTTATTCCAAAACCAGAAAGTACAGATAAGTCTTTTTTTGAAAAAGTAAAAGACATGTTTTCATAAGAAAAAGACCCAAAAACTTAATAATCCGCCTTTGAGCGGATTATTTTTTGCGATAACTTATTTAATAGTTTTGCTATTAGTATCGAAAAAAAAACTATATTTGAACTATCACTAATTTATTTTAGTGGTAATTTTTCTTTTTCATAGCAATTTTTTTCCCATCCTTAACTCGTTAAGGGTGGGTTTTGTTTTTATATTGAAAATTGATTTTAAATAGCTGCTAATTCTGCATAAAGCATTTAGTCCCTCCAATAACATTTAATATATTTACATTCGCTAAGCGATTAAAGTAACACAATGAACAACTTACTTGAAGTTAAAGCTGTATCCAAACATTTTGGAACTTATAAAGCCTTAAACCGAGTTTCCATTACGGTACCCCAAGGCAGTATTTTTGGATTATTAGGGCCAAATGGTGCTGGAAAAACGACGCTTATTCGAGTCATTAACCAAATAACAATGCCCGATGAAGGTCAGGTGTTTTTAGGTGGTGAAGCACTAAAGAACAGGCATATTACAGATATTGGTTATTTGCCTGAGGAGCGGGGTTTATACAAATCTATGAAAGTAGGGGAACAGGCTTTATATTTGGCACAGCTTAAGGGATTGAGTAAATCAGAAGCCAAAATTCGTTTAAGGTATTGGTTTGAGCGATTAGAAATTGGAGATTGGTGGAACAAAAAAATACAGGAATTATCAAAAGGGATGGCCCAAAAAATACAATTTGTGGTTACGGTGTTGCACCAACCCAAATTATTAATTTTTGATGAGCCTTTTTCAGGTTTCGATCCTATAAATGCTAATTTAATTAAGGAAGAAATTTTACGGTTACGGGATGAAGGGGCTACGGTAATATTCTCTACCCATCGTATGGAGTCGGTTGAAGAACTTTGCGACGACATTGCATTAATCAACAAATCGAATAAAATATTGGAAGGTAAGTTATTGGATGTTAAGCGACAGTTTAAGAGCAATACCTACGAAGTTGGACTTAAGACCAATAATCGAGGTTTGCTGCAAAACCACTTGGCTGAAAAATTTGAAGTTACCCAGGCTAATTTTAAAACCTTAGGGGATGAGTTAAAGCTAAACATTAAGATACCTAATGGAGAATCACCCAATATGCTGTTAGAATATTTGGTAGGGTTAGGTGAAGTATCCCATTTTGTGGAGCTTATCCCTAGCGTCAATGATATTTTTATTCAAACCATAAAGAACAATACCTGAGCATGAACCATTTACCGCTTATAATAAAACGTGAATACCTTACTAAGGTTAAAAACAAATCCTTCATTGTGATGACCTTTTTAAGCCCGATGATTTTTATAGCACTTATTGCCCTAGTGGCTTATTTATCGCAATTGAATAACGATAAGATTCATATCATTTCGGTATTGGACGAATCTGGGCTCGTTAGTGATGGACTAAAAAGTTCGGATAAGATAAAATATGAAAAGCTTTCAAATCTATCGTTGGAAGAGGCAAAGGCATTAGCTAAGAAAACAAAAAGCTATGGATTGTTACATATTAAGACATGGGACAGTTTTAATGACTTGTCCAATAAAGTCAATTTTTATTCTGAAGAATCACCATCATTTGCAATTTTTTCAGAATTAGAAAATCAAATAGAATCTAAGTTAACCAATTTAAACCTTGAAGAGAAAGCAATTGATGTTGACGTAATTAAAGATTCAAAAATAACTATTGATATTATCCAGGAAAACTTTGAAGGTCTTCAGACATCAAAAACAGATGGTATAGCCAAGCTGATTTTTGGAGGTGCAACGGGATATTTGCTATTTATGTTTATTATTATTTATGGCAATATGATTATGCGCAGTGTTATTGAAGAAAAAACCAGTCGTATAATAGAAGTAATTATATCGTCGGTTAAGCCCGTACAGCTTATGTTGGGAAAAATTATAGGAACGTCATTAGCAGGCATTACACAATTTGTTATTTGGGTTATTTTAGGAGGTGTTTTAATGACGGTTGTGTCATTGGTTTTGGGTATAAACTTATTCGATTCATCAACGCCACAACAAGAGTTAATGACAATAGCTTCTGAAGGGAAAGGAGTTGATTTTTATTTTGAATCGTTTAAATCGATTTTAAGAAGCTTACCATTAATCAACTTGGTCATTGCTTTTATATTGTATTTTATAGGCGGTTATTTGTTGTATAGTTCGCTGTATGCTGCCATAGGTGCAGCGGTAGATAATGAGACAGACACCCAACAGTTTGTAATGCCCATACTAATGCCTCTAATTTTAGCCGTTTACGTTGGCATTTTTACTGTAATTGAAGATCCACATGGCACTGTTTCTACTGTTTTTTCTTTTATACCGTTTACTTCGCCAGTAGTTATGCTCATGCGAATTCCCTTTGGTGTACCTTTGTGGGAACAATTGCTGGGTTTTTTGCTGTTAATTGCTACCTTTATGTTTACCGTTTGGTTTGCTGCAAAAATATATCGTGTGGGTATTTTAATGTATGGTAAAAAACCGAGTTATAAGGAGTTGATTAAATGGATTAAATATTAAAATGCAAGATAAAGTAACAGATAAAATAGAGCAAAAGGTTGAAGAAGTAGGAGGAGTTATAGCCGAAAGCTCTGCTTGGGAAAGTATAAAGAGTTTTCTTGATCTTCATATTAGTTTTACTGATGAGATTAAAATATCTATACTTAACCTGTTGATTGTTACTACGGTAATTTTTATTGCCTCGATAATTTTAAGGGTGGTTTTTAAAATCCTGACGAGAAAGCTTCCTAAAGACGATAAAATTAAGTTTAATGTAGTTTATGGGTATTTCAGATGGCTAATCTACCTTATCATTTTATTAATTACCCTGCATTCGGTCGGTGTGGATGTAACGGCTATCTTTGCAGCTTCTGCAGCTCTTTTAATCGGTGTTGGTTTAGCTTTGCAAACACTATTTCAGGATATTATATCTGGGATTTTTATACTTATAGACCAATCGGTTCATGTGGGTGATATTATTGAAATTGAAGATAAGGTGGGGCGCGTGGAAGAAATTAAATTACGCACAACCCGTGCCGTTACTATAGACAATAAGGTACTCATCATACCAAACCATTTGTACTTAACCAATAGTTTGTATAATTGGACACAAAATGGAACAACTACTCGGGAATCGGTATCAGTAGGGGTAGCTTATGGCAGTGATGTACAGTTGGTTAAAAAATTATTGATTCAGGCAGCAAGTACCCATCCTGATGTGCTAACTGAACCAGAACCTACCGTAGTTTTTACCAGTTTTGGAGATAGTTCATTGGATTTTAAAATTATATTTACTATAAATGATAGCTTTAAGGCACAATTTCCAAAGAGTGATATACGTTTTGAAATAGATCGCTTGTTTAGGGAGCATAACGTAACCATTCCGTTTCCACAAAGAGATGTTCATATTATTAAAGGTCCAAAATAAAACATTGAATTATTAAGAATAAAGGGGCAATGCATACAACTTCGTTTCAAAACATTTCAAAAGTGCTTTGCTTTCTTGTTTTTGTATTTGTTTCTAAACTATCTAATGCCCAACTTACAGATTTAGCTCGATTGGAATATTCGTTTATGCCTAAAAATAAATCAGATGACCATTATACAAGGCTTCGAGGATTGATTAATTACCCAATAGAGTTGAAAAATGATACCTATATAGTTGTTGGTGCTGAGTATAATCAAATTCTACTTAATTTGGAGGATCACTACCCTTTTGATGTATCTGGGTTAAGCAAGATTCATGTTATAGACTTAAATTTTGGTTATACGTTTAAGTGGAATGATAATTGGCGGGTTGGAGTAAAGTTTAATCCCAGGGTTGCTTCAACATTGACAAAATCATTGGTGTCTGACGATTATTTTATGAATGGTGGGGTTTATTTAATAAACGATAGAACTAAAGATGAAAACCTAAAACGCCCTTATCGATTAATTTTAGGCTTGACTTATAATGCGACTACGGGATTACCTTTTCCCTTACCTTTTGTAAGCTACTTTAGGGAAATTAACGACAAATGGAGTTTTAGTTTGGGCGTTCCTAAATCAAACTTAAAATATGCCTTAAACGCTAAAAACAATGTTCAGGCATTTGTGGGACTGGATGGGTATTTAGCACATTTACAAGAACCTTCATTGGTTAATGGACAACAGGTTGATAACATTTCGTTATCTGTTGCCATTGGTGGTTTGGGGTATGAATATTTGTTCACAAAGCATTTGGTAGGGTATTTGTATACAGGTTACACGTTTAGATTAAATAATGTATTACGTAACGAAAAGAGGGATGAAATTTATAAATTGGACGACATCAATACGTTTTACTTAAGAACAGGAATTAAATTTAAAATTTAAATATGTCAAAAATATTAGTCATTGAAGATGAAGCCGCCATTAGGCGTGTGTTGGTTAAAATACTTTCCGAAGAAAATAGTACGTATCAAGTTGAGGAAGCCGAAGATGGTTTATCGGGAATTGAAAAAATTAAAAATGAGGATTACGATTTAGTGCTTTGCGATATTAAAATGCCTAAAATGGATGGTGTTGAGGTATTGGAAGCGACCAAAAAAATTAAACCTGAAATTCCAATTGTGATGATTTCTGGTCATGGTGATTTGGACACCGCAGTTAACACTATGCGGTTAGGAGCGTTTGACTATATATCAAAACCACCGGATTTAAACCGTTTATTAAATACGGTTAGAAATGCTTTGGATAAAAAGGAGCTGGTTGTCGAAAATAAAATTCTAAAGAAAAAAGTCAGTCAGAAATACGAGATGATAGGTGAAAGCATTGCCATTTCCAAAATCAAGGACATGATTGATAAAGTTGCCCCAACCGATGCTCGTGTACTTATTACTGGTCCTAATGGGACTGGAAAGGAATTGGTCGCGCATTGGTTACATGAAAAAAGTGAACGCTCTAGGGGTGCTTTAATAGAGGTGAACTGTGCGGCTATCCCTAGTGAACTTATAGAAAGCGAATTGTTTGGTCATGTAAAAGGAGCGTTTACCAGTGCCAACAAGGATAGGGCAGGCAAGTTTGAAGCGGCTAATGGTGGTACTGTTTTTCTTGATGAAATAGGGGATATGAGCCTATCGGCACAAGCTAAGGTGCTTCGTGCCTTGCAGGAAAATAAAATACAACGGGTAGGGAGTGATAAGGATATTAAAGTAGATGTAAGGGTAATTGCTGCTACCAACAAGGATTTAAAGAAAGAGATAGAAGATGGCAAGTTTAGGGAGGATTTATATCATAGATTGGCCGTGATTTTAGTGGAAGTTCCAGCACTTAATGACCGTAGGGATGACATTCCATTATTGATCAATCATTTTGCAGAAAAAATAGCTAATGAACAGGGAACAGCCGTAAAAAGCTTTTCGGATAAGGCGATTAAACAACTTCAGGAATACGACTGGACGGGCAACATCAGAGAACTCAGAAATGTGGTGGAACGCCTTATTATCCTTGGCGGTAAAGAAGTAAGTGAAACCGATGTGCAGCTTTTTGCGAGCAAGTAATGTGAGCTTATACCATAGTTACTCAACATTTGATAAAAACATTGAGAAAAGGAAAAATCATAGGAATTCATATATTCATTTTTGTCATTTTAACAATTGTTTTATTTCTTTCTTCTGAACTATTATTGAACAAATTTGCATCAGGAATTCACAATGTTGAAATGTGGCTAAATTTAATAATATATGGAACAATTGGGATTTTGATTTTGACAATAATTTCGTGTCTGATTTTTATCAAAAAAGGAAAAACGGACATTGGAAAAGCTGACTTATAAACAGACCTCAATGCTTCTTTATGGAGTTGCTTTGATTACACCAATGTTTTTCGGTACTTGGACAATTGGCGTTTTTGGACTGATTATGGGCTGGTTAGGAATTTTTGCTTTAGAACCATTTGTTGCGATTCCTTGGTTTGCGAATTTTCTATATTTTGGAAATCTAATTTTTAACAAACTAAATCTGAAAACGAAAATCGGAATGTCTGTTCTGACTATAATTTTTGCAATTTTAATTGTTGGACTACTATCACTACCAGATAATGCAGGCGGAAATAATAGAGAGGTTACCGTGGGAATTGGATTTTTAATATGGATTTCTAGTTTTATCGTTTTATTAATAGGACAATTAAAAGAAAAAAATAAAAACGTTGGGTAACAAAGAACTGAGTTAAAAACAAGTGTTTTTAAGTTTATTCCTCTGCTGAATAGTCCTACGGACGATTCCGCGCCAAAATCATATCCAAACCTTTAAGTAAGAAATTCTTTGAAATTCAAAACACAAATAAAAATATTATCTCGTTTCACACAATTCCAACTGAGCCATATAGTTTGAGGCCAAAGTTTTTATGGCATGGTTAAAATGGTTTTTTATGGCTTCTAAGCTTTCGGTTTCTAAAGTCTCTGTGCTGCTGTTGACAGTTAAGACCTCATGTTTGCAATTACAAATATCTAAGGTGCTGTTATAGGTTTTTACGTTTAGAGCTATGGCATTTTTATAGGATTGGATTAGCTGCTTCTTTTTTAAAGAAAGTTCCTGTTCCTGTTGCTCTGCCAATTTGGCCTTTATCTCCTCTTCCTTTTGTTTTAAGGCTTCTTGCTGTTGCTTTAATTTTAGCTGTTCTTTTTCTAAATCGGAAAGAATGCTGACCTCCGCTTGGGTTTCAATAGGTTCGGTGTATTCGGCAACCGAGCATTTGTCAATTTCAATAATACTTTCCTTGCTTAATTCTCTGGCTTGCTTTACAAAAAAGCGCCCATCTTCATAGGTAGTAACACCGTCTACCTTTGCCAATAGGTCAATGCTTTTATTGGCCAATGTTAAGGCCTTGTCGCAACCGCAATCTCCTAGAGTGTTTTTGGACAGTTTAAAAGATTTTAAAGAGCGATCGGCATAATATTTTAAATGACTAATATTGTTGGAGTCATAAGCATCCTTGACATGCGAATAAGCATTAACAAGATACGCATTGGCTTCATCACAGTTGGGTTGTGCATAACCAATAAAACAAACTAACAACAGGAGAAATAAATAAAAAGTTTTCATTTAGATTTGGTTTCATTACATAAATAGGTAGGACGAATGTAATAAAAACAATACACTTTTATGTGCAGTTCATCGAAAAGTTGAAACAAACTATAGCATTATTTTTTTAACCATAGGATTTATTAACTAAAGACTATCAATTAGATAAATTATAAAACCGTTTGTATTTTATATATTTAAACCTTTATAAATGATGAAAAATGGATGAATATAAAGTAAGATCAAAAATCACTTTAAAACATCTTAAAACGAAAGTTGTTATTGATAATGCCAAACAGCAGCTTAAGGTAATTAGGAAGCAACTTGGTGATTTACAGAATACCATGTACGCCCATAACAAATATGCTGTTTTGGTGTGTTTGCAAGGAATGGATACTGCGGGCAAGGATAGTTTGGTACGTGAAGTTTTTAAGGATTTTAATGTTAGGGGGGTTAATGTGCATAGTTTTAAAGTGCCTACCGAATTAGAGTTAAGCCATGATTATTTATGGCGCCATTATATTGCATTGCCAGAACGAGGCAAGTTTGGTATTTTTAATCGAACCCATTATGAAAATGTTTTGGTGACCAGGGTGCATCCTGAGTATATTTTAGACGAAAATATCCCGTCGGTCAATTCGGTTGACGATATAAATGAAGTCTTTTGGGATAAGCGTTTTGAGCAGATCAATAACTTTGAAAGACACCTTGCAGAAAATGGAACACTTATTTTTAAATTCTTTTTAAACCTGTCTAAAAGTGAACAGAAAAACCGATTATTACGCCGATTAAACAAGCAGGAAAAGAACTGGAAATTTTCGCCGGGAGATCTTAAGGAACGCAAGCTTTGGGATAATTATCAAACGTGTTACGAAGACGCTATTAATAGAACCTCAAAACCATATGCACCTTGGTATACTATTCCAGCCGATGACAAACCAACAGCACGTTATTTAGTGGCCAAAATTTTATTTGATACCTTAATACAGTACACCGATATTAAAGAACCAGAATTAGACGACAATATTAAAGCAAATATTGCCTTGTACAAGGAACACTTACAAAATGAATGACAAGTTTTGTGATTTCTTTTAGAAATGATAGGTTTATAAATAATAGATTTGATATTTCAAAAACACACCCATTTATGAGATGTATTAGAACCGCTATTTTAGTCTTTTGTGTATTGTTTACAACCAACCTGTTTTCACAAACGGATGAGGAAATATTTAAAAACATTTATAAATCGTCATTAACTAATGGTAAGAGCTACGACTGGTTAAATTACCTTTCAAATCAAATAGGTAGTCGTTTGTCTGGGTCTTTGGGAGCTGAACGAGCTGTGGCTTTTACCAAGCAAGAACTTGAAAAACTTGGGTTGGATAACGTGTGGTTACAGCCTGTAATGGTGCCAAAGTGGGTCCGGGGAGCTAAAGAATATGCTTATATTAAGTCGGCAAAAGGAACCACTACGGTTAATATTTGTGCTTTAGGTGGTTCTGTTGCTACACCACCACTTGGTTTAAAATCAGCTGTGGTTGAAGTTCATGATTTTCAGGAACTGAAAGCCTTGGGTAAAGAAAAAGTGGAGGGTAAGATTGTATTTTACAACCGCCCCATGCAGCCTGATGTAATCCAGACATTTGAAGCCTATGGCGGTTGTGTCAATCAGAGATACGAGGGGGCTTTACAAGCTGCCAAATATGGAGCCGTTGGCGTTATTGTACGCTCAATGAATTTAAGATTGGATGATTTACCCCATACTGGAAGTATGACCTATGAGAATTTACCCGTTGATAAGCGTATCCCTTCGGCAGCGATAAGTACCAATGATGCTGAACTATTAAGTACTATGTTAAAATTAGATCCATCAATTGAATTCTTTTTTAGGCAAAATTGTAAGCAATTAAAAGATGTACTGTCCTATAATGTTATTGGTGAGATTACAGGTAATGAATTTCCAAATGAGTATATGATTGTTGGAGGACATCTAGACTCATGGGATTTAGGAGATGGTTCTCACGATGATGGTGCGGGTGTTGTTCAGTCTATGGAGGTATTGCGACTATTAAAGGAAATAGGCATTAAGCCAAAGCGTAGTATACGGGTTGTTTTGTTTATGAATGAAGAGAATGGCTTGCGTGGTGGTAATAAATATGCCGAAGAAGCTAAACAGAAAGGTGAAAACCATGTATTTGCTCTTGAGAGTGATGCAGGTGGTTTTACGCCTCGTGGGTTTAGTTTTGATTGTACCGATGCAGCCTTTAATCAGGTTTTGAGCTGGCAGCATTTATTTAAACCTTATTTAATTTACTTTTTTGAAAAAGGAGGTAGCGGTGCAGATGTTGGCCCTTTAAAAACCAATACAAATGTGTTGGCAGGATTAAGACCAGACTCTCAGCGTTATTTTGATCATCACCATGCTAGTAACGATACTTTTGATGCTGTTAATAAGCGAGAACTGGAATTGGGTGCGGCAACAATGACTGCATTAGTATATTTGTTCGATAAGTATGGTGTTAATACAATGGTTAATCGGTTAAAAAATTAATAAGGATATGGAATTAAAAAAAATTAAGAAACCCATTTTACCAATAGCTTTAATGCTAACGGTGTTTGTTATGGCACAACAAGATGAAAAATTACCTTATTATGAAATTCCTCAGCATGCCGAAAGTTATACCGCAGGGACTGTAGCTTCAAGAATGGTTGACGGCTTGGGCTTTCGTTACTATTGGGCAACCGAAGGATTAAGGCCAGAAGATTTAAGCTATAAACCAAGTGAAACTGGTAGGACTATAGAGGAAACTATAGACCATATTTTTGGTTTATGTAATTTTATTTTAGGGAATATATCTGAAGATAAGGGTAGGAGTGAAAAAAAGGAATTGACTTTTGAAGAAAGACGGAAACAAACCCTTTTAAGTATTAAGAAGGCTTCTGATATTTTAAGACAAATGGAAGATTTATCGAAATTCGATAACGACAGATTCCCATTTTGGAATATTATAAATGGACCTATAGCTGATGCGTTGTGGCATTGTGGACAAGTGGTTATGCTAAGAAGGGCTTCAGGAAATCCGTTTAATTCTAAGGTTAGTGTATTCTTTGGTAAGCTAAGGGAATAACTTAAATTTGTTTAAGATTCTGTCAACTAAATGTTGTGTAGTGTAATTATAACCTAAATTTGTTGATGGTGTAGAGGCTTATTTTTATCACTTAGCGGCTCTTTTAGAAAAATCTTGCATATTTGATAATAGCCATTTCTATAACCTGTGATCAAAAGGTTAATATCGTTAGGTGACCAGGCAGGTAAAATATCCTTAACGTCGTTATAGGTGACTTGAGTTTTATGTCTGGCATCGTTATGCATAATGAATATTTCAGAATGCGTCATATCATCAACCTTAGCAGAATAAGCAACTCTTGCACCCCTAACATTAGACCAATTAGGATATTCACTATGGTCTTTAAAATAACTAAGCCTATCTCTATCTTTAGTGATTATATTGTATGTATAAATAATGTTGCTTTCGCCCTGTGTATTTCTGTTGGAATAATAAATAACATTATCTCCTCTTGGTGTAAAGTTTGGGTAGAGGTTAATGTGTTTGTTTGAAATAATTTTTTTTAAGCGTTTTCCCTTATTAGAGCACATATAAATATCAAAAATATCGACACTTTCTTTGTGGCTAAACACGACTTGAACACCATTTGGTGCAAATCGGGCAAAGGATTTATGCCCTTCTAAGTTTATGGGAACTTTATCTATTGTATTGGTTTCAAAGGAATAAGTGTAAATTTCGGAAGTGCCACTTCTATCAGACTCAAACAGTACTATGTCTTTGTAGGGATGCCATGATGGACGCCTATCATTAGCTTTACTTTTAAACAATGGTTTTTGGTGTCCACCATTTTTATCCATGATGTAGATTTGCCAAAGCCCATCACGGTTCGATTCAAAAACTATTTTGGACCCTTCTTTGTTGTAACTGGCATATCTATTATCAGCATTGGTGTTGGTAAGCAATTCTTCCTTATATCCCAATTCTTTTTGGCCAAAAGTAGCAAGGGTAATACATGTATAAAGTAAACAAGTTATTTTTTTAAACACTTAAAAAAAATAATATGAGATTGTTCACTAATATAAACATTATCTTATAAATGGTATATATGAGCTTATTTCTTTTCTTTAAAAGCCAAATGCAAATGTATATAATGCCTAATGGTTATAAAGCAAGACTCCCAGTATTTTGATCTCTGTTGGTTTTCTTTTTTGAGAGTAACATAACCAAATTACAACTAATGATACTAATGAGTAAATAATTAGCATAGCTCCAGTAGAAATTACAGCTAGTAAGACCAAAATAACAGCACCCACAATAATGTTAATAGTGTTGGCAGAAAGACCTAATACGCCTACACTATGTTTTAATCCTTCGTATTTTTGAATCATAAAGGGTTGTTATAAATAACTTAACCACCATTTGTCTTTGTTGTTTGCCTTGTATATCATATACTTTTTACAAGGTATATAGAGTAACATAACGATGGCTATCCATACAATATATGTTGTAAAAAGAGAATAACCATATTTTGCTAATCCTGGCAGGTGGTTTCCATGTATAGAAAGTAATAATTCCATACCATTATCATTATATAAAATAATACCTATAATGGCTGTAGTATGTATTACGAATACATGCAAAAAATAATAGAACAACGGCACACGGCCAAAAACCAAAAAGAAATTAGATATCCTATTCTTAACATTTTCAATACAATATAAAAACAGTAATGAAGGTCCTATTGTAATCAAAAGATATGATAGGGAAGGTGGATATTTGGTAACATTAAAGAATGATAAAATGGTTTTTGTTGATGTATCTTGATGGCTCCAAGGTACCAAGTCGCCATAACTGTTTATGCTGCGTATGATAAAAAAAAATATAATGGCCCCAACACCAAGGCGTAGTAACCATTTTTTTCGTTTGCCCAAACTATACCCTTTTGTAAATAATGAACCTAAGCAATAACCTAAAGCAATTAATCCTATCCAGGGTATAACAGGGTAAGCAAAATATATAAATTTATCTCCAACAGTAATTCCATTGGCTTGGTGAAGCATGTACCAGATAACCGACTTTAAACTACTGCCTTTCATGGTTATATTGTCTAAAATATTATGTCCAGCAATTAATATAAAACCAATAATTGCAATTAGTTTTCGAGGTAAAAAAACAAGAAAAGATAGACAAACCATACTCGTGCCAATGGCCCAAATAACCTGTAAAACAACAAAACTATAGGAAAGATCGAATGTCCAATTAAGACTATTGAGTATAATCTCTAAGATGATTAGCCATATACCTCTGGTAAATAGAAATATAAACAGTTTAGGCTTGGTTTTATTGCTGCCATATAAAAATGCAGAAGTACCCGCTAAAAAAACAAATACTGGGGCACAAAAATGAGTAATAAATCTAGTAAAAAATAAAAAAGGAGTTGTGGTTTCAATATCTGTAGGATCGTGGATAGCAACGTCGAAATGAAAATAATCCCTAACATGGTCCAGGGCCATAAGGACCATAACCACCCCCCTTAGGATATCTATAGATTGAATTCTAGTTGATTTAACCAAAGTCATAACCCAAATTAAATTTATAGGTAGAATAAATTATTGTTCCCAAATATCATTAAGATTTTTATTATAAAATGTTTATTGGGTCATTGCATCGGAAATACCTTTAGTATCCGCAAATTGTTGGAAGGAAATTATTTTACCATTTTTAAGTGTCCATAAATGCGCCATTTGCAGATTTATAACAGCTTCATTTTTTTTGTGTTTGGCCTCATACCTCCCAGTTGCCAAGACTTTATTGTTGGTCATTTCGTGGAATTCTAGGTTAGATAGGTTCCAATATTCCCAATCGTTCATAATCCTGGAAAAAACACCATCTACGACAGCATTAAATCCCTTATATGGATTTCCATCGGCATAAGGAAAATTTTCAGCTTCGTTCCATATTAAATTTTCATCCATAACTGCCCCAACAGATTCAATATCTCCCTTAGCAAAATTGTCGTAAAGTGTTCTAATGGTTATAACGTTGTCTGGGTTTAAAAATGGATCTAGACCAAGTTGCCCCATAAAGACTAGGTTATCCATAAAGTCCTGTTCTTGGGCAATCTTTCCATCCTTCATTTTTACAATAGTGCTACCTTCTATATCTACGGATTTTCCAGTAGCAGGAATACCAAAGAAATCTCCAGTGTGCGTTCCTTTGTAATGCCAATGCTTTACGATTTTATCGCCTTGCCCGAAAACATCTATAATAGTAAAGGACACATCAGAGAAGCCATTAATAAAGTTCGAATAGTAGGCTTTAAAATCTTCAATTCCAATGATGTTTTCAGGACTTGTAATGAGCGTAATATCCTCAGTAAAGTTTAAGAGGTTAATTAGGTCTAAATTGCCATCATTTATAATATGATCCCAGGTTTCGGTGTACATTTTAATATTGTTTTCAATTTTAGAGTCTTTACAAGAATACATAGAAAACAAGGCAAAGAAAATAAAAGAGGTGATTAATTGTTTCATTTTGTTTGGTTTTAGTTGGTTATTGGTTTTGGTCATTAAATACTGCTGTATGAATTATAAAGAATGTTAATTGAAATAAATGAAATAGATAAAAATGGCATTAAAAGTCTTTTTGATGTCACCAATTTTTAAAGCCTTAGGGGAATAGGATTACAATTTGGAAAAAAATTAAAGACAAAATATTTTTTTATAAGGGTAAATCGAAGAAAAAGAGCCATACCTTAAAGTATGGCTCTTTATATATCAAACGATTTAAGTATTTACCCCATTTTACCATTTACAATTCCAACTACTGCTCCAGTTATAGCGCCCATAACAACCATTATAGCAATATCAAGTCCAACCATTTGATAAGTAACGTCAGAATTCATTGCTAATTGAAAAAAGTCAAAATAAAGTGCTATGAATAGTGAAATGATGGCACCAGCTTTAGCACCAGTACCTCCTGTTGAAATCTGTGCCCATTGACCAAAAAT
Organism: Aestuariivivens marinum; assembly: GCF_022662175.1. Classification (GTDB taxonomy): domain Bacteria; phylum Bacteroidota; class Bacteroidia; order Flavobacteriales; family Flavobacteriaceae; genus Aestuariivivens; species Aestuariivivens marinum. The sequence goes on along the minus strand of NZ_JAKMCR010000002.1, from coordinate 298,016 downwards.
GTAAGCCATAAACAAGCCAAGAGACAGACATCCTAAAAATATCATAAGCATAGTTGTTGAGTTTTCTTCTGGTTGTGGAAAGCTGTCCTGGAATAACATACCATAAAAAACCCAACCTAAAAGAAAGTTAACTACAGCGCCAGCTATACCAGCTGCCAAAAAATTTTTTGTTTTCATTTTAATAAATTTAATTAGTTAGTTGAAACTAAATGTATAAAAAAAATGTTAATTCATTAAATTATGTTGTAATTTTTTAATGAATATCTATTAATAAAGAGGTGTTGTTGAAAATAATTAAACCATGAATTAGTGTTTAAGGCCTGTAGATTTGTTCTACTAAATCAATGTATTTTTCAATAATCACCTTACGCTTCATTTTTAAAGTTGGTGTTAAGTGTCCAGCATCAACAGACCAAACATCGGGAGTCAACTTAAAGCGTTTTATCTGTTCCCATTTACCAAACTTTTTATTGCATATGTCAATCTCTTTTTGGATTCTAGAGCATACAAGTTCAGCATTGATTATGTCTTCATTAGTGCCGCCGATCTTATGATGTTTTCTTTCAATCCATTCTTCTAAGAATTCGAAATTGGGTTGTATTAGGGCAGCAGGCATTTTTTCACCTTCACCAATTACCATTACCTGTTCTATAAAACGAGATTGTTTTAATTCGTTTTCAAGCAGGGTAGGGATAATATATTTTCCGCCAGAGGTTTTGAACATCTCTTTTTTTCGACCGGTTATCTTTAAAAAACCATCTTTGTCAATTTCGCCTTTATCACCAGTGTGAAAGTAATCTCCGGTCATTACCTCGGCAGTTTTTTCTGGGTCTTTGTAATACCCCATCATAATGTTGGACCCTTTAACAAGAATCTCACCATCATCAGCAATTTTAACTTCAACTCCATCTATTGGTTTGCCAACAGTTCCTACTTTATAGTATTTATTGGCAATCATGCCTACAGAAACAACAGGAGACGTTTCGGTTAAACCATAGCCTTCCATAATATACATGCCAGCTGCACCAAAAATTCGAGATAACCGTGGTTGTAATGCAGCACTACCAGAAACCATGGTGGTTAATTTTCCACCTAAGGCAGCACGCCATTTTTTAAAAACCAGTTTATTGGCAATGCTTAATTTAAATTCATAAAACCATCCATTTTTACCATATGGTTCCCATATTTCACCCAAACCGACCGCCCAATAAAACAGCATTTTTTTTACACTGCTTAATTCCTCTGCCCTTGCCATTATTTTGTCGTATACTTTTTCCAGGAGCCTGGGAACTACACTCATCATATTGGGTTTTACTTCCTTGGCATTGTCGCCAATTTTGTCAAGGGCTTCTGCATAATATATGGATGTACCAGCATGCTGATACACATAAATAAGAACACGTTCAAAAATGTGGCATATAGGTAAAAAGCTAAGCACACGGGTTTCTCCTTTAGACAGGGGTACTCTTGGGGCACTATTTAAAACATTACTGGTTATGTTCCAATGGGATAGCATAACCCCTTTAGGTTTGCCCGTAGTTCCAGAAGTATAAATAATAGTGGCTAAATCATCCTTGTCTACTTCAACTTTTCTTGTTTCAACGTCATCTTGGTTGGAATTGTCTGCTCCAAGATCAAATAATTCAGAATAGTGTTTCTCACTATCTATAAGGTCAAATGTATAAACAGCTTTTAATTTTGTATTACTTTTAACTTTATTTATTTTTTCAATTACCTCAATATCTGAAACAAAGCAAAAAATAGACTCGCTATGGTTTAGGATATATTCATAATCTTCAGAGCTTATGGTTGGATATATAGGTACGTTTTGAGCTCCAATTTGAAGCACCCCTATGTCCACAATATTCCATTCGGTTCTGTTCGTTGAAGAAATAACCGCAATTTTATCATCTTTTTTAACACCTAATTTTATAAGGGCTCTACTTATGGCATTTGCTTGATCTATATACTCCTTGGTTGATGTTTTTATCCATTCACCATTGTATTTAGTAACCAAAGCTGCATCGTTTGGGCAATGTTCTAATTGGTAATAAGGAAAATCAAAAAGTCGTGTAATAGTTGTCATTCGAAATTTTTAATGCGTTGATGCAAAGTATGAAATTTAAAACCGATTTTCAAATAAGCAGTATTAAAAAGGTATTTAGGGTAAGCTTACGGTTAGACTTAAGGTTAAGATGAATATGTGAAATAGTTTTTTGAAAATATTTTTATTCATTTTAAATTTTTATGAAAAAAGAATAAAAACAAACTCAAAACTATCATTCTTTATAAATAAAATTAGCTTTCGTTACTATATATTCTATAATTAGAATAAAAGTTTAAATAATTGTTTTTTTTGATTTAAAAATTCAAACGTTTTCGTAATGTAAAAACGCTTCAATCTATTACTGTTATTGAGTTTACTGACTTTTGTCAGTTTTATAATCTGTATTTGAAAGTACCTTTGAACAGTTAATTTTTACAAAGAATTTTTCAAAATATTAATGGCATAAGTAATGGAAGTAAAAGAATTTAAAACTGGTATTTGGATAAATAAAGTTGATGTAAGAAACTTTGTGGTCAATAACATCACACCTTATTATGGGACACATCATTTTTTGGTTGGTCCAAGCGATAGAACCCAAAAATTGTGGGAAGTGTGTAAAGAAGCCACCAAGGAAGAGCGTAAAAATAATGGTGTTCGATCGGTAGATACAGAAAGTATTTCTACAATTAGTGCATTTAATGCTGGCTATATCGATAAAGAAAATGAAGTGATTGTTGGTTTACAAACCGATGAACTTCTAAAACGCACCATGAAACCATTTGGGGGCTTTAAGGTGGTACAAAAAGCGTTGTCTGAACATGGTCTAAAGCCCAACAAGGCCATAACAGAATTGTTTTCTAAATATGTAAAGACACACAACGATGGTGTTTTTGATGCTTACACTGCTGAAATAAAAAAATACCGTTCTCTGGGATTTTTAACGGGTTTACCAGATAATTATGCAAGGGGCAGGATTATTGGCGATTACCGTAGGGTGGCCTTATATGGTATCGATTTTTTAATAGAATCCAAGAAAGCCGATTTAAATAATATCCAAGGACCAATGACAGATGCCACTATCCGTTTACGTGAGGAGGTATCTGAACAAATTAAGGCCCTAAAAGAAATGCTGGAATTGGGAGCAAAATATCATTTAGACTTAAGCCGCCCGGCTGAAAATGCAAGAGAGGCTGTGCAGTGGACGTATATGGCATATCTAGCGGCAGTAAAAGAACAGGATGGAGCAGCTATGTCTTTGGGTAACGTCTCAACCTTTTTAGATATATATATAGAAAATGACTTGCAAGAAGGTCTAATTAGTGAAGTAGAAGCTCAGGAATACATTGACCAATTTGTAATGAAATTACGTATGGTACGTCATTTACGAATGGGTGCTTATGATGAAATTTTTGCAGGTGATCCAACATGGGTAACCGAAGCTATTGGTGGTATGTTTGAAGATGGAAGAACCAAGGTGACCAAAACCTCTTTCAGATTCTTAAATACATTATACAATTTAGGTCCTTCCCCAGAACCAAATATGACCGTTCTTTGGTCTGAGGAGTTACCCCAAAACTTTAAGGATTTCTGTGCTAAAGTAGCTATCGATACCTCATCCCTACAATTTGAGAACGACAACTTAATGCGAAAAAGTAGGGGAACAGACGATTATGGTATTGCCTGTTGTGTATCTCATCAAGCATTGGGCAAATCTATTCAGTTTTTTGGTGCGCGAACTAACTTGGCAAAAACATTATTGTTGGCCATTAACGGTGGTCGTTGTGAAATTACCGGAACTAAAATGGTTGAAGGTATTGCACCCTGCGATGATGAATATTTAGATTTCGATACGGTTATAACCAATTTTAAAATAGCCATGAAGCAGGTGGCGCATGTATATAATGATTCTATGAATATTATTCACTACATGCACGATAAGTATTATTACGAAAAAGCTCAAATGGCTTTAATCGATACTAATCCAAACATTAATATGGCTTATGGTATTGCTGGACTATCTATTGTTGCAGATTCATTATCAGCCATTAAATATGCCAAAGTAAAACCAATAAGAAATGAAGATGGCTTAACGGTAGATTTTAAAATTGAGGGAGAGTTCCCTTACTATGGCAATGATGACGATCGTGTAGATGTGTTAGCGGCTAATGCGGTTGCCGACTTTAATAACGAATTAAAGCAACTGCCAGTTTATAAAAATGCAGAACCTACAATGTCGGTGTTAACTATAACCTCTAATGTTGCATATGGGAAAAAAACAGGAGCTACACCAGATGGTAGAGCTAAAGGTATACCATTTGCGCCAGGAGCTAACCCAATGCATGGACGTGATTCCAATGGTGCTATAGCCTCATTAAATTCTGTGGCTAAAATTAATTATAAGGACTCTCAAGATGGTATTTCCAATACATTTTCTGTCATACCAAAATCTTTGGGAGCTAATGAAGAAGATCGAATTGAAAATTTAGCAACTATTTTAGATGGCTATTTTTCAAAAAATGCACAGCATGTAAATGTAAATGTATTAAATAAAGAAACGTTATTGGATGCTATGGAACATCCTGAGGAATATCCGCAATTAACCATTCGTGTTTCCGGTTATGCTGTGAACTTTGTGAGATTAACCAAAGAGCAGCAATTGGAAGTCATAACGCGGTCATTTCATGAATCCATGTAAATTTTTTAATATTTTGAATTAGAAGTATCTGAAAATAGAAGTGTAAAAAGCTTCTTTTTCAGATACTAATTTAAAACGGGAAATCATTCAAGCTCAAGACAACATATTACACGTACATTCTATAGAATCGTTTGGTACACACGATGGCCCTGGTGTTCGTATGGTAGTTTTTTTACAAGGTTGTAAATTAAAATGCCTGTATTGCCATAACCCAGATACGATAGACACACATGGAGGTAAAGCCTATTCTATAGAGGAATTGGTACAAATGGCAGTTAAACAGAAACCCTATTTCGGAAAAAAGGGAGGTGTCACCGTATCGGGAGGTGAACCTTTACTGCAGTCCAAAGCATTAATTCCTTTTTTTAAGAGGTTAAAAGAGGAAGGCATACATACCAATATTGATACCAATGGTAGAATATTGAACCATTTTACCGAAGAGTTGTTGGATGACTATACAGATCTGGTGATGTTGGACATTAAACACATGACTGAGGCAGGATATCAATCGATTACAGGAGTTAAGAATAAAGAAACCACATTTAATTTTGCCAAGTATCGTGAAGCCTCAGGGAAATCGATGTGGCTACGCTATGTGCTTATTCCGGAAATTACGCATAAACCTGAGTTATTACGTGCTATGGGCGAGTATTTCAAAGATTATAAAACTATTGAAAAGATAGAAATCCAACCTTATCACAAATTGGGGATACATAAGTGGGAGGCTTTGGGATGGGACTATCAACTAAAGGAGGCACGGGAAAATACACCAGAAGAACTCGATGGGGCCGTACAAATACTGCAACAGTATTTTAAGGAAGTAAAAGTAAATTAAACAAAACCTATGTTGCAAATAGCAATGTAAAAATACAATGAGACAATGAATAAACAAAAAATAAAAAACAGATGGTTGATAGCAGCTTCAGCGGTTGGGATACATATTTCTATTGGTTCTGTTTATGCATATTCGGTAATGACCAATCCAGTAAAGGCTATTTTTGATGTAGATGGTAGTGTTGTAAAATGGGCATTTAAAATTGCCATTTTATTGCTGGGACTATCGGCTGCATTTTTAGGTCGTTGGGTTGAAAAAGTAGGACCTAAAGTAAGTGGAACAACTGCTGGAATTTTTTATGGTATAGGTATATTAGGTTCTGGACTGGCAGTACAATTGGCATCCTTGCCTTTATTCTATCTGTGTTATGGAGTAATAGGTGGTATTGGACTAGGATTAGGATATATAACACCAGTAAGTACACTCGTTAAATGGTTTCCAGACAGGAGAGGATTGGCAACAGGGATGGCCATTATGGGCTTTGGCTTTGCCGCCTTAATTTTTGGTCCCATCATGCAATCACTTTTTGATTCAGTTGGTGTAGCCAATGCGTTTTATATTTTGGGTGTAGTTTATATGCTCATCATTTTATTGTCGGCAAGATATATTGAAAGACCACCAGAAGATTATATGCCAAAAGGGTTTCAGCCTAGAGAAGGAAAAACTGTTAAAGCAGATATGGCCAACATAGATGCCAGCGAAGCGTTAAAAACAACACGTTTTTACTACATATGGCTGATGATGTTTATAAATATAGCTTGTGGTATTGCGATTATTTCTGCTGCAAGTCCCATGATGCAGGAAAAATTGAACTATAGTCCTATGGAAGCCGCCGCAATAGTAGGACTAATAGGGGTCTTTAATGGTTTAGGTAGAATATTGTGGTCCAGCCTTTCAGATTATTTGGGAAGGGCTAACACTTATATTGTGTTTTTTGTATTTCAGGTATTAGCTTTTTACTTCCTGCCAAAGATTACAATGGAACTAAGTTTTTTAGTTATTTTATTTACCGTTATTACCATGTACGGAGGAGGCTTTGCAACTTTACCGGCTTTTTTAGGAGACTTATTTGGCACCAAACAATTAGGAGCTATTCACGGGTTGGTATTAACTGCCTGGGCCTTGGCAGGTGTTGTAGGTCCAACTATTTACGACATGGTTAAGTCTACCACCGGTTCTTTAGATACAACTCTAGCGGTGTTTGCAGGATTGTTCTTAGTCGCCTTTGTAGTTGCGATGTTTATGAAAAGGGAAGTCACTAATGCGTATAAAAAATTAAATAAAGGAATAAGTTTTGCTTAGAGCTGTATAAATCAATTTTTTCATATTTTTTTAAACCATCTTCATTATCATGTGAAGATGGTTTTTTATGCAAATCAGGGAATATATAAATTATTCATTCTATGATTTTTATCATTAAAAAACTACTTTTTTGGGGCTACTTTTACACATGTTTTTAAAAATTATTAATCATGGAAATATTAGAAGAAGTGAAAACAAGAGTGTACAAATTTGGTAATAAGAACGCCGATGGAAATAGTTCAATGCGAAACCTTTTAGGAGGAAAAGGTGCCAATTTAGCTGAGATGAGCTCAATTGGAATCCCAGTTCCTCCGGGTTTTACTATAACAACCGAGGTTTGTACTGAATATAACGAATTGGGGGAAGTTGCAGTTGTTGAGATGATAAAACCAGAAGTTGAAGCTGCCATAGCCAATATTGAGAATTTAATGGGTTCCGGTTTTGGCGATAAGGATAACCCCTTACTAATTTCGGTACGATCAGGAGCTCGTGTATCCATGCCAGGTATGATGGATACGGTTTTGAATTTAGGAATCAATGATGAGGTAGTGCTTGGGTTGGCCAATAAAACCAATAACGAACAATTTGCTTGGGATTCTTACCGTCGTTTTATTCAAATGTATGGAGGGGTGGTTTTGGGTATGAAACCTGCTTCAAAAGAAGATATAGATCCTTTTGAGGAAATTATGGAACACCTAAAACATAAAAGAGGCATCCAATTGGATACTGAATTCACGGTTCAGGATTTAAAAGACTTAGTTTACGATTTTAAAGAAGCTGTTAAAAAACGTACAGGGCATGACTTTCCAACTAACCCTTGGGACCAGCTTTGGGGAGCTGTCGTTGCGGTATTTAACAGTTGGAATGGTGATAGAGCTGTGTATTACAGAACTATGAATGGTTATCCAGCCGATTGGGGAACTGCAGTGAATGTTCAAGCCATGGTATATGGTAATATGGGCGATAATTCTGGTACAGGAGTTTGTTTTACGCGCGATGCTGGAACTGGTGAAAACGTATTCAATGGGGAGTATTTAATCAATGCCCAGGGAGAGGATGTGGTTGCAGGTGTAAGGACGCCACAGCAGATTACTAAATTAGGTTCCCAGCGTTGGGCGGAATTGGCTAAAATTGAAGAAGAAGATCGTTTGGAAAACTATCCTTCACTAGAAGAACTAATGCCTTCTATTTTTGAAGAGCTTAATGGTTATCAAGATATTTTAGAAAAGCATTACCGTGACATGCAGGATATGGAGTTTACCATTCAGGACGGCAAATTATGGATCTTACAGACCAGAAATGGTAAACGTACAGGAGCAGCTATGGTAAAAATTGCCATGGATTTGTTGAAAGAGGGTATGATTAACGAAAAAGAAGCTTTATTGTTGGTAGAGCCTAATAAATTGGATGAATTATTACACCCCATATTCGATCCTTCAGCATTAAAACGAGCCCATGTTATTGCTCAAGGTCTGCCAGCTTCTCCAGGAGCGGCAACAGGTAAGATTGTGTTCTTTGCAGACGAAGCAGCCAAATTTAAAAATAGTATCCTAGTGCGTATTGAAACCTCTCCAGAAGATTTGGAGGGTATGAATATAGCCAAAGGTATTTTAACTGCTCGTGGAGGAATGACATCACATGCAGCCGTTGTGGCTCGTGGTATGGGTAAATGTTGCGTGTCTGGAGCTGGTGCATTAAAAATTAACTATAAAACCAGAACTTTAACTGTTGATGGTCATGAGTATCATGAAGGTGATTGGATTTCATTAAACGGTTCTACAGGTAATATTTTTGAAGGTAAGGTAGCTACTATGGAACCTGAATTAAGTGGCGAATTTGCAGAGCTTATGGAATTGACCGATAAATATGGAAAAATGAAGGTGCGTACCAATGCTGATACCCCAAAGGATGCTCAGGTGGCCCGTAGTTTTGGTGCACAGGGTATCGGGTTGACCAGAACGGAACACATGTTTTTTGAAGTCGATAGAATTAAAGCTATGCGTGAAATGATATTGGCAGATACTGTTAAAGGTCGTAAACAGGCTCTAGAGGAACTGTTGCCTATGCAACGATCAGATTTTGAAGGCATATTCGAAGCTATGGAAGGGCTATCTGTAACCATTCGTTTATTAGATCCACCATTGCACGAATTTGTGCCACATCAACTGACCACCCAAAAAGAATTAGCAGAGGACATGCATATTTCCTTGCAAGCGGTAAAAAATAAAGTGGCAGAACTAGAGGAGTTCAACCCAATGTTAGGGCATAGAGGTTGTCGTTTAGGAAACACTTATCCAGAGATCACCGAAATGCAAACTAGAGCTATTATTGAAGCAGCACTTAACTTGAAGGAACGTGGCATTATTTGCAAACCAGAGATTATGATTCCATTAATTGGAACGGTTAAGGAGTTTGAGGCTCAAGAACAAGTGATTAGGGGTACTGCAGATACCGTTTTTGAGGAGCGAAATGATACAGTTGAGTATTTGGTAGGTACCATGATTGAAGTTCCTAGAGCTGCCTTAATGGCTGATTTAATAGCTGAAAAAGCTGATTTCTTCTCTTTTGGAACCAATGACTTAACACAGATGACTTTTGGTTATTCCCGTGATGATGTTGGTAAGTTCTTGCCTATATATATTGAAAAGGGTATCTTAAAAGTCGATCCTTTTGAAGTATTAGATCAGGAAGGCGTTGGACAATTGGTGAAATTGGGAACTGAACGTGGTAGAAACGCAAAACCAAACTTAAAGGTTGGTATTTGTGGCGAACATGGAGGTGAACCAAGTTCAGTAGAGTTCTGTTATAACACAGGAATGGATTACGTGAGCTGTTCACCTTATAGAGTACCTATAGCACGTTTGGTATCTGCACAAGCTGCTATAAAGGCAAAAATGTAGAATTTATTACTTAATTTAAAGAAAAGCCTAAGTCATATAAAATCGACTTAGGCTTTTATGTATTTCAGAATTTTGTTTTAACTATGGCTTTCAATCCACTTTCTAGCATTCACAAAAGCCTCTAACCAAGGAGACACTTCGTCTTTTCGACCTTCAGGATAGTGTGCCCAGTTCCACTGGAACGTAGAACGTTCTATATGTGGCATGGTTACTAAATGACGTCCAGTTTTATCACACATCATAGCGGTATTGAAGTCGGAACCATTTGGGTTGTGTGGATAACCTTCATAGGCATACTTTGCACAAATATTATATTGGTCTTCAGTATATGGCAAATTGTATTTTCCTTCACCATGTGAAATCCATACACCCAACCTACAACCAACTAATGATGATAGCATTATCGAATTGTTCTCTTGAATTATAACTGAGGTAAATGCGCTTTCGTGCTTATGGGAATTGTTATAGGTTAATTTACCGTGTATTTTATGTTCAGGATTTACCAGCTCCAACTCCATCCACAATTGAGCACCATTACATATACCAACAGATAAGGTGTCTTTACGTTTAAAAAAGTTTTTAATCACTTCATTGGCCTTATCGTTGTATTTTATAGCACCTGCCCAACCTTTGGCAGAGCCTAAAACATCTGAGTTACTAAATCCGCCAACAGCTCCTAAAAATTGGATATCTTCTAAAGTTTCGCGACCAGAAATCAAGTCGGTCATGTGTACGTCTTTCACTTCGAAACCGGCTAGATACATGGCATTTGCCATTTCGCGTTCACTGTTACTACCTTTTTCACGAAGGATAGCGGCTTTAGGTCTCGACTTCGATAGATTTGATAAACTAGGTAGTTTACCGGTGAAATGTTTTGGAAAAGTATATTGTAGGGGTTGGTTTTTATAATTATTGAATCGCTCTTCGGCCAAGCCATTAGCGGTTTGCTTTTTATCTAACAAATAGGAGGTTTTGTACCAAATATCTCGAAGTCTTGAAACGGTTAATGTAAATATATCGGTTCCATTAATAATACTCAATACATCATTGTTAGTAACTTTTCCAATATTGAAAAACTCTATATCTGCTTCAGATAATACCTTTTCAATAGAATCATCTTTTGTTTGTATAACAATACCTGTATTTTCACTAAATAATAATTTAAAGGAATCCTTTTCATTTAATAAAGACAGGTCTAATTCAGCTCCTAAATTATTGTCTGCAAAGCATAGTTCTAGTAAGGTTGTAATTAATCCACCTGAAGCAATATCATGTCCTGCAATTATTTGTTCATCAACAATTAATTGTTGAATGGTATTGAAAACTGTTTTAACATAGTTGGCATCTTTTACGGTAGGGGTTTCAATGCCAATTTTGTTTAGTATTTGAGCGAATGAACTACCACCTAATTTAAAGCTATCTTGTGAGATATTTATATAGTATATAGGACCTGCATTTTTCTTATATACAGGTTCAACTACTTTGTTGATATCATTACAATTTGCTGCAGCAGAAATAATAACCGTACCAGGGGCAATAACATCTTCATTAGGGTATTTTTGTTTCATGGATAACGAATCTTTACCGGTAGGAACATTAATGCCTAGGTCGATAGCAAATTCTGAAACAGCTTTTACAGCTTCATACAAACGGGCATCTTCACCTTCATTTTTACAAGGCCACATCCAATTGGCAGATAAGGACACATTTTTTAAGCCTTCTTTTAAAGGCGCCCATATAATGTTGGTTAAGGCTTCGGCAATGGAATTTCTACTACCAGCAATAGGGTCGATGAGCCCAGAGATAGGGGAGTGACCAATGGAGGTTGCAATCCCTTCCTTTCCTTTAAAATCCAAGGCCATAACGCCTAGGTTGTTTAAAGGCAGTTGTAATGGTCCGGCACATTGTTGTTTGGCAACCTTTCCCCCCACACAGCGGTCTACTTTATTGGTTAACCAGTCTTTACAGGCTACGGCTTCCAGTTGTAATAATTGTTCGAGATAATCGTGGAATTTATCCGTAGTATAGTTAACATCTTGGTAGTTTTGTTTCACCGTTTTATCAATCATTATTGTTTTAGGCGAGCTGCCAAACATATCTTCTAAAGCTAGATCCATAGGCGTATTACCATTGGTTTTAGATTGGAACGTAAACCGATTATCTCCAGTTACATCACCTACAGTATACATGGGCGAACGCTCACGATCTGCTATTTTATGAAGTGTTTCCAAGTGCTTTTTGGCAATAACCAATCCCATACGTTCTTGCGATTCGTTACCAATAATTTCTTTACTCGATAGGGTTGGGTCACCAATAGGTAAGGCATCTAGATCTATTATTCCACCAGTATCCTCTACCAGTTCAGATAAACAGTTTAAGTGACCTCCCGCACCATGGTCATGAATAGAAACAATAAAATTCTCTTCACTTTCTACCATACCACGCACAGCGTTGGAAGCACGTTTTTGCATTTCTGGATTAGAGCGCTGTACAGCATTTAATTCTATCCCAGAGGAGAACTCACCGGTATCGGCTGATGATACCGCGGCACCACCCATACCAATGCGATAGTTTTCACCACCTAGAATTACAATTTTATCTCCTGTTTTTGGTGTGTCCTTTAATGCTTGGTCTTTTTTACCATAGCCAATACCACCTGCGAGCATTATGACTTTATCAAAACCTAACTTTCTAGGTTTTGTGGCTGAGTTTATCAAATCCTCAATATTTTCAACAGCCTCTGCAATTAAGTTTTCCTCATGCTCAAAGGTCAATACAGAACCACAAATAAGAGGTTGACCAAATTTGTTTCCAAAATCGGATGCACCGTTAGAGGCTTTTATTAGAATATCCATTGGGGTTTGATATAACCAGTCACGTTCATTAAAGGCTTGTTCCCAAGGGCGATTTGCTTCCAACCGTGAATAGGATGTCATGTAAACTGCGGTTCCAGCTAAAGGAATAGAGCCTTTACCACCTGCCAATCGATCTCGGATTTCACCTCCAGATCCAGTAGCAGCACCATTAAAGGGTTCTACTGTAGTAGGGAAATTATGGGTTTCGGCCTTTAATGAGATAACCGATTCAAATTCTTGTGTTGCATAGTAGTCGGGAATATCAGCACGCTTTGGTGCAAATTGCTCTACTTTAGGGCCTTTAATAAAGGCTACATTATCTTTATATGCAGAAACGATATCGTTTGGATGGATTTCCGATGTTTTTTTTATCAGTTTAAAAAGCGACTTTGGTTTTTCTTCACCATCAATTATGAATGTGCCATTAAAAATTTTATGACGGCAGTGCTCGCTGTTTACTTGTGAAAAACCAAATACTTCAGAATCTGTCAATGGTCTACCAATTTTTTTTGCAACACCTTCTAGATATTCAATTTCTTCATTACTTAAAGCCAAGCCTTCCTGTTCGTTATAAGCTGCTATATCTTCAATGTTAAGTATAGGCTCTGGTGTAATGTTTATAGTAAATGAATCTTGGTTTAACCCTTTGAATTTCTCAGAAATCATAGGATCGTAATCTTTGAAATTTTCAGCCACAGCCTTAAATTTCTCAATGCGGATAATATCTGTAATGCCCATATTTTGGGTTATTTCCACTGCATTGGTGCTCCATGGGGTAATCATGGCTGCACGCGGACCAACAAAAAAAGCATCTAAGGATGCTTGTTCTATTTTAGGTTGGTTGCCAAATAACCATGTTAATTTTGATATAGTTTCAGGTGATAATTCTTTTGTGGTTTGAACAGCAAAAACTTTGCTATCTGTGTTTCCAAAGAAATGAATCATTATAGATGTATTATGTTGCGTTTTGAAAATGCAAAAATACGTTTTTATTTTAGATTGTTGATTAAGGATTTTTGATTTTTAAGTAGTTTTTGAACAAGCTTTTTAACAGTGGTTTTAACAATTCAGATGGTAGTCTTTGGTTACAACTTAAAGAAAAGCTTTTATAACACTATAATCTCTAATCAATAAAATCTAAAAGTAATTTTTTAAAATAGAAATCACCGATTGGTAATAGGAACTTCCAAACAAATTAAGATGGACCAAAAGATAATATAACTGATAAATTTTAATACGGATTGATGTGTATGCGTCTTGGGGTATACAATTAAAATAGGATTCATAGAATTTATTATCAAAACCACCAAAGAGTTTACTCATGGCAATATCGACCTCTGAATGGCCGTAATAAATTGCAGGGTCGATGAGATATGGAATTCCATCTCTAGATATTAAATAGTTACCACTCCATAAATCGCCATGTAACAGTGATGGTTTTATGTTGTTAAATAATGGTTCTAAGGTTTGGATAATGCGATCGTTGGTAGGACATTCGTTAGCGGAAAGCAAATAGTTTTGTTTAGCCAATTCAATTTGGGGTGACAAACGTTCAATTGCGTAAAATTCAGTCCATGATCTATGTTTATTATTGCTTTGGGGTAAGTTTCCAATAAAATTATCCTTGTCAAATCCAAAATTATTTGCAGTACATTGATGTAATTTGGTAAGGTGTAACCCTAAGTTTTCAAAATCTATCGGAGCAGGGGTTTTCTTTTCAATGTATTCTAAAAGTAAGTAAGCAGTATTTTCAAAAGTACCATAATTATAAACTTTTGGTGCTTTTATGGCTTTTGTATTGCTTATTAATTCCAATCCATTTGCTTCAGTTTTAAACATCTGAAAAGCATTTTTGTTGTTTAGTTTTAAAAAGTAAGAATGCCTAGAAGATTCAATTTTATAAGTTTTTGAAATATCTCCTCCTCCAACAGGAGTTAGTTTTGTGATAGTATCGTTTATAATACTCGAGATGAATATTTTGAAATTGTTAACCATAGTCTAAAAATAAGAAAGACCAACAGATTAATGTTGGTCTTTTTATTTTGTTTTATTGATAGTGTGTTATTGTATTATTAGCTTCTTTGTTATGGACACTTCATTAGAATTTAGTTTTACTAAATAAACGCCCTTGCTTAATATAGAAATGTCTATAAAATTCTTAGAGTTATTTATGGTATGTGTCATGATTTTTTTACCTAGTAAATTATAAACAACTACTTCTAGTTTTTCGGTAGTTGTAAAATAAACTAAGTTATGGGTTGTGGGGTTAGGATGCATTCTAATATTTACTATTGATTTATCCGTAACTCCAAGTGAACTCCATCTGTTCTCTGCCACAGGACCACCCCAAATTAAAGTAGCTAAGTACGGGTTGTCTATAAAAGGATTTCTATTGCCTTGTGCATAAGTGTTTTCACTCACATGGTAGGCGTTTCTATTATCTTCATAAGAAGATACAGGGTCTTCGGCATTCCATTCTAAAAATAAATCAATCATGTCATCTGGAGTAGAGGCACTACTTCCAACGCCAATGTTTGTTGGCAGGCATTGGTTTTCATATCGGATATACATATACATAATTACCCTTGCAACATCACCTTTCCAATTATCACCAGGGTACCAGTTTGTATTGCTATTTACTTTACCTGAATTCCCTGTTCCATCTGCAAAAGGTAAATTGTCCCTTTCGCCATTACGCTGAACATCTGAAGCTCTTATGTGGTGACCATCAGCACCGGGACCAGTATTGTCCATAGCTGGAGTGGCTTTAGATTTAGCATAGATATGTTCTCTGTTATAGTCACAATTTGAACCCCCATTTAAGTTTATGTTTCTTTCTAAATCGTTTGTACAATCTGAGTCAGAACCATCTTCCCATCCATAAATTAATAAAACGTTGGAAGCATTACTTGGGTTTTGGTCGGTAGCTTGTATGGCATCCCAACCATAGGATAATATATTAGTGTGCTTATTTATGGTTAAATTACTTAAGCTTGTTTTTAATGTTAGCCCAGTTTCCGAAAAATCTATACCAGAATAATAATCCTGTAATTCTGCAGGAGGCTCGAGTTGCCCGAAGCAGGTAATTGAAATGAATAAAAATAAAAAGTAAAGATGCTTCATAAACAATTATTTTCGTTGTAAAAGCGCCATGTAAAATCCGTCGAATCCCGATAGGTGTGCTAAGACCTTGTTATCCTTAACAAATATAAAATCTTTTCCAGACTCAGATGTTAAAAATTTATCCACTTGTTCTTGGTTTTCAGAAGGTAACACAGAACAAGTAGCATAAACCAATTGTCCTCCAGACTTCACCATTTTGGAGAATTGCTGTAAAATCTCTAGTTGGGTAGTTTTAATTTTGTCTAAAAATTTAGGTTCTAATTTCCATTTCGCATCTGGGTTTCTTCTTAGTACGCCTAACCCAGAACAAGGGGCGTCAATAAGCACACGATCGGCTTTGTCATAAAGCTTTTTAATGGTTTTTGTAGAGTCGATATGGCGTGTCTCTATATTATGAGCACCATTGCGTTTGGCCCTACGCTTTAACTCATATAGTTTGTTGGCATAGATATCCATGGCGATAATCTGCCCTTTGTTTTCCATTAAAGAGGCAATGTGTAAGGTTTTGCCTCCGGCACCGGCACAGGTATCGACCACGCGCATACCAGGTTTTACATTTAAAAATTCTGAAACCAATTGAGACGAGGCATCCTGTACTTCGAACAAACCATTTTTAAATGCTTGGGTTGAAAACACATTGGAGCGTTCCTTCAGTTTTAAAGCTTGAGGGTAGCCTTTCAGAAATTCAGTTTCAAAACCTAAGTCAAATAGTTCTGCTTGTAATTTTTCTTTGGTCGTTTTTAGGGTGTTTGTCCTTAAAATAACATGGGCCTGTTCGTTAAGTGCAGCAATTTCTCTAGTCCAAATGGTGTTACCCAATTCTTTTTGACCCAGTTCATCTAGCCAATCAGGGATAGATTCCCTAATCTTCCTAATTTTAGAAAGCTCATCAAAACGTCCTTTTATTTTTCGGGTTGGTGTATTTTCAAAATATTTCCAATCGGGCAATTTAATGCCTTTTAGCGTTGCCCAAACAGCAAACAAACGCCAGAGGTTATCACGATCAAAAGGCTCCTTTACTTCAGCGATTTCAGCATATAAACGTTTCCAGCGAACTATATCATAAGTTGTTTCGGCAACAAATGCACGATCTCGGGCACCCCAACGTTTGTCACGTTTTAGCAATTGCTCAATAACTTTATCGGCATATTTACTTTCGTTAAAGATTAAGGTTAAACCATCTATAATGGCAAAGCATAAATTTCTGTGTAGTCGCATTTTTTTATTTCTCAGTGTTCAGTAGGCAGTTTCTGCATTTTCTAAAAACCAAACTGTTTTAAGTTATTGAGTGCGCTAAGTTACATTAAAAGCATGAATTGACGAATGTTTTTATTTTTTCGACATTTAGGCTTATCTTTCTAAAAATTAATGCTTATGAAATCCTGTTTACTTCTTTTTTTGTGTTCACCGTTTTTAATTTCATGCAGAACTAAGGACAATAATTTTAAGCCTAGGCATTTTAATAAGGTTGACATTGAAACTGTTTTTGAGGATTCTTTGTTAAGTATAAGAGCGATAGAAATTTTGGATGATAAGAGTTTGTCATTTGCAGCGAATAATAACACTTTTGGCTTATTTAATCCTAAAACCAAGTTATGGAAAACCTCGATACAGAAGCATGATACATTGGACTTACATTTTCGAGCAGTAGCACATACAACTGAAGACTTTTTTATGTTAAGTATTGAAAACCCAGCGTTATTATTTAAAACGGGTGAAAAAGGCAAAATGGATTTGGTATATAGAGAAGATGCTGAAGGAGTGTTTTACGATGCCATGAACTTTTGGAATGATCAAGAAGGTATAGCCATTGGTGATAGTGTCGATGGTTGTTTATCGGTTATTATTACAAGGGATGCTGGTAGTACATGGAATAAATTGTTCTGTGACCAATTACCAAAAGGATTAAAAAATGAAGGTGCTTTTGCAGCGAGCAATACAAATATAGCTATAATAGGTAACAATACTTGGGTGGCTACTACCGCTGGCCGTATTTATTTTTCACCAGATAAAGGCCATACTTGGGAGGTGTTTGATACTCCCATTGTTAAGGAAAAAGCTACTGAAGGTATTTATTCCATTGATTTTTATGATGTACTAAACGGTTTTGCTATAGGTGGCGATTATACCAATCCCGATACCAATGCTGCTAATAAAATACGAACAATAGATGGCGGCAAAACTTGGCAATTGGTAGGTGAAAACCTAAATCCAGGTTATAGAAGTTGTGTGCAATATATGCCAAATAGGGAAGGCAAGGAGTTGGTAGCCCTTGGTTTTAAAGGTATTGATTATAGTAACGATTCTGGTAAAACTTGGAAACATTTAAGTGATGAAGGTTTTTACACCCTAAGATTTTTAAATGATAGTGTAGCTTATGCTGCTGGTGCTGGACGAATCTCTAAATTGCAATTTAAATAATAAAGAGAGATGTTAGCCTTACTCTTTTCTTCGTTTTTTAAATTCATCAATCATTTTTCGTTTAAAATCTTCTTCAGCTATTTTAAGCCATATTATTTTTTTCGGAGGGATGATATCGGTAAGTTTATTTGAAAATTCAACCCAAAGTTGATGTAGACTGTTTTCAGCTTCATTGTATTTTTCAATAAGTTCTCTTGCTCTTTCATCAGACATGGTGTCAAATGTTTCCTTAATTTCTCTTCGAATGTTTTTAATCTTTATATATTTAATTTTAGAACTATTTTTCTCAAAATCATTGTAAACTGGCCAAAATTTTTGGGCTTCTTTTTCAGTAAGGTCCAAACGTTCAGTTAAAAAAGACACTTTCAGCGCTTTAATGCGTTCCCTATGGTTTTGTGCTTTTATGTTAAGTGAAACCAGTAAAAGCACTATAAAAATGGTTTGTTTTATGTTCATATCCAATTGCATTTATTCAATTAATATAGTTTCAATATCTACATTATTTAAAAGATACTCTTCTAAGTTTTCTTTCTCGAGGTTGTAATCAACAAAAGTGTCTTCTGTAAGTTCTTCCTCAGTTAATAATATGGCTAATTCATAAGAGCTTATGTTTTCATCTATAAGAAAATTTTCAACGGTTTGGGTTTCTAAGGTATTAAAAGAAGGTTGGCTGTTAAAAACAAAAACATTTAAAAATACAATCATGGCTGCAGCTATGCTTGATGCGTAAAGCAATTGTTTCTTACTAAACAAGGCAATGACTTTGGTTTTATCATTAGTTGAAACTTTATCAATTAGTTTATCTTCTAAATTTTTAAAATAGTTTTTAGGTACATTAAAACCTGATGTTTCTGCAAATTTTAGTTTTCTATTGGGTTTTATGGAGCTTAATACCTTGTCATCAAAAGTTTCAAAATACCCAACCGGTGTTTTAAACCCTGTAGACTTTATGGTATGAAGTAAATTCTTTTTCATTTCTACTATATGACTTATAATTTCAATAAAGGTTTAATTATTAGTAAGATAAGCTTCAATTTTTTTTACGGCAAAATGGTATGATGCTTTTAGAGCACCTTCACTTGTTTCTAAAATCTCGGCCATTTCTTTATATTTTAAATCTTGAAAATATTTCATATTGAATACCAATTGTTGCTTCTCTGGTAGCGTAGCGATAGCTTTTTGCAATTTTATCTGAATATCATCACCCACAAAATAAATATCAGAAATTAATTTACCAATAGCAATTTGTTGGGCCTGTTCATTAGTGATTTGCATTCGTTTTGCATTCCTGTTTATATGTGTAATGGCTTCATTGGTTGCTATGCGATACATCCATGAAAATAATTTACTGTCGCCTTTAAAATTTTGAATGTTTTTAAACACCTTTATAAATGTGTTCTGTAATACGTCATCTGCATCATCATGTGACTTTACAATATTTCGAATGTGCCAATACAAACGTTCTTTATATAGAGAAACTAATGTTCTATATGCTTGCTCCTTATTGGTTTTGGACTGTAATTGTTTAACTAACTGTACCTCGTCGGTCACTAATTTTTTCTTATTTGACTCTTAAATATAACAAAAGTTTAAAATATTATTTTAAATAAGATTTCAACCTTCTTATGGCTTAAATATCGATAAAATACACAAAAATACGATAAAATGTTATTTTTTCTTGTTTTGTAAAACGTTTTGTGTTAAGTTTGTATCATAAACCTACTTATGTTGTTAGTTGTCCCCAAATCTAACAATGAATAAAAAAAGGATAGATGCCCAAATCTCTATCCTTTTTTGTATTAAACATGTCTTCTTGTCATTGTCTTAAGTAGTTAGGTTTACTCAAAACTTTGCATGTCAACCAGTTTCTTGTAAACACCATTTTTAGCAATGAGTTCATTGTGTTTGCCTTGTTCAACAATTTCACCTTTATTAAGTACAACTATGATATCGGCATTTTTAATAGTAGATAATCGATGTGCAATAACTATGGATGTCCTGTTTTTCATCATGTTTTCCAAAGCCACTTGTACTAAGCGTTCACTTTCAGTGTCCAGCGCAGAAGTGGCTTCATCTAGAATCATAATTGGAGGACTTTTTAACACTGCCCTTGCGATGCTTAAGCGTTGTTTCTGTCCGCCAGAGAGTTTATTTCCTGAGTCTCCTATATTGGTCTCTATACCTTTAGGTAGATCTTTCACAAATTCCCAGGCGTTGGCTACTTTTAAGGCTTCTATAACATCTTCCTCGGAAGCATTAGTATTTCCTAATTTTAAATTGTTTTTTATACTATCGTTAAATAAAATAGCATCTTGGGTTACAATGCCAAGTAACCCTCTTAGTGATTTAGTTGTTAATTCCCTTATATCTTGGCCATCAATTAAAATAGCTCCTTTGTTTACATCGTAAAAGCGGGTTATTAAATTGGCAATGGTAGATTTGCCACTACCTGATTGCCCAACTAAAGCAACAGTTTGTCCTTTGTTTATGGTTAAGGAGAAATTCTTTAAAACATATTCTTTTTCATATTTAAATGAAATGTCATTAAACACAATATTTTTTGCAAAACCTGATTTATTTACTGCATTAACACTATCCATTAAAGGATTTGGAGTATCTATAATTTCATGGATGCGTTCTGCAGCTGCACCACCTTTTTTAACATTAACCAATCCTCTTGAAATTGCTTTTGCCGGGGTTAGAATGTTATATGCTAATCCTATGTAAACTATAAACTTACTACCATCTAGAAATAAAGTCGAATCACCGCCAATAATTAAATTTCCACCATACCATAGAATTATTGATATCATGCAAATGCCTAAAAACTCACTTGTAGGAGAAGCTAAGTTTTGTCTGTTTAGTAATTTATTTGAAAAACTATAATATCTATTCGTTGATTCTTGAAAGTGGTCATTAAATTTTTCTTCGGCATTAAACCCTTTAATAATTCGAAGTCCGGTAAGTGTTTCTTCTAAAGTAGACAAGAATAATCCTTGCTCTTTTTGAACCCTGTCTGATTTTCGTTTTAAGCTTTTACCAATTTTGGAAATAATAAATCCCATTATGGGTATAAAAATGAATACAAATAAAGTAAGCTTAGAACTTATAATGAGCATGGTAACCAATGTAAAAATAATCGTTAATGGTTCTCTTACAATAAGTTCTAATACCGGAAGCATTGAGTATTGCAGGTCGTTAACATCCCCTGTAACTCTTGCTATTAGATCACCCTTTCTCTGTTCTGAAAAATAAGAAAGCGGTAGCGATAATATTTTGTTATAAACCACATTTCGTATATCCCTAATCACACCATTTCGTAAAAACACCATAAAATAATTGGCTAAATAGCCAAAAATGTTTTTTAGAAAAAAGGTTATGATGATAAGTATTATTACAAAAATAAGTGCTTTAGATTTGTCTCCTTGGGTAAATTCGTTCATGTAAAACGCTAAAGAATCTTCAGCGAAATGACCAATTTCAGAGATTCCTTTGTAAACAGGTTTTGTAGAAGGGATGACTTTTTCTTTTTCAAAAATCACATCTAACATTGGCATGAGTGCCACAAACGAAAGTGTACCAAATAAAGCAAAGAACACATTGGATATAATGTGTCCTACCGCAAATCGTTTATAAGGTTTTGCATACCTTAAAATATTAAAAAATAGGTTCATTAAATAAGTTTCATGTCTTTAAGAATGGTTTCGGCTTTTGTGTCCAAGGCAGTTTCGCAAGCTTTAAAATCTTCAATAGATTCCAAGGGCATATTAACGCTTACATAAAATTTAATTTTAGGTTCTGTTCCACTAGGCCTTAAGGCAACTTGACTACCATCTTCGGTATAATAAATCAATACATTGGACTTTGGAATGTCAATTGCGAATTCTTCTCCTGTAATCATATTTTTAGCTATAGATGCCTCATAATCTTCAAACTTAATAACTGTCGAACCGTTAATGGTCTTAACAGGTGTTTCCCTGGCTTCAATCATCATTTGTTTAATTTCCTGAGCGCCTTCAATACCCTTTTTGGTTTGCGATACCAATTTCTCTTTGTAGAAACCATGCTTTATGTAAAGTTTTATCAATTCATTAAAGAAAGAACTTCCATTGGATTTCGATATGGCAGCAATTTCACAGGCTAATAAAGTTGAAGTAACAGCATCTTTATCACGTACAAAATCGCCAACCATATAACCAAAACTTTCTTCGCCACCACCAATAAAATTAAGTTCTTTATGCTCTTTAATGAGTTTGGCAATCCATTTAAAACCAGTGAGTACAATCTTGCTTTCAACTTCATAGGTATTGGCTAATTTGGTCAACATAGGAGTTGAAACAATCGTTGAAGCAATAAATTCCTTGCCTTTAATTTTTCCTTCCACTTTCCATTGTTTTAAAAGGAAATTGGTCATCATGAGCATCGTTTGGTTGCCGTTTAAGAGTTGCAGTTCCCCATCGTTATTACGTACGGCCACCCCAAGTCGGTCACAATCAGGGTCGGTACCTATAACAATATCGGCATTTACTTTTTCAGCTAATTCCAATGCCATTTTTAGGGCGGCTGGTTCTTCTGGGTTTGGAGATTCAACAGTTGGAAAGTCACCATTTGGGACTTCTTGTTCTTTTACTAGATGCACATTGTTGTATCCTGCTTGTTTCAAAGTTTCTGGAACAGCCGTTATGGATGTGCCGTGCAAAGAGGTAAAAACTATGGTTAGGTTATCCTTTGCTTCTTGTGAGGCACCAACACATCCATTTTCAACAGATGCTTTAATAAAAGCTTCGTCGACTTCTTCCCCTATGTAATGTATTAAATCATTATTAGCTTCAAATTTAATATCGGCATAATCCAAATCATTAATCATTTTTATAACAGCGCCGTCATGAGGCGGCACCAATTGACCTCCATCTTGCCAATATACTTTATAGCCGTTGTATTCTGGCGGATTGTGTGACGCCGTTAAAACAATACCACAATGGCAATTTAAATGCTTTACTGCGAACGACAACTCCGGCGTTGGACGTAAATCTCCAAATAAATACACTTCAATACCATTTGCCGAGAACACATCAGCAACTACTTTGGCTAAAGATTTACTATTGTGTCTACAGTCGTAAGCAATGACAGCTTTAGGTGTTTCATTAGGAAATTGTTTGTGCAGATAGGCGCTTAAACCTTGAGTGCTTTTTCCTAGTGTATATTTGTTGATTCGATTGGTGCCAACCCCCATGATACCACGCATGCCACCTGTACCAAACTCTAAATCTTTATAAAAGCTTTCTTGAATATCCTTAGGGTTATTTGCTATGCTTTCTTTAATAATAGTTTGTGTTTCACTATCAAACTGTGGAGTTAACCATGTATTGATGCGTTCTAAAATTTTTGGTTCTATATATATCATGATTGCATTAAAATAAAGACAAAATTAAGTAATTGAAAACTAATATTAATTTTTGAACTATGATTTAAAATGAAATATAAACGAAATCGAAATAGTTAGAACAGGAGTTTACTAAAAATTCAACTTATCCTTTATAAGGTATCTTTTTTTGCTTTCTTTGGTTCGCAATATGATTTCTCCTAAAAATCCAGCAACAAAAAATTGCGTGCCAATAATCATAGTCGAAAGAGCAAGATAGAATTGTGGACGTTGGGTAATTAGCCTTCCAGCTGGGTTTAAAAATAATTTATCTATACCCAAATACACTGCAAAACAAAAACCAATAGCAAACATAAGCACGCCTAATGCTCCAAAAAGGTGCATGGGGCGTTTGCCAAAGTGTGATAAGAACCAAATTGTAATTAAATCTAGGAAACCGTGAATAAAGCGATCCATGCCAAATTTGGTGACCCCATATTTTCTGGCTTGATGGAGCACTATTTTTTCACCTATTTTGGTAAATCCGGCATTTTTAGAGAGTACGGGAATATAGCGGTGCATTTCACCATTAACATCAATATTTTTAACAACGTTTTTATTGTAAGCCTTTAAGCCGCAATTAAAATCATGTAATTTAACCCCAGATGTTTTTCTGGCAGCCCAATTGAATAGTTTTGAAGGTAGGTTTTTTGTAAGTACATCGTCATAACGTTTCTTTTTCCAGCCCGACACCAAATCGTAACCTTCATTTATAACCATACTGTAGAGTTCTGGTATTTCATCAGGGTTGTCTTGTAAGTCCGCATCCATGGTAATAACAATGTTACCCTGAGCCTTTTCAAAACCAGCATGCAATGCTTGGGATTTACCAAAATTCTTTAAAAACCTAATTCCCTTTACGCTTTTGTTTTTTTCTGATAGTTTCTTAATAATGCTCCATGAATCATCAGTACTACCATCATCTATAAAAATAATTTCATAAGAAAAATGATTAGCAGTCATGACTTTAACAATCCAATCATTCAATTCTTTTAGGGATTCGTATTCGTTAAGTAGTGGTATAACTACTGATATATCCATAGAATTATTTGAAATTTAACATTTCAAAAATACAGAAATTATTGTGAGTCTGGATTGTTTTTTTTCATAGTAGCTGCAACTAGTAACCCGATAACACATAAAGGCAACATATAGTTAACAAATAAGGCTATAAGACTATTTTTTATGGAGTACAGGTTTTCAGCTTCAAGTTTATCAACGGTTTCGGAAATTTTATCGGGAGGCATATTTATGCTTTCGTAGATTCCTACTGCCTTTTCAATTGATTTTTCTTTTAAAAAAGTGGCGGCATCGGTATCAATAAAGTTAAATAGGATAAAAGAAACTAAAGTAACAATTGTTAAACCAATTAAATTGGTTATGAAATAGGCCGTAAATGCTTCTTTAAAATTAGTGTAACCATCAAAGGCCTGCTTTACTTTAGCAATAGAAATAAGCCCAAATATAATTGCAATTGCATATATAGATAAGCCAAACCAAGTGTTGACAAATAAATTTAAGTCTATGGCATATGCAATGGTTAAAAGTAAAGTGAGTAAAACCCCTAAATAAAGCCCATAATCTTTGGCAATTGACTTTAAAGATTTTTCCATGATATAGTATTTTAGTATTTAAATGTTGGTATCCAAAGGTAGTAAAACGCTACTGTATTATTGAAAATAAAAAATAATAAAAAATATTGTTCATTTATAAAAAATACTTAAATTTGCAGCTCGAAAATTGAAAAGATAAAAGCATTTAGCGATGAGAAAAGGTATACATCCAGAAAATTATAGATTAGTAGCATTTAAAGACATGTCTAACGATGATGTTTTTATTACAAAATCTACTGCTAACACTAACGAAACAATAGAAGTTGATGGTGTTGAGTATCCACTTGTTAAAATGGAAATTTCAAGAACATCGCACCCATATTATACTGGTAAGTCTAAATTGGTAGATACAGCTGGTCGTATCGATAAGTTTAAAAGCAAATATGCTAAATTTAAAAAATAAGTTTAGCCTTAATTATTTAAATGAAAGCCTTTCAGTTCTGTTGAAAGGCTTTTTTTATGAATTGAATTTATGTTTTCGAACACATTTAGGGTATCTTTATTTGTTTGATTTTTTTAATTCAAAGGCATATGAATCTTTTCATTTGAAAATTTATAAAACCAAGTGAAAAGTTATATTGACTAATAAAGCGACAACAAAAACATAGCTGAATTTTGTATTTTTTTAAATCCAAGTTTTAGTTTTTACAGAAAGAAACTTAGAAATCACTGTTTTATGAATTATATTCTTTTTGATGGCCCATCCCGAAATAATTTGCTGCCCTTTACCTATACAAGGCCTGTAGCTGATATTAGAATAGGTATTTTAACCATTCGTGAAAAATGGGAAACCTTTTTAAAAACTACTACAACTACTGTTACCGAAGAGTATTTGTCTGACAAGTATCCCATGGTGGAAATGGACGAAAACATTATGATAAATGCTGCCTTTCTTCCCAGTTTGGAATTGGTCGAGATGGTTAATGGGCTAAAAGAGAACCAAGCTATTTTTAAAGGTGAGGACGTTATCGCTTTTTTTACAGAGGAATCCAAAGACGACATCGATTTTAAACAGTACGAGGTCTTGGAGTTTAGAGAGGAACTTATTAAAATAGAGAACACATGGGATATTTTTTCTAAAAACAATGAAGCTATTCAGGAGGATTTTAATCTAATTACCAAAGATAGAACCTCCCAACCAATCCCATCCAGCAACAATATTATTGGCGCGGAGCAAATTTTTATAGAAGAAGGAGCCATAGTAGAATTCGCTACTTTAAATGCCAATACAGGACCAATATATATAGGTAAAGATGCTCTAGTAATGGAAGGTACTTTAATAAGAGGACCTTTAGCGTTATGCAATAACGCCGTAACTAAATTAGGAACTAAAATATATGGTGCTACAACTATAGGGCCTTATTCTAAAGTAGGAGGCGAAGTGAAAAATGTAGTCCTTTTTGGTAATTCCAACAAAGGCCATGAAGGCTATCTTGGAGACTCTGTGTTGGGCGAATGGTGTAATTTGGGAGCAGATACCAATACCTCCAACCTTAAGAACAATTATGCAGAGGTTCGTTTATGGAATTACAATACTCAGGGGTTTGCTAGAACAGGATTGCAATTTTGCGGGCTGATGATGGGCGACCATAGTAAGTGTGGCATTAATACCATGTTTAATACTGGAACGGTTGTAGGTGTAAGTGCCAATATTTTTGGTTCTGGATTTCCTCGAAACTTTGTTCCCAGCTTTAGTTGGGGTGGCCATAGTGGATTGACAACTTATCAAACCAAAAAGGCTTTTGAAACTATTGAAAAGGTGTTTTCCAGACAAAATATGGTATTTGACCAAAAGGATAGGGATATCTTGGAACGTGTTTTTGAACTATCCAAAACCTACAGAAGGTCTTGATTTTTTGATGTTTATCCGATTACTTGAGTGGGTTTTCCATGAAATGTTATATTTGGTCAGCATCAAATCATTTTAATCATGAGGTCCATTTACTTTATTTTTCTCTTTTGGGGTTTTTATGGTTTTACACAGCCTTCAGATTACACCCTAACCAATTTAGAAATTAATAATGAATACCCCCATTTTGGTTTAATGAAAACCAAAGGAAAAAAAATACTGTTTACTTCCTTTGCATTGAATAAGAGGGGGAAAGTAGAATTGGTTGGAGGCAACCCAGTACTAACCATTTATGAAGGTACGTTATCAGGTGATGGCAAAATAATAAAAGTTCAACCCGTAGCAATCGATGCCAATATACCAACGGTAACCAGTGCTGTACTATCTCCTAACGAGAAGCATTTAATCATTACGACATTATATACCAATAAAAACAGGCCTAAAGGTGATTTTAAAGAAACGAATTTCCATTTAGAAATAGGAGAGTATCAAGAAGGTATAGGCTGGACCAACTTTAAGGTGTTGCCTTTTTGTAACCCAAGGTATTCCTATGCGCATCCTGCTTTTAGTAATGATGGTGAAACCTTGTATTTTACGGGTAATGTAAGGGGAGGAAAAGCGACTACCAAAGGCGGTTCCGATATTTTTAAAGTAAACATTATGGAAAACAATACCTATGGTGAACCAGAAAATCTGGGTAGCAATGTCAATTCCTACAGCCGTGAAATGTTTCCTTATGTAAGCGATGACAATACTTTGTATTTTGCGTCTAACCGACCTGGTTATGGTGGCTTCGACATTTATAAATGTGTCATGAAGGAAGATGGTAGTTTTGAAAAGGCTGAAAAATTGCCTAAACCGTTAAATAGTGATAAGGATGATTTTTCATTGATTATAAATTCTAATAGCGCTTCAGGGTTTTTGGTTTCAAAGCGCATTGGGGGAAAAGGCGATGATGACATCTATCATTTTGTTGTAAAGCCCTAAATGAGTCCAATGGACTAATTTTTCCTTACCCGCCTTAAATCCAATAAATTAATGGGGTTAATACCCAATCCCTTCACATTTTTTCTTGTAAAACGTAACACTTCATCGTAGTATAATGGAACCATAATGGCGTGCTCCATAGCAATAGAGTCCATTTGGGTATAAAGTAATTTTCGCTCTTCAATATTCGTAATGGTAAAGGCTTTGTTGTAGAGGCTGTCCAATAATTTATTTTTAAAATGAAAATAATTTGATCCATTAGGAGCAAAGTTTTTACTATAGAAGATAGACAAATAGTTTTCGGCATCTAAGTAATCGGCTATCCAAGAGCTTCTAAACATATCAATTTTACCATTGGATCTAGCGCTTCTTAGTGTAGCTTCGGGCATTACATCAATATTAATCTTTAATCCCGCTTTTTGCAATTCCTGTTGTATATACTCACAAAAGCTCAAATAGTTGCTAGTAGTGTTTAGCGTTATTTCTGGATGATTTATTCCTGTTTCGGTTTTAAATTGTTCTATAAGTTGTTTAGCTTTTTTCGGCTGATAATTATAACCATTAGTTTCACTATGGCCAGCAAGCCCAATAGGTATAAAGCCACCAATTGCAGGATTGCCAATACCGTTGTTTAAATAAAGCATCATTTTTTTTCTATCAAAACCAAGATTTATAGCTTTTCTTATCAACTCCGATTGTATTTCTGGTGTTTCAGAATCTAGATAAAAACCCAAGTATTCGGTGTTTAAATACGGTCCACGAATCATATTTATGGTTTCAAAATACTTTTTACGAAGCTTACCATTACTTGTTAGCAATTCATCCTTATAAGATGCATCTAAGCCAGAAATATAATCTATGTTGCCTTGGGCAAATTGTAAAAATTCACCTTGTTTATCAGGGAGAAAGGTGAGTGCTACAGCTTCTAAATAAGGTAATTGGTTGCCCTGTTCATCCTTTTCAAAATAAAGCTCATTTTTTCTAAACACCAGCTTGATATTTTCTTCCCAACGCTTAAATTTAAAGGGGCCAGTACCTATAGGGTGTGATCTAAATTCAGTGCCATAATGTTCTACTATTTCCTTAGGAACCACAGAGCAATATTTCATGGCCAATAGCCCTATAAATGCAGGAAAAGGCTGTTTTAAATCAATTTGAAAGACCGTATCGTTGATGGCCATAAAATCATCAACTTTGTTTAACACCCAACCTCCTGGAGCAGCTGTTTTAGAATCCCTTAACCGATTTAGACTAAATGTAAAATCTTCTGCGACAACTGTTCGGGTAGAATCTTTTCCAAATAAAGGGTGCTTATGGAAATAAACATCGTCCCTTAAAATGAAGGTATAAGAGGTGCCATCTTCAGATATCAGCCAACGTTTGGCTATTGCAGGATGAATATTGAGATTTTTATCCAATTGTACCAATCCGTTAAACAATTGATTGCAGGCCGAATTATCCTGTAATGTTCTGGAGAAAGCAGGGTCTAGTGTATTTAGATTCGCATATTCGTTATACCGAAAAACCAAATGGTCTTGGTTTATGTTTGAAATATTTTTGCAGGAGAAAAAGACTAAAACAATGCAACTAATTGACAAGTAGTTTTTTAAACATTTTAATGTGGGTTTTATCATATAACTTATTAGTTGTAAATTTGCAGTCTTTTAACGGTAAATATAAATCTTATTAGTTCCTGAAACAAGTTAGGACATACAAAAGGGTTAATGAGCAAAAAAGTCGCATTTTACACATTAGGTTGTAAGCTTAATTTTTCTGAAACATCTACCATAGCTAGAAGCTTTAAGGATGAAGGTTTTGACCGCGTTAATTTTTCGGAAAAAGCCGATATGTATGTGATTAACACTTGCTCGGTTACTGAAAATGCCGATAAGCGTTTTAAAACCATTGTGAAGCAGGCGCAAAAAGCAAATCCAAATGCGTTTATTGCAGCTGTGGGCTGTTACGCCCAACTAAAACCAGAAGAGCTTGCCAATGTTAATGGGGTGGATTTAGTATTAGGGGCAACCGAAAAGTTTAAGATTACCGATTATATAAACGACCTGAGCAAAAATGATTACGGTGAAGTGCATTCCTGTGAAATTGAAGAAGCCGATTTTTATGTAGGTTCTTATTCCATAGGTGATAGAACACGTGCCTTTTTAAAGGTTCAAGACGGGTGCGATTACAAATGCACATATTGTACCATTCCATTGGCTCGCGGCATTTCAAGAAGTGATACCATGGACAATGTATTAAAAAACGCTAGGGAAATTTCAGCACAGGATATTAAGGAAATTGTACTAACAGGAGTTAATATTGGTGACTATGGTAAAGGAGAGTTTGGGAACAAAAACCATGCGCATACCTTTTTGGATTTAGTGACTGAACTTGATAAAGTAGAAGGCATTGAGCGTTTGCGCATTTCGTCTATCGAGCCTAATTTATTGAAGAATGAAACCATAGAACTGGTTTCAAACTCTAGGGCTTTTGTACCACATTTTCATATTCCGTTACAATCAGGAAGCAACGAAATACTTAATAAAATGAAACGAAGGTATTTGAAAGAGCTTTATGTGGATAGGGTTGAAAAAATAAAATCGATTATGCCACATGCTTGTATTGGTGTTGATGTAATCGTTGGCTTTCCCGGTGAAACCGATATGCACTTTTTGGAAACCTACAATTTTTTAAACGAACTGGATATTTCCTATTTGCATGTGTTTACCTATTCTGAACGTGATAACACAGAAGCTGCCGATATGGATGGCGTTGTACCCAATAGCGTAAGAAGTAAGCGTAGTAAAATGCTAAGAGGGCTATCAGTTAAAAAACGCCGTGCCTTTTATGAAAGTCAGATTGGTACAACCAGAACGGTATTGTTTGAAAGCGAGAATAAGGAAGGTTTTATAAATGGGTTTACTGAAAATTATGTGAAAGTAAAAACTCCCTGGAATCCAATATTGGTCAATACATTACATCAAGTGAAGTTGACTAAAATTGATGATGATGGCTTGGTTAGATTTGAGTTTGTAAATCAATTGAAGCCTGTTAAAACCCTTTAAAGTACCTTTTGGGTTAGTTTTATTGACGTTTAACGGATTTTTTTGACGCAGCCAAAATACTGATGTAGGTTTGGATTGAAATACGATTTCAATACTAAGAATCCAAATCTATTAGTCATGAAACATTGTTTAAACCTACTTACAGCATGTATACTTATTTTATCTTTTACCTCTTGTTCACAAGAAGAGGTGCAACAGGATGTTGATTTATTGGGTATTTGGGAAAATATGGCATCTACAAAAACATACACGTTGGTTTTTGGGCAAAACAATACAGGGTTAAGTATTGAGACAAATTCAAATGGTTCTGAAATATCTTCAAGTGCTATTCCATTTAATTGGATAATTAATAATAAGGAAGTATTGCTTTTAGATGGTGCTACGCCTCAAGGGACTTATGTTATAAATGACGAAGGACAATTAGTTTCAAGTGATTTACAATTTGTTAAAGTTTCAAGCGACTATTCAAAATACTATTAAGAAAACCAAAAACCAAATAAAAACAAAAAACTCCCAAGCTTATAACTTGGGAGTTTTTTTATAATGTATTACCTTATTTATATCCTTACACCAACAGGAAGCATACGTTTGTATTTTCTATTACTTCGTACAAACTTTGCTATTTCGGGACTTGTAGGTACAATACTCAAGTTGCGTTCCCCAATTTGCTCAAAAACAGCAGCTAAAAATTCCTTTTTAAATTCATCTCCATTAATTTCACTCGGAATGACAAGTTTTGTTAAAAAAATCTTCCGTTCTTGTAGGGAGTACTCAATTTTAGCTAAATGATTTTCAATTTTTAATTCATATTGTCGTAAAAAATCATTGTCAATTAATTCTGCTACATCAACCATGGTAAGTATATTAATTTATTTTCTTAGGAGTAGTAAATAGTGATAACTATTTGTCTAAATTTGTTTTGCAAAATTACAAAAAAAATCCACATAACAAAAGGGAATATCCGTTAAAAGCTTATGGGTCAAGAGCTAATACATGTGTATTTAATGCCGGGGATGGCTGCAAGCCCCAAAATTTTTGAATATATTGAGTTACCCCAAGACCAATTTAAACTTCATTATTTAGAATGGATGCATCCATTTAACAATGAGACTATAGAAGCCTATGCTTTTCGTATGGTTCCACAAATAAAGCATAATAACATAGTATTATTGGGTGTGTCGTTTGGTGGGGTAATAGTTCAGGAGATGAGTAAACATTTTAAGGTTAGAAAATTAATTATTGTATCTAGCATTAAGTCAGTACATGAAATGCCTAAACGAATGCAACTTGCTAAAAAACTTAAAACATACAAGTTGCTACCGTTCAAATTGATTTCAAATATAGAGCTGTTTGCTAAATACGCTATGGGTGAATTCGTGCAAAAGCGATTGGAACTCTATAAAATGTATTTGTCTGTAAACGATCCTGCATATTTAAAATGGGCTATTACCAATATGTTGTGCTGGAACCAAAAAGAGGTTATTCAAAATATTGTTCATATTCATGGGGATAATGATTCGGTGTTTCCTATTGAAAACATCAAAGGCTGTATAGTTGTTAAAGGAGGAACACATATTATGATTTTAAATAAATATAAATGGTTTAATGCGAATTTACCTGCTATTATATTGGAGGGCTTCTAAAACAGATTCAAATATTTTTTATAATTTTAAGCAAAACTTATTGGTGATGAAGATAGTAAAAAATGCATTAGCGTTTGTTGGATTATTAAGTTTGTGTTATTTGTTTATTAATGCTCTACAAGACGCCCCAACAGATGAAAATTTTGAAAAGAAACTTATAAACGACTATAACGTTTATGCCTTGCAGGTACCACAATATTTAGATTTTGCGGGTGAAGCTTTACCTTTAAAAAATCCAGATATCCTGGAACGTATGGACAGGGAATTATTGGTTAATACTTATTGGCAATCTAATGGGTTGCTTATGTTTAAGCGAGCCAGAAAGTATTTTCCAACCATAGAACCTATTCTAGCGAAATATGGTGTCCCCGATGATTTTAAATATCTTGCAGTTATTGAAAGCGGCCTTACCAATGCGGTGTCGCCAGCTGGAGCTAGGGGTGTGTGGCAGATTATGACTACTACGGGAAAGGAAAACGGTTTAGAGGTGAACAATAATGTTGATGAACGTTACCATTTAGAAAAGGCAACAGAGGTAGCTTGCAAGTACCTTTTAAAATCGAAGGAAGAACTTGGCTCATGGACGTTGGCAGCAGCAGCTTATAATGCTGGGAATTCAGGAATATCAAGACGCCTTGAAGAACAAGGCGTAAACAATTATTACGACATGCTTTTAGGGGAAGAAACAGGGCGTTATATATTTAGGATAGTAGCTTTAAAAGAAATTTTATCCAATCCTAACAAATATGGATTCAACTTTAGGGAAAAGGATTTATATAGTAGCGTGCCAACCTATAAAGTTGAAGTGGACACAGCTGTTACAGATTTTACAAATTTCGCTGAAAAATTTGGTATAAACTATAAAATATTAAAGTTGCATAACCCATGGTTAAGGGAGCCTTATTTAAATAACAAGACACGTAAATTATATCATATTGAAATTCCAAAGGAAGGTTATTATCAATAATTACGCTTTGATGGTATGCTTCAGTTTTTAAAAGACTATTACTGGGAAATATTAATAGCATTCAACTACATTATCTCCATTTCAGTTGTAATCACCATTCTTCTTAAAAATATTAACCCTACAAAAACACTCTCCTATATAATAGTTTTAGTGTTTTTTCCTTTTTTCGGGTTAGTTGTTTATTACTTTTTTGGTCAAGAATATAGAAAGAATAAAATTTTCGGTAAAAAACACATTTTAAATAAAAATGTTGTAAAGTCTATTAATAAAGAGCTTGAGTTAACTAATCGAGACATTAAAAAGATTGATAAATATTTAGATGACAAAGTAAAACTGGTAAAATTACTTTACTCCAGTGATGCCGAACCTTTGACCTTAAAGAATGATGTAAAAATACTAAAGAATGGAGAAGAAAAGTTTCAAAAGCTTATAAAGGATTTGAGAGCTGCAAAGCATCACATACATATGGAATATTACATCATTAAGGATGATGCTATAGGTACTGAAGTTTTAAACATATTATGCGAAAAATCCAATGAGGGGATAGAGGTTAAACTTATATATGATGCTGTGGGGAGCAAAATTTCAAGCAAAATGAAAAAAAAGCTCACTAATTCAGGTGTAGAACATTACCCTTTTATGCCTGTATTGTTTTCTAGGTTTACAGGCAAAATGAATTATAGAAACCATAGAAAGATTACCATTATTGATGGTAAAACAGCCTATGTTGGTGGAATAAATATTGCAGATGAATACCTAAATGATCATCAAACTAAAAGATTCTGGAGGGATACTCATATTTGTATAAAAGGAGAAGGAGTTAAATCACTTCAAATCCATTTTTTAGCTACATGGGATTTTGTATGCGATAAAAAATTAACTGTTTATAAAACCTTTTTTCCAGAAGTTGAAACTAACCAAAATGTCGCAATTCAAATAGCCGCTAGTGGTCCAGATACAGATTGGGCAAACATTATGGAAGTGATTTTTACAGCAATTACTACGGCAGAAGACTATATTTATATTACAACACCCTATTTTGTGCCTAACGACCAAATAATTACGGCACTTCAAGTTGCTTCTAAAAGTGGAGTGGATGTAAGGTTAATTATACCGGATAAATCTGATTCATGGGTTGTTAAACATGCGTCCAATTCCTATCTGGAAGAGTTGTTAAAGGCCGGTGTAAAAGTTTATAAATATCAAAAAGGCTTTATCCATGCAAAGACTATGGTCATAGACGACATATTTTCAACTGTTGGAACATCAAATATGGATTATAGAAGCTTTAATATTAACTTTGAAGTCAATGCTTTTATTTATGATGTAAAACAAAGTGAAATATTAAAGTCCCATTTTATGGAAGATATAAACGAAAGTAAAGAAGTAAGTTATAAAGCCTATTTAAATAGATCTAAGTTTGATAAATTAAAAGAATCCTACTGTAGACTTTGGTCTCCTTTGATCTAAGCTATTTCGACTTTCATTTTTTATACTCTTTGATAGAACTAATGGTTAAAAAAATACACATTTTAGTCTACTTCTTGTGTTTAAATATGTGAATTTTTAGAGTTATTTATATAATACTAACTCTACTTATATAATTGTTCAATATCTACAATTGACACAAAAGTATTTTTCTGTATTGCATTGAGTGAATATTAGAATCCTTTAAATAGTAATCTATAAATGGCAAACAATTTATTATCTTTCAAACTATAAATTTTAAAAATAATTAAATATTTATTAATCAATAAAACCAAATTAGCATGAAATACTTTTATCTTTTTTTTCTAATTATTGGGGCATTTCCAGTATTATATGCACAGCATTTTCATGCAGGCAATGAGGCCTTGACTTATCCAGATATAGAAGGGTATATTACTTTAAAAACAGACTTTCACCAACATACTGTGTTCTCTGATGGGGAAGTATGGCCTTCTATTAGGGTAAGTGAAGCTCTTCGCGAGAACTTGGACGCCATTTCGTTAACTGAGCATATAGAGTACCAGCCACACAAAAAAGATATTCCGCACCCAGATCGCAATAGGGCTTACGAAATTGCATTAAAAGAGGCTGAAGACCATGACTTGTTGATTGTTTCCGGTTCTGAGATAACCCGGAAGGTGCCAATAGGGCATAGTAATGCTATATTCGTGACTGATTCTAACAAATTATTGACTAATCCTTCCGAAGCAGTTTTTGCTGAAGCAAAAAAGCAGGGCGCCTTTATTTTTTGGAACCATCCTTATTATAAAAGACAGGATGGTATTCCTGTTTGGAGTGATTTTCAGAAAGAACGAATCCAAAAAGGAGAACTTCACGGTATTGAGGTAATTAACTCAAATAATTACTCAGAAGAATCACTTGCTTTGGCATTAGAGCACAACTTAACTATTATGGGGACGAGTGATATACATGGACTCATTGATTGGGACTATACAGAAGAAGGTAACCATCGTCCTATCACCCTTGTTTTTGCTAAGGAAAAAACCTTGGAAAGTCTTAAAGAAGCACTTTTTGAAAAACGGACTGTAGCGGTGTTTAATTCCCTTTTGGTTGGAAGAGATGAATTTTTAAAACCCTTGCTAAAAGAAAGTGTCCTAATTAATGAGGCCACATATATAGATAAAGGTTCTATTCTTAAAATTGAGTTGGAAA
Organism: Aestuariivivens marinum; assembly: GCF_022662175.1. Taxonomy (GTDB): domain Bacteria; phylum Bacteroidota; class Bacteroidia; order Flavobacteriales; family Flavobacteriaceae; genus Aestuariivivens; species Aestuariivivens marinum. The sequence goes on along the minus strand of NZ_JAKMCR010000002.1, from coordinate 261,634 downwards.
ATGTAAGTAGTAGCGATTTAATTTGGGAAAATGAAACACCTTATACATTCCATAATATGCCGTCGGTATTTGAGATAAAAGCAGGGAAGTCAACCACTTTATTAATAAAGACGATAGAAAGATTAAAGAAATTTGACCTTAAATTAAAAGCTTTGAGAGCTTTTTCTGCTCCAAAACAACAACCTGTAATTGAATGGAATATATCAACAAACATAAATGACATTTGATTAAGGAAAATAAAGGAATCGGTTTAGATGTCTACATGCCTTTGTATTGAGTTAAATTAATTGAAGTACAAAAGAATGACTTTTTAAATATTTGAAAAAATCTTATGAACTTAATATAGAAGCATAAGAGTTTTCGATAGTTTAAAAATAGATTAATCTATTTTAAATATATAAATCCAGTTTTATTTATAAAGGAAGTTTTGAATGAATTGCTTGTTAAAACAAAACCCCAAGAGAAACTAACTTAAGTTACTTCGATCTTCTTTTTTGTGCCCTTAATGAAGCACCAGCACCATAATGTTGGTTTGGGCCTACGGCACGCTTCATATTTTGTTTCATCATTTTAATCTGATCGTTAAGCATACCTTGTTTATCCAACTTTTGAGCTTCACTAAGAAGTTTTTGTGCTTCCTGCTTTCTGCGTTTAGAAAATGCAATACCAGCAAGGTTTAATTTGGCCATGGCAAGATCATGATTCATATTCAAACCCAAAGAAATCGCTTTTCTAAAGTATTTCTCGGCTTCGTTCATATTGCTCTGGGATACCATAATACCATGTAAATAGTTATAGTAGCCTTGCTGCTTTTTAACCAAAGCAGTTTCCGGGTTCTTTATTTTATTGAGCCATTTTTTTGCACCATCAAAATCCTGTTTTCGTAAACGTAAAAAAGCCAATAGGATGAATTCATTTTTAAAATAAAGAAAAATAAAAATAGACGATAAAAGTACATACATTATGCCATTACCTATATTACCTTCAGAAAATTGATAAACTGAATAGGCAAAAATTCCAGTAGCTATTATGAGTTTTATGATTTTATTGTACATAAAGTGTATTGTTAAATAATTTCAAGAAATATTTTAATGAAAAAGAAACTTTCAGATTCATTCCCGTTGCAAATAAACTAAAATTTAATCAAAATTGATGCATGTTCACTTAACAAAAAGCAGGCATAGCTCAAATAAATAAAGGGATTATAAGATTTTTTTACAGAAAAAAATATTTGTGAAATATTTTATAAAAATGATTTGCAAAGTTGTAAAGGCTTTGTATATTTGCCCTCAGTTTTGGAAGACCTCAAAACGACACTTGAAAACATTACAATTTTAGATTTTAAAGATACAAGATAATGAGTAAAAGAACATTTCAGCCTTCTAAAAGAAAGAGAAGAAATAAACACGGTTTTAGAGAAAGAATGGCTTCTGCTAATGGAAGAAAAGTATTGGCGCGTAGAAGAGCTAAAGGAAGAAAGAAATTATCTGTGTCATCTGAGTCAAGACATAAGAAATAATGATTAACAATTGTTGATAATATAAAGGTGTTACTTAAGTGTAACGCCTTTTTTTATATCTATTGATTACTATTTTTGTAACGAATTAAAACACAATATATAACCCTAAGAAAATGCCGAAAAATTCTAAACTTAAATCGATATTAATTATTGGCTCTGGACCTATTGTTATTGGGCAGGCGTGCGAATTTGATTATTCTGGATCACAAGCTTTAAGGTCGTTAAGAGAGGATGGAATTGAAACGATATTGATTAATTCCAATCCGGCAACAATAATGACCGATCCGTCAATGGCCGATCATGTTTATTTGTTGCCGCTTAATACCAAATCCATAATTAAAATTTTAAAGGAACACCCCCAAATTGATGCTGTATTGCCAACTATGGGGGGACAGACTGCCTTAAATTTATGTATTGAAGCTGACGAAAAAGGTATTTGGAAAGATTTTGGAGTAAAATTGATAGGCGTAGACATTAATGCCATTAATATAACAGAAGATAGAGAGCAGTTTAGGGAGTTGATGGAAAAAATAGGTGTTGCTATGGCGCCTCAAGCTACGGCCACGTCATTTTTGCAAGGAAAAGAAATTGCGCAAGAATTTGGTTTTCCGTTATGTATTCGTTCCTCATTTACTTTAGGAGGAGCTGGAGCAGCTATTGTTCATGATGAGAAGGATTTTGATAAATTATTACGTAGAGGCTTGGAAATTTCCCCAATTCACGAAGTGATGATTGACAAAGCAATGATGGGGTGGAAAGAATACGAATTGGAGCTACTTCGTGATAAAAATGATAATGTTGTTATTATCTGTTCTATAGAAAATATGGATCCAATGGGTATCCATACAGGAGATTCTATTACCGTAGCTCCTGCCATGACTTTGAGTGATAGAACTTATCAAAAAATGCGTGATATGGCTATTAAAATGATGCGCAGTATTGGTGATTTTGAAGGTGGTTGTAATGTACAGTTTGCTGTAAGTCCAGATGAAAAAGAAGATATTATTGCCATTGAAATTAACCCACGTGTATCGCGTTCTTCAGCTTTAGCTAGTAAGGCAACAGGATATCCAATAGCCAAAGTAGCTACTAAATTAGCCATAGGTTATACACTAGATGAATTGGATAACCAAATTACTAAGTCTACATCGGCTTTATTTGAACCTACATTAGATTATGTTATTGTAAAGATACCACGTTGGAACTTTGATAAATTTGAAGGATCTGATAGAACATTGGGCTTACAAATGAAGGCTGTAGGTGAGGTTATGGGTATTGGACGTTCGTTTCAGGAGGCTCTGCATAAAGCTACACAGTCATTAGAGATCAAAAGAAATGGTTTAGGAGCCGATGGTAAAGGTTATAAGGATTACAATCAAATTATTGAGAAATTAACCCATGCCTCTTGGGACAGGGTATTTGTCATTTACGATGCGATTGCAATGGGCATTCCGTTAAGCCAAATTTATGATATCACAAAAATAGATATGTGGTATTTAAAACAATATGAGGAATTGTTTCAATTGGAAAAAGAAATTTCGAAGTATACCATCGATACCTTAGAAAAAGAATTATTGTTGGAGGCTAAACAAAAAGGTTATGGTGATCGCCAGATTGCACATATGCTTGGTTGTTTGGAAAGTCAGGTGTATAACAAAAGGGATGAATTCAATATTCAGCGTGTATACAAATTAGTAGATACTTGTGCTGCCGAGTTTAGGGCCCAAACACCATATTACTATTCAACTTTTGAAAGTGATATGGAAATAGCTGGTGGTGAGCGTTATGCAGATAATGAAAGTATAGTTTCAAAAAAGAAAAAGATAGTAGTTTTAGGTTCTGGTCCTAATAGAATAGGGCAAGGGATTGAATTCGATTATTGTTGTGTTCATGGTGTGTTGGCTGCCGCAGAGTGTGGTTACGAAACCATAATGATTAACTGTAATCCAGAGACCGTTTCGACAGATTTTGATACTGCAGATAAGTTATACTTCGAACCTGTCTTCTGGGAGCATATATACGATATTATCCGACATGAAAAACCAGAAGGTGTTATTGTTCAGTTAGGTGGGCAAACCGCTTTGAAACTAGCTGAAAAATTAACCAAATACGGTATTAAGATTATAGGGACAAGTTTTGAATCGTTAGACTTGGCAGAAGATAGAGGAAGTTTCTCAACCTTACTAAAAGAGCATAACATACCATATCCAGAGTTTGGTGTGGCTGAAAATGCAGACGAAGCCTTAGCGTTAGCCGATAAATTGAATTTCCCAATTTTGGTTAGACCTAGTTATGTGCTTGGCGGCCAGGGAATGAAAATTGTAATTAACAAGGAGGAGTTGGTAGAGCATGTGGTAGATTTACTTCGAAAAATCCCCAATAATAAACTGTTATTGGATCATTATCTAGATGGTGCTATAGAAGCCGAAGCCGATGCTATTTGTGATGCTGATGGCAATGTATACATTATTGGTATTATGGAGCATATAGAGCCCTGTGGTGTACACTCGGGAGACTCCAATGCAACGTTACCAGCCTTTAACCTGGGGGATTTAGTCATGCAACAAATTATAGACCACACCCATACCATTGCTAGGGCATTGAATACAGTTGGATTAATTAATATTCAGTTCGCTATTAAAGATGATGTGGTTTATATTATTGAGGCCAATCCAAGAGCTTCCAGAACTGTACCTTTTATTGCTAAAGCCTATAAAGAGCCTTACGTGAATTATGCAACTAAGGTTATGCTGGGTGAGAAAAAGGTAACGGACTTTATTTTTAACCCAAAGTTGGAAGGTTACGCCATAAAACAACCTGTGTTCTCATTTAATAAATTCCCCAATGTTGATAAGCGTTTAGGTCCAGAAATGAAGAGTACAGGAGAAAGTATCCTGTTTATAGATAGTTTGAAGGATGACGAGTTTTACGACTTATACTCCAGAAGAAAGATGTATTTGAGTAAATAATACAATCTATAGAAAAAAAGCCGCTTTTAGCGGCTTTTTTTATTATCATTAGGGTCTTTTACTTTTTTCAACATGTTTTATAAAATACTTAGTATCCCCTAACCAGAAAAATGTTCGGTAGCGTTCTATATAAGTAAGTTTTACATAAGTTCCTTGAAGATTTTCTAAGTCTTCAATTATCTTTTTATCTCCTTTTTCTACAGAAAAATTGAATTGCAACTCTTCCGAGACCCCTTGACTAAGTTTACCTTCCCAAGTCTTAAAGAGCATACCTTTTTTACTGAATTTTATTAAATCTCCTGATCTGACACCTTCACTATATACAGCAAAGTACATAAATAAAAAATAAACCGTGATTAGAGCAATGAGAGCCAATAGGATTTTAATAAAAAACTTCTTCATGAGGTCATATATTTTATTTTAGTAAGCATTGGTTATGTTACTGTTTGATTTGTAAATCAAAACTAAAGAAAATCTCTATTACTTCTGCAATTTTGTTGCTAACTATTTTGGGAATTTTAATATCATAATCTGAAGCCAATGCCTTAAAACCTCCAGTAATAATTATATTTTTATCTTTTTTTGATATGATAGCCGGCACATTTTCTATCGAATTGGTTTTTCCATGAAAATTCAATTGGCCATCAATGGCTAAAGCGGTGTTATCACCTAATGTTGAAAAATCAAAATTTACAATTGTACCTTTAAAAGTGGCCTTAGGATAGGTGTCCGATTCCGCATAATTCTCATTAAAATGTTCTTCCATTAAGGCATTTTTAAATCGAAAACCTTTTACCAAAACTAAGGCAGCAAATTCTCCATTTTCTACATTGAGTATAGCAGTTGCCGAGTTATTCTCCGCTTTAACTTCTTCAAAGGAAGGTACTGATGCTTCAAAACCAACAGTTCCTGTTTTGGTGAGGTATTTGGTTTGTGAATAAATCGTCGTACTTAAAAAGAAAACACAATAAACTATATATTTCATAATACTACTTTAATTAAATAAGCAAAACCTTACCAGTTAGGTTGTTTAATTTTCCAATAAGCCATCATCTTTCCATTTTTGGATGATATCCCTTGTAGATTGTGGCATTAATCCACCTGAGGGAGGCATTGGGTTGGTTGAACTATTAATAGCTGTAATAATACTGTTTACCCTGTTTTTGACTTGTGTATAGGTCGTTAACGAAAATGGTGCGCCATTAGAAGTTGGGCTTCCATGACACCCTGTACAATTACTTGTCATAATAGCTTTTACGTTACCGTTATAGGTTGTTTTACCACTTGTGTCTGAGTCTGGATTTGATAAATCGTCACTACTGCTGGATGAACAACTAAATGTTAGAAAGGCAATAGCCAAAACAAAGATTAAATTTTTAAAATTCATAGCGTTTATTATTAAGGTTAATAAAATTTATAATTAAAAGCGTCTGCTTAGGTTAAATCCAAAATAAATATCACCGTCTCCCCAATCACCAGAACCTTGACCTAAAAAGGTGTTGGTATTCATGCCTTGGGCGTTAGAGAAGTGCATTTGAAACACATGGCCACCTGTTTCTAAATCGAAACCAATGGAAAATGGGTTTTTAAATGGTGAATTATCTGCTCTGTTCATATGCCATCCATAATCCATATTCAGAGACCATCTTTTTCCGAGTTTATAGCGACCGCCTAAACCTAAGGCAAATTGAGAATTATCCTGTTGATCAATAAAAACAAAATTATCATGGAAAAATGTTGGCGCTATCTCCAATGATAAATTAGCACTGAACTTTCTGGAAATTAACAGTTGGGTTACATAGCTTAAGCGATGTTTAAACTCTAACAAAGGCAGGTCTACTTCGTCCAAGGCTGTATTAACTAGCAGTTCATTAAATCCAACTACGGTAAAAGGAAACCCACCTTCTTTTTGTCTTAACAAACGATATTTTAATGAGAACTCATATATTTTTTGAAATGAACTTCTAGAGAAACCAATGTTTAAACCATCCATAATCCCATAAACAAAGTTTAGACGAGTAACGGCTTCATCCAACCCAAAAAAGTTATCCAATCCATTTTTCAAACTACCAAATCTATGGGAAACGATAAAGGTGAATTCTTTTTTGGCTACTAGTTTAGTTGATTCAAAATTCACAATCTTTAAACCTTTAAAAGCAGCATCTGCATAATTGGACCAAGTGGTATCTGTGTCTATTTCGTCTAATAGGTCATTTTGACTTAATAGTGATACTGGAATTAAACAGAGGAGAAGATATAGTTTGTACTTCATAATTTAGGTTGGTTTTATTGTTTTATAAATCGTTTGGTGTATTTGCCTCCAGATAAGGTAATATGTAAAAAATATAGGCCTTGGTTTAAATTAGAAACATCAATTCCAGATTGGAAAACTTTAGTGTTAACTATTTGTTTTCCTAAAACATTTGTAATAGCTATCGATTGGATGTCTAGTTGGTCAATATTTTTTAAATTAATATATGAACTGGTAGGGTTGGGGAATATGCCAATTGTATTTTTAGGGAATTCTTCAGTGCTTAAGGTAGTTAAAGCTTCAATATTGTCAATTTCAAGAGTAGCTACAATGGCATCGCCCCTCCAGGAAGGAGAAGTACTACTTAAAACTCTCATAGTACTAACATTTTGTAATGTATTTGTTATACTGGTTGCCCCTGATAGTAAGCTAAAGTCTGATGGGCTTATAGAAATTGTAAATTCTTCCCAAGGATTACCAGCTGTTACTAAAACAGCATTGGTTGTACATATTTGACCACCGGGGCCATTAAATGCTACCCTTAAGTTTAAATTATTAGTTAAGGCTTTTGCATGGAATTTAACTGCAATAACACCTTGGTTAGTAAAATCTCCAGACCATTGAGAGGAGTTGTGCATTACCATTTTGCTTCCTGCACCAAATCCACCACTGGATACATTTTGTAAATAATTATCATTTGCTCCGTTTGGTCCTCCCGTAGAAATGTTAGTTGGAGGGTTGGGGGATGAGGCAGCCCCTCCGTCTTCTTCCCAAGATAGAACTGTCCCGTTTTCAAAATCATCTATTTGTCCAGCCGTTACTTGAGAAAGGACTGGTGTGACAAAAAAGATGAGAATAGTAAAAAAGTGTAATTGTCTTTTCATAGCTTTTGGATTAATCATTAATTATACTACATTGGTCTAATTTGATTTCTTCCAATAAATCATCATAGCCTATAAATCGTCCTTTAATTTTTATAGGGGCATTCAGGTTTTGTTTTGTTTTAATATTTTTTGATAATTGGCAAAACACAGTTTGATTTAATGTTATGGTATGATCACTTATTCCTGTAATGTTTCCAATTATTTCGATGGATTTGTTAAGGTATTTTTTTTCTGATGTAGTGGGGTCTATAGCGAACTCATTAACTAATATTGATGCTTTCATAGTATAAGAAGCTTGTTCCTCTTCAATATTTCTGTGATCTTGATAAATGTAATTATAGCCTATTACTGAAGCAACTATAACTACTATGACAATAAAAATTAGTTTCTTCATTTTGAGTTGTTTTAAATAACAGCTTCAGCATTTTGCTGAAGCTGTTTGAGCTAGTGTTAAAAAATTATACTTTAGAATAATTAATTAACAAATGAAATCTTTCTTTTTCATATACTATTTCGACTAGCTTATTTTTTCAAATGTTAGAGTATCTGTGCCACCATTGCCTCCACTAATATGCATTAATTCAATTTTAGTACTACTTTTTGATACAATATCCCAATCTTCGGATAGGTCGTCGTTAAAGTTTGCGGGAGATGAAAAGAAGATATTAAAATCAATATCATCACTACTATCGTCATTACTACTACCATTTGTAACAGACCATGTTCCCATATATGTATTAATTCCATTAGTTGCTTCTAATGTCCCGTCTGAATTAAAAGTGAATGTATAGCCTGTAAAATGATTTGTTTCATCCACACCCGAGTCAATAAAGCTTGTGATTTTCCAAGAACTTGATTGGGCAATAGTTTTGATCTCTTTAATTTCCATACTATTGTCATTAGGATTAGTGTCATCGTTTGAACATGAAACTATTGCTAAAGAAAAAAGTAAAATCGTTATTATTTGTTCAATTCTCATAGTTAAGGGCTTTTATGTTTAATTACAATCATTTTTATAACGCATTCTATCCCCATAACCTACTCGCAAGTCTACTTTTGTTTCAGTGTATTTAGATATTTCATGTAAAATCCAATCGTTATTACAATAGGGTAGTTGGGGTATATTTATAGTAACAGTTATATTATTTCCAGAACCACTGGCTGTATAAGTACCATAAACTGTTATTCCTGACCAATAAGAAGAAACTGTTCCGTTTGAATAGAAATTAAAGACATAACCGTCGTAAGCATCATCATAATTGGTATTATAACGTTCTAGTTTGTCTACGGTCCAATTCGAGCAGCTTGTGAGAAAATCAATTAAATCATCAACATTGCAATCATCGCAATCATCATCATTATAATTATAGTCATCATCTTCGTCACAATCATTTTTATGTAAATCAATTGTGGACTCAAGTTGATACAAACTATTTATAATTATTTCAGTATCATCCCATAGTTTAACAGTTATAGGGAAATTAATACTTACAAAATAATTTGAATCCATATTTTTTATAAACCTAAACAGACTTGAATCTTCGGTAAAGGTTTTTGTAGATATTAAATCATTATTAGAATTAAAAACAGATGCGCTCATGGGGTAATTAAAATCTATACATTCTATATCATCATCTGCTTCATTTTCACCATTACAGTTATTAGAATAGCTGTTTAATTGTGATTGAGTGTTGATTTTAACTTCTGAAAAATCATTTAGTATAATGTTAACAGGGAATTTAATTATTAAGTTATCAATATCATCATCATCATCATCAAAAATATATTCAACAATTTTATAGTCTTCAATAGACTTGATAATAATGTCTTCTCCATTTGCAGTAACTTCAAAAGGATGTTTTATATTAAAACAGTTTGATTGGTCAATGATATTATCAATGGAGCCGTCGTTACTAGCAGTTTTAAGCATTAGGCTGGCAACTTTTGAGTTAACCGTTAAAAGGGTTTCATCTGGAGCTTGAATAAATTCTTCCTCTTCTGTTCTACAAGAATTAAAAGTAATAATACCCCATAGGGTGGTAAGAATAATAAAATACTTGGAAACAAAAGTCATTTGCATAAATGGTTTTATTATATAACAACCTAGATATAAAAACTCCTGAAAATTTTTTATATGTCTTTGTTGAGTTTTTTAACATCCTGTTCTAAATACTTTAATCTTAGGGTTGTTAAAATTAAATTGTCGAACCTTTCTTTAGCTATTTTGTGCCTTAATGCATAAACTTTATTACTTGGGTTGGTTTGCGTCAAGACTTTTAAATAGCTTACCTTTCCCTTGTAATCCATGAGCTCTCTATTTTTTATGTGAGAGAGCAAATTCACCATTCTATTTAATTTTTTTTGCATTTTGATTAATGGATTTTTTAATTACAAGAATTATTGTTCTCTAATTAATAAATCTTCAAGCCTTTTTAAGGATTGATTTAACCTAATGGATAATGAAGTTTCTTCTGGATGATCAATTATGGATTTTGTAAGTTGTAAAACGGTTTTTCTTAAGTATATAATTTCTTGATCTTTTATAGATCGTATCATTTTGTTAGGATTGTTTTCATTTTTCATAGCAAAAGGTAATTTGGGAAGGGTTTTTTATTATATAACAGCTTAAAACAAAAAATCCCCAAAATATTTTAATATTTTTTTTAATTAACTTTAAAAATTAAAATTTGAAACTTTGCCAAAACAACTTAATAACGACATCTGCGATACTAGTATATTTTCAAGCATTTACAATAAATATGCTAAAGATTTACAGAATTTCCTATATTACAAATATGGGTCGGGATATAACACTGATGACAAGGTTCAAGATGCTTTTGAGAAGTTATGGGATAATTGTAAAAAGGTGAGCTATAGTAAGGTTAAATCGTATTTATTTACCGTAGCTAATAATTTGATGTTAAATGAAATTAAACATCAAAAAGTTGTATTAAAATATAGTTTGAAGACTCAAAAGCATTACACAAATGAATCTCCAGAGTTTATTTTAGAAAAAGAGCAATTTTTTGAACGGTATAAACAAATACTTGAATCTTTAACCGAAGAGCAACGTGTTGCTTTTTTATTGAGTAAGGCTGAAGGTAAAAAACATAGTGAAATAGCAGAATTTTTAGGTGTTACCCAAAAAGTTGTGGAATATCGTATTTATAGTGCTTTTAAAATTCTAAGGGAAGAACTAGATGGATTTAAAATTAAATAAAGGAGATTTAGCAGTTTAATTGTTATATAATAAAGTTAAGGATTAATGAAAAATGAAGATTTAATTAAAAAATGGCTTAAAGGAGCGCTTACAGATGAAGAGCAAAAACAATTTGATGCTCTTGATGACGCTTTATTAAACACATATATTATAGATGCTGCAAGTGAATATAAGGCCTCACAATTTTTGGAATACAGCAACTTTGAGACGTTTAAGTCTAAATATCAAGAGGCTAAAAGAACTAGTAAACAAAACAACTGGTTCAATCTTCTTTTAAGGATTGCCAGTGTTATTGTAATTGCACTAGGAGTATATTTTACATTTTTTAATTCAAATTCAACCCTTGTTGAAACATTAGCGGGAGAAAAAATTGTTGTTGAGCTACCAGATCAATCAACTGTTGAACTTAATGCAGCTTCAGAAATTGAATATAGTGTAAATGGTTGGCAAAAAAACAGAAAAGTAAGGCTCTACGGTGAAGCCTTTTTTACAGTAGCTAAAGGAAAAACGTTCAGTGTTGTTACTAAAGATGGCGTTGTTACTGTAATTGGAACAAAATTTAATGTAAAGCAACGGGATGATTATTTTGAAGTCCAGTGTTTTGAAGGTAAAGTAAAAGTCACATCAAATGCCATATTAAAAGAGATTCGTTCGGGTACTATTTTTAAAGTTCTAAATGGTAAATTTACGGAAGAGAGTACTTTAATTTCCAAACCCACTTGGCTGGATAACATGAGTACTTTTGATGCTATTCCTGTTAAAGAAGTACTAGCAGAATTTGAAAGGCAATATCAAATAGAAGTAGTTACAAAGAATATAGATGGTAACAGACTATTTACCGGGGCATTTATACACCATAATCTTAAAGATGCACTAATAGCGATTACCCAGCCAATGAATATGACCTATGAATTGAGCTCTTCAAACCTAGTTATTGTTCATGGAAAAAAGAATTAGGCAATTAATCATAATAACTTTTTCTTTATTTTTTTTTGCTGGCGTTTTATCGGCCCAAGAAACCATTTTAAAAAGACAATTATCAGATGTTTTAAATTACCTTGAAACCAAGCATGAAATAAAATTTAATTACGCTCAAGATCAGGTTATGGATATAAAAGTATTTATGCCAGATACTATAGAAACTATTTTGGAAGTGTTAGAATATTTAACAAAACAGACCCCATTGACGTTTAGCTTAATAGGAGATAAAATTGTGGTTGTTAAACAAAAAGAAGCCTATGTGTTTTGTGGTGTGGTTAAAGATAAAAAAGACCATCAACCTATTATTAATGCAATAATAAGCAATGGCGACAATATGGTTTTGAGTGGCGAAAGTGGTTTCTTTTCATTAACAGTTAAAAATCTTGAAAAACCAATTGCTATAAATTGTTTGGGTTATAAATCCAGCAAAATTGAACCAAAATCACTTGTATTTAATGATTGTTTAGATGTGTTTTTGGATCAAGATTTTTATACCCTGTCCGAAGTCGTTATATCAAACTATTTAGTAAGTGGTATTAACAAAATTAACAACGGCTCATTTGAAATTGATTTTTCAAATTTTAAGATCCTTCCAGGATTAACTGAAACAGATGTTTTACATTCTATACAAGCCCTTCCTGGTGTAAACAGTACAAATGAAACAGTCTCTAATATTAACTTAAGAGGGGGAACACACGACCAAAATTTAATTTTATGGGACAATATAAAGATGTACCAATCTGGTCATTTTTTTGGTTTAATATCTATGTATAATCCTCAGATTACCCAAAAAGTATTTCTAAAGAAAAATGGTAGTGATGTATCTTCAACCGATGGAGTTTCCGGTACTATTGACATGCAAACAGATAAAGAAATCAATACCGATTTTAAAGGAAGTATAGGGCTAAATTTTACTAATTTTAATAGTTTTTTAGATGTACCATTAGGAGAAAAATCATCGATACAAATTGCAGCAAGAAAGTCGGTTAACGATTTTTTTAAAACACCTACTTATACGGCTTTTTTTGATAGAATCTCGCAAAATACTGAACTGAGTACAAATACTCCAACTGTAATCAATTCAAATAAAACGTTCGATTTTTATGACACTTCATTTAGATGGATATACAGGATTAATGATAAAGACCAATTACAGATTAATTTTATTAATGTTTATAATAGGCTTTTGTTTGATGAAAATTTAATTAACGAACAATCAACTGAATCAAGAAGAAGTAGTCTTAGTCAAAATAGCATTGCAGAAGGGCTTAGTTATAATCGTATTTGGAATGATAAATTTAAAACTGTATTTGAGTTTTATGAAACAGATTATAAATTAAAAGCCATAAATGTTAATATTGAAGACGATCAGCGCTTTTTGCAAAAAAATAGCGTATCTGAAAGTAGTGTAAAATTAAAAACGTTTTACAATTTAAACCATAGTCTACAGCTATTAGGTGGTTATCATTTTGTAGAGACTGAGATCACCAATTTAGACGATGTAGATAATCCTTTGTTTAGAAACTTAGTTTCTGAGGTGATTAGAACACATGGTATTTTTACTGAATTGGGATATAGGTCATCTAATAAAAAGATAGCCTTTAATTTTGGATTGAGGTACAATTATATTGGAAAATTTAAAAAACAAATACTGGAACCCAGATTTAGTTTTAATAAAAAATTATTAGATGGTTTAACCTTAGAAATTTTAGGAGAGTTGAAACATCAAAATACCTCACAAGTTATTAATTTTCAAAGTGATTTTTTGGGTATAGAAAAGCGCAGGTGGCAGCTTGCCAACAATGACAATATCCCCGTAATAAGAAGCAAGCAAATTTCAGTAGGAATAAACTTTAGTCAAAAGGGGTGGTTATTCAATGCCGATACCTACTTAAAACAGGTTAAAGGTATTACATCACAAAGTCAAGGATTTCAAAATCAGTATGAGTTTGTAAAGACACATGGAGACTACAGTGTTTTTGGTATTGATGTGTTATTTAGAAAGCATTTTAACCAATTTGATACTTGGTTGGGTTATTCCTTTATGGATAATAATTACCGTTTTAAGACTTTGGAAAGAGAAGCTTTTCCAAGCAACTATGATATAATTCATAATATTAGTTTAGGTGCAACATATATTTCGAACAATTTGAAAATAGCCACAGGTTTAAATTGGCATTCTGGAAAACCAACGACCAAACCAGAAGAAGGAAATGAAATTGTTAACAATGAAATAAACTTTGCTAAGGCCAATGAGGCAGTTTTAAAAGATTATTTACGATTGGATATATCTGCAATTTATGATTTTAAACTTAGTAACAATATGAAGCTTAATGCAGGTCTATCTGTTTGGAATGTCATGGGTCGAAAAAATGAGCTAAATAATTTTTATAGAATTAATGAAGGTGCTCCAGTTGAAACACTTCAAAATTCTTTAGGGTTTACGCCTAATGCTGTATTAAGGGTTGATTTTTAATACCTCAACATTTAGTTAAATTATTGCCGAGCAAATTATACCTACAACTATTGCAATACCAAAACTAATTAAGGTGCCTATTAATATATACTCTGTAAGTTGCCTGTTCTTCGACTCTTTTAAATCCCCAAATCGAAAAACCGATTTAGCAGTAATTAGAAACCCTACAGCCTCCCAATGATTGGTAATTATAAATATAAAAACCAAAATGCGTTCTAAAATACCAATATATTTTCCAGCATCTGCAAGTGATTTGCTGTCTTTGTTTAATTTTTCAATATTCCATTTTATAAAAATGGTTTTCATTATAATTGCTGTTGGTATGGTTAAGAACAATAAGCAAACTGCTATTAATAAGCTTTTCTCCGTTAGTTGAGTGCTAATTTCAATTTCTTTATATGTAAAAGAAAAAAAACATATCAAAATAACAATAACGTGCATAAGTTGATCCATAAAAAACCATATGCGCTTTGTTTTTTTCTTTTGTAAAGTAAGCTTTAGGGCATCTACTATTAAGTGGGATAGACCTATTGTTAATATAATGGGCCATTGTGTTATATCCCAAAGTAACAGTGAGGTAAGAACAATATGAATTAATACATGGAGATACAGTTTAGACGATTTTAAACCTCTCTTTTCTTTGTCCTTAACCCATGATTTAGGTTGGAGAAAAAAGTCGCCTAATATATGTGCTAATAAGAGTTTGATTAAAATCATAAATAGTAATTTGATATTTTATTTATAAACATTAGATTAACTTCCATTATTTCCTCTAAGTAGGCCCGTTTTTGCCTAGTACTTACTGCATTTTGATTAATGCCAATCATTTTTCCTAATTCGCTTTGTAATGCCTTAGGATAGGCAATGCTCAGTTTCACTACTTCTGCTGTATTTACTGTCCAATTATTCATTGCAATCAAGGCTAATTTAAAATATAAGTTTAACTCTTTATCAAGTTCAAAATGGTTAGTTTTGATTCTAAGGTTTTGTTTATCTTTTTTTAATGCTTCTATAGTTTCACCAGAAAAAATAAAAGCTTCACCGTTCGATTCGGAAACAGTATTACCTTCATATGTTTTATTTCCAATTCCTATTGACAAACGCACGTCTAATCCACGAATAGATTTAATACATGCTTTAATATAAACTGCAAACAAAAAACTTTGATACCAATCTTTAACTTCTATTTGAAAGCTATCACCACGATATATGTTCCAGTAACTTTTATCTGAACTAATATAGGATAAGGACTTTTTTAAAGTACTTATCCAAATGTTTGGATTTGTTTGACCTCTTGATTTTATAATATCTCCTGTAATAACACTTGTTGTCATTTTATCATGTTATAATATGATAATCAAATATATCACATAAAAACATGATAAACAAATATATCACATAAAAACATGATTTTAGATATTGTTGGCTTCAGGATAGAAATAAAGAAAACTAGTCTTCTTCAGCACGGTTAAGTAGTTTACTGTCAATAGCTTTACTGGCTTTGGCACCTAATTTTTTTAACATTTCTACACGCTTAATTAAATTACCCCGCCCAGTTAATTTTTTCATGGCGCCTTCATAGCTGTTTTGCACGGTTCCAATTTGTTTGCCAATTTTAATAAGCTCGTCGGTAAGGTTGGTAAAGCTATCGTACAAAGCTCCAGCTTGGTTGGCTATTTCCAGGGCATTTTGTTTTTGCCTATCATTTTGCCAAAGGTTATCAACCAGTCTTAATGCGGCTAATAGGGTAGCCGGAGTAACAATAATAACCTGTTTGTCGAAAGCTTCTTCGTATAAATTAGGCTCATGGGCAGAAGCTATAGCAAAAGCGGGCTCAATAGGAATAAACATAAAAACGGTATCGGGACTTTCGTCAACTAAAAACTGATAGTTTTTACTGCTTAATTGGTCTACATGACGTTTAATAGAAGCTATATGTTGCTTTAAATATTGTTGTTTTAAAGTGTCGTCATCTTCGGAAACAAAACGTTCAAAACCCACCAAAGACACTTTACTATCTATAATCATTTTTTTGCCATCGGGTAAATGTATCAACACATCGGTTTGCAGGCGTTTGCCTTCTGGAGAAACATGGCTGTCCTGCAAGGTATATTCCCTGCCTTTTTCTAACCCCGATTTTTCTAAAATTCGAGTAAGAATCAACTCTCCCCAATTTCCTTGCATTTTGCTATCCCCTTTAAGCGCTTTGGTAAGGTTATCGGCATCTTTACTCATTTGTAGATTGAGTTGGGACAAATTCTTTATTTGTTCTTTTAATTCACTGTGTCTGCCAATACTTTCCTTGTTAGTATCTTCAACACGCTTTTCAAAGATTTTTATTTTCTCTTGAAGTGGATTGAGTAAATTTTCTAGACTCTCCTTATTTTGTTGTTTAAACTTGGTAGATTTTTCATCAAATATTTTATTGGCCAAATTTTCAAATTCTTTGGTGAATTTTTCCTGTAATTTCTCTACTTCATTTTTTTGTTCTTCATTTTTTTGATGAAGTATCTCAAACTCTGTATTACGGCGGGTCAGCTCAGAATTTAAAAATTCCTTTTCCTGCCTAATGTTTTCACGTTCACTTTCTACTTTATCCAAGCTTTGTTTTAAATTTTCAATAGTGATTTGCAATTGGTTTTCACGCTCTTTTAAAGTACTTTTTTCACTGTTTGTTTTTAATCTAGTAAAAAGCATACCTAGATAGGCACCAATTGCAGCAGAAAAAACTATAGTAAGGAAAAGAATAATACTATCGGTCATTTATAAAGAAATTTATTCAAAGATAATTTTTTTGGACAGAAGGTTAAAGAGCTAGTGTTGAAGTTATCAACGAAATACTTAAATTATTTTTTTACCCGAAAATTTCCATTGGTCTCATCAAAAGTGATTAAATCTTTAGGAAAAAGAGAATTGAATGTACCTTTTATAATGAGATTGCAAGGCGTGTCTGATGCTACTTCATCTTCAGTCATAACAATTAATCGATCACATAATTGAATAGCCAAATCTATTTCATGTGACGAAAAGAGGATGGTTTTTTGGGTTTCCTTAGCTAGACTTTGTAATAATTTAAGAATATAAGCTTTATGGTACATGTCTAGATGTGTAGTAGGTTCATCTAGAATGATTAAATCTGTATCTTGAGCCAAGGCACGGGCGATCATTACTTTTTGTAACTGACCATCGCTAAGTTCAAAACACTTTTTATTTTTAATATCCTTAATATTGGTTAGCTTTAGTGCATTATTTACCATGGCAATATCTTTAGCAGTTAAGCTACCAATCCAATTTGTGTAGGGCTGCCTTCCTAAGGCAATCAATTCAAAAACAGACAGATTTTTAGATACAATCTGTTCAGTTAATACAAGGCTCATGGTTTTGGCTAGTTCTACGGCACTATATCCTGATAGTGGCTCAAGGTTTAAAATAATTGTACCACTAAGTGGATGTTGAATAGCGGTTAGTGTTCTTAACAGAGTAGATTTACCAATACCATTAGCACCTACTAAACCAACCAGTTCACCACAATGAAGCTCAATATTAATATTTGAAGCAACGGTGTTTTTATAATTTTTTGAAGTATAGCCAATTGCTAAGTCTTTAGTACTTAGTACAACGTGTTTTGGAGTGTCTTTTACTAATTTCAAAACAAAAGTTTTTTAAAAATTCATTTTACGTTTTCTAACTAATAACCAAATGACTACAGGAGCTCCAAACAAAGAGGTAATAACATTAATAGGTAATGTATAATCGCTATTTGGAAGTTGGGCAATACTATCGCAAATAAGCATTATAATGGCACCAAAAATAAATACTGCAGGCAACAAAAGCTTATGGTTGGAGGTGTTAAAAATTTGTCGGGTAATATGTGGAATTGCCAATCCAACAAAGGCTATAGGACCAGAAAAAGCTGTTATGGTTCCAGCTAATAAACTAGTAGCTAAAATGATAAGCATTCTATTTTTTTTAATATGCAAACCTAAACTGCGTGCATAATTTTCACCCAATAATAAAGTATTTAAAGCTTTTATAGAAGCTAGACTTAACAATAGTCCGACTGAGTAAATAATTAGTAAAATAAATACTTCTTCCCATGATAAGTTACCCAAACTGCCAAAGCCCCAAAAAATATACTGTTGCAAGTCTTCTGCAGAAGTAAAATATGAAAGCACACTAACAATGGCTGTTGTAATACTGCCAAACATAAGACCAATAATAAGAATGGCCATAGTATCCCTGATTTTGGTAGATACAATCAAAACCGATAACAAAACCAAAAAACTGCCTGCACTGGCAGCTGCAACAATTCCCCATTTACTGACTAAAGTATTAGCTAAAAGACCTCCAAAAACAGATGATCCCATGATTGTTAAGGCTACACCCAAACTGGCACCAGAAGTAATTCCAAGTACAAAAGGACCTGCTAAGGGGTTTCTGAACAAGGTTTGCATCATAAGTCCAGATACCCCCAATCCGGAGCCTACAATAATAGCGGTTAATGCTTTTGGTAAGCGGTAGTCTAGTACAATTTTTTTAAAGGTATTGTTATTACTTGAGCCAAAAAATATTTCTATTAATTCTGAATTGGAAATAGAAACGGAACCCAAGCTAATATTGATAATAAAACACAATATTAACATCAGGATTAATAACGAAAAAGCCAATTGATATGTGTTTTTATTGGGCAACTTATTCTAAACGTTTAAAAAAGTAAAGTTCGTGATTTTTAAGTAACTCAGGGTGACTAATTTTTATTAGATCCTTAAGTACAATATCAGGCCTGGTCATACCCAATTCAAAATACAAAATACCTCCAGTATCACCAGTAGTATTGGTGAAGGAGTAGATGTTTTTATTCCTAAAGGCGTCAAACAAAGCATGATGTTCATTGCCTTTTTTTAAGTTTTCTAAACTGTTATAGTTAGATGGACTTAACCAAATTTCTGCATTTTTAGCTTTTATAAAAACCGATTCAAAACTTAATTTTAAACTTCCGACGCCTTTGGTGTTATTCCATAGATAGTTAACGTTGGCATCCTTTAAAAGCTGTGCTTCAGTACTGGTACCGTTTGGTAAATACCAAATATCGTTGTGCATGGCACCGCTTAAAACCCTTGGTATTGATTTTACATGATTTGCCAATTGTTTTACTTCCAAATAATTAGTTTTTATCATGTTAAAAATTGAGTCGGCCTGGGCATTTTTATCATACAAAACGCCAAAAAACTTGATCCATTCAGCTTTTGCCAAAGGGGAATTTTCAACCCAATCACCATTGAAAATAACAGGGATTCCAGATTTTTTTATAGTTTCATAAATCCTATTGCCTCCATCAATGCCAAAACCAACAACTACATCGGGGTTTAGTGATAAAAGGATTTCGGTATTTATTACTTCGTTTTTACCCAACTCCTTGATGTTGTTGGCATTTATTTGTTTTCTAATTTTTTTAGACGAAATGTAATCCAATCCAGGAAATCCAACCAATGTGTTATTAACAGAAAGCAATTCTAAAGCAGGAAGGTGAGTCGTAGAGGTAACAACAATTTTTTTGATTGGAAGTTCTATTATGCCACTATAGTCATTAGGATTTAGGGTGATTTTTGGTAGAGAATCTTTATGAATTACCACATAACTATGAGAAGTTTTAGATTCTGGCCAAGGACTATGGATTGTTATCACTTTATAAACCCCCAAATCGCTAACAGAAAACCCTTTGGCGTACTCCAGTTTTAAATCTTTTGTATTCATTTCATTAAAACCTGGTTTGGGTACTACATTTTTACAGCTAAAACATATAATAGCGATTATAAATATTATTTTTTGCAAGGTTTATTTTTTAAGTTCAAAAGTAACATTATTTAATCTTTTGAGTAAAACAATAAACAAAATGTTTTATTTTTACAACGAAATTTGGTTCCTGCCTCGGTGGGATTAAAAAGGGAATCTGGTGAAATTCCAGAGCTGTTCCCGCAACTGTAAGTACTATGCTCAACGTGATTGGGTATCTCTTTAAGAGTCACTATTTCTTCTAGGCCACTGTTAATATAGATTAATGGGAAGGTATAATAGTGAAGGATAAGTCAGGAGACCTGCCATTTTTTAAACCAATAAGTTAAACTTTCGGGATAAAAGTTTGTATGTTACAATCCATGCGATTCTCGAGTAATTAATCATTTAAATGAACAAAAAAACAAGTGTTTTTGGTGTACTATGTTTAGGTATATCTATGGTTGGTTTTACGCAACAGCAAAGCGATTCAACAAAAGTCGAACAATTAGAAGAAGTTGTTGTTACTGATTCACGATTTATGTTAAAACGTGAAAATTCAGGAAAAATGGTTATCAAAATTTCCAAACAAGAAATCGAAAGAAATCAAGCTAGAACAATTTCAGAATTAATCAATACCAAGAGTGGTATTGAAATTAATGGGAGTAGAAGTGTTGAAGGCCAAAACTTGGGTAATTATATTAGAGGAGGAAACAATAGACAAATACTGGTGCTTATTGATGGAGTACAGGTAAACGATCCTTCTATTGTAGCTAATGATTTTGATTTACGCCTATTGGATTTAAATATGGTAGAATCCATTGAAATTATTAAAGGTGCTGCGAGTACGTTATATGGAAATGCCGCTGCTACTGCCGTTATTAATATTACAACTAAAAAGGCTTCAAAAGAAAGTGTATCTGGGAGTTTTTTAACGGTTGTTGGTACTAATCAATCACAAGACGATTTAAATTACAATGCGTCAAGTTTTACTAATAGTGTTTCCGTCAGTGGTAAAACTAGAAAGTTTAATTATTTAATTGGTTTTGGTAATCGATTTGTTGACGGGCTTTCAGCTGCGAAATCTAATAATTCAGAGAAAGATCCATTTTCTAGGTTTAACACCAATGTTAAATTAGGTTATGAATTATGTAAGGCTTTTAACCTTACAGCTTTTGCAAGTTATGATAAGCTAAAAACAGATATTGATGGTTATCCAGCTCCTAATTATACTTTTGCAGACACTTACGATGAATACATTGTAAAGCAGAAAAGAGTAGGGGTGTCCCCTAAGTTCACCTACAAAAATGGAAGTTTTCAAATCAATACTGCATTCACCGAAATTAACAGGGAAACCGTATCAGACTTTAGCTCTGTGAACAAAGCAAAAAGTTATGTAGTCGATGCGTTTAATAAATATGTATTTGATGATACATTTTATACCATTGTTGGATTAAATTACGGCGATTATAATAGTCAATTTGCTAAAGAAGAGAGTTTTACAAATACAGATCCTTATGCAAATGTAGTTTACATATCATATTTCGGACTAAATATTAATGCTGGAATACGATTAAATAACCATAGTGAATATGGCTCACACTTTGTGTATAGTTTAAACCCATCATATAGTATAGATTTAGATGGAGGTTATACCAAAATATTTGGTTCTTATGCGACTTCATTTATTGCACCTAATCTGTCTCAGTTATTTGGTTATTTTGGAGCTAACCCAGATTTAGAGCCAGAAGAAAATTTGACTATCGAGGGAGGTTTTGAATACAATTTAAAAAAGAAATTTCGACTAAGCGGTGTGTATTTTAATAGAAAAGAAGAGAATACTATTATTTATACAACAGGCTATCAAAATGCGAATGCAGTGGCTAGGGTCCATGGTTTTGAAATAGAGGCTGAATTGGGATTGATTGAAAACTTAAACGTATCAGCAAACTATACTTTTATTGAATTAAAAGATGGTTTGCGTTTACGTTTACCAAAGCATAAAGTGAATGCTAATTTAGGCTATAATTTTTGTGAAAATACTTTTGCCTCCTTAAACTACCAGTATGTTGGTAATAGGACGGATACTGATTTTTCTACCTTTGAAAATGTTGAACTACCTCCTTTTTCTATAGTTGATTTATATTTTAGCCAGAAAGTAATTAAAAATAAGTTAAAACTCTTTGTTAGTGTAATCAATTTGTTGAATGAAGATTATTTCGAAATTCTAGGGTATACCACGAAAGGAAGGAATGTAAACCTAGGATTTAATATTAACCTTTAATGATTTTATCTACTACTTAATCTCTTATTGTGAAATATCTCCCTTGTTTGGAGGCATTTTTTATGGAATCAAATCACAATACCAAATTCCATATTTGTCACTTTTACAAACGGAATCATTATCGGTTTTTGGATTGCTATATTCTCGATATACTTTTTCTCCAATACTAAAAGAAATGGGTTTTTTAAAAATTGGACCATCGAAACAAAAGGTATGGAATTCACCATTTTCACCACAGGGGTCAACACCTTCAGGTAAATTGTCAATAAAGTTTTTATCTATAATAGTACCTACAAAATCCTTAGTAAAATATTTTGAATTGGCGCAAACGATAATGGTTTTAAAACCTAAATCTAAAAACTCATTTAATAAATCTTTTGTGTTATGTTTCCAAATGGGGAATATGGCTTTTAAGCCTAGTCGCCCCAGTTGTTTTTCACGATAGGTTCTCAGGTCTTCTAAAAAAATATCCCCAAAGGCAGTATGTGTAAAGCCATTATTTTTTAGTCTAGAGACCTTTTCAAGCATCTTTTCCTCATAGATGGCCATACTGGGCATTTCGGGCAATTCTATTAAAGTGGATGATATGCCAATGGCTTGGGTTTGTGCTATTAAAAGTTCCTTTCTTAATCCATGCATAGACACCCTGTTATAATGACTATTAACAGTTGTAACAAGTTCATCAACAGTATAATTAGAATTTTGTAATAAATGATGTAAGGCTAATGCAGAGTCCTTGCCTGTACTCCAATTGAAGTAGGTTTTAATTTTGTTCAAATAAAAATCTGTTTATCATTTCTGAAGGAAGTTCTTTGTCTACATACATGCCACTGCCTGAAGTTTCAAAACTATTGCTATCGTCAATTAATTTTAACGGCGTGAAATTATTTTGTGATTTGATTTTAGAAAGCTTTCCTGAATTCTCTATGGCAGCTAAGGCAGCAGCTAAAAGCGTTTCGTTTACATTGCCTAAAGTACCAAGGTTTAAATAATCTTCTTCTAAATGAATGTCTGGGGTGAGCCCGTTGCTATAGTCTGTTTTACCAACACTGTTAAGTGATTTAAAGATTAATGGTTGCATGGCATAGGAATGACTTGGATTTACACCTTCTCTACTAAAATCTTCGGAGTCGTAGAGTGTGGTAGAGGCTTGGTATTTACCTTCTGTATTTTTACCAATATGAATCACATCAACATAAGGGTCTAGACTATTTATAACCAATTCACTCGCTGATGCTGAAAAATCTGTAGCAATAATGTAAACTTTAGTTAAGTTAAGACTGTTCAAGCTAGCACCAGCATCGTTGTTAACAAATCTATTGATGAGCAATTCTGGGTTTTCATTTTCAATAGCCGCTTGAAACGCTGTGTTCCATTCTTCAGTACTAAACACATCACCTGTAAACTGGCCGGTTATCATACTCGCAAGCAGTATGGCAGTATTAACCGATCCTCCAGGGTTATATCTTAAATCTAAAACCAAATCGTCTATATTACTGGCTTTAAAATCACCAAAAACAGTATTTAACTGCGCATCATAATCGGCTGTAAAGCCATTATACATTAAATAACCGACTTTTTTTGAACCAAGATCAAAAATATCGGTTTTAAAAATAGGGTTTTCGCATAGCTCTACTTTATTAAGTGTGATAGTTTCGTTTAGTGAATCGATAGTGTCATCAGTAGTTTCTGAAGTACCATTATCATTATATGTCCCCAATGTTATGGAATAAGAACTTGAACCAAATAAGTTAAAGTTGTTATCAGTTTTAGAATTATAATATAATAGGTTACCGTCGACTTCATAAAAAATATCACCTCTTTTTATGCCTTTGCTTTCGGCATCACTACCTGCCAAAACCATACGAACAATGCCAAAAACATTGTTAGAGGTATTGGGCGTGTTAAATAGGCTAAACTCCATACCGTTAATAACGCTACAGCCATCAAAAAAACGTTCCAAAGCGATATAATCATCAACAATCCAACTGTAGCGATCTACGTTTTCCCTTTGGTAGATTAAACTTTCGAATAAATCTTCGGGTTTGGAATAGGAGTTAAGGTAATCGGCATATTCGCCATCTGAGGAAAACCTGTCATTAGCTAGGTTGGGGATATTGTCCTTATATAGATAAAAAAGATTCATGCCCTTCCAAACAAAATCATTTATTTGGTTGGCACTAATGGTATTGTCGTCATTGTCTTCAAAGCAACCGTAAGTTATGATTGATAAACACAGAAGCAGTATTGGGGCTTTTAAATGTTTCATAGCAATTTCTTTTATTATAAGTAGTCTATAAAACCATAAATTTACTTACATTATTGTATAATAAAAAAATAATTGTAACAAAAAGACATGTCGTTCGTCGTAATTTCAAATAGCGTAAAAAGCTATTTATAATACAACCAATCAATTATGACTCAAAGTGAGTTTTTAAATATTGTAATGCCTTTTAAGGATAAAGTGTTTCGTTTAGCAAAACGATTGCTCATATCTACAGAGGAAGCTGAAGATGCCACACAAGAGATATTATTGAAATTATGGAACAATAAAACAAAGATTGAAGGTTATAAAAATGTCGAAGCGTTTTCAATGACTATGACCAAGAATTTTTGTTTGGATAAGTTAAAATCAAAACAAGCCCAAAACTTAAAAATTGTTCATAGCAATTACGAGGATAAGCAAACAGCATTACAAAAACAGGTTGAATTAAACGATAGTGTTAACTGGGTGGGAAAAATAATTGAAGAATTACCAGAACAACAACGATTAATAATTCAGTTGCGGGATATTGAGGAATATGACTTTGACGAGATTGCTGATATGTTGGGTATAAATAACACAGCAGTACGGGTAAACCTATCTAGAGCTAGAAAAACGATAAGAGAAAGATTAACTAATACGCATAATTATGGTATTAAATAGTATAGAAAAATTAATCGAAAAATACGAGAATGGAGAAACATCACTTAAAGAAGAGCAAGTGTTGAAAAACTACTTTACCAGCGACACAGTTGCCCCACATTTAGAAATGTATAAACCAATGTTTACGTATTTTTTGGCAAATCAACAAGAACAGTTTACTAAGGACGTTTCATTAAAAACTAAGAAAGCATTTAATTATAAATGGATTTCTGTCGCAGCAGTAGCAGTTCTTATGTTAGGGTTTTATTTCAATAAACCTAGCGATGTTGGTACAATTGATGATCCTGAAATTGCTTTTAGCGAAGTTTCAAAATCGTTAGCGATGATTTCAAATCATTTTAACAAAGGAACTTCAACAGTGGGCTACTTAAACGAAGTAAATAAAGGCACTTCAACTTTGGGTTACCTTACTGAGATAGAAAATACAACTAATATAATTTTTAAAAAAACAAATAATTAATTATGCAAACGCAAAAAATAAATACCATGAGAAATAGATTAATAGTATTCGTAATGACCATCATGCTAGCACCAATGGCTGGAATGGCTCAAAAAAATGTATTTGAAAAATATAGTGAAAATCCAGATGTTACTTATGTAAACATTAAGCCTAAAATGTTTCAGATGATTGCCAAAATAGGCATAGATACCGATGATGCCGAGGCCAAAGCTTATATGGATATGGTTAAAAGCATTACTAGCTTTAAGACTATTGTAACGGACAACATGTCAATATCAGCTGATATTTCTAAATGGGTAAAATCGCGAGCTAGTGCTTTAGAAGAATTAATGGAGGTTAAGGATGATGGCACCGAAGTTAAGTTTTATGTAAAAGAAGGTATGGATGCAGATCATGTAGAAGAACTTTTAATCTTTGTGAATGGCGTGGATAAGGTTATGGAGGATAAGATTGAGGTGAATGGAAAGGAGCGAAAAATTGAAACAGTTGTTGTGTCGCTTACCGGAAATATCGACTTAAATGAGATTTCTAAGCTTACCCAAAAAATGAATATTCCTGCTGGAGAACATTTGAAAAAGAAAAAATAAACAAATCATCAATCATGCAACGTACAGTTAAATATATAATATTCGCCTTATTTGTCACATTTTTTTTAACAAGCTGTGGAGATGGGGTTAGTTTACAACGGTATTTTGTAGATAACCAGGAATCTAAAAACTTTATCTCACAAGATGTTCCATTATCTATGATAGAAATTGATCAATCTAGATTTAATGAAGATCAGAGGGAAGCTTACGAGTCGGTTAATCGATTAAACTTTCTGGCTTACAAAGCTAACGATTCTAATATAGGCTCTTACAACACAGAATTGTCTAAAGTTAATTCCATTTTAAAACATAAAAAGTATAACGACTTAATTGAATTTAATGACAAAGGCAATAAAGTAGTGGTTAAATATATTGGAGATAATGAAGAGGCAGAAGAAGTTGTTGTATTTGCAAATGCGAACAATTTAGGTTTTGCTATTGTTAGGGTTTTGGGTAACAATATGAGCCCCGATAAAATGGTAACTTTGGTTTCAGCTTTACGGAACAGTGATTTGCAAGTAGATCAAGTTCAGGACATCATGAACTTTTTTAAATAGATTATAGAAATCTTGTTTTTAAAAACTCCTAGCAACAACTAGGAGTTTTTTTCTTGGGTATTGCTGTCCATGTCCTCTTCTGGATATTTTCTTTTGGTGTATACGATATTAACTACAATTAATAAATAGATAAGTACTAATAATGTTAAAATGACAAAATTATCAAGTATATTAAAGACCCCGGTAATAAATAAACCTGCAGCCAAAGAGCCACATAGTAATAATGATTGCCTATCGTTAAGTATCATTTTATATACCTGTATAATTACTAGGAGTAATTCGTTTTAGTTCTGTTTTAATGTCATTAGACACCTCTAAGGTATCAATAAAATTTGAAATAGAATTTTGATTTATTTCTTCGTTGGTTCTGGTTAACCCTTTTAAAGCTTCATAGGGATTAGGATAGCCTTCTCGTCTCAAAATAGTTTGGATTGCTTCGGCCACAACAGCCCAGTTGTTTTCTAAGTCTTTAGCAAACTTTGAATCGTTTAACAATAATTTATTCAACCCTTTTAATGTCGATTTAAATCCAATAATGGTATGACCAAAGGGAACGCCAACATTACGCAAAACAGTACTATCGGTCAAATCACGCTGCAATCTTGAAATAGGGAGTTTTGCCGAAAGATGTTCGAAAATGGCATTAGCTATACCTAGGTTTCCTTCACTGTTTTCAAAATCTATAGGGTTTACCTTGTGAGGCATGGCACTACTACCAACTTCACCTGCTTTAATTTTTTGCTTAAAATAATCCATGGAGACATAGGTCCATATATCCCTGTCTAAATCTATAAGTATGGTATTTATGCGCTTAAGGGTATCGAACAAAGCAGCCATGTGGTCATAATGCTCAATTTGTGTTGTTGGAAACGAATGTTGCAATCCTAATTTGCCTTGCACAAAGGCGCTTCCAAATGCTTTCCAATCAATATTAGGATAGGCCACATGGTGAGCATTAAAGTTACCTGTTGCACCTCCAAACTTTGCGGCACTAGGTATATCGTTTAGCAAATTAAACTGTTCTTCCAAGCGAACCACAAAAACGTCAATTTCTTTACCGAGTCGAGTAGGAGATGCTGGTTGCCCATGTGTTCTGGCAAGCATGGGTACTTGAGCCCATTCATTGGATAATGTCTTAAGCTTATTTAAAACGTTTTGATATTCTGGAATGTAAACCGAATTAATGGCTTCTTTTATACTTAATGGAATAGCAGTATTGTTAATGTCCTGTGACGTCAGTCCAAAATGAATAAATTCTTTGTATTGTATTAATCCTAAAGCATCAAATTTTTTCTTAATAAAATATTCAACAGCTTTTACGTCGTGGTTGGTTACACTTTCAATGTCTTTAATTTCTATGGCATTTTCACTTGTAAAATTTTTATAAATGTTCCTTAAAGAATCAAAAAGAGATGAATCAACAGATTTTAATTGAGGTAAAGGCAATTCGCAAAGCGCGATAAAGTATTCTATTTCAACCAAAACACGATATTTAATCAAGGCCTCTTCAGAGAAAAAAGGCGCTAATTCGTTTACTTTGTTTCTGTACCTACCATCAATTGGAGAAATAGCATTTAAGATTGATAATGACATGTTTCTGATCTTTTTTTAGAAGTTGCAAAGATAGGAAAGAAAGTTGGAAGAGGGAAGCATGAAGAGTATAGTTTAAAAGTGTAAATTTAAAGTAGAATGTTTATGAAACTAAGACCTGTACAATACTTAAAAACTATAAATGGTTTCATTTTCTTCTACATCTTTTTGTCTTATTATTTCTTTATCCTTTTCAAAATACCTTTCGCACGGGATTTATAACCAGCACTTTGTTCATAAAACTCTCGCTGTAAAATTATTGCAAGTTCGTTGTGTATCCAAGTGTTGTTCTCATGTCCAAATAGAAATAGAGTCTCCATGGCATGAACTTTAGCTGCTACTTTATGGTTACTAATCATCCAATCAAAACAAGCTTCAATAATGAGTTCTTTGTGTATTTGTGTTAACACATCTTTTATCGGATTGGAGGTTTGGAGGCAGTACGCTTTTGCAATTAAGCAACAGATTTTTGATACAGGTCGAACAGCGGAGTCTAAATAAATATGTTTTAGGTTATTAGTAAATTTATTTAAATGAGGTGTAATACTGTAAATATTGTCGATACAAACAAATTCTAAGATCCATGCGGCCCGACAAGAATTTTTATCATTTACCATACATAAAATATCTATGAGTTCGGGAAGTAAGCTCAAATTATTTAAAACCAATCGAGCATATCTTAAACGGTTTTGACGGGATGCGTTAACATAGTTTAATTCTTTGTATAATCCTGTTGAGGTCATCTAATTATTTCATAAATTTAGAGTTCTAAAAATACTGCATTTAATACATTTAAACCGATGAAGCGAACAAAAAAAATAATATTGGTTTTATTGCTTATATTGGTATTGTCCCAATTTTTTGGCCCAGAAAAAAACCAAGGTGATTTAAGTTCTGTTGAACTTTTTTTGGCCGAGACCAAACCACCCGAGGACGTTAAATTGATATTGAAAGAAGTCTGTTACGATTGCCATAGCAATTATACAAGATACCCTTGGTACAATACGATAACCCCAGTTAATTACTGGTTGGCGGGGCACATAAAAGATGGAAAAAAGCATTTTAACGTATCTAATTGGGTAGGAAATTCAATAAAGCGTAAAGACCATAAATTTGAAGAGCTTATTGAAATGGTCGAAGACAAATCCATGCCATTGAAATCCTATACGTGGACGCATGCCGAGGCAAAACTTAGTGATACTCAAATTAGGGCGGTTGTTGACTGGGCAAAATTAGTTCGTACAACATATGTCTCAATGCCAAAACCAGAATAAATATGAAACTTCTAAAGAACAAAGACCAAATTAAATGTGATGTGTGCTGTATTTGGAATTTGTTTTTATAATTTGGGATTTTAGAAATTTCTATGATTAAAAAAATATTGATTATTGGTTTTGTATGGCCTGAACCCCAAAGTTCTGCAGCAGGAAGTAGGATGATGCAACTTATAGAGACTTTTAAATCTGCCAATTATAACATTGTTTTTGCAAGTGCCTGTGCTAAAACAGAACATGCTTTTAATCTTGAAAGTATTGGGGTTTCACAAGTTAAAATTGAATTGAACCACTCCAGTTTCGATGAGTTTATTAAAGTATTGGCTCCAGATGTGGTGCTGTTTGACCGATTTATGGTTGAAGAACAATTTGGGTGGCGGGTTGCCAAACATTGCCCTAATGCCCTTAGGGTTTTAGATACCGAGGATTTGCATTTTTTACGCAAAGGAAGACATCAAGCTTTGAAGGACAAGGTTCATTTTAACAAAGTCTACTTGTTTAATGATACAGCAAAACGGGAAATAGCTAGTATTTACAGAAGCGATTTAAGTCTGATTATTTCAGAAGCTGAAATGGAAATTCTTATGCAGGATTTTAATATAGATGAATCCTTATTGCTCTATTTACCATTTATGCTGGATAAACTTTCAGAAGACAAAATAACAAGTATTCCAAAATTTAAAGAACGAAGGCATTTTATTTCTATTGGAAATTTTTTGCACGCACCCAATTATGATGCTTTTTTATTTTTAAAGGAAGCCATTTGGCCTTTAATTAGAGCGGAATTACCACTAACCGAATTGCATATCCATGGTGCTTATGTTCAGCAAAAAGCAAAACAGTTACATGATGAAAAGCAAGGGTTTTTAATAAAAGGCTTTGCAGAGGATCTGAATTGGGTTATGCAACAGTCTAAGGTATGTTTAGCGCCACTACGTTTTGGCGCAGGGTTAAAGGGAAAACTTGTCGATGCCATGCAAAATGGAACGCCTTGTATTTTGACAACCATTGCTGCTGAAGGCATGTTTGGAACCATAAAACCTAACGGATTTGTTGAAGATACTCCTGAAAATATTGCAGACAAAGCCATTGAATTATATAATAATGAAAAACTTTGGTTTGAAAACCAGCAAAACGGATTTAAAATTATTAATGTCCGATTTAACAAAACTGAACATCAAGAAAAGTTTTTAGACGTTATTTTGGAAACAACTAAACAACTCCACGACAAACGACAACACAATTTTATTGGGCAAATGCTACAACACCATACTATGCAAAGTACTAAGTATATGGGGAAATGGATAGAAGAAAAAAATAAAATTATTTAAGGTAAGAATGTTAGATCATAATCAGTTTAACTTATTTGAAAATGTACTTGAATTGAAACAATTCGATTTACCTGATGCTAATGTTAGCCTTTACAACAATGTATTTAACGTAGAAGAGAGCTATACGCTTTTCACAAGTTTATTTAAAACCATCAAATGGCGACAGGATGCAATAAAATTTTATGGTAAAGAATTTAATGTGCCTAGGCTAACAGCATTTTATGGTGATGCTAATAAAGTTTATAGTTATTCAGGTATAACTTTACAATCCCACTTTTGGACTTCCGATTTAATATTCATCAAGAAAAGAATTGAAGCAATTACAGAAACTAAGTTCAATTCATGTTTGTTGAACCTTTATAGAACTGGGCAAGACAGTAACGATTGGCATCAAGATAATGAAAAGGAACTTGGTCAAAACCCAATAATAGCCTCAGTTTCATTTGGACAAACCAGACCTTT
Organism: Aestuariivivens marinum; assembly: GCF_022662175.1. Lineage (GTDB taxonomy): Bacteria > Bacteroidota > Bacteroidia > Flavobacteriales > Flavobacteriaceae > Aestuariivivens > Aestuariivivens marinum. The sequence continues at coordinate 230,091 of NZ_JAKMCR010000002.1, read as the reverse complement.
TAAATTAAAGCATTTGGGAGATACTAGCTCACAAACGATTACTATTCCATTAGTATCTGGGAGTTTATTGCTTATGAAGGGAGCCACCCAACATTTTTGGAAGCACAAAATACCAAAAACCACTAGAAAAATTAACCCAAGGATAAACCTAACCTTTAGGGTTATAAATTCTTTATAGCTTCAATAGCCTGCTTAACACCAACTGTAGCTTTTTTAGGAATAACCATTAGGTTTTTTTTACTGCTAATATTAGGTTTTGGGTCAATAAAAAACGTAGGCGTATTTTTGGGAGTATAATGTATTAAACCAGCAGCGGGATAAACTTGCATTGATGTGCCAACAATCATTAAAATATCGGATGTTTTACAAATAGCTAAAGCCTTTTCAATCATGGGTACGTCTTCTCCAAACCAAACTATATGAGGACGGAGTTGATGCCCTTTTTTACAAACATCGCCCAACATTAAATCAGTTTTCCACTCTTGTATATCGGTAGCGTCAAGAGTGCTTCTTACTTTAAACAATTCTCCATGTAAATGAATGACATTACTGCTTCCAGCACGTTCATGTAAATCATCTATATTTTGAGTAATGATAGTTACCTTATAATCCTTCTTTAATTCAGCTAGAGCAAAGTGAGCACTATTGGGATGTACTGTTAAAAGTTGTCTTCGGCGTTGGTTGTAAAAATCCAATACTAATTTAGGATTTGTGGCAAAACCTTGCGGTGATGCAACTTCGATGACATCAAAACCTTCCCATAGTCCATCTGTATCGCGAAAGGTTTTAATACCGCTTTCAGCACTTATACCTGCTCCGGAAAGAACTACAATATGTTTTTTCATTAACTATAACTGTTATAGGTCTAACAAATCAGGTCGTCGCGTTTGAGTGCGTTTGTAAGCCTGTTCTTCACGCCATTTTTCTATCTCAGGGAAATTACCACTAAAAAGAATTTCGGGTACCTGTAAACCGTTGTAATCTCTAGGTCTAGTGTAAATTGGTGGTGCCAATAAATTATCTTGAAATGAATCGGTTAGCGCAGAAGTTTCATTGCCCAATACCCCAGGGATTAAACGAATTACAGCATCGCATAGTACGGCCGCACCCAATTCACCACCTGAAAGCACGTAATCTCCAATTGAAATTTCACGGGTAATAAAGTTATCGCGAACACGCTGGTCTACGCCTTTATAATGACCACAGAGTATAATAATGTTCTCTTTAAGCGATAGTTGATTTGCAATACCTTGATTTAAAGTTTTTCCGTCGGGGGTCATGTATATAATCTCATCGTATTGACGTTCAGTTTGCAAAGCAGTAATACACTTATCTATAGGTTCGATCATCATTACCATACCGGCACCACCACCAAACTGATAATCATCAACAGATTTATACTTATCTGTTGTATAGTCACGCAAATTGTGAAGGTGGACTTCAACTAATTCAGATTCTATAGCGCGCTTTAAGATGGAGGCTTCAAAAGGACTTTTAAGTAATTCGGGTAATACCGTTATAATATCTATTCTCATGATACAAAGATAGTTTTTTAGTAAATAGGTAAACCTTCATAATAGTCATACAAAAAAAATCTGCAATCAAAAAAATGCAGATTTTGTAAAGCTAAATTAATGATTCTTAAACTCCTTTTTGTTTATTAATTTCATCTTGAAGTTGACGTCTTACTTTTTGTTCTCTTTCCAAAGCTGTTTTACGGTGTTCTTCAAACTCTTCTTCAATCTCAGAGAGTGCCAATTTGGCCTCTGTAGTCACAGAGTTGCTGTTTTTAAACTTGTAAATAAATAAAATAAGTAATGCAAGAAGACCACCAATAATACACCACATTAATAAATTATATCCTGTTTTGCTCATTTGTAATCCAAAAAGTGACATACTATTTTTTTCTGTGTTGGTTTTATCTAAATCGCTTTGAGTTGTTGAAAGTTTTGCTTTTAAATCGGAGATTTCGTTAGCTTGATTATCAACGATGGCTTGTGTGTCTGCTAAATTTTTGTATAATGTTTTTAACGAGTCTACCACATGTGCCTGAAGGGTGAGGAGCATACTGTGTTTTACTGCTTCATACATTTGTCCGTTCGTGCCTTTAAAATTTCCTGATTTTTTTAAAACATATTCAAATTGATTATTAAGCGTGCTTTTGTCCAATGAAAGACCATCATCTTCTTGAGAAGTATTTTGTCCAAATAAGGGGAATGATAAAAAAACAAGTATGGCTATAGTTGCTAAATATTTATTGAATTTCATTTAGGATTGATTTAAAGGGTTTGTTTTATAATTACGAATTTAAAAAATATTGTTAAGTATGAACTATATTTTAATAAAAAGCCTCACTTTAGTGAGGCTAAGTTACATACGGTTGAAAAATTAAAATGGATTTTTGGTTGTTTTAAATTTTGCCAAAAATGACATTTTGACAAAGAATAAAAGGGTTATCCTTTTCTAATAATAGGTGTAGCGCCTAACTTTAGCAATGTATTTGGCAAGTCTAATAACTTGATGGCTGTAGCCATACTCGTTATCGTACCAAACATAAAGCACAACATTTTTGCCATCTTTCCTAACAATACTCGCTTTACTATCATAAATTGATGGTGCCGAAGAACCTACAATATCGCTGGAAACCAATTCATCGCTTAGCTCATACTTTATTTGTTCAACAAGGTCACCTTCCAAAGCGTATTTCTTTAAAATGGTATTTAATCCCTCCAAAGACGTTTCACTTTCTAATTCCAAGTTTAAAATTGCCAAAGAACCATTAGGGACAGGGACCCTAATAGCATTGGAAGTTAATTTACCTTCTAAACTTGGCAGGGCTTTGGATACGGCTTTTCCAGCTCCTGTTTCGGTAATGACCATGTTTAACCCCGCGGCGCGACCACGACGGTATTTACTATGAAAATTATCTACTAAATTTTGATCGTTGGTATAGGCGTGAATGGTTTCAATATGTCCACTTTTTACACCAAAAGAGTCTTCCATAACTTTTAAAACAGGTGTGATGGCATTTGTGGTACATGATGCTGCAGAAAAGATATTGAGTTTGTCCGGATTGTTTTCTTCATGGTTAACACCATAAACAATATTTGGAACCTCCTTACCTGGTGCAGTTAACAATACTTTGTCTACGCCATTGGATTTTAAATGTCTGCTTAAAGCAGATTTATCGCGAAATACTCCCGTATTGTCAATAACTAGAGCGTTGTTAATGTTGTATTTAGTGTAATCAATATCTTCTGGTGAGTTAGCGGATATGATGTTAACGGTTGTACCATTTATGGAAAGCGCATTATTTTTAATATCGGCAGAAACAGTACCGAAAAAATCGCCATGTACAGAATCGTTGCGAAGTAAAGCTGCTCTTTTTTCTAGTATTTCAGGGGTTATATTGCCTCTTGTAACAATGGCTCTTAATCGCAACTGACTTCCTTTCCCAGTACGAGCCATAAGTTCGCGTGCTACTAAGCGTCCTATTCTGCCAAAACCAAATAGTACAACATCTTTAGGTTTTATATCACTATTTTTATTGGCATCTTTTAGTTTTGAAGCCACAAAAGCGGTAACGTTGTTGTGTTTGCTGTCTTCTAAATGAAATTCATAGGTAAGTTTGCCAATGTCTAATTTTGCAGGAGGAATATCCAAGGTTTTTATAGCTTGTGCAATTTCAACAGAGTCGAAAATAGAGATAGGTTTCTGTACAAATTTGCAGGCATATTCGTGTAAATTTAAAATTTGGCTTACATTTTTGTCAATAAGTTGATTTCTAAAAAGCACCAATTCAATAGACTTGTCATACCATAGGTCACTTATTATTTTAATAAATTCTACAGTAGCCCTTCTACGGTCTGCCTGAAATGCTAATTCTTTTTCGTATGCGTCATTAAAATACATTTTTTATTGATTTTGAGTGTTGTTTAAATTTTGCAAAAGTACCATATTTCAAACGTTTTCGTAACCTATTTTTAAGAAAAATTATTTAATTTAAAAAAGTTGAAGTTTCTATTAATATTATGATATAAATAGTTGTTGGATTTGTTTTTTCAAAATGGTTGCTGGGGTGTTTTGAGTGGAAGTAGAAACCTAAAAAAATAACCCCGCTAAAACCTATTGGTTTCAACGGGGGTTAATTAAGTTTTGTTATATGCATTACCTAAATATAACTTCCTTTCGTTCTAAATTTGGAGTTAAATAGGCGAGCTGTTCTATGTGATCCTCAAAATCATCACCATACTTTTCCTTTAATTTAACAATATCTTCAACAGCCTCTATTCTTTTACCATTAATTTCAGTAATGATATAACCATCTCTTAAACCCAAACTATTGAAGAGTCTTTTGTTTTTTGACTTAGAAATTAAAACGCCTTCAATATCATATTTTTCCTTGGCAGAGTTTGAAAGGTCTCTAAATTCCATATCCCAAAATTCTACAAAATCAACAGGAATAATGTCTTCTCCTGAAATGGTAACAGACTTGGACAACAGTTCGCCATCCCTAAGTACCTTAACACGAACCACATCGTTAGGCCGCTTGGTTTTAATAAACCCCCTTAAATCTTCAAATTTTGAAATTTTAACGTTGTCCAATTGTTTAATAATATCACCTTTTTTAAGGCCTGCTTTCTCAGCTCCAGAATTGTGGGTAACCTCACTGATATAAACCCCTTCGGTGTAGCTAACTCCAATTTCGTCAGCAAATTCACTACTAAATGTTCCACCTTTAATTCCTAAAAGACCTTTTTGTATGTTGCCATATTCCAAAATATCCATATACACTTTTCTGGCAATATTACTGGGAACAGCAAAGGAGTAGCCAATGTAAGACCCAGTTTGTGATGAAATGGCAGTATTAATTCCAATTAAATCGCCCGTAATATTAACCAGAGCTCCACCAGAGTTGCCGGGGTTAACGGCAGCATCGGTCTGGATAAAAGAATGGATGTTTTCTCCAGTGGAGTCCAGGTTTCTGGATTTTGCACTAATAATACCTGCAGTAACGGTTGAGGTGAGATTAAAAGGGTTTCCCACGGCTAAGGCCCATTCTCCCACTTTCACATTATCAGAATCTCCAAAACTTACAACAGGTAAACTTTCATCAGCATCAATTTTTAAAACAGCGATGTCGGTTTCAGGGTCAGAACCAATAATTTCGGCTTCGTAAGTTTTATTGTTATTTAGGGTTACTGATAATTGTTTGGAGTTTTTAATAACATGATTATTGGTGATAATATAACCGTTTGGGTCTACAATAACACCAGATCCAGTTCCTAATCTGTATTGTGGTTCGCCACCACCTCCAAAAAGTAAATCTTGGATAGTCATTTGTCTGGAAGCAACAGCTAGGTTTTTAACATGAACAACTGCATTTACTGTGTTTTCAGCAGCTATTGTAAAATCAGGTGCTTCTAAGATATTATTAATACTACTTAAATTATTGGCAGGTAAAAATGTTGGTGTTTCGTTTTGGGTAACTACAACATTATGGCTGTTATCTTCTAAAAATAACTTGTAGGCTCCCAAGGTCATTATACCACCTAAAGCCGAAACTAAAGCAAGCGATAAAATCTTCTTCATAATTCTTATTAATTTAAATTATAAAAACAACGATTAAAATTAAATATTTATTGAGTTGTCAATTATGTTTTAACGATTTTTAACGTCAATTTTAACGACTATTTAACACATAAAAAAACAGTTTAATATTCCTATATTTGTACACAAATTATGCAGCAAACGTTTTATAAATATCAAGGAACTGGAAACGATTTTGTGATGATTGATAATCGTCAGCAAAGTTTCAACAAAAAAAATACCAAACAGGTTAAAGCGCTCTGTGACCGACGTTTTGGCATAGGTGCTGACGGTCTTATTCTACTAGAAAAACATGACACATTGGATTTTAAAATGGTCTACTACAATTCAGATGGTAACGAAAGCTCCATGTGTGGTAATGGCGGTCGTTGTCTGGTAGCGTTTGCTAAGTACTTAAGTGTAATACAGCATAAAGCTGTTTTTGAAGCTATTGATGGGTTGCATCACGCTGAGATTGATGATAAGAATAATGTAAAGCTTCAAATGTTGGATGTTGATACAATTGAGAAACATTCAAATCATGTTTTTTTAAACACGGGTTCCCCGCATCATGTACAATTTGAAGATGCTATTGACGACTTTGATATAAAATCAAAAGGAGCTGGGATACGTTATGGGGCACCTTATTACCAAAAAGGAAGTAATATTAATTTTGTTAAGAAATTATCAGATAAAACGTTTAGGGTTAGGACTTATGAACGTGGCGTAGAAGATGAAACATTGTCATGTGGTACCGGAGTTACGGCAGTAGCTATTGCTATGCATGCAATTGGACAAACCAAAAATACCCACATTGATTTAGAGGTTCAAGGAGGTAAATTACAAGTGTGTTTTGATATTGAGAATGGGATCTATAAAAATGTTTGGCTAATTGGTCCTGCATCATTTGTTTTTAAAGGTATAATATGACAACGCTAAAGGGTAAAAATATTTATTTACGCGCTTTGGAGCCTGAAGATTTAGTGTTCCTTTATGACATTGAAAATGATGAAGCTATTTGGGAAGTCAGTAACACCCAAACACCTTATTCAAAGCATATTTTAAGGCAATATCTACAAAATGCCCATCAAGATATATTTGAAGCTAAACAATTACGGTTGGTTATTTCAAATTTTAAGCATGAAGCCCTAGGTTTAATTGATATTTTCGATTTCGATTTTAAACATGCCCGGGCGGGAGTTGGTATTTTGATAAAAGAACGGGAAAACAGAGGTAAAGGTTATAGTAAAGAAGCCTTAAAACTTTTAATGAATTATACTTTTTCGCATTTGCAATTGCACCAGCTGTATTGTAATGTTTCAGAAGACAATGAAGCAAGTATCAAGTTGTTTTCTGGATTAGGCTTTAAAAAGATTGGCTTAAAAAAGGATTGGAACTTGATTAATGGTTCATATAAAAGTGAATATTTATTTCAATTCATAAATAGATAAATGTATATAAAAAAGATACTTTGGGCCATCGCCATCATAGGACTAGTAATTGCAGCTTTTTTTGCGAATTTTGTGTATAGAGCCATGTTACGTCCAAATACGGTTTTTAATAATGAGGTGGCTTACCTTTATATTCCAACTAATGCTACTTATACAGATGTTCGAAATCAATTGCAGCCCTTGTTGGATGACATTGCTTCTTTTGATGATTTAGCAAAGCAAAAAAAATATGTTGGTAACATTAAGGCAGGTAGATATGCCATTAAAAAAGGGATGAGTAATAACGATATTATTAATTCCATACGGATAAATAATTTACCAGTAAAACTATCATTTAACAATCAAAGTTCATTGCAAAAATTGGCAGGTAGGGTTTCAAATGAAATTGAAGCCGACAGTATTTCTCTGCTTAATGCAATGAAGGATGTCAATTTTTTATCTGAAAACAATTTTACAGAAGCTACAGCGTTGGGCATGTACTTGCCAAATAGTTATGAGTTTTTTTGGAATACTTCAGCAGAAGCCTTTAGGGACAGAATGTTAAAAGAATACAAACGGTTTTGGAATGATGACCGATTAAAAAAAGCTCAAACTTTAGGGTTGACTCCTAGTGAGGTAATCGCTCTTGCATCAATAGTCTATGAAGAATCTAAGCAAACTAGTGAGCAACCGCGTATTGCAGGTGTTTATTTAAATAGAATGAGAATTGGTATGCCTTTGCAGGCCGATCCTACCATTAAATTTGCCGCATATCAATTGCCCAAATATAAAAACACAATTATTAAACGTGTATTAAATGTTCATAAGGAAATAGATTCACCTTATAACACCTATAGAAACTTAGGCTTGCCTCCGGGGCTCATCGCCATGCCAGATATTTCGGCCATCGATGCGGTATTGAATTATGAAAAACACAATTACCTTTATTTTGTGGCTGATGTAAAACGTATAGGATATCATAAATTTTCCAAGACTTTAGCCCAGCACAATAAAAATGCTGCGGGATACCATAGATTTCAAGATGCTAAGGGCAATTATAGGTAATTATGGTCAAACCATTAAAATGTGTCCTTTTTTTAATTCCACTACTATCCTTATCGCAATCTAGGTTAGAAACTTTTTTAACACCATCGGATACGTTAAACATAACCCGTAGAAATACCGTAATTATTTCAGAAGCTTCTTTTGTAACGATTTCATTAATAGGGTTAAACCAATTATGGTATTCCGATTTTGAGCGTTCTAAGTTTCATGTCATAAACGATAATAATCAATGGCTTCAAATGGATAAGCTAGGACATGTATTTGCATCATACCAAATGGGAAGGGTTGGAGCAGAGCTACTAAATTGGAGTGGGGTTAGCAAAAAAGGACAACTTATTTATGGAGCCACATTAGGCCTAGGTTTTCTAACAGCTGTCGAAATTTTGGATGGTTATTCAGCAGAGTGGGGTTATTCTTGGGGCGATATAGCTGCTAATGCTTTAGGTACTGGGTTGTATGTTGGTCAAGAATTACTATGGAACGAGCAGCGTATTCATTTAAAATTTTCGTTTCACAAAACTAAATATGCAGGTTTAAATCCAGATAAACTGGGTGAAGGTTTTTTAGAGGAAATTTTAAAGGATTACAACGGCCAAACCTATTGGTTAAGTTTTAATTTACACGCTTTTTTCAAGGAATTTAATATACCAAAATGGTTGAATTTTGCAGTGGGCTACAGTGCTGATGGTATGTTGCAGGGGGTTGAGGATATTGACAATAATTTGTTGACAAATAACAATAGAAGACGGCAATTCTATTTGAGTTTTGATGTAAATTTGAATGAATTGAAAACTAATTCACGTTTTTTGAAATCTATTTTTAGTGTTTTTAACGTAATTAAGGTGCCATTTCCAACCTTAGAATTGAGTAAAAATGGCAGTGTATTTCATCTATTGCACTACTAAAAAATGCACATAAACGAGGAATTTTGAAAAAAACAAAAAAATATCTAATTTTGCACGCTCAAATTTTCAAGTGAAATACTATTGTATTACACTGAAGAAATTTAGAAATTATGATAAAGAATATTGCAAGTTATTCAGCCCTGACGCTTACAATTTCTGTTCTATTGTACGCATCGTTTTCAACTAATGAAACGATAGATTTGAGTGAATATTCAACCGAAGGCCTTGAACTAAACTACAGTGTAGGTCTTGATGAAGATATTGCGGGCAATATCGATGTATCGAAAGAAAGTGCCCAAACATTTTCTCCCTATTTAGGAAAATCTTTTGTAGGTTTCAAAGAGGCATTGGCTTTTAAGGAATCTAGAGGTGATTATACCTGTGTTAACAGGTTTGGTTATCTAGGCAAATACCAATTTGGTAAGGGAACATTAAAATTAATTGGAATACATAATCCAACTAAATTTTTAAAAGACCCAAAGTTACAGGAACGTGCTTTTATAGCTAATGCACAACGTAATAAGTGGATTTTAAGAAAGGATATTAAAAATTTTGTAGGAAAACGTATTAATGGTGTCCTTGTAACTGAGTCTGGAATATTGGCAGCAGCACATTTGGCTGGCCCAGGTAATGTGAAAAAATATCTAAGAAGCTATGGGCTCAATAATTTTGCCGATGGTAACGGTACCACTGTATCATATTATCTAAAGAAGTTTTCGGGTTACGATACATCATTTTTAAAACCTAATAGAAAAGCTAAGGCAATTTAATTTCTAGCTTTTATGAATTATAAATATGGTAGGTCTTTTATGGAGGTCTACCATATTTTTTTTCCAATTTTCCGCACTTTTTGTTTTAATGAATTCGGTAGTTAAACTAATATCACAAGCTACACAAATTTGGGTATGTGTCGATAATATGTTGGACAAATCTTCTAATAGTTTATTGTTTCTATAAGGGGTTTCAATAAAAATTTGAGATTGATTATTTTCAAAAGATAGTTTTTCAAGTCGTTTTATTTCTTTTTTCCGTTCTTCCTTATCAATTGGAAGATAGCCGTTGAATGCAAAATTTTGACCATTGAGTCCAGATCCCATCATCGCCATTAAAATAGACGAGGGGCCAACCAAAGGCACTACTTTAACACCTTTCTCATGAGCCAGTTTAACAATATCTGCGCCTGGGTCGGCTACACCGGGACAACCAGCTTCTGATAGCAACCCAACATTAATGCCTCTTAAACAGGGTTCTAAGAATCCAGGCAACTCTATAGGATTGGTAAACTTGTTTAAATGAAACATTTGTATAGCGGACTGGGATTTCCCCGAACTTATTTTTTTGATAAACCGTCGTGCTGTTTTTTCATTTTCAACAATAAACACATCGGTTTGCTCAATAATCTTTTTAACGGAAATAGGTAATACTTCTAAAGGAGCATTATCACCCAAAGTAGTTGGTATTAAGTATAAAACGCCTAGCTCTGTATTCATTACGTATTTAAAATGAAAAGGAAAGTGTAAAAATATTAATTTTAGGTTAATTGTTCAGCAATAATAGAACAAGCCTCATCTAACATTTTGTATACGTTTTCAAATCCACTATTCCCTCCATAATATGGGTCTGGAACACTGTAATTTTGGTTAGGGTATACTTCGTTTAGAATAAACTTCACTTTTTCTTTATCCTGATCGTCTCTAGCAAGTGACATAACATTAATATAATTGGATTCGTCCATGACAAAAATATGGTCAAAATTATCAAAATCTTTGGTGCTAAATTGACGACCTTTCAAGTTGGAAATATCCAAGCCATATTTTTTTGCTACCGCTATAGAGCGTCTATCTGGTTTGTCTCCTACATGATAATTTGCAGTGCCAGCCGAATCTACCATAAAATCACTTAACGGAAGTTTTGAGCGCAAAATACCTTCTGCCAATGGAGAACGACAAATGTTACCCAAGCAAACCATTAAAATTTTAGTCATTGTAATTGTTTTAAACAGAAAGTTTTTTGGTAATATCTTCTACGTACTTTCTAAATTGTTTATCGGTTGAAGATAAATTGTCGACCGTTTTACAGGCATGCAACACGGTAGCGTGATCGCGCTTCCCTATTTGGGAACCAATACTTGCCAGAGAAGCTTTGGTGAATTTTTTAGCAAAGAACATGGCTAACTGCCTAGCCTGCACAATATGTCGTTTTCTTGTTTTAGACTGCAGTGTGTCGATATCCATTTGGAAATAGTCTGATACAACTTTTTGTATGTAATCTATTGATACCTCACGTTTGGTATTCTTTACAAACTTCTCAACAATTTGATTTGCAAGTTCTAGAGTTATTTCTTTTTTATTGAACGACGATTGTGCAATAAGAGAAATAATGGCGCCTTCTAGTTCACGAACATTTGTTTTTATGTTTTTGGCAACATAGTCAATAATGTCATCAGGCATCTCAACACCGTCACGATAAAGCTTGTTTTTTAAAATCGATACCCTAGTTTCAAAATCGGGATGTTGTAACTCGGCAGATAAACCCCATTTAAAGCGTGACAACAAGCGTTGTTCAATATCTTGCATATCAACAGGAGCTTTATCACTAGTTAAAACAACTTGCTTTCCATTTTGATGCAAATGGTTAAATATATGGAAGAACACATCCTGAGTACCAGATTTCCCAGAAAAAAACTGAACATCATCGATAATTAAAACGTCTATAAGTTGATAGAAATGTATAAAGTCGTTTCTGTTATTCTTTTTTACCGATTCAATATACTGTTGTGTGAATTTTTCGGCAGAAATATATAAAACAGTCTTTTCAGGGTACTTGTCTTTTATGTCTACACCAATGGCATGGGCCAAATGGGTTTTTCCTAAACCAACTCCTCCAAAAATTAGAAGGGGGTTAAAGGATGTGCCTCCTGGTTTTGCTGCAACAGCCAATCCGGCACTTCTTGCAAGTCGATTTGAATCACCTTCCAAAAAATTTTCAAAACTGTAATTGGGATTAAGTTGTGATTCAATTTTTACGTTTCTAATACCAGGGATTACAAACGGATTTCTTAATTCTGGGTTTTTATTGTTAAGGGGAATATCAATTTCTTGTGATTTTAAAGCAGTTCTATTGGAACTCGGAATTTTTTCGGTAAATGGTTGCTTGTTACCATAGGTATTTTCCATTTTTATAATGTACACCAACTTGGCATTGTTCCCTAATTCTTTGGTGAGCGATACTTTAAGGATTTTTACATAATGTTCTTCAAGCCATTCGTAAAAGAATTTACTGGGCACCTGAATGCTTAAAGCGCTATCGGTAAGCTTAACTGCAACAATGGGCTCAAACCATGTTTTATAGGCTTGCGGCTGGATATTATCTTTTATAAACTCTAGACAATTATTCCATACCGATTGCGCAGTTTTACTCATTTTTTAGTTTATTTGGTTTTTAGTTAGTTAGAAATTTGTATGAAAAATGATTTTTCATATCTCCCCCATTAAAGCAAAGCAAATATGTGAACAAAATTCTAAAAAAAAAAATCATTTGCTATTGAATTTTTAGAATTTTTTGTGCATGTTTAAGGACTAGCCGAAGCTACAAAAAATTATTTAATTATCTCTATGAAAATCGATGAAATACAAATAAGAGTGAGATATGGCGAAACTGACCAAATGGGGGTAGTTTATCATGGTAATTATGCGCTATATCTCGAAATGGGGCGAATTGAATGGCTGCGTAAATTAGGAATTTCATATAAAAAAATGGAAGAAAGTGGTGTTATGCTTCCTGTTATATCGTTGAGTTTAAATTATAAAAAATCAGCTAGTTACGACGATGTAATTAATGTAAAAACTCAACTAAAAAAAAGACCCACTGCCAAGATCGAATTTGACTATATAATTACGAACGAAATAGGAGAGATCTTAACGAAAGCATCGACCACTTTGGTGTTTATTGATATGAAAACTAACAAACCAGTAAGGGCCCCTCAATATATTTTAGATGCTATTGAGGCTTAGATTGGCTTTATTTCAACACCAAATAAAGTATCAAATAAATTGAATACCGTTTTTGCACTCTTTTTTCTTACAGATATGATGATTTTACAATCCAATTCCAGTTTTTGGTTTATAATGTCAATCTGGTTTTCCTTAACAATCCTCATAACCTTGTTCATGTCTTCATATTTAAAGTTTATGAGGTAGTTTATATTAATGGTTTTGGTGATGATATTGCATTGCTGCAACGTTAATGAAGCTGTAGTTTTATAAGCATTTATTAATCCGCTAACACCAAGTTTAACACCACCAAAATACCGTACAACTACAATTAGAATATTCGTTACCTCAAAAGATTGTATCTGTCCGTAAATTGGCATTCCTGCAGAATTGTTGGGTTCACCATCGTCATTAGCTCTGTAGATAATTGATTCTGTACCTAATTGATACGCATAACACCAATGTCTTGCGTTATGGTGTTCTTTTTTTAGTTGTTCTAAATAGTGTTTTGCCTCTTCTTCATTTTTGACAGGAAAGGCATAACCGTAAAATTTACTGTTCTTATCTTTAAAAAGAACATTTTCGGAGGCGGTATTAATGGTTTTATATTTATCGTCTTCAATCAAGAGTTAAATAGATTGCTTTTGGTTTTAAATAAATCGACAACATCTTCAGTTTTAGGATTGATATGCCATGTTTGAAATTCCATTTGATCAGCGGTTTCTATATTAGCTTGGTTATCATCAATAAATAGGCATTCGCTTGGATTTAACTTGTTTTCTGTTAATACAAATTCAAAAATATCACGATTTGGTTTCCTAAGTTTAATCTCATGCGATAAATAAAAGGCGTCAAAACAAGCTTTAAAAACATTGTAAAATGGAACGTTCTCTATTATCCAATTAATGTGTAGTTCGTTGGTGTTACTCAATAGAATGAGCTTGTATTTGGATGTCGATTTTAAAGTTTTTATAAACTCCAATCGGTGTTTTGGAAAATCCTTTAGTAGGCAATTCCATACTTCGATTAAGGTTTCTTTTGATTGGTCAGGAATATGTACTTTGTAAAATTCCAGAAATTCTCGGGTAGTAATTAAGCCTTGTTCGTATAAACTATTAATGGCTATTATTTCTTCAGAAAAGATATCTATACCTAATATTTGGCAAGTTCTACTTAAAGCGCCTTTAATATCTAGGTTGATGAATACATTTCCAAAATCGAATATAAGGGTCTTAATCATTACTGTACATTTTTAGGATGTCGGTAGCGATGTTTTTTTCAGAAATCAATTGCCCTGAAAAGTGAGGTGCTTTAACACCTTCTTTAAATGAGGCAGCTCCTGAGAAAACCCTTGCTTCATCCCAAAGATTGGTGTCTATAAATAGTTGTAGGGTTTTTGCACCCCCTTCTATGATTACTGAATTTATTTGTTGTTCAAATAAAATAGTACAAATTTCATGAGCTAGATTAGCTTCATAAAAAACCACCTCCTCATAAATATTGCTTTTAGAGAAAGAAGTAGCTTTGTCAGTTATTACTATTGTTTTAGCTTCATCATTAAAAACTGCATGTGCTTCTGAAAGCTTTAAATTGCTGTCTAGGACTATTCTAATTGGGTTTTTACCAGTCCAGTCCCTAACCGTTAATCTGGGATTGTCCTTTAAAACTGTGTTAGTTCCAACCAAAATTGCTTGTTCTTCGGTACGCCATTTATGTACTAATTGTCTGGAGTAATTATTAGTTATCCAAACGGGTTTGTTTTCGCTTTTAGTAAGTGGCGCAATAAACCCATCTATGGTTTCGGCCCATTTTAAAATAATATAGGGGCGTTTTTTTTTGTGAAAAGTAAAAAAGCGTTTATGATGATTTTTACAGTCTTGTTCCAGAACCCCAACGGTTACTTCGCAGCCCGCTCCAGTGAGTTTTTTAATGCCTTTTCCAGCAACCTTTTCATTGTCATCTATACAACCAATAACCACATGCGGAATGTCGTGTGCTATAATCAAATCACTACAAGGGGGTGTTTTGCCATAATGTGAACATGGTTCAAGTGTTACATATAGGGTCGATTGTTTTAAAAGTTCCTTGTTTGTAACAGAACGTATGGCATTTACTTCGGCATGGTTGCTTCCGTAGGCACTTGTGTAACCTTCGCCAATAATGGTATTGTTATAAACAATAACACAGCCAACCATAGGGTTGGGCCTTGTAGTACCTAGGCCATTTTTAGCAATTTCAATACAGCGTTTTATGTATTTTTCATGTATATTCATCCCAATAAATATCGAAACAAAATTAAGGCTTTAAAATGAGTAATAGCACTATCGTAATTCGGAAAATTGAACCAACTGATAATAAGTCTATTGAAGCCGTGATTAGGACCTGTTTCCATGAATTTAAGATTCCTTTGGAGGGTACGGCCTATAGTGATTCTGAAACTCCAAGAATGTATGAGTCCTATCAGAATGATAATGAGGTGTATTATGTTATTGAGTATAATGGTGAAGTTTTAGGTGGTGGGGGTATTAAACCTTTAAAGGATTTTGATGGTACTGTTTGTGAAATCCAAAAAATGTATTTTTCATCAGCTGTAAGGGGCAAAGGTTACGGAAGGCAACTTTTTGAAAAGTGTATGCAATCGGCAAAATCTTTAGGGTATAAGCAATGTTATTTGGAGTCAGCATCGCAACTTAAGGCGGCTATACATATTTATGAAAGTTACGGATTTAGGTATTTGGATAAAGCATTGGGAAATACAGGACATTATTCCTGTGGGGTTTGGATGATTAAGAATTTATGAGGTTAAAAGCAATTCAAGACATATTTCATAAGGAGCTTGATGCTACCTATACTATAGAAGAAGTTGATAGCTTTTTTTATATGCTAATTGCCAATCATTGTGGTGTGACACGTTTGGATTTAGCCATGCAGCCCGATTATCAAATGGATGATGATACAAAGCTTTTTAATGCATTAGCTTTATTAAAACAACAAAAACCTATACAATATTTATTGGGGAAAACTGAGTTTTATGGACTTTCGTTTAAGGTAAACGAGTATACACTAATACCTAGACCAGAAACCGAAGAATTGGTGCAATGGGTCTTTGATGAATTAACAATTAAAGATGAAAAGTTAATTATCACAGATAAAGGATTAAGGATATTAGATATAGGCACTGGTAGCGGTTGTATAGCAATTTCCTTGGCAAAGCACTTACCTAAGGCAAAAATCTATGCTGTTGATATATCAGAAGAAGCATTGCTGGTTGCCAAAGCAAACGCTGAAATTAATCATGTAGACGTTACTTTTTTAAATGTCGATATTTTAAACGCAAATTCTTGGGAAATAGTATTTAAGGATTTTGAATTCGATGTTATTGTTTCCAATCCACCTTATGTTCGTGAGCAAGAAAAATACATGATGAAACCAAATGTTTTGGATAATGAACCGCATTTGGCACTTTTTGTTAAAGACGACAATCCGTTGTTGTTTTACGAAGCTATTTCGCGATTTGCCGTTGATAAGTTGTCAAGAAGAGGTTTGTTGTTTTTTGAAATCAATGAGTATCTTGGTAACGCAATGGTGGATTTGTTGCATCGACAACATTTTTCAAATATAGAATTAAAACAGGATATCTTTAATAAAGATAGAATGGTAAAGGCAATTATTTAATGAACAACATAAAACAACACATAGAAAAACTCCGAGAAGAACTACGTCAACATAACTATAACTATTATGTTCTTGACCATGCAACCATATCAGATTACGAATTTGATATTAAGCTAAAAGAACTGCAAGAGCTTGAGGCTAAACACCCAGAATTTTTCGATGCCAATTCCCCCTCACAACGTGTAGGCGGTGAGGTTACCAAAAACTTTGAAACCATAGTACACGAACATCGTATGTATTCTTTGGATAATTCGTATTCCAAGGAGGATTTACTGGATTGGGAAAAGCGCATAAAAAAAATAGTGGATGATGATATTCAATATACTTGTGAGCTTAAGTATGATGGAGCTTCAATAAGCTTAACCTATGAGAATGGAATTTTGGTTAGGGCAGTTACACGAGGAGATGGTTTTCAAGGGGATAATGTAACAGCTAATGTAAAGACCATTAAATCGGTGCCGTTACTGTTAAAAGGTGATTTTCCGCCTAAGTTTGATATTCGTGGAGAAATCGTTTTGCCTTTTGAAGGCTTTAATAGAATGAATGAAGAACGTATTGAAATAGGTGAAGAACCCTATAGAAATCCACGTAATACAGCATCAGGCAGTTTAAAGCTTCAGGATAGTGCTGAGGTGGCTAAACGTCCATTAGAGTGCCTGCTTTATAGCTTAACTGGAAATAATTTAGATATAGAAACCCAGTTTGAAAGTTTAGAAAAGGCAAGGCAGTGGGGTTTCAAGGTTCCCAAAGCTGCAAAATTGACACATTCAATCGACGAGGTTATTGACTTTGTGGATTACTGGAACGAGAAACGACATACATTGCCTTATGAAACAGATGGTGTGGTTATAAAAGTGAATGATCTGCAACAACAGGAAGAATTGGGTTATACGGCTAAAGCCCCACGCTGGGCTATGGCCTATAAGTTTAAGGCAGAACAGGTTTCAACACGACTTAACAGTATAACTTATCAGGTAGGGCGCACGGGAGCCATAACACCTGTTGCTAATTTAGAACCTGTGGAATTGGCAGGAACCACCGTAAAACGGGCTTCGCTGCACAACGCCGACCAAATAGAAAAGTTGGATATAAGGGTAGGCGATGAAGTGTATGTGGAAAAGGGTGGAGAGATTATTCCCAAGATTCTTGGGGTGGATTTGACTAAGCGTCCAATAGATTCTGAGTCTACTAAATATATCACCAATTGTCCAGAATGCTTTACGGAACTTGTAAGAGAAGAAGGTGAGGCACAACATTATTGCCCTAATTATAATGGCTGTAAACCACAAATTATTGGGCGTATCCAACATTTTATTTCACGAAAGGCAATGGATATAGAAGGATTGGGCGGTGAAACTGTCGCATTGTTGGTCAATGAAGGGTTAATTGCCAATTATTCCGATTTATACGAATTAACCAAAGAACAGGTAATTCCGTTAGAGCGCATGGCAGAAAAAAGTGCCGATAATTTAATTAATGGTATTGAAGCCTCCAAAGCCATTCCGTTTGAGCGTGTTTTATATGCTTTGGGGGTTCGTTATGTAGGTGAAACAGTCGCTAAGAAACTGGCTAAGCACTATAAAAGTATTGATGCATTAGCCAAAGCTTCTGAAGATGACTTGCTTAATGTGGATGAAATTGGAAAAAAAATAGCAAAAAGTGTGTCGACTTTCTTTTCTTCATTGGAAAACATCATTATGATTAACCGATTAAAACAATTCGGAGTCCAGTTGGAATTATCTGCCGAAGCCCTTTTTGGTCAAACAGATAAACTTAAAGGAGATGTTATTGTGGTGACTGGAGTTTTTGAAACTATTTCCCGAAACGAATTAAAAAGACTTATAGAAGACAATGGTGGAAAAGTAAGTGGTTCCATTTCGTCGAAGACCAGTTATATAGTTGCTGGCAATAATATGGGGCCAAGTAAAAAGATTAAAGCTGAATCTTTAGGTATAATCATAATTAATGAATATGAATTCTTACAAAAAATAAAATAATTTAAAAAAAAATCGATAAAATGTATTTATTATTCGTTTAATAGCATTTTTTTTATTATGTTTGTCACATAACTTTAAACCTACGTTATGTACAAGCCCAAATTTTTTTTGGAGAGTATTGTGCCAATAGTTTATATTGTTTTTGTTGTGTTCTTAATAACGGGGAGAGATTCATTAGCTTACAGCGTAAGTTCATTATTAAGTCCGGCAATAGCTCTACTATATTTTACTCTTGTTAAGAAAAAGACCATCTCTGTTTCTTTGTTCTTAATATTTTTTTCCGTGTCTGATTTAATGGTGTTATTCGACGATCACATTCCGTATAAGATAAATTATTTTGTAGGTAATTCGCTTTATGTGCTTGCTTATACTTCATTATTATTTAAGTTCCTTACAAAGTCATATGTTGAATATAGTTTAAAGAACTTTAAAATACACATAATAATTTTAACAGTTCTAAATGTCTATATAGTATATGTTTTGCAAGATAGTATAGCGCGTGATAGGGTTCCAACCCCTAGTGAATACATTATGGAATTAACATATAATATTGTTATGTTGATTTTATTATCATTGTCCCTGCTAAATTATTTTTATAGAGATGATAAAAAATCCTTGTTGTTATTTATAGGTTCTTTATGCATAGTTTTTGGTGAAGTTTTGGGAATTGCATATTTGTATATGGCAAATATGGCAAATGAAGGGGTATTCAATTTTCTTTCCACTACATTGTACCTTATAGCATTTTGTTTTTTCTATTGGCAATCTAAACTTACATTTGATATGTCCAATACATTTGTTATTGAAGAAGTATAATTGGTTTTAAAAAGGTATTGCCTTTCTATGTATATAAAGTATAATGCAAGACACAGTAAATGTTATCAAAGCTGTATAAAAAAGCATACCTCCATCATCATTTACTATAACACCCAGAACAGTTAAATGGGATATAATAGCTCCAATTATTACTCCAATACTCAGTAATGTACCAGCCCAAATAGTTTTAGGAATCAACAAAAGTAAACCGGCAATGAGCTCTAATATGCCTATACCTATTCTGCCATAGGGTTCTAAACCTAAGGTTTTAAATATGAATACACTATCAGGGTGTGCGGTAAACTTAAAGCGAAGGGTTTGGATTAAAACAATTGCAACAAAAATTCTTAGAAATAATGAAACATGTTTTTTCATGATTTTGATATAATAGTATGTTCCTTAGACGATTTGTATACCATTTCATTTCAACTTTTAAAGAAATTTAAACAATTATAGATGTGCCGCTTGCCGATTTATTTTTATTGGTGTCAAAATAAAAGTCAATTCTACCAAGGTTTATGCCATAACACCCTACTTGATTTACGAGCATGTTTTTGCCATTTTTATTTTTAACAACTGTTGGTTTTGGTAAAAAAGTATGGGTGTGCCCTCCAATTATTAAATCGATGCTGCTTGTAGCATTGGCCAAACTTAAATCATCCATTTTTTTAGGATTATTTCTATAGCTATAACCTAGATGAGATAGACATATGATTAAATCGCAGTTTTCTTCTTTTTTTAAAATATGTGTTATGTCTTGGGTTATTTCAATGGGGTCTAAGTATTTTGTTTCCTTAAACATAGCTGGATCTACTAATCCTTTCAATTCGATGCCTAAACCAAAAACACCTATTTTAATACCTTCTTTAACAAAAACCTTATAGGGTTTTACATGGGTATTCATTACTGTATTCGAAAAATCATAATTAGCACAAATAAACTCAAAATTGGCATGGGGGAGTTGGGCAAAAAGACCATCAATGCCATTATCAAAATCATGATTGCCAATAGTGGCTGCATCATATTTAAGTTTACTCATCAATTTAAATTCCAATTCCCCTCCATAATAATTAAAATAAGGTGTACCTTGAAAAATATCGCCCGCATCTAACAAAAGAGTATTCGGATTTTCGTTCCTTATGGCATCAATTAATCCAGCTCTTCTGGCAACACCGCCCATATTGGAGTTTCTGCCTTCACCTGGACCAAAGGGATCAATATGGCTGTGGACATCATTAGTGTGAAGGATGGTAATCATTTTTGTTTTTATAGTAGAGAAAGACTCTAGTCCAATGCCTCCTAACCCTAAAAAACTAGCTCCTGCTGTTGCTTGTTGTATAAAATCCCTTCGATTCATCTTCAGTTTTTTATTTGAACGAACCTGTCATCAATTACAGGATTAATAGTGTCTACTTTTTTTAGATAATCAATCAATGCATTTCTAATCTTATAGTTTAGATTGTATAAACCGTCATTTGGTCTAAAAAACTTCATATTATCTCCATTATTGTATAAATAATCACTAGTAGCCACATAATAAGTTTTGTTGCTCCTAATTGTTTCGCCATTTAACATTGCTGTAAAGGGATTGAAGTCTTGGTCTAAACTTAATTTGAGCTTGGAAATAGGATGGGCTCTTTTGGCTTGGCTTAAGTAGTTTATCATACTATCAATTTGTTTCCCTTTTAAAGCAACTACAACAATTTTATTTTCAAATGGCATTAATTCAAACATGTTACGTATTTTAATGTTGCCCTTTGGAATTGTGGAGCGAATACCACCATGGTTTAGCAAGACCATGTCTATGTCTTTGCCTGTTCTGTTATTAAAAATGGGATTAGCTTGTTCGTAAACCACATCAGCCATAAAATTTCCTATAGCCGTATTAAGTTTGCCATCAGATTTAGAATAGAAATTCATAGCATAGGCAATAGTACTGTCTAAATCTTTTTCAATATGGTTTTTATAAGGCTCAATAAATAATTCAACCTCACTATTGGGGTTAATGGAATCGGTAATCTTTATAAGGGAGCCTTTAATTTTTGTAAGCCTATAAGGTTCTTCTTTGCAACTAACAATAATTAAAAAATTTAACAAAAAAACGAAATATGTGAACCTCATATCTATTGCAAGTTTTTGGTTTTACTTTTGCTACCTTTGCGGAAATGATAAATTTAAATGATTTTAAAGGGTTTTAAAGAAAAATCTAATAAAAAGTATTTAAACAAAATGTTATCTGAGCGTAAAGTTTATGTAGATGATAGCAAAGTTGAAAGTTTGGGCGTTATTTTAAATAGTGATGAAATAGATGATTTTGAGTTGTTCAGAGAATTGGCGGCCTATTTGCATATTCGTCCTAATAAGCTCAAGGTCATTGCTTTTTCACCAACAAAAAATGAAAAACCTAATTTTTGGGAATTGTGTTTTAGTGCAAAGGACATAGGCTGGAATGGCACCATAAAAAATACTGAATTACAGGCATTTTTGGACAAATCGTTTGATGTTTTGATTAGCTATTATGTCAGTGATGAATTAGAACTTAAGTTAATTACAGGTTTGTCGAATGCAAAATTTAAGATTGGAATTTTACAAACAGATACTAGGCTTAACGATTTAATAATTAAAACCCATCTAGATGAATTCAAAGTATTTAAAAAAGAAGTTTTTAAGTACTTAACTATATTAAATAAAATTAAAAATGAACAATAAGTTTTTAGGAACTGGAGTGGCATTGGTAACCCCGTTTAAATCTGATTTAAGTGTCGATCATGAGGCTTTGGCCAATATCGTTAATTTTAATATTGAAAATGGTACAGAGTATCTAGTGATTTGTGGTACCACAGGAGAAAGTGTAACCTTAAACAAGCGGGAAAAGCAGGAGGTGGTTACAACTGTTACTAATGCTAATAAAGGAAGGGTTCCTATGGTTTTGGGTATTGGAGGGAATAATACTGCAGCCGTTGTAGAGGAAATAAAAAGCACCGATTTAAGTAATATGGATGCTATTTTATCTGTAGCCCCTTATTACAGTAAACCTACCCAAGAGGGGCTTTATCAACATTTTAAAGCGATTTCTGAAGCAAGTCCGATAGATTTGATATTGTATAATGTTCCTGGCAGAACCTCAAAGAATATGGAGCCAGAAACAACCTTACGTCTGGCAAAAAATTTTAAAAATATTATAGGTGTAAAGGAAGCAGGCAACAACGTATCCCAATATTTACAATTATTAAAAGATAAACCAGAAGATTTCTTGGTTATATCAGGAGATGACGATTTAGCCTTAGGTGTAGTTTTGGCTGGAGGAGCAGGGGTTATTTCAGTAATTGGCCAAGCATTTCCAAAAGACTTTTCAAACATGATTCGATTAGGATTGCAGGGCAAAACTAAGGAGTCCTATAGTATACATTTTAAACTTATGGATGTTATTGGTTATATTTTTGAAGAAAATAATCCAGCAGGCATTAAATGTGTATTTGATGCCTTAGGATTATGTAAAGATACCGTTAGGTTACCTTTAGTACCAGCATCTCATCAATTAAAGGAGAAGATAGGACGTTTTGTTAATGATTACAATTAAAGGTCATTTTTTTGCAGAAAGTAAAGAAACACCCAAGCTCGTTATTTACAAGGCAATAAAAGAACATAGTACTTCGTAGTGTTAAATATTATTTAAACCTTATTGTTACTGTTGTTCAACAGTTACTTTAGCGTTTAAAATATTTTTTTAAAATCCATATTAATAGCTTAATTTTGCATCCTGTTTTAAACTATGAAGAAAATTTTATACATATTATTGGCATTCACGACATTAAATTCATGTAGTGAATATCAAAAAGTTTTAAAAGCCGAAGAGATAGCCCCAAAATTTAAAATGGGAGAAGAATTGTATAATGCAGGTAAATACGAAAAGGCCAATCGTCTTTTTGCACAAATTGTACCTAATTATAGAGGGAAGCCACAAGCAGAAAAGTTAATGTATTTGTATTCCAACTCATTCTATAAGATGAGGGATTATTATGTTGCAGGGTATCAGTTTGAACGATTTGCTTCAAGTTATCCCGAAAGTGAAAAGTTAGAAGAAGCCTCTTTTTTAAGTGCAAAAAGTTATTATATGCTCTCACCGGTTTATTCAAAAGATCAAACTGATACTGTTGAGGCTATAGAAAAACTTCAAAATTTTATCAATTTATTTCCTGAATCCGAATATTTAGATGAAGCTAATAAGCTCGTAAAAGAATTGGAATTTAAATTAGAGCAAAAAGCGTTTAGTATTGCTATGAAATATGCAGAAATAGCTCCAGGATATACATTTGATTTTGACGCTGCAATTAAATCATTTGATAATTTTCTTTATGAATTCCCAGGATCTGTATTGCGTGAAGAAGCCATGTATTTTAGGTTAGAAGCTGTATACCAACAGGCTATGAACAGTTATGAAACAAGAAGAACGGTTCAAGGTAATGTGGAACATATCAAAAAGTTGCGTTTAGAAAAAGGAAAAGAATACTCTAGTGTATTTAAAAATTCGTTTCCTAACTCAAAATACATTGAAGAGGTAAACAGAATGGCAATCGATATTGATAATGAATTAAAACCGTATCAAACAGAAAGTTAATTTTTAAGAATATATACTAAATAAGTAAATAAGCCATAGGCAAAAAATATATAAAGCGATTAAAAAATGGATTTAAAGAAAACCAAAGCTCCTGTTAATACAATGACTTACGATAGAAATCAAATCGATGAGCAGACAGGTAATATTTATGAGGCTATTTCTATTATTTCTAGAAGAGCGGAGCAAATAAACACAGAAATTAAGAAAGAACTTATAGACAAATTGGAAGAATTTGCTACTTATAATGACAGTCTCGAAGAGATTTTTGAAAACAAAGAACAAATTGAAGTGTCTAAGTTTTACGAAAAGCTTCCAAAGCCTCATGCTTTAGCTATCCAAGAATGGTTAAAGGAAAAAGTTTATTTTAGAAATACTGAGGAAGACGCCCAGTAAAAACCATAACATGTCAATATTAAGCGGCAAAAACATACTGTTAGGAATAACTGCTGGTATTGCCGCTTATAAAACGGCTTCTTTAGTCCGTTTGTTTATAAAATCGGGAGCACAAGTAAAAGTGGTAATGACACCTGCTTCAAAAGATTTTATAACTCCTCTTACCTTATCTACGCTTTCAAAAAATCCTGTTTTTTCATCGTTTACTAATGAAGAAGATGATAGCGCTGTATGGAACAACCATGTGGAATTAGGGCTTTGGGCAGACCTTTTTATTATAGCTCCAGCTACAGCCAACACCTTGTCTAAAATGGCAAACGGCGTTTGTGACAACCTGTTATTGGCAACCTATTTATCGGCTAAATGCCCCGTGTATTTCGCACCTGCAATGGATTTAGACATGTATAAACATGAAAGTACCTTACGCTCGTTTAAAATCCTAAAAAGCTTTGGCAATGTCATGATTCCAGCTACTAGTGGAGAATTGGCCAGTGGTTTAGTGGGAGAGGGACGTATGGCTGAACCAGAAGATATTGTTACTTTTCTTGAAAACGATATTTTAAATCAATTGCCTTTAAGGGATAAAAAAGTACTTGTTACAGCAGGTCCTACTTACGAAGCTATAGACCCTGTGCGTTTTATAGCTAATCATTCCAGTGGTAAGATGGGGTTTGAAATCGCCAAAACAGCTGCAAATTTGGGAGCACAAGTTATTTTGATAACTGGGCCAACCCATGAGGAAATATCTCATAGCTTTATTCAAGTTTTTAATGTTGTAAGTGCCAATGAGATGTACAATGCAGTGCATGCGTACTACAATGAAACCGATATCGCTATTCTGTCTGCAGCAGTGGCCGATTTTAAACCAAAAGCTGTAGCCAGTCAAAAAATTAAGAAGAATGATTCGGAGATGGTTATTGAGCTCGAAAAGACTAATGATATATTGGAATCTTTGGGAACAGCTAAAACACATCAGTTTTTAGTAGGCTTTGCTTTAGAAACCAATAATGAATTAGAAAACGCAAAAGACAAACTAAAACGAAAGAATTTAAATTTAATTGTTTTAAATTCGTTAAATGATAAGGGGGCAGGCTTTAAAAACAATACAAATAAAGTTACCTTTATAGATAATAAAGACAACGTAACGGAGTTTCAATTAAAGGATAAAGCCGAAGTTGCCCAAGATTTATTTAATGAGATTTTAAAACATATCCATGCGTAACATTTTATTTTGTCTTTTATTTGTTTTTAGTTTTAATGGATTTTCCCAGGAATTGAATTGCAGCGTGGTTGTTAATGCCCAACAAACAGGGAATGCAAATCAATCTATTTTTAAAACATTACAAAATCAACTCACAGAGTTTGTCAATAATACCAAATGGACCAATAAGGCTTTTTCGCCTCAAGAACGTATTGACTGCAGTATGGTTATTACCATTACGGAATATAGTGGTGAAGCCTTTCAAGGCTCTATTCAAATACAATCCTCACGACCAGTATTTGGATCTTCTTTTACAACACCAATATATAATTTTAACGATAGGGATTTTGCATTTCGTTATTTAGAATTTCAGAATTTAGTGTTTAACCCTACTCAGTTTGAATCCAATCTCATTTCTGTTTTGACCTTTCATATTTATATGATTTTGGGATTGGATGCCGATACATTTGTAAAGCAAGGGGGTAATCCCTATTTTAGTCAGGCACAAACCATTGTTAACTATTCACAACAGGAAAACTTTAAGGGATGGAAACTGGAAGATGGTTTGCAAAGTAGATTTGCTTTAATAGACAATCTAATGTCTCCAACGTTTTCTGCTTACAGGGAAGTGATGTATCGTTATCATCGGTTAGGATTAGATGTTATGAGTGAAAATGTTAAAAAGGGTAAAGAAGAAATAGCATCTACCTTAAGGTTATTTGAGGCTATGAACAGTAGTAGGCCCAATTCTTTTTTGCAGCGAACATTTTTTGATGCCAAAGCAGATGAAATTGAACAAATATTTACCGATGGCCCCAATGTTAACATAGCTAGTGTTAAGGAAACACTTCAAAAAGTGGCACCTATGCACTCCAGTAAATGGTCAAATATTAAGTTTTAGTTCAATTTACTGTTTTAAGATTTCATTTAGTATATTTAGTTCCTAACCAAATACAATTTTATCACATTGTTAGTTTCACTCGCTATTAAAAATTATGCTTTAATCAATAACCTGAAAGTCGATTTTAACAATGGATTATCCATCATTACAGGCGAAACAGGAGCGGGTAAATCCATTTTATTGGGAGGATTATCCCTAATATTGGGTAAACGTGCAGATTTGAGTAGTTTAAAAGATGATACTAAAAAATGTGTGATTGAAGCTGTTTTTAGTATTACCAACTACAATTTAAAATCTTTTTTTGAAAAAGAAGATTTGGATTACGATGAGCAAACCATTATACGAAGGGAGATATTGCCTTCAGGTAAATCGCGTGCCTTTGTAAATGATTCACCGGTTAACCTAAATAGTTTGCAGGTATTAGGCAAAAGATTAATTGATATTCATTCTCAACATCAAACACTTCAAATTGTAGATGATGCATTTCAATTTCAAGTTATAGATGCTCTGGCAGGAACGGTTTCTGATTTAGGAAAGTATAAAGGGGAGTTATGGTCTTATAAATCACTTCAAAAAGAATTAGAGGGGCTATTAAACCTAAAATCTGAAGCTATTAAAGAACACGATTATAACACCTTTTTATTGAATGAATTGGTTGAAGCCCAATTGGTTGATGGCGAACTGGAAATATTAGAAGAGGAGTACGAAACCTTAAACAATGTAGAGGACATTAAAGAAAAACTTTCAGAATCTTACCAACTACTTGGAGATGAACAAATAGGCATTATAAAAACACTTACCCAATTAAAAAATAATTTTAGCAAACTCTCGGGGTTATCTTCTAGATATAATGATTTATTAGGACGAATTCATAGCTGTTTAATCGACTTAGATGATGTTTATAGTGAAATTGATTTACTTCAAGAGGCGCTTGACGTTAATCCTGTGCGTTTGGAACAAGTTAATACCAAACTACAGACCTTACACAATTTAATGTTGAAGCATGCTGCAAGTGATATAACTCAACTAATTACCATTCGTGATAATTTAGCTGATAAGGTTTCGATTACAGAAAATTTAGATGATACCATTGCACAAAAACAGAAAGAAATAGCGATTAAACTCGAGTTGCTCAATAGAATTTCAGATACAATACATAAAAAACGTACGAAAGCTGTCCCAGAATTAAAGCAACAGTTGGAGACGATTTTAAAAACACTAGGTATGCCCAATGCTCAGTTCAACATTGAAGTTAGCTATACCAGCACTTTATTTTCCAATGGGAAAGATGAGTTGTCCTTTTTATTTTCGGCTAATAAGGGAGGGAGTTTCTTGGAATTGAAAAAAGCAGCTTCCGGAGGTGAATTATCTAGGATTATGTTGGCTATAAAATTAGTTTTATCAAACTATATCCAATTGCCAACCATTATGTTTGATGAGATAGACACAGGAGTTTCAGGGGAAATATCGAACAAAATGGCTGAAATTATGTTGCAAATGAGCAAAACTATGCAAGTGTTTGCAATAACTCATTTGCCACAAATAGCAGCCAAGGGCCATTCGCATTTTAAGGTCTATAAAGAAGATGTTAATAACGTTACCCAAACCAGTTTGGTGAAGCTAAACCACGACGAACGCATTGTGGAAATAGCACAAATGTTGGGAGGCTTAGATATATCCTCATCCGCTATTGCTCATGCCAAGGAGTTGTTAAATTAAACCTTTAACATTTGTTAAAGTTTAGTATTTTTGCCAATATTTAGATCAAACCAAAAAACATAAACATATAAACTATTAAAATATGTACAATTTATTAAAAGGAAAAAAGGGAATTATCTTCGGGGCGTTAGATTCTAATTCTATTGCATGGAAAACGGCAGAACGTGTCCATGAAGAAGGAGGTCAATTTGTATTGACAAACGCGCCAGTAGCCATGCGTATGGGGCAGATAAATGAACTGGCTGAAAAAACAGGTTCCCAGATTATTCCTGCCGATGCCACATCTATAGATGATTTACAAAACCTAATAGACCAATCCATGGAAATTTTAGGAGGAAAGTTAGACTTTGTGTTGCACTCTATAGGTATGTCAATTAATGTTAGAAAAGGAAGGCATTACACAGATCAAAATTACGATTGGACTCAAAAAGGAACCGATGTTTCTGCGATGTCTTTCCATAAATTAATGCAGACGCTTTATAAATCGGATGCCATGAACGAGTGGGGTAGCATTGTGGCACTTACTTATATGGCGGCGCAACGTGTATTTCCAGACTATAACGATATGGCAGATAATAAAGCCTATTTAGAAAGTATTGCCCGTAGTTTTGGGTATTTCTTTGGGCGTGATAAAAAAGTACGTGTAAACACCATTTCACAATCACCAACGCCAACTACTGCCGGTAGTGGAGTAAAAGGTTTTGATGGCTTTATTGCTTATGCCGAAAAAATGTCGCCTCTAGGTAATGCTACGGCATTAGATTGTGCCAACTATACGGTAACCCTGTTTAGTGATTTAACCAAGCGCATAACACTTCAAAATTTATATAACGATGGAGGCTTCAGTAATATGGGTGTAAGTGATGCAGTAATGAGTACCTTCACGGGAGAAGAATAGTTAAAAAAATAAGAAGGATAAAGTAAAACGTAACTATCGTTTTGTGCGATAAATGTTTAAATTTTAAGGCCACCAATGGGGTGGCTTTTTTATGTGTAATGGTAGTTGTTTCTGGTAAAACCTAAATTTTATATACAAAAACATTACAGAATTTAGTTTCAACTTTGTAATCATTTCTTTAATCTTTTTAATTTTTCTTTTGTTTTTTATGAATTTTCAAATGAAAAAATTCATTTACTTTTGTGTATGCAATTAAAGTATTCGTTCATTATTCCCGTTTATAATCGCCCTGATGAAATTCAGGAGCTTTTGCAAAGTTTTGTAACTCTTAAAACAGATACTGACTTTGAAGTAGTTATAATTGAGGATGGTTCCACAATTACTTCAAAAGAAATAGTCGACACATTTAGTGGTAAATTGGATATATCGTATTACTTTAAGGAAAATTCAGGACCTGGTGATTCCAGAAATTATGGTATGCAACGGGCTCGAGGGAATTACTTTATTATTTTGGATTCCGATTGTATATTACCAGAAAATTACCTTGAAGAAGTTGATTGTGAATTAAAAAAAGGTTATGTGGACTGTTTTGGTGGTCCAGACAAAGCGCATCCTTCCTTTACCAATTTACAAAAGGCGATTAATTTTTCAATGACTTCTTTCATTACCACAGGGGGTATAAGGGGGAATAAGCATAGTGTGAATAAGTTTCAACCAAGAAGTTTCAACATGGGACTTTCCAAGGCAGCATTTCAGAATTCAAAAGGTTTTGGAACCATTCATCCTGGAGAAGACCCCGATCTGTCAATTCGATTGTGGAATCTAGGTTACAAAACTAAGCTAATCCCTAAGGCTTATGTATATCATAAAAGAAGAATATCTTGGCATAAATTTTACATTCAAGTTCATAAGTTTGGTATGGTGCGTCCAATATTAAATCAGTGGCACCCCAGGACAAAAAAAATCACCTATTGGTTTCCAACTTTATTTGTCATGGGCTTTGTTGTTGCCTTGTTTCTACTTTTTTTGGGGTATGAATGGTTATTTATCGTTTACGGGGTGTATTTTGCTATGGCCTTACTTTTGGCATTGGTAATTACTAAAAGCATTCTTGTTGCTTTATGGGCTGTTGTAGCTGTTGCCATTCAGTTTTTAGGTTATGGTTACGGATTTTTAAAATCAACTTTAGCTTTGGAAGTATTCAATAAAGACCCTAAGATACATTTTCCAAACTTATTTTTTAAACAGACATGATAAGGAAAGTTAAATCGAAATTACTCAGGTCAATACAAAACAAGCAACTAAATGTGTTTTTGTTGTTTTTGTTCTTGGCGTTTGTTATTCTCATTTTTTCAAAACTTTCTAAATCCTATACCAATACCATGGAGTTTAGAATAGAGAAGATTAATGTACCAGAAGAAAAGGTGATTTTAGATAATTCAGATTCTATTCTAAACATCACAATTAAGGCCTATGGTTTTAAATGGCTCGATTTTTACTTTTCAAGACCAAAAATTAGAGTCGATTTTTCTAAGGATGTTTTTGAGGGCTCTTCAAAGTTTGTCTGGACAAAGTCCAATTCAAGGCGACTAAGTATAAACACCTTTGCTAAGAATGTTGAGATTATTGATATATTTCCAGATACACTGGAATTTAATTATGATGTTAATCTAGTTAAAAAAATACCTGTAGAAATCAATACAAATATTACATTTATTCCAGGGTTCGATATATTCAATGGATTTAGCATTACTCCTGATTCTGTTAAAGTTATTGGACCAAAAGATGTTGTGGGCGCCATTGACTATATTGAAACTGAAACCCTTGTGTTAGAAGATGTAAAAAAGAATATTGATAAAACAATAAAATTAAAATTGCCAAAAAATGGTAATATTCGTTTTTCAGATCAATCAATACATTTAAAGGCTAGAGTTGAACGTTTCACAGAAGGGAGCTTAAAAATACCAATAAGTATTATAAATGTACCAACCGATTTACGAATAAAATACTTTCCAAAAGAGGTTACGGTAATGTTCTATACAAGTTTAGAGCATTTTAAATCGGTAAAACCAAGTGATTTTAAAGTAGTTTGCGATTATGGTAAAATAGGTAAAGAACAGTCCTTTTTTGTGCCGGAGCTAGTGGAAACATCTCAATTTGTTAAGAGTGTAAAGATTAATAATCAGCATATTGAATTTATTATATTAAAATGACCATAGTTGGACTCACAGGAGGCATAGGAAGTGGAAAGACTACTGTAGCTAAGGCATTTGTTGATTTAGGAATACCTGTTTATATAGCAGATGAAGAGGCAAAAAAACTTATGAACCAATCAAAAGTCATTAAGCGAAAGCTTATCGATCTCTTTGGTGATCAAGCCTATAAGAACAATAAATTAAACAAGCCTTTTATAGCCGGTATTATTTTTAATGATAAAAGCTATTTGTCACAAATGAATGAGATTGTTCATCCGCGCGTAGCAAGTCATTTTAAAAAATGGGTGTTAAAGCAAAATGCCGCTTACGTTATTAAGGAAGTCGCTATATTATTTGAAAATAGCGGTTACATGTCCTGTGATTTTGTAATTACCGTTACGGCACCAAAGGCGGTTAGGATAGAACGCTTGTTATCTAGGGATAATACTACTGTAGAACATATCGAAGCTATTATGGAAAACCAGTGGGAGGACAGTGACAGAGTGAAATTATCTGACTTTGTTATTCAAAATACAGATTTAGAAGACACTAAGCAACAGGTATTGGAAATACACCATGAAATTCTTAATAAAATAGCATAACTTTTAAATTTTAACATTTTTGTTAACGTTAGGTTAAATGCAATGAGCCCTAAATGTTAAAATGTTAAATTTGAATGATGAGCAAGAAAATATTTAGCCTACTAATTCTTTTAATGAGCTTGTCCCTAATTGGGATTATTTTTGTGCAGGCCTATTATATAAAGGGGTCTGTAGCTAATGAAGAAGATAGGTTTAATTTTAAGGTTAAAGGAGTATTAGCAAAGGTATCCAACCAAATCCAGGAGGATGAGTTGGCAGAGTATTTTAAGAAGTACCAAAAGGCTAAAGATCTAATAAGTGAAAATAAGGAAAACGATTCCGTTTCAGTTTCGCAATCGGTTTCCCAGTTGTTCATTTACCAAAAAAATAACGATACCAAACAAGCCCTTATTTACAAAAGTGGTATTTTGGAAGAAAATTATAAGTTATCATCGTCGCTCTTTGACATAGGTTTAGATAGTGTTAATGTTAAAAAAATTATTAGCAGTTCTAAAACAGAGATTTATGACAATATTGAGTTTTCTGAAAACGAAGTAAATGAAGCCGATATTGTGAGTATAATAAACAGTGGAGCTCTAAGTACCGCGGAGAAACTAAGTGTTGAAAAAGATTTTAAGGCGATTTCAAAACGAAATCCAATATACAAGAGGGTTTCAAAAGATAAAGTTTTTAATCTGCTTACTAAAAGGTTAAAAGAAAGCGACATAGATATCGATTTCGAATTTGCTATCTATAGTAATGGTTTGGCCACCAAGGTACAGAGTGATAATTTTGAATATGACAAGGCCTCAACCTTTAGTGTGCCCATGTTTTATGATGAAAATAACGTAAGCACTTATAGCTTGTTAGTGAATTTTCCAGATGACAAAAAGTTTATTTTGTCATCAATTATAGGTATGATTTTACTCTCAGTAATCTTTACATCGGTTATTATTATAGCATATTCCAGTGCTTTGTTCCAATTGGTTAAACAACGTAAGATATCCCAAATAAAGACAGATTTCATAAATAATATGACACATGAGTTTAAAACGCCTATTGCGACCATAAACTTAGCTTTAGATGCGATTAAAAACCCTAAGATTATTGATGATAAAGGCAAGGTTTTGAGGTATCTTAACATGATAAAGGATGAAAATAAGCGTATGCATGCCCAGGTAGAAAATGTTTTAAGAATATCTAAACTAGAAAAAAATGAACTTAATATTAGTAAGGACAGGGTAAGCCTACACGACTTAATTGAAGATGCTATAACGCATGTAGAGTTGATTGTTGAAAACAGGCAAGGCTATATAAAAACAGCTTTAAATGCTGGAAAACCATCGGTATTGGCCAATGAGACCCATTTTACTAATGTTATTGTTAATATTTTGGACAATGCCATAAAATATTCCCCAGAAGCACCGGAGATTGAAGTATCTACCGAAAATGTGGGGACAAATATTTTATTAAGCATTAAAGATCATGGTAGTGGTATGAGTAAGGCTGCTGCCAAACGGGTGTTCGAAAAGTTTTATAGGGAACATACCGGTAATATACATAATGTAAAAGGACATGGTCTAGGGTTGGCATACGTAAAGCGTATAGTTGATGACCACCAAGGACATGTATCAGTAGAAACAGAAAAAGATAAAGGAAGCACATTTACCATAAAGCTTCCAATAATTACATAACTATGGAAGAAATAAACAAGAAAATTTTATTGGTAGAAGACGATCCAAATTTTGGAACCGTTTTAAAGGATTATTTAATGATGAACGATTACGATGTGGTTCATGCTAAAAATGGTATGGAAGGCTTCGAGAAATTTAAAAAGGATGATTTCGATTTATGTATTCTAGACGTTATGATGCCTTATAAGGATGGATTTACTTTAGCAAAGGAAATACGTGAAAAAAACACCGATGTTCCTATAGTGTTTCTAACAGCTAAAGCCATGAAGGAAGATGTTCTTAAAGGCTATAAAGTAGGAGCAGATGATTATTTGAACAAACCGTTCGACAGTGAGGTTCTGTTAATGAAAATAAAGGCCATTATGCAACGTAAGGCTACCGAAACGATATCAGACAGTAAACAATTTGAATTCAAAATTGGTCGTTTCGATTTAAATTCGAAGTTACGATTTTTACGTTTTGATGGGGGAGACCCTATAAAATTATCGCCTAAGGAAAATGAATTGCTTCGTTTGTTGGCCTTACATGAAAACGATTTAATGCCACGAGAATTAGCACTTACCAAGATATGGCGAGACGATAATTATTTTACCTCACGTAGTATGGATGTGTATATTGCTAAGTTGCGTAAATACCTTAAACTAGATGAAAAGGTAGAAATCCTAAACATTCATGGTGAAGGCTTCCGATTGGTAATTAATGATTAGAAAACGTATAGATTTATATATAAAATCCAGTGATAATCTGGATTTTTTGCTTTCAAAAAAAGGTGTTTTAACAAAAATCTATCTTGCTTTAGTAAAACTTAAATCCGCTTAGCCAACCATTTCCTAAACTCATAAAAATTTTGTGGCGCCACACCGTGGCCAACTGGGAATTCGTTGTATTGGTGATTAATGTCCAACTTGCTTAGAAAAGGAGGGGTCTGTCTGGCCCAATCTACGGGAATCACTTGGTCTACACTGCCGTGGGAGCAATAAAAAGCTAAATGGGAATAATTACTGGTGTCTTTGTTTTCAGGAATAATATCCTGATTAATGTAACCACTTAATGCAATGACATTCTTTACTTTTTCTGGATAGGTTAAGGCCACAGCATAACTTAAAATCGTACCTTGACTAAAACCCAAAAGGGTAACATTGTCCTTGTTAACAGGGTAACTTGCAACAGCTTCATCTATAAATTTAGCAATTAAGTCCCGAGAATCTGCAGCTTGTTTATTATCACTCCATTTACCTTTTTCTGCATCAAAATTAATGGCGTACCATGCATTGCCAAAAGGCTTCATAGGGTATGGTGCTCTTAACGAAATGACAAACAGTTCTTCTGGTAGTTCCGATGCAAATGAGAACAAATCGTTTTCATCACTACCATAGCCATGCAGCATGATAAGTAATGGAGCATTTTCGTCTAAACTGGACTTTCGAACAATGTGGTGCAAAGAAAGTGTGTTGTGTTCCATTTATTGTCCTATCCTAGAAAACCATTTTTGAAACAAATCCCCTAAAAGTGGCACAGGCTGGGATTTACCCCCCAAAGCACTTACTATACCGAAAATGAATAAAACACTAAAAAATATCCAAAAAGCCAAGGTAGCGTACCAGCTATCCACGGCACTTATAACCCAGCCTAATACAAAATAGGTAAGCCATAAACCTAGGGATTGCCTAGTGTGAAAGCCTATGAATGGATTTTTTTTATCGTTATTCATAAAATAAGCGATAATGGTTCCTATAATGGTTAAATAGCTAACAAAAGCCAATGTTTTGCCCTCATTTATCTCTTGTTGATTCATTTTTATGGGTTTAAATACATTTTGTTATTCGCAATAATACCATACACTTTTCCTTTTAAAGAACTTCCTTTAAAAATGGCGTTTTTAGATCGGGATTTAATATCGTTTTCACTAAAGGTGTAGGTGTTATTAGGGTTAAAAAGAGTAGCATTTAGTTCTTGTCCTATCTTAATGGGGTTTGGTTCTATTCCAAAGCGTGACTTTCCCCTAGTTAAAACCTCAATGGCTTTTTTAGTGCTCAATACAGTCTGTAAGGCGCCAAAAGCACTTTCTAGTCCTATTGTACCATAGTTGGCATGATCGAATTCCACCTTTTTTTCTTCAATGTCTATAGGTGCATGGTCGCTGGTGACCATATCTATAGTGCCATCTTTTAGTCCTTCAATAAGAGCTTCTACATCATTTTGGGTTCGTAACGGTGGGATTACTTTAAAATTGGTGTCGAAATCGTTTAAGGCTTCATCGGTAAAACACAGGTTATGTATGGCTACACTACAGGTGACATCTAATTTTCTAGCTTTGGCTTCTTTTATCAATGCCACTGATTTAGATGTAGAAATGGTAGGTATATGCAATTTGCCTCCCGCATATTCCAATAAAAATAAATCGCGTGCTACTTGCAGTTCTTCAGCAAGCGCAGGATTTCCTTTTAAGCCCAGTTTGGTACTGGTAACCTGTTCGTTCATAACACCATTTCTGGTAATCTTATTTTCTTGAGGAAATGAACATACCAAACCATCAAAATTACAAGCGTATTGCAGAGCAATCTTCATCATGTTAGGATTGGTAACCGCAGTTTTATAATCGTAAAATGCTACAGCTCCAGCCATTTTCATATCGAAGAGTTCGGCTAAATCTTCACCTTTACTAGACCGTGTTAGAGCCCCTAAGGGTAAAAGGGTAACAGCATGATTGGCCGATTTTGAAAGTACAAAGGCAATATCGGCGTTGGTATCAATAACAGGGTTTGTATTGGAATTCATAACAACTGTGGTAAACCCAGAGGCCGCAGCTGTTTTAAGACCATTTTCAATAGTTTCACGCTCTTCATAACCTGGTTCACCAAAACACACACTACTATCAAACCAACCCTGGGATATATGAAGGTTATCTAACTGTATTTCTTTATAGTTTTTTGGGTTTTTTAGATTACTGCCAATATTGGTAATATAGCCATTTTGAACTAATAAATCCTGAGTGCTGTTATGAAACTCGCTTTTTGGATCTATGATGGTGGCAGACTTTATAAGTATGTTCATTTAAAGTATTTTAAGATGAGCATTTCTATTATGAGTAACAGTAGTGCAAAAATAACAAACCATTTCCATAGGGCGTTAATTTTTGTATCACTTTTTATAGTATCAAATACATCGTTTACCGAATTACTTATAGTAACCCCGTTAATTTTGGACAAGTCGAAAAATGTTAAATCACTTTCTTTTCTGTTATAATTGTAACTCACCCTAGATAAGGTTTGTGTTTTGTTTTTTACTGTATAAATACCAGATTTTATAGGGGTTTCCAAAGTTTTAACAACTACTTTTTTATTAAACTTTTGTTGTCTTGGAATGATGTTTATGTTGTTGTTCACTAGAGATAAAATATCATCTTGATGTAATTGTGCAGCGATAGCAAAACGGTTGTCGTTACCTATCGTATAATACAAATCTGGGTTTTTTAAACTGAATTTCCCAATGTTGTACAAAGTAGGAACAATAAGTGGTGAACTCTTAAAGTTTGAATAATCTTCATTTAATGCTGATGAAAATAAAAAAACACGATCCTTTGTATTTAAAAAAGGACTGCCATTTTCAAATTGTAGCGCATTTGAACCCATGTTAGATGTAATCGGATAATAACTATTGGCTTTAGGGTACTGAAAATTGCTAACCCGTTTTTCAAAAACCCCATTATTGTATAAGGGATGTGAATAATTAATTGTAGTTATAAATTTTTCATTTTGAATGGCTTCATTTAAAGCTAAATTAAATGGTCTCAACAAATCATTGTAGGAAGACAAATGGATTTTATTTGAAGGAATAATCAAGATAGAGCCACCTTCCGATACAAATATTTTTAATGTTGAAGCCAAAGGATTTGGAATTAACTCTAATTCATTTAAGATGATAAGATGTTGGTTGCTAATAAGGTTATAATCTAACTGTTTTATTTGGGTTTCAGTATAGTTAAATTCATCGGGTGTATAGATGCGTTTTAAAAAATCGTCGTTGGTCTTGTTTATAGCCAACACATTTATTTTTTGGTTGTCGTTGATATTAAAATAAAGGGTGTTGTCAAATTCAAGCGAAGTATCATCAATAACAATTTTTCCATTTATGGCGGTGTTGCTAGGCAAGGAAAAACGAGTTTGTACGATATTGTCCAGTGCAACAGCTGTTTTAGCTATTAAATTATCGTTGTTGTATAAAGAAACAGGTAAATTTTCAATCGAAACACCAGTGTTTTTTAAAGTAACTGTGAGATCTGTAGTAGAGGCATTTATATTGGAAATATAGACACTATCTATAGCAATATTGTTCGTGTTTACAGGTTGGAGTTTTACCAAATGTAAATTGGTAAGGGAATCAACAATTGGAATAAAATCAGCTTCGGTTTTCTGAAAATCAGAAATAAACACCAAGTTTTTAATGCTATTGCTATTTTTTTCAAATAAGGTATTACTTTTTAATAAAGCTGCTTTAGTTGGTAGAGCATTAGCAGAATAATCCAGTTGTAACAACTCATTTTTTATGCTTTTAATAGATGTATTTTTAAACGTATCGTCGTTAGTAAATATGGATATGTTTTTGTTTTCTGGAACGTTGGCGATAATATCCTGTATAGCACGTTTTAACAATTCACCCTGTTGGCCTTTGGCTTGCATACTAAATGAGTTGTCAAGATAAATAACAGTTTCGGACTTGGTGTCTATATGTGAAGAGTTAGACATAAAAGGTTGAGCGAAAGCCATTATAATAGCTGTAAACAACAATAATCTTGTTGCTAAGACCAACCACTTTTTAATTTGTGAACTTTTTCGGGTTTGCAGTATAGCCTTTTTTAAAAAAGCCACATTTGTAAAATCAACTTTCTTAAACTTCCGTAATTGAAAAAGATGAACAATAATAGGAATTAACAGTAAAAATAAGGCGTATAGAATTTCGGGGTGTTTAAACTGCATTCGTGTATTGATTTATCAAACCTACATATTTTTTTTGTTCCTAAAAGGTTAATTTAAATATTTTTTGAATCAGCAAAAGAATACATAATCCTTAACAGGTTTTAAACCTAGCTCATTAAAATATTGTCTAATTTCTTTCTGTGCTTTTTTATTGGCAACCGTAATAATGCTTTGTGAATTTTTAATTTGTTTTAATTTATCAAATGGCTGCATGGGTTTACCATAAATAGATTTCCCTATTTTGTTGGGGTTGTTACAGATCCATTCAAAAGGAATTCCACGTTTTAAAAATATTTTGGCGGCTATTTTACCTTTATTGCCTGCACCCCAAACGACTAAAGTTTTATTTACGTTATAATCAATATCAATAAAGTGCTTTGTTTTTAAAGTTGTAAAATGGTTATATGCGTAATGGATGTGAGTTCTTGAAGTTCGGGTACTGTAGTCACGCCAATAATGTAATATTTGGTTACAAGGAATGCATTTATAGCCATGTTTGTAAAACCTAAATGTTAAATCGTAATCTTCAGGATAAATATCAGGATTAAAGGCATCACAAGCTATTAAGTCACTTTTATAAACCATCCAACAAGGCGACGGAATAACACATTCTTTGTAGATTTCGGTATAATTGCTACCAGTTTGAACTAAATTATTTAGCCATTTCTCATAGCTTTTATAACCTGGTCCAACGCCATTCTTACTAAAATACTTAACCTGTCCTACAGCGACATGTTTCTGGCCATATTCCATGAGCAATTTGGTTAAGACTTCCAATTTGTTATTCGGCATGATATCATCACTGTCCATTCGGGTTATAAAAGTCCCTTTTGCATATTTAAAAGCAAGTTGTAGCGCTTGAATTATACCTTCTCCATTATTTCTTAACAGTTTTATTCTTTCATCTTTTTTAGCATATTGTTCAACGACCTTAAAACTTTTATCAGTCGACCCATCGTCAACAATTAATGCTTCCCAATGTTTATAGGTCTGGTTTATTATTGATTGTATGCATTCTGGAAGAAAAGATTCAGTATTTTTAAACGGTATTAAGACGCTTACTAAAGGATGTGACATATTGCGAATTTAACATAACCTTATGAAAATTAGGAGTAACATAATGGTATTTTTAGCGTCACTTAAAAAATATTTAATAAAATCAATATGAATACTAGATTTTTAAGCCTTGTTATTGTTGGTATGGTCTTTATTGGCTGTGGAGGAACTAAAAATATAGCTAACGATTTAGCTGTTAACACACCAATTGTTTCTGCAATACATTTAGATAAAGTAGCAGATGATAAAGTGCCAGTAAGCATTAATCCAGGACGTTTTACCAAAGAAACAGTAGTTTACAGATTGCCAAAAGTTATACAAGGAACTTATGCCATAGGTAATTATGGAAAGTATGTTGATGCTTTTAAGGCTTTCGATTATAATGGTAATGAAATGCAGGTTGACAAAATAGATACGAATTCATGGTCTATTAATGATGCCAAAAAATTGGATAAGATTACCTATTGGGTTAACGATACTTACGATATTGAGGAACAAGGTGGTATAGGTAAAGAAACCCCTTTTTCACCAGCAGGGACAAATATTGAACCAGAAAACTATGTATTAAACCTACATGGTTTTATTGGCTATTTTGATGTGTTAAAAAATAACCAGTATAAATTGGATGTTACAGCACCCAAAGGGTTTATACGTACCTCAGCTTTACAGAAGATGGGGTCCATAGCCAGTGAAGATGGAAGGTTTGAAACAAGTTCGTATATAGCAAACCGCTATTTCGAAATTACCGATAACCCCATGATGTATGGTAACTTGGATGTTGAAGAGTTTCAGGTAGGAGACATAAAGATTGTTCTAAGTGTCTATTCACCAAATAAGGTGCATTCGGCAAAGTCGCTTAAGGAAACCATGTTTAAGATGATGCAGGCACAAAAAGCGTATTTGGGAGACATTAACAGCACGCCTCGATACGATATTTATTTGTATTTATCAGAAGGTAAGGAAGATTCTCCAAAAGGTTTTGGAGCATTGGAACACCATACCTCCACTGTGGTGGTTATGCCAGAAAACATACCAGAAGAAGTTTTGGCAAGCAGTATGATTGATGTGGTTTCGCATGAGTTTTTCCATATTGTTACACCTTTAAGTGTGCATTCTGAAGATGTGCATTACTTTGATTATAACGACCCTAGCTTTTCTAAGCATTTGTGGATGTACGAAGGTGTTACCGAGTATTTTGCGACCCTGTTCCAAGTCAATCAAGGCTTGGTTGAAACAGATGAGTTTTACAATAAGATTATGGGAAAGATTCAGGCTTCCAGGCAAATGAATGATGCCATGAGCTTTACCATTATGAGTGAAAACGTGTTGAAACAACCTTATAAAGACCAATATTTAAATGTTTACCAAAAAGGAGCCTTAATTGGTATGTGTATTGATATTTTAATGCGTGAGGAAAGTCATGGTCAAAGAGGTATTTTATCCTTAATGAAGGAACTCTCCAATAAATATGGAAAAAACAAACCTTTTGAAGATGACAAACTTATAGATGAAATCGTGGCCATGACCTATCCTTCTATAGGTGAATTTTTCAACGATCACGTTATTGGTGATATTCCTATAGATTATAATACTTTTTTCGAAAAGGTTGGTTTGGAAGTTGGTGAAACCCAAATAGAGGCCAATTACATTTTAATGAACGGAATGCCTATTGTAAGTGGTAATCCCCAAGACGGCACCATATTTTTTACTGAAATGGCCTTGGAAAACAGTTTTTGGGTCGAGCAAGGTGTACAGGCTAATGATGTTATCAAGTCTATAGATGGTAAGGAACTCACTTTACAAAATGCCAACCAGTTATTGCAAGAGGTCTATATGTGGGAACCTGGTAAGGATGTTGAGATAAAGTTGGAGCGTCAAGGAGAGGAAGTTGTTATTAAAACCACCACCACACAAGGCTATACTATGGGTGAGGGCTTAATTGAAAAAGCGGATGCTACAGACACCCAAATGAGCCTACGCAAAGCCTGGCTAAAAGGTTAGATTTAACAGTTGATAAAATTAAAGCCTGTTGATATTAACTTCAGCAGGCTTTTTTTGGTGAATGATATTTTACTGATACTTTACGCGATAGTATCTAAATTAGTTTAAAAAACACTTAGTTTTTACTTGGGTTCTTTGTTAATATTTAGTTATTCTTTTACAATTTTTCTAGTTATGTTTCCGAAGTTTGTTTGTACAGAAAGTAAATAAATACCAGAAGACAAGAAAGATGTATTAATAGCATTTTTGTTTTCCTTAGAATTATCGATAAACAATTCTGCTCCTTTTAAATCTAAAATTTTAATAGTTTCAATTTGATTTGAATCTTCAACGGTTATATTAATCACATCTTTCATTGGGTTAGGGTAAATTTTAATACTATTGTTTAATAAAGATGATTTATCAATACTTAAAGAAGAAAAATCGACTATAGCGAGCTCATTATGTTTTGGTTTAGTTCCATTAGCTGTACCAAACGTATGTCTTTCTGTTACACTAGTGTTTAGCGGATTAAGTTCAATTAGGCTACCGGTGTTTATTGGTCCACCATTGCACGTTACATAAAGCCTCCCATTAGAAGACTCAACAAAGGTGCCTTGTGGCTGGGCTCCCTCTAAATCTAAAGTGTAGATGAAATTTAAGGTGTTGTTACTGATATCTATTGTATAAATGGTTCCTGAGTTTACATCTTCAGCGTCCTCTTGAACTGTTGTGGCATAAAGCAATCCATTTTTTTCAACAAAGCCTCCTTCCGGATACCAACCAAGGTTTTCAAGACCAGAACTAAAACTTTTAATCTTTTGAAAACCCGTACCATCTTTGTTTATTTTAAATACCATACCTTGACTAAAAGTTAAACCTCCTTCTCTAGAAGCTCCATATAGCACTCCGTTTGACGCCTCATATAAAGGGTTGTTTACTGCACGGTAGTACTCTTCTGGGGTACCACTACCATTTGTTGGCCCTGAAGAACTATGAATTACAGATAATTGATCGAGTGCTATATCATATTTAACAATGGCCCCATTACCTCCTCCTCCATTGTAGGTGGTAACATAAAGATTACCATCCGAAGCATATAAAAGTTTTGACTTTGGTTGTCCAAATTTTGGCGTAGTTGTGGTTAAAAAAGTATCCAGAACGGAAAAAGTAGCTGTAGAGGGATCAAAGGAGGATAATACTCCCTCAGTTCCTCCTAGGCCATTATTTTCACTAGCAAAGTATAACAATCCATTAGCCGCTAATGTTGGACTGTTGTTAAATGTATTTCCAATTCCTGATTGATCATCTATATACTCGATCACTGTATAAGCATTGGTTAAAGGATCAAATTGAAAAAATGTACCTAAGGCAAGAGAAGCTCCAGAATTGACAATTTGGCCACCTTGAGTAGTAAATCCATATAATTTTCCATTATTAGCCAAAGTCATACCGCCATAAGGTGCGCCACCAGTAGAATTCGAAAAGTCATAAAGTTTTTGAAAATTTTGTCCATTCTTATTTACCCTGTAAATGGTTCCTAATCCATTGGCTCCACCTTCAGATGTAGTGCCATACATATAAATTTGGGCGTTTGTTAGTACGCTAAAAAACAAACAAATAGCTATCCCAAGTAAAAGTTTTTTCATAATTATGTATATTAATACTATTGTAAAAATACTATTTTTTAATTAGTGTTGAAGTTTTTGGCTACGGATTTGTTGTGTAAAAATCCTTTGGGATTTCAAAGTAGGTTGGAACTAGCAATTACTTCTAGCCATCTTTGTTATTAATAGTTTTTAGTCCAAGGCCCAATCAATAATATCCTTATACAATTCAACCATTGGCTCAAGGACCTTCTCTTTGTCTTCGAATGACAATGTGTAAAAGGCAGATATCAGGTAGTTTTCATTTTTTACTCCCTCAATTTCGGGTGTGAACAAACTTTCTCTTGCAATAGTTTCTAAATCGTTTTCTATTAGTCTGTTTTCTAAGAACCGTTTTAAGTTTTTATCTTCTGATCTGACTCTTAGTATTTTTTTATTTTTGAAAATAAGCCTCAAAAAATGACTTCTATAATCAATTTTGAAATCACTTATCGTGATACCGTTCTTAAAATAGCAGCTAAATAGTCCTAACTGGGCATCACCAACTTTGTACTCAACGGAAATCATTTGTTCTTTGTAAGGTATTTTCAATAGTAAAGTTTTTACTCTTAGATCTTCATTATAATCAGCTCCTGGCATAAAAGTAATTAACTTTGAATAACTAGGCTCATATTCTTTCTTAAGTTCAACCCCTTCTTTCGAAGCTAATCTTTGAAATTGGTCTTCAAATAGGTTAATTTTAATTTCCATTTGCTTAAAATTATTACGACTTCCTCATGTGTTGACTAAAATAATTCATACCCTTTAATATTTAGCTGGTTTTCCATTGGAGAGAGAGGTTTTAATAAAAGCTCTTAGGTCGTCGTTTGCAGATAACAAATCCTCCTGCCTTAGGTACATCATATGGCCACTTCGGTAACCTTTAAACGTAAAACGGTCTTTCATTTTTCCACTGGGGTCTACTTGCCACATGGTATATTTAGCTGCAAAATAGGTTGTTGCCCCGTCGTAATACCCCGATTGTACAAGCACCTTTAAATAGGGGTTTTGTGCCATAGCCTGTCGTAATTGATCCCTGGTGTTGTCATTGCGTCTATCCCAAGGATGTACATCGCCAAACATATTGTACTTTATATCGGTTTTAAAATTAAGATGTTCCTTTATATAGTAGTTTATGGCTGGGGTAAAAGAGTGCAACCATGAGGTTAATTCTGGACTGTAATCAGGTGAA
The DNA here is from genome assembly GCF_022662175.1 of Aestuariivivens marinum. Classification (GTDB taxonomy): domain Bacteria; phylum Bacteroidota; class Bacteroidia; order Flavobacteriales; family Flavobacteriaceae; genus Aestuariivivens; species Aestuariivivens marinum. The sequence goes on along the minus strand of NZ_JAKMCR010000002.1, from coordinate 185,572 downwards.
TCACCAGCCTCGCGTTTGTCTATACCCAAATATCTGGAATCCAACCGTCCTATGGTTTGTCCTGTTTTATCTTTTAAGAGTTCCTTCCAAAAAAAGGGGGTTGGAACATCTAAATTATTCTGCAAAATGGCAGTTTCACTCAGTCCAGAGTAAAAACCCATTTTTTTGGCCACGTCTTGCTTTTCAGCATCTGAAATAAAACCACCCTTGGCCAAAGCAGGCATAAGCGTTTCTATGGCATAGTTTTCTACTTCGGGTAAAACTTCTAACAAATCTTTTTGTTGTAAGGCATTTGGTAATGCCTTTTGGTACCAGGCTGCTGCCGTAAAATAGGGGAGGTTTAAGGCAGAATAAATCGGTTGGCTGGTACTGTACAATTTATAGTCTGCAGGCGATACCAAAATAGCCCCATTTAAGTACATCCATTGGTTATTTTGCAAGGCATTGGCCAATCCCATTACCCGTGTTCCACCGTAGCTTTCTCCAATAATGTATTTAGGGCATGTCCATTTGTTGTTTCTGGAAACAAAAGTATTGATCCATTCGGCTAGGTATTTTATATCGGCATTGATGCCAAAAAAAGTTTCTCTTTCAGGAAGTTTGCCTTCCTTGTTTGGAAGCATTCTGGAATAGCCTGTATTTACAGGATTAACATACACAATATCTGCAACATCTAAGATAGAATTGGGATTGTCCTTTATGCCATAGGGCTGAATGGGGTAGCCTTCACTATCGATATTCAAAATTTTTGGCCCCGTATATGCTATATGCATCCAAACCGATGCTGATCCAGGACCGCCATTAAAAGAAATTAATAGTGGCCTATTGTCTTTGTTATTAATATTGTTACGTTGGTAATAGGTGTAAAATAAGGTTGCAATAGGATCGCCATTGGAATCCCAAACAGGTTGTGTTCCTGTTGTTGCTGTATATTGAATATCTACTCCCTTTATGGTTGTACTGTGTGATGTTACAACTACTGTATCTATTGGTATTTTTCGACTTTGGGCATTGCTTAAGTAGCATATAAGTGATAGGGAAAGAAATAAATTTCGCATTGTATTAGGTGTAAATTAGTTTAGTAAACTAAAAATATAGCTTTTAGTTATGCACATAAAAGAATTAACATACCTTAACATTTATTAAAACCCTTCAAAAACGCCTAAACCAAACAGTGCAAAGTCATATTTAACAGGATCGCTAGGATCTAGCTGTCTCAAAGTTTGGTCCAGTTCATAAAGTGCTTTGGCATCATTTTGTTTTCTTTTTAGTAAGCCTAGCTTTCTGGCAACATTACCAGAATGCACATCCAATGGACAGGATAACTGTTTAGGAGACAAGCTTTTCCAAATTCCAAAATCTACTCCGGAATTATCCCTTCTCACGAACCATCTGAGCATCATATTGATGCGCTTGGCCGCAGAATTTTTTAGTGGATCGCTAATGTGTTTTTGGGTTCTTGGTAAATGCTCAATTTCAAAAAATACAGATTTAAAATTTGAAATGGCATGTTGTAGCGAATCCTTTTTGGCATTTGTGTTAAAGATACTTTCCAACCCGTTGTGATTTTTATAAATATGCTGTAATGACTTAATAAATTGTTTACAGTCATCTCCATTAAATGTCCTGTGTACAAAGTGAATTAACGTTTCTAAATCCTTTGGTGAATGGTACATCACAAAATCGAAAGGGGCATTATCAAGTAAGTCCATTAGCCGTTTGGCATTGGTAATAATACTTTTACGATTGCCCCAAGCTATAGAAGCGGTTAAAAAACCAGCAATCTCAATATCCTCTTTTTGGGTAAATAGATGCGGAATTTGTATAGGGTCACTCTCAATAAACTTTGGATTATTGTATTGCCTTACTTTAGTGTCTAGAAAGTCTTTTAATTCATTTTTTGTCATTTTGCTGGGTGTAAATCATGGCTTCGTGCAGCCCATCAACTTGTTCTATATGGGAATATTGAAAACCTAACTTTTCTAGCACCTTTTGTGAAGCAAAGTTAGCTTTCATGGTTCTTCCAATTATTTCCGTATAATTTAATTTGGAAAACCCATAATCAATACAAGCTTTTGCGGCTTCGGTAGCATAACCTAAATTCCAATATGATTCTAAAAGTCGAAATCCTAAATCGATAAAGTGTTTATTATGATTTTTCAGCCCACACCAACCAATAGCTTTGTAGGATTGTTTTTCAATCATAATCCACCTACCAACACCAAATTTGCTATAGTCCGTATAATTTTTAATGAAATTTTTTGCCTCATCTAATGATGCAAAAGGAACATCGCCTGTATATTTTAAAACTTTAGGGTTTTGATTAAGCTCGAATAAAAACGCAGCATCACTAAGTTGAAATTCTCTTAAAAATAGCCTTTTGGTTTCAAGAATAAACATGAATTAAACAAAGTTACCATCTACCATCACTAACTTTCTATCTGCCATGTTGGCCAGTTCTTCATTGTGGGTCACAATAACAAAGGTCTGTCCAAATTCTTCTCGAAGTTTAAAAAAAAGGTGGTGTAGATTTTCTGCAGATTCACTATCTAAATTACCTGAAGGTTCATCGGCAAAAATTAAATCGGGATTATTAATTAAGGCCCGAGCTACGGCCACACGTTGCTGCTCTCCACCAGATAGTTCATTGGGTTTGTGGTCGTGACGCTCTTCAAGGCCAAGAAAATTCAATAGTTCTTTGGCACGTTTTTCAGCTTCTATTTTTTTTGTGCCTTTTATAAAGGCTGGGAGGCAAACATTTTCTAAAGCGGTAAACTCGGGTAATAATTGATGAAATTGAAAAATAAACCCAATATGTTCGTTCCTAAACTTTGCCAGTTTTTTATCACTAAGCGATTTAATTTCAGTGGCATTGATTTCAAGATTGTAATCTTCATTTTTTGAAGCTTTATCCAAGGTGCCTAAAATTTGTAATAATGTTGTTTTACCAGCACCAGAAGCCCCAACAATCGACACAATTTCCCCTTTGTTAACCATTAGGTTAACACCTTTTAGCACATGTAAGTTGTCAAAATATTTATGGATGTTTGTTGCCTTTATCATAAATCTTTTAAATAAAGGGTGAATTTAATATTTTAACTTGTCTTGAACAATGTTGTGTATATATCTTTTAAAAAATATCCTGTTTAAGGACTATTTAAACAATAAAAGCAAAGAAATGTCTATATTGAGAGCTAGAAAAAAGAAAGTTATGCCGTATAAGAAATTTGAGGAATACAATATGCAGGTCACCGATGATGTGAAGAACCGCTATAAAAGTATTATTGAAGACTTGGGTGAGAATGTTAAACGAGATGGACTTTTAAAAACACCCGAACGAGCAGCAAAAGCCATGCAGTTTTTAACACAAGGGTATCACCAAGACCCTATTGAAATTCTTAAAAGTGCCATGTTTAAAGAGTCTTACAATGAAATGGTTATTGTTAAGGATATTGAATTATATTCCCTCTGCGAACATCATATGTTACCTTTTTTTGGAAAAGTGCACATCGCTTATATCCCAAACGGGCATATTGTAGGCTTAAGCAAGTTGCCTAGGATTGTTGATGTTTTTGCAAGGCGATTGCAAGTACAGGAACGATTAACGGAACAGATATTGGATTGTATAAATGACACCCTAAAACCCCAAGGCGTAGCTGTAGTTATTGAAGCCTCACACATGTGTATGATGATGCGGGGTGTTCAAAAACAAAATTCAATAACTACAACTTCAGGATTTAGAGGGCAATTTGAAAAGATAGAAACTCGTAATGAGTTTTTAAAACTTATAGGCAAATAGGGTTTTAGAATATTTCTAGTATAATATTATGAACAAATATAAAATATTAGTATTGAGCATTTTATGTGACGCCATGGGTTACCTCTCTTTTGTTATACCTGGTATAGGAGAGTTCTCCGATATTGTTTGGGCACCCCTTTCAGGTTGGATAATGACCAAACTTTATAAAGGAAAACCAGGTAAAATTGCTGGAGTAATTACGTTTATAGAAGAAGCCTTGCCTGGGTTTGATGTGATACCAACATTTACATTAATGTGGTTATATACATATGTTTTTTATAGACCAAAAAGCTATAAGGAGGCCGATTGAAATAATTAAAAAATAATATTATTCCCAAAATGTCGTATCGAGCTTATCGAACTGTTGTTTTGGGATCTTAAAATTTTATTTTTCAGGATTAAGAATCAATTAATTTCTAATCAACCTCCCTAAAAGTTATAGTCTATAGGTTATACCTAAACTAAAATTTCTGCCCATATTAAAAAGACCATCGGATTTTAATCGGGACAAATGATGAATATAACTTTTATTAGTTAGATTCGTCCCAGATAGCATAATCTCCATATTGTTTTTAAATACCGTAATCGTTCCTCCCAATCCTGCACTTAATAGACCATAAGCAGCTGTAGGGGTTTCAAAATCACTTACTTTATTTTGACTAAATGTGAATTTGTGTTTTATAAATACATACCCGGTATTCAGCCATGTATTGTCAAATTCAGCCCGAAGTATATTGCTTAACGAATTGGCAGGAATTAAGGGTAAATAACGATTGTTGTTTTGCTTTCCGGTAACAGTTTCAAAACTGCTTTCAAAATGGAGCCAATCCAACGGGTGGGGGTGTAGGTGAAAACCAATCTCGCCACCATACAATTTGGCATTGTCCTGCAGATATACAAAAACGGGGTCTTCGTCAATAACATTCCCATTGGGCGATAAAAAAATATAATCACTTATCGTGTTGTGAAATCCATTGGCAAAAAGTTCTAGGTGGTCACTTTTGTATTCCAGTGCGACATCTATTTGTACATTTTTTTCGTTTTTAAGGTCTTCGTTACCAATCTCATAACGGTTTGTGCCTTCGTGAGTGCCATTGGATGTTAGTTCGGCTAAATTAGGAGCCCTAAAGCCAGTGGCTAAATTAACTCTTGCAATTAGGTTATCCATTATATTAGTTTTGGCACCCAAAGCGCCATTAAAACTGTTAAAGCTTTTTGAAATACCAGAATCGACATTTATCTTCCTGTTATCTAGTCTAGCCCCCAATTGAATGTCTATTTTATCAAAATGGATGTGGGATGTTGCAAGAACGCCAATATCATTGGTTGTTGCATTAGGTATTAATGTTTCTTCACCGTAGTTGGTGTTGCTTTGTGTCATACCTTGAAGTCCGATAATAGTTTCAAACTTACCAAGTTCTGGTAAATGGTATTTTACATCGTAGTTTAAGGTTTTTAATTTCATATGTAGGGCTGCTTCTAGAAGCTCATTCTCCATGTGTTCACCTTCATGTTCTTCATCTTCATGCTCTTCATCTTCGTGTTCTTCGTCATGGTGGTGCTCTTCTTCAAATTCCTTTCTATCATTGTATAACAATCCAAAATTGATATCTATTTTCGAGTCATTCAAAAAAATAGTCGATTTTGAACTTAAAACATGATTTACAATCCCTTGATAGGGCAGTAGAGGCGTTCTAAGTTTCGATTGTTCTCCTAGATCTTCTGGAATACCTAATTTCGATTCGTTTGCATTGTATCGCAACTCACTTTTAAAGTTGGTAGTTTGATATCCCAAGCCAACTTTAAAGTCTGTTTCCCTAAAGCGCGTGTTGGTTACACGATAACTCGCTGTTTTATAGTCGGCATGTTCAGTCACACCGCTCCGAAATATAAATTTGAAATGTTCACCAGATTGTTTTATACCTGCATTGGTAGTGTAACCAAGAGTATTGCTAAAATAATTCACCGCTCCATCAGCTTCTGTAGTATGGGCTTGTGCAAATTTTTCAGGATTGATATAGAGCACGCCACCCAAGGCATCACTACCATAAAGTAAGGAAGCTGGGCCTTTAATAATCTCGATACTTTCATTTCCGTAGCCACTTAGCCCTAAACCATGTTCGCTGCCAAATTGTTGGTTTTCTAAACGGACACCTTGATTATATACTAAAACTCTATTACTGCTAAGTCCCCTTATTACAGGTTTTCCTATACTTAAGCCTGTAGTAATGCTTTCCACACCAGCAACGTTTGAAATACCACTCGATAAATTTATGGCACCTTGCTTTTTTAGATCGTTTACACTTTGTTGTTCGACTTTCATTACATTTTCACTCTGTAATTTATGAAAAGGGGTAGATATAATGATGCCTTCCATTTCTATGGCTGAATGTGTTAACTCAATATTTAAAACAGCGTCGTATGGAAATTTAAGATTAAGCGACTGGGTTTCGTATCCTATAAAAGAGACAATGACGTTGTGGGTTCCGTTAGGTATGTTTTTAAGTTCAAAAAAGCCTTCAGCATCGCTTGAGCTTCCTTTTTCCAACTGTGGAAAATAAATATTCGCGGCTTCTATGGATTGTTTTGTGTGAGCATCTACAATATGTCCGGTAATATGGTTTTGTGCTTTTAAGGAAAACCATACCAGACATAGTAAAATGGATACTATGTTTTTCATTACTATAAAATTTTAAATTAATTTAATTAAAAAGTTTTGGAGCAGTGTCCAATAAGTTTTTATGTCAAATTAATTTGTGGAGGCCCTCGAAGTGAAAAGTGAAGTTGTTGAAAATCACTTAAAAAAATATAGTGTAATACAATTAACTGTAGAGTTTGCTTTTCGCAAAAAAGATTTGCTTCAAATGAAGAAGTTGTAAAGTTTTTGCTGAGATGGAATTTTAAAAAGACACAGTCTAAATCTACTTGATGAATATGGGTAGACGTTTCGTCATTACATACCTTATGGGTATGATGGTTGAATATGTGTATAAATTTAAGCGCTGTTGGGGTTAAAAATATAACTATAATAAATACAGTTAATAACTTAAATGCAATATGTTGCCTTAAATTATGCATTAATCAACCAATCGTTTAAAACCAATTCTACGAAGCATTTTCTTTTCAAAATTCCAGAAAAATTGATACTGTCCAAATAACCAACCAATCAAGACCAATAAAACTTGATAAAAAATAAAGCCTATTAAAATATATAATGTCCAATAGGCAAAAGCGGGTAAATTCTCTTTAGTAATACCTAGTAACTTAATTATTGGTCTTCCTACATAAACAGAAGAAGACCCAGTAATGGCAAATACAAAGAAAATATTTATGAGTTCCCATCTGTAGTTTACCTTCCATTTTTTTTGAAGTCTATCGAAAAGCTTTAAAACAATTTTTAACAATATAAAAAAGAAGAAGAGGCTTAAAAGAAAAACAAAACCAATATGTTCATCTTTTAAGAATAGCAAGGATAATTTGTAGGAAGAATATCCCAAACCAACTATTCCCAACAACAGGAAAACAAATTGCCAATTTTTATTTATGTCCCAACGACTTTTTAATTTTTCCACATTATAAAATTAGAAGAGCAAAAATATGAAAAACAGATTTAAATTCTAGGGACAAATGGACCTAATCGTTGTTTGTAAGTCAATTGAAAATAAATAAAATAGTTATATAATTTGTAATTTACTTCATAGCCATAATCAATATTAGGACTATAATCTATTTGTAGCTCATAAAGATTGGGATTATACCGCTGTGGTTGAAGCACTCTTTGGTTCCATTCTGTAACATAGAGGTAATTTCTGTTTTCCAAAAAACTTTTAGAATAGTAGCCTTCTGGCCTTGCCATACTCATTAACCAAGCATTGAATCCAGGTTCTATTATTATAATTTCATATTCCAATTCATCATTGGTTATGGTAACTGTATCACTGGTAGGCTTTAACAAATCCTGTTCAGTCAAATTGTTGTTGGAAGATACAGGCTTTGCTGTATTGCAGCCAATGATTAATCCAAGGGTAAATAAAAGTAGAATTGAATTTTTCATATTTCTATTTTTTACAGGAACAAAATAAAATTAATTTACAGATTGTAGAAATTCGATTAAGTGAGTTGTCTCTGTAATGGATTGAACTATACTTTAGTATTGTAGTTTCATACAACATAAAGTTACAAAAATTGTACCTTATAAACTTATTTTTAAAGGGCTTTTAACAAAAAGCCCTAACATTTACAGTTAGGGCAATCTTATAACCAAGATGGTTATTTATGGTATTTATTTGTTAACCTAATATGCTTACAATTTGCGAAGCTAGTTCGGTACCAATACGGTCTTGAGCTTCATTGGTTGCAGCACCTGTATGTGGTGTTAACGATAATGAAGCGTTCATTAGCAATTGAATTTCAGGTTTTGGTTCTTTTTCAAACACATCCAGAGCTGCACCTGCAACTTTACCGCTTTCTATAGCTTTAACCAGAGCCACCTCATTAACTACGCCACCACGTGCCGCATTAGCCAGGATAACACCATCTTTCATGATGTTAAATTCGGCTTCGTCAATCACATAGTCCTTTTGAGATGGTACGTGAAGTGTAATGAAGTCCGCTTGCTTTAATACCTCTTCTTTAGTGATGGTTTCAATTTCAAAGTTTACCTTTTGTCCGTCAAAGAACTCTAATTCTAAATTAGCCTTTTCTAAAAACGGATCGAAGGCAATAACTTTCATTCCTGCACCAAGCGCTACTTTGGCAGTGGCTTGACCTATACGCCCAAAACCTAAAACACCCAGTGTTTTTCCTTTTAGTTCTACCCCTTTGGCGTAGGCTTTCTTTAAACCTTTAAAATTGGTATCACCCTCTAAAGGCATATCTCTGTTTGAATTATGTAAAAAACGGGCCAAACCATAAAAATGAGCAAAAACCAATTCGGCAACAGAATGGGAAGATGCCGCTGGGGTATTGATTACATGTAGGCCTTTTTCACGGGCATATTCTACCTCAATATTATCCATACCTACACCACCACGACCAATAATTTTTAAAGTAGGACAAGCATCAATTAGATCTTTGCGAACTGTTGTTGCACTTCGAACCAATAGAACAGTAATACTATTCTCGTTTATATAATTAGCCAATTGTTCTTGCGCTACAGTAGTAGTAATTACTTCATACCCTGCTTTTACTAGAGCATTGATACCACTTTTGGAAATTCCATCGTTTGCTAATACTTTCATTTTTTATGTAAAGAGTTAAAGGTTGACAGTTAAAAGTTCGTTGAACGATTAATAGTTCAACCTAAAAATTAAATTTTATTTTTAAAGTTTGAATAAGCAACTAAACACTTTAAACGGAGGTTACTTGCTATAAACTGTTTTTAAGCTTTACTTTCTAATTCACTCATGACTTCTACCAGAGCTTTCACGCTATCCAAAGGTAGGGCGTTGTACATTGAAGCACGGTATCCGCCAACACTTCTGTGACCATTAAGTCCGTTTATACCTGCATCTTTTAGCATGGTTTCAAAGGTTTCCTTTAAATTTTCGTTCTCTAGGGTAAATGTAGCATTCATGTTAGAACGATCACCCTTGACGGCAAATCCCTTAAATAAAGGGTTTAGGTCGATTTCAGAATAGATTAAACGTGCTTTCTTTTCGTTTTCTTCTTCAATCGCTTTTATGCCTCCCAATTTTTTCAACCATTCTAAAGTTAACATTGAGGTATAAACAGCAAAAACTGGAGGGGTGTTGAACATACTACCACTAGCAATATGTTTTTTGTAATCCATCATAGAAGGAATTTTTCGGGATACTTTGCCTAAAATATCTTCTTTAACAACAACTAAGGTTGTTCCAGCAGGGCCCATATTTTTTTGAGCTCCGGCATATATTAAATCGAATTTTGAAAAATCGAGCGAACGTGAAAAAATATCGCTACTCATATCACATACCATTGGGATAGGAGAATCTGGAAACGACTTCATTTGTGTTCCAAAAATGGTATTGTTTGAGGTACAGTGAAAATAATCGTAATCCTCTGGAATATCATACCCTTTTGGAATATAGTTATAGTTGGCATCTTTTGAAGAAGCCAACTCATAGATATCATCAAAAATTTTAGCTTCGGCCATAGCTTTATTGGCCCATGTGCCAGAGTTTAAATATCCTGCTCTTTTTTCCAATAAGTTTAAAGCAACCATTAAAAACTGTGTACTGGCACCGCCTTGTAAAAACAAAGCTTTATACCCTTTTCCCTCCAAACCAAGCAATTCTAAAGCTAGAGATCTGGCTTTTTCCATAACATCCACAAATGCTTTGCTACGGTGTGATATTTCTATCAAGGATAACCCACTATTGTCTAATTCTATAATGGCCTGAGATGCTTTTTGTAAAACTTCCTGAGGCAAAATGCATGGCCCTGCACTAAAGTTGTGTTTTTTCATCTGTTTATTTTTATTTTTAAACTGTGTGATGTGACCCTAAATATTTAAAATACACCATTGCGGAGTACAATTAATGAAAATTTAATTGTTTAGGGTTTCATTGCTTGAGTAAAAATTTTAGGAAACAAATGTCCTAATTTATTGAATAATTTTTGGTAAGAATTCAATAATTTTTTGGTCAAATTGATAATAAAAATTTAATAGAATCGACACTATCTGCATAATCCCAAAGTTTGGGTTTTTGCGTCTGTCCAAATGCAATTTCCTTATCATAAAATCCGTTAGAAACTATACATTGAATTTGCTCTTTATCGGCCTCTAATTTTTCTTTCAATTGTTCTGGGTTCTCGTAATATTCGTAAAACATGGTTGCGATGGGAGATGTGTAACTAGCATCTTCTTTTATCATAAAGAAACCATTTTCCAACATTTCAAATTCGCTCATTAAATATACAGCTTTGTTATAATCGTAGTTGTTGGCGTATTTGGCTTTTTCAATTATAGGATGCCAGTGGTAAATGGCTTCAAAAAAAACATCAAATGAATACCGTTTTGGCACAAATAATTTGGATACATTTCTACAGCCTAAACCGAAGAATCTAAATATATCTTCTGATAGGGCTTTCAATTCTTCTTTTGATTCATTTCCAGTGAGCACAGCTATAGAATTTCTATTGTTTCGGATTATAGATGGCTTTCCTTTAAAATAATACTCAAAATAACGTGACGTATTGTTACTTCCCGTTGCAATTACGGCGTCAAATTGCATCACTTTTTCTTCAGTAAACTCTATACATCCTTTAAATTTAGGCTCAACAATTTCCAAATATTTAGCTAAATAAGGCAGTAATTGTTTGTCGTTGGAGGACAATTTTACCAAAACGTGATGCCCAGTAATAAGTACCGATAAAAAATCGTGAAACCCCACCAACGGAATATTTCCTGCCATTATTATAGCGACCTTTTTTGACGTTAGGTTACTTATATGGTATGGCTCTAACCATTTTCCCAAATTATCTTTAGTAAGTGCCTTAGCCCAAGTGTTTAAGGCAAATTGTATGTTTTCTGGTGTAAACCATCCGTTGTATTCTTCAGCTAATTTTAACTGATGCTTAAACCCATCAAAGAAAAGAGCATTATGCTCAACACTTTTTCTTTTTGTTGGAACTTTATTAGAAAATTGGCCTATAAATTGGCCTAATTTTACAAAAGCATCAATTCTTTCTTGTAATTCCATGCTTAATTTGGTTTTGAATGGTTTTGGTTTTACTTTTGCGATTGCAAATTTAGAAAGAAAAAAACGCTATGGCAATTATAATAACAGACGAATGTATTAATTGTGGGGCTTGTGAACCCGAATGCCCAAATACGGCAATATATGAAGGTGCTGACGACTGGCGCTATAAGGATGGCACAAGTTTAAGCGGTACTGTGGTATTGACTAATGGCAATGAGGTTGAAGCAGATGAACCACAAGAACCTATAAGCGACGAGTTTTATTATATTGTACCCGATAAATGTACAGAATGTAAAGGGTTTCATGATGAACCACAATGTGCTGCAGTTTGTCCAGTAGATTGTTGTGTCCCAGATGACGACCATATAGAAACCGAAGCGGAACTATTAGCTAAACAACGTTTTATGCACCCGGAAGATTAATTATAAAATAATGAATAATGAAAATCCTAAGTGAAAGCTTAGGATTTTTTTATTTAAACATGTGTAATCATATAATAATATAACCAATCATTTATACTTATATCTACATCACTCTATAGATTTTACATAGAGGTAGGAAGTAATCAATCTACAATCAATAATTTGGTTATAATGTTTTGGTTTATTTTGAATTTTAAAATATAGATGCCGCTTGTTAAGGTTGATACATTAAGAGGAATGGTCTCAATTGCATTTACTGTTTTGTTATTAATTAAAGTATAAAGTTTAACTCCATTTATAGTATATAATTCCAATGAGACCCTGCTGTTTGAAGCTAAATCAAAAGAAACGTTAACCATATTTTTACTGGGATTAGGATAGATTTTAATGGCCGCATCCATAGTTTGCTTTTTAGTCATATCCAAAGTAGACGTGAAAAATTCAGCTTCTTGCATTACAATTGGTGTAGATTTGCCATGAGCTTCCCAAAGCTCATAAAGCTCTTGCCCTTTGTTATCAGTAACATTTTTATCTCTTAAGAACTCGATATATTCTTTTGAGGAGGTTTGGTATAGTAGTTTAACCACAATACGGTTAGTTGTTTCAGGTACTGTATAAGATGTTATATCTGAAAAAGCGCCATCAGGATAGGAATACCCAATGGGAGCAGCTTGTACTGCTTCAAAATTGGCATTAATGAAACCACGTGGTGGAATTCGGTTATCCTTTACAACAACATTATTCAAAGCAAAGTGAAACGATTCGCCTGCGGTATATGTTCCTGTGCCATTAGCATTTGCAAGTGCAGCCACGGCCTCACTCATACCTAACTTGACTTCATAAATTTTGGTACCGGTTTTATCTAATGTACCGGTATCTGAATCGTAAGCACCAGATTCATAAATTATGTTGTCATCATTGTCATAGCATTGAACATTAATCCACATGCGCCTGCCCTCTGGATAACCCGATGGTAATTTATGTCCTGTTTCATTAATAATTTTCACATCTAGATTATATCCATTTATTGTTGTTGTAACGTTAAGATTTAAGGTAGCAGCATTTTGGAGCATGTATTGTGCTCTACTAATACCGGCATCAATAGCATCGACATCCACATCTCCAGCATATTTGGCCTTAATAAGTAAAGGTACAAAGGTGTTGCCGCCTGTTAAGTCATGGATGGCTAAATCATTTCTAGTTGAGGCAAACTGTTTATTACAACCTTTGCCACTGGTTTGTGGCATATGGCAATCAATACAGCTGGAAACATTAGTTTTTGTACCTCCAAATACAGCTGAAGGTATGCCTTCTGCTGTATTATAAGCACTCATTTTCCATTCACTATAAGTGCGCTCTACTGGAAACATCTCGTATTTATCAAAGGTTGGTGCAGGAGTATTTGTAGCATTAGGCTGGTATGAACCATCGGGTGCTTTACTAAATACAGGATTGCTTACATCGTGACATGTAGCACAAATTTCAGAGCTTGAATGAAATGGCGAATATAGAGTAGGGTGATTTGCGTTGGCATCATCATAAGGGCCTCGTCTAGTATTATCATCAGCATCTACCACATACATACCATTGCCATGTTGTGTAGGCACATTTTCAGGAGCTAAGGTATTTATATAGGCCAAATCTTCTGGTCTAGTGCTAAGCGGGTCTACCATTTTATGACAAAAATGGCATTGCACACCCTCTCTATCGGCACTTGTTAGAGCTGAGCCATCAGTTGGAGTGCTTCTACCTTCTAGCCAACCTCTTGGAGTATGACAGCGCATGCACAAGTCTCCAGAAAATAGCGCATCTTGGTTGGCAATGGTTAATGAGGCTTCAAATAAAGGATCGCGCATGCTGTGGGACATCATGCTACCTTGGTAATTAAAAGCTGGTTCTACGTTATTATCATAACCTCCATGACAACTATGGCATTTGTTAGGCGAATTGAATGTGCCAGACTCCAAAGGTTGGGATCCTGGCATAAAGAAATCGTCTAAAGTTGTAGGGACATAGGAAAATATCCCACTTCTGTTTATCCAACTCATGAATATAAATAGAAGTATTAATAGTAAACTAAGCTTTATGTAGAGATGTTTCATACTATTTAAGAATTAATGGTTGATCCCTAATTGACCATAAAGATTAAGTATTTTATTGCTTATAAACTATGATATTTGTCAGCTTTAGTTAAAAGTTTATACTATGATTAATGGCTTATAACACTTGAAAAACTCTGACTATTTTCCCGTTTTTAATGCTAATTTTACTAATTATCTTAAAAAAAAATTGAAACTTGGTGCCATTAAAAGTTAGCTTCAATCTTAAAATTGAAATAGTAGTGTTTAAACACACAAACTAATCAACTATCCTTTTGAAGATTTAAATAAATTAATTAGAAATCATGAAACAGGCTACATAAGTTCAAATATTATTTGTTGGTCGCAGTTATATGTGAAAACGACTTTGATTTACCTTTTAATACTTATAGATAGAATTTAATGAAGTAGGGCTATTTCAAATTTATTTTGTTAAAATTAATGGTGAAATCAGAAATAGTGAACAAATGGACAATTGACACTAAATAATTTATTATAAGGATTAAAAAAGGGTAATAACTACCTGAATTTTTAATGAAGGAAATCTGGTAAAAAGAAAGGGATGATATTTTAAAAATGAAAAGACAATAACTAAACTCTAATCTTCACTCCTAAGTTTTATTAAATTTTATCTTAGTAGCTCACAACATTAGAGCTATTCATAATTAAACCTTAATTATCACTTCTAAACTGTTTCATTTCTTCAAGGGGCTCAATGATGGCGTCGTTTTCCCATGCCGATTTATCGAATGTACTAAGTTGAATAAAGGGGACTTCTTGTTTTGGTTTTATTTTGTTAAAGTCATCCTGATTACTATTACTAAATTTTGTTAGAAGAAACTCTTCTTTAGTTAGGTTGTTGCCTTCAATTTTAAAGTTAAAGCCTATTTTGTTTTTTTGAGGACTGTTTTCAATCAATTTAAAATCACGATTTACATAAAAGTAGCTACCCTTTATTCGTTTAATGTATTTGGGTTGGTAGGTATTATTGCTTTGTTTTTCATAAATATAGGTGCCCTTGCTTACATTATCGATGTATTTAATACCCAATATTAAACGTAAATTAAACTTACTGCCATGGCGGGATTTGTAATAACTGTAATCTACTCTTGTAATAGCATAATCCCTTTGGTTAACTACAAAGGTACCCGTTAGTTTCGATTTCGACCTATTAGGTTTAAAGCGTATGATGTAAATCAGTTCATTATTGTTATAGTTAATGTCTTCTAATTCAAAATCATAAAGGTTGGAATCAATAAGGGTATTTAAAAATGAGATTTTTGTAAATGTAGCTTTTTTAACCAAAGATTCTGCACTGTACTTTAAGCTAGATACCTTGTAGGTTTTAGGTTTGTCTTTTTTTAACTCTTCTTCTTTAAGAGACATAGAATCTTCTAACTTAAAAATACCTGTCTTTACTTTGTAGGTCTTAGTAGTGTCTAAATATTTTAATACCAAGGCTTTAGCTTTTTCTTCCACGTTGTCAAGAGAAAAATCCTTTTTATGGTCCAGTAGTTTGGTCACTTTGTTAACTTCTATTTTACTACTATCCTGATGCAACGTGTGAAGCGCTCCTTTAACATCAGTAAAGTGGACAATATTGCTGCTAATGATGTCGTTGGAAAGTTGGATGAGTTCGGCATTGGCCATATCCAAATTTTTAGAAGATACGTGTGAAGCCTTTTCTATTTCGAAGTCCAAATGTTTAAAATCAATATGATCTGTACTTCTATAAAAAAGCCTATAGGTATTAAGGTCGTAATTGTAATTCTTGCTAATATTTCGTTTTACCCGTGCCATTAATGAATCAACATTTGGCTTTTTATTGCTTAAATAAACTTCGTCCAATTGGTTTATGGCTTCGTCTAAAGTAATGGTGTAATTAAGTGATTTTATGGTTTCAATACTAATATACTTGGCTTGGTAACCCATACATGAAATACTAACGGTTGTAATCGTGTTGTTATTTGTATTAATTGTAAAAAAACCTTCCTCGTTAGTGATAACTCCACTGTATTTACCTGTTTTTACTGTAACATAAGGTATAGGAGTTTTGGTTACTTGGTCAATAATTTTAGCAGTAATGGTTTGTGAATAACTAGAAAAGAAAATAGATATTAAACAGAGGCTATAAAAAACTTTAGTCATTAAAATGTGTTTATAATTTCTTGACGATCGAATTGGTATAATGTTACATAAAATAACAATGGAAATAGTTACATTTGCACTCGCAAAAATCAATATAATATGAAAGCAGGAATCGTAGGATTGCCTAACGTAGGAAAATCAACTTTATTCAATTGTTTATCAAACGCAAAAGCACAAAGTGCTAATTTTCCGTTTTGTACTATAGAACCTAATATAGGAGTAGTAAATGTGCCTGATCCTAGATTAGAAACCTTGGAATCATTGGTAAAACCGGAGCGTGTGGTACCTGCTACAGTGGAAATTGTTGATATTGCAGGATTGGTAAAAGGCGCCAGTAAGGGAGAAGGTTTAGGCAATCAGTTTTTGGGTAATATTCGTGAAACCGATGCTATTTTACATGTATTGCGTTGCTTTGATAACGATAACATTGTACATGTGGATGGCAGTGTTAATCCTATTCGAGATAAGGAAACCATTGATATTGAGTTACAACTAAAGGATTTAGAAACAGTTGAAAAAAAACTGGATAAAGTCAAGCGTGCTGCTAAAACAGGAAATAAGGACGCTCAAAAAGAAGAAGCAGTATTGTTGCAACTAAAATCGGGTTTGGAAACCGGAACGTCGGTAAGAGCTATTGAGTTTGAAGAAGATGATTATAATGATTTTGTAAAGCCACTACAACTAATTACAGACAAGCCAGTGATGTATGTTTGCAATGTAGATGAAGGCTCAGCAGTTACTGGTAATACCTATGTGGAGCAGGTAAAAACTGCTGTTAAAGATGAAAGTGCTGAGGTGTTAGTTTTGGCTGTTGGAACAGAAGCCGATATTAACGAACTGGACGATTACGAAGAACGCCAAATGTTCTTGCAGGATATAGGACTTGACGAACCAGGTTCGGCAAAATTAATCAGGGGTGCCTATAAATTATTGAACCAACAGACCTATTTTACTGCAGGTGTTAAGGAGGTAAGGGCATGGACGGTTAACATAGGAGCATCTGCACCACAAGCTGCTGGTGTTATTCATACCGATTTTGAAAAAGGTTTTATCCGTGCTGAGGTTATTAGTTATGACGACTATGTGAACTATGGAAGTGAAGCTAAAGTTAAGGAAGCTGGAAAAATGCGTGTTGAAGGAAAAAATTATACGGTTAAGGATGGTGATGTAATGCACTTTTTGTTTAATGTGTAGTTTTTTTGTTAACTACTTTTATGCTTACTGTGTATGCATAATATTTAATTCATTAATTTTTTAGTTATTAATTAAATATAGAAGATCTTGGTTTCTGTTTTATAAAAAAGTCTAATGCAAACTAGTTCTTTTTATCTTTTTTATAAAGCGGAACCCTATAAGAAAGTGTGTAACCATAACCTACACCAATGCCACTGCTATCGTATGTTTTGTTAAATCCAGGAATGTAAAGGTTTTCAAAACCATTAGGTTCGGTTTCTTTTACTAAACCTTTCAATTGTAGGTTAAGTCCAAGATAAAGGTTATTGAAAAGTTCAGCTTTAATACCTATCATCAATTCTATCCATAGCGCCGTAAGGTTACTAAATTTTCTATTTTCGGTATCGGTGTATTGTGGCGTCCAATATTGATCAGTACTATAGATTTGAAAACGGTTTCTGGTATGGTTAAAAGAACTTGCTCCAAGACGGAATCCAGAAAAAATCATGTTGTCCATATCCAACCAATTTTGGTACAGGTTATAATCGATGCCCCCTTTTAAGTAGCTTCCTTTAGTAGTGACATCAAGATAATCAGTGACAGTATTTTTTTCTTCAATCCCTAGTTCACCCGCAATATATAATTTGTTCTTAATTCGATAATCGGCAATAACTTCAAAGCCACTATAATCATTATCTGTAAAAGAACGAATAAGTTTACCGATGTCACCCCCAATCCGCAAGCCATATTTTAATTTATAAGTAGTAGAGTCAGTTGCACTACTGGGAATGCTATTATTTTGAGTATTGGCAGACACACAAAACAACAGAGCTATAACAATGCTACTAATGGTATAAGATAAAGTGTGCCTTTGTTTCATCTTCTATAGATTGGTTATCGGTTAAGGATTCTTTTAATTTTATCCAGTTTTCGCCATCTGGTTCTATGGTAAGGGTAACATTTTTAAAAATGGTTTTGTAACCACATGCCCTTGAGACATAAATTTCTTCAGTAGAATAACTAATGGTTATTATATCTTCATTCCCTTCAATGGTTCCATCCTCTTTTTTTAAATAATTTATATGCAGTTTAAATTGTGTTGTATTTGAGTCTGTACGAAGGGGGAGTATCAAATCATCTGTGGCACGAACCACATCATAGCCGGGTA
The DNA here is from genome assembly GCF_022662175.1 of Aestuariivivens marinum. Classification (GTDB taxonomy): domain Bacteria; phylum Bacteroidota; class Bacteroidia; order Flavobacteriales; family Flavobacteriaceae; genus Aestuariivivens; species Aestuariivivens marinum. The sequence continues at coordinate 167,081 of NZ_JAKMCR010000002.1, read as the reverse complement.
AAGCTTCGTTGTTACCAACACCTTGAACCCTTAAATCGAGTACGTTCTTTTTTTCTTCTTGATTAGAAAAATCATGTAAATCTATAATTAACCTTGGTGTAGTGGAAGTTGTTTCTGGGCAAATGTCATCACGTTCACAACTAAAATGACTCGTTAAAATGAGTACTAAAATAAGTAGGCTTATTTTTTTCATAAATTAATTTTCCATTTATCTGCGTTCCAAAAGTACAACATTTTCTACATGAAAGGTTTGCGGAAACATATCCACTGCTTGCGTTCTGGTAACTTTATACATATTATCCATTAAAGCTAAGTCCCTTGCTTGAGTGGCACTATTACAACTCACGTACACTACCTTTTTAGGTGCAATGTTTAGTATTTGTTGTACAACATCTTTGTGCATGCCATCACGTGGGGGATCGGTAATGATTACATCAGGTTTTCCATGTGCTGCAATAAATTCTTTATTAAACACCTTTTTCATATCACCAACAAAAAATTCAACGTTAGTAATATTATTTAATTGTGCATTTTCCTTGGCAGCAGTAATGGCATCTGGTACAGCTTCCACACCAATCACTTTTTCGGCTTCCTTGGCTACAAATTGAGCAATGGTTCCAGTGCCAGTATATAAATCGTAAACCAATTCCTTACCTGTTAACCCAGCAAAATTACGTGCTATCTTATAAAGTTCGTAAGCTTGATCAGAGTTAGTCTGATAAAATGATTTGGCATTGATTTTAAAAAGCAAACCTTCCATTTCTTCATAAATATGGTCTTTGCCTTTATAGCAAATAACTTTTTGATCATAAATGGTATCGTTAGCTTTTTCGTTAATAACAAATAATAACGAAGAAATTTCTGGAAATTGTTTGGCGATATAATCAAGAAGTAATTCACGTTTTGCAACATCTTCCTTAAAAAACTGAATGAGTACCATAACTTCTCCAGTGGTAGAAGTGCGAATCATCATGGTACGTAAAAACCCGGTTTGGTTACGCGTATTGAAAAATGCTAAACCGCTTTCTGTTGCAAATTGTTTTACCGCATTTCTAATGGCATTTGACGGATTGGCCTGCAAATGGCACTGGTTTATATCTAAAATCTTATCCCACATCCCAGGAATATGAAAGCCTAGGGCATTCTTGTTATCCAGCTCTTCAGACGATTGAATTTCATCTTGAGTCAACCAACGGCTGTCGCTAAACGAAAACTCCATTTTATTTCGGTAGAAGTATTGTTTTTTAGAACTTAGGATGGGTGTGATTTCAGGTAATTCGATATGTCCGATACGGGTCAGGTTATTGATAACCTCTTTTTGTTTATAGCGTAATTGGTGCTCATAGCCCATATGTTGCCACTTGCATCCACCGCAAGTGCCAAAATGTTCACAAACAGGTTCGGCCCTTTTTGGTGACAGCTTATGGAAAGCCGTAGCTTTTCCTTCGTAATAGGCTTTACGTTTTTTAAGGGTTTGAATATCTACTACATCTCCAGGTACGGCATTGGATAAAAATATAATCTTACCGTTTTCAGCTTTGGCTATGCTTTTGCCTTTGGCACCAGCGTCAAGCACTTCTATATTTTCGAAAAATTGTTTTCTTGTTTTTTTCCTTGACATGTTGCAAAAATAGTAATCGTGCAAAATAAAAATAGGTTATTTCGATTAACTTTAAGATTTAAGTAAATATAATTGAACCTTATTTGGGTTTTTGTGTTTCTGTTGTATTAAAGATTGTGTTAAACGAATAAAATGTGCTACAAGGAAATGAAACGATTGAAACTACAGATTTCTTCACTTTAGGAAAGAATAACTAACTAACATTTCTTAAACCGACGCATATTTATTAACTTGCGGACCTACTCAGGGATGATTTCTCTCCCACGCTGCTTTTTCGTCCCAAAAATTCCAATAATTATTGGGAGGGTTTCCGAAAGAATAAAGGTATAGAAGGAATGGTTGTTTATTAATTAAAACTATTAAAAAATGGCTGTTTTAGAAAACAAATTAACGTCACAGCAAGCAATTGAATTAGAAAACAAGTATGGTGCACATAATTATCATCCTTTACCGGTTGTTTTAACTAGAGGAGAAGGCGTATATGTTTGGGATGTGGAAGGCAAACGGTATTACGATTTTTTATCGGCTTATTCTGCAGTGAACCAAGGGCATTGTCACCCGAAAATTATTAGTGCGTTAAAACATCAAGCCTATAGTTTAACACTTACCTCTAGGGCTTTTTATAATGACCAGTTAGGTAAATATGAAAAATACATTACCGAGTATTTTGGCTATGACAAGGTATTGCCTATGAATACAGGCGCAGAAGCCGTTGAAACCGCAATAAAATTGGCAAGGAAATGGGGGTATGAAAAGAAAGGTATTCCAGCCAATCAGGCAAAGATAGTAGTATGTCATAATAATTTTCATGGTCGGACAGTAACTATAATTTCGGCCTCTAACGATCCCGTTGCTACTGAAAATTTTGGACCTTTTACACCTGGAATGGTATCCATTCGTTATAATGATTTAGATGCGTTGCATGATGCTTTGAAAGATAGCAATGTAGCCGCATTTTTAGTAGAGCCCATACAGGGCGAAGCAGGCGTATATGTACCAGACGATAATTATATTAAAGCGGCTTATACCTTATGCAAACAGAACAATGTACTGTTCGTTGCCGATGAGGTACAAACAGGCATCGCACGAACGGGTAAATTATTGGCGGTTCACCATTCAGGAATTAAACCTGATGTACTTATTTTAGGAAAGGCCATTTCTGGCGGTGTCTTACCGGTTTCAGCTGTATTGGCAGATAAAGAAATTATGGACGTTATACGTCCTGGCAATCACGGATCTACTTTTGGTGGCAATCCATTGGCTTGTGCTGTTGCTATGGCAGCACTAGAGGTTGTGGAGGAAGAAAACCTAGCTGAAAATGCCGAACGCCTTGGCAAAATCTTTAGAGCAAGTATGGAAGAACTTATTAAATCAACTGATTTGGTGAGATTGGTAAGAGGAAAAGGCTTGTTAAATGCTATTGTGATCGATGATTCAGAAGACAGTTCTACGGCTTGGGATATTTGCATGAAGCTTAGGGATAATAGCTTATTGGCCAAACCAACCCATGGCAATATCATTCGTTTTGCGCCGCCTTTGGTGATGACGGAACAGCAGCTTATGGATTGCATTGATATTATAAGTAAAACAATTAAATCTTTTGAATAAAAAAAGCACCCCATTGGTGCTTTTTTTACTCAATTTACATAAGAATTTTATTGGTTTTGCATTTGCCATTGCTCCATTATTTCTTGAGATTGTCTCATTATTTCATCCCATCCAACTGTGGATATTCTGTAAATGGTCATGATAAAGTACAATAGGTTAATAATTAAAATTACCAAGGCCACAATCTTAGCGGTGTTCATTGTCTTGACGCTTGCTGGTTCAAATTGATCTGGATAATTTTCAACATTTTTTAATTTGCTATATGCAATATAGAATGCAATTCCCGATAAAATAAAGCCTAAGCCGCCAAAACAGCAACATAAAAGACCTAAAATAGCCAGTACATAAACAAGCGTTGGATTGAGTTTTTGTTGTTCCATAATTAAATTGATTAGATGAGTTTTGATACAAAATTTGTTACAATAATAACAATATTGAGAATTGCCAAAATAGTAATAATTTTATTATTGTATTTAAATTTTTTAAACGTATTAAAAACAATTACGATTAAAAGTAGTATTAAAGTATAAATAGCTGGATACATATAAAAAGCATCGACAAACTCGCCTTGGGTCACTAAGGACGCCGATCGTTGTAATCCACAGCCCATGCATTCAATACCAAAAAGTTTTTTATTTAGGCAGGGCAACATATAATCATCAAAACCCGACATAATAGTATGTTTGTTGGGCTAATATATTAAATTTGTTAATCATTTAAATTATTATTTAAACGTGAAGTATTTTAATTATATACTCATTGTAGTTGGGGCTATTGTAGCCATGTATGCTAAAGTTGGATCAGATCAAAACCAATTTATTTTAATTGGGGGTATTGTTGTTTTAATGATTGGTGTTTATCGTATTTCGAAAAGTATTCCTAGTAAACGGGATGAAGAAATTAATGACGAAAACATGGCGCAATAAATAGATTTTTTATACATATCAAAAAAAGTTATGTCTTTTCAATTAGGTGATTATGTTTTGGTTTTGGATGAAGACCTATCGGGGATTGTTAAAGCATTGAATGATGATATGGTCTCTATTGAAACCGATGAAGGCTTTGAGTTGGATTTTCCTTCCGACGCTTTGGTCAAACATAAACAGGACAAAATGCTTCGGCAAAATGCCTTTTCTTATGATAACTTAAATAAAATAGTTTCAGAAAAGGAGCAATCCGCAAAAAGAAAGTCAATAAAGGTAAAGTCCAAGGATCGGTTTGAACCTACTATGGAAGTCGATCTACACATCAATCAATTAGTGAAATCTGCCAAAGGTATGAGCAACCATGATATATTAACTTTGCAATTGGATACGGCAAGACGCCAATTGGAGTTTGCTATTACGAAACGCATTCAAAAAGTGGTGTTTATTCATGGTGTTGGGGAAGGTGTCCTTAAAGTTGAATTGGAGTATTTGTTTGGGCGATACGACAATATTAAATTTTATGATGCTAATTACCAGAAATACGGTTTAGGAGCGACCGAAGTTTACATTTACCAAAAGGGGTAATCATTTAAGGAAATTCAGGGGTTAATTGTCTAGTGCCAGAAGTAGAACTATCCTGTAAAGTACCAAAATCAAAATTTTGAGTAATGACTTCTAAATTAACACTCTTTATTAAAAGTGTAATCGTATATGTTTGGTAAATTGTATGCTCTCTGTAAGCTAATGCTGGAACCGATTCGGAGACATCTTTATTCAGATAATCAGCGCCAACGTCGGGATCTCTAACATCATCCCTTGGATTTTCATTTTGGTCAACGCTTTCTTCATCCCGTGTTAATACACCATCACCATCATCATCGTCATCCAAGTAATCTGGTATGTCATCACCATCGGTATCTTGAGCGTTTGAGAGACCATCAGCTTGGGTGTAATTTGGAGTTTCATTTTTTGTAGGTACATTGTCTCCATCATCATCATCATCTAAATAATTAGCTATACCATCACCGTCGGTATCATCATTATCCAAATTGCCATCTGCATTAATATCTTCAAACTCAGCAGGAATACCATCATTATCATCTTCAATAAGTGTGGTGGTAAATACTGCTTCGTTATTGTTACTTTCATAATCCTCTTTTATTTTAACTTCAGAAGGAGGGATGGGACTACAAAACAAGCCTGAAGGTAATGTGCTATTCGTATACGTTCTATAATTAAAAGTATTAGAATTGGATGTTTTTTCAAGTATTTCTCCAGCTTGTAGAGCAAAAAGATCTTCAAAATTTATGTCTTTAACCACAAATGACAAAGATTCTGAAGGATCGTTTTTTGTTTTATAAAACACTAAATCGTTGCAGGATTCTAATGCAAAAGTGTCGTCAAAATCAAATTCAACTGTTATGATATCACCATCATCACAAGACGATTGAAAAAACAAACTTACAACAGTTAAAATAAAAAAGGCCTTTCGCATAGTTTGGGTTTTAGGCAAAAATAATAGAATTGTAATTTATAACGCCTCTAATTGAAAATAATTTTATTTGAAGTATTTTTGGTACTTAAAACATCAATTTAATGACTACACCAAAACCTGTTTATTTCGATAATGCTGCTACGACACCTATTAGGGATGATGTTGTTGATAGTATGGTGGAAGCCATGAAAAACAATTTTGGGAATCCGTCATCTTCTCATGCCATAGGACGATCTTCCAAATCTATTATTGAATCTTGCAGAAAATCGATTGCCAAACAGTTTAATGTGTCTGCTGGAGAAATAATATTTACCTCTGGAGGAACTGAGGCCGATAATTTAGTATTGCGAAGTGCAGTAAGAGATTTGGAGGTAAAACATATCATTACTTCAAAAATTGAGCACCATGCTGTATTACATTGTGTAGAGCAATTGCAAGCTGAATATAATTTGGAAGTTAGCTTTGTAAATATTGATAGGCATGGTGAGGTAGATTATAATCATTTGGAAGTGTTGTTAGATAAACCATTAAAGACATTGGTTAGCTTGATGCATATAAATAATGAGATTGGTAATATTTTGGATTTAAGCCGTGTGGCGCATTTATGCAAGGCCAATAATGCCCTACTTCACAGTGATACGGTACAATCTATTGGACATTACAGACTACCTTTGGATGAAATCCCTGTTGATTTTTTAGTAGCTAGTGCCCATAAGTTCCATGGCCCTAAAGGAGTAGGTTTTGTTTATATAAGAAAAAACTCAGGACTTAAACCTTTGATTTTTGGAGGGGAGCAGGAGCGTGGTTTAAGGGCCGGTACCGAAAGCATACATAATATCGTGGGATTGGAAAGTGCCTTAAGTTTATCATACAAAAACTTAGAACAGGAAAGGGATTATGTGAAAAATTTAAAGAGGTATTTTATATCTAAAATAACTTCTGAAATTCCAAATACTACTTTTAATGGTAACTCTGGAGATCTTGAGAAAAGTACCTATACACTAGTAAATGTTTGTTTGCCTGTGCCTAGAAGCAAAGCAGCTATGTTTTTATTTCAATTGGATTTAAAGGGCATAGCCTGTTCTAAGGGTAGTGCCTGCCAAAGTGGTAGTAACCAAAACTCGCATGTGCTTGCAGAACTTTTAAATGATGAAGATTTGCAAAAACCTTCTGTTCGATTTTCTTTTAGTATTTACAATACTGAGAAGGAAGTTGATTATGTTATAGATATACTAAAAGCATACATTTAATATTAATTATTACCCGACTCTCACACCAAACAGGATTAGGTTTATAAGACCTTTGAACAATATTATAATCTGTTCTTATTCCAAATTGGTTAAAACGGACAATTTAAATAATATTTACGTTTTTTTAGTTAATATTTTGTAGTTCTCCAAGTCCAGAATCAATTTTTTTCGCTTACTGCTTAATTATTTTGTAAGTCTTTAAATTTTTAGTGTCTAGGTTTTTAATTATAAAAAGATACATGCCAGTATTTAATTCAGAAAAATTAATGGATTTACTCTAGGTTTTCAACATTTGTTTTCCTGTAGTATCAAATAGCCTCGTCTCTAACTTTAAGTCGGTGTTAATTTTTACCCAGTCTACTGCTGGATTAGGAAATATTTGTACTAGGGTTTGGTCAAACTCGTTGGTGCCAAGGCTGGTGCCATCTGATGCGGTAACCGATAAAAAGCTGATAGGAGGGACAAAAGTGTAGGAAACAGTATTGTTTTTAGGATTAACAGTTGAAGCATAGGCATTCCAGATGTTTGTAGCATCTTCAAGTTGCAAAACAAGATTGTTTTCGTCTATACTATTAAGTTCTGTATCTTCATAATGGAAGGTAATATCACCTTGAAAATTACTAAAGGTATTGCTAAAATTATAGACTCTATTAACGCTTTGTGCATTTATTGCTATTCCAGATTTAGTAAAATCATTAGCACCATTGATTTGAAAATCACTATTTGGTAGAAGTTCCAAACCGCTAAAATAAAATAGGGTGTTACTTGCTATATCTAAAGCATAGCAACTGCTATTCGTTAATTCATGGGCGTGAAAATTAAAACAAATTAAGACAAAAATAAAGTTAAATTTTAGACCAGGGATTTTGTGTTGGTAAAAGGTAATGGTGTTGAACACTATTATTTAAGTTCCTTTAATGCTTACACTTTGGATAATTGGGAGGCTAACGGGGGCAACGTAAAAATTTCATTTACAGTTATTGCAGATATTTACGATATAAGGTTCGTGATTTTTAGAACTCATAAAGCCAGATAAACTATATAAAAGAGTTTATTAGTATAAGATTATTGCTCTTAGCAGTATTTTTTCAAATCTCTTATCACTTCGGGTAGGAGATTTTTAGTTTTAATGCTTTTCTAAAATAAAAGAATTTGTTTCACCAGATTTATTTTTTATAGTTATGTGGATGATATTACTTACTTTAAATGGCGAATCCTCAGTTAATAAATCACAGATATCCATTGATAAAAGATCCATGTCGTTTATTTTAAGTATCTTATCTCCAACATGAATCTTATCTTTTAAGTCTTCGCTCCAAACAATACCAACAATTAAATTATTGTCCTGAATAGTTGGCGTAAAGCCAAAGTTTTTTTCCGTTAGGTCACTTTTAGCTTTATAAGCATCAAAATGAAACCGCTTATGCTTAAAATCCAGGGTCATTATGCCATGCTCCAAAATATCTGCACCAATTCTGGAGTTGTCGTCACTGGTGGTTATGGTTGAAATATTGGTAAAGGTATGTCCATCAATTTCAATTTCAGGTATTTTAACTAGATATTGCGTTTCGGCTTCAGAGTTGCCAAATAAACCAATACTTGATGTGCCTTCACCACGAGTAGAATGGCTTAATATGTTGTATTCTTCCAATGTTTTATAGTTAGATTTACACATATCGTAAAAGCCACTGGCACCCGTATCTATAAGTACATTCTCCTTGGCATTTTTTTTATCTTTTATATTAATGCTTATATAGGGACTACTTTGGTTGCTTTGTAGTACTAAATCCATGCCTGTTTGCTTGTTTAATTGAAGTTTATTAAGATCATTAGTTAAAATAATAAGGTTTTTTTCAGACTGAATTTGAACAATAGACTTTCTAAGTATATTACTCCCTATTATTCCATCAATCTTATAACAATCAAACACTAAATTATTGGTGCCATTAAAAACCAATGCACTGGTGTTTTTAAACGATACATTTCCTAGAGTTAGCAAAGGAATAGATATAAGTTCCATACGTTGCTTATTTTGGTTGGCATCTGACACTGAAATAGATTTACTATTACTACTCTTTATTTCTTTCATCAAAGCTGAAGAGATTAAATTTGGGGCTCCAGTATCAAAAAGAAAATTATAGTTGGTGTTATTGATAGTGACTGGAATTATTAACTTACCTCTTATATTTTTGTACTGTATTTCGGTATAATAATTTTTAGATGTTGGTTTACCAGTTTTAAATGTTGTTTTTTGGGCATAACTTGGGTTAATAAAAGCTAGACAAAAAATAATATTCAACAAGCATTTGGTCATAATATGCGTATTAAAATTTCATGGTTGTCCTAATGTTAAATATACGAGGAGTTAAATAATTGGGAACAGCAAATTGGCGTTTGCTATAGACATCTCGAACCCAAGTATTGGTAATGGAGTTTTGAACATCGAAAATATTGAATATCTCAACACCAAAAGACAGTGCTTTAAATGGTTTTTTCCAGCCATTTTTAAATTGTTTTTTATCATCAACCAATACAAATTGAAAGCCAACATCGGCACGCTTGTAATCGGGTAATCGGGTTTGGTAAACATAGGGGTCAGCATAACTCGGGGAGCCACCTGGCAATCCTGTATTGTATACCAAATTTAAATACATCTTCATGCTAGGGATGTTGGGCACATAATCTTGGAATAAAGCGGCAAATTTTAAACGCTGGTCTGTAGGCCTTGAAATGTAACCACGGTCATCTATGTTTTCTTCAGTTTTTAAATAACCAAAGCTAAACCACGACTCGGTTCCAGGTACAAACTCGCCATTTAAGCGTATATCCAAACCATAGGCATAGGCTTCAGCATTATTTTTTGCGCGGTAACGAATGCGTACATTTTCAAGGGTATAAGGATTTACATCGGTTAATTTTTTATAGTATACATCAGTGGTTAGTTTAAAAGGTCTGTCCCACATTTTAAAGCTATATTCGTTGCCCAAAACAATATGAAACGATTTTTGGGCCTTTACATGGGGTTGAATGGTTCCTATTGAATCCCTTAGTTCCCTATAAAAAGGCGGTTGATAGTATACCCCTGTAGCAATCCTAAATAACATATCCTTTTCCCAATAGGGCTTAACAGCCAATTGGGCACGCGGACTAAAAACAGTTTGGTTAGACTTCTCAATATGCATACCGTTAACCGACCAATTATGAACCCTAAGCCCCACATTATACCATATATCACTATTTCTTATAGAGGATCGTTTGCTCCATTGTAAATACCCTTGAAACCTATCTATTTTAGTATTGTTGACAGTCCTAACATTTTGAAAAGGCTCTAAAGGACCAGTATAGGGTGCGTAAGGCTGCTCATTTCTAGGGATAAATGGTGGACGAATAGAGAATCCAGCAGAATCAATAACTTCCCATTCCACTAGTCGATCCCGTATATCTTCATGATTATACTTAACAGACCATTCTATACGGTTATCATTAATATTTAAATCGCCTTTATGTTCAATTGATGTGATTAAGGCATCTATATCGTTTCTTCCGTGGTTAAGTTGACTCCCAATACCTTCGCTGAATTCTACTTCACCTAAATTGTCGTCACCAATACTCGTGTTAACCTCGCCAAGACTGTATTGGGACAAAATATCGAAATACTCTTCCTCAGTAGTGTGATAGGTAGAGGATATGAGTTTTAAGTTTAAATTATCATTCACAAAAAACGATGCCTTTAAAGCTCCAAATAAGGTTTGATATCGGTCTTTTTCCTGGCCATCATAAAACACGATAAGGGCAATAGGATCGGATAGCGTACCAAAATTGGTTTGTCTTGCCTGTGGAGCATAGCCATATTTATTTAGTGATGCATTCCCTAAAAAGCTTAAGTGAAATCTATCTGTAAATTTATAGGTTAAGAAGGTTTGAACATCAGAAAAAGCAGCATCGTAATTGGTTTCGGTTTCTTTGGCATTAACCAATAAACCATTGTCCCTATATCTTAGACCTACAATACTGGTGAATTTGGAATCCTTACTAATATTTTCAATAGATAAGCTTCCTCCTAGAAGACTTAAATCGGTATTAATTTCAAACTTATAGGGTGTTTTATAGGTAATATCTAATACAGAAGATAATTTATCGCCGTACTTGGCTTGGAATCCACCGGATGAAAAGTCGACATTTTGAACCAAATCAGTATTTATAAAGCTTAAGCCTTCCTGTTGTCCAGATCGAATTAAGAACGGGCGATAAACTTCTATATCATTTACATAAACCAAATTTTCATCAAAATTACCACCCCGTACCGAATATTGTGTACTTAATTCATTGTTGTTACTTACACCGGGTAAGGAGAGTAATAAATTTTCCACACCAGCATTGGCTCCTGGGATTTTCCTAATGGTTTCTGGCTCTAAAACCGTTATACCTTCAATATTTTTTCGACGGTTACCAGAAATAACTACCGTTGTAATTTGTTCAATGGAGGTATGTAAAACGGGGTTGAACTCATATTCTTCACCATTCTTTAAATTAAAGGTGGATACAATCTTTTTAAAGGAAAGATGTGTAAACTCAATAATTATATCTTGATTTGCAGGTATCTTTAAGATATAAAACCCATTATCGTTGGTTTGGGTTCCTTCTTTACCAGCTTTAATATTAACACTGGCAATAGGCTTATTATTATTGTCCAGAATAACACCTCTTACAGTAGCAGTTTGTGCATACCCAATAATTGATAGCAAAAAAATTATAGTGGCCAGTAAATTTCTTGTGTTCAAAAGCGTAACTTATTTTCTGTAAAACAGTATTTCAAAAGTAGAACTATTTCCAACATTATCGGTAACAATTAGTTTTAAATTATTTTTAGTGTCGGTAACAATACCATCATTAAAATCGTGAGTTAAGGTCTTGGTTTTGTAATCGTACTCCATGAGTATCCATTTACCGTTTACTGTGGCTCGGTAATTGGAAATACCACTTGGTGTATCGTCTATTTTAATCTTAAAAAAACGGTAATTACTAATCCATTGCTTGTCCCTAACATTTTTTGATGATATTGTTGGTGGTATGGTATCTAAAGCCAGTGCATAGGTGCCTAAATTTTTAGCTCTTCCTATTAAAAGGTCTCCTTTTAAGGATGAGTTTATATAAGCAGGATATTTAGAATAACCTAATAAATTTGCAATGTATAATTTGCTTTTATCTGTGTCACTAAAATTGCTGACATCATAAGAAATGCTTATGTTCTTCTTAACCGGTAGGATGTCATCATGTAATATTAGCGTATCATTATGCACTTCAAAATCCATATAAAAGTCATCGTAGAATGTGTCTTTATATATATCAACAGAAAATTTGCCTTCTTTTAAATTGGTTGTTTGATCAGTTTTAATAAGATATGGTGTGATTTTTTTAGCTTCAGGCTTAATGGAATCGTTTTTAACACCTTTAATTTCTAAGGCTATCCATGAAGGATTGTTTTTATAGTCGTTTATTTTAATTTTAAAGATAGAACTGGTACTGTCCTTAATGTTTAAATAACCATTATTAAAAGATGGTTTTAGGATGCTTAATGGATTTTCATCATTGAACAGTTTTTGTATGCGTTCCTTTTCTTCTTTATAATGCTGGTAATCAATAAGTCGGTTTAGGTGTTTGGTTTCATCAAATGAAAACGAACTAAAATCCAGTTCATAAGATTTGCTACCATTAAAAAAAGTCTGAATATTGTCTACGCCATTTTTATTTGGCGCATAATCCTGTCTGTCATTTGTAATGATTCCAATACCAATTTTACCATACGCTTCTATGTTTTCAACAGTGTAGTCGCCATTCTGTAATGGAATAAGCCTTAGTTTTTGTTTGGAATTTGAGTGATTAACATGAGAGTGTTTTTCAATAGGGTAGGCATAAACAGCTTTAACAAAAGGAGGCGTAGAGTCTTTAACATTTATACCAAAAAGCATTGGGTTTATGGGGTGTTCATTTTTATCACGTATTTCAAAATGTAAATGAGGGCCTGCAGACCCCCCTGTGTTTCCACTATAGGCAACTATATTTCCTTTAGTAACTAAAAGGTCACCTGCCTTAGGAAATAATTCAATTTCAAAAGATTCTTTAGTGTATTGTTGTTTTTTTACGTAAGCTTCAATCTCTGGTGAAAATTTTTGCAAATGTGCATATACCGTTGTGTAACCATTTGGGTGGGTAATGTAAAGCGCTTTACCGTAACCGTAGTGAGATACTTTTATTCGACTTACAAATCCATCTGCAGAAGCCAAAACTTTAAGCCCTTCACGTTGTTGGGTTTTAATATCTAACCCCGAGTGAAAATGATTTGAGCGTAATTCGGCAAATGTGCCAGCTAGTACCAATGGAACTTCAAGAGGTGGTGCAAAATAATCTTGTGGGTAATTGTTTTGTGAATATGTAGAAAGCGTAAAAAGTAAAAGAAAAAATAGGATTAATCTCATAGATGTTAGGTATTGAGGCTAAAATATTAAATTGCCTTAAAATCTCAAAGACTTACTCAAAAATTAGACCATTGCAGTTAATATGAGATAAAACGACAAAGAAAAAATTTTATTGAAAAACAATTGTTATTTATGGTGAGGTATGTTAACTTTGTGAGATAAGTATTGAAATTTGTAAATGGGTAATATTGAAGATATTGTAGGTTCTTTAGAAAACAAGATCAGGAATGTATTGCAGAAGATAGAGCTTCTAAAGCTTGAAAACTCAAAATTAAATGAAGAGTTGGCAAACAATAAACAAGTACTTGAAGCCCAACAAAAACAAATTGTATCATGGGAAGAAAGGTATGAAGCACTTAAACTTGCAAATTCAATACTTGGTAGTGACGATAATAAAAGAGAAACTAAGCTTAAAATAAATGCATTAATTCGGGATATAGATTATTGTATTGCTCAATTATCAGAATAATGCAACATCATTTTCAATGTCAGAGAAGCTTAAAATAAAGTTGTCAATAGCTAACAGAGTGTACCCTTTAACTATTGATGCGCATCAAGAAGAAGGATTGCGTAAAGCGGCAAAAAACATTGAGGCCATGATACAACAATTTGAGCAAAGTTATTCTGTTCGAGATAAGCAAGACGTATTGGCCATGTGTGCTTTGCAATTTGCTTCTCAACTAGAACAGAAAACAATAGATAAAGAGCATGTAAATGAGCATTTAGAAGAAAAACTAGATGCATTAAATAAACTGTTACAGTCACATGTAATCTCTTAACGTTCTTTAAAATAAGTAAAAGTTACTGCCTACATTGGTTATTTTTTTTGATAAACTCAACATTAATTCTTTAAAAAGGGTGAGTTTAAGTTGTAAAAGCATGCTGCTGTGCTAAATTAATTTTGGTACCGAGCAGATCCTTGATCAGCTTGTTAGCCCTAAACTTGTATTTAAGGAGTTTATACAAAACTTTAAACTGGTGTAGGCTTTTTTGTATATTCAAATTAATCAAACATAATGGATAATTCAATTATATTAATTGCAGGAGGTGTACTACTAGGTTTAGTGGTTGGTTTTATTATAGCCAAAACTATCGAAAAAGGTAATGCATCTAAACTAATAAGGGATGCTAAACGAAGTGCTGCTTCCATTTTAAAAGAAGCTAACAATGAAGGGGAGACTATTAAGAAGGATAAAATACTACAAGCTAAAGAGAAGTTTATAGAACTTAAAGCCGAGCACGAAAAGGTTATCTTAACTCGTGATAAGAAAATGGCAGAGGCCGAAAAGCGTACTCGCGACAAGGAATCCCAGATATCAAGTGAGCTATCGAAGAATAAAAAGTTAAATACCGAGATTGAAAATAAGATTAAGGAATATGATCATATGCAAGAAATCTTGGAAAAAAGACAACAAGAGTTAGACAAGTTGCATAAAAGCCAAGTGGAGCAGCTTGAGGTAATCTCTAGTCTTTCGGCAGAAGATGCTAAGGCCCAGTTGGTAGAATCCTTGAAAGGAGAGGCTAAAAATGATGCGATGGCTTACATCCAAAATGCATTAGAGGAAGCCAAACTAACAGCGGAACAGGATGCCAAAAAAGTTATAATTAACACCATACAGCGTATTGGAACTGAAGAAGCTGTTGATAACTGCGTTTCCGTGTTCAATATTGAATCTGATGATGTAAAAGGCAGGATTATTGGTCGTGAAGGACGAAACATACGAGCTTTAGAGGCAGCTACGGGTGTTGAAATTATTGTTGATGACACACCAGAAGCTATTATATTGTCTTGTTTTGATTCAGTAAGGCGTGAAATTGCTCGTTTGTCGTTGCATAAATTGGTTACCGACGGACGGATACATCCAGCCCGAATTGAAGAGGTGGTTAAGAAGACCAAAAAACAAATCGATCAAGAGATTATTGAGGTGGGTAAACGTACCGTAATCGATCTTGGGATTCACAATCTAAACCCAGAACTTATAAAAGTTGTGGGTAGAATGAAATACCGTTCATCTTACGGACAAAACCTTTTGCAGCACTCGCGTGAAGTGGCAAAACTATGTGGTGTGATGGCAGCAGAACTTGGCTTAAATCCAAAATTGGCAAAACGTGCCGGATTATTGCACGATATAGGAAAGGTACCAGATGCAGAAACCGATATGGAAACACCACACGCTATTCTTGGTATGCAATGGGCTGAAAAATATGGTGAAAAGGCTGAAGTCTGCAATGCTATTGGGGCTCACCACGATGAGATTGAAATGAAGTCCTTATTAGCGCCTATAGTACAGGTTTGTGATGCCATATCTGGAGCAAGGCCTGGTGCTAGACGACAAGTCTTGGATAGTTATATACAAAGGTTAAAGGACTTGGAAGATATAGCATTTGGTTTTCAGGGTGTAAAAAAGGCTTATGCCATTCAAGCAGGTCGTGAACTAAGAGTTATTGTGGAAAGTGAAAAGGTAGACGATCAAAGAGCTGCAGAACTGTCATTTAATATTTCCCAAAAGATTCAAACCGATATGACCTACCCTGGTCAAGTGAAGATTACTGTAATTAGAGAAACCAGAGCGGTTAATATTGCTAAGTAATTAGTTTTGTTAGAAAGTTAGAAAGTTAGAAAGTTAGAAAGTTAGAAAGTTAGAAAGTTAGAAAGTTTCATATTGTAATAACCAATAACCAATAACCAACAGCTACTTTCTTGGATGGTATTTGTTGATGACTTCGGTGAGGTAACTTTTATCCAAGTGAACATAGATTTCGGTAGTAGTAATGCTTTCATGGCCTAGCATGAGTTGAATGGATCTCAAATCGGCATCATTTTGTAACAAATGCGTGGCAAACGAATGTCTGAAGGTATGGGGTGAAATACTTTTTTTCAAACCTATTTTTTCGGCCAATTGTTTAACAATTGTAAAAATCATGGCTCGAGTCAATTGTTTACCGCGACGGTTTAAAAAGAGGGTATCCTCAAAGCCCGATTGTTTGTTAAGATGCGACCGAATCTTATTTATATAAATGTTAATATACTTTTGTGTAGTAGGCACTATGGGAACAAAGCGTTCTTTATTCCCTTTGCCAGAAACTTTTATAAAGCCTTCATCAAAGAACAAGTCAGATAGTTTAAGATTAGTCAATTCACTTACGCGGAGGCCACAACCGTATAGGGTTTCCAAAATGGCACGATTGCGTTCCCCTTCAGGTTTACTTAAGTCAATGGCGGCTATAAGCTGGTCTATTTCATCTTCTTCAAGAGTATCTGGTAATTTGCGTCCAATTTTAGGAGATTCAATAAGTTCTAGGGGATTGGAGTCCCTGTAGTCTTCAAATACCAAATAGCTGAAAAAGCTGCGCAAACCTGAAATTAATCGGGCTTGCGATCTGGCGTTTATACTTTTGGCTGCTTCGTAAATAAAACCTTGTATCGTTTCGGCTGATATATCAATGGGTGAAATACTTATGTTATGTGCTTCAAGATAAGTTATTAATTTTCTTATATCCCTTGAGTAATTATCTAAAGAATTTTTGGACAGCCCCCTTTCTATCTTAAGATACAATTGGTAATCTTTAAGTGCGTGTTCCCATTTCATGACAGTAAAATTAAGATAAATAAGTAAAAGCCTTTTAAAGAGGGTTGATTACTTAAGAAACTGATATCCATCATTTTGTATCTAAAAATTAATCCTTAGAATTAAAGAGTCAATAAAAATCATTCCATTAAACACTTAAAATTATGAAAAAGCTAATACTTTTTATTGCGTTTTTGTTGTTTACATGTAATAATATAAATGCTCAGGAAAATAAATTAGGTATTAAAACCGGACTTAACGTTGCTTATATATTGGGAGAAAACACGTCTATGTTTGATGCCAGAGCTTCATTTCATTTTGGAGCTATAGTTGATTTTTTAATCTCTGATAAATTTTCTATTCAACCAGAAGTTTTGTATTCGTGTCAAGGAGTTACATATAATGATGGAGGCTATGATGGTAAATTTAAACTCGATTATTTGAATGTTCCTGTAGTGCTTAAATATAAAGTTGTAGAAGGATTTTCCCTTGAATGTGGTCCACAAATAGGTGTTTTATTGTCAGCTAAAAACGAATTTAATTCTTCAGAAGAATCAGGAGAAGAGGATATTAAGGATCTAATTAATAGTACTGATTTTAGTATAAATTTTGGGCTGGGTTCTGAGTTAGAGAATGGATTATTTTTTAGCGGAAGATATATTTTAGGGATTTCGGAAATATTTAAGGATAATGAAGGAAATAACCAAAATGGTGTCTTTCAAATTTCCATAGGTTATTTCTTTTAAAATTTTCAAGAGGAAGCGTGTAGCTTCCTTTTTTTAACTAAATATTAAATACCCTTACTTAATGAGATAAAACTTGAAAACTAACATTCATTATGTTTATCTAAACGAAAATTATTGCATTAAACAAATAACTAAAGTATAATTAAAACTAAATAATCATGAAAAATTTATTATTTCTTACTGTTTTAGCAGTATTTGGCTTGTCTAGCGTTATTGCGCAAGAAAGCGATAATGGCAGCTCAACCTCAAAAGGTAAATGGTTAATAGAAGCCAACACAGGATTTGGAGGTGGCCCCATGGGACTTACAGGACATTCTGCAAACACAGGATTTGGTCTGTCGTCTATAGATGGAGAAACAGTTTGGTCTTTAGGGGCCGAGGCTGGTTATTTTGTTGTCAATGACTTAGCTATCAAAGTCGGTCTGGGGTATTCAGATCTTGCTGGAGAAACTATCTTTTCTTATAAACTTGGAGCCAAATATTATTTATCTGGAGTAATTCCGTTTCAGTTAGATATTACTGGTGCATCTTGGGAAGATATAGAAGAAAACCCTTTGTGGCTTGGTATACAAGGTGGGTACGCATGGTTTATTGTTGAAAATGTGAGTATCGAGCCTGGTTTAAGATATAATGTTTCATTAAATGAAGATTTTACAGATGAAGGAATTTTTGAATTCCGCATAGGTTTTGCATTGCACTTCTAATTATGTTTAAGCACATAAAAAAAACCGAAGCATCATGACTTCGGTTTTTTAATGTGTTTTAAATCGAAACTCCTAAAAAGGAATTAAAATTATAAATAGCTTACTTCTTTTACATAAAATTCTTAGAAATTATCTGTAAGTATGTTAATTAAATCTACTATTGCCCAGATTCCTAAACCAGCAAATGTAACTATAAATAAAATGTTCCATCCCACAGGTTTTTTGTAGTACCATCTATGCGCTGCAAAAGGCCAGCCTAAAAAGAACCATAGTGCTACACCTACCCATTTGTCTTGAGAGGCAACAGTGGCTAAAGGCTCTACTACTTCCGTGGTCGAAGTAGTTACTTCTGTATTTGTGGTTGCAGAAGTTGTTCTTTTTACAGGAAAAGAAGCGTAACTGGCACTAAACATGAATAAAGTGACTAACAAGGAAAATAATAATTTAGTTTTCATAAGTTAAAAGATTTATGTTTGTATAAATTTAAAAATAATTCTGATATGATTCGAAAAATCTTACTTTATTATTTGTTTTTTATGATGCCATTGCTATGTCTTGGGCAGGAAAGACATGATTACATAGGTGGTATCGTGTTAAATGATACATTAACAATTACATATAAAATAAGTTTAGTTGATAAAAATGGTAAAGTTGAAGGCTATTCAATATCAGATTTAGGTGGAAAATACGAAACAAAATCGACTGTCTTTGGTGAATATAATGAGGATGCAAAAGAATTGAGTTTTAGAGAAACACAAACCATTTACACAAAAACACCATTAGAGCCAAATTACGATTTTTGTTATATAAATACCACAATCAAAAATTTTTCATTGGGTAAAACCAAGAAAGTTAAAACAAAATTTATTGGTTTATTTTCTGATAATGTAGAATGTATAAGCGGAGAATTGTTTTTAAGTTTAGCAGAAAAAATAGAAGACAAAATGGAAAGGATGGTTGAAAAGATAAATAAAATGAAGCGGATTCCTGATAGTATTAAACAAAGATTCCAACCTTTAAAAATGATGGATACTCTTAACATGAATATTTTAAGAAGAGATCAAACGTTGAGTATTTTTTCAAAGAGCAAGGATGTAAATTTAATTATATATGATGGGGGAAAAGAAGATGGAGACAAAATTACTGTTTATGCCAATAATAAACCTCTATTCGAAAATTATGAAGCAAAAAAGGAACAAAAAATTATTAGAGTTAAAATTGGAGAAGGTACCACAACACTTGTTATAAAGGCCACAAATGAGGGTGTGATAGCTCCAAATACTGTTGTTGTTGAACTCCAGGATGAAGACAATACAATCAAAGCCTTATCCAATTTAAAGAAAGGTGAATCTACAACAATAAATATTCTAAAGGCTAAAGGATAAAATTATATATCTTTAAAGCATGAAAAAACTAATCATCATTAACGGTCCCAATTTAAACTTATTGGGTAAGCGAGAACCAAATATTTATGGGAGTTTAACCTTTACAGAATTTTTTGAGGCGATTAAAGAAAAGTACAAAACCATAACGTTAGAGTATTTCCAGTCGAATATCGAAGGGGAAATAATTGATAAGCTTCACGAAGTTGGTTTTAGTTACGATGGTGTTGTTTTAAATGCAGGGGCTTATACCCACACATCCATTGGTATTGGTGATGCTATTAAAGGTATAGAAACGCCTGTGGTTGAAGTACATATTTCCAATACTTTTGGAAGGGAAGAGTTTAGGCACCAATCCTATATTTCACCAAATGCAAAAGGGGTTATACTTGGCTTTGGTTTGCAAAGTTACGAATTAGCGATTCAAAGTCTTATATAAGGCTTTTAGATATTTAGAATATATAAATAAAAAGTTCCGATTTTAATCGGAACTTTTTATATCTAAAAATCTAAGTATCTAAACTATCTAAGTCGACCTTATAAATGTATCACTTCATCATAAGCATCGGCAACAGCTTCCATAACTGCTTCACTCATGGTTGGGTGTGGGTGAACTGCTTTAAGTACCTCATGGCCTGTAGTTTCAAGTTTTCTGCCTAAAACGGCTTCAGCAATCATATCGGTTACCCCGGCACCAATCATGTGGCAGCCTAACCATTCACCATACTTAGCATCGAAAATAACCTTTACAAAGCCATCCTTATTACCACCAGCACTGGCTTTTCCAGACGCAGAGAACGGGAATTTTCCAACCTTAATATCAAATCCCTTTTCTTTGGCTTGTTTTTCGGTTAAACCTACACTGGCAATCTCTGGGGAACAATAGGTGCAACCTGGGATGTTACCATAATCTAAAGCTTCAACGTGTTGACCAGCGATTTTTTCAACACAAAGAATACCTTCAGCAGAGGCTACATGCGCTAAGGCTTGCCCAGGAGTAACATCACCAATAGCATAATAGCCGGGGATGTTGGTTTGGTAAAAGTCGTTTACCAATATCTTATCACGGTCTACCACAATACCAACATCTTCCAAGCCTATATTTTCAATATTGGTTTTAATACCAACAGCACTTAATATAATGTCTGCTTCAAGAATCTCTTCCCCTTTTTTGGTTTTTACGGTAGCTTTAACACCATCGCCAGAGGTATCAATACTGGTTACTTCGGCAGATGTCATTATTTTTACACCACTCTTTTTAAAGGAACGTTCCAATTGTTTAGAGACCTCTTCATCTTCAACAGGCACTACATTGGGTAAGTATTCCACAATGGTCACCTCGGTTCCTATGGAATTATAGAAATAGGCAAATTCAACACCAATGGCACCAGAGCCAACCACAATCATTTTTTTAGGTTGTTTGGGTAAGCTCATAGCCTCACGATAACCAATTACTTTTTTACCGTCTTGTGGTAAGCTGGGTAATTCACGAGAACGTGCCCCAGTTGCAATAATTATATGGTCGGCACTATATTCGGTACCTTCTACGTCTATTTTTTTTCCAGGTTTTAGTTTACCATACCCTTTTACAACATCAATCTTGTTCTTTTTCATTAAAAACTCAATACCTTTGCTCATACCGTCGGCAACACCGCGACTGCGTTTAATCACAGCATCAAAATCATGAGAGGCATCTTTTACTTTTAAACCATAATCCTCGGCATGCTTCAGGTATTCAAAAACTTGGGCCGATTTCAATAGAGCCTTTGTTGGGATACATCCCCAATTTAAACAGACACCGCCCAAATTTTCTTTTTCAACAATAGCCGTTTTAAATCCTAATTGTGACGCTCTAATTGCTGTTACATAACCACCAGGACCACTTCCAAGAACAATAATATCGTATTTACTCATGTGTTAAATTTTAGGCTACGAATTTACGAAATCGAATTTTAATAAGGAATTTAGAGTAGGCTAAATTTCTATCTTTCTAGTACCTTTGTAAAGCAAGTTTTCTATTTATGAACATACCAAGAACGAGTTATCCACGAATTGTTATTATTGGAGGTGGTTTTGCAGGAGTAGCACTAGCTAAAAAATTATCAAAACAAGAGGTTCAAGTAGTCCTTTTAGATAAGAATAATTATCATACATTTCAGCCTTTACTTTATCAAGTTTCTACTGGGGGCTTGGAACCAGATTCCATAGCTTATCCTATTAGAAAAATACTAAAAGACTTTCCTAATTTTTATTTTAGGTTAGCTCATGTTGAAGCTGTTGATACCTTAAAGAATAAGGTCATTACCAATATTGGAAAACTTAAATTTGATTATTTGGTTGTTGCCACAGGTTCTAAAACCAATTATTTTGGTAATTCTGAAATAGAAAAGTACAGTATGGCCATGAAAACCATACCGCAATCCCTTAATTTAAGAAGCTTGATTCTTGAGAATTTTGAAGAAGCTTTATTGACTTCCGATTTAAACGAACGAAATGCTTTAATGAATTTTGTTATTGTTGGGGGCGGTCCAACAGGAGTGGAATTAGCTGGTGCTTTGGCTGAGATAAAAAAAGGAATTTTACCAAAGGATTACCCCGATTTGGATACCCGAATGGCACAAATACATATTGTACAATCTGCTGATTGTATTTTAAAGGGTATGAGTGAAAAAGCTTCTGAAAAAGCCGAAGCATTTCTAGAGAAACTAGGGGTTAACATTTGGAAAAACATTAGGGTAACCCATTATGATGGTAAAACCGTTACGACCAATACCGATCTTACTTTTGAAACAGCTACATTAATTTGGGCAGCGGGAGTAAAAGGCGCTAAAATTAAAGGTTTGGATTCTAAGGATATCATTACTCAGGGAAATAGAATTATTATAAATCAATTTAACCAGGTTAAAGGGTTTAATCACATTTTTGCTATTGGAGATATCGCTCACATGGTAACGGACAATTTTCCAGGTGGTTTACCAATGATGGCGCAACCGGCCATTCAACAAGGTAAACAATTGGGCGATAACCTTCTTCGTTTAATAGAACAAAAACCATTAATGCCATTTGTTTATAAGGACAAAGGTTTTATGGCAACCATAGGTAGAAATAAAGCTGTTGTAGATTTAAAACGATTTAAATTTCAAGGGGTGTTTGCCTGGTTTGTGTGGATGTTTGTCCATTTATTCTTTTTAATAGGCTTTAGAAACCGCATGGTGGTTTTTATAAATTGGGTATACAATTATGTGCGTTTCGACAGGGAAGCGCGATTGATTATTAGGCCTTTCAAAAGGAGAGAAGATTTTTAATCTTTTATTTTTATTTTTTCAAATAAGAATTTATAAATGTTTGATTGTCAAATTTTTTGATTAAATTGTTAAGGATTTTACTAACCAAAATTTATTCAAAATGAAAAAACATGTTTTATTTATCCTGCTACTTTCTGTAGCTGTAATGTATCCCCAAAAGAAAGAAAAAAATGGTATTGTATATAAAGAACATCCTGCTATTGTAACAGTTGAAGCTATGCAACAAGCCGATATTGCAGGAGATGTCGATAAAGTAGCTTCTTATTTAGCAGATGATTTTAAATCTT
The DNA here is from genome assembly GCF_022662175.1 of Aestuariivivens marinum. Classification (GTDB taxonomy): domain Bacteria; phylum Bacteroidota; class Bacteroidia; order Flavobacteriales; family Flavobacteriaceae; genus Aestuariivivens; species Aestuariivivens marinum. The sequence continues at coordinate 143,712 of NZ_JAKMCR010000002.1, read as the reverse complement.
ACAGTGGAACTACTAGGGATAAAAATGCTAAAGGGACGAATAAAGAAGATTTTTTAAAATGGGTTGCGAATCGAAGTAAATGGACGGCATATAGAAGTTTAACTAGACATGGAGAGGCTTATCCCGATGCCATAGAATATAAAGATGGTAAAGTTTGGGTACAAACTTGGGATTATCTTAAAGGTGTTCATGATGAAACTGGTGTTAAAGTTGAAATGCCAGTGCACAATCTGTACAGATTAAACGATGATGGTAAAATTGAACTCGCCATCTATTATAATTATCCTGTAGGAAGGGATATAAGAAGTGCTTTTTCGCCTAGAACAAATGGAACCTTATATAATGAGCACGAATATATAAATAAAGTACGTAGAATGTTTACTGCTTTTGAAAATGGTGATATGGATAAAGCCTATAGCTATATAGATGAAAAAGCTACGTTTACGGGATTAGAAATGCCTGTTGGTGAGTCCATAGGTTTAGAAGAGCTTAAAGCTCGTAACAGTAGTTTTTTAGAAAATTATACTATTGAGAGTATCGATGTGGTAGGATACCCAGATTGTTTACATTATGAAATTGGAAATGGTTATACGGTTCAGTCTTGGTGGAACTTTAGATTGACTCGAAAATCTGATGGTAAAAAATTTGTAATCCCAGCCATGTACACTCACGATTTCAATGATGAAGGTATGATTGAAAGGGGGATATCCTATATAAGCACAAAGGCATTAAGCGATAATTAAAAATAAGAAAGCCAAATATTAACTCCTTTAATCTTAAATTAGAGGAGTTTTTTATTGAAATTAATTAACTATGAATAACCGTGTACCAATTTTTATATATTTGATGTCTGATCTTACTTAATATGACGTATTATAGAATTTTATTCCTTTGTTTTTTTATTTCAATTTTTGGTACTGAAAGCATTAATGCTCAAGATGAAACTGCTATCAAGACCATAATAAAGGGAGAAGTTTTTAATAGACCACAGAGTAAAAATCTATTATTGGTTAAAGCTTTTGACGATGCTAGATTTGATAAAATAGCAACCATATCTATAGTTAATGGTAAATTTGACTATACGCTAAGTTCAAATGAAGTTCAAGCATATAAACTCATTTTTGAGGAAGAGTTTTATGCAGGAGCAATGAAACCTATCACTTTTTTTGCTGAGGATGATGTTCTAGTCATGAAACTTCATGATTCAGAAAATTTTTTGGAAAATAAAATTGAAGGTGGGGTTTTAAATTCTACGTTCAACAAGTTCAATGAAAAAACCAATGCTGTCTTTTATAGCAAGTACATGGCAATCGAAGAGGAATATAAAGACATACCACGAGAGAAGCTGTTTTCGGAAACATATCATAAAATCATACAAAAACTAAAGGACGCTAAGAGCCATGAAGAAAAAATCCCAATCTATAAAGAAATGGAGAATTTACAAAGCAGTGGTTTGGATAAGAGTGAATTAGGGGAAGAAAAGTATGCTAAAAGCAAAAGGTTATTTGATGCTTATTTGAAAGACAAATACCATTACATTAAAAGTAACCTTGATATGGTGTCTTTGTATATGGTAATTGATGATTTAATGGGTATTAAATATAACAATGTTGATATATCTTTAATAAGAAATGCATTTAAAAAGCTAAGTGAAGCGTTTCCAAATCATTCTTACACTAATTTGGGAGCCAGTTTGTTGCATGCTTTAAATGACCTAAAACCTGGAGGGCAGTATGTTAATTTCATAGCACCAGATATTAACGGAAATATGTTTGAGTTAAATTCCATTTTGAAGAAAAATAAAGTTGTTTTGTTGGATTTGTGGGCGACTTGGTGTGGCCCCTGTATCGCTAAAACACGTTTGGTAAAGCCAGTTTATGAAAAGTATAAAGATAAAGGATTTACTATTTTAGGTGTTGCCGGTGAATATAAGACATTGGATAGATACAATAAGTTTATGGAAAAAGAGCAATGGGAGTGGCAACAACTTATTGAACTTAATAAGCAAAATAGTATTTGGGAAAAATACAATGTCATGAATGGTGGTGGCGGTATGTTCCTTATCGCTAGCACGGGAGAAATATTGGCGGTAAACCCTAGTGCTGAGGAAGTAGAAGCTATTTTGGAAAAGCAATTATAATTCCTCAGTAAAGTGTTTGCGTTCTTTAGATTTATTAAATTTTTCCTCGTTGTACTTTGCAGAACCCCCTTTAGGAATAGAAAGCGATTGCCAATCTTTACCCTTTAATACCTTACCTAAAAACACGATTTGTCCAACGTGATAACTATAATGAGCCAATTGTCTATTTATGGCTTCGGTAATGGTGTGCCCTTGGTTCCTAATATAAATAATACGCTCTAAATCACCTGCTGTAAGTGGTGTAATAGCATCAAATAAACATTGCCAGCCTTTTTCCCAAGCGTCAAGAAGCTCTGCTTTGCTGGTATAGCTGTCTTCAAATTCTATATCACGTTGCCGCCATTCTTTTTCGCCATCTTCGCTTAAAAAATTGGTCCATCGGCTCAACATATTGCCAACCAGATGCTTCACAATTATAGAAATGGAGTTGGAATCTAAAGCTATTTCATTTTGAAGTTCTTCGAAACCTAGCTGGACAAAGGTTTTATCACCTAAGCTTTTATAATATTTAAATTGTTTGGTTATACTGGTGAGATAACTTTTCATAGGACAAAAATAAAAATTTAAAATTTTGACCCCTAGAGAGACTAGAATATACTCTACTCTTTAGGGATGAATTTTAAAGCTACCCCATTAATACAGTGTCGCTTTCCAGTGGTGTCTCTAGGGCCATCATTAAAAACATGGCCTAAGTGTCCACCACAATTAGCACAGTGTTCTTCAACACCATAAAAACTATTGGTATTGCCATTTGTATAGGCAATATTGCCCTTAATTTCCCTGTCAAAACTTGGCCAGCCAGTACCAGAATTAAATTTGTGCTCACTCTTAAAAAGGGGTGTTTCACAAGCTTTACAAACATAAAGACCTTCTTCGTAATTATTGTTTAAGGGACTTGAAAAGGCACGTTCGGTGCCAGCTTCCCTTATAACATAATATTCCAATTCAGTTAATTGCTGTCGCCATTCAGCCTCTGTTTTAGTGATTTTTAGCTTTGATTTTTCAACTTGTTTTTGTGCAGAAGAATTGCAATTATAAATTATAGTAAATAATAGGACAATTAAAATTTTATTCATAGTACAGATTTTGTATTAAGTCGTAACACACCCTTTTAACTAACACAGAATAAGATATAACAGTTAAATAAAATTTATATATCATGTTATGCTCAAAATTTAAAGTGTCAATAAAAAACTATTTTGAGTGTTTTTTCGTAACTAATTATGTAGAACAGTTAAATCATTAAATGATTGTTTGTATTTTTAACAGTAATAAAAATTGATATTATGCAAATAAGAAAACCGTTATTGATAATAAGTACAGCTTTATTAATTGTGGCTTGTGCGACCAATCCTTTTACAGGTAAAAAAACAATGGCCCTGGTGCCAAATTCACAATTGTTTCCAACATCGTTCGCTCAATACAACGAATTTTTAAATGAAAACAAAGTTATAAAAGGCACAAAAGATGCTGAAATGATAACTCGTGTTGGGCAGCGCATAGCAGTAGCTGCAGAGCGTTGGCTAAATGCCAATGGACATCAAGGCTATTTAAAGGATTATAAATGGGAATACAATTTGGTGGATGATAAAACCGTTAATGCTTGGTGTATGCCTGGTGGTAAAATTGTATTTTATACCGGTATTTTGCCCATAGCTAAAAGCGAAACAGGAGTTGCGGCCATTATGGGACATGAAGTGGCCCATGCCTTGGCAAATCATGGCCAGCAACGTATGAGTGCAGGTATGTTGCAACAACTAGGAGCTGTGGCCGGTAATGTAGCTATTAAGGATGAAGAAAAAAGAAATGTGTTTAACCAGGCCTATGGTGTTGGTTCTACAGTAGGGGTTATGTTACCCTTTAGCAGAAACCATGAAACCGAGGCCGATCAAATAGGGCTTTATTTAATGGCAGTTGCAGGATATAATCCTGATGAAGCAGCCGAATTGTGGAAACGTATGAAAGCTAATAGTGGTGGACAAGCTCCGCCTGAATTTTTAAGTACACATCCTTCAAACGATACAAGAATTAGTAACTTGATTAAATGGGCGCCTAGAGCTAAAGAAGAAGCCAAAAAATTTGGCATCACATCATTTAGAGATTAGTTTACCATTTAAAATAAATTATTTGATTACTTTAGAAGCTGTCAATAAAGACAGCTTTTTTAATTTAAGAATGGGGTGGTTGTACACGTTCTTAATTTTATAATTAATATGGCATCAAATAATTATTGAAATTTAAACGTGTGAAAAAACTTGAAAAAGGTAGCAAAAAATTGTTGAATGCTTGGGCATTTTACGATTGGGCCAATTCAGTATATACCTTAACTATAGCATCGTCTATCTTTCCTATATTTTATTCGGCTTTATTTATTTCTGAAATAAAAAAAATTAATGCATTTGGATTCGAGTTTAAAAGTACGGCTTTAATCACATTTGTTACAGCTTTTACCTTTTTGGTAGTTGCCTTTATTTCTCCTATATTATCGGGAATTGCCGATTATGTTGGTAACAAGAAAACATTTTTAAAGTTTTTTTGTTATTTAGGTAGTGCAGGGTGCATAGGTTTGTTTTGGTTCGATATATCACCAGATAAAATTCATTTGAGTTTACTATTCTATTTTATGGGCTTAATAGGCTATTGGGGGAGCTTAGTTTTTTATAATTCCTATTTACCGGACATAGCTTTTGAACATCAACAGGACAGCATTAGTGCAAAAGGGTTTTCCATGGGGTATTTGGGTAGCGTAATTTTATTGATCATCAATTTAATTATGGTAATGTTTCCTGAAATGTTAAACATTGAATCTTCGTTAGATGAGACAGCTTCACAAAGAGCCATGCGATATTCTTTTGTTACAGTTGGATTTTGGTGGGCATTGTTTAGTCAATATACTTTCTATTGGCTGCCTAAAGGAGTCTCAGAAGACCATAAAATAACCAAGGCCATTTTATTTAACGGGTTTAAGGAACTTCAAGTAGTTTGGAAAGATCTCAAGAATAACTTAAGATTAAAACGTTATTTAAATGCCTTTTTTGTATTTAGCATGGCAGTGCAAACTATTATGTTGGTTGCCGTTTATTTTGGAGAGGAGGAAATTGCTTGGGCGGATGACAATGCTAAAAAAATGGGATTGGTAGGTAGTATTTTATTGATTCAACTTATAGCTATTATCGGCGCATTTTTAACCTCAAAAGCATCAGAAAAGTATGGAAACATTAAAACGTTAATAGGGGTAAATGTTATTTGGATGGTGCTTTGTGTCTATTCCTATTTTATGATTACTCCAACACATTTCTATATAGCTGCAGGTATTGTTGGGTTTGTTATGGGTGGCATACAATCGCTGGCGCGATCTACCTATTCCAAGTTTTTGCCAGACACAGAAGACACGACTTCTTATTTTAGTTTTTATGATGTTGCCGAAAAAATAGGTATTGTTATTGGCATGATTATTTATGGAGCTATAGACCAGTTTACTGGTAGTATGCGAAACGCTATTCTGTTTTTGGTTATTTTCTTTTTTGTTGGTATTATTTTATTGGTCAGGGTACCAAAAAAAGTATCAGGATAACACTTTCAATCAGAAGGCACCAACAAAATTAATCACTTTTTAGACACATATACACAAAATTTATTCTGTAAATATATTTAGAGAAATTATCATTATTTTATAAATTGATAAACCCTAGTCCATTTAGATTCTTCATTAGGTTTAATACTGAATTCCACCATTGGTTCTGGGCAAAAGGACTGTTCTGTGAGGTGTATGTAAAAAGGGCCGTGATTAACATCGGAAATAACTTTAACAGCAGTTTTTGTTTTGTTGTTGGATAGCACATATTCTGTTGTTAATCCTGGATCAATATGCCCGCCTGTCCAATCATCATTGCTTAGTGACTCGTTTAGTTTTAATTGGTTTTCTTGTATGGTAACTCTAGAATCAAATCCTTTGATAAGTGTAATGGGTTTTGGGAATTCAATTCTATAATCCGTATTTATAGGTTGATTATCAAACATAAAAAAATTATGGCAGTATGGGTTTATAAACATATCTTTTGTTCCTATATTTTTTAGGCAATGGTTAATTTTAATTTCTGGTTTGTTTTCAACCAAAACTATATTTTTTTCATAATGGTAGGCATAGCCAAAGGTTGTGGTGAATTTCTGGGTAAAGCGAATAGAATTTTTAGTGGTCTCAATATCCCATTGGCCTTTTTCAATAAATTTATAGGGATAATCCCAATGGTATGCAGAATCATTTGCTTTTTCGAGTACTCCTACACCTATTTTAAGGAAGGGCTCGCCAGGCTTAGCCTCAGTAAAACCTTGTGGATCCCGGAATTCTTCGGCAGTGCCTGTTGCGGTTCCAGCATTTAAAGGATCATGTTTTCCGGGTGTTATTGTGCCATTGTAATCCTGCCATTCTTGAAAATAAGTGTGGCCTTGGTATTCTACTTGAGCGATTATTCCAGACCAATCAAATCGTGTACTTCTATAATAGCCATGTTCTGCATTAGGGATTAAAACATGCGCTGTTAACACATTGTTGGCTAGTGCTTTTATAGGATAGTGATCACCGTTTTTCTTTTCTTTGTGTTTTGATGTACAAGAAAGCATAACTACTAAAAGCAGTACACTTATGAAATAACTCTTCATTTGTTTTAAGTTAGACCAGCTTATAATACAGTCCAAATAAATGGATAAAGATATCCAGTTAAAAAACTTTTAAAACTGGATTATGATTCTGTTGGCTTTTCAGCTTTAACTATAGATATTTTCAGTTCATTTGTTTTTTTATCCAAATCTATTTTTATACTGTCACCTTCCTGTAAATGAGATGCAACAATTTCTTCTGCCAAAGCATCTTCAATATACTTTTGTATGGCGCGTTTTAATGGTCTAGCCCCATACTGTCTATCAAAACCTTTATCTGCTATGTAATTTTTTGCTTTGTCGGTTAGGGTTAGGTTGTAACCTAAATCTTTAATTCTATCAAAAAGCTTTTGCAGTTCAATATCAATAATCTTGTTGATGTCTTCTTTTTCAAGTGGATTAAATACAACCACATCGTCAATCCTATTTAAAAACTCTGGTGCAAACGATTTTTTCAGTGCGTTTTCAATAACGCTTCTGGCGTTGGCATCTTCTTGTGCTTTTTGTGAAGCCGTTCCAAAACCAATACCAGTGCCAAAATCCTTAAGTTTTCTTGCTCCAATATTGGATGTCATAATTATAATAGTATTTCTAAAATCTATTTTTCTACCTAAGCTATCGGTTAAATATCCATCATCCAACACTTGCAATAACATATTGAACACATCGGGATGTGCTTTTTCGATTTCATCCAATAGAATAACAGCGTATGGTTTACGTCTTACTTTTTCGGTTAATTGTCCTCCTTCTTCATAACCAACGTATCCTGGGGGCGCACCAATTAATCGGGAAATGGCAAATTTTTCCATGTATTCGCTCATGTCTATACGTACAAGCGCATCTTCGCTATCAAATAATTCTTTTGACAATATTTTAGCCAACTGCGTTTTCCCGACTCCCGTTTGTCCTAAAAATATAAACGAACCAATAGGTTTATTAGGGTCTTTAAGACCAGCTCGATTACGTTGTATGGCCTTAACAACTTTTGCTACTGCTTCATCCTGACCTATAACCTTACCTTTAATCAATTCTGGCAATTGGGCTAATTTATTAATTTCTGTTTGGGCAATTCTGTTTACAGGAATTCCTGTCATCATGGATACCACATCGGCCACGTTTTCTTCGGTAACTATTTCGCGATGTAACTTGGTTTCCTCTTCCCATTTTTCCTGGGCTACAGCCAATTCTTTTTCGAGACGTTTTTCGTCATCCCTTAACTTGGCGGCTTCTTCATATTTTTGTTTTCTTACCACCGAATTTTTGGTTTCTCTAACATCTTCCAGTTTCTTTTCTAATTCAATAATCTGTTTGGGAACTTGAATATTGGTGATGTGCACCCGCGACCCAGCTTCATCTAATGCATCAATTGCTTTGTCTGGCAGAAAGCGCTCAGTCATGTACCTATTGGTCAATTTTACACAGGCTTCGATGGCTTCTGGCGTAAAATCGACATTATGGTGTTCTTCGTATTTGCCTTTTATGTTGTTGAGGATCTCAATGGTTTCCTCAACAGTTGTGGGTTGAATTATTACCTTTTGGAAACGCCTTTCTAATGCGCCATCTTTTTCAATGTATTGTCTATATTCATCTAATGTAGTTGCACCAATGCATTGAATCTCACCACGAGCTAAAGCAGGTTTAAACATATTGGAAGCATCCAAACTTCCAGTGGCACCACCTGCGCCTACAATGGTGTGGATTTCATCAATAAATAAAATAACATCATCATTCTTTTCCAACTCATTCATTACCGCTTTCATACGTTCTTCAAACTGTCCACGGTATTTTGTGCCTGCTACCAAACTAGCCAAATCAAGTGTTACTACACGTTTATTGAAAAGAATTCGGGATACTTTGCGTTTGGTAATACGCAATGCTAGGCCTTCGGCAATAGCAGATTTACCAACGCCTGGCTCACCTATTAATAGCGGATTGTTTTTCTTGCGTCTACTTAAAATTTGTGAGACGCGTTCTATTTCCTTTTCCCTGCCAACAACAGGGTCTAACTTGCCTTCTTCAGCTAAAGCTGTTAAATCACGTCCAAAATTGTCTAAAACAGGTGTTTTTGACTTTTTATTTGGTTTGCTTGATGGCGAATTGAATAAATTATCTTTAGAGGTGTCGTCATCTGTATTGGTTTCGTCGTCTTGAAAAGATTCCGATTTAGGTTCTATATAGTCACTGTCGTTTGTAATCATAAGCTTGAATTGTTCTTTAACATTATCGTAGTCAACTTTTAATTTATTTAAAAGTTTGGTAGTTGGGTCGTTTTCATTTCTTAGTATGCATAGAAGTAAGTGTGCGGTATTAATGGATGTGCTTTGAAACAGTTTTGCTTCCAAAAAAGTTGTTTTCAAGGCACGTTCTGCCTGTCTGGTTAGGTGTAGGTTCTTTTTCTCGTTTGATACTACAGAAATTTTAGGATTAGCGGGACTTAGAATCTCCACTTTACGCCTTAAATGGTTTAGGTCTACATTCAGCGCATTAAGTATGTTTATAGCCTTACCATTACCATCACGTAATAGCCCAAGCATTAAATGTTCTGTACCAATAAAATCGTGGCCCAATCGCAACGCTTCTTCTTTACTGTATGCAATTACATCTTTTACTCTAGGTGAAAAATTATCATCCATAATTGTCTCCTTTCTGCATTAAAAATACTAATAATAGTTTACTAAAGTCAAAAACCATACCTTAAAATGCTAATTGACGAAAAAATCTTTATAAAATCAAAACATTTTAGAAGATACTTATTAACTAAAAAAACCAATAAAATTGTTAATAAAAATCACTAAAAAAAGCACCATAAAGTCCTGTCCTAACTAATGAAATACTTATATTAGCATGTTTTGAAAAATAATAAAATTTTAATTTAATAATATATGACAGAAGGAGAAAAATTGATCCCTATTAACATTGAGGATGAAATGAAATCGGCGTACATTGATTACTCAATGTCGGTCATTGTGTCACGTGCATTACCAGATGTTAGAGATGGGTTAAAACCCGTTCACAGACGTGTATTATATGGTATGTACGAATTAGGTGTTAGAGCAAATTCAGCACACAAGAAATCCGCAAGAATAGTTGGAGAAGTTTTAGGTAAATATCACCCCCATGGCGACACCTCGGTTTACGACGCTATGGTGCGAATGGCTCAAGAGTGGAGTTTGCGTTATATGTTGGTTGATGGCCAAGGTAACTTTGGATCTATTGATGGTGATAGTCCGGCGGCAATGCGTTATACAGAAGCGCGTATGCGAAAGATATCTGAGGATATGTTGGCAGATATTGATAAAGAGACTGTAGACCATAAATTAAACTTTGATGATACCTTACAAGAGCCTACTGTTTTACCAACACGTATCCCTGGATTGCTCGTAAACGGTGCATCTGGTATTGCGGTTGGGATGGCTACCAATATGCCTCCTCATAACCTTTCTGAAGTTGTGGATGGTACTGTCGCATTTATAGAGAATAGTGCTATTGAGGTTGATGAGCTCATAAAATATGTTAAAGCTCCCGACTTCCCAACAGGTGGAACCATTTATGGGTACGATGGTGTAAAAGAGGCATTTCAAACCGGACGGGGACGAATTGTAATTCGTGGAAAGGCCAATGTTGAAGAAGTTAACGGTAGGGAATGTATTGTAGTAACTGAAATCCCATATCAGATCAATAAGGCAGATATGATTAAGAAGACTGCTGATTTGGTGAACGAAAAGAAACTGGAAGGCATTTCTACCATTCGTGATGAATCGGACAGAAATGGGATGCGCATTGTTTATGTATTAAAGCGAGATGCCATACCAAACATTGTGCTTAATAAGCTCTATAAATATACTGCTTTGCAATCATCGTTCAGTGTTAACAATATCGCCTTGGTAGATGGGCGTCCTCAATTACTTAATTTAAAGGACTTAATCCACTACTTTGTTGAGCACAGGCATGAGGTGGTTGTGAGACGTACCACTTATGAGTTGCGTAAAGCAGAAGAGCGTGCTCATATTTTAGAGGGATTAATTATTGCATCAGATAATATAGATGAAGTTATTGCTTTAATACGTGCATCATCTAATGCAGATGAAGCTCGTGAAAAGTTAATGGAACGTTTTAAATTATCAGAAATTCAAGCTAAAGCAATTGTTGAGATGAGGTTGCGTCAGCTTACAGGTTTAGAGCAAGATAAGCTTCGTTCAGAATATGATGAATTGTTAAAAACCATTGAAGACTTAAAGGATATCTTGGACAAAAAGGAGCGTCGCATGGATATCATTAAGGAAGAATTACTTCAGGTGAAGGAAAAGTATGGTGATGAGCGTCGTTCTAATATCGAATATGCAGGTGGTGATTTAAGTATTGAAGATATGATTCCAGATGAAAAAGTGGTGATTACCATTTCACATGCGGGTTATATAAAGCGCACATCGCTTACAGAATACAAGACACAAAATAGAGGAGGGGTTGGGCAAAAAGCCTCCACAACGCGTAATGAAGACTTTTTGGAGCATTTGTTTGTAGGAACCAACCACCAATATATGTTGTTCTTTACTCAGAAAGGAAAATGTTTTTGGATGCGTGTTTATGAGATTCCTGAAGGTAGCAAAACATCTAAGGGACGTGCCATTCAAAATCTCATAAATATAGAGCAGGACGATAAGGTTATGGCGTTTATTTGCACCCAAGACCTTAAGGATGAAGATTACATAAACAGCCATTATGTAATTATGGCCACCAAGAATGGACAAGTTAAAAAAACGTCTTTAGAGCAATATTCGCGTCCGCGTACCAATGGTATCAATGCCATTACCATAAGAGAAGATGATGAACTACTTGAGGCTAAGTTAACCACAGGGAACAGTCAGGTAATGTTAGCTCTTAAATCGGGTAAGGCCATTCGTTTTGAAGAGGCTAAAACAAGACCTATGGGGCGTAATGCTTCGGGAGTACGAGGCATTACTTTAGCCAACGATAATGACGAGGTAGTAGGAATGATAGCTGTAGATGATATGGAGAGTAATATATTGGTTGTTTCTGAAAACGGATACGGTAAACGATCTTACTTAGAAGACTATAGAATTACCAATCGTGGAGGAAAAGGCGTGAAAACCATTTCTATTACAGAAAAAACAGGTAATTTAGTGGCTATAAAAAATGTAACGGATGCAGACGACCTTATGATTATTAATAAATCTGGAATAGCTATTCGTATGGCAGTCGAAGATTTAAGAGTAATGGGTAGGGCCACACAAGGTGTTAAGTTAATAAACCTTAGAAATGGTGATTCTATTGCAGCTGTTGCTAAAGTAATGCATGATGAAGATGAAGTAGAAGATACCGAATCTATTGAAAACAAAGGTGATCAAGAAGGTGGCACAACTCTTGATAATATCAATAACGAAAACAATTTAGAAAATTAAAAACCTAAATATTATTTAAAAATGAAAAATCAAATTATTATAGCTTTAGCATTTTCAATAGGTGTCTTTTCTTTTGCCCAAAAGAAAGAGTTGAAAACTGCAGAAAGAGCTATTAAGGGAACTAACTATGCCGAAGCAAAGGCAGCCTTAAGTCAAGCAGAAGCCTTGATGTCTGCCATGGATGAAAAAAGTAAGGCAAAGTACTATTTTTTAATGGGGCAAGCTTTGTATGCGGGAGGTAATGGTTCTAGTCAGGATATTGACAAGGCTATTGAAAGTTTTAATATGGTTGAAGGTGCTTACGCTTCAGAAATAGCTGAGGTTAAACGACAAATGACCAATAATATATTGACAAAAGGAAATGAAGCTTACGAAGCAAAAGATTTTTTAACTGCTTCAAAGCATTTTGAGCATGCTTACAGAACCTCTGAAAAGGATACGTTATTCTTGTATTATGCAGCAGCAACTGCTGTTAATGTTCAAGAATATGATAGAGCTTTAGGATTATACGAAGAATTAAAAAGATTGGGGTATACTGGTATCGCTACCGAATACTATGCTACCAATAAGGAATCTGGTGAGGAGGAAGTCATGGACAAAACAACTCGGGATATTTATGTTAAAAGCGGAAGTCATGTTGACCCAGGTGTTCGCAAGACAGATTCCAAGAAAGCCGAGATTGTAAAAAACGTAGCCCTTATTTATGTTAGTCAAGGCAATAATGAAAAGGCACTTGAAGCTATGAAGGATGCTAGGGCAGAAAGTCCAGATGATATTAATTTAATTCTTAGTGAAGCCAATGTGCATTATAAAATGGGTAATAAGGATAAGTTTAGAGAGATTTTAGAGGTGGCTACTAAAATGGATCCTACAAACCCGGAATTACAGTATAACTTAGGTGTTATTGCATCTGAATCTGATGATAAGGAAAATGCGAAGAAATACTATAAAAAGGCTATTGAGTTAGACCCTAACTATGTAAATGCCTATATTAATATGGCAGCATTGGTATTAAGTCGTGAAGAGCCCCTTATTGAAGAAATGAATGGTTTGGGAACATCCAAAGAAGATGATAAGCGATATGAAGAACTCAAAGAAGAGCGTCAACAGTTGTACAAGGATGCCATACCATATTTAGTAAAAGCATTAGAGATTGATGAAAAGAATGTCAATGCAGCCAAAACACTTATGAATATTTATAGTGTTACAGGAGATACGGCTAATTATAAGGTAATGAAAGCTAAAGTTGAGACTTTAGAAGGGCAATAAAAAAATTATTTATTCAAAAAATATAAAAACCGTCCGGTCACTCAGGTTCTTGAAGTACCGGACGATTTTTTTATACAATTTTTTTAATGACTCTTAGTTTATGGGTGTGTTTCCCTTTGTCTACATTATATATGCCTGTATGATCCAATCGGTCAACCCTTACCTTGCCATGGGCATGTATAATATAGTTGTCTTCCATAATAATACCAACATGTATTATCTGTCCTTCGTTGTTATCAAAAAAGGCTAAATCTCCAGGCTCACTTTCTTCAATAAAACTTAGTGCTTCTCCTTGTGTAGCCTGCTGTGAGGCATCACGTAATAATTTGTAGCCATTAAGTTTGTACACCATTTGTGTGAATCCAGAACAATCAATTCCAAATGGGGTTTTTCCGCCCCATAAATAGGGTGTGTTCAAGTATAAAAAAGCAGTTTTAATAAGATTGGCTTTTGTTATTTTTCCTTGAATAGTGTTGCCGTCAAAACGATGATTCAAAACTTTTAGGCTGTTTAATGTAGAACCCATTAAAACTGGATGGAGCTGATGGTTTTTATCCTGAATAAATTCTACTAAATCTCCAGAAAGCTTAGGTTTTTCCTTTTTTAATGCATTGTATAGGTCCTTTTCAATTTCAAAAAACTGCTTATTGTCTATCCAACCTTCATAACCATCAAAGTCCAATCGGATTTTGCTCCACGATTTTCTGGCTTCAATGACCTTAAAAAACTCACCATAAAGTATTTGAGAAGTAAGTTCGCTTTTATCTGATGCTTCTATCCTAAGAGGAACAATGCTTAAATTACAAATTCCGTATTGCATTAATAATTAATTACGTTCTATAATAATTGCAGAAGCTCCACCACCACCATTACAGATAGCTGCAGCTCCAATTTTAGCATTGTTTTGTTTTAAAACATTAAGTAAAGTAATCAAGATTCTTACTCCTGAACATCCAAGGGGATGGCCTAATGAAACAGCACCTCCATTAACGTTAACATTTGTGTCTTTAAGTCCTAAAATTTTCATATTGGCTAATCCAACAACTGAAAAAGCTTCGTTAAACTCGAAATAATCAACATCGTCAATTGCTATACCTGCTTTATCTAAGGCTTTTGGTAAAGCTTTAGCTGGAGCCGTTGTAAACCATTTAGGTTCCTGTGCTGCATCAGCATAACCTCTAATAATAGCCAGAGGTTTTAATCCTAATTCATCAGCTTTAGTTTTACGCATTAATACCATAGCTCCAGCACCATCATTTATTGTTGAAGCATTAGCGGCGGTAACTGTACCTTCTTTTGTGAAAGCAGGTCTTAATTGTGGTATTTTATCAAGCTTAACATTTTTATATTCTTCATCTTCGGTAACAAGTATAGGCTCACCTCGACGCTGAGGCACTTCAACTGGAACAACTTCATCGTTGAATTTACCAGATAGCCAAGCTTCTGCTGATCGTTTGTATGATTGAATGGCATAGGCATCTTGGTCTTCTCTTGAAAAATTGTATTCTTCAGCACAGGCATCAGCACAAACTCCCATAGCATTTTGGTCGTAAGCATCTACCAAGCCATCTCTCTGCATACCATCTATAACTGATATTGGGCCAAATTTATTACCATTTCGGGCATGTAAATAATGTGGAATTAAACTCATGTTTTCCATTCCACCAGCAATAACAATATTAGCATCACCAAGAGCAATAGCTTGTGCTGCCTGCATAACGGCTTTCATTCCAGAAGCACAAACCTTATTTATTGTCGTGCAAGGTACAGTATTGGGGATGCCTGCCATAATTGCAGCTTGTCTTGCAGGAGCTTGGCCAGAACCTGCTTGTACAACTTGTCCCATAATAACCTCATCTATCAATTCGGCTTTAAGGTTTATTTTGTTTAAAGCTCCTTTTATGGCTGTTGCACCTAAATGAGGTGCAGGAACAGTAGATAAGGCACCTAGAAAGCTACCTATTGGTGTTCGGGAAGCCGAAACGATCACAACATCTCTACTCATTAAATCACTGTTTAGTTAAGTACTTGCGAAAATAATGATTTTTTTAAGATTAAATTAAAGGATTGACCATTATAAAAAATCTATTGACACTTATATTTTATTACTTTTGAAAAACTTGAGTTCTTTTAATTTACCTTAATATTGTAGGTGGGAATTACTTAAAAATTGAAAGAAGTAAAAGTATACAAATGAAGGACATTATAAACAAACTTTACAGAAACCACTCTCTTATTTACAAGGGACTATTATTTATATGTACCACATTTTTAATAGTTTATTTATTTCCTAAAAGTGGAAAGTTTAAGTATAATTTTGAGAAGGGTAAACCTTGGCAGTCTGAAAATTTATATGCCCCTTTTGATTTTGCCATCACAAAAAGTGATGAGGAAATCAAAATAGAAAAAGAATCGATTTTAGATGAATCTGTATTGTATTTTAACCTAGATAGTCTTATAGTTGATAAGGTTAAAGATAAATTTGAAACAGAGTTCAACAAAATTTTTCCCGATTCTATCCCCAAAACTGAACGTAATCTATTACATGGTATAGGAGTTGAAACCTTAAATAAATTATATAAGTATGGTGTTTTGGATGAAGCTTATGACTATCCAGACGAAAGAACGGTGGTAATATTGAGAGGTAGGACCATAAAAGAGAAGACCTTTTTTTCAAACCTTGTTAAACCAGATGCAATATCGAAAATAATAGAGAGTAGTTTAATAAACAATCTTAATAAATATAATAATGGTTTTGTTTCTTTGTTTTTCGATATTATAGAATCCAACCTATCGTACAACAAATCCTTTACAGATAAAGCTTTAGAGGACGAATTCAAGAACATATCTTTTACAAGAGGAAGTGTAGAAAAGGGAACTTTAATCATTTCTAAGGGGGAAATAGTAGAAGGTGAAAAATTCCAGCTTTTAAATTCACTAAAATCTGAATATGAGTCTCAGGTGTGGAATGAATCCAATTACAATTGGATATTGTTTGCCTATACCTTATTGGTCGCTTTGGCTCTGCTGATGCTATTGTTATTTTTAAGGAAGTACAGGTATGTTGTTTTTGAGGACAACACCAAGGTAACATTTATTTTCTTCAACATTTTCCTTATAATTTTCTTAACCACTTTGGTGGTTAACTACAACTCAAAGTACATCTATGTTGTCCCTATTTGTATATTGCCACTGGTGTTTAAAGCTTTTTTTGATGCACGCTTGGGTTTATTTGCGCATGTAATTACAGTGTTGCTGCTTGGGTTTATAGTACCCAATAGCTATGAGTATATGTTTCTTCAAATTATTGCCGGTATTGTGACCATACTTACGGTTTCCGAACTTTATAAAAGGGCAAACCTATTCATTTCGGTGGGACAAATCACATTAATATACATAGTAGCCTACTTTGCTTTTTTTGTTATCCATGAAGGCACTATTGAAACGATAAAACTGGAAACCTTCATGTGGTTTGTTTTGTGTGGTCTGGCAACCTTGTTTGTACAACCATTAATTTATGCTTATGAAAAGCTATTTGGTTTAGTATCTGATGTTTCTTTGTTAGAACTATCGGATACAAACACAAAATTGTTAAAAGAATTATCGAACAAAGCGCCCGGTACTTTTCACCATTCTTTAAATGTAGCAAACTTAGCAGAATCTTGCGCCAATGAAGTTGGTGCAAATGCCATGTTGATTCGAGTTGGAGCTTTGTACCATGATATAGGTAAAATGACTAATCCCACCTATTTTACCGAAAATCAATCGACAGGCATTAACCCACATGACGAGTTATCTTCAAAAGAAAGTGCAAAAATTATTATTGAACATGTTATTAATGGTATTGAAATAGCTCGAAAAAATAAACTTCCAGATCGGGTTGTCGATTTTATTAGAACCCATCATGGTACTAGTATGGTTTATTATTTTTATAGAAAGGAGAAGGAATTAAAGGACATTATAGTTGATAAGTTGGACTATAGCTACCCCGGTCCGAAACCTTTTAGTAAAGAAACGGCCATTCTAATGATGTGTGATAGTGTTGAAGCTGCTTCAAAAAGCTTAAAAGAACCTACCTCTACTAAAATTGATGCCTTTGTAGAAAGTATCATCAATAAACAAATAGAAGAAGAACAATTCTTAAATGCCAATATCACTTTTAAGGAAATAGAATCAATAAAAAAAGTGCTCAAGCACAAGTTGTCAAACATTTATCATCTGCGAATAGAGTACCCAGAATAAATATTTAAAAAATAAAAAAAATAGTTGCGTTCTATGTACATATAAATTACATTTGCACCCGCTTGAATGACAAAAGTAAATTGTCGTACAGCATAGGTTCTTAATATAATATTTAGGAGAGGTGGCAGAGTGGTAATGCAGCAGATTGCTAATCTGTCAACGCGAAAGTGTTGCCGGGGTTCGAGTCCCCGTCTCTCCGCAATTTAAGGTTTGAGCTATGTGATTTGTGAGTCAGCCCTCCAGCTGGCCCTTTCGCTAAAATGTTTACAGGACATTTTGTATACGCTCATTCCGGGGTGTAGCGTAGCCCGGTCATCGCGCCTGCTTTGGGAGCAGGAGGTCGCAGGTTCGAATCCTGCCACCCCGACAAATAAAAGCGTGGAGCTCTTGTAGAACGTTTACTTTCTTAAAAGAGTATAAGGGTTTTATTTTAAATTAATGCATAGCTTTAATTTGCAACAAACCTTTCTAGGATCAATTAAATTAATCCTACTACCCCGCATAATGGTCGCGTAGCTCAGCTGGATAGAGCATCTGCCTTCTAAGCAGACGGTCACAGGTTCGAATCCTGTCGCGATCACGAATAAATAGTACAATAAGAAAAAACGCCAAACTCGCTTGAGCGTTTTTTTGTTTGTACTATTTTCAACGCGGAGCGTTGTAGGAACACCACGTCAGTGGTGAATCCTGGATACCATTGGATTCCCACGGATTTTGTTTGTACTATTTTCAACACGGAGCGTTTCAGGAACACCACGACAGTGGTGAATCCTTAATGCTAAGGTTTGGGAAATAAAAAAAACATGAGTGTGCAGCACTCAAGCTTTATTCTTGTGCGATAAAGCTTTGATGGATTGTTCAAAAATATTTCTGTCGCGATCACTCAATAACCTGTTGATATTCATCAGGTTATTTTTATTTATAGTGATTTCTAAAATCCCAGAGAAGCAGATAATTTGGCTGTTTTATCACGCCAAACGTTCACAATACAGCGCACACTTTCACCATAATACTTGTAATTATGGCAACTCTAAAAACCATGCTGGACACCAGAAGATCTAAATCTTACAGATTTTTTCATAATGGTTGATTTTAATTTATAGTTTAATATGGCAGAATAAGGGAATAATCTCAATTGTCTTAATAGCAATAATGTATAATCTATAAGTTTATAAGAACAAAATATTCTGTGGAATGACAAATATCAGTTTATAAATAGATTCGTGAGAAGCATTTCCTTTTTGGAGAGGCTTTTTTACTTCAAGAAAATTTTATCTAAAGAATTTCACACGGTATGTTAAATATTGGTTAATGCAAATTTAGAACAAGTATCACCTAATAATTCAGCAAGAAGATAATACAAATACATTATATATTTAAAAACATTAAGGATATGATATAGATCATTGTGTAGGAGTTAAAGGTTTAATAATTTATTCGATTAATTAATCTTTGACATCATGAAAATTAAAACTACTTTGGGGTTTAATCCTTTAAAGATGTTCAAAAAGCATCACCCCATCAATTCATTTCTGTCTGTAGCACTTGCATTGTCTGTTATTAATCTTTCCACTAGCTGCTATTATAAAATAACAGACCTTACTACTTCACAAGAAGAAATTAATGAACGCATTGCCACTTTTAAAAGTTTTGGACATTATACCATTATTCAATCAGGTGAGAATCTTTTTCATTTGAACAATATAAAAATTGATCAAGAAAATAATATGTTGTATGGTACAATGGAGAATTTAAGTCCTTCACATGAATATAAAAAACCAAGGAAAAAAAATTCAAATCGCTTTAATAAAAACAAACAAAATCCTACCAATGAATTTCATATAAAACTGAAAACCAATATTACACTTGAAGTTGGTAAAGAAGTAAGTATTCCGTTTGAGGATATTCACTCGATATCCTTGAACAAAAGAGATTCGGGAACTGAACTTGCAGTTGTCATGTTGGGAGCTTATAGTTTTATTGGTACTATTTATCTAATCTTATTATTAACCAAAAGTTCTTGCCCATTTGTATATGTAAAAAGTGGTGACACCTATCAATTCATCGGAGAACTATATCCAGGCGTTTTAACCGAAAATATGCAAAGAGATGATTATATTCCTCTAGGAAAGTATGATGATTCCAATAATGACTATTCTATTAAAGTAACAAATGAGTTAAAGGAGATCCAGTATACAGACCTTTTAGAACTAATTGTAGTAGATCATCCTAGCGATATTCAGGTTCTGTTAGATGACCAAGGAAACATGTACACGTTTACCAATCTTATTCAACCAATCCATGTACTTATAGACGACCTTGAACTAGATAAGGAAACAGTATTTGAAAAAGATAATAATTTTTATGCCTTTAATAATACTACGGAATGGGATGATAACAAGCGTCACATCATAATTGAGTTTGATGCGCCCGAAGATCCTGCAGATGCTAAGCTGTATCTTACAGCAAAAAATTCAATGTGGTTAGATTATATTTTTGGAAAATTTAATGAACAATTCGGATCCTATTACCAAGAATTTCAAGTTCAGCAACAAACTAAAACCAAAGAGCAAAGTGAAAAGTGGATTCGTGAACAATATATTCCACTGTCAGTATTTGTTGAAACGTCAAACGGATGGCAACTCATTGATGAAATCAATACAGTTGGGCCATTAGCCTTTAGAGATCTAGTTGTTCCTATCGACATAAATTTAATTACTCAAGATAGATTAAGAGTTAAACTGGAAACCGGATTTATGTTCTGGGAAGTGGATTATGTAGGTATTGATTATTCAGAAAACCTACCACTAAGTGTAAATCATATTTCGCCATATGAGGCAATAGATCATAATAACAATTTAGTGACTAAATTAATCACTTCTGAAGATAATATTTACTTAGCACAACCAGAGGTTGGGGATGAAGTTATAGTTAATTTTAATCTAGAAAATGCAAGTGATAATGATACACATTCAATTTTCTTGAAAAATAGAGGGTATTATAATTATGTTCGGGAATATGAAGGTGAACCAAATCTGGAAGCATTAAGAATGTTTAAAAGAAAAGGAAAATTTCCTGATTTTTCAAAATCCGAATATTATGTATTAATGGGAATAACTGATGAAGAATTTGTTGTATTAAACAAATGAACGATACTATGTTCAAAGCAGAACGTTCTAATATTGACTTAATAAAAGAAAATGTTCAAGAGGTTAAATCTCTGAATGGAATATTTATTTCTGGTTTTTGGTTATTTGTAATCCGATTTGCAATGCGTTTAAGAATCCTTAGATTAATAATTAGAAGCTATCCTATTCCAAATGATTGGATTAATGCACTAAAATACCTAATTGTGTTACGAAAAAATATTCTAGGAACACCAAAAATTAAAAAACTTGCTAAGGTCAAAGGCAAGTATTATATGGGTATTTATACTTCATCTTGGTTTTCTAAAGAATTCGACCAGTTTATATTATCTCATTTAAATGATTATAAGCCAATTAAAAGACCTTCAAACAGGTTTGATATGGTCTTCATAGCTGTTACGGATAAGTGCCCTTTGCGATGTGAACATTGTTATAATTGGAATAAATTAAACGGGAAAGCACAGTCAAGTATTAATAATTTGTCTGGTATTATTAAAAAACTGCAAACAAAGGGTGTAAGTCATATTCAATTTCTTGGGGGAGAACCTATGCTGGAATTTAAAAATATATGTGACGCGGTAAAGTCCTCAAAGACAAGTTCAGAATTCTGGATAACCACCTCTGGTTTTTCATTTAGTGAAGCTAAAGCGAAAGAACTTAAAGCTTCTGGAATTAGAGGTGTTATTATTAGTCTTGATCATTATGATCCATTAAAACATAATCAATTTAGAAATCATAAGAGCGCTTTTAACTGGGTTAAGCTTGCGGTTAAACATGCAATAAATGCCGAGTTGATCGTTGCCTTGTCCATTTGTATTACCAAGGAGTTTTCAACCGAATCCAATCTTAATAATTATATGGAACTAGCAAAGGACTTGGGAGTCATGTTTGTACAATTTTTAGAACCAAAACCGGTTGGGCATTATCAAAATAAAGATGTTTTATTAACAAAAAACCAAATTGCTGCATTAGAGCAATTCTTTCTAGAATACAATTTTACATCAAGATATTTAGATTACCCAATTATCATTTATCCAGGTTACCATCAACGTAGAAAAGGGTGCATGTTAGCTGGAAAAAAATCAATTTATATTGATACAACTGGGACTATTAATCCATGTCCTTTTTGCCATAGATCGTATGGAAAAGTTTTAGAAAATGATCTTAATTCTAGATTAGAACAGCTTGTAAATCAGGGTTGTGTTGAACATGGATAAACGCTTCTAAACTGATATCCCTCATTGTGAATCTGTATTGATACAAATACATTTATTACTTATAAAATATGTCCGGTTTTTTCCTTCATGTAATATTTAGGATATCCAATGACTAAGTGTCATTTAAATTTATACTACAAATTTAAAAACTTACAGTCATGAAAAAAGTCATTTTATTATTATTAACAATGGGAATGTGCATTTCATCTTGTAGTAAAGATGATGAAACAATAGATAGCATAACAAAGGATACAGACATAATAATTGGTACCTGGGGAAAATACAAAGATGTAAACCTGGAAGACAAGTGTATTTTAGAGTGTGATCCTTATGATCTTAAAAATCAAGTTCAATTTCTAGAAAATGGTACATTATTAGCATTTTTTGAAAGAGAAACTAGTTATGTGGATGGTACTTGGGAAAAGATGAATAATGGTACCTATAAGATGGTGTGTTTTGGTATAACCGAAATCATTGATATTGACTTTACGAAAGAAGATGAAATGGTTTACAGGTATCCAGATGCAGAGTATTATTGGGTTAGAATAAGATAAAATTGACAATCATGAAAACATTCACTTCATCACTCAAAATGATATCAATAATGCTATCAACATTAATTTTATTACAAAGTTGTGTTGTGTATAATAAAACCCCCGTCAATCTTGATCAAGCTGTCGAAGCAACTAAAGAGAAAAAAAACTTCTCTAAGTCCAAGATATTTTATAAAGATGGTAATACGCAAGAGTGTTTTAAAGTAGTTAAAGAGCAAAACAATTATTACTGTGTAAACAAGAAGGATAAAATCTTTGAAATAAATTATACTAGAGATTTAATTAATAAAGAGCGAGTAGAATTTGTTAAAACACAAAATAAGACAAAATCAATAACAAAATCAATAATTGTTCCAGTTTTAGGTACAGTAGTAGTTATAGCAGCAGCAATAGGTATTATACTTTTTTCCATTAGTGGGACTTTTCCTATAACATAAGGCTTTAAGTATTATTTTTTAAGGCTCAACTAGAACTTAAAGACCTGTGAATATAATAGTTTATAAGTTGTAATGCTATGATATCACCTAGCCTTTAGAGGGATTTGTATTAGGTGTATATCTAATGAGAGTAGAGTTTAAATAAGTTAATCTTACATAGATGAACCTTCAGTATACTAATAAAAAACTAATGAATCATGATTATTTCAATTGATAACCCCAACGTTTATTTTAAGTTGTTTTATCTGTTAGCTTTTACGTTTATATTTCTTGTTGTTATCTATAAAAGTATAAAACGCGGCTATCATTTACGGTCGGTGTTACTAATGCTAACTACGATTTCCCTTTTTACGGTTATAGGATCTAGACTATTCACCATCCCCATACAGGATTGGCTTAGTGCTATTAGTACAAAGTCGCTTGTATTTAATAATAGATCTGCAATAGGAGGTTTATTATTTGGACTTGTTGGATTAGTAATTTCCCAACGTGTTTTTGGATTTAACCGCCCTATGTTGGACTTATATGCTTGGATAGGACCTTTTGCCTTGGGTATTATAAAATTTGGCTGTTTAGTTAATGGTTGTTGCTACGGTCTGCCTTTTAAAGGGTTTTGGGCCGTACACTATCCTAAAGGTACACATGCACATTTTAATCAATGGTATTCGGGTCTTATAGAAAATGAGGCACTTCTTTCTTTGTCAGTACACCCTGTTCAATTATACGAAAGTCTGCTATTATTTAGTATTGGATATATCGTATGGAAAACACATAAACTATTTAAAAAGAATGCAAGCGCTCTTCTATTTGGGCTATTTTTATTTTTTATGATGCGATTTGGAATTGAATTTTTAAGAGATCCCAATGGATCACAGTTTAGTTCTATATATTATTGGGGATTAAGATCTTATCAATGGAGTATGTTGGGTTATGCAATTTTAACAGGTCTTCTTTTATGGATTTATGAAACCCGTACACAAAAAGAGTTTATTAAAGGACTGCAAAACTCACCCTACATACATGTTGATTTTATTTATATTATCTGTATATCGTTAATACTATATACATTTAGGGCGCTTTTTTCTTCCTACGAACTTTTGGTTGTTTGGATAAAATTTATTCCTGCTATTTTATTATCCCTTTATTATCTATATTCTGACACGAAATTAAAGCGCTATCGTGTGCTTACCAGTGTTTTATTGCTTGCACCATTCTACATATTTGCTCAGACCATTCCTAATCAAATGCCAGAAATAAAACAATACAAGCGAATAGATTTTGGCGCTTCTTTTGGTGATTTTGCTAATGAAATTGCATTTAATCCACGAGAGGGGGAATGTGGCACCTCTTATGATTATGAATACTACAAACAGGTTTATCAAATGATTGGTTTAGGTTACTCACAAGTAACCGAAAAATATAACAGAACCTACACTTATGGTATAAACCTATCAGGCGGAAATTTAAAAAGTACAAATTTAGAAACAAATACTAAACAATCAGAATTTATATTTGCTGCCAATCCTTTTTATAAAATCGATGGGGAATGGATTGGATTAGGTTTTGGACTCCAACTTGGTAAGCTACGGATTAATAAATTTGAAGAGTTAAATGAAAATAATATAGAAGACGCTAAAAAGGATTATAACATAATTCCAGAATTTTATGTTAGCGTAGGTCCAAGGAAATATTTGGATGTAGATTTTAATTATGGGTTTATGATGCCTTCGGCATATCCTACTTTATACTCAAGATCAAGTATTGGAAGTTCTTTGGGACTTGGTCATGACTATAGCTTTAGGTATGGTCGTATATGGAATCTTGAAACCGATTATGTATCTGCTGAAGCCTTAATTACGGATCAATTTGGAATAAATTTAATGTATGTTTTTAAGGATAATAGTTTTGATTATCTTGATTATGATGCTTCTGGTAAACTTGTATTTTCATTGAATTACAGATTTGGACATAAAACCAAATAATCTATAATCATTTAAATGTTTTATTAGTGTTGTTTGTAAATTTGGTAGAAGAATTACTTTTATTTTATAGCCTCTAAATTTGATATAGGTTGAAGCGAAACTGGGTTTATAAGTTGAAGTTCTTCTAAAACAACAACTACCAATCTCACATAATCGTTTATAATTTCATTCACCAAGTTAGGATCTGTAATATCTATATAGCCTTTCCAAATAAGTTCCCTGCTATTAGTTGGGCAAATGCAGTACATAGAAGTTTCTGTGTGGTAAATGGTATATTCTTTATAATAATCTGGATTATAAAAGGCATCTTGGTATTTTAAATAGTCTTCTTTAAACTTTACGTAAGTACTATCGAAGCCGTCATAATTTTTTTTGTATTCAATCTTGTCTTCAACACCTATTACTTTTGTTAGTAAAATGGTATTAAATCCATTTTCAATGAGATTGGTTTCTAGAGCTATTAGTTCATCTTCTGTTTTTTTTTCGGTTGTAAAAGATGATTTTAAAAACTCCAAACTCATTACAGCTTCAATGCCCCTAGATTCGTATTCTTCTTTTAATTGTCCTTCAAATTTCTGTCTGGCTTCAATATTTGAGGTTATGCCAACCAATAAAACTTTAGTTGGACTATAACTGTCTATATCCGGATTTTTCCAATAGTCAACAAGTTCAACATTAGAACAACTTGTTATCAAAAAACATAAGCCTATTTGCTTTAAAAATGTCATTATTTTAATATGCCTAATTAAGCAAACGTTTTTGTTTTCCTTCCTTAATAATGCCTTTTACTAACGTAAATAATTGCTTTTTTATGGTTTGATATTTTTCTAAATACTTGCTTACAACTATTATAAGTTTTGCATGCTTGTCTCTGTAGGCCTGTTCTTTTTCAAGCTCGTCTTTGCCATCAACCATAATTTTAAGTCCTCTTTTATGATTTTTTAGCGTGTTGAATAGAGTATTGTTTTCTTTTTGAAGTTGACTTAATCTATCTATAATTTTTTTACTTTCTGTAAAATGTTTTGAATCGATCAGCTGGAGTGTATATGATTTTATCAAATCATCAAAGAATAATTGCTCGTCTTGAATGAACGCTAATTCAGACAGCCATTTTTTTGAATTATTATGCATTGTTTCTGGACTTAACCAGGCTTTATATTTTATTTTGGGTACTTTGGTTTTCATCTTTAATTGATTTTAAATTTAAAAAAGCAGAAAGCAATATGTTTTAGATATTGCTTTCTGTTTAATGGTGATTAATCAACTTCAATAATTTTTTTAGGAGGCTCTTTTACAATGGCTTCTTCTTTTTTAAGTAATTTAACTTTTAAGATACCATTTTTATATGTTGCTTTTACATCTTGATCTAAATCCACAGATTGAGGCAACATCATAGATCTTTTAAAGGATTTGTAATTAAACTCTTTTCGGGCATAATCATCTTCTCTTTCTTCTTCTTCAACTTCTTTTTCACCAAGAACGTGAAGGACATCTTCTTCAATAGTAACTTCAAAATCTTTTTTGTTAAACCCAGGGGCTGCAAATTCGATTTCAAAATCTTTTTCGTGTTCTCTTATGTTCATAGCTGGTAAAAGACTGTCGTCTTCAAAGAAATCGTCTTTAAAAATATCATCAAACCTCATTAAGCTATTTAAATTATCAAAATTAGAGGGGAACAATCTATTACTCCAGGGTCTTAACAAATTGTTGCTCCATGGAGTAAATAACCTGTCGTCAAAAGGGGATAACCTTTTGTTTTTTTTACGTTTCATTAATGTAGTCATGATAGTATTGTTTTAGGTTACACTTATAATTTCGTGACCATAATGTATTTACAAAAAAGAGTTTCTACAATGATATATATCAGTCTAAGTAATTTGTTAAATGTGGTTTTTCATACTTGTTTTAGTTAACAAGTACGCTTTCCAGATATTGAAATAATTTAAATTTAAAATTGGATAACGCATTGTAAAAGCCGAAAATTTTTAATTCGATGTCTTCATGTTCTTTTACAAAATAGTTGTCGCAAGCTAGGTCTTCACATTCTATTTTAATTTTAATATGATTTGTATGGGAATAAAGCTCATTTAATAAGTTAACCCGCTTTGTATTTATGCCTTTAATTTCATTTTTATAGTTAGTAAGCCTTTCATATAGATTTATGGCATGTTTTTTATAAATGGGTTTGTCCAATAAATGTTCATAAAATTCCAACTCTAAACTTAAATTTTCCAATATACTTATAGTAGAGGATATATTGTATTGTAACTCCTCAATAGATTTGTTGCTATTAAAACTTTTATAGGTTTCTTGTGTTTTCATTTTATTTAAATATTTAAATCTATAGTATTATTTTTTCTACATCACCTAGTTTAGGTATGGTTACGTTCCAGTTATATGTGTCTTTTATTTTAAGTCTAAAAGCATCCAAGGCGTTGAGTTCACCATGAATTAAAAATATTTTTTCTGGAATATTTTTAATGTTGGTCATCCAATTTAATAAATCACCTTGATCGGCATGAGCAGAAAGACTTTCTATACTTCTAACCTGTGCTTTTACTGGATAATATTTTCCAAAAAAACGTATTTCATGTACGCCATCCTTTAATTGCCTGCCTCTTGTGCCTTCTGCTTGATAACCCACTAATAAAATGGTGGTGGAGGGTATATCTATAAGTTGTTGTAGATAGGTAAGTACACGGCCTCCTGTTACCATGCCGCTACCAGCTATGATTATTTTGGAACGCTTATCATCAATAGTTTTCCAAGTTTCTTTATAGGATGTTATTATCGTTATATGTTGGCACATATTGTTATAGTCACTATGGGTTAGTTTATGCCATTCTGGAAAGTGTTTAAATAGCTCTAAAACACGATTTCCCATTGGACTATCGATAAACACGGGAATATTTGGTATTTTGTTTTTTTGATACAGTTTCCAAATTAAATACATAAGGGTTTGTAAACGTTCTACAGCAAAACTTGGAATAATTAAATTTCCCTTTTTATTAATGGTGTCCTTGATTAAATTAGAAAGTATATCTTCTATATTCTCAGTGTCATGTAGCTTGTTACCATAAGTACTTTCAATAAAGAGAATATCTGCCCATTCTGGTTTTTTTGGTGCATGTAATAAATAGTCATTAAATCTGCCAACATCTCCTGAAAAGACAAATCGTTTGCCATTAATATCCAACTCAATAAAGGTAGCTCCCAATATGTGTCCGTTATATTGAAAACGATAAGCTATGTGTTTCGATAGACTTATCCATTTGTCTGTTACTTCTGCCTGAAAATGAGAAATGGCTTTTTCGGCATCAACCAAGTTGTAAAAAGGCAATGCTGGTTGGTGTTTAGTGTATTTATCTTTATTGGCTTTCTCGGCTTCTTCCTCATGGATCTTGGCACTATCCCTCAAAATGATTTCAGAAATAGCTAATGTTGGAGCTGTACCTATAATTTTTCCATTAAAACCATGTTTTACAAGTCTGGGCAAATACCCCACATGGTCTAAATGACCATGGGTAAGCAATACAACATCAATTACTTTAGCGCTTACGGGTAAAAAACTCCAGTTAAGTTCCCTTAGGTTCTTTAAACCTTGAAACACACCGCAATCTATTAGTATGTTTTTTTCTGAAGTTTCTAATAGAAATTTAGAACCCGTAACAACACTGGCACCACCCAAAAAATGTATGTTCACATAATTGTCCATAGGATCTAATTATTGCAAAGCATTTGTATTTCATTTAAAATTTTGCTTTTTCTTATTTCTGAAATGCCCAAATGATCTAAATAAAAAGCATCACCAATTAATTCTCTACATAGCACAACATCCCTGCTTAATAAAAATTGCTTTTCTTGGTTAGAAAGCAGAGTAGACACGGTTATGGGATATAAGCCCAAGCGGTCTATGCGTTCTTTTAAGCCGTTGCTTTTAGGATAGTTCCAACTTAATAGATATAAGTTAGCACACTTTCCATATTGTATAGCATCTTCTGTAAAGCGTGTATTAGTTACTACCCAACCCTTTGTAAGTTTAGAACCGTTCTTTGGATTTGAATTCCAAAACGCCTTTACATCGTTATATCGGGAATGTATATAAAGCGGGATTTTTACATTGCAGTTAAGACCTTCTTCACTATGAAATTTACATTCTATTACAGAAGTTTCTCCATTTTTATTGGCCAAAATATCTATTTCGTGGGTAATACATTGTCCATGAAGTATGGTATTAATCTCAATGTTGTACCCCGAATATTTTAAAATGGCACCAATGAAACGTTCAAAAGGAAAGCCTGTTGGTCCAAGTTCGTAGATGGCTTTTTTAAGCTTATACCTAGAAGCCAAAAAACTTTGCTCCTTTTTTAACAGAGCAAAAGCTCTGTTATAGATTTCTTTTGTGGAAATGCCCTGGTACAGTTCATCCCTTACGTTATCAATAATTTGGTTAACGGTATGTTTGTCTGCCCCGGTACGGATTAAGGATGCCTTGAGCTTTTTTAATGAAAATTTTGCTTTTTCACCCGAAGATTTAATAATATTGAATGTATTGTTTTCCATTTACTATTGCTTTGTAATTATTAAGCAAAGCTTTATTTATCACTAAAAAAAGCCTTAACCCAAGCTTTAACTTGATTTTTGGTCATGCTATCGGCTTTTACAACAGGTTTAACCTTAGGCTTAAGGCGAGGATGGTTTAGTGTTATTTCTTTATGAAGTTTTTCGCCCATTTCTGCAGGACCAAATAAAACAACGGTATCTGCATCGTTAATTTCTGCAATAATGGCATTAAAGTATTTTTTTATTTGATGTTTTTCACGTTCCAAATATTTGCTGTCTTGTACTACATCTTGTGGACCTCCTTTAAATCGTGTACCGGACCCCCCATGTACATGAAAATGTTCTACATTGGAAAGTAATGTATTTAAACTCACTTTTCCATTATACAGAGTTACTATAATTGCTCTTGTTTTATCTAACCAGACACCTGTTTTCATGAGTTTAAATTTTAATATTTGATCTCAGTTCCTTAAATCATGCATGATTAAAAGGGGTACCTTAGAATTGTATCCCATTTCTTTTACTAATGGATGACTTAATGCGTTTCTAAAAAAACTATGTTTTTTATTTATAAATGCCACCATATCACTGGCCCTACTCTCAACAAAGCAGTTTACAGCGGTTGGAATATCCACATGGCTAAGCGTGTGGTAGGTATGGGGAAGTTCTTTAAAATATTCTTCTAAAAGAGTCTTGTTGTTAATCTGTTTGTTAGTTAGTCTCTTTTCTGTAGCAACGTGCAATATCCTAATGGCTGCATCGCATTTTTTAGCTAAATTTATTAAATGGTTAAGTTCTCTTTTTTTAAAATGCGTTTTATAGCTTGTAGGAAAAACGATTTCCTTTGGTAAATGGTGTTTTGCTCCTTCTGGAACAACAAGGACGGGACAGTTCCTAACATTTTCCATGACATTTACAGCTACATTGCCAAATATTCTTTTTTTAGAATCTGTTTTGCCTTTAGTCCCCATGACTATTAGTTCTATATCTTTCTCTTCAACAGTATTTTTTATAGCTTCAACTACATTATTGAACTTAGAAATAGTCTTAAAGTGATGCCTTTGGTTGTTATAATCTTTAAAGGCCAGCATATCTAATACTTTAGCAAGACCATTTTCTGATTCTAATTTAGCGGATTCATACAATTCATTACCAGGTTCCATGTTCAGTAAGCTATCGATTACATGGTTTGTTGCAGAGAATACATTTAAAATATAAAAATCACAGAAATCCTTTTTGTACAGTTCCAAAGCATAAGTAATAGCATACCATGCATTTTTGGAAAAATCTGTAGGCAGTAATATTTTGTATTTCATGATTTAAGAACTTATATAAATTTAACCTTAAAAAGGTCTTTGGGCAATGATCGATATCAACTTATTCTGGTATTACCATAAAAGGAACTTTAGCATGAAACCCTAATTTTTTAATTACAGGTTCATTTATTAATTTTTCAACTATGCTGTGTTTATAATTTACCATAGCCAGAATATGAATGCCTAGTTCTTCAATAAAATCATCTATTTCTGTTGCTTTATTGGTATACTTTGGAATCCAATGAATAGAATAATCATAATTATCCAAAAAATCTTTAAGTGTTATTAAGTTGTATTCTTGTACATCGTTTAGTTGATCTTCTATGCTAATGTGCATAATTCTAATTTTAGAATCATATAAATCTGCTAGTTCCTTTAAGTGTTTTAATTCCTTATTACTAAAAAATCGGTTGAAATCCGTTGGAAAAGCAATTTGTTTGGGTTCAATAAAATCATAATCTTGTGGGATTATTAAAATAGGACAATCTTTCAATTCTTTTGCCATGTGGACTGTATTGCTTCCAATAAAGAATTCTTTGGCACCGGTAGCACCTTTAGTTCCCATAATAACCAAATCTATATCTTGCTCTTTAACCACTTTTTTAACCGCTGCTCTCAAATCGTCTAGGCTTAGGATAATTTGAAAATCATGGTTTGCATTAGCATCAGCGCTTTCAGCCAAAGTTTTTAATTCCAATAATTCATCCATGGCCTCTTGCTCCATTTTTTTTAGCAGTTTATTTGAAAGGTTGGAAAGTGTTGATACTTTAATGGTTGTAGCATGTAAAAAATAAAAAGTACAAAGCTTATCCTTGAATAATTTTAAAGCATAAACAATGGCGTTCCAAGCATTATCTGAAAAATCGGTGGGTATTAATATGCTTTGTTTCATGGGTTCTCTTTTATTGTTTTAAGGTAACGTTGGAATTACCAAAAAGGGCACATTTAAGTGGAAACCGATTTGGTTTATTGTATTTTTAAAGAACAAGTTTTCAAAAAACGAACGTTTATTTTTGAGCATAACCAATAAATTTATTCTTGTTTTTAATTGAAAATTTGTAATTCCCTCTTCTACGGTTTGGTTACTAACATTATGAAATAAATGGGTTATTTTTTTGAAATGACCGTCAAGTATTTTTTTGTTCCTCTTTTGAAATTCAGATAAATCATAACCATAAGTAAGATGTAGAATGTTAACCCTAGCATTAGTAAGTGAAATAATGTCAATAATCGGTTTAATTTGATAAGGTTTATAACTTATACCGTAATCTGTTGTGAATAAAACCTCATGTAGTGGTTCAAATTCAAAGTTATTTGGTATGGCTAGTACAGGGCAGTTTACATCTGTTAAGACATGCACCGTATTAGAGCCAAATAAAATTTCTTTCGCACCTGTTGCGCCCTTGGTACCCATAACAACATAATCTATGTGTTTATCTTCCACAATGGTTTTAATCTCTGGTACAAGTGAGTTAAAAGCAGCTATGGTCTCAATAGTATGTTTCGGGTTGTTAAATTCTTTTTCTATACGGGTTTTAAAATAGTTTAATTCGTTTAGAGCATTTTCCCTAACCACATTGTACATTCCAAATTGTGCAGATTCCCTTAACACATATTCTATATGGTAAACCGTAGGAGTATATGTGTTTAGCAAGTAGAACCTACTATCCTCATGCTTAAAAAGCTGTAATACATAGGTAATAGCGTTCCATGAGTTTTTAGAAAAATCGGTGGGAACCAGTATATTTTTCATTCGTTTAAGCTTTTTAATTTTTTTTGTACCTAAAGTTTTAATTATAAAATTTTCAAGACATTATACCTTAATTTTTGTATGGACATGATTGTGTTCCATATATATTCATAAAAAAACAGTAGTAACATAGTATCATTAAAGTTAAATACTATACTCAGTTGATTCAATGATATATATCAGATTTATCAATGCCCAATAGCAGGACACATATGTTAAAGTTGGGAATGTAAGGCCTGGATTTGTAGTTCTAAACGAAAAAATTAATATAAAAAAGCAAAAAAGGGAATTCTATAATTAATTCCCTTTTCTTTTTCACCATATTGAGTATGTGAAATGATTAATAGCTCATTTTTTTAAATAAGAAACAGGAAGTTTAGGCTTCCTGTTTCCTTTTTGAAATACTTGATTTTACTAACAATCTTTTTCTAACCATTATACTAACCATAAAGGGTATCAAATATTCAGGTAATTAATATCGCCAAGTATTTCTAGGCAGTACTTAATATTGAGTAATATTTAAGCCTGCTTTTTTTTATAAGAAACAGGAGATCGTAACCTCCTGTTTCCCCAAAGCATTTAATGACATAATCTAACGTTCGGTTGTCTTTAACATAATCTTTATTTCTAAAGACCTTGTATTTGGGTTTTCCCGTTAAAAAATAGCATTAGCTACTTTGTTTTGGTATTATTGTAATGTAACAATAGTACCTAAATCCTAGTAATTATGTAAATGAACTTTTTAAGTATTATGCTAATATACTTCACTTTATTTTGCTGCAAAATGATATATATCAGTTTTAAAAATACTAAATAGAAATGATGTTATATGCAGCAGTTAATAAAAACAGCCCTAAAAAAAACAACAAGGTATAAATCACCTGTACGAGTTTTATATTGATATATTCTAGGGCAGCTACGGTTCTTTTGGGAAATATAAACAATGATAATCCCATATAAAGGGATGCCCATCCAATAAGTGTGATAATAAGTTTCCAGTTTGCTTCCCAAATATTATGGAACAACACATTTAACAATCCAACAATTATTGAAACAAATGACGAAATAATTAAAAATTTTTCATCTTTTAAATCTGTGAAAATTTGTTTAATGCGTTTAGGATTAAAGCTTAATATCACAAAGAAGATAATGAGGTACCAACCCCAAAATTTAGCTAAAAAAATAGAGCGTTCCATAATAGTTTATTAAGATTCGTGTAATACCAAAAAAGGTGTTTTCATATGATAGCTTAGTGCCTCAGCTTTTGAATGAAACAATAGTTGTTGAAAATAATTAAGGTTTTTAGCTACCATGCAAATCAAGTTTGAATTTCTACTTTCAACAAAGCACTGTATAGCATCTTGAAGGGATCTATTGGTTAAATAGTGAAAACTGGAATCTATGTTTATAAAATAATCGTCTAATAACTCACGATTCCTAGTTTGGTCATTATTTAGGGTGGTTTTATTTTTGCTTACATGGAGAATACGCAAAGAAGCTTTGTTGTTCTCCAAAAGATCTAATAGGGGCTGTAATATTCTAATATCATAATTCAAGGAAAAATCGGTTGGAAAGGTAATTTCTTTTAGATTAGTAAACTGGGCTTTTTCTGGAACAACTAGCGTGGTACATTTTACTTTTGTAATAACATCGCCCGTATTACTTCCAATAATAATTTTTTTTAATCCAGAAGCTCCTTTTGTGCCTATGACAATGATGTCAATATTTTTTTCCTTAACATGCTTTCGTATAGATTCTATAAAAAAATTGTAATCAGCTAGGGCATAGAATCTATGGTTTTTATTAGAAGGGAATAGTATAGATATGCGTTTAAGGACCTGACGTAATTTTTCTATAGAGGGTTTTGTATAGACATATTCAAGTACATCTTCTGTAGCAAGATAAGGGGTGCCATTCATTAAATTATCACTTATCCTGTTTATATGTAGTAAATAAAAATGACAAGGCTCCTTACTAAAAAAATGAATAGCATATTGTATGGCGTTCCACGAATTTTCAGAAAAATCGGTGGGTAGTAGTATGTTTTTCATCTAAAAGCATCTTTATGGTCACTAAGTTAACGTGAAGTAGTTTTAGATAAAATGATATTCATCATTTTGATGAAGCAACACTAAACAATACTTTTTAATTTTTCTAAATTCACGACCTTAATATTTCGTCCTTCTGTTTTTATAACCCCAAGCTTTTTAAATTCGGTTAATGCTCTAATTAATGTTTCGGGAGCAATCCCTGCAACGCTAGCTAAATCGTTCCTTGAAATTTTTATTAAGTCTTCGGGTTTACGGTTTATTTTTTCAGCAAACTTTAAAATGGTGGAAGCTGTTTTTTTATTAACTGTACCATAGGCCATTTCTAAAAGTTGTTCTTTTATCATCGATAGGTCATCAGTTAAAAGTTCAATTAGTTCCAGAGCAACTTTGTGATTTTCGTTAAGTATATCATTAAAGTCCAAGATTGAAATACCCGTTAATTTGGTATTTGCTATTGCAGTAGCCGTCTCCTGGTGTGGTGTATTATGTAAGAATGATGTGTAGCCAAACAAATCATCTTCTTTATACAGAGCAGTCACCAACTCTTTGCCTTGTTCATCAATTCTGAAGCATTTAACAGATCCATAGGAAATTAAGTAAATGAAATTGGAATGGTCTCCTTCTCGATAGATAATTTCATCTTTATTAAACTTAAATTCATCTCCGTAATCATCAAAAAAATTTTTTAGATCATTAAGTGTTTTTATTTCACTTTCTTGAGGTTTAACATATTTGTTATCTGTACTATAATGATTTAATTCTTGTAAAATAGAAACTTTTGCCAAACGACTTTCTATAGCACTTATTATATCATCCTCAGTAAAGGGCTTGGTAATATAATCATCGGCCCCTAAGTTCATTCCTTTTCTAACCTCATGACGCTCAGTTTTGGCAGATAGAAAAATAAAGGGAATATGTTTGGTTCTATGGTGTTTTGATAATATTTCCAAGGTACTATATCCATCCAATTCTGGCATCATAATATCACAAACAATAATATTAGGTAAATGTTTTTTAGCCAGTTTAACCCCTATTTTACCATTAGAAGCTTTTAAAACTTTATAATTGGATAATTCTAAAAGTTCTGCTGTATTTTCTCTTAATATGTCATCATCTTCTACAAGTAAAACAGTTTTCATGGGGTTGCTGAGTTTGGAAAAGTTATAATAAAAGTGGTTCCTATATTTTCTTCGCTTTCAAAATGTATGGTACCTCCTAAATTTTCAAGATGATTTTGAACAATATTTAAACCTATACCCGTGCCTTGGGTATTAATTACATTGTGAGCTCTAAAATAACGTTCAAAAATATGTTTTTGATCTTTTTTGGGAATGCCAATGCCGTTATCCTTTATCGTTATGGTGGTGATTTTTTCATTTTGTTCAATGCGTAAGTCTATAGTTGATCCTTCAGGAGAATATTTTATGGCATTGTATAGTAGGTTAGAAAGTATTAATTGAATTATTTTTTCATCCTGATAGAGTGAAAGGTCATCAATGTTTTCAGGATACATTATTTGCTGTCCTTCCTTTAAAAGCATATTAGCATCATATACAGCCTCATTTACAACTTTGCTCAGCTTAAAATTGCTGAATTTGTAATTGACTTTGCCTGTTTCCAGTTTTTCAACTGATAAAAAGTCATTTATAATGTTGTTTAAAAAATGAACTTTATCTATAATTGTTTTGATGTGCTTATCACGCTTTTCCTGATGTTCCTCCAATGTGTACTTGCTAAGGAGTTCGCTAGATGTTAAAATAGCGCTCAAGGGAGTTTTAAATTCATGGGACACCAATGATAGAAACTTGGTTTTTAATTCACTAAGCTCTTTTTCTTTATTAAGAGCTGTTTCTAGTTGCAATGTTCTTTCCTCAACTTTATTTTCAAGTTTTGTTGTGTAATTTTTTCGCTCGGTTATGTCTAAAACAATAGCTGTAAAAACATCTTTTCCATTTAACCTAGATCGTTGTACGTGTTCTTCAACGGGATATGTTGTACCATCTTTGCGTTTGTGCTCACTTTCAAATTTTACCTTGACTACATTATTCTTTAATAAAACATCAATTGTTTTTCTATATGTTATTTCGTCTTCATTCGGTTTAATGTCAAGAGTGGTCATCTGTTTTAATTCTTCCAAGCTATATCCAATGTTTTTTTGTGCGCCATGGTTAGCGTTGATGAATTTTAGTGTTTTGGCATCAAAAACATATACTTCATTTAAAGATTCATCGAAAATAGATGCAAGTAGAAGACGTTCCTCTTCGGCTTTTTTTCTTAATGTTACATCGTTTAGAATACCAATAAAATTTGTGACAATACCCTTATTATCAGTAATTGGAAAAACATACAAATCGTTCCAAAACATAGTACCATCCTTTTTATAGTTCCGCAATCTCGCCTGACAACTTTCTCCTTTTTTTATTGCTTTCCTTAGGACGTTAAGAGATTCTTGATTGTTGTCCTTCCCTTGTAAAAATCTACAATTGCGATTAAGTATTTCTTTTTCTGAATAACCTGTTAACTTTGTAAATGTAGAGTTGAAAAAAATAACTGGGTTGTCGTATTTTAAAGCATCGGTTATCACAATTCCGCTGTTTGCCGATTGTAATGCTTGGGTACGTAGCATAAGGTTTTTTTTAATTTCCTGCTTTTCTGAAATATCCCTAATTAAAGCCATAATGTAGGTTTTGTTATAGATAGAAAAAGGATTGAGTTCAATTTCTACAGGAAATATGGTGCCATCTTTTTTTAAGGCATAAATATCAGTTGCCTCGTTCATTTTACGTCGTTTTCTCTTCTGAATAAATTTTTCAAAATGAATGGCATGGCTTTTATGGTAATTTGATGGGATAAGCAAGTTAAGGTCCCTTCCCATTAGTTCCTTTTTGTTGTACCCAAAAATAACTTCAGAAGCTTCGTTAACCTCCATTATTTTTTGATGATGATCAACAATGATAATACCTTCAGAAACTATTTCTAAAAGAATATTAAATATTTCTTGATCTTGTTGGAACATGGATAATACACTTACGGTATGCTTCATTAAAAATACAAAAAATTCCTCGTTTATTTTAGTAAGACTGACCTATATCATTATTAAAAAGCATACAAGTATTTAACTTTATTAGCATGGAATTTTACTTTAATTATTATGGAAACTATAAAGAAAATGACTCACAAATTTTACCAAAATCTTGGCAAGCTATTTTATGCTGTAGCAGCCTCGGATCGGCAAGTGCGTGTTGTAGAATTTAATAAACTTAAAACCTTGGTTAAGGAACAATGGTTGGATTTAGACCCTATAACAGACGATTTTGGAACGGATGCCGCTTATCAAATAGAAATAGTCTTTGATTGGTTAGAAAAAGAAGGCAATTTAGAAGTTGCCTCTTGCTTTAGAGATTTTATAGATTATAAAAATGACCAAAAGCACTTGTTTACCCCTAGTATTAAAAAACTAATCAATAAAACGGCCTATGCAGTTGCAGCAGCATTTTCTGGCATCAACAAATCGGAGTTAATTATATTGGCTAAATTAGATTTAGAATTAAAAAAATAAAACTATGGGTAGTTTTAATAGTATAATAAATTCAAGTCAATTAGTGTTGATCGATTTTTTTGCAGAATGGTGTGGCCCTTGTAAGACGTTGGCACCTATTTTAAAAGAGGTGAAGCACGAACTTTCCAACGACATAAGAATAATAAAAATTGATATTGACAAAAACCTGCCCTTGGCCACTAAATATAAAGTTAGGGGCGTACCTACCATGATGCTCTTTAAAAAAGGTAAATTGCTTTGGCGTCAATCTGGTGTGCTTCAAAAAAATGATATTCTTGCTGTTATACAGCAACATACCTAATACTGTTATTATTATGATCGATATCATTTTGTAAAAGTATAGATCATCCTAAATTTGATTTATTACAAATGAATTAAGTTATGAAAAAACTAATCTTATTACTTATGGTTTGTCCATTTATGGTATTTCCACAGACTTTAGAAGAACTGGATTTTATAGCGCCTATAAATGAAGGATTTATTGCCGTTATGAAAGGTGGTTCATGGGGTTTTATTAATAATGAAGGTATAATAGTTATAGATTTTAGAAATGATTTGGTTACAACAGAAATGGATGGGTATAAATATCCTGTTTTTAAAAATGGTCTATGCTTGATTTCCAAAAAATCAGACGGTATCACTTACTTTGGATACATCGATAAAAGGGGGAAAACAGTAATAGAGCCCCAATTTTTAAATGCAACAAACTTTTTTGAAAACAAGGCTATTGCATTGCATGTTCTTAAAGAGGAATTAGGAAAAAACGATGTTTTGGGAAAGAATGTTATTCGCTATAAATATTTTGAAGCCGTTATTGATATTGATGGAAACATAGAACATTATTTGAATCCCAAAGGAATAAATGTAGTTCTGGACAAAAAAAAATTATTAATACCTCCTAAAATAACTTCAAAGCAAATTACTAATAATATTTACGCTGTATATACAGATAATATGAACTGGAGAATAGAAGTTATTAAGAACTAAATACGATTCTAAATGAAGGCAAACCTAAATTTGGGTAGTGTTTTCGGCATTAAAATAATAGTGCATTGGACATTCTTTTTTTTAATTCTATGGATTGTTTTTAGTGAATTAAAGCGTGGTGGTAATAGCGAGAGCATTTTTTTTAATATAGTATTGGTCTTGGCTGTTTTTGGATGTGTTGTATTACATGAACTTGGACATGCCTTAGCAGCAAAGCGTTTTGGTATTGGTACAAAAAAAATTGTACTGTTGCCTATTGGAGGTATGGCAAGTTTAGAACGTATCCCAGAATCACCAAAACAAGAATTTTTGGTAACACTAGCAGGGCCCTTAGTAAATATTCTTATTGTTGTAATGCTTTATTTTATTGTACCGGTAGATGAATTTGTTAGGTTGAATTTTACCGAAACTTTCGAGATATTAATGAGTTTTACAATTCAAAACTTTCTGTTTTATTTGTTTTTGGTTAATTTAGGTTTAGTGATATTTAATTTCATTCCGGCTTTTCCAATGGATGGTGGACGCATTTTAAGAGCTTTATTAGCCATTAAATTGGCTCCTGTAAAAGCGACACAGATTGCCTCAAGTATTGGACAGTTTATAGCAATTCTTTTTTTGTTTACAGGAATGTTATATAACCCTTTCTTAATCATTATTGCACTGTTTGTTTTTTTGGGAGCACATGGTGAAAATCAAATTATTCAACATATGGCATTACTTAAGGGTCATACAGTTGATGAGGCTATGATGATAAACATAACCACTTTTAAACCTGAAGACTCTATAGATTTGGTTGTGAATAAAATCATTTCAGGGACAGAAACGAACTTTCTTGTATTGGAGGACCATAAAATTAAAGGGATTTTATACCATAAAGATATAATTGATAAATCCAATGAAAATGTATTGGTAAAGGATGTCATGAAAACAAAATTTGAAACCGTGAAAGATACAGATAGTCTTCATAAAATTTATCATATCATTTTTGTTGAAAATAAAACATTTGTACCTGTTTTAAGTAAAGAAAGAGTTGTTGGGGTTATTGATGCAACCAATCTTAATGAATATATATTGTTACAAGCTAGGTTAGTCTTTTGATTATGAAGATTTTTCAAATATTAGGTGTGATTGCGTTAATTGCCTCGTGTTCCAATAAACGAGATGGTATTCTTCCAGTTATGAAATCTTTAACCGAATCAGTTTATTCTTCGGTAACTATTCAGCCAGACAGTATGTATCAAGCTTACGCCATAGTAGCCGGTATTTTGGAAGCCAATATGGTTGAGGAGGGAGATGCGGTTTCAATAGGAGATCCACTTGTTCAAATTATAAACAGTACACCTAAGCTCAATGCCCAAACGGCTAAACTTGCTCTGGATTTGGCAAGAGAAAACTATAATGGAAAAGCAACCGTTTTAAAGGGAATTCAAAATCAAATTAACACAGCTATTCTTAAATATAAAAACGACTCATTAAATTATTTCAGGCAAAAAAAGCTTTGGGAGCAAAATATAGGATCTAAGATAGATTATGACACCAAAAAACTTAATTATGATCTAGCTTCAAATAATCTACTTACACTTAAAAATAATTATCAGAGAACAAAAAACGAATTGCAAACTGTGGTCAAGCAATCGGAAAACAATTACAGGGCAGCATTAATTGGTTCCAAAGATTTTACTGTAAAAAGCAAGATTAATGGTAAAGTATATGCTCTTTATAAAGAGCCTGGAGAAATTGTAAATAGTATGGATCCGCTCGTTTCTATTGGTAGTGCTTCTGATTTTTTAGTTGAAATGTTAGTAGATGAAGTTGATATTGTAAAAATTAAAGTGGGCCAAAATGTTTTAATTCATCTAGATGCATATCATGGAGAGGTCTTTAACGGAGTGGTGTCAAAAATTTATCCTGAAAAAGACCTACGCAACCAAACCTTTAAAATTGAAGCAGTTTTTATAAAACCGCCTGAAGTTTTATATCCAGGTCTTTCGGGTGAGGCAAATATTGTTATATCAAAAAAAGAAAATGTATTAGCTATCCCAAAAGCCTATCTGATAAATGGTAATAAAGTGATAACTAACAAAGGCATAGTTACAGTTGCTTTAGGAATACAAAATATGGAGTATGTTGAGGTGCAATCTGGATTAACCGATAGTACTTATATTTATAAACCAGGGCAATGACCAATTGGAAGCTCATATTAAGTATAGGGAAAACACATTTATTGACAAAAATAAAGCAAACATCAATTGCTGCATTAGGAGTAACTTTTGGTATTGGTTCCTATATAACATTGGTTTGTTTTATGACCGGGTTGAATGCTATGCTGGATAACTTAATTTTAAATCAAACACCACACATACACATTTATAGTGAAATAGAACCCTCTAAAAATCAACCAGTTGATATGTATTATGGAGTTAAAAATAGCTTTAATGTTGTACATTCAATTAAACCAAAGTTGAGTCAGAAAAATATTCATAATGCACTTCCTATTATTCATTATTTAAATGCTAACGAAAAGGTTAGAGGAGCTATTCCACAGATAAAGACACAAATTTTTTATATCGCTGGTTCCATTGAATTGGGTGGAAATCTAACTGGAATAAATCTAATTGAAGAGTTACGGTTGTTTAATTTTGGAGATTATATTATCGAAGGTTCGGCTAAGGCATTAGAAAATACTGATAACGGAATTTTACTAGGGATAGGTATAGCAAAAAAAATGTCATTAAAAATTGGCGATCGAGTTCAAGTTAGTCCAATTGGGGGTGATGTTTTTCCATTAAAAATAGTTGGTTTTTATCAAAGTGGAATTGCAGATGTAGACGCTATTCAAAGTTTTGCAAATATTAAAACCGTACAGCGTATTTTAGGTCGACCCAATAATTATATAACTGATATCAATGTGAAACTATACGACATTGAAAAGGCAATTCCTTTGTCAAAAAAAATACAGCAGCAATTTAATTTAAAAGCAGTTGACATAAAAACGGCCAATGCACAATTTGAAACAGGTACAACCATAAGAAATCTTATTACCTATGCTGTTTCTATTACCCTGCTTATTGTTGCAGGATTTGGTATTTATAACATTTTAAATATGCTTATTTATGAAAAGATGAATGACATAGCTATTTTAAAGGCCACTGGATTTTCTGGTAGAGACGTTCAGTTTATTTTTATGAGCCAAGCGATGATTATTGGATTTGTTGGCGGTATATTAGGGTTAATTATTGGTTTTGGATTAGCTAGTTTAATAGACACTATTCCATTTAAAACTGAGGCTTTGCCAACAATTGAAACTTATCCAATAAATATGAATCCATTATTTTTTATTATTGGTTTTTCCTTTGCAATGCTATCTACTTTTTTAGCGGGTTATTTGCCATCAAAAAGAGCTAGAAAAATAGATCCGGTTAAAATTATTAGAGGTCAATAAGATGACTACGGTATTAGAGGCAAAACATATAAACAAGTATTTTAAAAAACCTGTTCTTTTTCATGTTTTAAAGGATATTAATTTTAAAATAGAAAAAGGAGAATTTACTTCAATTATGGGAAAATCGGGATGTGGTAAGTCTACCTTGTTATATATTTTGTCTACAATGGATACTGACTATGAAGGGGAACTTCTTTTAAATGATGAGCTTATTACAAACCAAAGTAGGGATTATTTATCCTTTATAAGAAATAAACATATAGGGTTTGTATTTCAATTTCATTATTTATTAGCAGACTTTACAGTATTGGAAAATGTGATGCTTCCAGCAAAAAAATTGGCAGAAAAATCTCTTCAAGAAATTGAATTTGATGCTTACGAAAAATTAAGAACCTTAAATATAGATCATTTGGCTAAAAAAAAGGCTTCTCATATATCAGGTGGAGAAAAACAACGTGTAGCAATAGCTAGAGCCCTAATTAATAACCCTGCTTTAATTATGGGAGATGAACCAACAGGCAATTTAGATAGCTACAACTCTGAGAATGTTTTCGATATATTTAAAAGACTAAGTTTAGAAGAAGGCCTTTCCTTGTTAGTTGTGACACATGATGAAGATTTTGCTAACCGAACAGATAAAATAATTATGATGGAAGATGGCAGGATAGTCACTAACCCACGGCAAATGATTTAAATCATTTTATATCATCGATAAGGGTGTTAACTTTCTGAATAATTAAAGAAACAAATGCCTTTTTTAGATTATTATAAAATTCTTGGCTTATCTAAGTCAGCTTCAGAGGATGATATTAAAAAAGCATACAGGAAGTTGGCAAGAAAATACCATCCCGACTTAAATCCAAATAATGTAGATGCTGAAAAGAGATTTAAGGAAATTAATGAGGCCAATGAAGTATTGGGTAATCCTGATAACCGAAAAAAATATGATGCCTATGGTGAACATTGGCAACATGCAGATGAATTTGAAAAATCTAAGCATCAAGGGCCATATAAAGGACATTACCAAAGTGACTCCAAAGGGTATTCTGAAGAAGATTTCTCAGCTTTTTTTAGAAATATGTTTACTGGTTCGCATTCCCGAACAGGAGGTAGGCAAGTTAAGTTTAGGGGCCAGGACTTAAATGCCGAATTACAATTAAACTTGAAAGATGTATATACATCACATAAACGCACGTTGACCCTTAATAACAAAAACATTAGAATTACCATTCCAGCGGGTGTTGAAAATGGGCAAGTAATAAAAAT
The DNA here is from genome assembly GCF_022662175.1 of Aestuariivivens marinum. Classification (GTDB taxonomy): domain Bacteria; phylum Bacteroidota; class Bacteroidia; order Flavobacteriales; family Flavobacteriaceae; genus Aestuariivivens; species Aestuariivivens marinum. The sequence continues at coordinate 99,715 of NZ_JAKMCR010000002.1, read as the reverse complement.
TAAGGGACATGGTGGGAAAGGTATTAATGGAGGTCCCAATGGGGATTTGTATATTCAATTTTCTATCATAAACCATTCTAAATTCAAAAGGGATAAAGAAAATTTATACACCACGGTCGATTTAGATTTATATACAGCCTTGTTAGGAGGAGAGGTTACTATGGAGACATTTACTGGAAGAGTAAAACTCAACATAAAACCAGGGACCCAAAATGGCACTAAAGTAAAACTGAAAGGGAAAGGCTTTCCAAAATATAAAAAAGAGGCACAATTCGGGGATTTAATAATAACCTATCATATTAAATTACCTACTAATCTATCGAGTAGGGAAAAAGAATTAATTGAACAGTTACAAGCGTTACGATCATAATGGAAAGAACAGATTTAATACCAGTAAAATTAGTTTGCAAGCATTATAAAGTTCCTGTAGCCTTTATTAATAGGTTAAAAGAATTTCAACTTATTGAATTAAAGGCTTATAAGGGCACATTTTTTATTCATAATAAAGAATTAATAAAGGTTGAAAAAATAGTTAGGTTACACTATGATTTAGATATAAATATTGAAGGTATTGATGCCATTTATAATTTATTGGAGCAAGTATATGCTTTAAGACAAGAAATAAGGATGCTGCACAATAGGTTGAGATTGTATGAAGATTTATAAACAATTAACATGGATAAAATTAAAACATGGATTGTTGAGCACCCAACTACATATAGTATTGTAAAATATCTATTGTTAGTTGTATTTGTTTTAATCCTTATACAACTTGCACGAAGGTTTTTAAGAAAACAAGTTACAGATACAGTGGCAAGGTATAAATCTCAAAAGGGCATAGAGATACTGGGTTATGTTATTTTAATATTGTTGACCTTCTCATATTTTTCGGGTAATATTAAAGACTTAACACTGGCCATTGGATTGTTTACCGCAGGAATTGCCATTACACTTCAGGAACTGATTTTAAGTATTGCAGGATCATTATATATTTTTATCGTTAAAGTATATAAACCCGGGGATAGAATAGAAATCAATGGTATTAAGGGAGATGTTATTGATGTAGATAGTATTTATACGACTATGATGGAAATTGGGCAATGGGTAAGTAGTGATAATTACAGTGGGCGCATTGTTAAATTAAGTAATGCCTTTGTTTTTAAAGGACCTATTTACAATTATTCCCAAGATTTTCCTTTCATATGGGATGAGCTTAATTTACCGGTTACCTATGGGTCCGATAAGGAGATCGCGAAATCGCTGATCATTAAGATAGCCTCAAATATCCTTTCGGAATTTACAGCAAAGTCTAAATCTCAATGGAAATCGGTTGTTAATAAGTATTATATTGAAGATGCTTTGGTTGATCCTACATTAGCCATTACATTAACCGATAACTGGATTCAATTTAACTTAAGGTATATTGTTGACTATAAAAGGAGACGCTCTACCAAACATTTGTTATATGATGAAATCCATAAGGCCATAAAGAAAACAAAAGGAAAAGTGTCATTAGCATCTGCGACTTTAGAACTTATTAAGATACCTGAAATAAATGTTGAATTAACAAATAAAGCTGAATAAATGCTAACGTTCAAAAACTTTAATATTGCCGATTGGTTTTCGTTCTACCGTATAGTGGCAGCACCAGTTTTGTTGGCAATGTTATGGTTGGATTGTCGTTTGGTTTTCACTTGGCTCTTACTGGTAAGTTATTCAACAGATGCCATTGACGGTTATTTAGCGAGAAAATTTAATATAACAAGTCCTAGAGGGTCTCAATTGGATTCGTTCGGGGACCAAATAACACTTATTATAGGGCTTATAGGTTTGTTTTATTTTGAAACACATTTTATTAAAGCTAACCTTACATTAATACTCATTGCCTTTGTACCTTATGTGGTTCAAATGATCTTGGCTTATATGAAATATGGTAAGGCAACAGCTTTTCATACCTATCTGGCTAAAATTTCGGCAGTACTGCAAAGCCTGTTTATTTTATGGTCTTTATTCTTTAGACCTGAACCTATTTTGTTTTATACAATGATCATAGTAGGTGTTTTGGAAACAATTGAAGAGATTACTTTAATTTTTATGTATAAAAAATGGGCCTCAGATGTTAAAGGGATTTATTGGGCTTTAAAGGATAAACGGAGGTTAAAAGGGAAACAACTAAAATGAATGTTTATGAGGAGTTACTCCCTGTTTACCATAATATTGTTATGTATAGCTATTGTCGGGGTAGATGTACTGTCGTTTTATTGGCTTCAGGAAATTACACGATTGCTAATTTCGCCAGCATTTAAAAGTATTATCTATGTATTGTTTTGGTGTTTTACTATAGGGCTTATATCTGCAATAATTGTTCTTAAGATTACCCTAGACGACATTAATCCAAGACGGAAACAATTATTGGTTTCCTCATTATATGGTCTTACTGTTTCATCGTTTATACCTAAGATTTTATTTGTTATAATTATATCGATATTGTTTTTTGGAAACTATATTATAGCAGAAAAGGAGTCGACCATTGTGGTACCTTTGGTTGGCTTATTATCTGGGGTATTACCCTTTGTTGTAATTGTATATGCTATTTTTAAATCTGTTTACCATTTTAAGGTCCACCCCCATATTATACATTTTAGTAAGTTGCCAAAGGCCTTGGCAGGCTTGAAGATTGTACATATATCCGATTTGCATATTGGAGGCTTCAATTACAGATATGAAATTTTACAAAAGGCTATAAAACTGATTAATAATGTGCACCCTGATTTTATCTTTTTTACGGGTGACTTGGTTAATAACTATGCATGGGAGTTAAGAGGTTGGAGTAGTATATTTAAGAAATTATTGGCGAGTAAAGGAAAATATGCCGTTCTTGGAAACCATGATTATGGTGATTATTCTGAATGGAAGACTGCTAAAGAAAAGAAAGACAACTTTATTAAAATAAAACGTTTTTATGAGGATATTGGTTTTAGGTTGTTACTAAATGAATCTGAAATAATAGAACTTAACAATGAAAAATTAGCTGTAATTGGTGTTGAAAATTGGGGAAAACCACCGTTTAAACAATACGGTGATTTAAAGGAATCTATAAAAACCATAGAGCATATCCGTTTTAAAATTTTGCTTTCGCATGACCCTAGTCATTGGTCAAATGAGGTAATTGATAAAACAGATATAGCCTTAACACTTTCTGGGCACACACATGGGATGCAACTTGGACTTAATTACAAGGATATGACCTGGAGCCCCATAAAATATAAATATAAATATTGGGCTGGGTTATATAAACACAATGAGCAGTTTTTGTATGTTAACAGGGGGTTGGGATGGATTGGTTTTCCTGGGAGATTAGGCATGCGGCCAGAGGTTACTTTAATTACACTTCAATCAAACTGACTAATATCATTTTTTTAATTCATCGTATCAAATAAATTAGTTGCATAATTAACCAGTTGTAGAAATGATTCTAAAATTAGGAAAATCTAAATGTTACCAGTTGCTCCAAAATAATTTTATAGGGCATTTGGCATACATTTATAACAATCACCCTTACATAGTGCCTATTACATATTTTTATGATAATAGTGCTAATACTATAATTGGTTATTCGGGAATTGGGCATAAGATAAAGGCCTTGCGTATTAATAGTGCTGTGTCATTAGAAGTTTCTGAAATAGATTCCGTTAATAATTGGAGATCTGTAGTGGCTTATGGTGTCTACGATGAATTTATTGGTAGCACTGCCAAAATTAATTTGCATAAATTTACAGAAGGTGTAAAAGGTTTAATTAAATGGAAAGAGGGGAGGGACTTAAAGTTTTTAAGTGAATTTTCCAGTAAAATATATAAAGAAGGCACACCTGTAGTTTTTAAAATAGATATAGATGATGTTACAGGAAGAGAACGCCAATTTATGTAGAACTTTGTTGCACTTCATTATTAATTTATAGGTTTTATAAAAATCATTTAATTACTTGTTTGCTTTTCTTTTTCTTGTCTCTCTAACTTCTTAAAGTACCGTTTTGTCAAAAAATTATGCTTTAAAGCTTCCATGTTTTGGTTAAACTTATCAGTTCCTTCGTTAATATTTTTAATGGATTGCTCTAAATTTCTTACGAAATCTTCATCCTTAAATAGGTAATCTACTGTTCCTTTACCATTTTTGTAGTCAGTAATGGTTTCATTTATATTGTTTATTACCATTTTAATTCCTTCTGAAGAAGCTTCGAGATTAGTAAGTAATACTCTTACTTTTTGCGCTTCAATGGAATCGTTTAGTAGTATACCGGCAACACTTTCATTAAAATTTATGGTATTGATTATGGAGTTAAGGGATTTCATGGACTTGTTGGCTTCGATGCTCATAATACGTAATTGATTAACAGTTTGCTTTAAGTTATGGGATACAACGGTATCATTAATAAGCATGCCAAAGGTTCCTTTACTATCTGCCATGGCATCTGCTATATTAAGTAATTTTGCAGTTAGTAAAGCTGCATTTTCATTGGTTACATTTAAAGTATTGAGCATTTCGTTTGTGCCAATTTTGGTGTAAGATTTAATGACATCTCCAGATGAGATCATGTTAGAATTCCCTTTTCCTGGGATAATATTTACGATCATGTTACCTACTAGACCATCGGTTCCTATGGTTGCTATTGCATCTTTTTTAATATGTTTTACCATTTTTTCTTCAATGGTCATGGTGACATTAATTGTTGAGTCGTTTATCATTGAAATAGTCTTTACGGTACCAATGTTTATTCCAGAATAGCGCACATTATTACCGTGCATAAGACCATTTACATTATTAAAATTTGCACTAATTGTAAAGGTTTTTACAAACATATTTTGGCGATTACCAATTAAGTAAATGGCTACCACAAAAAGAATTAGCCCTATTATAACTAAGAGACCTAAATAGAGTTTTTGATTGTATGTTTTTTTCATGATATGTATATTTATTTAAAGAATGCTTTTACCTTGGCATCTTTTGATTTTTTTAATACGTCAAAAGTTCCCTCGGCATAGTTAATGCCATCAATTAATAAAATCATACGTTCCGAAACGACCCGGGCACAATCCACATCATGAGTTATTATAAGGGACGATGTTTTGTATTGCTGCTGCACACGTCTCATGAGTTCAATAATTTCTTTAGCAGTTATTGGATCCAGACCGCTAGTTGGTTCGTCGTACAGAATGATTTTAGGTTTCAATATTAAAGCTCTCGCTAATGCGATTCGTCGTTGCATACCGCCAGAAAGTTCAGCTGGCATTAGGTCTATGGTATGGGCCAAACCTACACTTTCTAGGACTTCAGTTACGAGTTGTTTTGCGTCGGTTATTTTACCAAACTTATGTTTATGTCGTCTTAAAGGAAATTCTAAATTTTCTCTTACAGTCATGGAATCGTAAAGTGCGCTTCCTTGAAATAGAAAACCAATTTCGGTACGTAATTCGTCTAAATCTACTTGATCCAGAGTAGCTATATCCTTGTCCATTATTTTAACACTGCCAGAGTCAGGTTCCATTAACCCTACCAAACATTTTATCATCACTGACTTTCCTGAGCCAGACTTGCCCATTATTACAAGGTTTTCACCTTCAAAAAGTAACAAGTTAAATCCATTTAAAACAATGTGATTGCCAAATGCCTTTTTTAAATTTTTAATTTCGATTATAGGCTTTTTGAAGTTTAAAGCTTTTCGTTCTTGTATGTTTTGTGTTAGAGTCATTTTTTAAATTTCAAAAAATATGTCTGTTACAAAAACTGCTATAAAGTCTATGATAAACAAAAGCATGGATGAGAATACTACTGCAGAATTTGCCGCCAAACCAACCCCTACGGTTCCTTTATCACAATGATAACCTTTAAAACACCCTACCAAACCAATGGCAAATCCAAAAAAATAAGTCTTTAAAGTAGCAGGAATTATATCACCAAACCTTAGAGCATTAAAAACTTTGGTAAAGTAAAGCGGAAAGGAAACATCGCCTTTTAGATTTTCTACTAAATAAGAGCCATAAAGAGCAATGCCGTCACCTATTATTACTAATATAGGAAGCATAAATGTAGTAGCAAGCACCCTAGTAACCACGAGGAAATTAAAAGGGTTAGTTCCAGAGACTTCCATGGCATCAATTTGTTCTGTCACACGCATAGAGCCTAATTCGGCACCTATTCCAGAAGCAATTCGACCAGCAAATGTTAGTGCAATAATTACAGGGCCAATTTCCCTAACAATCGATATGCTAACCATAGAGGGCATCCATGATTCAGCCCCAAACTCCTCAAGAGTTGGTCTTGTCTGTAATGTAATTACAAGACCTATTATAAAAGCGGTAATACCAACTAATAGAAAAGATCGGTTTCCAACATTGTAACATTGTTTTAAAAACTCATTAAATTCAAAGGGCTTTTTAATAAGTTCTTTAAAAAACCTTCTGGCAAAATTTGTGAGTTCGCCAATTTCAACAAAGAACGCTTCTATTTGAATTAATTTCAGCATATTACGTTTTTTCAAATATTTAAATTTATAATATCACTCCTACATATAAAATGATTAAAATCATTTGGTTCCTCATGGTTTACTATAAAACTGTAGAGATATATTATACATTATGTGCTAGAAGTAATTATAATTTTTAGTTTTCAATAGGCAAAACTGATGCTCGTCATTGTACAAGCTCATTATTGTTAGGATATTTAATAGTATTATAAATTCAATCCATCATGAAAAATAAAGAAGATATTCAATTTGTTGAAAAAATAATTAGAGCCCTTAGAAAATCGGCTATAGAATTAGAAGAATTTCAAGTCAAATCTGCTTTAGGAAAGGCAGAAGCTCAAGATAAGTACGAAGAAGTAAAGAAGAAATTTAACCTATTTCTTCACAATAGTGAATTTAAAATTAAAGGCATTAGAGAAAAAATAGAAGAACTACATACCAAATTTGATGAACTTCGTGTACAATTGGCCTTGGGAAAAGCAGAAACAAGAGAGGTTTTTAAAAAACAAAAAAAGCAATTGTTAACCACGTTGCATGATATTGAAGTAAAAATAAAGACTAATGAGACGTTAAATAGAATGTATGCGCTAACACTTATTGAAATAGAACAATTTAAAATTCAGTTGGAGATCTTAGAGCAAAAGTTTAAAAAAGACAAAAGAGCAGCCAATGAATCATTTGAACGGGGTAAAAATGAGTTCAATAGTTTTATAGATAAATTTAAGGGTAAATATGCTAGGAAAAAAGAAGAAACCAGACTAGAGCATTTCCTAAATGAAATATCTGAAGCCTATGGACATTTTAAAAATGCATTTTCCAAACCTTGAACTAAATAAGGAAACCTAAAATACCATCCTAAATACACGAAGGGATTCCACAATAAGATAATCTTCTAAGCAACTTTTTGGAATCCCTTGCTCTGTTTTAAATAATAATTAAACTTATTGTTTAGTTCATTGTTAAAATGAATGTAACTAATAGTCATAATCACCTTTTTTGATATTGGAGACCATTCCAAAACCTATAATTACAGCAGAGGCAAAACTTAAAATACCCAATACAGAGATACCATTTAAAAGTGGAGTGATTTTGAAAATGATAAAGAGGGTAGCTCCAACAATAAGAGCTACCATGATAAATGCAGCAATTAATTGTTTTGTTATTCTTTGAAGGGTATGTACCATTGGGTCTATACCCTTATGGGTTAAATCAACCTTTATCTGTCCAGAATTAATTTTCCGTATTGCATTCTTCAAGTCTAGGGGGAATTCATCCATGTAATCCGTTAGCTCTACGATTGAGTTAACAATTTTCTTGCCCATTAATATAGGGTTGTATGTTTTTGTGGCGCTACTTTTTAAATAGGGTCTTACAATTTCAAATTGTTCTAAGCTGGGATCGAGTTTTTCAATAACACCTTCAATGGTAATTAGTGATCTTGCAAAAAGGAAGAAGTAAGTAGGTACTTTTAAACCATGGGCGATGATGATATCTTTTAGTTCTAATAGAATAGTGCTCATTTCATTTTTATGGACATCTCGGACATAATATTTTTCAACAAATTCGTTAATATCAAATTCTAAATCTCTCCTGTTTAAAATGGGAGCATTATTTGAAAGCTGCTGTAAAGTCCTAATTATTTTTTTTACATCTTTATTGTTGATGGCAATAAACAGCTTTCCAAAAATTAAAATATCTCTAGGCAGCATGCTTCCCATCATTCCAAAGTCCAAATAGCAAATATGGTTGTTAGGGAGCACCAGTAAGTTCCCGGGGTGGGGGTCTGCATGAAAGAACCCATATTCAAAAATCTGTTTAAAATAACTTATCGATAGCCTACGGGCAATAATTTTGGTGTCAATGTTTTTAGACTTTAATTTTTCTATTCTATCTATTTTAGTTCCTGAAACAAACTCCAAGGCTAAAACTTTTGTTGTTGTGTACTCTTGGTATACTTTGGGGGCCTTGGCAAACTGTTCTAAAGAGTGGTCGTTGACCAAGTTATTGTAAAACCGCTGAACGTTAACAGATTCATTTATAAAATCGAGTTCTTTTAATATTGAAGCCTCAAAATGCTTAACCAATCCTACAGGATCGAAACTTTTTAAAGAGGGTATTTTTTTCTCTAATACATGGGCTATTTTGTACATGACCTTTATATCTTCGACAATTACATCATAAATGCCAGCATGTTGTATTTTTAAGGCAACCCGTTTACCTGAGTGAAGGGTTACTTTGTGTACTTGTGCCATAGATGCAGAGGCAAAGGGTTGCGGTTCAAACCAGGCAAAGAGGTTTTCAACCGTATCTTTAAGTTCAGTTTCAACAACTGTTTTGGCCATGCCTTCAGACATTGGAGGAACATTATCTTGAAGCTTTTCTAATTCTAGGGTTAATGCCAGCGGTACTAAATCTGGTCTATTACTCAATATTTGGCCAAACTTAACAAAAGTGGGACCTAGTTCTTCACAGACCAGTCTCATTTTGGCCCATTTACTATACTTGGCAACTCGTTTTTTTGTGGTATTGGGAATTAATTTTTGAACAAAGGTATAATGTTTGTTTTCTTCCATATACTGAACCAAATCTTCAAAGCCATATTTTATCAAGACCTTTAGAATTTGGTTATATCTGGAGATGGATTTAAATTTTTTTACGATGTCAATTACAACTCCCATATTATTTAGTTTCCAATTTATTGAGTCTGGCCTCCAATAAGGCAACAGTATTATCCAGTTTTTCAATTTTCTCATGTAATGACTTGATGTCATCGGCATGGGCCACGTTTATTTTTTTATAAAATTTGACGATCAATCCTTCTATTTTTTCATAGAGTTCTTCTTTGAGCTCATTTGTTTTTAAAATAACCTTATCCAAGAACTCTAGTTCGTTACCATTTTCGTCTAATCTTGATTCGGCCATGGCTTTATTAATATTATCTTTTCCTTTTTCTGATAGTTCATTTATTCTATCCAAAAGTTTGGTGTCTCTTGCTAAAACATAAATGCTGGAACTTAGGGTGAGCAACTCTATTATTGTTTTAGTTTTCATGAGTTTATGGTTTAATTTTTATCAATACTAAATGTATTAACAAATAAGATCATTTAATATGATTTTAATCATTTTAGGAAGGAGTCTAATGTTTTAATTTTAAGTTGTTAACCACGGAAATATTAAATACAAACAGATGAAATCCAATTCTATAATACCAGTAATGACTAAAAAAGTGGTTTTTGTTTCCCCGGAACAAAACCTTTTGGACGTCAAGCATATTTACGAGAAAAAAAAATGGCATCACCACATACCTGTTTTGGAAAATGAAAGATTAGTTGGTATGGTTAGTTTGGTAGATTTCATGTATAATATTGTAGGAGCAGGAATGAATGACGATCACGAAGTTTATAAAAAGCTAAAAGTAAAGGATATTATGACACAAAAACCATTTTATCTAACAACCAAGTCAAGTGTAGAGGATGTAGCAAAAGTTTTATCTACACAATACTATCATGCTGTCCCTATTCTAGAAGATGATAAGTTGGTGGGTATTGTTTCAACTGCAGATATTATAAATTATTATCTCAATAAAGCCTTGTAAGGTTTTAGTCCTTAAGAAGTTTTTATTATTATGTTTACTCTATTAAATTATAAGTGAGCTCATTTTCAGAGGATATATTGTTGCTCCAACAATCCAAATTATAAATGGTAGTTTCTGCTATATTGTTAAGGGCTTCATCTGTTAAAAAAGCCTGATGTCCGGAAAGAAGAACATGGGGTAGGGCGTTTAATTTTATGAGCAAGTCGTCTTTTGGAATATCTAAAGAACTATCTTTAAAAAATACTTTCCTTTCGTGCTCATAAACATCCATGCCCAATCCTGAGATATTTTTGTTTACCAATGCCTCAATAACATCTAAAGTATTAATGATAGCCCCTCTTGCCGTATTTATAATTATACAATTTGGCTTCATTAAACTAATAATTTTTTTATCAATTAGATGATGTGTATCTGTGTTTAAGGGCAAATGGATAGAGATGATATCAGATGCTTTGCACAATGTTTCAAGTGAAACGTATTTTAAATGATATTGACTTGTTAATGACGTATTGGGAGCAGCATCAAAACCTAATAAGTTACAGCCAAAACCATGCATAATTTTGGTCATAACAGAACCTATTTTACCAGTACCTATTATGCCAACCATTTTATTGTTTAAATCGAAACCCGTTAAATTGTTTAAATCAAAATTAAATTTTTTTACTCGTTCATTGGAAAGAATTAATTTTCTATTTAATGCCAATAAGAGCGTAACGGCATGTTCAGCAATAGCATTGGGTGAAAAGGAAGGAACATTGGCCACCTTTAAGTTTAGTTTATATGCAGTAGACAGGTTAACATTGTCATAACCAACCGATCTAAGTGTAATGTATTTTATGCCAAAATCCTTGAGTTTTTCTAAAACTATATTAGAAGCATTATCCGAAGCAAATAAAGAAACGGCTTGGTAACCTATGGCTTTCATTGCTGTATCTGTAGTTAATGCATCATCAATGAAAGTGAGTTTGTGTTTTCTATTATTGGCTTTTTCCAAATAAGGAACTTCAAATGCTTTAGTGCTGTAATTGAGGATTTTCATTTCAATTGATATTTATAGATAATTTCTCCATCCTTTGTTTGTTGGATTGATGTACAAAGGCTAATTCTGTAAGCACTTATTGATTTTTTTTGATGTTTAAATAATAGTTTTATGTCTTGATAATCTTTGCGCATTACAGATAAAGTTATTTTATTGAACCAAGATCAACAATGATATAAATCAGATATGTAAGTGTGTTTGATTATTGGTAATATTTAATGTAAGAGACACTGCTAATTTTATGGTTTAAATAAATGTATGTTTTGCAAAGACAATCTTTTTCTATAATCTTAGTAATTTTATATAAGTTTATTTTACTGATAAATGTCATATTCTTAAATTTTATAAAAAGATATTTTTGTCTTAATTTAAAATAAAATTAAATGCCCATTAAAAGTTATCTAGCACATTCGCATGAAGGTAAAAAACAAGAGCTTATTGAAGCCTTGTCTTCGTTGGAAAACTGTGAAGTTATCCCTGCCGAAAATAAAGATCTTCTAATAGTAGTAACAGATACAGAAGGTAAAATTCAAGACGAAATTTTAAAAGAACAAATTGAAGCCATAGATAGTTTAAAGTTACTAGCTATGGTATCAGGATTTAATACACCAAAAAACAAATAAAATATGTACACCTCTTTGACCAGTAGAAGAAGTTTCATTAAAAAAATGGCAGTAATGTCGGCAATGACGGCTGCTGCTAGCATGTTTCCAGGTATCATCTTTGCATCCGAACAAAAAGAAGGATTACCTGAAGGCGGTAATTTAGATTGGAAAAAAGCACCCTGCCGTTTTTGTGGCGTTGGCTGTGGTGTCTTGGTAGGCATTGAAAATGGTAAAGCTGTTGCTGTAAAGGGCGACCCAAATTCATCAGTAAACAAAGGGCTTTGCTGTGTTAAGGGGTATCATTCTGTTATGGCCATGTATGGTAAAGATCGTTTAACCATGCCATTGGTTAAGAAAAATGGAACTTATGTAGAAACTTCAATGGAAGAGGCATTGGATTTGATCGCTTCAAAAATGAAGGATACCATAATAAATCATGGTAAAGATGCGGTGTCTATTTATGGATCTGGTCAGTGGACTATTCCAGATGGTTATGTGGCTTCAAAATTGTTTAAAGGTTGTATTGGCACTAATAATGTTGAGGCTAATGCCCGCCTGTGCATGGCTAGTGCGGTGACAGGCTTTTTAACTTCCTTTGGTATAGATGAACCAATGGGCTGCTATGAAGATATCGACCACGCTGATGTATTTGTGTTGTGGGGGAATAATATGGCCGAAATGCACCCGGTATTATTTTCAAGATTACTGGATCAGCGTTTAAAGCGTGATGTTAAAATTATAGATTTTGCTACCCGTACCACCCGCACCAGCATGGCAGCAGATAAATCTATTTTGTTCAAACCGCAAACCGATTTGGCAGTAGCCAATGCTATTTGTTATGAGATTATTAAGAATGGATGGGTTAACAAATCGTTTGTGGAAAAACACTGTAACTTTAGTAAAGGGTTGACCAATATGGGTTATGGTTTGGAAGATAACTATAAGTTTACAGATAAACCTGAAAAAATAAGCTTTGAAGAATACAAGAGCTTTTTAGCGGATTACTCACCTGAGAAAGTTGAAAAAATTTCAGGAGTATCTGCTAAAGACATAAAATATATGGCGGCTTACTACGGTGATCCTAATAAAAAAATTATGTCATTATGGTGTATGGGCATGAATCAACATTCGCGCGGTACTTGGATAAATAATTTGGTATATAACATTCACTTATTAACCGGAAAAATTTCTACACCAGGGAATAGTCCGTTTTCATTAACGGGACAGCCCAGTGCCTGTGGTACTGTAAGGGAAGTGGGTACACTAACCCATAAGCTGCCACATGGTGTAGTGATGAACAAAGAACATCGGGATTTTGCTGCTAAAATATGGGATGTTCCCGTTGAAAACATAGACCCTAAACCAACCTATCATACTGTAGAAATGTTTAGAGCCTTGGATAGGGGTGATATTCGCTTTATGTGGATACAGGTGACTAATCCTATGGTGACTATGCCAAAATTGAAACGTTATAGGGATGGTGCTAAAAAAGAGGGGCGTTTTATAGTAGTTTCAGACATTTACCCGACACCAACCACCGATATTGCCGATGTTATTTTACCATCAGCCATGTGGGTAGAACGAGAGGGAATGTATGGTAACTCTGAGCGTAGAACCCAGTACTTTGAACAGATGGTAGAGCCGCCGGGAGAGGCCATGAGTGATACCTGGCAACTTATAGAAGTCGCAAGGCGATTGGGTTACAAAAAACAATTTTATTACAAAAAAGAAACTCATATAGAAGAAATATATAATGAATACCGTCGTCATCATGACAATAAAAAACACAATATGGCTCCGTTGGAAGTTCTTAAAAAAGAATCGGGAGTCTTGTGGCCTTATGTCGATGGTAAATCAACACAGTGGCGTTTTAATGCACAATATGATCCTGCTTGTAGTAACGGGGAAGATTTTCATTTTTATGGTAAGCCAGATGGTAAGGCCGTAATATGGCAGCGCCCTTATGAGCCAGCTGCTGAGGAACCGGATAATGAGTATCCATTCTGGTTAAATACTGGCCGTGTGGTTGAACATTGGCATACGGGGTCAATGACACGTAGAATACCAGTATTGCATAAGGCCATGCCGCATAGTTATGTAGAATTAAATCCAAATGATGCTAAGCGTATGCAAATAAAAACTGGTGATATGGTCAAATTAACTACCAGACGTGGAGAAATTGTTCTGCCGGCAGCTATTAACCAAAGAGGAGTTCCTGCACCAATGCAGGTATTTGTTCCGTTTTTTGATGAAAATATGCTTATTAATGACATTACGTTAGACTCATTCTGTCCTATTTCTAAAGAGCCAGATTATAAAAAATGTGCCGTAAAAGTTGAAAAAGCATAAGTTATGAGAAAGCGATTAGGTATCATATCACTATTTGTTATTCTATTTATTGCTTTTATAACAATATGGAGTTTTAGTTATCAAACAGGACGGGAAGAAGCTTATATTCCTATGGAAAACACTAGTTCAACACCTGTAATTCCTTCTGAAACTGGAGTATTCCGACGTTCTGAGTTCGCTTTGGATTACAGTAATATGCCAATAGACAAAAACCATGAACGTACGTTAAAAACCTATTATAAAAACAGGGCTTACCATGGCGCACCCCCTACTATTCCGCATCCCGTAAAAAATGAACTTAGTATGGGAGGAAATACCTGTTTGCAATGCCATCATAATGGGGGTTTTACAGAAAAATTTAATGCTTATGCCCCGGTAACACCACATCCCGAAATGGAGAATTGTAGACAATGCCACGTACCACAGCATACAGAAACTTTATTTAAGGGTACTAATTTTCCAAAAATTACTGTGCCAGAGGTAGGGGTAAATAATGCATTACAGGGAAGTCCCCCAGTTATACCACATCAAATAGAAATGCATGAAAACTGTTTGTCCTGTCATGCCGGACCAAGTGCACCAAAAGAAATTAGGGTAACTCATCCAGAACGCATTAACTGTAGGCAATGCCATGTCCTAAACAATAAGGAAACTACTGATATAGGTGTTTTTAAAAGACAATCAATACAATGAAACATATTTACAAAAGATTATACATCATATTAGGTTTTGTGTTTTTTATGATGGTGCTTACCTCCTGTAAACATGGGGAAGGTGAATACCATAGCATTAATGATAAAATAGAAGCAGAAAGCAAACATTATCTGGGCGTGACAGTATCATCTGAAGACCATATAGGAGATATTAAAACCATACAAATTACTGAAGGAGAACATATGTTTTTAATACCCGAACGTAAAAGTCAGATAAAATCGTATGCCTGTACAGAGTGCCATACCAAGCCATTGTACGAAATGCAAAGTCATGATGTTAAAAAGGCCCATTGGGATATCGATTTAGATCATGCTAACGACAATACTATGAACTGTGTGACCTGTCATAATACCAATAACATGAACGATTTAATAAGTATTACGGGAAACACTATAGATTTTAATAAAAGTTACCAATTGTGCAGTCAATGCCATTCAAAACCTTTTGAAGATTGGAAAGGTGGCGCACACGGTAAGCGTATTGGTGGTTGGGTACCGCCTCGGTTATCGATGACCTGTGTAAACTGCCACAATCCGCACCAACCGCATTTTGAATCGCGTTGGCCGGTACGTTTTAACACGCAAAAAGTAAAGGAAAGAGAATAGTTCTACTAAAAATAAATGTATGGGTAGCAACAAAAAGAAATGGTTTTCATTAAACCTAAGCAATAACAAACCAAATGGAACATCCTGTGGCTGTGGAAAATCATCGGATGGCTGTGGTTCGCATAATCCGACACCAAATAAGGATGAGCGTACCAAAGATGGTTTTGAGCAAGTTTTTGACGTAAAGATGAGCAGACGCACAGCTTTTAAGCAGTTAGCAGCAAGCTTGGCCATAGGGGCTGGTGCGGTAAGTACCTCATGTAGCATTATAGCAGGTGATGAAAGTAAGGAAAAGGCGCAAATAGACTGGGAAGAACAGTTTAAAGGTAATTATAAATTGATGAGTGATGATGAAAAGAAAGCCACGGTAGATCGTTTGGTGCGTTCATACCAATTGCGCACAGGAAAGACCTTAAACATGTCGTCTAAAAACGCTGAAAAGGATGTATTGTTTGGCTATGCCTTCAATATTTCAAAATGTCAGGGCTATATGGATTGTGTGAGTGCCTGTGTTGAAGAGAACAATCAGGACAGAAATTCGCAAATGCAGTATATACGCATCCATGAAATGAAAGATGGAAAGGGCTTTAACTTTAATGAAGCTGACGATAATTATTATCATGAAGTACCTGCCGAAGGGCATTTTTATATGGGGACCCAATGTTTCCATTGTGATAATCCACCTTGTGTGGAGGTATGCCCAGTACAGGCTACGTGGCGTGAGGATGATGGTTTGGTGGTTGTGGATTACGATTGGTGTGTGGGCTGCCGTTACTGTATGGCGGCTTGCCCTTACGATGGGCGTCGATTTAACTGGAGTAAGCCCGAAGTACCCGAGGAAGAAATCAACAAAAATCAGCATTATCTAGGAAACCGCATGCGTAAAAAGGGTGTTATGGAAAAATGTACTTTTTGTGTCCAACGTTCTAGAGTTGGTAAAAATCCAGCTTGTGTAGAAGCCTGTCCTACAGGAGCACGAATTTTCGGTAATTTATTAGATCCTAACAGTACAATACGTTGGGTACTTGAAAATAAGAAAGTGTTTAGATTAAAGGAGGACTTGGGCACTGAACCTAAGTTTTGGTATTTCATGGATTAAAATACATATCATGGGGAGACTTAAAGTTTTTAAAAGTTTAGTAAAGGATAGTTTAGATGTTACTACACGCGGGTCTAAAAAATACCATTTATGGATGGGTTTTTTAACCTTAATGATGTTAATAGGGATGTATTGTTATTCCATTCAATTGGAGCATGGTTTGAGTGTTACTGGAATGACAGATCGAGTAAGTTGGGGTTTGTATATTTCAAACTTTACATTTTTGGTTGGAGTTGCAGCTGCGGCTGTAATGTTGGTTATGCCTACTTATGTTCTTAAGGATATTGACTTCAAGCAAGCAGTTTTAATTGGTGAGGGATTGGCTGTGGCCGCATTAATAATGTGCTTAGCATTTGTTATTGCAGATATGGGAGGACCTTCGGTATTATGGCATATGATACCTGGTATAGGGGTTTTTAATTTTCCTAACTCCATGCTAACCTGGGACGTAATTGTTCTTAACGGATATTTGTTTATAAACATTACCATACCATTTTACATTTTGTTTAGGCATTATCAAGGTAAGGAATCTAAATCCAGTGTTTATGTGCCTGGAGCATTTATCTCGGTGTTTTGGGCTGTGGCTATCCATTTAGTGACTGCATTTTTATATCAAGGATTACAGGCCAGACCGTTTTGGAACAATGCATTATTGGGACCTCGTTTTTTGGCATCCGCATTTGCTGCAGGTCCAGCACTAATTATTTTGGTATTGGCTGTAATACGTACCTACACTTCTTTTAAGGTTGAAGATAAAACCATTAAGAAGATTGCTATGGTAGTTACTGTAGCAGCTCAGATTAATCTTATCATGCTCATTTCTGAATTATTTAAAGAATTTTATGCTCCAACACATCATAGTGAAAGTGCCTATTACCTATTTTTTGGATTACACGGTAAGGATGCTCTTTTACCTTGGATTTGGACGGCCATTCCTTTAAATGTGTTGGCTACGGTTTTATTAACATTCCATAAATTGCGTAATAATTTTAAAGTGTTATTCTTTTCTTGTTTTATTTTGTTTATAGCTATATGGATAGAAAAGGGTTTTGGTTTAATTGTACCCGGTTTTATTCCTGGACCTTATGGAAAAATTGCTGAATACTTGCCAACGGGTATTGAAATAGGTGTAACCTTAGGCATTTGGGCGTTGGGCGCTTTCGTATTTACTATTTTGGCTAAAACAGCGATAAGTATAGAAACTGGAAAACTTAGATATAAGAATTAACCATTTGCATTTTTCACAAGAACCTTATTTTCTTAAATTTCATGAGATTTATCATGTAACAGATTAATGGTTACTTTTAATTTTGCTCGGACTAAAATAAAATTAATTAAGTTAGAACTATAGATAAAAAAATAATAAAAATGATGATAAAAAAACAATACTTACTTATTGCATCCACATTAATAATGGCACAGTTTACGCAGGCTCAGTTTACATTAGATGCAGAATTTAGGCCAAGAACAGAATACCGTCATGGGTTTGGTAATTTAATTGCTGATGGTCTTGATGCAGGATTTGGTATTTCTACAAGGGCGCGTTTAAATGCAGGCTTTAATACAGATTACTATACCTTTTATTTAAGTTTACAAGATGTAATGGTATGGGGCGAAAACAGACAGATTTTACCATACGATCAAAATAATTCCTTTGCAATATTCCAAGCTTGGGCAGAACTTAACTTGGGCTCAGGGTGGTCTACAAAAGTAGGACGACAAGTGTTGTCATATGACGATCAACGTATTCTTGGCGGATTGGATTGGGCGCAACAAGGGCGAAATCATGATGCAGCTTTGATAAAGTATAAAAAGGATAAATTCTTATTAGATTTTGCTTTAGCTTTCAATCAAGATTATTCACATCCAACAGGTTTCGTCTCAACAGGAACAGGTTATGACACAACAGGATTTTTCTCATATAAAACCATGCAAATGTTGTATTTAAAGCAAGCTTGGGAGCAATTTTCGGGAAGTTTACTGTTGCTTAACAACGGGTTTCAAGAGTTCAACGATGATAACAGCCCAAATGGTGTTAGCAATTTACAAACTTTAGGCACCCATTTAGAATACAAGGAAGGTAAAATTGGTCTAGCGGCAAATGCTTTCCTTCAAACAGGCAAACACCAAAACGAGATAAATGCTAAAGGGGCTTATTTATTGGGATTGGACTTGACCTATAAAGCTTCTGATAAAGTAGACTTAGGAGCAGGAATAGAAATGATTAGTGGCAATGACGCCAATGCTGGTGAAACTGGGGCCTTCTTCCCTTTGTATGGCACTAACCATAAGTTTAATGGCTTTATGGATTACTTTTATGTGGGCAACCATGCCAATTCTATTGGATTGATAGATATCCATGCCAGTGCCAATTTTAAATTGGGAGACAAATCTAGCCTTATGATAAAAGTCCTTAATTTTAGTGGGGAACAAGAGCTGCCAAGTGGAGAAAAGGCATTAGGAACCGAAATTGATTTAGTTTATAAGAAAGCATTTAAAGGTTATAGCCTAGCTATGGGGTATTCACATTTATTCCCTGCAGACGGCATGTATGAGTTAAAAGGTATTTCAGAAAGTAATACTGCTAATGGTCAAAACTGGGCTTGGGTTATGTTGGTGATAAAACCAAAATTAATTAACTAACAATAAATGGGTTAAAATATAGTGCAGTTTATAGAAAATAAAATATTTTTACCTGAATAATAAAACACTAGTGAATCTTCGAAAAAACATATTACCAGATAAGAGATCGAGATGGAGACCTACAGCTGTATTTTTAATTGCTATTATTACAGGATTAGGTTTTTTTATGGCAAAAGAAGCTTCGGTCATATCATATATGTCCGATAACCCTCAAGCCTGTGTTAATTGCCATGTTATGACACCAGTATATAATAGTTGGATGCATAGTTCACATAGGGAGTGGGCTAAATGCAATGATTGTCATGTACCTCAAAATAATATATTTAATAAATACTATTTTAAAGCGAAGGATGGGTTATTACACGCCTCTGTATTTACGTTAAGGGCAGAACCTGAAGTTATGTTTATGCGTGAAGAATCAGAAGAGGTCGTCCAGGACAATTGTATTCGATGCCATGTACAACAAGTCACTCAAACCAAGTATGTTGGTTGGATTGATGATCACTCTAAAAACAGAACTGAAAGAAAATGTTGGAGTTGCCATCAGGAAGTGCCACATGGTACGGTTCACGGTATATCAACAATTAAAAATAATATTGCACCCATTCCAACCGATGTAGAAGAGTTGGTTATTCCAGATTGGTTACAAAAACAAATAGAAGACAAATAAACTTTATCAAGATGAAAAATAAAATACTATTCATTGTTACAGCAATAGTTGTGTTTCTACTAGGCTTATTGGCCTCAAGTATTCTTAACAGGAAAAATGAAGCTAAATTTAAATATGTGCCTCAGGTAGAATTGTCTGAAAATGAACCTCGAAATGATGAATGGGGAAAAAACTTCCCGGCTGAATATCAATCGTTTTTACAGACTACCGACACATCGTTTGTCTCATTTCAGGGTGGCTCTGCCATGCGGGATATGTTGGATGAAGACTCTCGGTTAGTAGTGCTATGGGCGGGTTATGGATTTTCTAAAGACTATAATCAGGGTAGGGGACACCAATATGCAGTTGAAGACTTAAGGAATACATTAAGAACTGGAGCACCTAAAGGAAAAGGAGACGGGCCTATGCCAGCAACCTGTTGGACATGCAAGAGTCCAGATGTGCCACGTTTAATGAACGAACAAGGTATTGCGGAGTTTTACAAAGGCAAATGGGCAGATAAAGGCGAAGAGGTTGTTAATCCAATAGGTTGTGCCGATTGCCATGACTCTAAGACCATGAAACTAACTATTTCGCGTCCTGCTTTGGTTGAAGCTTTTGAGGCTATGGGTAAGGATATTAATCAAGCTACACACCAAG
This sequence comes from Aestuariivivens marinum, assembly GCF_022662175.1. GTDB lineage: Bacteria > Bacteroidota > Bacteroidia > Flavobacteriales > Flavobacteriaceae > Aestuariivivens > Aestuariivivens marinum. The sequence goes on along the minus strand of NZ_JAKMCR010000002.1, from coordinate 79,236 downwards.
AAATGCGTTCTTTGGTATGTGCGCAATGCCATGTGGAATATTATTTTGATAAAAACCTGCCCGGAAAAGAGGGGATACCTTATTTAAAGTTTCCTTGGAAGGATGGTATGTCTGTGGAAGCTATGGAAAAATATTATGATGAATTAAACTTTAAAGATTGGACACATAAACTAAGCCGAGCCCCAATGTTAAAAGCACAGCATCCAGGCTATGAAACCTATTTAACAGGGGTTCATGCCGATAGAGGTGTATCTTGTGCCGATTGCCATATGCCTTACAAGAGTGAAGGAGGTCAGAAGTTTACAGATCACCACATTCAATCGCCTTTAAACAATGTAGCCAACGCTTGTCAAGTATGCCATAGGGAAGATGCCGATAAGCTAAAACTAAATGTTTTTGAGCGTCAGCAAAAATCTACCGAGAGTAGGCTTAAGTTAGAAGATGCCTTGGTGAGAATGCATGTAGAGGCAAAAAAATGTTGGGATTTAGGTGCAACAGAAGAGCAAATGAAGGATATCTTAATGGATATACGTCATGCACAATGGCGTTGGGATTATGCTGCTGCTGCGCATGGTGCATCTTTCCATTCACCTGTTGAAACAGGTAGGGTATTAGCTAGTGGTTTAGATAAAGCTACCGAAGGACGTGTTAAGCTTGCACGCTTATTGGCTGAATTAGGACATAACAAACCTGTTGAAATGCCAGATATATCTACAAAGGAAAAAGCGCAAGCCTATATAGGGTTGGATGCTGAAAAAATGGAAACCGATAAGGCAGAGTTTAAAAAGACATTAGTACCACAATGGTTGGAAGCGGCAAAAAAGCGTGAAGCTACTTATGGTTCTAAAAAAGTCTCAATGAATACAAAATAGACTTTTCAAGATTAATTTAGTGTTTATTAAGGATAGCTTTTAAGATTTTTATAGTCATTAAAAGCTATCTTCTTTTTAAAATCGCTTTTATGCAGAATATGTACAAATTTTTATCATCGTCTAGTCTAGCTCTGTTGCTATTATTGATATTTGCTATAGCTATGGCAACAGCCACTTTTATAGAAAACGATTTTGGAACCCAAACTGCTTGGGTTACCATATATGATGCTTGGTGGTTTGAGTTGGTTATGCTGGGATTGGCACTAACTTTTATAGCCAACATTTTTAAGTATAGATTATTGAGAAAGGAAAAATGGTCCGTTCTGCTATTTCATTTGGCTTTTATAGTTATTGTTTTAGGTGCGGCTATAACCAGGTATACATCATATAGTGGTATCATGCGTATTAGGGAAGGTGCTTCATCAAATATTATAATTTCAGACGCCAATTTTTTAAATGTCACCCTAATTGATGGTGAAGTATCGAAAAAGATTAATAAAAAATTAAGCTTTTCACCTATAAGAGATAATCGTTTTGTGCTAAACACAACCATAAAAGGAAAACCGGTAAACATATCTTATAATAATTATATTGCCGATGCCATCCCAGAAGTTGTGGAAGATCAAAATGAAGGCGAACCACTATTAGAAATGGTTGTTACTACAGGTCATGGAAGAAACACGGTATATCTTAAAAAGGGAGAAATAGAAAAAATTGGTAAACAGTATGAAATTGGTTTTAACTCCAATAAGGAAGACATCATAAATATTATAGAACAAGAGGGGGCACTAAGTATAAAAACTCCTTATGATCTGGATTTCTTTATTATGGCTTCACAAAAAGCTGGAAAAATAAAAAAAGACAGTTTACAAGCCATAACCTTAAGAATTCTATATCGGGCAGGAGACATATCGTTTGTGCCTTTGGCATATTATAAAAAAGGTAAATTCCAGTTAACAGGTACATCAGAAAAATTAAAAGATAACGACGAAACAAAGGATGATGGGCTAATTGTAAATGTATCGGTTAATGGAAAGGAAAAACCTGTAAATATTTTATACAGACAAGGGTTTTTACCAATACACGAAGAAGTAGTTATTGATAGTGTGAAGATGATATTGTCTTACGGTGCAGCAGCTATAAAAACTCCCTTTTCAATCCAGTTAAATGACTTTCAGTTAGAACGCTACCCTGGATCTTCCAGTCCGTCGGCTTATGCAAGTGAAGTTTCTATTTTAGATGGCAATATAAAGAAGCCGTTCAGAATCTTTATGAACAATGTTTTGGATTATGGGGGATACCGTTTTTTTCAAGCAAGTTATGATACCGACGAAAAGGGTACGGTACTATCAGTAAACCACGACCAATTAGGAACTTTGGTGACTTACTTCGGATATTTTTTAATGACATTGGGCATGTTGTTTACATTTTTTGGTAAGGCCTCAAGGTTTAAATTAATTAACAAAAAACTAAATCAGTTAAAAAAGAATCAACTTCCAACGGTACTCATTTTGCTTTTTACAATTCAGTTCGGTATGGCTCAAATGCCGCCTGATTTATTGACAATTAAAGTAGATGAGGCCTTAAAAGCCCAAGAAATAGATAAAACCCATGCTGATTTTTTTGGAAGGTTATTGGTACAAGACTTAGATGGTAGGATAAAGCCCGTAAATACTCTTGCATCAGAGTTTCTTAGGAAAATCTCAAGAAAGCCAAAATTTGTATATCCAGTAAGAAACGACAAATTGATTTTTGATGCTAACCAAACATTTTTGGCTATGCATATGTTACCTCAATTATGGCAACGTGTGCCCATTATAAAAGTTGATTTTGAAAAGACGGGAAATTTATTTGAGTCCATTCCAAAAGGGAAAAACAATTTAGTAGCTTTTGCCAACTTATTTAACGAAGACGGTAACTATTTATTAAGAAATGAAGTTGAAGAGGCCAATAAGAAGAAACCTGCAGAGCGCAACGAATTTGATAAGGAAGTTTTAAAAATAGATGAACGTTTTAATATTCTATATAATGTATTTGCTGGAAATTATTTAAAGATTTTTCCAAATAAAAATGATGAAAACAATACTTGGTTTAGTTATATCCACCATTTTAAAGATTTCCCGGAAGAAGATGCTAAGTTTTCCAAAAATATTATCCCAGTATATTTTAATGATTTATTGACTCAAAACTATAATGCAGCTCATGAAAAATTGGTTTATATAAAAAAATACCAAGAAGTCCTAGGAGCCAATATAATACCAACACCACAACGCATTGAAGCAGAATTGTGGTATAATAAGACGAATCTAAACTTTTGGTTGTTTCAGGTCTTTTTTACCTTAGGTTTTACTTTGTTGGTTTTGTCGATTGTGAAAATGTTTTATAACAAAAAAACTATAGAACTAATAAATAACATTTTCATAGTTTTAACCTTGGTTTCTTTTCTGTGCTTTACAGGAAATATACTTTTGCGGTGGTATGTAGCACAGCATGCCCCATGGAGTAATGGTTACGAAATGCTCATTTTTGTAGCATGGGTTCTAATCCTTTGTGGTTTGATTACTTTTAGAAAATCGGATTTCTCATTACCATTGTCTACTTTATTCTCGGGAGCACTATTGTTTGTAAGTTATTTAGATTGGTTAAACCCAGAAATCACCAATTTAATGCCAGTTTTAAAATCGTATTGGTTAAAAATACATGTTGCTACCATAGTAAGTAGTTATGCGCCATTAGCTTTAGCTGCTGTTTTAGGATTAATGGCTCTGATGCTTATGGTTTTTAAAACCTCAAAGAACAAAGCTGTTATGGAATTAAAAATAAAGGAACTAAGCTACATTAACGAGATGGCTATGACCATAGGCTTGTTTGTACTTTCCATAGGTACTTTTTTAGGCGGTGTATGGGCCAATGAATCATGGGGACGTTACTGGGCATGGGATCCAAAAGAGACTTGGGCTTTAATTAGTATTATTGTTTATGCCATTGTTCTGCACTTGCGTTTTATTCCAAGACTAAATAACCATTATGTTCTAAATGTAGCCAGTATGTTTGCGTTTTGGTCTATAATTATGACCTCCTTTGGGGTAAATTATTATCTGTCTGGATTGCACAGTTACGCTGCTGGTGATCCATTGCCCATACCAACCTTTGTTTATGTCTTGGTAGTATTTATGTTGATAATAGCTATTCTTGCTTATTTTATGCAGAAAGAAAACAGGTTAGCATAAAAGAAAGTTTAAATTAAAATACTTTTCTTACATTTAAACAGTAAACTAAAGTCATGCTTAAAAAAGTCTTTGGAAGTGCTGTTTTTGGTGTCGATGCAACTACAATCACCGTAGAGGTTAATGTTGATACGGGTATTGGGTATCATTTGGTTGGCTTGCCCGATAATGCCATAAAGGAGAGCAACTACCGTATTGCGGCAGCCTTACAGAATAATGGTTATAAAATTCCTGGTAAAAAGATTATCATTAATATGTCCCCAGCCGATTTGCGCAAAGAGGGTAGTGCTTACGATCTTACCTTGGCCATAGGTATTTTGACAGCTTCGAAACAGATACAAGCAGAATACTTAGAAGATTATTTAATTATGGGAGAACTTTCGCTTGATGGTAGTTTACAACCCATAAAAGGGGCATTACCCATTGCTATAAAGGCTAGGGAGGAAGGTTTTAAGTATTTTATTTTACCTAATCAAAATGCTAAAGAAGCAGCCATAGTAAATGAATTAAAGGTTTATGGTGTGGATAATATTAAACAGGTCATTGATTATTTTGATAAGGGAGAGCAATTGGAACAAACCATTATCAATACTCGAGAGGAGTTTTATAAAAATTTGGAATTTCCTGAATTCGATTTTGCCGATGTTAAAGGACAGGAAGGTATAAAGCGATGCATGGAAATTGCAGCAGCTGGAGGACATAACATTATTTTAATTGGACCTCCCGGAGCAGGGAAAACTATGTTGGCCAAGCGCTTACCTAGTATTTTGCCGCCCATGACACTTCATGAAGCTTTAGAAACTACCAAAATCCATTCTGTAGTTGGAAGGGTTAAGGAGCATACAGGATTGATCGCACAACGGCCGTTTAGAAGTCCGCATCACACGATTTCAGATGTTGCACTTGTGGGAGGAGGGGCGTTTCCACAACCAGGAGAGATTTCACTATCGCATAATGGTGTCTTATTTTTGGATGAACTCCCGGAATTTAAGAGAAGTGTACTGGAAGTATTGCGTCAACCTTTAGAAGATCGTGAAGTCACCATTTCCAGAGCCAAGTTTACGGTCACTTATCCGTCGTCCTTTATGTTGGTAGCGAGTATGAACCCCAGTCCCGGAGGTTATTTTAACGACCCCGATGCGCCTGTAACTTCAAGTCCTGCAGAAATGCAACGGTATTTGAGTAAGATTTCAGGTCCTTTATTGGATCGGATTGATATTCATATTGAAGTAACACCTGTTCCATTTGAAAAACTTTCAGAAGACAGAAGAGGAGAAACCTCGGTAGACATTCGAAAACGGGTAACAGCAGCTAGGGAGATTCAAAGCAAACGTTTTGAAGAAAGTGATAACGTGCATTACAATGCCCAAATGAGCAGTAAACAAATTCGTAAATATTGTGTTTTGGACGACCCCTCTAAACAACTGTTAAAAATGGCTATGGAACGTTTAAATTTATCTGCTAGAGCTTACGATCGCATTTTAAAAGTAGCCCGTACCATAGCGGATTTGGAAGGGGTTGAGTCTATTAGTGGTACACATATTAGTGAAGCTATTCAATACCGCAGTTTGGATAGAGAAGGGTGGTTGGGATAATGCATTTACCCTTTCTTAAGACATTTTTTGTGCTTAGATTATTTTAATTAATGTGATTTCGGATATTTATTATATTAAGAAATAAACCCAATTGTGTTTATGCCTTTGTTTAGCAATAGAAACTGAACACAAAAACCAAACAATAATGAGAATTTTATCAATTATAATACTATATTCATCCATTTGTTTTACTGGTTTTTCTCAAGAATCAAAAATAGAAGAGAAAGAGGAGATCAAAAATGTGATTAACCAGTTTTTTAAAGCAATAGAAAAGAAGGATTCGATTTTAATGCGCTCTACAATCTTGGGTGATGCTCAAGTTTGGAGGCGACGATCTAACAACGAAGGACTTCCCAAGATTGACTTCCGCTTTTCTAAAGATTCTACTCCAACGATGTCTTCCTGGCCAGATATGAAAGAAATTGCCCTGGACTATGACATTACCACCAACAATGAAATTGCAGTAGCTTGGATACCATATGAATTTTGGATAGACGATAAATTTTCACATTGTGGAATAGATGTTTTTACCTTATTTAAAAAAGACGGGGAATGGAAAATCATAACATTAGCCTATACTGTCGAAAAAGTAAATTGTAATCAAATAAACCGAAAAAATTAAGTGATTGACAAAAATAGTAATAGCCAAATTAATACTCTAAATATTGGAAGCTGAAAACACTTCTAAAAAATCAATATATTATCGCACCAATACGAATTACCGTTAGAATACCTATGTGTATTTTTGGCTACCTTAATATTCGTTATAACTTTATATACAACTGCATAGACTACCAAGAAACACAATGATAACAAAGTAAAATGTTTTTTGATATTTGCTAGAGTGTCTATGCCAAAATAAATTTATATAGTTTGTTTGGGATGAGATAAGTTCTTTTTTTTCAATTTTGAGATAATAAAACTTATATTGGTGCCAATATTTGTAGACAATCTTAAAGAAAATGAATAAACTCCTAATAATTTCCTTATTAACAATTTTTAGCTGTAACCCTATTAAAAAAGAGGAAAAATCAATTGAAAGAACACCAAAAATTGAAATAGCTGAAACTCCTGTTTTAAATTTAGAACAGGCCAATCGCTTGGCAGAACTCCCTTTAAACTGTATCAATACCGAATATCCAAACAAATTGTCGCAAACTATTGGGAGTGATACAGATTTGTTACCACCGCGCACTTTACATCCTGCTTTTTATGGTTGTTTCGATTGGCATTCGGCAGTACATGGGCATTGGAGTTTGGTGAGCCTGCTAAAACAATTTCCCAATATCGATCATGCCGAGGAGATAAAACAACTGTTGTTGAATAATCTATCCAAAGAAAATATAGAAGCCGAAGTGGCCTATTTCCAAGGAGCGTTCAACAGTTCTTATGAGCGTACTTACGGTTGGGCATGGTTGTTGAAATTGGCAGAAGCAATACATACATGGGATGATGAAGCGGCCAGAACATTAGAAAATAACCTGCAACCCTTAACCGATTTACTTGTTGAAAAATACATCGAATTTCTACCCAAGTTAAATTACCCTTTACGAGTTGGAACTCATACTAATACGGCATTTGGTTTGTCCTTTGCATACGATTACGCTCAGAGCTTAAATAACAAGGCACTAAAAAATGCTATTACACAACGCGCCAAATACTTCTTTTTAACTGACAAGAATTGTCCCATGACATGGGAGCCTAGTGGAACTGATTTTTTATCACCCTGCTTGGAAGAAGCTGCTTTAATGAAAAGAATTCTGCCAAAAGAGGAATTTAAAACATGGCTTCATACTTTTTTACCAGAGTTAAAGGATATAAATTACACCTTAGAAGTGGGCTTGGTTTCCGATAGAACCGATGGGCATTTGGTGCATTTAGATGGAGTTAATTTTTCACGAGCATGGAGCTTATATAAAATAGCGGAAGGTTTGCCGGAATATGAACATTTAATGAATATAGCCAATCATCATATAAACTATTCCTTGCCTAGTATTTTTGGTGATAGTTATGAGGGTGGCCATTGGTTGGGAAGTTTTGCAATATATGCCTTAAATGCTGTGGACAATGATTAAGAACTGGTTTAAAAACATAGGTCCAGGTCCTTTAATAGCTGCTGCTTTTATTGGCCCAGGTACAGTGACCGTTTGTACCTTGGCCGGTGTAGGTTTTGGCTATGCTTTGCTCTGGGCTATGGTCGTTTCCACTTTGGCTACCATAATTCTCCAGGAAATGTCTGCCAGATTGGGTATTGTTTCACAGAGGGGACTGTCGGAAATTATTCGTTTGGAAATACAGAATCCTGTTTTAAAAATACTGACAATACTATTAACAATATCTGCAATTGTAATAGGTAATGCGGCTTACGAGGCAGGAAATATTTCTGGAGCTGTTTTGGGATTAGAGTCTATTTTTGGAAACCAAAGTTTTAGTATCAACATATTCTCATTTAATGCCTTAAGTTTATTAGTAGGTGTAATTGCCTTTGTTTTGTTGTATTTTGGTAATTATAAAATACTGGAAAAGTCATTGGTCTTTCTGGTGATTTTAATGAGTTTGGCATTTTTGTTTTCAGCAGTCATTACCAAACCGAATTTGATTAAAGTATTTGAAGGGACATTTTTACCTAATTTTCCAAAAGACAGTCTTTTAACGGTAATAGGATTAATAGGTACGACGGTAGTGCCATATAACCTGTTTTTACATGCCTCATTGGTTAAAGAAAAATGGAACACGTCCCACGATTTAAAATATGCAAGGAAAGATACCATCATTGCTATTGTTTTAGGAGGTTTGGTATCTATGTCTGTAATCGTAGCCGCAGCTTCAATGCCATCTACTGAAATAAGAACGGCTTCTGATTTAGCTTTAGGCCTTGAGCCATTATTTGGAAGTTTTGCGAAACACTTTTTATCTATTGGACTATTCGCAGCAGGGATTACTAGTGCTATAACAGCACCCTTAGCAGCAGCGTATGTTGCTACAGGTTGCTTAGGGTGGAGCAGTAGCATGCATTCAAAAAAGTTCAGAGGTGTATGGATGATTGTTTTAATTTTAGGGATATACTTTTCCTCCTTAAACATAAAGGCAATTACAATTATTAAATTTGCCCAAGTAGCTAATGGAATGTTGCTGCCTGTAATAATTGGAGTATTGCTTTGGATGATGAACAAGAGCCATATTTTGGGTGTTCACAAAAATACTTTTTGGCAGAATGTTCTTGGTTTTGCCATATTAGCCTTAAGTATGTTGCTATCTTTAGTGGTATTTAACAAAGTATTTCAGTTTGGTTTGTTTTAAAACGGCAATCAGTCATTCAATTTCCACTAATCTTTTGACCATAGAATATGTCAGTATCTAATAACTTATTAACTTAGTTGTCAATAACCAATATTAAGACCTTTGAATAATCTAATCATTGATATTAATGCTGATGTAGGTGAGGGCATTGATAATGAAGCCCAATTAATGCCACTTTTATCGTCCTGTAATATAGCCTGTGGTGGCCATGCAGGGAATAATGATACCATGATAAAAGTTATAGAATTGGCTAATGAACATGGTGTTAAAATAGGTGCACATCCCTCGTTTCCAGACAAAGAAAATTTTGGAAGGGCAGTAATGGATTTACCTTATACAGCTTTGTTTAAATCAATCGAAGAGCAAGTTTGTCAATTAATTAGTCATTTAGATGAAGCTCACATGAGCTTGCACCATATTAAACCCCATGGTGCACTTTATAATCTAGCTGCAAAGGATAAAAATATAGCCAAGGTTATTATTGAGCTTTTAAAAGGTTTTGCTTTCCCAGTATATCTATATGTGCCTTATAAGTCGGTAATTGCAGAATTGGCTATTAAAAACCATATACCTATTATCTACGAAGCTTTTGCAGACAGAAATTATAATGATGATTTAAGTTTAGTATCCAGAAAAGAGACAAATGCATTAATTAATGATGAAGAAGCATTATTTGATCATGTTTATGGGATAGTAAAGCATAAAAAAGTAAAGACTGTTTCAGGGAAACTAGTCCCCATACAAGCTCATACATTTTGTGTGCATGGTGATAACCCAAAAGCCGTTCAATTATTAAAAAGTTTAAGAAGTAGATTAGAAAACCAGCAGATTCAAATTTTTTGATATCATATCATTTATCATACAAGCGTTTTGGGCAACAGGCCATACTTATTGAATGGCCAGCGGTTATTGATGAAAAAATTTTAAATGATCTTTTAAGTTTTAAACAGAAAATTATTGAACACTATGTTGATTTATCAGTTTACATAAACCACGCATATAATTCATTATTAATTAATTATGAGTTTGTTGATTTTGATTTTGGCAAAGAAATAGTTATCCTTCAAAAGCTTTATGAATCCAATAAAATTGAAGGTAAATTAAGCTTAAAAATTTGGAAGGTACCTGTTTGTTACGATGCAGTATTTGGTATTGATTTAAAAGTGCTTTCAACAACAAAAAATATGACTTTTGAACAGATTATAGAGTGCCATACCAAAGCTGCATACACTGTTTACTTTATAGGTTTTTTACCAGGCTTTTTATATTTAGGAGGGATGGATGAAAGACTGTATGTACCAAGAAAACCTAAGCCACGATTACGTGTTAAAAAAGGAGCGGTGGCTATAGGTGGTATGCAAACAGGGGTTTATCCATCTGAAAGTCCTGGTGGTTGGCATATTGTAGGTAATACACCTATTAGTTTTTTTGACGCCTCGAAATCAAAACCCTGTTTTGTTAAAGCGGGTGACAAAGTACAGTTTGTTTCAGTTAGCCTCAAGGAATATAGTGATATTAAAATTCTTGTAGATGAAGGGGTCTATTTTTTAGAAAGTGAGGTGCTATATGATTAAGGTGTTGCAATCTGGTTTTTATTCTACCATTCAGGATTTTGGTCGATATGGTTATCAAGATTATGGAGTGCCATATTCAGGTGTTATGGATCGTTATGCTTGTACTATGGCTAACACATTACTAGGAAACCCTAAAGAAGCTCCTGTGCTAGAAATAACCATGACGGGGCCAACCTTGGAATTTTGTGTTTCAACCATGTTTTGTGTTTCTGGAGCCGAAATAAATCCAACATTAAATGGAAGCACAATTAAAAACAATAAAGCTATAGCAGTAAAAGCTGGGGACATTTTAAGTTTTGGAAAGCTTATTAACGGCTACCGTGCATATTTGGCTGTTTTTGGAGGTTTTCAAACCGAATATGTTATGGATAGCTATAGTATGTACAAGGGAGTTACGACAAACACTTCTATTGTTAAAGGTGACGAACTGGAGATAGAAGCTATGACATCGCCAACCAAAAACCACCATGCGGTGTTGCGGGTTAACACTAGCTATTTAACAGAAAAAAATCTTCCTGTTTTTATAGGTCCAGAGTTTGATAAACTTACTGAAAGTCAACAGAAGGTATTGTTAACTAAGATTTATACTGTTTCAAAAAACAATAATAGAATGGCCTATCAGTTAGAGGAACTTCTTGAGAATATGTTAGAGCCCATTACAACATCACCAGTGCTTCCAGGAACCGTACAGTTAACCCCTTCCGGGCAATTAATAGTTTTAATGAGGGACTGTCAAACCACGGGTGGATATCCAAGGGTTTTGCAGTTGAAAGCATCGGCTATAGAAATATTAAGTCAAAAGTTGACAGGGGAACCTGTTGTCTTTAAATTGATAAAAATGTAAGCTTTTCATTGTTTTTCAAGAGGCATTTTTAAGTACCCAATACGTGTGATATGAATAAAACAGTTGGTTTTTTAGTTTTAGTATTTTCATTTATAGCTTGCAAAGAGGATAAATTACCTGATGCCAATGTGATTGTAAATAAATCGATTGAAGTCTCTGGAGGAGAACGTTTCCAGCATTCTAACATAGCTTTCGATTTTAGAGATAGACATTATGAGGCTATTAGGGACAATGGTTATTTTTTATTAACGCGCACTACTATAAATGAATCAGACACCATTGTGGATGCTTTGGATAGCCAAGGTGATTTAACGAGATTTATTAATGGAAAAAGGATTGTCTTGCACGATACAATGGCATTAAAATACAAATCTTCTGTAAATGCAGTTCATTATTTTTCTGTATTACCGTATAGGTTGAATGATGCTGCAGTAAATAAAATGTATTTAGGAAAAACAACAGTTAATGATTCTGAATATCACAAGATAAGGGTCACTTTTGATAAAGAGGGTGGTGGTGAGGATTTTGATGATGTTTTTGTTTATTGGATAAATATAAATACTTATAAAGCAGATTATATAGCGTATTCTTATGCCGAGACGGATGAAATAGGATATCGTTTTAGAGAAGCTTATAACGAGCGTTTTATAGATGGTATTCGGTTTGTAGATTATAATAACTATAAGCCTAGAACAAACGTGGATGGAGTTGAAATAATGGACCGTTTGTTTCAGCAAGGTCAATTGGAACTGCTTTCAAAAATAGAGTTAAAGAATATTTTAGTGAATTGATTAAAGGATCTCATGTGTAAGCTAAATACCAAGCAATGCCTTTGTATATTATGTGTTTTAATGGAATATTACTATAAATTCAGACCATTGAAAATTATGCTAGTTCTAGTGCAATTTCGATCATTTCCTTAAAGGTGGTTTCACGTTCTTTGCTTGTACATCGTTCACCTGTAACCAATGAATCTGAAATCGTTAAAACAGAAAGGGCATTTACATTATGCTTTGCTGCAACTGTATATAATCCCGCAGTTTCCATTTCTACACATAGCACCCCAAATTTTGACCATTTTTTATAGGATTCGAAATCATCGGCATAAAACTCATCAGAAGTAAATACATTACCGGCTTTAATATCAATTTGTTTTCGCTTTGCTGCCTCAACCGCTTTTTGAAAGAGTTCAAAGTTTGCTGTAGGAGCGTAATCGGCACCTCCAAAGCGTAATTCGTTAACGCCCGAATTTGATGAAGCGGCCATAGCCAATACAATATCCCTGATTTTTATTTGTTTTTGATATGAACCAGCACTACCAACACGTATTAAATTTTTAACATCATATTCAGTAATGAGTTCATGGGCATAAATTGAAATGGAAGGAACACCCATACCAGTACCCATTACAGAAACTGTTTTGCCATTATATGTTCCGGTATAACCAAGCATGCCCCTAATTGTGTTAAAGCAAACGGCATTTTCAAAAAAGGTTTCAGCAATCCATTTGGCTCGTAATGGGTCTCCGGGTAATAGAATAGTCTCAGCAATATCACCTTTTTTTGCTTCAATATGTACACTCATAGTTGGTTTTTGATTTCAGGTATAACGTTTCAAGTAATATTAATAATGTGAGGTTGGGGGTGTTCCGGAAATAATAGCAATACCAGATGAGGTGCCAATTCTGCTAACCCCTAAGTTTATGTATTCCAAAGCTGTATTGGTATCTTTAATTCCCCCAGAGGCCTTGACTTTAACAGGACTGGATTCTGCCAATTCCAACATTAATTTTACATCTTCAATTCTAGCACCTCCAGGTCCAAAGCCTGTTGAAGTCTTTATGAAGTCGGCACCACTTTGAATGGCTAACTCACTAGCTTTAATTATTTCTGATTCATCGAGATAACAGGTTTCTAGAATGACTTTCAAAATGTTATTGGGCATCTTTTGTTTTACTCCTTCAATATCATTTCTTACACCATCAAAATCTTTGCTTTTTAAAAAACCGATATTCATAACCATATCAATCTCATCGGCGCCATTTTTTAAGGCGTTTTGGGCTTCGTAAACTTTGGCTTTGGTTGTCATGGCTCCCAAAGGGAAACCTATAACACTGCAAACTTTTACATCTGAATTTTTAAGCTGTTCTTTAGCCATGCTAACATAACTGCTGTTAACACATACCGAATAAAATTTAAAACGCTTGGCTTCCTCACAAAGCTCAATAATATCTTCTTTAGTGGCAGTGGCTTTTAAAAGCGTATGGTCTATATAATCATTGAGTTGTTTCAAGTAAATTAGAATTAAAAACACAAAGTAACGGAAAGCTACTTGCATTGGTGTAATTACCCAAAGGTATTAACAATTATTAACAATGTAGTATAATGTAAAAAATAAATGCCAATTCAATTAGCTTTTAATAGAATTGGCATTTGTACTTATCTTAGGGTGATGACTAGATCTACGAGTATGAATGAGAAAGATTGTCAATCTCAACTTTTAACAGATTTGAAGTATCAACACGATGAGCACCGGTTTCTAGGTATTTCTTAGCCGTTTCCAAGCTGTTTATTCCACCAGAAGCGATAATTTTTATTCTGTTTTTAACGGTTTTTTTTATCATTTTGATACAGGTTAATGTCGCACCACTTTTGGTAAAACCACTTGAGGTTTTTATATAATCTATGTTGGTGTCCAAGCAAATTTCACAAGCTTTTATGATTTCATTTTTATTGAGTTCTGAAATTTCCAAAACTACTTTTAAAGGTACTGTTCCAATGGCAAGTTTAACATCTGTGATGTCTTTTAAAACCGAAACATAATTCTTGCTTTTTAAATAGCCTAAATTCATGACCATATCAATTTCATCGGCACCGTCTTTTATAGCTTTTTGGGCCTCATAGACTTTGGCTTCGGTTGACATGGCACCTAGTGGAAAACCAACAACAGTACATATTTTTACGCTTGTGTTGTTAAGTAGTTGTTTTGCCAAGGCGACATATGAACTGTTTACACATACGCTGTTTAATTGGTTGTCCTTGGCATCATGGCAAAAATCAATAATTTCCCGTTCTGTAGTTGTAGATTTCAAAAGAGAATAATCAATGTGCTTAAATATATTCATTGCTATTAAGTAGGTTTTTTGTTTATATCATCTATAGAATGATGTATAAACGGTTTAACAATTTGGAGGGAGATGTAGAGCTTTGAGCTTTACGTTAGAGCTAAGTTAATAAAACAAATTGCTGTTGCAAGTGCAGAAGGTATGCTGTTTATCGATTATTTTCATGACTACCGTTTAACTTGTTTGTTTTCAAAATATTGCAGTTGGTCAAGGTTATGTGTATTTTATCGAAAATATTAATTTGTTTATCGATAAAAAAAGAAAAGCAGCGTTTGTATTATTAAAAATTTACGCTACTTTTCAAACTAACCAATCAATTAATAGACTGTACTTTGAGTTTTTTGTTACAGACTTAAAAACTATTATACTTTGGTAACCAAGTCACTTTGGTTTCTAAACACCAAGTGATCATCAAAAGCATCCAATAATATTATGCTATCCGTTGTTACTTTTCCGGATAATATCTCTTTACTCAATGCGTTTAGCACTTCCTTTTGTAAAACACGTTTTACAGGACGTGCACCATATTCTGGGTTATACCCTTTATCGGCTAAGTAAGCAATAGCCTCTGTTGTGGCATCAAAGGTAATGCCTTGTTGGCTTATTATTTTAGTTATTTGTTTAAGCTGTAAGCCCACAATATCTATAATATTTGCTTTGGTAAGCGGTGTAAACATAATAATATCGTCTATACGGTTTAAAAACTCTGGTCTTACGCTTTGCTTTAATAATCCTAACACATCAACTTTAGCAGATTCTATAGCTGACTCAATATCTTTTGTGGCTTCAAAACGCTCTTGTATTAAATGGCTTCCAATGTTTGAAGTCATAATAATTATTGTGTTTTTGAAATCAGCAACCCGACCTTTATTATCGGTTAAATGGCCTTCATCCAAAACTTGCAATAAAATATTAAAGGTATCCGGATGAGCCTTTTCAATTTCATCCAATAGCACTACCGAATAAGGTTTGCGTCTAACGGCCTCTGTAAGTTGACCGCCTTCATCGTAACCTATATATCCCGGAGGAGCTCCCACCAATCTGCTTATGGCATGACGTTCTTGATATTCACTCATATCAATTCGGGTCATAGCATTTTCGTCATCAAATAAGTATTCGGCCAAAGCTTTAGCCAATTCAGTCTTTCCTACCCCAGTTGTTCCTAAAAACAAGAATGTTCCTATTGGTTTTTTTGGGTTTTGTAAGCCCGCACGACTTCTTCTCACAGCATCACTAACGGCTTCAATGGCTTCCTCTTGTCCCACTACGCGTTTGTGCAATTCATCTTCCAGTTTTAATAATTTGTCACGTTCGCTCTGTAACATTTTGGTAACAGGAACGCCTGTCCATTTGGCTACGACTTCGGCAATATCATCATAAGTGACTTCTTCTTTAATCAAAGCATTTTCAGATTGCTCCTGAAGTTGTTTTTGAAGAGTTTCTAATTGCTCTTGGGCTTCCTTGATTTTGCCATAACGCAATTCAGCCACTTTGCCATAATCGCCTTCTCGTTCTGCTTTTTCGGCTTCTAATTTATAGTTCTCAATATCTTGTTTTGTATTCTGAATGTTATCTACAACTTCCTTTTCACTTTTCCACTTGGCGTTTATTTCGTTGCGATGTTCTTTGAAATTCGCTAAATCGGAACGTAATATTTTTAATTTGGCTTCATCTTTCTCCCGTTTTATGGCCTCAATCTCAATTTCCAACTGCATGATTTTCCTGTCCAAAACATCCAGTTCTTCTGGTTTGGAGTTAATTTCCATACGCAGTTTGGAAGCGGCTTCATCCATTAAATCGATGGCCTTATCGGGCAAAAAGCGATTGGTTATGTAGCGTTGCGATAGTTCTACAGCCCCAATAATGGCCTCATCCTTAATACGTACTTTATGGTGTGTTTCGTATTTTTCTTTTATGCCACGTAAAATGGAGATAGAACTTTCGGTATCGGGTTCATCAACCATTACTTTTTGAAAGCGACGTTCCAGTGCTTTATCTTTCTCAAAATACTTTTGGTATTCATCCAAAGTGGTAGCACCAATGGCTCTAAGTTCTCCCCGTGCCAAGGCAGGTTTTAGAATATTTGCGGCATCCATAGCGCCTTGTCCACCACCTGCACCTACCAAAGTATGTATTTCATCAATAAAGAGTACTATATCGCCTTCGCTGGTGGTTACTTCCTTGATTACTGCTTTTAAACGTTCCTCAAATTCCCCTTTGTATTTGGCACCAGCAATTAGAGCACCCATATCTAAAGCGAATATTTGTTTTTCCTTTAAGTTTTCAGGAACGTCGCCATCTACAATCCTATGGGCCAACCCTTCTGCAATCGCCGTTTTACCAGTACCAGGTTCACCCACCAAAATGGGGTTATTTTTGGTACGACGGGATAAGATCTGAAGGATCCTTCTTATTTCTTCATCGCGACCAATTACAGGATCTAATTTTCCATCCTTAGCTAATTGATTTAAATTTTTAGCATATTTTTTAAGAGAATTATAAGTGTCTTCCTGACTTTGTGATGTAACGCGATCACCCTGTCTAAGTTCATTGATACTTGAATTTAAGGCTTTTTCAGTAACACCTAGGTCTTTTAATATTTGTGATATCTTGCTGTTAGATTTAAATACTGCTAAAATTAAATGTTCGATAGATACATAGTCGTCTTTCATTTTTTTAGCAATAATTGAGGCTTCATTTAATGTTTTGCCCGTTTCCCGGGACAACATAAGTTCACCTCCAGACACTTTAGAAAAACTTTGTAATTGTTTATCCAATACCTGTTGAAGTATGACTATATTTACATTTAACTTTTTTAAAATAAAAGGTAATACATTTTCGTCCACTTCAAAAATACCTTTAAAGAGATGCTCATTTTCAACTTGTTGGTGTCCAAAGCCCTGTGCAATTTGTTGAGCTTGCTGTATGGCTTCTTGAGATTTTATTGTGAAATTATTTAAGTTCATAATATTATTTTTAGGTTCTTTATTGCTTATATTTCAATAACCTTACCACTATACTTTAGCAGACAAAATGTCTGTAAATAGGTGATTATTGCTGACTTTTGGTCAGTTTGTAAGCTATGGATATTTTTACGATTTATTCTTGAAAATGAACAAAATTAACCTACATGAATTTATTGTTATACATGAATCTCCACAGATTTTGGTTATTAAAGATGGTAATACAACAGTTCCATGTATCGCATGGTCAAATTCTGGAGGTTGAATTGAAAAATTTTATTTAAATTATAAGGTTATGAAGTATAGCTATCTGTTTGTATATGGTACATTATTAAGTAATGCCAATAATGACATGTCTCGGTTTTTATTGCAATACGCCAAGTTTGTTAGTAAAGGATATTTCTATGGAAAATTATATCTAATAGATTGGTATCCGGGTGCTATAGTAAGTATTAATAAGGATGATAAGGTTTTTGGTCATATTTATAAAATTTTAGATGAAACAACACTTTTTGAGACTTTGGATGATTTCGAAGGTATTGATGAACAATTATATATAAGGTGTTTACTTGATGTTTACTCTAAAAACAAAACCCCACATAATTGTTGGATTTATTTGTATAATCAGTCTGTAGCCAATTTGAAGCAAATTTTTTCGGGGGATTTTTTAAACCCTGAATATTGAAAGGAATTAAAAGTTTTTAAAAATATTATTTTTAATGTCTTCCCATTCCTCTTTTAAAATACCATAACAACATGTATTGCGTTTATAACCGTCAATCATTATAGTGTCTTTTCGCAATATGCCTTCCAGGGTGGCGCCCAGTTTTTCAATAGCCTTTCGGGATTGTAGGTTACGTTCATCTACACGAAATTCTACTTTGTCAAAATTTAACTTATCAAAAGCAAATTGTAGCATTAAAAATTTTATTTGCTTATTGAGTCCAGTTCCTTGAAATTCACGTCCAAGCCAAGTCCATCCTATGTGTAACACCTTATTTATCCAGTTTATATGGCCAAATCGAGTGCTTCCTGCATAGGCTTTTTTTTGTTTGTCATAAATTATAAATGGAATTGTTGTTTTATGGTAAAGGCCATCAACAGCTACTTGTACGTAATCTTTAAGAGCATCTGGAGTATCAATTTTACTAGGTGAAAATTGGATTAAATCCTTCTCTTGTGCAATATGTAATAAACGCTTGTAATTGTTCAACCCCAAGGGTGAAAGTCTTGCATGATTGTTTTCTAAAGTAGGAGCTAGCATGGTGTTTTATTTACAGCGTAGCACAAATATAAATTAGTTATACTTATTTATTAACTAGTCAGGGTGTATTTTGTATTTTTACCCAACACAAAAACGGTTTAAATGCAACTAACAAAAGAAATGGTTTTGCAACAAGCCAATGCCGCTTGTAAAAATACATTAATGGAAACCTTAAACATTGAGGTTGTAGATTTTGGTGAAGATTTTTTGGTGGCACGTATGCCTGTTACATCAAGAGTATATCAACCAGATGGCATCTTGCATGGTGGAGCTACAGTGGCTTTAGCTGAAAGTGTTGGTAGTTTTGCAACACATATATTTATAGATATTGAAAAGTATTTTGTTCGAGGTATTGAAATAACAGCTAATCATTTAAAGAGTATTAAGGAAGGTTTTGTTTATGCAAGGGCGACATTTGTTCATAAAGGTAAAACCACGCAATTATTGGACATTCGTGTAACAGACGATAACGATAATCTTATTTCTTTATGTAAATTAACCACTATTTCTCTCCCCAGAACTAAGTAATGACAACAGCTCTTTTTTTTGAACGTTTACAAGCACACTTCGAACGCAAGCTTCCTTTTGTGGTTTACAGAAAACCTAATGAAAACACGATTTATTCTATCTTACAGAATTCTGATGAGTTGTATTATGCCAATGATTTTACTGAAAAAGGTTTTGTTTTTTCTCCTTTTGACGATATTGACAAAACCATTTTAATACCACTCGAGGCTTGCGAAATTATATCACTTGATAATTTTCACTTTACCAATAAGGAAAAAGGAGTTATATCTTTATTAAAGGATATCGAAGAAAAAGAACAGCAACATCACATTGCAATTGTAAAAAAGGGTGTTAAAGAAATTAAAAAGGGGATTCTAAGGAAAGTCGTTTTGTCTCGAAAGGAGGTCCATAAGTTAATCAATCCAAATCCTTTTACCATTTTTAAAAAACTATTGAGCACTTATGTCAAAGGGTTTGTTTATTGTTGGTATCACCCTCAGGTAGGATTATGGCTGGGTGCCACACCAGAAACCCTTATAAAAATAGAAAATCAGAAATTTTCTGTAATGGCTTTGGCAGGAACACAGCAATATAAAGGAGTGAAGAATATTGTTTGGCAAAATAAGGAAATTGAAGAGCAACAATATGTAACCGATTTTATTACAGAAAACATAAAAACATATGTTATTAATATTTCGGTATCCAATTCAGAAACAGTGAAGTCAGGTAATTTATTACACTTAAAATCGACTATTACTGGAACCTTAAACCTAAAAGACATAAATCTTAAACAGTTTTTAAGGAAACTACACCCAACACCTGCTGTTTGTGGAGTGCCTAAGCCAGATGCCAAAGCCTTTATCTTGAAGAATGAAAATTATAACCGAGAGTTTTATACTGGATTTTTAGGGGAATTAAATTTTGAAATGTACAGACAACCAAGAGCTGGAAAAAATAATATAGAGATAAGGGCTTATGCAGAAAAAAAATATACTATTCAACTTTATGTTAATTTACGATGCATGCAACTTAAGGATAGCAATGCTCTAATTTATGTTGGAGGGGGCATTACAAAATTGTCCAGCCCAGAAAGTGAATGGGAAGAAACGGTGTCAAAGGCCATGGTAATTAAAACTGTGTTATAGTTACTTAATTTATGTCTATTTCTTATTTTTGGGCATAGATTAAAAAGTAAATGATATATCCTAAAATTCCGCTGGCCCAAACAGTGGTTCAACTTTGCAAAAGCAAAGGCGTTAAACATATTGTAATATCACCAGGAAGTAGAAATGCCCCATTAACCATAGGTTTTACAAACGATTCTTTTTTTAACTGCTATAGTATTGTCGATGAGCGTTGTGCTGCTTTTTTTGCATTGGGTATAGCACAGCAGATGCAAAAGCCTACTGCGGTAGTTTGTACCTCTGGTAGTGCTTTGTTAAATTATTATCCAGCTGTAGCTGAAGCGTATTATAGTAATATTCCTCTGGTGGTTATTTCAGCCGATAGACCTAAACATTTAATTGGCATTGGTGATGGACAAACCATAAATCAAAAGAATATATTTGAAAACCATATTCTCTTTTCAGCAAATTTGAAACTTGATTTAAAGGATGAATATAATATTCCTACAAACGAAGAGTTGCCAATTATAAAAAATTTAGAAGATAAATTTGAACGTTTGTTAGGGCTACAAAAAGATATCCAAACTTTTAATGAGGAAGCTATTAATACTGCTATTAACGCTGCAGTTCACAAACAGGGTCCTATCCACATTAATGTGCCTTTTGATGAGCCACTGTATGAAACAGTTGATAAACTTTCGGTAACTCCTGAGCTTATCGAGTTATCGAACAAACGAAAACCTATTGAAGATTATGTAATTAGACAATGTTTGGAAGATTGGAACACAGCCAAGCGAAAACTGGTTTTGGTGGGGAGTAATACGCCAAACGCTATCGATCAAAAATGGTTGGACGAGTTGAGTGAAGATGAAAGTGTTGTGGTGATGACTGAGACTACTTCCAATATACATGGCTCTAGTTTTTTTCCAAGTATTGACCAAATTATCGCACCTTTAGATGATGATGAAAAACAGCAGTTGTGTCCAGACATTTTATTGACTTTTGGCGGATTGATTGTTTCCAAGAAGATAAAAGCTTTGTTGCGAAAATACCAACCCAAACAACATTGGCATATAGATATAGAACAGGCTAATGACACCTTTTTTTGTTTGAATAATCATATTGTTGCCACTCCCAACCAGTTTTTTGAAAACTTTTTACCCAAAATAACATATTATGTAAAAAGCAACTATCGTGATAATTGGACATTGGTAAAACAAAGACGCCTTAAAAAACATAAAGACTATTTGAAGCAAATTCCATTTAGTGATTTTATGGTATTCGATATTTTGGTTAAATCGTTACCAAAAAATATTATTTTACAATCGGGTAACAGTTCTACCATTCGTTATTTACAATTATACAATTTAAATAAAAGTATTGAGGTATATTGTAATAGAGGCACTAGTGGTATTGATGGTAGCACATCTACAGCTATAGGTTGTGCTACAGTAAGCGCTAAACAAACCGTATTTATTACAGGAGATTTAAGCTTTTTTTATGATAGTAACGCACTATGGAATAACTATATCCCCAAAAGCTTTAGAATCATCATCATCAATAACCAAGGCGGAGGTATTTTTAGAATATTACCCGGTAATAAAGATACCGAAAACTTTGATGATTACTTTGAAACTACACATAGTTTAAGTGCTATGCATTTATGTGACATGTATGGTTTTGACTATGCTAGTGTGTCTAATGAAACAGATTTAAAACAGGCTCTTGCACGTTTTTATTCAAGAAGTAAAATACCTAAATTGTTAGAGGTTTTTACGCCAAGACTTATTAATGATAAAGTGTTGCTTGAATATTTCGAATTTATAAAGTAATTTAATCTTTAAATACCTAAAATACCTATCCAATATGAACAAAAGAGAAGAACTTATTGTTAAATACGCCTTCGATTTAAAGGAAAAATTTGATATTGATGCCGATATGGATTTATTGAGAAAAATAGCCATTGGTTTAGGTCCTTCGATTTATAACCCAGATTCCTCAACAGTTTCGAGCTCCGATGCTTCAGAATTGGAACGTGTTAAACACAACTTCTTAATCAAAAAGTTAGGGTTGAATGATGAGCCTGCATTAGATCAAGTTATCGCATCGGTTATAGAACAGTATGGACGAACCAACCGGAGTAAGTATAGGGTAGTGGTTTACTACTTATTAACTAAGTACTTTGGAAAAGAAGCTGCTTATTGAATTCGGTATGGATTTTAAAATGAATCAACCAACGTTGGATTTATTTTAGTTTTTCTGCCTTGATTTTTTCACCTTAACTCAGTTGAAATACATTACCTTTGCGGCATGATAAAATTAGGGCATTACAATACATTAGAAATATTTAGGGAAGCAGAACAAGGGGTTTACCTTGCTGATGAAGATGGCAATGAAGTATTGTTACCCAATAGATATGTGCCAGAAACATTTAAGATTTGGGACAAAATTGATGTTTTTGTGTATTTAGATAATGAGGAGCGTCCGGTTGCTACTACCGACAAACCTTTAGTAACGAGAAACGATTTTGCATTGCTTCGATGCAATGAAGTTACTTCATTTGGTGCTTTTTTAGATTGGGGTTTGGTAAAAGAATTGTTTTGTCCGTTTAAAGAACAGGTCTTTAAAATGAAAGCTGGTGGTTGGTATTTGATTCATTGCTACATGGATGAGAAAACCAACAGGCTAGTGGCGTCTAGTAAAACTAATAGATTTATAGATAATAAAGAGCTTACTGTTAGTCAGTTTGATGAAGTTGATTTGATTGTATCACACCCTTCTGATATTGGGATGAATGTTATTGTTAATAACATACACCATGGGTTAATCTATAATGATAATATTTTTAGGGATTTAAGTATTGGAGACAAGCTTAAGGGCTATGTAAAAAAAATTAGACCAGGCAATAAACTGGATATTGTCTTGAGCAAGGTTGGCTACAGAAGCATTGAGCCTAATGCAGACCGTATTATGCAAGAGCTTAATAATAATGATGGCTATATTAACCTTAATGATAAATCGGATCCGGAAGCCATTAAAGACTTGCTTCAAATGAGCAAAAAGAACTTTAAAAAAGCTGTTGGCACATTATACAAAAAACGTCTAATTGAGATTAAATCAGATGGTATTTATTTAGTTGAGTAATTCAGCTATTTTTTTTTCCAATGCTTGGCCCCTCAAATTTTTGGCAATAATTTTGCCTTCGGTATCCAAAATGAATGTCGCTGGTATAGAGCGAACATTATAAAGTTTTGCTATGGGGTCTTGCCAAAATTTTAGGTTAGATACGTGATGCCAAGTCAGTTGGTCATCCTCTATGGCTTTAAGCCACCTGTCTTTTTGCCCTTCCCGATCTAGTGAAACACCAATAATTTCAAGGCCTTTTTTATGATAGGTTTCATAAAGCTTAACCACATTCGGGTTTTCGCGTCGACAAGGACCACACCATGATGCCCAAAAGTCGATGATTGTTACTTTTCCTTTTACGTCATTTAAAGCAAGTGTTTGACCTTCTGGGGTAGGCGCACTAAAATTAGGTGCCATATTGCCTATTTGAGTTGCTTTTTCAGCTTCCATGATTTGCTTTTGGGCTGTGATAAAAGCTCCAATTTTATTACCATTCGTTGATGTTTTTAACGCTTGGGGTAAACTATTGTAAGCACTTTCAATTTGCTCAAAATTAAGCTGGCGGTTTTGAATCGCTTGATTAAGTATCAATACCGATAAATAAACATCCTTATTTTGGGTTATGTAAGTTATTGGCAGTTCGTTTAGTGTTTCTCTAGTTTGGGTTATTTCCTTTAGAATGGCTTTTTGGTCACGACTGTTTGAAGCTGTGGCCTTTTGGTAATTGGAAGTAAGTGTCTTTAGCTTATCTTTTAGACTATTTTCATTCTTAAAATAACGTTGATAGGCTTCATTATTCGCCGTACCACTTATTTTTGAGGTCAACAGGCTATCTTTTTCAATGTATATATAAATCTCTCCATTTTCAATAATAACAGGCAAAAAACCTTCATAACCATTAATTGTTAGTAGTTCCAAGCTAGGTTCATCTCTTTTACCCTGAAACGAGAACTTTTCATCTATAACTATGGCAGTATCTTTATTAATTAAACGTCCGCGTTCATCCTGAACCTTTAAATAGGCACGCATGCCATTATAAATACCAGGAGCATGGACTTCAATACTATAGCTGTCTTTAAAAGGCTTTTGGTTTTGACAAGAAAAAAATAGTAAGAAAAGTAGTAGGTAACTCAGTTTATTCATTATCTTTTTAAGATGTTTAATTGCTTGCTGTAGTTCGCCCAAATATAATTATTTTTGCGCTATGATACATCAAGATACCATCGTAGCATTGGCAACACCATCGGGTACGGGAGCTATTGCGGTCATTCGTTTATCGGGAAAAAATGCTATAACATTAGCAGAGGCTAATTTTAAGTCGGTTTCAGGAAAGCAGTTGAGTAAACAGGCAACACATACCATCCATTTAGGACATATTATAGATGGTGAAAAAACAATAGACGAAGTTTTGGTATCGGTATTTAAAAATCCAAATTCCTATACGGGTGATGATGTCGTGGAAATCTCATGCCATGGCTCAAATTATATTCAGCAGGAAATCATTCAATTGTTTCTTCGGAAAGGCTGTCGTATGGCTACCGCAGGAGAGTTTACATTACGTGCTTTTTTAAATGGTAAGATGGATTTAAGCCAGGCTGAAGCTGTTGCCGATTTAATTTCGAGTGATAATGAAGCATCCCACCAAATTGCCATGCAACAAATGCGAGGTGGGTTTTCTTCTGAAATTGCTAAACTGCGTGTAGAACTATTAAACTTTGCGTCGCTAATAGAGTTGGAGCTTGATTTTGCCGAAGAGGATGTGGAATTTGTAGATCGTACCCAATTCAAAGATTTAATCAATCGAATAACTTTTGTTTTAAAGCGACTCATAGACTCGTTTGCTGTGGGGAATGTCATCAAGCAAGGTATTCCTGTAGCGATAGTGGGAGAGCCCAATGTGGGGAAGTCGACTTTATTGAATGCCCTGTTGAATGAAGAACGCGCTATTGTTTCGGACATAGCAGGAACAACTCGAGATACCATTGAGGATGAAATTACTATAGGAGGTATTGGTTTTAGGTTTATTGATACTGCGGGTATTCGTGATACTCAAGATGTGGTTGAAGGTTTGGGTATAAAAAAGACCTTTGAGAAAATAGAACAGGCGCAAGTGGTGATCTACCTTTTTGAAGCTGATGTCATTTCGAACGATAGTGAGAAATTTCAAAACCTAAAACTTGAGATCCAAAAGATCAAAAACAAATATCCTCAAAAACCTGTAATTGTTTTAGCAAACAAAATTGATAAACTTGCAAAAGCTCAAAAAGAAGATTTAGAGATTACCCTGAGCACAGTCGAAGGGTCACACAGCCAATTTTTGTCGGCTAAAAATGGAATAGGTGTCGAAGAACTCAAAAATACCTTGTTAAGTTTTGTAAATACAGGTGCTTTGCGTAATAATGATACCATTGTAACGAATTCCCGTCATTACGATGCCCTATTAAAAGCCTTTGAAGAAATCAATAAGGTAAAGGAAGGCTTGGAGACTGGCCTTTCAGGGGATTTATTGGCTATTGACATACGACAGGCCTTATATCATTTTGGTGAAATTACTGGACAGGTGACCAACGATGAGTTATTGGGAAATATTTTTGCTAACTTTTGCATCGGGAAGTAAATTATGCTTGTTAAGCACATGTATTTGTTTAAAATGTGTTAATTATTAGGGTCTTGTTAATTAAAAATAGTCGACTTATAATTATATAAATCAAATTAAAAGACGTTTCTTTGCATAGTTGGTCAATATTATTATTTAGTAAAGATTTTTCCTTTCAGTTTAACTCCTTCCTATATTTTCTGGCTAACATCACTTTAATGTAATTGGATACTGCTTGTTTCTCTAGTTTTTAACTTGTTGTTGTTTTTTCGCATTTCAGTTAAACAATTTTAAACATTTTAAATACTATAATTATGAAAGAAGGAACAGTAAAGTTTTATAATAAGCTTAAAGGATTCGGGTTTATTGAATTATCTGACGGACAAGAAGATATTTTTGTACATCAAAGCGGGTTGATTAACGATATCAACGAAAAAGACAAAGTAAAGTTTGATATCGAACGAGGAAAGAAAGGGTTAAATGCAGTTAATGTTGAAGTAATAAGATAAACTTCAAAATGGCCTCTAAGAATTGTTAGAGGCCATTTTTTTAAACTATATACATGCTTGTTATAAAAGTAATTACAGGAGAAAATATTGAACGTACTTTAAAGCGTTTTAAGCAAAAAGTAAGAAAGACTAAACAACTAAGGACAATAAAGGACAATCAATATTTTATAAAAAAATCGACTAGAAGACGAGAGGAGGTTGCAAAGGCAAAATACAAAGAAGACTATGAACGGTCTAAAGAGATATAATTGTTATGAATGATTTGCATTTAGCGGTTTTAATAGATGGTGATAATGTACCTTCTGGATATGTTAAGGAATTATTGGAGGAAATAGCCAAATATGGAAACCCGACAGTAAAGCGGATTTATGGGGATTGGACAAAGCCTGGTTTAGCTAAATGGAAAAAAGTATTACTTGAAAATGCCATAACACCTATACAGCAATATGGGTATACAGTAGGCAAAAATGCTACCGATTCGGCCATGATAATTGATGCAATGGATATTTTATATTCTGAAAAGGTCAAGGGGTTTTGTTTGGTTTCCAGTGATAGCGATTTTACAAAACTAGCCATAAGGCTAAGGGAGGCTGGAATGATAGTTTATGGTATAGGCGAAAAGAAAACGCCAAACCCTTTTATAGTTTCCTGTGATAAATTTATTTATTTAGAAATATTAAAAAAAGAGACCGAACAAGATAAGTTGACCCCTTTGGAGGTGAAAACGCCTAAATCAAAGATTGATAAAATTACTCCAGCAGTCGTTAATTTAATTAAATCTACTATTTCTGACCTTGAAGATGACGAAGGTTGGGCTTTCTTAGGAGAAGTTGGAGCCTTAATTCAAAAAAAACAACCAAATTTCGATCCTAGAAACTATGGTTACCAAAAACTAACGCCATTTATTAAATCTATAAGTGATTTTGAAATAGAACCACGAAAAAACCCTAATAACAGACAGAAGCTTATTTATGTTAAAATAGTTCAACAATCTAATCTTTAATGAGGCCTCTTTAAATGGTTGAGGAAATTACAATTAGGGATAATTCTTCTCTAGGCACAAGTATTTAAGTGATATTGGTAAAATAAATTTGGTTTCAGCAGAAAGGGAAGTTGAATTACCAAAACAGATAAGAAATGTAAATGAATAAGCACTTAACGAGCTAATTATTGCCAATTTACGATTTGTTGTTTCAGTTGTAAAGCAATATCGAAATAGTGGTTTGCCTCTTTCCGATTTAATCACTAAGGGCAATCTAGTATTGTTAAAAGTAGCTAAGAAATTTGACGAAACACGAGGATTTAAATTTATTTCCTGTGCTGTTTGGTGGATAAGACAGAGTATTATTCAGTTGTTATCCCAAAATTCAAGAACTATTCGATTGACTCTTAATAAAATTGAAGTATTGGTAAAAATAAAAAAGGCAACTGTATTTTTGAGCAAAATCATTATAGAGAACTTACAATTGAAGAAATTTCAGAGATCATAGATGTTTAAAGAGAAGAGATAGAGCTTTGTATAATGAGTTCTGGGTACAGTACTTCTATGGATGCACCATTATCTGAAGATGAGAACCTAAGTTTGTACAATATTATAAAAACATTTATGTCTCTAAAACCAGATGCAGTACTGTTTATTGATTCACTTCATTACGTTTTAGAGGTTGTTTTTATTACACTTTCAGAAAGAGAATCAGAAATAATTGGACTTAATTATGGTATTGGTAATAGAAAGCCTACTAAGGCTATAGATGAAATACCAGAACTATTTGTAATTACAAGAGAACGTGATGGCCAAATAGAGTAATTGGCTATTTTATTAATAAAAGAAACTAGTAAATCACATTTATTAATTAAGTATTTGTAATTTATATTTATTCTAATTTTTTAGTGTTCTAATATAACTTCTTAATTTGTAATTAATTAGATTATTGCATTTCATAAAAAAGAAAGAAAATACTGTCTTGAAATATAAAAAAATAGATTAAATACATAAAATGTCGATAAAATGTATTATGTTTGTGGCATAGTGTTATTAAAATTTACGATATGCAAACAAAAATTATTTTTTTTACGTTGTGTTTTTTTATGGTAACCGGTATTGGTTTTGCTCAAAAGAATAAAGAAGAAAAAAGTATTATTCAGGAAGGTGTCGCTATAAAAAAATATCATAATAAGCCAGAATTGGAGCGTATGCCTAAAGGTATTTTGTTAGGCCTTTATGTTGAGCGTATTGAAAGCTTAGTTAAGTTATTACCTTATATTGCTTTTGCCACCAAACCAGGTGTAACAATGTCTACATTGGGTATCCCAAACGATAAGGATAACAGTAAGATTTTAGATAAGCAATTTGAAGCTACAGACAGTTTTTTGGAAGACAATGCAGATTTTCAAAAGCGTATTTTGCCTTATTCTGATACAGACGATTTAGTTTCAGCCATTCTTTTTTATGAAGAAACTTTAAAATCTCTGCATGAATATGCTGAGTTTCATTAAACATTATATTTTAATTTTATTTGTAAGCTAATGTGTATTCATTAGCTTTTTTTGTTTTAATAGAAGTATTCAATCCAATTTTTAAAATTTAACAAAATTTTAAGAAATATATTACCTATGGTATTTTACCTTTTAAAACTGCATTTTATCGATAAAAAAACACAAAATATATCCAAAATATGCATTTTATCGTAAAAATTTGCATTACATGGATATTTTTTATTATGTTTGGTCATAAATTAATAATTAATCATTTTTAAATTTTTTGCCATGAAAAAATCTACTAGAATGTTTCTATTGTTTCTCTTAGTATTAGGAATATATAGTAATTCCTATGCACAACAAGAAAAGGGAATAGTAGGTATAGATAACTGGTTAAATAATTGGACACAATTTAGACCCAATCAAGAATACTATGGAGAACCTACTCAAATTTTAACAGGAAGTATTAATAAGGACACAAGATTATCTAAACGATATGTTTATTTGCTTTTAGGAAGTGTGTTTGTTGTAAATAATGCCACACTAACAATAGAGCCGGGTACTGTAATAATAGGAGATTATAAAACGAAAGGGTCATTAACAATATCTAAAGGGTCTAAAATTATTGCAGATGGTCTAGAGACAGATCCTATCGTATTTACATCTGGTAAAAGTGTTAAGCGTGCTGGAGACTGGGGAGGGATTATGATATTGGGAGATGCACCTACCAACAAATTTGGAAATGGTTCTGTGGCAGCTTTTCACGAACAGTTAGATGCCAATAATTACGGAAATACTAATTATGGAGGTGACAACGTAGAGAGCAATTCAGGAATTCTTAGATATGTAAGAATAGAATATGCGGGTAAAAGAACAAAAACAGCAGGCTATTTTGATGGATTATTACTCGCTGGTGTTGGCAATAAAACCAAAGTTAGTAATGTTATGGTGAGTTATGCTGCAGGTGATGCTTTTAAAATATTGGGAGGTGGATTCAACCTTGAGCAGGTGGTTTCTTATAAATCTAATGGAAATGATTTTAACTTTAATTATGGAGCTCAATGTGGGTTAATCAATTCGTTAGCTGTTCGTTCACCATATATCTCAAATAGTGAAGGCTCATCACGGTGTGTACATATAATTTCCTATCAAGAACAAGGCGAAGTGGATTTGTCTAAAAAAGGAACAACGGTAATGGCAAAAAATTTAACGCTCCTAAATGATAGTGAAGACCTGGCATCTGATATTAAGTTGGGCTTGGTACGTGAAGGTATTTATGTAGGACATAATTCATCATTGGATATGAAAAAAACAGTCGTTTCAGGATTTAATCCAGCTGTAATTTTTGAAAAAAAGATAACCATTAATCAAGAAAATTTAGAAAAGATTCAATTTTCTGAAATGTATTTTAATAATTGTAATGGAAATATTTTTGTTGAGAACAATACAAATAATGATGATTTAGAAAATTGGTATGGTAATAGTGCATTTTTTAATGTGTATTCAAAAGGCCATAATGCAGAAACTTTTATTGATTTGAATAATGAAAGACGTCCTGATTTCAGATTAAAAATTAATAAAATAATAGCTACGAACAACGACCCAGACTTAGACGATTAACTAAAAACTGATTTACCATTTATGTTTTTTGAGCTTCATTAGAAAAAATGTATTAACATCTTGTTGTTAATTATTGTCTATGTTTATAAGCAATGATGACTTGCTTAACTAAATCCTCTTATCAAAAATATAGAATGAGACATTACGCGAACATTATATTAACTGTTATATTTACTACATGTCTTACAGCGTTATTGAATGCGCAAATCGTAATTAGTAAACCAAACTTGGGTTTTAGCCAGGCCTGTGCAAGCGAATCATTTAACACTTATAATGTTACGTTTACCTTTTCACCTGAAGGTGATTTAACCGCTAGCAATCAATTCATTATTGAACTATCTGATGACACTGGTGATTTCTCAAGTGCAACAGTTATTTTTACATCTACAACAGGAAGTGTTACGACTTCACCAGCCACATTAACATTTTCATTACCCACTACAGTTTCTGGTGAAGCTTATAAATTAAGGATAAAAAGTACATCCCCTGCTGCTTCAAGTACCCCATCCGATGCTTTTCCAGCATATTATAAAGCTCAGGATGAGCCTTTTACCATTAATAATTTGGTGGCTACAGGGGCTTATTGTCCTGGAGGGAGTTATTTGTTAACTATAGATAACCCAGGTGGGCCATCAAACAATTCGCCTTTACAATATCCATCATTAACCTATAACTGGTATAAGGAAACAGGACCTTCGACCTCAGCTTTTGTAGATTCTGGAGAGAGCTTAGTAGTAAACGAACCAGGAACCTATTTTGTAGAGACTAATTATGGATCCTGTACATCAAACTCTTATTCAAATAGGGTAACTGTAAGTGAGTCTGGTTCTGGTTCATCCTCAGAAATTGCTTCAAGCTTAGGAAATCCTTATTGTTCTGGTGATGGTCCAACAACATTAAATGCAATTTCCGGTCAAAGTTATAAATGGTTCAAGGATGATATTGAAATAGATGGTGCCACTGGTCAAATGTATCAAACCAATGAATCTGGAACTTATACTGTTGAAGTTGATTTGGGAGAGTGTATAGATACTGCATCAATTACTTTAAATGCGGAAGGGTTCACCAGTTCTATTGATGTGCCGGAAACCAACTATATTGATGAAGGAGAAACTTTAGTTGTTACTGTCACCACGGACGCAGTTAGTCCTACTTTTCAATGGTATAGAAATGATTCGCCAATTACTGGTGCTGTAAATACTAGTTATGAAACTACTCAAACAGGTGATTATAAAGTTGTTGTTACCCAAACAAGTGGTTGCTTGGCTTCGGTAGAGCATACTTTTGTAATTATTGATGCCTTTCCTGCGGTTGGAAATATTCCGAATGTAATTAGTCCTAATGGTGATGGAGTAAATGATACATGGGTGATACCTCAGCAGTATGTGAGTGGTACAAATACTAAAGTGGCTATTTATAGTTCACATGGTAAAATGGTGCTATACACAAATGATTATCAAAATAACTGGCCCCAGACCCAGTTGGATTTCAATGATATAAACCCTGTTTACTATTATATTATCACAACAGCTAACAATAGTACCAAAAAAGGTTCTATAACGGTATTAAAATAGCATGGGAAAATATCTATTTTTACATATTATTCTATTGGCTTTCCTTCAACAATTCCATGCTCAAGAAAATGGGGTAGTAGCCCTTGATTTACCTGTTAGAAATGGATTACGATTTAATAGATATGCCATAAACCCTACTTTTAGTTTTGTTAGGGAACAAAATAAATACATAAGCTTTACCAATAAAAGGCAATGGGTACAGTTTGATGATGCTCCACAAACCTATTTGTTTAGTTATTCTGGCAGGTTTAGGGAAAATATTGGGGCTGGTATTGGACTTTTTCAACAGGATTATGGTGTATTGACTACTTTTG
This sequence comes from Aestuariivivens marinum, assembly GCF_022662175.1. Taxonomy (GTDB): domain Bacteria; phylum Bacteroidota; class Bacteroidia; order Flavobacteriales; family Flavobacteriaceae; genus Aestuariivivens; species Aestuariivivens marinum. Next base: position 46,625 of record NZ_JAKMCR010000002.1, on the reverse strand, counting down.
GAGGCACACTCAATTTTGCTTATAATGCCGTTTTAAATAGTAATAGTAATCTCACATTTGGTGTGAATTTAAGTTTTTATCAAAGTGGTATTAACGAGGGTAAGGTAGTAACAAACTTTCCAGACCCTTCACTGAATAATATTCCAAACAATTCTGTAATTGCAATAAATCCAGGGATTAATTATGGGACTACCTTTTTCGATTTCGGACTTTCTGTAAATAATATGGTCGCCTATAATTTTTCAACATCACAAATGCTAGAAGACAATCCCGGACAAAGTGTTCAAGCTCATGTTATGTACACTGGCTATATGAATACGCGTGGGTTTTTAGATCAAAGCAAATTTTCTGCACTAATAAGATCGGAATTTAAGAGTGACAATACTGTGTTTTCTGGAATCGCCATGTTAACCGTTCCTAAGGGTATATGGATGCAGGCAGGTTATAATTCACTTTATGGGGTGTCTGGCGGGATAGGGTTAAATCTTACCAAGGAAATTGCATTGGAATACAACTATGAGCAGGCCATTGGTGATTTGTCCGGCTTTGGAAATTCACATGAAATCACTTTGGCTTATAAATTTAAGAAAGCCTATAGATATAATTATGCCGATGATGACGATGAAGAAGCATTGATCACACCTTCAAAACGAACAAAAAGTATTGCTGCTAGACGAAAAGTGGCAAGTAATAGCAACAGGCCACGCGTAGTACGACAACCTAGAACAATTAAGGAAAATACAGTTAAGGAAAATACAGTTAAGGTAGATACTAGTGCAGTAACTACCAATAATAAAGAAATAGAACAGGTAACAGAAACCCCTACAGAAGAAATTAAAGCTGAAGAGGTTGCTAGACTTCAAGCAGAACAGGAAGCTAAACTTAAAGCAGAAGCAAAATTAAAAGAAGAACAAGAAGCTCAGGCCAGATTGGCAGAAGAAGCCAGACAAAAGGCAGAAAGGGAAAGATTGGCGAAATTGGCTGAGGAAAGACGCATTAAAGCCGAACAAGAAGCTAAGTTGAAAGCTGAACTTGAAAGACAACGGCAAATAGCTGAGGCCGCACGATTAAAAGCTGAAGCAGAAGCCAAGTTAAAGGCCGAGCAGGAGGCACAACAAGCCAAACTGGTCGAGGAAGCAAGATTGAAGGCCGAACGAGAATCCCAAGAAAAACTAGCTGAAGAGGCTAGGCTTAAAGCGGAAGCTGAAGCACAAGCCAAATTAGCAGAAGAAAACAGACTCAAGGAAGAAGCAGAAGCCAAAGCCAAAGCCGAGCAAGATGAGGAAATTGCAATGCAAGAGCTGGATGGTGTGCTTATACCAGTTGCCAAGGACAGGCCCGCATTGGAGTTGGCGGATTTAACTGTATTAACAGAAAAAGCTAAAATAGAACAACAGGATTTATTGGCTCAATTAAAAGCTAAAGTAGCTAGTAAGCAGCAAGACTTGGATGATCTTAAAGAAGAAAATGATTTAAGTGAACAAGGTATTTATAATACGGCTCCAAAGGCCTTTAAGAGCATATCTGCCGAGAATAGGGAGATAGAGGCCATAAAGGAGGATATTGACAATATTATTAAGTCTCAAAGCAGTCAATTATCCGAACTAGAGCGTTTGTATAATGAGCGATTAAAATCGGTTACGGATCGATCGGATAAAATCAATGTGTTCTATTTACAAAAAATTAATGAACTTAAATCACAACAAAACCAAGCTTTAGTAGTAAAAGCCAATCTTTTATCTGAGCTAGAAAGTATTAGTGTAGCAACTGAAGTAGAAAGAAAGCGTAGAATTAAGCGTGCTGCCTATGATAATGAACAAGCAAGATATCAAAAAGATAGAGAGACATTAAAGCTGCTTAAGCAAATTACACCACTTAGTAACGAACCTTTAAGGCCTGAAGATTTCGATTCTGGTGAAATATTAAGTAATATTCAAATCCTAAAAGGAGTGAATCATACAGATAACGGATTTTATCTTGTTGTTGCTGTACATACCGATGTTAACAAAAGGGATGAGTTCTTGAGAAAGGCCATCTCAGCAGGACAGACCAACATCGATTTCTTTTTTGATGTAAATTCGAGTAAGTATTATATCTATTATCAGAAATATGATTATATAGAAGCAGCAAATTCTGCTATGCAATCAAAAAGTAGTGCGCCTTATAATACCAATATGTCTGTTGTTAAAATTGAAGATTAAAAGTATTTAAAATACGGGTACAAATTAATTTTAAATTTTTGAACTCATTTTCATTTCTATGTATTTTTTTAGATTTCTTACTTTCTATAACACAAAACTTTTTATATATTATATAAAATGTAATAAAAAGACTACTTTAAATTATATAATACTTGATTAATGTAAAAAAAACATCGATAAAAAGCACTTTTTTCAATTAATTTTATAATTGTTCCAAAAAAATTTACGATATTTACTCCGTTTAAAAGCATAAATAATAGATGAAAGTTTTTAATTATATGATTTCAACTACATATTAATGTTTAAACACTAAAAAACAAGACTTTTAATTTCCCCAGTTAAAAGTTATGAGAAAATATCGGCAACCATGAAAAAAACTACTTATGTAAAAACTATTCTTGCTTCTTTCTGCTTTTTGCTACTGGGCTTTTCGGGTATAGCACAATCTTACAAGCCTTTTTCCTTAAGGAGAAATGTTGAAGTAAAGGGAAGCATGCTTGTTGTAGGTAATACAATATTAGGTGAAAACAATCTTGATTTTAATGATCTTAATAGGGACAATCAAGATATTTCAATGCAGTATATTGACATCGATAGTGATGCTTCTACCTATAGTTCTAGTAGTGCCGATTTGTCTTTGCATCTTCAGCCAGATGGTAGTGCAACAACGTGTTACAGAGTTGCTTATGCTGGGTTGTATTGGGGGGCTATATTGCAAAGTGGTAGCAGGGCAGATATTGATAAAGTAAAATTTAAGTTACCAGGAAGCACTACTTATGTTGATATTACTGGAGAAATAGTTTATGATGCTATTGTATCTCCAATTCCAGCTGAAACTGGCGAACCAAGCAATACACCTTACGCATGTTATGCAGAAGTAACCGATTTATTGTCAGCTTTAACTGATATTGAAGGAACTTATGCTGTTGCTAATGTCACTTCTAGTTTAGGATTTAATCATTCTACGGGTTTATCGGCAGGGTGGACTCTAATCGTTATTTATGAAGATCCTAATCTACACACAAAATCATTTAATATTTTTGATGGTTTTAGTCACATATATGATGGCCACCAAGAAACCGTTCCTGTAACAGGTTTTGCTACTCCTCCTGCTGGAAATATTGATTTACAGTTTGCATATGCTGCATTGGATGGTGATAGGACTAAACGTGCCACAAAGTTAGAAATTAATGGTAAAGAAGTTACCACACCATTAAGATCGGCTAATAAGTTTTTTGGTTCGGTAATTGAAAATGAAAATGGTGTATCACATCCAAGGGTTCCTTATAGTTCTAACACTTTGGGCTATGATACTGGATTTTTGGAAATTATTAATTCTGAACCAGAATTTATCAAGAATGGTAATACTTCTGCAGACTTTAGATTGCAAGTGGCAAAGGGACAAGCTGATCCCATTTTTACTTTTTTAGGAGCTTTTGCCGTAGACATCATCGCTCCAGATATTGATTTGACCAAAGTGGTTTTAGATACTGCTGGAGATGATATTGATGGTGGTGATGTGTATTTGGGAGACCAATTATTTTATGAAATAACCTACCAGAGTGTTGGAAACGATAATGTTACTGAGTTTACTATAAAAGATGTACTACCAGACAACATTGTATTTGACCCCAATACCGATATTGATTTATCTAATGCAGGTGGAGCTATGTTACAGTCTTGGGATCCTGATACCCGAACGTTGATTTTCAGTATACCAGACGGATCTGTTGAAGTAAACGATCCCTCTTATGTTATTCGTTTAGCAGTTCAGGTGGTACCTAACTGCTATGACTTAAGTCAGGCTTGTTCGAATGAAATAAAGAATCAGGCTTTCGCTACCTATAGAGGGGTAATTAATCCAACTATAATTGAGGAGGAAGGTAGCTTTGCTACTGAGGAGTGTTTAGGTGTTCCAGGGTCTACAAACTTTATTGTAGACATATCCAATTGTGATTTTACTAGAACTGAAATATTGTGTGGAAGTAGTGTTGTTTTAACCGCTGCTTCTGGGTATGATAGTTATTCTTGGTCAACAAGTCCAACAGGAACACCTGTAATAGGAACTGGTCAAACCTATACAGCAACTGCCGTTGGAACTTACTATGTAACTAATACTACATCATCTACCTGTATTTCGATTGAGGAAGCTATAACTGTATCCCTATACGGAACTACACAAAACAATCCCGTTATTCCGTATGCTGATCAAGTGGTTACTTGCCCAAATGATGGGAAGCAATTGCCATATATTTTCTTATGTGGTGCAAATGAAAACAGAACAATAAACACAGGGATTAGCGATGCAGCTTCAATTGTATGGGAGCAATTGGATGAAAATAGTTGTCCTGCAATGACAATTGATGATTGTGCTAACGAAAATGATGCCTGTACATGGAACCAAGTTGGGACAGGACCCGATTATGTAGCAAATGCAGCAGGAGAGTTTAGACTTGTAATTACTTATCCTGGTGGATGTTTTAGTATTTTCTATTTTAATGTATACCAAAACTTATTAAATCCAACCATATCGGCTGAAGATATTATTTGTACTAGTCCCGGTAGTGTAACTGTTGGTGGGGTGCCTTCAGGCTATGAATATAGCTTAGATCCTAATGGACCTTACCAAGCGTCCAACACTTTTTCCATAAATACACCTGGCTATTATACCGTTTATATACAACAAACTGTAGCCAATTCGTTTCCATGTACATTCCAAACCCCTAGTATATATGTTAGACTTCGTGATGCGAACCTAACCACTGTGGTCACACAACCAGATTGTAATGGTGATAAAGGCAGCATTCAGTTGCAAGTTAACGACGCACTTCCACAATATTATTACAGTCTATCATCAGGAAGCACTTTAATAAATAGCATTGGGCCAATCAACGCTAGTGATTACACCTTTTCAAATTTAAATTCAGGCACTTACACTTATAATGTATCTACAGATGATGGTTGTGTTTTTACAGGTAATATTGATATTATAGATACTCCTGTAATATCAGTAACAGCAGCATTAACACAACCTTTAACCTGTACTGATGGAGAAATAACCATTTATCCTGTTGGAGGAACACTACCATATAACTATTTTATTAATAGTATGACAGTTTCACAAGACTATCCTGAATATGTGGTTACAACTGCTGGAACGTATAACATTACTGTTTTAGATTTTAATGGGTGTGAAGCTTCTACGTCAATTACTGTTGATGGTATTTTACCCCCAGAATTCAACATAAGTCAAACCAATATTTTATGTGCTGACGATCCCAATAGTGGTTCAATATCTGTTAATGTGACCAATGCCAATGGCAATAGCTTAATGTACAGTATTGACGGAGGAACTACCTTTGTGAGTTCACCTGTGTTTAATGGATTATCGGCAGGTAGTTATGATGTCGTTGTACAATATACTTATGATGCCGATGTATGTGCCACTGTAGCACAAACGATAACGATAACTGCGCAAGCCCCAATAACAGGAACCGCGACTTTAACCTCTCCTTTTACGTGTATAACCAATGGTGTTATAACAGTTTCCGGAGTCACAGGAGGAACGTCGCCTTATGAATACAGTATCGATGGCGTGAATTTTCAATCTGGAAATACGTTCTCAGGATTAACCAATGGTACTTATACTGTTACTATAAGAGATGCAAGTGGATGTTCTTCAGCATTGGCACCTATTACAATTGATGCCCTGGATCCGCCAACCGACATGGACTTTAGTAGTACACCATTAACGTGTCCTACAAACACTTCCGATGTTACTATTATCAGTACTACCGGTGGTACAGCGCCTTTGGAGTACCAAATCATTGCACCTTCTGGATCGACAACGGCTTATCAATCCTCAAATGTATTTACAGGATTGGCACCAGGCACTTATACCTTCCAAGTAAGGGATGCCAACGATTGTACTTATAGTGAAAGCTTTACCATCAATTCATTACCTGTGTTAACAGTAGTGGGACAAGCTTTAAGTAATGTTACTTGTTTTGGTGCTTCAGATGGTACTGCCCAATTTACAGTTTCGGGAAGTTCAGGATTTACCTATACCTTAAATGGAGGGGCTTCAATAGCAGGAGCTTCACCAATTAGTTTAAACGGATTGGCTTCAGGTAGCTATACAATAGTCATTACAGATACAGCCACTAACTGTACAGCAACCGATACGGTAACCATAAGCGGACCACCAACCGCATTAACAGTTTCTACTACAGAATCGCCAATTACTTGTAATGCTGATGGTAGTGTAACAATTACTGCATCAGGTGGTTGGGGTGGCTATAGTTATGAACTAGAACAACCAGATAGTTCTGTATTAGGCCCTCAAGGCAGTAATACGTTTGGAGGACTTACACAAACAGGAACTTATACGGTTACGGTTACCGATGCCAATGGTTGCGCTGTTACAACGACTTTCAATTTAAGTACACCAAGTAATCCAACGGCAACGATAATCAATGCCGATTACTGTTTTGATGGGACGAATGCCTCTTCTCTTGAAGTGAGTGCTTCAGGAGGGAATCCACCATATGAATATAGTATTAATGGAAGTGTATTCCAAACGAGTCCAATTTTTTCAAACTTAACACCAGGGATTTATGATATTATAGTAAGGGATTCCTACGGTTGTATTTTTAACTTACCAACAGAAACTATCTCTGATCAATTAACAGCCTCGGCTAGTTTGTTAAAAGGATTGGATTGTACCATTAACCCTGAAGCTCAAGTTGATATTACGGTTTCTGGTGGTACAGGTCCATATAATTATGAAGTATCGTTTAATGGCGGTGCGTTTACAGTAACAGGAAACCCAATATACACCTACAATAATGCGCAAACAGGGAATTACCAATATAGAGTTACTGATGTTTTGGGCTGTATCGCTTTAACAAATGTGGTGACAATCCAACCAATTACAAATCCTTCAGCTACAACTACTGCCACTGATGTTTTCTGTAGCGGAGATTCCAGTGGTATTGTAACCATTGATATTAATGAAACAGTGGGGACGCCTCCTTACGTAGTAAGTTTTAATGGTTCTGGATTTACTTCACAGACTATATATGGTGGTTTAGCTGCTGGGTCATACAACTATATTGTACAGGATTCTAATAATTGTGTGTTTAATGGTTCGGTAACTATTAATGAACCAAGTATTATAACACTGGGATCAGAAATAATTACACCCATTACATGCGGTGTAGGAGGTAATGTACTTGGAGCTATACAAATTCTTAATGTAACAGGAGGAACACTTAATTATACCTATACGCTTTTAAATAGTTCTGGAGCTATAGCTGCTACATCTTCAACCAATCCGTTTGGGCCTACATCAAATGATAATGTCACTTTTAATGACTTGGATTTCGGTAATTACTATCTAAGAATCATAGATCGTAATGGTTGTGAGTATAATTTTGGTCCTTATTTAGTGGCTTCTGATGTTGATAATCTGGATATTACTACTAGTGCAGGAGGAACCTGTATTGCAGGAGTAGAATATAATGTTGAAATAGTTAATGGTACAGGACCATTTAGGATACGCATTTATGATGGTACAACGATTTTTAATCCAACCGATGGGGTTTCACCTAACGGTTTACCAACCTCTAATGTTTCTCCTAGTGAAAGGAATCACCAATTTTCTGGTTTAATGTTCGATGTAAGCTATGTTTTTGAAGTATTAGACACTAGTACAGGATGTACTTATATAGAGGAAGTGCCAGCAGTTCCAAGTCCATCATCCATAGAAGTAGCTGGAACACCTACAAATGTTACCTGTTATGAATTACCTGCTTTAAATAATGGTAGTTTTGATTTTACTGTTTCAGGTTATGATGGAACAGACTTGTCTTGGGAAGTATTTGAAAATTTGACCAATATGACTACAGGAATAATTGGGAATGTTGCTGGTTTAACAGGAGCCGATTACAGTAACAATGTATCTGGATTAGCCCCAGGGGATTACTATTTGTTAGTTTCTGAAACTGATTTGGGGTCAACACAATGTACTGCTATTGTAAATTTCCAGATAACAGAACCAACAGAATTAATACTTGCCGAAGTCGTTAATACAAATGCCAACTGTAACCAAAATGCTCAAGTAGCAGTAAATGCTAGTGGAGGTACACCGCCTTATGAATACGCTTTCGTCGTTGATAGTGTTTTACCCAATGCAGGAGATTGGAACACAAGTAATCTAGCATTCTTAGATGCTGGTGTTAGTTTGGATTGGGATGTTTATGTTCGTGATTCAAACGGATGTAATATTGCAGTACCGCTTGATGTGACTATTGCGACAGATCCCACACCAACAGTGATATTGCCTGCTATTGCAGATGATCAATGTACTTCTGACGGTAGTTCATACACATTTACTGCTACACCTGGCGGTGGAGAAGCAGCACCTGTTACTTACAGTATTGATGGCGTGAATTTCCAATCAAGCGCTACTTTTATAGTTTCAGCTCCAGGTACCTATACCGTAACGATAAGAGATGGCAATGGGTGTACGGCAACCGATACAATTACTATCTATCCGCCTATTCAAATTAATGCTCAAGTAACCGCATTACCTTCATGTACAAATAATGACGGTATTATTACGGCAACAGGTTATGGTGGCTCTGGAAATTACACTTATGAAATTACCTCTGGACCTGTGTTGGTAGGTCCTCAAGCATCAAATGTATTTAATAGCCTGCCAAGTGGTGTTTATACCATTACTATAGAAGACGCTACTTCAGCATGTACTGACCAAGTAGATATAACCTTGGATGCAGCAACTCCAGTAGTGTTTACACCTATAGCAACAAACGTGAGTTGTAATGGTGGTAATGATGGGACTATTACCGTAAACTTGCCAGCAAGTAACGATAATCCACCATATACTTATGAGATTACTTCTGGTCCTGTATTAGTTGGACCACAAAGTTCAAATATATTTACAGGATTACCAGCTGGAAATTATGATATTACTGTTACTTCAGGTAGAAATTGTAGTGAAACAGAGCCTGTTGTTATAGGGGAACCATTGTTATTAGTGGTTTCAGGATCTGCAACCGATTTTGCATGTGCACCAGATAACTCAGTAAACACGTCAACGCTTACCATAGTTGAAAGTGGAGGAACTGCTCCATTCACTTACAGTATAGATGGTACTAACTATTTTACGACGAATACTTTTGATATTATAGATGCCGGCAGTGTTCAAACCATTACTATCTACGTAAGGGATGATAACGGTTGTATCGCATCAAATTCTGTAAACATTAACCCGCTACCTGCATTGACTATGGCTTCTGTAGCTATAGCCACGCCAATAGATTGTAATAATACAGGTACAGTTTCAATAGCTGTTACTGGAGGTTCTGGTAATTTTAATTATCAACTATTACCTAGTGGTACGCTTCAAGCATCGAATATTTTTGCTATTACTGATCCAGGCACCTACTATTTCCAAGTTAATGATTTAGATACTGGTTGTAGTATAGCTACTCCAGCATTAACAATCGCTCCATTTGACACTATAGAAGTTATTGCTAATGCAACTACGCCAGTAACTTGTTTCGGTGACAATAATGGTGCATTCGAATTTACTATAATTGGTTATTCTGGTAACTATAATTATGAAGTTTTTGATAGTTCAGGAATATCTATAAGTGGAATTTTGGCGGGTAACACCTCAACTAATCCCCAAGTAGTTAATGGTATGGCTGCGGGTAATTATTATATTGAAATTACAGAAACAGCTAGTCCATTCTGTTCAACAACATCAAATATGGTAACTATAGCATCACCAGTGTCTGCATTAATGCTTTCGGTTACCGAAACGTCCAATGTTACCTGTAATGATAATCAAGGCACAATTACTGCTGTAGCAAGTGACGGATGGGGTGGTTACCAATATGAATTAACAGGTGCTGCAACGGTAAACTATTCATCAAATGGAACTTTTACAGAACTTTCAGCTGGGTCTTATACGGTTAACGTTATGGATGCTGGCGGCTGTATCGTTTCAGAAAATATAACACTTAATTTACCGACACCTATCGATGCTACAATAACAGCCACACCAACATTATTAAGCTGTTTTGGAGATACTAATGCAACCATTACGGTTAGTAATGTAACAGGAGGACAAGGTAGCAATTACAGTTACACATTGAATATGCTCGCTCCAACTGTAAGTTCATCTGGGCCTCAAACATCACCAATATTTAATGGTTTAGGGGCGGGAACATATAATGTGACCGTTACGGATGGTTATAACTGTTCGTTTACCACACCAGACCTAATCATCGATGAACCGACTCAAATAATAGCCTCTTTGGTAACGGCAACCACACAGACCTGTTTAAACGATACCACACTAACATTGAGTGCTACTGGAGGCACAGGAACTTATGACTATAGTGACTCTGCATCATTTACAAGTGTTTTGGGTTCGTTTACAACATCAACCACATTCTCTGTTCCTGCTGGTACCTATGCTTATTACGTTAGGGATGCCAACGGTTGTATAGCTGTTGTATCTAATGAAATAACCATTGAGCCTTTGGAGCCATTAACCGTGAATTTAGATACTACCAATGCTACTGTTAACTGTGCTGGAGATTCTACTGGAGTAATTGTTGCCGAGGCACAGGGCGGTTTAGGCAATTATTTATATACACTTCAAGATGGTGGTGGAAATGACATTCTTGGTGCTACACAAAATAGTCCAGGGGTCTTTACAGATTTGCCAATAGGAACTTATCAAGTACATGTGGAAAGCATAGATTGTGAAGTAACTTCGGCCACTGTAATAATCACCGAACCATCTGAACCGTTGGTGGCACAATATACGGTAACCGATATTACCTGTAATGGGGAAAATGATGGTATTATTGAAGTCATCGCCTCAGGTGGTACAGGCATTATTAAGTATGCCATAACACCCCGATTGGATCAGTTCTTTGATGAAGCTATTTTTGATGAACTTTCACCAGGGTTTTATGATATTATTGTTCAAGATGAATTGGGTTGTTATATATTACTTGAAGATATTGAAATTGTAGAGGCAGCTCCTGTAATATTGAGCATAGTACCAAACTCTATATTACCCGAAGTTTGTGAAGGCGACATGGATGGTGAATTCAGTATAGATATTTCAGGAGGAAGTTTACCATATAGTGTAGCTTTAGACGATATAAATGGCACTTATACTACTGGTGGAGCTACACAAACCCAATTTGATTTTGTTGGCTTGGCAGGTGGCGACCATACCGTATATGTACGTGATGCCCAAGGTTGTGAATCAGAATGGAACATAACATTTCCAGAATCAGTAAGAATTAACCCTGAAATAATTGTTGAGTTGGGTTGTGCCAATAATTCATCAACCAACATAGTTACGGTAACTATTGACGATAGCATAACCAATCTATCCGATGTAGATTATTCATTAAATGGAGGTCCTTATCAGGTGAGTAATGTCTTTACCGATGTACCTGCAGGTATGGGTCATTATATAGACGTTAGACATACCAATGGCTGCATACAACAGACTGATCTGTTTGATATACCAGCATACGAGCCTTTGGAGGTCGTTCTTGTGGAAAGCACCAATATTAATGAAATCGTTGCTATCGCAACAGGAGGAACCGGTGATTACGAATTTACATTTAACGGAGAGTCCACTGGAAGCACCAATACATTCCAGATTTACGAAACTGGAAACTACACAGTAGTTGTAACCGATAGTAATGGCTGTACCGCAGAGGCCTCAGGGTATTTTGAATTTGTGGACCTCTGTATACCTAACTATTTCACTCCAAATACAGGAGGCCAGTGGGGTCCTGGATGCGGTAAGGACAGCTATAAGGATTTAACCGTAGACATCTATGACCGTTATGGACGTATTGTGGCCAGGTTACGGGTAAATGATACCTGGGATGGTAAATATAATGGCCGTGAATTGCCAACAGGTGATTATTGGTATGTAATAAAACTAAACGACAATAAAGACGATCGGGACTTTGTAGGGCATTTTACCTTGTACCGATAAGAATGTTAACCCTCAAACATGATATTATGAAACTTAAAAACCTACTTATATGTGTTCTGTTTACTACCGCAACCTTTGGTTATGGTCAGGAGCTTAATTTGCCTGTATATACCCAGTATTTGGCCGATAACGATTTTGTGGTCTCACCAACCTTTGCGGGTATAGGAGATTATTTGAAGATCAGGGCAAATGGATTGACCCAATGGGTTGGTATCAAAGATGCACCAGATAACCAGTCAGTATATGCAGATATCCGAATTGGTGATCGTTCAGGACTCGGAGCTTCTTTTTACAATGATCGTAACGGTAATACCATACAAACAGGATCCAAGTTTTCATTTGCCCACCATTTGATTTTGGATGTGACGTCTGAACAGTATCTATCGTTGGGAATTTCATTGAACGTTAATAATTTTAGAATTGACATCAATAATTTTGTGGGTTATGATAGCAATGGGAATCCAATACCAGCATCGGCGCTAGGTATTGAAGACGATAGGGCACAATCTAATTTAAACTTCGATGTAGGGGCTTTGTACCGATACAAGGATTTCTTTATTAGTTTGAACCTAAACAACATCCTTGATAAAAGTTTGGATGAATTTAAGGATATTCAAAACCAGATTTTTCAAGAAGAGCCACGATTTTTAATGAATTATCAAATTTATGCTGGCTATGTGTTCGGAAAGCCCATACGTAATGGCCTGCAGTTTGAGCCCTCTATATTTTACCAAATGTTTACCAGCGACAAGCGTTCTAGTACGGACTTCAATTTTAAGGTAAAGAAGTTTGGTAGGAACGACAACTATGTGTTTGGAGGGATATCCTATCGTTTTTTGAACGACCAATTCTTAAAACCTCTTAATGTTGGACCTATGCTGGGGCTAAATCAAAATAAGTTCTATTTTGCCTATGCTTACCAAATCACGGCTAATGGTTTGTCTGCCTATAATTCTGGAACACATGTGGTTACAATTGGATTGAATTTCTTAAGGGGTATTAGTAATTGTCCTTGTACAAAGACTAGGGTAAGGTATTAATTGAAGTTGGGCAATAGTGTTTATTTGTTTTCTTCTTTAAATTTTAAGTGTAAAATTATTTTGCCTTTATTTGGGACGGGACCATAATGAATGCAGCCACAACTTAATATATCTGTATCAACATACTCAACATCCTTTATTTTTTACTGATAATGGAGTATAATATTTAACCATACTAAAATGGGAGGCCAATTGGCCTCCCATTTCATTTTTAATAATTTAAATTCTAAACTGCTACATCATGCTCACGTAGGGCGTCATTTAAAGAGGTTTTCTTATTGGTACTTTCCTTGCGTTTACCAATTATTAAGGCACAAGGCACATTATAACTGCCAGAAGGGAACGTTTTGGCATAACTACCAGGAATAACTACAGAACGTGCTGGTACGCGACCTTTCATTTCAATTGGGGTATCTCCGGTTACATCAATTATTTTGGTTGATCCTGTTAAAACCACATTAGCCCCTAAAACAGCCTCGGTTTCTACATGTACACCTTCTACCACAATACAACGTGAGCCAATAAAGGCGTTATCTTCTATAATTACTGGCGCAGCTTGTAGAGGTTCTAACACACCTCCTATACCTACACCACCGGATAAGTGTACATTTTTGCCAATTTGCGCACAACTACCCACAGTAGCCCAAGTGTCTACCATTGTACCTTCATCTACATAAGCACCAATATTTACATAACTGGGCATTAAAATGGTGCCACTTGAAATATAGGCGCCATGTCTGGCAACAGCATGTGGAACAACCCTAATACCTTTCTGAGCATAACCCTTTTTTAATGGGATTTTATCATGGAACTCAAGAGGTCCAGCTTCAATAGTTTCCATTTTTTGTATGGGAAAGTATAAAACAACCGCTTTTTTAACCCACTCATTAACTTGCCACCCACTATCTAATGGTTCTGCTACGCGCAATTGGCCGGCATCCAATAAGTTGATAACTTGCCTTATGGCATTAATGGTTTTTTCGTTGTTTAATAAGGATCTATCCTCCCAAGCCTGTTCTATGGTTTGTTGTAATTCTGTCATTGGTCATTAAATTTTCACAAATATACTAGCTATAGTTATTTTATGGAGTAATTTATTGATAAAAATCCTATTAGTTTATTGGTAATTTGGCAACATAAAATCATTGTTTTTACTTTGAACGTATTAATTTTTTTGATGAAGTGCATTAATGTTGTCTTTTGGTCGGTAAAGTTGTGGTTTTTATCAGTTTATCGATAGAAATAATCACATTTTCTAATAATCGAAAATACCAAATGCTACAACTAATTTTTTGTATTTGAGGGGTTTTACTGTTCTATATTTGAATAAGAAATCAAAACCCAAATCTGATGAAAACTTTATACATAACTTTAATCTTAGTACTTTCTTTCACACTTTCTAATGCACAAAGTGAAGTAGAAACAAAGCAAGATGGTCAAGAAATTGTTGTAAAGACATTGGAAATGGATGTTGAAATAGATACTTTAAAATTAAAGGAAGCTATTTCTAAAACCAGTGATATTAAAAACTTTTTAAACAGGGAACGCAAAGTTGAAAATATTAAATTGGTTTTCCCTAAAATTAACAGACGTAAGATCGCTTAAGCTTAGACATATTCAAATATTAATAGAGGTTAAACTTTTGAGGAAAGATCATCTTATTTAGATGATCTTTTTTACTTTTATGACTATTTTTGACTTTTAAAGATATGGGACGTATTTTAGCTTTAGACTACGGATTAAAAAGAACGGGAATTGCGGTTACCGATGAACTTCAAATCATTGCTTCAGGTTTAACTACAGTAGATACAGAAAAGTTGTTATTGTTTTTGCAGGATTATCTCGATAAGGAGAAGGTAGATTTATTTTTGGTTGGAGAGCCTAAGCAAATGGACAATACCCCTTCTGAAAGCGAAGCCTTAATCAAGCCGTTTTTGGTTAAATTAACTGAACAATTTCCCAATATTCCAATAAAAAGAGTTGATGAACGCTTTACTTCTAAAATGGCTTTTCAGACCATGATAGATAGCGGAGTTAAAAAAAAACAGCGTAAAAATAAAGCCCTTTTAGATGAAATAAGTGCCACATTAATTCTGCAAAGCTATTTATATTCAAAAATTTTGTAATAATATACGTTATAAATTTTTTGTTTAATTTAATTCATAAAAACATAAAAACACTATTACTAATATTACTTTCTTTTTTGTCGTAAATTTTGTTAGTGCTGATCCATTTCCAGATGGAGGAATAACTTCATTAAGCGGTACTCAAATTATTTTTACTTAAACTTCATTTAATTCTTCGTGAGTAGATATTCCAATGCAAATTATTGTAGATGAACTTCTACTTTTGACTTAGATCAGTTTTCATGTTCTGAAGGTTTCACAGCATACAATTTTACCTATGGACCAGCAATATCTGAACAAGATTTTACGGGTACCTGTGGATTTGATACTACATGCGATTATAATGGGGGAACTTTGCCTGTAGAGGAATTTATTTTAAATAAAACATTAAATATATTTCCAAACCCTTTACGACATGGAAATGATATAACTGTATCTTTTGGCAGCCTAATTACAGTAAAAGCCAGTCTCTATAGTATTACTGGTAAAAAAATATTTCAGGTTAATATTGAAAACCAGGATAGAAAAGTGATTAATTTAACCAATTTGGTAAATGGAGTGTACATGCTAAAGATTGAAAAAGGCGAAGCCTTGGTAACACGGAAAATAGTTATAATGAAATAATTTTTATTTTCAGCAAACAACATAGGTAATGTATCTCTGTAAACTCAAATTTTATTTATGACTACACAAAATTTAATTTCAATTTTTTAGTATATTTTATTTTTCATTCATTTTATATGAATTTATAAATGAAAAAATTCATGTATTTTTGTGCGACTAAAAAAAGCAAATCAAGACAATGATTTTACCTATTGTAGCCTATGGAGATCCAGTGTTAAGGAAAAAAGCAACCAATATTTCAAAGGATTATCCAAACTTGGATGTGTTATTGACAAATATGTTTGAAACTATGTACAATGCCTATGGGGTAGGGTTGGCTGCTCCACAAATAGGCTTGCCAATCCGCCTGTTTTTGGTAGACACTTCGCCGTTTGCTGAAGATGAAGAACTTTCAGACGAAGATAAAGATGCTTTAAAAGACTTTAAACGCATATTTATAAATGCAAAAATAATAGATGAAGAAGGGGAATCTTGGACATTTAACGAAGGTTGTTTGAGTATTCCTGATGTTAGGGAAGATGTATTGAGGCAACCCAAGATAACGATTGAATATTTTGATGAGAATTTTAATGCACATACTGAAACTTTTAATGGTTTGATTGCTAGAGTTATTCAGCATGAATATGATCATATTGAAGGTATTTTGTTTACCGATAAACTTTCTGGTCTTAAAAAAAGACTATTAAAGAGTAAGCTTAACAACATTTCGAAAGGTAATATTCGTGTGGATTATAAAATGCGATTCCCAAATCAAAAAAAGAAAAGGTAGTGTTTGTAATCAATAGATAAAAAAATATATTTGTCCCCTTTCAAAACAATAATTTATGAGCTTAGAAAAGATATTGTCAATATCTGGAAAACCAGGATTATATAAGTTAATTACACAAACACGTGGTGGTTTTGTAGCAGAATCATTAATCGATAAAAAAAGACTTTCAGTAAGAATTCAGCAAAATGTAAGCTTACTTAGTGAAATAGCCATTTATACTTTGTCAGAAGAAGTACCTCTAAGGCAAGTTTTTGAAAATATTAAGCAAAAAGAAAAAGGAGCTAAGACAAGTGTTAACCCTAAAGACAGTAAAGATAAGCTTGAAGAATACTTTTTTGGTGTTTTGCCAGATTATGATGAAGATAGGGTTTATGCCAGTGACATAAAAAAAGTCATTCAGTGGTATAATCTGTTACACGAACACAATATGCTAGATGATTTAACTACTGAAATTGAAACTGTCAATGGTGTTGACGAGGAAGAATAATAAATCGCAAGGCTTATTTTGAAAAATAAGCCTTTTTCTTTTCTTAATTAAGGATTGATTTTCAATTCCTTTTTAAGAAATTTCGCCGTATGGCTTTTAGGATGTGTCATAACCTCTTCTGGAGTTCCTTCGGCTATAATTTTACCGCCTCGTTTTCCACCTTCATAACCTATGTCAATAATATGGTCTACAGTCTTAATAACATCCATATTATGCTCTATAATGAGTACCGTATTGCCTTTATTAACTAATTTGTTAAGAACCAACATAAGGACTCTAATATCTTCAAAATGAAGACCAGTAGTGGGTTCATCTAAAATATAAAAGGTGTTCCCAGTATCGCGTTTACTTAATTCGGTAGCCAGTTTTATGCGCTGAGCCTCACCACCAGAAAGCGTTGTGCTTTGTTGCCCTAGGGTAATGTAACCCAAACCAACATCTTTAATGGTTTTAAGTTTTTTGTAAATTTTGGGAATATGTTCAAAGAAATCTACCGCTTCATTAATCGTCATATTCAACACATCACTTATCGATTTTCCTTTGTATCTAATCTCAAGTGTCTCCCTATTAAAGCGTTTGCCTTGACAGGTTTCACATTCCACATAAACATCAGGTAAAAAATTCATCTCAATAACGCGAAGACCACCACCTTTACAAGTTTCACAACGCCCTCCAACAACATTAAAGCTAAAACGTCCAGCTTTATAACCTCTTATCATAGCTTCAGGAATTTTAGCAAATAAAGCCCGTATTTCACTAAAAACACCTGTATACGTAGCAGGATTACTTCGTGGTGTCCTACCAATTGGAGATTGGTTAATGTCAATGACTTTATCAATATGTTCCAAGCCTTTAATGCTTTTGTAAGGCATGGGCTTTATTACACCGTTAAAATAGTGGGCATTTAAAATAGGATAGAGCGTTTCATTGACTAAAGTAGATTTGCCACTACCAGAGACTCCTGTAACTCCTATCATTTTTCCTAAAGGAAACTTTACTGAAATGTTTTTAAGGTTGTTACCAGTACATCCTTTTAATTCTAAAAACTTATTATTTCCTGAACGACGCTTTTTAGGAATTTCTATCGCTTTGGTACCGTTTAAGTAATCGGCCGTAAGGGTGTGGTGTGTTTTTAATTCATCTGGACTGCCTATACTAATAATTTCACCACCATGCCTACCAGCTTTAGGACCAATATCTACAACATAATCGGCTCGTTCAATCATGTCCTTGTCGTGTTCTACTACAATGACAGAATTTCCAATATTGCGAAGTGATACCAAGGAATTGATTAGCTTCTCATTATCACGCTGATGCAGCCCTATACTTGGTTCATCCAAGATATACAGTACACCAACTAATTGTGATCCTATTTGCGTAGCTAAGCGAATACGTTGAGCTTCGCCACCTGAAAGAGACTTAGAACTACGATTTAATGATAGATAGTCTAAACCAACATCCAATAAAAATTGAAGTCTTGATTTTATTTCCTTCAAGATTTCTTCTGAAATCTTGAATTGCTTTTTTGACAAATGATTTTCTAAATCATTAAACCACTGTGCCAATTCAGCAATATCTATTTTAACAAGTTCAGCAATGTTTTTGTGGTTAATCTTGAAGTATAGAGATTCTTTTTTAAGCCTAGAACCTTCACAAACAGGGCATGTAACTTTATCCATAAAGTTCTTAGCCCAGCGCTTTAATGAGGTAGATTCAGCACTTTTGTATTGGTTTTCAATGAAATTAGCTACACCCTCAAATTCAATTTTGTAATTTCTGGTGACTCCTAAAGTTTTACTTTCAACCGAAAATTTTTCATTGCCTCCATACAGAATTATATCTTTTGCTTCTTGCGGAATGGATTTCCAAGAATCACTCAGTTTAAAATTATATCGTTGCGCTATCGTTTCTAGCTGTTTAAAAATCCAACTATTTTTTTCAGGACCATGAGGTACTAGGGCTCCATTCTTTATAGAAAGTGTTTCATTAGGGATAATCTTTTTTTCATTAATTTGGTATAATGTTCCAATGCCATTACAATTATTACAGGCTCCTTTAGGTGAATTAAATGAAAAATTGTTGGGTTCTGGATTCGGATATGAAATGCCTGATGTAGGACACATCAATTTTCGACTAAAATAGCGTAAAGTATTAGTATCCTGGTCAATAATTAAAAGGACATCATTACCATGGTACATGGCCGTATTGATACTTTCGGTAAGACGTTTGTCATTATCTACAGTATCATCAATTTTTAATCGGTCTATAACAATTTCTATATCATGAGTTTTGTACCGGTCTAAGCGCATGCCTTTAACAAGATCTCGTATTTCACCATCTGTTCTAACTTTTACAAAGCCTTGTTTTGCAATTTGTTCAAATAATTCGCGATAATGTCCTTTACGGGACTGTATAACAGGAGCTAAAATGTTTATACGTTTACCGTTAAAATTTTCGAGTATTAATTGTTTGATCTGATGATCGCTATAGCTAACCATTTTCTCACCAGTATTATAACTGTATGCATCACTTGCCCTAGCAAATAATAAACGAACAAAGTCATAGATTTCGGTGATAGTGCCTACAGTAGATCTAGGTGATTTGCTGGTTGTTTTCTGTTCTATGGAAATAACAGGGGAGAGTCCATCAATTTTATCGACATCAGGACGCTCCAAACCTCCTATAAACTGTCTTGCATACGCCGAAAAGGTTTCAATATAACGTCGTTGCCCTTCCGCGTAGATAGTATCGAATGCCAATGATGATTTACCACTTCCGGATAAGCCTGTAATGACAACTAACTTTTCACGTGGAATAGATACATCAATGTTTTTAAGATTATGTACCCGTGCTCCTTTTACTTCAATAAAGTCCTCAAATTGGCTCATAAATTTGCAAAAGTGCAAAGTTACGATTTTAGATGTTAAAATTTATGTAAGGTTAGTTTACCTTTTTTTCTATATGTTCTTTACCAATGATTATTACAAATTCTTAAGAGTACAAATAAGTTACGATTTAATAGTGGATAATTCTCCAGATTCTACAGCGGCTTTGTAATTGGCTTTTACCTTTGTTAAGAATCCAAAAAATTTCTTACCGTCTTGCTTCTCCAGTATAACATAAGTATCTCCCTTTTTATTGGTAATCAATTCCTTAATAACCACAGCATTACCATAGAGACTTTTGTAGTTAGCTACCTTACCTCTTTTGGCAATAAAATTTTTCTTAGGAAAAGCAATATGGTTATAGGATTGTCCAATAGGTGCATTGATTGTTAATTTATCGCCAACTTTGGGTTTGTCTTGTGCATTAATTGTCAAAGCTGTTACAAATAAAACTATGGATAAAATTAATCTTTTCATATTAATATGTTTAAGAATTTGAATTTTCATCAAAAATAACGGTAAAAATTAATTGAGGCAACTTGCTTTGTGTTGTGCTTATTTATTATATACTATCGATTAAAGAGTGAACCCCTATAAATTTTAAGGGTAACAATTTGTAAGGGTTGTTAAGATGAGAATATGATGCCTTGTTAAGTAGTATTTTTATTTTTAAAAGAATAAATTTATTGCTTTTACCCCTCATATTGTAGGGTTAGGCTTGAGTTTTATACTCTATTAAATTTAACAAAACTTTATGAATTTTGACCTGGAACTTAATGAGAATCTTGAATTTCTATAGTATTATTGTGTTGAATTTACTAGTAAATATTTTGAAATAATTATTTTTAAGGAATTAGGAATTATAAAAGGTATTATATATGAAATTATTAGGTATAGGATCAAGAATTGATCATTCAGAATATGGCAAAGGGGTAATAACTAATGTAACATCACAACATTATTGGGTGACATTCATTGACAACGGATTGGAAACTATAGATTTAGATAGTGAATTTAATATTATAGAAGCTGCTGATGGAGATGTTGATACTGTTAGTTTTTTTGAGGTTGAAACCAGTTTGGTCCAAATATTAAAAAAGTGGAGTGATGTTAGTGAAGTAGTGCCTATAGCCGATAAATGGAAAGGAGGCACTATGCTTTTGCAACCTGCAGATAGGTCACTACAAAATAAGGAAGTGCCAATAGATACGTTTTTTCATAAAATTACCATGGTTCGCGATCGTTTACGGGTTATGGAGCAACGAATCAATTCCAGTAACTTGGATGAACAAGGTAAGATAGATTTACAGCAATACATTACCAGAATATATGGTAGTTTAACTACATTTAACGTACTGTTTAAATCAAAATCACACCAATTTGTAGGACAAAAAGGGAAGTAAGCTGAAAGATAAAAGTCTAAAGAGACGTTTTAATATTGTCAATTTCTAATCCAAAAATCAAAAACCGGTGAAGCTGGGGTAATTGAGCACCACTTTCTGTGGTAATCCAATTATTCCATGTAGCTTCTATACCATCAATTGGCAAAAGTGATGTCCACATTTTAAATGCTTTTGGTTTATTGGCACTATCAAATAGCCACAAATAAGAATCCTCGGTAGCCATGCCGTTTGTTTCATAAGTTACAAGCAACGCATCTTCATTATTATAAGAAACTAGTTGACGTTCTACACCTTCGTCAAACACTTTGTATGGTGCTACAAGCCAAAAGGAATCATTGTTAAAGTAATTTATAGCTTTTTCAATAAGTTCTTCCGCCATCTCCCCATCAATTATGAATCCATGAACGTATGCTTTATGCGCATTAGAGTCCTTTAAATTAAGGTTTACTTTAAAATCCTTCCATAAAACATCACAGGTCTCTTTGCTTTTGTACCACTTATAATGTCTACGTTTCTTAAAGGTCCATTCTATATAGTCAGTATTCTTATAGGCATCATAGTCCAATGCATTTAACATTTTATGTGCCAAGGCATCTGCCTGTTCTCCTGAAGTTCCTATTGGCAAGGGTTCGTTATATTTATAGTATAAAAACGCATATAATAACAAACTTGGCAATGTTATGAATACCAATGCCCCAAAAGTTACTTTTAGTATTTTTTTTAATCTCATATTATGCCCCAATTTTAGGTTAAAAACCTAAATCTTATCAAACTAAGGTATTAATTGTAAATGAGTATAAGAAAGAAAAACATTAAAAACCGATAGCTGCATCATCCCCTCGATAATCTGCACCACCTTCTAACAAGTCATCCTCTAAAACAAGTATTCCATCGACCTGACCAATTGTGGGCGAATCTTTTTCATTAATTAAATACCCTAATTTTTGTAGTTCATATATAAGGGTTTTATCAAAAGAGTTTTGCTCCATTTTAATTTCATCTGGGAGCCATTGATGATGAAATCGTGGTGCATTGACAGCTTCTTGCATTGTCATGTTGAATTCATGGACATTTAAAATAGTTTGCAATACCGATGTAATTATGGTTGGTCCTCCCGGAGTGCCTACGGACATAAATAACTTTCCATTTTTTTCAATTATTGTAGGGGCCATGGAGCTTAACATGCGTTTTTCGGGTGCAATGCTATTAGCCTCTGCACCTACAAGTCCATACATATTGGGCACACCTGGTTTACTACTAAAATCGTCCATTTGATTATTAAGAAAAAAACCAAGTTCAGTACAGTATAATTTAGAACCGTAGGCTCCATTAAGTGTTGTTGTTGCTGAAATGGCATTACCAAATTGGTCAATTATGGAATAATGGGTAGTTTCGTCACTTTCAATAATTTCAATATTACCATGGCTTATTTCTCTGGATTTAGAGGCTTTTTTAAATGAAAAGTCACGCATACGCCCTTTTAAATAACCTATATTCATTAATTTTGAAACTGGAATATCAACGAAATCGGGATCACCCAAATAATAATTTCTATCGGCATATGCTCTGCGTTGAGCTTCAGTTAGCACTTGAATGGTTTTAAGTGAATTATGTCCGTATTCATGTAAATCAAAAGGCTCAATCATATGCATGATTTGTGACAAACAAACACCGCCGCTTGTAGGTGGTGGCATTGAAATGATTTTCATATTGTCATAGTTAAAAACTATGGGAGTTCGCCACTTAGCTTCGTATTTTTCTAAATCCTCCAAGGTTATAATGCCACCATTGTCTTTAATAAAGTTGACCAAAATTTTAGCTGTTTCCCCTTTATAAAACCCAGCTTTACCATAAGTGGCGATACGCTCTAAAGTTCTAGCTAATTTAGGATATGTAATAGTATCACCCACTTTCCATGGTTTGTCAAAAGGAATAGAATCTTTATTAGCCTTAAGGAATGATGGTTGGTGTTTTTTAATTCGTTTTTCCTGTTTTCCGGTAACTATAACACCTTTGTATGCCAAGGTAATAACAGGTTTTAAAATGCTGTCCATAGGAATACTGCCAAATTTTTCGTGTACTGCAAAAACACCTGCAACAGTACCAGGGACGCCCACAGAAATAGCTCCTAAAGTACTTTTGTTGGGGATAACATTTCCCAATGAATCCAAAAACATGTTTTTAGTTGCAGCTAGTGGTGCTTTTTCACGATAGTCTATAGCGCCTATAGATCCATTGTTTCTTCGATATACCATAAAGCCCCCACCACAAATATTGCCTGCATATGGATAAGCTACTGCCAGGGCTAATTCAGTAGCAACCATGGCATCGAATGCATTGCCACCCTTTTTAAGTATGTCACTACCAATTTTTGAAGCTTCTATGCGAGCAGAAACCACCATAGCATGTTTGGTTATCAAGCCTCGTCCATGCTCTTTTGGTATTATTTGTTCAGCAGCTTCCTTGCATGAAAAGAAAATGGAAAAAAGGAGTATTATATAAATGCTTCTATTCATAGGAGCCCTTATTTATGATAAGTTCTTTGAGTTTTTTATTAGAAAAAATGATAAGGTCATTAAAAAAATTTGAAAATTCAGTTTCAAATTGCCTGTAAAATGCTTCTAACTCATTTATGGCCTGGTCCATTCCTGAACGGTTTTTAGTTCTACGGTTCATTCCATCTAGCACTCGAGCTATGCCATCAATAGAGGCATAGCTCAATAACCAGTTGTTAGACACCATAAAAGGAATCATTTTTTTTATCCTAACGGGTAGTAAATCATAATGGGTTTCTAGTGAATCGTAAAATAGTTGTACATATAAATCTAGAGGGATTGAGGAATACTTAATCCAGTTTTTTGCTAAAAAATGGTCATATAAGATATCTACAATCACACCCGAATAATGCCCGTATTTGTCATGTAAACGTCTGGTACTTTGTCTTACGGTGTCATGGGTATCTGTATAGGTATCAATTTCCCTATGTAATAAAATACCAGTTTGAACATCACTAGGATATTTTTTATAGTCTTTTCCTTTTATGCCATCAGCAATAAAGTTACCAATGGTAATTAGGTCATTTTCTCCTGATAAATAAATATGAGCTAAAAAATTCATTGGTGTAATTTACAAATATGGTTTAAAGAAAGTGCCGTGTTTTAAATAATTATTAATTATTGGACGTTATTTTGTTATAACCACAAAAGCAATTTCAGGCTAACAAAAGCATAAAGCGAAACAATAAAATACCATTTTCTAATTGTATATTTGTACACTAATTCAATGCCTAATATTTATGACACTTATTAAATCAATTTCAGGAATAAGAGGAACCATAGGGGGTCTTGTTGGTGATAATTTAACACCAATTGATGCCGTTAAGTTTGCTGCAGCTTATGGTGTTTGGATTAAACAGCAGCGTAATAAGGAAAATTATAAAGTTGTTGTTGGACGAGATGCACGAATTTCTGGAAAAATGATTCAAAATCTGGTAATGAACACCTTAATTGGACAAGGTATTAATGTGATAAATGTAGGGTTGTCTACAACGCCAACCGTAGAGGTAGCAGTACCCATGGAGCATGCCGATGGAGGGATTATACTTACGGCTAGTCATAATCCGAAACAGTGGAACGCTTTAAAGTTATTAAATGATAAAGGCGAGTTTTTAGACGGAAAAGATGGTGCTAGAATATTAGATATAGCTGAAGGAGACAATATCGAGTTTACAGATGTTGATAACCTTGGAAAAATCACTAAGAATGATGCTTACTTTGATTTGCATATTATTGAGGTATTAGATTTGCCACTGGTGAATGTGAAGTCAATTGAAGAAGCACGTTTTAAAGTGGTAGTAGATGGTGTAAATTCAACAGGGGGTATTGCTGTGCCATTATTGCTGGAACGCATGGGGGTTCATGTCGTAAAGTTGTATTGTGAACCAAATGGTCATTTTCCACATAATCCAGAACCGCTAAAGGAGCATTTAATGGATCTTTCAGAAAAAGTAGTTAAAGAGCATGCAGATTTTGGTATTGTCGTTGATCCAGATGTAGATCGTTTAGCCTTTGTAGATGAAAATGGTGAGATGTTTGGTGAAGAATATACATTAGTAGCCTGTGCCGATTATGTATTAAGTAGAACATCGGGAAATACAGTTAGTAATATGAGCTCTACAAGAGCACTTAGAGACATTACTGAAAAGTATGGTGGTACTTATGAGGCGAGCGCTGTTGGGGAGGTCAATGTGGTGAAGCTTATGAAGCAAAATAAAGTAGTTATTGGTGGTGAAGGGAACGGAGGAATTATTTATCCAGAGTTACATTACGGTCGTGATGCCTTAGTTGGAATTGCTTTATTTTTAAGTTTGTTGGCCGATAAAAAAATGTCAGTAAGTGAACTGCGGAAGACTTATCCTAATTACTTTATGAGCAAAAAGAAAATTGAGTTAACTCCAGATTTGGATGTTGATGCCATTTTGAAAGAAATAGAAGCGCGTTACCAAAACGAGCAAATAAACACAATTGATGGTGTAAAAATAGATTTTGCTGAAAGTTGGGTGCACTTACGAAAGAGTAACACAGAGCCTATTATTAGAATTTATACCGAAGCTAAATCACAATATGAGGCCGATGCTTTAGCCAATAAAATAATTAATGAGATTAAGGAAGTAGCTAATTTGTAGAAAGTTTTAAGTTTTTAATTTAAAACTAAATTATTTAATAAAATAAATTATTTTAAGTCTATGAATAACAGATAATTAGAAATATAGTATTTATCTGTTCAATTAAATATTGACAGTATTGCCAACAGGAATTTACATTACCTCTTCTTGAATTCCTAATATTGTATTTTATCCTTGTGTTTCCAGCGTTTATGTGTCCAAAAATAGTACTCTGGAGCTTCATAAATTTGTTTTTCAACTTCTCGTAAAAACAAATCAGTTAATTCATAATCCTTAAATTTTTTTGGTGTTTCGGTAAGCGTTATAATTTCTGCCTTATAATATCCACGTTTAACTTTTTTAACCTTTAAGTAAGCAATTGTTAAATTTAATTTTTTTGCCAAGCGCTCAGCTCCTGTAAAGCATGGTACTCTTACATCCATAAATTTACCCCAATACACTTCTTTGCTTAATCTAGGTGATTGATCACTTAAAAAAGCAACAACGCTTTTAACACCTTGACTTTCATTATTGGTAACTGTAGAAATGGTCTCTTTTGTACTAATAAGTGTGGTTTTAAATTTGGACCGAATATTTCTAACCAATCTATCAAAGTAAGGATTGGATAATTTTTTATAAACTCCATAACCTTCAAAAGCGATATGATTTTGAATTTCTATGGCCCATTCCCAACTGGCGTAATGGCCAAACATTAATATAACGCTTTTATTTAGTGATTCCAACCGTTTTAATTCATCAGTATTCACAATATGAAACCGATTTTTTAGTTCTTTTTTAGAGATATTCATGGTTTTGGCCATCTCTAAAAACATATCACAAAGGTGTCTATAAAATGTTGTTCTAATGAAGTGAATTTCTTGTTTGGATTTATAGGGGAATACCAATTTCAAATTTTCAGTAACCACTTTTTTTCTATAACCTATAATATAATAAAGTAATATAAAAACTATATCTGAGAGTATATATAATAATCTAAAGGGAAGTACGGAGATAAACCACAAAAAAGGATAGACCAAAATATAAATTAGGAATTGCATGAATTAGTTTTAGATTTGTAGCCGCAAAGATAGATTAATTTGATTGTAAACTTAATAAGCAATGGACATAAACATTATTACCATAATAATTATTGCCGTCAATGTTATTATATCCTATAAAGGTTTTGGAGACTTTGATTTTTTTGAAAAATATAAATTTCATGTTGGAGCTGTAAGACGAGGTGAGCAAATTCGATTATTTAGCTCTGGGTTTCTACATGTCGATAATGCACATTTGTTTTTTAATATGTTTACTCTCTACTTTTTTGCAGATGTTGTAATTGGATTATTAAGCGTTACCAAATTTATAATCATTTATTTTGGAAGTCTGATATTAGGAAGTTTATTGTCTTTGTATTTTCATAAAAATGAGTATCATTATTCGGCTGTAGGTGCTAGTGGAGCTGTTATGGGAGTAATCTATTCAGCTATACTATTGCAGCCAGGAATGAGTTTGTATATGTTATTTATACCCATTCCCATACCTGCTTATGTTTTTGGAATAGGCTATTTATTATATTCTATATATGGTATGAAAAATAGAATTGGAAATATTGGTCATGATGCCCATTTTGGCGGCGCTATTGGTGGATATGCCATTACTTTAATAATAGAACCATGGCTGTTTAAAACCAATTTACTTATGGTCGTATTATTGGCCATTCCAATAATTTTATTGTACATCTTACGGAAAACAGGGAGGATATAAACTAAAGTAACTCTTATTTGAATAAGTATGGCATAGCTATTGCCCCATAATAATAACTGATTAGATATGGTTTTGTTAAATTATTGATAATTAGTTTTTTAGCAAACATTGTTTAATATGAAAAGATAGGTTTAATTTGTTTTAATGACAAATTGACCTAAATGTATACATGAAGAAATCTAATTTTATATCGTTTGACAGTTTGTCATTACAAGAGTTTGATGAGAATTCAGAATTAATTCCGTTAATGACACCAGAAGATGAGGAAGAAATAAATAATGAAGATCTACCTGAAACCTTACCTATTTTATCCTTGCGTAATACCGTTTTGTTTCCTGGAGTAGTTATTCCTATTACAGCTGGACGTGATAAATCCATTAAATTAATTAACGATGCCAATAAGGGGAGTAAAGTTATTGGTGTAGTGGCCCAAAAGGAAGAATCGGTTGAAAACCCTAATGCTAAAGAAATTTACGAAACAGGTACCGTAGCAAGAATATTACGTGTGCTTAAAATGCCAGATGGTAATGTTACGGTAATAATACAAGGGAAAAAACGTTTTCAAGTAGCCGAGGTACTTACTGAAGAACCCTATATGAACGCTACCATTAGGGACTTGCCTGAAGCTAAACCAGCTATAAATAATAAGGAGTTTATGGCAATTATTGATTCTATTAAAGATTTGGCACTTCAAATAATTAAGGAAAACCCTAATATTCCCAGTGAAGCCTCTTTTGCTATAAAAAATATTGAAAGTAATTCATTTTTAGTAAATTTTGTATCGTCCAATATGAGTCTTTCTGTTGAGGAGAAGCAGAAATTATTAGAAATGAATGACCTGAAAAGGCGGGCATTGGCAACACTTAAGTATATGAATATAGAGTTTCAGAAACTGGAACTTAAAAACGACATCCAGTCTAAAGTACAGATGGATATGAGTCAGCAGCAACGCGAATATTTCCTGCACCAGCAAATGAAAACCATTCAAGAGGAATTGGGAGGTGTTAGTCATGATCAGGAAATAGAGGAAATGAAGTTGCGTGCCCAGAGTAAACAATGGGATGATAAAGTAGCTAGGCATTTTGAAAAGGAAATTGCCAAAATGCAGCGTATGAATCCACAAGTGGCAGAATATTCAATACAAAGAAACTATTTGGATTTATTTTTGGAGTTACCATGGAATGAATACAGTGAAGACCAGTTCGATTTAAAGCGTGCGATGAAAATTTTGGATCGAGACCATTTTGGTTTAGAGGATGTAAAACGTCGTATTATAGAATATTTGGCGGTTTTAAAGCTTCGTAACGATATGAAATCACCTATTCTTTGTTTGTATGGTCCTCCAGGTGTGGGTAAAACCTCATTAGGAAAGTCTATTGCCGAAGCTTTGGGCAGGGAATATGTGCGTATGTCCTTAGGAGGTTTACGCGATGAAGCTGAAATTCGTGGGCATAGAAAAACCTATATAGGTGCCATGCCAGGACGTATTATTCAAAGTATAAAAAAAGCTGGAACTTCGAACCCTGTTTTTGTGTTGGATGAGATTGATAAATTATCCAACTCACATCAAGGCGATCCGTCATCAGCTATGTTGGAGGTGTTGGATCCTGAACAGAATAATGATTTCTATGATAATTTTCTGGAAATGGGTTATGACTTATCTAAAGTTATGTTTGTGGCAACTTCGAATAGCTTGAATACAATTCAGCCAGCGTTACTAGATCGAATGGAAATCATTAACGTAACAGGTTACACCATTGAGGAAAAAGTTGAGATTGCCAAGCGTCATTTGTTGCCTAAGCAATTAAAGGAGCATGGTTTAAATGCTTCACATTTAAAGATTGGTAAGCCTCAATTGGAAAAAATTGTTGAAGGTTATACACGTGAATCAGGAGTGCGTGGCCTTGAAAAGCAAATTGCAAAAATGGTACGCTATGCTGCCAAGAATATTGCTATGGAAGAAGAATACAACATTAAAATTACCAATGAGGACATTATAGAAGTGTTAGGTGGCCCAAAATTAGAGCGCGATAAATATGAAAACAATAATGTGGCTGGTGTAGTAACAGGTTTGGCGTGGACGCGTGTTGGTGGTGATATTCTATTTATAGAATCCATTTTATCTAAAGGTAAGGGCAACTTGAGTATTACTGGGAATTTGGGGAATGTGATGAAGGAATCGGCTACTATTGCCCTGCAATACATAAAGTCTAATGCCAAAGACCTTGGTATTAACCCTGATGTGTTCGATAAATACAATGTGCATATTCATGTACCAGAAGGTGCAACACCAAAAGATGGCCCAAGTGCTGGAGTTACCATGTTAACATCTTTAGTGTCGTTGTTCACGCAGAAGAAGGTGAAGAAAAGTTTAGCCATGACAGGGGAAATCACTTTGCGTGGTAAAGTATTGCCTGTAGGTGGTATTAAGGAAAAGATTTTAGCAGCCAAACGCGCTAGAATCAAAGAGATATTGTTGTGCGAAGATAACCGTCGTGATATTGAAGAAATTAAACAAGAATACCTAAAAGGTTTAACATTCCATTTTGTCACAGATATGAGTGAGGTTATAGCTATCGCTATTACCAGCCAAAAGGTTAAAAATGCGAAAAAATTATAAGGGATTTGATTTATTAATATTCGATTTAATTAAGTTTCTTAACTTATATTTTCTTTTTTCAGACACCATTCAAATATAAGAACACTTATTAGCTAAAATAAAATATACCTGCTGCCGTTTTAAGATAGATTTGTTTACTTTGCGTCTAAATATGCTAAGGAAAAATATCACATGGTTTTGTTTGGCTATTGGTGTTATCGCTAATGCACAAGTTGGTGGTGAAGCTACCTATCAATTTTTGAATTTGGTATCCTCGCCAAGACAGGCAGCGCTTGGGGGTAAAGCACTTACTAATGTAGATTATGATGTTACCCAGGGTTTATTCAATCCGGCAACCATAAATGTAGAAATGGATAACCAATTGGCTCTTAATTATACCAGTTATTTAGGGGGTATTGGTTATGGTACAGCGTCGTATGCCTATACAGTAGATAGAAGGACAAAAACCTTTCATGCTGGAATCACCTATATTAATTATGGTACTTTTGATGGTTATGATGAAAATGGGAATTCTACAGGCTCCTTTACGGGTAATGAAGCGGCCCTCTCATTTGGTTATGCCTTTCAAATTGGGTATTCCGATTTTTATTTAGGTGTCAATGCAAAGCTTATCACCTCTAAACTAGAGCAATATAATTCTTTTGGAATTGCAGCTGATTTTGGGTTGCTTTACATTAACGAGCATCTCGATTTCCATGCAGCGATAGCAATTAGAAATCTAGGCACACAAATTAAAACCTATGCTGGTTTAAATGAATCTTTACCCTTTGAGGTAGATTTTGGTATGTCTCAAACCTTGCAGCATGTTCCTATTCGTTGGCACGTTACTTTGGAGAATTTACAGGATTGGCCTATAGCAAGGTCTAATCCGGCACGGTCAACTAGTGATTTATCGGGCAATCAAACCCAAGAAAATATAGGATTCTTAGGACAGGTGATTCGACACACCATAATAGGTTTAGAGTTATTTCCCGAAAAAGGATTTAATTTACGCTTGGGTTATAATTTTAGAAGAGCAGAAGAATTACGTATTGTAGATCAGAGGAATTTTTCGGGGCTGTCAGCAGGAATATCCATTAAAATGAATAAAATGCGCTTTAGTTATACACATGCCAAATATACAAGTGCAGCCAATGCTAGTTTTTTTGGTTTACAAATCGATTTAAATTCAAGATAGACATGAGCAGAATTACTATTGCCATAGATGGCTTTTCGTCAACAGGAAAAAGCACCATAGCAAAGCAGTTGGCAAAACACTTGGGTTATGTTTATGTAGATTCAGGTGCAATGTATAGGGCAGTGACCTATTTCGCAATGCAACATGGATTTATCTCTAATAATCATTTTGATTTAAATGGCTTGATTTCAAAATTAAATGATGTAAACATAAGTTTTAAATTTAATGAAACATTGGGTTTTGCTGAAGTATATCTCAATGGCATAAATATTGAAAAAGAGATTCGCACTTTAGAAGTTTCTGGTTATGTAAGTAGGGTAGCAGCTGTTCCTCAAGTGCGTACCCAAATGGTTAGGCAACAAAAGAAACTGGGTGCCCAAAAAGGCGTGGTCATGGATGGGAGGGATATTGGAACGGTTGTTTTTCCCAATGCAGAATTAAAGTTGTTTATGACAGCTTCGGCTAAAACAAGGGCCCTAAGACGCTATAATGAGCTGTTAGAACGAGGTGATGCAGTGAGTTATGACGCTGTTTTAAAAAATGTTGAAGAACGTGATTTTATAGACTCCAATCGTAAAGACTCGCCTTTGGTTAAGGCTGTGGATGCTATTGAGATTGATAACTCAAACCTTTCGATAGAAGAGCAATTTGACAAAATATTGAGTTTGTATAATGAAGTTGTATCTAACAATTCACTCTAAACACTTAGTTTTAATTTTTCCTAGTTAACAGCTATTTCTTTAATTTTTAGTAAAATACATTAGGTGTTTGTGTAAAAAAACATTAATTTTGCACTCCTTTTAGCGAATCGTCGGAAAATAAAAGGAAATAGACTGATAAACAATAAATAACACTTCTGTGTGTTAAGCGCATAATTTTTCCGAAGCATACAGAATACAAAACGCAATGTTATTGTGTTTCAAAAGAGACCAAATACATTGTTAATTTTAATTAAATGGCTGAAAAAGCAAAGCAAGCTGAGGTTGAAGTAACAGAATCAACTGAAGTACAAACAGCAGAAGCTCCTGTGGTATCGGAAGCCCAAGCAAATCCTGAAAAATTCTTAAAAGAGTTTAACTGGCACAACTACCAAGAAGGTATTGATGAGGTTGACGACAAACAATTAAAAGAATTTGAAAAATTAGTAGCAGAAAATTTCGTTGACACTTTGGATAACGAAGTGGTTGAAGGAACTGTAGTACACATCACAGATCGTGATGCTATTATCGACATCAATGCAAAGTCTGAAGGTGTTATTTCCTTAAATGAATTCCGTTACAACCCAAACTTAAAAGTAGGTGATAAAGTAGAAGTCCTAATTGATGTTCGTGAAGATGCGACTGGACAATTAGTATTATCACATAGAAAAGCTCGAGTAATTAAGGCATGGGACCGTGTAAATGCGGCCCACGAATCTGGTGAAATCGTTAACGGTTTTGTAAAATGTAGAACTAAAGGAGGTATGATTGTGGATGTATTTGGTATTGAAGCATTCTTGCCAGGTTCTCAAATCGATGTAAAGCCTATCCGCGATTACGATCAGTACGTTAATAAAACTATGGAATTCAAGGTGGTTAAGATCAACCATGAATTTAAGAACGTAGTAGTATCTCACAAAGCTTTAATTGAAGCAGATATTGAAGAGCAAAAGAAAGAAATCATAGGTCAGTTAGAGAAAGGTCAAGTATTGGAAGGTGTTGTTAAGAATGTGACTTCATACGGTGTGTTTATCGACCTTGGTGGTGTAGATGGTTTAATCCACATTACAGATCTATCTTGGTCTAGAATAAATCACCCTAACGAGATTGTTGAATTAGATCAAAAGCTTAATGTGGTAATTCTTGATTTTGATGAAGATAAATCAAGAATCCAATTAGGTTTAAAGCAGTTAAGCAAACACCCATGGGAAGCTTTAGCCGATGAAGTTAAAGTAGGGGATAAAGTAAAAGGTAAAGTAGTTGTTATTGCAGACTATGGTGCATTTATTGAAGTTGCCGATGGTGTTGAAGGCTTAATCCACGTATCTGAAATGTCTTGGTCTACGCATTTGCGTTCTGCTCAAGACTTTGTATCTGTCGGCGATGAAGTTGAAGCGGTTATCTTGACTTTAGATAGAGAGGAGCGTAAAATGTCATTGGGTATTAAGCAATTAACGCCAGACCCATGGACTGATATTACAGGTAAATACCCAGTTGGCTCACACCATACAGGAGTAGTACGTAACTTTACAAATTTTGGTGTTTTTGTTGAATTGGAAGAGGGTATTGATGGATTGATTTATATTTCAGATTTATCTTGGACTAAGAAAATTAAGCATCCAAGTGAATTCTGTTCTGTAGGAGATAAGTTGGATGTTGTTGTATTGGAGTTGGATGTTGAAGGCCGTAAACTAAGTTTAGGGCACAAACAAACAACAGATAATCCTTGGGATAAATATGAAACCGAATTTGCATTGGATACCGTTCACAAAGCATCAATTGCTGAAATTGTAGATAAAGGTGCTACAGTTGTATTTAATGATGACATCGTTGCATTTGTACCTTCACGTCACCTTGAGAAAGAAGACGGTTCTAAACTTAAAAAAGGTGAAGAAGCTGAATTCAAAATCATTGAATTTAGTAAGGAGTTTAAACGTGTAGTGGCATCACATACTGCTGTCTTTAAAGAAGAAGAAGCAAAAATTGTTAAACAAGCTGTAAGAAAAGCCGAAGCTGCCGCAGCAGAAGCAAAACCAACTTTAGGTGATGCTAACGACGCTTTACAAGCACTTAAGGATAAAATGGACGGAAAGAAAAAATAATTTTTTTACTTTCATTTAAAACTCAAAGCCTCCAAGTTATTGGAGGCTTTTTATTTCAGTACATATCATCTATATTTTTAATTTTTTCCATTACCTTTGTAGCCCAGATACGTTTGGATAGTATATGAGTCAAAAAGTTTTACTTAACGCAAAAGAGGTAAACATCATTCTTCACCGATTGGCTTGTCAGTTAATTGAAAAACATACTGATTTTTCGAACACCGTTTTAATAGGTTTACAGCCTAGGGGGATTTTTTTAGCTAACCGCATTGCAAAAATACTTAAAGAAGAATATCATATAAATAACATTCAATTGGGCTATTTGGACATCACCTTTTACAGGGATGATTTTAGAAGAGGGGATAAAACTTTGGCAGCAAATTCAACCGAAATCAATTTTATTGTTGAAGATAAAAATGTGGTGTTTATTGATGATGTATTGTATACTGGACGCAGTATTAGAGCGGCCTTAACGGCCATACAGTCGTTTGGAAGGCCTAATGAAATTGAACTATTGGCATTAATAGATAGGCGTTTTAGCCGTCATTTACCCATTCAGCCAGATTATAGAGGACGACAAGTAGATGTAATAAATGAAGAAAAAGTAAAAGTAAACTGGATTGAAAATGACAAGGAGGATTCAGTTTATTTAATAGAAAAATAATATCATGATTAACTAAAGTTTTAATTAAAAGTATCACAACAACTTTTAATTTTAACTTATAATTTTAACTTTGACAATGAGCGAATTAAGTGTTAATCACTTATTAGGAATAAAATATCTGAATAAAAAAGATATTGAACTTATTTTTAAAACTGCCGATCACTTTAAGGAAGTGATTAACAGACCCATTAAGAAGGTGCCTTCGCTCAGGGACATTACCATAGCCAATTTGTTTTTTGAAAATTCAACACGAACCAAGTTGTCATTTGAATTGGCAGAAAAACG
The DNA here is from genome assembly GCF_022662175.1 of Aestuariivivens marinum. Lineage (GTDB taxonomy): Bacteria > Bacteroidota > Bacteroidia > Flavobacteriales > Flavobacteriaceae > Aestuariivivens > Aestuariivivens marinum. Next base: position 11,048 of record NZ_JAKMCR010000002.1, on the reverse strand, counting down.
CCTCTCAGCCGATGTACTTAATTTTTCATCTGCGCAGTCATCTGTCAAAAAGGGTGAAACCTTAATAGATACGGTAAATAACATACTTTCTATGAAAGTAGATATGGTGGTGATGCGTCATCCTAATCCTGGTGCTGGTGTCTTTCTGTCCAAACACGTTAAGGCCAGTATAGTTAATGCAGGTGATGGTGCCCACGAACACCCTACACAGGCATTATTGGATTCTTATTCCATTAGGGAAAAATTAGGCAGTGTAGTGGACAAAAAAGTGGTTATTGTTGGTGATATTTTGCATAGTAGGGTAGCATTATCCAACATCTATGCACTACAGATGCAAGGGGCTGAAGTTATGGTTTGTGGACCTAAAACATTGATTCCAAAATATATTGATAAGCTAGGTGTTAAAGTAGAGACCAATTTAAGAACAGCGTTAAACTGGTGCGATGTAGCTAACATGTTGCGTGTCCAAAACGAACGTATGGATATTAGCTACTTTCCTTCTACACGCGAGTATGCTCAACAATTTGGTGTTAATAAGGTCTTATTGGATTCACTTGATAAAGAAATTATTATCATGCATCCTGGCCCTATAAACCGTGGGGTAGAGATTACCAGTGATGTGGCCGACTCTAGACAATCCATCATTTTGGATCAGGTACAAAATGGAGTTGCCATTAGAATGGCTGTGATTTATTTGTTGGCTTCAAAAATAAAACAATAGCATATGATTTTAAATCAAGAAGGGAATATAACTATAATAACACATGAGACTGCTTCAATAATTGAATTGATTAAAAAAATGCAGGCATTATACCCTAAATTTAAAAATGATAATGTAATTATTACCTTAACCGCTATTAATAAACTAAGCACTAAGGACATTGTTGAATTTTTAGAATTATCCAATACTCATAGAGCTGCTAAGCATTCATTTGTTATTGTTTCTGATAAAATTGATGTCGATGATATTCCAGATGAAATTATTGTGGTCCCTACTATTGAAGAGGCCTATGATATTATTGAAATGGAAGAAATGGAACGGGATTTAGGCTTCTAGGTTTGTTGTTTGGTTGTTTGTCGTTTAATAGATTTCGGCTATACAACATTGTGTTTTCAACATAAAATATCATGAAATTAACCGTACTAGGATGCTATAGTGCTACACCAAGGGCGTTGACCAATACCACTTCTCAAGTATTGGAAATCAACAACCATATGTTTTTAATTGATTGCGGAGAAGGTACTCAAGTGCAATTGCGCAGGCACAAGATTAAGTTCAGCCGCATTAAGCATATTTTTATTTCACATTTACATGGTGACCATTTTTTTGGGTTGGTTGGGCTGATTTCTACCTTCCGATTACTTACCAGAAAGACAGATTTACATATTTATGGCCCAAAGGGAATTAAGGAAGTGGTAACACTTCAAATGAAACTGGCCGATTCCTGGACAAACTATCAACTTATTTTCCATGAGTTGACCTCAAATGAATCAGAAATGATTTTTGAAGACGATTTAGTAGAAGTTCATACTATTCCCTTAGAGCATCGGGTATATACCAACGGCTTTTTATTTAAGGAAAAAGTGGGTGATAGAAAGCTGGATATTAAAGCTGTAAAAGAAGCCAATATCAATGTAGCTTATTATAGAAAACTAAAGCAAGGTGGGGATGTATTAAATGAAAAAGGTGAATTGATTAAAAATGAGTTGGTTACAATTAATCCGGATAACCCTAAGAGTTATGCATTTTGCAGCGATACAGTTTATAAGGAAGATATTGTAACTATAATAAAAAACACAACGGTACTTTACCATGAGTCTACTTTTTTGGAAAAGCATGCTCATTTGGCATCAAAAACCAAGCATTCTACCGCAAAACAAGCCGCTATGATAGCTAAATATGGTAACGTAGACACTTTGTTGTTAGGTCATTATTCAACACGTTATGATGGCTTAAATGGATTTAAGACCGAAGCAGAAGAAATTTTTGCCAATGTTAAGCTATGTGAAGACGGTAAAGTCTTTTCGTTTTAGAAATTTCTAGTAAATTGTATGGGATATTATGGAAAATGATTTAAGTAATTATAGAAGGTCATACGACAGAGGGGAATTACTTTTAAGTAATGTGCCCGAAAACCCATTGGAATTATTCCAAAAGTGGTTTTATGAAGTAGAACAGTTTTTTCCTGAAGACGAAAACAATGCAATGACTTTAGCTACAATAAGTTTAGACCAATATCCAAAGAATAGGGTAGTACTGCTGAAGCGGTTTACCTATGAAGGTTTTATTTTCTACACCAATTACAACAGTGAGAAAGGCAAGGCAATAGAGGCTAATCCCAATGTTTGTTTGTCCTTTTTTTGGCATGGGGCAGAACGCCAAATAATCATTAAAGGACAGGCAGAAAAAATTTCAGAAAACTTAAGTGATGGTTATTTTGAATCACGGCCAAGAGGCAGTCAATTAGGTGCTATAGTGTCTAACCAAAGTGAAATTATTGAAAACAGGGACGTATTAGAAAATGAACTCAAAGCATTAGAGAAAGCATATAAAGGTAAAGACATTCCAAGGCCCAATCATTGGGGCGGCTATTTGGTTAGGCCTGTCGAGCTTGAATTTTGGCAAGGGCGTCCCAATAGATTGCACGATAGGATACGTTATAAACTACGAGATGATTATAATTGGCAAATAAATCGATTATCTCCTTAAATATCAGACAAAACACACTTTTTAAAATTATTAATTCATTTAATCGATAAAATATGCATTTAATCGATTAAAATACTGCCGTTTATCGATTTAAAGTACAAACATAATGAATAGCCTAAAGAAGGTTAATAACTTTATGGGACCAAATCTAAATTTACCTACTTATGAAGTTATTAAAACAATTGCCTTTATTGGCACTTTGTGCTTTATTTACGTTTTCATGCTCTAGTGAAAACCTGGATGACAAAGCCGATTCGTTAGTTGAAAGCCTCATTACTCCACAGACTAAAACTATTGAGCTAGAAATTTTAAAACTCATTAACAGTCATAGGGACTCTTTAGGGATTGCCCCTTTGAAAGATATGAAAATTATTAAATCTGTAGCTTTTTCTCATACCGATTATATGGTAGACAAAAATGTAGTATCTCATGACAACTTTTATAAAAGAAGCACTTATTTAAAAGAAAATGCCAGTGCTACTAAAGTATCAGAAAATGTTGCTTATGGGTACACTTCAGCAGAATCTGTTGTTAACGCTTGGATAAAGAGTGAAGGCCACAAAGCCAATATTGAAGGGGATTTTACAAACTTCGATATTTCTGCAGAACAGAACGCTGAGGGTAAATGGTATTACACTAATATTTTTATAAAAAAATAACATAATTACTTAAAAAAGTAATTGACAATATAGCCTGTTAAATCACTTTTTGATAAGTACGGGCTATACTTTAATAACTTTTGTTATTGAATTTAGCTTTAGGTATAAAATCCTCCTAGAAATGGGAGGGTTTTTGTATTTGGTGTTATACTGTGTTAATAGTATTATTTATAAAAGTATTTAAATTTTCACAGCAAATTTCTTGTTTAAACAATTATTCTAAATTGTGGTCTTCTTTTGTAGGATTAATTTAGCATTATTTTACTGTGTACAATTTTAAATGTACTGTCCATCCAATATTCTTAAATTAAATCATGTTATTTATTTCTCTAGCGTTAGATTTAGTCTATTAGGGATGCAGTTATTTCGATTTTTACTCTTATATAATCAATCTAATCCTTCTTGTCAGATTGGCTTTATTATTGTTTTCATCAATTACTTCATAATAGTTCATTAACCTATCTTAGGCTTGAAGCATAAAATTTAATAAAAAACAAATATGAATCTTATTGAGTATTCTTTTTGTATCCCTTTCTTTTACTCAAAACGGATATAAATAAATGAAGCTTAATTAGCTGTCTGTTGTTTTATTTTTGTTTAAAACAAGATATGGTTAATATAAAAAGAAAACCACTAAGAACATTTTGCCTTAATGGTTTTCAGGATTTATTTATAAATTGAATTTAGCTTTCTTACTGCATCTTTATTATGATGAATTCAGTACGTCTGTTCAGTTGGTGTTTGTTTTCTTCACAATCTACACTACCATCACAGCCGTTAGTTAATCTACGTTCACCAAAACCTTCATGGGCAGTTATTCTTGCTGCGTCAACACCGTTTTCAATTAAATATTCGTAAGTTGAATTTGCCCTGTCAATAGATAGCTTATCGTTATATGACAGTGTACCTCTAGAGTCGGTGTGTGATTCTATACGTATAACCATGCCAGGATAATCTTCGTTCATCAACTTAACAATCTTATCCAATTCCAAAGCGGCGTCAGGACGGATATTATGTTTATCGAAATCGAAGTAAATAATGCCTAAATCAGCTAAGATAGGTACATCCCTTACAGGTGTTAATTCTAGGTCAACTGTAATAGTTGTTACAGAATCTTCAATACCTTTAGACGTGAAACTCTTAGAATCGTCTTCATACTTTTTCTGACTAGCCGTAATTTTATAATCTACATTTCTATCTATATTGATTTCATAGTATCCTTCTTCATCCGTTTCCATGTAAGCAATCTGCTTACCGCTACCGTCTAATAAGGTAATAATGGCATTAGGAACCGGTTTGTTGTTTATTACATCGGTAACAGTTCCTTCAACATTTAATAAAGGGATTCGGTTATAGGCATAAATATCATCATCACCCATACCTCCAGACCTGTTGGAAGCAAAGTATCCTGAGAGGCCATCGGAGTTCATGGTAAAAGAAAAATCATCCTTACTGGAGTTTACTGGAACACCTAGGTTTATTACATCTACAATCTCACCGGTTTCATTAGCAATGGTTCCAAAAATATCCAAGAGCCCAAGGCCTACATGTCCATCGGAAGAGAAGAATAAACTGCCTTCATTATTGATGAAAGGCATACCTTCCGAGCCTTTAGTATTTACCGTTTCTCCTAAGTTTTTAGGTTCCCCTAAAGAGCCATCATCATTAATATCTACTACATATAGATCTGAAGAACCGTATCCGCCAGGTCTATCTGAAGCAAAATATAATTTTTTGTTATCAGGACTTAGTGCAGGATGTTGGGTGCTGTATTCAGAATCGTTGATCGATAAGTCTTCAACATCGCTCCAAACACTATCCTTTAATGTTGCTTTGTATATTTTTACTTGATTGATTCCTTTTTCATTACTGTCGTAAACATTGTTGATAAAACTATTTCTTGTGAAATACATGGTTTTACCATCATTTGTAATCGTTACTGGTCCGTCATGATAAATTGTATTTACATCTCCTTTTAATTTTGATGTGTGATCTGCAGGCTCCTTACTATCTTTCTCAACAGCGTATACATCTAAAAATGGTTGCTCATTCCATCCATACAGACGTTTAATGGAAACGCCTTCATCTCTTGTAGATGCAAAATAAATTTTACCATTGTGTTCGTAAGCACCAAAATCACTCAATTTGGAATTATGATTGAATTTTTTTAGAAAATACTGTTGCTTGGCATTAAATATATTAGTGATGAAGTTACCTCGTTTTAAGTATTTACTGGTATTAATAACACCACCTGAATCTTTATAACGTTGTAACCATTCCTTTGAATCATCATATTTTTCTATGCCACGCAGTGCTTGAGCATAATTATAATAATATTCAATTGGAATATTTTCTTGTGTAACCGCTTTTTTATAATACTTTGCTGCATTTTTAGGATCTCTTAGCAAGGCATAGCAATCTGCCAAACGACGCACGGCATAATCTTCGTTATATTTGTTTTCAATGAGCTCTTTATAAACTTCAGCAGCTTTTACAAAAGAGAACTTATTAAACAAGGTGTCTGCTTTTTTTTGTTTTCCGTATTGCGCAGAGGCAGTAAAACTCACCGTCAATAGGATACAAACTAATATGTAATTCTTTATTTTCATGGGGTGATTTTTTTATTAGAAATATCTAGGTGATTTTAATTTATTACTCATGAACTTAAACTCATAAATCAATAGGACTTCATGTGTACCGTTGGTATAATTGTTTATGTCTGAAATAGGCTTTTCATAGGCATAGCCTACTCGAAGCTGTCTTGATACCTGAAAGTCGGCAAAGCCACCAATAGCTCCTGTAGATTCATTCAATCGATACGATCCGCCCAACCAAAACTTTTCATTAAATAAGAAATTGGCCGTGAAATCGTAAGATAAAGGAGCCCCATTAGTAGCTTTAATTAAATACGAGGGTTTAAACTTTAAACTATTACTTAGGTCAAACACATAGCCACCTGTAAAGTAGTAGCTTAAGCGTTCAAGAGCTTCATAGCCCTCATCTCGGTTCCTGTCGGTTTTCAACACTCTTGGAGTAGATAGACCTAAATACCATTTATTGGTATGCCAAAAGACGCCTAATCCAATGTTTGGACTCCATCTGTCTTCTATACCTCTAATGGATGGATCGAAATTTTGGGATTGACGAAAATCTGGATCCAAACTATAACTAGTAAAACCACCTTTAATACCAAAGGCCAGCTTACCATCAACACCCGTTGGGATACTATATGAGAAATCGCCATAGAGATAAGAAAAATTTTCAGGACCTAAATCGTCTTGAATAAAAGACAAGCCTAAGCCAATTCTGTCATTTCTTAGTGGTGAATGGATTGAAAGTGTTTGTGTAATAGGACCACCATCAAAGCCAACCCATTGGCTTCTATGAAGACCAACAATGCTTAAAGCTTCCCTACTACCTGCATAAGCTGGATTTATAGAGATTGTATTGTACATATATTGGGTGAACTGCGGTAACTGCTGAGCCATCCCAAACGTACAGCCAAACAATGCTATAACGATTATGTAATTTTTAATAAGTTTCATAGGTTAAAGTTTTATTTGGTTCCTAAGTAAACTGGTCCAGTAAATGGAGGCAATCCACTGTTTTCTAATGTTATGATATAGTAATAAGTTCCATTTGGGACAGTATTTGCACCACCAATGGAGGATTTATGGGCTTGTCCTCTCCATTCTCCGGCGCCTTCTCCTATAGAATAGTTGTTGTTCTCGAAGATTAAAGCACCCCATCTATTGAAAATTTTAACACTAATTTCAAATCCACAATCTGCTGTTATTCCTGTTATATCAAAGCTTTCATTAAACGAATCACCATTAGGTGTTACTGCTTTGGAGATAACAACATCTTCCGAGTTACAAGGGTATACAACACAATCATCATTAATATTTATGGTCACTTCAGTAGTTTCCAAACAACCTGTTGAACTTGTATAGGTATAACTAAACACATAATCACCTAGGAAATCGTTCTCTCCATTTATATCTACTAAATTTGACGGATCAAACATACTACCATTAAAGTTAATATTATTGGTTATACCAGCAACAAATGTCCAACTTGTATCATCATTAAAATCACTGATATAGTCATCTAAATTTATAATACCATCGTCGGCACAGGCTTCATCTGAAACTTGAGTTGTGAATTGGTCTACAGTTACATTAACCACTTGTTCGAATACAGCTGTATTGTTACAGTCGTCCGTTACTTCCCATCGTCTTACTATTTCATAACTTTCGGTTACATTAGTAGTATACGTAGATGACTCAGTAAACACCACGTTTACATTTTCCGAACAATTATCTGCAAATCCAGGCTGTGGAGCAGTAGGGATAGCATCACAGCTTGCCGTTATAGATGTTTGGAATTCAGTAACTAGCTCAGGAGCTTCATCATCAACCACTGTAATGATTTGTACTTGATCTTCAGCAGTATTACCACAGTTATCAGATAATGACCAAGTTCTGGTTATTATTTTTTCATTCGGACAGTCACCATCGGCAATACTATCAGAATACGTAGCTTCAATACCCGTAGAGCAATTATCACTTTCATCAGTTACATCACCTGAAATAGTTAAGTCATTGGCATCGTCTTGACAATTAATAGTAATATCAACCGGTGCAGTGAACGTTGGTGCTGTGTTATCAGAGATCGTAATGGTCTGTACCTGATCGGCTGCAGCATTGCCACAGTTATCGGACAGGCTCCAAGTTCTTGTAATGACAAATGTACCTTCACAAGGACCAGCCACAGGATCGCTGTCCACATAGGTGGCCTCGATATTTGTAGAACAGTTGTCGGCCTCATCGGTAACATCACCGGTAAAGGACACATCCGTATCGTAGTTACAATCGGCATCTGTGAATATTTCAATATCCGCAGGTGCAGTGAACGTAGGCGCGGTGTTATCAGAGATTGTAATGGTCTGAACCTGATCTGCTGCAGCGTTACCACAGTTATCGGACAGGCTCCAAGTTCTAGTGATAACGAACGTACCTTCACAAGGACCAGCCACAGGGTCGCTGTCTACATAGGTGGCCTCGATATTTGTAGAACAGTTGTCGGCCTCATCGGTAACATCACCGGTAAAGGACACATCTGTATCGTAGTTACAATCGGCATCGGTGAACAGTTCTATATCCGCCGGTGCAGTGAACGTTGGTGCTGTGTTATCAGAGATCGTAATGGTCTGTACCTGATCGGCTGCAGCATTGCCACAGTTATCGGACAGGCTCCAAGTTCTTGTAATGACAAATGTACCTTCACAAGGACCAGCCACAGGGTCGCTGTCCACATAGGTGGCCTCGATATTTGTAGAACAGTTGTCGGCCTCATCGGTAACATCACCGGTGAAGGACACGTCTGTATCGTAGTTACAATCGGCATCTGTGAATATTTCAATATCCGCAGGTGCAGTAAATGTGGGCGCGGTGTTATCAGAGATCGTAATGGTCTGTACCTGATCATCAGCAGTGTTACCACAGTTATCGGATAGGCTCCATGTTCTGGTGATAACGAACGTACCCTGACAAGAACCTGCCACAAGATCGCTGTCCACATAGGTGGCCTCGATATTTGTAGAACAGTTGTCGGCCTCATCGGTAACATCACCGGTAAAGGACACATCCGTATCGTAGTTACAATCGGCATCGGTGAACAGTTCTATATCCGCCGGTGCAGTAAACGTTGGTACTGTGTTATCAGAGATCGTAATGGTCTGTACCTGATCGGCTGCAGCATTACCACAGTTATCGGATAGGCTCCAAGTTCTTGTAATGAGAAATGTACCTTCACAAGGACCAGCCACAGGGTCGCTGTCCACATAGGTGGCCTCGATATTTGTAGAACAGTTGTCGGCCTCATCGGTAACATCACCGGTGAAGGACACGTCTGTATCATAGTTACAATCGGCATCCGTGAACAGTTCTATATCCGCCGGTGCAGTAAACGTTGGTGCTGTGTTATCAGAGATCGTAATGGTCTGTACCTGATCGGCTGCAGCATTGCCACAGTTATCGGACAGGCTCCAAGTTCTTGTAATGACAAATGTACCTTCACAAGGACCAGCTACAGGGTCGCTGTCCATATAGGTGGCCTCGATATTTGTAGAACAGTTGTCGGCCTCATCGGTAACATCACCGGTAAAGGACACATCTGTATCGTAGTTACAATCGGCATCGGTGAACAGTTTTATATCCGCCGGCGCAGTGAATGTAGGGACTATATTGTCCGTAATTGTTATTGTTTGTGTCTTAACGGTAGTATTATCACAATCATCTTTTAAGGTCCATGTTCTTGTAATCACTAAAGAACCTTCACAAGGACCACCTACTGTCTCGTCGTTGTAAGTAGCATCAATGTTAGGAGAACACTGGTCTGCTTCATCGGTGACATCTCCGGTTACTGCTGGAGAAACATCGTAACTACAACTGGCATCAGTAAAGATTTCAATAGCGCCAGGTACTGTAAAGTCTGGTGCAATAGTATCTTCAATAGTAAATTGAGCTGTTGTTTCACTAAAGTTACCACAACCATCTGTAGCTCTAAACGTTACGATTACAGAACCTGTCATACCACAGTCGTCTGACATCACATTGCCATCTACACCATAGTTGTTAGACCATGTTATTGCCGAACAGTTATCGGTCGCTGTTGCTCCAGCATTAGACGTTAACCATGTATTAAAATCACTTAGGTTACCAGAACCGTCACATTCAACGGTCTGGTCAGAAGCCGGAACAGTTATTGTAGGATTTTCAGTATCCTTGATTAAATAAGATGCTGTTGTTGTTGAAGCATTACCACAATCGTCAGTAGCAGTAAAAATTACCATAATGGCACCGTTCTCACATTGTACTGTAGTATCCATTCCATAATCATTGCTCCAGGTCACCATACCACAACTATCAGTGGCAGTTGCACCCGCATTAGAGTCTAACCAGGCTTGTAATAATGTTTGGGTATCTGTATTGACATCACATTCGATTTCGATATCTGCTGTGTTGGAGTTATCTATTACTGGAGGAATCTCATCGTTAATTACAACAATTTGTGAACAGGAAACCGTATTACCCGACATATCAGAAATCTGATATGTTCTGGTTACAGTTTCTGGACAACTTAGATTATCACTAATTTCTGAAACTAAGGAGAAACTCGCTTCATCAATAGAGCAATTATCGGATGCACTTCCTCCTGCATTTGCGAATTCAGAATAATTAGCATAGGCGGGTTGTTCCGATAAATCACATATTGCTGACAGATCGCTGGGACATGTAATTGTTGGGTTTTCATCGTCAGTTACCGTTACGATCTGCTCACAGGTAGCAGTATTACCGGATCCGTCAGTTACGGTCCATGTTACGATAGTATCACCAAGAGCGAAAGGCTCAACAGCGTCGTTTGTTACAGAGGCTACCGAACAGTTGTCGTCGGTTACCGGAGTTCCAAGGTTTACACCAGAGGCGGTACATAGTCCTGCATCGGCATTGGCCGATACGTCAGCCGGACAAGTAATGGTTGGATTTTGGTTGTCAGTTACCGTTACGATCTGCTCACAGGTAGCAGTATTACCGGATCCGTCAGTTACGGTCCATGTTACGATAGTATCACCAAGAGCGAAAGGCTCAACAGCGTCGTTTGTTACAGAGGCTACC
>NZ_JAKMCR010000001.1 GCF_022662175.1 Aestuariivivens marinum | reverse complement strand
CTACATCAGACCCTTTAACTTATAACTCGCAAGGCACGTTCACTATCAACTGGACGTTCGATGACGGTAACGGCAACTCCATAATAGTGCCTCAGACAGTAATCGTAGATGATGTGACGGATCCCGTTACGCCATCCCTTGCAGACGTGACCGGGGAGTGTTCTGCAACAGCTACTGCCCCAACAACAACCGATGCCTGTGCCGGAACAATCACTGGTACTACATCAGACCCTTTAACTTATAACTCGCAAGGCACGTTCACTATCAACTGGACGTTCGATGACGGTAACGGCAACTCCATAATAGTGCCTCAGACAGTAATCGTAGATGATGTGACGGATCCCGTATTAACCAACTGCCCATCAAACATTATATTGGACAATATCTCTGGAACCTGTAGTAATACGGCTACTTGGACACCACCAACAGCCAGTGATAATTGCTCGGTAACACTTACAAGCAGTCATACTCCGGGAGATACTTTTAATGTAGGAACTACAACTGTTACCTATACGGCAACAGACCCTGCTGGTAATACAGATACCTGTAGCTTTACCGTGACTATAAATGATATAGACCCTCCTGTTGCTATTTGCCAAGACTTTACAATTATACTCGATTCCGATGGCGCCAATACTACAGGGGATAAATTAAATGTAAGCTCTATTAATAATGGAAGTTATGATGCTTGTGGAAGTGTAAATGTGTCACTTGCCGATGGAGGGAATACCATGAACATCTTCTGTACAGATGTAGGTATCATGCAAGTCGATATGATCGTAACTGATAGTGCTGGAAATACATCAACATGTACGGCCAACGTAACTGTAGTTGATGACATTGATCCTGTTGCCATATGCAGAGCAACTCCACTAACCGTACAATTAGACAATACCGGGAACTATACTTTAGATCCAGCCTTATTGGATAATGGAAGTAACGATGGAGCAAACCCTTGTGGGGTTACTTTATCCTTAAGCCAATCAAACTTTGATTGTACGGACGTAGGTTCTAATACAGTAACTTTAATTGCCACCGATGGAGGAGGCAATACAGATACTTGCGACGTTACCGTAATTGTAGAGGATAACGTACAGCCTACTGCGGTCTGCCAAGCTTATACGGTTTATTTAGATGCTAATGGTAATGGCTCATTAACAGCAGCAGATATTGATGGTGGTTCTAGTGATGCTTGTGGCATCGTAGATTTATCAGCAAGTAAAGAAGATTTTGACTGTTCCGATTTAGGTCTTAATTCGGTGAGATTAGATGTAACAGATACTAATGGTAATGCTTCCAGCTGCTTTGCAGATGTAACTGTAGTTGATAATATTCCACCCATAGCTCCAAACTTAACTAATATATTATGGGGTTGTGATTACACGCCAGCTATACCAACAACTACCGACAATTGTACCGGAGGAACAATTTCGGGTGTTCCAAATACAACATTCCCCATAACCACAACCACAACTATTATTTGGACATTTACCGATAATGCCGGAAACGATTCTACATCAACACAAACTATAACTATAGATCCTGTTGTTTGTAATAGCTCAGTAACTCAGAACGTAAGTTGTTTTGGAGGCTCTGATGGTATTGCTACAGTTAGCGGGTCTGGGGGCAATGGCCCTTATACCTATAATTGGGGTGGTTTAGACCCTAATGCATTACCAGCCGGCACGCATACAATTACAGTAACCGACTCCGAAGGTTGTTCTAGCACCTGTACGGTAACCATTACAGAACCTACACAATTAACGTCAACAATAACAAATCAATCCACTAATTTGTTCTGTTTTGATAGTCCAACCGGATCAATAACAGTAGCTGGAGCTAATGGTACATCACCTTATGAATATAGTATTGATGGTGGTACATTTCAAAGTAGTGGCACGTTTAACAATTTAATAGGTGGCTCCCATACAATAACAACAAGGGATACTAATGGTTGTACTGTAGATATTTCAACCACTCTTATTGGCCCTACAGAAGCACTTATAGCAGATGTTCAATTAACGGATGCCAATTGTTTTGAGCCCGGATCTAAAGGCGTTCTTGTTCAAGGTCAAGGTGGTAACGGCGGATATGAGTATCAAATGTACGGTGATGTCATCGTGTCTTGGACTACAGATGGCGATTTTGGAGGCTTGATAGACGGTACTTATTTCTTCCAAACTAGGGATTCTCAAGGCTGTGTATCAAATCCTGTTGAAGTTACAATAAATGAGTCAACTCGGGTAAAAGTTGAAATTCCAAGTTGGCAAAATGTATTATGTTATGGAGAAGCGACTGGTAGTGCTAGTGGCGTAGTTTCAGGAGGTAAAGCGCCTTATACCTATTTATGGGATGACCCCTCAGCACAAACCACTTTAGCTGCCACAGGTTTAGCTGCCGGCACCTATACTTTAACGGTAACAGATTTTTACAATTGTCCGGTTACCGCAACGGTCACGATAACAGAACCTGATGATATAACGATTTCTGAAACCCATATAGATGTTAATTGTCATGGCGACAATACCGGTTCCATAACAGTAACAGCAACTGGTGGTACTCCTGGATATCAATACAACATTAACAATGGTGTTTACCAAGGCAGCAATACCTTTACAGGGTTAAGTGCAGGAACCCATACAATAGGGGTTTTGGATGCTAACGGCTGTGAAAAACAACTGGATGTGGTCATTACAGAACCTACTCCTATTACAGCGACATACACAACTAATACTATTGGTTGTGCTGAAGATAATAATGGAACAGCTACCGTAACAGCGTCTGGGGGTGTGGAACCCTATACGTATTCTTGGAGCAATGGACAAACCGGAGTCACGGCCACTGGATTAGCAGCTGGACCACATACAGTAACAATTACTGATGCCAACAATTGTATATTAGCACAAAATATAACCTATTCTAGTCCAGATGCCTTAACAGTAGCCATGAGCACGACCGTTACTTCTGGTGTTGGACAGTCTGACGGTATCGCAGAGGCTACACCTAGTGGTGGTGTGGGACCTTATACCTATTTATGGAGTAATGGCCAAACTAGTTCTACTGCAACTGGTCTAAGTCAAGGCTCTTATTCTGTTATCGTTACTGATAGCAAAGGGTGTCAAGTTACAGAAACGATTATAGTTGCAGACATCATTAACATTGTACTAGATTATGAAGCGGCCTGTGACCCCAACTTATCTGTGGATTTGCAAAGATTATTTGTAAGATTACTTGACCCGAATGGGGTTCCACTAATTACAGGTGGCTATGGTGATTTAACCTATACCTGGAATTTTGGAGCTAATGTACAATCACCCAGTAATCCTTACACAACTGTAAACGACAATTCAACTATTGAAGTTATTTATACTATTGGAGGCAACAAAACAGTTGCTCTTAGTGTTACAGACGAATCCGGACAAACGGTAAGTTATTCTTTTGATATATTCATTGATTCTTGTATTGAGTTCGACGTAGAATGTGACCGCTGTGTATCACAAGATTATCAGCTGTTGGATTGGTATATTGGAGATCAAAATGGAGATAGACTTTCAGACTGTGGTACTGCAGGAGCTATTATTACTGAACCCGTTTATATTTGGTTTTATTTAGACCATGGGGATAATACCAATTATAACCTAAATGTAGTGGCGGAATATGTTACCACCCATCCTTTAACAGGTGAAGTGACTGTAGAATCTATTGAAGAATGTTTATATGAAGGCGTTAAAATTGGAACGGGAGCCGCCTATTTATTTATAGACAACAGCTATGTTTGCGGTAGTACCATAGAAATATCTAAATTTTTAATCTCCTGGACCAAATTAGCTAAAACTCCTTGTGGACAAAGAGAACCTAAATGTTTTTGTCCAGGATTTGATATTGCCGTAGGGTCACCTTTAACAGCCATTGCTACTGCAACCAATATAGATTGCTATGCTGGAACCAATAATGGTACAGCTACTGTAGATGCCTTTGGAGGTACACCTCCGTACACATATCTATGGACTACCAACGATGGCAGTGGTTTAAATCCAACTGCTAAAGATCAAACAGGTCTAAGCCCGGGTACTTATACAGTTACTGTTACAGATTCTAACGTGACTTATGATCCGGATTTAGAAATGGATGTTTCAGACCCCTATACCTTTACAACCTCTGTAACGGTTGGGGAACCACCTGAATTAACCATAGATAGTTTTGATCCTAATGTGCCTCCATGTCATGGTGGTTCTAACGGGTATGCCCAGGTTAATGTTTCCGGTGGAACAGCACCTTATACCTATGCTTGGTCCAATGGGCAAACTACACAAACAGCAACTAATTTAAGTGCTGGCACATATAGTGTAACCGTTACCGATGCCAATGGGTGTACCGATTTTGCCTCTTTAACAATTACGGATCCGCCATTGCTTACAGCAACAGCTATTGGTACAGAACCACTCTGTTTCGGTAACAGCAATGGTACTGCAATAGTAACTCCTGCCGGAGGAACACCCGGACCTGGATATACATACTTATGGAGTAATGGTCAAACAACTCAAGAAGCTACAGGTTTAGCAGCAGGCAGTTATTCCGTTACAGTAACAGATGCCAATAATTGTACAGCTACAGCTAGTGTTACTATTGGCCAACCAACAGCCTTAGACGCAACAACCTCCAAAACTAATGTATTATGTAATGGAGCTGCTGATGGAACCGGCACTATAAATGTTACTGGAGGTACTGCACCTTATACCTATCTATGGAGCAATAGTCAAACTACTCAAACGGCAACAGGTCTTGCTCCTGGAACTTATAACGTAGTGGCAACAGATGCTAACGGCTGTCAGATCTCAAGAAACGTAACCATTACACAACCAACTGTACTAACCTTATCCACTGAATTCAATGAACCACAATGTTACCAAGGCGCAAATGGTGGAACAGCAAAAATTTATCCGTCAGGTGGTACGGCACCATATTCCTATTTATGGAGTGATGGGCAAACTACTCAAACAGCAATTAATTTAGCTGTTGGAACCTATACCGTAGATGTTACAGATGCCAATGGATGTACGGAAAATGCATCCATAGATGTAACCCAACCTTTAGAAACAACCGCCAATGCAGGCCCTGATCAAGATTTAAGTGTTGCAAATTGCGGTGTAACCTCTACAGTTTTAAATGCCTCAGGAACAGATTCTAATGGCACCCCTTTACCCGGAAGTTGGTATATAGTATCAGGTACCGGAGGTAGTTTCTCTAGCATAACCGATCCTAATGCGATTTTTACAGGTCAAGCTGGTACAACCTATCAATTACTTTGGGAGATTGATTGTGATCAAGATCTTGTTGTGATTTCATTTGGAGAAGGTTGTAATACCTTGGACTTTGATGGTGACAATGATCACGTAACATTTCAGAATGAATACAATTTAAGTGGTCCTTTTAGTTTTGAAATCTGGGTAAAACCGGATCCTACCCAAAATGACGGTGGAGCCAATAATGCTATACAAACCATTTTCTCGAAAAGAGACGCATCAGACCTCTCTCATGGATACGATTTAAGATTAGAAGGCACAAATCTTTTATTCAGGTATAACAACGGAGGTATTATATCGGCTTCTAATGCTTTAGGAACCAATAGATGGTATCATATTGCCCTAACATATGATGGATCTGATTATATTTTATATGTAGATGGTATCCAAGTAGGTTCGGGAACTGGTACTATACCTATCTCAAATAGTGACGAATTTATGCTCGGCGCCATGGATCAAAATCCCGCTGGTGGTAATCCAAACCCCGTTAATTACTACAGTGGATGGATGCAGGAATTACGCATTTGGAACACAGCATTAACTGTAGAACAGATTCGACAAATGATGAATCAGACTATTGAAAGTAACGGAACCGCTACCAGAGGTTCAGTAGTTCCAATTGATGTTGCTGGATTAAATTGGTCTACTTTAACAGGTTATTATAGAATGCTTCAACCTGCTGCACTCTCGGGAACAGGTTACTTGACATCAACTTTTGGAATTGGTCCAGACGGACAAATGCGCAATATTGAAACCACCCAACAAGAAACAGCACCACTACCATATGAATCTGATGAGGATGGTAATTGGAATGCCGTTAACACAACTGGAAATGATGCTGCTTCTCCTTGGAAGTGGGGACACTCTGTATGGGACCACCCAAATAGCACAGGTATTAATGGAGATCCTATAGATTGGAATATTGTAAGAACAGGGCATAATATTACTTCAGATTTACAAGATTTAACCCTACTTGGACTACTTGTAGATACTGCCGAACTTACAATTACTAACACTGGCACTCAAGATGAAAACAATCCTGGACATGAACTAAATATTTCACATTATTTACTTTTAAATGGGTTAATTGATTTAATTGGTGAATCGCAACTCATTCAGAAAAAATACGGGTATTATGATCATGACAACAATGCAAGCACGCCGGAAATAACTAACCAAGTAAGCGAAAGTATTTTGGACGCTGCTAGTTCTGGACACTTAGAACGTGACCAACAAGGGCAATCTAATTTATATAATTATAATTATTGGAGCTCACCCGTAAGTCCTACTTATAATGGGGCGTACAACGTTAGCGGTGTGTTAAAGGATGGTACAGATACTAACAATCCATTACCTTTACAATGGACTAGTGGATATAATGCTAATCCAACTACATCGGGTATTACTTTGAGCAGACGCTGGATATGGGCATTCAAGAACAATCCTATTAACTTTTATGCTAATTGGGAATATTTACAAGAAACAGGAACCTTAACCCCAGGTCTAAGTTTTACAATGAAAGGTAGTGGTGCCTCTGGAAATGAACAAAATTATGTTTTTGATGGACTTCCCCATAATGGAACCATCACAACACCAATATCATTTGGCAATGAAGCATTAGTTGGAAATCCATACCCATCTGCCTTTGATGCTAGAAAATTCATTAAGGACAATATCCCAGGTGGTAACCCAGGTACCTCCTCGAGTTTTGATGGAGCCCTTTACTTTTGGGTACATTACGATACAAATAACACACACGTACTGAGAGACTATCAAGGTGGTTATGCACAACTAACTTTAATTGGTGGAAATCAAGCCGTGGCACCATTAATAACCATTGATGGATATGAAATAAGTGGCATTGGATCATCCAATAAAATACCGGACTATTATATTCCTGTAGGACAAGGCTTTTTTGTGTATGCAGTTGAATCTGGTTCTGGTTCAGGGGATGTGACTTTCCATAATAGACATCGCGTTTTTAAAACAGAACAAGGTGGGGAGTCTGTGTTTATGAAACAAACCAATACGAAAGGAAAAACAAATACACCAGCTCCACAAAATAACCAAGAAATTGATGATATACAAAGGGTTCGAATATTATTTAGAACACCTGAAGGAGCAAAACGACCTTTATTATTAGGGTTTACTCCCGATAATTCAGCTACTGATGGTTTTGATTTTGGATATGACGCCATAAATAGAGAAAACCACCCGAACGATATGCTCTTTAGAATTGGTGATAAAAATTATATCATTCAAGGCGTTGGGGAATTTGATGAAAACAAGGAATATCCCCTTGCTATATTTTCTGAAACTGGAGGACTAATTGAAATTCATTTAACCGGATTGGAAAACTTACCTTCAAATACCAAAGTCTATATATATGATTCTCTATTAGGTAATTATACAAAAATCAATAATCAAGAATTCAATATAACTTTAGATCCGGGTACGTATCTTGACAGATTTTATGTGACCTTCTCTAAAAAGAATTCCCTTTCCACTAATGATGAGTTACTTGAGCAAATAGGAGTTAATTACCTTCAAAGAACCAATGAAATACATGTTAAAACAAACAATAATATAATTTTAAAGAAAATATATTTAATCAATATTTTGGGGCAAACAATCAATAAATGGGATATATCCAATACGGTTCATTTTTCAAATGATATAAAAATTCCAGTAAGAAATATTTCAGAAGGTAGCTACATAATCAAGGTTCAAACAGAAACAGGATCGATAAATAAAAAGATAGTTGTTGGACAATAAATAACTAAAAGTAAAAAATTAAAGAATGGACTTTTTGTCCATTTTTATATGCACTTTATCGATTAACAGTTTATATATTTTACACTTTATCGTATTTTTTTGTATTTTATCGTTATATTACTAATTTTGTTTTATATTGCATCAGCAATTTAATTTAATGTCTATTAAACCCAAATCTAATGACAAAAATTACTCGCTTATGTTTAATACTTGCTATCCTATTCCTTTTTAATGGAATAATTAATGCAACTAATACAAACAATGTTAATAATTCTAAAAACTCTTCTTCAACTTCAACAGAAATTCAAAGAGTCCGTATTTATTTTACATCTCCAAATGGGATTATAAGATATTTATTATTAGGTTTTACATCAGATGATAGTGCAAGTGATGGTTTTGATTTTGGATATGATGCCTTGAATAGAGACGATCTTCCAGACGATTTAAATTGGATGATTGACGATGATAGATATTTAATACAAGGTGTTGGAGCTTTTGATGATAACAAACAATATCCACTCGGGATGTTTTTGAAAAATGATGGAAATATTAAGATTGATCTCCAAGAACTTGAAAATTTTGAAACTCCCATAAATGTTTACATATACGATTCACTTTATGAAACTTATACAAAAATAAATAAGGCCACCTTCACTGAGAATATGACTAATGGTGAATACCTTGATCGCTTTTTCATTGCTTTTAAAGACAATTCTAGTGCTTTAGCTAAAAACAGCCTATCAATAGCGGATGAATCTATAGAGTATGCTCAAATAAATTATTTAAGAAGCTCTAAAGAGTTATACATAAAAACCAGTGATGGAAGCAATATAAACAAAATAACTGTTTATAATATTAACGGTCAAAAACTATATTCAAAAAATAATCTAAGGGATAACCTCATAAAAACCAACCTATCAAATTTAAATAGTAATCATGCCATTGTAACGGTTGAAAGTGATGATGGTAAAATGTCCTCTAAACAACTCATCATAAATTAAAAGAATTAGTCATTACAATCAATCTAAAGTGTCTAAAAAATAAATTTTTTAAACACTTTTTTATACATATCCTTTATAAAAATATTTAAAATTATGTATTTTGTCGATTTTATTTGCATTTCATAGATTATAAATATAATTTTATAATATAAATATTAACCCCAACTAAAACTTAACCTAATGAGAACACTTTCATTCAAAAGAAAGTATTTCATTATCATAACCTGTTTATTGTTATGCAAAAGCTTAATGGCTTTATGCTATAGTGTAAAATCAATAAACAGGCAGAACCTAAGCCCTCCAAACAAACCTTCCAAATTAGACTTTGATGGTATAAATGATTATATTGATTTTGGTGACAACACGGCTTTTGAATTTGATACTACATTTTCAATGGAAGCCTGGATACTTCAAGAAACAACAGTATCTACAGGAACAATCATTTCCAAAAGCAACACAAAAACATCACATGGTAGCGGATATCAATTCACTATAAAAAACAACCATCCCAATCTTAAGTTCTATAATAATTTAGGCTTAATACTAGTTGATATAACCTCCCCATATCCCATAACTAATAATCGCTGGTATCATATTACTGCCACCTATAATGGTTCATTGGCTAAACTATTCATAGATGGAATAGAAGTTGGAAGTGCTAGTTCGCCCCAACCTTCTTATGGTGATGAAAAATTCTTAATAGGTGCAACGTATAACAGTGATACACCTACTTCACCCAATAATTATTTTAATGGTTTTATTGATGAAGTACGCCTTTGGAATATAGCCCTGACACCTGATCAAATACATGAAATGATGAATCAGGAAATTGAACAAGATGGTGTCGCCATAAAAGGTAAAATCATTCCTTTGAAAATCTCTGGCGGTTTGCTTTGGAACAATCTGGAAGGTTATTACAACATGAACGCTAACGATGCAACCGATAAATCCAGTTACGCTAGAAATGGAAGTCCAGAGAACATGACTACTAAACAGGAACAAACTGCCCCTCTTCCCTATACAACAAAAGCTAATGGCAATTGGTTAGATAAAACAACTTCTACACCTTGGAGCTTTGGGGATACGGTTTGGAATTCCCCCAATACCATTGGTATTGATGGCGTTACTACAATAGACTGGAATATTGTTAAACTTTCCCATACTATAAACGGCCCAAATAGCAACATTAACCTGCTTGGTTTAGTCATGGACACCAACAGCCAACTCAATATCGCCAACCCCAATGAGCCTCTAGATGAATTAAACACTGGCCACGCACTATATATATCCCATTATTTAAGGTTGGATGGCAAAATAGATTTAATAGGGGAATCCCAACTCCTGCAAGATGAAGGTTGTATTCTATCAGAAGCCAGTACAGGTACACTGGAAAAAGACCAACAAGGCACAAAGGATATGTTTACCTATAACTATTGGTCTTCTCCCGTTGGTACAAACAATATCGCAACAGACAGTACCAGTACCCAAAACAATTTTACGGTACCAGATGTGTTAAAGGATGCTGTGGTCTCCTCAAATCCACTGGACATAGCATTTGCCTCTTCGGGATACGATGGGGCTCCAGGCATAGCTAATACTGTAGGAGCCACCATTGCCGATTATTGGATTTGGAAGTATGCAAAAAAAATAGGTTACACCAATTCACAATGGCAACATATGAGAAGCACTGGAACCATTTATCCAGGAGAGGGCTTCACCATGAAAGGAGTCGATAATACCCATGGTGCGATTTCCCAAACACAAAATTATGTTTTTAACGGAATGCCAAATAATGGAGACATCGCATTAACAATTGCTACCGGAAATGATTATTTAGTAGGCAATCCATATCCTTCAGCCTTGGACGCCAGCGCATTTATAAAGGACAATATTAGTATGGTAGCTGGAGGGAGAAATATAATTAATGTTATTAATGGTTCCTTATATTTCTGGGATCATTATGCCAATAGCACCCATGCCATACAGGATTACAAAGGAGGCTATGCTACCTACTCACTTATGGGTGGTATTCCTTCCATAAATAATGACACACGAATTAACACCACAGGAAAACCGAAAACAAAAACACCCGAGCAATACATTCCTGTAGGTCAAGGTTTTTTTGTATTTGCCAGAAACACCGAAGACAACAATACCTTGTTACTAGGGGGAGATATTGCTTTTAAAAATAGCCAACGGGTGTTCCAAAGAGAATCGGATGCCTCCTCCACTATTTTGAAATCTACAAGTTTCAAAAATATTGTAAATAAAACAGTAGATGTCAGACAAAAAATTAGGTTACTGTACAGTTCTCCCAATGGCTATTATCGTGAGTTACTCGTAGGTGTTGACGAAAATGCCACTAGTGGTTTCGACATAGGCTACGATGCCGATTTATTTGAAGACAACAAGGAAGATATGTATTGGTCTATAGATAGCGGTGCTAAACTAACCATTCAAGCCGTTGCCAATTTTAATAGTGAACAAGTGCTTCCATTGGCTATAAAAACCAATGTTGACGGATTATCATCCCTTAAAATTGACAAATTAGAAAATGTTGATTCCGATAAACTGATTTACCTTCATGATAAGGCACTAAACATTTACCAAGATTTGAAGCAAGAACCTTATGAAGTTTTTCTTTCTGCCGGTGAGCATACAGAGCGTTTCGAAATCACTTTTAAAAATTCCAACGCTCCATCTTTAAGCACTAACCGTATTGATAACAACTCTTTAAATGTCTATTTCTCGAATGAAAAACAAAGCTTTATTCTTCATAATCCTAAATTAAAGGAAATTAAAGCCATTAAAATATATAATGTAATAGGTCAGTCTATTTATGAGTTTACAAACCTTAAAAATGAAAATTACCAAGAGCTTAAAGCAAAAAAAACACCTACTGGAACCTACGTCATAAAAATGGAAACGATAGACAGCACACTATCGAAAAAAGTACTCATATATTAAGTTTTAGTTCATGTTAGTTTGAGTTAGTCGCTTAATACCCCAAATCTACCATTAACTCTGCTAATTACGAGAGTCTCAAAATAATTTGGGACTCTCTATTTTTGTTTTAATTTACCTATTAAAGCTTCAAGACTTACCTGCTCCTGATCTCCCTTGACCATATTTTTAAGCGTATACATATTGGATGCTATTTCCGATTCACCTACTAAAACCACATAAGGAATATTACGCTTATTGGCGTGATTCATTTGTTTTTTCATTTTAGCAGCATCAGGATAAAGCTCTGCATTAATTCCATTTGAACGCAATTGTTTAATTGCCTTGAGTGAAAATAAGGCTTCCTGTTCACCAAAATTAATAAACAGTACCTCAATATTTTTAGTCACTGTTTCTGGAAACAAGTTCAACTCTTCCAACACCAAATAAATACGGTCGAGCCCAAAACTAATACCCACTCCACTTATATCTTTCATGCCAAAAATACCCGTTAGGTCATCATAACGGCCACCGCCCCCTATGGACCCCATTTTTACTGAAGTTGGTGCAGCTACTTCAAAAATAGCTCCCGTGTAGTAGTTTAGTCCTCGGGCTAAAGTCACATCCAGTTGTAGTTTTGCAGTAGATAGATCCAATTCGGAAATAGCCTTATCTATAAATGCTATTTCCTGAATACCTTTTAATCCAACTTCTGATGTTGACAAAATAGCTTTTAGACTTTCTATTTGGTCTTCAAAAGTTCCCGACAAAGAAAATAATGGCTGTAGCTTAGTAATTCCTTCTTCCGAAATGCCTTTAGAAAGCATTTCTTCCTTCACTTTATTCTCGCCTATTTTATCCAGTTTATCCAAGGCCACAGTAAAATCGATAAGCTTATCACTAGCACCAATCACTTGAGCAATACCCGATAAAATTTTACGGTTATTGATTTTAATAGTAACACCCTTCAGCTTTAAAGCTTTGAAAACACTATCATATAATTGAATAAACTCAACTTCTTGCCAAAGCGATTTACTGCCTACTACATCTGCATCACATTGGTAAAATTCCCTAAACCGACCTTTTTGAGGTCTATCTGCTCGCCAAACAGGTTGGATTTGATAACGTTTAAACGGAAATTCTATCTCGTTTTGGTGTTGTACCACATAACGTGCAAAAGGCACTGTTAAATCGTAGCGAAGTGCTTTTTCGGAGATTTTTGATATATGTGTTTTTGAATCAAAAAGAAATAAACGAGCACACTTTAGCAAAATTATTTTTTTACATTTTGCCTTATAGCTATCTTGTAAAGGTAAAGATTTAGAAAAATCAATTTCTTTAATATTTAAAATATAATCTTTAATTTTGCCGTAATAATCTTCATTGTAGCCCTGTTTTAATTCATTTTCAATTGAATCTATCAAGATACCTTTATCTTTATTTAATGACTGATCAAGATAATTATAAAATTTTTCTAAACCGAAGAGGGTAACGGCATCGTCCATTAATAATGCTTTATAAAAATCCCCAGAATTCAAAATCTTAAAAATAAGTCGATCTCCTTCATCCCCATATTTCCCCATTAAAGTTTCTGAATTCTCAAAACTAGGTGTTTCAATAGGTTGAAATCCAAAAGTTTCAAAAGTATTGCGAATGGTATTGAAAATATAGTTACGTTTTGCTACCTGTTCTGGGTTAAAATCTCGGGTTCCTTTTGGAATACTTGGTTTTTGCATTATTAGTTTTTAGTAATTAGCTCCTTATCATACCATCACAGAGGTTTCTTTATGATGGGGTCTGACAAAAATAATTAATGATATTGTCATTGCGAGCTTTTTCAATAAAAAAAGCGTGGCAATCTCTACAGTGAAACTAAAATGATAATTAGTTTTTGTTGGCTATTAAGGATTCTATTGGCAATGTTTTTCTCAATCTTAAAATCCAATCTTATTCAATCTAATTTTATCGCCAAGATGCTAAGAGGCAAAAGCTATTAATATAATTATGCATAGCAACTGCCAATTGCATACTGGAATTAAGTAATTGTGCTATTTGCGAATAGTAAATCTCATTCAATCTTATGTTATCGTTTACAGCCAGACTTTATACTGCAACTGCAAACTGCAAACTGAATACTAATCTCCCTAATTAATTAGCTTATCAAAATATTGATACAACTCCCCTTTAGTGATTACTGCGCCTTGTTCAATCATTTTAAACTTATCCAAGTTTTTGTCATCGCTATAATCCTTATCCGCTTGAAAGAATTCTACATTCTCATCCATCAAGTTATCCCTTAGCCACTGATACCCCTCCTTAGTGGTAATATCTACATCATTTTTAACATTTAAAACAATGGCACTCATATGGTCTTCACCCAAATGGAACAAATACATGTGTTGAGCAGAGATGTGCTCTAAATATTCCGCTTGGTTTAAAACCCCTTCCCAAATGAGATCACTAAACACATCCAATTCGGTTTCGGCTAGCTCGGGTTTGTTTTGCTTTAAGTTGGCCCATTCATCGGCAGTAATGGACTGTGTGGCCAAAAAATTGATAAACTCTTGGTGCAGTTCCTCAAATTGTTCTTTGGTAAGTCTTGAATATTTCATTTTACCTCTTATTTTTTATTGTACTGAAAAGCCTCAAGTAGCATAGGCAATTCTGAAAGTAATTTATCTCGTCATTCACGCTGCCAAACTGAGGGTAATCTAAGTTGAAGCGATGAATCCTAATGAGATAAGATTCTTCAGTCGGCTATAGCCTCCTTCTGAATGACACTTTATAAACAACCTGAACAAAAAAGCCCCAACTAAGGTTGAGGCTTGAAAATTATATACTATAAAATTAATTTGCTTGTGCAATAACTTCAAAAGGTAATTCAACAGTAACCTCTCTGTGTAAACGTACAATAGCAGTATATTTGCCTAAACGTTTTACGTTTCCACCAATCACATTGATGAATTTTTTGTCTATCTCATGACCTTCTTTCTCTAAAGCGTTAGCCACATCAATATTGTTTACAGAACCAAATAATTTATCTCCAGCACCAACTTTAGAAGTTATTTTAATCTCTAAAGCCTTTAATGCTTCAGCAGTTTTATTGGCATCGTCTACAATTTTCTTTTCTTTATAAGCCCTTTGCTTTAAATTCTCTGCCAAAACCTTCTTGGCAGATGGCGTAGCTAAAATAGCATGGCCTTGAGGAATTAAATAATTTCTACCATAACCGCTCTTAACTGTTACAACATCGTCTTTAAATCCTAAGTTTTCAACGTCTTGTTTTAATATAAGTTCCATTGTTATCGGTATTTTATTTTAATAAATCTGCTACGTAAGGCATTAAAGCCAAGTGACGCGCTCTTTTTACGGCCACAGAAACTTTTCTTTGATACTTTAAAGAGGTTCCTGTTAAACGTCGTGGTAAAATTTTACCTTGCTCGTTTACAAACTTTAATAAGAAATCTGGATCTTTATAGTCTATGTACTTAATACCAGACTTTTTGAAACGACAATATTTCTTTTGTTTGTTGGTTTCTATATTAAGCGGAGTTAAATACCTGATTTCTCCGTCTTTTTTTCCTTTTGCTTGTTGATCTATTGATGCCATAATTAAGCTTTTACTTTAAGTTTTTCTCTTCTTCTTTCTGCCCAAGCTACAGCGTGTTTATCTAATTTTACGGTTAAGTAACGCATAAAACGCTCGTCACGCTTAAACTCTAGCTCCAATTGACCAATTGCATCACCTGCAACGGTGTACTCAAACAAATGGTAAAAACCACTTTTCTTGTTTTGAATAGGGTAAGCCAATTTTTTAAGCCCCCAATCTTCTTTAGATACCATCTTAGCCCCTTTTGAAACAAGAAAATCTTCATATTTCTTTACTGTTTCCTTTATCTGATCTTCAGATAAAACGGGATTTAAGATGAAAACAGTTTCGTAATGATTCATAAAAATCTAATTTATTGTTAAAAATGGGTGCAAAAATAGCTAAATATTTCATATATTGCAAGTGAAACCCAACTTATTACAACTAGTTATAATGTCATTCATTAAATGTTAAATTTTTGTTAAATTAAGCATTTAATCGATGATTTTTGGTTTTTAACCGAATTTTTTGTACTATTGTCGATACTTAACCGAAATATTAAAATGTTATGACTTTAAACTGTGTAGTAGTAGACGACTCAGCAATACAGCGTCTCTCGATTGTAAAGCTGGTAGAGAATCATCCATCGCTTAACTTAATTGCAGAGTACAGCAGTGCTCTAGAAACAAAGAATGGTTTAAATACGCACCAAGTTGATCTTATCTTTTTAGATATTGAAATGCCTGTTTTAAATGGTTTCGAACTTCTAGACGTATTAAATAACAAACCACAAATTATTTTTGTTACCGGTAAAACCGAATATGCCTTTAAAGCATTTAATTATGATGCTACCGATTATTTGCATAAGCCTATAACAAAAGAACGCTTCAACACCTCTGTAGAAAAAGCCCTAGAACAACACAAATTAAAATTAGACTTTAGCGAGGAAGAAGGCGAACATATTTTTGTGAAAAGTAACCTTAAAAAACGTAAGGTATATATAAAGGATATTAAATGGATTGAAGCTCTTGGGGATTATGTAAAATTAGTTACCGAAGAAACTAGCCTTGTGGTATTATCTACCATGAAAGCCTTTGAAAAAGAATTACCTGAAAATAAATTTTTAAGAATCCATAAATCTTATATTGTTAACTTAGATAAGATTGATCGATTTAATAGTAAAAATGTTGAAGTAGGCGCTTATGAAATTCCTTTAAGCAGGAATAAAAAAACCCAATTGGTTGATGCCTTAAATAACATTTAGGGATTTTATAAAAATCTATCTCTCACTAAAAGTTATCAACATTTAAAGTCATTTTAACCGACCGAAATTCTTTAATACTAAAGAAGCTGTTATTTATTTTAATAATAGCTTCTTTTGTTTTTGACAAGGACTGCCCTTGAGGAATCTTTACCAAAATGTTTTTATGGAACTGATTTCTAATCCTTGCTATTGGTGGTGATTCTGGTCCCAATACATATTTAGAAAAAATTTGCTGTAAGGACTTGGCCAACCATACTGAAGCCTGTTCCACCTTATTAAAGTCCTTGTGCTTTAAAGTTATTTTAATAAGTTTATAAATTGGAGGATACTTAAAGTTATACCTATCGTTTAGCTGTTCCTTAAACATGACCTGGTAATCATTAGTAGTAACCTGTTGTAAAATATTATGATAAGGGTTATAGGTTTGAATTAATACCTTACCCCGTTCGTTGGTACGACCTGCCCTGCCAGCAACTTGTAACATTAATTGAAAACTACGCTCATGTGCCCTAAAGTCAGGGAAATTCAGCATTGTATCGGCATTCATTATGCCTACTAATTTTACATTTCTAAAATCAAGCCCTTTTGTTAGCATTTGGGTTCCAACCAAAACATCAATTTCTTGCTGTTCAAAAGCTGTAATAATCTTTTCGTAACCATATTTGCCTCGAGTAGTGTCCAAATCCATCCTAGCAACTTTGTGCTTAGGATACAATATTTTAACTTCTTCCTCAATTTGCTCTGTACCAAAACCTTTTGAATCCAATTCCGAACTTCCACAGGCCTCACAGTTTTTATGCATTACTGTATTATACCCACAATAGTGGCAACGTAGCTGATTTCTATATTGGTGATAGGTTAAACTTACATCGCAATTGGGGCATTGTGGAGCATGTCCGCAAGTAATACATTCTACTATAGGAGAAAATCCCCTCCTATTTTGAAATAAAATAATTTGAGAACCCTCGTCTAAAGTTTCTGTCATAGCATCCAAAAGCGTGTCACTAAAATGTCCTTTCATACGCTTTCGCTTGTGTTTATCTTTTAGATCTACCAATTGAATCTCTGGCATTAAAACGTTATTATAACGCCTGCTGATTTCTGCCAAACCATATTTATCTTGTTGTACATTAAAATAACTTTCCAAACTAGGTGTCGCAGATCCCAAAAGGGTTTTTGCTTGATGCATTTTAGCCAACACAATGGCCGTATCGCGTGCATGGTAACGCGGTGCCGGATCAAACTGTTTGAAGGACTGCTCGTGTTCTTCATCAATAATGATGAGTCCCAAATCATTAAATGGCAAATAGACGGAAGATCTTGCCCCCACTATAATTTGAGCTTTCGAAGCAGACTGCAATACATTTTTCCATACCTCAACTCGCTCCTGTGAGGAGTATTTAGAATGATATACCGATATGCGTTCACCAAAATATAGTCGCAATCTGCCTATAAGTTGGGTGGTTAAAGCTATTTCGGGAAGTAAATACAATACTTGCCTACCCTGTTCTACTATATCTTCAATTAACTTTGAATAGACTTCGGTTTTTCCTGAAGACGTCACGCCATGAAGCAAAGCAACGTCATGTTTATGGAATGCTTTTTTAATAGCATCTAAAGCCTGTATCTGGTCTGTGTTTAATATCTTAGTTTCATGCAACTCCCCTCCTTTATAAGAAATCCTATCTGTTTGGATATGATATTCTAAAAGAATCCCTTTGTCAATTAATGCTTTAATTATTGAGGTGGAAACACCACTTTCTGTTGATAAATCTGAAACCTTAACTGGTTTTTTTGTTTTTGCTGCTATTGAAAACAAGGTCAGGACCACCTCTTTTTGTTTATGTGCTCTCCCCAAATCGTCCAATAACCTTTGAAGTGCTTTTTCAGAAGTATAATTGACGTTCAATTTTACATAACGCACCAATTTGGGCCTATACTTTTCATAGACTTCTTCCTCAAGAAAAACAACATTTTTCTCTATCAATCTATTTATAATAGGTAACACCTGTTTTTTATCCAGAATACCCATAACATCCTGAACCTTTAAAGAAGACTGGTATTGCAAAGCTTCAAAAACCAAAAATTCATCATCCTTTAATTCCGATTCATCAATGGAGACACCTTTGTTCTTAACAATACTGGTTTCACTTTCCAAAATAAAAGCACTTGGTAAGGCAGCACGCATTACATCACCTAAAGTACACATATAATAACTAGCTATCCATTGCCAAAACTGCAATTGTAAATCGTTTACCAAAGGTACATCATCTAATATTTGATGTATTTCTTTAGCTTCATAGACCGTTGGTGGTGTTTGATGAATACCTGCAACAATACCTGTATATATTTTGGATTTTCCAAAGGGAACAGCTACCCGCATGCCTTTTTCAATAAAATTAGCTTCGGAAGCAGAAATACTATATGTAAATAGCTTTTGAAGCGGTATAGGAATTATAACATCTATATAGTTACCCATAAACTACCTCCTTTTCCGAAGTTTATTTAAAGACACATTAAGTTCGTAACCTAAAAGCAAAATATTAGCATTGAGCCATAAATAGAATAACAATATTAACAGCGCTCCAATAGAACCATACAGTTTGTTGTATTGACTAAAATTCTCAATATAGACACCAAACAAATAAGAGGTAGAAATGATAAGCAAGGTAGTAAATAAGGCACCTACTGAAAAAAACTTGGACTCACGACCTTCTTTTGTTCCGAAGTAATATAATGTGGCTGTAGCAATATAGACCATAATAACAAAAAACACATATTTAGCTATATCGTACCAAAAAACGGTATCAGGCTCAACATAACCCGTGTTATTTAACACATCTACCAATCCTTGAACCACATAAATTTGAAAATACCCCAAAACCACAATGGTTATAATAAGTAAAAAAGCCAATATTAAAGCGATTCCTAAAGCATACAGATATTGCTTAAAAACATTTCGGCTCAATTGTTCATGGTACGAATTTTCAAAACCAGAGAATATAGCATTCACCCCATTGGCCATTAAAGCAATAGATAGCACAAAAACCGATGACAATAAGCCGCCTCGTTTGGAGCTTTCTATATTTTTAAAAATGTTGTCAAAGAAAAAATCGGAAGTACTTGGTGGTAAAAACGATTTCAAAAAATTCATAAAATCATCTTGGAAATTTGCTACCGGAATTTCCGGAATAATAATAATAACAAACAACAAAAAGGGGAACAAAGCTGTAAAAAAACTAAAAGCAATGGCACTAGCACGTGTTGTTAGTGCTCCTTTTACAATACCAGTGATATAAAGTTCTAATAAATCATAAAATGACAGTCCTTCTAAACCTGGTAATTTAATTTGCTTAAAAAATCGGATTAGAACATTTAAAATCGGGATTTTATCGAGATTATCTTCTATAGGTTTAGTCATTAAAACACCCTTTTGTTTTGGCCTATTAAACAAGTTATTTATACAAAAACAGCCAAAAAATTTGAAAAGGCAATTAATTAACTGCCTTTAAGCTTAAATCCATATTGTGGACCGAATGTGTTAAAGCACCACAGGATATATAATTTACACCACATTCAGCATAATGCCTAATAGTTGTTTCATTAATATTACCCGAAGATTCAATAAGACATTTATCTCCTATTAATTTTACGGCCTTACGCGTATCTTCATAGTCAAAATTATCCAACAAAATTCTATAAACACCATCATTTCTCAATATTTCCTCTACCTCTACCAAATTTCTTGCCTCTACCATAATCTGCAGGTCCTTTCCAGTCTCCCTTAAATATTGTTTGGTAGTTTCAATAGCTTTGGTAATTCCTCCAGCAAAATCAATATGGTTATCCTTTAGCATAATCATATCGTACAAAGCAAACCTGTGATTTTCACCACCTCCAATTTTCACAGCCCATTTCTCCAAAACTCTAATACCGGGAGTCGTTTTTCTGGTATCCAAAATTTTTGTTTTGGTACCCTTTACCAAGTCAACATAAAGTCTTGTTTTTGTTGCAATGGCACTCATACGCTGCATGGCATTTAAAACTGTACGCTCAGCCTTTAATATAGATTGCGATGGGCCCTCCACATACATTACAATATCTCCAAAGGTCACCTCGGTACCATCTTCAATAAGCACATCTATCCTCAAACTTTTGTCTATATAGGCAAAAACTTTTTTTGCAAAATTAACCCCTCCTATTATCCCTTTATCTTTCACCAATAGCTTAGCTTTACCTCTAGCATTTTCTGGAATACATGCCAGTGAACTATGGTCACCATCTCCAACATCTTCACTTATGGCTGCAGCAATTATGCGTCTTACTTCTGAATCAAAATATTCTTGTGTAATCATTATTTAAAAGTTTGATGCTAAAATAATAAATTGATTGGCGAAATAATATTTTACATTTACCAAATTTTAATTTTTATTAAGATAAAATCCGTCGTTCATCTTAATTTTACATTATGACTATTAAACTTTTGGCCATTGGAAAAACAGACAACGCACAACTTGTCTCTTTAATTGAAGATTACAAAAAACGTCTCAGGTTCTACATAAAATTTTCCTTTCAAATCATCCCCGACATAAAAAAAGTCAAAAATTTAAATGAAGAACAACAAAAAGAAAAGGAAGGTAAACTTATTTTAAATAACTTATCAAGTTCAGATGTTTTAGTATTATTGGATGAAAACGGACAACAATTTACCTCTATTGCATTTTCAAAACACCTCCAAAAACATATGAATTCCGGGATAAAACAACTTGTTTTTGTTATAGGAGGACCTTATGGCTTTTCACAGGAAGTTCATCATAGAGCGAACGAAAAAATAGCCTTATCCAAAATGACATTTTCACATCAAATGATAAGGCTTTTCTTTACTGAACAACTGTATCGGGGGTTTACTATACTTAGAAACGAACCCTACCACCACCGTTAGTGCTTAACAAAAGTTTGTTTTCTCTTTTTTAACTGTACCTCCAAATCCTTAAGGGTCTTTTTAACAGCATTTTCAAAGGTATTTTCACTCGACGTTGCAAATAACCTAGGACCTGGGGCACTCAATTCAATTTTACATATCTTTCCATTTTCCTTGGCATTATGTTCAATCTCAAAATGGACCTCGGCATTGATAATCCAATCATATTTTTGGTTAAGTTTATTTAATTTCCCGGTTACATAAGCGTTCATGGCCTCACTGGTTAGCATATGAACATATTGAATGTTAATTGTCATAATTCTATTTTTAATCCATTAAACAATACTCTAAAATAGTAAAATTAAAAAAAGGGGCCTCTAACAAAAATCATAAAAAAGAGATAAAAATCATATCATAAAGAACCTAAGGCATTTAGCTATTTAAATTTTATCCACTATTGGTACAGCTTTTCCTTTTGCACTTGAGATTTCGGCTATTGCCCTTAACGGAATTAACCTTTTAGTCCCTCTTTCCAATGCTTCTTTATAATAAGCAATCGCTTCTTCTGATCTGTTTTGTGAAATTAAAAATTTAGCGAATAATTCTTTTGTTGGGACAATAATATCTGGAGGCCCATAACTATAGGTCAAACTTTCTTCAAGTTCAACAGATTCTTTCAAAAAATGCTCAGTCTTGTCTAAATCCTCCTTAAGCCATGCTTTCAACCCCAACAATTGAACTTTCACGGTTTCAGCCCTCTTCACATCCTGTCTATTAGGTAACGATCTATCTGATGAGGCGCATAAACTTCCTCCTTTACCAATATTATCGACCAAAAGTGATTCCTTATTTATTTCATCTTCAAGATCATCAATATTCTTAATTAATGCTTCTTCATCCTTATTTTTAAAAGCTTTCATTCCTTCAATAAAATAATTTTGAGCCTTAATCGAAATATTTGCTCCTGAAACATCTATACCTACATTTGCTATAGGATGACTCCAAAGATCTGTCTCTGCAAGAAAAGTTCCTTTTAAGAACAAGAGATGCACTCTTGCCCGTTTCGATGGTTTTTCATTACAAAACTTTTGCATATCCCAAACCATTTTTTCAGCCTCATCAATTTGTCCTTTTTGTAAATACCCATACTGCAACCAATGGTAAGCGTGGTACCCCCTTGCATCATTATCCAAACCTTTATCTTCCATTCTTTTTAGGCTTGCCCCATAAGAATCTATATTAGAGGCAACTACTTTATCCCACATTCCTAAAGCCACATAAATATGAGATGGCATGTGCAAGGCATGACTAGCATCTGGCGCTACTTTTGCATAAGAATCTGCTGCTTCAAGTGCAAGATGGGCATGTTTAGGGTCATCGTAGGAATGAATTAGATAATGCAGTGCCCCTGGATGTTTGGCATTATTTTTTAAAACCTTATTGGCTACCAAAGCGCCCTCTCCATAAATAGAATCATTTCTTCCTTCTGTAACAGACCCCAATAGAGATAGAGAATAAAAAGCGGCCACTTCATTTTGATTTGGATATTTAACATACAGTGCCTTCATAAACTCCATATAACTTTTATCCCGTTCATCCTTTGGAGTTTTAGGCTTATATAGAATCTTTATGGCTTCTAATAAGTCCATTTCCACAGGATTTAATCCTGAAGTATCTATTTGTTCCAATTTATTTATAGCTTCAATACCGTCTTGATAATCTTGTTCCCTCCAAAGACTATGATTATAGGTCATCGCTTCACCCCAATAAGCCATAGCCATATTAGGATCTGCTTCCTGGGCTTGAACAAAAGCTTCCCTTGCATCTTTATATTCAAAACTATGCAATAACAACAATCCTTTTTCAAAAAAAGGAAGAGCATGCACCTTTCCAGTAACCTCAAAATCAACGATTCCTAAGTAAACAGACTGTTCCTCCTTTTTTTTGCAGGACACCATTAAAATAAAGGATACAAAGACAACAATTGATTTTTTCATTGGTTATAGTTTTAAATTTATGACGTCAGAATTCTTGCTGTTTTTAAATATACGTAAAATTTTTATCGGAAATTAGCAGCACGTTAAGATTATTGACGTTGCCTAATCACTTAAAACCTGTTTGTTTTGATAAAACTTGTTTTCGCCACTAACAATTTGAATAAAATTAAGGAAGTCCAAGCTTTGGTTCCACCACATATCAAACTATTAAGCTTAAAGGATATTGGTTGCTTTGAAGATATACCTGAAACCCAAGATACTATAGAAGATAACGCCAAACAGAAGGCCAATTATATAAAGACCACTTATAATTATGATTGTTTTGCAGATGATACGGGCTTGGAAGTTGAATCGCTTAATGGTGCTCCCGGGGTACTTTCTGCTCGCTATGCTGGTGAACATCGAAGCGATAATGATAATATGGATAAATTACTTTTAAATTTAAAAAATCGCAATAATAGAAATGCACAATTTAAAACTGTAATTTCATTAAACTTAAATAATGGCAACTACATTTTTACCGGAATTTGTAAAGGTGAAATCACCCCTACTAAACAAGGTGAAAAAGGATTTGGTTATGACCCTATTTTTAAACCTAAAGGGTATAATGACACCTTTGCCCAAATGGATTTAACCCTTAAAAATAGGATTAGTCACCGTGGTAAAGCCATTTCACAACTCATTGCTTTTCTAAATTCAGCACATATTTAAAAAACAAAAAGGTTGCCTGTTAATTATCTTTATGCTATTTTTAATATATGATGACCGAAGAAGCCATAGAACAAGAGAATTTAGCCATTACCAAAGCTTACAAAGAACTGCTTAAAGTAAGCTATCGTACACTTTCAAAAGATGACAAAAAACTTATCCGTAAGGCTTTTGATGTTGCTTTGGATGGCCACAGGAATCAGCGTAGAAAATCTGGAGAGGCATATATTTTTCATCCTATTGCTGTTGCTAAGATTGTAGCCCAAGAAATTGGATTAGACGCTACCTCAATAGCTTCTGCACTTTTACATGATGTAGTGGAAGACAATGAAAATTATTCCATTAATGATATTGAACAGCTATTTGGTGAAACCATTGCAAAAATTGTAAACGGTCTTACTAAAATATCTTCACTTAGTAAAGAACAAGATATGGATGTTTCTTTACAGGCTGAAAATTTTAGAAAAATGCTATTAACATTAAATGATGATGTTAGGGTAATTATTATAAAAATAGCAGACCGACTACACAATATGCTTACTATGGATTCCATGCGTCCAGACAAACAAGTTAAAATTGCTTCTGAAACACTATATATTTATGCACCATTAGCACATAGAATAGGTTTGTATAACATAAAAACAGAACTCGAAGACCTTGGATTAAAATACACAGAACCAGAAGTTTATAACGATATTTTAAACAAAATAAAGGATAGCAAGGAAGAACAAGACAAATATATAGAACAGTTTAGTGATGTTATTAAAAACTCTTTGGACAAAGAAAAAATGGATTACACCATTAAAGGAAGGCCTAAATCCATTTTTTCCATTAGAAAGAAAATGGTTAAACAAGGGGTTTCTTTTGATGAAGTCTATGACAAGTTTGCTATTAGAATCATTTATAGCAGTGATGAAATAAATGAAAAATTCTTAGCCTGGAAAATATATTCCATAGTAACCGATCACTTTCGGCCTAACCCTACCAGACTTCGTGATTGGATTTCATCACCAAAATCAACAGGTTACGAAGCACTTCATATAACAGTAATGGGACCTAAAGGAAGATGGGTAGAGGTTCAAATTCGTAGTGAACGTATGAATGAAATCGCTGAAAAAGGATATGCAGCGCATTACAAATATAAACAAGTTGGAGAAAAAGAGGACAGCCTTGAAAGTTGGATTAACCGATTACAGGAAGCGCTTGAAAACCCTCATTTAAATGCAGTTGATTTTGTAGAACAATTCAAACTTAATTTATATGCTCAGGAAATATTTGTATTTACCCCAAAAGGAGAATTAAAGTCATTACCCAAAGGCGCTTCTGCTTTAGACTTTGCCTTTAGCATTCATACCGAAGTAGGCATGAAAACACGAGGCGCTAAAGTCAATGGTAGACTAGTACCTTTAAGTCATATATTACATAGCGGTGATCAAGTAGATATATTAACCTCCGAAATAGCCAAACCTACTACCAACTGGCTAGATTATGCCACTACGGCTAGAGCACGTAGTAAAATAAAATCGGCTTTAAAAGAAGACAAAAAAATAATTGGGGAGGAAGGCAAGGAGATTTTAAGACGAAAACTAAGACAACTTAAAATTAATTTAAATGAACAAACCGTTAATGATTTAGTACGTCATTTTAAACTTAAAACCAGTCTCGATCTTTTTTATCGTGTGGGCATAGGTTCTATAGACAACTCGATGTTAAAAGAGTATGCAGCATCCCGAAGCAATGCCTTTGTAAGCTATATTAAAAATAAAATTTCCCGAAAACCTACCATAAGCAAAGAGGAAATTGAAAGAGATGAAATTACTGCAAAATATGACCTACTAGTATTTGGCAAAGAAGAAGAAAAGTTGGATTATAAATTAGCAAATTGCTGTAACCCAATACCTGGTGATGAAGTTTTTGGTTTTCTTACCGTTTCCGAAGGCATAAAAGTCCATAAAAAAAATTGTCCTAATGCCCTTAGTTTACAGTCCAATTATGCATATCGCATCATTCAAGCTAAATGGATAGACTCCTCACAACAGGAATTTCTGGTAAAAATAGAAGTGTCCGGGATTGACCATTTAGGCCTTGTTAATGAAATTACCCAGGTAATTTCCTCAAATATGCATGTTAATATGAAGAGTCTTAATTTTGAAAGTGACGACGGCATATTTTCAGGTCGAATTAATGCCATTATAAAAAACAATAGTATGTTAAAAACATTGTTAGAAAAACTAAAAAAAATTAATGGTATCGATAAGGTTAAAAGAGTATAAAAAAGTGTAAATTTGACACGAAAATTATGAGTACGAATTCCGAGTCTAAAAATCAAGATATTGTCAAAAATGTCTTTACCGGCTTTTTAGAAGCTAACGGTCACCGAAAAACACCGGAGCGTTACGCTATACTTCAGGAAATATATAATAATAACGAACACTTCGATATAGAGTCTTTGTACCTAAGTATGAAGAATAAAAAATATCGTGTTTCAAGAGCTACACTTTACAATACCATTGAATTACTTTTAGAGTGTGGTTTGGTTAGAAAACATCAGTTTGGCCAAAACCAAGCGCACTATGAAAAATCATATTTCGACAAACAACACGATCACGTTATTTTAACCGATACTGGAGAGGTTATTGAATTCTGCGACCCTAGAATTCAGTCCATTAAAAAAACAATAGAAGAAGTTTTTGATATCGAAATTCATACACACTCACTTTACTTTTACGGAAACAAAAAATCAACCAATTAATTTAATTTTATAATGGCAGTAGATTTACTACTAGGATTACAATGGGGAGATGAGGGCAAAGGAAAAATTGTTGATGTACTCACTTCCAACTACAATATTATAGCACGATTTCAAGGTGGCCCAAATGCAGGGCATACTTTAGTCTTTAATGGTAAAAAACATGTATTGCATACCATTCCTTCAGGTATTTTTCATGACAATGCTATTAATTTAGTTGGAAATGGTGTCGTTATAGACCCTGTTATTTTTAAGGGTGAATTGGATAAATTGGAAGCACAGAATGTCGACTATAGAAAATCACTACTAATATCACGTAAAGCGCATATTATTTTACCCACACATAGGTTATTGGATGCAGCCAGTGAAGCTTCTAAGGGAAAAGCTAAAATAGGTTCAACCCTAAAGGGAATTGGCCCAACTTACATGGATAAAACCGGTAGAAATGGTATTCGTGTAGGTGATTTGGAACTCAGTGATTGGAAAAAACGTTACAGGGCTTTAGCTGATAAGCACGAATCGATGATCGCCTTTTATAATGTTGACATTCAATATAACTTAGAAGAGTTGGAATTCGAATTCTTTAAGGCAGTAGAGGTTTTAAAATCATTAACATTTATAGACTCTGAAGAATATATTTACCAGGCCCAAAAATCTGGAAAGACCATTCTTGCCGAAGGCGCTCAAGGCTCTCTTTTAGATATCGATTTTGGAACCTATCCATTTGTAACCTCCAGTAATACAACAGCAGCAGGAGCATGTACCGGATTGGGTGTGTCTCCAAATAAAATAGGCGACGTATTTGGTATCTTTAAAGCATACACCACCCGTGTAGGCTCAGGCCCCTTCCCTACCGAACTGTTTGATGAAAACGGTGCTACCATGGCCCGTGTTGGACATGAATTTGGTGCTACTACAGGGCGTCCAAGACGTTGTGGTTGGTTAGACCTAGTAGCCTTAAAATATGCCTGCCAAGTTAATGGTGTTACCCAGCTTATGATGATGAAAGGTGATGTATTATCTGGTTTCGAAACACTAAAGGTTTGTACAGCTTATAATTATAAAGGTGATGTTATTGAACACTTACCTTATAATATTGAACCCGAAAACGTTCAACCTATTTACACAGAGTTTAAGGGGTGGAAAGAAGACTTAACTAAGCTATCTGAAGCCTCCCAGTTACCACAGGAACTTAATGATTATATTGCGTTTTTAGAAAAAGAACTCGGAATACCAATCACCATCGTTTCGGTAGGACCAGATAGAAAACAGACTATTTTTAGGGATTAATTATTATACAATTAAATGGTTTAACGCTTCAAAAACTTATTTTGGAGCGTTTTTTGTTTCATTATTCTTAAACATTATTTTTATCATTATTTTTGCTATAAACTATCATAATTTGAACACATCAATCAAACTTACCATATACTGTTTATTTAGCTTCTTTTCTATTCTTTCCACTGAAGCCCAACAAAAAAAGAGAATTGAAATCCAACAAGCAGGGGCCATAATTAAAAACGAAGACAAGTACCCTGGCGCCCAAGTTATTTTGCGTAATGATGAAGGTCAAGTACATATAACACATGAAAGTATAGCCATGTGGTGCGATAAAGCCATACAGTATAAAAATGACAATTTTATTGAAGCCTACGGCAATGTGAAAATGATTGAAAGTGATTCCATTATCATGAATGCAAAGTATGTGGAGTATAGCGGTAAATCCCAATTGGCCTTT
This sequence comes from Aestuariivivens marinum, assembly GCF_022662175.1. Taxonomy (GTDB): domain Bacteria; phylum Bacteroidota; class Bacteroidia; order Flavobacteriales; family Flavobacteriaceae; genus Aestuariivivens; species Aestuariivivens marinum. The sequence goes on along the minus strand of NZ_JAKMCR010000001.1, from coordinate 1,640,156 downwards.
GCCAGCGGTGATGTCATTTTAAAGACTCCTGATTCTGAACTTAAAACAGACACGCTTTATTATGACAGAATAAAGCAACAGGCTTATTACAGGAGTGGTGGTAAGGTTGTTAAAGATACCTCTGGAACCATTACCAGTAAAATAGGCCGGTATTATATGAACCTAAAAAAATACAAGTTCATTGACAGTGTGGTTATGATCAATAAAGAATCGACCATTAAGACCAATTTTTTTGATTACTACGAAGACACTAAAGAAGCATATCTATATGGCCCTTCAACCATAATAACCCCCGAAAGTGAAACTTATTGTGAAAAAGGCTTTTATGATACCCAATTAAAAACAGGTTATGCCGTTAAGAAAGCAAAAATTTATTACGATAACCGTATTGTTGAAGGCGATAGTTTGTTTTTTGACAACAATACCAGTTTTGCTTCGGCTACAAACCATATAAAGGTAACAGACACTATTAATAAAAGTATCGTTACAGGCCATTATGCCGAAGTTTTTAAGGCCAAAGATTCTGTATTTATTACCAAACGTGCCTTAGTTTCAACACTTCAGGAAAAAGATTCCATCTATATTCACGCAGACACGCTAATGGTAACCGGAAAACCCGAAAAACGCATTACAAGAGCCTTTAAAAATGTAAAGTTGTACAAGTCGAATATGAGTGGCAAAGCCGATTCCATCCATGTAAATCATGCCACGGGACTCACCCAAATGATCAATATTTCAAAAGGTTCAAATGTCGACCTCTTTTCCGTTAAACAGAAACCCATACTTTGGAATATTAAAAATCAGATTACGGGCGACACTATTCATTTAAAGTCAAATCCCGAAACCGAAAAGATAGACTCCCTTATTGTGTTCGACAATGCTTTTGTGATAAGTAAAGACTCTTTGGATGCAGGCTACAACCAAATTAACGGTAAAAAATTAATCGGACTATTTAACGATGAAAATGAATTATACCATGTTGACATATTAAAGAATGCACAATCCATATACTACATGCGAAATGAAAACAACGAACTTGTAGGTATTGATAAGTCCAAATCGGGGAGTATTGAAATTTTTATAACCAATAGGGAAATTGATGAAGTTAAAAAGTTAAATCAGATAGATGGTAAAATATATCCTGAATCTGAATTTCCCGACAAAGAAAAGTTATTAAAAGGCTTCGATTGGCGCGAAGAAGAGCGTCCTCTAAGTGTGGAAGATTTGTTTAAAGACGATCCTCCTTTGGTATTGCCCAAAATAAAAGGATTGGAAGATTATATCCCTCAGGAAGACTTTTTTGATAAAGAAATGCTGGAGCGCATTGAAACCGCCGACAAAGAATCTATCCCAAATTCAGAAGAAGGCAAGGCCTCTAGAAACTTACCTAAACGTGTAAAGAACAAAACCAGACCTGTAGGTTACAAGAATGTTCCTAAATAAACAGGCAATGAAGACGGATTTTTTTAAATACCAAGCCCAGACAACACCACATCCTATAGGCATGGAAATTTCACATGCATCCGGATCTTATATCTATGACAGTAACAATAAAGCCCATTTAGATTTTGTTGCAGGGGTTTCGGCATGCCCGTTAGGACACAGGCACCCAAAGATTATTCAAGCTATTAAGACCCAGCTAGAATGTTATATGCATGTTATGGTTTATGGCGAATATGTCCAAAAACCAGCAGTAGAGCTTACCAAACTACTTGCCAAACATCTACCAAATACTTTAGAAAAAACTTATTTGACTAATTCTGGAACCGAAGCCATTGAAGGTGCCATGAAATTAGCCAAACGTGCGACCGAAAGAAGCGAAGTTATCGCTGCTAAAAATGCTTACCACGGTAATACTATGGGGTCTATGAGTGTTATGGGCTATGAAGAACGCAAACAAGCATTTCGTCCACTTATTCCAAATATAAGGTTCATTGAATTCAATAATAAAACTGATTTAGAATACATTACACAAAATACTGCTTGTGTTATTTTGGAAACCATACAAGGTGGTGCTGGCTTTATTGAACCAAAAAATGGTTACTTAGAGGCTGTTAGAAAAAAGTGTGATCAAACGGGGACATTGCTTATACTGGATGAAATTCAACCTGGTGTTGGACGAACCGGAAAATTATTTGGATTTGAGCATTACAATTGTATTCCAGATATTCTGGTTACTGGTAAAGGTCTGGGAGGAGGTATGCCTATTGGAGCTTTTACCGCATCGAAAGACCTCATGGATTTATTACAAGATCAACCCAAACTAGGACACATTACCACTTTTGGAGGACATCCGGTAATAGCCGCTTCAGCATTGGCTACACTACAAGAAATCATTAATAGCGACTTAATGCCGCTAGCTCTTGAAAAGGAAGTGCTCATTAGAAAACTCTTAAAACATGCATTAATAAAAGAAATAAGAGGTATTGGTTTAATGTTGGCTTTAGTCTTACCCTCAAAAGAGATTGCCGATCGACTTATTATTGAAGCACAAAAACACGGACTCATCCTTTTTTGGCTACTTTTCGAGCCCAAGGCCGTTCGTATTACTCCACCTTTAACTATCTCAAATGAAGAAATTACAAAGGGATGTGGCATCATTATTGATATTTTAAGCAGTATTAAGTAAGCTTCAAACTATTGACAATCAAACAAAAAAAGACATTATTGCCAGTCAAAAAAAACAACTGTTCATTACTTTGTTAAAAACATTTGCCCAATTCAGTACAAAAAAAAGAATAGAACCTTAAATTTATTCAGCATAGAACTATACTATCGTGCCTATGGAGTTTAGTCAAGACGACAACAACAACTTACCTTTATCAAAATTCGAATCGATGCTAAAAACAAACCATGTATTGTTTTTTGATTCGGAAGAGTTTGAAAACATCATCCACCACTACCTTAATCATGGTAAAATAGCTCTCGCTAAAAAAGCTATTAAATTAGGTTTGAATCAACATCCAAGCTCAATAAACTTAAAACTGTTTAAGGTTGAAATTTATGTTTTTGAAGATAAATTGGTTGAAGCAGATGAACTCTTGAACTCCCTATACATTTTAGACCCAACCAACGAAGAAATATACATCCAAAAAGCCAATATTTTATCAAAAAAGGACGATCACCAAAAAGCTATAAGCGTACTTAAAAAAGCGTTGGAGCTTACCGATGATGCCATAGACATCTATTCCTTAATAGGTATGGAATATTTGTTTTTAGATGAGTTTGAAAGTGCCAAAACTTACTTTATGAAGTGCCTTGAAGAGGATCTAGAGGATTATTCTGCATTGTACAATATTATTTACTGTTTTGATTACCTGAACCAAAACCAAGATGCCATAGAATACCTAAACATGTTTCTGGATAAAAATCCATATTGTGAGGTCGCTTGGCACCAATTGGGCAAACAATATTTAGTACTAAAAAAATACCGAAAGGCCTTAACGGCTTTTGATTTTGCCATTATTTCCGATGATACCTTTGTTGGAGCTTATTTGGAGCGGGGAAAAGTATTGGAAAAACTGAAACGTTACGAAGAAGCTATTGAAAATTATAATATTACCCTTAAGCTCGATGATCCAACATCCTTCGCCTTATTGCGTATTGGCAACTGTTACGAAAAATTAGGTAATAATGACCTTGCCGTGCAGTACTACTACAAAACGGTGCATGAGGATCCTTTATTGGATAAAGGCTGGATAGCCATAACAAAGTTTTATAACAAGAATAAAAATTACCAAAAAGCACTATATTATATCAATAAAGCTATAAATATCGATGCTGAAAACGTAACCTATTGGAAGTTATATGCACAAATAAACCACCGTTTAAACTTTTTTGAAGAAGCCGAACGTGGCTATAAAAAAACTTTAGAACTTGGTAATTATGAATTAAATACTTGGCTTTCTAGAGGCGATTTACTCATAAAATTAGGTGAACTGGAAGCCTCGGTATATAACTTTGAACAGGCTGTTGAATTTTATCCAGAAAACGCCGAATTGGAATATCGCTTGGCGGGCTTATATTTTGCTTTAAATGAAAACGACAAAGGCTCTTTCCATCTTAAAAATGGACTTCGTTACAACAAAGAATATGCTTTTATAATAGAAGAACTTTTTCCGGAAGTAACGGATAAAACCCAAGTTAAAAATCTGCTAAAAACAAATCTGTAAACTATCGTTACATTAAAATACATATCTTTGGTTTTTTTGCTAAAACGAAAGTATGCAAAGACGGTTATTCGATTATATAGTCATATCCCTTAAAGGTATTGCCATGGGTGCTGCCGATGCCGTACCAGGGGTCTCAGGGGGTACCATTGCTTTTATTTCAGGTATTTACGAAGAACTAATCACCTCTATTAGTAATGTAAATCCGTCCCTTTTTAAAACGCTTATTAAAAAAGGCTTTGTCCCATTTTGGAAAATGTTAAACGGCAATTTTTTAGTAGCATTATTACTTGGTATTGTCGTAAGTTTTGTAAGTTTTATGAGATTGGCGAAATATTTATTGGAAAACCACCCTATTTTAATTTGGTCCTTCTTTTTTGGACTTATTCTGGCTAGTATTTACTTTGTTGGCAAACAAATCCAACAATGGAACTTTCCTATTTTAGTTGCTTTAATAATAGGAATTGTAATTGCCATTTATGTAAGTCAATTATCGTCCTTAACTACAAATGAACACTCATGGTTTTTATTTTGGGCTGGTGCAATAGCCATATGTGCCATGATTTTACCGGGCATTTCGGGTTCTTTTATCCTTATTATTTTAGGAGCATACAAAACATTAAGTGATGCACTGCACGATTTCGATATAAAAAAAATATTAGTTTTTGCAGCAGGAGCTGTTATAGGTCTTTTAAGTTTTAGCCATGTCCTAAAATGGCTTTTTAAACACTATCACAATATTACATTAGCTCTATTGACGGGGTTTATTTTTGGATCTCTAAACAAAGTCTGGCCATGGAAGGAAACCTTAACATGGTATACCAATTCAAAAGGTATTAAGACCCCTTTATTGCAGAAGAGTATCTCTCCATTTTTCTTTAATGGTGATAATCAAATCCTATTTGCCTTGCTTTTAATGATTATTGGTTTTTTAACTATTTTTATATTAGAAAGGTTAGGAAGCAAAAAAGTATAAATGGAAAGCACCAGAACACTTACAGATAAAATTTTTCTGGTCCTAAAAGGATTAGGTATGGGAGCTGCCAATAAAGTCCCTGGAGTTTCTGGAGGTGTTGTAGCTTTTGTTGCTGGATTTTATGAAGAGTTCATTTATTCACTTCAAAAAATTAACCGCAAGGCTTTTTTATTACTTATAAATGGCAGGTTTAAAAGCTGCTATAATTATATAAACGGTCGTTTTTTAGGCTTGCTTTTCTTTGGTATGATCGTGAGCTACTTTAGTGTATCAAAGCTATTGGATTATCTTATTTTTCATTACGAATTATATGTTTGGAGCGTCTTTTTTGGAATGATTATGGGCTCTATTTACTATATAAATAAAGACTTTAGGGATTGGAATTATAAAACCTACACTTTTCTAGCTATTGGTATAACTCTTGGGGTGGGCATTAGTTTTCTAAATCCAGCCATGGAAAATGATAATTTGTGGTTTGTATTTTTTTGTGGTATCATTAGTGTCTCGGGCATGACACTTCCAGGATTTTCTGGGTCATTTATTCTTATTTTATTGGGTAATTACGTCTTGCTTTTGGTCGATTCGGTAAACGCCCTTTATGATACTTTTTACGAAATACTAAGGGGCGATTTTATGTTTATAGAAAACTCTCAACGTATAAAAATGTTAAAAGTTTTGGGCGTATTTACATTAGGCTCAATAACTGGATTAGTAACATTTTCACATGTTTTAAGTTATATTTTAAAACATTATAAAAAAATTACCCTTTCAACAATTATTGGGTTCATTATAGGTTCGCTAGGTGTAGTATGGCCATGGAAAGAAACCATATATAAATATGATGAAAGCGGACAACTTCTGCACGATTCAACAGGAGAAAGAATTATTGAGAATTACCAACGATACATCCCCGATCCAAATAAAGAAACATTATACGCCATATTTTTTATATTATTGGGGATTTTAATCGTTCTAGCTTTAGAGGCTTATGGCGCAAAAACAAGAAAGCAAAATGCATAAACTGGGACTTTTAGGGAGACATATAGCTTATTCATTTTCAAGAACATACTTTAAGAATAAATTTGAAAGGGAAGGTATTAAAAATTGTACTTATGAAAATTTTGATATAGGCCGCATTGAGTTATTTCCTAACATAATAAAAAACACTCCCCATTTAAGAGGTTTGAATGTTACGATACCCTACAAACAGGAAGTAATTCCTTTTTTGGACGAGATGGATGAAGTAGCAGAAGAAATAGGCGCCGTAAACACCATTAAAATTACAAAAAACAACAAACTGATTGGTTATAACACAGATTGTTATGGTTTTGAAAAGTCCCTAGTTCCTTTATTAAGTTCCAATCATAAATCGGCATTGATTTTAGGTACCGGAGGTGCAAGTAAAGCCATTGCCTATAGTTTAAAAAAACTGGGGATATCCTACTATTTTGTTTCCAGAAGCGCATCAAAACAAGTAAAATACATCTATAGTGACTTGACTGAGGCTATAATTAAACAACATTTAATCATTATTAACTGTACACCATTAGGGACATTTCCTAATGTAGACGATTGTCCAAATATCCCTTACGAAGCCATTACAGATAAACATGTTCTATACGACTTAATCTACAATCCAGAAGAGACTACTTTTTTAAAACAGGGAAAAGCTTATGGAGCTACCATTTGTAACGGACAAAGGATGCTGGAGTTACAAGCAGAAAAGTCCTGGTCTATCTGGAATTTATATTAAAAACTTGCTTTTTATTGACTTAAGCCAGGCTTTACTTTGTAAATCCTTAGGTTGTTAGTATATTTATACCTGTTCTTTTTATAAAATTTTTACAATGAAAAACTATTTTTCATTAAAAAATAGTTTTATAGAACAACTCAAAATAATTATTTAACGACCCTAAACATTTTTAAAATGTCTGAGACTGATAACCTGCAAAAAGCAGAAGGAGAACAAGAAATAAAAAAAGAAAACAACACTAAAACTGGTAGTCAGGAGATTACAGATACTCGTGTTGTAAATACCGAAACTTCTCAAACAGAGGAAGCAAAAACGCAAATAGAGCCAGAAAAAGATCTAGAAGAAATTGAAGTTTCTTCAGAACAAGAAGAAGCCAAAACAGAGATTAGTGATAGTGACACACAAAATAATGACGATAAAGTTTTAGATGAAATAGAAGCTTCCAATGCCGAAGATGCCGAAGACGAAGGCAATAAGGATCGGCACACCATAGAGCATAAAGAATATGATAAAATGTCTTTGGAGGCATTGGCCATTGAACTTGAACGACTTTTAAAAAATGAAAAAGTTCAGGCTATACGCTCACATGTTCAAAATATAAACAATGAATTCAAATCGAAGTTTCAAGACCTAATGGATGAAAAAAAGGCAGAGTTCATTAATGACGGTGGTCACGAAATAGATTTTTATTACAGTTCACCTGTACAAAAGAGATACAAACAAGCTTATAGAGAATACCGGCATAAACTAAACGAACACTATAAAAATTTAGAAAAATCCTTAAAGGATAACCTAGCTGAAAAGCTAGAGATCATAGAAGAACTTAAAGGTTTAATAAATATAGAGGAAAACATAAATACCACATATAAGCATTTCAAGGAATTGCAAGAACGGTGGCGCAATACTGGTCCTATACCAAGAGACAAATATAATAATGCATGGAACAGCTACCACCACCATGTAGAAATGTTCTACGATTTTTTACATCTAAATAGAGACCTGCGCGATTTAGACTTTAAGCACAATCTTGAAAAAAAACTAATTATTATTGAGCGTGCCGAAGAATTGGCTCAAGAAAATGATGTTTTACATGCTTTCAGGGAACTTCAGGAGCTTCATAAAATGTGGAAAGAAGAATTAGGCCCCGTAGCTAAAGAACATCGTGAAACCATTTGGGAGCGATTTAAAACAGCTACAAAACAAATTAACGATAAAAGGCAACTCTATTTTAAAGAGATAGATAAGGTCTATGAAAAAAACCTTGAAGTAAAGGAGCGGATTATAGCTAATATTAATGACATCGCACAAGAAAACACAAATTCCCATAATGGCTGGCAGAAAAAAATTAAAGAAATTGAAACCTTGCGAGATGCATTTTTTAACGCAGGCAAAGTACCTTTAAAAGTTAATGAGGCTACTTGGTCTAAATTTAAAGAAGCTGTAAGGGAATTTAACAGGAAAAAAAATGCCTTCTATAAAGATCTAAAAAAAGAGCAATACAACAATCTTCATAAAAAATTAGACCTTATAAAAATAGCAGAGGACAACAAAGACAGTGAAGATTTCGAATCGGTTACACCTTTAATGAAAAAGATTCAGAGCGACTGGAAGAAAATAGGCCATGTTCCCCGTAAGGACAGTGACAAAATATGGAAACGCTTTAAAGCTGCCTGCAACCATTATTTTGACAGAATACATGCTAATAGAAATGCTTCTAACAAACAGGAGTTGGAAGCTTTCAACAAAAAACAAGAAATGCTCGATTCTATTCGAAAAATAGAACTGAGCGGAGATAAAACCAAGGATTTAGAAACTATTAACAAACAAATCTCTAATTGGAAGGAAATAGGTAGGGTTCCTTACGATAAACGTTATATTGAAGGCAAATTCCATAAGGTATTGGACGGGTTATTTTTGAGTTTAAAAATGGACCAGAACGAAATAGAAATGATTAAGTTCGAAAACAAGCTGGAACAATTAAATAATGAAGAAGACTCGAAACATTTAGATAACGAACGTGCCTTTATAAGTAAAAAAATAGATGAAATTAAGGGACAAATTAATCAGTTGGAAAACAACTTACTGTTTTTTACAAATGTTGATGATGACAACCCATTGGTAAAAGAGGTTCACAGTAATATTAAAAACCACAAGGATGCTCTAAAACTATGGAAGAAAAAACTCAAAAAAATTAAGGAGCTTTATTAAAAACCTGAATGATGAAGCTTATAAAAATGACAAAACACCTCTATTTTTTAAAAAAAAATAGAGGTGTTTTTAATTAAAGCTCTTTTCCAATACAGCCTTCATTACCGCATAAGAAGTTGAAGCTCCAGGCGATGCCCCTAATAAAGCTGCTATAGTTTTATCTTGGGAAACGATAATTTCGGTGCCAAATTCCAGCCTACCATAACCTTTTTTGTTCCGCTTGATAATCTGGACGCGCTGCCCAGCAACTACTATTTTCCAATCATCATTATCAGCATTTGGGTATAATTCCCTAAGCATATCCATTCTATCCTTAAAAGTTAACCGTACTTGCTTAATTAAGTATTTTACCAATGGTAAATTTTGATAGCCGGCACCCAAAAGACTCATGATATTATCAAATTCAACCGATCTAGGTAGATCGAACATAGAGCCATGCTTTAAAAACTTAGTCGTAAATCCTGCAAACGGTCCAAATAACAATTCTTTACGTCCATTAATAACTCTGGTATCCATATGCGGTACGGACATGGGAGGCGCACCACGTTTTGCCTTGCCATAGGCCTTGGCATAATGCCTTTCAATAATATCTGGATTGGTACAACGCAACCACAGGCCACTTATAGGAAACCCTCCATAGCCCTTGGACTCTTTAATATTAGCTTTTTCCAATAACGGTAATGTACCTCCACCAGCACCAATAAACACATAATTGGAAACAATTTTCCAGTGTTTACCAATATATTGTCCTTTTACCGTAGTTAGCCAACGCTTATTATTTGTTTGTTGAAGATTATAAACATTTCCATTATTCAGTAATTGCACATTATTTTGATTTCCTAGAAAACGGAAGATCTGGTCAGCGATTTCGCCGAAATTAATATCATAGCCTTTGTTGAAGTAAGTAGCAGCAATGTCTTCTTTATCCGCTCTTCCTTCCATCATTAACGGTAACCACTCTTTGATCTCATCTTTATTGTCAGAAAATGCCAAGTCCTTAAAATGAGGATATTCTTTTAAGATACGCCAACGTTTTTCTAAAAAGGCCATGTTCTTTTTACCTTGAACAAAACTCACATGGGGTACTTCGTTGATGCATTTAGATAAATTTTTAATATAGCCTTTACCTGCACAGTATTTCCAGAAATTTAGGGTTTCGTTAAACTGTTCCGAAATTTCAATAGCTTTCTTAACATCAATTTCACCTTTTCTTTCCGGAGTATAGTTTAGTTCACAATTGCCTGCATGACCTGTCCCAGCATTATTCCAAGCTTCAGAACTTTCTTCAGCCATCTTAGGCAATTTTTCAATGATGGTAATTGTTTTTTTGGGAAACTTTTCAAAAAGTAAAATAGCTAGTGTGGCACTCATGATGCCCCCTCCTATCAATACAAAGTCAGAATGTTTTATGGTTGTATTAGGCATTTTAAAAAGATGTGTTTTAAAATCGCCCGCAAAGATATATGTTTATTACAATGCTTTAAATTATGGATTGCTCCATTTTTAAAAAATTGCCAAAAACGTAATTAAAATAAACGTCCTCTGAAAAAAAGATAATGGTTTCTATTAAAACTTATTTTTTTGAAGACATGAAAGATGTTTTAAGGGCCAACTTGTTTGTGGGTGACATGCTTCAACTAATATATTAGGCTTTTCACCTAAATTCAAAACAGTAAATTTGTGAGTATTTTCCAAATATAACGAAACAAACAAATATTTTTACACTTTGTTAGCATTAGATTTTTTTATTTCTTTTATTAGTTTTTCAATCAGTTCATTTTTGCTCATAAAATCTTGAAAGATTTTACTTTTTGGAAGAAAATATAAATCCTTTATTTTTCCAGATTCAGTATATTTTAATTTAAATGGAAAGTCATCAAAAAGAAAAGTCCGTTTAATACTAATAATGTCTGAAAATAGAATATTTTGATTCGAATTAAAACTACCAATCGATATTGAATTTTCATTCCAGTAAACCGTTTTTAGCTTGCTTATTCCCATTAGTCTAAAAAAACAATAAAACACAATCCAACAACTCGCAAATATTATTTTGGTTTTGAAGTCGAATAGCAATAACGAAACCAAGAATATTATTGATAGAGTAATTAACTTAATAATTCCAACCATCTGAAAGATTATTGTAAAATCGGAAGATATTTTTTTCTTCATTTGCAATTTAATACTAACTACGGTTTGTACTTAATTTATTAAAGAGCCTTAGCTTCTTCCCAAAACACATCCATTTCTGCCAAGGTCATCTCTTTTAAAGGCTTGTTTAAACTTTTCGCCTTACTTTCCAGATATTGAAAACGTTTAGAAAACTTTTTATTTGTACGTTCTAAGGCGTTTTCTGGATTAATATTTAAAAATCGAGCATAATTAACCATAGAGAACAAGACATCCCCAAATTCATTTTCAATGGCATCCTTGTTACCAGATTTAACCTCGGCCTTAAATTCGTTAAGCTCTTCTTCTACCTTTTCCCAAACTTGGTTAGGGGCTTCCCAATCGAAACCAACGCCTGCTACTTTATCCTGAATTCTATTAGCTTTTACCAATGCTGGTAAACTTTTAGGAACACCTTCCAATACACTGGTTTTACCTTCTTTTAGTTTGAGCTTTTCCCAATTACGCTTTACATCCTCTTCATCTTTCACTTCTATATCACCATAAATATGGGGGTGTCTATCGATTAACTTATCGCAAATACCATTACAAACATCGGCAATATCAAAATCCTGAGTTTCGCTACCTATTTTAGCATAAAAAACAATATGTAGTAGTAGGTCTCCCAACTCTTTTTTTATTTCACCCAAATCATTGTCCAATATAGCATCACCCAGTTCGTAGGTTTCCTCTATAGTTAAATGCCGTAAGCTTTCCATGGTTTGCTTTTTATCCCACGGGCATTGTTCACGTAACTCATCCATTATGGTTAATAACCTGTTAAATGATTTAAGCTGTTGATCTCTGGTATTCATAAAAATTTTTTAAAAAGAAAAGACCTGCTAAGCGTCAAACACCTAACAGGTCTAAATATACTCTAAAATAGCTAATTTTATTAAGCGTTTTGCTCTTTAATTAAATTTAAAGCTGACCCTGCCTTAAACCATTCAATTTGTGCATTGTTATAGGTGTGGTTTGCTTCTACAATAGCTTTACTTCCATCGGCATGTACCACCTCAATGGTCAACGGTTTATTAGGTGCAAATTCATTCAGGTCCAAAAAGTTGAAGGTATCATCCTCTTGAATTAAATCATAGTCACTTTCATTGGCGAATGTTAAACCTAACATACCTTGTTTTTTCAAATTGGTTTCATGTATACGAGCAAATGACTTCACAATTACCGCAGCAACACCCAAATGTCTTGGTTGCATAGCCGCATGCTCACGCGAAGATCCTTCACCGTAGTTATGGTCTCCTACTACCACAGTTTTAATACCTGCTTTTTTATACTCTCGTTGAGCATCTGGCACACCTACATACTCTCCTGTTAATTGATTTTTAACAAAATTGGTTTTATCGTTAAAGGCATTTACAGCACCTATAAAGGTGTTATTGGCAATATTATCCAAATGTCCTCTAAAACGTAACCAAGGACCAGCCATACTAATATGGTCTGTAGTACACTTCCCTTTTGCCTTAATCAATAATTTTGCCCCAACAATGGTATCGCCAATTGGTTCAAAAGGCGTTAGCAGCTGCAAACGTTCAGAATTCTCATCAACGATAACCTGAACCCCACTTCCATCTTCAACAGGAGCTAAATAACCGCTATCTTCAACAGCGAACCCTTTTGGAGGTAATTCCCATCCTGTTGGCTCATCCAACATCACTTCTTCACCATTTTCATTAATCAGCTTATCAGTTAACGGATTAAAATCCAATCGCCCTGCAATAGCAATAGCTGCCGTTAATTCTGGTGATGCTACAAAAGCATGGGTATTAGGGTTACCGTCTGCACGCTTGGCAAAGTTCCTGTTAAATGAATGTACGATGCTATTTTTTGGTGCATTCTTTGGATCACTGTATCTTGCCCATTGTCCAATGCATGGTCCACAAGCATTAGTAAAAATTTTAGCATCTAATTTTTCAAATACCTCTAGAATACCATCACGTTCTGCAGTATATCGCACTTGTTCTGAACCTGGGTTAATTCCAAACTCAGCTTTAGTTTTTAAACCTTTATCGAGTGCTTGCTGTGCAATAGAAGATGCTCTGGATAAATCTTCGTAAGATGAGTTGGTACAAGATCCTATTAGTCCCCATTCTACTTTAATCGGCCAATCATTGGCTTTAGCCTTTTCTGTCATGGCTGTACCTACTGGTGTAGACAAGTCTGGTGTGAACGGTCCATTTAATAACGGATTTAATTCTGATAAATTGATTTCAATAACTTGATCAAAAAACTGTTCTGGATTAGCATAAACCTCTGCGTCTGCAGTTAAATAATTTTTCACCTTATTGGCAGCATCAGCAACATCAGCTCTATCAGTTGCTCTCAAATAACGCTCCATGGATTCGTCGTAACCAAAAGTAGAAGTTGTTGCTCCAATTTCTGCACCCATATTACAAATGGTTCCTTTTCCTGTGCATGACATTGCAGTAGCGCCTGAACCAAAATACTCAACAATGGCTCCCGTTCCTCCTTTTACAGTAAGGATTTCAGCAACTTTAAGAATAACATCCTTAGGTGCTGTCCAACCAGAAAGCTTACCTGTTAATTTAACTCCTATAAGCTTTGGAAACTTAAGCTCCCATGCCATACCGGCCATAACATCTACAGCATCGGCTCCACCTACACCAATAGCTACCATACCCAATCCACCGGCATTAACCGTATGGGAATCGGTCCCTATCATCATACCTCCTGGAAATGCATAGTTCTCTAAAACAACCTGATGGATAATTCCAGCACCTGGTTTCCAAAATCCAATACCATATTTGTTAGAAACAGACTCTAAAAAGTTAAAAACTTCACTACTTACATTATTGGCATGCTTTAAATCAACAGCAGCACCTTCTTTCGCTTGTATTAAGTGATCACAATGTACTGTGGTAGGTACCGCAACCTTGCTTTTACCTGCTTGCATAAACTGAAGCAAGGCCATTTGGGCTGTAGCATCTTGACAAGCAATTCTGTCGGGTGCAAAATCAACATAATCATTTCCTCTTACAAAAGCCTTAGTAGGAACTCCATCCCACAAATGATTATATAAAATCTTTTCTGAAAGTGTTAATGGTTTACCAACCACTTCTCGGGCTTTATCTATACGTTCGGCCATTCGTTCGTAAACACCCTTAATCATATCTATGTCAAATGCCATATCCTTAATTTATTTATTAGATTTTTTAAGTGTCGCAAAGTACAAAATTAATGCAAAGTTTTAAAAATAAAGGTCTAAGAATACTGGTAAACCATACAAATTTATTATAGCATTATTATGAATAAATATAGATTAAAATATTCTCAGTTTTTAGGGCTCAAAATAGCTTTTTAACAGTTTATGTATTAAAAAAATATTTGATTCTTAAATCATCCCTTAAATTGGTCATAGGCTTTTCGAAATAATTATACACCATCATGGAAAGCAAATAGGTAATTATTAGATACATGAATGCACATACAATACATTCAAGCATGCTTAAGCTATTAAAATCCAATAATAATTGCATTAAATACAATACAAATGTATAATGTAACAGATACATGGCATATGAATATATGCTTATGTTTTTAATAATTTTAGAAAGCCATGGTCTTGGTTCTTTCAAAAAGTAAAACTTGGGCAACAAAAAACCTATTGTTATTGAATTTAAGGGTAACAACATCACATTCCAATAGAATGGTGTTTTTTCTATACCTATACCCAACATTGGCATTATTATAAATAGTAACCCAATTAAAAATACACCTAAAAAGAAAAGCAAATCTTTTAATTTTTCAATACGTTTCTTGTATTTGTTAAAGTAATACACCAATATAAAACCATAGAAAATACTGTCTAACCTATAAATTACTATAGGCTTTAAACTAGAATTCCATATAGCTAAAGATTGTAAGGTATTAGCTGATTTAGCATAATATAATAGTTTAGTAACCAAAAAGAGAAGCACTAAGAAAACAGAAGTCCATAAAAATAGTTTATCTTTTTCCTTAATCGTTTTAAATAACTTATACATAATATAAAGACCTATAGGCGCCAAAAGATAGGCGTACTCTTCTATTGATAAACTCCATGATTCAGGAAAAAAAGGGATGTGGTATTTGTTAAAATTTTGAAGAAAGAAAACATATTTCCAAAGGTCATTAGGCAATTTATATCCTACTAGAATAGCTATAAAGATATTAACCAATAACATTAAATAATATAATGGTAAAGTCCTAAACCAGCGTCTTACCAAAAAATGAAGCACATTTTTTTGGGAAAAAGACGTTGTTGTGATTAACCTTAAAAGTATACCCCCTATTAAAAACCCACTTAAAACAAAGAATAATTCCACGCCCTCTATTCCCAACATCTTCATTCCAGGCAATCGATAACCCTGAAAAATATAAGTAGTATGCGATAGAACAACCATAGCAATGGCTATTGCTCGCATAACATCCAAACCAAATATTCTTGGTGTATTGTTTTTCAATTTATCTAGGAATTTTTTGGTCTCTAAATTTTAAAATAGGCTTTTCAAAATAAACATATATGAGGTTTGACACAAAAATAGTCGCGCTTAAAAAAAATAAAACCAGAAATGCTTTCACTAACATTCCAAGGGCTACAACATCAATAAACAATTGTAAATTGAGCAATAACAGAGAATAGTTAACCAAATATATGGCATACGATCTTGTACTTACAAACTCAATAACTTCTTTATATATCCCTTTTCCTTTTATATCCAAAAACAATGGAAACAATAGCAATAAAGACATGCAAAGTACTTGTAAATACAAAAAGGAATAAAACCATAAATGGGTTTCAGGTGACATTTTGAATATATAAATTAGTGCGTGTAACATGATAAAAATTACTAAACCAGATACAAACAAAATGCTCTTATACCTATTTATGAAGCTTTTATAAACGGTAATAAAATATACAGCCAAAAACCCATAATAAATACTATCCATTCTATAGACAACCACCTTTCTAAAAGATGAACTCCAATCGTGATAGTTTAAAACATCGGCATTAAAATAATAATGGATTTTCAAAAGTGTAAGTAAAACTATGGTTACTAGTGAAGTTAAAAAAAACAACTTTTCACCATTCCATTTAATGATTATTGACATTAAAAAAAGAAGCAAGGGCAAAAAGATGTAAGCGTATTCCTCAATGGATAAACTCCAGGCTTCAGTGAAAAAATTAGGATGTTCCCAAGCGAAATTTTGAAGAAATAGCCCATAAAGAAAAGTGTCTTTAGGTAGTTTCAATCCAATTAGGAATGCCAATACAATATTGACACACAAAATAAGAAAGTAATTGGGCAATGTTCGAAACCAACGGCGTTTCCAAAATCTTAGCAGTTTTGACCAATTTATATCATCATTGTTCATCATTTTAAGTAATATGCCGCCTATTAAGTAGCCACTTAACACAAAAAACAAATCAACACCTACTGCCCCCATCAATCTGAAAATATTCAGAACAACAGTTACATTTTTAGGGAACAATAAAAAAGTACAATGGGAAAAAATAACCAGACCTATTGCCAAAGCCCTTAAGCAATCCAGACCAAATATTCTATCTGACTTCATTTGATACATTGAAAACAAGTATCAATGTAGCATTTTTTTATTAAAATAGACTTTCAATAATCTGGCTTTCTGTTATACCTTCAGCCTCAGCTTTGTAATTTTTAATAATGCGGTGCCTTAAAATACTATGGGCTATGGCCTGTACATTTTCCATATCTGGTGAAAATTTACCATGAATGGCAGCATGGGTTTTTGCGGCCAATATCAAGTTTTGAGAGGCTCTTGGCCCTGCACCCCAATCGATATAGGTTTTTACCAAATCGTTAACCGTATTTCCTTCAGGTCTAGTTTTACCTACCATAGATACAGCATATTCAATAACGTTATCGGCTACTGGTATACGGCGTATTAAATGTTGGAAATCTATTATTTCTTGAGCAGTAAATAAGGCATCCACCTTATGTTCCACATCGGTTGTTGTTGTTTTTACTACCTGCACCTCTTCTTCAAAAGAGGGGTAACCCAAATTAATGGCAAACATAAAACGGTCCAATTGGGCTTCTGGTAAAGGATAGGTTCCTTCCTGCTCTATGGGGTTTTGGGTTGCCAACACAAAATAAGGGAGGCTTAATTTATAGTGATGGCCAGCCACGGTTACTGCACGTTCCTGCATGGCCTCTAACAAGGCTGCTTGGGTTTTAGGTGGTGTACGGTTTATCTCGTCTGCTAAAATGATATTCGCAAAAACAGGTCCCTTAACAAACTTAAAATGTCTATCCTCATCTAATATTTCGCTACCTAAAATATCACTTGGCATTAAGTCTGGTGTAAATTGTATACGCTTAAAATCCAAACCTAAAGCCTGGGCAATTGTATTGACCATTAAGGTTTTAGCCAAACCAGGTACACCAATCAATAAAGAATGTCCACCAGAAAATATAGAGATTAATATTTGATTGATTACCTCATCTTGACCAACAATGACTTTAGCTATTTCAGCTTTTAATTGGTTGTAACGTTCTACAAACTGTTCAATGGCAGCAACATCAGACATGTATTATTTTTTTAACCAGTTACTAGAAAACTCACAATCTCTATATTCTCCACCAATTTTAATATAGGTATCCATAATTTTCTCGGCTTGCCATTGTTCTATGGCCTTGATTTGTTTTTCCTGAAGAGCCAATTCCTTAATCTTAAGAAAATCTTGGGCATAATCAGCTTCATGATCATCAACTCTATCCGTAACGGTTAAGATTACAAACTTAATATCTCCTGTTCTTTCTTGATCGGTTAATACCAAACTGACTTCCCCGTCTTCTAAATTCTGAATTTGCGCATACAACTCAGTATCCATTTTTGTCAATTCAAAATTATAGTCTTGGGTTTCTGGATTGATAAGTTGTCCGCCTTCGGCCCTGGTTTCTTCTTCATCACTTATTTCCCTAGCAGCATCTGAAAAAGAAATATCACCACTAACAATACGTTGCCTTACCTTTTCTAGACGTTCCTTAGCTTCACGAATAGCTTCATTAGAGACTTTAGGTCTCAATAAAAGGTGACTTACATCGTATTCCTGCCCTCTAATTTTTTGAAGATGAATGATATGAAATCCAAAATCGGTTTCAAAAGGCTCCGATATTTCTCCTTCTTGTAATGAAAATGCGACCTGCCTAAACTCTTTAACCATTCTTGGTTTCTTTCTATTTAAGATATATTTATACCCCGATTGTTTCAATCCAGGATCTTCCCCATATAAAATAACTTTAGACCTAAAACTAGCCCCATTTTCTTCTACATCTGCTTTAAACTCTTTTAACCTGTCGATTACCTTTTGCTTTTCTTCTTCAGAGACCTTTGGCTTGGCAACTATACGTGCCACCTTTAAAGTTGTTCCAAAAAAAGGACGTTCTTCTTGAGGTATATTATTAAAAAACGTTCTTACCTCTTCCGGAGTCACCTCAATTTCCTCAACCACTTTTGCTTGCATTCTTCTTGCCAACATATTGGCCTTGTTAATCTCCATCATTTCATCCCTAAGACTTTTTTCGTCATCTTTGTTATAGAACTCTAAAAGACGCTC
The DNA here is from genome assembly GCF_022662175.1 of Aestuariivivens marinum. Classification (GTDB taxonomy): domain Bacteria; phylum Bacteroidota; class Bacteroidia; order Flavobacteriales; family Flavobacteriaceae; genus Aestuariivivens; species Aestuariivivens marinum. The sequence continues at coordinate 1,621,269 of NZ_JAKMCR010000001.1, read as the reverse complement.
CATGGAACCATTAACTTGTTGCAAGAACTGCTCTAATTGGAAATCGACCTGTTGTCTTACTTCGGCATCGGAGACTTCAATACTATCCTGTATGGCATGGTGGGCATATAACTTATCTTCTAACAATTTTCCCATTAACTCACAATCTCTAATATCCTTGGTATTATAACCACTAGCTTCTAGTTGTGCTCTATTTTTAGGAATATCGGAATCTAAAATTATATAATCGCCAACTACAGCCGCCACGCCGTCTACCTTAACTGCATTTGCTGTATCCATTTTTACTTTAGGCTTTACCTCTTCTTTCTTATCCTCTTCAATAATCTCTTGGGCAGCCGTTAAATTAATCGCTATTACGACTAAGGTGAACGTAACCAATGGCTTTATACTATTTAAAAATCTCAAACTGTTTATTTTTAATTGCATCTTTTGTAATATCTTTTTCTATTTGCTTTATGAGCTCTAATTTTCTTTTGTTAATTACAATTTGGTCGATGGTAGGTTTAACATATTCTAATGGTGCCGTTTCGTTTCTCAAAAGGACATCATTAATTTGCATCAAATATACTCCTAATGAGTCTTTGAGTTGTATAAAATTAGATTTTTTTAACAAATCATCTTTATTCATCACATTTAAAGCTGGGATCTTGGCAATAACCTGATCAACTTTTACCCAAATAGAATCGTTTAAAGAATAGGATTTAAACTGGATGGAAATGGAATCGAGTTCTTTTTTATCTTCTGTATTAAACCGCTTAAAACGTTTTTCAATGGTATTAAAATTGTTTATACTTTCAACAACATGAATGTAACGGAACTTAATAAGTTCTTCATTCAATTTAAAAACATCCTTGTTTTCACTGTAATACACTTGGGCTTCTTCATAACTTACAACAGTATCCACACTTCTACTCACCAAAGCCTCTAAATAGGCCTTTGCAAATAAATCGTTCTTGTATTGGTTTACCAAACGGTTGAAGATTTCCTGCTTGCTTTCACTTAAATTAAGCTTTGCCCCATCGAACAACAATTGTTGGGTAGCCCAGCTTTTTATATAGTTTTGGACCAAAAGTGTACTATCTTCTTTTGAAGTCCCTTCAGATACGAGTCCCTCAATATCGTCTTCATACAAAAAAGAATTATTTACTCGGGCAATAGCATCACGATCATCAACCTTTTTGAAAAAATTACAGGACACAAAAGTACTGCTTATTAACATAATGGTCCATATTCTTAATTTCACTTGTGGTTTACTTTTGTTAATTAATCAATTATTACTTTTTCTGTTTTTTTAACCTCGTCTGACTATAGCTTACTCTTGACCTCATTTCTCACTTCTTTTAAAACGTCAGCATTAATAACAACCTTATATTTTTTTCTCAGTTCTTTCATCCATTGAGCCTCTTTGAATTCTTGGTAATCACTAATCACCAATCCTTTTGCTTCCTCAAAAGTTTTTAAGGACTTTGGGATAATCTCTTTTGTTTGTATTAAAACATAACCCGAATTATGTTTGTAGATTTTGGACAACCCTTTTTTAAATTTATATTCTTTTGGGATCGACTGATGGTTTGCATCCATATTACCTTGTGTAAAAATAACTTCAATATTATCGTTACTATTTACCAAGTTTTTAATTTGATCTATTTGCAAGCCTTCATTCAATAACTTAGCAACTTTTTTAAGTGGCTTTTGTTTGGATGAAGACGCTACCAAAGTATTTATACTTTCTGGTGTGTAATAATTAGCTTTATGACTGTTATAAAAATCCTGGATTTCAGTTGAATCTTTCGCAGCATTCCAAATGGTAGATTCCATAAGATCGAACAGTAACAACCCGTCACGATATTCGTTAACTACATGGGCAAAATCCTCATTTTCAAACTCCAAGTTATCCTCCTTATATTTAACCAGACTACTATTTAAAAAGGTTTCATAGTTTTTTTTCACTACGACCGAAAATGGCTCCCTCTTTTGAAAACTACGTTGGCTTTTTAACAAATATTGTCCAAAATCGTTATAACTTAATGCTTTATTACCAATTTTTAACAAAAGTTTGTTAGCGGTGAAATCCTGTGGAAGCGACCAAGTCCTTCTAAAATAATTTTCATTTAAAATAGAAGTGAAATAGTCAAGGACAGGCTGTTCCTCATTGATATGATATTGTTTCTTTAATTTACTATATAAGGCCTCATCAATCAATTTAGACCTATCATCGCGTTTGACCTTTACTTCCAATTCTGGCTTTAAAATCTTAAAAGGTGCGATTGGTGTTTTTTGGTAAAGTTTTATAATATGCCATCCGAACTTAGTCATAAAGGGTTGCGAAACATCTCCTATATTTTCCAATTCAAATGCCTTTTCTTCAAATTCTGGCGCGCTAAGTTGTCCACCAGAAAATGGATTTAGGAGACCACCCTTCGACGCCGAACTTTTATCTTCTGAAAATTGTTTCGCCAAGGCTTCAAAATCTTCTCCTTGGATTATTTTTTTATATATTTCGTTAATTCTAATTTCTGGATCTCCATTATCATCAGTACTATTTAACCCAATCATGATATGGGCTACGGTACGTTCGCCCCTAGATTTTCTTTTATCAAATACTTTAACAATATGATACCCAAACCGTGTTCTAAATGGTTTGGAGATTTCACCAACAGGTGTATTAAAAGCAGCATTTTCAAACTTATACACCATTTTAAAACCTGTAAAATACCCCAATTCTTCTCCAAAAATGGTCTTACCATTATGCACCTGCTTTCTCACCGTTTCAAAACCTTCTTCCATGGTACGTTCTCTTAGCTTAAGTATTTCGTTGTAAGCCAGCAAAGTATCTTGCGGACTTGCCTCTTCATCTACCCTTACCAGTATATGGTTGGCATTTACATCATGTGAAATGCGTTCATAAGCTTCTTCAACCAAAGCATCAGTAACTTTAGTATCGGATATATAACTTTTAGCCAGTTGTTTTTTATAAGTATCTAATTCCCGTTTATAGCTTTCTTTTTCATTTAGGCCCAAGGCTTTAGCTTCTTTTAACTTTAATTTATAATTGGTGAAAAGGGTTAAATATTCATCCACATCCTTTTGGGATTCATCCTGAACCAAATCAAGGTTTTTATTATAAACCCTTAAAAATTCAGAAACATAAACTGGATCTCCATCGACCGAAAAAAGAATATCATTAGTAGCCGTTTGGGCATAGCTCTTAAAAACAAAACACTGAACTACTAAAATTGAAAAAAACTTAAATTTCACAGGTTTAAATTTTTTAATTATTTGATAATATATTATTTACAAAATCAAGAACGTGTGTAAGCACTCCGTTCTCTTTTTAAAAATTTTAGATATTTCAATTGGTAAAGAAATTTATAAATTTTTAATGTTCATTTTATTTAAATATCAACTTTTAAGCTAGTCACAAAAATAGCAATATATACCTATAATACAAGTTGTTTAACATAACGTTTAAAAAGCAATTCTCGTATGAATCGTGAATTATAGGCCTTACCATAAAATTTCATAAACTATGATTAAACCATAGGATTTAGATAAAGCTTCTAACAAAAAAAGCATGACGAAGAGCCATGCTTTTGAAATTTTATAATTAAATATACTTACCTCGAATAATTAGGAGACTCTTTGGTAATAGTAACATCATGGGGATGGCTTTCATTAATACCACTTGCGGTAATTTTAACAAAACGTCCAGTGTCCTTTAAGGTCTCTATATCTTTCGCACCACAATAACCCATACCAGCGCGTAACCCACCTATAAACTGGTGGATACTTTCGTACAGATCGCCTTTATAAGGTACACGACCTACAATACCTTCTGGTACTAATTTTTTAATATCATCTTCAACATCTTGGAAATAACGGTCCTTACTACCTTCTTTCATAGCTTCAACAGAGCCCATACCGCGATAAGACTTAAACTTTCGTCCTTCATAAATAATGGTTTCTCCTGGAGATTCCTTGGTTCCAGCCAATAGAGATCCCAACATCACACAATCTGCACCAGCTGCAATAGCCTTTGGAATATCTCCCGTATATCGAATACCTCCATCGGCAATTACTGGAACACCACTGCCTTTAATAGCAGCAGCCACTTCAAGTACCGCCGAAAACTGTGGAAAACCAACACCAGCTACCACACGGGTAGTACAAATTGAACCTGGTCCAATACCTACTTTTACTGCATCGGCCCCTGCTTCAACCAAATATTTGGCGGCTTCGCCCGTAGCGATATTACCAACTATAACATCCAATTGTGGAAATTTGGCCTTTATATCCTTTAAAACACCTACAACACCTTTGGTATGTCCATGTGCTGTATCGATTACAACAGCGTCAACCCCTGCATTAACCAGAGCTTCTGCCCTATTAACTGCATCAGCAGTAACACCAATAGCAGCAGCTACTCGTAAACGTCCATATTCATCTTTATTAGCATGAGGTTTCTGACTTAGCTTAGTGATATCCCTAAAAGTGATAAGACCGGATAATTTAAAATTATCATCAACAATAAGCAGTTTTTCAATTTTATTAGCCTGAAGAATCGCTTCGGCATCCATAAGTGATGTCCCAACTGGAGCGGTCACTAAGTTTTCACTAGTCATAACCTCAACAATAGGCTTATTATTGTCATGCTCAAAACGCAAATCACGATTGGTAACAATCCCTTTTAAGGTGCCATCTTTATCTACAATTGGAATACCCCCAATACCATTCTCTGCCATAGACTGCTTTGCATCTATAACCTCGGCAGTAAGCGGCAATGTTACGGGATCTATAATCATACCACTTTCAGCTCGTTTTACCCGTCTAACCTTCATGGCCTGAGCCTCAATAGTCATGTTTTTATGAAGTACTCCTATACCACCTTCCTGAGCCATGGCTATAGCCATTTTACTTTCTGTAACCGTATCCATAGCTGCCGAAATAATAGGCACATTTATGGTAATGTTACGTGTAAATTTCGTTTGAATATTTACTTCACGCGGTAAAATTTCTGAAAATGCTGGAACTAAAAGGACGTCGTCGTAAGTAAGGCCTTCCCCTACTATTTTATTTTGATGTGCAGTCATTGCAATTACGTTATAATTGCGTGCAAATTTACATATTTTTTCCTTTCACTGCACAAAAAACCGTCTATTTTAAGCAGGTTTCTTTTGAAATAATTGGTATAGTACAATAAAAACCGATAAGGTAAATGTTAAGGTCATTAAAATGCCCGAAATCATAACTATGTATTTCATCCACAGCATCCCATTCCATAACAAATATAATCCACCAAAGGTAAATACTACAGAGAAAAAAGGTTCGACCATCAAAAATAGCTTAAACTTATTTGGTAATTTGGTAATCGCCACAAGCACTCCTAATAAAAAGAATATAATGGCCATGGACAGGACGTGGTTATGAACCAATCTCAGCATTTCCTGTTCACTCTTCTTAAAACGCATAACTTCAACATCTTCATCATGCTCATTGCCCAAATATTGTTCCTCTATACCATTTGGATTTGCTGAAGATGTTTCACCAACAAATAGTAAACCAGTATAAAAACCTATACTTAAAACCACTATAAATACACCTATTAGTAACTTTATTTCCTTTGGTAGTGTAACTATGACCCCGTTTATCTGCATCTATAATATATTTTTGGAATGGAGTATTTTTAACGATTTTAACAAATTGTTCATTGCTGTAGTCATAGAACGAACTGATATGGTCGCTCCAGAAATTGCAACAATATTTTCGCCATAATTTAATTCGTCGTTTTGAGACTTACCCACAAACTGTTTTAGCCAACGCTTACTACCAATTTCACCGCCATAATCCTCCCGATATACCAATACCTTTGCCTTAATAACTATCAGGTTCTCATCAAGTAATACTAGGTAATCAAACTGTGCCGTTTTACTTGGTGCCTGACCGATATAGGCATAACCTAAAAAATTATGATTTTCTACAATTCTAAAAAAATTATCGGCTTTAAATTCTGAAGGTAAATCTTTAGATATACTTTCATCTATACTTTGACTGGCAAGGGCATACATCTCTACCTGAAATGTTTCCTTAATTTCTTTATCAACTTTCTTTTTAATGTTTTTTGGCAAACCAAAAGACATTAAAGCCATTATCAATAATAATATCGAAACTTGTTTAAAGCGCATGATGCAAAAGTATTCTTTTTAAAGTGATGAAACAAGATACTCTATTTTTAGAATAATATTAAGTACCTTGTTTCACCAGTAATTCAATTCCTTATTTAGAACCAAACACCTATTCCAAAATTTAATCTATCGGAAACATTATCACCAGACAATGCATTATCCCTAAATTGATAATCCCCTTTAAGTACAACTCCAGGAGCTATGTGGTAACTCAATCCAGTGGTAATATCCGTTCTATTATAGGCATCGTTTCTAACAAAACTTCCTGCCGTATCTGCATGTGTATCATATTGTTCGTACCTCAAAAATGCAAATAATCGTTGCTGTTTTTCTATGGGCAACAAATTATAAGCACCCTCTATATACCAGCCTTGCAAAGCACTACCTAAACCTTGATTAATTGGTCTATTGGTTGCTATGTTGTATGCTTCTGTATCACTAAGACTTGCATAAATAAACTGACCACGAGCGGTAAACCTTTGATAGGCATAGCGTGCATCCAGTCCCAACATGGCAATACCAATATTAGCACCTTCAAGTTCTTCAATATTATCTTCTGCCTGCGTTTTTCCTGTATAACCAGCTAATCCTAAACGGAGACCTGGCAACCCGTAATAATCTAATTTTACTGATAAAGTAGGACTATCGATTGTAGACTTAATTGCTTTTTGACGCCCTCCTCGCAAACCACTTGATCCACTTAAAAAGCCACTTAAGCCACCTGCTCCATCAGAAGTAGTAGATTTAAAACCGTTGAAAACATAGGCTTGGTAACCCAAAGACAAATCATTGAACCTACCTGTAACCCCTACTCCAATCTCTCTCCAAGTAGTTGGAATAATAACATTATCTACGGCCGGACGTTCTACACCATTAAATGTTGTTGGTTCATGAAACTCATTAACAATTCCCATTGGAACCAACATTAAACCACCCCTAAGGCTTACATTAGAAGCTATAGCATAATTAACAAAAGCTTGTTCAACGAAAACTTCCTCTACATGTTCTAATTCCAATTCCGTTACAAACTGGGTTTTGTCATTAAACTTATAACCAAATAAAAGTACTAAACGCTGCACATCCAATTCACCGTTTTTTGCTTCTGGCTGGTTATAAGTTATCTCACCATAAGCACCAACAGTGACGGCTTTACCATAATTACCAGATAAAAGACGTTGAGCTGCATTAATCTGCTTTTGGGGATCGAACGTAATAGAATCCTGTGCTGTTTGTGCTTGAAGAAAAGACACCAATAAAAGTGCAATTAGTAACGTTAATTTTTTCATGATTTGATAAAATTTTATTTTTATTTAGATTAATTATAAATAATAGTTAGTTTATAGCCACAAAGATAAAACCCAAAATTACTTGGACAAAATTTATTTAGATTAAATTTAAATAAACTTTTATTAAAAAACATAACACTCTAATAATGTGAGGTTTAACCAATGTATTTTTAATGATAAAAATTGAATATTTTGGAAGCTTCATTAAAAGCACTCTCAAAACTAAAGGCGTTTAGTGTGTTAGTTTTGTTAGACGTAAAGTAAGATAATAGTTTTTCGGTTGGCATGTTGCCTGTAAGTTCGTCTTTAGCCATAGGACAACCGCCAAAACCTTGAATGGCACCATCAAAACGATAGCATCCAGCCTTAAAAGCGGCATCAACTTTATTAAACCAACTAGATCGTGTGGTATGTAAATGGGCACCAAATTCAATATTAGTATATAACGGAATTAAATTTGAAAATAAATACGATATCGTTTCTGGGGTCGCTGAACCTACCGTATCACTTAACGAAAGTATGCTTACACCCATATTGACCAATATCTCGGTCCACTTACCCACTATTTCCACATTCCATGGGTCGCCATAGGGGTTACCAAATCCCATAGAAATATAAACAACTACTTCCTTGTTATATTTATAGGCAATTTCAAGAATTTCTGATAACACCCCTACCGATTGAGTAATGGTTTTATGTGTATTACGCATTTGAAAGTTTTCTGAAATGGAAAATGGATAGCCTAAATAATCTATTTCCCTGTGTTTACAGGCATCGTTGGCGCCTCTAGTATTAGCAATAATAGCCAACAATTTACTAGTAGTCTTACTTAAATCGAGTTGGGACAAAACTGCTGTCGTATCCACCATCTGAGGGATAGCCTTCGGTGATACAAAACTTCCAAAATCAATAGTATCAAAACCAACTCGCAATAAGGCTTGTATATACTGTACCTTTTTTTCGGTAGGTATAAATTGTTTAATCCCTTGCATAGCGTCTCTAGGGCATTCAATGATTTTGACTGGCTTGGTCATAATTGATTTTATAACGAGATAAAAATAGCACTATTTTTTGTAAGACCTAAGCTTTATTACCGACATAAGAGTTGATTTTTCCTGATTAATATGAAGCCCTTTTATTCATTAGCACCCTTTCTTTTCTTATTTTCCATAACCTTTTTGCATACAGTTAATGGTCAAAGTTTTGCTGTATACAATTTTACGATTACCAGTACTTGGAATGAAACTGATCATACATCAATCCCTAATAATGCCCATTGGTCTGATTTGGTTGGCGCAACACATAATGTTATTAATGAATTTTTGGAAGAAGGGCAACCTGCTTCGATAGGAATTAAGAATGTTGCCGAATTGGGTTCAAACACAAATTTTGAAAATGAAGTCAATGTAGCAATTGCTTCCAATAGGGCTAACCAGTGGTTGCAAGAGCCTTTTACTCCACATGCTGCCATTAGTTCGGCTACACTAACAAATGTTCAAGTGAACGAAAACTATCCATTATTAACATTGGTTTCAATGGTAGCTCCCAGTCCAGATTGGTTTATCATGATTAACAGTTTAAATTTAAGAAATGAAACTAATACCAATTGGAAGCCTTCTTTTTCAACTGATGTCTATGCCTTTGATGCTGGAACGGATGATGGTATTGATTACGAATCGAATAATATGGCAAGTAATCCGCCTGTAGGTATTTTCAAAATTAATGGACCACCTTTTAATGGCAATGTTATTGGTACGCTAACTGTTAGCTTACAATCTGTTTTGGATGTTAAAGAAGATACTTTTCAAAATTTATCAATCTACCCCAATCCAAGTGATGGAAAAGTAACTATTTCTCACTCCCAGAATATAACTTTTAAAGACATTGAAGTTTTTAATGTTATTGGAAAGCTTATAAAAACCTATAACCATATAAAACCTGCTAATATAATTAAGTTAGACCTTTCACAATTAAACAAGGGGATCTATATTTTAAGACTTAATACAATTAATGGGCGAAGTAAAACACTAAAACTAGCACTTCAATAAAGCCCTATTTATAGACTTTACAAGTGAAGGTCCTTCGTATATAAACCCTGTATAGACCTGAACCAAATCGGCACCTGCATCAATTTTTTCTAAAGCATCCTTAGCCGAATGAATTCCTCCAACACCAATTATAGGAAAGGCTTTGTTACTGTGTTCCGATAAATATTTAATCACACGCGTACTTTTATCTTTTATGGGCTGACCGCTCAATCCACCATTGCCAATAGCATCCAGTTGTACTTTCGATGCTTTTAAACCATTTCTATCGGTAGAAGTATTGCTCGCTATAACGCCATCCAATTTTGTATGCTTTACTAGTTCTATGACTTCATCTAACTGGCCGTTGTTCAAATCTGGTGCTATCTTTAACAGGATTGGTTTTTCCTTTGCAAAACTGGCATTGACCTTTTGCACGGCACTAATTAATTCCTCCAAATAGTCCTTGTCGTTCAGCTTGGCATGACTTCCAACATTTGGACAACTCACATTAAGCACAAAATAATCCACATAGGGGTGCAGGGCATTAAAACACTCCAGATAGTCCTTGGTATAATCTTCGGGTTTGGTCGCCGTATTTTTACCAATATTACCTCCTATAATCAATTGGCCCCTATTCTTCTTCAACTGTTCAATGGCTGCTTCCACCCCCTCATTATTAAAGCCCATACGGTTTATAATCCCCTTATCATCCTTTAATCTAAACAATCTTCTCTTGGGGTTTCCGGGTTGAGCCTTAGGGGTTACTGTACCTATCTCAATAAAACCAAACCCAAAATTGGCCAACTCATTATATAATACCGCATTTTTATCGAAACCAGCAGCCAACCCAACAGGATTTTTAAATATTAGCCCAAATAAATGACGCTCCAAACGTTTATCATTTACCACATACAAACTTCTAAAGAGTTCCTTAAGACCAGGAATCTTAGACATAAACTTTATTAATGAAAAGGTGAAATGATGGATTTTTTCTGGGTCGAACGCAAAAAATAGAGGGCGAAATAATAATTTGTACATTCAGTATTATTTGTGCAAAAATACATAAAAATTTTTGTTTGTAAATTCATTGTAAAAAATGAAAAATTATATGTTCATCAAAATAAATTACTGATGTAAATACTAGATGTGAATTCTATAGGTTATAATCGTGTAAATAAAAATGGATTGGGCTAAAGACAAAAAAATTAATAATCGTAACTTTATGGTTTAAAAAAGCTATCAATTATTTCAATGACTATTTTACTATGATTTCAAAAGAAGATATTATAAAACGTTTTATAAGTTATGTTACTGTAGACACACAGTCAGACCCCAATTCCAATACCACACCAAGTACAGAAAAACAATGGGATTTAGCACACAAATTAGTAAAAGAGCTTAAAGCTATTGGCATGCAGGATGTGACTATCGATGACAACGCCTATATTATGGCAACCCTACCTAGCAATGTGGACCATGAAGTACCAACCATTGGTTTTATTTCACATTTCGACACCTCTCCAGATTTTACAGGAACAAACGTTAATCCCCAAATTTTTGAAAACTATCATGGTGGGGATATTTTATTGAATAAAGAAGAAGATATTGTATTGTCTCCAGATTATTTTGAGGACCTAAAACAGTATATCGGTCAAACGCTAATTACCACCGACGGCGCTACGCTTTTAGGAGCCGATGACAAGGCGGGCATCTGTGAAATTGTTTCGGCCATGGAATACCTTATCAACAACCCGGATATTAAACACGGAAAAATTAGAGTTGGCTTCACACCGGATGAGGAAATAGGTCGTGGTGCCCATAAATTTGACGTTGAAAAATTTGGTGCCGATTGGGCCTACACTATGGATGGGAGTCAAATTGGTGAATTGGAATACGAAAACTTTAACGCTGCCAGTGCAGTGGTAAAAGTTAAGGGTAAAATTGTGCATCCAGGTTATGCCAAAGGAAAAATGGTAAACTCGATGTACATCGCTACAGAATTTATTAGTTCCTTACCCAAAATGGAAACTCCAGAACACACGGAAGGTTACCAAGGTTTTTTCCATTTACATAATATGCATGGTGAAGTAGAAGAAACAACACTTGAATATATTATACGTGATCATGATAAGGCCCATTTTGAAGCACGAAAAGAGGTTATGCTAAAATTAACCAACGAAATCAATTCACAATACGGGCGAGAGGTTATTGTAACAGAGATTAAGGATCAATATTTTAATATGCGTGAAAAAATAGAACCTGTTATGCATATTGTAGATGTTGCTGAAGAAGCCATGAAACAATTGGATATAGACCCACTTATTAAGGCCATTCGTGGGGGAACAGATGGATCACAATTGAGTTATATGGGCCTACCCTGTCCCAATATTTTTGCTGGTGGACATAATTTCCATGGGCGCTACGAATATGTTCCTGTGGAGAGTATGATGAAAGCCACACAAGTGATTTGTAAAATTGCTGAATTGACAGCTGAAAAGAATGGTTCTTATTAAACCTATTTTTAAAACACAAAAGCATAGATGATGTAAGTAATTACATATTCTTTCATGCTTCTGAGAGTCTTTTCAGATTATTTAGTTAGACATGTATTTGCAAATTTAAACACAACACTACCAAACAATTTCGATTAAAAAATTAGAAGCCAATAACAAGTTACTTAGGTTTGAAAAGCTATTAATTGGACAAAAATAAAAAAAGCCCCCTTTAAAAGGAAGCTTTCCTAAATTTTTAAATAATCTGCTCAGTATTATTTAGCAGGCGCATTCACTTTATTGCTCATTTCCATAGAAATTGCCGACCGATCAAACTTTAACTTTCCAGCTAAGGTTTCAATAACACAACTGTTATCCTTATCGTTTAATTCGGCTATCTTGCCATGCAAGCCACTTTTAGTAACCACTTTATCGCCGCGCTTTAATTCTGCAGCAAACTTCTTTTCTTTTTTTGCACGTTTCATTTGTGGTGCTATCATAAAAAAGTATACCACAACAAACATTAAAATTAGGGGCAAAAAAGAGCCCATTCCTTCTCCCATATTTAGTTTTTTTGTACTGCTGTTGCAGTTGTTTTATTTGGATCTGGCTTAACAAAAGCCGTTATTCTAACTGTTTCGGTTCCTTTTTCGGTATTGGCAGTAACCGTAACGGTTTTAGATACCTTGTTGGTGCCACTGCCGTTAAACTTAACCGTAAATTGTCCCGTGTCACCTGGCGCTAACGGCTCCCTGCTCCAATCCTTAGGTACGGTACAACCACAGGAACTCTTAATGTCTGTGATAACTAAAGGTGCCTCGCCTGTATTCTTGTAACTAAACACTGTCTCTACTGGTGTCTTGGCTTCAATTTCACCAAAGTCATGCTCCGTTTTGTCAAATTCAATAACTGGGAATTTAGAGGCTACAGCATCTCTTTCAGCTGCTTGGGCTAAATTATCTTCGTCTATTTTTTTTGCTGCATTTTCTTTACAAGATGTAAAAGAAATTAAGCAGATTGCACTTAATCCTAAAATTAACTTCTTCATAATAGATGGTTTTAAATTTTTTGGTTGGTAAAAATAACAATTATTTACCCGATTAAAAATTTTTTACACATCTTAACAAAATTAAAGTAACCCTCTGCCAACTTTATTTAATGTATTCGCTTCTTGGTACTCCTTAACCAGCTTATCCAAAATACCATTTATGAAGATACTGCTCTTAGGTGTAGAGTATTCCTTGGCAATCTCCAGATACTCGTTAATAGTCACTTTTACAGGGATGGACGGAAACTCCTTAAGCTCACAAATGGCCATCTGTAATAACACAAAATCGATATTAGCGATACGGTCTGCATCCCAGTTTTTGGTCCTTTGTTCAATCTCTTTATTAAGTTTAGACGTATTTAAGATTGTTTTTCTAAACAAATCGACAGCAAATTGCTTATCGTCCAAATCCTTGTATAATCTAGGTGTAAAATAACCTTCCGAAACGGCGGGCTTCACTTTCCTAAGTAATTTTAAAATGGTAGTATTAACTGTTGGAAGGTCATCCAACCAAGTTAAGTGTTTGTCTTCAATATAATCATAGAGTTTATCGTTAGGTGCTATAACATCCTTAAAAATATCGATTATAAATTCTTTATCTTCCTTAAAATTAGAGGTTCGGGATTGCATATAAGTAGCATAGAGATCACTTGCTATAACAGCCTTAAAAATTACATCTACATACTCATCATCCAACTGCCAATTATTTATCTTATGGGCTTCAAGTTGTTCTTGCAATTGCTTATTGCCCCTTAAAAGGTGCAATAATTCATTATTCACAAACTTACGGTTTGGATTTTTATCCTCTTGGGTTGCTAAATGTTTGTTTTGCTTTTTTTGTAAGTCGGTTTCTGCTCTTTTTTGAACTTCTATTAGTAGTGATAACAGTAACAGATAGAGGTTGTACATATTATCGATGCTAAACAAAAGGAACTTTTGGGGTTTTGATAAATCGTCGCTTGCACTACCACTAAATGCATATATGGATTGCATTACTTTTACACGGATATGTCTTCTGTTGAGCATAATTACAAAGAGCCTTTAAATAAAAATATGTTATACTAATAATCTTATTTTCGGTACAAAAATAATACTATTTTAAAAAACCCAGTTCAAAATAGTATATTAATTACATCTACTTAAAATGCTGTATCTTTGCTTTCTTAATTTTTGAAATAAAATTAGATTTGTTCATTTTAAATGAAAGCACTCCAACATTTAAATAAATACTTTTATAAGTATAAAACCTACCTAACTATTGGCGTTATTATTACTATTGTTGCCAGGATATTTTTGCTTTACACCCCTCGCTATGTAAAAAAGATATTTGTTGTAGTTGAAAAGGGGTTAGAGGGTTCGATTAACAAAGAGGTTTTTAAATCCGAGTTAATTGAAGCTGTTTTGTATATCGTTGGTGCCGCTTTAATTGGCGGTATCCTTACCTTTTTTATGCGACAAACCATAATAAATGTCTCCAGATATATTGAGTACGACTTAAAAAATGAAGTATACAGCCAATACCAAAAATTATCTTTAAACTTTTACAAAAAAAACAGGACAGGTGATTTAATGAATCGCATAAGTGAAGATGTGGGCAGAGTACGTATGTATGTAGGACCAGCTTTAATGTATAGTATTAATACGATTACACTTTTTGTTATTGTAATTATTTATATGGTAAATGCATCGCCTAAACTTACATTGTACACCATACTGCCTTTACCCATTTTATCGGTTATAATTTATAAATTAAGTAAAGAAATTCATCATCGCAGCACTGTTGTACAAGAATATCTATCAAAGCTATCTACCTATACCCAAGAATCGTTCAGTGGTATCTCTGTTATTAAAGCCTATGGCATTGAACCTTTAACCAATAAAAATTTCAATGAGCTAGCTTTGGAAAGTAAGGAAAAACAGATAAGCCTTACCCGTGTACAGGCTTGGTTCTTTCCTATGATGATTCTGCTAATTGGTGCCAGCAACCTACTTGTTATATATATTGGTGGTATGCAGTATATAAATGAGGAAATTGAAAGCCTAGGTACTATTGCAGAGTTTATCATTTATGTAAATATGCTTACATGGCCAGTGGCTACCGTAGGTTGGGTAACATCTATCGTACAACAGGCAGAAGCTTCCCAAAAACGTATTAATGAATTCTTAAAACTTGAACCTGAAATTAAGAACAAGGTGGAAAATCCAACAGAAATTGATGGTGATATTGTGTTTAGCAATGTCTCTTTCGTTTATGATGATACCAATATTCAAGCTTTAAATAACATTAGTTTCACAATAAAAAAAGGTGAAACCTTGGCCATACTGGGCAAAACAGGTTCAGGAAAATCAACCATATTAGATTTAATAGGTAGGTTATATGATATCAATGCTGGCTCCATTACCATTAATAACACCCCCATAGACCAACTCAACCTGAATAATTTGCGTAATAGTATTGGTTATGTTCCACAGGATGCCTTTTTGTTTTCAGATAGTATTAAGAATAATATTAAATTTGGAAATGAGGATGCCACCGACGATGATGTTGTTCTAGCTGCCAAAAAAGCTTATGTACATAAAAACATCGTGAACTTTAAAAATGGATACAATACTGTTTTGGGAGAACGTGGCATTACACTTTCAGGCGGACAAAAGCAACGGGTATCTATAGCACGAGCAATAATTAAATCACCCAAAATTTTGTTGTTTGATGATTGTCTTTCTGCGGTCGACACCGAAACTGAAGAAAAAATACTCAAAAATCTGAATAAAATTTCTTCCAATAAAACAACGGTTATTGTTAGCCACAGAGTGTCTTCAGTCAAAAATGCAGATAAAATTATTGTTTTGGATAATGGTAAGATTATACAGGAAGGCAAACATGAAAGCTTGATAAACACAGAAGGTTACTACAAGCACCTCTACTTAAAGCAACTAAGCGAGAACGAGGCAAATAAGTCTTAAGCACCCAATATTGCTAATTTAACCTGCTTCCTCTCTTAATAGAAATACAATAAAAACCAAGATTCTAAAAAGAAAAATTAAAAATTGTTGGTTAGTTTCGGTTTTTTTTAGATTTTTGGTGAATATAACCATAATAGTTATCAATTTTAAACAAACAAGAATAATAAATGATATGATGGAGAAAGAGGAAATTTTTTCAAAAGTTTTACGAGCAGGAAGACGCACCTATTTTTTTGATGTACGTGCAACAAAAGCAGACGATTATTATTTAACCATAACTGAAAGCAAAAAGTTTACTAACGACGACGGATCTTTTCACTACAAAAAGCACAAAATTTATATTTACAAGGAAGACTTCGCTGAGTTTAAGGATATCTTAAGCGAAATGACCGATTACATTATAAATGAAAAGGGCGATGAGGTCATTAGCGAACGTCATCAAAAAGACTTTAAGAAAGAATATAATAATTCAGAAAACGGTGAAGCAATAACAGAAGACGCAGTTAAATCTACCGAAAGTTTCACTGATATTGATTTTGAGGATATTTAAAATCTAACTAATTTTTCAACTAAACTAAACTCAATTGAAAACCACTAAATACATTCTATTTAGTGGTTTTTTTATGCCTTTACTCGAACCAAAATAATTATTAAAGAAATTGCCAAAAAACCTGTTGCCACACCCCAGTTAAAAGCTAAAAATAATGCAATATAAACTATAAGAAGCCATAGAGGCACGAGTGTTATTGCCAAAGCAAACCTAAAAGTCGACACAAACTCTACCTCATCTATTTTAGGTTCTACGGCAAACTTCCAAATACCATAAGGCGCAAATAAAAGAGCAACAAAAAAGACTTTAAATACCATGCTTAAGAATCTCGGTGGCAATTCCTTTTTGAACTGACAATTTGAAAAATTACTAGCCATACAATCATTAACAGCTACTGGATTTAAAAAATCTGCACCAAGGGATTCCAATCGACTTAAAGTAGCATTATAATCCTTAGAAGGTATATGGGTTGTTAATTTTGAAATTTCAGTATGAACTCTAGTTTTTAACTGATTTACGGCTTCATTTTTATCGTCCAACAAAAAATCCTTAGCAGCTATTGCTTTGCCAAAAATAACAGTAACACTATCAGGAAAGGTATCTGCTTTTTCAAAATTTAAACCTATAGGAATGAGTTGTAAATCGGTATCAGGATATTTTTCCAAAGTTTCAAAAACAATACGGGTAAACCCTTTACTTAAGGGACGTACGGTTCTTATAATATTATGGCTTCCTTCAGGAAAAATAGCAACTGCCTTGCCTTGTTGTAACAATAATGAGCAAGTATTAAAAATGGAATTGTTTTGTGTTAATGTATTCCACCCATCCCTAATACGGTAAACAGGCAACATTCTAAACGTGTGCAGCAGTTTACTTACCAATGGTTTTTTAAAGACCGCTGCACGCGTTAAAAAATATGAAAATCGACCGCTCCTTGTGGCTATGAGCAAAGCATCAATTAAGGCATTTTGATGATTAGCCAAGAACAGTACCGGTTTATACTTTGGCACATTACTGTATTTAACAATCCTAATTTCTTTAAAGTAGAAGAACAGCCCTATCCTTAAATAAGCACGTATAGTATGTAACCATAATTTTCCCAAAACACTTCCCAAACCACTAAGTTTTGTTAGACCAATAAGACGCCAATATCAAGCCTGAAATAATATGCCAGACACCCCAAAAGGCAGCCAAAATGGCCATGCCCCCCAATCCGTCAAAAAAAGTAAAAATAAGCAATAAGCCCAATCCAGAATTTTGGATACCGGTCTCAATAGTTATTGTTTTTCTATTTTTAAATGACAATTTAAATAAATAGGCTACCATAAACCCTAAAAGTAATGCCACCATATTATGAAATACGGTCAAGGTAAATACCCTATGTATATATGCATTAAAAACATCTATATTTTTAGTAAAAGCCAAAATCACTATAACACCAAACACCATAATGGAAAAAGGCTTTAACAATTTTGATACCCTTATGGCCACAAATTCATTCTTATAGCGAAAAATCATTCCCAATACTAATGGAATTCCAAGAATTAAAACCACAAGCTTAAACAGTTCAAAAAAATCAATTTCCACGGTCTTTAATAGGTGAGCCGTGGGTTGATAAAAACTACCGTAAAACTGGAAATTTAATGGAGTCATAAATACTGCCAAAAAAGTAGCTAAAGCCGTTAAACTCACAGATAAAGCTGTATTTCCTTTGGCTAAATGTGTCATAAAATTAGAAATATTACCTCCGGGACAAGCGGCCACCATAAACATCCCCAAAGCTATACTGGGTTGGGGTTTTATTGAAAGCACTAAAATAAAAGTGATCAATGGAAGTAAAAAAAATTGCGACAAAACCCCTACCAGAAGTATCCTTGGTGCTTGTATCAGGTGCTTAAAATCATCAACTGTAATACCCAGTGCAACACCAAACATAACTACTGCGAGCGCTACATTTAACACCCATAAACCCGTACTGTCAAAATTAATTTTTACCTGATCTATTTCCAACATAGTTTAAGCCACAATACTTCCATTTTTAACTTTATGTTCTGGATTAAGCAATATAACATCCTTTTCCATTACCGCGCCTAGTACCAAACACTCACTCGTAAAATTAGCAATTTGTTTTACAGGGAAATTTACAACGGCTACTATTTGCCTATTCAATAAATCTTCCTTAGCATATGATGCAGTGATTTGGGCAGAGGACTTTTTTATACCTAAATCTCCAAAATCAATGGTGAGTTGATAGGCCGGTTGACGTGCTTCTGGGAATTCATTGACTTCAATGATGGTCCCCACACGTAAATCTACTTTGGTGAAATCTTCAAAAGTTAAAGTGTTACCCATGTTTTAAAAATACAAATTATTCCTAACTTTGAATAAAAGTTAAGCACCATGGCTCGAACCCCATCAAACATGCTTCCCTTAAAAACAAAAGCTCCCGATTTTTTGCTTATAGATACGATTACCGATTCGGTTTTAAGTTTAAATGACCTGAAGGGAGACAAAGGGACTGTTATCATGTTTATTTGTAACCATTGCCCATTTGTAATCCATGTTAATAAGGCATTGGTTGCCGTTGCCAATGATTATAAAAAAAATGGAATTGGTTTTATAGCCATATCAAGTAACGATGTAGACAACTACCCACAGGACAGTCCTGAAAACATGAAAATTCATGCTGAAAGAGAAGGTTACCCGTTCCCGTATTTATATGATGAGAGTCAAGAAGTAGCTAAATCATACAGTGCTGCTTGTACGCCAGATTTGTATCTGTTTAATAACGAATTAAAATTAATTTATAGAGGACAACTGGATGGTTCAAGACCTGGAAATGGCATTCCTGCCACAGGAGAAGATTTAAGACATGCTTTAGACTGCCTACTTAATAACAAAGCTAACAACAGACAACAAAAACCAAGTATAGGCTGTAATATCAAGTGGAAGATTAACTAAACTGTAACTGCCAAATGCCAATGGTTTGCCAACTGTTAAATTTAAAACCTACATCCTTTAATTCGGCTACTTTTTGAAATCCAAACTTTTCATGTAGTTTAATACTCGCATCGTTTGGTATGGTAAGCACTCCTAAAACCGTATGGTAGTTTTCTTGTTTTAGGAGCTTCAACAGTTCGGCATATAATTGGGTACCTATTTGTTTGCCATGAGCATCAAACTTAACATAAACAGTCGATTCTACAACATAATCGTAAGCAGGTTTTGGTCTAAATCGACTACCATAGGCATAGCCCAAAATGGTATTGTTTTCCACAAACACAATGAAAGGATAGACTTTATTTATAACATTCAATTTCTTTACAAAGGCTTCTAAAGTTAGAGGCTCTATATCGAAAGTTACGGCAGTATTAATAACATAATAGTTATAAATCTCCAACAAGGCTTGGGCATCATCAATATGTACAGGTCTTATCATTTAAATCCAACCATTTTGTTTTAATGCGTTTTCTATATGCGCGTAATGATGGTTACAATGCCATGCATAAATACCAACATTTAGCTTTAGTGGGACTTCGCTATTACTTTCGGGATGAATAAAACGTCTCTTCCGCTCTGTTTCATTCAACCCCTTTAACAAATACACCAACTTATAGTGCACTGCTTTTAAATGCTCTAAAGACATCACTATAGGTGCTGTTTTGGTATCGTGCAATTCTGCCCAAAGTGCTTCGTTATATGGTTTAATAATAGGTTTATCCTCTGTCAATGCCCATTTAAAACGAATATAACTGTGATGATGGCTATCGGAAACATGATGTACCACCTGACGAATAGTCCAACCACCTGGTCTATAAGTCGTATCCAATTGCTCTTTGTTCAAAAACTTAACCAATGCCTCTAATCGTAAAGGAAAGCGCTCTAAAGTTTCAATCCATTCATTTAATACCTCAGAAGTAATATGCTCTGGAGCTTTAAATGTACCAATGGGATATCTTAGTTGTTGAAGTTCTTCGTATGTCATATATAAATATAAAAAAAGCACTCTAAATTTGGAGTGCTTTTAATTCATATTTTGAATCAATTATTCAAAAACTAATTCGTTGATTATTTCACGTTCATCAACTCAACATCAAAAATCAAAGTCGCATTTGGAGGAATTACACCCCCAGCACCAGCACTTCCGTAAGCTAAATGACTAGGAATTACAAAACGTGCCTTATCCCCTACTTTAAGCAACCCAATACCTTCATCCCAACCTGGAATAACCTGCCCAACACCTAAAGCAAAATCAATAGGTTGGTTACGTTTATATGACGAATCGAATACCGTACCATCTGCCAACTGCCCTTTATAATGAACAGAAACCGTTTTACCCTTTTCAGCTTTTGTGCCGTCTCCTTTTTGAATGATTTGGTAACGTAAACCACTATTGGTTTTATCAAAACCAGCAGCTAATTTTTCCAATTCAGCCTCTGCCTTAGCCTTTTCCTCAGCCAGTCGTTTTTCCCTAGCACCTTCAAAAGTCCTGAATGCTTCAACAGCATTAAACCCTTCTGCTTCTGTACCAACACGAACTATTTCCAAAGTCTCAATAACATCCCCTTGTGCAATGGCATCAACAACATCCTGACCCGATTGTACTTTACCAAAAACTGTGTGGTTATTATCCAACCAAGGCGTTTCAACATGTGTTATAAAAAACTGACTGCCATTAGTACCAGGTCCCGCATTGGCCATAGACAACACCCCTGGCCCATCATGCTTTAAATCTGGATGGAACTCATCATCAAATTTATACCCTGGATTTCCCGTTCCTGTACCTTGGGGACAGCCCCCTTGGATCATAAAGTCTGGTATAACCCTGTGGAATTTTAACCCATCATAATATGGTTTTCCTTGTGGTTTGACCGAGTTCTCTAAGTTACCTTCAGCCAAAGCCACAAAATTACCAACCGTTCCCGGAGTTTTTTTGTATTCTAAGGCAACAAGTATTTCTCCTTTTGTTGTATTGAATTTTGCGTATAATCCGTCTTGCATTATATTCTGTTTTTAAATGAGCCGCAAAGATAGACATTGCATCCCTATCTATAAAATCAATCTCCAAAAGTTTACCTTAGCATCTTTACTAGCAAAAGCTTTATTACATTTATTTTGATATATTTAGGTTTCTATTAATTTCTTTAAAGACAGAGATGCAATTACTTTTAAATTCTTTTAAAGTTTACCTGATTTTCACCCTACTTTTAAGCTATAGCTGTGCTCCCCAAAAAAAAGATCATAAAAAAAGACCAAACATTGTATTTATAATGTCAGATGATCATGCCTACCAAGCCATTAGTGCCTATAACGACAACCTCATCAAAACTCCAAATATAGATCGTCTTGCCAACGAGGGTATGCTATTTACCAATGCCTCGGTTACCAACTCTATTTGTGCGCCATCAAGAGCCGTTATTCTCACAGGTAAACATGCGCACATAAATGGTAAAATAGATAATTTATCTCCTTTTGACACCACTAATATTACATTTCCACAGTTATTTAAAGAAGCGGGATACCAAACTGCTATGTTTGGTAAACTGCATTTTGGTAATAATCCTAAAGGATTAGATGAATTTAAAATACTACCGGGTCAAGGCGATTATTACAACCCAAAATTTATAACTTCAACAGGTGATACCATTATTAATGGTTATGTGACCGACATCATCACCGATCTCACTTTAGATTGGATGGAAAAGCGCAGGGACACTACAAAACCTTTCTTGTTGATGTATTTGCACAAAGCTCCTCATAGAAGTTGGCTTCCGGCAAATAGGCATTACAAAACGTATACCAAAAAAACATTCCCACTCCCTTCAACCTTATTTGATGAATACAATACGAGGGATGCAGCTTCAAAAACTGCTGAAATGAATATTTTAAGGCACATGCACCTTGGGTATGACAATAAATTAACCCCAGAAACTATAAACGAATTGAATATTGCGTATACAGGATTGCACAATCGTGCCATCGATCGTATGAATAACATTCAAAAAGCAAGTTGGGATTCCGTATACAAACCTATAAATGAAAATTTTATAGCCCAATATCAAACTATGAACGATTCAACTCTAATGGTTTGGAAATACCAACGGTATATGCAGGACTACTTAGGTTGCATAGCTGCTGTAGATGATAATGTAGGGAGGTTATTAAATTATTTGGATGACAAAAATTTAAGTAATAATACCGTTGTGGTCTATACCTCAGACCAAGGGTTTTATTTAGGTGAACATGGCTGGTTCGATAAGCGGTTTATGTATAATGAATCGTTTAAAACACCACTGCTTATTAAATGGCCGAATGAAATTACTCCCGGCTCTACAGAAACCGAATTGGTTCAAAACCTAGACTTTGCCCAAACCTTTTTAGACATAGCGGGCATTGAAGCTCCAAAAGATATGCAAGGTAAAAGCTTGGTGCCTTTGTTAAAGGGTGAAAAGGAATTATGGGATAGGGATGCAGTATATTATCATTATTATGAATACCCAGCCGAACATGCTGTAAAACGCCACTATGGCATCGCCACAAAGCGGTATAAATTAATACACTATTATTATGATGTGGATGCTTGGGAACTCTATGATAGGGAAAAGGATCCCATGGAGCTTAACAATATTTATAACAGTGCTCATTATACTTCAGTAGTAAAAGAGTTAAAAGAAAAACTCAAAAAACTTAGAAAAAACTATAAAGATTCCGACAGTTTAACCAATCATTATATTCAAGTTTATAAAGACAAAGGGTATATTAAGCAAAATTGAAAACGCCTTATAACTTCCTTTAATTGGCTACCTCACTAATAAATTTAATACGGTAAAGACGCAGTTCTTCATCGTCATAATCGCCTTCAAATTCGTCAATGGCAGCGTCTATACTGTCGGTATCAGATTCCATAAAATAGTCATGGATTTCCTCTTGCTGGTCTTCATCTAAAATATCATCAATCCAGTAGCTTATATTCAATTTAGTTCCTGAATACACGATAGCTTCCATTTCCTTTATAAAGTCTTCCATACTCATACCCTTAGAAGAGGCAATATCATCAAGCGGTAGTTTTCTGTCTATATTTTGGATAATGTAAAGTTTATTGGCCGAGTTACTCCCTGTAGATTTCACTACAAGATCATCGGGTCTAATAATATCATTTTCCTCAACGTATTGTGCAATCATGGTAACAAAATCCCTACCGTACTTTTTAGCTTTTCCATCACCAACACCATGCACATTACTCAATTCGGCTATGGTAGTTGGATATTTTAAGGCCATATCTTCCAATGATGGATCCTGAAAAACAACAAATGGTGGCACACCTAACTTCTTAGCATTCTTTTTACGAAGATCCTTAAGCATTCCCATCAAAACCTCGTCTGCAACAGCTCCACCTCCTTTAGAAGCTGTTATGATACTGCCATCTTCCTGCTCCCCTTCATAAACATGGTCTTCGGTCATCATAAAAGATACAGGCTTGGCTATAAAATCCCTACCTTCAGTGGACAACCTTATTACGCCATATGTCTCTATATCTTTTTTGAGATAACCAGCTACCAAAAGCTGTCTTAACAAAGCCATCCAATACTTTTTATCTTTTTCATTTCCAGAACCAAAAAATGGTTGCTCATTGGTTTTATGCGAATTGATTAAGGCATTTTCTTTACCTACAATTACCATTACCAAATCCTTGGCCTTGTATTTCTCATTAGTACTTTTAACAGTTTCCAACAATAACTTTACATCATCCTTGGCTTCATGCTTCTTTTTGGGATGCCTAACATTGTCATCCATATCACCACCTTCACCTGTTTCATTATCAAACTCTTCTCCAAAATAGTGAAGTATAAATTTTCTTCTCGAAATTGAAGTTTCAGCAAAAGCCACAACTTCTTGCAATAATGCATGACCTATTTCCTGTTCTGCAACAGGTTTACCAGACATGAATTTTTCCAATTTTTCTATGTCTTTATAAGCATAAAATGCCAAACAATGGCCTTCGCCTCCATCACGGCCTGCACGCCCAGTTTCCTGATAATAACTTTCTATGCTTTTTGGAATATCGTGATGAATCACAAACCGAACATCTGGTTTATCGATACCCATACCAAAGGCGATGGTTGCCACCACCACATCTACATCTTCCATAAGAAACATGTCTTGATAATTCGATCTGGACTTGGCATCCAACCCGGCATGATAGGGTACGGCTTTAATACCATTTACCTGTAGTACCTGTGCCAATTCTTCAACACGTTTCCTGCTTAAGCAATACACTATCCCTGACTTGCCTTGATTTTGTTTTATAAAACGTATAATATCAACATCAACCTGCTTGGTTTTTGGCCGTATCTCATAATACAAATTGGGACGGTTAAATGAAGCTTTGAAAACAGTTGCAGATTGAATACCCAAATTCTTTAAAATATCTTCTTGAACTTTGGGCGTAGCCGTCGCAGTTAATGCTATTATTGGAATATTATTTCCTATTCTGGCAATAATTTGCCTTAGATTTCTGTATTCAGGTCTAAAATCGTGACCCCATTCACTTATACAGTGTGCTTCATCTATGGCCATAAATGATATTTTTACAGAACGTAAAAAATCTACATTTTCATCCTTGGTCAACGACTCTGGTGCAACATAGAGTAATTTGGTAACACCATTTACAATATCTCCCTTTACACGCTTAACTTCTGTTTTATTGAGCGACGAATTCAACACATGTGCAATACCTTCTTCATTGGACACTCCTCTAATGGCATCCACCTGATTTTTCATTAAGGCTATCAAAGGCGACACCACTATAGCCGTTCCCTCTTGCATTAAAGCCGGTAATTGATAACATAGGGATTTTCCACCCCCGGTAGGCATAATTACAAAAGTGTTATTTCCCGATAAAATGTTTTCAACAACACCTTCTTGCAGTCCTTTGAATTTAGTAAATCCAAAATACTTTTTTAACGCAGCATGCAATTCACTTTTTGCTATTAACATGAATCATAAAAAATTTATACACACATACTAAAATACACTAAACTTTAAAAAAGCAATACGAAATTTAGTAATATTATTTAGAGACCCCTCAATGATTTTTTCGTTAGTTTTGTAACGAAATTTTCAAATCGAATTAGTTTTAATTCGATTATTAACTTAAAGATAACAAAATCTTTAAAAGCATCAACAAAAAATAAATAAATTTTGAGCCAAAAAGATTCTATAATTACTACGGCAAAACATACTATTGAAATGGAAAGCGAAGCCATTTCAAACCTGTCAAACCTGGTTAATGACGATTTTGCTAGTGCTGTCACTCTTATATACCAATCTAAAGGAAGGGTTATTATAACGGGCATTGGAAAAAGTGCTATAATAGCCAATAAAATTGTAGCAACTTTAAACTCAACAGGCACTCCTGCTATATTCATGCATGCTGCCGATGCTATTCATGGCGATTTGGGTTTGATTTTAGAGGATGATGTTGTCATCTGTATTTCAAAAAGCGGAAACACCCCTGAAATAAAAGTTTTGGTACCCCTCATTAAAAGTGCCAAAAACAAAATGATTGCCATAACGGGCAACGCCGATTCCTTTTTAGGGCATCAGGCCGATTATGTACTAAACGCCTATGTAGAAAAAGAAGCATGCCCAAACAACCTTGCTCCTACTACAAGTACCACGGCACAATTGGTAATAGGAGATGCTCTTGCTGTATGTCTATTAGAGTTACGCGGATTTTCAAGCAGGGATTTTGCAAAATACCATCCAGGTGGTGCTTTAGGAAAAAAATTGTATTTAAGAGTACAGGATATTTCTTCTGTTAACCAAAAACCAAAAGTTTTAAGCAGTACCAATATCAAGGATGTAATTGTTGAAATTACAGAAAAAATGCTTGGTGTTACTGCTGTAGTTGAACAAGACAAAATTATAGGCATCATTACCGATGGTGATTTAAGACGCATGCTTTCCAAGGCAGATGATTTTTCGCAACTAACCGCCAAAGACATTATGAGTAATAATCCAAAGCGCATAGCAGCAGATGCTATGGCAATAGATGCCAAAAAAATTATGGAAAACAATGGTATTTCACAACTTTTGGTGGAAGAAGAGGGTAAATACGCAGGCGTTATCCACCTTCATGACTTAATTAAAGAAGGCATCATATAATGGCAAAACAAAAAAAGCAAAAAAAGAACATTAATGAGATGTCCTTCCTAGACCATCTTGAGGATTTACGCTGGCATTTAATAAGGATTGTTGTGGCCATAGTTATTGTTGCATCACTGGCCTTTATGCTCAGCCGTTTTATATTTGATAATATCATCTTTGCCCCGCTAGATATGAGGTTTCCAACCTATGATCTGTTATGTCGAGCAGCCAATTATATTAATGTGGACACCACTTTTTGCGCTGAAAAAATACCTATGATCATACAAAACCGGACCATGGCCGGACAATTTTCAGCAGATATCTGGACCGCTATTTTAGCCGGGTTCGTTATTTCGTTTCCTTATGTTATTTATCAGCTTTGGAAATTCATTAGCCCAGGTCTACATGAGAATGAGCGCAAACACTCCAGAGGATTTATTATTATTTCATCATTATTATTCTTTATTGGAGTATTATTTGGATATTATATTATAACACCTCTATCTATTAATTTTCTGGCCAACTATAGCGTATCTACAGTAGTTGACAACCAAATAGACATAAGCTCGTATATTGCATTAGTACGTTCTTCCGCCTTAGCATCAGGATTAATATTTGAATTACCTATAATTATCTACTTTCTAACCAAAATAGGACTGGTAACTCCTGAAATTTTGAAAAAATACCGAAAATATGCCTTGGTTATTGTGCTAATTCTTTCTGCTATTATAACCCCTCCCGATATTGCAAGTCAAGTTATTGTAGCCATTCCTATCTTAATTTTGTACCAAGTGAGCATTTACATTTCTAAGATAGTGGTTAAGAACCAACGTAAAAAAGAAAAACAACATGGCTGATATCGTAAAGGAATTTGACGATTATCGCTCTAAGATGAACGATAAAATCCTAGCGGATAACAATAAAATAATCAAGCGTATTTTTAATTTAGACACTAACGCTTACACCAAAGGCGCTTTAGACCTAAAAACCAAAGAGCTATTGGGTTTAGTTGCTTCTGCAGTATTACGTTGCGACGATTGTGTAAAGTACCATTTAGAAACCAGCTATAAACTTGGCCTAACAAAGGAAGAAGTGGTTGAAGCCTTAAGCATAGCCACTTTGGTTGGTGGCACTATTGTAATTCCTCATTTACGACGCGCCTACGAATTTTGGGATGCCTTGGAGTCCCAAAATAAATAACTGCTTATATCTGTTAAATATTTCCCATGAATAACAGTGGCTCTTTGAAATTAAGTTTACAATATCGCGTTAAACCTATTATAAATTCTATTACGGTATATCCGATTTTACTATTTTAGCACTCAAGCAAACAGTCTATGATTTTAAGAGCCGAAAATTTAATGAAGTCCTATAGCGGACGAAAAGTAGTTAAGGATGTTTCTTTGGAAGTCAAACAAGGTGAAATTGTTGGACTTCTAGGCCCTAATGGAGCAGGTAAAACCACATGCTTCTATATGATTGTAGGCCTTATAAAACCCAACGGAGGCCATATTTTCCTAGACCATACCGAAATCACCAAATACCCTATGTACAAGCGGGCACAAAATGGCATTGGCTATTTGGCACAGGAAGCCTCGGTCTTTAGAAAGTTGAGCATAGAAGATAATATTTTAAGCGTTTTACAGCTCACCAAATTGAGCAAAAAAGAACAGCTCCTTAAAATGGAATCCCTTATTGAAGAATTTGGATTAAACCATATCCGTAAAAACAGGGGTGATTTATTGTCCGGTGGAGAGCGTCGTCGTACCGAAATTGCACGTGCTTTGGCTACCGACCCTAATTTCATTTTACTCGATGAACCTTTTGCCGGTGTAGACCCTGTGGCGGTAGAAGACATCCAACGTATTGTAGCGCAACTTACCAAAAAGAATATTGGCATTTTAATTACCGACCATAACGTACAGGAAACCCTGGCCATAACAGATAGAACCTATCTAATGTTTGAAGGAAGTATCCTTAAAGCTGGAGTACCCGAAGAATTGGCTAACGACAAAATGGTTCGTAAAGTCTACTTGGGCCAAAACTTTGAGCTTCGTAAAAAGAAAATCAGGGATTAGGTTAGCTTCTATCCCGTCTAAAAGAGCCCCGAATGGCTTTTAAAGCTTTTACCACTAAAAGTGCAGCTAAACCAACTAATAACCCCAATAAAAAGTCTCTTAATAAGCTTGGAATACTTTCTAAAAAGTGATGCAAAAAGGCTATATTGTGAACAAAAATACCTCCAGCGACTAATAATAAGGCCATAGTACCTATTACAGAAAGTCCCTTAATTACCCATGGTAATGCATTTATTAAAAAATTTCCAATAGTTTTTAAAATATTCTTTTTATTGGCATTGGCTTTAACCAACCTATATCCTAGGTCATCCATCCTAACTATTAGGGCAACAATACCATAAACTCCCACAGTAGCTATTACTGCTACAATTGTCACCACTAAAACCTGAAAAAATATTGGTTTTCCTAATACTGTCCCTAGCGCTATAATTATAATTTCAACGGACAAAATAAAATCGGTAAAAATTGCCGATTTTATCTTCTTCTTCTCTATTTCCAAAATAGTTTTTTCACCGTCACTAGGCTTGATCTCAGTATCCTTTTCATGATGGTGAGGTATAAAATACCCATATATTTTTTCTGCTCCTTCGAACGCTAAATAAACACCTCCCAAAACCAAAATCAAGGTTACCGCCCATGGTACAAAAGCACTTAATAAAAAAGCAATAGGCAAAATGATAAGTTTATTAAGCATTGATCCTTTTGTAATCGCCCATAATACCGGCAATTCTCTTGAAGATATAAAACCCGTTGCCTTTTCAGCATTAACAGCTAAGTCATCTCCTAAAATACCAGCCGTTTTTTTTGTGGTAATTTTACTCATTACAACAACATCATCCATTAATGTAGCGATATCATCCAATAATGCAAAAAATCCAGAGGCCATGAAACGTTTATTAAAATTTGGAAGTTAAATTATCTAAAACAGACATAATTATATACAATAAAGTAAGCAAGGGAATAGCTGCAAACTGTAACACAATAAGCAACACAATACAAAGCAAGACAAAAATATAACGGGTGGCATTCTCTTTAAAACCAAAGGTCTTAAATTTTAACGCAAACAATTTTATGCCGGAATTTAACAGATAGCAACTAAGCAAAGTCATTGCAATTAAAAACCATTTGTTTAGTATAATAGCGTTTAGAATGTCATTGTTTTGAAATTCCATAATAAGTGGCAAAGACAAAATAAGCACAGCATTAGCCGGTGTTGGTAAGCCTTTAAAATAAGTTTGTTGCTCCGTATCAATATTAAAGTTAGCCAATCGGTAGGCCGAAGCCAATGTTATGAATAAACCCAGAAGAGGCAATAAAGAATATTCAAGTCCGTTCCAGGATATAACAGTATCCCAACTACCATATGAACTATCAAAAGTTACCTCTCCTAATGTTAACTCCAACAACTTATACATCACTATCCCTGGCACTAAACCACTGGTAATTAAATCGGCCAAAGAATCCAGTTGTAGTCCCAATTCACTTTGCACCTTTAATTTTCTAGCTAGCAAGCCATCAAAAAAATCAAAAAAAACACCTAAAAAGACAAAAAAAGCTGCTGTAACAAAATTGCTGTTAACGGCATAAATAACACCTATACAACCACAAAATAAGTTTAAAAGTGTTAAGGCATTGGGGATATGTCGTTTCATATTTACGGTTTTACATTCAAGGTTTCAAGTTTTTGGTGACACGCCAAGGTATCAAGCCATAGCAACTTAAGACAATATGTAAAAATAACAAACAAAAGTTGACCAATCCAAGCTAAAAACAATATCTCTTCCAAATTCAAGTTTATAGATTGTAAATAATGTGCATATTTGTAAAAATTTTGTGATTGAAAGTTTACTTAACTACTATTCTTTGTATCCTAACACTGTTTGTAAGTGGTCAAACCACAAGAAAATATTCAAATGAGTTTATGAATATTGGGGTGGATGCTGCCGCATTGGGAATGAGCAGTGCAGTGACCTCCCACACAGCCGATGTTAATTCAGGCTATTGGAACCCGGCAGGTTTATTGGCGCTAGAAGATAACCAACTAGCCTTGATGCATTCCAGTTATTTTGCCAATATTGCCAATTACGATTATGCTGCCTATGCCATGCCATTGGACAACAGGAGTGCAGTTGCCGTATCCTTAATAAGATTTGCCGTAGATGATATATTAAACACTACACAACTTATAGACGAACAAGGCAATATAAATTACGATCGCATAAGTTTGTTTTCTACCGCCGATTATGGGTTGACTTTTTCTTATGCAAGGGCATTACCCGTTGAGGGTCTTAATTATGGTGTAAATGCCAAAGTCATTCGTCGAATTATTGGTGATTTTGCCTCTTCATGGGGCTTTGGGTTAGATTTAGGTATTCAGTTTAAAACGAAAAACGATTGGAAATTTGGGGTTATGGCTCGCGACATTACCACCACATTCAATGCCTGGGCGATTGATGAGGGTGAATTTGAAACCATTAGGGATGCCATTGAAGGGCAAAATCAGGAACTTCCTGAAACTACCGAAATAACCATTCCAAAATTGCAGCTAGGTGTATCTAAACTTGTTACATTCAATTACGATTACACCTTGTTAACAGCAGTTAACCTAAATATGCGTTTTGAAGAAAACAACGATATCATTTCTTCATCGTTTGCAAGTATAAATCCTGCATTGGGGTTTGAGTTTGGTTATATAGATATGGTTTATTTACGGGCTGGCATGGGTAATTTTCAAAATGAACTACAAATAGACAACACCCAACAACTTACCTTCCAGCCTAGTTTTGGCGTAGGGTTTAAATATAACGGTATTCAAATAGACTATGCCTTTACCGATATTGGCGACCAAAGTGTAGCGCTCTATTCGAACGTGTTTTCCTTAAAACTCGATTTTAGTATCTTTAGATAATTTCTTTTTTCAATGTACAAAAAACTACTTTTCTTAATTGCCTTACTACTTACCACGCATCATGTAAAAGGACAGCAAAGAACATTATCCTCAGAAGCAGAAATAAGTGTACTCACTGTTGGCCCTGGCATATCTTTAAACGATGCTTTTGGTCATAGTGCTTTTAGGATAAGAGATTATGTTAAAGGAATTGATTTCGTTTTTAATTATGGGGTTTATGATTTTAAAACGCCTAATTTTTACCTCAAGTTTGCTCAAGGAAAACTTAATTATTTAATAGGATTTGATTACTACGAAGATTTTTATGAAAGTTATGTATCCCAAAACAGGACCATAAAAGAACAGATATTACATCTATCGCAAATCGAAAAACAACAATTGTTCGATTACTTAACAAACAATTATAAACCAGAGAACAGAGCCTATCTCTATGATTTCTTTTACGACAATTGTGCCACCAAAATGCGTGATGTCCTGCAGGAGGTAACAAACAATAACATTAAGTTCAACACCCCAGAACATTTTAAGGCCAAAACATTTAGAACACTTATACACGACAACCTTAACTTGAATTCTTGGGGCGCAGTAGGCATCGATATGGCTTTGGGATCGGTTATAGATAGACAAGCAACACCTTATCAACACATGTTCCTGCCCGAAAACATCTATCTCTTTTTTAAGGAAGCCACCTTTAAAACAAAACCCAATCAAACATTGGTAAAACAAAGTAAAGTCTTGTTCCAAAAGATGGAACAAGACCAAAAAACAAACTTTTTTACCAGTCCGTTATTCATTTTTGGGCTTATTGGTTTTTTTATTCTGTTTTTAACCTACAAGGACTACAAAAATAAAAAGCGCACCGTTTGGTTAGATGCTTTATTGTTTAGTACAACTGGACTTATTGGTGTTTTTATTCTATTATTATGGTTTGCAACAGACCATACGGGTACGCACCAAAATTACAATCTGCTTTGGGCTTTTGCGCTTAACCTATTTATGGTTCCCCAGCTTTTTAAAAAGGAAGCGTCTAAATGGTTTTCCAAGTATATTAAGTTTTTAGCTATCTTACTTTGCCTGTTAACTCTGCACTGGATTATTGGTGTTCAAGTATTTGCCGTTACATTAATTCCTTTTTTGGTCGCTTTATTAGTCCGATATGTGTTTTTGGTTAACTGTTATAGGGTTTAAGGTTTATGGTTTGATCAAACTGAGACTGTAAACTGCAAACTGAGACTGCGACTCCCATCATCGGTCATCGGTACTCTGCCCTTCCTGTTCTCGCCAAGACACAAAGACACAAAGTTTTTTACATATTGACACTGCAAACTGAGACTGCCAACTACCTACTAAAAAACTACTGTCCCCTAAAGAAAACAACTGTACTAATAGTTTTCATTAAGATATTGAAATCTAGAAAAAAACTGCGATGTTTTATGTAATACAGATCGTGCTGTAATTTAAGCAAGCTATCATCTACCGAGGAACCATAACGTGTTTTTACCTGCGCCCAGCCCGTAAGCCCTGGTCTTATAATATGTCGGGTTTCATAAAAGGGTAGTAATTGTGACAATTCACGAACAAAGTGCGGACGCTCTGGCCTGGGGCCAATCAAACTCATATCCCCTCTTAAAATATTAATAAACTGTGGAAATTCGTCCAATCTAGTGTTTCGTAAAAATTTACCAAAAGTTGTAATTCTGGAATCGTTTTTTTTAGCCCATACCGCGCCATTATCTTCAGCATTTTTAATCATGGTTCTAAACTTTATCATCCTAAATACATCTCCGTTTTTCCCTATACGATCCTGAACATAAAACAAGGGCCCTTTATTACTTATAAGGTTTCCTAAAAAAATCAATGGTATCAGTAAAATGCCAATTAAAACACCTACAACAGCAATTAAAACATCCATTAACCGTCTAAAAAATAGATACAACTTATTTTGGTTACTTCTACTAAACGGGAAATATTTATAAAAATCCTTACCTACAAATTGTACTGGAACCCTATGGGTCATTTCCTCGTAAACTTGGGTATACTCTTTTATTGAAAAACCGGTTTCCAAAAGGTTGATAAGGGTATGGTATATGTCTTGGGTTATATTTTCCGAATTATAGGTGGCCACAACTATTTCCTTGATATTATGCTCCTTGATCACTTTATGTATCTCATTGGAATTGAATTGTGGAATGCCTAAAAAACGTAAGCCTTCTTTTTGTTCTACTTCACAATTTATAAAACCAATAATCTTATAATTGGGATCGGCCTCATTAAAAGCATTAATAATCGACTCAATATTAGACACTTCACCCACCAGCAGTACTTTTTTATAAAATCGTGGCGAAACAATAAACGTGATATACATAAAACGCCAAAGAAGCAAAGCCACTAAAATTGAAAAGTAAAAGTAGACGATTTGCAATCTGTTATCTGGTAAAAACGGTGTATAAAACGGCGTTAATAAATAAAATAAAACGGTTAAGGATACTGTTAGTACAATATTAGAAGCCACCAATTCCAATTTACTGGATTTTTGCAAATCGTAAAGTTCGAAAACAGTTCCAAACACCGAAATATACAAGATGAGCACCAAAACCCAGGTCCAGTTTTCCTTAGTAAAACTAAAGTAATCAAAGTCAAAAAGGTAACCCACCAAATAAAGTACCCCTAACACAAATACCAAATCGAAAATTCGAAGCAGTACCTTACGCTCAGATATATTAAAATGAATACTTTGGTTGGGCATGTTAATAAAGATATGATAGCAATATGTAAATATACTATGTTAAAACGACAAGACCATGTTTATTCTAAAATACTAATCCACTGCGATTTTATTTCACGCCAATCGAAAGACTCAGCCTTATAACGTGCATTTTCTACCATTTGGTTAAGCGCTTTTGGGTTGGCCATCAAATACATAATCGCGTCAACAAACTCGTGTTCATTCTCTGAATCAACAAGAATTCCATCTTTACCATGTGTAATTAAATAGGGCATTCCACCTACATTAGTTGAAACAACTGGAAGCCCTAAGGCCATGGCTTCAACAACGCTAACCGGCATATTATCAAAATGGGTGGTATTAATAAATACATTATAATCCTTTGAAAGGGCTGTCCATTGCTGTTTATCCAACACACCTGTAAACTTTACCGAAACCTGTAGTGCTTCAGCTAACCGTTTCGTAGCTTCTAAACTACCATCACCACTATCGGGCCCAACCATACAGAGTGTGGCCTTTACACCTTTATCAGTTAACCCCTGCAATACCCTTACAGCCAGTTCGGGATTATAAATTTTTGAGAAGGATCGTACCCAAATTAAATTTGCTCCATCCATAGGTCTTTGCCTAAAGGGGTATTCATCAATTTTAATCGTATTGGGGATATATTCAAGGTTTGAATAACCATACCTATTAAAACTGTCTTTTATAAAAACCGATGGGGCTATGTTTACAAAAGCATGTTTAAATATTAATCGGCTTAAAAAGGGATTGGTTCTTAGCCTTGACTCCAAGTTACCACCATGCAATATAGGTATGTAGCTTAACTTTAAGAACCTACATAATTGCGATACAAAAAAAGCATACCAAAAGTTTAAGGTGCTATAAGTATCAATAAGCACATAGTTGGCATGGTTTTTATTTACCACACATGTTTTTAACATATCCCATAATCTCACAAATTTATTGGTTTTTGAAGACGCATAGCTTATGAAGAAACCTTCCTGTTCCAGCAAAGGCCCCAATTGCCCAATACTTGTTAGATTGCGACCATGCGTGACCAAATTATTACCAATATACACTAGTGATATCATACAGTTAAAGGTACGAGAAAATTTATCTCTTCAAAAAGTTAAAAGCTAAAGATTCTTGGCTTAGATTCACTTTGCTCTTAATGTAAAAGTAACAATCACCTGTCGTAAACCAATTCATTTTTGTAATCGTCTAGGGGGAAAAGGTAATAATAACTCTTTTGGATAAGGTACAGCCAAAAATGGATCACAAAAACGGGACATAAAGCCATAAACCTATCTAAATAGACATCGTAAGTTTTACTATGGTAATTACAAATTAAAAAAGGGGCCCGATCCCGTTGCAAATAATAAAAATTTATAAGGTCCACATCAGGTGGATTGGTCTCTAAAAACGATTTGAATGCAATGGGCTTCTTCCGTTTATTACATTCAAACAATTCCATTACAGATAAGGGCACTAGGCTCCCTTCCAAATAAAACATTAGGGTTTTAGACACATCTATCAACACCCATTTTTGTAAGGATTCCGAATAAAACTCATTAAAGGCATGCCCTCCAAATTCTGAATTAAAAGGAAATGAGGTAATGCCCCATTCACGTACTTTTATATCATTAACTACACAAAAATTATTGAATATTTGCGCCATGTCGCTACAGACACCCCCTTCACCAGCCAACATTTTTTCTAATGCTTTTTCAGACGATAGGCTAAGCCCCCGCCCTCCTTTAATATTAACACGCAGCCAACGCGCCAATGCCAGGGCTTTATCAAAGTCATTAAATTCGCGTTTTTCCTTTAAAGCCAATGCACTGACCACAGCAAAACTTTTAGGAATCGCATGCTTTGCATTAATGGTATTATAAAAATAATTACCCAATTCTTCTTTGCTAACATTTTTGGATAAAAGTTTGAATCTTACATAATACAAGAAAGGATGCCTTTTAAAAATCCATTTTATTTTTTTTCCAATACGAAGCATATAAACAACTGGTAATCCTGCTAAAGTTAGAAAAACATTTTGACTTTTAAATAATCTTATCGTTTAACCCTAATTATTTGCACATAAAATACTATAAATAAAATGGCAAATGAGATCAAGATTATTTGTTAAGACTGCGCGTAAATACCCGTTCGGGCACGACGTTTAAAAGCGCCAATGCATACAATAAGGCTGGAGCTGCAATACGCATCCCAGAATGGTTAATGGTGGCAAACCAAAAGCAGAGAAAGGCATAAAAAAAGTAATTGCGTTTGTTCGCTGTCCTATACCCTAAGGGCTTTATAATTAATATCATGATAATAATTATTCCTAAAAACCCGTGTTCCGATAATAAACGTCCTATTTCATTATGTGAGGGCAATGGGTTGTTATCCCGTTCTACTCGTATATCCTTAACCCGACTCGCTCCAATACCCAAAAACGGATGGCTTAAAAAGCCCTCTATTTCTTCTTGAAACAATACAATACGGCCGGTTGTAATGTCTTCTTTTTTAATCCCCTGTGCATTTTCATTGGCATAGCGTTTATCTATCAACCCCCTGGTTTGACTAGAACTAATCGTCCAGGCCACCATTACTGTAATACACAATAAAACAAAAGATATCACAATTTGGGTTTTCATTTTATGGGACGATCTATAAAACAGCGTCCACAAAAAAGCCCCTATTACAATAATTGCTGCAAATACACCTCCTCGGCTAAAGGTAACAATAGCACGAAAGGTCATAGCTCCCAAAAGGGCTACATTAAGCACCTTTAAAAACAGCGTTGGCGATTTCATAAACAATCTAACTACCATAGCAAACATGCCCAAGCCTAATGCGGTAGATACTTGGTTGGGACCAAACCCACCAGACATAGCGACATTCGAGGCTGTTCCCGATAGAGTATCCCTAATACTTGGGTTATATAAAAACAAATAGGTGGTCATTGTAATACAGGGTAAGGCCAAATACAAAATAATGTTTAGCAATTGCCTGTTAGTTACCTTTCTTTCGTAACAGAATAAAGCGGCAATCCCCAAACATACCGGACCACTTAACACAAAGGCAATATTGGTCCTAAAATTCGCAAAAAAACTTAAGGTTGTAGACGCAACTAAAATGGAGGGAACCAAGAGAATTAAATAAATAAAATAAGGATAGCCTTTGCCATTTACACCTCTAAAGAACATGCCCATCAACATAAATAAAATAACCAAATATTTTGAGGCCTCGTAGGCCATTCCGCCATCGGTCATCCTAAACAAGACCTCGGCCCCAGAAAAATAGGCACAACCCAAAAACACATAATACGCCTTATAGGCATTTGGTGTCAAGATTATTCTAAAAATAAAATACCCCATAGCCACTAAAAAATAAACTTTCGACAGGGGTTCAAAAGCATATAGTACAATCCCAAGGGCCACATGCAGTAACACGGCCAACACATAATGGTCTTTAATATGTTTTCTAATTCTGGGCGTCAATGGGAATACTGTTTAAAATTTCTGTCATTATTCGGTAGTTATAATGGGAAAACGTAAATCGTGATACAATGGAAGGAACATGGTCCATAAACGATTTGCATTTGGTTTCAGGCAAATATAATAGCTTTTGTAAAAGGGTACTTAAAACAGCAACTGTTACGGGTTGCATCAAATACCCATGAACATTGTGCTTTATATAATGGCCTATAGATGACCATTGTGAAACAATTGGAATACAACCAAAGTTCATCGCTTCTGCGATTACCTTTGGAAAACCTTCCGAAGCCGTAGTAGGCAATAAAAACACATGGCTTTGTTTGTACACCTCAACGACTTTGTTCTTAGGTAATGCCCCATGAAATATAAAATGAATTGAACTGGTCTTTACTAAATCTTTAAAATATCGGGACTCTTTACCTTCCCCAACCAAATGCACGGTTCCAACCCGATCAAGTTCATCCTTAGCCAGTTCCAAAAATGCTTTAATAATGCGTTCCACACCTTTCTCCCGTTCCAGACGACCCACAAAACAAAATGACAGCCGTCCACTAAAATCCTTTTGTTGCCTTATGGTATTTCCCAACTCAATATCCTCATCTGTAAGACAGGGGTTTTCAAAGCTTATGTGATGCTTGGGTTGCCCCTCCCAAAAGCCGTTTATGGTTACCTTTCGTGATTGATTTTTTAATAACCACCGCTGCAGGGCATAACCCATTGGTGGATGTTTCTGGTTCCAATGCCCTGCATATTTATACCAGCCTGGTTTTTTAACAAAACACGTAAGGTAAGGAAGCAAATACACGCCTATACCTGTTGGCGCTCTTAATTGAAACACATCTACTTGTTTTAGTACTTTTGAAAGAATACCAATGGTTTGGGAGCCATACCATAAAATATGTAACTTACCAAATACGTTTTTACCCCCAACAGTAGGCACAGGCACAAAATGAATTTTATCGGATTGATAGGGTAAAGCACTGGCAGGTGCTGGTGTATCGTGTAGCATGGCAACATGGTATATCTCATCAAAAATATCCAGCAAATGATTGATTTCATTTACCGTTGGTCCCCAACCTACAATTGTACCATCAGGTGTTTTATAATGTTCAGTATGGGATATAATAGCCAGTTTCATGTTAATAAGCAAAGTTGCTATTTTTATTTAAATCTAAAAACTATTTTTAGCTATACCATCCAAAACTTCTTAGTTTATATCATACCCCATAGTCTAGCCACAAATGTTCCTCCCGGACCAAGCGTAAAAAAACAGTCTAGTAGACTGTTTTAGCGAAGGAGCCAGATGGCGCATGGCAAAGAGGTGAATAAAGGCCAACGTCTTCAGACGGAGGGTTCAAAAAAAACCCTCTCATTTCAAAAACGTCTCTGCGAATGGACAAAGGGAGCGAAGCCCTCTCTTAGAATAGATTCTTCACTTCGCTGTGCTCGTTCTGAATGACAGAGTTATTCTGAATGAAAGAAACGTTGTCATGCAGAGCGAAACGCTGTGGAGCGAAGCATCCCTCTTAGAATGGGTTCTTCACTTCGCTGTGCTCATTCTGAATGACAGGGTTATTCTGAATGAAAGAAACGTTGTCATGCAGAGTGAAACGCTGTGGAGCTAAGTATCTCTTTTCTAAATGGAACTCCATTTAGAAAGAGGGTTCAGACATGAAACAACCTAACGTGCCTTGTAGCTGGCAGGCGAGCGTCAACAGATTGAAGAAGCCGTGAAAACCTATGCTGTTTGACGACCAACGGGAGGAGCCCATAGGTTTTAGGCTTCAAAATCAGATTTGACCGCCGAAGCTATAAGCACTAGACTTTTTTGGTTCTTTTTTTGGCAATGAAAAAAAGAACATTAATAAAATCAAACGCCCATTTCTCCAGCCCTGCGACTGGATTCATTCCCCTCTAATGATTAATACCGTATATAACTCGAATTTACCGTAATAAAACACCCTTTCTTCCTTGCTGGTCACTGAGGCACTCGAAGTGAAGGGAAATGGATTACGCCATGGGCGTGAGACGGAGGGTTCAAAAAAACCCTCTCATTTCAAAAACGTCTCTGCGAATGGACAAAGGGAGCGAAGCATCCCTCTTAGAATAGATTCTTCACTTCGCTGTGCTCGTTCTGAATGACAATAAATTCGATAGTATTTAGACAGAGGATTAAAATTAAATTTAGCCAAAAAATAGTTAAGGATACGCATTAATAGTATCTATATAAAGCTTAACAACCTTATCCCAACGATGTTGCTCAGCCCATAAAACAGACGCTTCCTTAAACTTTGATTTGTTGTGCATAATATTAGATATAGCACTAATAAATGCTTTGGCAGCCATTCGATTAATGAGAATTCCAGATTTACCTTCTAAAATAGCCATTTCTACCCCACTTCCCCTTGCGCCAATAGCAGGAATTCCCAATGCATTGGCTTCAATTATAGCAATACCAAACCCTTCAACATCTCCTGTTTTTGTTTCACCACTTAGCATCACAAAAATATCAGAAGCTATCAAGAGTTGTTTCAACTCTTGGTGTGCTACTTCACCATGAAACGTAACATAATCTTCAAGCCCCAACGCTTTAACCGTTTTTAAACAAGCATCCATAGAATTAGCAATGCCCACACAATGGTAGTGAAGTTCCGGAAACAGCTTAAGCAATTCAGGCAAGTGCCTTATAACGTTTATCTGCCCTTTGCGTTCAGAAATACGACCAACAGTAATAAGCTTAGGACTTCCCTTTAAATGCAAACTTTTGTCTAGTGGTTCATCTGTCCATTTAGAGGCATCAAACCCGTTAGGAATGACCTTAATACAATCCCGTTTAAATTGCTCCACCAAACCTTTGGTATAGTTTGAAACGGCAACAATATACCGAAAACGTCTCAGGGCCATTGCCGTTAACTTCCTAAAAACAACTGACTTTAAATTAACCTCAGACCCATGTATGATGGCCAAATACTTTTTATTAAAAAACAAGCTAAACACCCCCACACTCCACAAAGAAAACTTTCCCGAAGCAATAACCATATCGTTATGTCTTATATGGCGCCATAAAAAATACAGGCGTTTTAAATACATAAAGGATCGAATAAACGATACTGAAATGCGAATCACTTTAAAGGGCAATGCAGCATCAAACGTAGCTTCCAGTTCACCAGAAACCGATCTGGAATCACTTATTACGGTAATTCCATATCCATGTTTACTTAACTGCATTCCCAAATTATAGGCATGATTGCCTATACCCCCGGGTTGTGGTGGAAATTCAGAACTCACAATAAGGATATGCTTAGGTTTTATCATTACTTTAAAGTATCAATTAATGGGCCTTGTTTTAATTTACAAGTAGATAAACGCCAAGATTTTATAACCTGAAACAATACCAAAGGTAAAAGTACAATCGATATCAAAGCACCCAATACCAATAGAGGTTTATTCTTTTTAAAGCGATAAGGCATTATAGAAAGGGGCACCAGCCTTAAAAGAGCTAGTTTAGCTCTTTGGTTTCCAAAATAACGTCTAAAAAAATAGAGCACACTGGGTATGGGACGGGGCGCATTCCATTTTTGGGTTCTAAAAGCATCCCAACTGCCCATATCGCGCAACCCCCCAGAGCCCACTTTTAAATGCAATCGTTTGGCATAAGGATTCGACACATTTAAAAAGCCATGCAAAAACACACGTAACCCAAACTCGCCATCGCCCATGCGCTGTTTTTCAAACTGACGGTCAAACAAACCAACCTGTTCAAAAACCGCTCTTTTCACCAAAGCATTACCCGTATCCAGCTGGTCACTTATTCTAAAAAAAGAATAATTTTTAGGAACCTTATCGCCAATTTTTGAAATAGAAACCCCAGAAGACACATCGGCTTTAAAAAAGTCCAGGCATTTCAAGTGCATACTAATCCAATTGGGTTCAACACGGCTATCATCATCAAAAAACAGTAAATAATCGCCTTGAGCTGCTTTAACGGCTGTATTACGGGCCAACCACAAGGCCTTTTCCTTTTGACGATAAACCCTCATATCTAATTTAAAAGAGCTATAAAAAGAAGCCTCGTATGGTTCAGATTGATCCACCACAATAACTTCAAAGTGGGTGTAATCTTGATGCTCTAAATCGGTTAAAACATCTTGGAGGTAATTGTATCGGTTTAAGGTGGGAATAATAATACTAATTTTAGGCTTGCTTTCCAGTAGTTTAGATTGAAAACCATTCCAATTAGGATAAGGAATAGGGGTTTCTAAATACCTACTTCGCTTGATATATCGGCTGGAATAGTAGGCTTGTAACTCCCTAAAAGGGTTATTAAAACTTAGTAACCGTAGAGCCAACACATAAGCCACCCATGCTGTATGGAAATATTTTCGAATAAAGCGATATTGATCTTGTATAGGGATAGCTTCAATAGTGTTTATGGTTTGTTCTTGGCCTATATAGCCTTTTTGTATAAGCTGCCAAGAAACATCATAATTTTTAGCTATTTCAGAGCAATAGTCTTTATCTATTAAAGCATAATTTAAATCACCAGGAGGTAACGTTGAGACATCTGGAAACACAAAGCTACCATTTTGTCTAGGCAATCCAAAATAATGTGTCGGCTGTAAGTATGTTAATAATTTAAAAAGCATCTCTATTTTGTAAAACACCAAACCAGATGGTGATTACTTAATCCATATGTATTAATTAAATCTAATTTTAAATCTTTAACCTTTAAAGTTTTAGTTTTAAAACCAATAGCTTCAAATCTTTTGAAGTAGTCTAAACCACAACTTCTACAATGGTCATCATGTCCATGTATTTTCTCATAATCATAATAAGGCAATGTTTCATCTTCAAAGGTCGTTTCATTATCAATAGGATAAATAGGAACACTGACCAAAAACCTACCTCCAGATTTTAATATACTATACACATTTGAAATTGCTTTCAAATCATTTGGGATGTGCTCTAATACATGCCAAGCAATAACCAAATCATAATGATCATTAGGTAATGTCAACTTTGTTAAATCTTCAACAATGTTAATATGCTTAACAGCCCTATTATTTAATCTATCATATTGCGCCTCTTTTGAAATAAGGCTTTTTAAACAGTGGTATTCATTTAAATTTGGAGCTACATGCAATATTTTTTTAGCCTCACTTAACAAACCAAAGTACTTTAAGGCAAAAGGAACAAGGCGTGTACGTGGTAAGGAATTACATTTAGGGCACTTTCCCTTAAAAAAATGTTGCCCTTGCCAACCACATATTTCACAAACTACCACATTTCCTTTATAAAAACAGACTCTTAAACCGTTTATAATTTTACTTAAAAGTTTTTGTAAATAGGGCTTTGGGTTTGAAATGAGTTTTCTATAGTTCATTATTAATTAGGTTGTAAAAAAGTTACAAAATTCCATTTTTTGTTTTTCTAAACCAAACGCTTCAATGACTCTTGTTCTAGCTTGATTTCTAATCTTGTTTTTTGGAGCTTCTGACAAATTTATTATATC
Source organism: Aestuariivivens marinum (assembly GCF_022662175.1). Lineage (GTDB taxonomy): Bacteria > Bacteroidota > Bacteroidia > Flavobacteriales > Flavobacteriaceae > Aestuariivivens > Aestuariivivens marinum. The sequence continues at coordinate 1,577,848 of NZ_JAKMCR010000001.1, read as the reverse complement.
CAATAAGGTTTTAGCTAACTTTTTTGGTTTGCCTTTTTCAACCACCCATCCAGTTTTCTCATGCAATACATTTTCAGGCAAACCACCTCCATCTGAAACCACACATAGTAGGCCCATGGCCTGCGATTCTAAAACAGCGTTACAAAAACCTTCAGAGTAACTGTATTGAATATAGATATCGGCTTGTGCCAGTTCCTTTAAAGTCTCTTTATGGGCTAATTTTCCAACAAGTGCTACGTATTGGGATAATCCCAATTGATGAATGGTAAACATTAAGGTTTCATATTTTGGTCCATCTCCTATAATATGATATTTAAAATCCATTCCTTTAGCTTTTAACAAGGCCAAAGCTTCCAAAGTAGCCTGTAATCCTTTAATCCAGTGCAAACGTGCCACGGTTACAAACCGAACGGGATTATTTTTCACAAATGGCTCTTCTTTAAAAAGTGATAAATCTACTGCCGGAGTTATGATTTGATGTGGTATATTCTTAGGTAAACCAAGGGCATATGCCTTTTGTAATAAATACATAGAAATACTATGCACTTTATCCACCCGTTGCCATAGTAAATTATAACATCCTGGATGTTTTAAAGGATAAACATCAAGGTCAAACCCCCTAAAACTAACGGTCATATTAGCTCCTATGGCTTTTGCTACATGTTCACTCTGTATGGCTATGGTAGCAAAACCAAAATGCAACCAGTCGAGTTTAGCGGTTAAAATATGGACATTATTATAGGCGTTTTTTAGGCTTTGTATCAGTAGTCGTCCAGCCCGTTGTTCCAATTGTATAAAACGCCTAAACCGCTTATAATAAACTAGGAATTTAAAGAGGAAACAAACGGATACTAATAATTGTTTAAACAGTTTTTGTTTATAGAATTTTGGAGCTATTCTTACTTGGCATAAAGAAAAATCAGGGTGTTTGTCTTGTACAAATAGAGTTATATCAAAACCATTTGTTTGAAGCCCCTTTATTTTTGATATAAAAAAGGTTTCAGAATATTGTGGTGTTTTTGCAAGTACAATTCCTATTCTCATATATTAAAATTGAAAATAAATAAATTCCTGTTCTTTACCACCATATAAAAAAATACTTATAGCTATAATATAGTATAATGTCCATCTAACTATTCTAGGATATTTTAGCCATAAATGTTCTATTGCAAATAAACTGTGTCTGCCACACCATTCAATAATCAGGAATACAGCTATAAATATAATTAAGTAAGTAGGTCTTACTTGGGGTATAGTAAATAAAGAATCATTGTATAAACCAACCATATAATCAAAGCCTTGCGACAAGGTTTCTGCCCTAAAAAACACCCAAGCTAATGTAGTCAATACAAAAGTCAACAACATCAATATAATATCTTTAATCTTAGGCATTCTCTTGTTTTGAGCAACTATAGAAAGGTGGGCCCTGTTTTTTTTCATTATTAAAAGAGGAACAAAGTAAAATGCATGTAATGCACCCCATGCAATAAAAGTCCAGTTGGCACCATGCCAAAAAGCACTGATCAAAAAAACAATGAATACGTTTCTAACTTGTTGTAGTTTAGAACCTCTTGAACCGCCTAATGGAATGTAAATATAATCACGAAACCAAGTGGACAACGAAATGTGCCACCTACGCCAAAACTCGGCTATATCTCTTGAAAAATAAGGGAAAGCGAAATTTTGTTTTAAGTCAAATCCAAACAATCTAGCGGTACCAATGGCTATATCCGAATAACCTGAAAAATCACCATAGATTTGAAACGCAAAAAACACGGCACCTAGCAACAAAGTGCTTGCTGAATAATTAGTATAATTGTCAAAAATCAAATTAACAAACTGAGCACAGTTATCCGCTATAACTACTTTTTTAAATAAGCCCCATAAAATTTGTCGAAGTCCATTAACAGCCTGATTATAGACAAAATTTCGTTTTTTATAAAATTGGGGTAATAAGTTCTTGGCACGTTCTATGGGTCCAGCGACCAACTGGGGAAAGAAACTAACAAAAGCAGCAAAAGCAATGAGATTTTGAGTGGGCTTTAACTTACCTTTATAAATATCTATGCTATAACTTAAGGTTTGAAAGGTGTAAAAACTAATTCCTACTGGTAAAATTATATTTAAACTGTTCGCTTCGATTTTTGTTCCAAAAAGTGAAAAAGCCTCTACAAAATTTGAAATAAAAAAATTGTAATACTTAAAAAAACCTAGTAAACCAATATTTACAATAATGCTAGTCAATAGTAGAATTTTTCTGGTATTAGCATCGAACTGTTTTGCCATAAAAAACCCTACGAAAAAATCTACAATAGTGCTAAAGATTATAAGTCCTAAAAATCGCCAATCCCACCAGCCGTAAAACAGGTAGCTTGCAATTACAATAAAAGCATTCTGTAATATTAAATGTCGTCTAAAAACAAACCAATAGAGTAAAAAAACAATAGGTAAAAAAAGAGCAAAATCTAAAGAATTAAAGAGCATAATCTATAGCTTTAATAACTTTGTATAAAGTGTTTGATGATTTAAAACACATTGGTTAATGTTAAAATATTGAACTGCAGAAATACGCATAGTTTCTTCCAAAGACTCTCTTTCATTACTGGTCATATCTATAACCTTATTAATAATTTTTATTAAAGAGGTAACATTACCAGCTTCAAATAAACAAAAATCAAATGGTTTTAAAATATCAACAATACCCGAAATTTTAGAACCTATAACTATTTTCTCCATAGCCATGGCTTCCATTGGGGCAATGGGCAAACCCTCTTTTCTGCCTATATCTAAGGTAGGAATCACAAAAATACTGGCCAAAGCCAAATAAGAACGTACATCCTGGTGCCTCCCTAGAAATTGAACATTACTGCCTTTATATTTATGCTTCAAGTCATGACCGTAAGTGTTATGGTAATCTCCAATAATCAATACTTTTATCGATTCGTCATTTAATAAATTTACAGCTTCCAACAGGACCTCAATGCCCTTTACTGGCACTAGATTAGCAACAGATACAATTACAAAATCTGAGTCTTTGATATTTAAAGTTGATTTCAAAGTTTCGGAAGGAGGCTGAGGTTTAAAATAATTGATATCGACTCCCAAGGGCATATAAACAACTTTATAATTAAAGGGCTTTAAAAAGGTATTTACCATATCGGTATTAATGGCAATCACTTGAGTACTCAACTGGGTACGCCATTGCCATGCTTTATTGCCCCAACCCATAGCTTTCTTGGTATATATAAAGGGGATTCCCGCTAATTTTGCAGCTAAAGGCTCGGTAATATCTGAACTCCAATGCCAGGAATGAATGATATCGAATTGATGTTTCCTAAAAAACCGAAAAATCTTTAATATTCGAAACGGTAAACTTAAAAAAGGCCTGTATGGTTGGGCAAATCTAAAAATATGGATTTTAATCCCTAAAGCGGCAACCTCATTAAAAAACTCCCCTTTATCATGAAAGCAACATATTTCAGGCACAAAGATTGTTTTATCCAAACCTTTTACCAAATCATACACGACTTTACCACTGCCGGCAGTATCAAAATTAGGGATGGTAAATAATATCTTAATACGCTTAGCCATGAACCTGGGTTTTATAAAATTGGGATAATACCAAAAGCATATTCATAGGGTGTGCATATTGTAAGGTGTCTTTATTAAAAAATTCATTGTTATAAGTTGTTACCAACTCCTTTGGAATAAAATCATTAAAATCACGATTGTTTATACGTTTTAATAACTCTTCTTGGTTAGAGCGCCCTAAAAATTGAAGTTCCCAATTCCGTTGCACATAAGGTAATCCCTTAATCGATGAAATAACCCGTTGCATTTTTTTAAGGAAACGATAGGGCAAATTATAAGGCACTTTATCAAAATGGTAATTATATAAATGGAAGGGGCGATGGTCCTGCAACGTAATTTTAGCTAATGCCGGCGCATAACGTTTTATGTAAGCTATTTGCAGTTGGCGCCCTGTTAAATAATATTCTGGCAGGGTACATATAAATTCACATAGCCTATTATCGTAATAGGGCAAGCTTATGGGAGCAATACGTTCAAACATTGACAAACTCACGGAAGTCCATCGTGGTGCCCAATACAGACTCTTAAACGCCCGTAATTTGGCATTGGTATCTTCAATATCAATTTTGGACAACAGCCCTGAAATTCTAGATCGAAGATAATCCATAAAGTTACCTTGTAAACCCCAATACTGCCATAAGGCTTGAGCAAATTCGAGTCCTCCTCGTTTAATAAGTTTTTTCGGCAGTACTTCTACAGTTTCTTCAAAAGACAGTTGGGGTAGATTCATGGAATCAAACAGCACATCACCCCAATGTCCTAAGGAAATCACGTCCCCTTTGCCTTGTAGGTTATTTATAACGGCCATTTGCCGCGGACTCGTAAAATCGGAATAACAATTATTAATGTTGGCCAAATCATCTATAACCGACCATAAGTAACCTTTAGGAATCACATAATCTTCAAATTCAAAACAACAAACCTCAGCTATACGTTGGGCTATTTTGTTTTCGGGATAGCCATTCTCAAACGCATAACTATAGCTAAAAACGTCTGCTTTTAATTGTTTCAATGCGGCCGCTTGGGTCCTACTATCCAAGCCTCCCGAAAGCGGCAATATAACCCGTTGGTCTTTGGTCTGCTCCTTAACAATGGTTTCAAATAAGCTTATAAATTCATCAAGGGCTTCAGAAAAGGATACTGGTTTCGGGTTGCTGTGCCACTTAAACCATGGTTTGGAATCTATCAAATAACCATCACCATCCAAGGTATGTTGCGATGCGGGAGATAAAACCGCCTGATCTTTCCAATAAGTATCCCTATCCAAAAAAAAGCCTATGGCTGCAAATATGCAAATGGCCTCTAGGTTTAACTCATGAGGCGCCTTAACCTTTGCAAAGGTTTGGTGCGTTGGGATAATGGGAGTGGTTATATCGGTCATATCAATGCACTAATATAGAAAATAGATAGAACACACATGCCTTTTTATAGGCCCAATAATCTAAAAGCTCCCCTCCTTTCCAAAGAGGGCGACCGAGCGTTAAAAATATATCCAGTGGATATATTTAGCGAAGGGGCGAGATGGCGGATGGGCATAAGGCGTGACGGGGAGTTCGCATTTTGTCATTCAGAAGAAGGCCGAAGGCCGACTGAAGAATCTCTAATTATCACCCCACAACCCTTTTATACATATCCAAAAACTGGGCAATCGAGGCTTCGGCATTAAAGTTTTTCTTAACAAATTGGTGTGCATTCAAAGTCATACGTTGCAACTCGATTTCAGGCATCTGCATTAGCTCTTGCACCGCTTTCGCTATAGATTCTGGATCTCGTACAGGCACTAACCATCCTGTTTTATTAGGAATAACCACCTCAGTCATGCCACCACAATCCGTTGAAATAACTGGAACCCCCAATGCCATGGCTTCTAAGATCACATTGGCAATCCCTTCTTCCAAACTAGGCAGAATTACAGCATCAAAACGCTGTACTTTTTTAAACAATACATCTTGTGGCATCCCCTCCAAAATGGTAATCTCATTTTCAAGCCCTAATTGATGGATTTGAAATACAATGTCTTCAGATATTGCATTTGAAGCTATAATCGTGTAATGCACTTGAACACCTTGTTCCTTTAAAAGTTTTACTGCATCTATAGCATAACTATAACCTTTTTTCCAATGAAAACGCCCTATGGATACCATACGAAAACAATTCGTATTACTTTTTTCAAAAACTCTAAAAGCATCAAAAGTCGTTTTAGCTATCGGAGAATGAATAACCTCTATTTTTTCTTTATCTGCCTGATATTTTTGAGCTTCTATAGCTATCGCTTTTGAAACAGCGTGAAACCTATCAACCTTAGGAAATAACGCTTTGTAAGTATTTGCTAGTTCAACATCTGCTATAGGAGAATAATTTATATGTGCCCCTCTTAAACTTAACAATAGTTTAACACCAAACTTGTCTTTTAAAAACACCCATTGCTTAATATCCTTTGCCCACTGAATATGAAAAATATTTGGCTTATGAAGTATTACAGGTACCAATCTTGATAAAGCATGCCTCCTTTTATGCCATCCCGAATAGGGCTTTAATTCTTTCCAAAGGTGTGCAAACCGCTTAGGATATAATATCATCAACGTTAAAACCCTAAACAGGGTAATCATTACATTTACAATCTTATTTTTTGGAGTTCCATAAATTTTTATGTTGGGTGACTTATACTTTGTAGGCACTGTTTGTTTACCGAATAATAACACTTCATGCTCTAAAGCCACTCCTTTAATTAAATTTTCTATAAAGGTGGTACTTGGTATGGATCCTGAGTAAATGGCTATTTTCAATGATTTCAATTTATTTATCACGTTAAAGATAAATCAATTATCAAATTAATCTAGTTTTTCATGGTGTTTGTGGTTAAGATGGTAATAAAATTTATATTCAGTATTTGCAAACCCTCCGTCTGAATACTTTTAGTATTCAGCCACCTCCCTTAAACTTAAAGGAGGAGCACAATATATAAACAAAACAGCTCCCCTCTTGAGATAAAGAGGGGAATGCATTTCACCCAGTGAAAGAAAGGGGAGTTTGAATGTAAACATCAAACAAAACCAACTTCTGGATATAGTCTTAAGATTCTTCACTCTGTTCAGAATAACGGTGTAAATTAAGCCTGAAAACACAATCCAATACGTCATTGTGAGGCACGCCAGTGCCGTAACAATCTGCCTAATCCTAAACGTCATTGTGAGGAGTCCCAATAAATTGGGGCGACGTAACAATCTGTTTAATCCAAACTCCAACCCAAAAGATTCTCACGCTCGGTTGCACCGAGCTCAGAATGACATTTCAAACCAACCCCTGTACTTTGGCCCACTTCTGCCAGGCATAAACATGCCAAACGCCCCAGTCATTGTCGTGCGTTTTATTGTAAAACCGTTTGACATAGTCTTTTATGGCTTCTTCATTCAAACAGGAAGCCCCATAAAGCGGTGTGTTAAAAACTAACTGCTCAACATCTTGCTTTAAACTTTGGTGCAACCAATCGCTTAACGGTACTGTAAAACCTTGCTTATCTTTATTTATGGTTGTAGCATCAAAGTAATTACCCATCATGGTTTTAAGTAGCCTTTTCAAATCTTTTTTTGCTTTAAAGGACTTGGGAAGATATTGAAAAGCCACCTTAATAACCTCTTTATCCAAAAAAGGCACTCGAACTTCCATACTATTGGCCATACTCATTAAATCTACTTTTTTAAGCACCCGTTGTAGGTGGCCATAAAACTCATTATATCGTAATTGGGCCAAAAGGGCTTTAGAATGGCGTTTGGAATCAAAACGGTAAAGTAGTTGTATGGGTTCAGAAAAAGCAATGTCATTATTAAAAAGAGCATCCAAATCGGTTTTAAAAATATAAGTATGCTTAGCTTGAATAAATTCGTCAAGCGTTTTATAATGATAAGGTGCCCAAGTACGGGTTAAGCCTAATTTATTACTAAATCGCACTAAGGGTTTTCTAATACCAAAAGGGACTTTAAACCAACATCGTTTTTTTATAACATCCAACATACGGGGGTATCCAAAAAACAATTCGTCCCCACCATCGCCAGAAAGCATTACGGTATGTCCCTTAGAGGCTGCCTTAGTGATTACATAACTGGGAATACTGGAAAAATCGCCCAAAGGTTCAGATAGATACTTAAAATGATGATCGACTTCGTTTAAAATATTTGTTTCGGTTACACGATGTACTTTGTGGACCATACCAAGTTGTTCGGCATAACGGGAAGCCTGAAAACCTTCATCCAGACGTTGATCGTCGACCGATAAGGTAAACCCTTCAATATCGGGCTTATGGGTTTTGGCTATGGCTGTTATTAAGGGACTATCTATACCTCCACTTAAAAAACTGGCCAAGGGCACATCGCTTACCAATTGCCTGTTTACCGCATCATGCAATTGCTGTTCTACAGTACTTTCAATGTTATCTTCACAATGATCATTTATCTTATCTGGAAACTGGCAAAACGAAAACTGTTGTAACTCGCCTAAGGAATCTATACAAATACAAGTACCAGGTTGTACTTGGTATATGTTTTCATAAATGGTGTTAGGTGCCTGCATATAACCAAACCCAAAATAGTCTTTAATAACATTGGGGCGTAATTCTAATTGAGCTTTAAACCAATTATGTCGAAACACTTGGTTAAACTGTGAAGCGGCCACGAGTCCCTTATCGTTTATACCATAAAACAACGATTTGATACCAGCAAAATCGCGGGCTAAATAGATGATTTGCGTTTGGGCGTCCATAACAGTAAGGGCAAACATTCCGTTAAGAACTTTTAAAGTCTCGTGGACACCTAGTATATCCAATAGATGAACTAAAACTTCAGTATCTGAAGTCGAAGATAAATTGTGGAGTTGGTATTGCTCTTGTAACGTTTTATAGTTGTAAACCTCACCGTTAAACACCACATGGTAGCGTTTGCTTGGGCTCCACATGGGTTGGTTTCCCAACTCAGACAGGTCTATAATCGCCAAACGGTTAAACCCTAACCGGTAATTGTGTCCTGTCTCTATTTGTGTATTATCTGGCCCCCTGTGTTTCGACAAGGCCAAAAGCACCTCAAAATGATCGGGATTACTTAGGTCGCCCTTAAAACTAAATTCTGTAAGGAAGCCGCACATATTTTATTGTTTTCTTTCAAAAATTCCTATAATGGTTGATGAAAAATATTTTGATGGATACTTTTCTACATACGTATTCAAAAAGAATTTAAACACCAATCTATGTATCTTAAAAATTAGTTTTTGTATTAAATTCAGTTTTTGATGCACACTAAAAGGAAAACCTCCAAAATAAGTTAGTTCCACAATATTTAAACCATTCCTTTTGGCAAAATGCTTAAATACTTTTAAAGACATACATTTTAAATTATGAACTTTAAGGTTCCTCCTATCAACCAATAGTTTATAGTATTTTATATACCCTTTCATATTAGGAATCATAATCATAATACACCCTTGAGGTTTTAAATAACTTACATGTAAATCTAATATATGGTTGAAATCTTTAAAATGTTCTATAAAACCATTTGAAAATACAAAATCATATTTTGATTGAGGTTGATACACGGTAAAATCTTTCTGGAGAATCTCAAACGATTCTACTCCCATCACTTTAAAAGACTCTTTAATTTGACTAAGGTCAGAATTAAAATCTAAACAGGTAGGATATACTCTAAATTTTGAAGCCAAATATGCTAAATACCGTCCCGGGAAACCGCCAATCTCAATAAGGGATGTGCTAGGAGTATTTGTAGTATTAAAAAAAATATCCCAATAAAAATCATAAAACGAACATACCTTAATTATATGTTGCCTATTAGCATGATTATTACCATAATAGGTTTCCCAATAACGCTGTGTGGTTAAGTTTTTGTTCAATTAATTCTTTTTGGAATAGATAAAGTCTTCTGTTTCTTTGGCAATTTTTGTCCAATTGTAATTTTCCACTAACCTTTGCTGGTTTGCAACCATCTCGTTGATGTAGTTATCATCATTCAATAACTTCTTAATATAATCTAGAGTTCCTTGTATATCATCGGTTTCAAAAACAGGAACACCAGACCCTTCAGGAAGGTAATCCTTTACGGCACCAACATTATTTATGATTAATGGACATTTATACACCATTGCTTCTAGAATGGCATTGGATGCCGTACAATCTTTCAAGGACATTAAAAGCCCTTTTGAAGATGCATAATAATTGTATAATTCATTATCCAATACATTATGGGTTAAACATGTTACGTTAGGTAAATCCTTATATAACTTGGCATGTTCCATAAACATGATGACTACAAAACTAACATCTAAATCGTTTGCCAGTGCTTTCATGATGTCACTATTCCTTTGGTGGTCTCTATGGGACGTACCCACTAATAATAATTGATTTTTTCTTTCAATAGGCTTTAAGTTATTCGTAATTTCGGTATTAATTCCATGCGGTATAAACTTAATATCCGCATTTGAATACTTCTTAAAAAAAGAAATTTGATTTGGCCCCATTACAATGATTTTATCTAAGGTTCCAAGCACCTTTTTCCTATTATAATGCAATCGTTTTTCTAATTCATAAGGTGGGTGGTGAAATGTTGCTACTAAGGTATTCTTCCTTAGGTTAAAAGGAAACCTTTTTAAATAATGTAGAAAATAAAAATCCATATCCCCATATAAGATATGGACCTGTTTTGACTTAAAAACCTTAAAAAGAATAAACAACTCCTTAGAAATGGTTTCACTTCTATAGTTTAAAACACGGGTTTTCCTTTTTAGGTACGACGCTAATTTAAAAGGTATTTTTAAACTTTTAGGATATTTAAATGCTATGGTAAGATAGTTTACAATACGCTGATAACCCGAATTATTACCATGTCTTGCCCATTCTTTGGATAATATATATATTCTCATAATGAATTATCTAATAAATCACCCCCAACTTTTTTAAATTATCCTTTTCCGGAAAATAAAAATCTTTCAAACCAATCTCTCTCTCAAGGGTAGTAGCCTTATTTAAAATATAATTAACAGAATAAATATCTCTGACCGGTTCTGGCAATTCTTTATCAATCGACAAGAAATAATCACGATACTTAAACATTGGTTCCTTGGATTGAGGTCTCACAAATGTACATGGTTTATTTAATGCATGACTAAATATTATACCATGTAAAGATGAGGCATAAACATGCTTAGATTTTAATATCTCTTTTGCAATTTTCTTTGGGCTATTATCAACATTTATAACTTTTATCCCCGAAGGGTATTTTCCATTATAAACATTTGTATCCATGAAATGTGGAATAAAAATAACTTGACTTTCAGAGCTTCTGCTTAAGTTTAGATTATATACCTCCTTTATTAATAGACCAGGGTCATATTCGAATTTTAAATTAGATAAGTCCGTACCATACTTCTCAAACAATGACCTTGTCAAAGGCCCTCTGACTCCATAAACTTTTAAAGATTTGATTAAATCTCTATCTTCATGAATATCATTCCCTTTCCATCCAACACCATTTATTATATCTCCCTCTTTAATCTTACTAATTATTGACCCTACCAACAATAATCGATTACCTTTATTTTTTATATTAATTGCCGACTCATTGTACAAATATTTTATTAAATCGATATTAAAGATATCACCTGCATTACCCTTTTTAAAAACCAAATGTTTAGGATTTCTAAATTTATGCCTATAATATTTAAAAAGTGACACATTTCTTTGATCCCAATAATAAGTCCTTAAAGCCATAACTCTTTTTGCTTTAAAGTTACTATATTCCAATCAACATCATTTATTCCATAACCAACAATAATATTTTCTCTATCTAAGGATAATCCAGAAAAGTAACTACAAGAGATTAAATTTTTATTAAACTTAAACTTACTTCCAAATAAAGATTTCCATGAATGAATTAAAAAAGATTTCTTAACGGCTATCTTAGGCGAGTCTTTTAAAAACAAAATACAGATGCGTCCTAAATAAAGCCTTTTCCTTTTTCTATAAAGTTTTTTGTGAGCTATAAAACAAAACTTGCCTTTAACCTTTACCAATTGAGTGCCTATTGAATAATTCTTTAAACTTTGGGTTTTATCATAAAAACACTTTTCAAACTCTATATAGTTCTCATCAGTTTTAATTGCTTTTAAAATAGTTAGAGGGCTTAAATTATATAGCGCATATAATTCTTCTTCATCAATAAAAAACGCCCAATTCTTTTCTGTTCTATAGCGTTCATTATAACCACAAAATTTATAATCAAAAATTCTACTTTTCTCTAATTGAAATAGCACCAGATGATTAAAGTCTTTAATAGCATCACCTGTATTAAACGTCCCATAAACTTTATTATTCATTATGAATAATTTCGGATCCGCAACTTTATGTATTCCTTCATTATCTTCAAAATATCTAGACAAGTTTAGCTGCTCAATATTCCCAGCATCATCCCAAACAAAAATAAGCCCTAAAATGGTTTCAGATTTATCTTCATATACCCTTATACTTAAATACCCAACACCATTATGTAGAATTAGGCTAGGATTGAATATATACGAATACTTCTTCAAGATTTGCATTAACTCCTGTGGTAAAGAATAACTAGGATAATTTATAAAGGTTTTAACCATTTTTTCAATCTTTTCTTAACTTTTGCTAATATTAATCTAAAACTAACTTTATCATTTTTGTAATCGTATATTTCCTTTATATCAATTCCATACTCTTTTAAAATAGAATTTGGAACTAATGAAGCATGTAAATTCAGTCTTTTTTGTGTATTAAGAAGATTTTTTTGTTTAGTGGGGCCTCTACCTGTGAAATGGATTATAAATGGTTTATGGATGTCTTTTTCAAAAAGATTTTCACACCTACTATTAAATGCTTTATAATCATGCAACATATAACGGTTTTTGTAGACTTGCCTTTCATGTAATAAGTAAATTATAGCGTCTTGATCCCCGTTGGTAAAATAGCCCAATTCTTTACGCCACCATGATTTTACAAGGCCTAAATCCAAACTTAAAGCTTCCGACAAGAATTGTTTTGAAATAGTGTTGCACTTTAAAATGAATTGCCCGGAACTCAAATAGGTTTTTAATGTTTTGAACGATGGACTTTTACATAGGGAAATAAAGTGGTTTTCTTGTGGAGCAAAAAGCATGATATCTTTGTTGAAATCGACAAAGAAAGCATCGTCGTCAATCCAAACCATATAGTCGTAAAGGTCTATATATTGTAAGATGTAATTAATTTTATTAAAGTAGGGGTTTCTTGTTTTAGTTGGGTAATTGCAGTGAATGTAGGTATAACCAAATAAGTCTGCATAAACTTTATGGTTTATCGCAGAACTAAATGTGGTGGCAGGGTACCTACCTGAAATTATACATACTTGCATGTTTAACATAGTTTTGCTTTATACAACAAGACCTGAGAACAGTTCTTTAATTTCTTTTTTGTCTTTAGTTGTAAATAAATAATTTCGAAACTCACTGGGTTTTGAAAACCACATTAACCGATTAATTGAATAATTGTTTTCGTCAATATCATAGATGTTATAATACCTTGGAAATAACCTCTTAACTTTACTTAGGTTCTTTATGTTGTTAATTTCAACTAGGACATCAGGTCTGTCATGCTCTAAAATGTCTAGCATGCCTCTCAAAGTGTCTTGCTCTGCGTCTTCAACATCTATTTTTACAAGGCTAACGGGGTTTTTATCAATTGTTCTTGAGTGAAAACCATCAAGTTTTATTGCATTTACTTCATCTTTGTGGTCATTCATTTTTTTTGGGATTAAACTAGCTACAGAACTAATTATTCCTTGTTCTTTATAAAAGTAAAAATCGACTATACCATTGAAATTGGTACACGCGGCTCTAACCAAGTTAATGTTTTTTAGCTTATTTAACTCACAATTCTTTTTTAGCCTTTCTAAAGTGTTCTCCTGTATATCGAATGCAAAGACTTTGTTGTTTTCAGAAATTTTTGCAGCTATTAAAGAATATATCCCTGTGTAGGCTCCCACATCGTAAACAATACCTTTATTGTTAACTTTTAAAAGATCATTCCACAACATCAAACTTGTATATTCCCAACCTTTAAATCCAGTCCAATACAATTCCTTTACAACTGTATCGTCATTTTCATTATACATTTTAAAATTTACAATACCATCAATATTAATGTCAATTTCTCCGTGTAAAGGATTTTCCTTCCAAAATAACTTTTTCTGATTTATGTTTAGATTAGAATAACTTTTCACTGTGATTTTTTTAATTTTAAATGCTTTCTTTTACGTTTTAAAATATATCTTAAAAAATAGTCATCGAGATAGCATAAAGCATGCCAGATACCGAACAAAAGAGTTCCTAATTTACGGCGATTTCCCAACTCAATTTTTCGATGTGTTTTTAATGCTTTAAAGTATAACTTCCTGTTAACTAATTCTGGAAACTCCTTTTTAAAGTCTTTTAACAATTGCCTAGAGGCTTTTAACTGTCCCCATGTATTTGTGGTAACCGATTGTCTTTGCGTCGTGCGATCCATATGTACCAACACTTTGGGGATACCATATACCTGGGATACCAAAGCAAAGCGCAACACATAATCCCAATCTACATTAAAATTACCATAGGTATTTTTAAAGGCCAAATTATTTTTTAAATGGGTATTTTTTCTAAGCATCATACAAGTGTTCACAACCTTTAGTTGGTTTTCGTATAAATACTTAAACAAGGCATCCCCTTGAGGGAATTGCTTTCCATGAGCCAATAATCCTGGAAACAAATCGCGTCTGGTTTCACTAACAAACTCAGCGATTCCGGATACCAAACCTACTTCGGGATAGTCTTGCAGGACCTCTATTTGCCATTGCAGCCGCTCTGGCACATAGATATCGTCCTGTTCGGCCATGGCTAAAAATTCGGACTGCGGTGCACTGGCTTGTATAAGTGCATTTAGATTATGTGCCAATCCTAAATTTTGTGGGTGCTGTATGATTTTAATTCTGGCATCCTTAAAATCTTCAGCAATAGCTTGAGAACCATCATGTGTACCATCAATACCAATCAACAATTCAAAATGGCTATAGGTTTGCCTAAGTAAACTTTCTAAAGTAGCCCTTAAGGTACGTTCCCCATTATAAACAGGTAATATTATCGATACTAGGGGCAGTTGGTTAGACATTAAAAAATTGTTTTAAGTTTACCAATGTTTTTAACTTGAGAATGTGCTTGTCATTCAGACCCCGATGTATCGGGGGAAGAATCTTAAATATTAAATAGTCAAGGATCATCCTTTCAAAAAATGCTTTAATCTAACCATGGTTTTAAACACGGGATGGTACAATTTAAGCAATTTCCATTGGTTTTTAGAGTGCAAATGCCAAAATAGATGCTTATAATAACTCGTAAATAATAAATGTTGTTCTTGAAGTCCATTATTTTTATTTAGGGAACTGGCTTGGGCATCATGCAATCTAAAACCAACCAATGTGTCATTAATAAACCCCACATCGTAGCGTACCATAACCCGGTACCAATACTCATAATCCAATACTTGTTGTAAATCTTCACGAAACCAACCTATAGTATCAAAACACTCACGCTTTAGAAGGACGGCAGTGGGCTCACCTATTTTGTTTTTAGGGCTATTTAAAAATTGACGATCTTTTAAATAAACCCTGCTGTTTATTACCCCTTCCATAACCAAAACATCTTGCCAATAGCTATGCAAATCACCATAAAAGCCAATAAAATCTTGAATTTTGGGCGTTAAGGTGTCGAATAAAAACTGCCGCTTACAATACACTAGGCCAATATTAGGATGTTTTTGAGCCATGTCCACCATCCGTGCTATACAATCGGGTTCTAGGATGTCGTCTTGTAACAAAAATTTAATGTATTCGCCCTTAGCTTGTTTAACACAATAATTCCAATTGGCACCAATGCCTTGTGGCTGGTGTTGATAAACATACAATAGAACGCTTGTATTCACTTGAAAAGATTGTACTATTTCCAGCGTATTGTCAACAGAAGCATCGTCAGACACTATAATCTCTAAATTAGCATAGGTTTGGGCTATTGCAGAGGTCATTGCTTCTGCAATGTATTTAGCACCGTTATAGGTGGGGATGCAAATGGAAACTAGTGGCTGCATGTTTTTCTATTTTTTCGTTAACTTAACTAATTCCTATTGGACATTATATTAACTTCTTAAGTTTTCTTAAAAATTTTACCATTAAAAAAGAAAAATCTTTTAAAAACCAATAATTATATTGCATAATGGACTTTTTTTCAAGATAGTGATCGTATCTATGAAGATGGTATTTAGAAAATTCATTACTAAAAACATTACCTTTTATCACATTTATTTTTTGCTTGGTTTTATAGATGGTGAAAACAATTGACAATTGATCCCTGCGGCTATACTTTAAGGTTTGTTCCCACCAAAACGGATAAAAATTTCCAGAATCAATATTTAGGTTTTTAACCATAATGCCTGTAGCATACATGCCTGCGTGAGCTGGCATGCCATTAATAAAATAATATATAGCTTGTCTTAAAATCCGTAATGAGAAATCCTTGCCGATCCTAATACTACTCATTGCTTCACTATAAAAATCATCACGATTTGGATGCATAAACATGGTCAAAAAAGATTTTTTTCCTAAATCAATCAAATCAGGAAGTTTATCAAAAACTAATTGAATATTTGCATCGTGCCATATTAAAACGTCGTAGTTCTTTAAAATAGCATCCCCCATTATTTTATAATAAAATGCATTTTTGGATACATCGTTAAACAATTGGGGCTTTAGTACGGTTGTATATGGCCATATACTTTTAACGGTATCGGTAAATAAATAAAAACTTACGTTGCTATCATCACTATAATTCAATGGAGGCTGCAGTGCATCCTTATCTCCAAATAGGCCAGTGTAAACGGCTATTTTCATACAATTCTTTTTAAAGTCAATCGAAATATATAGTACAATCCTTTCGCACCAAATTCTTTTAAAATGGCTTTTCTTATACTTTTTTCAAACAATCTATTCCTTGAGGAAAGCTGGCCTAAAAATCTATAACAGCGGTAAATCAAAAAAGCTTTTGCTTTTTTTGGAGCTTCGTTCTTAATCTCCAAATATGTATACCAATAGGAACTTAAATAACCTTGGGATTGTTTTATTCTGTTTTTTCTAAGTAACCCTCTTATTGAATTGTCATGATAGTGTTCCAAGGTTACTATTTCCTTTATAAAAGTTGCATGGGTAGTTTTTAAAACCAGTTTGCAAAAATAATTATATTCTTGGCCAGAGTGTAAATTCTCATTGAACCTTATGGATTTGGCAACTTTAGATTTTATGCAAACATCACGGGTTAACCAATTAATCTTGTGGGTTATATAATTAAGGGCAGAAATGTCATTTGAATTAAACATGTATTGCTTTTCACGAGCTTTGTTTAAATGTTCATTGTTAAAACACCTTGTCTCAGTTATAACAAAATCAAAGGTACCCATTTTCAATGCAGATACTTTAACATCTAAATGATTGGGAGTCATCAAATCATCGCTATCGAAAAAAATCACATAGTCTCCTGTAGCTTTTATCAATCCAATATTACGGCAAGCATTTGCCCCTTTTAAACTTGATTCAGGTCTTATAAATAGTTTAAACCGTTGGTCTTCATGAATTACTGCATTAATAACCTCAACAGAATTATCTGTTGAGCGATCATCAATAATTAAGCATTCCCAATTCTTATAGGACTGGTCAATAATGGAATTCAGTGTTTCAGTAACAATCTTCTCACGATTATAAACAGGGATTATTATAGAAACCAAAGGAGAATTCATAAGTTATATCTTAATACAGTGAAATATAATGCAATTAAAATAGGGTCTTAAATTCTGAAAAACTTAATAGATTCAAATATTCAATCCTATTTTTATTTAATTCTGGGTATTCATAAAACTCCATATTGTGATTAAGATATTGGCCTATATTTTTCTTTTTAGATAAAATTCCAACCCCAAAATCAGTGTCTATACAGCATGAGAAAACAGATGAATTAGCACGCCATTTCATAAAAGCCTTCCAAGTGGTACCATTCCAATTAGAAAATGATGGTGTGTACTTATAATCGTATTCATACCTAGCATGCCACTCTGTAGGAGGATTACAGTCATGAAGAACAATAAATCCATCATCTTTAATAAAATTCATAGAATTTGCAATGTCTCTATCAACCTGATGGGCTAGGTGTAAACCATCAATAAATATCAAATCGAATTTAATGTCTGGACTTAAAATCTTATTTTGATACAATTCTTTAAAAAAATTATCACTTGTTAATTTAAAATCTACTGGATTTTCTTTAAACTCAATCCCAGGATCTACCGAATATTTAATTGCTGCCTTAATCTTATTAAAATTTTCTTTAGGATTTCTTACACCAATCTCTAAATACAAGGTTTCTCTCGAAAATTGGGATAGGATAAAATTAATAATATCTGTGCGCAAAGGTCTTTTGGACATTTCAATTTTATCCTGCCTTCTTCCTTCAATATAATATGGGTCATTTAGAAAATTTTTACCCTTTATGTAATAAAAAAAAAGAGGGACCCTTAACAAAACCTTTTTAATTTCTTTATATATTTTCATTAATCTTTCTGCCATATGACTTACAGGGATTCAAAAGTGATTCTCTATTTATTGAACTTATACTAGTATTAATCAACTATCTAAACAACGATAATAATCTATCAGATAAACTTTGGTATAAAATTACTACTTAAAACTTTAATTGTCAGTTCTGCTTAATTTAAAAGCAGACATACTATTAAATATTAAAGTTTCTGCAAGTATCAATTTTTTATGATCAATTTAAGCTAATATAGCAAAAGCCACATACTGGTTTAAAAAAATATTTTGCTATCATTGAATTAATCCATATACTTCTTCAGCAATCAATTTAGTTGCAATTGGTGACCAATGCGTATCATCCGCAAAATACACATCTTTAACACCATTATCAATATATGGTTTTAACACAGCCTTTGTATCAATATACAAATAGTCTTTGGGCAACACTTTTAAATTCTCGAAAAATAGGTTTTCCCTATGCCTATTACCAATTATATAGTCATAATATATATCATATTTGTCAGCACATGGCATAACGATTAAATCTATGCCTAGAGCTTTAAGTTCTATATTTAACCGATTAAGAATGTTATTAAATTGCTTAACATTTTCTGCATTGCTGTAATTATTCATATTACTTATATCTCGATCATAAAAAAGGAGCATATCTTCGTTGGCCGAAAAAAGAGGCTTAGATAATTTTTTTTTATACACAGAAGATTCGAAAGCACGATCATTAAAGCAATACAACAAACCATAACGATAAAAATGCACCATATCATTCATTCTCATTCTAAAAGTACTATTTTGATACTTCTCATTTAAAGACAACTCAGCTTTTATATTCTCAAATAGATCAGTTATGGTCAAGCCTTTTTTTTCATTTAAATCATTCAAATGTCTAAGGATGTCTCTTTCTACAATTTGCAAAATAATGTAATCAGCCTTAACATGTTCAAAAATATCACTATTAAGCATTTGGTATAAAAAATGAAGAGGCTTATAATTTTCCAGCGCAAATGTTTTATAATCAAAATTCACTACATCCAATCCCTGTTCAATGGCCAAATAATTTTGATAACCATAAGCCCCTTGCTGGGAAAAAGAGTCGCCTATGGTCAAAACATCTACATACTGCACAGAATCTAGATGCAACTCAGAAAACTCATGATACCTTTTTTCTTGATTAAAAACTTCATGAAATTGATTTCTATAATCTTTAGGGTAAGGTATTTTCCCCAATCGATTTAAATCCCCTCCAGACTTCGTATAACTAATTTCGGCTACTATACCCAGCAAAACAAAAGGAACTAAAAATAATGCTAATTTTTTAAGAAATAATCTCATGAATCTTTTCTTTAATAACCCATATAAATATTAACAAGATGCTTTGTTTGTTTGTAAATATCATGGTTCGCTACTACATATTCCCTACCCAATCGGCTATACTCATCCCAGTTCATTCGCCCATCTATCAACATACTAAGACCTTTACAAAAACCATCAATGTTCAAAGGCGGCACTACAGTCCCACCTCGCACTATTTCCTTTACGCCTCCCACATTAGTTGCCAACACAACCATCCCACTAGCCTGCGCCTCCAACAATACAGTCGGCAAAGCTTCTGCTTTACTAGGCAAAAGAAATAAATCTGAAGTCGCCATTAATTTTGCCACATACGCAGAGTCTTTAGCTCCTAACAGTTTTACAATATGACCTAGACCAAGCTTTTCTATCAAATCTTCCAGTTTTAAACGCTCAACACCTTCACCAATAATCATATAGTTTAAATCTAAATTGGCCCTTGTCGCTATTAATTTACAAATGGCATGTATAGCTATATGCAATGCCTTTTCTTCCACCAATCTGGCAACTGTCAAGATATTTATAACCCCCGCCTTAGAAATCGCCTTTTCCCTTTTATAAAAAGCAGTATCTATACCATTAGATAATTTAAAAAGTCTTTCCTTTAATGCCCCAAATGACAACAACCTTGAATAATTAAAATCTGATATTGCAAATATCCCATCGCCAAATTCAAATAGATCTGCATAGATTGCCCCCCCTTTTTTTACACCTAACCTAATATCATAACCATGAAATGTAGAATACAACCTTAAGGGCAGCCCTACTTTTTTAAAGATAGCAGCTTCATTACCATTGGTACCATAATGCGCATGTATGATATCAATACGGTGCTTTATAAGGTAATGCACCCTAAAGAAGGTATTAAGCGATCGCTTCATTTTTTTAAAACTGGAAAAATCCAATGACCGCCTATAACATTTACCATATTCATGCCTAAACCCTTTTATCCCCAATATCCAAATAAAGAGCATTACCCTAAAAAACTTATTTTTTGGTGTGGACGCATCAATATCAATATGCTTCTTTTGAAGCTTATAGGCTTCATACCCATGTAAAGCTTTTATTTCCTCTTGATTTATGCCTTTATAGTTAGTATAAATAAGCACATCTATACCTTGTATTATTAAAGCAATTATTTGATCTCTAATAAATGTTTCTGAAAAAGTTGGAAATTTATTTAACCAGAACAGTACTTTCATAATACAATGGTGTATAGCTCAAGTAGTGAATATACTATTTTTTGTTAGTAAAGAATAATAATGATTTTACAAAAAAAATAATATGGGTTCTAAACGAAAATCTAAAAGAAGATATATGACATAAACTCAAATACTCAAAATATACAAGCGGATTAAATCGATCTCGATCCAAAAAAAAGGAATTTACAGATTGATATTCCAGAGCATTTAAGTAAGCTTTTAAACCATCGTTGTCAAAAAAATCTAAAGTTTTATTAGCCCTAAGAAGCTGCTTCTTTTTTTTTATTAAAATCTTTAACCCATTAAAATCCAAACTTTTACCCTTAAATACTTTTTTCCATACATCCTGCTCAATTCCACTAAAGGTTATGTTTAAATATTGGAATAATCGAATGCGTGTATTAAGTTTGCTCTCTATTTGCATAGCCCTTCGTTCTTGTGAGACTTGTTTATCATGGATACGGTACTTCAGTAAGGGTTCTTGTAAATTGTAAAATCTACCATATTGTAATAAATCTACCCACAAAGCATAATCCTCTGCCGGTTCACTAAAAACATCATATTTCAATTGATTTTCTACTAAAACAGATTTCCTTAACATAATAGTGGGATGTGCAAAACAAGTACCCTCCAACAATCTAAGCTTATTAGCCTCGTGCATTTCTGGATATGGTTTTATTACACCTGTACCAATAGAGATATACCAAGCACCACAAACAACAACATCGCTTTGTTCCTCCAAAAATGCAACTTGTTTTTCAAATCGTTCAGGCAAACTAACATCGTCACCATCCATTCGGGCAATATACTTGCCTTTGGCTAGCTCAACACCTAAATTTAAGCTAGTCGTATAGCCTGTATTAATGTTCTTTTTAATAAACTTAATTCTAGAATCCTTGATTTCAGAAACAATTTTAACCGTATTATCTGTTGATGCATCATCTAGTATTATAAGCTCAAAATTCTCATAAGTCTGATACAATATACTTTCAACAGCCTCCTTTACATAAAGCTCACAGTTGTAAACAGGCATAATAACACTTACTAGTGGGGTTTGAGACATGCGACATTAATCGTTAAAAGTTTTCAATAAACAAGCCTTAAGTTTTTGCGATACAGGAAACTCAAATTTTCTAGCAAATAGTTTATTGCTTGCTATTATTTTTTTCAAATCACTCTCATCTAAATTGGCGGGATGGTTCCCATTACGGGTATTCCAATCAATATAGCGCAAACTGTCATTAATCACTGTTAAAGCGTAAGGTGAATTCATAATAATGGTCTGAAAATAAATTTCTTCTGAACAAAAAGTATGTCGCAATCGCTTCAAAAATCTTGGGTTTTCATGCGTATAATCTAAAACATATCTTAAAGTACTATTGTTAAGGGTCCACCAAGTCTCACCACCAAATAACTTGGGAAGCCTTTTGGAAAGTCGTCGTTTAAAATGTATTTTTTTTTGGAAGTCAATCAATTTAAAGATATAATCCCTGTGCTTTTTGGCATCAATAAGGTCGTAAAAATTATAATACATTAACCGATTTAAACCACCTTCCTTCCATTTTTCAGATGGCAATTCATGATAATTTAAATAATTTTTTCCGGTATCAATATTGAGAAAATAAGAGATATTCTTTATGGGATAATCATGGCCACTAATTAAATGAAACATACTAATTTCCTTATTTAACAGGGCTTGTTCTGCTAGATGTAAAATACATTTTAAATGATTGATCCCTCCCCAATTAACCCTATACTTTCTTGAAATAAGCTTAACATTAGCAAACCCCTTTAACTGGTCAATATCAAAAGGTTCTACTTTAATTTTCCTATCAATATGGATATAGACACAAAAGTTGTTATCAAAAAAAGAAATGACATCTTTCAAATGATCAAAATTTTTATAGGCAGTAATTAAAAGGGCATGCTTCATAAAATAAATCAAAACTTAAATCGAAGATACCAATAATAACCTACTTGAAGCTTTGGCCATTTCTTAAACCTCAAGCTTGCTAAATCTAAATACAACTGGTTTAGTTTCTCTTTTACAATACTTTTCTCTTTTTTGTTCAATGCATTAAATATTGTTTTATAAAACCTTAAAAACTGGTACCTAGCTTGGGCTTGGGAAAGCTTAGAATAGACACCATCATGATGAACACGATACACGCTCATAAACTCGTTTATACACTGTATTTTTTTATTATCGGATATTATTTTATAAAGTCCTAAATCTCCAAACGGTAATTCATAGTACCATTTAGGCAACTCTAATTCCTCTGGTTTTCTAAACACAATACTTGCTGTTGCAATAAAATTATAGTATTTTAATAACTCTATATATTCAAACGCTTTGGTTTCAAACGGTTCTGGAATCTCATATGCATCTAGTATATTGTTTTTTAAAACCTGTGCGCTATGGAAGCAAATATTAATTTCTTTATTTTTTTCCAAAAAATCCACCTGTTTTTGCAATTTTAAGGGGTCAGTCCAATAATCGTCGCCTTCGCATAAGGCAACATACTTGCCTTTGGCACGTGGAAAATTATATCGAGCCATAATTCCCCTAACCCCAAGAGAATATTGATTTTCTTTTTGAAAAATGGGAAATACTACTTCAGGATGTTTTAGTACATAAGATTCAATAATTGATTTGGTTTTATCTGTTGAAGCATCATCATGAATTAATATTTCATATTCAAAATTAGTTTCTTGCATTAAAAAACCCTCTAATGCCTCCTCAATAAATTTTTCATGATTATATGTAATACAACATATGCTTACCAAGGGCTTAGTTTTTATCATGACAAATGTTTTTTAATATAAAAATAGGCCTATTCAAAAACTCTCCCAAACGATCATTACGTTCTATATTATTTTCGCTTAAGGGCTCATACACTATTACCTCTTTTTTATCAACGGCAACACCTATTGTTTCAATATTCCAATACTTACCAATCCCCTCTTTTATAAAATCTATTTGCTCTTGTTTTGTCCCATTGTTAAACAAACACCTATCCTTATCTCCTTTCCAGTTATAGCCCAATTGAAAAATAAGCGTACTTACTCTTGAACTTAAAAAATTAAGTTGGTTTATAATTTTTTCTTTTGCTTGTATAATGGAGTAATTTTTATTGCCATAGTCATCACCAACATGATGCAAAACATTTAATAGTAACCCAACATCAAATTTATGTGTGTCATTATTATTTTCGAAAGTGTAATAATCATCAATAATTTCGATTTTTTCATGATACCCTAAAATATTTGAGGCTAAATCAACAAATTTGGCATGTGTTTTATTGCCTTCAAAATAAGTAACATGGTGGGCATTTGCCTCTAAAAATTCATGAGAAAAAAAACCTGTGTTGCCCCCAATATCAATAATGGTCTTGTTAATGGGTTCAATATACTGCAATATAAAGTTTAAGCGTTCCTTTTCATATCTGGATATAGCAGGGGTTTTAGGCAATTGCATGAGCCTACTTAGCCTATCAGACAACACCTGATAAGAGGCATGCTTACTTTCACTTTCATAAAGCAATTTTAACGCTTCTAACTTATCCACCAACTTCTTTTTTATAATACTCTAAAGCGTCCTCTCTCTTATAAACATCAGAATCCAACCAATCTGTTATACTAAAACGTTTATCGCTGTAATAAACTAAAGAATTTAGTTCATTTATGCTTTTAATAAACCCTCCATGCCAAAAATACTTTTTATTTTTGGCTATATTGTTAAATGTTGGTGCTTTGTCAAGAAACTGGTAATCGAATAAAAAAGATTCAAATAAGTTGGCATTTGCATCTACAAACAATTGTGATGGCCCCCAAAATCTAGGATTTGCCTCAATCATATAATTTTTGAATTCTTTTTGTTTAACTTCAACCATAACCAACCCCCTGAAATTCAGAGATAAAAATAAAGCTTCGTATTTTTTTGATTCATCTGAAAAATGAAAATCAGACGAAGTAGCAGCTACTATTGACTTTCCGCCTGATTGCTGCACTATATTTTTTTGTGAAAATTTATATATCACTTTATTTCTACTAAAGTAATATAGCAAATAATGGCTATCCCCTTCAATAAACTCTTGAAAATAAAAATCGTCAATGGGATAGTTTTCCACAAAATAAACCTTTTCACTTTCATTAAATATGAGTTGAGGTGAAAAGGTCTTTCCTCCTTTTGAAAAATACTTCTTAGGCTTAGCTACAAATGGATAATCTATATTTTCAATTGTATAAAATTCTTTAGGAATAGATATTCCATTTTCTTTGCAAACAACTCCAAAACTGTATTTATCCGAAATTATATCATATAATGATTTTTTAGTAAGAGGCACAATAACTTTCATAGCTTCAAGCCGACTTCTTTCTTTTAACAAAAAACGGTTTAGAGCCTCTGTTGATGGAGCAATGAAGACATGAGTAGTCTTTACTTTTTGCCTTACTAAACATATATATTTCTTAATGACATCTAAATCTAAACTTAAATCATCTCTAATAGCAATAACTTTATTTTTATAAGTGGTAAAAAAGATAAAATCATCAAAAGATTTTGCGACAACAATATAATCCAACTTGTTCTTTTCAAGAGTTCTTATAAAAGAAACAACCGCTCTTTCATTAAATCCTGAGAAAATTAAGATTATAGGCTTACTCATAGTCTAACTATATTACAAATAGCTGTTATGTCAGCTTTTTTTAAACCTACATATAAAGGTAAACACAAAATTCTCTTTGATATAGATTCCGAAACACATACCTCTTGTTTAGTTACATAAGGAAGTTTATTTAAACTCGGATAAAAATAACGTCTAGGAAAAACATTATTTTCATTTAAAACTTTTTTTGATTCTAGTAATTGGGTTTCTGTCTCAAATACTATAGGATAATAACTATAGTTCCATTGAGTCCCTTCCCTAATTTTTAATGCTTTTACATTTGAACCCTTTAAGATATTGTTATAAATTTCAACACAATTAATCCTTGTATCTAATATTTTTGCCATATTTGGAAGTAAGGCAAGTCCCATAGCTGCTTGTAACTCACTCATTTTGGCATTTGTTCCCAAACCTTTAATGTCCTCTTGGCCATGATGACCAAAATTATGATAATCAAACAGTTTTTCATACAATTTAGTATTCTGCGAAAACAAGGCACCTCCTTCCCCTGTATGGAACAGTTTAGTGGCATGAAAACTACAGGTACTTACATCACCATAATTAAAAATTGATTGCCCTTTATAGGTTACCCCAAAAGCGTGGGCACCATCGTAAATAACCTTAAGGTTATATTTTTTTGCGATTTTATCGATAGCCTCTACATGGCATGGGTTTCCAAATACGTGAGTAGCTAAAATAGCCGTTGTTTTATCCGTAATAGCGTCTTCAATCTTGGACTCATCTATGGTTAAATATTCTGGGTGGATATCTACAAATACAGGAATACAGCCTTCCCAAAAAATACTGGAAGTAGTAGCCACATAACTAAAGGGAGTTGTAATAACCTCACCTTTTAAACCAAGAGCTTTTATGGCAATTTGCAAAGATAAAGTACCATTGGCAGTGGCCAAAATATGCTGCGTTCCCAAATAAACATTTAACTTGGTTTCTAACTCTTTTACCAATATACCTCTATTGGTCAGCCATCCTGTATTCCAAGCCTTCTCTAAAATGGCTTGGTAATCGTCTTGAGGAGGTAAAAATGTTTTGGTAACAGGAATCATTCAGTAAGGTTTTGCCATGTTAATTGAGGTTTAATATAGCCCGGTTCTTTACCCATATAAACCCCTAAATCCCTTTTAGCATCAACAACAGTAAAACTCATAATATCCTTTTCAATAAAAACAGCTTTTCTTTTGTTTTCAACAACAAAAAAAGACAAAAAATACTGTCCAGAGCGTAAAAACGATTTTGGGAAACTACAATGTAATCGATTATATCCTTTAAGGAGGTCAATACTTCCACTTGAAAATGAAAACAGTGGCTCTCCTAACTCATTAAATAAATGATAAGTGACATGATATTGTTCTGGGCACGAAGATTTAATAGTAATACAAGTGACCAATTCTAGAGCATCATCTTCCAATATTAAGGCGCTTTCAGTTTTATTTTGACCCTTGGCAATAATCTCGTGCAAAATAAATAGATCATTATCATAAAGGTCATCAAATATCTTTTTATTTTCCAACTCAAAACCATCTTTCAAATAAAAGCTTACTGCTTCAGTAGTATCACCCATAAAAGCAATTTTCCCTTGTCGCAAAACCATACCCCTGGTACACAAGCTTTTTACTGCAGCCATATTATGACTAACAAATAGTACTGTTCGCCCATCACCTTTACTAATGTCTTGCATTTTACCAATGGCCTTTTTTTGAAATTCGGCATCACCAACGGCCAACACCTCGTCAATAACCAAAATATCAGGTTCTAAAAAAGCGGCAACCGCAAAAGCCAACCGAACCCGCATCCCTGAAGAATATCTCTTAACTGGGGTGTCAATATAACGTTCACAACCAGAAAACGCAATTATCTCATCTTCTTTACTCTTTATTTCTGCTTTGGTCATACCCAATATGGCACCATTTAAATAAATGTTCTCCCTACCTGTTAGTTCGGGATGGAAGCCTGTGCCTACTTCTAACAAGGAGGCTATACGCCCTTTTGTTTTTATGTTGCCTGTTGTTGGGCCAGTTACTCGGGATAATATTTTTAACAAAGTAGATTTGCCAGCACCATTTTTTCCTATAATCCCTAAAACCTCGCCTTCCTGTACCTCAAAATTGATATCCTTAATCGCCCAAACATATTGGCTATCTCCTTTTGTACTCCTATCATTAAGCTCTCCTACCTTTAAAAACGGATCTTCCTTCCCCCTAACTTTATACCACCAGCGTTTTAAGTCATCACCCAATGCACCACTACCAATTAACCCTAATCGATACTGCTTACTTATGTTTTCAACTTTTAAAATAACACCCATTTTCCTTTTCAATAACTACACAGTATCAATAAAATTCTTTTCAGTTTTATTAAAAACCAACATACCCAATAATAACAATATCATAGTACTTATAATAGTAAAACCAAGCCCTTTAACCGAAATGCTCCCTGTATTTAAAAGTACATACCGAGCGGCTTCAATAATATAAGCCATAGGATTATATTCCACCAACCAGGCAAACTGCGGTAGTTTTTCACGTACCAATGCCAAAGGGTACATAACGGCTGAAGTGTACATAAGCAATTGTACGCCAAAGTTTAATAGATATTTTAAATCACGATACTTGGTAACCATAGACGATATAATCATGCCCAAACCCAAGCCCAACAACCCCATAATCACTACCAATAACGGAAACAATAAAACACTCTCATTTATAGAAACTTGGGCACCTTTTAAATAATAGTATAAAAAGAAAATAATAAATATAAAAAGTTGTATGCCAAAACGCATTAAATTGGAAATAACAACAGATAATGGCGATATAATACGCGGAAAGTAAACCTTACTGAAAATACCTGCATTACTATTAAAGGTATTTGATGTAGCCGTTAAACAACTTTTAAAATAATTCCAAACTGAAATACTGGCTAGATTAAATAAAAATGGGGGCACAGCACCTGTTTCTATATTGGCGACCTTATTAAATATTAGCGTAAAAGTTATTGCCGTAAATAAAGGCTGGATTAAATACCATAAAGGACCTAAAATAGTTTGCTTATAAACGGTAATCACATCACGTTTTACAAACAACACCAACAAATCACGATAGCGCCAAATTTCCTTAAAATTAAAGTTTATTAACTTGCGATTTGATGAGATATTATATAACCAGGTATCATCACTGGAGCGATTCAATATTTTGGGGTTTTTAGTTAAGGGATAAATATACTCAATATAGTTAAAATTCACATTTCAAAAGCCCCAAAATACAAATAGTTACCCTTCAACTCCAAAATATTGAATGATAAACTCTAAATACTGAATACTACCTGCCTTATAGACATCAACGAACTCCAATCTTATTAATTCGATTAAAAACATCCTCATAGGGCAATCCCATGTGCTCACAAAACTCAGCAATAGTAATTAATTGATGACGTTCCTTCTTTAAAAGCAATCTAATATCTCGTAAGACCTCTCGTGCATAACTTTCACTACGTCCGGTCAAAATAATAATATCTTGCGTATAAATACAAATACGATGCATGCTTTGGGGCATTACTAAATAATTGAAAACTAAAACACAACAAGCTTTAATTAGTCTGTTTCTTACAATAATATAAATTTAGACAAAAATAACCTACAAAAAAAATTATAATTAACAAATTATAAACAGAAATTCTATAATATAAAATCCAAAATTTAATCATACAACCTAATTATACTGCCTCCTCCCGAGCCAAGCGAAAAAAAACGGTCTAGTAGACTACTTTAGCGAAGGAGCCAGATGGCGCATGATAAAGAGGTGGCTCACACCAAAAGCATGAGGCGGAGTTCAGAAATTAAACACGGTACAACATCAATAACAGGGAAAACGTGCCTTATAGCTGGCAGGCGAGCGTCAAAAGATTGAAGAAGACGTAAAAAACCTATGCTGTTTGACGACCAACGGAAGGAGTCCATAGGTTTTAGACTTCAAAATCCTTTTTGACCGCCGAAGCTATAAGCACTAGACTTTTTTGTTACTTTTTTGGGCAATTCAAAAAAGTAAAACCAACCTTGTTCCTCCTGGGTCAAGCGTAAAAAAACAGTCTAGTAGACTGTTTTAGCGAAGGAGCCAGATGGCGCATGGTAAAGAGGTGGCTAAATGCAGCAGCATTTAGACGGAGGATTCAAAACCACCACACAAACACTTTCCATCAACAAGGGAACATGTCACAAAGTGACGGAAGGGTCTATACACACATCAAAACGTGCATTATAGCTGGCAGGCGAGCGTCAAAAGATTGAAGAAGACGTAAAAAACCTATGCTGTTTGACGACCAACGGAAGGAGTCCATAGGTTTTAGACTTCAAAATCCTTTTTGACCGCCGAAGCTATAGGCACTAGACTTTTTTGTTACTTTTTTGGGCAATTCAAAAAAGTAAATACCTATATGGCCAGTCACCAAGCCATCAAACTGAATGGAGACACCTAAATGTATTAGTATTTCGTATGTGGATTAAATTTTAATTAGTATCAATTAAGCATTCTTTCCATACGGTTAGTGTATGGCTCAAGTATGGATAATGTATGTCAAGGGCATTTCAGCAGAATACATAAAAAACACCATTTTTTAAATAAATCAGCTAAATAGTTTATAATTCAACATATTCTAATACCTACAACAGTAATTCAATACAACCAGTATAAATCCAGTATACATTAGCAACGGTACATAAAGAGTATATCACATTACTAAATTCAAAATATGGTATACAACCCCAAATCAAGTACCACATAAAAGTTTAACCAGAGTGTCTTAATAAAAGATACTCACAAATCTTATTATTATGGCAAAACTTAAAAGTTTTATCAAAATTGAAGGAACCCTAGACGACTTGACCTTTTACAAAGGTAAAGAAGGGTATTTAGTAAAAACCAAAAGCGGTGTTAGTGCTAAACGCATTAAAAACGATCCTGCTTTTGCACGAACCCGCGAAAACGGTGCCGAATTTGGCCAGGCAGCAACAAGTGGCAAACAATTGAGAAGGGCTATTTTAGCCTTATTAACCGATGCTAAAGACGACTTGGTAACCTCACGCTTAACACAAACAATGACCAAGGTAAAGAATGCCGACACCACCTCCCCAAGAGGAGAACGTAAGGTCGCTATTGGATTAACAACGGCACAAGGAAAATTGACTTTAAATGGTTTCAACTTTAACGAAAATGCCATTTTAAGTAGTGTACTGTTAAGCGATTATACACTTAATACAGCCACTGGAGAAATTGACATCCCCGATTTTATACCCCAACAAAACTTAGATGCTCCAGAAGGTGCTACTCATGTAAGCTTAGAAGCAGGATTTTTAAACATTGACTTTGCTACCGATGACAAAGACCTGCAATTAAGCCCAATCTTTAATACCGCGATTAACAACACGATAACACCAGTGGCATTAACTCCTGTTGGGGTACCAAGCGGATCGGGAAATGCACTCTATTTTTTAAAAGTAGCCTTCTTTCAGGAAATCAACGGCATACAATACGCCCTTAACAACGGTGCTTTTAATGCCTTACAATTAATTGAAGTCTTATAAAAAAAGGAAGCCAAAAAAACTCCTCCCTTATCCAAAGGGAGGTGGCTAAACGCTATAGCGTTTAGACGGAGGAATCAGAAATGACTCCCAACGAAGGAACAGGTACAAAACCCTAAAAAATCATAACTAAACCCGTTTAAAAAATTGTTTCACCCTACCCAAAACTGAGGACTTATCTTTTTCATGGTAGGCCTCCCCATACACGCCATAACCATAGCCATAGCCATAGCCATAGCCATAGCCATAATTTTGGTTGGTTTTGTGTTTATAAAAATTAAGAATAAAACTAATGTTCTTTAATTCACCTTTACGATGTTTCGCATTTACCAATTGCAACATGCCCTTTTTGGTAAAATCCAAGCGCACCACAAATAATATGGCATCGGCAAAGTTCGCTATCTCCAAGGCATCGGTAACCAAACCTACCGGCGGGGTGTCCAGCACTACAATATCATAAGTGTTCCTGAGTGTGCTAATCAGTTCATCCAGTTTACCCCGCATTAACAATTCACTGGGATTGGGTGGTATGGGCCCGCTGGTGACCACATGTAGATTGTCAATATGGGTTTTTTCCAACACAGATTCAAATGTCTCCTCCCCAATAAAATAATTAACAAGTCCCTTATCATTATCAAGGTCAAAATCATTAAATATTTTAGGTTTACGTAAATCCAGACCCAGTAATATGGTTTTCTTGCCCGATAAAGCATAGGCCGTAGCCACATTAATGGAACAAAAGGTCTTGCCTTCCCCACTTACCGATGAGGTCACCATAACCGTACGTCCCCCTTCCTTTGGTAGCTGTTTATAAAAAAACTGTAAACTGGAACGTATGGCCCTAAAGGATTCGGCAACGGCCGATTTGGGTTTTTCAAATACCACCAAATTATTTTTATAACGGTATTTGCCAATCAACCCAATAATAGGAATAGTAGACAGGCGTTCTACTTCATCCGAGCCATGAATGGTGGTATCCAATAAAAATACAATAAAGATGAGGCCCAGTGGCGCAAAAAAGCCAACCATAAGCGCCATCATATAGTTTAGGCTCTTGTTGGGCCCTATAGGCGGGTTCCCTATATCCTTAGCCTCATCTATCATTGAAATATCTGAGACATTGGCCGCCTTTACAATAGCGGCCTCACTACGCTTGGCCAGATAAATATCGTAGGCTTCCTGACTTAAATCCAGCTTACGCTGTATTTTTAAATACTCTTGCTGGTCTTCGGGCAATTCACTGAGCTTCGCCTCCAGCTTACGTATTTGGGCATTTAGCGTATTTAGCTGTATGGTAATGTTTCTTTTGGTGCCCGAAATAATTTCAAACAGCACATTCTTTTCGGCATCAATACGGCTATCCAACTCCTTAAACAAAGTGGAACCTTCCTTGGTGGTTGCTTCCAAATTTTGGCGCTCAATGGCCAAATTGGTAATCTTACCCACGCTTGTTAAAATATTACTTTCCTCAATACCTACAGAGGAGGGTGCAGCAATATCGGTATAGTCGGTTTTGGTTTGCAAATAGGTCTCCAACAGGTCTAAATAACGCAACTTGTCGTTAACCACATCTTTTTCCCTATCAAATGCCTTGAGTTTAGCCGACACCTCCTGCATTTCCACATCTACATCAAATATTTTATTTTGGGTTCTAAAGGCATCCATTTCCTCGCTCACGGCCTTTAAATCCACATTAACCGCATTTAAGGTACTGTCTATAAACTTAATGGTGTTAGTAGCATACTGGTTTTTACGTTCCAATTCGGTTTTACTCAATATGGCAACGGTAGTATTTAAGTAATCTACAATCTTGGCCTTATTGGTGCCAGACATCGCTAAGTTTAATACTGCCGAAGACTGCCTGCTGGGAGCGGCACTAACCGCTCTGGAATACTGATACACAATCCCGTCAAAATTGGCAAATTGAATATAATATTCAGCACCCGGCCTTACACTTGCTCCCTGCCTTATTTGTAAGGTCAAGTTTAAAAAAGAAAGATATACAGGTGTTCCAACTTTAAACCGCTCATTAAAGTCGCCCAAGGGAACAGTAACACCTTGTATGGTCTTATCACCATACTTTTGCACCGAAACACGATCTCTTTCAAAAGTAGTGAACACCTCAAAAATACTATCATTTACAAAACGAATACCTATGGGCTTACCCAATAGCTGCCCTTTTGTTTTATCTATATCCACACGAAACGGTGCCCTGGTATAAATATCCTCCATACGATACTTACCCTGCACCAAATAGCTTAGGTAATACTGTAGGGAATCCACCACCAATTCGTTATGTGCTCGAGTATTGAGCGAGGTCATTATTTTACCCACCTTACCCGACACCCCGCCCCAGTTAAAGGAGATACTGGTATTGGCCGTAAAAAAAGGGTTTTGGTCATTCTCAATAGAGACCAAAGCACCCAGACGATAAATGTTTTGCTTACGTACATTAATGGAATAGGCTATCACCATGGCAATCCCTATACTCAATAAAATAAGTTTCCATAGGTGGAGCACCTTAAACAAAAAACCCTTAAAATCGAAGGTCATCCCTTTCGATTCTACATGGTCCAGATCTTCAAATTCGTTATAAGACATGTTTACAGGCGATTAAATAGTAAAATGGTGGTCGTTACCAACGACAATATGGTCGCTACGGCACTAATATTTTGCAAGGCATTAGTACCCGTACCCCATGATTTTTGTCTTAAGGGTTTTACATAAATCATATCGTTGGGTTGAATATAGTAATAAGGCGATTGCATCACTTGCCTATCGGTTAAATCGATATGGTGGATCTTTTGGCCATCAGCGTATTGCCTTATAATAAGCACATCCTTTTTGTTTCCTGTATCCGGTATATCGCCAGAGTTGGCAATAGCCTCAAAAATATTGGCGCGCTCCTGATATAATATTTTTGTGCCTTTACCATTAATTTCGCCGTAGGTTGTGTATTTTAATCCTGTAAGTTTAACCGTAACAAAAATATTGGCGGTTTCCTTAAACTGGTCTTCCAAAAGCATTTGGGTAATTATTTGTTCTATATCTTTAACGGTATAACCCAAAACCGACACCTCACCCAACTCAGGAATGCGAATTTTACCGTGTAAATCTACCGTAAACCCATCAAAATAGGCACGCTCACCGGCGGTAGCGTTTAAATTACCCTCCCCAATGGGGTTAAATATCTCTGCGTTTTCTTGATCGGTTACTTTGATACGTATATTTAAAATGTCATTGATTTGAACACGATAAGGCTTTTGCTGTTCTACTATAACAGGGATCGAATCGGTTGCCTGGGCCTTATTTTGTAAATAAAGCGTATCCTTATAAGGAATGCAGGACACCAACGCAACCTGCATCAGTATAATGGTAATAAAAAAAGCGTTTTTCATATTGAGGCCTAATGCTTAGTCACAAAGCTACATATTTTTTTATTATATCGAACGCCCTAACTCCACCCTAATTTATAATGGAGGTGGCCAAATGCATTTGCATTTAGAAGGTGGGTTCAAAGCACATATTATGGATAACCAAAATGTGCTTTTTAGCGGGCAGGCGAGTGTCAATGGATTGAAGAAGTCGTAAAAACCTATGCTGTTTGACGACCAACGGAAGGAGTTCATAGGTTTTAGGCTTCAAAATCCTTTTTGACCGCCGAAGCTGTAAGCACTAGACTTTTTTGGTTCTTTTTTTGGCAATGAAAAAAAGAACAAAACCAAACTCCCCTTTCTCCCGCTTTACAGCGGCATTCATTCCCCTCTTAAACTTAAGAGGGGAACAAGCAATATTAAACTTTATGGCAAACCAGTTCCTCCCGGGCCAAGCGTAAAAAAACAGTCTAGTAGACTGTTTTAGCGAAGGAGCCAGATGGCGCATGGCAAAGAGGTGGCTCACGCTTACAGTGTGAGACGGAGGGTTCAAAGCGGATATTATCACAAACCAAAATGTGCATTGTAGCTGGCAGGCGAGTGTCAATGGATTGAAGAAGTCGTAAAAACCTATGCTGTTTGACGACCAACGGAAGGAGTTCATAGGTTTTAGGCTTCAAAATCCTTTTTGACCGCCGAAGCTGTAAGCACTAGACTTTTTTGGTTCTTTTTTTGGCAATGAAAAAAAGAACAAAACCAAACTCCCCTTTCTCCCGCTTTACAGCAGGATTCATTCCCCTCTTAAGCTTAAGAGGGGAACAAGTGATATTAAACTTTATGGCAAACTAGCTCCTCCCTTGCCCTGTAAGGGAGGTGGCTAAATGCTTTAGCATTTAGAAGGTGGGTTCAAAGCACATATTATGGATAACCAAAATGTGCATTTTAGCTGGCAGGCGAGTGTCAACGGATTGAAGAAGTCGTAAAAACCTATGCTGTTTGACGACCAACGGAAGGAGTTCATAGGTTTTAGGCTTCAAAATCCTTTTTGACCGCCGAAGCTGTAAGCACTAGACTTTTTTGGTTCTTTTTTTGGCAATGAAAAAAAGAACAAAACCAAACTCCCCTTTCTCCCGCCCTAAAGCGGCATTCATTCCCCTCTTAAATTTAAGAGGGGAACAAGCAAAATGGAACCTTACTATTTATATTTTAATAATTAATTTAATTAACCTTGTTCCTCCCTTGCTCTGTAAGGGAGGTAGCTAAATGCAATAGCATTTAGACGGAGGGTTCAAAGCGGATATTTTCACAAACCAAAATGTGCATTGTAGCTGGCAGGCGAGTGTCAATGGATTGAAGAAGTCGTAAAAACCTATGCTGTTTGACGACCAACGGAAGGAGTTCATAGGTTTTAGGCTTCAAAATCCTTTTTGACCGCCGAAGCTGTAAGCACTAGACTTTTTTTGGTTCTTTTTTTGGCAATGAAAAAAAGAACAAAACCAAACTCCCCTTTCTCCCGCTTTACAGCAGGATTCATTCCCCTCTTAAGCTTAAGAGGGGAACAAGCAATATTAAACTTTATATTAAATCAGCTCCTCACTTGCCCTGTAAGGGAGGAGGCTAAATGCTTTAGCATTTAGACGGAGGGTTCAGTAATAGTTCAATTAAAAACCGTAACTAGCTCCAATCCTAAATAATCAAACTCCCCGACCACACTAATCGTGTACCTACCCCCCTTTGTCATAAGAGGAGAACAAGTGATTTTAAACCTCCTAAACTTCCCATATTTTTCCGTTCTTTGCAAAAAAAGACCCATTGAATTACCTAACAGTTGAAAACATATCGAAATCCTACGGCGAATTAACGCTTTTCGAGAATATTTCCTTCAGCATACATAAAGACCAAAAAATTGCTTTTGTAGCTAAAAACGGCACGGGAAAAACCTCTATTCTAAACATCCTTTCGGGTGAAGATCAAGCCGATTCGGGTAATGTCATTTACCGTAAAGACATTACAGTATCCTTTTTGTCGCAAGACCCAAAGTTTGATAGCTCGCTTACCGTTGAAGACACCATTTTTGCCAGTGACAACCCTATTTTAAGCATCATTAGCAATTACGAAAAAGCCCTTTTAGAACCCAATGACACCGAAACCTACCAAAAGGCTTTCGAAGCCATGGAACAACACCAAGCATGGGATTTTGAGACCCAATACAAACAGATTCTTTTCAAGTTAAAATTAGATAAACTCGACCAGAAAGTCAGCACCTTATCGGGTGGACAAAAAAAAAGGTTGGCACTGGCCAACGCCCTAATCAACAAACCCGATTTGCTCATCTTAGATGAGCCTACCAATCATTTGGATCTAGAAATGATTGAATGGCTGGAAGCCTTTTTCGCCAAAGAACAGATTACCCTGTTTATGGTGACCCACGACCGGTATTTTTTAGAACGGGTCTGTAATGAAATCATTGAATTGGATGAAGGCCAGCTCTACAACTATAAAGGCAATTATTCCTATTACCTTGAAAAACGGGAAGCCCGTATAGAACGGGAAGCGGTAGAGACCGGAAAGGCCAAGCAACTCTTTAAAAAGGAACTGGAATGGATGCGCCGTCAACCCAAAGCCAGAACCACCAAATCCAAATCACGAATAGACGATTTTAAGGACATCAAGCACCGCGCCCACCAACGCCGTAAAGACCATCAAGTGCAATTGGAACTCAACATGGAACGCTTGGGTAGTAAAATCATAGAGTTTCATAATGTCTCTAAAGCCTTTAAGAATAAAACCATTTTAAACAAATTTGATTATACCTTTAAAAAGGGGGAACGCATAGGGATTATTGGAAAAAATGGCACAGGTAAAACCACCTTTCTAAATATTTTAACCCAAGTCGCCAAACCCGATTGGGGCAAGGTGGTTAAAGGTGACACCGTTAAATTTGGATACTACACCCAAAACGGCATTAGCATAAAACCAGAACAAAAGGTCATTGATGTTATTCGAGAGTTTGGAGATTACATTCCATTAAAAAAAGGCCGACAGATTAGTGCTCAACAACTATTGGAACGCTTTTTATTCAGCAGAAAAAAACAATACGATTTTGTTGAAAAACTAAGTGGTGGTGAACGCAAGCGCCTGTATTTGTGTACCGTGTTAATTCAAAACCCTAATTTTTTAATCCTTGATGAACCTACCAACGATCTGGATATTGTTACCCTGAACGTTTTGGAAGAATTTCTACTGGATTTTCCTGGTTGTATTATCGTTGTATCGCACGATCGCTATTTTATGGATAAGGTTGTAGATCATTTATTTGTATTTAAAGGTGAGGGTATAATTGAAGATTTCCCTGGAAACTATACCGATTATAGAATTTACGAAGATAGCCAACCCATTGTAAGTACAACTTCTGAAAATAAAAAGGATAAAACGGCATGGAAACAAAATGAAGCATCAAAACTCTCCTATAATGAAGAAAAAGAACTAAAGAATATAGAAAGCAAGTTGAATAGCTTGGCCTATGACAAAAAGGAGCTGGAAAGCAAATTTAACAACCCCGATTTAACCCAAGAAGAGATCAACACCCTTTCAGATGAATTACAACAACTTATAAAAACCATTGAAGCTAAAGAAGAACGCTGGTTTGAACTATCGGCTAAACTGGAGGAGTAATTCTTTGTCACCTCTAGCGTGATACAATACCATATATTATCTCTACTGTCAGGGTAAGCGCAGTCGAACCCCAATTTATTTTATTATGTTTGTATTACCTAAACACCTACTATCATTTAACTATGCTTATTTATTATGTATACATACTCCAATGTAAAGATGGTAGTTACTACACAGGAATAACCAGTGATTTAGAAAAAAGATTTGCTGAACATCAATCTGGCTTCAAAAAAGATTCATATACCTGTAAAAGAAGACCTTTAACTTTAGAGTTTTATCAAGAATTTAATGATGTCGAACAAGCTATATATTTTATAAAGAAAATAAAAAAATGGACTAAGGCTAAAAAAGAAGCCTTAATAAAAGGAGACTTTAATATGTTGCAAATACTTTCAGAGTCTAGAAATGCAACTCATTTTAAATATAGGTGATGCAGCCAAGAGGCTTCGACTGCGCTCAGCCTGACAATCAAATACTTTATCTTTAAGTGCATCAAACATTCCAATACATAAAGTTTCTACTTAAATCTACCAACCAACATGGTGTACACTCCCCTTTTGTGTATAATTTGGTTACAAAATGTTTTTATGACAGAACAGCGTATAAAGACTATAAAACAATCACCAAATACAGGAAAAAACTATTAAAGAACAATACTAAAATTTTGGTAACCGATTTGGGCGCAGGCTCTCAAATTATGAAACACCAAGAGCGTAGCATTTCCCAAATGTCCAAACACGCTGGCACAACCCTCAAAAGAGCCAAACTCTTATATAGGCTTAACCGCTACTTTAAGTTTGAACATATTTTAGAGCTGGGCACATCGTTGGGCATTGCAACACACGCATTAAGTTTAGGCTATCCAGAATCCTATATCGAAACTATTGAAGGATGCCCTACAGTTTCTAAATTCACCATGCAACAGTTTAAAAATCAGAAAATAGAAAATATTAGTTTCATTGTAGACGAATTTAATGACTACCTGAAATCTAAAATCCAAAATCCAAAACCCACTAAAGTCAGACTGAGCGCAGTCGAAGCCCAACAAACAACTAACAACAAACAACTAACAACAAACCGAAAACCAACGTACGACCTTATCTTCTTTGACGGTAACCATCAAAAAGAAGCGACTTTACATTATTTTGAATCGTTATTGGAAACCATTCACAATGATTCTGTATTTATCTTTGACGATATTTATTGGAGTAATGGCATGACAGAAGCTTGGAAAACCATAAAACAGCATCCAAAAGTTACCGTAACCATTGACACTTTTTACTGGGGTTTCGTCTTTTTTAGAAAAGAACAGGCTAAAGAGCATTTTACGATTAGGGTTTAAAAACGTAAATTGCCTAAACTATTCCAACTTTAAATCATGCTTTGGATTCTAATAATAGGTTTTTAATTATAACATTTTTTGTTGGTAATTCTAGTGGACAAATAAAGAGACTTCAAAAAGAATTATAAGTTAAAGAAAGTAAATAAGAAATTAAAAAAGGAAGTAATTATTTTATTTCTAATAGTCTATCTTTAATCTTCAACTGTCATTCCTATGTTTGTGAATATGTGGCAAAAAATCTTTTAACTTCTAACTTTTAACCTTTAACTTTGAAATATGAAGATTTACACCAAAACTGGAGACCAGGGCACAACAGCTTTATTTGGAGGCACCCGAGTACCAAAACACCATATTCGTATTGAAAGTTACGGCACCATAGATGAGTTAAACTCCTATTTAGGGTTAATTCGCGATCAGGATATCCATGAAGATTATAAAAATGTAATTATTAATATTCAAGAGCTTCTGTTTACTATTGGTGCTATTTTAGCCACCGACCCTCAAAAAGCTACGTTAAAAAGTGGCAAGGCACGCTTGAATATTGAAAAAATAAGCATTAAAGACATCGAACATTTAGAACACGAAATGGACCAAATGAACGAAAACTTGCCTTCAATGACACACTTTGTGCTTCCTGGTGGCCACCAAACCGTGTCATTCTGTCATATAGCCCGCTGTGTATGCAGGCGGGCAGAGCGTTTAGCTTCTGCTTTAAACGAGTTGGAACCGTTTGAACCTAATGCCTTAATATACCTAAACCGCCTTTCTGACTATCTTTTTGTATTGGCACGGAAGTTGACCTACGACTTACAGGTAAATGAAATTAAATGGATTCCTGAGAAGCATTAAATTTTAGTCATTGTGAAACATTTGAAAAATGTTGTGGCAATCTGTTAAATGAAATAAAGATTACCTCATCGCAAAAGCTCATTGTAATGACCATATATTAAGCGAAACTTAGGCCATGCCTAGGGATTACAGCGGCATCCTTTTTAAAACCTGAATGTAACAGATTGTAAGTACTAGAATTTGGCAGATTATTACATTCTTCGTCCACGTAACGACATTTTAAAAAGATATAGCGGAAAGCCCGACCTGTCACCCTGAGCGCAGTCGAAGGGCAGGTAACGCCCAAAAAACAATTAAAACAGTAGTGCTTTTCAACAAATATGGGACTTTTAAAGATTTTGATTTCAGCTGATTATAACACAAAATAAACGCTCTTTTAAGTAATGATTAAATAATTCATTTTTTTCTTGTTTGTTTGAACTAAAAAATTATTTTTGCACAAAATTAAACCCATAAAGAAATGTATTGGACTTTAGAACTTGCATCCTACTTAAGTGATGCGCCCTGGCCAGCAACCAAGGACGAGTTAATAGATTACGCTATTAGAACCGGTGCCCCTTTGG
Organism: Aestuariivivens marinum; assembly: GCF_022662175.1. Lineage (GTDB taxonomy): Bacteria > Bacteroidota > Bacteroidia > Flavobacteriales > Flavobacteriaceae > Aestuariivivens > Aestuariivivens marinum. The sequence goes on along the minus strand of NZ_JAKMCR010000001.1, from coordinate 1,536,973 downwards.
AGGTTGTTGAAAATTTACAGTCAATTGAGGACGAAGGCGATTCTTATGATTCAATTGAAGAAATTTGGTCTGATTATCCAACAGATGAAGATTATCTGTGGAACGAAGATGAATATTAAATAAAAAGCATAAAGAATAGTTAAAAAGTCTCGATTTTGAGACTTTTTTTTATTCAAATAATTAAACATAGTGTATCTTTGAATGCCTTAAAACGCACAAAAAACACTACTAAATAATATGGAACCTAATACAGCTATTTGCTATTTCGGTTCCACATAACAAAATATATACCCATGAGTTTTTTAAATTCTGTATTGAAGGTTTTTGTTGGAGACAAATCCAAACAGGATGTTAAGTCCATTATGCCCATTGTAGAGCAAATAAAAACCTTTGAATCGGCACTAGAAGCCTTATCACATGACGAATTACGAGCTAAAACAATCGAGTTTAAAGCCAAAATTGCTGAGGCCAACAAAGCCATAGATGAGGAAATTGCCAACCTGCTGGAAGAAGCCGAAAACACCGAAGATATAGATAGACGTGAAGATATTTATCAGGATATTGATAAACTAAAGGACGACGCCTATAAAATAACCGAAGATGTATTAAACGACATCCTGCCCGAAGCCTTTGCCGTTGTAAAAGAAACTGCTAAACGTTTTGTAAACCATACATCCATAGCAGTTAAGGCCAACGAATTTGACAGATCCCTATCAGGAAACAAAGATTATATTACTTTAGATGGCGACAGTGCCATATATTCCAATTCTTGGGATGCCGCCGGCAAACCCATCACGTGGGACATGATACACTACGACGTACAACTTATAGGCGGTATTGCACTACACCAAGGTAAAATTGCCGAAATGCAAACAGGTGAAGGTAAAACCTTGGTCGCTACCCTGCCCGTGTATCTAAACGCTTTAGCGGGCAAAGGTGTACATCTGGTAACGGTAAACGACTACTTGGCCAAACGGGATAGTGCGTGGATGGCACCCATTTTTGAGTTCCATGGCTTGAGTGTAGACTGTATAGACTACCATCAACCCAACTCAGCAGCACGTAAAAAGGCCTATAATGCCGATATTACTTATGGTACCAACAACGAATTTGGTTTTGATTACCTAAGAGATAACATGGCTCACGCACCAGACGATTTGGTACAACGTCCACACCACTATGCTATTGTAGATGAGGTGGATTCTGTATTGGTGGATGATGCCCGTACCCCATTGATTATTTCAGGCCCCATTCCAAAAGGCGATCGTCATGAATTTAATGAACTAAAACCTAAAGTTGATGATATTGTAGGTGTACAACGCAAATACTTAACTGGGGTTTTGGCAGAAGCTAAAAAATTAATAAAAGAAGGCGATACCAAGGAAGGTGGTTTTCAATTGCTACGTGTGTTCCGTGGTATGCCAAAAAACAAGGCGCTTATTAAATTCCTATCAGAAGAAGGCATCAAGCAACTGCTTCAAAAAACCGAAAATTTTTACATGCAGGACAACAATAGGGAAATGCCTAAGGTTGATGCCGAACTGTACTATGTAATTGACGAAAAAAACAATCAAATAGAGCTTAGCGATAAAGGGGTGGAATATCTTTCTGGAAAAGATGATCCTAACTTTTTTGTGATGCCAGAAATAGGTCTTGAAATAGCCCAAATTGAAAAGCAAGGTTTATCCCCTGAAAAAGAAGCCAAACTCAAGGAAGAATTATTTAAGGATTTTAGCGTCAAGTCGGAGCGTATCCATACCCTTAATCAACTTTTAAAAGCTTATGCCCTTTTTGAAAAAGACACCCAATACGTGGTTATTGACAATAAGGTGATGATTGTTGATGAACAAACGGGACGTATTATGGACGGTCGTCGCTATAGTGATGGGTTGCACCAAGCGATTGAAGCTAAGGAAAATGTAAAAATTGAAGATGCCACCCAGACCTTTGCCACGGTAACCCTCCAGAATTACTTTAGAATGTACCGCAAACTTTCGGGTATGACCGGTACTGCCGTAACCGAGGCCGGGGAATTTTGGGAAATCTACAAATTGGATGTGGTTGAAATCCCAACCAACCGCCCTATTGCCAGAGACGACAGGGACGATTTAGTCTACAAAACCAAGCGCGAAAAGTATAATGCCGTTATTGAGGAAGTGACCCAACTTTCGCAAGCTGGCCGTCCGGTTTTGATTGGTACCACCTCGGTAGAAATTTCGGAGTTACTAGGTAAAATGTTGAGCATTCGTAAAATACCACATAACGTACTGAACGCGAAACTCCATAAAAAAGAAGCCGATATTGTTGCCGAAGCGGGTAGACCGGGACAGGTTACCATTGCCACTAACATGGCCGGTCGTGGTACGGATATTAAATTAACCGAAGAGGTTAAAAAAGCGGGCGGGTTGGCCATCGTGGGTACCGAACGTCACGATTCGCGCCGTGTGGACCGCCAATTACGTGGTCGTTCAGGTCGTCAGGGAGACCCAGGAAGCTCACAGTTCTATGTGTCGTTAGAAGATAATTTAATGCGCTTATTTGGTAGTGAACGCATTGCCAAAATGATGGACCGTATGGGATTGAAGGAAGGCGAAGTGATCCAACATTCCATGATTTCCAAATCTATTGAACGCGCCCAGAAAAAAGTGGAAGAAAACAACTTTGGGGTTCGTAAACGTTTGTTGGAATATGACGATGTGATGAATGCCCAACGTGAGGTGGTATACAAACGCCGTCGTCATGCCCTGCACGGTGAGCGCTTGCGTGTAGATTTGGCCAATATGATTTTTGACACTTCGGAAGGAATTGCCGAAACCAATAAGGGTGCTAACGATTACAAAAATTTTGAGTTTGAGCTGATTCGGTATTTCTCAATGAGCGCACCCATTTCTGAAGCAGATTTCGAGAAATTAACCGTCCAAGAAATCACTTCAAAAATATACAAGGCAGCTTTTGAACATTACAGAGAAAAGATGGAGCGTAATGCCGATATTGCCTTCCCTGTGATTAAGAATGTATACGAAACACAAAGTGATAAATTCAAGCGTATTGTAGTGCCGTTTACTGATGGCGCAAAAACCCTGAACGTGGTTACCGATCTTCAAAAAGCATATGAAACCAATGGTAAGCAGTTAATTACCGATTTTGAAAAGAACATCGCTTTAGCCATTATTGATGATGCGTGGAAAACCCATCTTCGTAAAATGGACGAATTAAAACAATCGGTACAACTGGCAGTCCACGAACAGAAAGACCCTTTATTGATCTATAAATTTGAAGCTTTTGAACTGTTCAAGGCCATGATAGACCAAGTGAACAAAGATGTTATTTCATTCTTGTTTAAGGGTGAATTGCCACAGGAAACGCAAAACACAATACAAGAAGCACGTGCCAGAAAAAGAGAGAAGCTAAACACACAAAAGGACGAAATTCCTAATTTGGATGAACGTTCAGCACAGGCTAGAGCTGCTGGTAATACTCAACGCAGACAAGAAGTTGTTGAGACCATTGTTCGTGATAGACCAAAAATAGGTCGTAACGACCGTGTAACCATTAAGCATGTTATAAATGGTGAAAACAAAACCTTGAAATACAAACAGGCCGAACCTTTAATTGCCAAAGGTGATTGGGTGTTGGTTGAGGATTAATAAATATATTCCTGTGCTCTGCCCTGAGCTTGTCGAAGGGAAAACAGGAATCTCATAATAAAAATCCCGATAGCTGAATAAGTTATCGGGATTTTTTATTTCTAAACCCTCCGACTAAATACCATAGTATTTAGCCACCTCCCTTCCAGGCAAGGGAGGAACAAGTATCTTGAATTAATTCATTGAAATGAAGTAAGCTGAGTTTAAAAATCATGATAGAAAAATGTACTCGAAGCAAAAAATAGATTCTTCAGTCTCACGAATTCTCGGAATCCTTCTGAATGACAAAAACACTACATCCGTTTGGGACTTGAATACCAAGTACACGAAATGCCTTTGTCATTCCTGCGAAGGCAGGAATCCAGTAAGTTAGGTTGGCTTATCTTTATGGGATTTCTCACTTTAGCCTGTCTTGAGCATCTCGACTTGGCTCGATACGGGCTTAAGTCCAAAGATTCGAAATGACATCAAACTGCAAAAAAATCAATACATTCTATTACATCCGTTCCGGGACTTGAATACCAAGTACACTAAACGCATCTTTAATGGTAGATGCTACTTTTTGCGACAGTTGTACCCTAAATATTTTATCAGTTTCGGTATCTGCACCCAAAATAGAAACGTTTTGATAAAACGAATTGAATTCCTTAACCAAATTATAAGTATAATTGGCTATTAAAGCAGGACTATGCTGTTCTGCTGCAAATTGAACAACCTCTGGAAACAGTTCTAATTGCTTAATAAGTTCTCGTTCTTTATCATGAAGAGACCTTTCGACTGCGCTCAAGGTGGCATGGTAGTCAAAATCGGCTTTTCGGATTATGGATTGAATACGTGCATAAGTATATTGAATAAACGGTCCCGTATTGCCTTGAAAATCGATGGATTCCTTAGGATCGAACAAAATACGTTTTTTAGGATCCACCTTAAGAATAAAATACTTTAGTGCTCCTAATCCTATAACTTTGTAGAGTTCCTGTTTTTCTGCTTCGGTATAACCATCCAGTTTCCCTAATTCTTCCGAAATCTCACCAGCCGTTTGTGCCATTTCATCAATCAAATCGTCGGCATCAACCACTGTCCCTTCCCTGCTCTTCATTTTTCCACTGGGTAAATCGACCATACCATAACTTAGATGATATAAGTTTTTGGCCCAATCAAAACCTAATTTTTTTAGAATTAAAAACAGTACTTTAAAGTGGTAGTCCTGTTCGTTACCAACGGTATAGACCATACCACCTACATCGGGAAAATCCTTGATACGCTGTATTGCAGTTCCAATATCCTGAGTCATATAAACTGCTGTGCCGTCGGCACGTTGTACAATTTTTTTATCAAGCCCCTCATCGGTTAAGTCACACCACACCGAACCATCCTCAGCCTTTTCAAAAACACCAGTTTTTAAACCTTCTGCTACAAACTCTTTTCCCAACAAATAGGTGTTGCTCTCGTAATACAATGTATCGAAATCAACTCCAAGGTTTTTATAGGTTTCGTTAAATCCGTTGTAAACCCAACCATTCATTGTTTCCCAAAGTTCAACCACAGCTTTATCACCTGCTTCCCATTTACGGAGCATCTCTTGGGCTTCTATAAGAAGAGGTGCCTGTTTTTTGGCTTCTTCCTCTGGTATTCCCTTTGCTACTAAACCTTGAATCTCGGTTTTGTATTCTTGATCGAACTTCACATAATAATTACCAACCAGTTTATCTCCTTTCAAGCCTGTACTTTCAGGTGTTTCCCCATTACCAAACCTTTTCCAAGCCAACATACTTTTACAAATATGAATACCCCTATCGTTTATAATTTGTGTTTTATAGACTTTTTTACCAGATGCCTTTAATATTTCTGCAACACTATAGCCTAAAAGGTTGTTTCTAATATGTCCTAAATGTAACGGCTTATTAGTATTTGGTGAAGAATACTCCACCATTATGGCTCTCTCCTCTGGATTTGGCTTTACAAATCCGAAGTGATCTTGCTTGTAGATACTATTAAAAAAATTGATATAATACGAATCGTTAATCTCAAGGTTTAAAAACCCCTTAACAACATTAAAGGCTTTTACGTCTGTAGCATGTTCAAGCATATAAGCTCCAATAGTTTCACCTATCTGTACTGGATTACCTTTAACAAAACGTAACAAAGGGAAAACAACCACTGTAATATCGCCAGCAAATTCCTTTCTTGTCGCTTGGAACTCCACTGAATCGACATCTACCTGAAATGCTGATTTTACAGCTTGTTTTACCTGAATTTCTAATGTCTCTTGAAGATTCATCCTATCTTGATTAATAAGTGTGCAAAGATAGAATTTTTATCAAAACATATGGTAGACTATCTATTATTACATAGTTTGTGCTTTTAATAAAATTCATCCTCATTAACCATCAAAGTTGTTAATTCAACCGTATGGCCATCGGGGTCTTTGGTATATATGGAATGAAAAAAATAATGGTCTTGAATATTGAAATCCATATTCAATTGAGCATAACGCTCTTTAGCCTTTTCAAAATTCTCTTTGGTAACATGAAAAGCAAAATGGTCAATCTTTATGTTCTTTGAAAAAGCATCCAATTTGGGATCATCTAATTTTGCAGGGAACAATGCAATTCCGGATTTACCCGACAGTAAAAATATGGGGTATGCTCCCCATTCGGGCAATTGGTACTTTTTAAGACCTAAGACCCGTTGATACCATTCAGCTGAAACACTCAAATCTCGAACACGAATAGCAACATGGTCCAAAAATCCAATTTCTATATTATCTTCTATAGTTTTTTCTTTAAAATTTTTAGTCAACTTTTTTACCCGCAAACAAACTTAACACTATAGCTACCAAACCTAAAGCAATGGTAATATAGGCATCCGTATTGTCTTGAGCCTCTACGCTAAAATCACCTATACTAACCGATGCTTCTGGCGCAATCAATGTATAAATGCCATAAACTAATAATCCAAGTCCAGCTACTAAAAGAATTGTTTTAACTGATTTATTCATAATACAAATTAAGTAAGATTTACATGGTTAAGATACAAATTATTAACTTGAATTATAACCAATACTATTTAATGCTATTTAAGCACATATAAAAACAGACTTGTTTAAGGTGTATTTCATCGACAAAAGTGTAGTTTGTATATAATATTTGCCGTTAATCTATTCATCGATTTTTTTACGAATTTTTGCTATTCATTTCATCTAATTTATTGGTATTAAAACCTAAATATTAGCTTTTAATATGTGATTTTACAACTTTTGTTAAGCTATTAATTATCCATTTCAAGCAAAATAATTTAATAACGCTAAAAATTACATTTAAATTAGTAAACGATAGAGCACTCTTATTCCCTCAATGAAAGTCTCCTTAAGATACCTATTTATTAAATGATTTAGTTTAATGTAGATATTGTATGAGGAAATTAATTACGTTAGGCACTCTTTTAATTATGTTCTTAGGTTTTTCGCAAACCCAAGACATAGATAGCCTTACAATACAATTAGCCTTTCAAAAACAGGATACACTAAAAGCAAAGACTTCCTTAGAGCTCATTAAACTCCTCTACGATAAAAAAGATTATAACAAGGCTGTAAAGTTTATTGTTAAAACCGAAAAACTAGCTACAGATCTAGATTATAAAAAAGGGCTTGCCGATGTTATCTACTATAAAGCCTTAATTTATGCTCATAAAAACGATTATATCAATGCCATTAGTAGTTATGCAAAATGTAAGGACTTGTATAACGCGCTCAACGATACACTTGGTATCGCAAAAGTGAATAATGGTATTGGCTTAATAGAAATTAAACGCGGTAATTATGCTAAAGGATTACAGTATGCCTTATCGGCTATTGAAATTCTAGAACAGCAAGATTTAAAACAGGAACTTAGCTTGGCGTATAGTAATCTTGCTGATGCTTATTATAATATTAGTGATTACGATAAAGCGATTAGTTTTTATTTAAAAGCCTTACCCTTACAACAAACCTTAGTCGATATTGATGGTATTAACTCATCGTATAGCAAACTAGCCGATTTATATTCCTTGAAAAAGGAACATAGAAAAGCTATTGAATATTATAAAAATCTTTTAAATGCCAATATTGAAAACGACTCCATACAGGGCGTTGTTTCTGCTAAACTAGGTGGTGAATACTTGCAGTTTAACGACTATAATAATGCTTCGAAATATTTATTACAAGGATTAAACTTAAACAGACGTAATGACAACCAAACAGGTTTATTAATGACTTTAAACAATTTAGGTACCCTAAATTTAAATCAAGGTCGATTAATTCTTGCAGAACGACAATTATTTGAAGCTGGTAATATAGCTAAAAGCTTAGATAACAAACAAGAACTCCTCAGGTATTATAATACAATGAAACGCTTAGATTCAACCAGAAAGCGATTTGATCGAGCTTTTGTATGGCAGCGTGAATATTACAGCTTAAAAACATCATTAGAACAAAAAAGATTGTCTGCTATTGACATCGATACTAATATTGACACGGATATTAATTCAACTTTAAATTTAGACAATACAATTGAAGAAAGCGATAAAACCTTAACGTCTCAATCTGAAGTCGATAAACAGAAATCGTTTAAGCTATTGTTCTATATTTTACTGGCCATACTTGTTATGGCTATCGTATTTATTATTTTGACCAACTCTAAACGTATGGACAACATTAAACTGGTTCAGAGTTTAGAAGAAAAAAACCTAAAAGCCAACTTACAGCACGAAGCAGATCTCGAGCAAATAAAGCATTTAGAGAACATTAACAATGTAAAGGACAAGTTATTTTCCATTATATCGCACGATTTAAAGGATTCACTATCGTCTATTAATGGTTTTATAGACTTATTAAAAGACGATACGCTTTCTAAGGAAGAATTTGATAATTTAATCCCCGAATTAAGTGATAATGCAAGTAATGCTTCCCTATTACTGTTCAATCTTTTAAATTGGTCTAAATCCCAAATGCAATCACTTGAACCTAAACCTAGTCTGTTTGATATTCAAGAAGTTTTTGAGGACAAAGTAAATTTAGTTGAGCAACGTATGGCACAAAAAGGTATAAACCTTATTGATCATTCTTTACGCGATTTTGCTTATGCAGATAGAAGTATGATAGAAATCGTGATTCAAAACCTATTAGCCAATGCATTAAAGTTTTGTAATAAAGGCGACACGATTACAGTGTCCAACCATATCAGTAATGGTAGCTGTATTTTAAGTATTGCTGATACCGGTGTGGGAATTTCAAAAGAAAATCTTGGGAAGCTTTTTAAAAGTAGCACTTTTACCACTGCAGGAACCAATAACGAAAAGGGTACTGGTTTAGGTTTATCTATTTGTAAAGAACTGGTTGAACTTAATAATGGTAAAATATGGGTGGAAAGCACATTAAATGTTGGCACTACATTTTATGTACAACTACCAAAATCTAAGCCTGCTTAATACTTAGGCTTTTGGCAAAAAGACTTCTGCCATCATACAACGGGCACTACCACCACCACAAGCTTCAATAGTATCCAGTGAACTTGATAGTAAGTTTGTATGCTTTTCCAATTTTTGTACTTGTTCATTGGTCAATGCATTATATGCAGCTTGACTCATTATTAAATAACGGGAATCATTTTTGCCCCTCACTTGAAGCATATTACCTGCAAAGTGGTTAACTTGCTCTTCGGAAATATCAATTATATCCTTACCATCTTCCTTTAAATGCTTTAAAATATTTTTGCGTTCTTTTTTATCGTCAATACTATTTAAACAAATAACAGCAAAGCTTTCCCCTATGCACATCATCACATTGGTATGATAAATGGGCAATCGTTTATTATTAACCCATTGATAAGCGGTGAAAATAACTGGTGTAAATTCAAAATCTTCACAAAATTCTATAAACAAATCTTCATCTGCTCGTGAAGACAAGGCGCAATAGGCCTTTCGGCTTACACGATCCAACACTATACTACCGGTACCTTCTAGAAAAACACCTTCTTCTTCAGCACTTGTATAGTCTATAATATTTTTAATAATAAATCCTTGTTCTTCTAGGGTTAGCAATATATCTTCACGTCTTTCCAAACGTCTGTTTTCTGCAAACATAGGGTAAAGGCCAACATCGCCATTTTTATGAAAGGACACCCAATTGTTTGGGAATATGGAGTCTGGAGTATCATACTCGTTAGTATCACTAACAACAATCACATTAACCCCTATTTGTCTTAGCTTTTCAACGAAAGCATCAAACTCTTGTTGTGCCCTAACATTTACTGTTTCAGGTAAAATTTTGTCCAAAACTTTTTGGTAGTAATTATTAATGGCCGTCTGCTCGTTCATCCTGTAATTTATTGGACGAATCATTAAAATGGTATTTGTGGTTTGCTCCATAATTTCTTAGGAATAAAAACTAGTCTCTTATTAGAGGTAGGGTTGTACAACGCAAAAGTCCTTCTTGTTTTCCTATTTCGGCATAGGGCACCTCTTCTACAGTAAAGCCTTGCTCCCTAAGCCACTTATTTAAACGTGTGAAGTTTTTTTCGGAAATGACAATATCTTCCGAAATTGAGAACACGTTACTGTACATCTCGTACATTTCATTCTTGGTTATTTCAAAAACATTGTCCTTTCCAAAAAAGTTTACGAGCCATTCGTATTCCTCCTCTATTAAAAATCCATTCTTGTGAATAATAGCCTTTCCTTTACCTAGGGGATTAAAGCAACAGTCTAGATGTAATGCATTTTCTTTGGGATCTGTATTTGATTTTCGTAGTTCGAAAGATTTCACCTTTTTATGAGGAAACATTTCCTGAATCGAAATAACAGCCGCTTTATTGGTCCTAGCAGTGATATAGCTAGCATAATCTTCACCCGTATAAGTACCTATAAAAATATAATCGTTCCAAGGCATAACATCACCACCTTCAACATGACAGTCTTCAGGCAAAACAATTCTGTTTTTACTATCTATTTGGTTCCACACATAGCGTATGGCTTCAACCTCTTCTTCTCTATTGGGTAATATATTGGCACGTATTATCTTATCCTCTATTACGAAAGCAATATCTCTTGAAAAAATTTGATTACAGTTTTCAATCACTTCAGGGCGATAAACCATAACATCATATTTTTTAAAAACAGCAGCTACGGCCTCCATTTCTTCAACCATATCTTCTTCCTTTGGATAATTACCAGCCAATACGTGTTGAATGCTTTTAGGGTCGTAACATTCTGAAACACTAGGTGTTGGTCCATTGCTTTTGGCTGTACCTAAAATTACAGCTCTTAACCTAGATGTTTCATTTTTTACATTGAGTTTTAGCATAAAATTTTTTATCTGTATAAGTCTAAAAACAGACTTAATTTCAAGCTTCAAAACTAATGATTATTACACAATTTTTAAATTATTCTAAAAAATATTACTTTAAAAAAGAAAAGCTTCATGAAAAACCCATGAAGCTTATAAATTCTATAAAATCAAATAATTTTTATCTTTTGTCAATTGGCACAAAAGCCCTATATGTTTCACCTACATATAACTGTCTTGGTCTTCCAATTGGTTCACCATTTAAACGCATTTCTCGCCATTGTGCAATCCAACCAGGTAAACGCCCCAAAGCAAACATGACCGTGAACATGTCGGTAGGAATACCCATAGCTCTGTAAATAATTCCTGAGTAGAAATCTACATTGGGATACAGTTTTCTATCAACAAAATATGGGTCTTCCAAAGCTTCTTTTTCCAGACCCTTTGCTATATCTAATATAGGATCTTCAATACCTAAATCACCTAAAACTTCATCTGCAGCCTTTTTTATAATGCGGGCACGGGGATCGAAATTTTTATATACTCTATGTCCAAAGCCCATTAAACGGAACGGATCATCCTTGTCCTTGGCTTTAGCCATATATTTTTTGGTATCACCACCATCCACTTTTATAGCTTCCAACATTTCCAACACAGCTTGATTAGCCCCTCCGTGTAATGGCCCCCACAATGCAGAAATACCAGCTGAAAGTGATGCAAATAACCCAGCATGTGAAGAACCGGTTATTCTAACTGTAGATGTAGAACAATTTTGCTCATGATCGGCATGCAGGATTAATAATTTATCCAATGCATCAACAACCACTTTGTTTTGAACATAATCTTCATTGGGTTGCTTGAACATCATCTTCAAGACATTTTCTACATAACCCAAGTTCTTATCACCATAATCTAACGGCAACCCTTGCTTTTTACGCAAGGTCCAAGCTACCAATACAGGAAATTTACCTAGTATTTTTACAATAGCTTTATACATATCCTCCTCCGACTTGACATTTACCGACGAAGGATTAAAAGCCGTAAGTGCACTTGTTAAAGAAGAAATGATTCCCATAGGGTGTGCCGATTTCGGGAAAGCATCAACAATTTTCCTAACATCATCGTCTACAACAGATTGTGCTTTTATGTCACTATGGAATCTTTCACTTTGTTCTTGAGTTGGAAGTTCTCCAAAAATAAGCAAGTAAGCTACTTCTAAAAAACTTGCTTTTTCTGCTAATTCTTCAATGGAATAGCCCCTATATCTTAATATGCCTTTTTCACCATCAAGAAATGTAATGCTGCTGGAACAAGATCCAGTATTCTTATAACCTGAGTCTAAAGTTATTACACCACTAGTAGCTCCTCTTAAGCTTTTAATATCTATTGCAACTTCATTCTCGGTTCCAGTAATTAACGGAAAGTCATATTTTTTCCCATCTATTTCAATGGTAGCAGTTTTTGCCATAAGTTCAAGTAAATTTATTTTGTTTAAGCGGAACGCTAAATTACAAAAAAAGACCCTATTTTTAAAGTTTATCAATAATGATATTAATCAATTTAAACATAATTAAAATTGATAGTAAATAAAAAAGTGATTATTAAAAAAACAATCACTTTTTTAAGTATTCAAAAGAACAGATGGTTTTAATTTGTTCCGACTAGTTCTTGAGTAGGCTTAACCATTTTTTCTAGCATATCTGTAGTTACAGATTTAGGTCTTTCTAATGGATAACCCAATGCTCTATCCCATATAATATTGGATAGGACACCTATTGATCTACCAATAGCAAACAAAACTGTATAAAAGTCGTACTCAGTAATACCATAATGCCATTGCACCACTCCAGATTGAGCATCAACGTTTGGCCATGGATTTTTTGCTTTTCCTTGTTCTCGTAAAATATCTGGAACCACTTTATATAATGCGTCCACATACTTAAACAACTCGTCATCTGGCATATGCTTTAAACAAAACTCTCTTTGGACTGTATACCTAGGATCTGTTTTTCTCAATACCGCATGTCCATAACCAGGAATTACTTGACCACTATTTAAAGTATCCCAAACATATTGTTTCATTTCCTCCTCAGTTGGTAAATTTCCATTCATTTGATTTCTCAATCCCTGTAACCATCTTAACACTTCTTGATTTGCTAGACCATGTAAAGGTCCGGCCAAACCATTAATCATGGCTGAAATTGAATAATACACATCAGATAGGGTACTTGCTACTAAATGACCCGTATGAGCACTAACATTACCACTTTCATGATCTGCATGTATAATAAAATACATGCGAGACACATCATCATAAGGTTTATCCTTACCCATCATATAGGCAAAATTTGCACCTAAATCCATAGACGGATCTGGATAACGGTGTCCTTTCCCTTTTTGATATAATTTGTTATAAATATAGGCTCCTATCAATGGCATTTTAGCTATTAAGTTAATAGCATCTTCAAAGGTACTGTCCCAATAATCCCATTTACTTAAACCTCTCTCGTACATCACATTAAAATGAGACTCCCGCTGTAGACTCATTACAGCTGCAGAAAGAATTGCCATAGGGTGACTTTCACTGGGAAAAGAATCTATTACATCCCAAACATAACGCGGTATTATGCGTCGGTTTCTAAAGGTTACCATAACCTCATGAACTTCTTCTTTTGTTGGCATTTCACCAGTTAACAACAAATAATAGAGTCCTTCTACATAAGGCATTTCAGCCCCTTCTGCCTTTGGTAATTTATTTAACACTTCTTGAAGTGTATACCCTCGGTATCGAATACCTTCGTATGGATCTAAATATGAAATATCAGTTATTAGGCTTTTTATCCCTCTCATACCACCAATTATCTGAGATACAGTTACCTGATCAACAACTTTATCTCCACTTTCTTTTAAAAGTTTAGTAGTTCGCTTTCTATGATCTAGAATTTTTTGGTATAAGGTATCTTTTAATTTACTCATGACAAATATGATATTAGATTATTAAATAAGTACATTTTATAAATCTATCACTTATTTAACATTTAAAATATGATATTTATCAACAAATGGATTATATATAAAATATTTCACACGCAATCCATATTAAAACTAAAAGAACAAAAAAAGCCAAATTCAAGATATGAATTTGGCTTCCAACTATAGTTAAACTAGGTTTATTTTAACTTAAAAGCTTTTTTACGAGGAAAATAAGCAACTTCCCCCAATTCCTCCTCTATACGAAGTAACTGGTTATACTTTGCCATACGATCACTACGTGACGCAGAACCTGTTTTTATTTGTCCGCAGTTTAAAGCTACAGCTAAATCGGCTATCGTATTATCTTCTGTTTCTCCTGAACGGTGTGACATTACAGAAGTATAACCAGCATTTTTAGCCATATTAACCGCTGCAATAGTTTCGGTTAATGACCCTATTTGGTTTACTTTAATTAAAATAGAATTGGCAATACCGCTTTCAATACCACGAGATAAACGTTCCACATTGGTAACAAATAAATCATCACCAACTAACTGTACATGATCTCCAACTTTATCGGTTAACAATTTCCAACCATCCCAATCATTTTCATCCATACCATCTTCAATCGAAATAATTGGATACTTTTCACATAATTGGGCCAAATATTCAGCTTGCTCTGCAGATGTTCTTACTGCTCCTTTATCACCTTCAAATTTAGTGTAATCGTACTTTCCATCAACAAAAAACTCGGCGGAAGCACAATCTAAAGCTATCTTTACTTCATCACCAAATTTATAACCTGCATTTTCAACTGCTTTAGCAATGGTTTCAATAGCGTCTTCTGTTCCATCCAATGTAGGTGCAAAACCACCTTCGTCACCAACAGCTGTGCTTAGCCCTCTGTCATGTAACACTTTTTTTAAATGATGAAAAATCTCGGTTCCCATTTGCATAGCATGGGTAAAACCTTTTGCCTTTACAGGCATAATCATAAATTCTTGGAAAGCGATAGGAGCATCACTATGAGACCCTCCGTTAATGATATTCATCATTGGTACAGGAAGTGTATTGGCCGAAACACCACCTACATATCTGTATAAAGGTAAACCTAGTTCTTCTGCTGCTGCTTTGGCAACCGCTAATGAAACTCCTAAAATAGCATTAGCTCCCAATTTTGATTTATTAGATGTTCCATCTAAATCGATCATGGTTTGATCTATAAAGTTTTGCTCAAAAACTGAAACCCCCAATAGAGCATCTGCTATAGTGGTATTTACATTTTCAACAGCCTTTAAAACGCCTTTTCCCATATAGGCATTACCTCCATCCCTTAATTCTACAGCTTCATGCTCTCCCGTAGAAGCTCCAGAAGGTACTGCAGCTCTACCCAACACACCATTCTCTGTAACAACATCTACCTCTACGGTTGGGTTACCTCTTGAATCTAATATTTGTCTTGCGTGAATATTAAGTATTGCACTCATAATTGATTTATTTATAAACTTTTAACTTATTGAAGTAATTCAAAAACTTTCATCAAATTTACGACTAAATCTCAGCACTATTATGTAATTCTCTAACAAATACATAAAAATGCACCTATAACGTTTTAGTGACATTCAGTCGTATTTTAACAAGGGTATTTTCTAAAACAAACAATCTAAAAAGACTGTTTTTTAAAGAAATTCTTTTTTGTAAAATTATTCAGCTACTGAAAGTTTACTTTTTTTAATGTTTTCAATAAACTGATCGAAAAGATAATCTGAATCATGTGGTCCCGGACTAGCTTCCGGATGGTACTGTACTGAAAAACAATTTTTATTTTTCATTGCCAATCCTGCTACCGTATTATCATTTAAATGAAGGTGCGTTACCTGTAAATCTTCATTTGCTTCAGCCTCTTCCCTGTTTACGGCAAAACCATGATTTTGGGAGGTAATCTCACCTTTTCCTGTCAGTAAGTTTTTTACAGGGTGGTTAATACCTCTATGTCCATTGTGCATTTTATAGGTCGACACGCCATTGGCAAGTGCTATAACTTGGTGTCCCAAACAGATACCAAACAATGGTAAGTTTCGCTTAATAATTTCTTTTGCTACCGCCTGCGCTTCCTTTAATGGCTCCGGATCACCAGGACCATTAGACAGAAAATATCCATCTGGGTTAAATGCTTCTAAATCCTCAAACTTAGAATTGTAAGGAAACACTTTTATATACACATCTCGTTTAGCGATGTTTCTTAAGATATTCTTTTTTATTCCTATATCTAAAGCTGCTACCTTATATGTCGCATTCTCATCTCCAAAATAATATGGTTCCTTAGTAGATACTTTTGAAGCTAATTCCAAACCTTCCATATTGGGAACTTCTGCTAGTTGTTTTTTAAGTTCGTCAATATTATCTACATCTGTTGAAATGACTGCATTCATTGCACCATTATCCCGTATATAACTAACCAAAGCTCTGGTATCTACATCTGAAATGGCAAAAAGGTTATTTTTATCTAAAAATTCTTCTAAAGAAGCATCTGCATTATCTCTGGAATATACATAACTAAAATTCTTTACTATTAGGCCTGCTATTTTAACAGAATCTGACTCTACTTCATCTGCATTGGTTCCATAATTTCCTATATGCGCATTGGTAGTTACCATAAGCTGACCATAATAAGATGGATCGGTAAAAATCTCTTGATACCCAGTCATACCTGTATTAAAACACACCTCTCCAAATGCTGTTCCTTGTTTATTACCTACTGCTTTCCCGTGAAAAATGGTACCATCTGCTAGAAGAACGATGGCTTTTTGTCTTTTTTGATATTTCATGTTTTTAAAAAAGTTTTACAAAATTGCAAAAAAAAAGGATAAACTAATAATAGTTTATCCTTTATATTTCAAATGCTTATCAACATTTATTCTTCCTCTTCGTTTGTTGCTTTTGTTTCAACAGCAGGAGCAGCCGCAGGTTTAGAACCACCTCTTCTACTTCTTCTAGTTGTTTTCTTTTTAGGTTTGTCTGCATTATAGATTTCGTTGTAATCTACAAGCTCTATCATAGCCATATCGGCATTATCACCTAAACGGTTACCCAATTTAATAATTCTAGTGTAACCTCCCGGTCTGTCACCAACTTTTGTAGCAACTTCCCTGAACAATTCAGTAACTGCTTCTTTTTGTCTTAATCTACTAAAAGCAATACGTCTGTTATGCGTAGTATCTTCTTTAGACTTAGTAATGAGTGGCTCAACAAACTGTTTTAATGCTTTAGCCTTAGCTACAGTTGTATTAATACGCTTATGCTCTATTAATGAACAAGCCATATTTGCCAACATCGATTTTCTGTGAGCAGCCTTTCTGCCTAAATGGTTGAATTTTTTTCCGTGTCTCATGACATTTGTTTTAAACCTTTATCTTGCTCAATCCATGTTTGCGGAGAGCAAATTATAAAGGAGTTAGAAATAATTAATCTTTATCTAATTTATATTTACTTAAATCCATTCCAAAGTTTAAGCCTTTAATACTTACCAACTCTTCTAGCTCTGTTAAAGATTTTTTA
Source organism: Aestuariivivens marinum (assembly GCF_022662175.1). GTDB lineage: Bacteria > Bacteroidota > Bacteroidia > Flavobacteriales > Flavobacteriaceae > Aestuariivivens > Aestuariivivens marinum. Next base: position 1,519,474 of record NZ_JAKMCR010000001.1, on the reverse strand, counting down.
CCAAAGTTTCGGAACTTCATTAAATCGTTTTTGTTGAATGAAACCAAGTCACCTAAAGTATCTACCTCAGCAGCTTTTAAACAATTAAGTGCACGTACAGATAAGTCCATATCGATTAACTTTGTTTTAAGCAACTGCCTCATATGAAGCGATTCTTCATCATAAGTTTCAGTTTGGGCTATTTCATCAGCTTCAAGAGTGATACGCTCATCAGAGAATAACATGAAGTGATGAATTAAGGTTTTAGCAGCCTCAGTCAATGCATCTTGAGGGGTTATAGAACCATCGGTAATAATTTCAAAAACCAATTTTTCATAATCGGTTTTTTGCTCTACACGATAATTTTCTATACTGTATTTAACATTTTTTATTGGTGTGTAGATTGAATCGGTAAAAATAGTACCTATTGGTGCCGAAGCCTTTTTATTTTCTTCTGCAGGCACATATCCTCTACCTTTTTCAATTGTAATCTCTAGGTTGAAATTAACTTTAGGATCTAAGTTACAGATAACCTGCTCTGTGTTAAGCACCTGAAATCCAGATATGAACTTTTGAAAATCTCCTGCCAATATTTGTTCTTGACCAGAAATTGAAATAGAAACTGACTCGTTGTCTATATCATCAATCTGTCTTTTAAAACGTATTTGTTTTAAATTCAATATAATTTCAGTAACATCTTCCACCACACCAGCTATTGTGGAAAATTCATGATCTACACCTTCAATTCTAACCGATGTAATTGCAAATCCTTCTAAAGAAGACAATAAAACTCTTCTTAGCGCATTTCCTACTGTTAAACCGTAACCAGGTTCAAGAGGTCTGAATTCGAATTTACCTTCAAAATCAGTAGAATTGATCATGATTACTTTATCCGGTTTTTGAAAACTAAATACTGCCATATCTTTTTCTTCGTTTTAATTGTTATTTAGTTGCGCGGTCTATAAGTTTGAAGAAGAACGAATAGACCCTTTGGCTAAATACCAATGTTATTAATTTATTATTTAGAATATAATTCGACTATGAATTGTTCGTTGATGTTTTCTGGAATTTGAATTCTAGCAGGAACAGAAACATAAGTTCCTTGTTTAGTATCATTATTCCAAGTAATCCACTCGTAAACGTGGCTTGAATTTGAAAGCGATCTTTCAATAGCTTCAAGCGATTTAGATTTTTCTCTTACTGCTACAACATCACCTGCTTTTAATTGGTAAGATGGTATATTTACCAAGTTTCCATTAACAGTAATATGTCTGTGTGAAACTAACTGTCTTGCAGCACTTCTAGAAGGAGCTATACCCATTCTATACACAACATTATCTAATCTAGACTCACAAAGTTGTAATAGAACCTCACCGGTAATACCCTGGGCAGCTCTAGCTTTTTTAAATAAATTTCTAAATTGACGTTCTAAAATACCATAGGTGTATTTCGCTTTTTGCTTTTCCTGTAATTGGATAGCATACTCCGATTTTTTCCCTCGTCTTCTGTTGTTTCCGTGTTGACCAGGAGGGTAATTTCTTTTTTCGAAAGACTTATCGTCTCCAAAAATAGCTTCACCGAATTTACGGGCTATTTTAGTTTTAGGACCAGTATATCTTGCCATTTTAAATTGTGTTTTAAGAGTGATTATGAATTAAGGTCTTAATCTTATCCTTCGATAATCGTAAATCTCTTGTTGATACTTGTTTAAATTATTTATTAAAGTGAAACTAACTCGGTAATATCAAAAACCTCAATCACCAAGTAATTTCAAAAAATTCCTGCAAATATAAGAAGAATATTAGAAACAATAGTTCTTAAACCCTTCTGCGTTTTGGAGGTCTACATCCATTATGTGGCAATGGTGTAACGTCTACTATTTCTGTTACTTCTATACCCGCATTATGAATAGATCTAATAGCAGATTCTCTACCATTTCCTGGACCTTTTACAAAAACCTTTACCTTTTTCAAGCCAGCTTCCAATGCAACACCAGCGGCGTCTTCGGCAGCTAATTGTGCTGCATAAGGCGTGTTTTTCTTAGATCCTCTAAATCCCATTTTACCTGCTGAAGACCATGAAACCACATCGCCTTTCTTATTGGTAAGTGAGATAATAATATTATTGAATGACGCTGTTATATGGGCTTCACCTATAGCGTCTACAACAACTTTACGTTTTTTTGTACTTGTTTTTGCCATATTCTTTTAGTTTCTAGTTGTTAGCTTTTAGTTATTGGAATCCTAAACTTTTACATTTCGAACAGATTCTTCTAACGTCCAAATACTAATGACTAATGACTATTGTTTAATTATTATTTAGTTGCCTTTTTCTTGTTAGCAACAGTTTTTCTTCTACCTTTTCTGGTTCTGGAGTTGTTCTTTGTTCGCTGACCTCTAAGTGGAAGTCCGGCTCTGTGACGAATACCTCTGTAACATCCAATATCCATTAAACGCTTAATGTTTAATTGGGTTTCAGAACGTAATTCACCTTCAATTTTATAAGTTCCAACAGCTTCACGGATTGCTCCAATTTCGTCGTCTGTCCAATCTTGAACTTTAGTGTTTTCGTCAACTTTAGCAGTTGCTAAAATTTCCTTTGCCCTACTTTTACCTATACCATATATATAGGTTAAAGAGATAGCTCCTCTTTTGTTTTTTGGTATGTCTACACCTGCAATTCTTGCCATACTAATTTTAGTTTTTAGTTGTTAGTTTTTAGTTGTTAGAATCCTAAACATTTCTATTTCGAACAGATTCATCTAACTACTAAGTAAACTAATGACTTTTATCTATTTTAACCTTGTCTTTGTTTAAATCTAGGATTCTTTTTGTTTATAACGTAAAGTCTTCCTTTTCTACGCACTATTTTACAATCTGCGCTTCTCTTTTTAACTGATGCTCTTACTTTCATCTTTTTTGAATTTTGGAACTCTTTGTGGTTTCGACTACACTAAACCAAAAGTTCAAATTTTTAATATCTATAAGTGATGCGAGCCTTAGTTAAATCGTAAGGACTCATTTCTAATTTTACTTTATCACCAGGTAACAATTTAATGTAATGCATTCGCATTTTACCAGAAATATGTGCCGTAACAATATGGCCGTTTTCCAGTTCAACACGAAACATGGCATTAGATAATGCTTCTATAATTGTTCCGTCCTGTTCTATTGCTGCTTGTTTTGCCATAGTTTATAATATATTAAGCTACTGCTTTTCTATTTTTTCCAGTTTTCATCAAGCCATCATAATGCCTATTTAATAAATAAGCATTTATCTGTTGCATGGTGTCTATAGCTACGCCAACCATAATCAATAGCGAAGTACCTCCAAAAAATATGGCCCAATTAGATTGTACGTTCATCAACTTAACAATGAATGCTGGAAAAACAGCAATTAATGCTAAAAATATAGAACCAGGCAATGTTATTTGAGACATGATCTTATCCAAATACTCTGATGTTTCAGAACCTGGGCGAATGCCGGGAATAAAACCCCCACTTCGCTTTAAATCATCGGCCATCTTATTGGTAGGTACTGTAATTGCAGTATAGAAATAGGTAAATACTATAATCAACAATGCAAACACCACATTATACCAAAATCCAAACATATCCGAAAATTGTGTTTGCATCCATGCTCCAACAGCCGTTTCTTTCAATAAAGCTGAACCACCTATTAAACTAGGCACAAACATGATAGCTTGAGCAAATATAATTGGCATTACACCAGAAGCATTCAATTTTAACGGAATATATTGTCTGGACCCAGCCATTACATTTCTTTCATAGCCTCCAGAAGCCGTTCTTCTAGCATATTGTACAGCAATTTTTCTAACAGCCATAACCAATAGAATAGACAACAAAATAATAACGAACCATATTACCAATTCAAAAAGAATAAGCATCACGTTATTACCTTCTAATCTCGTAGCAGCATTTTGTAAAAACGCTTGTGGCAAAGTGGCAATAATGCCCACCATAATTAATAAGGAAATACCATTACCAATACCCTTATCAGTAATTTTTTCTCCTAACCACATAGCGAAAATACACCCGGTTACTAATATTACAACAGATGAAAAATAGAACAACCCTCCAGTTCCTAATAAGAAAGCCGATTGAGGCACGCCCAATGCTGGTAGACTAGCAAGATATCCTGGCGCCTGTAACAAACAAATACCGATGGTTAACCAGCGCGTAATTTGTGTTATTTTCTTCTGGCCACTTGCTCCTTCCTTTTGTAGTTTTTGTAAATACGGAATAGCTATTCCCATTAACTGAACCACAATAGAAGCAGAAATATATGGCATGATACCTAATGCAAAAACAGAAGCATTTGCAAAAGCTCCACCAGTAAAAGCACTAAGTAATCCTAATATACCACCTTCAGTGCTATCTGCCAAGCCACTTAACTGTTCAGCGTCAATTCCTGGTAAAACAACTTGGGCACCAAATCGATAAACCAATAACAGACTCAAGGTTAATATGATTCTGTTTCTTAGTTCCTCAATTTTCCAAACATTCTTTATTGATTCTATAAACTTCATGTATTGTATAGTCTTATAACGTTATTGCCTCACCGCCTGCAGCTTCTATAGCAGCTTTAGCTGAAGCAGAGAACTTGTGGGCAGATACTTTTAATTTAGCCTTTAATTCACCACGACCCAATACTTTTACCAAGTCGTTTTTATCAACCAAACGGTTAGCGAATAAGGTTTCAAAATCTACAGTATCCTTTATTTTCTTGTCATCAACCAATTGTTGTAAGGTATCTAAATTAACACCTTGGTATTCGACACGGTTAATGTTGTTAAAACCAAATTTAGGTACACGTCTTTGAAGTGGCATTTGTCCACCTTCAAATCCTATTTTCTTAGAATACCCAGAACGTGACTTAGCTCCTTTGTGACCACGGGTAGCGGTACCACCTTTACCAGATCCTTGTCCGCGACCTACTCGCTTGCCTTGTGTTTTTACCGAACCTTTTGCCGGCTGTAAGTTACTTAAATCCATTTTTTAGTCTATATTTTTAAGCTTCTTCAACAGAAACTAAATGTGAAACTTTAGCAATCATCCCTAAAATGTTAGGCGTCGCTTCATGCTCTTTTACTTGACCAATCTTTTTAAGACCAAGAGCTTCTAAAGTTCTTTTTTGTCTTAGCGTACGATTGATAGCGCTTTTAACTTTTGTTACTTTAATCTTTCCCATTTCTGATCGTATTAAGCGTTAAAAACTTTTTCAAGTGAAATACCTCTATCCCTTGCAATGGTATTAGCGTCCCTTAATTGTAATAAAGCATCGAATGTTGCCTTTACTACATTGTGTGGATTAGAAGACCCTTGCGATTTAGATAACACATCATGTACACCAACTGCTTCCAATACAGTTCTTACAGCACCACCGGCTATAACTCCTGTACCAGGTGCTGCAGGTATGATATTTACCCTTGCTCCACCGTATTTTCCTTTTTGTTCGTGTGGCAAGGTTCCTTTTCTAATAGGAATTCTAACCAAGTTTTTCTTGGCATCTTCCACGGCTTTTGCAATAGCACTAGCTACGTCTTTAGATTTTCCTAAGCCTTGTCCTACAACACCAGCTTCATCACCAACCACTACAATCGCTGAAAAGCCAAAAGCCCTACCACCTTTAGTTACTTTTGTTACTCTTTGTACACCAACTAAACGATCTTTAAGATCTAATCCACCTGGTTTTACTAACTCTGCACTTTTATATTTTTGAAACATAATTTCTTAGAATTTAAGTCCTGCTTCTCTAGCTCCGTCGGCTAATGATTTAACTCTACCGTGATACAAATAACCACCTCTATCGAAAGCAATGGTCTCTACTCCTGCCTTTAAAGCTTTTTCAGCTAAAGCTTTACCTACAAGGGCAGCAGCTTCAGTTTTATTTACTTTAGCAGTATCAATATCTTTATCCCTTGAAGATGCAGCAACAATGGTTTTTCCAGTTACATCATCAACTATTTGGGCATAAATTTCTTTATTACTTCTGTAAACAGCCAATCTAGGTCTCGCTTCTGTACCAGAAACCACCTTTCTTATTCTGTTCTTTATTCTTAATCTTCTTTCGTTCTTTGTCAATGCCATAACTAAATTATTAAGCTGATTTACCTGCTTTTCTTCTTATTTCTTCACCAACAAACTTGATACCTTTTCCTTTGTAAGGCTCTGGTTTTCTAAAGCTACGAATCTTAGCCGCTACCTGACCTACAAGTTGTTTATCATGAGACGTTAATTTAACGATAGGGTTTTTTCCTTTTTCAGAAACTGTCTCAACTTTAACTTCTGGAGCAATGTCCATTACAATGTTATGTGAGAATCCTAATGCTAAATCTAATTTTTGACCTTGGTTAGATGCTCTATAACCTACACCTACCAATTCCAATTCCTTAGACCAACCTTTAGAAACACCTTCTATCATGTTGTTTACTAAAGCTCTATATAAACCATGTTTTGCTTTTTGGTCTTTAGTATCAGATGAGCGAGTAACCAATACATTACCTTCTTCTACTTTTACCTCTACAGCATCAAAACTTTGTGTTAACTCTCCCAATTTTCCTTTTACAGTAATTACGTTCTCGTTTACGTCTACTGTTACACCTTCTGGAATGGCTACTGGATTATTTCCTATTCTTGACATTTCTTTTGGGTTTTAATATTAGTAAACGAAACATAAAACTTCACCACCTACATTTTCTCTTTTAGCTTGTTTACCTGTCATAACGCCATGAGACGTTGAAACGATAGCTACACCAAGACCATTCAAAATTCTAGGTAATTCATTAGCACCAGCATACTTACGTAAACCTGGTTTACTAACACGTTGAAGTTTTTTAATTACGGGTTCTTTAGTTTCTTTGTTGTACTTAAGCGCTATTTTAATAGTGCCCTGTACTGTTGAATCATCAAACTTGTAACTTAAAATATATCCTTGCTCGAATAATATTTTAGTGATGTCCTTTTTTAAATTAGAAGCAGGAATCTCTACCACTCTGTGGTTGGCACGCACTGCGTTTCTAATTCTAGTAAGATAATCCGAAATTGGATCTGTATACATATTTATTAATTTGCGGATGTGGTTTTCAATACCGTCCCTCGGCTTTGAACCTTCAACCTGTTTATAATTCTTTTATTACCAGCTAGCCTTTTTTACGCCTGGAATAAGACCTTGGTTAGCCATTTCCCTAAACGTTACACGAGAAATTCCAAAAACTCTCATATATCCCTTAGGTCTTCCTGTTAATTTACATCTATTATGCTGACGTATTGGGGAAGCATTTTTTGGCAACTTTTGTAACGCTTCGTAATCGCCAGCTTCTTTTAAAGCTTTACGTTTAGCTGCGTATTTAGCTACTGTTTTTGCTCTTTTTACCTCACGGGCTTTCATTGATTCTTTAGCCATAACTTAGTTCTTTTTAAAAGGTAACCCTAATTCAGTTAATAATGATTTTGCTTCCTTATCTGTTTCGGCAGACGTTACAAAAGTAATATCCATTCCAGAAATTCTGTTTACCTTATCGATATTTATTTCTGGAAAGATGATTTGCTCGGTAACACCTAAGTTGTAGTTACCGCGTCCGTCAAAACCTGTAGCCTTTATACCGTTAAAATCTCTTACCCGTGGTAAGGCAGAAGTAACTAAACGATCTAAAAACTCGTACATTCTCTCGCCTCGTAAAGTAACTTTGGCACCAATTGGCATCCCTTTACGTAATTTAAAAGAAGCAACATCTTTTTTAGATATGGTTGCTATAGCTTTTTGTCCAGATATAGTAGTTAATTCTTCTACGGCGTAGTCGATTAACTTTTTGTCTGCCACAGCAGCTCCAACTCCTTTAGATATTACTATCTTTTTAAGTTTAGGAACCTGCATTACATTTTTATATCCAAATTCGTCTGTAAGAGCAGCAATTACTCTGCTTTTATACTCTTCCTTAAGTCTTGGTGAATATGCCATAACTACTAAATTACTTCTTTAGATTTTGTTGAAAATCTTACTTTCTTATCACCTTCCATTTTGTAACCAATTCTAGTTGTTTCTCCTTTTGCAGTCAACAACGACAAATTAGACACATGGATTGGTGCTTCCTTTTCTACAATACCACCTTGAGGATTTTGTGCACTTGGCTTAGTATGTTTCTTTACTAAGTTCACACCCTCTACGATAGCTTTGTTCTTATCGATTAATACTTTCTGTACTTTCCCTTCTGAACCTTTATGGTCTCCGGCAATAACACGTACTGTATCTCCTGTTTTTATTTTAAGCTTTCCCATCTTAATAATTTGTATTAAAGCACCTCAGGTGCTAATGATACAATTTTCATAAATTGTTTATCACGAAGTTCTCTTGCAACAGGACCAAATACACGCGTACCTCTCATTTCACCTGCTGGGTTTAAAAGGACACAAGCATTATCGTCGAATCTGATATAAGATCCGTCAGGCCGTCTTACTTCTTTTACAGTACGTACTACAACTGCAGTAGAAACAGCACCTTTTTTAATGTTTCCATTAGGTGTTGCATCTTTAACGGAAACAACAATTTTGTCTCCTACAGAAGCGTATCTTCTTTTAGTACCACCTAGAACACGAATGGTCAATACCTCTTTTGCTCCAGTGTTATCTGCTACCTTAAGTCTTGATTCTTGCTGTACCATAATTACTTCGCTCTTTCAATTATTTCAACTAATCTCCAACACTTGGATTTACTTAAAGGACGTGTTTCCATGATCCTTACTGTATCCCCTTCGTTGCAGTCATTTTTCTCGTCGTGTGCTACGTACTTTTTCGTTTTTAAAACGAATTTTCCATACATAGGATGCTTTACCTTTTTCACTTCAGAAACCACAATAGACTTCTGCATTTTGTTACTTGTAACAACTCCTATACGTTCTTTTCTTAAATTTCTTGTTTCCATCTTTCAGCAGAATTATTGTAATTCTCTTTTAGTTAATTCAGTCGCAATTCGAGCTACAGTACGTCTAATAGTACGTAATTGAATTGGGTTCTCTAAAGGAGATATTGCATGTGCCAGTTTAAGGTCTGTATAACTCTTTTTGGTCTCACCAAGTTTTTCTTGTAACTCAGCTGTAGATAATTCTTTAATTTCTGATTGTTTCATATCATTAAATAAATTATGCTTCGTAATCTCTAGCAATAACAAACTTAGTCTTAACTGGTAGTTTTTGTGCTGCTAAGCGCAATGCTTCTTTAGCAATATCTAATGGCACACCACCAATTTCAAATAAAACACGTCCTGGTTTTACAACAGCTACCCAATATTCTACGGCACCCTTACCTTTACCCATACGTACTTCAAGAGGTTTTTTAGTAATAGGCTTGTCTGGAAATATTTTAATCCAAAGTTGCCCTTCCCTTTTCATGTAACGAGTAGCGGCAATACGTGCTGCTTCAATTTGGCGAGATGTTAAAAAATTCGAGTCTAATGCTTTTATACCAAAAGTACCGTTTGAAAGTTGGTTTCCTCTTTGGGAAATCCCTTTCATGCGTCCTTTTTGCTGCTTACGAAATTTTGTTCTTTTAGGCTGTAACATTTTTCTTTTACTTTAAAAAATTACTTTCTACGACGAGGTGCTTTAGCTCCACGTCCTGCTCCACCTTTTCCACCTTGCTTTTTAGATAATCCTACAAGCGGAGAAAGCTCTCTTTTACCATATACTTCACCTTTCATGATCCATACTTTAACACCCAATCTACCATAGGTAGTGTGTGCTTCTACTAAAGCATAGTCAATATCGGCCCTGAATGTTGATAATGGAATACGTCCTTCTTTGTAGTGTTCGCTACGTGCCATTTCAGCACCGTTTAAACGCCCACTAATTTGAATCTTGATTCCTTCAGCATTCATACGCATTGTAGCAGCAATAGCCATTTTTATTGCACGACGGTAAGAGATACGATTCTCTATTTGACGGGCAATACTTGATGCTACCAAAAATGCATCCAGTTCAGGTCTTTTAATTTCAAAGATGTTAATCTGAACCTCTTTTCCAGTAATCTTTTTAAGTTCTTCTTTTAACTTGTCTACCTCTTGACCGCCTTTACCAATAATGATACCTGGACGCGCCGTAGTGATAGTAACGGTTACAAGCTTAAGAGTTCTTTCAATAATTACTCTACTCACACTAGCTTTAGCCAGACGTACGTGAACGTACTTTCTAATTTTATCGTCTTCGGCTAGCTTGTCGCCATAATCGTCTCCTCCGTACCAGTTAGATTCCCATCCTCTGATAATTCCTAAGCGATTTCCGATTGGATTTGTTTTTTGTCCCATACTTCTATCTTAGCTTTGTGTGTTATTGTTAGCACCAACCACTAATGTTACGTGGTTGGAACGTTTTCTAATTCTGTGTGCACGACCCTGTGGCGCTGGACGCAATCTCTTCAACATTGATCCACCATCAACTCTAATTTCTTTTACGAATAATTCAGCCGACTCTACATCTGCATCTTCGTTTTTTGCTTGCCAGTTGGCGATAGCAGAAAGTAATAACTTTTCTAAACGCGATGAAGCCTCTTTTTGGTTGAATTTTAAGATATTAAGTGCTTTTTCTACGCGTTCACCTCTTACTAAATCGGCTACTAAACGCATTTTCCTTGGTGACGTAGGACAGTTATTAAGCTTAGCAAAAGCAACTTGCTTTTTTTCTTCCTTAATAGCGTCTGCCATTTGTTTTTTACGACTTCCCATAGCTTACTACTTTTTACCTTTGTTTTTAGCACCTGCATGCCCACGGAATGAACGTGTTGGTGAAAATTCTCCTAATTTATGACCTACCATGTTTTCAGTTACATAAACTGGTACAAATTGGCGGCCATTGTGCACTGCTATGGTTTGTCCAACAAAATCAGGCGTAATCATACTGGCTCTAGACCAAGTTTTGATTACCGTTTTCTTGTTAGCTTCTACGTTTGCAGCAACTTTTCTTTCTAATTTATAATGAACGTAAGGTCCTTTTTTTAATGATCTTGCCATGTCTTATTTCTTTCTACGTTCTACAATATATTTATTACTTGCTTTTGTTTTAGAACGTGTTCTATAACCTTTAGCCGGGATGCCTTTTCTAGATCTTGGGTGACCTCCAGAAGCACGTCCTTCTCCACCACCCATTGGGTGATCGATTGGGTTCATTACTACTGGTCTAGTACGTGGTCTTCTACCTAACCATCTTGTTCTACCAGCTTTACCAGAGATAAGCAACTGATGGTCTGAGTTAGAAACAACCCCTATAGTAGCCATACAAGTAATCAACACTAAACGGGTCTCACCAGAAGGTAATTTAATAGTAGCAAATTTGCCATCCCTAGCCATTAACTGGGCAAAAGCTCCAGCACTACGAGCCATAACAGCACCTTGACCTGGACGCAACTCCACACAAGAAATAATAGTTCCTAATGGAATTTGACTTAATGGCATAGCGTTTCCAATTTCAGGAGCAACACCCTCATTACCAGACACAACATTTTGCCCAACCTGTAAACCATTTTGAGCAATAATGTATCTTTTCTCGCCATCTTGATAGTTCAATAAGGCAATAAAAGCGGTTCTGTTTGGATCGTATTCTATCGTTTTAACCTCGGCTGGAATACCAGTTTTGTTACGTTTAAAATCGATAATACGATACTTTTTCTTATGACCACCACCTATGTAACGCATGGTCATTTTTCCTTGACTGTTTCTACCACCAGACCTTTTTTTCGGAGCCAATAAACTTTTCTCCGGCTTATCAGTAGTAATGGCGTCAAATCCATTTACTACTCTAAAACGCTGCCCTGGTGTGATTGGTTTTAATTTTCTTACTGACATTGTTGTCTAATTACATGTTACTGTATAAATCAATCATTTCACCTTCCGCCAGTTGTACAACCGCCTTTTTCACAGCGTTTGTTTTACCATGTTGAATACCCGTTTTTGTATAACGTGTTCTTCTATCTGGACGGACATTTATTGTACGAACTTTTTCAACAGAAACCCCATAAGCAGCCTCAACCGCTTGTTTAATTTCTATCTTGTTCGCCTTTGGATTCACTGAAAACCAATAGCAATTTTTCATCTCGCTATCTGCTGTCGCCTTTTCAGTAATTATAGGTTTAATTAAGATACTCATGGTTTCTATTTACTTAAATTTGATTCTATTCCTTCTAATGCGCCTTCTAAAAGCACTACTTGATTAGCGTTTAAAATCCTGTAAGTGTTTAATTCCGAGTTAGTTATAACTTCAGAGCCTTTTAAATTACGCGATGACAAATATACATTATTATTTGAGCCACCCAACACAAACAAAGATTTTTTGTTTTCTAAGTCTAAAGCCTTTAAAACCGCAGTAAAGTTTTTTGTTTTAGGTGCATCAAAATTGAAGTCCTCCAAAACAACTATCGACTTCTCGTTAGCTTTGATACTTAAAGCCGATTTACGTGCTAAACGCTTTAAATTCTTATTAAGTTTGAAGCTATAATTTCTAGGCCTTGGACCAAACATACGCCCACCACCTTTAAACACTCCAGACTTAATACTACCTGCTCTAGCAGTACCAGTACCTTTTTGCTTTTTAATCTTACGTGTACTTCCTGCAATCTCACTTCTTTCCTTAGACTTGTGAGTCCCTTGTCTTTGGTTAGCTAAGTATTGCTTAACATCTAAATACACTGCATGAGTATTAGGCTCAATAGCAAACACTTCTTTAGAAAGCTCGGCTTTTCTACCAGTGTCTTTTCCGTTTATATCTAAAACTGCTACTTTCATTACTTTCTAATAATTACATAAGCGTTTTTGTGTCCAGGTACACAACCCTTAACAACAAGTAAGTTCTTTTCTGGAACTACTTTTAAAACCCTTAAATTTTGAACTTTCACTTTTACTCCACCCATTCTTCCGGCCATTTTCATGCCTTTGAATACTCTTGCAGGGTAAGACGCAGCTCCAATAGAACCTGGCGCTCTTAAACGGTTGTGTTGTCCGTGGGTAGACTGACCTACTCCACCAAAGCCATGACGCTTTACAACACCTTGAAAACCTTTTCCTTTTGATGTTCCTGCAATATCAACAAATTCTCCTTCGTTGAAATGTTCTACGGTGATCGCATCACCTAACTTGTACTCCTCGTCAAAACCCTTAAATTCTATGACTTTGCGTTTTACAGAAGTACCCGCTTTTTTAGCATGACCTAAGTCTGCCTTAGTAGCGCTTTTTTCTGTCGCGTCATCGAAACCAAGCTGAACTGCTTCATAGCCATCAACTTCTTTGGTTCTGACTTGGGTAACGATACATGGTCCAGCTTCGATTACAGTACAAGGAATGTTTTTCCCATTCTCATCGAAGATGCTGGTCATACCGATTTTTTTTCCAATTAACCCAGACATACTGATTTTTGATTTACGATTGCAGATACCTATCTACAATCTTTGTTAATAATTAATCTACTATTTAAAATATTTCAGGGACAAAATACTTTTCGTCCCTGAAATGTATTTTTCCGTTTTTCCCGCGACCGCATCGGTGGGACATGTAAGATTCCGAAATAAGTTCGGAATAACAAACTATACTTTAATCTCTACTTCTACGCCACTTGGTAATTCAAGCTTCATCAAAGCATCGATAGTTTTTGATGAAGAAGAGTAGATATCCAATAAGCGCTTAAATGAACTTAATTGGAATTGCTCTCTAGATTTCTTGTTTACGTGTGGAGAACGTAATACAGTGAAAATTTTCTTGTGCGTTGGTAATGGAATAGGACCAGTTACTACAGCACCTGTACTTTTTACTGTTTTTACAATCTTATCGGCAGATTTATCTACCAAGTTGTGATCGTAAGACTTTAATTTTATTCTGATTTTCTGACTCATGTTCTTAATTTTTAAGCTTCAACGCCTTTAGCTGCCTTGATTACTTCTTCAGATATATTTGAAGGTGTTTCAGCATAATGTGAAAATTCCATAGTTGATGTTGCACGACCAGACGATAATGTACGTAATGATGTTACATAACCGAACATTTCAGATAATGGTACATTGGCCTTTACAACTTTAGATCCTGCTCTATCGCTCATATCATTTACTTGACCACGACGACGGTTAAGGTCTCCTACAATGTCACCCATGTTTTCTTCTGGAGTCAATACCTCCAATTTCATAATAGGTTCCATAATTACAGCTTTTGCAGCTTTTGCAGCAGCTTTAAATCCTATCTTAGCAGCTAATTCAAACGATAACTGATCAGAATCTACATCGTGATAAGATCCATCCGTTAATGTTACTTTCATAGCATCTACTTCGTAACCTGCCAACGGACCGTTCTTCATGGCTTCTTTAAATCCTTTTTCAACAGAAGGAATAAATTCCTTAGGAATGTTACCTCCCTTAATCTCTGATACGAACTCAAGACCTTGCTTACCTTCTTCGGCTGGTTCAAGTTTAAATACAATATCTGCGAATTTACCACGTCCACCAGATTGCTTTTTGTAAACTTCTCTGTGCTCGGCACGTTGCGTAATCGCTTCTTTATACTCTACTTGTGGCTGACCTTGGTTTACTTCAACCTTAAATTCACGTCTTAAACGGTCTACAATAATATCTAAGTGAAGCTCACCCATACCAGAAATAATGGTTTGCCCTGAAGCCTCATCGGTTCTAACAGTAAATGTTGGATCTTCTTCAGCCAATTTACTTAAAGCCATACCTAGTTTGTCAACATCAGCTTTAGTTTTTGGCTCAACAGCAATACCAATTACTGGATCTGGAAAATCCATGGATTCCAATACAATAGGATGCTTTTCATCAGACATGGTATCACCTGTCTTAATATCTTTAAATCCTACTGCAGCCCCTATATCTCCAGCTTCAATATATTCAATAGCATTTTGTTTATTAGAGTGCATTTGGTAAATGCGAGAAATACGCTCTTTTTTACCTGAACGGTTGTTCAAGATATAAGACCCTGCATCTAAACGTCCTGAGTATGCACGGAAGAATGCCAAACGTCCTACGAAAGGATCGGTAGCAATTTTAAATGCTAAAGCAGAAAATGGTTCTTTAGCATCTGGCTTACGCGATATTTCAGTACCTGTATCTGGATTTGTTCCTACAATATTATCTCTATCTAATGGAGAAGGTAAGTAACGACAAACAGCATCCAATAAGAACTGTACCCCTTTATTTTTAAATGAAGACCCACAAATCATAGGAATGATAGCCATATCCATTACAGC
This sequence comes from Aestuariivivens marinum, assembly GCF_022662175.1. Taxonomy (GTDB): domain Bacteria; phylum Bacteroidota; class Bacteroidia; order Flavobacteriales; family Flavobacteriaceae; genus Aestuariivivens; species Aestuariivivens marinum. The sequence continues at coordinate 1,504,248 of NZ_JAKMCR010000001.1, read as the reverse complement.
AGCTCTAAGCGCAGCGTGCACTTCTTCTTCTGTAATAGAATCTTCATCTTCCATAAATTTTTCTAAAAGATTTTCATCATAAGTAGCTACTTCTTCTATTAAAAGTGCACGATACTTATGGGCTTCTTCTTTTAATTCTTCGGGAATTTCAATAACATCAAAAGTAGCTCCCTGGGTTTCATCATGCCAAACAATAGCACGGTTTTTTACCAAATCGATAATTCCTTTAAAGTCTGCCTCATCACCAATATTTAATACAATTGGCACTGCGTTGGACTTCAACATATCCTTAACCTGTTGGCAAACCCCTAAAAAGTTAGAGCCCTGACGGTCCATTTTGTTAACAAAACCTATACGAGGTACCTTGTAATTATCTGCTAGTCTCCAGTTAGTTTCAGATTGTGGCTCAACACCATCAACCGCACTAAACAAGAATACTAAACCATCCAATACACGTAGCGAACGGTTAACCTCAACGGTAAAGTCAACGTGACCAGGGGTATCAATAATGTTAAAGTGATATCCTTTCGTATCATCGATTGGCTGACCATTTTCCAATGGGAAATTCCATGTACAGGTAGTCGCAGCAGAAGTAATGGTAATACCTCTTTCTTGCTCTTGCTCCATCCAGTCCATAGTAGCAGCACCATCGTGTACCTCACCTATTTTGTGCGATACACCAGTATAATAAAGGATACGCTCTGTAGTTGTTGTTTTTCCTGCATCTATATGCGCAGCAATACCTATATTTCTAGTATATTTTAAATCTCTTGCCATGTCCTAATTAAAATCTAAAGTGAGAGAATGCTTTGTTAGCTTCTGCCATTTTATGAGTATCTACTCGTTTTTTAACTGCCGCACCTTCTTCTTTAGCTGCTGCTAAGATCTCAGCTGCTAAACGTTGTGCCATTGATTTTTCGTTACGCTTACGAGAGTAACCGATTAACCACTTCATGGCAGTTGAAATTTTTCGATCTGGACGAATTTGCATTGGAATTTGGAATGTAGCACCACCCACACGGCGACTACGTACTTCTACGTGAGGCATTACATTTGATAAAGCATCCTTCCAAATTTCTAAAGCCGATTTTTCTTCATCAGTTTTCTTAGCATCTACAATATCAATCGCATCATAGAATACTTTAAACGCTACAGACTTCTTACCATCCCACATCATGTTGTTCACAAAGCGTGTTACCAACTGATCGTTAAATCTTGGGTCTGGTAAAAGTGGTCTCTTTTTAGCTTGTCTTTTTCTCATGTCTTCTTCTTAAAGTTTAATTACTTCTTAGGGCGTTTAGCACCGTACTTAGATCTACGTTGCGTTCTACCTTGCACACCAGCAGTATCCAAAGCACCACGCACAATATGATATCTAACTCCCGGTAAATCCTTTACCCTTCCACCTCTAACCAATACTATCGAGTGCTCTTGTAAATTGTGTCCTTCTCCTGGGATGTATGCGTTCACCTCGTTACCATTAGTTAACCTTACCCTAGCTACCTTACGCATAGCGGAATTTGGTTTCTTAGGTGTTGTAGTGTAAACACGAGTACATACGCCACGTCTTTGAGGACAAGAATTTAAAGCAGCCGATTTACTCTTCTTGGTTATTTTGGCTCTTCCTGTTCTTACTAATTGTGAAATTGTTGGCATAAATTATTATATAAATTTAAAAATCCTCTTCTTAGAGGGCTGCAAAGGTAGAAATTAAAATGAATTATTCAAACCCTAAATCATTAATTTTTAAGTGAATCGAAAAATAAGTTAAGTCGTTATATTATTAGTATCTATTTTACGTTAGATTTACATTAAAAAGCTGGAAGACCGAAGTTAGAAGACCGAAGCTCTAAATGCATTTATTAAATTCTATTTAGCAATCTGTACTTGTGCAAAAAAACACTTTTTTATTCCTTATTATATATATGCTTTTTTCTTCGGAAATAGACAGCCAAAATTTAAGGCTGAACATTGAAGGGAAAAACCAAGCAGAAACTGCAAAAATTGATTCATTGGATTATTTAAAAATTCACCCCAATTATCAATCCATAATAAATGAGGTGCATGCCATTCAAAATACACTTTACAAACAAGGCTATATTGAAAATGATTTGAAATATATTAAAAAGGATAACGACTCTGTTTTTACGGTCAAAATCCAAATAAATCAAAAATTCAACACCATATATATATATTATGACAAAACTGTAGTTGATATTGATACCCTAAATTCAATTTCCAACAATGTCAATGAAAACTATTTTGAGGTACCCTTTAATCAGGTTGAAAACACCCTTTGGATTATAAATTCAAAATTAGTAAACAAAGGCTATCCTTTCGCTAAACTAAAACTATCTAACATATCGATTGACGACAAATACCTAAAAGCTAGTTTAATAATTGAAGCCTTTGATCAAAAAAGACACATTGACAATATCGTAACAAAAGGTTACGATAAATTCCCTAAGTCTTATTTAAAACATTATTTAAAAATTAATCCCAAACAAACTTTCGATTTAGCGGCCATTAAGGCTAAAACCAAAAGACTGAACGATTTAAAATTTGCCAGTCAAATTAAGCCCCCCGAAGTTTTATTTTCAAAAGACTCCACTACCCTCTATTTATATATTGAAAAAACCAAGAGCAATAATTTTGATGGTTTTTTAGGTTTTGGTTCAAACGAAGACTCTGGTACTATTGAATTTGATGGGTATCTAAACTTAAACCTCTCCAATAACCTAAACTATGGTGAAACTTTTAGGCTTTTGTATAAAAGCGATGAAAACGACCAAAAAACCTTTGAAGCCAACCTGTCCCTTCCTTATTTATTTAGATCTCCCGTTGGATTGGATATCCAGCTATATCTTTTTAAACGAGATTCCTCCTTTACCAATGCGAATCAATCGATAAGGCTTCAATATCAAATTAACTCTAAACATAAAATCTACTCAGGCATCAATGGCACAAAATCAAATAACCTCCTTAAAAACTCCACCTCTACAATAACTGACCTTAATGCAAATTACTATGCCTTTGCTTACCAATATATCAATCTTAAACCAGACGATTTGTTGTTTCCTATAAATTCAACATTATATATTGAAACCCTCTTTGGAAAAAGAAAGACCATTGATGTTTCAGAAAGTCAAACAAAATATACTATTGACGCTCTAAAAATTATAGGTTTCAATATTAGAAACAGTCTTTATATAAGATTTAACGGAGCTAGTATAAATTCAGATAATTATTTCGAAAATGAATTGTTACGGTTTGGAGGCATGAATTCCATAAGAGGGTTTGAAGAAAACAGTCTCTATGCCTCATTATTTGGTTTAATTAATACTGAATACCGATATAAAATGAGCAATTCAATATATGCGCATTCAATAATCGATGCCGCCTATTTTGAAAACAAAATCGCCGCTACTAAAGAAAAACTATTTGGATTTGGATTTGGATTTGGCCTTTTAACAAAATCTGGATTATTTAAGTTCGTTTACGCTAATGGAAAAAGTGAAAATCAAAAATTCAAATTATCCAATTCTAAAATCCATTTAAGCTTAACCTCTTCTTTTTAATAAATTCAGTTAAAATTCAGCCTTAAGCACCTCTACTCAATATTAACAATTCATTAACAAACAAGTTGTTATGCTTGCATAACAATCACATAAAAGGCTTTAAGGAATTAAAAGCGATTTGTTAAAACAGCAACTTATATCTATAAAAAAGAATTGATTTTTTAAGAAAAATGTATTTCGAAATAAGTGAAACATTAATTTTTAACTCAAATTTGTTGTTTTATTAACTTTTTATTAAGACTTTTGGCATTGACTAATTCAAATAATTAAGAAATGAAAACAAAGTTTAGCGGAATGCTAGCGCTTTTCCTTGCGCTAGTTGTGCAGTTTGCTATTGCACAAGAAAAGACAATTACCGGTACTGTTTCAGATAATAGCGGATTACCGCTACCGGGAACAACTGTCTTAATTAAAGGTACTTCCACTGGTACCTCTACCGATTTCGATGGTAATTATTCAATTAAAGCAAACACTGGAGATGTTTTAGTTTATAGCTTTGTAGGATATACTACTAAAGAAATCACTATAGGCTCGTCTAGTACCATTAATGTTACCATGCAAGAAGATGCTGCAGTATTAGAAGAAGTAGTGGTAACTGCTTTAGGTATTAAAAGACAAAAAAGATCCCTTGGGTATGCTGCTACAGCTATTGATGATGAACAGCTAACAGAAGTTACTACAGTGAACCCTCTAGAAAGTTTATCGGGTAAAGTTGCTGGTGTAGATATTACAGCACCCAATCAACCAGGAGCTTCCCCCAGAGTTATACTAAGGGGATACACTTCATTAAATGGCAATGGTCCTTTATATGTTGTTGATGGCACACCAATTTCTAGTTCGGTTAATACAGGAAGTGTTTCTGGGCGAACAACAGATGTAAACAGATCTTTTGATGGTGGTAGTAACATTAACGATATTGACCCAAACTCTATAGAAAGCATCAATATCCTTAAAGGTGGTGCAGCAACTGCGTTATATGGATCTAGAGCAGCAAATGGAGCAATTATAATTACTACCAAAAAAGGTAAAGCTGATCAAAAGTTAACAGTCGAGATTAAAAGCTCTATTGACTTTTTAGAAGTTTCCAGAGTTCCTCACTTACAATATCAATTTGGTCAAGGATGGGATGGTCTAGGATATTCCTTCACACCAGCAGGAACTTTAGGTGCTTCTAACGAGAATGGTTCTTGGGGTCCTGAATTTAATGGGGAAATAAGAACATGGGGGCAAATTGTAAATAACAGCCAATTAATAAAGCCTTATGTAGCACTTGAGGACCAAATGTTAGATTTCTTTGATATTGGAAACACCTATGCCAATACCATTAGGTTAAGCGGAGGCTCTGATAATTCAGATTTCTCTCTTACATTTTCCAGATTGGATACTGATGGTGTTTTCCCAACAGATGCAGATGCTTTGAAAAAAAATACCCTTTCTGTTAATGCAGGACTCTCCCGTGATAGATTTAGGGTTAGAATAGCCGCCAATTATGCCCAAACACGCCAAAATGCAATTAATACAGGACAAGGAGATGATGCAGGCCAAGGGGCTACTTTAGTACAAGAGTTATTGCAGGTTCCTACCGATGTAAGTATTATTGACATGAAGGATTATTTAGGCAATCCATTTTATGGAAACGATTGGTTCTATACTCCTTATGCAAGAAACCCCTATTGGGTTTTGAATGAAAACGCAACAAATGTAAGACGTGAGAACCTTTACGGCAATATCAATTTCCAATATGACATCTTATCCAATTTAATAGGAACATTTCAGTTAGGTACCAACATTGTTAATAATGGGGTTCACAGTCATGGAGCTGTAGTTAATTTCACTCCAGGCTCAGCTAATGATGCTCTTGGCCAAAACCCAATAGTTGGTGGTGTTACAGAACTTATGAGTCAAAGGAGGCAATATGAAGCATTACTATATTTTGATTATAATACAGAATTATCTGATGATTTTGGTTTAGAAGCAAATTTGGGTGGTGAATTACGAAATTCTCAGTTCTCTTCTTTAGATGTAACAGTCACTAATTTAGATGTGCCTAATTTTTATGAAATTTCAAATTCTGCTGTAACTCCAATAACAGAACAAAATGATTCTCAGCTTAAAAATTACTCACTTTTTGGATCCTTAACCCTTAATTATAAAGACAGGATTTACTTAAATCTTACCGGTAGGAATGAGTGGGCATCTACTTTAGGTATTGGAAATAATTCATTCTTCTACCCATCTGCTAACATGAGTGCTATTGTTGTAGATAATGGTCAACATTTTGTAAAACTTAGAGGAGGATATTCTCAATTGGCCAATAGTGCAGCTGTATATTTAACCCAAAGTGAAGCTGCTCAAGGTGAGAATGACGGGTATTTTGGAAAAATTCTTTACCCCTTTGGCGGTGTTAACTCCTTCGAAATTGGTAGAACCTTAGGAAATGCTGGTATTAAGCCTGAATTTACCGATGAATATGAAGTTGGTGCCGAAGTAGCCCTATTCAATAGACGTGTTACTATTGATGCTGCTTATTACAATAAGAAAACAGACGGTGTCATCACGCAGTTACAATTACCTCCTACCACAGGTTATAGGGAGATTTTTGGAAATTATATGGACGTAGAAAACAAAGGAGTGGAATTAGCTGTAGGTTTAGTTCCTGTAAGAACCGATGATTTTAGTTGGAATATCGATTATACATTTACTAAAAATAAAAATGAGGTAACCAGATTACCAGAAGGATCTGAAAAACTTTTGCTTAATAGTGCTTATAGTGTTAGCTTTTATGCTATTAAAGGTCAACCATTGGGTGTATTTCAGGCCCTAGGCCCCAAAACTAATGATACTGGCCAAATTATAGTTGGGGACGATGGATATCCCGAAACCACAGATGAAGAAGTTACATTAGGTGACTCGCAACGCGATTTTGTGATGGGGCTACAAAACACCTTTAAATATAAAAATTTCAGGTTATCATTTGCTTTTGATTGGAAAGAAGGTGGTGAGATGTACAGTTATACTTCAAGATTGTTAGGTTTTACTGGAAATTCCCCAGCAACGACCTATAATGATCGCTTACCATTTATCATTCCAAATTCAGTTGTGGATAACGGTGATGGTACATATTCAGAAAACACTACCCCTGTTGGCTTCGAGGATGTAGGGGGATACTACAATGCTTCAAATAACCCTAGTACAGAAGCCACAAATCATATTATAGATAAAACATTTGTTCGTTTAAGAGATGCCTCTTTGTCGTATTCTTTCCCTTCAAATTGGATTGAAAATACAGGGATTAGCGATTTAACTGTGAGTTTATATGGCAGAAACCTTTTTATGTGGACTCCCGATGAAAACCCATATGTTGATCCAGAAGTCACTTCTTTTGGTGGTGCTGACTTAGTAACTGAATTTGGCGAGTTTGCTGCAAACCCTGCACAAAGAACCTATGGATTTTCACTTAAAATGACATTTTAAAAAATAGATTATGAAAAAAATAATAGTATTATTAATCGGATTTACATTGATCTTCTCGTGTGACGATCAATTAGATATTAACCGAGACCCTGATTTCTTATCACCAGATCAATTAGCGTTATCGGTTAACTTACCTACAGGTATTACAGGTATTGCAGCTGCACAAGGAGCTACCTATGCCATAATAGGTGGATTTTGGTCCCAACATTGGACACAGAGTAATGCTGCTAATCAATACCGAGTTATTGATAGTTATGATTTGAATACAACAAGTACTATTCAAACAGGTGCTTGGTTAGATATGTATGATGCTCTTTTAGACATTAGAAATGTAAAAAGAAATGCTGAGAACCAAGAGAATTGGAATTATTTTTTAATTGCAACGGTAATGGAAACTTGCGCATCGCAATTATTAACAGATTTTTATGGTGACATTCCCTATAGCGAGGCAAATGACCCTGAAATTTTCCAACCGGTATTTGACCCTGGCGATTCTGTATATGATCAAATGATTGCAGACTTAGATGAAGCCCTTGGAAAAAATTTATCGGCTTCACAGGGTAATGCACCGGGAATTGACGATTTGGTTTTTGGAGGCGATATGAGCGCATGGGTTAAATTTGCCAATACTATGAAATTAAAAATCTTTATGAGACAAACTGAAGCAAGACCAAGTGTTGCACAATCTGGGATTTCAAGTATGCTCAGTTCAAATGCACAGTTTTTGGATGAAGATGCGGCTATAACACAATTTAAAGATCAGGCCAATCAAAGTAATCCTTTGTATGAGTCGGACAGAAGACAATTAAATGTGCAAACAAACCTTAGAGCAAGCACCACCATGTATTCATTTTTTGAAAGTAACAGTGATGCACGTCTATCTAAATATTACGGCCCAGGAAACCCTTTAGATCAAGGCGACTTCAACAATACTGATGTTGCTCCAGCTTCTATATCGGTTGTTAATTTAAGTGCCACAACACCCTTATACTTTATAAGCCATGAAGAAAGTTTATTTCTTCAAGCAGAAGCAGCGTTAAGATACAACAATGGTACAGGCGCTAAAGCTTTATACGATGCAGCCGTTATTGAAAACTTTAGTAAGTGGAGTCTTGATGGTTCAGCACATGTGGCTGCCAGTGGTGTATATGAGTACCCTTCAGGGGGAACCACAGCAGAACAATTAGAGGCTATCATTGTACAAAAATGGGCTGCCAGCTTCCCTGGAAACGGTTTTGAGTCCTATTTTGAGTGGTTAAGAACTGGTTACCCTAAAACTTCAAATGTTGCACAAAGTGATGCTGGCTATATTCCTGGTGAATTTGCTTACTCATTAGAAGGTTCAACTGGTGGTGTATTTCCCCAACGAATTGAATATCCAAATACAGAACTTCAAAGAAATGGAAATGCTCCTACTTTATTAGACATAAAAACACCGATTTGGTGGAATCAATAAAAAATTTAAGATTATGAAAAAAGCAATAATTTTATTAATGACCATCGTTACCAGTGTTTTTATTGGCTGCGATACAGAATCTACAGGAAACGTTTCGAGAGTTACCGTATTTCCTGAACTAACAATCAATGGTGACGCTACTATTTTTCATGTAGCTGGAACTCCTTTCAATGATCCTGGTGCCAACGCCACGGTAGGGGGTTCACCTATAGAGTTTTCAACTAATTCAAATTTAGACACCAATACACCCGGAATTTATACGATTAGCTATTCAGCTTTCAATGAAGATGGTTTTGAAGCTGCAGCAGTTCGTACGGTTTATGTATATGAAACTGGTGACGACATAGCAGGAATCTATAACGGTATTCGTGATAACAGAGGTTTTGGTGGATTGGTTTTAGTTTCTACCAGAAATGATGGTGATTATAATATATCTGATATGCTTGCTGGTTATTATCATCAAGGTCTTGGATATGGCCCAGCATATTCATTCCCCGGAGTTATAGCTGTAACTAATGGCGTAGTAACTCATGTGCAACTTGGAATGGGAGGTTTTGGACCTGTATCAATACAAAATGGATCAGCAGATACTAGTGGTTCAACAACAGTTATGAAATGGTTTGGACAATTAGACAATTATGCTCCATTTGGATTTGATGTTACATTCACAAAAATTACTGATTAACTTAACAATATTAATATAGACATGAAGAAATTTAAATATAATATAGTTAATTCTCTAGTTTTAATTTTATTCACATGTGCATTAGTTGTATCTTGTGATGAAGGAGGGGAATTGGATCCAGGAGAAACTGCACTTGTTGAAGTTGCAGGAGATTGGGTTGTTGAAATTGAAAGAGATGGTAGTCACTGGGATCATAATATAATTAGTACTTATAATACTGCTGCTAACAGTCCTACTGTGATGTGGTTAGACGACCTAGAGCATGGTTGGGGGTTAAAGGCCAAAGTTCCGGTAAACCTTCAAGCCAAGACATTTGGTGGAAACAACTTAGAAGAGATATATTACGATGTTACAGTAAATATTACAGAAGGCGTAATTATAAAGAATGGTGCAACAGCACCTAGTGGAACGGTTGTAGACAGCATCTATTTTAAAGCCGAATTTTCAGATATTCCCGGTCAAATTTGGGAATATTATGGCTACAAGAGAACAGGTCATTTAGAAGATGAACCTTAATTATTAGATTTGTTAAACTCAAAAGCCATCCAATATTTGGGTGGCTTTTTGATATTACAAAACATTGCAATGTTAACAAAGAAAAATACTATTATAATCATTGTTTCTGCAATTATTCTACTTTCTTGCAGTAGCGAAAACAATACAATCATAGACAATCCCGATCTAGAACCACCTGTTGTCGATATTGAAATTCCTAAAGAAAATTCATTAGGTGTTTTGTTGAATAAAAAAGGTGTTTTTGATGGATTTTCTTTATTTACGCCCTCTAAGTCTACAGAAACATATCTTATAAACAATTGTGGAGAAGTAATAAATAAATGGTCTAGTGAATATAAATCTGGTAAATCGGTGAATCTATTAGAAAATGGAAATTTGCTGAGAGCTGGAGAAATTTTAAATCAAAATATTAAAATTGGTGGTATTGGTGGTGTGATAGAGCTATTCGATTGGGATGGAAACTTAATTTGGAGTTACATTTATTCATCGGAACAATTTAGTCACCATCATGATGCCATTCCCTTACCTAATGGCAATTTACTTTTATTAATTGCAACCAGAAAAACTTATGATGAAGCCATTTCTGCGGGTAGAGACCCAGATACAATGATTGATGGTGAATTATATAACGAACAAATTGTTGAAGTGGAAATGATTGGTAATGACCAAATAAATATTGTTTGGGAATGGAATATATGGGACCATCTCATTCAGGATTTTGACATGACCAAGGATAATTATGGAGTTATTGAAGACAATCCTCAATTATTGAACATAAACTTTGTGGGTAGATCGGCAGATAAAGCAGATTGGTTACACGCTAACTCCATACAATATAATTCAACTTTAGATGAAATAATTATTAGTTTTCAAGGAACCAGTGAAATATTCATTATCGACCATTCTACCACAACCGAACAAGCTGCATCACATGCTGGTGGAAACAAAAATAAAGGCGGAGATATTTTGTATCGCTGGGGGAACCCAATATCATATAACCTTGGTTCAGAAGAGGACAGAACCTTATGGGGACAGCATTACCCACATTGGATTCCAGATTCCTACCCGGACGGAGGCAAAATTCTTATATTCAATAATGGCCTTGAACGTATTGGAGACTTTTCAACTGTAAACATAATTTCCCCTCCAAAAACAAGTACTGGAGATTACATTATTAACCCTGGTGAAGCTTTTGCTCCTCAAGTAGCCGAATGGGAATATAAAGCTGATATGTTTTTTTCAGAAATAATTTCAAGTGCACAAAGACTACCAAATGGAAACACATTGATTTGTGAAGGCACCAAAGGACGCTTTTTTGAAATTGATGAAAATAAAAATGTAATATGGGAGTACATAAACCCAGACTCTGGTTCAGGTATTTTATCACAGGGAGACATGGCACTAGATAATGCTGTATTTAGAGTTTTTAAGTATAGCAAAGAATATCCTGCTTTCAATAATAAAGACTTAACACCTCAAAATCCTATTGAATTAGAATTTAATATAGGAAATTGCCATTAAAAGGTAATCCTAAAAAAAGTTAAGAAAATAGACCTTCATCTACATTAACAATTAAAAATCTAAACAATTTAAAAATAGTTTAATCTTAAAATGTTAATTATTTAACCAAAACATACTTTTCAGTTATCTTTCTTTGTTTTTTAAAAAATTTATCATGATTTTTGAACTTGACTAATTCTAATAATTATAACATGAAAAGAAAATTGAGTGGAATGTTAACGCTATTCCTAGCGTTTGTGGTGCAATTTACATTTGCACAGGAAAAGACAATAACCGGTGTAGTCTCCGATGAAAGTGGACTCCCTTTGCCAGGAACTACTGTCTTATTGAAAGGAACTTCAACAGGAGTATCAACAGATTTTGATGGTAAGTATTCAATTACTGCTAGCGCAGGTCAAGTGCTTGTATTTAGCTTTGTTGGGTATACAAATCAAGAAGTAACCGTTGGAGCTTCCAATACAATCAATGTAACCATGCAAGAGGATGTATCGGCTCTTGATGAGGTGGTAGTGGTTGCTTATGGTACACAAACAAAACAATCTATTGTTGGTTCTGTGGGTGTAATCTCTGATGCCGTTATTGAAACCCAACAAGTTACCTCTCCTCTAAGGGCAATTCAAGGAGCCGTTCCAGGTGTTAATTTATTGACACAAGGAGGGCAACCTGGAAATAATCCAGAAATAAGAATAAGAGGTTTTGGTAGTTTAAATGCCTCTCAAGACCCTTTGATTGTAGTCGATGGTGCTCCTTTTAATGGTAACCTAAATACCATAAGTCAAGATCAAATAGAATCTATATCGGTCTTAAAAGATGCATCTTCTACTGCTTTATATGGTTCTAGAGGTGCTAACGGTGTTATTTTAATTACCACTAAAAAGGGGACAAAGAATACTGCTCCTAAATTAACCTTTAGGTCACAAATTGGTATATCTAATCCTACTATAGGCTTGCACGATTTGGTTAAATCAGAAGATTATTTAAAATTGAATTGGGAAGCGTTGAAAAATACCAATCAATATGTAAATAATCAGTCCCCTACTGATGCAGCCCAAAATGCAACCAATCAATTAATTGATTACGTTGGTTATAATCCATATAGTGTTTCTAACCCTATTGATGTTAATGGTAATTTGGTAGCTGGAGCAAACTTATTATGGGAAACAGACTGGGAAGATGTTTTATTAAACGATGATGCCTTGCGCGTTAACCATAATGTAAGCCTTTCTGGTGGTGATGACAAGTCAACTTATTTCATGTCAATTGACTACTTAAAAGATCAAGGTCCTGTAATTAGATCAAATTTTGAAAGGGTTTCTGCCCGATTAAACTTAGAATCACAAGTTACTAATTGGCTAAAGGCTGGTTTAAGAACTAGTTTTTCAAGATCTAATTCAGGTAATCCAGATCAAACCAGTGGAAGTGTACAACAAGTTATCTCATATATTTATGGTGTAGCTGGAATTTATCCAATTTATGTTAGGGATGCTAACGGTGCCTTAATAAGAGATTCCGGAGGCAATTTAATTTATGATATAGGTGATGGCTATATAGTAGGGCAACCCGTAAATAGCGTAAGGTCTACTTTTGGTGGAGAAAATGTTCTAGCCACAATTATGTTAGGTGAAGAAAAAAGAAAAAGAAGTAATTTTCTTGGGAATGCCTATGCGGAAGTTAAATTATTTGAAGGTTTGACTTTTAAAACTAACTTTAGTTACGAACAATACTTGTTCGATTTGTTTAGTTTCAATGATGACCTCGTTGGTTTTGCTGCAGGTATTGGGGGTAGAATTTCTCAACAAAGAGATATCACTACTACTGTAAATGCTATTCAAAGCCTTAATTACAATAAAGATTTTGGAAATCACAACCTTGGTCTCGATTTAATAACAGAAGCCTATACATTTAATTACGATTACTTAAATGCGCAAGGAACTGGGTATCTAGCTGGAGTTGAAGTTTTAGACGGAAGAACTGTTCCTGAAGATGTTGGAGGTAACCTAAATGCCGAACGCCTAAATAGTTATTTAGCCAGAGTATCCTATAACTATAACAAAAAATATTATGCTGAATTCTCGGGTCGTAGGGATGGTTCTTCAAGATTTGGTTCAGATGTGAGATGGGGTAACTTTTTTGCAGCTGGTGCCAGTTGGGTCGTTTCAGGAGAGTCGTTCTTAAATAATAGCAATATCTTAACGTATTTAAAACTTAAAGGTTCTTATGGTGAGTTAGGAAACAATCAAGTACTAGATGCTTTGGGCAATCAAGTTTATTTCCCTTACCAATCTGGGTTTAACCTTGGCTGGAATAATGAAGGTAATACAGGTGTACTATTATCTGGGGTAGCCGATCCATTTATTACTTGGGAAAAAACAGCATCAACAAATGTTGGATTAGATTTCGAATTATTTAATGGTGCTCTATCTGGAACTGTTGAATATTTTAACAAAGAATCGATAGATTTAATATATGATAAACCATTGCCTTCTTCTACAGGTGTAAGTGAAATTACTACTAATGTTGGATCTATTAAGAACTTTGGCTGGGAAGCGTCTTTAAAGTCAAATATTTTAAATACTGATGATTTTACTTGGACTGCCGGACTTAACTTTTCCCTTATTGAAAATGAGATTACTGAACTTACTCAAGATGAGTTTATTAACGGTTCCAAATTATGGAAAGTTGGTAACTCCATTTACGATTTCTACATTCGTGATTGGGCTGGAGTTGATCCTGCCGACGGTAGAGGCATGTGGTTTTTGGATATAGAAGATGCCGAAGGTAATGTTATTGACAAGGTTACGACCAAAAACTATAACGAAGCAACGAGATACCAACAAGGAAGTTCTATTCCAGATGTTTTTGGGGGGTTAACTACTTACTTAAGGTATAAACAATTTGATTTGAACATTCTAGCCAATTTTAGTTTTGGAGCGCAGTTATTGGACACCGATTACTCTGGTTTGATGAATCAGTTTGAAAATCCTGGAAACCCAATTCATCCAGATAACTTTAACAGATGGCAAAACCCTGGAGACATTACAGATGTACCATTACTACTAGCCAGCAATAATGATCATGCTGGAAGGTCTAGTCGTTTCCTAGTCGATAACGATTATGTGCGCTTAAAAAGTTTAACCTTTGGATATAATTTTCCAGAATCAACATTAAATAGATTTGGCGTTAGCAGATTACGCTTATTCTTACAAGCCGATAATATGCTAACATGGCAATCCCATAAAGGTATAGATCCAGAGCAATCTTTTAATGGTTTAACAAATAACAGATCGCCTTTATCTAAAACCATTACTTCAGGTGTGATTGTAGAATTTTAAAAAATTATGAAAATGAAAAAAATTATTAACTTAAAAAGATATACCATTCTTTTATCGTTTGCCTTTTTAACAATAGTGGGCTGCTCAAAAGAATTTTTAGATGAACCAAAAAACACCGATGGTGTGACTTCTGATGTAGTGTTTTCCAACAATTCTACCGTGGAAGCGTTTATTACTGGTATTCTCAGGAATTTTAGAAGTCAATATAACCTAGTTGATTCAGCTGGGCTTCAATCTATTTATTTTGCAAGGACCATTAAAGGGAATGATTTAATTCAAGCACCTAGCTGGTACCTATTCGATTATAGTCATGAAAATAGAGAGCCAAACTATAGGCGTACTGTTTTTAATTGGGATTTTAGCTATGAAATTATTAATCAGGCCAACACCTTAATTCAAGGCGTTACCAATAGTACCACGCTAGATGATGCTGCTAAAAAAGAATATATTGCAGTAGGCAAAACGCTTAGGGCGTTTTATTACTTTCAGTTAGCATTAGATTTTACTCCTAACTACACTACCAACTCTAGTATATCCAGATTACCTATATATACTGAGCCCGCAACAGGGGAATCCGAAGGTAATCCAACAAGTGCTACAAGTGAAGTTTATAGCCTAATTATCTCAGATTTAAAAGCTGCTATTGCCGATTTATCTGCCAATAGACTTGGGAAAAGCTATATCAATAAAGCAGTGGCCCAAGGTATTTTAGCCCGTGTCTTATTAGTAACACAAGACGATTGGGCTTTAGCGTCATCCTCAGCTAGAGAAGCTTATGGCGGTGATGCCGCTGCTGCTGTACCATCAACGAGTTATGGAACAGGATTTCTAGATATGAGTGATCCAGAATGGATTTGGGCCATGTACCAAGACCAAGTAGAATCGACATACTACTATGGTGCACCTGCCAATTTTACAGATCATATCTCAGCACCTGCTTTTTATAAGGCCACGTATATTAACAAAAACTTTGTGAATACCTTCTCTGATACAGATGAAAGAAATTTATTTTTCGACTTATATGGCTCTTCTACTCCTTACAGAGAATTCATTACCACGAAATTCTCATTTACATTAGAAGAAGATTTTGCCATACTGAGAAAATCTGAAATGGTCCTTATAGATGCTGAAGCACAATACCATTTAAATAATGAAAGTGCCGCACATGATTTACTCTACGCATTACAAAAAGACAGAGATCCTAATGCTGTAAAGTCTTCAAATACAGGGCAAGCCTTATTAGATGAAATTTTACTGGAAAGACGTAAAGAATTGTACGGTGAAAATGGTGTTGAATGGTTTGATTTAAAAAGATACAAAAAACCTATTGTAAGGGACGATGTGCACAGGGTTGTACTTACTGTACCTGCAGACAGCCCATTATGGTGGCTCAAAATACCTGAAAAAGAGATTGATGCCAATCCAAATATTGATGACAGCATTAATAATGAATAAATTTTCATTATAGGATTCAAATGATAAATGGTTTTTTACCATTTATCATTTGAATTAATTATCTCTATCTTTTACACTAAATCTGGAAATGACAATTAGAGTATTCTTTTTTTTATTACTTATTCTATCTAATATAATTTCTTATGCCCAGACTGAGGCAGAAAGAAAAAAAATATCTGATAGCTATGATATGACCAAAATTGAACGGTTAAAGCATAAGTTACAAAAAGAAAATCTTGAAAGAAAGGAAAGAATAAATAAATACCTTGAAAATAAAGGACTTAAAAAAAGATTTAGTAAGAATGGCAAAACCTATGAAATTCATGATATAGTGAATGGCAAACCCATATATTTCACCACTCATAATTTAACAAGTGCCAAGGCAACCAAAGCAGCCAGACTATGGTCCGGTGGTAGTTTGGGGCTTGATTTGAATGGTGAAAATATGATTATTGCGGTATGGGATGAAGAAGATGTTAGAGCCACGCATCAAGAATTTTTGGATGATCAACCCATGCCCGAATCTAGGGTTACTTTTCCAGAACTAGCAGGAACGACTCGACCTGCCAGTAATCATGCAACACATGTTGCCGGTACACTTATAGCCAATGGTACTGTCACAAATGCTAAAGGCATGGCCCCTAAAGCATTGTTAAGATCCTTTGATTGGGATTTAGATGATGATGAAGCATTGGATGAAGCTCAAAACGGGTTGCTAGTTTCAAATCATTCTTATGGTGTATCCATTTTTGATGATGCTATACCAACCCCTAATTTGCAGGTTTCAAGCTCCAATATAGGTGCTTATAATTCTGATGCTAACACTTGGGATGATGTTGCCTATACGGTTCCTTATTACCTAGCCGTTAACTCTGCTGGAAATGATGGTGAAGATTCTTATACTGGAGGCTTAGGCACAGGGTATGACAAATTGTATGGTAACAAAACTGCCAAAAACAATTTGGTAGTGGCCAGTGCCAATATTTTTGTAAATGGATCGGGAGAAATTAGTTTTTTCCAAAGAAGTAATTTTAGTAGTCAAGGACCAACAGACGATTTTAGAATAAAACCAGACATAACTGGTAGAGGTGAATCTGTATATTCATCTGGTGTAGATGCAGATAATGATTATTTCACCACAAGTGGAACATCAATGGCTTCGCCTAATGTAGCTGGTTCATTAATTTTATTACAACAGCATTATAACAATCTTAATTCTAGTTTTATGCGTGCTGCGTCATTAAAGGGTCTTGTATGCCACACCGCTATAGATGATAATTTAAAACCAGGACCAGACCCTTGGTTGGGTTGGGGTGTTTTGAACGTTGAAGCTGCTGCTAATATAATTACCAATAACTCTAATGGTTTAGCTGCTATTAATGAATTAAGCTTAAACAATGGTGGAACCTACACTTACAATTTTAGTGTTAGTTCCCCGGGTTCGATAAAAGCAACCATTTGTTGGACGGATCCACCGGGATCAGTTTCCAGTAGTCCTGGTAATTCAATGACACCGCGATTAGTAAATGATTTGGATTTAAGAATTACCGATCCTAGCACTACAGTTTACACCCCTTGGAAATTAGACAAAACAGATGTTACTGCCAATGCCATAAAAGGCGACAATGATGTTGATAATATAGAAGTCATTGATATTACTTCTGGAAGTGCTGGAAATTATACTTTAACAGTAACGCACAAAGGTACACTAACTGATGGACAGCAAGCCTTTTCCTTGATTTTAACGGGAACTAACCTTACTTTAAGTACCTCCAATAAATCAATAGCCAATGTTTCCATATGGCCAAACCCAGTTAAAGATAGATTACATATAAACTTTTCTTCCAAATTGAGTGCTAACAGCAAAATCGAATTAAATGATATTCAAGGTAGAAAAGTTTTTTCGAAGGTTATAGGCTTAAAAGAAAATCAAAATAATTACACCATTAATGTAATGAATTATAATCCAGGTATATATGTTTTAAATATTTCTAATGGGTTATATACTCAAAAACAAAAAATTATTATAAAATAAAAGATTAACTCAAAAAACTAATATTATGAAAAAAATATTATCCTTATTTACAATAATGCTCGTCTTTGTTGTATTTACCAATTGCGAAGAAAATGAAATTACTCCTAAGGTTTTAGAAATTGATTACGTGGGCTTTGAATCAGGTTTTATACTAGGTGTTGATCCAACTGGAACAGCGGAACAAGAAATAAAAATTGCTACTTCCAATAAAACAACAAGTGACCGAACTTTTAACCTTGTTGTGGACTCTGACTTAACAACTGCTGATGCTTCTGCATATTCAGTACCTAACTCAGTTACTGTACCTGCTAATTCAAATATAGGTGTTTTTAATATTGCGGTTATTGGAGAATATATTGATCCTAGTGGTGATGACATTTTAGCTATTGGTTTTTCATCAAATGATAATAATGTATTTGTTAGTGGTTCAATAAGTTTGAATTTAAAACAAGTATGTCCTAACCCAGAGCTTATATTAGATATTACTTTTGACCCCTGGCCAGAAGAAATTTTCTGGAGATTATTAGATAGTAGTGGGAATACATTGTTTGCAAGTGCTAACTTAGCGTACGGTGCCTATGCTGGTTTATCCGGAGGAATAACAAAACCTATGTGTTTAGCTAATGGCTCCTATACTTTTGAAATTTATGACCAATATGGTGATGGAGCAGGACCATTTAGCCTTACTTATGATGGTTCTGTTGTATTTTCTTCAGACGGAGGCTACGGACCTGGTACTAGTCATACTTTTACATTACCTTAAATAAAACTTAAATTATATACATCATTTTTTCGATAATGTATTAATATATAAAAGTCCTATTTTAAATTTAAAATAGGACTTTTAATTTTATACCTTTACCCCATGCAAAACCAAACGCAAATATTCGGTATACGAGCGGTTATAGAAGCTATTAATGCTGGTGAGAGTATAGACAAGGTATTTTTACAAAAAGGCTTAAGAGGCGAGCTATTTGGTGAATTGGAGGCTCTTTTGAGAAAACAGGCCATTAATTCGTCTTATGTCCCAGCCGAGAAGCTTAATCGATTGACCAAAAAGAACCATCAAGGGGTGGTCGCCCAAATATCCCCTATTGCTTTTCACGATTTGGAAGATTTGGTTTTAAATGTTATTGAATCTGGAAAAATCCCACTCTTTTTACTTTTAGACCAATTAAGTGATGTACGTAATTTTGGCGCCATTATTCGAACTGCCGAATGCACGGGTGTAGATGGCATTATCATACAAAAAAAGGGAGGCGCTCCCGTTAACGGCGATACGATTAAAACCAGTGCTGGAGCAGTGTTTAAAGTACCTATCTGTAAAGTAGACCACATTAAGGATGCCGTATTTTACATGCAATCTTCTGGTATAAAAGTGATCGCCGCTACAGAAAAAACCAACAATACACTTTATGATATTTCTTTTAATGAACCATGTGCCATCATCATGGGTTCTGAAGGTAAAGGCATAAACCCATCTATTTTAAAAGTAGCTGATGCAAAAGCGAAACTGCCACTGTTGGGCGAAATAGAATCCTTAAATGTTTCTGTAGCATGTGGCGCTTTTTTATATGAGGCAGTTAGGCAGAGACTGTCTATTGACGATTGAAAGTTATTCTTTTTTCTCCTTATAGGTATAATTTATTTTGGGTTGATTGTTGTCAGACTCAGGTCCTAAGTTTTCAATAAAGTTGCCTTCTGCATCAAAATGCCTTAAAAAAGGATCCTCATCTTCATTGTAACTTTCTTGTTCCCATATATATTTTTTAGGCTTTGCAATTTCTTTTCTAAAAAACAAAGCAAAAGCCAACCCAACTATTAACCCAGACAAGTGACCTTCCCAAGAAATGCCTTCCTCAATGGGCAGGGTATACCAAATCATACTTCCGTATAAAAAAACAATTAATAGAGATAATGCTATTAACCTAAAGTGTTTTGCAAAAATCCCCTTAAAAAACGTAAAACTGATTAAAACATATATTAACCCGCTAGCACCTATATGGTAAGATGGCCGTCCAATGTACCATGTTAATAGTCCAGAAAACAATATACCCCATAATATTACTTTCCAAGTGATTGCCCTGTAGAAATAAAACATAGCAGCCGACAAGACAAACAATGGAATAGTGTTATGGTAAAGGTGTTGAATGTTACCATGTATAAACGGACTAAGTAACACACCTCGTAATCCTTTTAAAGTTTGGGGATAAATTCCATATTTGCTAAAATTAAATCCAAAACGAACCTCGAACCAAAATACTAACCATATGATAAGCACAAAGAAAACAGGATAGGCAATAACACCTGTTGAAAATTTAAATTGGCTTTGTACTTTCATAATACCTAATATAACAAATAGTTAACCAATTTTGACTTTAATGCTAAATTGGCAGAAATCAATTCTGTTGTTCAATCGCAATAATTAGTACAAAATAAGATTCCTTTTTACAAAGGAATTGTTTTAATTTTACATTTATGAATGCCAACGAACCTTTAGCAGAACGTTTACGACCAAAGACCTTGACAGATTATGTTAGCCAAGCCCATTTAGTTGGCCCAAATGGCAGTTTAACGCAACAAATACATCAAGGATTAATTCCATCCATGATTTTTTGGGGGCCACCAGGCATAGGAAAAACAACACTTGCAAACATCATAGCAAACGAATCTGGACGGCCATTTTACACCCTAAGCGCCATAAATTCTGGAGTTAAGGATATACGTGATGTCATTGACAAGGCCAAACAAAGTGGGGGTTTGTTCACCACTAAAAATCCCATTTTATTTATTGACGAAATTCATAGGTTTAGTAAATCTCAACAAGACTCCTTATTACAAGCTGTTGAAAAAGGCTGGATTACACTTATTGGTGCCACCACCGAAAACCCGAGTTTTGAAGTCATCCCTGCGCTTTTATCGCGTTGCCAGGTATATATACTAAATGCCTTTGATAAAACCGATTTAGAAGTACTTTTAAAACGTGCCATTGAACAAGATGAATTTATATCCAAGAAAAACATTACACTTAAGGAAACCAATGCGCTTTTAAGACTTTCGGGAGGTGATGCCAGGAAGCTACTGAATATTTTTGAGCTTATTGTGAGTTCGTTTACGACCAATAACATAGAGATTACCGATGCTATTGTGCTACAAAAAGTTCAGAATAATACGGTACGATATGACAAAACTGGCGAGCAACATTATGATATTATTTCAGCATTTATTAAATCCATTAGAGGCAGCGATCCCAATGCAGCGGTATATTGGTTAGCCAGAATGATTGAAGGTGGTGAAGATGTGAAATTTATTGCACGGCGTTTACTAATATTGGCAAGTGAGGATATAGGCAATGCCAATCCAACAGCATTGGTTATTGCAAATAGCACCTTTCAGGCTGTCTCAACCATTGGTTATCCAGAATCTAGAATAATACTAAGTCAATGCGCTACTTACCTAGCTTGCTCTCCAAAGAGTAATGCTGCTTATCAAGCTATAGGCAAGGCGCAACAATTGGTAAAGGAGACTGGGGATTTAAGTGTTCCGTTGGAGATTAGAAATGCACCAACCAAACTCATGAAAGAACTGGGCTATGGCGATAATTACAAATACGCCCACAACTACGATAATAATTTTGCCAACCAAGAATTTCTCCCTGAACAAATACAAAACACTAGATTGTACGAACCAGGAAAGAACGCTAGGGAAAATGCCCAACGGGAGTTTTTAAAACAACGTTGGAAAGACAAATATGGATATTAGAGATATTAGACCGTAGTTTAAATTTTAGAATTTTATATCCAATGTTTTCTTGATTGGTGTACTTCCCGCCAATTGTTCTATTACCCATTCATTACCTTCTTTGTAAATAATCGCACTAATGCCTTCTACCAAAAATACGTTGTTTACACCTGTTTCAACAATTTTATAAATGACTTTAGGTGAACTGTCCACTAACTGAAAACCATTTTCGATAGCTTGGGCATATAGCATACTTTTGGGAGCTTCTTGAACTTCTACAACCTGTTTTTTTGTTACAACAGGCTTTTTAACTGCTACAACTTGAGGTACATCCTGTTTAATTTCGGTGGGTTTAGCTTGCTTTTCTTCTTTCAAAGATTGAATTTCGGCTTTAAGCGCCTCAATTTCTTTAGTAACCGCTTTAGTTTCAGCTTTAGGTTCAACAGATGTAGTGGTAGCGACTACAGATGTATCAGGACTATAGCTATAATTAACACTCTCAAAGGATTCAAAAGCATTTCTCAAAGCATCATTATAAGCCTTTGCAAATTCCTTTTCCCTACTTTCACCCACTTGCGAAGTGTAAATCACTCTATCGTTACAATCCTTAAGTACTATGTTAAGTTTTGTTTTAAATAGTCCAGAATCTTTTATTACATCAGACTTTAATGCCAAACATCTATTAGCAACCATATCTTCTGGATACCCCTCACCTTCCATTATTGATTCAAAACCATATTTTTCAAACAAAAATTTAGCTAAGCCATTTAATCGATATTGATTTTCCTCCTTTAAAAAATCGAACTTTTTCGGAACAATTACATATTTATAATTGTTTAAGTTGGATTGGGAAAATATACTGTTAACAAAAAAACAGATAAGTACATAAAATATTAGTTTAGTCTTCATTTTTATTAAATATATAGTTAAAACCTAATTGTACAGAGGCACTTTGCGTATTGTAAATATTTTTTAAAGATAAAAAATTATCTGCCATAACATAAAAATTTAAGCTTCCTAAATGAGCAGACACACCTAAACCTATGTTACTAAAAGAATAAGAATCTACTGTATAGGTTACTTTTGCTCGTAAACCTTTAAAAAAGTGTCGATAATAGTAGGCCGTTAATGCCGATTGTGGTCTCTTTGGCCTATTGATTGCATAAAGTTGTAATCCAACAGCATTCATATATTCGTCATCATGCCTGGTACAATCGCAATCTTCATATTTTTGTTTTCCAAAGACATAATTTAATGAGGCATTGAACTTTATTGGTCGCCAAGTGGTATATTTAGTTGTAGTCTCATCAATATCTACTAAATCTTCAAAAGCTTCTCTTACTTCATTCCAATAATCTTCTGCGGTTTGACCCTCATTTGCTTCTGGAAATAAAGGATTTATACCTTCAAATACGTATTGTCCCTTAATTTCATAATTCGTTATGTCCTTACTATGCCTTACAAAACCAATATCCAATAAACTTACATCAAAAGTCCATTGCTTGGTTATATTATAAGAAACCCCAACATCAAACCCCAAGCCTAAATTACCTCCAAGAAGTGTTCTTTTAACAATATCTTTTTCTGAAAAATCAGAATCTTCATCCTCGTCTCTAATTATTCCTGAAGTTTGAAGCGCAAAATCAAGATTAAAAGTATGGGCATAAAAATTATTAACGCCTTGTCGGGTTACAAATCCACCATCATTTTTAATTGAATGGAAGTTAACTATGCTGGAATATATTTTACCTCGAACACCATACGTAAATTCCCTATTCACTTTCTTATTATAACCTACATGAAATACTGAAAGCGCTTCCCCTCTTAAGCTGACATGATTCAATTGAAAGAACTCCCCAATGTTATTGGCATTACCTTCCAGAGCCAATACAGCTATATCTTTAGGAAAGTAGGAAATAAAATCGGTTTCTTGGTACAATCCAAAACTTAAATATTTATTTTTCCTCTTGAAATCACCAAATGAAAAACCTCCCGATAACACTTCAAGCTGTTGTGTGAACGTGAAAAAATCATTTGGTTTCATCCTGTTCACTGCTCTTTGGAGCTTTACATTAAAGTCGATGCCATCATCAGCAAAAAGGTCGTAAACGGTAGTTCCTGATGTTCCTGCACTAGCATGGATGTGAGATAATAAAGGAAATCCAAGATACCCTTTGTTTTTAACTTTACCTCCTGGATTTAACATAAGGGATTGAGGTATGTCTGAAAACCCATAAAGTATTTGTTTGTTTTGGGAAAACGACAAACAGCTGATAAGGGCTAATAAAGCGCTCAGTTTATTCATTCTGAAACGTCTATTGATGTATAAAACAACCCTTTAGACTTAAGCTCAACACGTCCTGGGGTATTATCGTTTAAGGGATCTCCACCAGCAAGTACCTGCATGGTTAACACCACTTTATTAGAAGCCTTTAAGTCGTCAAGTGCTTGGTTTTCAAAAATTTCAGTATGTGTAGTAATAATATCAGTATTGTTAGGGGATGCTAAGGCCATTAAAGAAAATCCATGTCGCTTTTGGTTATTGATATCAAAAAACTCGATGGTTACGTTGCTGCTTCTATTTATGGAGTTAATTACCTTAAAAACAAATTCAGCTTTTACAACATAGTCCACAAAAAAATCACGGTTAAACAAATCGATGATTACGGAATCCCTAACCGTAACCAATTCGGTATTATCAACAAAAAACTCAGTAGCATCAGCATTGAAAAAAATCAAATCGGAAGCCACAATAGGCTCCAAAACCAAGTCGTTTGCTTGATTAAAATCAACCTGTTTAGTACAGGATGACATAAATAAACAGAAAATAATTAAGGGTAATGTATACTTTAAAAATTTCTTTATCATAGCTTTAGTAAAACGAACAACTTTATGAACTTAGTATTCTTACAAAAACTTTTTTAGATGAATTAATTTATCAACTTGTTTAATCTCACCATTTAGATTACCATTAAATGTTCCAAATAAAATAGCGCCCATTCCAATATCAATGGCTCCTAGAATATCTGCTTCGTAGTTATCACCTATCATTACTGCTTGGTCTGCTCTTACTTTTGCAACCTTCAAAGCATGCTTAAAAATCTTAGGGTTAGGTTTTTTAACCCCTACATTTTCTGAGTTTGTAATTGTTTTAAAATAATGATGAATTTTGGACTTCGTTAGTTTGCCTTGTTGGACTTCTTCAAAGCCATTGGTAATAATATGTAAGTTGTAACTTTTTTGTAAATAGTCTAAGATTTCAAAAGTGTTTTCAAACAAATGATTGAACGAAGTTAAATGGGTAATATAATCTGAAGACAAGCTATTAATTGTCCCCTTAGTAACTTTATAGCCTACTGCTTCAAAAGCATCACTTAATCTGTTATAACGCAATGTTGCCTTATCAACCTTCTCCTCTCGGTAAAGTTTCCAATAGTTTAGATTTATGGGCTCGTAATAGGATAAAAAAGTACCTAAATCAATGTTGATATTATTAATTTTAAAAATCTTATGGAAAGTCAAGGCTGAATTCTTGTCGAAATCCCAAAGGGTGTGATCCAAATCAAAAAAAACGTCGGTTATACCTTTAAGCTTTTCCATCTGCAGAATCTAGAATATTATTAAACAGTTCCTTAAACCCATTCCATCTGGACACACTGCTAAATGTATAATTATGGAAAACGGGTACAAATTCACCATCAACCTGTTTTATTTCAGTAATAATCTCATTTAAAACTTTTTTCTTATCCAATAAGGATTTGTGTTTTAAAAGGGCATAATCCATAATATGGTAGGAGTTTATCTTAAGAGGTGTTTGTGTTTCATAATCCAAATCATAAAACAAAAATGGCGTACAAGAACCTGCCCTAAATCCTACTTGGTTAACATATCCCATGGTATAGTCTTCTTTTATTTCTAATTCTACCAAATTTCTATAGGATTCGGGGAAATTAAGTTTGGAATACGATTGACGTGATGCGACCAATGAGGCATTTATTATAGATTCCATTTGTAGTTTTTCTTTCTTTAAAATTGCACTATTTTCGATAGCAAAATACGATGCTTTTAATCCTACATGACAATAGTCTGCAATATGCTTTATTAAAGATTTAAACTCCTTATTGTTAGGATTGGTTCCTTTATCGTATGTAGAATAACCACCAACCAAAAAGAAAAACAGAAATTTAAATTTAGTCTGTTTTTGCTTGTTAATAATGTATTTGTAGTTATCAAAGGGATCATGTTTAAAACCAAAAAGAACCATAAACCTGTTATAAAGCGTTTTAAGCTTTAAACTAAAAACATCCTTTATAATACCTCCTATGGTGCGCATAACACCTTTTAGCCTAAAATTATAGGCACTGGGTATATCTATTATTGGTTTTATGCCATACTTTTTTTTTGGGAATTTAAAATCTGGATATTGTTTTTGTATCTGAGCCTTGAATTTATAAGCCCAAATATCTACTACTGGTTGATGCAAAAACCCATATTTAAAAGCAATACTTTCAGTAGCTAAAAAACGACCATAATCATCCCGAACCTGTGGTAAATATTCTTCATACCGTGATAAAAGATAAAATGCTGCAGCAAAAATATCGAATGGCATTGCACTTTTGTCACCATTATAAAAAAAGCACTTGGTGTTTTCCCAATCGTGTACATTAATTTCTATATCTGTAATACCTTGCTCAAATAGTATATCGTGACTTTTTATAAAAAACTCATTCCCCAATTGTTGTCTGGTATAAGACATTTTTGCATTATCATGGGCAATAAAATCTTCTATTTTTGTGGTAAATGCCACCTCAATTCCTAAAATTCGTGTACAGATATGTTTAAAAACATATTTTAATCTTGGTGATATGCTATGTGTATAAACTAAAAGCATCTGTTAAACATAAACAAATTTTTATTTTTAAATTCCAAACTCCATTACTTTACTAATTTAATGCTATATACCATAATATCATATTTACAAGAGGGTCTCATCAGCAAAACTAAAGTATGCTTTTTCGGTTATAATTAGGTGATCCAACACGTTTATATCTAAACTTTGTGCAGCTGTCTTAAGTTTTTTTGTAATTTGTTTATCGGCTTCACTAGGTCTTAAGGTTCCAGACGGATGGTTATGAGCTAATATTAATCCTGTTGCCCCAACTTCAAGAGCATTTTTAAGTACCAAGCGTACATCGACCAAGGTTCCTGTAATCCCGCCTTTACTTAATTGGTGTTTATGAATAACTTTATTGGAATTGTTTAAATAAATGATCCAAAATTCTTCATGCACCAACTCCCCGATTACAGGTTGCATCAATTCGAAGACCGATTTGCTAGAATTAATTTTCTGCTTTTGAAGCGCTTCCTCTCCCCTTCTTCTTCTTCCTAATTCCAATGCAGCTGCTATAGTTATGGCTTTAGCTTCACCAATACCCTTAAATACCATAAGCTGCTTTAGTGATAACTTACCTAGCTCACTCAAATTATTGTCAACACTGGCTAAAATACGTTTACATAAATCTACTGCACTTTCATCTTTATTACCAGAACCAATTAAAATAGCTACCAACTCGGCATCACTTAGAGCAGCTTTTCCTTTGTTAAGTAATTTTTCCCTGGGCTGATCATCTTGCGACCAGTGTTTTATGGAAAAAGAGGGTTTTCTTTCAGACATTTTATAAATATAAATATTGTAGTTTTATAAATCAAAAAAACAGATTGTTTAAATTATCGTTTTATAATGAAATTCATAACCAACTTTAAGAAACATATATACAGCCTAATTGTTTGGTCTTCATTATTTATATTAATTTGTTTGAACTGCTCTAAACCTATTAAAAAAGAGGTAAAAAAGCCAAACATTATCTATGTATTGGCAGACGATCTGGGCTATGGCGATATTTCAAGTTTCAATCCAGATAGTAAAATTAACACCTCAAATATCGATAAAATTGCCAGTGAGGGAATGAGATTCATAGATGCCCATACTTCGTCGGCTGTTTGTACGCCAACACGTTACGGCATTTTAACGGGACGCTATAATTGGAGAAGCAGACTTAAAAGTGGTGTTTTAACAGGTAAGTCTAAAGCCTTAATACCAAATTCTAGGAGTACAGTTGCCTCAATGCTAAAAACCCAAGGCTACCATACTGCATTTATTGGAAAATGGCATTTAGGTTGGGATTGGGCCTTAAAAGATGAAGACAATACCTCTGGAGAGGGCTGGAATCCTGTCGATTTTAATAATATCGATTTTTCCAAACCTATTACCAATAGCCCAAACGATTTGGGCTTCGATTATGCCTATGGCCATTCAGGATCTTTAGATATGGCACCTTATGTTTATGTTGAAAATGGAAAAGCGACCATGATTCCAGATTCGGTTACCAAAAACACGGGAAAATATTCGTGGTGGCGTAAAGGTCCAACATCAAAAGACTTTATTCATGATGATGTGACCCCTAACTTTTTTAGGAAATCCTTCAAATACATTGCTGAAAGATCCGAAGAAAAGCAACCCTTTTTCCTATACTTAGCATTACCTTCACCACATACCCCTATACTTCCAACTGAAGCATGGAAAAATAAAAGTGGGGTAAATCCTTATGCTGATTTTGTTATGATGGTCGACGCCTTTATGGGCCAACTAACAGAAACCTTAAAGCAAAATGGTATTGAGGATAATACGCTTGTTATATTTACTAGTGACAATGGCTGTTCGCCACAAGCCGATTATGTTGTTTTAAAAGAAAAGGGACATAATCCTAGTTCTATTTACAGAGGTCATAAGGCTGATATTTTTGAAGGTGGACACCGCGTACCTTTTATAATGAAATGGCCAAAAGGTATCAATAAAGGGTCTACATCAACCGAAACCATTTGCACCACCGATTTTATGGCGACCTGTGCCGAACTAACTGGTTATACATTGAAAGACAATGAAGCCGAGGATAGTTATAGTATGCTATCCCTATTTAAAGATAAAAACCTTAAAACCCCTTTTAGGGAAGCTACAGTACACCATTCCATTAACGGTAGTTTTGCTATAAGAAAAGGCGATTGGAAGCTTATTATGTGTCCTGGATCTGGAGGATGGAGTTTTCCTAGACCTTCAGACAAAGCAGCTATAGATTCCTTACCTGAAAATCAGTTATATAATTTAAAATCAGACCCTAGTGAAACTCAAAATTTAATAGTAACAAACAAAGAAAAAGCTGAAGAATTAAAAGTATTGCTCGCAAAATATATTACCGAAGGTAGAAGTACACCTGGTACCCCACAAAAAAACGATGCTATTGATTTTGAGTGGAAACAGGTAGAATTTATTAATGATAATATCTAATAAATCCTTTGATTTAATTTTGGTTTTTAAGAAAAAAACATCATTCCAGTGAAAACAGGAATCCATATTTTTTTAAAGATTTATTATTTAGTACCCTATACAATAACAGATAGCTTTAATATAATAAATACCATATTATTTGATCAGTCTTTTTACCACCTCAAAATCCAATCCACCATAATTTCCCGAACTCATTAAAAGCAGTACCTTATCACTAAAATTTTGAGAAAACAAAAAGTTTTTAAAATCTTCTGGGTTTGTGTAAATTATTAAATCGTCCCGTTGGAACGCCTCGGCAATTTGCTCGTGGGTCACTTCCTCCAGTTTTTTAATTTCAACGGCATGGGGCGAATAAAATACCACAGCCATATCGGCAGCATCTAAAGCACCTTTATATTCCTTTAAAAATTCGGCATTCAGGCTGCTATAGGTATGCAATTCCAAACAAGCCACTAAAGTCCTATTTTGGTATTGTTCCTTTACGGCTTGGGTAGTGGCCTGCACTTTACTAGGAGAATGTGCAAAATCCTTAAAGACTACACTTGTTTTACTTTCCGCTATCTTTTCCAAGCGTTTACTGGCTCCTTTAAAAGTGGCAATAGCTTCGTAAAAATCATCTTCATCTACACCCATATGCTGACAAATCCATTTGGCACCTGCAAGGTTATTTAGGTTATGTTTACCAAAAATTTCAATGGGCAGATCACCTTCAGGGGTCGCCAACAAAGTTTGTCCGTTTTCAACAGTATATTCCGGAGTATGGTATGGAATCTTTCGAATAGTATTATCACTTGCTTCTACCACATGCTTTACCTCAGGGTCTTCTTCATTGTAATTAATACTGCCTCCACTAACTATGGAATCTACAAATATTTTAAACTGCTCTATATAATTTTCGAACGTTGGAAACACATTAATATGATCCCAAGCAATACCACTCAACAATGCTATATTAGGTTTGTATAAATGAATCTTGGGGCGTCTATCTATCGGGGAACTTAAATATTCGTCGCCTTCCAAGACCATAAAATCAGCATCTTCAGTAAGTTTGACCATAACATCGAAGCCTTCCAATTGGGCACCAACCATATAATCTACATCACGATCATGATACTGCATAACATGTAAAATCATTGAGGTTATAGTTGTTTTACCATGGCTACCGGCTATAACCACACGGGTTTTGTTCTTGGATTGCTCGTATAAAAATTCAGGGTAACTATACACTTTTAAACCCAATTCTTGAGCCTTTAACAATTCTAGATTATCGGCTTTGGCATGCATTCCCAAAACAACGGCATCAAGCTCTTTAGTGATTTTTTCCGGAAACCACCCAAACGTATCAGGTAATAACCCTTTGGCTTCCAATCTGGATTTAGAAGGCTCGAAAATAGTATCGTCACTTCCTGTAACTCGATATCCTTTATTGTGTAGGGCCAATGCCAAGTTGTGCATAGCCGCACCACCTATGGCAATAAAATGTACGTTCATAAAGCAAATATCAAATTCCAAATATCAAATTCCAAATTATTTGTATAGAAGTTATTTCACTGGGATTTATAGAAACCCCAACTACCCTTTGCATTATTATATCATGTGTTTTGATGACCTAAATATATGTTCAAGACTACAACTAAAGCTGCAAAATTTTTTCCCGATATACTTTAAAGGGTTTTATTTTTGGAAGTTCGGCCAAAGCTAAATCTATATATTTAAGAGCTTCCTGTTTATTCTTTTTGTGCATATGGATCTGTGCTAAACGGTAATGTGCCCAAGCCTTTGGCACACCGTCTTGTATCGAATAATTTTCGATAAAAGTCTTTAAGCATTGCTCGCCTTTTTGAAGCTGTACATTATATTCGGCCGCAATTTTACCAATTTGGTAATGTAAGGCATTACGATTGTGTTTTTGTTGGGCATCTTCAACAGTTTTAATGGCCTTTTCTGGTTTGTCTGTACTTTCGTAAAACGAGGTAAGTTTAGAAAAACAGGTTAGTGAACCTCCAACATTAATGGCTAATCTATAATATTTTTCAGCCAATTCGGGTTCATCGTCATACTCATAAATATAGCCCTTGGCCAGATACCCATCTACAGTTGAAAGGTTTTCCAATTCCTCAGCAAATGTTAAGGATTTACTTTTACTACCCCCTAAGATGCCGGGCAATTGCATGTACAATTCTACTAAAGCCCAACGGACTTCAATATGGTTGGGATCCAACTCGGCCGCCCTTAAAAATGATGCCTTAATATCTCCTATAAAACCCAAAGATTTTAGCTTGTTTTCCAAGGCCTTCATCCCCAAAACACCACCGTATTTATAATGGTAATTGGCCTCTAAGTCATTGACCTCCAACAACCTTTTGTACTGAACAATAGCTTGGTCCCATTTCTTTTGGTGCCCATACGCATCTCCCAATAACTCAATAGCTTTTAAATGGTTAGGGTGGTTTGTCAAAAAATCTATGATTACTTTTTCTGCCTGGAGATATTGTTGACCCTTAAAAAGGGTAGTAATATTTTCAATATCCAATTGCCCAAACATAAGGATAGGAAAAAGAAGAAAAACTAAAAATTTATTCATAGCATATAGGTCGAAAAAGCAAAGTTAATCTTTCTACTTGACTTAAAAAATGGCCAACTTTACTCAACCAATAGTAATTATTAGGTATTTATTATGTTCTTGGATATAATTTACGGGTTAACTATGCCGGTAATATGAGCAATGGCTTTACCACCATTTAAAGCATATATGTTCCCGAGTTTAGTAGTCATAGTGAAGGCACACGTATAACTGTAGAATAAAATTATTTTGTTGGTGGTTTGCTTGGACGCACTTCTATTTTACTCGGTAAAGTTCTTGGATTCATTTTAATCAAATCGACAACCAATTCGCCTATATCCTCTATTTGGATTTTCCAAGCATCGGAATCGTCTGGAGTATTACCGTTAAAATGTGTTGAAACCGAGCCTGGCATGATGGTACTCACTTTTATATCATGTTGTCTCAAATCCAACATCACCGCTTGGGTAAAACCAGTGAGTCCAAATTTACTGGCATTATAGGCCGATCCCTTTGCAAAAAAATTAGTGCCCGCTAAACTGGAAATGGTAATAAAATAGCCTTTAGACTGTTTTAAGGCATTAACCGAAGCTTTTATGGTATAAAACACACCTGTTAAATTGGTATCGATGGTGTCTTGCCATTGTTGTGGTGTTAAATCCTCAATACTCGCAAAATACCCTAACCCAGCATTGGCAATAACAAAATCCAGTTGACCAAATGTTTCTAAAACCAATTTCACCGCTTCCTGCTGACTTTCAAAATTTCTCACATCAGCTTGAATTCCCATGGCAGTTGCCTCACAACTATTATTAGCATTCAACTGTTGAGCAGCTTCTATAGCAGATGCTTCGCTTCTACTAGTAACCGCTACCTTAATGCCTTGTTCCAATAAGGCCTGAGCTATGCCAAACCCTATTCCTTTTGATCCTCCAGTAATAAGAGCTACTTTATTTTGTAATGATTTCATTGGATTATGCTTTTGGTAAAGCTACGAAAAATGAAGTTGAAGTTTTAAGACTTTGGCGGGTATTTGCTTAACACTTTTTTTACAATGTTATTGAGGTGGACTTCCCTTTTTTCTGCTGTGGCATTTGGATTAAAGCTAGATTCACTTACTGCTTGCCAAAAAAGACCTTTACCGTTCTTTTCATCAACAAAATCGAATGTAATCTGTCGGTTAATATTGGCCTGTCCTACAGGCAAACCTATGGAGATACCACCGCCTACATTTCGACCACCACCGCCAAGGCCTACACCTACGGTGCTTCTTTGTGCCTGCTGGAATTCGTTGCTTTTAATATCGATGAAAAAATCTGGTGTTTCGGATAATGAGAATCCATGTGCTTTCATATGTAAATCAAGAGCATCCAATAACCGCTTGGTATCCAGTTCACTCAAACCTGTTTGCATATCGCTATAGTAGTTATAGGTTTTGTATTGGGAAAAATTAGTATCTTTTTCGAAATCGTAATTAACGTAAATTGGTGCACAAGACGCAACACACAATAATAACACTAGAAATCGCAATATATTCATCTTTTTTTTATAAAGTTAATCAAAAATTATTCCAACAAGCTGAAAACATTATTTTTGCTAGATAAGTCGTATACCCATGCCTTTTTTTTCAGTAGTCATACCGCTTTATAACAAAGAAGCTTATATAGCAGACACCTTAAACAGTGTGCTCAACCAGACATTTGAGGACTTTGAAGTGATTATTGTTAATGATGGCAGTACAGATGGGAGTTTGGAAATGGCTTCTAGTTTTAAAGATCAACGAATTAAAATTTTTAATCAGGAAAACCAAGGCGTTTCTGTTGCCAGGAACTATGGGATAGAGCAAAGTCAATCTGATTTTATCGCATTACTTGATGCCGATGACATCTGGTATAAAAATCATTTAGAAGAGCTTAAAAAGCTAATTAAAACTTTTCCGGAAGCGGGGTTGTTCTGTAATAATTATAAGGTAAATCGAGATAAAGATTTTGTTACCCCTACAAAGTTCAATTTTAAATTTGATAACAAATGTTTAATTATAGATGATTTTTTCAAGTCCAGCATTATTAACTGTGTTGCTTGGACCTCATCTGTAGGTTTTAAAAAACAAGATTTTGAAGAAATTGGTTGTTTTGATATAAATTTACTAACCGGACAAGACATTGATTTATGGATTAGATTTGCTCTAAAATTCAAAGTTGCTTTTAATCCAAAAACGACTACCCTTTATAATAATTATGATCTCTTGAGTCTTTCGAATAGTAAATATAACAACCAAAGATATGATTTAATCAATAAATTTATTGAAGAGGAAAAAACTCTACCATCGCTCAAAATATATCTAGATATAAATAGGTATGCCTTAGCCATAAGGTGCATATTGAATGATGAAAAAGTTCTCTTTAAAAAGTTAAAAAAAGAAATTAATTATAGTAACCTTAATTTCAAGCAACAAATATTAATACGATTACCTAAAAAAATATTATGGTTATCTAAAAAAATTCAAGACTACTTAATTCGAAACGAGATCTACTTATCGTCTTACAGATAACATAAATTGACGATAATCACGAATATAATCTTCTTCTTTAAAAATATCCGAGGCAATAACCAAACATATTGCTCCTGAAGAAAAATTTTCTAATTCCCTCCATATCATTGTTGGTATCAACAAACCCTTACTGGGCTGATTAAGCATCACTCGATCCTTATTTTTTCCGTCTTCTAAAACAACATCAAAACTTCCACTCAATGCAATAAGGACTTCTGATTGTTCTTTGTGTGCATGCCCTCCCCTTGTTGCTCCACTAGGAACATCATATAAATAATAAACACGCCCAATATTAAAAGGAATACACTTTTCTTCAATGACAGACAAATTCCCTCTACCTTCTTTATCTATAATTTTTGGAATATCTAAAATTTGAGTGTTTCTTGTTTTTAATCCCATAAAATCTAATTAAATTATCTTTTCTCAATTCCTTTTTTTATTAATTCTTTGTAATGATAAATTCCTTTTATCCCAACCATATATTTAGATCCAAATTCATTTAATTTTATTTCATGGGCCATAAATGCATGATATAGATACTTGATTAGCTTTAAATAAGTCAAACTACCAGAATACTTATAAATTAAAGCACTACGTGCAAACACCATAGGATCACTTCCCATCACTCTTCCTGAACTAAAATAGTTGTGAGTTAAAATAACAGCTCTTTCAAAATAAATTTTAATATTTTCTTTTAAAGCATCTCTCAAAAAAATGTATTCATCAGCAGTTGGAAATATTGCTCCTAAACCAAAATTAATATTAAATCTTATACCTGACCTTAGAACTCGAGATCTCCTAAAAGCTATAACAACTGAATTTACGGTAAGTAATGTTTTTTGATTATGCCACTCTATATTAGGATAAGCTTTGAAAAGTTGTCCTTTATCATCCTCCATTTGAAAAGTTATAATATCAGCATCCTTTTTTTTATCAAACGATGCCATTATTATTTCTTTAAAATCATTTTTGTACTTAATATCATCATCCGCAAATAAACAAATCCTTCCGGTAGCATGTTTGATTGCTAAATTTCTACTTAATGACAGACCTTTTTCATAAGCATTAACAACCTTTACATTTTTGTAAGTTGATATTAATTCCTTTCCTTTTTCAGTTTGATTGATTATCAAAATATTATAAGAAGAAAAATCGGAACTGGGAAACATCTTTGAAAGAAAAGAAAAGTTGGTTCTTTGCATGGTAGAAATTAAGATTTCAAAATCGTTCTCTTTTCTTTCTGCCTTTATCATTAAAATTTATCTTTACAACAAAGATAGATAATCTCTATGAAAATTTTATTAATTGGAGAATACAGCAGGCTGCATAATTCACTTAAAGAGGGCCTCATTAAAAATGGACATGATGTTTTGTTGGTAGGCTCAGGTGATGGATTTAAAAATTTCCCTGTTGACATTAATATACGACCTGTATTAATTGAAAAACCTTTTTACTTCTTTTTTGAAAAAATTTTCTATAAACTATTTAAAATAAGTTTAGCCCAGTATGAATGTGCTTTTAGATTTTATAAAATATTGCCAAAACTTAAAGGCTTTGATATAGTACAATTAATTAATGAAAACAGTATTAGAACTCACCCAAAATTAGAGATTTGGTTATTAAAAAAGCTTATCCTCCAAAACAAAAAAATATTCCTTTTATCCTGTGGCACTGATTATATTAGTGTTAAATATGCCTTTGATAAGAAATTTAGATATTCCATTTTAACACCATTACATGAAGACCCTAATTTAAAGAAACACTTTGTGTATGTGTTAAAATACATCAAAAAACGATATTATAAACTTCATAGATTTCTATACCAACAAATAGAAGGTCTTATAGCATCAGATTTAGATTATCACATTCCCTTACTTAATTATTCTAAATATTTGGGACTCATACCCAATCCTATAAATACTGATTCAATATCTTATATTACAAATGACTATTCTTCTAAAATTGTTATTTTTCATGGTATCAACAGATTGAATTATATTAAGAAAGGAAATATCTTTTTTGACAAAGCATTAGAACTTATCCAAAAAACCCATGCCGACAAAGTTGAAATTATTAGGATAGAAAACATTCCTTATAATGAGTATATAAAACTTTATAATCGCTGCCATATATTACTAGATCAGGTTTATGCTTACGACCAAGGCTATAACGCCTTAGAAGCCATGGCTAAAGGAAAAGTGGTTTTTACAGGTGCAGAGAAAGAATGGTTGGAATATTTTAATCTTGAAGAAGATACTGTAGCTATAAACGCTCTTCCCAATGAGCAGAAAATAGCTGATAAGCTAGAGTGGTTAATATTAAATCCAAAAGAGATAAGAAAGATATCAAAAAACGCCAGAGCATTTATTGAAAAAGAACACCATTACATAAATATAGCAAAAACCTATATCTCTAAGTGGAAATAAAACTAATGGCTTTAGAGTTTATGGCTTGTTATTTTTGTTTAGTTTATAAAAATAACCATAAACTACCATTATCACAACTACGAGGTAAACAATGAACCTATAAAAATGGGCCATCACAACCCCTGTAGCTCCATACAGATCTACTAGATACTTGGAAAAGACAAAAAATAAGCCCAATGAAATCAACTCCGTAAAAATAAAGCTTTTAACCAATTTCTTGGCTAAAAATTGATGAGCAATCACTAGAGAGGCAAGTCTAATAAAATCTCCCATTAACTGCCATTTAAACAGCGGCTCCAATCCTACGAAATTAGGATATATGATATTGATAATAAAATCTCTAAAAATGTATATCAACAACATTCCAAGACCGAATAATGGTAGTAACGTTTTATAAATATTTATTACTTCTTTTAAAAACCCATTTCTATCATAAATCCTCGAAAATTTGGGAATAACATATAGTGTAAAAATGGCTGAGGAAAAAGCCATGTAATTCTTAGATATAAAGTTCATGGCTGTCCAATACCCTGCTTCATTAATATCAATTCTATTGGTTATCATAGTCCTAATATCTAACTCAACATAATTTAACAAAACAGTAGAGACAAAAGACATAAGTGTAAATGCCAACAACTCTTTGGCAAATGGCAATTTTAAACTTAATGTTTTAATCTGTATGAATCGCTTTAGGACAGAACCAAATATATAAACTATAACCAAAGATTGAATAATAGGTGTTATAACAATTGAAAACAAAACACCTTCTAAGTCAAAAGAATATAAGCTAACTAAAAGAACAACAACAGATAACAAATAGCTAAATAAGTCTATTTTTGCATATTTCTTATATTCTGAAAGACCATTGATAACTCCATGAAAGACACGATTAATACCAATTAAAATAGGCAATAAAGCCAAAACCCTAATTAACCAAACAACATCTAGGTCTTTAAATAGTATGGTATTTAACCATGGGGCTAAAAAAAACAAACACAAACTGGTAAGCAATGAACCTATAAAAACAAAAGTAAATGCAGTAGAAAATAATTTGCTTATCTCTTCATTATCATTTTTGAACTCAGCAACGTATTTTACAATTCCATTGAATATTCCTAAGGAAGATGTACTAGTAATAATTTGGATAAGATTTCTAATCTGGCCTATTTTAGCTATCCCAACCTCTCCTACAGTAACCGCCAAAAACCTTTGGACAATTATCGATATTACCAAACGTGTAGATATTACAACTGCATTTACAGAGGTAATTTTAAACAGAAGATTATTGACTATAATATTCTTGATACGCATCAAAATGTAATAATCTATAATTAAAAATTATTAATAGCATAAACAATCTCATACAACTCTTCATCTGTAAGCATAGGGCTAATTGGCAAACTTAAAACTTCATTATAGATTTTCTCTGTTATGGGTAACAATAAATGACCCAACTCCCTATACGCTTGCTGTTTATGAGGAGGAATTGGGTAATGAATTAATGTTTCAACGCTATTAGCAATCAAATAAGTTTTTAGCTTATCTCGTTCTTTATGCCTAACTACAAATTGATGAAAAACATGGTTTTTTGAAGCATTATAAGTTGGAAAAATTATTGCTTCGTTATTTATGGATGTACAATACATTTTGGCAATTTCCCTCCTCCTTTCATTATCTAAATCCAAATGCTTTAGCTTAATTTTTAGGAAAGATGCCTGTATTTCATCCAATCTGCAATTATATCCTTTAATATCATTTTCATAAGTTGATATCCTTCCATAATTTCTCAATCGAAGTAAAACGTTTGCCAAATCATCATCATTTGTTGTTATAGCTCCCGCATCACCTAAAGCTCCTAAATTTTTGGTAGGATAAAAACTAAACGCAGCAGCATTTGATAAATTACCTGCCTTTCTACCATCTTTATGTATTGCTCCATGAGCTTGAGCCGCATCTTCAATTAACAATAAGTTAAAATCTTTTGAAATTTCTTCTAATGCCACAACATCATATAGTCTTCCATATAAATGAACTCCTAAAACAGCCTTTGTCTTTTGAGTTATCACTTTTAAAATTTCGATAGGATTAACATTAAAAGTCTCTAAATTAGGCTCGACCAGAATTGGTACTAACCCAGTATTACTTACCGCTAGAATTGTAGCAATGTACGTATTAGCAGGAACAATTATTTCATCCCCTTCTTTTAGTTTACCAAGCACTTTATAGGCCTCTAAAATTAATTTTATAGCGTCAAGCCCATTGCTTACCCCAATGCAATATTTTACCCCACAGTAGATAGCATAATCTTGTTCAAATTTGTTTACTTGATCTCCTAAAATATAGTTTCCAGAATCTAAAAATGATTGAAAGGAGTCCATAAACTCCTTTTGAAACCTCATGTTCACTTTATGTAAATCTAAAAACTTAATCATTCTAAATCCAAACTAAAAAAATGCTGTAAATATACTCTTGCTCCTAATTCTTCTTTTTGCTTAACTAATCCCGCATTAAAACCCATGTCGTTGTTTTCAACAACAGTCCCCATAGAAAAGTATTCTTTATTTTCTTTTTTATACTTATAAATTAAATGTAGAAACAAATAATCCAATGCTCTAAATTTCTCACCCTTTAAAGATGTTGCGCCGTATTGAGATTTGACAACACCTCCCATTTCAAAAATAGTTATACCTGCCAATATTTCACCTTCTAAATAGATATTAAACTGTTTAATATTATTGGGAAAAGCATTTTGTAAGTTATTTATTTCAAACAATGTATGTACTGGCTTTGTATTATGTTTTTCAAGGAGTCTTTTTTTGAGTATTCTATCCCAGAAAATGGAAAGTTCATCATTTTCTTTTATTTCAAACCCAAAAACTTTGGCTTTTCGAAAATGCTTCAATTTTGTTTTATGTATATTAAAAGGAAGCTTATAATCTATTGCAAAAACCATTTCACTATGAAATGTAGTGTGTTTTTTCGACAAATAATACCCCAATTCATAACTCGGCTCCGAGCAGTAAAATCCTGGTATCTGTTTTATAAAAACCTTTGAAAATCCTTTAAGTTTTAAAAAATTAATTACTGAATCAAAAATGGCCGATATTTTTAGAAATGATGTTTTTTTCTCCAATATTAACCCGCCGTAAGTTAAACCTTGATGTGAATAAATTGAATTACTTACTTTATTGGCAGGCATTAGAGCTACTAGTTTCTCATTTTTGTATACCAAAAGCGAATAATCTTCAAACCTATCCGCATGGTATTCCATAAAATCCCTATAAAAAAGAAATGTAGCATTCTTAGCACTTGAAACAAAACGGTCCCATTGTGCCTTATATTCTGGTTTATATCTTTTTATTGATAAAATCACTACGGTTTTAATAGATGAATAAAGTTAATTTGAAACTTTGTTAAATACAACTTCACCCTTTTCATTTATATATTCATAAATACCTGATGGCGCTCCTTTTTCTATAACCGTAAAACTCTTATCGGACTGTAAATTATGTAATAGTTTGTCATCCTCGCTTAGATAAGCAAACAAGACCCTAAATAAATTAACATTTGTTTTTAATTGATCGTCATACTTTTGAAGCGTTTCTTTACCCCACTTTATTGCTAAAGCTGTTGAGAAAATAGAATAAATTAAATCTCGGTCCGTTTGTTTTATTTTACACTCCATAGTATAATCAAAACCAACAAATCCTCCATGGTCTGCTATTATAACTATAATTCCATTTTCATCTTGGTCTTCTATTTCTTCAATTATTTCCTTTAACCATCTATTACTTTTTTCTAATTGATTAAGATAATTTACTCTTTCTATATCTCTCCCACTCGAATAGCTTTTATATGTACTTATATGACCTGGCTGAAGTTTTTCTATAAAAAAGAAATTTGGCCGACTATTATTAATTATAGCTTCTTTAAAATCCCGTAAAATATCTTTATTCATTTCAAAACCCTTTCCTAAAAAGGACACTTCACCTAACTCTATATTGCAGTAATCGTAACCCATTTCTGGTCTGTTAAGTAATAAATAAGATTTTTCTAACAACAAATTGGTTTTATAGCCATTTTGCTTAAAAACCTTTACTACAGGGTTTTCGCCAACAATAATATCTCTAGCATTATATAATTCTTTATAACTACTATTAGTATTATTATAATAATGATGCTTCATACAAAACATGGAGCTATTTGAAGATAAGGTCGAAAAATAGTTGCTTCTAAAATTGTTATATAGTTTAAACTTTTTATCTTTTAAAAAGACTTCAAATTCACTATTGTTATATTGATAATAACCTCTTTCTAACTCTGAAAAATTTGGGTAACCATCAGGCTGAATAATATAAATATTAGGTTTTCTTTTAAATTCAACGTTAATAATTGAGTCCGGTTGTATTGCCCATTCATTATTGCAATTGAACTGTTTATTTATATCTGGAAGCAACATTGGTAAAACAATAAGTGCCATTATTAGTTGTAGCATTACTATTTTTTCAAAATGTTTCTTTATAAATATCGCAATAAACAAAGCCAATATAATTGCGATTAGCAAAATTTTTCGTTTAAGGCCATATATACTAAAAGTGATTAAAAATATAAAAAGGCAGATATTTAAAATTGGAACAATATATTCATATTGTTTTACAGACAAATACCTTTTACTAAATCCAGCTAAAAGGTTAAATACTCCCACTGGTATTAAAATAAATGTCAATAAAAACATAAATAATTGCTCCCATGAATTTACCAACGTAAAATTAGAATTGTAATAATATAATATTGGATAAAGTCCAGCTGATACAGCAGAAATTGTAGGGTTTAGTTTTTCCTTTTCAAAAAAATAAATGATTCTTTTTCTAGTTTTACCTATCATTCTTTTCTTTTAAGTAAATACATGATGCGATTGGAATCAACAATAAGTTCTTTCTCCAAAATATTGAAATAAATAGTATAACTTTTTTCAAAAACATCAATATTATAAAAATCAAAATAATCTTCAAATTCCCCTTTTGTTTTTAATAGGCGCTGCACCCAAGAATCTTCACGCTTTGGAAACTCTATAATCAAATATTTCGAAAAAGAGGCAAAAAATTCGGCCGACCCATGAAAAGGAACATTTCCTGACAGGGTCAAATGATGTATTACGGCCAAAGCAAGTGTAGCATCAGGACCAAAGGCCTTAATTCGTTTTAAAAAAGAAGCTCTTTCGGTATTATTAAACCCTATAGAAGCAGACGGATTTAACACATCTATAACAAAGGGTAATATGTGTTTTTCTTGATTAGCTTTTACCGATTTAAAATTTAAATCAACCGCATTATTATCTATATCGCAAACAAGTGCCATTTTCAATTTTCTATTTATTCTACGAACAAAAGTACCATCATTGCCACCTATATCAACTAAAGTTTCCGCCCCTAACTTATTTATCCATGAATCTACAAGCTTCGATTTTAGCATAAA
Source organism: Aestuariivivens marinum (assembly GCF_022662175.1). GTDB lineage: Bacteria > Bacteroidota > Bacteroidia > Flavobacteriales > Flavobacteriaceae > Aestuariivivens > Aestuariivivens marinum. The sequence continues at coordinate 1,462,098 of NZ_JAKMCR010000001.1, read as the reverse complement.
ACTTGATTCAGAGTAATTCGTTTTAGAATAATAATTCCCCCACTCACTAGCTGTCTCAATCTGAAAGTTGTTTATGTAATCGTATAAACCTTTTACGATATTTAGTTGGGCCTTTTTTGAGAGCTTGGCTTCTTTTACATTACCTTTGTAATCTTCATTATGTTTGCTTTCAAACTTTGCCAATAAATGAATATTTGAATATAAAAAAGGGTTAAATTTCGTTTTTAATGGCAGCATTGAAGATAACATATCCAAGGGTATACCATCAATAAAATTCACCATTAGACCCAAAGCTTTAACTCCAATATATTTTGCCAAAACCAAAGGTCCCAAAAAGTGCATTATAAATTGCTTGTAAGCTCTCCAAGGTTGATTTTCCTGATAAAAATCGAAAGACAATGAATCTATAAAAACCGCTTTACCTTTATGAAAAGTAACATTAAATGCAGATGCATCTTTAAGCGTAAAATTATGATCTAAACAGTATTTTTGTAATTTTAATGTTAAAAGTGCTGCTTCCTTATATTGATTAAAACTCCATTCGTAATGATAAGTAATAAAAGGAATTTGTTCTGGTTGAATTATTATTTCTGTATCAGTAACCGTAATTTCCTCGTGTCTGATTAAAAGTCCTGCAGAGAATAAATTATTATAAAAACCCTGTTCCTTAAAGGTAAAGTACTGTTTGAAGTAAATTGGATTGACACAACGTTTTATAAGACCATTTTCAACAAAAACATAACCAGACGGGTCTCTAAATGAAGCTGAATGAAAACTTCTATTATTCACTCTTTCTCTTTTTTTCTATATCACTATCTGTAACATCAATGTCATTAAGCGCATTTTTCTCTTTAGCCAAACCAAAAAACAGCTTCATTTTATAAACTAAATTTTTTGAAAACAACAAAACTCCTGCTACAGCTGCCACAATAGCTTGAACAATCATAGCACCCAAACCCGGATCAAAATAAAGAAAATACATAATTTAATATTTTCAACTAATCATTAATATAACCTTTTTTCTATAAAATCGTAAAAACATTACTACTCAACCCTTTGATTATCCACTCCAAACAAAGAACTTCCGAAGATAAGCAATATCACACCAAAATACATGGTATAGCTTACCAAATGACCAATAACGGCACCTTCAACTCCAAATAGTTTTATAAAATAAATACTGGTTACATATAGGATAATTACCAAAAAAGCTTCCGTAACAATGTAATGCCAGAACATCTTCTTAGCAAGAAATTGATAAGCAATAACGGTTGACAAAACCTTAACAAAGTCTCCCAATAGCTGCCATAAAAACAACTCCTCGACCGGTTCAAATTCTTCTGAAAAAACAACAGTAACGATAACAGATCTTAACAAATAAATAAGAATTAGTCCCAATGCAAACATGGGCACCACTGCTTTGTAAAAACTAAACACTTCCCTTCTAAATTCTTTTACCGAGTCTATTTCAGCAAATCTTGGTAATATGTAAAATGCCATAAGCGCAGTAACAAACATAAGATAATACTTAGAAATACGTGTCATGGCTTCCCAAAACCCAGCATCCTTGTAGCTTACATACTCTATAATGTAAGATCTGATAGCAATTAAAACCAAGGGTAAAATTATTGCTGAAAACAAAGCCATCATGGAATAAGGGCTTAATTTCTTAATAATCCAAAAGCTAATTTCTTTGACCTGAATCAAATTTGATAAACTCTTTCTGTTAATAATTCCTACCAACGTTATTAAAAAAATTAAGGCTTCGGCTATGGCAACAGAAATTAACGCACCATCTATTCGTTTTTGATAAATTAAAATTAAAGCTATTGATAACCCAAGCGTTTGACCAATGATATTTATTACTATCAAATTTTTATACTTGGCAAACCCATTCATTATAGAAAAAGAAAACATGTTTAATGCATAAAAAGGAAGCACAACCGCAAAGATCCTTATAACATAGGCATAGTTATTATAATCGGGAAAGATTAAGTCGTTAATAGATTCAGCAAAAAAATAGCAAAGGAAAGATAGTAAAATCGTAACCACAAATCCCAAGTAAAATACAGTTGAAATCGTTTTACTCAACTTAACCATATCTTCCCTAAAATCTGCTATGTACTTCACTGCCCCATTATATACCCCAACAGTTGAAACAGATTGAACTGAGCTGGTAAAATTTCTTAAATTACCAATAAGCGCAAGGCCTTCAGCTCCAATAAACAATGCTATAGCCTTTGAAGTTAAAATACCCGATAACATCTTTACAAAAACCGAAACCATTTTTAAAGATGTTATTTTAACTAAAACTTTGCTATTTATATACGCTAATAGTCTCTTCAATTATATTGAATTAGCTGTTTTGATAAACAAATCGAAAACCTTAAAATCTATAAAAGAATTTATCCCACTCTCTATTGACCAAATATACAAATCGTTTAAGGAACTAAAGGTTTGAAAAAAAATTAATTGTTTTTAGGAGCTGGCTTTTGCAACAGATAATAAAAATTAACTGAAAAAATTGCCACATTGGCAATTATTATAGGTAAACCTATTCGCAATGAAGGCATTAAAAAACCATACAAAATAAATAGAATACACCCAATCATATTCACAAGACGTAACTTTTTAATGCCTTTCATTGTAAAAGAAAGCAGTACCATTAAGGATGCTAAATACCCTACGTATTCCAATACAGTAATTCCAAATAACTCCATAAACAATATTAATAAAAAAAGGGAAACCTTTAACAGCTTCCCCCTTTTTACTTTATAATTAACAATCACTTTTTAAATGGCTTTACTTCGCTTGCGCTCTACTTCGGTCAATAATATTTTACGTAATCGCAGATGGTTTGGGGTTACTTCAACATATTCATCTTTTTGGATATACTCCAATGCTTCCTCTAAAGAAAATTTAATTGCTGGTACTATTCTAGCTTTATCATCTGCACCAGCAGAACGTACGTTACTTAGTTTTTTTGTTTTTGTCACATTTACCACCATATCATCCCCTCGTGAATTTTCACCAATTACCTGGCCTTCGTAAATATCTTCTCCCGGATCGATAAAAAACTTCCCGCGTTCCTGTAACTTATCTATAGAATAAGGAATAGCTTGTCCATTTTCCATAGACACTAAACTACCGTTCTGACGTTCAGGAATGCCACCTTTTAATGGTTGATATTCCTTAAAGCGATGAGCCATAATAGCTTCTCCTGCAGTAGCAGTAAGCAATTGATTCCTTAATCCAATAATGCCTCGTGATGGCACAACAAACTCACATACCATACGATCACCTTTGGCTTCCATACTTATCATTTCCCCTTTCCTCATAGTTACCATTTCTATAGCTTTACCCGAAACTTCTTCAGGTAAATCTATAGTCATTTCTTCAACAGGCTCACATTTTACACCATCAATTTCTTTTATAATTACCTGAGGTTGCCCTATCTGCAATTCATATCCCTCACGTCGCATGGTTTCAATCAATACCGATAAATGCAGTACACCACGACCAAACACCATAAACTTATCGGCGCTATTGGTTTCTTCCACCCTTAAGGCCAAGTTTTTCTCCAACTCTTTGGTTAATCGCTCTTTTATATGACGAGAAGTAACATACTTACCGTCCTTACCAAAAAAAGGGGAATCGTTAATGGTAAATAGCATACTCATAGTTGGTTCATCTATAGCAATGGTTTTTAAACCTTCAGGGGTTTCCCAATCGGCAACAGTATCACCAATCTCAAAACCTTCCAAACCTACAATCGCACAAATATCGCCAGCAAAAACCTCATCTACTTTTTTACGTCCCAAACCTTCAAAGGTATGCAGTTCTTTAATTTTAGATTTTACTATACTACCATTTCTTTTTACTAAGGAGATATTCTGATTAACTTTTAGCTCTCCTCGCGTTAAACGCCCAATAGCAATTCGCCCTGTAAAAGACGAATAATCAAGCGAGGTAATAAGCATTTGCGTTGTTCCCGTTTCAATTCTAGGCGATGGAATATGTTCAATAACCATATCTAATAACGGCTCAATATTTTTGGTTTGCTTTTGCCAATCGGTACTCATCCAGTTATTTTTTGCCGAACCATAAACGGTTGGAAAATCCAACTGCCATTCTTCAGCACCCAATTCAAACATTAAATCGAATACCTTTTCGTGTACCTCATCTGGAGTACAGTTTTCTTTATCCACTTTATTGATAACCACACACGGTTTAAGGCCCAAATCAATAGCCTTCTGTAATACAAAACGGGTTTGTGGCATGGGGCCTTCAAAGGCATCAACCAATAGCAGTACTCCATCAGCCATATTGAGTACACGCTCTACCTCACCACCAAAATCGGCGTGGCCTGGTGTATCTATAATATTAATTTTTGTGTCTTTATAAGTTACCGAAACGTTTTTTGAGGTAATGGTTATACCACGCTCACGCTCCAAGTCGTTATTATCGAGAATTAAATCGCCTGTGTTTTCGTTCTCACGGAACAATTGGCAATGGTACATAATTTTGTCTACCAAGGTCGTCTTTCCATGGTCTACATGCGCAATAATTGCAATATTTTTAATATTAGCCATAACTACATGCCTTAATTTAAGCGTGCAAAGGTACGCTATATTTTAACATGCAAGCTATTAAATGTCAATATTTCTATGGATAATTAAACTATCTTTGCAACAAACTTTGTAAAACACATTAATTATATCAATGAACCTTCAAGATATTCCAAAACTAAAACATATTAATTCTGATAATTTTTTCTTATTGGCTGGTCCATGTGCTATCGAAAGCGAAGATATGGCCTTACGTATAGCCGAAAAAGTGATTACCATAACTAATAAACTTGAAATACCCTATGTGTTTAAAGGGAGCTTTAAAAAAGCTAATAGAAGTAGGATTGATAGTTTTACTGGAATTGGTGACGAAAAAGCATTAAACATTTTAAAGAAAGTTTCAGAAACCTTTGATGTACCTACCGTAACAGATATCCATGAAGTTTCTGATGCTGCATTTGCAGCGCAATATGTTGATGTATTGCAAATCCCTGCCTTTTTGGTTCGTCAAACTGACCTGGTTGTCGCAGCAGCCGAAACTGGCAAGGTGGTGAATCTAAAAAAAGGTCAGTTTATGAGTCCTGAAGCCATGAAACATGCTGTGCAAAAGGTAAAAGATGCTGGAAATGAAAACGCATGGATAACCGATAGAGGCACCATGTTTGGTTATCAAGATATGGTAGTGGACTTTAGAGGCATTCCTACCATGCGTCAATATGCTCCAACTATTTTAGATGTTACCCATTCACTTCAACAACCTAACCAAACCATTGGTGTAACAGGGGGCAGACCAGATATGATTGAAACCATTGCACGTGCCGGGGTAGTAAACAATGTAGATGGGCTCTTTATTGAAACCCATTTTGATCCTGCCAATGCTAAAAGTGATGGTGCCAATATGTTACATTTGGATAATTTGGAAAAACTGCTAACCAACCTTGTAGCTATTAGAAAAACAGTTAATAGTCTTCAGTAAGTAGCATTCATTAGGTAGTTGCAGTCGCTGTTTACAATTTTAAACCTTACGCGCCTTTACATCTTGCAGAGAAAAAAATAATAACCAAAGACGAAACAGGTTAATAGTGACGGGTAATTAAATTCAAATCTCAAACTTAAAAGCCAGAAACCTTTAACCTAAATAAACCAAGCCTTATTACTGTTTCGTATGCGCTCTGCCGCGGCATGCAACAACTCTTGAAACTGCTCGTGATCTAAATCTTCTATTGATCTTAATTGAATAGAGCGCACTTGCTTTCGATTATTGTCATCTTTTAATACAGGATACTCATTTTCTAATAAAATACCCTGCACAAAAGCCACATCCACATAGTCCTTACCCTTCAAAATATTTAAGTACAGCATGGGCTTTTTTCCAATGTTATAAAACGGAATCTTGTAACTGTAACGTTCAACCACATCGGGAAGCGTATTCAAAATAACACTCCTAACATAGAGCATAATAGATTGATAGGGTTCTTTTTGATTAAAAAAATATTGGTCTACGGGTTTCATTATTCATTGAATATTTTGCTAAAATCTTCAGTAAACTTGTACAAATACATAAAGAGTTTATAAGGTTATTTCGAATAAATAATGATTCATTAGTTAGTCGACTTCTTGCTTTGTTTGCCTCGGTAATACTTCTTCAGGGAATGGGAACAGTATGGTTGAATTTTTCTCTGATGCAATATTAGATAAGGTCTGATACAATCTTAATTTAATGGCCGATGGGGATTGATCTATCAATTTACCAGCTTCTAATAACTTACCAGCAGCTTGCTCTTCAGCCAAAGCTAAAATAATGCGTGCCCTTCTAGAACGTTCGGCTTCTGCCTGATTAGCCATCATGCGTTTCATGTTTTCTGGTAATTGGATGTCTTTTATTTTAACATCTATAATCTCAATACCCCATTCCTTGGTTTCAACCTCAACAATATTCTTAATGTTTTTACCCATTTCTTCCCGCTTGGACAAAATGGTATCCAATTCAACTTTACCACAAACATCCCGTAAAGCAGCCTGAGATAACTGTGTAATGGCAAACTTGTATTCTTCAACTTCCAAAACAGCCATTTCTGGATCTATGACTTTAAAAAACACCACGCCATCTATACTGCATGGTACGTTATCTTCAGTCATTACTTCCTGTGAAACCACGTTTATAGTAATGACCCTAATATCTACTACTTGAATTGTCTCAACTAAAGGAATAATCCATCTAAATCCAGGCTGTAAGGTTTTAACATATTTACCAAACCTGAATTTTAAAGCGCGTTTGTATTCAAAAATTATACGTATACCTGAAAACAGAAATACAACAAGAAAAACCATAAACAATAAAGGAGGATTCATAACACATTTTTTAGAGTTAACAAACAGTTTATTACCCTATAAGGTAATGTTTTTTCACCAACTATAAAAGGATATTCATTAAATTAATCTTGAGCTTATGTATTTCTATCCTATTGTTTATATGTGATTATTCTTTTCTGTTTTTTTCCTGAAGGTTTCTAACAATTTTTGTGGCCATACCTCTTGAAACAAAGCGATTTATAGTTGCAAGGAACTTATTGATTAATCCAGGGATAGCTACTGTTTTTCCTTTTTGCATAGCTTTATAACCATATTGGGCAACATCCGATGGGCAAGCCATGTTAAAACTAATTTTATTTTCTGTAGTTTTTTCTGAAACCACACCCTGAAAGGCCGTTTTTGTAGGACCTGGACATAATACTGTTACCGTTACTCCAGTCCCCTTAACTTCATTAGCTATAGCTTCAGAAAATGACAATAAATACGATTTTGAAGCATAATAAATTGACATGAGTGGACCAGGTTGAAATGCGGCAAGAGACGATATATTAAGAATTCTACCAGATCCTCGTTTTACCATTCCCCCCAATACTAATTTTGTTAAATGCGTACTAGTAATAACGTGCACATACAACATATCCAATTCTCTTTGCCATTCTGTATTGGCAAACGTTCCAAACAATCCAAAACCGGCATTATTTACTAAAACATCAATAATAACATCAATTGCTTCTATAATTTCATTGGCAACATTTGGTTTACTCAAATCTTTAACCATAACATCAACCTTGCAACTATAGGATTTTGTAATTTCTGTCCTGACTTCATTCAGTTTTCCTGAATCAACATCTATTAAAATTAGATTATATTCATCATTAGCCAACAGCAATGATAATTCATAGCCCAATCCAGAAGCTGCTCCTGTTATTAATGCTGTTTTAGTCATAAAATTAAATTAGAAAAATAGGATCGGTCTACTCTTTTTCGTCTACATAGTCTTGTAGATAGGCAAACCGTTCTGTAAGCTTTCCTTTATCTGTAATCTTGGCCCGTTGCAATACCTCATCTTTATCATTATTGTAAAAAGCTGGTATAACATGTTCAAAAAACATATCCCCAAAACCTTCACTTGCATCCTTTGGCAATTCGCATGGTAGATTATCAACAGCCATAACTGTAATGGCATTTTTGGCATCGAAAGCCACTTCGCTTTCAGTTTTCGGATCATAACCATAAAACGGATCGGCAATGGTTGAAGGCCTTAAGGTGCTGGCTACTGGTCCATCAACATCACAACTAATATCAGCTACCAAATTGATGTTAAAATCGGGGTGTTTAGCATCTTCCCTTGTAAATAAAAAAGGAGCTCCATCACCATAAAAATGACCAGCTATAAAGAAATCTGTTTGCTTGGCATAAGGCATAAAATTGCTCACATAACCACTGGGATCAATATAAAATTCCTGTGTATTACCAACCTTACCATCTTTACGTTTACTATATTCCATAACATCTACCTTACAATATACTGGTTCGGTAAATTGTGATGTTAAATACAAGGCATCGCTTACCTCCTTAACCCCTAAATGGTCTAGAATTTCCTGAGCACCACGTGCTACTTTGCCCGTACCGGAAAGTAAAATTTTAATGTTGGGAAGTTTTATTTTATCCAATTCGGCCTTTAAAACATCTAAATCGGCCAAAGATTCCACCTTGGGCAAGCTATAGAGTTTATCCCTCAAACCTAAAGCCCTTAGTCCATTGTATGTTCCCACTAATCCCGCATAACGTCCAAAACCTATTAATCTAAACCCTCTATCGTCAACAATAGCCTCATGGTCGTAAAGCTCTATGTTCTTTTCCAATATGGCTTGTAGTAGTTTTCTATTGTAAGGTTGCTTTTTTATGGTATGTGAAAAGAAAAAATATTTTTTATTAGGAATTAAAGCTTCAATAGGAACTTCCTTAACACCTATCATAACATCACAATCGGTTATATAATCGGTTACTTCAAAACCTGCCTCTTCATATTGTTGATCTGTAAAAATTCTAATATCTGATGGTTCTACTTTAAAAGTGGCGTTGGGAAATTGTGTTTTGACATCTTTTAGTTTTGATGGAGAAAACACTACCCTACGATCTGGTGGGCTTTTGCGTTCTTTTATTATGGCAAACTTCATGTATTATTTGGAATAATTTTTGCACTAAAATACTCGGATTTATAATGAATTACAAAGTTTTTGGTAACTTTGCTGATACATTAAGATTTGGTGGCTTCGAGAACCTCAGCCTCCAAAATCAAATATAATACATTACCTTAAATCAAGAAGAATCCTGCTTTTGCATGAAACTGGGGTCGACTGGTTTTGACAGCGAGATGTATTGAATGGTAAGCACGTCGTGTAAGGGTTTTGAAACACGTAAAAGGCTAGACCAAATTTTAAACGGCGAGAATAACTACGCTTTAGCTGCTTAATAACCGAATTATAGTAGGTTCAAGCCTTTGTCCCGCAAGGCGGGAAAGCTAAATGTCTCTTGAAAGCCTTGGTTTATGGCGTTCTATATAGAGGCATCGTAAAAGTAAACCTAGAGGTATTAGTGCATCGATAATACCTCGACATTTTAAGATGATAAGCTAAAAGTAGATGGTTTTTAGTCGGCTTTTAGTCGAAAACCAAATAAAAACTAAACGTGTAGAAAGCCTTTTGGTAACTTGTTTGGACGAGAGTTCGATTCTCTCCGACTCCACTTTTTAAAACCTCAATTATTTGTTAATCAAATAGTTGAGGTTTTTTCTAGACAACTATTAGACAACCAACTCCAAAAAGATTGTTTTTTCTCCTTTTTATGGTTTCCTAAAAACAATTTAATCCATGGATTAAATCAACATTAGATTGTAATTTAAATTAAATAAAAAATAAAGCCTTTAGTAGAATTAATCTAAAGGCTTTTTCGTCTAATCCTCAACATGAATTGTAACATTTAAAAATTAATTTAAAGTGTTCTTTTAAATGTTACATCCAGTACATTCATCCTCATTAGTAAAGGTGTTGTTTGTTCCTTGGTTGATAATTATTATGTCTGTATCTCCACAGTATTGCATAGAATTTGTATTTTCTCCAAAGTAAATGACCGCACAACCTCTCGGGCTTCCTGTTTCATCCTCAAACATGCAAGATGAACTAAAATTTTCTATGTCATTGTTTGAGTATGTGACATTGGATACTTCCTTATCCGTAAAACTAAGGGAACTATAGGCTACTCCAGCAATTCCAGAAATTTTATTTTCAGAAACACAAACATTACTTATAGAAACATAATCTGCAACTATTTCAATAGCACCAAAATAATCCGAGTCAACATTAATATTGTTATCATAAATATTGATGCCCGATATCGGGTCAATGTTACCAGATTTACCCGGAGCCCCATAAACAAATATTGGAAATTTAGATGTCCCATTTATGTCTATGTTGTTATCATAAACATCAATGCTTGTATCTTGTACAATCCTAATAAAAATTCCACTTTCCCATATGGCAAAATCTCCAGATAACACTGGTGTAATTGAAAGATTATTATCCCTGACAATATAATTTCCAGATGCATTATTACCAATGCTTATTCCACCTGTTGAATTAACAAACTCATTATCTTGTATAATTGCGTCATGGTAATTCAAAGCCCAAATACCCAAGTGATTGTTTTCGAATTTACAATCTTCTATTAAAAGTTTTTCTTCAGTTCCAAAAGTCGTAATGGCTGCATAAACACCTTTACTATTATTTATAAAATGACAATCCTTAATAATAATTTCTTCAGGTTCTGGTAAAGAACCACCTCCAACACTGGCAATATGACCTCCATCAAATCTAATATTTTCAAAATGTATAAGTTCTCTATCCCATATTAAAACCTGTCTACTTTCTAAAATACCAAATCTTAAATAATCATAAGCACCTGTGAAAGTAGTCATATTTCCATTATCTTTTTCTCCAATAAATTTGATTTTTCCATAATAACCTTGAGTTTTACCACCAATCCATAAATAAAATTGACCAAAATTAAAGGAAGTTGGAACACCTTGAACATTAGTTGATTTAAGTCTCAATTCCAAATCAACCCCTTGGTTTTCTGCCTCATCCATTATTGCTTCAATGTTAATATAGTCATCAGGAAAAACACCGGTTGGATAAAGTTCCTGAACAACATAATTATCTTTTTCTAATTTATTTTTAAGCATAGTATGATTTTCAAATACAACTTTGTATTTCCCACGAATGCTATTGTACTTCTCCAACTCACTCTTACTAAGTTCTGGTATGTTAATTTCTTCATTGGTCATTGCATTCATAGCATGTTTTTCAATCTGACGAATTTTATTCATCAGAAGTGGTTCGTCGTCAATTTTTGACATTGTTGGTCCTTGGAAATTGTCTTTGCTACATCCAAAAATTAAAATAGCAATAAACAAACTTGTCATAATTTTTTTCATTGGTTTGATTTTTAGTTTAGTTTTATACGTAGTAAATTCCTTTAATTATTCAAAAGGACAAAACGACTAATAATATGTTAGTAGCGATAGGTAAATTGTATTATTTCGTTTATCCGGATTATCAACCAACATAATATATTAAACCATACAAGGTAAGGTAAGGCAAGAGTCCAATTTATTGAACGGGGACATAATTAATTAAAACAAACGTACCAATAGGCAGATTGAAGATCAAACATTTTACAAGATAAGAAGTTGTAATATAATGATTATTAATTTGTTAAGCAAATTTTTTAAATACATTATCCATTAATTAGGGGTATCGATATGTAAACATACCTTTTATGGAGTCTAAAAACACTCTTTCACCTAAAACAAAGTATTAAGGTTCATCTAAATTTAATATACTTTAATTAATTAAAACATATCACCCCGTATAAGATGATTTTTTTTGAAGTTAAGTAAGACAAAACATTAAATGTAAATATTTATCTAAAAGTATTTTCGCAGTTATGTATATTTAAAATAATTTCCCACTTACACCACTTATAAAAGCAACAATTAAAAATACTATTATAGGGATTGCCACAAGCCACCAAACTAATTTCGAGGTGTTACCCCTAATTAATTCTAACTTTTCTATCTGTAATTGTTGCGCAAAAAGATTTTCTTTTAAAATTTGACTTTCATCAAAATCCTTGTAGGTTTCCTCAAATTTTTTTTTTAGGTGTCATTCTTGGTTGATTATTATCACTCATAATAATATGTTATTTAATATTTATCCCACAATTTACGAATTATTAACTAAGATGAATATTACTAATTTATATTTTAGGGAAGTATAATAAAAACACTATATTTAATCTATTAAATGCAAAAACCGTAGAATGAAAAACTTAATTATTCGATTTTTTAGACCGTGATTCATTTTTTACTTTAGGGTCACTATTTGCATTAAGTCATTATTCTTTGCTATTAAAAAAGTATTCTCGTGACCATTGATTTTTATTTTTTTTATATGTTTTGAATCACCATCGATAAACAAACCGCTTTTATTTGAAGCTACCGTGGTAAACCCACCTTTTCCATCACCCAGCAATACCAAACCATGACTCGCATCGTTTCTTGGTGTTTCAATTTCTGAAGCATATAAGTTACCAATAGTAATGATGTCTCTCTTTCCATCGTCATTAACATCTTCCAATAACATATCATTAACAGACGAAAATTGCACTTCGTTAGGTAACTCTACCATTTTAAAGACACCTTCTCCTAAATTCTCTACGTATGAAGTTGCAAAAGTATTGGCTCTATAAGATAAAGATTGCTCTAAGGTTTCACCATATATGTCTTTTAATGTCGCCTGGCCAAAGGCATTGTATGTTGGAAATTTCTTTTTAATGAATGGCATTTGCTGGGAACTACAAGACCGCCCTCTTAAAGGGTATTTTTTACCCATATCGTAGTAACTCAAAACAATATCTAAACTACCATTGTCATCAAAATCGGCAGTATGTACTCCAAAGGGTTCTTCGTAACTCGCTTTATATTTATAGTTTTTTCCCAAATTACCAAGAACTAAATCCATATCCCCATCATTATCCATATCGGCTGATGCCAGACTGAACCACCATCCAGTTTTATCTTTCAACCCTGTTTTCACTGTTATATCTAAAAACATGTCTCCTTGATTTTTAAAAACGTTCACAGGCGTCCATTCCCCTACCACAATCAAATCTTTAGTTTTGTCTCCAGTAACATCTACCCATTCGGCATCGGTTATTAAACCCATTTCTTTTAATTCTGGAAGCATTTCATCGGTAACATCAGTAAACGAAACCTCTCCATTTTTAAAATCATTCCTTAAGAGATAACTTCTCGCTGGAAAAGGATACTTTCCTGGGACCAAACGTCCTCCAACAAACACATCCAAATCCCCATCATTATCAAAATCACAGGGCTTTACAACCGATCCACTTGTTATCATTTTAGGCAGTGCTCCAAGAGCTTTTGTAAAGTGCCCAAAACCATTATTTAAGTAAAGTCTATCTTGTAATGCTCTAGAATCATCATTGTACTCATTTCCTCCACTTACAACATAGAGATCCAAATCCCCATCGCTATCAACATCAAACAATTCGGCTCCTATGTCTTCACTGGTTTTATCTAATAACCATAGTTTATTATTTGTTTCTTTAAAAGTACCTTCTGTTGTTTGTAAATATAATCCGCCACTAAAATCTTTTGCCCCACCAACATAAAAATCATCCTTACCATCTCTATTAACATCTCCTACTGCCAATGCAGGGCCAAAATTTGACATTTTGTGCGGCAGTAAACTTTCCTGCTCAAAATCATCAAATTTATTTTCAATGTGTCTGTGATTCAATTTTGTTAAACTGGTTACATCTTTAAAAAAAGAACTATCTACTTCAATCACGGAATGTGTTTCTTTAGCATTCTCGTGATTTAACGTTATTACCTGATTACCCTTAAAATCATACAATACCTCTTGCTTTCCATCTGGCCAAATAATTTTCAACGCTTCTATTTCATCTCTACTTCCTAGACCAAAATGCAAAACTTCACTCACAGAGGACTGAAATCCACGGGTTAGGTACTGCTCTAAAATTTGCTCTCGCCCTTTTTGTTTGAGAATCAATTTGGCACCTACACCATAAGGATTCATACTCGATCCTTTTAATTTAACATCCAAAAAATAACCCCTTTTATTCTCTGAGGCATTATTTCTATATATAAAGGAAAAATCATCTGAATTATTAACCACAATATCCATATCGCCGTCATTATCAAAATCGGCATAAGCAGCTCCATTTGAGCTTGTTAAAATTCGATCTCTTACTTCTAATTCAATAGCTTCAAACGTTAAATCTCCCTTATTTTTATAAAAACAGTTTTCCTTTTTACGTTGTGGCATATGATCCATAATATCCTTAACATATGCTTTCAAATCAATATTTTGACCTGCTTCCTTTAACTCAACTAGTTTTTGTTGTTGCTCTTTTCTATAGTTTACAAAATCGTTATTTCTGAAATCCCTTTTAATCCCGTTAGAAATAAAGATATCCTTTAACCCATCGTTATCCATGTCAAAAAATAATGGCGCCCAACTCCAGTCGGTACTGGAAACTCCTGCCAACTGTGCTATATCTGAAAACCTAGGCAATCCCTTATGTACCCCTCCATTAAGTTGTAATGTATTGTACATATACTGATGGTGCAATCCTAAATTGACGTGTTTGTAAAAACGTTCTGGATTCATCCCACTCATACTCGTTTTAATGTCGAAATTATGCTCGGACATCATATCCACAGAAATAAAGTCAACCAACCCATCATTATTGATATCTGCAATATCATTTCCCATGGAAAAATTAGAGATATGCCCCGTTGCCATATTAATAATTTCTTTGAACGTCCCGTCCTTCTGATTAAGATACATGTGGTCCTTTTCAGAAAAATCGTTCCCTACAAGTATATCTGGCCAGCCATCATTATTTAAATCTCCAATGGCCACACCTAAACCAAAACCTATTAGATTGTTAATAATATGTGCTTCTTGTGTAACATCCATGAACACTCCACCATCATTTCTATATAAACGTTCTCCTCTATATTTTGAAGCTACATTGAGACTTTTCTCTATAGCATCATCGGGATATATCTCAATACCATGATTGATTAAAAACATATCCAAATCGCCATCTTTATCGTAATCAAAAAAAGAAGCTTGTGTTGAAAAATGTGGCAAATCCAAACCATACTGTTTAGCCTGCTCTTCAAATATCGGGATACCTTCAGAATTATTTCCTAGATTAACATACAACTCATTCCTTCTTAAATTAGGGTCATCGATTTTTCCAGATTTGCATATATAAATGTCCAAACGACCATCGGCATTAATATCCACCATGGTAACTCCAGTCGGAAACCCATAATGTCCTTCCAAATTTGCCTCCTTTGTCCGTTCTTCAAAAACCATGTTGCCCTGATTTAAATATAACTTGTTAGTCTTTAAATTTGACAAAAAGTAAACATCACATAATCCATCAGCATTTAAATCTCCAACTGCAACCCCAGCCCCATTATAATAATACTCGTAAAATAGTCCATTTTTAAACACCGTTTCAGTCAATTCATTTTTGAAGGAAATATGTGTCTCTTCTGGAGAAAGAATGGTAAATAAAGCTCCTTTCCTAGTTTCAGATATAGCATTAGAATCTTGCTTTTCATCTTTACAAGAAACACTTGTTACTAGCAATAAAAAGGAACATAAAAATGTAATACTATGCTTTATGAATATTTTATACTGTAGCTCCATATTTTCTTATTGTACTGGTTTTAACATCACTGCCAATCCACCCCCTTTTGCTAGATGAATTTGATTGTTGTAGGTATGGTCAACTATTATTTTAGATTGCTTAAAATCAATAGCTATTCTATTGGCATTCACTCCATCTTGGAATAATGTCATTTCATATTTCATCTCTTTTGGAAGAAAAGACAGATTCAATGATAAGTCCCTTTCATCCCAGTCGGTCATCCCACCAACATACCAGTTATCGCCATTTCTTCTGGCCAACAAAATATAATCTGAAACCTTAGCATCTAAAACGATGGTCTCATCCCAAACTGCTGGAATAGCTGATAAAAAAGACATACTTTCGGGTTCTTTATAATAATTACTAGGGCTGTCACATAACATTTGTAACGGACTCTCAAAACAAACATACATGGCCAATTGGTGACAACGCGTACCCAAAGCCATAGGCTTGTTCCATGCCACACCAAAGTTTTCTTCTTGTGTATTAATCATGGCTCCTGGTGTATAATCCATAGGACCAGCCACCATTCTTATGAAGGGTAAGGTAACATTATGTTCTGGGGTAATATAATTGGCCCATTTGTTATTTTCGTTACCCTTTACACCTTCTCGTGTTAACACGTTAGGATAAGTTCGTCTTAATCCCGACGGTTTATAAGATCCATGAAAATCGACCAACAATTCATGCTCCGCACAGGCCTTGGCTATACGTTCATAATAATTAACCATCCATTGATCGTCACGTTGCATAAAATCTATCTTCAATCCTTTTACACCCCACTCTTGGAATGTATCTAAAGCAGCTTCTAATTTTTGATCTAGTGAACTCCAGGTAACCCAAAGTATAAGCCCTACATTTTTTTCCTTTCCATAAGCTAGTAAAGCTTCCATGTCTATTTCTGGAACAACGCCCAATACATTTCCTAATGGGTACCAACCTTCATCTAGAATAATGTATTCCAAACCATATTGTGATGCAAAATCGATAAAATATTTATAGGTTTCGGTATTAACACCTGCCTTAAAATCCACGCCATAAATATTATTATAATTCCACCAATCCCAAGCCACTTTTCCAGGCTTTATCCATGAACAATCCTTTATTCTTGATGGTTCGGCCAACTGATAGGATAATTGATTTGTAAGCAGGTCTGCATCTGTTTTGGAGAGGGCCATGATGCGCCAAGGAAAAACCCGTGTTCCCTTGGTTTTTGCTATATAATTGGCTTTTTTGGAAACTCGAATGGTCCTATCGTCCGTCCATCGTGTATTATCCACCTTTTCTTCGAGTGCTACTGGCGGAAAAACAGCTTGCAAACTTTTACCTTCTGCTCCAGTAAGCCACATGCCCGGATAGTCTAAAAGCCCCGTTTCTGTAATCAGAAATTTGGTTTTTTCTGAATTTTCAATTAATACGGGAAGGCTACAAAGGTCATTATTTGAAAGACTATCCAATACTAAACGCTCATATAGGCGTTCGTTATGGGATTGAAATTCATCTTCTCTAGGAAAATAAACTTGATTATTATTGGTAAAATTGAATTTGGCCGTTTCAGAAGTAACAATTATATCATCTTTAAAACGTGTTTCAAATCTATAGGCCACTCCATTATCGAATGCCCTAAAAACTACTTTGTAATTGTTTTTGAATGTAAGTGATAGCTCATTAAAATTATTCCTAATTTCGGCACTCCTTACTTTTAACTCGGGGTAAAGTATGTTATCTACTTGTCTCGATTGTTTTTTTAAAAGTTTTGGATTAACCCCCAATAAGTTATCTTCATTAACGGTTAACACCAAAGTAGCCCCATCTATAATTTGTTCTTCATCTACAAAAATAGAATATGAAATCACCTCCCCAACATTAACTTCGACTACTATGGTACCATCTGGAGAATTAAGTCTTAAGTTTTTGTCCTTTGCAGATACAGCATTAAATATTAAGAACACTAAAAAGCAAAGCCCTATTTTGAAGATTGTAGTTTTCATCTGTTAATATTTATTTGTTTTAAATGTTACACTTCACTTCGACATGGCTCAGTAACCACGACTAAGCTCAGTGCAGGAATGGAATGCCCTAATTATCATTATTGGTTGGTTTGCAACTTTTGTTAATGAGCATTTCATATTATTCAGTAAATAATTCTATTCTTATTTTTTCTTTTGCAGTATCGTTTGATGACAACCATACTTCTGGTTTAAAGTCTATGTTTTCTTCATCGTATCCCATAATAAATATTTCGATACGCTTATCCTTGTAAGAAGGATCTAATGGTATGTAATACGTATAATTACTATCTCTCTTGGCGTTTACATACTCCCAAGTATTGGATGGATATGAGGCTGCCCGATCTGGAGCACCAACAAGCTTACCTCCTATTTTTGCTGCCACATAGGCTCCTTCCACACCATGCTTACCATTAAGCGCAACACTTAAATAGCTTCCATTTGGAATTTCATTTAGAATAAATTCCGATTTCCAGCTTTTAACAGCAGGCATTGCTTTTGGATGCGCAAATAAATTGGAAGCTCGCCATTTTTCACGATCTAAGGGTTTTCCATTTTTAAACCCTTCTATCTCTACAATATGTTGCGGCTGACTTCTAAACCTAAGGTATCTTATTTCTTTATGAATATCGATAATTGATTTCAAGTCGGCCAAATAGGTAATGGTTTCCCACTGTTTTAAATCTGTAGATACTTCAACGTAATTACCCTCTTCACGCAACAGTGGATGTAAGGAGAAATAATCGGGAACATGGACAATTAATTCATCGACAGCAACAACCTCTCCTAAATCAAGTCTAAAAGTTCCTTTTTTTACACGAAGGTCTATATCATATTTTTTGGAAGGCCAAAAACCAGTCGTCATATCACCATCAAACAAATTCTTATCCCAAATACCCCTATCTACAAAAGCAGGCTGTTCAAAAAAAGCGTCTCTAGCTTTCCTAACTTCTGGAATATCTGTTTCTCCCGAGCGGTACAACGAACGGACTTCCAAAGCATTATTATCGGCCGCAAACACAGTTGCCTCGTAAAGAGATTCAGCATCTTCGGGAATAACAATTTCATTAAACCCAGTTAATTTTCTATTAGCTTCATCTTTTAGCTTTTCTCCTCCAAACTTTAGTTTAACCTGTTTTCCTTGAATTAATTTTTTATTGTCTTCACCATTAATTAGGGCTGATTTGTAATCTTCATACTTATCTAGACTTACAAAAGTTTCGGTACCAGGGTTACCAATAACATCGATCAACACCGATTTGTCTTTTACATGCCTAACCACATTGAATTCTGCTCCTTTTATCAAAGGATCAGTATATAAATCTGAAGTAACCAAATACATGGCTGAACGAAAAGGCTCAACTTTTACAGGAATTTTGGCATTGTAGTTAAATGTTCCAATATATCTTTCGTTAGGGTGTACCTGAATTAGTTTAACATTTGATGCGTTTGACAATCCTATATCGCTATTTAATATCAACTGGTATTCTAGTGGTGACCAAGTTAAATTTCTGAGTGTAATAATTCTTGTTTTTTCATCACCACGGGCTACCGCATTAGGTCCATATTGTGATTCAGGCAATACCATTCCGTTTGCAAGAATATATTTGTATTTTCGATGTACATTATAGATTCTGGCCAATTTTGCAAATTCATCATCCCGTAAAAGCCAAGGATTTCCATAAATTTCTGGTGCTAGAATGAGGCTTCTGTTGAAAGCCTGTAAAATCAAATCGTCTTCCCAATAATCCAGACACGATGATAGACAGACACCATGGTCCTCAGTTAAACGCTGCAAGCCAGGCACCAAACCTCTTGAAATAGCACCCGCTCTATGATGTGGAGCTGTTACGTCGTTGGTCATAAAAACATCTATATAGGTTTCTGCTCCTCCAAATAAAAATGTTGTAGCGTAGGGTTTTCCTTTATTTAACCCTAACCTATGATTTAACAAAATTAAATCTGGGCTATATTTTCTGCTCTCCTGCATCATATGTATAAATGCATCCTCCTTTTCTGGACGTAATGGCCCACAAACCGCATCGAACTTGAACAAAGCGAAATGGTAATCACGGCAAAGACCTACCATTTGATCTATACGTGCCTTTTCCTCTTGAGGAGTATCCCCAAAACCATCAGGACCACCCCATACACCAAGACGAATACCAATATCTGTAGCCTTCTTATAAATGGAGTCCAACCCGTAAGGAAATTGATTCTTAAAGCGATCGGACGTTATACTTCCGTAAAAACGTTTGCCATCTATGGCACCAGCATCAAAAGCATAAATATCCAATTGCATGCCGTATTCCAGCTTCAACCAATTAAAGAAGTCCAAATTAATTTGGGTATGTGCTTCCGTAGCACCTTCATTGGTATTATTTATCCAAGAAAAATATTGTGCTCTCGAAGGTGTCTTTTCATCAGCTCCTGGATAAACCTTTTCTTGGGAATAAAAAATTTGAATTCCCGCCAAGATGCTAAATATTAGCAAAAGGTTTTTTGAGTTTTTCATCTGTTAATATTTATTTTTTAGTGGTCAGATGTAATGCCCAAATTATCATATCGGTTAGTTTGCAACTTTTGTTAATTGGCATTTCATAAAAACAAGTGTTTTAAAAATTTTGGAGACAAGTGTTGTCCTATTGAGGTATTCATATTCTAAGAACCCTCTTAAATTACCATTGAACCTCTACCCCGCTAAGGGGTAGAGCATCCAATTTAAGACTAACCAATCTTGGTTATAACTAACTCAATTTTTCACCAGCCTGGGTTTTGTTCCATGCCCGTCACATCAATTTCCGATTGAGGGATTGGCCACAAACCATGCTTTGCTGGGTCGAATATACGTTCACCCCATGATAATGTAACATCATTACCGTTGGCATCTTTATATGTTAATCCTTTAGGTACTCCAGGCATCACATCTTTAGCTATATCCCACCGTCTGATATCAAATAAACGCTGTCCTTCAAAAGCAAACTCTACACGTCTTTCACGCCTCACAATTTCCCTAAGCTCTGATTGGGTAAGCCCAGCAGGAATTTCAGGCATCATAACATCCGGTCTTTGCCTCACCTGATTGATCGCATCGTAAACAGAAGCATCAATAGCGTTGGCTTCTATTTTTGCTTCAGCATACATCAATAAGGCATCTGCATAGCGCATTAAAACATAATGTACACCACCGTCCCAAACATTAGATTCATCTATATCTTCTTGAGACATATATTTTAACCAGTTATAACCTGTAGCCGTTTTGTTCCATTGACCTCCCGTACCGTCTGTTAAATCGTCTCCAGGAATTATGGTTCGTCCAGGGTAAGTTGCTCCTGGTATAGTGTTATAAACACCACCTTGCCAATCGGCCCCAGGGTATAGTATAGAATATCCAAATCTTGGATCCCTATTATCATACGGATTTGCAGGATCGTATAAAGGAGAATCCTCGATGGTCATCCCATCAGTTAATTCATAAGTATCTACCAAAGTTTGCAAGGGGCAAGACACGCTCCATCCTCCTACGGAGTTCGGTCCAAAATTTAACCAGTAAAATTCACCTTCATCAACGTCTTGCTTTACCTGAACATCCAAGATCACTTCATTGTTTCCAATTCCTGCATAGGTAAAAAGATCTTTATAGCTAGGGTATAAACTATATACTCCTAAATCCATAAGCTCTTTAGATGCTGCTGCGGATTCCGTCCATTTCTCTTGCATCAATAGTATTTTGGCCTTTAAAAATAATGCTGTCCCCCTTGTTACACGACCTTTGTCGCTTCCTCCATAGGTTAAAGGCAAATCCATTTTTACTGCATCAAGTTCATCTACCAAAGCATCCAAAATAACGTTCTTATCTGTTCTCGTTGCCCCAGCTGCAGGTGTTAAACTACCATCTTCATTAATAGTAGGGGTTAGTTCCTCTGGCGAAATGCTTGCAGTTAAAAAAGGAACATCACCAAATAAGTATGTTAAATCAAAATAGAAATACGCTCGTAACACCTTGGCCTCTGCTAAAAGACGGTTTTTGTAATCGGGATCAATTTCAGCTATACCATCTACTCCTTCTAAAATCCTGTTGACCCTTTGTATCCCTTTGTAACGTTCTCTCCAACGTGCTGTTGAATAACTTTCATTGGCCCCAGCTGTACCATCTGCCAATCGGTATGCCGGATCCCAAGAATGATGATCTATAGCATCGTCGGTTACAATATCCAAACGTAACATATCGGTCCCCCGACCAAATTCACCCCAATCGTTAAACCCAAGTACATTATATACTGCATTTACTGCAAAAACCAAATCTTTCTCTTGAGTAAAAAATGTCGTTGTGGAAATAGCATCACTAGGAGATTTTTCCAAAAAAGAATCATCACAGCTTACAATGCTAATAAGCGTTAGTAAAGTAAAAATATATTTATATTGTTTCATCTTTAGTAATTTAAATTTTAGATAATTAAAATGCCAATTGCACACCAATAGTATAGGTTGATGTAGGTGGATAATACCTTACCCTACCATCATAAGTCTCTGGATCTAAGCCTGATTCTACATCAGTAATGGTAAACAGGTTTGTGGCTCCTGTGTAAATTCTAATTTTTGATAAATTGAATTTATCCAGTACTTTTTGATCAAAAGAATAACCAATTTGAATATTTTTAAGCCTCAAGTAAGATGCATCCCTTATCCAAAAGTCATTATATAAAAAATTATTTTTATTTGAAGCAGCTTCTATTCTTGGGAAGGATGCATTTGGATTATCTGGAGTCCATCTGTCCAATACTCTAGTTGTAGTGAATATCTCATATGCTGGCCCTTCGTTTGTAGCGCCGTAAAAATAGTTTTCTGCCTTTGCCACACCTTGCAAGAAGAAGTTCAAATCAAACCCTTTGTAATCTGCAGAAAAATTTAAACTGTATTCATACCTTGGGTTTGGGTTGCCAATTATAGTCCTATCATCATCATTAATCTCTCCATCACCATTAAGATCAACAAGTTTGATATCCCCTGGTTTTAACTCACTTTGATTAGGTTGGGGTGCATGATTATCTATTTCTTGTTGTGTTTGGAACAATCCATCAGACTTATATCCATAAAAAGAATTAATGGGCTCTCCTTCTTTTAAAACCGTCCAGCCATTTATTGAAAGTGGTAATCCTCCAAAATCGGTCAATTCATTTTTAATATCGGTAATATTAAAGCCAACAGCATATTTAAATTCACGATCTCTATTTCTGTAATTTAAAGAAAGCTCCCAACCTTTATTACTAACGCTACCAATATTTATCTCGGAAGATTCCAACCCTACCAAGGGCGATATAGGTAAGTTCAACAACATGTCTTTAGTCTTTTTATGGAACCAATCTGCTGTTACTCCCAATTTTCCTTTTAGCAATGAAAAATCAATTCCTATATTAGTCTGTTCTGACGTTTCCCAGGTTATATCTTCATTAGCATATGTACTTTGGGAATAGCCGTTTACTTGAACATCGTTAAAACTATAGCTGTAGTTTGTATTGATATTAGATGAAAATCTATATAATCCTATATTTTGATTTCCCAATTGCCCCCAAGACCCTCTAAACTTCAAATGGTGTATGGCGTCAATATTACCCATAAAATCTTCATTTGAAATGACCCATCCAGCAGAAAACGATGGAAAAGTACCCCACTTGTGTCCTTTGGCAAACCTCGATGACCCGTCATGGCGTATGTTGGCTTCTAACAAATATCTATCTTTAAAAGAGTAGTTGATACGCCCCAAATAAGATAATAATGCCCAGGCTTCACTAAATCCTCCATTATCTTTTGAAACAACATCGCCTGTATTCAATTCAGGTGAATCTTCATTATAGATATTTTGTCGGCTTGCCCATAAGCTATTGGCAGAGTTCTCTATACGCTCTATACCTCCAAGTAGGTTAATAGCGTGATCATCACCTAAGGTTACCCCATAATTTAATATACTTTTTAATTTATGCCTAGTCTCATCCCATCGACTTTCCAACAATTCACTTGGTGTCCATTGGTGTACCACATTGGTTAAGTCATTAGGGTCTTTAAAATCGAAACTGGCCTGAAAATCCTTATTTCTGATATTTGTCCTTAAATAGGTATAATCGGTTATCAGTTTTAAACCCTTGAGTATATTCCAATCCAGTCCTAAATTCATACTTAAAACTTCAGACACCCTTAGATCTGTTCCACTCTCCTTTAAGGCAGCCAGAGCATTGGTATTGTCCTTGTTTAAACCATAGGCACCGTTAGGGTATTGTAATACATTAACAGGAGAACTTCCAACCATAGCTGTAATGGCTTCTTCAAAACGATTTGGTTTTCTGGACTCCCTACTATTAAAATAAATATTCCCTCTTAGATTAAAAGATTCACTTAATTTAAAATCGGTATTTAATCTAGTGCCTATTCTTTCGCTACCTGTATTGTACAATAGGCCATCTTGATCTAAATAATTTACAGATAATGCTACTCTAGCCATTTCTGATCCACCCCTTATACTAATCGAATGATTTTGAACTGGAGCCGATTTAAATAGTTCATCAAACATATCGGTATAGGGATAGGCAATAGGGTCGTTACCAGAAACTGTATTTTGTATATAATCATCTGAGTATTTTTCTGGAAGTCCCGCATTTACCAAAGCCTCGTTCACCAAATTCAAATAATCCTCTGCTCCAACCAGTTCTGGTAAAGTAGCTGTTGTTTGCCACCCAGTATAACTATTAAGATTAATACTAAGCTTCCCTTCTTTTCCTCTTTTCGTAGTGATCAAGACCACACCATTAGCAGCCCTTGAACCATATATAGATGAAGAGGCAGCATCTTTTAATACAGATATGCTCTCTATATCTTGCATATTTATTTCACTAATTGGGGATTCGATCCCATCTATTAAAACTAATGGATCTGTACCTGCGGACACTGAGCCTATACCTCTAATTTTGAATCCTAATGTTTCTTCACCTGGTGCTCCTCCACGGTCTACAATAGTTAAACCAGTTGCAACACCTTGTAATGCTTGTCTGGCATCGGTCAGTGGTTTAATAGATAACTCATCACCTTTAATTGATGATACTGCGCCTGTTAAATTAGCTTTTTTTTGCGTAGCATACCCCACCACCACAACCTCATCTAGGCTTGCAGCATCTTCTAACAGCGTAATTGACATGGTTGTTTCCATTCCAACTACTACTTCTTTCGTTGCAAAACCAACAAAAGATATCACCAATACTGCGCTTTGGTCTGTTACATCTAATGTAAACTTGCCGTCAAAATCGGTTTGCGTACCATTAGTGGTTCCCTTCTCAACAATGTTTGCTCCAGGTAAAGGTTGTCCTCCAGTATCTGTTATCGTCCCAGCAATCTGTATCTTTTGTTGCTTACCAGCAATCGATTCAGGCTTTTTCGCTACTATTATTTTATTATTTTCAGTAATACTGAAATTGAAATTGTCGCCCGAAAGGGTTTCCTTCAATAATTTATTGGCTTTTATCACACCTTTTTTAAGATGCACTTTTGGAGTGCTTTTAAAAAGATCTTCCTGATAAATAAACGTGTAGTCCGTTTGCTCTCTTAACAAATCGAAAACCTCATCAATGGTTAATGTCTTATCTTCATCGATGACTATTTTAGTATTCTGTGAAAAAATATCACCTGTAGAAAAACTAAAAACAGTTGTACAAAATAAGAGTATTAAGGTTCTCATAATAATGTGTAACATTTTTTTCTTTAGCAAGAAAAAACGGTTAGTCAATTTAATTTCCATAAATTTGTGGTGTTAGTTGATTAAACATTTTTGTTTTTTTAATTAATGATTTCAAAGGGGATAAAGCAGCTACTGTCCAGGTATATGTACTTTGTTCCCTTTCTTTTTTTACTCTATAGTAATCCGTTTGTCTTTTATCTCATAGGCATTTATAAATTTTGGGGTTTTTATTGCATCTAAAATCTCTCTTATACTATCCTTTTTACTCAACACGCCGTTAAACCTTACTTCTTTTAAATCTTCTTTAATAAATTTAACTTCTACATCATACCATCGAGATAGTACAACCATAATCTCTTTTAAAGGTTTGCCCTTAAAACTGAAAAGTCCTTTTCTCCAAGCTGTTTCACTATATACATCTACTACATTAACAGCAATATTTTCATTTCCTATGCTAATAACTGATTGCTCGTTTGGTTTTAATATTTGAGATTCTATTCCATTATCAACATTCACCTTTCCTTCCACCAATGTTGTGTAGATATTATTTTCTTCTTTATAGGCCTTAATATTAAACTCTGTTCCCAATACTTCAACTCTTTGGTTTTGGTTCAATACTATAAATTTAGAACCGTTATGTTTTGCACTTGAAGAGACATCAAAATAGGCTTCTCCATAAACCAATTCTACTTCACGAGTTTCTCCTTCTACAAAAGCCTCTGGGTATTTAAGCTGTGATTCTGAATTTAACCATACTTGCGTACCATCTGCTAAAGCTATTTGAAATTGTCCGCCCCTTGGTATAGTTAAATAATTATATTTTATTTCAGATTTTATATTTCGATCAGTAGTATAAATCAATTTTTCACCATTACTACTTAAATTTTCGACCTGAAAATTTTTACCCTTTTCTAAGGCAACTACTGAGCCGTCGCTTAAAGTTAAAGTCGCCTTGTCTGTACCTATGGAAATGGGATTGTTTTCAATAACAACCTGTGGTTGATTTGGAGGGAAAAATTTTTCCTTTTGGAAGAACAAACCGAACGTGATTAAAATAGCAACTGAAGCAGCAACGGCATACTTCCAATAATGCTTTTTGGATTTATTTAATTTTAGTTTGGTTTGAATTTCAAGCCATCCCTTTTCAACATCAATAAAATCCAACTCCTTGTTATAGTTGTTTTTTACTAAATTAAAATAGTCTCTATGTCTCTGAGACTCTTCGTACCATTTTTTGAACACTTGCTTTTCTTCAGAGGTAAGTGTTCCGTTAATTTTTTTAATAATTAACTTAAATTCCATTCTCTTTCTTTATCGTTGGATTAAGATTTGATTATCTTTCTCTTAACTAAGACAAATGAATTTTAAAAATGGGTGACAAAAAAGAAAAGTTTTTTAAAAAATATAGCAAATTTCTTAAAATCAAAGACTGTTACTAGTGCATTTGTAGCAAAATTAAAATGGAAGTTACCAACTCAGTAATCTTCAATTTTGCTCTTTTTAATTGTGTCTTTACGGTGTTTACAGAAACTCCCATTTCATCCGCAATTTCTTTATATTTATAATTGTGCAAAAATTTTAACCTAACAATTTGTTGCATCTTTTCCGGTAACGAATCAACAATCTTTAATATTTGATGATAAACAATTTTCTTATCTTCATCATCAACACTATCAAAAACATGCTCTGTAATGAGATTGATATTGAATTCTAAAAATTCAATATCATCGGTAATCTTAATAGACTTTAAGTAATTCAAACATCTATTTCTCACCATAGTATATATATAACCTTTTAAAGAAGCCTTGATTTTCAACTCTGAAGCATTTTCCCATATATAAATAAACACCTCTTGAATAATGTCTTCGCTAGAATCCTTATCGAATAGATAACCATTAGCATATCGAACCAATTCTTCATAATGCTTATTAAAGAAGGTTCTAAATACCTGTTGGTTTTGTTTACTTATTTGTTCGAGAATAAGATTCATTAAATAAAAAAACCATTTTTTAGATTGAACAAATCTATAAAAAAATCAAAGATATTTAGAGTTTGTCTTTACTTAGATATTTTGACTTAAATAACATTTGTAAAAAAAACCTCCTTAAACTTTTACAGCTTAAGGAGGTTTTACTTTATTGAAATGAAATTTATTCTTCTGTCATTGTCTCTTCTTCCAGGACTTCATCCTTTTGCATTAAATGAGCTAAAAGCCCTGAAAAATCACCGTAAATTTGCTGTAACAAAATTTTTCCTTCATCATTAAAATCAAACGATTCGTAGAGTTTAATAACTCCTGATCTGGCTTCAGTAGAATCAGTTGCGGGTAATGTTACTTCCCAAGTACTATAATGCCTTACCGAACCATCTGGCTTTTTAGTGTCTGGATTTACACCTGGCAATAATACTGGTTCATTAAGCATTTTAAAATCGAAATACTCCCATGACCTTTTATCAGACGCTTTCAATTCCTCAAGAGTAATGGTGTCTTTTTTAGATCCAAACATAGTCTCTAACATGATAAAATCATCGGCATAAACCGAATAATCTAAATTTTCATCTTGCCATTGTTGCAGGTTAGCCAATACGGTTTTGGAGTTTTCTTCAAATTTAATTTGAGCTGAATTGTCGACCTTTTCTTCACATGATACAAAAAGTAATGCAATACATAAAAAAGAAAAAACTGTTTTCATAGTTAAGTGATTTTAGTGTTAAGTTAACTAAATTACAAAAAATACTAACCCCTTTCTTGTAAAGAGTTTATTTTTTAAAACTTACCTTATACAAAACCATTTATAAACCTCTTAACTTATTGTTTTAATACATCTAAAAAGCAATAAAAAAATTATAGGAATCTCAAGAAACATGATTAATGTCAATGCAAGTTGACTTTATTTAACACATTTTTATTAGGTCTTTTATTCTTTGTGCTGCAGTTTCAGCTGTAATATCCCTTTGTGGGGATCCAAACATTTCATAACCCACCATGAATTTTTTTACAGTAGCACTACGCAACAATGGTGGATAAAAACTCATGTGCCAATGCCAATGACTTTGGTCTTCTCTATTTGTTGGGGCTTGATGTATACCACTTGAATACGGAAACGAAGTATTAAACAATTTATCATAAGCCTTAGTTAAAACCGAAATGGCATCAGCATAAAGTAGAGCTTCTTCATCATTCATATCCAAGATACTCGATTGACGGGTTTTAGGTACAATCATAGCCTCAAACGGCCATACCGCCCAAAATGGAACTAACACCACAAAAGCATCGTTTTGGTAAATGATGCGTTCATTTTTTTCTAATTCCTGCTTCAAATAATCTCCTAACAAACTGCTATTGTTTTTTTTATAATAGTATAGTTGTTGGGTATTTTTTTTGTCGACTTCATTAGGCAATGTAGACTGACTCCAGATTTGTCCGTGTGGGTGCGGGTTACTACATCCCATTACAGCTCCCTTATTTTCAAATATTTGAACGTAGTTAATTAAATTATTTTCACCCAGCGCTTTATATTCCCTTTGCCACGCAAAAACCACTTTCTGAATTTCACTTGGTGTCATATCAGCCAAACTCTTGGAATGATCTGGACTAAAGCAAACCACTTTACATATACCTTTCTCACTTCTTGCCATTAATAACCCGTCTTCAACAGAAAATGAAGGTGAATCACTTTGTAAAGCCGCAAAATCGTTGGTGAAAATAAAAACGTCTTTATAATTAGGGTTCACTTCACCATTAACCCTTATATTTCCGGCACATAAATAACACGTTTCATCATAGGTTGGTCGTTTTTCATTTGATATAGCCTCATTCTGACCTTGCCATGGACGTTTAGCCCTGTGAGGTGAAACTAAAACCCACTCCCCCGTTAAAATATTGAATCGCTTATGTGAATAATCCTGTAAATCTGTATTTTTCATTTTATTAATATTTTGCAGACTACTTTACAATATGTGTCCCTTCAGATAATTCTATAAAGTAAACCGAACATGCTTTATCGAACTCTTTTTCATAAGCTTTAGATACCACATCTGCAAATGCCCTAGCCTTGGTTTTCTCAACTAGATTAATAGTACATCCACCAAAACCGCCACCCATCATTCTAGCACCCAGAACACTTTTATTTAATTTTGCCTGTTCTACTAAAAAATCAAGCTCATCACAACTTACTTTATATTGCTTTGATAATCCTTCGTGAGATCCATAAATTAAACTACCAAGTGTCTCTAAATCGTTATCTTCTAAAGCTTTAGACGCCATGATAGCTCTATTATTTTCTTGAATAACATATAAAGCTTTTTGATAGTTTTCCGGCGTTACCTTGTCCTTAACTGTTTCTAAATCAATTACTGTTGCATCCCTTAAGGCCTTAACACCTAATAATTGGGCAATACTTTCACAGGCCGAACGTCTATCGTTATAGGCACTATCAGATAAACTATGTTTTACATTAGTGTTTATTAGCATTAACTGGTGATCCTTAAAATTAATTTCATAAGGCTTAGATTGTACTGTTCTGCAATCCAATAATAAAGCATGGTCTTTCTTACCAAACATGCTGGCATATTGATCCATAATACCACACTTAACACCTACATAATTATGCTCCGCCTTTTGAGAAATTAAAATCATTTCCTCTTTGGTCAAATTCAAACCAAAAAGCTCATTAAGTCCAAACACTACACTATTTTCTAGTGCTGCCGATGACGACATTCCTGCACCACTTGGTATATCTCCCTTAAAAACGATATTGAAATTACCTACAACCTTATTCCTGTTTTGAATTTCAGCAACAACACCCAGAACATAATTTTCCCAACTACCTTCTGCCTGAGGTTTTAACTTATCCAATTCAAATTCAATATGGCCATCCATATCCAATGCATGTGCAGAAGAATACCCTGATTCGCTTTTTTGAATAGCAGCTGCAATACCCTTATCCACTGCTGCCGGAAAAACAAAGCCTTCATTATAATCTGTATGTTCTCCAATAATATTAATCCTTCCAGGTGAAAAAACAAGTAATGGTTCTATACCAAAGTTTTTTAAATAATTTTCTTTTACATCATTAATTAACTGCTCCTTCATTTTAGTTTGATTTTGTTTGTTATATTATTTTTATAAGCCATTCAATAGTATAAACTTCATTAGGTTTTAAAACCTCTAAGCCCAATTTATTGTTATAACTGTCTGATACACCGGTAGTAGGCTCAATAGCAATGGTATTGGCTTTTGGAGGCGTATATACTTGTAAAAAATTGTTATTCCCCGATGCGTTAAACTGCAGGTCATATTTAGGGGTTTTAAATAATACTTTATCAGAGTTCAAAGCCCAGCAATCATCCAACTGCTTGTTTTCAATTTTTATCGGTAGTTCAGTACTGGTTTTAGTCGTACCTGTGGTGATGTTACGGTCTCCCAAAATAATTTTACATGTACTATCCATAAGTATTTCACTCTCATAAAGATTCTCACTATGAAAATAAGGATGCCAGCCAAGTGTAAACGGAAACGCTTTTGCACTAGTATTTTTAACCGTTACTTTTAAAGCTAACGTATCTTTTCTGAACTCATATTTTATTTGAATATTAAATGTATAAGGAAAGCCTTTAGTTTCATTGATTTCATTATATTGAAGTATTATCGATACACAGTCTGCTTCAGTTTTTGATTCAACGATTTCAAAAGATTTATTGTATACCAATCCATGCAGCGCATTATTTTCTTCTTTCTGATTAGTTTCTAACTTAAAAAGCTTTCCTTTAAACATATATTCCCCATCCTTAACCCTATTGGCAAAAGGGAACAAAATGGATGATGCGTAAGTGTCATCATATGTTAATGGTGATAAATCCCGAATAATAGCATGTCCGTTGAGTGTCAATTCTTGAAGGCTTGCCCCTTGATTTAGATATATTTTAGCATATAACCCATTTTTGGTATTTTCTACCTCTATAAAATGTGATACTTTATTATAATTTATCTGGTACATTTAAAAAAGTTATAATGAATTTCTAATAATTAAACTATGGGGGTTTTCAATTCGCACTTGTTCTTTATTAAGTATCATTTCCGCAAGTCGTTTTCCCATAGCATTAAAATCTGTAGATATGGTAGTAATACCTCCTTCAACGATTTCCTTTAGTAAGGTGTCATTGTAAGATATAACCCCTACATCCTCAGCCAAAGATAGCTTCTCCTTTTTTAAGGCTTTAATGATATACAACAAACTTTTATCGTCCGGGATAATATATACATCACCAAATTTTGGAATATAATTTTTAACTGATTTAATTACTACATTTGAAAAGTTGTGGTCATCACAAAAACGCTGAAATCCCTTTAACATGCCTACAGGCTGTTTATCTTGTGGAAATACCAATACTAACTTTTCATATTTTTCTATAAGTTGGGACGCCTCTTTAAGGTTCTTATAAATTGCTTCTTCAAAATTTTGGTATATGGCAGCATATTCTGTTAAATCATCATGCACCTGATCTAAAATATACACTCTATCGGCTGGCAAAATTTTAATAACCCTATTAGTATTAGGCAAATTAGCAGGCATAATTACATAATAACTATACGCTCCTAAATTATCGTAAATAAGTTTGTCGAAAATTGATTTGTTAAAATGATGAAAAAATATATCGACATGAATATTATCGGTTAAGTGCTCCAAAAATGAATTGTACAAGTCTTCCTTAAAAGAATTCAACTCGTCAAATAACAAAAATATTTTTTGTTGCACTTCTATGTCTTCGCTTAACACATAATAGCCCTTCCCAACAATAGACTGAATAATACCCCGGTTTTTTAATTCATTAAACGCCATTAAAACCGTATCCCTTGACAATGAGTGCTTTGCTTTTACTTCATTTATCGAAGGGATTTTATCCCCTTTTTTAAGAACACCCGTAGCTATAGCATCTTCAATTGAATCAACAATTTGCTTGTATTTTGCTTTACCGATATTATTCTTAACAGATATCATATTAATTAGACAAATATACATATTTTTTAAAAAACCTACCACTACCTACCAGTATGTTTTTTTTCATTGAAATTTCAATTTTAATTTATATATTTGGCTTTCGGATTCATTTTTCATGACTGATTTTAAAAAATACTTTATTTATAAAACCATTAAAGTTTATCAAACTAAACACCACTAAAAACTATGACAACCGGATTTCACACATGGGATTATATAGTCTTCATCGCTTACGCCATTCTAATTTTAGGTGTAGGCCTATGGGTATCCAGAGACAAGAAAGGGCACCAAAAAAATGCTGAAGATTATTTTTTGGCAAGTAAATCTTTACCCTGGTGGGCCATTGGAGCATCCCTCATTGCCGCCAACATATCTGCCGAACAGTTTATTGGCATGTCCGGTTCTGGTTTTGCCTCGGGCTTGGCCATAGCATCCTATGAATGGATGGCTGCCATTACCCTTATTATAGTCGGTAAATACTTTTTGCCAATCTTTATCGAAAAGGGCCTATACACTATCCCTGAATTTGTTGAAAAACGCTTTTCCACAAACCTAAAAACCATTTTAGCTGTTTTTTGGATTGCATTATACGTATTTGTTAACCTCACAACAGTGCTTTACCTAGGGTCTCTTGCCCTTGAGACCATTATAGGTGTCCCTCTAATCTATGGCGTTATTGGTTTGGCTTTATTTGCAGCCGCTTATTCCCTTTATGGTGGTCTTTCGGCAGTGGCCTGGACTGATGTTATACAAGTGGTATTTTTGGTTTTAGGTGGACTTGTAACCACTTACCTAGCATTAAACACAGTGTCTGGGGGCGAAGGTGTTTTAGCTGGATTAAATTCCGTTTTTGAGGCAGTTCCTGAAAGATTTGAAATGATACTTGATAAATCTAATCCAGAATACAAGAACTTACCAGGCTTAGGTGTGTTGGTAGGCGGCATGTGGGTTGCCAATTTATATTATTGGGGGTTCAATCAGTATATCATTCAAAGAACTTTAGCTGCCAAGTCCTTAAGAGAGGCCCAAAAGGGTATATTGCTGGCCGCATTTTTGAAGCTTATCATACCTTTAATTGTTGTTATCCCTGGAATTGCCGCTTATGTTATTATTAACGATCCTGAATTAATGGCAAGCCTTGGGGAAATTGCAACAAGAAACATCCCATCGTTGGAACAGGCGGACAAAGCATACCCTTGGTTATTGCAGTTTTTACCAACCGGACTTAAAGGCGTGGCTTTTGCCGCATTGGCCGCTGCCATAGTATCATCTTTGGCATCGATGTTAAACTCTACATCCACCATTTTTACAATGGATATCTACAAACAGTACATCAACAAAAACGCCAGTGACAAAGCTACGGTAAACACCGGACGGATTTCTGCTTTCATTGCCCTGGTCATTGCCTGTATCATGGCACCTCTTTTGGGCAATCTAGATCAGGCATTCCAATTCATACAGGAATATACAGGGGTGGTAAGCCCTGGTATTTTGGCAGTCTTCCTATTAGGTCTGTTCTGGAAAAAGACCACGAACAAAGCCGCTATTGTTGGTGCCCTATCCTCAATACCTATTGCCATGTACTTTAAGGTTGCTCCTAAAGGCTGGTCTTCGTCACCGTTCTTTGTTGACGTTCCGTTTATGGACCAAATGGGATATACTTTATTGTTGACCATGTTGGTAATTGCCATTTACAGCTATGTACAACATAAAGGTGCTGATGATACCAAAGGCATTCCGATTACAAAAGCCCTGTTCAAAACATCACCTTTGTTTAATATAGGCTCATTTGTTGTTATGCTTATACTAACTGTATTATACGCTATGTTCTGGTAAAATTAAACCCTCTCAAAAATAACCTTTAGCCTTATAATCCTTTTATAAGGCTATTTTTTATCAATTACCATATAATCAAATAACAATAAATTGCTGGCTTTATAGTTATAAAAAAATGAAACGGATAAAATTATTCATTGTATTAATAGCTATTGCTCTACAATACTTCTCTTGTTCTAGTAATGGTGAAGGCCCTGAACCGCAAAAACTGGAATTTCAAGCAATAACTAACATCTCTTATGGCACTGATAGTAACCAAATTTATGACATCTATCTACCAGAAGGACGAACCACAAATACTAAACTAATGATTCTGGTTCATGGAGGCGGTTGGACTTCAGGGGATAAAAGTAGCATGAATTATCTTATTGAATTATATCGTGCCAATTTTCCAGATTTGGCATTGGTGAATATTAATTATAGGCTTTCGGACGAAAATAATCCCCCCTATCCCATGCAAATCAATGATATTACTTTAATCATCAATCAGTTAAAAAATAAAAAAAACGAGTATGTCATCTCAGAAAATTATGGGTTTATAGGCGTAAGTGCAGGAGGGCATTTATCACTTCTATGGAGTTATGCTTTTGACAGTCAAAATAACGTAAATATGGTTTGCAGCATTGTTGGACCAACCAATTTTACCGATTCGGCTTACCTAAATAGTACCAATCCCCAACTACAGGAACTTTTGGCAACCTATGGCAACAATCCTTCCATAGATTACTTAAAAGAAGTAAGTCCATTACATCAAGCCACAGAAACGTCACCACCTACAATTTTATTTTACGGCGGACAAGACCCCTTAATTCCAACTACTCAAGGTACCGATCTGAGAGATAAATTAAATATTTTGAATGTCGTTAATGAGTTTACTTTATATCCTGAAGCTGGACATGGTTGGGGTGATAATGAAGAAGAATTGGCTTTACTATTGGATACCTGGAACAAAATAAAAAACTTCACCCAAACCCACCTTTAATTAAAGGTATTTTTTAACCTACAAAACCATTTCTTGAATGCGAGCCATCGCAAAATGGTTTGTTATTGGAATGTCCGCACCTACAAAATGCAGTAATTTTACGTTTTTCCTCCTTTGTACCATCTTTATAAGTTACCTCTAAGTTCCCATGAACCAATAACGGTCCATTTGCCATAACCTCAACTTTAACACCTACCTTATTTATAGGCTCTTTAGGTTTGTTATTCAAATAACAACTTAAGGCTCCTGATGGGCATTGCTTAACCTGGTTTATTATTGTATCAGTATCGGCAGCATCTATTCTTACCCAAGGCCTCAAACTGGGTCTAAATACCTGCGGAAGGCCTTTGGCGCAAATTCCCGAATGCACACACTTTTCAGCTTCCCAAACTACAGTAACTTCACCATTTGTATATTTTCGTTTAACACCCATAGCATAAAGTTTAATTAAATATACAAAAAAGTCCTCTTGAAATTAGCAATTTTTGATCGTCTTAACTTGAGTTAGAATTCTTATTTTTGTTAGAAACCGAAAAACATTCCAAATTGTCCAGTTATAAATTAGGTCTTGATTTTGCTTTACAACAAGATCAAAATGACGAATTAAAATCCTATAAAAAACAGTTTCACATTCCTAAAAACCCTGAAGGTAAGGAAGTAATTTATATGACTGGAAACTCGCTTGGACTTCAGCCTAAACAAACTAAAACATACGTTGATCAAGAGCTACAGGACTGGGCTAATTTGGGTGTTGAAGGTCATGTTCATGCAAAAAACCCTTGGCTTTCTTACCATGAATTCTTAAATGAAAGCATGGCCAAAATTGTTGGCGCCAAACCTATGGAAGTTGTGGTAATGAATACGCTTACTGCTAATTTGCATTTTATGATGGTTTCTTTTTACCAGCCAACAAAAAGACGGTTCAAAATACTTATTGAAAGTGATGCTTTTCCATCTGATAAATATGCCGTAGAATCGCAATTGCGACATCATGGCTTTGATGATAAAGCGGGTTTAATACTTTGGAATCCGCGTAAAAATGAAGAACTGCTAAACTATGACGATTTAGAAAGCATTCTTGAAACCCAAGGTAACGAAATAGCACTCATTCTGATAGGCGGTGTTAATTACTATACGGGGCAGTTTTTTGATTTAAAACGCATTACCCAACTAGGGCATAAATATGGTTGTTTGGTTGGTTTTGATTGTGCGCATGGTGCTGGCAATGTAAAACTCAACCTGCATGATTCTGGTGCTGATTTCGCCGTTTGGTGCACTTACAAATACTTAAACTCGGGGCCTGGAAGTTTGGGCGGCTGTTTTGTACACAAGCGCCATGCCTATCGCAAGGATTTAAATCGTTTTACAGGTTGGTGGAGTCATAACAAGCAAACCCGATTTAACATGCGAAAGGAATTTGATCAATTATCTGGTGCAGAAGGCTGGCAATTAAGCAATCCACCAATCCTATCTATGGCAGCCATTAGGGCTTCGTTAGATGTGTTTAATGAAGTAGGAATGGAAAAACTTATCAAAAAATCAAAAAAACTAACGGGCTATTTTGAGTTTTTATTAAAGGCATTAGGAGAAGATGTTATTAGAATTATAACCCCTGAAAATCCTGAAGAACGAGGTTGCCAATTATCCATACAAGTTAAAAACGCCGATAAAACATTACATAGAAAATTGACTGAAAGTGGTGTTATAAGCGATTGGCGAGAACCAGATGTGATTCGTTGTGCTCCTACACCATTCTACAATTCGTTTGAAGATGTTTATCGTTTGGTTGAAAAATTAAAGACCATTTTAAATGCGTAAACAACAAAACATAATTATTATTGGGGCAGGACTTTGTGGTAGTCTGCTGGCATTACGCCTGGGGCAACGTGGTTATAACGTAATGGTTTACGAAATGCGGCCAGACTTGCGCAAAGTAAATATAAGTGCAGGTCGCTCTATTAACTTGGCCTTTTCAAATCGTGGCAACAAAGCCATGAAACTTGTTGGATTAGAGGATAAGGTAAAAGCACTTTGCATTCCTATGTATGGCCGTATGATCCACGACAGAAATGGAAACACATTTCAATTTAATTATAGTGGACGGAAACATGAGTATATTAACTCTGTGTCTCGTGGCCAACTTAATGCTTTGCTCCTAGATGAAGCGGAGAAACACGAAAATGTTTCGCTTTATTTTAACAAAAAGTGTAAATCCGTAAACTTTCAAAAAACAACAGCCCTATTTAAAGACTACAATACCAATACAGAATTTGAAGAAGATGCCGATGTTATTATTGCAACAGATGGAGCGGGATCCGCTATGCGGAAAAGCTATTTTTTAGGCAAAAAATTCCTGTTCAGTTTCTCGCAGGATTATTTAACCCATGGTTATAAAGAACTAAGTATTTTACCCAATAACGATGGGAGTTATAAAGCATTTAAGAATGCACTTCATATTTGGCCACGTGGTAATTTTATGCTCATCGCCCTACCTAATTTGGATGGTAGTTTTACGGTAACTTTATTCTTAAGTTACGATGAAGGAGAATACAATTTTAACAACCTGACCAACGACAAGATTGTTTTGGAATTTTTCAAAAAAGAATTTCCAGATGCACTTGCTATAATGCCTAATCTACTAAAAGATTTTTTTAAAAATCCAACAGCTGCTTTGGGTACCGTAAAATGTTCACCCTGGCACTATAAGGGCAACACTTTATTAATGGGTGATGCTGCCCATGCTATTGTACCGTTTTATGGGCAAGGTATGAATGCTTCATTTGAAGATGTAGTAGAATTTGATGTTGTTATGAACAAATATGAGGAGAGCTTCTCTGCTGACAAAGTCAACTGGGAAACTGTCTTTACCGAATACGAAAAAACACGAAAAAAAGATACCGACGCCATTGCCGACTTGGCTATAGACAACTTTTATGAGATGCGCAATCATGTTGCCAATACTATGTTCCAAGAAAAGCGTAAATTAGAGATGACTTTAGAAAAGGCATTTCCAAATGAATATTATTCAAAATATGCATTAGTTACATTTAATGAGGATATTGGTTATAGGGAAGCCATGCTAAAAGGTCGCGCTCAGGATAAAGCCATTTTAAAGCTACTTGCAGATGGGAAATTGAATAAAAATGATGATTTAAAATCAATATTAAAACAAATAAAACAAGAAACTGAAGCTATTCTAGAAGACGATAGAATAGTGGGCATGAAAAATTAGCTGTATGAAAGATGACACAGTAACACCACGAGGAGCATATCCCCACACTAAACGCGTGGGCGATTTTATATTTGTATCAGGCACAAGCTCTAGACGTCCAGATAATACCATCGCTGGTGTAGAAACCATTGACGGCTTGGGCACCAAGCATCTCAATATAGAAGTACAAACCCGTGAAGTGATAAAAAATATTGAAATGAATTTAACCAAAGAAGGTGCTTCACTAAAAGATGTAATAGATGTTACTTCTTTTTTGGTTAACATGAACGATTTTGCTGGTTATAACAAAGCCTATGCGGAATTTTTTGATGCTGAAACTGGCCCCACCAGAACAACGGTAGCAGTACACCAATTACCACATCCAGACTTAGTAGTAGAAATTAAGGTTGTGGCTTATATTGGAAATTAAAAGATAAACTAAATAGCATCTGTTTCTCTATGATTCGATAAAGAACAAGTATGAAAATCCAAAACTTCATAAATGGTCAATTCCTTGACCCTATCTTAAACAATTGGTTAGACAATTATTGTCCGGCCAATGGTGAAGTGTATGGACAAACCCCAAATTCGTCTAAAGACGATGTTGAAAATGCGTATATAGCCGCGCAATCGGCTTTTCCAAGTTGGTCACAAACTTCATTCGAGGAACGCAGTAGGATACTAATAAAAATTTCAGAGCTTTTAGAAACCAATTTGCAACGTTTAGCCGAGGCTGAAAGTAAGGACAATGGGAAGCCTGTAAATGTTGCTAAGATAGTTGACATTCCAAGAGCTGCAAGTAATTTTAGGTTCTTTGGTAATGCCATTACTCAATTTGCAAGTGAAAGTCACGAGAGTGTAGGGCACCAAGCCATTAACTATACATTAAGGCAACCTCTTGGGGTAGTTGGCTGTATTTCACCTTGGAATCTTCCGCTTTACCTTTTTACCTGGAAAATTGCTCCGGCTTTAGCCGCAGGCAATTGCGTTATAGCCAAGCCAAGTGAAGTTACACCTTTAACGGCTTATCTTTTAGGAGAGTTATGTAATGAAGCTGCGCTACCCTCAGGGGTTTTAAATATTATACACGGTTTAGGCAATACAACAGGGCAAGCTATTATTGAACACCCAAATATTAAAGCCATCTCCTTTACTGGTGGAACCAATACTGGGGCACATATTGCTAAAATTGCAGCTCCTCTGTTTAAAAAATTATCCTTGGAATTGGGAGGCAAAAACCCAAACATCATTTTTGCTGACTGTGATTACCACGATATGCTAGATACCACAATACGATCATCATTTAACAACCAAGGTCAAATTTGCTTATGTGGGAGTCGTATTTTCATAGAGTCTTCAATTTATGATATATTTAAAAATGATTTTGTCCATCGCGTTAAACAACTTAGAGTTGGCCACCCATCGGAAAAAGGCTCCCAAATTGGCGCTTTGGTTTCAAAATCACATTTAGAAAAAGTATTGCAATATATTAAAATTGCTAAACAAGAAGGTGGCAATATTTTATGTGGCGGCAATAAAGTAGAGGTCAAAGGTTTTGAAAATGGGTATTACCTTGAACCAACCATTATTGAAGTAGCAACTAATGCATGCACCATTAACCAAGAAGAAGTATTTGGCCCAGTCGTTACTATGATGCGCTTTAATAGTGAAGATGAAGTGTTACAAATGGCTAATAATGTAAAATATGGTCTTTCGGCTACCATTTGGACGAACGATTTAAAGCGTACCATGCGTTTGAGCAAGGAAATTCAAGCTGGCATTGTGTGGGTTAACACATGGATGACGCGGGACTTACGCACACCTTTTGGTGGCACTAAAGCAAGTGGCTTAGGACGAGAAGGTGGATTTGAAGTCCTACGTTTCTTTACAGAACCTAAAAATGTATGTATAAAATATTAATATAAACTATACTGCTGAACTACCATGCTAAGCTTAAAGAAATGTCGTTCAGCATCTAATTATAAATTAAATCAACCCATGAAAGATCCTGAAACAAGTTCAGGAAAACATATTATGAATTTAAATCTAACCAACAAAAACGCCTTGGTTTGCGGAAGCACTCAAGGCATAGGTAAAGCAACGGCCATAGCATTGGCCCAAGAAGGGGCTAATGTTGTATTAGTCGCAAGAAACAGGGAGCGTCTAAAAGAAGTGTTAGCACAATTGCCAGAACCTGGAAACCACAGCTATATTGTAGCCGACTTTTCTAACCCAAGGGATCTACAAGAGCAGGTCATTAAATTTATTGAAAAGCATCACGGTTTTCATATTTTGGTTAATAATACCGGAGGTCCTCGTAGCGGTGATATTTTAAACGCCAGTTTAGAAGAATTTGAAAAGGCCTTTACCCTACATCTTAAGTGTAATCATGTATTGGCGCAGTCTACTATACCGTACATGAAAGAAGCTGGTTTTGGCAGAATTGTTAATGTAATTTCCACTTCGGTTAAAGAACCTATTCCTGGTCTTGGAGTGAGCAATACCATTAGAGGTGCAGTAGGTAATTGGAGCAAAACATTAGCTACTGAACTTGGTCCATATGGCATTACCGTAAACAATGTATTGCCCGGATTTACTGAAACCGAACGTCTTACAGAAATTATAAAAATTAAGGCCGCTAACGAAGATAGGGAATTTGAAGATATGGCCGAAATTATGAAGAACTATACCCCTGCAAAGCGCTTTGCCCAACCTGAAGAAACAGCCAATGTAATAACATTTTTAGCAAGTGAAGCGGCAAGTTATGTTAATGGAATTAACGTTCCTGTTGATGGTGGTCGTACAAAAAGTTTGTAACTTTATGAATATAAATTCAATCCCATGAACAAATTAGTTTCTCCTTTAAATTTTAAAACTTGGATAGAAGAAAATAGACATCATTTAAAGCCTCCTGTTGGCAACAAAGTGATTTGGAAAGACGCTGACTTTATCGTCATGGTTGTTGGCGGCCCAAACAGCCGTAAAGATTATCACTATAATGAAACACCTGAGTTTTTCTATCAGGTTGAAGGCGATATTGTTTTAAAGATTATTGATAACGGCACACCCAAAGACGTGCATATCAAGGAAGGTGATATTTATCTCCTACCTCCTAAAGTACCTCATTCACCACAGCGAGGGGCCAATACCGTTGGATTGGTAATTGAATACAAACGCCCTGAGGGCATGAAAGATGCGCTCTTATGGTATTGTGAAAATTGCACCACCAAACTATATGAAGAAGATTTTACTTTGGAAAATATTGAAACCGATATGCCAAAGATTTTTGACAACTATTATAGTAACGAAAATAAAAGGACTTGTCCTAATTGTGGTCATGTTATGCAACCGCCTAAAAAAATTAAAGTTAATTGAAAACAACCCATTGGTAAATACAAAGAAGTATGATAATGCAATCTTTAAACTTTGAAAGGTTGCCATTCCCAGAGTAATAGAGGTCACAACAACAAATAAATGGAAAAACGCAATCTAAGGATCAATGGCCATTCGCACTTACTTCCTTATCCTGAGGAAATACCAGGTTACATGCGTGAAAAGGGCATTTTTTGGGTAGATAAGGATAGGAAATTCATGCTTCAAAAAGATTGGAACCGTCCCATTACTGATTCCAGTTTCTTTCTGCATGAGAAGTTGGAGTGGATGGAACGCAACAAAATAGACCATGCCGTTGTACTTAACTTGTCTCAGCTCTATGGTAATGGTTTACGGGTTGAAGAAATGAAAACAGCTCTAAGGTTTCAAAATGATTTTAATGCAGGCATACAACATGATCATCCCCGTAAATTTACCTGTGGCTTTGTTGTACACCCAGGTTTTTTAAGAAGCGCATGTTGGGAAATTGAACGTTGTGTAGAATCACTTGGACTACAATTACTTTGTTTACCTACACACTACATGGATACCATAGGCACTTGGCGGTGCATTTTCGACGAAGAAAATGAACCAATATTCGAGCTAGCTAGCAAATATAACCTTGCTGTTGAAATACACCCATATGATGGCGAAAAATTCATAAAACTGGAAAACACCTCCTGGCGTTTCCATCTCATTTGGATGTTAGCCCAATGTGCAGATGCTTATCATTTTTTAACCCTAAACAATTACCAAGAAAAGTTCCCCAATATGCGTACCTGCTTTGCCCATGGTGGGCAGTTAGCCCAAATAAATTTAGGACGTCGCATACAAGGCTTTGATGGTCGCCCCGATCTCTTTGAAGGCAAGCACCACCCAAGAAAAGCAGTTGGGCATAAAAACATCTTTTTCGATACATTGGTACATGACACAGGGTCTTTAGAGCTCCTTATTAAAAACCAAGGTTCTAAACAAGTATTAATAGGGCTTGACGACCCATATCCTTTAGGTGAAATGGAAAGCGACAAACAATCATCATATCCTGGAAAAATTTTAGATTTGGCCATTGAAAGAAACATCATTAATGAAACAGAACGCAATGCCATCTGGGAAGACAATGTTATTCAATGGCTTTGTGGTGATGATGAAACTGCAAAAGAAAAGTTGTATAATAGAATTTTAAACTAATGCACTTTATACCCGAAGATTTAGACAACTATGTGGTAAACCATTCTGAAGACGAACCAGAATTATTACAGCAACTCAGTCGAGAGACTTATCAAAAAATATTACAGCCCCGAATGCTAAGCGGTCACTACCAAGGGCGGGTACTGAGTATGATTTCTAAATTAATTAACCCCAAAAACATACTGGAAATTGGTACCTATACAGGGTATTCAGCGTTGTGTTTAGCAGAGGGCATGAAATCTAATGGTGAGTTACACACTATCGATATCGATGAAGAATTATTTGATTTTCAGCGTAGGTATTTTGATAAATCTACCTATGGAAAGCAAATTTTTCAACATTTAGGTAATGCTTTAGATATTATACCTAAACTTGATATGGTTTTCGATTTGGTTTTTATTGATGCAGATAAAGAAAATTATTCAAACTATTTTAATGCCATAATTAATAAGTTAAATACGGGTGGTATTATTTTAAGCGACAATGTACTATGGAGTGGTAAAGTATTAGACAAAACATTCAAAAAAGATGACACATCTACTCCTGCTCTTATTGAATACAATACATCATTGAAAAATGACAAACGTATTGAAACTGTTCTTTTACCTATTAGGGACGGATTAACAATTAGCAGAAAAATGTAATAGCTTAATAAGACAATCTTATTAGAACTTGCGTTTCACCGATCCCGTAAAATCTTCTAAATCGTCTTTTACTTTGTCGAGTTCTTTTTTTACATCGGAAGTAATGCTGGTATCTATACCATGATTTTCGGCACTCTTGGTAATTTCATGTTTAATATCATTAGTAGCATCCTTTAGTGTACGCATACCTTTTCCTAAACCACGGGCTATTTCAGGCAACTTATCGGCACCAAAAACCATAATAGCTATAAATAGTATGAAAGCTATTTCTCCTCCACTAATAAATAAAAATATTGCTTGTTGTATCACAATACAAATATAGTGAGTTGTTTGTTTAGAAAACAAAAGCCGATTGTAAAAAATCGGCCTTTATAAATAAAACGTTAGTTATCCTTGGATTTTCTTCTTAAACTTATCAAATTGACTTTCTTTTTCTTGTTTTGGCCATGAGTTATTGGACATATCTACATCTGCTGTTTCTAAATCTGGATCTACTACAATATTAGTAATTGCTTTATCCGTTTTAAAAACTTTAGTTACTTCTTTATCATTATAGCGCCATATCTGTGCCGGATATGTTTTTCTTTCTTTTGTACCATCTTCATATGTCAATTCAAC
This sequence comes from Aestuariivivens marinum, assembly GCF_022662175.1. GTDB lineage: Bacteria > Bacteroidota > Bacteroidia > Flavobacteriales > Flavobacteriaceae > Aestuariivivens > Aestuariivivens marinum. Next base: position 1,417,795 of record NZ_JAKMCR010000001.1, on the reverse strand, counting down.
AATTATAGGCATGACAAGTCCACCTGGTTTCTCAAAAGTAACTTCATAAAAATGATTAGGTGCTTTTTTTAATGCTTCTCTTTCACTGTCTGGTAACATTGCCAAATAATTATTTAAAACCTCAAAATCTGAAACTTCTTTAGCATCACTAGGCACAATACCATCTAAAGCCTCCGCATAATAAATCAACTGACCTTTATAATCGTCTAGATTCATGTTGTAACGCTCTGCTATCTTCTTAGCATTTTCTGTTGGCTTATCAGTTAAATAATACTGCTTAACTTCTTTTACACCTATATCGGTATAATCAGTAGTATAAAACCACCCTCTCCAAAACCAATCTAGATCCATAGCAGAAGCATCTTCCATAGTTCTAAAGAAATCTGCTGGAGTTGGATGTTTAAACATCCAGCGTTGTGAATAGGTTCTAAAGGCGTAGTCAAACAATTCTGGCCCCATAATAGTTTGTCTTAGCATGTATAATCCAGCGGCAGGTTTTGTGTAAGCATTAGGACCAAATTGATACACATAATCACCTTGTGACATGATGGGTGATAAATAGGATTGATCACCACCCATATATGGCACAATATCTTTTGGCAAATTACCTGTTATAAAATTTGGATCGTAATCCAACTCGGCCAAGGTTTCTACAAAAGAGTTTAATCCCTCATCCATCCAGGTCCATTGACGTTCATCGCTATTTACTATCATAGGGAAAAAGTTATGTCCCACTTCGTGGGTAATAACGCCTATCATACCTCTCTTGGTTCTTTCAGAATAAGTACCATCTGGATTGGGGCGACCAAAGTTAAAACATATCATTGGGTACTCCATCCCCTGTCTTTCAGAATGTACCGACACGGCCTTACTGTATGGATAATCGAATGTTAATTTAGAGTACTCTTCCAAAGTATTAGCTACAACTCTAGTAGAATGTTCTTCCCATAACGGATTACCTTCTTTTGGATACAATGAAATAGCCATCACCGTTCGCCCATTAATATCTACAGCCATGGCATCCCAAATGTATTTTCTAGAGGATGCAAATGCAAAATCTCTAACTTGATTGGCTTTGAAATGCCAAGTCTTTGTTTTTGTACTACGCCCTTTTTCAGTTTGCTCTGCTTCTTCCTGTGTCACTATAAAAACAGGATCCTTGAATGATTTTTTAGCTATATCAAAACGTTTTTGCTGTTCTTTTGTTAAAACATCTTTTGGATTTTGCAGTTCCCCAGTCGCCTCCAAAACATGATCGGCAGGTACAGTAATCTTCACTTCAAAATCACCAAACTCAAGGGCAAATTCACTTCTTCCCCAAAACTGCATATTTTGCCACCCCTCTACATTATCATAAACACATAACCTTGGGTAAAACTGGGCAATAGTGTAGTTGTTATTTCCGTCTGGAAACCTCTCCAAACCAGAACGGCCTCCATCTACATTTATATCGTTGATATTATACCACCATTTTATTTGAAACTTAAAAACGTCTCCCGGAGCCAATGGTTTAGATAAGTTAATACGCATCATGGTTTGATTAATTGAATGAGACAAGTTAGAGCCATCCTCATTCTTAACATATTCAATATTAAACCCACCATCGAACCGCTCTTTTAAATTGTCATTTATAAATGATACCGGGCCATTAAATGGATTGTTAAAATTCTCTGAATCAATATCTGGAGTTTTAGAGTCTTTTGCCCTCATATTTTGATCCAACTGAACCCATAAATACTCCAAGTAATCTTTTGAATTGTTATGGTAAGTTATCTTTTCATCTCCATAAATTCTATTGTTTGCTTCGTCCAACATAATGTTCATCACATAATCAACCTTTTGTTGGGTATAGGCATAACCAGGGGCACCTGATGCTGTTCTACTCTCATTTGGAGTTGCCAAAAGGTCTTTCATTTGCCTAAACTTATTTTGGTCGGTATGACCTTGTGGCTTCTCTTTTTCCTGCTCTTGGGCAAATACACTAGAAGAAATAATAGCAATCGACAACACTAAGTACTTAAATTTTTCCATCAATGAGTTTTGGATTATTTATTAAATTATTGTTTTTAAGCTTAAAACATCGCGTTTTTTGCAATTTTTAGCGCCCGAAAATAGTAAAATATGAGCTTCTTTTAATCTTTTTAATTAAACTTTAACATTGCAGAATGGCTCTGTTTAGTGAGGATTACACTTTTTTGGTTGGAGTAAATTTTGGTTTTAACAATATTTTGTTGATCCTCAAAAAGATCAAATAATACTTTATTGCTTATTTCAAACGTTTTTATACTATTTATGTTTTCAATTTCAAGATAACAACGCATTATATCACCATCATATTCTTTACCAATAAAAACAATAAGTTGGTTTTCCCCATTAATCTTTATTTCAAATCTTTCTTTCAAATATTTCTCCAAGTATACATCTGTTTCCTCAGGCTCATTTTCACCAGCAAGTATAATATCTTCACCGTACCTGCTTCTTAATACATTTTCCATGTCATCAATAAAAACCCTGGATATAATTTGTACAGACTGTTTATTCTCTATATAATTTATTTGAGAAACACTAACATAAAACTTGTGCATTGATGTAAATGCAAAAAGAGGCAACAGTATTAAACCAATAATTGATAGTTTCATAATTGCTTTCCGTATTTTTTTGCTAAAGTAGATATTTTGAGTTTTAATCATATCATTTGGTCATTTCAAAAAGCATTCCAAAAAGTTCAATAAAAGTCTATTTATTTTAGAAAAAGATACACTAATTCTATTAGTTAGAAACAGTTATAGCCTCAATATCATTGGCTTAAAAAAATTACTTTTTATCATTATTACTCTAAATCCTGAAAAAAAGCAATGAATATTTTAAGAAAAATTAAAACCTAAACGACTACTAAACCTCTATAAAACATTAGGAAGTCTTCACATCTTCAAAAACTCTTGACTCTTTTTATAAAGTAATTCTAGAAATTCAAGTTCCTTACCATAATTCAATAAGTTATAGTCAAAATCTGGATGGTCTTCTACAAATCGTATGAATTGTTCCACACGATGTTTTGGAATATTGAAGTTATCAATTATAAATTCAGACCCAAAATAATATTTAATAGACTGAACAGGAACTTCTGGTACTCCAACCGTTTTTTTATCCTTAACCTGAGCACGAAATAAAGGTAACAATAATTGATCTACTACATTAATAATGTTAAGACCATTAATCATAGGCCTAACATCTGGATTTTTTAAGGTTATATTATTAACTTTTGAGCTTTGATCGGTTTCAAACTCAAACTTTTCTTTATTTTTTATAGCAAAATAAAGCACATCTAATTTAAGTTTAAAAGTTTTTGTATTATTAATGTCTAATTCTAAATTTCCTGTTATATTATTTGAAAAAATAACAACTTCATCCAATTTATTGATTTCTTCTATAAGAAAAATCTTCATAAATTTAGAAGCCAGAATATTCTCATTAACACGAAAACTTATATTTTGATATTGTAGTGCACTAACCTCTACTAAATCATTTAAAGCGACCGCAAGGGTAAACTCGCCATTAACATCTGTAATAGTCCCTTTATTCGATGAGGCATTAAAAATGGTAATACCAATAACATCGTTATTTTCAACGACTAATTTACCTATTACTTTTGTTCTCTCAATTTCTTGAGCATTAACAGTGTAACCGTTAAAAGCAATAAATAGAATTAGTAGTTTTATTTTTTGCATCTTTTTTCTTTAAATTTAATAATTATAATTTGGATACTTAGAATTGAAGCATCAAAACTTTTAACTCAAAACAATATTAATTAGCTTTACCTAAAATAGTATAATTATGAAACACATTATAATTGCTAGCACATCAACTTTACATGACAGTAGTTATTTGGAATATATTTTAAATGATTTAGAAACCCATTTTAAGTCAGACAAAGAACTTTTATTTATCCCATACGCCAGACCTGGAGGAATTTCACATGACGAATACACCTATAAAACAAATGATGCATTTGCTAAAATCGGGAAATCAGTTAAGGGTATACATACCTATGAAAATCCTATTAAAGCCATTAAAAATGCTAAAGGCATCTTCACTGGTGGAGGCAATACATTTGTATTGCTAAACCAACTATACAAACACCGTCTAATAACTCCACTTAAAAATGCGATTAATAGTGGCACACCCTATTTAGGCACTAGTGCAGGCAGTAATATTTGCGGTTTAAACATTAAAAACACAAACGATATGCCTATTGTATATCCGCCAAACTTTAGTGCTTTAGGTTTGGTCCCTTTCAATATCAACCCACATTATGAAGACCCTAATCCTGAAAGTAAACATATGGGAGAAACCCGTGAAACCAGAATAAAGGAATTTCACCATTACAATACCAATCCTGTTGTAGGTTTACGTGAAGGAAGTTGGCTAATGGTTAAGGAAAAATCTATTGTGTTAAAAGGTAATTTGAACGCGCGCATTTTTGAATTCAATAAGGCCCCTTATGAAGTTGAACCAGAAACAGATTTAATATATTTGAAATAAACCTTTAAACATAAAAAAGCCCCATATTTCTATGAAGCTTCTTGGAGCGGGAGACCGGGTTCGAACCGGCGACATTCAGCTTGGAAGGCTGACGCTCTACCAACTGAGCTACTCCCGCATTATGCCTGCAAATATAAAATCTATTTTATTTTACACAATAAAAACTAGAGCTTTTTTAGAAAATGGTAACCCAAAATTTTAAAGCCTTCGTTATAATAAAATTTATGGGAAGCATAATTAGACACATAGGTATTTAATTCAACAGCTTCATATCCTTTTTCGCTAACATAATTATAAATCCACTCGAAAAACTGCTTTCCCAAACCCTTTCCTCGATAAGCTTCTTCTATGTATACATGATCAGGTTCTACACTCCTCCCCGAATAATGTCTAGTGCAGTACCACAAACCCGAAACGCCTATAGCAACCCCATCGTCTAGTATCACGGCACATTCATAATTCTGGTTCACCATATCAGCAAAGCGCGCTTTTAAAACCTCAACTAAAATACGACCTTGGTTTAATTTATAAACCAATGGAACAACCAAATCGATTTCGCTTTTTTCTAAAATCTTAAATTGAAACATCGCCTTTAAATTTATGCTTTTCGTATTAACCCTGAACTGATAAAAGTTATTAACACAAAATAAGCTTATTTTTTGCAATTTTAAACAGAATAACACTAGAGTCCATAAAAAAAGCCCTAATTAAAGGGCTTTTAAAAGAGTGACTAGCTCTAAAATAATTATAACTTAAACCGTAAATTATTTTCTCTTATTAGACATAGCATCCTTTAAAATAGCATGGGCTTCTTTTGCCTTATGTATTTCAGCATATTTTAAAGCGGTCATACCTTTATCTGACTTAACTTTTAATTTAGCACCGTTTACTATTAAAAGTTTTAATATCTCTGTTCTGTTGAATTTGGCAGCATACATGACAGGTGTCATTCCATTGGATTTTTCATTGACATCAGCACCCAAATTAATTAACTTTCTTACAGTTTCTAGATCACCTTTAGCGATGGAAACGCAAAAAGGACTTACTTTAAAAACAGTTGTTTTAGTATAAAGATCAAAATTGTTGTTCGGGGATTTGGCGTTTACGTTTACTATTGCAAAACATAATGCCATAGCAGAGATAATGAATGTTTTTTTCATGATGAAAGATTTTAATTTGATTAATGATTCGTTTTTTGATATACTAAAGAGACGACTTTTTTTTCAATCTGTTACACAAAAAACAGAAAATAACACGTTTTTAACGTTTCTTTTACTTTTCTTTAATAGTCCTATTCAATTTTTTAAGATTTCGAAAAAATTACAAAACCACCTTATTTACAAGGGTTTTCAGAATTTTTCTTCCTTATTGTTTGTTATCTTTGCAGTGTTAAAAAAGTCATCAATAAAATGAATAAAAAAGTTATCCTCATGATATTGGACGGCTGGGGACATTCGCCAGACCCAAAAGTATCTGCAATAGATTATGCTAATACGCCTTTCATAGATTCACTATATAAAAAGTATCCGTCTGCCCAACTTAGAACAGATGGGCTCAACGTAGGCCTTCCAGAAGGGCAAATGGGTAACAGTGAAGTAGGACACATGAATCTTGGTGCTGGACGTATAGTGTATCAGGATTTGGTTAAGGTTAATCTAGCCGTTGAAAATAAAACCCTAGAAACCGAACAAACATTGGTTGAAGCTTTTAAATATGCTAAGAACAATAACAAAGATGTTCATTTTTTAGGCTTGCTGAGTGATGGCGGAGTGCATTCCCATATTAATCATTTATTAGGTTTAATTGACGCCGCCAATAGCTTCGGACTTGAAAATACTTTTGTACATGCCTTTACGGATGGTCGTGATGTTAGTCCGACTTCGGGTAGTGGATTTGTGACCCAATTACAAGAACATATAAAAAACAACAATACCAAATTAGCTAGTATAACGGGACGTTACTATGCCATGGACAGAGATAAACGCTGGGAACGAGTTAAATTGGCTTATGATGCGATTGTTAATGGGTTAGGAGAAAAATCGGATAATGCTTATGATTCTATTGTAAACAGTTATAAAAATGACGTAACCGATGAATTCATTAAACCTATCATTATGGTTGATGATAATAATGAACCCATCGCACAAGTAAAAGATGGTGATGTCGTTATTTTTTTCAATTTTAGAACAGACCGAGGGAGAGAACTCACCGAAGCCTTATCACAAAAACACTTTCATGAGTACAACATGCACAAACTTAATCTGCATTATGTCACCTTAACCAACTATGATGACAGTTACAATAATGTAAATGTTATTTTCAACAAGGATAATTTAACCGAAACCTTAGGTGAAGTCTTAGAAAAGAATAATAAAAAACAAATTAGGATAGCAGAGACTGAAAAATATCCACACGTAACCTTTTTCTTTTCAGGTGGAAGAGAAGTTCCTTTTGAAGGTGAAACCCGTATTTTAAGAAATTCGCCTAAAGTGGCAACCTATGATTTAAAACCGGAAATGAGTGCTTATGAATTACGCGATGCCTTAGTTCCCGAGTTACAAAAAGGTGAAGTAGACTTTGTCTGTTTAAACTTTGCAAACGGCGATATGGTAGGACATACAGGTGTTATGAAAGCCGCCATTAAAGCCTGTGAAGCTGTTGATGAATGTGTAAAAGATGTGGTCAATGCGGCTCTGGACAATAGGTATAGTACATTATTGATTGCTGATCATGGAAACTGCGAAACCATGATAAATCCAGATGGTTCACCTCATACAGCACATACCACCAACCCCGTTCCAGTAATTTTAATTGATAACGAATTAAAAACTATTAAAGATGGTATATTAGGAGATATAGCACCAACAATACTAAAGTTAATGGGAATTTCACAACCTCAGGCAATGACAAGACATGCATTAATTTAAAAAATTGTAGCTTTACATGTACTATTTGAAGCTCCAATGTTATGAACTTTAATCGATCGCTCATTATTGCAGTAGATTTTGATGGTACTATAGTTGAAGATCTTTACCCTAAAATTGGAAAGCCTATCCGTTTTGCTTTTGAAACTTTAAAAAAGCTTCAAGAAAACGGACACAGATTAATATTATGGAGCTACCGTTCTGGAAAACGACTAGATGAAGCTGTTGCCTTTTGTAAAAAGAATGGCATACATTTTTATGCTATAAACAAAAGCTTCCCCGAAGAACAGCACACAAATGAACAAAGTAGAAAAATTCATGCCGATATCTTTATAGACGATCGAAATTTAGGAGGTTTCATAGGTTGGAGTGAAGTTTACCAAACACTCATCGGTACAGAAAACAATATAAAAAGAGAACAAAAAAAGAAGCGCTTTTTAGATTTTTTTAGATAATTAAAGACTTACCTCCATAAAAGATTAAAATTCTAATTTTAAGTATCTTTGCCATTATTTTTAAAACATGATTGTAGTAAAAACAAAGGAAGAAATAGAATTAATGCGTGAAAGTGCATTAATAGTATCTAAAACCCTAGGCATATTGGCAAGACAAATAAAACCAGGGGTTTCAACACTTCAACTTGATAAAATAGCAGAAGAATATATTAGGGACCATGGTGCCGAACCTGGTTTTTTAGGATTATATGATTTTCCTAATACGCTATGTATGAGTCCCAATTCACAAGTGGTACACGGCATACCAAACAGTGAACCATTAAAGGAGGGAGATATCATTTCAATAGACTGTGGAGCACTCAAAAATGGATTTTATGGTGACCATGCTTATACCTTTGCTGTTGGTGAGATTGACCCTGAAACTGAAAAACTGTTACAGGTAACAAAAGAATCTCTATACGTAGGCATTAGGGAATTTAAAAAGAATAATCGAGTTGGTGATGTGGGTTATGCAATTCAAAAATATTGTGAAGGTCATGGTTATGGTGTGGTACGTGAGCTAGTAGGCCATGGTTTAGGAAAAAAAATGCACGAAGATCCAGAAATGCCCAATTATGGCAAACGTGGACGGGGCAAGAAATTTATCGAAGGAATGGTCGTTGCCATTGAACCTATGATAAATATGGGTACACATCGTATAAAACAACATAGAGATGGTTGGACGATTACTACCTTAGACAACAAACCAAGTGCCCATTTTGAACACGACGTGGCTTTAGTTGATGGTAAACCAGAATTACTTTCAACTTTTGCATATATATATGAAGCTTTAGGTATTGAAAGTAACGAAGAGGAGGAATTTAGGCAAAAACAGCTAATGCTATAATTTATCATGACCCACAAATTTTCAGATATATCAGAAAAAGTGCTTATCAAGGGCATCAAAGGAAAGTATATACATACTGAAAACAATTCTATTGGATTCGTTACCATTGAAAAGGGATCTGTTTTACCTCCACATTCTCATTTTCATGAGCAAATAACACAAGTCATTTCTGGCAAATTAGAAATGACTATCAATGGTATTACACAGGTTCTTGAACCTGATTCCATAACTGTAATTCCTTCCAATACCATACATAGTGCAAATGCGTTAACCAATTGTGTGGTAATTGATACTTTTTTCCCAGTGCGTGAAGATTATAAATAACAGTCTTTGAAAACAATTTTTAAAGCAATACTTAACTTTATTCCTAGACCTCTGCTCATAAGGTTAAGCTATATAATTCGTCCAATTTTAGCAATCTTCTTAAAAGGCAAAACCTACACAGACCCCATAGATGGAAGAAGTTTTAAAACCTTTTTACCTTATGGTTATGGCATCCAACGTGAAAATGTACTCTCACCATCAACATTATCATTAGAACGGCATAGGTTATTATGGTTATATTTAAAAAATAAAACCAATTTTTTTAATGATAATCTTAAGGTTCTCCATTTTGCTCCTGAACAGGCCTTCTATAAGCGTTTTAGAAAGCTGAAAAATCTTGGTTATATAACTACTGATTTAAATTCTCCACTTGCTGATGTTAAAGCCGATATTTGCAACCTACCTTTTAGTGATAATAGCTTCGATGTAATTTTGTGTAACCATGTTTTAGAACACATACAAGACGATACCAAAGCGATGCAGGAACTGTATCGAGTTATGAAACCTGGTGGTTGGGGTATTTTTCAAATTCCACTGGATCTAAAAAGAGAAAAAACCTTTGAGGACAACAGCATTATAGACAAAAGTGAGCGTACCAAAATATTTGGACAATACGATCACGTTAGAATTTATGGTCGTGATTATTTTGATAAACTTCGTCGAATAGGTTTTCAAGTTAATGAAGTTGATTATACTTCAACCTTAACGAAAGATGAGATTGAAAAATACTGCTTGATTAAAGGCGAGATCATTCCTCTTGTCACAAAATAATTTAATTAGACAGTAATCTCTTACCCTTAAACAGGTTGTCACTTAAATTAACATTTGATATGAAATAACAACTAGTCTTTTGGAAAACCATTTAAGGAAAGTGATTCCAGTTCCTGCTTTTCATTTTCAAAAATTAAAAACACTTGAAGTTCGGGATGTGATTTTAAAAAGGTTTTTATTTTTTCAATCCCCATAGTCTTAAATGCAGTAGCGTAGGCATCGGCCGTCATACAATTATTTGTAATTACAGATATACTTAACAAATTGGTTTGACTGGGATAACCTGTTTTTGTATTAATAATATGTGCATAACGATTACCATATTCATCAATTTTAAACTTTCTATAAGTTCCAGATGTAGCCATAGATTTATTCTCTAAAGTAACAACGCGATTAATGGATTGCGTGCCATCAAAATTGGGATCTTCGACACCTACTTTCCAAGCCCCTCCCCTTTCAACATTAATCCCACTAGCCCTAAGCTCTCCTCCAATATCAACCAAATGGTTTTCAATGCCCTTGTGCTTTAAAAAATCTGAAACAACATCAACCGCATAACCTTTAGCTATGGCATTAAAATCAATAAAGGTTTCTTTGGGTTTAACTATACGATTATCTTCAATTTTCACTTTATCCAATCCAACAAAAATCATTAAACTATCCATTTTAAGACTATCAAGATTAATTATCTTCCCTTCTGGGCCAAAATCCCAAGCATTGACCAGAGCACCAATAGTAGGATCGAAAGCACCTTGGGTTTCCTTGAAAATACGTTTCGAAGTGTTAAAAACCTTTATAAAATGTGAGTCTACAATATTGGTTTCATTCCTATTCAATTTAGAAATATCAGAATTTACTTGATAAGTAGACATCGATTTATTGATAACATAAAATAAGCTATCGAATTGTTTAGTGTAATTAATATCAGAAGCATAGGTTACCCTATAATAGGTGCCAAAAATGGAGCCTTGAAGTTTGGTATTGACAATAGGTTGTTTACAAGACAAACACCCTACCAGAATTAATAAAATGCTGCTAAATCGATTCATATAACTTCAAGGCCCTATTTAATTTAAATGTGTTTCTACTATTTGTATACCATTGTATTCCAACAAATATTCCTCGTTAAGGTAAATCGGTAACTTTTCTCCTTTTATATTTCCTAAACCCACACCTGCATATAATACCTTAGCATTTTTATCTCTTGCATGTTTTTTAAAGGACTCCATCCAAAACACATCATAATTATTAGGATTCTCTGGTAAAATTACCGCTCTTACAATCACAAAATAATATTGTTTGTTTTTATCTATACAAACAAATTGTGGATGCTTTTTCAATTTGCTATTAACAGCTATAAATTCAAATCCTCGTTTTTCCAAATCCTTTCCTACATGATTCATGGCAAGATTATGCAATTCCTGAGCTGTAAGTACTTTTCTCATGTAGCAAAATTACCATATATATCTTTTGAATTAAAATTTTGTTTGCTTAATAGCTAATCAAACTTTTTTTGTATCTTCGGTAAGCTTCTCAATCAGTTCATAGATCCTACTTTAGGCAAAAATGACAGCCCACCAAACTATCACATTCTTTTACACTTACCTGTTTTGGTATATTAAATAACTAAAAAACACTATTGTTAAACACTAATTAACCAACTCTATGAAAGCAAAAACATTTTCATTAATTAGCCTTTGTCTTTTGTTGTTAGCTTGTAACTCTAATAAAAAGGAACAATCGGCCGAAGAAAATTATCAACCTGCAGAGGAAATAGCCATAGACCCTGTAAAACGAGGTGAATATTTGGTAAATTCCGTAGGCTGCCACGATTGCCATACTCCTAAAAAATTTACAGAACACGGTATGGAATTAGATTCTAGCAGATTACTTTCTGGTCACCCTACTGATGAAGAACTTCCTCCCTATGATGCTGAAACAGCAAAAGGCTATATCTTATTCTCTATGGGACTTACTTCAGCCACAGGTCCTTGGGGGACATCGTTTGCAGCTAACCTAACACCAGATGATACAGGTATTGGCTCTTGGACTGAAGCTCAATTTATGACTGCTATTAGAAAAGGGCTTTATAAAGGCCTTGAAGGTAGCAGGCCTCTGTTGCCTCCAATGCCATGGGAGCAATACCGAAACTTAAACGATGATGACCTTAAGGCTATTTTTGCATATTTAAAAAGTTTGCCTCCTGTTGAAAACCTTGTACATGCACCAATACCACCCCAAATGAACTAAAATTAAAACCCTAGACAGTCAAAGCCCAACAAAAGTTGGGCTTTGATTTTATATAGTGCATTAGATTATCCTCCAAAGTCATCAAATCGAATATGCTCATCTGGGATACCAAAATCTTCTCCCATTTTTTGAACAGCTTTGTTCATTAGCGGTGGACCACAGAAATACAATTCGATATCTTCTGGCGCTTCGTGCTTGCTTAAATAATTATCAATAACACAGTTATGGATAAAGCCTACAAAACCATCACCTTCGGCATCATGAATATCCTTTTTAACTTTCCAATTGTCTTCTGGTAATGGTTCAGACAAAGCCAAGAAGAATTTAAAGTTAGGAAACTTACGCTCTAACTCATAGAAATGTTCTAAATAGAACAATTCACGTTTAGAACGCCCGCCATACCAATAGGTCACGGTTCTTCCTGTTTCCAAAGTCTTAAATAAATGATACAGGTGCGAACGCATAGGTGCCATACCAGCACCTCCACCAACATAAAGCATTTCGCTATCACTCTCGTTAATAAAGAACTCACCGTAAGGCCCTGAAATGATTACTTTATCACCTGCTTTTCTTGAAAATATGTAAGACGAAGCAACTCCTGGATTAACATCCATCCATCCATTTTTAGCACGATCCCATGGTGGGGTAGCAATACGTACGTTTAGCATGATTTCTCGACCTTCAGCAGGGTAAGAAGCCATAGAGTAAGCACGCTCTACTGTTTCATCATTTTTCATTACCAATGGCCATAAGCCAAACTTATCCCACTCGGCTTGAAACTTATCTGGTGTTTCGTGCTCTTCTGGATGTGCTGTAATGTCTATATCAGAATATTTTATCTCACAAGGTGGAATTTCTATTTGAATATATCCCCCTGCCTTGTAATTCATGTCCTCTGGAATTTCTACCACAAACTCTTTAATAAATGATGCTACATTATAATTACGAACAACAACAGCTTCCCATTTTTTAATACCAAAAACTTCTTCTGGAATGGTGATATCCATATCTTGCTTTACTTTCACTTGACAGGCTAAACGTGCTCCATGTTGCAATTCCTTACGGGTAAAGTGTGGGGTTTCGGTCGGAAGCGCTTCGCCACCTCCAGATAATACATGACACTCACATTGGATACAGGTTCCACCACCACCACAAGCCGATGGTAAAAATATTTTCTCACCTCCCAAAGTCGATAATAAACTACCTCCAGAGGCAACTTCTATTTCCTTTTCCCCATTAATGGTAATCTTCACAGGACCAGATGGAGATAACTTTTGCTTAACAACTAATAATAGTGCAACCAATAATAATGTAATTATTAAAAAAGCGACTACCGTAACGACTATTGTTCCTGTTGTACCTGCGGCTAAAATCATCTTACTCATTTACTTTGTTAGTATTCAACAACTCCTTTTTTTCTTCAGTAGGGATTGAAGTAACCGTAGCTACTTCTACTGGTTTATTCTCTTGTTCTAAAACAGCCGTTTTTTCTTCTTTTTTACCTGCATCATCTCCTCCTGTAAGCATACCTCCAAAACTCATAAAACCAATGGCCATTAATCCTGTAGTAATAAAGGTTATACCTAAACCTCGTAATGCTGGAGGCACATTTGAATATCTTATTTTCTCACGAATTGCCGCTATAGCTAAAATAGCCAAAAACCATCCTATACCAGAACCAATACCATATACTGTAGCTAATCCTAGAGTAGGTATTTCACGGGATTGCATAAACAACGATCCTCCCAAAATAGCACAGTTTACCGCAATAAGTGGCAAGAAAATCCCCAATGAATTGTATAATGAAGGTGAAAATTTTTCAACTACAATTTCAACCAACTGTACCATGGTTGCAATAGTTGCAATGAACATGATAAACGACAAGAAACTTAAATCGAAAGATGCATAATCTTCACCTAACCATCTTCCTAATGCTCCTGGTTGCAAAATATATTGGTCCAACAACCAATTTAAAGGTACCGTAACCAACAATACAAATATTACAGCAGCACCAAGACCAACTGCAGTACTTACTTTTTTAGACACTGCCAGATATGAACACATTCCCAAGAATGTAGCAAATACCATGTTATCTATAAATATTGATTTGAAAAATAATTCTATATGTTCCATTTTTATAGTATTCTGTACTCAGTGTTCAGTTATCAATAATTGCTTACTGTTACCGCCAACTGCTTACTAATTAATGATCTTCAATTAATGCTTTATTTCTTGAACGCTGTACCCAAATAAGGACACCTACAACTATTAAGGCCATTGGGGCTAATAACATAAATCCGTTGTTTTCATATCCAAAAGCATACAATCCTGTTTTTGCTATTGGGTCTCCTAATACCTTAAACCCTAATAAGGTTCCAGATCCAAGCAATTCCCTAAAGAAACCCACTATAATTAAGATGATACCATAACCCAAGGCATTACCTACACCGTCAAGGAATGATTTCCAAGGCCCATTCCCTAAAGCAAAAGCTTCAAAACGTCCCATGATAATACAGTTGGTAATAATTAAACCAATAAAAGCCCCTAGCTCTTTACTTAATTGATAGGAAAATGCTTTTAATACTTGATCCACGATAATTACAAGTGCTGCTACTACTGTCAATTGCACAATAATTCTAATCTTGGAAGGAATAATATTTCTAATCAACGAGATTACGACGTTTCCAACACCTAACACAAAAATCACCGAAATGGTCATTACGATAGATGCTTTAAGCTGAGCCGTAATGGCCAATGCAGAACAAATACCTAACACTTGAATAGTGATTGGGTTATTATCTGCTAATGGATCTTTAATTAAAGCGGCGTCTTTTTTTGATAAAAGTCCCATACTATATTAATTTTTTAATGTGTTAAAATAAGGCACGTAAAGCTTAAGCTCCGACTTAATCATAGCCGCAACACCATCACCAGTTATAGTAGCTCCTGCAATAGCATCTACCTCATTATCTGTTTTATCATTATTCAAAGGATCTGCATTACTTTTAGAAATGTTAACACCAACAAACTTACCTGAAGTATTTAAAAGATGTTCACCCGTAAAATCATCCATAAAGAAACGCTCCTTTATATTTGCTCCAAGACCAGCTGTTTCTCCCTTATGGTCAAAATATGCTCCTTGAATCACCATATTTTCATCCATAGCCACATAACCCCAAACAGCATCCCAAAGTCCTTTCCCTCTAATTGGAGCTATATAAAACGTTTTACCTTCTTTTTCACCAACAAACAATGGTAATTGTCTTTCTTTACCTTCTTTCGCTTGAGACTGTTCTTTTTTAACATCTATTAGGTAAGCCTGATCATTTTCCCTTGTATCAGTTCCATTAGTAATAACTAACTGTTTTTTAATGTACTTTGCAAACTCTGTTTCTACTTCGTTATCTGCTATAAATGCTACAGAACCCTCTTCATTTTCATTGACCCCCATAGCATATAAGATGTTTTGTTGCTTTTCAATACGTTTGTTCTCATCAATTTTAGGCCGTAAAGATGATGCTACAAATGCCAACAAAGAACCTACTACTATTACCATACCAATGGCAAATAGAATTGTATATGAATTTTTTTCTGTTCTCTTTTCCATCGCGTTAAGCAGTTTTAACCTTTAAACGTTTCATTCTTTTCTTTACATTACCCCTAACCACATAATGGTCTATAGTCGGTGCAAAGACATTCATTAATAATATGGCCAACATCACACCTTCTGGATAAGCAGGATTGAATACACGAATCATAATTGAAATAAATCCAACCAAGAACCCATAAATCCATTTGCCTTTATTAGTTTGAGAAGCCGTTACAGGATCGGTTGCCATAAATACAATACCAAAAGCAAATCCACCTATAAGTAAGTGATGCCACCAAGTGGTACTCATTAAACCATAAAACTTACTACTTTCTCCAACAATACCGGTATCAACAACACCATTAAAAATTAAACCCATGGCTATTGCTCCTAAGACAGAGGACAACATGATTCTCCAACTTCCTATTTTAGTAAAGATCAAGAATAAACCTCCCAATAAAATAAGTATTGCCGAGGTTTCACCAACCGAGCCTGGGATAAATCCGTAAAAGGCATTCCAAATATCTGTTGCCGAATCAACCATCTCTTTACTATTTTGTGCCAAACTTCCCAAAATGGTTTCGCCAGAAATAGCGTCTAAATTTTCTCCTGTCGCAATTTGATTAGCACGCTCTTTTGCACCGTGAACCCAAACCTTATCACCAGACATCCAAGTAGGATAGGCAAAGAATAAAAATGCCCGAATAGTTAAGGCCGGATTAAGGATATTCATTCCTGTACCTCCAAAAACCTCTTTACCTATTACCACACCAAATACAACGGCTACGGCTAACATCCATAATGGAATATCTATTGGAACGATTAACGGCACTAACATACCGGTTACCAAATAGCCTTCTTCTACTTCATGTCCTTTTATAATGGCAAAGATGAATTCAATACCTAGACCCACACCGTATGACACAATAACCAATGGTAAAATCTTCCAAAACCCAACCATAAAGTTATCCATGGTCCAAAACTCTGGACTAAAAAACCCTTGAGTTACAGCCTGGATTTCACCTAAAGCCAAATGATGCTGATACCCTGCATTAAACATACCAAAAATCAAACATGGCAGCATAGCCATAATAACCGTATTCATGGTACGCTTCAAGTCATCTGCCACCTTAATATGCGTACCTCCATGGGTTGTTTCGTTCGGCAGGAATAAAAATGTATGTATTGCAGAAAATGCTGGCAACCATTTTTTATCCCTATTCTTTTCTTTAAATTGATGTAATTTACTTTTTAAACCCATTATCCTATCTCTTTAAGCATTAAGTCTAAACCTTCTCTTATTATCTTTTGATGCGGTTGTTTCGACACACATACAAATTCTGTTAATGCAAAATCCTCTGGTGCTACTTCATACATCCCTAAAGCTTCCATTTCATCTAAATCCTTATACATACATGCTTTTAAGATTTGTAAGGGGTACATATCCAACGGAAATACTTCTTCATAACTTCCCGTAACCACAAAGGCACGGTGTTCACCATTAGTGTTTGTGTTTAAATCATATTTTTTATTCGGACTTAACCAAGAAAATGTCAATGCCCTAGAAGTGGATACTTTATCGAAAATAGGTTTATTCCATCCAAAAAAATCATAATCATCACCTTCAGGAATAACAGAAATTATGTTACTGTAATAATCTAAAGCACCATCCGGTTGCACTTGCTTTCCAGTTAACACATTACCAGAAATGATACGCGCATTGGTGTCTTTAGAAATGCCCTTATCGTAAACCATAGTAGACACCTCACTACCAATAAGTGTTTTAAAGTATCTTGGCTTTTCTATTGAAGACCCCACTAAAGCTACTAAGCGTTCTGCATTAAACTTACCTGTTAAAAACAATTCCCCAATAATAACCAAGTCCTGCGGATTCACCGTCCATACAATCTCTCCTTTATTGATAGGATTGATTTTATTGATTTGTGTCCCTACGTTACCTGATGGATGTGGTCCGGAAACTTTATGCAATGTAATTCCAGATAGTCCAGCTAGGGGTGAGCTTGATGTTTTTCCAACAGAGACATGTATTTTTCCATCGGTTAATTTACTCAAAGCAGTAATAGCAGCTTGTAATTCGGCTTCCTTACCTTGAAGAGTAAAATCTAAATCGGCTGCTAAAGGTGCGGAAGCATAACCCGAAATAAATATCGCTTTTGGCAACTTATTTGGATTGGCAATCACATCGTACGGACGTTGTTTTATAAACGGCCAACAACCCGATGCCAATAAATGGGCTTTTATTGCTTCAGCCGCAGCTGAATTTGCATCTAACTTACCAAAATCATGGTAATCTAGCGACTTATCGGACTCAATCTTAATCGCGTCGATGCGTCTTTTGGGTCCACGAACCACCTCAATTACCTTACCCGATACCGGAGAAACAAACTTGATGAGTTCGTTAGACTTATCATAAAACAAAACTTCCCCAGCTTTTATCTGGGTCCCTTCTTTTGCAATAAGTTTGGGAATTATGCCGTGAAAATCTTCTGGTCTTATGGTACAGTAGTTGCTGATAATTGCCTGTTCGATAGTTTTTTCAGCTTCACCTTTAAGTTTAATGTCCAGACCTTTTTTAATACGAATGTCGTTTGACATATTTACTATATTGAATATTAGTTGTCTAAAAATCGGTGCAAAAATACAAATTTATAACACAGTTTATATAAAAAAGATTTATAATTTTATTTCTAAAAATACCGTTATCACTTTAGGAATGAATTTTGTTTATATTTACAAAAATCAATTTTTGGCAATGCCTTTCAAGTCTTTATTTTTGATTGTTTTCACTATAATGTCCACTTTTGTACTTGCTCAAGTACAAGAGGTCAATCCTCCCAATTATATTAAAACCATAAATTTTAAAGGCAATACACCTGAGAGTCAATTACCAGTATTGCGTTTAGGAGAATATTTGGTCTTGGAATTTGACGCCCTTAATGGCAACGAAGACGATTATTACTATAAAATTAAACATTATAATTTTGATTGGACTCCATCAAATTTGGTACAATCGGAATATATGGATGGTTTCGACAACCAACGCATTAGAAATTACGAAAACTCTTTAAATACTTACCAAATTTATTCTCACTACAAATTAACCATTCCCAATAACCAAACCAGGGGTCTAAAGGTATCGGGTAATTATCTTATAAGCATTTATGATAACTATGGTGACTTGGTGTTTTCTAGAAAATTTATGATTTACGAAGATAATGCTAATGTGGGCATTACTTTAAAACGATCCAGAAACATTGAATATATAGAAGAAAAGCAACGGGTAGAAATTGTTATTTCCCCGAAAAACATGCAACTCAACAACCCTAAGCAAACAGTTAATACTCTTATTGTTCAAAACAATAATTTAAGTACTGCCATCAATAACCTGAAACCACAATACACCATTGGCAACCAATTAATCTACAGGTATGATATGGAGTCTAGTTTTTGGGGCGGCAACGAATATTTGTTTTTTGAGAACAAAGATGTGAGGGCTGCCAATACCGGCGTTCAAAGTATTGCATTGGAAGATATTTACCACAATTATTTGTTTACCAATTTTGAAAGGGCCTCTAGGCCATACACCTACAACCCAGATATTAACGGTAATTATTTGGTTACCAATATAGATGCAGAGGATTCATCTATTGAAGCCGATTATGTTTGGGTACATTTCTCTCTATTACCCAATGTGACTTTTAAAAACAAGGACATCCATATTTATGGCAATTTCAATAATTACGCCATTGAAGAAAGCACCAAACTAACCTTTAACGATTACACCAATCGTTACCATTGTACTTTATTACTCAAACAAGGGTTTTACAATTACAAATTTGTTGCAATTAATGATGATGGTACTATAGATGAAGGCTTGATTAGTGGTAATTTTTATCAAACGGAGAACAACTATAAAGTATTGGTGTATTATCGTGATTTAGGGGCGCGTTACGACAGAATCATAGGTTTGGGCGAAGGAAGTTCGATTAATATCTCCAATTAATGCATTTTAACGGTTTTTATAATTTATCAATCTTAAAATTTCTTATTTTAGCCAACCTAAACACATTGTTTATCAGTATTTAAGATGGTTCAACAAGTTACAAAAGGCATAAAAATTTCGGTAGAAACCAACTTCGAAGGGTCATTTTATAAAGACTATAAAATACAATATGCTTATGGCTATACGATAACCATTGAAAATCAAAGTAAGGATTCTGTACAGCTCTTATCTCGTCAATGGCATATTTTGGATGCCTTAAACAACGTTGAAACCGTAACTGGCGAAGGCGTTATTGGCAGAAAACCTGTTTTAAAACCAGGAGAGTCGCACACCTATACCTCTGGTTGCTTATTAACCTCGCCCTTTGGCGCTATGTATGGTCATTACAATATGGTTAACTTTACCACTACCAAAAAGTTTAAGGTATCTATTCCTGCTTTTAAATTAAGTGCGCCTTTTGCGATAAATTAGTTATTATATTATCAACAGTTACAGACATTTGCAAGCTTAAAACAATCATAAAAAAGCTTCTTTTCCACCTACAGGATTCTCTGGCTGCAGCAAAAACTAACTCTTCCTATCAAACCTAAAAACCTCTCCATTCTGCTTCACATGAAAAAATTTACAGTTGGAATAGTGCACAAATTCAAACTTTAAATTATAATCAAATGCTTGATTATTCACCACATACTTGTCGTAAACATCAATATTTCCATAGGGTGAAATACGTTTGAAAAAATACTCAAGATCGTGTTCAATATCATGCAACTCGAACCAAGCCCCAGCAGCAATTCCCGACAGCCACTGTGCTTTTTCATGTAAATTATTCACAGGCCTGGGTTCTAAAGTTCCAATAAAATGTGGTTCGTGATTTTTTAAACTATCTAAAAAGCATCTTACATTTTCACTTTTCAGGGAACCTTCAAATGTTGAGACAACACCTGTTTCAGAAACTTCATAAACCTGATTTTCGGTATCGGCCAACAGCACATTGCCAACCGTACTGGGCGTAAACCACTTCGACTGTTTCAGTTTCTTTTTAATGCCTAAATCGGTAACAGAAGCAATTAGGCTATCGGTTACAAAACGTGCACAGTTACAGCCTTTTTTTATAAAAGCAGCATACCTAATAAAATGCTTATTTTGCATATTGGTAATATGTTCCCTTGCTTTTTGATAATCAACCACACGACACACCGACGCAATTAATTTACCATCACCATGCGTTTGCTTTGGGTGGGTCGCTAAAAACGTTAAGATATCGTGTAAATTAAGAATCTTATCATTTTCGATTTGTGCCCTTATCGGAAAATCCAATTCATTATCGGTATCCTTACCACGCACCCGCCCTGTAGGGTCTGGGGTTATGTAGCGCCCAAAATCATGATACTCCAGTTCACCTGTAGCTTTGTTGATTAACACCAAAGCCGCGTGTCCCGCCCGAACATAGTTTTTCTTACCTATGCCAATAAACCGTAAAAAAGGGGAAAACCATTCCTTAGACACCATAACAATGGTCTCAGGGTAAGCCAATGTTAACATAATCCCCGTATTATTCATTAATTGTTTGCGAAAAATTAAAAGTTTTGTTTGTAACCGAATGGTTTTTCAGGTTTTCATAGTGCATAGTAACCGTATCAGATTGTTTATCAATTTGGGTAATGCTTGTTGTTCTCACAAATCCCCGGTCTATAACAATCCCATAATCTGAATTATTAGCTTCGGTATTTTTATGAAAGTCCAACAAGGTCTCTTTATTCAATACCTGCTTGCCCTTAAAATCTTCAAACCATTGCAAGCGTTCATTCTTCATTATTTCATTATACAATGTTGCAGACGACCAAATTTTAGGTTCCAAGGGCAATTTGGTAAAATGTTTTACTGCTCCATCCCATATTAACTCATAGAACTTTAAGTTTACGTTCCAATCGGCAATCACCATGGTAAAAGGTTCTATATTTTGAAAATCATAAATTTTAACAGAAGGTTCAAGTTTTTCATATGTTAAAAAGTCTTTAGCAACCACCCCCCTGCTCTTTCTATAATTTGGCTGACGCTTATGTCTCTCAAAACCACCATTTAACACACAAACCACCCTATTCACTTCACTAATCCCAATCCAAGTCCCGTCAGAGAGTTTGTCTTTTGGAAACAACACCAAAGTATCATTTACCTGATAAGATTCTGGAGGCAACGATACCCTATTCGGAGCTTCATCCCGGTTCGAGGTTAAAATAAAATCCTGTTTTCCTTTCGGAACTATAGTTACTGTACACATAAACCTTATAGTCTTTCGAATAATGGCTAACTTACAAAGTTATACGCAAAAATAACACACCTATTTAAAGAAAGTATCTTCCTTTTTTTGATTTTAAAATTCGTAATTTTGCAGTCCATTTAATGAAAAATCAATAATAAAAAATTAAAAATCATGGGAAAAGGCTTTTTTAATGTGCCAATTGCAATTAATGAACCCGTTAAAAGTTATGCGCCTGGCTCACCAGAACGTGAGGCTGTGCTTAAAGCATACAAAGACATGTTTAACAGTAAAGTTGATGTTCCACTTTATATAAATGGTGAAGATGTTATTACGGGAGACACCAGAACTATGTCTCCCCCCCATGATCACCAACACATAGTAGGCACCTATCATGTCGCTGAAAAAAAACATGTTGAAGAAGCGATTGCAACCGCTTTGGACGCAAGAAAAACATGGAGCCAAATACCATGGGAACAACGTGCCGGCATCTTCTTAAAAGCTGCTGAACTAATTGCAGGTCCATACCGAGCCAAAATAAATGCAGCAACAATGATAGCACAATCCAAAACCATTCATCAAGCGGAGATTGATTCTGCTTGTGAATTGATAGATTTTCTGCGTTTTAATGTGCAGTATATGACCGATATTTATGCTGAGCAACCCGAAAGCACTAGTGATGCTTGGAACCGTGTAGAATACCGTCCGTTAGAAGGATTTACCTATGCCGTTACCCCTTTTAACTTTACTGCGATAGCTGGTAACCTTCCATCCTGTATGGCTTTAATGGGCAATGTTGTTATTTGGAAACCTAGCGACAGTCAAGTATACTCTGCAAAAGTGATTATGGATGTGTTTAAAGAAGCTGGTGTTCCTGCTGGTGTTATTAATGTGGTATTTGGAGACCCAGTGATGATTACAGAAACCATATTAGCTAGTCCTGATTTCTCTGGTCTACACTTTACAGGGTCTACCTTTATATTTAAGGAATTGTGGAAACAAATAGGCAACAACATTCATAACTATAAAACCTACCCCAGAATTGTCGGCGAAACAGGGGGTAAAGATTTTATAATAGCACACAAATCGGCTAATGCCAAGCAAGTTGCCACAGCTATTGTTCGTGGTGCTTTCGAATTCCAAGGTCAAAAATGCAGTGCCGCCTCAAGGGCATACATTCCAAAGAACTTATGGAACGATGTAAAGAACTATGTATTAGAAGATTTGAAATCGTTTAAAATAGGTTCACCGGAAGACATGGGCAACTTTATCACAGCCGTGATTCATGAAGGATCTTTTGATAAATTAGCAAGGTATATAGACCAAGCTAAAGCAGATAGTGATGCAGAAATCATTGCAGGTGGAGGCTATGACAAAAGCAAGGGGTATTTTATAGAGCCTACGGTAATTGTAACGACCAATCCAAAATACACGACTATGTGTACCGAATTGTTTGGTCCAGTTATTACCATTTATGTGTATAAAGATGACGCATATGCTGAAACCTTGAAACTTGTTGATGAAACCAGTGAATATGCCTTAACCGGTGCTATTTTAGCCACAGACCGTTATGCGATTACTGAAGCCACAACAGCTTTACAAAATAGTGCTGGTAACTTCTACATTAATGATAAACCAACTGGTGCCGTTGTAGGACAACAGCCGTTTGGAGGTGCAAGAGCATCGGGCACTAACGATAAAGCAGGTAGTGCACAAAACCTATTACGTTGGGTGTCTCCAAGGTTAATTAAGGAAACCTTCGTAACACCTACCGATTACCGTTATCCTTTTTTGGGAGAGTAACAGAACAATTCCTTGTTGAAAAAAGACTAATTAAAAAGTATATTCAGAACGAGTTTAGATAGTTTTCTAGACGAAGTGAAGCATCTTATTTATATATTATTTTAAAGAGATTCTTCGCTCTGCTTTGGATAACACCTTTTAATTAGTCTTTTTTTACGGTGTATTCTTTAACCGATAAAACATATATGTGTTTGATTTGTAAAAAAATGTTTAGCCTCCTAAACTAAATCTTTAAATATCCTATACTAAATATACCAGAGAGGTACATTTTGCCTCAGTAAGTAGCAATTAGGATAAATCTATTTTAAGGACCAAAGTAGATTATTATACCAATTTCTGAAAACTCAACAAAGCTATTCACTTTCTACATTTAGATTTACAAACCGCTAGAATACTAGAAAAGGAGTATTTATAAAAAAGTTAAAGCAAATAATCTTAAATAATTCTGATTAATTCATTTTTCATCTTATATTTAATAAAAAATAACCCTAATTTTATTTCTTAAAAAACGGCATATTTTTTGTTGAATAAGTTGCTAATGAAAAGACTATTAATTACCCTATTTACCATACTGCCCTTGCTCACTTATGGGCAAGTCAATAAAATTTACAGGCAAGCGCTTAGAGCTACCGATTTAAATGAAAAAATAGAATTACTTGATCAAGTCATTTCGCAAGAACCAAAAAACTTAGACGCGTATTTTTATCGGGGACTGGCAAAAAATGATTTAGGTGACTACGAAGGGGCTATAATTGATTATTCCAAAATCATACTAATAGAACCAGATGCCGACACCTATTTTAACAGAGGCAATTCCAGGTTTAATCTAAAGGATTTACAAGGTGCCAAAACCGATTATGAAAAGGCGGTAGAATTAGATAAAAGTTTTATAGATGCACGATACAGCCTAGCATGTACAAAATACGATCTAGGGGAATATGAAAATGCAATAACCGATTTTAGTATTTTACTTTCTATCATACCTGACCTTCAAATTGCTTATACTCTTAGGGCGGCATCTCATGTTGCAATGGAAAATTACAAGGAGGCCATTAAAGATTATTCAACAGCCATTTTGGTTAGTCCAGATTCGGATGCCTTTTATGATCGTGGTTTATTTTATCTAGATATTAAATATTATCAAAAAGCTAAAGCCGATTTAAATTCTGCCATTAGGTTGAACAAGGGCAACCCTTATCTTTACTTTTATAGAGGGGCTTCAAATTTATTTTTAGGAAAATATAAAGAAGCCCTAGATGATTTCTCTATTTCCTTAGCTTTTGATTCTCAAGATTTTGAGGCGCTATTAGGTTTATCAATGACCTACCTTAAAATGGATGATTCAGAAAATGCCAAAACATATTTCAAAAAGGTAAAATCCGTATTGGAAATGGATGCCAAGGCAGACGATCTTGAACAGTTTTCAAAATCCTATTGGTATTTAAAGCATTATTACTATTTTAAAAATAGTGTTGAGGAATTAAGTAAGCTGTAACTTGGCTACAATCTCTGCTTTAATGGTAAATGCACTACTTTTTTAGTATCGAAAAAGTCTTCTTTAAAGTAATCGGTTAAATTATAAATGGTGGTCGTTCTATAATCCTTAAGCTCCTCGGTTAAATCACCACCTTTTAAATACAGAATCCCATTCTTTAATTCGTGTCTCTGTTGTTTGTCTATTTTACCTTTTACCCAATGCACAAAGGTTGGCATAGCAGCTACAGCTCGACTAACAATAAAATCGTATGTCCCAGCAATTTCTTCAACACGGCTATGGGTGGTTTTTACATTGGTCAACCCTAGACCTTCGACAACCTCATCTACAACTTTTAGTTTTTTACCTATGCTGTCTACCAAATGAAAATGACATTGGGGAAACATAATAGCCAATGGTATACCGGGAAAGCCGCCACCTGTACCCACATCTAAAATCCTGCTTCCATCTGTAAACTGAATCACCTTTGCTATTCCCAAAGAATGTAGAACATGCCTTAAATAGAGTTCATCAATATCCTTTCGGGAAACCACATTAATTTTCAAATTCCAATCTTGATATAGCGATTCAAGCCCCTTAAATTTATTGATTTGGTCGGCTGTGAGATTCGGGAAATATTTTAGGATCAGATCCATTTTTGTTAAATTTTCAACAAAAATATAGTTTTTATATCCATTTTTTTGACTAAAAAGGATATAACTTAAAAACGTTTATACCTATCTTTGCGCCAGATATGGCAAATTAACATTTTGTTAAATTCCGTAAAAATTAATAGTATGACCAATCAGTCACTTTCATTCTCCAGAAAAGATTCAGCAAAGTTTTTTAGAACACTTAACAAACGCGTTAACGATTATTTCAAGGAAAATAATATTAAACGGACCGGAAACTGGAAACTATGGGCTAAAACTATAGTTATGTTTTCGATGTTTTTGACGCCTTATTTCTTAATCCTTACTTTAGATATTCCACAATGGCTACAATTAGTACTGACCATAGTAATGGGTGTTGGTATGGCTGGAGTAGGTATGAACGTAATGCACGATGGCAACCATGGTTCGTATTCAAACAAAGAATGGATTAACCGCCTTATGGGTAGCAGCATTTATATTTTAGCAGGAAATGTTTACAACTGGAAAGTACAACACAATGTATTGCACCATACCTATACTAATATTCATGGTCATGATGAAGATTTGGATGCTGGTCGAATTTTACGTTTCACTGAACACTCCGAATGGAAATGGTACCATAAATTCCAGCACTATTATTCAGTTTTACTATATGGGCTCTTAACAATTAATTGGGCCATCACGACAGATTGGCAACAAATGAAGCGCTATATGCAACGCAAATTATCGTATGGCAAATTTCCCAACCCTGTTTGGAATTGGAGCAAATTGGTGATTTCCAAAATCATTTATATAGGTGTTTGGATTGTAATACCAATGGTGTTTTTAGATATAACTTGGTGGAAAATTTTAATCGGCTTTTTTGTAATGCACTACACAGCAGGTTTAATTTTAAGCGTAGTGTTTCAGTTAGCTCATGTTATGGAAGATGCTGAAATGCCAATGCCGGAAGAAGATGGGACTATGAAGAATACGTGGGCTGTACATCAACTGAAAACTACTGTTAATTTTAGTACTAAGAACAGAATTGTAAACTGGTTTACAGGAGGCTTAAACCATCAAGTAGAACACCATATTTTCCCACATATTAGCCACATCCATTACACTAAAATTTCAAAAATAGTTAAGGAAACGGCACAGGAATTCAACTTACCATATAACGAATACAAAACTACACGTAAGGCCATTATTGCCCACTTTAAACACTTAAAGGAAATGGGAATGAAGCCAGCTTTACAAGTTTAACAATAATTTTATAACATTTTCATGCAATTACTATCTGATAGAATTTTAAACATGTCTGTATCGGCCACCCTAGCTATGGCTGCGAAGGCAAGGGAATTAAGAGGTGAAGGCAAAGACATAATTGGTTTAAGCCTGGGAGAACCTGACTTTAATACTCCTGATTTTATTAAGGATGCTGCCATTAATGCCATTAACGAAAACTACAATTCTTATTCCCCAGTTGATGGTTATGGTGATTTAAAGGAAGCCATTATCACAAAATTTAAAAGAGACAATAACTTAATCTATACTCCAGCTCAAATTGTGGTTTCAACAGGTGCCAAACAATGTTTGGCAAATATAGCTGGAGTGATGTTGAATGCGGGTGACGAAGTCATTTTACCCTGTCCGTATTGGGTAAGTTATTCAGATATTGTTAAACTTAACGATGGTGTTCCTGTTGAAGTAAAAACTTCTATTGACACTAATTTTAAGATGACACCTGCTCAATTGGAGGCTGCCATCACGCCAAAAACCAAAATGATTTGGTTTAGTTCCCCTTGTAATCCAAGTGGCTCGGTGTATAGTAAAGAAGAATTAAGGGGTTTGGCTAATGTTTTGGTTAAACACCCTAATATTTATGTAGTTTCAGATGAAATTTATGAGCACATCAATTATATTGGAGGACACGCTAGCATAGCTGAATTTGAAGACATGTACGACAGAACCATAACTGTAAATGGCGTTTCCAAAGCTTTTGCCATGACAGGATGGCGTATAGGTTACATAGGTGCTCCTGAGAAAATTGCTAGAGCCTGTAACAAACTCCAAGGCCAAGTAACAAGTGGTGCCAACTGTATAGCCCAACGTGCGGTAATTACAGCCTTAAATGAATCACCTTCTCGGGTTCAATACATGATTGATGAGTTCAAGGAGCGTCGTGACTTAGTTTTAGACCTTCTTAATAATATTGATGGCTTTAAAACCAACACACCTGACGGTGCTTTTTATGTATTTCCAAATGTATCAGCTTACTTTGGAAAAACTTTAAATGGAAAAACCATAAACAACGCAACCGATTTCTCTTTATACCTTTTGGAAGAGGCTCTAGTTGCTACGGTAACTGGTGATGCCTTTGGTAATCCAGATTGTATTCGTATCTCTTATGCTGCTTCAAAAGAACTAATAATTGAAGCTATAAAAAGAATAAAAGAAGCGGTTAGCTAATTAAGCAATCGTTTTAGAACTATAATTTAATCAGACCTGCTTGGTTTTTAAAACTTGGCAGGTTTTTTTTATGTCATTATAGATTACCTATTCCGCCAAAAGAAAGGGGTAAACAAAACCAATACGGTAAACAATTCCAAACGTCCTATTAGCATTAAAAAGCTACACCACCACTTCCCTATACTAGGCAGGGCAGAATAGTTATTTACTGGACCAAAATCACCCAAAGCAGGCCCTACATTTCCTAAACCAGATGCTGCTAAACCAATCGCAGATTGAAAATCGATACCCAAAATGGAGAATACCAGGGCCCCAATAATAAAAGACAACATATAAAGAATAAAAAAGGCCAATATGTTAAATACAATATCACCAGAAATGGATTTGGTATTATACCTTACAGGCAATATCGCATTAGGGTGTAGGGAGCGCTTAAATTCTAAAAAACCGTTTTTAATCAAAATTAAGTGACGTACCACTTTCACCCCTCCAGAAGTACTTCCTGCAGAGCCTCCTAAAAACATTAGCCCGAAAAAGAAAACCACTAAAAATGGGGTCCACATAGTATAATCTGCTGTAACAAAACCTGTTGTGGTCACTATGGCCAAAACCTGAAATATAGCATGCCTAAACGCACTTTCTCCCGCTCCCCAAACCATGGGATGGTCTATTGATGAAACCGATACATCAGCCTTAAAATAAATAATAAGTGCCGCTATTAAGGTAAAAACAGCTATAAACTTAAAATACAACTTAAATTCTTCATCCCTTAAAACTTTTTGTACTTTTCCCTTAAACGCAAAATAGCTCAATACAAAGTTTGTCCCCGCCAAAAACATAAATAGAATGATAATATACTGTATTATAGGCTGTCCGTTCCAATGGGCAATACTGGCATTCTTGGTAGAAAACCCTCCAGTCGAAAGTGTGCAAAGCGCATGGTTAATGGCATCAAAAAAAGACATACCAGCCACTTTAAGCAGAATAGTTTCGGCAGCAGTATAACCAAAATAAATGAGCCACAAACGTTTAGCAGTATCGGTAATTCTAGGATGTAATTTATCAGCACTCGGACCAGGTGCTTCAGCTGCAAACATTTGCATACCTCCAATACCCAAAAGTGGCAAAATGGCAATTGCCAATACTATTATACCCATACCACCTATCCAATGGGTTAAACTTCGCCAAAACAATACCCCTTTTGGTATGGCTTCAATATCGTTTAAAATGGATGCCCCTGTTGTGGTATAACCGGACATGGTTTCAAAAAAAGCATTAGTAAAACTTGGTATACTTTGGGTGAACACATAAGGCAGAGTACCCGATAAGGCCATTATTATCCAACCAAAGGCCACGACAATGTAACCTTCTCGCTTGTTCATTTCCTTGTTATGCTTTCTCGTAAAAAGCATGGCGACCCCACCACATATCAATGTTACAAAAGATGCCAGTAATAATGCGTGTGTAACACCATCATTGTAAATAAGACTTATCAATGTTGACAGTAACATGAAGCCTCCATTAAACAAAATTAGCAAGCCTAAAAAATGAAAAATTATTTTGTAATTAAGCTTCATCTAAAGGAACAATTTTTCAACACCCTTTATGGAACGCAACAAACTACATACTACCACCCTATCTCCTTTTTGAATCTTAAAATCACCCAAGGCGATTAATCCAACACCATTTCGAATAACACCTCCAATGATTGCAGACCTTGGAAATTCAATATGCTTGATTACCTTATTGCAAATAGCTGAAGTTTCCTTTACCTCAAACTCCAACAATTCAGCATTCATGTTGCTCAACTTAGTCATGGCAACCACTTCGCCTTTCCGTATATACCTAAATATATTGTTGGCCGCAAGAAGTTTTTTGTTAATAAGTGTATCAATACCAATAGAATGGGACAATTCAAAATAATCCATGTTTTCAACTAAGGCTATGGTCTTGTTTACCCCTTTCGATTTTGCCACCAAACAGGACATGATATTTGTTTCAGAATTATCGCCTACTGCTACAAAAGCATCCATATCACTTAGACCTTCCTCATCCAAAATATCTACCTTTCTACCATCGCTATTAATTACCAGTACATTTGGCAACTCATCTGCTATATCGAAAGCGCGTTCTTTGTTTTTCTCCAAAAGTTTTACATTAAATCCTTTGTCACTTAAGTCCCTTGCTGTTTTAAACCCTATTTGGCTTCCACCAAGAATCATTACATTCTTAATTTCTAAATTGACCTTTCCAGTTAATTTGCAAAGCTCTTCTGCCCCTCCCTCCGAAGTAATAAAAACAACATTATCTCCTCTCTTGAACTTCGTGTCACCACGAGGTATTAAAGTAAACTGGGTTCCTGCACGTTGAATGGCGATAGGTACAAAATGTATTTCAGGGAAAATTTGTGCTGCTTCCTTTACCTTTTTCCCAACAAAAAGGGCCTCTTTGGACAGTGTTAGCCCGGCCATGGTTAAAGCGCCATCTTCGAACTCATAATTATCGTTAAACGAAGTCTGTTTAAGCGACAATTCAATTTCTGAGGCTGCCAGTGCTTCTGGTGAAATCAATTCGTCAATACCAAACTTGGTAAAACCAACCTCATCCTTATGGGTAATAAATTCGGTATTAGAAATTCTGGCAATAGTTTTTTTTGCCCCCAATTGCTTTGACAACACACATACAGTTATATTGGTCGTTTCTGATGCGGTAACACCAATAACCAAATCACTGGATTCCACACGCGATTCTTTTAATATAGCTATAGATGTGGCATCACCCCTAATAACTTTAATGTCTAAATGCGTATCGGCGTGTGTTAGACTCTCTTTATTGGTGTCTATAAGTGTGATTTCCTGTGATTCGTAGGATAGTAATTTTGCTAAATGAAACCCAACTTCTCCAGCTCCTGCAATAATTATTTTCACACGTTTAAATTTTATTAATTATTTGATTATTATCTCAATTATAAAATTGAGAACATGTGCAACCACTTCGTTCTCTCATTAAAATTTCAAACACCCCTTTTTGTGAAGAAATCTTTAAAATTTATTAATATTTGTTTAATCTGTATACTTGTCTTACAGGAAGAACAAAGATATGCATTTTAACCTAATACAATTATTTGTTTTCAAGTTTCTTAATGACCTCCAATAGTTTATATTTGTCAAAAACTTTTTCTTTTGACTAAAATTAAGCCTTACAAAGACAGTGTTCTTGGAAAAAAAGAACAGGTTACCAAAATGTTTGATACTATTTCTGGGGATTACGATGGATTAAATCGCGTGATATCATTTGGTATTGATATAAAATGGCGCAAAAAAGTAGTGAATATTGTGAAACAGACCAATCCTAAAACGGTATTAGATATTGCTACAGGCACGGGAGACTTAGCCATTAATTTAGCTGTAACTGGGGCTAAAAAAATTATAGGTCTGGATATAAGTAGTGGGATGCTGGAAATTGGAAAAGAAAAAGTGAAGCAAAAAGGCTTACAGTCCCAAATAGAAATGATTCTTGGAGATTCTGAAAATATGCCTTTTGAAGACAATACCTTCGATGCTATAACCGTAGCTTTTGGTATTCGCAATTTTGAAACTTTGGAAACAGGCTTAAAAGAAATATTTCGCGTATTAAAACCCGGAGGGGCTTTTGTAATTTTAGAAACTTCAAAGCCTGAAAAAACACCATATAAACAAGGGTATAATTTTTACACAAAAAACATTTTACCGCTTATTGGCAGCATGTTTTCAAAAGATAAAAGTGCTTATAAATATTTATGCGAATCGGCTTCAGTTTTTCCTTATGGAGAGGCTTTAAACAATATTTTACGTAAAATTGGGTTTATTAATGTTACAGATTTACCACAAACCCTTGGGGTAGCTACAATCTACACATCATCTAAACAGTAATATGAAGTATTTTTTTATTTTACTAGCATTCATTTTTATAACAAACCAATCTCAGGCCCAATTATTTACTAAGAAAAAAATACAATATGATGCCAATCAAGGAAGGCGTTCAACCGATAATGATTTGCTGAGATGGGGTTATTTTTTAGGGATAAATGTATACGATTTTAATTTTGACTATAATCAAGACCTTCGAGATATTTACGTAAAACGAAGTCCTGGATTTAGTGTTGGTCTTATTGGTAATTTACGTATAAACAATTATATGGATTTACGTTTAGAACCTGGTTTAATAATCACTACCCGAGAACTCTATTACAGCTCAACCTATTTTCTAGGCACATCCTATAATAATTCCGATTTAATGCGTGAGGTAAAGTCAACTTACATACATATTCCTCTATTAGTTAAATTTTCAACCAAACGCATCAATAATTTTAAGCCTTTTGTTGTTGGCGGAGTTTCTACGGCATTAAACTTATCGAGCAATGAAGAAAACCCAAATGATAATAGTAATGGGCAGTTTCGATCTGTGAAAAACACTCTGTTTTACGAAATGGGATTTGGTATTGACTTCTATCTATACAATTTTAAATTCACACCATCCGTTCGCGGTGTGTTCGGCATTAATGATGAATTGGTAAGGGACAAAGACCCAAACAGCCCTTGGACAAGCAATATTACCAATATGAAAACCAGAGGGGTCTTTCTTAATTTTACGTTCCAATAAAGTTTATTTTTGTAAAGACGTTGAGTCACAATTAGCTTAAATCAACTAATAAACGAGTGAGTAAACAATTACTTTCTCTTAAACTCGCTCATCAAAATAGCAGTAGCTGTTGCCACATTTAAGCTTTCCGTCTCTTGAAGTTTACCAAACCTAGGAATTGCAATTTTTTCTTTTATCAATGCTTCAATAGCTTTAGATATACCGTTAGCTTCATTTCCCATAACCAAAATACCAGAGTCAAGCAACTTGCTCTTATAAACATTTTTGCCATCCATAAAGGCTCCATAAACAGGTAAACTTACAGTGCTTAAAAATGTTTCTAAATCTGTATAATTAATATTTACACGGGTAATAGAGCCCATAGTCGCCTGTATAACTTTCGGGTTAAAACAATCCACCGTTCCTACACTACAAACCAAATCGGACACCCCAAACCAATCGCACAATCTTATTATTGTGCCTAAATTACCAGGGTCCCTAACATCGTCTAATGCAATAATTATCCCGTTTGGTTTTATTGGTTTCGCTTTAGGTATTTTAAAAACGGCTAATGCTGTATTAGGAGTGGTTAAAAAACTAATACGTTTTAAATCGGCTTTAGAAATTAAAATTTCTTGAAAATTATTTTCAATATTGGCATCAATATTGAATGAAATAGTCGTATATAAAGCTTGAAGCTCGAACTGTGATTGTAAAAGTTCTTGAACAGCCTTAACACCCTCAACAACAAAAAGTCCATGCTGTAATCGATACTTTTTTTGTTTAAGACTGTTAATTAATTTTATTTGGGATTTTGAAAGCATTTGGCTTTGGTATTATTTTATAAAGAAAATGAATTTTAACGGAATTAGTCATTTCAAAGATGTTTTATTTAAATATTTTCAATCGAAATAATGTATTTTTGATTCTGTAATTGTTTTGAAATTAACATAACCAATAACTTAGATCAATTCGTATTATTTGAAGCTCAAACACTTTAAAATATTAGTACTTATTACTACCCTTATACTGCTTACTTCGTGTGATGCCGTAAAAAGAGTTCCTCTAAACGAGCATTTACTCACTAATAATACAGTTGTTATAAACGATAAAAAAAATAATTCTGAAACAATAAACAACCTATTACACCAAAAACCTAACAGGGCTATTTTAGGTTTTCCGCTACGCTTGCATCTATACAATGCGGCACGTCCAAACATAGATTCCATTTTACAAACCAAAATATACAATGATGAAGAAAAAATGGCATGGAAAACTAAACTATTGTCTAGAAAACAATTGGAAAAAGATATTGCCTCTAGAAAAGGTTTTAACTCATGGCTAAAGCGAACCGGTGAGGCTCCAGTTATTTTAGATGAGGAAAAAACCAAACAATCGATAATTCGCCTTGAGAGTTACTACATTAATAATGGGTGGTTTGATGTAGATGTTACCTACAATATAAACAAAACAGAGAATAAAAGAGCGCAAGTAATCTATAATGTTAACACAGGCAAACCGTTTATTATAGATTCTATTAGTAAAAAAATTGAATCCCCATTGGTTGAATTACTTTATGAAGCTTCTGAAAAAAAAGCATTATTAAAAACTGGCGAACAATATAATACCCATAATTTTGCTCAAGAACGCGATAGAATTACTACCGAACTTCGTAATACAGGTCTATTTCATTTTGGTCAAGAAAATGTAACATTCGAAATAGATACTATAGGCACGAACAAAAAAGTAAATGTAGGGGTATTTATTAGCAACCGTAAAATTACCACCCCAGATACGACCTACACCAAACCTTTTAAAATATTTAAAGTCAATAGGGTTAACATTTATACCGATGACACTTTTGCTACAAGAGATTTACCTTATAAAGACTCCATTATTTATAACGGCTACTCACTTAAAAGCCATGATAAATTGCGTTATCGTCCTAAAGCCATTACTGATGCTGTTTTTATTGCTCCAAAAACCATTTTTAGGGATATTGATCGTACACGCTCATACAGGTACTTAAATGAACTGCGGACCTTTAAATATCCTGAAATTAGATATGAGCCAGATTCCGATTCAACTCTAACTGCCAATGTATATTTAACACCACTTAAAAAATTCCAACTAGGTTTTAGTACTGAAGTATCACAGAGCAATATACAATCTGTAGGGTTAGGGTTAAACTCCAGTTTACAAATTAGAAATATTTTCAAAGGTGCTGAAACTTTTGAAATTTCAGCAGTAACATCGATAGGAGCTTCAAAAGACAAGAACAATTTAGACGATCCTTTTTTTGATATTAATGAATATGGTGTCGATCTAAAACTTCGTATTCCAAGATTATTTTCACCTTTTAATACCGATAGAATTGTACCCAAATACATGTCGCCCAGTACCAGGATTAGTTTGTCTGCTACAAGCCAAACAAACATAGGACTGGACAAACAAACATTTAGCGGTAATTTTAATTACAATTGGTCGCCTTCAGATAAAATAACCAATAACCTTGATTTGTTTAATGTACAGTATGTTAGAAACCTAAATGTAGAAAATTATTTTCGCGTTTATGAGAGTTCATTCAACTCATTGAACCAAATAGCTAAAGATATTAATTATATATCATCAGAAACAAATTTAAGTATACCCGAAGACACCAATGCTTTTTTAGACTATGCCCTTACCGACCCAACTCCTAATGAAATAAGCGATAGTCAGCTTTCCACTATTAACGGCATAGGGGAACGAAAAGACAGATTAACGGAAAACAACCTTATTTTTTCTACCAGTTTTGGTTTAACTAGGGATGTTAGGACCAATTTGTTTGATGAAGATTTCTCCATTTTTAGATTTCGGTTGGAATTAGCAGGAAATTTATTATCCAACACCTCAAAACTTCTTGGGTTAGAAAAAGATGAAGACAATAGATATAAAATTTTTAATGTCGCATTCTCACAATATGTAAAGACCGAACTAGATTATATAAAACACTGGGATTTGGGGAAAAAAAACATATTGGCCATGCGAAGTTATTTTGGTATTGCCATTCCTTACGGTAACTCCAACAACATACCTTTCTCAAAAAGTTTTTTTGCTGGTGGCGCAAATGACAATAGAGCATGGACAGCCTATAGTTTAGGACCAGGCAGTTCACAATCCAGTAATGAATTTAATGAAGCTAATTTAAAGTTAGCATTGGGTATAGAACAACGTTTTAACCTTTTTGAAGATTTAAATGCAGCTATATTTATAGATGCAGGTAATATTTGGAATGTTCTTGATGACGTTGAAGACGAAAATGCCACCTTTACAAGTCTAAATTCCTTAAAAGACATTGCCATAGGATCTGGTTTTGGTCTTCGCTATGATTTTAGCTTTTTTGTATTTAGATTTGATATTGGATTTAAAACCCACGACCCTTCTTATCAAAATGAAAAAAGATGGTTTAAGGATTATAATTTTAGAAATGCTGTTTACAATATTGGTATAAACTATCCATTCTAAACCATATGCAAACTAAGATCTGCGTGCTTTTGGAGGCTAACAGGTCAAGATTATTTTCCTTTAGCTAAACACTACAACGTTTTAGTTTAAATTTCCTTTTTTCAACACCCAAAACAACAAGCGGTTACATAAAATTTAATTACTTTTGAAGCTTAATATTAATTAAATTAAACTATAAAATGGGACACAACATAAAACCCGGTGTTGCTACAGGAAAGGAAGTTCAAGCTATATTTCAACATGCTAAAGCGAACAACTACGCACTACCTGCTGTGAATGTTATTGGATCGGATACTATTAACGGTGTTTTAGAAACAGCTAGGGACCTTAATGCCCCTGTCATTATTCAGTTTTCCAATGGTGGCGCACAATTTAATGCGGGTAAGGGATTAAGTAACGACGGACAACAAGCTGCCATTGCTGGAGCTATAGCTGGCGCCAAGCATGTACATACTTTGGCTGAAGCATATGGTGTCTCTGTTATTTTACATACCGACCACTGTGCTAAAAAACTATTGCCTTGGATAGATGGATTATTGGATGCAAGCGAAAAACATTTTTCCGAAACAGGCAAATCACTTTTTAGCTCACATATGATTGACCTTTCTGAAGAACCCATAGAAGAAAATATAGAAATCTGTAAACAATACCTAGAGCGCATGAGCAAAATGGGAATGACATTAGAAATTGAATTAGGTATTACAGGTGGTGAAGAAGATGGTGTTGACAATACCGATGTCGATGACTCCAAACTATACACACAACCAGAAGAAGTAGCCTATGCCTATGAAGAGTTAAGTAAGGTTAGTGATCAATTTACCATAGCTGCTGCTTTTGGTAACGTACATGGTGTATACAAACCCGGTAACGTCAAGTTAACACCTAAAATCTTAAAGAATTCACAAGAGTATATCTCAGAAAAATATGGCGTTGAACATAACCACATCGATTTTGTATTCCACGGAGGCTCTGGTTCTACTGTCGAAGAAATCAGGGAGGCTATTGGTTACGGTGTTATAAAAATGAATATTGACACCGATTTACAATATGCCTTTATGAGTGGTATACGTGATTATATGACCAATAAAACAGATTATTTACAATCACAAATTGGAAATCCAGAAGGAGAAGATTCACCTAATAAAAAATATTACGACCCACGTGTTTGGTTACGTGAAGGTGAAAAAACATTTGTTGCCCGTTTGAAAAAGGCTTTCGAAGATCTAAACAACGTTAATACACTATAAGTCAATTAACTTATTTTAATAACTATTATAAAATCCTGCCTGAAGTGCAGGATTTTATATTTGCAGTAATATGCATAACCAATAATTTTTAAAAGCATTACCCGAAATTAAAATAAAGGTTTAATTTTGTGCTCTAGGTTTAATACAAATCATTGTTATAAATAATAATCCAATGAACCATCCTGAGCATCGCAATAAGGATTTAAAAATGTAAATCAATATGGCTTGGTTTAAAAGAAAAGATAAGGGTATACAAACTTCTACCGAAGAAAAGAAAGACACCCCAAAAGGGTTATGGTACAAATCCCCTACTGGAAAAATAGTAGACACTAAAGAGTTAGAACAAAACTTTTACGTAAGTCCAGAAGATGGCTACCATGTTAGGATTGGAAGTAAAGAGTATTTTCAAATACTTTTTGACAACAATGAATTTAAAGAGCTTGATGCCACCTTGGAGTCTAAAGACCCTTTAAAGTTTGAAGACACCAAAAAATATCCGGAACGCTTAAAAGCTGCTCAGGATAAAACTAACTTAAAAGATGCTATACGTTGTGCCGTAGGCAAATCTAAAGGCAAGGATTTAGTAATAGCTTGTATGGACTTTGCCTTTATTGGAGGCTCTATGGGAAGTGTTGTAGGTGAAAAAATAGTCCGTGCAGCCGATTATTCGCTAAAACACAATATCCCGTTTATGATTATCTCTAAATCTGGAGGTGCCCGCATGATGGAAGCTGCTTTATCTTTAATGCAATTAGCGAAAACTTCAGTTAAATTGGCACAATTAGCCGAAGCTGGAATTCCTTATATCTCATTATGCACAGACCCAACTACAGGAGGCACTACAGCATCGTTTGCTATGTTGGGAGATATTAACATTGCAGAACCAGGAGCATTAATTGGTTTTGCTGGACCTCGTGTTGTAAAGGACACTACAGGCAAGGAACTACCTGAAGGCTTCCAAACTTCAGAATTTTTATTAGAGCATGGTTTCTTGGATTTTATATCTCAAAGAAAAGAATTAAAAAATAAGATAAACCAGTATATCGATTTAATTACCAATCAGCCGTTAAGAGCCTAACACAAAACAATAATAAATTGTTTTCTACCTAAGTTGTAAAGTGTACGGTTAATGCTTATTAAGATAGGGGTTAAAAACCATACATACTTACCCATTAAGAACAATTAATTAAAACATTTGCAAATCAATAAAAAAGCGTATATTTGCCGATCGAAAGAAAGGCTTTCGTATACATAACAATCATTTACAATAATATTAGCATGTATTTAACAAAAGAAGTAAAAGAAGAGATCTTCGCTAAACACGGTAAAGGTAAAACCGACACTGGTACTGCCGAAGCTCAAATAGCGTTATTTACGCTTAGAATTAATCACCTAACCGAGCACTTAAAAAAGAATCGAAAAGATTTTAATACAGAGCGTTCGTTAGTAAAATTAGTAGGTAAGCGTCGTGCTCTACTAGATTACTTAACTAAGAAGGATATCTTAAGATATCGTGCCATAGTAAAAGAATTAGGATTAAGAAAATAACAAAAAGAGGCTTTTACAGCCTCTTTTTGTTTTATAAATACTCAATCGTAAGAGTCAAAAAAACGTAAATAAGAAGCTGGATCCTGAAATAAATTCAGGACTTAAGGTTTTTCATTGGTCACACACAACAACTACACAACAACACAACGACCATTGTTTAACAGCATTCTGGCATGGAACAAATAGACCAGAATTAGAATTAAAAATTATGATTCCACAAGTATTTAAAGAGGTTATAGACCTTGGCAACGGTAGGGAAATTTCTATCGAAACCGGAAAATTAGCAAAACAGGCACATGGTAGTGTTGTCGTGCAATCGGGTAACACCATGTTACTTTGTACCGTAGTATCCAATTACGATGCTGCCGATGTAGACTTTTTACCTTTAACAGTAGATTACCGCGAAAAGTTTGCTGCTGCGGGACGTTACCCTGGCGGATTCTTTAAGCGTGAGGCTCGCCCTAGCACCGAAGAGATTTTGGTGATGCGAATTGTAGACCGTGTATTGCGCCCCCTATTCCCAAAAGATTACCACGCCGAAACCCAAGTGATGATCCAGTTAATGTCGTTAGATAAAGACGTTATGCCAGATGCCCTTGCAGGATTGGCAGCTTCGGCAGCACTTCAATTATCGGATATTCCTTTTGAAACTCCTATCTCCGAGGTTCGTGTAGGACGTATTGACGGCGAATTTATTATCAACCCCAGTTTTAGCCAGTTAGAGCAATCGGATATCGATATGGTTATTGGTGCTTCAGAAGACTCGGTTATGATGGTTGAAGGTGAAATGAGTGAGATTTCTGAAGAAGAAATGGTTGAAGCTATTAAGGTAGCACATGAAGCCATTAAGGTTCAAATTGAAGCCCAAAAACGTTTAGCTGAAAAAGCAGGCAAAAAAGAAACCCGTGAATACCAAACTGAAGCTGAAGACGACGTAGTATTAGAAAAAGTAAAAGCTTTTGCTTACAATAAATGTTATGAGATTGCTAAACAAGCATCATCAAAACAAGATAGAGGACTTGCTTTTTCTGAAGTAAAAGAGGAATTATTAGCTCAGTTTACAGATGAGGAGTTAGAGGAAGTAAGCGATTTAGTATCCAAATACTATAGCAAAATCCAAAAAGAAGCCGTTCGTAACTTAGTGTTAGAAGAAGGCATTCGCTTAGATGGTAGAAAAACGACTGAAGTTAGGCCAATTTGGTGTGAAGTGGATTATTTACCATCAACTCATGGTTCATCTATATTTACAAGAGGCGAAACCCAAGCTTTGGCGACCGTAACTTTAGGCACGTCACGTGAAGCCAATATGGTAGACAACCCATCATTAGAAACCGAAGAACGTTTCTATTTACACTATAACTTCCCGCCATTTTCAACAGGTGAAGCGCGTCCGTTAAGAGGAACTTCCCGTCGTGAAATTGGGCATGGTAACTTGGCCCAACGTGCGCTTAAGCGTATGGTGCCTGAAGATTGCCCATATACAGTTCGTATAGTATCTGAAGTGTTAGAATCTAATGGATCGTCTTCTATGGCAACCGTATGTGCCGGAACCATGGCACTAATGGATGCAGGTGTACAAATTAAAAAACCTGTTTCTGGTATCGCCATGGGATTAATCTCTGACGGAGAGCGTTATGCTGTACTTTCAGATATATTGGGAGATGAAGACCATTTAGGTGATATGGACTTTAAGGTAACCGGTACCGAAGACGGTATCACGGCTTGCCAAATGGACATTAAAATAAAAGGCTTAAGCTACGAGATTTTAGTAAATGCCTTAAATCAAGCTAAAGAAGGCCGTATGCATATTTTAGGTAAACTAACCGATACTATTTCTACACCTAATGTCGATGTAAAACCGCATGCACCTAAAATGGTTACGGCTACTTTACCAAATGATCTTATTGGTGCTTTTATTGGACCAGGTGGAAAAGTGATTCAGGAATTACAAAAAACAACCAATACTACTATTGTAATTAACGAAGATCCTGTTACCGGAGAAGGTATCGTTGAAATTTTAGGCAATGACCAAGAAGGTATCGACAAAGTTTTAGCGGCCATTGACTCACTAACCTTTAAACCAGAGGTTGGCAGTATTTACGAGGTTAAAGTCATTAAACTACTTGACTTTGGTGCCGTTGTAGAATATACTGAGGCTCCTGGAAATGAAGTCTTGCTTCACGTAAGTGAATTGGCTTGGGAACGCACAGAAAATGTTACCGATGTGGTAAATCTTGGTGATATTTTCGACGTGAAGTATTTTGGTGTTGACCCAAAAACTCGCAAGGAAAAAGTTTCGCGTAAAGCGATTTTACCAAAACCTGAGGGTTGGCAACCACGTCCTCCAAGAGACAATAACAGAGGTAATCGTGACAATCGTGGCAGAGACAATCGTAATCGCGACAATCGTCGCGACGATAGAAGGCCTAGAGGCGATAAGAAAGAAGATTAATTCTTACTACAAAACAAACCCCAATTTTAAGTTGGGGTTTGTTTTTATATCACTATTTCACTATCTGTTCCTTAAAAATCTTCCATTTAACAATATCTCCATTGATTATATAGGTTTCAGATTCTTTAAATCCAGCTGTAACACCTCCTATTGCAGCTCCTCCTGCCGCACCTAATAGCCCTCCGGCATAGGCTCCTTCACTTTTGCTATAGCTATAAATCCATGCATCTGGGTCGGCTGTGCTTATACCAATAATAGCCCCTAAAGTTCCACCCGCCAAAGCCCCAACCAAGACATTATGACCTCCAGAGTGTTTGGTTTTTATCTTACCTATAGTATTGAAATTAATGTCAATCTTTTTGCCATTACGATTTAAAGTCAAAGTAGAATCATTTACAAAAATTAGTTTTCCTTTGCTGATTTTCTTGCCCTCCAAATTATAGACACGTAAAAAAACAGATTTAGAATTAGAAGGCTTTTGGGCAAAAACACCAGCACTAAAGACTAGCATAAACCCAATGCACAACACTTTTAATAACTGCTTACTTGTTTTCATATCACATACTATTTAAAAATTACATATTATTCTTATTTTTTGTCTTAAAGCAAAACAACCGTTTTAATGGCATCAACATTTAATATCATTTTTTTGATTTCGCCTTTTATTTTTTTTAATCCATAAAACCGTTCTGACTCCAATACTATTTTTTTAAAAGTTAAAGTCTCGTTATTGGTTTTTACAACTTGAACAGGGTTTAAATTAGAGCTTGCTTTTTGGAGCAAATTGCAATTGTCCTTATAAACTTTAATTTGTGAAATACTTGGCACGAACCAGAAAAGAATTAGTGGTGACTTATTGTTTTTTGAAGTTTTCATAATTCAGATATTTAAAATGGATTAACACCCCAAATATCATCTCAAAAAACGGTTCTTATGTCCGATAACTTATAGTATGGAGGAATTAGGATGTCCAACGATAATCTCGGACTTGATTCTTAATAAAAAGCATCTTTTTAATCTATTTGTCCACTTTATTTTTCCTTTCAAACCATACAACTGCATCATGAATACCCTCATCTATAGGGGTAAACTTCATAAATAATTCTGCTCTTGCTTTATCATTAGAATAATAATTATTGACACTTAGGGTTCTAACATTTTCTATAGAAATCGAAGTTTTAATCCTAAGCAATCTAATCAAACTACCTACATATCCTATAGCATGTAACAACCAATTTGGCAGTTTGACAATACGAAAGGAGGTTTTTACATGGCTCCTCACTTTTTTATAAAACTCATAAAAGCTTAAGTTTTCATTTGCCAGAACATAACATTCTCCAGTCAAACCAAATTGCATTGCATTAACTATCCCTATCGAAACATCCTTAACACAAATAAAATTTTTTCCTCCAGACGGGCATAAAACCAATCTATTATACAAACAATTTTGTATTATTCTGCCAGAACTTGGTTTACTGTCATAAGCACCAATCATAAAAGTAGGATTGACAACAGTTACGTCTAACACATCTGATTTTGACAAAACATACTGTTGTGCATGAAACTTAGAAATGGCATAGTGCATTTTATTAAAAGGTGCCATCATTGGTTTTAGCTCATTTCCTAAGTCGTCTATAGACCCATATCCAAACACGTTCG
Source organism: Aestuariivivens marinum (assembly GCF_022662175.1). Lineage (GTDB taxonomy): Bacteria > Bacteroidota > Bacteroidia > Flavobacteriales > Flavobacteriaceae > Aestuariivivens > Aestuariivivens marinum. The sequence goes on along the minus strand of NZ_JAKMCR010000001.1, from coordinate 1,374,359 downwards.
ACGTACTAACATAAATTAGCTTTTTAACCTTGCACTTTATAGCCGCTTCAACTACGTATTTTGTTGCTTGTACATTCACCCTATGGAATACCTTATAATCAACAAGCTTTGGATCTACCAATGCTGCTATATGTATTACAAATTGGGATTCTATCATGGCTTTTTCTAAATTTTCAACAGTAGTAATATCTCCAACAAAATATTCCAAATTATCATGATTAATACGTAAACAATTTTTAGGGTCTCTTACAAATGCCTTAACTAAAAACCCTTGGTTTAATAATTCCAAAACAGTGTTCATCCCTAGCAAACCATTGGCACCAGTTACTAAAATTTTTGATCTAGATTCCATTTGAACTTTCATTTAATCTATAACTGACCTTTAAATAATACTGACACAAACCAAAATTCTATTCATAACAGCTAACATAACTTCAAATTACATTGGTTTCAGGAAATTTATTGATCTCTCTATTTGATAATTTATCTTTCACAAACTCTGGCAACAGTTTATCCAAAGCTAATAGAAGCTTATTAATAAACCCTGGAACAACCAATGGTTTTCTCTTTAACATGGCATTGACAGCTACTTTTGCAGCATCTTCTGGGTTTAATACTGACTTACGAGGTATCCAGCTTAAAATTCGGTTTTGATAGCACAGCCTTGTAGTTGTATTTAATCCCCCAGGGCAAATTGTAGTAACAGAAATATTATCTCTTTTAAGTTCTTTTGCCAAACTTTTTGAAAACGAGGTTAAATACGCTTTTGTAGCGCCATACACCTGTTTTTTAGGTAAAGCAAAAAAACTGGCCATACTACTTATATTTAAAATGGCCGCATTATCAATAGTTTTTATATTAGGCAACAACAACTTAATAAGTAGTGTTGGAGCTGTTATGTTTACCGCTATTTGTTTTAAAACAAAATCGTCTTCCAAGGCATCAAAAAAACCTCTACTGAGCACACCTGCATTGTTAACCAAATATTGTATTTGAAGATTATTATCCCGAATATAATTTTTAACGGCATAACAATTTTCAACAAGGCTCAAGTCCAATTCCAAATAACGGACATCTACATTCATGTTCAGTTTAATAAAATTGGATAGTTGTGGCAATCCGGAATCTGGTAAAGCCAATAATATTAAATTCATTTTTCTACTGGCAAATTCTAATGCCAAGGCCTTTCCAAAACCTTGACTTGCACCTGTTATTAAAACATAAGATTTCATGATACATATATTAGTTTAAACCTTTTAATTATATTACAGATATCGTGATAGATATCTTTTATTAGTCCATATTAAAATGCGTTCCACTAGAATTGGAGATATCTTTTGAAGCATTAAATTTAGTTTTCCCAAAAAGGATAATGTGGTAGTAAATTTTCTCTTTTTTATATTATTAATTATAGCTTTGGCTACTTGGTGCATTGATAAAACATTATATCTAGATCTATCTGCTAACTTTATAAGGGTTCCGTTTTTTGAAATAGTAGTTTTACCCTTTTCTATTTCGGTTATGCCAACATAAATTAAACCTACATGTATATTAGAGTTTGCCTCTTCAATCCTAATTGATTCTGCTATAGCTCTTAAAGCCATTTTTGATGAACTATAAGCAGAATTACTAGGCAAGCCTCTTATCCCTGCCACACTTGAAATAAATATGATACTCCCACAAGTTTTTTTTATTGGTCCTATAGCATAAAGTGAAGTATTAACAGCCGCCATAACATTAATAGCGAAAACCTTTTTAAAGACTACTGGGTTAATATCTGAAAAATTGCCTCGCATCGAAACTCCAGCATTATTTATTAGAATATCTATCTTTCCAAAGGTCTTCAATGTATAATCTATTAATCCTTTTGCTTCAGATTGTTTGGATATATCTCCACAATAAAAAACAGCATTTGCTCCTAAAACCTTGATTTCATTTTTTACTTGAATAAGTTTTTCAATGTTCCGACCATTCAACACTATAATTGCTCCTTGTCTTGCCAAATCTATTGCCGTAACTTTACCAATTCCCTGACTGGAACCTGTTATTATAACTACCTTATCCTTAAAGTTTGATGTGTTCATAATTATATTTTTGTTAGGCTATTGTCTGCAATAAACCTAATTCAAGTGGTGTATACCTGTAATTTAATTCCAATTCAGCCTTTTTAGATGAGGCTATTCTATTATCGAACAATGTATTAAACGCTTTAGAATTTAGAGTCGACTCAGTTAAAACATTAAGAATGGAGAAAAGTCCTTTTAACAACAAGCCATCAACCTTAATAATTCTAACTTTACTTCTAGTCACTTCTTTAATTATATATAATAGTTTTTCATAGCTAGCGTTCTCTCCGCCAATTATAAGTTTAACATATCGCTTTTCACTTCTCATAGTTTCAATATGGGCATTCACCACATCGTCTATAAAAACATAGTTGGCAGAAATATTTAATTTGGAAGGTACTATTAACAATTGGCTTTTTATCATTTTCAAGATTAGCCTATTAACCCCATTGGAGAATGTATCTAATCCAGGTCCATATACTCTAGATACATTTAAAATAGCAGTTGAAAGTCCTTTTTTAGTATAAGTTTCCACCAACTCTTCTGCCATAGTTTTGGTCAATTCATAATCATTGGCATACGAAACCAATCTAGGTTGGCTCTCTTGTATTGGAACATTTTTATAGGAAGTCCCATAAACCGATAAGGTACTTGTATAAATGACCTTTTTAACATCGGCTTTTAATGATGCTTCTAATATATTTTTGGTTCCTAAAACATTGGTATTGTAAAAATTATCTATCTTTTTACATTTTAGGTTGGTGAATGCTGCGGTATGAAATACATAATCACATCCTTCAATAGCATCCACAACAGACTTATAATCGCATATATCTCCATTAACAGGCATAATGTTTTCATGCTCAGGAATTTTAGGAGAGTTGATATCTCTTACTAATGCAATTACCCTGTATCCGTTTTCTGCTAACTTTTTGGCTAATTGATAGCCTATATATCCTGTAGCTCCTGTTACTAAAATTTTCATGATAAAATATTATTTTTTAAGGTTAAATGATAAAATAAATAGCATTCATATACAGCCGACAGGCCTAGATGAATCAAGAAGGGATACCAAACACTATTTGTATAGTAAGCAAAAAGACATAGCACAACCCCAAACGGAATAGCCCCTAAAATTTCCTTTTTAGAATCGAAGCTATGGATCACCACATACAGAATAGTTGCATACAATATGGCCATTGGTAACGTAGTAAACTCTAAAAACTTGAATAGCAAAACCCCTCTAAAAAAGAACTCATACCCTAATAAAAATGTAAACCGTATTATAAAGTAGAGCCAAGCATGGGCAAAACCACAATCAGCACAGTCTACCAGGTCTTCTTCACGCTGTTTACTAATGCTTAAATAAGAGATATAAGCAGATAGCATGACCGTAAGGACAAAAATCAAAAGCAGAGGTATTCTAGGTACTTGAATTGTATCTACCAAATAGTTTAATTCTGGTATCATGGTATAGGACAACATGCCAAACAATACAATTCCCAATAAGTATTTTAAGTTTAAAAACCTTAACCCGTTGGCTGTCGTTAGGGCGTTTTTAAGGTTGTGCACTCCCAACCTTTTGTAAACCATGCTTATCACAAAATATGTGACAAAACAAATGACTATTAATACCCATTCTGTAGTTAATGCTTTCATGATGCAATAGGTATTAAAGTGACACTAAATAGCTTACTAACCGCTTCTACCTTAATGCACTTCCCTTTTTTGTAATGAAATACATTATATTTCCCTTTTGAGATCTCTACCTTATATACCCCATCGGAAACAGCTATAACAGGTACCATCTCTTTCTGGTTATCGCAAAAAACAAAACTGATATCCTTAGGTTCTTCAAAATAAAATGTGACCAAATTATGCTTAATGTTCTCACATGACATTGGCTTAATTTCATCTGAAGTTGCTATATGATATGTATTGCCCTGAAGTTCGACACTATGGTTAACCTTTACCTTGTTGTTAAGTGTTCTATAAACTGATGAATAAACTAATACCCCCTTTTTATAAATGGCTTTTTCTTTTCCAACAACATTAAACTTTGCTAAAAATTTGGCTTTAATGTCACTGGAAAGTGTATAAACTATTTCATTTTGGGATATACTTTTATCAATATGTATAACCCCTATAACCTTTTTGTTCTTAATGACATTATAGCTTAAACTTTTATTTTCACTAGGTATTGTAAAAGACGAGGTTAATAAAATAAGCCCTAATACAATTAAGAGTTTAAAGACTATATTTTTGGACATTAGACTCTTAAAAAAAATCTTTAATGTTCCTTTATACTTTCTGATGAGATATAAAATTAACGCCGGTATCATGACAACAGTTTTTAAGTTACTGTTGTAAAATTATTGTCTCTAAATCGTATTACTATCCAAGATAGTCCAAGAGGGAGAAATTAGGATGTCCAACGATAATCTCGGACGGCGAACACTAAAACTGATCTCTATAACTGCTAGGCGTTTGTGAGGTAAATTTTTTAAATGCAGAATAAAAGGTAGACTTTGAATTGAAACCACACTCCAAACCTATGGCTACGATGGTATATTCACTAAACTCATCGTTAGCCAAAAACTTTTTAGCTTGGGCTACACGTAACGAATTTATATAATCTGAAAAATTGAAATCACTGTAAGAGTTAACAAGTCTTGAAAAATAGCTCTTGCTCATACCCAAATCTAAGGCCAAAGACTCCATACCCAATAGCGGATTCAAATACAGCTTATTTTTTATAATATGGTCTTGGATTCTATTAAAATCTTTGCTGTGTTTCTCATTAAAAAAGTCATCTTCATCACTTGAGCCATTTACAGTTGATTGGGGCTTAATCATTACTTTATCTGTTTCAATAGAACTCCTTAATACAATACGGTCTTTTAGAACATTGTATTTATACATCCCTTGATACCCTATCCAATACAATAATATTGAAGAGCTTAAGTTTAAAAATTTATAGGCATATTCACTCCCGGTACTCACTTTAATTGATAATGCTACTGCCCAAAACCCTATAACAATCACACCAAATCTAATAAACCATTTCAACCAATTTAAATCATCATACGATAAAATATATGCTATTAAATGATGGCGTCTAAAAATTATTATAATTGAATTTATAAACAGAAAGATAGTGTAAAGCAGATTAAAAATGTCTTCAACCTTTGTATAGTTGTAGATTAATGTATCATCTTGATTAGGGACCTCATAATAAACATAAGAAATTAAACAAAGTCTAATGATAAGCTCAATGCCAAAAATTAAAATAGAAGTCTTTATGTAATTATTTACCTTGTGCTCTATTTTCAAAAAATAAACAACAAAAGCATAAAACATGGGCAAAATAAACAAGTACCATGGTATAAGCAATTGTTTAACAAGAAATACATCTGAAGAATATCCATTAGCTATGAGCCAACGTTGGAGGTTATTAAGAGAAATAAAAAAAACAATTAGATTAAGAAACACAATAACCTTATCAAACTTCTTTTTTACAAAAAAAGTCACCAGGTTAAAAACAAACCCTTGAACAACTCCAGCAATAAGTAAAAAATTAACAATAGATATAAAATCCATAGTATTAGCTATCTATGTAATAATTTTTAGTGGTTTTTAAATCTTAAATTTAAACAAAAAACCACTAAAATCAACATAGAGCACTAAAAAAGAAAGAAATTTATTAATAAAAGAGGAGGTATAAACGACACATTTAACGGCTAATGTTTCAATTAATTAAACCAAAAAACACTAACAAAACAAAGTCATAAATGTAATTAAGCAAAGATTTATGCAGCAGTTAAATGGTTTTCATGAATAAGATTGTGAACACAATCGTTAGCAAGAGTTTTTTTGTAATCTTTATTAATAACAATATGATATAAATAATAATCTAATATGCTTATTAATCGATTCGTGAAATTTTTTGATGCAGGTGAGGTTTTGGTTTTCATGACTAACTATTTTAATTCAAACTTTGATTATACAACTCTTAAAAAGTTACATGGTAAAATTAATTTATAATTACCGCAAACCGTTAACATAATTTGCACAAAAAATCACTTTTTTTTCTTAAATTTCACAAAATCTACTTTTAATCTACTTGCAATTTTTAAAAAATGCAAGAACAATTTATTAAATATTTAAAGGAAAAAACACAGGACAATACGTCTTTTGTTGATGAAATAGCCGGTATACTAGACATCGGTTATGATGCCGCTTACAGGCGTATCAACCTAAAAACCAGCATCACTCTTGAAGAAGCCGTAAAACTGGCCAGGCATTATAAGGTTTCCTTAAACAAGCTTTTTGAGGTTGGAAGCTCAAATGAGATTGTTGCAGAACTGTCTCCCCCTATTCAAAACCTTCAGGGATTGGAAATTTGGCTTAAGCAATCTATGGGCCATGTTATTCAGCTTAAAAAAATTAAAAATGCTGAATTCATATATTCCTGTAAAGACATCCCTTTATTCCATACATTAACTGATTCCCTTTTAACTAGGTATAAAATGTATGTTTGGTTAAAGGATTTAAATACCGAAATGGCCAAAAGCAAGATTTCCTTTGATGATTGGATGGAATCTATACCGGATTCACTTTTAAAAACCGCTTTTGAGCTTGGTGAAATATATAGACACACCAACATAACTGAGTTATGGAGTGACAACACCATTAATGGCTCATTACAGCAAGTATTGTATTATTTTGAAGCTGGCTTGGTTTCAAAAGATTTGGCACTTCGTATTTGTGATGACATACATGAAGTTATAAACCATATAGAAAAGCAAACTATAGATCAGAGTATTGGCGATAAAAACGACCAGAATTCTTTTATGCTATACAAATGCGATTTACATATGCTCACAAATACAATAATGGTAGTCACACCTTTTGGAAAATTATTCTTTTCTCCTTTTACAGTATTAAGTTATTTCAAAGTTGAACACAAAGAAACTTGTGAGATGATGTATGAGTTCCTGCAAAAACAAATGTCTAACTCGAAACTATTAGCTACTGCTGGAGAAAGAGACCGTACATTGTTCTTTAAAAAAGTACACCAAAAAATTTCCATTGCCAAAGAACGCATTAAAATGGATGATAAAATGACTTACCTTTAATAATCACATTTGTTAAACCTTGTTAAAAACTTGACTTTCTGCATTTTTTCATTATATTATAGGTTATGGTTTATACAGATAAAGAAAAATATTCAAACATTTTAGAAGACTCAATAACCTATCTAGAAAACAAGGGTTTTGAAAATATTAAAGCAGATCTTGAAGGTTACGAAACACCTAAATCGTATTTAAAAAAAGGAAGTGATATTGCCGTCACCCCTGATATTGTAGCTACCAAAGAGGGAAGAAAACACCTGTTTGACGTGAGCTTAAAATCGGAAAAGCCGAAGCTCTTAAAATCTAAATGGCTATTCTTAAATACACTCAGCAATTTAAAATCTTATAGATTTAAATTAATCACCACTAGGGGACACTACAAGTTCACCCATGAAATGCTGGATGCCATTAATCTAAACGACAAAAACTTAATCAAGATTTAAAATAATTTTAATCTTTTGTAACATTTACTGTTATTCTTACGTATAACTACTAGAAAAGAATTGCAATCCCTATAAAATATCGATAGCATTACATGAGACAACTTAAAATTACGAAGCAGGTTACAAACAGGGAAACTGCTTCGTTAGACAAATATTTGCAAGAAATTGGCAAAGTAGATTTAATTACTGCTGATGAAGAGGTAGAATTGGCACAACGTATTAAAGCTGGTGACCAAGTCGCTTTAGAAAAGTTAACCAAGGCTAACCTACGTTTCGTGGTTTCTGTAGCCAAACAATATCAAAATCAAGGCTTAACCCTTCCCGATTTGATAAATGAAGGTAATTTGGGTTTAATTAAAGCTGCCCAACGTTTTGATGAAACTCGTGGTTTTAAATTTATCTCCTATGCGGTTTGGTGGATACGTCAATCGATTCTTCAGGCTTTGGCCGAGCAATCCCGTATTGTACGTTTACCGCTTAATAAAATTGGATCTATTAATAAGATTAATAAGACTTTTGCCTTTTTAGAGCAAAGCCATGAGCGCCCTCCAAGTGCAGAAGAGATTGCAAAAGAGTTGGACATGACCATTAACGATGTTAAGGAATCCATGAAAAACTCTGGTCGCCATGTAAGTATGGACGCGCCATTGGTTGAAGGTGAAGATTCTAACTTATATGATGTATTAAATAGTGGAGAATCTCCAAACCCAGATAAAGAATTATTACACGAGTCTTTGCGCACAGAAATTGAACGTGCTTTAGAAACCTTAACACCTCGTGAAGCAGATGTTATTCGTTTATATTTTGGCTTAGGCAACCAACACCCTATGACCTTAGAAGAAATTGGAGAAACTTTCGATTTAACTCGGGAACGTGTGAGACAAATAAAGGAAAAAGCCATTCGCCGCTTAAAACACACCTCGCGCAGTAAAATTTTAAAAACTTATTTAGGATAATTATGTAATTACCCCTAAATTACGGCTACAAACAGTTTCACATAACTGTTCGTTTTTTGATTGATGAAAGGACCCCCGGCTGATTACCGGGGGTTTATTTTTAACTCGAAATCTCTACCCAAAGGAGAGAGACTTCAAAAAAGAGTTTTCTATATTTGCACAAACATATAAAATCACTACCTCCAATGAGTTCTAAGTTAATTGCCCCCTCTATTTTAGCAGCCGATTTTGCTAATCTACAACGTGATATTGAAATGGTAAACCAAAGTGATGCAGATTGGTTTCATATCGATATTATGGATGGTGTTTTTGTTCCCAATATTTCTTTTGGCATGCCTGTTTTACAAGCCATTGCCAAGCATGCAAAAAAAACCATTGATGTACATTTAATGATTGTAGATCCGGACCGTTATATAAAAACCTTTGCTAATCTAGGCAGCAATGTTTTAACGGTTCATTATGAAGCATGCACCCATTTACATAGAACGTTACAAGCCATAAAAGCCAAAGGCATGGAAGCTGGTGTTGCCCTTAACCCCCATACTAATGTTAATGTTTTGGAAGATACCATTAACGATATAGACCTAGTTTGCTTAATGAGTGTTAACCCTGGTTTTGGTGGACAAAGCTTTATTGAGAACACTTATAATAAGATAGCTCAACTAAAAGCACTTATTCTTCGTAAAAACGCAAAAACACGCATTGAAATTGATGGCGGTGTAACTAACAAAAACGCAAAAAAGTTAGTCGATACAGGTGCCGATGTTTTGGTTGCTGGTAGCTATGTATTTAAAAGCAGTAATCCATTGGAAACCATTAGTGATTTAAAGAAAATTGCCAACGCTTAAAACTGTTTTAGCATATATTTAATCAAATCGGTTGTGGTTACGATGCCTACCAGAATTGAATCGTCTACAACAGGTAAAGCATGAAATTCCTTTTCTGCTAATATTTTAGCTACTTTTTTAATGGTTGTACTACTACTTACCGTGACCAAATTTTTTGTCATAACCTGTTCTATACTAAACATATTGTAAACTACAGTATCTATATCTCGGTCATCATCAGTAGCATCAGCAAAACTAATTTTTAACAAATCGGTGTAACTTAACATACCTATTATGGATTCTTCCTTCACCACAGGAATATGCCTAATATGATGCCTTTTGAATAAGGCTTCGGCTCTGGTCAAGTCATCGTTTGTATTTAAAGCAATAAGATTTTTTGTCATTATTTCTGAAACTGGAGTCAATGCTTTCATAGTTCATCCATTTTTAAATTACAATTAAAATTACATCATTAAGACAAAACCATTTATGATAATTATCAGTAATCATTAAAACTTAAAACTGACTTAAAAGATATTTAATAATATCAGTAGTAGTAACAATACCTACCAACTTATTGTTATCTACCACTGGCAATGCATGAAACTCTTTAGTCGCAAAAATTTCAGCTACTTCCTTTATAGAATTTGAAGAAGATACCGTAACTATTTTTTGTTGCATGATCTGCTCAATAGTAAACATATGGTATACAAATGCATCTGAATCCATATTTTCTTTTTCTCCATAATCTGAAAACTTAAGACGCAGCAAATCGGTTTTGCTTAACATACCTATTACCACATTATTGGTTACAATGGGAATATGTCTGATATTATGCTTTTTAAAAATTTTCTCTGCCTTTTCAAGGCTATCTTTCTTACGTAACGTAATAACATGCTCGGTCATTATCGTTGAAATTGGTGCCTTACGTATCATGGTTTAATAGTATATGCTTGATAACTTTAAAATTATGAAACCGAGGCAAAATATATTATGACTTTAATCATACATTTGATAGATTATATGATGTTAATCGGAATTAATAGCCATTAAAAGTGCTTTCAATCATTTTAACAAAATAATTCGTATATTTAGTTATAACCAACTACAAACCATTTCTTTACCTACTTCTACTTGGTAAAAAAAATTATTAATTAATTCTTTAAAAAAAAGTTATGAAAACTCAAACCAAAATTTTGATGCGCATCATGCTATTGGCTATTTTCTGCCTCTTCATTACAAGATGCTCTACCGAACAACTAAACCTTGAAGGCAACTTACAGGAGAATGCTCTAACCTCTAGGACAGTAAACTCTAAAAAGTCTGACAAAGTCAAATTTAACTTTACGACTCATTTATCTGGAGATAACGAATTCCCTAATCCTGTAGAGACTAATGCTACAGGTCAAGCAATAGTAAGGATAAGCGAAGACGAAAGTTGGATTTATTATAAGCTTATTGTTGCTAACATTGAAAATGTAACGATGTCTCACTTTCATATGGCAGAAGCGGGAGCAAATGGAGGTCCGGTTGTATGGCTTTACAACAATATAAATGGGCAACCCTCAGGTACTTCAAATGGAATATTAGCTGAAGGTGTAATAATGGCCGACGATATTATTGGAGGATTAGCAGGAAATATGTCTGGCCTTATTTGGGCCATCAGAAATGGCAAAATCTATGTAAATGTTCATACTGTTGCATATCCAGGAGGCGAATTAAGAGGTCAGTTATAAAAAGTGTACCAAGGGGTCAAAGTTCTTTTTTGACCTCTTGTTTTTTTTATTAATACCCCGCATAATTAAAATTAAGCATCTGCTTAATTTTAGCATATACCTGTGGAAACTCACTCTTAAAATCGCATGGGGTTTCTATAAAATTTTCTATGGCTACCGCTAAAAATTCAAATTGGTTAGTATAAGCATATTTTCTAAAGTATTTAGATGATGTGATGGTATTTCTAAGGGTTTCATCTTTAGACAGCAATTCAGAAAGCTCTTTAAACGAATCACTAAAAATAGTAGAGCTTATATCACGTTCCTTAATACTATTGATGTGAATGGCATGTGTAAATTCATGGATACCTAAATTCAAATTATCATTATCAATGTCAAACCCCTTTACAAAATCTTCCCAAGACAGCACCAAAGCCTTGAGTTTGGGATTAAACTCCCCCTTGTGATAGGCGTTATTGGATTTAGAATAAAACTTAGTAGGATAAACAACAATTTTAGATATCAAACCAATATAAAAGTCCCTAAAGCCAAAGGTTAGCATGACAGCCGTTGCAGCAAGTAACACTTTTATTTCATCATTTACAACCAATCCACCCCTTCCAATAAAATCTTTATCAATAATAAAGGAGGCCACACGATGTTCAAAATAGCGTTTATTTTTATCGGTTAATTTATTGTAAAATCTAAATTTGGTTTTCAGAATTTGTTTTTGGTCTTTACTAAGTCTTCTTTTAAACCAATAAAAATGCACGTAGTATGGTTTCCTGTGTTTTAGCACATAGCCCATTTCAATCATTTTTATAGCAAAATGAAAAAACATATAAGCTAGTGCTGCAAAGAAAATACCTAGTATAATTTTACTGCCCAGTGTATATTTTATTATAAGAAAACTAAAAATCACTTTATAAATAACGCCTTTACTATTTCGAAATTACGTTAATCCTTTTAAAAAAGATAATTTATTGGTTAAAAAGCACAAGGTTTATCAATTACGCCCAACTGACTAGAGAATTTAAATTATGGAAAGATTGGACTTGAGACCTTATTTTATTAAAACTGTTGAAACTAAATATTTTCAATCTCAAAAAAGTTTTGGTCTTTTTTAAGGCAATATCATTGTTAAATACTTTGCAGGTGTAAACAATAATGAGTAAAAAACTCTCCGTCGACCAATAATAATTGAAGGTTCCAGAATCAAGTAGAGTAACATAAACGTCATAGCCAATATTTTACTCTTTTCATTCACCTCTTAGCAAGAAAATAATAGATTGCAAATACATTCTTAAATTCAAGGCTTTGGTAATTTTTTAAAATAGACTCCAATCAATGATTTTTATACCTGATTCCCTGAAATTCGTTCTGTAAAAAGTCTTTGCCTAGTAATAGTTAGAGTTAATTTTTCGAAACTATCTTTCTTCATATTTTGTTATACTTGCAAAATGATTTCTTAATATTTTACCTATTAATAGGCGATATAGACTAAAAATATTTTATTAGTGTCAAGCCTATAAAACTATCCTTTTTAAAATTTGACAAGAAAGGTTCATTATCGGCTATATTATTAAATAGACGCCCTTCTAACTCGAGTTTCATAGTGTTTCCCATTCTCCTTGAGGCTTCAATACCAATAATTTTACTACTCTTTTCCAAATCGGTTATAATTCCCAATAGAATGGAGGTGTCCTGCACATCATTAAAGGCAATTCTCGAACCAAAAAAAAGATCATTTTGTAAAGCACTAAATGCAAGATCTCCCCTTTCATCATAAAGATACTCAAGTATCAACCCAATATCAATACCTGAACTTTTTATGTTACTAATGGTATATTCAAATCCAGCCGTAAGCGCTAAAAATTTCTGAAGCCCACTTGACCTATAAATAGATTCCAGTTTCCATAAAAAGGTATTATTGGTAATTTGCAGATCAAGGCCTACTTGATGAATAATGGGATATAAGGCCGCAACTCCTTGGGCATTAAACTGAACAAGGGGTTCCCGTCCTGTTCCATAAAAATACGATAATCCTAAATCAACACTGTTAAAGCTATTTCCGTATCTTAAACTAACATCCTGATGCCATTCTTTTACCGAACTTTCGTAAAGCACATCATCAGTTTTAATGATTACTGGATATCTGAATCGTCCTTTTGCTCCTGGCAAGGTTCTTTTTCTGTGATAGGGCAAATAAAAAAGATCGAAAGTTCCCAAATTTGTGTAAATTGAAAATTGTACCATGGGTTGCCCCAGTTTTTCTTCACCATCAAAACTTTCAATGGCATCTGTCTGATTGATAACATCAACCAAGTGGTTACTCTCGGTAACACCCCAAAAGACTTTTTTCAAACCAATACTTAACTCCCAGTTCCCTTTTACCTTATGGAAATAGAATTCCCTAAAATCAAAATGAGTTCTTTCATCATCACGATCAACCCTTACAAACCCCTCAATATTAATACTATTACCACCCCCATTCAAATCTATAGTATATTTAGGTTTTAATGCCAACGATGGATAGTATCTTGTCTGTGAATAGAATGCCGGTGCTTCCAGAAAATATCTATTTTCTAATTCAATATCCAGCTCTAGATCATGATGGAGTTTTTTCCCAGGAGTTTCATCTTGAGCATGTGTAAAACTTAGAAACAAACCTATTAAAATATAAATTATATGTTTTTTCATCATTAACCCTTTTTTGTTTCATCTTATTAATTCACTATAGCCCCATGTATCTACAAACTGTTATGAACTTACTTAATAGCTGTAATTTTGTTTCCAATTTTAAAACATTGGAGGCTTTAATAATGGCTCCCAAATCAAAACATCAACCAACAAATCAAAATCGAAACATCACGATTTCAACTTCTCTTTAAAGCATTTTGGGTGAAATCATCATCTGTTAGGTTCATATCAAAATCGTAGTTTAAAAATTCCAACAGTGTTTCCTTTTTACTTTGGTGGTTCACCATATTCAGTTTAGCTGCTCTCCAGAATTTATTCTTATAAAGCTTATAGTCACTATAAGTCAAGGTCTTTAATAGGGCATTTTTCCTATCATAAAACTCTATGGTTTCTATGCGGTAGCCAGCACCCTTGTTATAGGTCACTACTCTTCTGGTATATCCTGACTTTGGATCGACTGGATATTGTTCAACCACCAAGTGGTTATTTTCCTCCTTCAAAAATTTGTAAGTGTATTTCTCAACTTCCTGTGAAGACAAATCTTCGTAAGCAAATTCACTTCCCACAAAAGGTCCTGATTTGTTATTGGAAGAAATACGTTTCACTCTTTTAATCGAAGGTAAATACAACCATTGATCGTCCGGTCCAACCTTATGGGTATAGGTTAAGGTAGACGTTCCCTTAACATCCTTGGGGCTGCTAAATACAATCAGTGATTTATCACCATCTTCAACCAACTCGAGGGTTCTCACCTCTAAAGCACGTTCACTAACCTGTCCGTTCTTATTCCTTAAAACCATTTTTAAATCGGAGGTTAAACTCTTAAATCCCAGATCAGCTTTTTCAGCTGCTTTTGCGATCTCTAATCCTCTATCCTGTGCTTGGCTAACTGTATAAAGGGCAAGCGATAGAACTACTGTAAATAATACATTCTTCATTTTCTTTTGTTTTTAATTGTTATCTATAAAATAATATTGAGGTATACTTTCTCTTAGCTTTTTTTATTGGGCTTGATAATATTAACACGGCAGGCAGTAACACGAAGTCTATGATTAGTGCTGCTATTATAATAACTACCGTAATTCTGGCCATATAGCTATTTAGTGCAAAGGAGGAAGTTGAAAGGACCGCAAAACCAGATAATAACACTATGGTTGTCGTAACCAAGGCCTTGCCTACTGTTTGAAAGGCATATTCTACAGCTCGATGTGGACTATAGCCATACTCTCTTCTGGCTCTCAGGAATTTACTCATGAAGTGTACCGTATCGTCTACGATGATACCCAGTGTCATACCAAATACTATGACCATTCCAGTATTGATTTGTGCCTTGTATAATGCCCAGATTCCAAAACCGACCAATACAGGCGCCACATTTGGCACTAAACTTAACAGGCCTAATTTAAAATTCCTTAAGGCCAACATAAGCACCAAAGAAATTAATACAAGTGCTATAATGTTTCCTGTAAACATGCTATCCGCTTGTCTGAATCCGAGTTTAGAAAACATGAGCATTGGGCTTACTCCGATGGCATGCATATATTCAGGAGCATTGTTCCTTAACCAATCCTCGCCCCTTTTGGCAAACGCAATCATACTTGGGCTGTCCAAATTTTTAACAGTAACGGTAACTCTAGACTCAGATTTATCCACATTAATCTGGTTGTTTAAATCCAACCCAAATGGTAAGGATAATTCATAAAGCAGTAAATACTGCGCAGCTTCCTCGCGTGAATTCGGAATCTTATAGTACGCCTCATCATCCCCATGCATTGATCTATTAATGCGTCGAGCTACTTCACTAAAGGCATTTACATGAATAACTTCAGGTTGTTCGTATAGCCAATTCTCAAATTCGTTTAGCTTATTTAAATAGTTTGGGTTATTTATACCGCCACTCTCACCACTACCGATGGAATACTCTACGTTATAAACCCCCGTTAAGTTGTCACTTATATAATCGGTATCAGATCTAAATTGAACGGTTTGATCAAAATAATTGATAAACTCGTCATTAAAGCTATTTTTGGTCGATAAATAAGTCAATCCAACAATAATTGCTAAGGAAATAACAGTAACTGTAATGGGCTGTTTAATTACCAAACTTGAAAATCCAGTATACCAGTCAAAATTAAACCTAGAAGTCTTGCTAGAAACTTTCTTATCAACCCTCTTAAATGGAAGAATTGCCATAAGTGCTGGTAAGGCTGTTGTCGAGTACAAGAAGGCCATAGTCATACCAAATGCTACTATATTACCTAAGTCCCAAAATGGTGGCACATCGCCAAAATTCATAGTCAAGAAGCCAATAACCGTTGTTAGACTGGTTATGAAAACCGGCATAAAATTTAATCGCATCGATTCAATTAAAGCACCGTATTTATCCATACCCTCCTTTCTAATTTTCTGAAGCATGGTAATTAATATATGGATGCTATCAGCAACCGCCAAGGTTAAAATCATGGTAGGGAACACGGACGAGGGCGGTGTTAATTTTACACCTATAATGCCTACAAAACCGACCGCACTGATCATGGAAAACAGCACCACTAAGAGGGTAGCTAAGGTGCTTTGAAAACTTCGTGTTAGAATAAAGGTGGTTAAAATAACAATAAGCAGCATAATACCCGTAAGAGCCATATCCTTCATAGAAGCCTCAAAAAAAGCCGTGGTTAAAGGCACCATACCTGAGGTATGGATTTCGAATTGAGGATATTTTTCCCGAAACTTATCAACCATTTCCCTAACGTAATTCATCACTTCAGGCACTTCTAGGGCACTATCTTCCCCTGGGAGTCGAACTGTTATGTTAACCGCAGTTACACTCCCCTCTTCATTAATAATCCTATTGACCAACATGGGTTCGGTTAACGCAATACCCCTAATGGCCTCCATTTCAGAGTCACTCTTATTACCGGAATCGTATAACAAATCGTCGACATATAGATCGTCATTCTCTGCTTTGGTATGTTGAAAATTGGTAATAGCATCGACTCTAGATGAATAGGGTGTATTCCAAGCCTCCTCGGTCAATTCCTCAATGGCGGTTAAATTCTCTTGTGTAAAGACATTTTTGTTCTTTGGTGATAACACCAATATAACATTATCATCCTTGGTGTACTTATCCTGTAAAGCATCAAAGGCTTCGAGTTCAGGATTGGATTTACTAAAGAACACATGGTAATCACCATCAAATTTCATAGCGCCTTGTAGCCCTAAAGCGATTGTTAACAGTACCGCTGAAACGAAAACATACCATTTGTTTTTAATCACAAATCTTGCCCAGTTAATGGCAAATTGGTTTGTTGAATTTTTTATTTTTTTAATCGTATTCATAGTTGACCATTTAATATTGTTTTAAAAGTATCTATCACTGGTTTTGACATTTGCCAATACGTTAGTAAGAGTTGATTTAATCCCACATTGTCTATTATATGAACAGGTATAATGGTTTGAAATACTGCACTATTCCCTCCTCGGATTAACTCACCAAAGGTGCTTTTGAATCGGGCATTTTCTGTAAAAACGTTAATCTGATTCATGTGATATTCAATCTTCTTCATTTGAGTTGGTGAGAGTTTGAAACATCCCATAGCAATTTTGATATACTTGGCTCCTATTTCGATATAAAACCCTGGTACTTCCCTATGTTTTCTTCCTTTAGCACTAATCAATGCCGACTTAAATAATTTATAAGGATTACCATCTTTATTGAATCTCATATCCTTTTGAATCCTGAATACTGCATCACTCACTTGAATATTAATCGATGAATCTTCAGATTTAACGGTTTCCAATACATCTTCGACAAGTCGATTAAATGGCTCATTCACATCATGCTCATATTTGGATTCGTTTAGCACAAACCATTCGCGATTATTATTTCTTTCTAATGCTTCAAAGAATGATATATAAGCCCTGGTAAAATATTTTTTTTCTGCTTCCATTTTTTATGATTTTAAAGCGTCTGTTTGAATTGATTTTTTCAACACCAATTTTCGTAATGTAAAAATGTGTAGCAGTAGGGCTATTGGAGCCGCTATTCCAATAATTAGCATCATAGGAAAAGAACCTGCCATAGCCGTGTTTGGTATACTATCGAACCAAATAGGATAGTGAGATAACAAAATGAAGAGCACCATCAATAAATCGGTGGTACCTACTACCGTTAACAGCCATAACCCAGGTTTTGACCATTTGCTACTTCTTAAGAGGGAAACCAAGGTCAGTATAGCGATAATACCTGTTGCGGCATCACCATACCCCGAAGCCATAAATGCTTTAGGCCCTATGCCCCATATAGCCACTAAGAAGAAGATTGACCCTAAAACCCGCCATGTTTGTCCCAATGCTAGATCCTTAAAAGACATAGCATTAAGTATTGTTCTAAAGTCACTGCTTTTAAACAAAAGTAATACGCCAACTACTGGCACAAATAGACCAATCAAGAATTTGGGAAATGCATCTTCAAGGTTATATGCAAAAGTTTCCGTTAAGGTTAAAATGTAAATTGTTACAACCCAAAAACCTATACTAATAAGTAATAGCTTTTTATAAGATGTTCTTAATGCTATGTCTAAATTAGATTTTTTTATCCCGTTCCAAATTGTAAGCGTAAATACAGCAGCCGCTAAAAGACTTATTACAATTGAAATTATTTTAATGAGTTCCATAATTATTGTTTTTAAAGTTTATATTATCTTTCTATTTATCCCTTTAATCGCTAAGCAATTGACGCCCAGTAAAGTCATATTGATCCCATTTGGGCAAAGGGTGAAAGTTTCCAGCTTGAACATCCCTAAACATCCTTTCAATAATATGGGATTTATAGAAACTTTGTCCCCCGATCATATCCATGCATTGGTCAACTGTAGATATACAAGCCTCTGTAACATTAGTTTTTAGGCTTAGAATATCGGTAGTTGTTCTACTACTTGGTGTAAATTGTAGATCTCCAGTCAATTGCACCATATGTTGCCATTGGGTCAATGCCATTAAGTAAGCGTTATAGGCTTTACCCACGATATAAGTAAGATGCTTATGGTTTCTTGAATAATTTTTCCCTATGCTAAAGGCTTCATGAAAGGCACCCTCAGCAATGCCCACATATGCGGACATTATAAGTGGCATGGCTACTGGTATAACAACATTCCAAACACCATGGTATTCACCTTGAGGTCTTTCTAATGAAATAGCAGAATCTGGAATGAATACATTGTCAAAAACAATGGTTTGTGATCCAGTGGAACGCATTCCCATAACATGCCAATCATCCAAAATAGTGACCCCGATGGAATTTGCAGGCACCCCAAAGTGCAAAACCAAACTACTCCTATTTTCATCCTTAAAAATACCACTGGTAATTACTAAATCACCTGCGGCAGACTGACTGGCAAAATGTTTCTTAGCTGTAAATAGATAACCGCCTTGGGTCTTTTTAAGATCCCCATTAGAGCTCAGCCAATCCCTTGCTCCTGTGCTAATAAGTACAAGTTCATGTTTGGCTACATTTTTCAACAGCACTTCATTAGATCCATCCATATAATATTTCCACATGCTAGCCGCAATCAAATGCTGGTGCATGGACAAAGCCAACGCCGTAGAACCACATGATTTGCCTATTATTTTTAAGCATTCACACATGTACTTGTAGCTTACGCCTTGGCCTCCTAATGATTTGGGAATCATCGCAGAAAAATAATGGTGTTTTTTTAAGGTTTCGTAGTTATCATAAACGAAGCCTCCATTTTCGTCATGCATTTTAGCTCTTTCCTTAAACTTTGTTGCTAATTTCTCGGTTAATGCAACCCATGAAATAGCTGTTTTTTCCTTAAGCATGATTAAACTGTTTATTAGTTTCAATGCAAAGGAATAGAACAAATAGAGTTTGTATTATTCAAAAAAGCTCAATGTTTTGACTGAGAAGCCCAGACTCGCTCTTTGAAGTTCTTTAGTCTAGTTTTCTATAAGAAGATGGTGTTTTACCGTATTGCGATTTAAATGTTCTGCTAAAATGTGCTACACTTTCAAACCCACAATCATAAGCAATTTGAGAAATCGTATCTGGATTATATTTTAGGAGTTCAGCAGCCTTTTTTAGACGTCTTTCTATAATCCATTTCCCTGGACTAATATTATAATGATTTTTAAAATCACGCTTAAAACTGGACTTACTTCTATGACAAAGTTTTGCCAATTGATCTAAACTCAAATTGTAATGAAAATTGGCTTCCATAATATTAGGTAGTGACGGTAAGTTGTTCAGTGTCGTATTTTTTAAATATGAAGCAATCTTCAAATTATCATTACTTGTAACCAAACTTAAGATAAGTTCTTTAGCCTTTAACTGAAGTAAACTATTTAGCGGTTTGTTGGTATCGTAAAAATACCCCAATAAGGATTGAAAAAAAGTTTCGATTTCAATATTCAGATTAATTCGGTCTATAATAAAGGAGGTGGCTCCCTCAATATTCCTAATCGGAATGTTTTTTATTTCATCCTTTAGACTAAACTTTATGATATCGTCTGAAAAAAAAACACCAATCATACAAAAATCCTCCTTTAAATTTTGTTTGATTACTGAAGCTCCTTTTTTAACATATATGGCTTCACCTTTCTTGACCAGCCAGTTCGACTCCTTTGTACTCCATGTTTTTTCTCCACTCAATATGTAAATTATATAATCGTATTGCGACCATATTTCTACCGTATCCTGTTCAAGGGGACATTTATACTCAACAAACAATAGGTTTCCGACTTCAAATTTATTAAAGAAGATATCACTCTTCATTGTCGTATAAAAGTCATAAATCATAAGAAATTCATTTTATTTCCCTTTCATGCTAAGGTAATTATAAAATTTTTTAAAGAGAATGGGTATGATATACAAAATAAATATAAAACCCTTTATTTCATATAGCTAAGCCGAAATACATAAAAAATATTTATGTTTTAAGAATAATAAAATTAAATCAATAAGGATTATATATCTAACAAAGCTCTACATTACAAATAGAAGCTTTACTTACAAATTCTAGAAAACCCTAAACTTATACACTTGGCTTCAGGAATTAATTCGATTCTCTTTTTTTTCATAATTCCACTTTGGAAGTAATCCAAAAAAAACGCTCAAGATTATTTGAGCGTTTTTTTCTTATTAAACAATTTATATGTGACCACGGAGGGATTCAAACCCCCGACCGCTGGAGCCGAAATCCAGTGCTCTATTCAGCTGAGCTACGTGGCCATTTATTTTACTAAGTTAATTTAGCTTTTACAATAGTAGATATGGTTTTACCATCTGCCTTACCTGCTAACTCCTTACTTACAATACCCATAACCTTACCCATGTCTTTCATACCCTGTGCACCAACATTTGCAATAGTTGCCACCACCACTTTTTCTATCTCTTCTTCACTTAAAGCATCGGGTAAAAACCGAGCTATGATTTCTGCCTCGGCAAGCTCTGGAGCAGCCAAATCCTGACGCCCTTGCTCTATATAAACAGCTGCACTATCCTTACGTTGCTTTACTTGCTTTTGAAGGATTTTAAGCTCTTGCTCTTCTGTTAGCTCGGCTTTAGCACCACTTTCAGTCTGCACCAATAAAATAGCCGATTTAACTGCCCTTAGAGCTGTTAAGGCCGTCTGATCTTTAGATTTCATCGCATCTTTTAATGCTGTCATTACATCTTGTTGTAAACTCATTGTTTTAAACGTATTGGTTACAATTCATCACCTTATGGGCATGCAAAAATAATGAAATTACTCTATGTAAATCATAAAAAAACCCAAAAAGGTGAGAAAGCTTTTCGGGTTCATAACTAAGTAAGGTCAGTAGACTTTTATACCTTAATCAACATTATCGTGTAAAAAGGAATTATTACTTCTTAATTGAATATCATCATTATCATCCAAACCAATACTGGTTCTGGACATATCTATTTCCGAAGAGTGCTTCACTTCACTTAAATCTACCCCTTGGCGTTTATAAGCAGGCACTTTTTCAATGTCATCTATCTTCGCATTGTTAAACTTATAATTAAAGTCTTTCATTTTACGTTTACGCTCTTCGGCACGTTCTTTTAGCAACTGGGATATAGGCATATTTATTGGGTCAACCTCATCTGTAGTTACCTCTTCTTCAACTGTATCCTCTACAATAACTTTCTTTTCGAAAACAATATCCTCATCTATTTTATCTACAGTTTCTTTTTTCTTCATATTGTTCATAGCAGATTCCAACTCAATATAATCATCTAAGGCATAACGCACTTCACCATCTTCATTGGCTTCTGTAACCGTAATAAGTTCAATATAGTCTTTCACTGGAATCTTTTTCACCTTTTCATTAACTAGTGGCTCAAGGGGGTCTTCTTCAACATTATTGTCAGAGGTTAATGGCAAATCAAAGGTTAATGTAATTTGCTGCTCTTCCTCAACTATATCCTCTTTTTGTTTAGAAACAACAGTTACCGGTTTTATGATAAAATCGTCTTCTTCGTGAACCTTTGCAAATACTTCTTCACACTCAACATCAATATTCTTAATGAATTCTGAAGTAGGTATTAGATTAATATCACAATCATTTGAAATGGTTATTTTCTTCGACTGTTGATTTTCGAGCTTTTGTTTGGTTTGTTTAACCTCGACATTCTCATCTTCTAAGTCCAAGGTGTGCCTTACTATTGGTGGTTCTTTCTTGGCATTCTTTTCTTCCATTTCTATTACTGGAGTAATAATTACGGGATCTCTATCCTTAGCCAATAAATCATGCTCTTCTTCAAGAGAATGAATTACTTTTTTTGTTTCGGTATTTGATATTTCATCTTGTTGTTCTACATTAAACCCAGTAGCTATAATGGTCACTGCAATAGACTCTTCTAAGGATTCATCTTCACCTACCCCCATGATAATATTCGCTCCATGACCAGCTTCATCTTGAATATGATCATTAATTTCTCCAATTTCATCAATGGTGATTTCATGTGAACCAGAAACAATAAGCAACAATACATTTTTAGCTCCTGTAATTTTATTGTCGTTAAGCAAGGGTGAATCTAAGGCTTTCCTTATAGCTTCTTGGGCTCGGTTTTGGCCTGAAGCCATTGCAGATCCCATAATAGCAGTGCCACTATTGCTCAATACTGTTTTAGCATCACGTAAATCAATGTTTTGGGTGTAGTGATGTGTGATTACTTCAGCTATACCACGAGCAGCAGTAGACAACACCTCGTCCGCTTTGGAGAACCCTGCTTTAAAACCAAGATTACCATACACTTCACGAAGTTTGTTATTGTTGATAACTATTAGTGAATCGACTACATCCCTTAATTTTTCGATGCCTTTTTGCGATTGCTCCAAACGCATTTTACCTTCAAACTGGAAAGGCATCGTTACAATACCAACCGTTAAAATATCTAAATCCTTAGCCATTTTAGCTATAATCGGCGCAGCTCCTGTACCAGTACCACCACCCATTCCAGCAGTGATAAATACCATTTTAGTGTTGGTATCCAACATGCGTGAGATTTCCTCAAAACTTTCTACGGCAGATTGCTCACCAATTTCTGGATTTGCACCCGCACCTAAGCCTTCAGTAAGGTGTACCCCTAATTGGATCTTGTTAGGAACTCCGCTGTTTTGAAGTGCTTGGGCATCGGTATTACAAATGTAAAAATCTACACCTTTAATTCCTTGTTGGAACATGTGGTTTATAGCATTACTACCACCACCGCCAACACCAATAACTTTAATGACATTTGATTGGTTTTTGGGTAAATCAAATGCAATGCTTTCGAATTCTTTCTTGCTGCTCATAAATTCTAGTTTACTGGTATTTATACTTAATTTTTAACTTATTATTTTATCAATGGATTATTTTTATTCTATTCGGCGTTATCTAAAAAATCCTTAACACGCTCGGTTAATTTATCTAAAAATGAACGCCGTTGTTTTACAGGAGGCTCCTGTGATTCTATTTCATCAACAAGATTACTTCCCTGTACTTCAGCTTCTATAGCTTCTTTTTTTCTTCTTTCCTGACGTTTCAACCCGTCCAAAACCAATCCTACCGCTGTAGCATACAACGGACTGGTTATATCTTCATCACTATCTCCTGCAAGATGTTCGTTAGGGTATCCTATTCGAGTATCCATACCTGTGATATATTCCACAAGCTGTTTCAAATGTTTTAATTGACTACCACCTCCCGTTAGTACGATTCCTGCTATTAACTTCTTTTTTTGTTCTTCGTGACCATAATTTTTAATTTCGACATAAACCTGTTCAATAATCTCTACCACACGTGCATGGATTATTTTTGATAGGTTTTTAAGGGTAATTTCCTTGGGCTCACGACCTCGTAACCCTGGTATAGATACAATTTCATTATCCTTGTTTTCTCCTGGCCATGCCGACCCAAATTTTATTTTCAATAATTCAGCCTGCTTTTCTATAATAGAGCACCCTTCCTTAATATCTTCGGTAATAACGTTACCTCCAAAAGGAATTACAGCTGTATGCCTAATAATGCCATCTCTAAAAATGGCAAGATCGGTGGTTCCTCCTCCAATATCAATCAATGCTACTCCTGCCTCTTTTTCTTCCTGACTCAATACCGCATTTGCTGAAGCCAAGGGTTCTAATGTGATGCCTTCTAAACTCAATCCTGAACTTTGTACACAACGACCAATGTTTCTTATGGAAGACACTTGACCTACTACCACATGAAAATTCGCTTCCAAACGACCACCATACATCCCAATAGGTTCTTTTATTTCACCTTGACCATCAACTTTATACTCTTGAGGAAGTACATGGATGATTTCCTCTCCCGGGAGCATAACCAGTTTATGAACCTGGTTTATAAGTCTGTCAATATCATTATCGTCTATTACATTTTCTGAATTGGGTCTTGTTATATAATCGCTATGCTGTAAACTACGAATATGTTGTCCTGCTATACCTACGGTAACACCGTCAATTTTCATATCGGCTGAAACTTCAGCTTCTTGAACGGCTTGTTGTATAGACTGAATGGTTTGTGTAATATTATTTACAACACCACGATGAACCCCTAAGCTTTTAGATTTTCCAATGCCTAAAATCTCAACTTTACCGTACTCATTTTTACGACCAATCATGGCCACTATTTTTGTGGTACCTATGTCTAAACCTACTGCTAAATTTTGTTCCATGTTTTATATTTTGGTACAGACCACTTGATTATCAAATTGTAAATTAACTTTACTATACCTGTTAAGTGTATTTTCCTTTAGATTCTTTTTATAAAACACTTTTAGGTTATTAATTTTTTTATCTAAAAACTCAATTGTCCCTAGTTTTACCACAAAATCGCAACGCCTTAATCTTAAAAAAATCTCGCCTTTGCTGTTTTGGTGAATTTCTATCACACTCTTTTTTAAAAACTCATCTGAACTAACTTTTTTGGCTATTTTATATATGCTTTTTAAGTTGTTTTTTTCAACATGACCTGTTACCAAAGGTACTCTTGCCGAATAATTACTCGATAGTGGCATAAACAAACCTTCATCATCAATGTAATATGATCCATTTGTACTTACCCTTGCTAATGGCTTTTTTTGCTCAATATCGGCATTAAGAGTACCATTTACAGACACATAGACTTCTGCCGACTTAATCATTGGGTTAGAATTCAGAGATTGTTCTAATTCATTCAAATCTAAAGTTTCTTTAAGCATATTTGTAACCCCTTGCCGATTTTGTATTAACAATTTACTAACAGTTTGATTAGTTATAAATAGATTATTCTCTCCTAAAAACTTTACATTTGGCTGTGATACTTTTCTAGCCGTATTCCTTGCTGTGGCAAATGCAAAAAGAAACACTACTGTACTTAACAGCAACAACATTTTTATAAAATTCCAATTAACTCGCAATACTAAATTCTTTTTTAATATGTTTCACTTCTTCTCCTATGTCTCCCGCTCCAAGTGTTAAAACAACATTGGCTTGACTTTCGCGAATTCTGGATATCAACTCCTCTTTGCTTACCAATTGCTTATTTTTTAAATCTATTTTTCCTAGTAACCATGCCGATGTTACACCTTCGATGGGTAATTCTCTTGCAGGATAAATATCTAATAATATCACAGCATCAAACTTAGACAAGCTTTCAGCAAAATCTTCCACAAAATCACGTGTTCTACTATATAAATGCGGTTGAAATACAGCCAACACCTTCTTTCCAGGATACATTTCCCTTACTGCCTGATGTACAGCATTAATTTCTTGTGGGTGATGAGCATAATCGTCTATAAAAACAAAATCGTCAGTTTTAATATGGTAAGTAAAACGGCGCTTTACCCCTTTGTAAGATGCTAAAGCCTTGACGAGCTGCTGGTGAGGGCAACCATACTCTACAGCCATCGCCAAGGCTATTAATGCATTTGACAAATTATGTCTACCTGGTAGGTTAAATTTTAAATTTTCTAGAACCTTTTTTGGTGTCTTAACATTAAAAACATAGGTTCCTTTTTCTATCTTAATATTTTGGACACTATAGTCTGATTCATCTTCAATACCATAGGTTATACCTTGTATGGACAATCCGTTTTTAATAAACAACTTTCCATTAGGCTTTAGGCATTTAGCAAAATCCATAAAAGAGTCTTTCAGTGCTTCAGCTTCACCGTAAACATCCAAATGATCAGCATCCATTGAGGTTATGCAGGCCATGTCTGGCTTTAAAGTTAAAAACGAACGATCAAACTCATCAGCTTCAACTACGGTAACTTCGGTTCCATTACTAATAAAGTTAGAATTATAATTTTCACTAATACCACCCAGAAAAGCTGTTATAGGTTTATTACATTCGTATAACAAATGACCTAAAATACTGGTCGTGGTGGTTTTTCCATGGGTTCCAGCTACGGCCAAGCAAAATGTGTTTTCGGTAATCAACCCTAATACTTTTGAGCGCTTAAAAACCTTGAAATTATTATTTACAAAATAATTTAACTCATTATGCTCTACTGGCATAGCCGGTGTGTAAATTACCAAAGTGCTGTCCTTATTTAAAAAAGACTCATTTATATTTTTAACTCCATCTTCAAAATGAATTTCGACACCTAATGCCATTAAGCCATCTGTTATTTCAGTTCGTGTTTTATCGTATCCAGCAACACGCTTATTATTGGCCACAAAATAACGCGCCAAAGCACTCATGCCTATACCACCAATACCAATAAAATACACGTTATATATGCTTTTAAAATCCATTATTCTTTCAACAATTTTTCTACTTCATCTGCAATGCGTGTAGTTGCATTTACGTAAGCCATTCTTTGAATGTTTTTACTAAGTTGATTTTGCTTTTCGGGTGACGCCAACAACTGACTGAATTTATTTTCGAAATCCACTTCCAAATCTTCTTCTTTTATCATCATAGCCGCATCTTCATTAACTATGGCCATGGCATTTTTAGTTTGATGGTCTTCTGCCACATTGGGTGATGGAATAAATATTACCGGCTTACCAACTATACACAGTTCGGACACCGAACTTGCTCCAGCTCGGGAAATAATAACATCGGCAGCAGCATAAGCCATATCCATATTATTTAAAAACTCATACACCTGTACACCATTGGTATTGTTATATATTTTGTACTGTTGATAATACAATTTTCCGCACTGCCAAATAATTTGGAGGTTCTGAGTGTCTAAAAAATCAAGCTTTTGTTCAATCAATTCATTTATACGCCTAGCTCCCAAACTTCCACCCAAGACTAACAAAGTGTTCTTACCATGTTTTAAATTGAAAAAGGCCTTTGCTTCCAGCGTTTTGATTTCTATATTCAAAAGCCCTTTTCTTACTGGATTACCTGTTTTAATGATTTTATCTGCAGGAAAAAATCGTTCCAATCCATCATAGGCCACACAAATTTTCCGAACCTTTTTAGCTAAAAGTTTGTTAGTAATACCTGGGTAAGAATTCTGTTCCTGAATCAAACTAGGAATGTGTTTTGACGAGGCCACATACAACAAAGGTCCACTAGCAAAACCTCCAGTACCTATAACCACATCTGGTTTAAATGCACTTACAATCTGTCTCGATTTCCACAAACTGCTTAGCAACTTAAACGGGAACATAAGATTCTTTAAGGTCAGTTGCCGTTGGATACCCGAAATCCACAATCCTCTTATCTCATAACCTGCTTGTGGTACTTTTTCCATCTCCATTCTATCTTTAGCCCCAACAAACAAAAATGTGGCATTTGGGTAACGATACTTTAATTCATTAGCAATAGCAATAGCAGGATAGATATGTCCTCCTGTACCACCTCCTGAAAGAATAATTCTATATGTTTTTTCCTTTGTCACTAATCCACTTTCACTTTAAATACTTTCTAATTTATGTACTTATATCTTAAATTGTTTCCGATAGAATTTCCAATGGATTTTCCTCTATACTTTCTTGCTGTATAATCTCCTGCCTATGAGCACTTACACTCAAAATAACCCCAATTGCCAAGCAGGTCATCCAAATAGAAGTTCCTCCACTACTAACTAAAGGCAAGGTTTGTCCTGTTACCGGAAACAATTCAACAGCTACCGCCATATTAATTAATGCCTGAAACACAATAGGCAATCCAACACCTAATACTAAAAGTTTACCAAAAACGGTATCGGCCTTTTGTGAAACTATTACAATTCTAAATAACAACCATAAATACAGAATCATAATAAAAAAGCCTCCCAACAAACCATATTCTTCAATGATAATGGCAAAAATGAAATCGGATGAGGACTGTGGTAAAAAGTTTTTCTGAATGCTTTTTCCAGGTCCCACACCTTTAATACCTCCAGAAGCAATGGCAATTTTTGCTTTTTGTATTTGATAATCGGCTTCAGTATCTTCATCATTAGAATAATTTTTAATCCTGTTCTCCCAGGTTGTTACCTTAACATTTAATGGACCCGAAGTAAGCTTCGCAAACATGATAAACATAGTCAAAGCAACTATTCCCAGTCCCATAATAATCCCCAAATAACGAACCGGATACCCCCCTATAAATACCAACATAGTTACCATTAAAAATATTATGGCTGCCGTGGAAAAGTTTGATGGTAAAATAAGCACCAATACCAAAAAAACGGGTAGCCACAATGGCATAATCGATTCTTTAAACGTAACGTGTTTATCCTTTATTTTAGACATATACCGTGACACATAAACCATTAAAACCACTGCTGCAAAGGTTGAAGTTTGGAACGACACCCCCACAAAAGGTATTTGAATCCACCTACTGGCACTCGCCCCAGCAATGGTTGTACCTTGTAACATTGTTACCCCTAAAAGCACCAATACCACTGGAATCATGACCAATGACAACCCTTTAAAATACCGATAAGGTATTTTATGCACACCGTACATAATGGCAAAACCTAAAAACAAATGCATGAAGTGTTTTACAAAAAAAGCAAAGGTGTTTCCATCACCTCCTTTGTAAGCCAAATTACTGGCAGCACTATATACGGGTAAAAAGGACACAATAGCCAACAATGCTACAATTGCCCAAATTAACCGATCTCCTTTTATGTTTTTAAAAAGTTGCTGCACTTTCTATTAATGATTTTATAAATTTCTTACTGCCTCTTTAAACTGACGCCCTCGATCCTCGTAATTTTCAAACAAATCAAAACTGGCGCATGCTGGTGACAACAATACATTATCTCCAGCTTCAGCTATTTTGTATGCAATTTTAACAGCTTCACTCATAAATTGTGTTTCCACCATAATATCTACCATACCATTAAAAGCTTCAATTAATTTAGTGTTATCTATACCCAAGCAAATAATTGCTTTTACCTTTTCATTAATAAACGGATAAAGCTCTGTATAATTATTACCCTTATCCTGGCCTCCAACAATCCATACGGTTGGTGAATCCATACTTTCAAGGGCATAATACGTTGCATTAACATTTGTTGCTTTAGAATCGTTTATATATTGTACCCTATTGATTTTTAACACATATTCTAGACGATGTTCAACACCTTGAAAGTTTTCCAAGCTTTCACGAATGGTCTGTTTTCTAATCTTTAATAAATGCGCAACGGTTGATGCCGCCATAGCATTTTTAATATTGTGCTTCCCTTCTAAGGTTAAGTTTGTTGTTGGCATAATTATCTTATTGTTATCTATTGTTATTGTTATTTGGTTATTTTGGTAATACGCACCATTATCAATAGTTTTTGTTAATGAAAATGGTAATAATATGGATTGAACCGGATAGTTTTTTAAATGATTTGCTATCACCTCATCATCGGCATCGTAGATTAAATAATCTTCAGATGTTTGGTTCATAGCAATCCTAAACTTTGAAGCAATGTAATTTTCGAACCTATAATCATATCGATCTAAATGATCTGGTGTAATATTTGTAATTACAGCAATTTTAGGCTTGAAATTAACGATATCATCCAACTGAAAACTACTGATCTCAAGCACATAATTTTCATAATCTTGCTCAAAAACCTGCTTCGCAAAGCTGTCTCCAATATTACCTGCTAATCCTACATTTAGCTCTTGTTTCAACAAATAATGTGTTAAGGTTGCCGTAGTGGTTTTGCCATTGCTACCAGTGATTCCCACAAGGGTTGCTTTTGTGAATTTTGAAGCAAATTCAATTTCGGAAATCACAGGAATATTAGCTGCCGTTAACCTACTTACCATCTCTACTTTATTAGGTATTCCTGGGCTTTTCATTACCAAATCCGCATTTAGGATTTTGGTTTCAGAATGTTTTCCTTCTTCCCATTCAATCTCATTATGTATAAGAACCTGTTTATAATTTTCTTTTATTTTTCCTTTATCGCTAACAAAAACATCGTATCCTTTTGCCTTACCCAAAAGCGCTGTCCCAATACCACTTTCACCTCCTCCTAATATGACCAATCGTTTTTGCATTTATACTTTTCGATTCACCTAATTTTTAACGTCACCAAACTTATTATGGCAAGTAAAATACCTATGATCCAAAATCTTGTTACAATCTTACTTTCATGATATCCTAACTTTTGGTAATGATGGTGTAATGGCGACATTTTAAAAATGCGTTTTCCTTCCCCATACTTCCTTTTGGTATATTTAAACCAACTCACCTGCATGACTACCGATAAATTTTCGGCCACAAAAATGCCACACAACACCGGAATCAACCATTCCTTACGAACAGCAATAGCAATCACAGCAATGATTCCCCCAATAGTTAAACTTCCTGTATCGCCCATAAATACTTGCGCCGGATATGTATTGTACCATAAGAAACCTATCAAGGCCCCAACAAAAGCTGCGATATAAATGGTTATTTCTTCGACCCTAGGTATATACATGATATTGAGATAATCTGAAAAGATGATGTTACTAGACACCCAGGCAAAAATGCCTAGCGTAAGGACAACAATAGCAGAAGTTCCTGCTGCCAAACCATCAATTCCATCGGTAAGATTTGCACCGTTAGATACTGCTGTAACAATAATAATAGCAATCAATATAAAAATGATCCAAGAATATTTTCTCAAACCGGGATTAATCCAAGTTATTAATGATGCATAATCAAACTCATTACCTTTCACAAAAGGTATTGTGGTTTTTGTGGATTTTACCTCCTCTTGAAATAATTTTGAATGTGAAATGTTGGGGTTTTCTGCTAGTAATTCTTGTTGTTTTGCTTCAGGAAGTTTTTCCTTAATGGTAACATCCTGATTAAAAAACAGGGTTAATCCTACAATTAAGCCCAAACCAACTTGCCCCAAAATCTTAAACTTCCCTTTTAAACCTTCCTTATCGTTTTTAAACTTTTTTAAATAATCGTCTACAAATCCAATAGTCCCCATCCAAAGAGTGGTAACTATCAAAAGAATGATATATATATTATCGAGTTTAGCAAGCAATAACACAGGTACTAAAGTTGCCAAAATAATGATGACACCACCCATAGTTGGTGTTCCCGCCTTCTCCTGCTGTCCTTCTAAACCCAAATCTCTAATAGTTTCACCCATTTGTTTCTTTAATAGAAACCGTATAATTCGTTTACCATAGATTGTAGAAATCAACAGTGATAAGATAATTGCAAAAGCTGCCCTAAAAGTTATATAACCAAAAAGGGACGCCCCTGGAAATTGGAATTGTTGTTCTAAATATTCAAATAAGTAATATAACATCTGTTGTTTTTTGAGATTCTTTAATCACCCTTCGACTGATTTCCAAAACTTAAATGATCAGGTTCAAGGCGATATTCAGAATGACATCTATTTTTGTAATTCTTTCAAATATTCTTTTACAATTTTAAAATCGTCAAAATCAAAGCGTTGGCCATTAATTTCCTGATAGGTTTCATGCCCCTTACCTGCTATTAAAATAATATCGTTAGCATTCGCTATTTGACAGGCAGTTTTAATGGCCTGTCTCCTATCGGTTATCGAAACAACTTTTTTAAAATTCTGAGGCTCCACACCTCTTTCTATATCTTCAATAATAGTTTCTGGGACTTCATTTCTTGGATTATCGCTTGTAAATATCACTTTGGTACTCAAGGTCGAAGCGATGTTGCCCATTTTAGGACGTTTGGTTTTATCACGATCGCCACCACAACCTATAACCGTGATTAACTCTTCATTTTTAGTTCGAATACTATTAATAGTCTCCAAAACATTTTTTAAGGCATCGGGTGTATGGGCATAATCGACAATGGCTGTAATTTTTTCATCTGAAATTAAATACTGAAAGCGCCCACTCACACTTTCCAATTCGCTTATTAATCTTAGTATCTCAACCTTTTCAAGTCCCAATAATTCTGCCGTGGCATAAATAGCTAAAACATTGTATGCATTAAAACTACCTATAAGTCTGGTCCACAACTCATTATCATTTAACTTAAGTAGCAAACCTCCTAATTGATTTTCCAAAATTTGGGCTTTGTAGTCAGCATAACCTTTTAGGGCATAGGTAAACTTTCTTGCTTTAGTATTTTGTAGCATAAAAAGCCCATTCTTATCATCTACATTTACTAATGCAAAAGCCTTGTACGACAACCCATCAAAAAACTGCTTTTTTACATCTCGGTACTCGGCAAAAGTGTTATGGTAATCCAAATGATCGTGAGTAAGATTGGTAAAAATCCCACCTTCAAAACACAACCCTTCAATTCGCTTTTGATGAATTCCATGGGAACTTACTTCCATAAAACAAAATTCCACCCCAGCATCATTCATTTCTTTTAAATACCTATTTAAGGTAATAGAATCTGGCGTAGTATGTGTGGCTTTAAACTCACGGTCATCTACCATGATTTTCACAGTGGACAGTAAGCCCACTTTAAAGCCCGCTTTATTAAATAACTGATATAGCAAACTGGCAACTGTAGTTTTACCATTGGTTCCTGTAACACCAACCAATTTTAGATTTTCCGAAGGAGCTCCATAAAAATTTGATGCCATTATTGCCAAAGCCTTGTTGGAGTCTTTCACCTCAATATAGGTTACATTTTTTATCAATTCTTGGGGCAACACCTCACAAACAATTGCATCAGCCCCTTGAGCTATGGCATTTTCAATATAATCATGTCCATCAACAGCGGTACCTCGAAGCGCAACAAAAGCATCACCTTTTTTTACGATACGTGAATCAAACACCATAGCTCTAACAGAAACATTAGTACTACCTACTACCGCATCTATAGAGACTTTATATAAAATGTCTTTTAGTATCATCATGACGCTGTTAACACTATAGTTTGGTTGCTACTTAACTTAATTCCTTCTTTTGTTGATTGCTGTTTGACCACGCCGTTACCCTGCAATTTCACATTCACATTTACCTGCATATTTTCCAGAAGCGCCAAGGCATCCATAGCTGGCAACCCTACTACATTGGGCATAATCGTTTTATAGGTTTTCGCTATCTTATAAAAGTTTTCGTATTCGTTCTCTACTAAGGCATTTTTTACTTCCAAGGATTTTACCTCATCGATGAGCGGTGTGTCTGTAAATATTTTTTGAGCAATTTTTTTAAATACAGGCCCCGATACATCGGCTCCGTAATACCCAACACTTTTATCAGGTTCGTGAATGACTACAATACACGAATATTTAGGTTTCTCTGCCGGAAAATATCCAACAAATGACGAGATATAATTAAGCTTTTCCTTATTTCTATAATCTTTTTGACAAGTTCCAGTTTTTCCTGCCATGGAAAAATTTTCAGAATACAAACGATGACCTGTACCATGCTCTTTCTTAACTACATTTTTAAGTAATTGCTGAAGCTTAGCAATAGTTTCCTTAGAACATATTTGCTTATTTATTACCTCTTTTTTAAAAGGGTCTATTACTTTATCAAACTCTTTTACCTCCTTTAAAAATTGAGGTTTCACCATTTCACCGTCATTCCCTATAGCATTATAAAATGTTAAGGTTTGTAAAGGTGTAAACGATACGCCATATCCATAAGCCATCCATTGCAATGCAATACCGCTCCATCGTCCATTTTTTATCCTAGGATCGGGAATAACAGGCTGTCCTTCACCTATAATCGGAATAGCAAGAGAATCCCTTAAATTCATAGCATATAAACGATCTATAAACTTGCTTGGTTGATTTTTATAAGCTTTGTCTATAACCTTTACAATACCTGTATTAGAAGATACTTCAAACGCTTTAGACACTGTAATCTCTCCATAACCGCCATGCTTGGAGTCCCTTACTTTTTTACCATAAAATGATATAATACCTTTTTCGGTATCAACCACATCACTGGTATCAACCAATTTATCTTCAAACGCTGCTGCCAATGCCATAAGCTTAAATGTTGACCCAGGCTCGTGACTTTCACCAACCGCATAGTTTAAACGCTCATAATAAGTTCCTCTAGTGCTTCTTCCTAAATTGGAAATCGCCTTCACTTCTCCTGTTTTGGTTTCCATTACCACTACGCAACCATGATCCGCTTTATACTTCACTAATTGTTCCAACAAGGCATGATGGGCTATATCCTGTATATTGACATTAATAGTTGTATACACGTCAGAACCATCTTTCGGCTCAACTTGGTTAGAATCGGTTATAGGTTTCCATTTCCCATTCCCTATTTTTTGCTTTAATCGTTTACCATCAGTTCCCCTTAAATATTTTACACCAAATGCTCCATCAATACCAGGTCGGGTTACATAACCAAAATCATCTTCCTTTTCATACCCAATTGTTCTTCGCGCAATTTCCCCCATAGGAAACTCCCGTTTGGTATTTTGCTCTACAATTAAACCTCCTGGTATCGCCCCCTTATTCAGCAATGGAAAATTCCTGATACGGATATAATCGGAGTACCCAATGTTCTTTACCAATAACAAGTACTGATTCCTATTAGCCCTTGCCTTTCTTATTAGTTTTTCATAATGTGCCGAAGATATTCCCGAATAACTTGCCAAAGAATCGCACAAGCCTTTTATATGCTCTTCAAAAAGTTTTACTGAGGACACTACCGCATCTATAGCAATATTGTATTTAGGAATAGATGTTGCGAGCAAACTGCCATCATCAGCATACACATTACCACGATTGGCTGGAATGGTTACATTTTTTACCGTCTGTTCTTTAGCTAAGTTTTTATATTTATCGCCATGAAAAAATTGGATACCCACCAATTTAAATAGCACGGCCAAACCGAAGACGAACATACACCCTGCTACAAAATACAATCGATTTAATATGCTTTTCTCGTTAACTGCCAATTCAATAAGTTACTTTTGAGATTTTACTTTTATTTTTTTTGGTGGAATCACCGAAGGCTCCAGCCCTTTTTCTTTCATTTTTAAAGCCACCGCCGATTCCATTTTAAGCCGCATGAACCTTGAACGTCCATCCAAAAATCTGGAACGCAACTCTTTCACCTCATTATTCAGTCTCGCTATTTCATATACTTTTTTATCGGCACTGTGTGAGCTTGCAATCATTACAATAGCCAAAACCGATATAAAAATGATAAACCTCCAATTTTTAAAGGAGTCATCGCTCACTAAAAATGTTCCTTTTAATATGCCGTATACTTTTTTCTTCATTTACAACTTTTCAGCTATGCGTAACTTGGCACTTCTTGCCCTATTGTTCAATGCAATCTCTTCTTTGGATGGTACAATCAATCCATTAACTTTTTTAAGCGGTACTTCAAAATTCCCATAAATATCACGCTCAGGCTCACCCTCAAACATACCATTTCTTATAAATCGTTTTACCAATCTATCTTCCAAAGAATGGTACGAAATCAAACTTAAACGCCCCCCAACACACAGCAAATCAGACGCCTGCAACAAAAACTCCTTTAGCACTTCAATCTCCTGATTCACTTCAATCCGAATAGCTTGATATATTTGCGCCAATACTTTATTTTCATGTCTGGGCGGCAAAAACTTTTTAAGCACCTGTTTTAATTGACTACTAGTAACAATTGGGTTTTGCTCTCTATACCCAACAATCAACCTTGCCATGGCTGGAGCAGCTCGCAATTCCCCATATTGCAAAAACACATTTTTCAATCGCTCCTCGTCATAATCATTGACTACATGATATGCCGACAATTCACTTTTTTGGTTCATCCGCATATCCAAGTCAGCCTCAAAACGAGTTGAAAATCCACGTTCAGCCACATCGAACTGATGGGAGGACACTCCAAAATCAGCTAAAATCCCATCAACTTTCTTAACTCCATAAAATCTCAAAAAGCGCCTAACATACCTAAAGTTTTCATTAATTAGCGTGAAACGAGGGTCGTCGATTTTATTTTTAAGAGCATCCAGGTCTTGATCAAAAGCAAACAACCTTCCCCCATCACCCAACCTATTTAATATTTCCTTACTATGTCCTCCTCCCCCAAAAGTCACATCCACATAAATACCATCTACCTTAATATTCAACCCATCCACGGTTTCCTTTAACAATACAGGGCTATGATACTCCATAATCGTCATCATCATGTCCCATTACCTCTTCAGCTAAATCGGCAAAATCCAAAGCAGCATCACCTATGGCTTGCTCATAAAGATCTTTATCCCATATCTCAACAATATTAATGGCCGAAGCCACAACAATATGTTTTGAAATATTCGCAAAAACCGTCAAATCCTTTGGAATCAATAATCGACCATTAACATCGACCTCAACCATCTTAACCCCAGCAGTAAAACGACGGATAAAATCGTTGTTCTTTTTCTTAAACCTATTAAGTTTATTCACCCTTTGCATTAGGTTTTGCCACTCTTGCATAGGGTACAATTCCAAACACTTTTGAAACACCGAACGTCGCAATACAAAACCTTCTTGCAAGACAGGAGAGAGCTGCTTTTTTAGTGCAGCAGGCATCATTAATCGCCCCTTAGCATCAACTTTGCATTCGTATGTCCCTATTAATGAGTCCAATTAAGTTGGTTGGAATTTTGGTGTTTAAGTTTCAAATATATTGAAAAATTTACCACATTTTACCACTTTATTCCACTTTGTTGATAAATTTTCGTTTAAATGTACCCTAAAACCGATTTTTCCAACCCAAAAACAGTTTTACCCTTAACAATCAAAAGGTTAAGAACACATCTAGATAAAGTTGAACTTTGTTAATATCTAGACGACTTCAATTATTCTTTGATAGTGAATTAAAATGATTGTAATATGAATGATTTAACTATATTTGTTTTTAATGTAATGACCAACTGATTAATGACGCACCGTTTAAAAAAGGAAAAAAATTACAGTTATATTGAAGCAGGTGAAGGCACTCCAATTATAGTGTTACATGGGCTTATGGGTGGTTTGAGTAACTTTAGCTCTGTCTTAGATTTTTTTAGTACAAAAAACTATAAGGTCATTATTCCTGAGCTTCCCATTTACACTATGTCCTTACTTAAAACCAATGTTAAAAGTTTCGCCAAATACTTACATGAATTTATAACCTTTAAAGGTTTTGATGAAGTTATTTTATTGGGCAACTCACTTGGCGGACATATAGGGTTGTACCACACCAAACACTATCCTGAAAAAGTTAAAGCCCTTGTTATTACTGGAAGTTCTGGACTATACGAAAGTGCAATGGGTGGAGGTTACACTAAACGTAGCGACTACGAGGTAATTAAAAAGAAAGCTCAAGAAGTATTTTATGATCCTGCAGTAGCTACCAAAGAAATTGTAGACGAAGTTTATGAAACGGTTAATGATCGAAATAAACTTATAAAAACCCTTGCTATTGCCAAAAGTGCCATCCGCCATAATATGGCCAAAGATTTGCCCAATATGCCTACCCCAACATGCATTATTTGGGGAAAAAATGACAACGTAACCCCTCCCGAAGTTGCTCGAGAATTTAATGACCTATTACCCGATTCTGATTTGTTTTGGATAAATAAGTGTGGGCATGCAGCCATGATGGAACACCCCGATGAGTTCAACCAAATTATGAATGCTTGGTTACAGAAACGAGGATTTTAGTAACGCCAAAAGACTAATAATTGCCTATGGGCTATGGAAGAAATCCAAATTCAAATTTTAATCATTGAACTTTGAACCAAAAGCACCATGCATATTAAATCTGCCGAATTTGTAATGAGCAACTCCAATGTTGCCAAATGCCCTAAAAGCATGTTGCCTGAATATGCTTTTATAGGCAGGAGCAATGTAGGCAAATCGTCTCTCATTAACATGCTCACAGGTAGAAAAAGTTTAGCCAAGACATCTGGAAGACCTGGAAAAACACAGCTTATAAACCATTTTATAATCAACAAAAACTGGCATTTGGTCGATTTACCAGGTTATGGATATGCCCGGGTATCCAAATCAGCAAAGAAAACCTTCCAAAAGTTTATCACCCAATATTTTGCCTTACGGGAACAACTGGTAACTGCTTTTGTTTTAGTTGATATACGGCATAAACCCCAACCCATTGATTTAGAGTTTATGCAATGGCTAGGTGAAAATGGCATTCCATTCTCCATCATATTTACCAAAGCAGATAAACTAAAGTCTAATGCGATTACAAGACATGTTGAAGATTACAAAGCGGTACTTTTGGAAACTTGGGAAACTATACCCAACTACTTTATTACCTCTTCCTCTAAAAGCATGGGAAAAGAGGATGTATTGAATTATATAGATGAATTAAACGGAAATATGATTTCAAACCTCAATTGATATCTATTCAATTATAAGGCTACAAAATAGTCGTGTTAAAAATGAATCGAATGGACATTGGAGGGCTTCTTACTAGGACATAAAATTTAAAAGAATTTCTTACAAAACAAATTCTGAAAGAAAAAACGTTGAGTAGGTAACGCCTTAATAATTCATTATTTCTATTTTCTCAAATTGAAATTCCTTACATTAAACAATCAACCAGTTTCATTTATTAAATTAGCACCTAATCAATACAACAGAGCATGATCAAACCGTCATTCCTTTACATCCAACGCATCCCTAAGGGCATTCCCCATTAGCATAAATGCCATAACCAAGCCCATAATGCACAAACCAGGAATAATGGCCAAATAGGGTTTTCCTAAAACAATATAATTGTAATGATCTTTAATCATGGCGCCCCAACTTGCCATAGGGGGCTGTGCTCCAATACCCAAAAAACTAAGCCCGCTTTCAATTAAAATGGCTGCCGCAAAATTAGCTGCCGAGATCACAATTACTGGCGCTATAATATTGGGCAAAATATGTTTGGTAATAATCCTAAAATCGTTAAACCCTAAAGCCCTTGCCGCAGTAACATACTGCATTTCCTTTACACTTATTATTTGTCCGCGTACCACTCTAGCGACCTCAACCCACATGGTCAATCCTACAGCAATAAACACCTGCCAAAATCCCTTGCCTAAAGCCAAGGTTATGGCAATAACCAATAAGAGTGTTGGAATAGACCAGGTAACATTAATAACCCACATGATAATAGCATCTACCTTTCCTCCAAAATATCCCGAAATACTGCCCATAAACACCCCTATCACTAACGAAATAAAGACGGCTACAAAACCTATAAAAAAAGAAATTCTTGCTCCTATCAACACCCTACTCAACAAATCCCTACCATACTTATCTGTGCCAAACAAAAAGTTTTTTTCTTTTATAAACTTGCCAACCGACTGGTTTGGAAATACTACCAAATCAATAGTTTTTTCCACTCCTTTCAACCCATCAGAGGCATACTCGGTATATGTCAACACGTTATCCTCCACTCTGTAGTTGGAAATAGGCACTTCGGTATCAGAGCTTTTAATTCCAAAAAACAGTTTGCTTAAAGTATTTTGTTCTGTTTTTGTTTGCGAGGGTATGGTCAACATCATTACCCTAAACCCCGGCTGTTTGGAATGAATGGATAAATGCATTTGGTTGGCATGTTGGGTTTTATCTGGTGCCAAGATATAGGCAAAAATAGAAACCAAACCTACCAAAATGATAAAACCAAAACTAAAAACGCCCCAAAAGTTGCTTTTAAACTTTTGGAGCGCTAATTGCTTTAATGAGCTGGGTCTATATTGACTCATACATGTTTTAATTCTTCATTTTATCGGAAGTGGTCACAACACGCTTCACCCCAAAAGAGCGGTTTAAATCTTCGAGAACATTTAGTGCTTCTTCTATATATACGTCCTGACTTAAACTTTTATGCCAACGCTCCCTTTTTTCTTGTAGGTTGGTAGTATCCGACCCAAACAAAGCCTTTTCGTAAGGCAAAGAGTCAAAAGTTAAATTGGTTTTATAATCTGCAATGGCATTGAATTTTTTAGCTTCATCCTCATTACGGTCCAATTGTGCCTTATAAGTATTATAGTTTAAGGAATAAACGGTTTCGTCAATCTTATTTTTTACCCATTTGGCATTTTCTTCAATAAGTTTTAACTGTCCATTGTTCTTCATACGCTCATTACTATTACTTATAGCTTCATCGTAATCAAAATAATTGTCCCAAACCTTATAATCCGCCGGATCAATTTCATCATAGGGTAATGGATTATCCTTATCCTTTTCGCCCACTTCAATAAAACTAAAACGTCCTGGCACCTTTACATCACTTTTAACACCTTCCAACTGCACAGAACCGCCATTAATTCTATAATACTTTTGAGTAGTTAGCGCCAATGCCCCTAAATCACCATGCGTGTTATTATGCATTATTCTGTTAAGATCGATAACATTCTGAACGGTTCCTTTACCATAGGTCTGTTTACTTCCTATGATAATAGCCCGCTTATAGTCTTGCATAGCAGCAGCCATTATCTCCGATGCTGAAGCCGATATTTCGTTAACCAATATCACAAGAGGACCATCCCAAATAATCGATTTGTCCCTATCACTTAATACTTCTTTCGATTTACCCGACGAACGCACTTGAACTACAGGACCATCCTTAATAAATAATCCGGCCATATCCACAACAGCAGGTAAGGATCCACCGCCATTATCCCTTAAATCCAAAACAAGACCTTTCATACCTTCTGCTTTTAATCGCTCTATTTCGAGTTTAACATCTTTAGCAGCATTCAAGGTTTTGTAATTTTGAAAATCGACATAAAAAGAAGGTAAATTAATTACGCCATATTTATGGCTATCCTTTTCAACAACCGATGCTTTAGCATAGGTTTCATTTATTTCAATAACATCCCTAACCAGAGTAATATCTTTAATAGTTCCATCTATTTTCTTAATTGTTAAGGTTACTTTAGTTCCCTTAGGCCCCTTTATATACTTAATAGCATCGTTAATACGCATCCCAACAATATTAACAGGAACATCTTCGTTTTCCTGTTTCACTTTTAAAATAACATCTTCTACTTCCAGTTGATTGCTTCTCCATGCAGGGCCTCCAGAAATGAGCTCTACTATTTTAATGTAGTCCATACGTTTTTGCAAGCGTGCTCCAATACCTTCCAACTTACCAGACATGCGCTCATCAAAGTTTTCTTTGTTCTTAGGCGCTAAATAATAGGTATGTGGATCGAACTCACTAACTATGGCATCTACATAAACAGCAAACCATTCTTCTCTGGTTAGGTCATCAACATTATCATTAAAATAGACTTCTATTGAATTTAATGTCGCTTCCCTAGCTTCTTTTTCAATCTCTGCTTCTGTTTTAGAAACATAAGAAGGATTTTTTTCTTTTGCTGCCTTTTCATCCATCATCAGATCATCATAATTGGTAAGTGTAGAAAACTTTAACTGCTTTCTCCATCGATCCTTCATTTGCTTTTTGTTTTTTGCAAACCCAACTTTATCGTAGTTAGTTTCAAAAGTTTCATCTATGGTATAATCAAAAGGTGTAGAGAGGACTTCTTTATAAATTTCCTTAGCCTCTGCTATTCGTTGTAATAAACGCTC
Source organism: Aestuariivivens marinum (assembly GCF_022662175.1). Lineage (GTDB taxonomy): Bacteria > Bacteroidota > Bacteroidia > Flavobacteriales > Flavobacteriaceae > Aestuariivivens > Aestuariivivens marinum. Next base: position 1,332,115 of record NZ_JAKMCR010000001.1, on the reverse strand, counting down.
GTGCACCACATTAAAAAAAGTAACATCAACTTCCTTTAGTTGATCGTCAAGACTCCACTTATAACGCTCAAAATCTTTGATATCCGATTCATAAAAGTAACGTTTCACAGGGTCAATGGTACCAATATAATCTTCAAACAATTCTACAGAAAAATCATCGTCCATCTCAATAGGATCAAAATGACCTTGTTGCAATACGTAACTAATAATACGAACCAATAATCTATCCTTATCAGGATCATCAAATGTTTTAGCAGTAAAACTGCAGGAAGCAAATGCCAATAATAGCACCAACAATAAAACTTTATAATTCCTTTTCATCATTTTTTTCACCATTTAACACTGTCTTTCTTTATATAATATAGCTTTATATTTTTTACTAAAATAAAGAAAAAACTATGCCAACAAACGCTATTAGCACTAAATTTTTGTTAAACCAAAGAAATATGGCCTTTACCTAGGAAACCAACACGATAAAATGCTATTGACGCTATAAGAATCATTCTTTCAGTATTAAGTCCTTTACTTCTATATAGAATAAAGCTTCATTACTATGCTAAAAATAACAAAACACAACCTCTAAAAAGCAATGAAAAAAACAGATGAAATTGTGTATTTTAGCGATGTAAAATCAACTATAATGAACAAAAAGCCCTTAATTTTAATTACTAACGACGATGGTATAAATGCCTCAGGTATTCGTACTTTAATAACCATAATGAAAACAATTGGCGAAGTTATTGTAGTTGCACCGGACAGTCCGCAAAGTGGTATGGGACATGCCATTACTCTAGACTCTACACTTTATGCTGAAGAGCTTCACCATAATGAAGGCGACCATAAAGAATATAGCTGCTCTGGAACACCGGCCGATTGTGTTAAGTTGGGTATAAGGGAATTATTGGACAGAAAACCCGATTTATGTGTTTCTGGAATTAACCATGGCTCTAACTCATCCATCAATGTTATTTATTCAGGCACCATGAGTGCAGCTATTGAAGCTGGCATTGAAGGTATTCCCGCTATAGGTTTTTCGCTATTAAATTACAAATGGAATGCTAAGTTTGATTCTTGCATCCCTTATGTAAAAACTATCACAGAAAATGTATTGGCCAATGGTTTACCCAATGGAGTGGTTTTAAACGTTAATATTCCAGATATATCAGAACAGGCTGTTAAGGGGATTAAAGTTTGCAGACAAGCGCGTGCCAATTGGGTTGAGGAATTCGATAAGCGAATTAATCCACAAGGCAAGGATTATTATTGGTTAACGGGCAAATTTGTAAACTTGGATCATGGTGAAGATACCGATGAATGGGCATTGTCCAACAATTATGTATCGGTGGTACCCGTACAATTTGATTTAACAGCACATGAGCATATTGAACATATTAGAAACTGGAAATTTAAATTATAACATTGAAATAGATGAAAAAGGACATTTTTATTGGCATATTTGTTGGCTTAGTTGCAAATGCAATAGGCTTATTTTTTACAGCCACATTGTTGGGACAGGGAGATGACTTTATTAAAGTTATCCAAGCAGCTGCAAACGAAGGCTTTTTAGGGAAGCTTATTAGTCTAGCCGCTATTTTAAACTTGATTGCCTTTTTTGTATTCATTAAAAAAAAACAAGATTACCGTGCACGTGGTGTGTTGCTAATAACAGTTTTTATAGCAGTATTTACATTTGTCTTTAAATTATTCTAAATTTAGCTTACTGATTCAGCATATCATATTTTAATCAAAAAAGGAAACGCACAACAACGAAAATAACAGCCAACAATCATTAATTCAACAGCCAATATTAACAACTAATGAAGTATTACATTATAGCAGGTGAAGCATCAGGAGACCTACATGGCTCCAACCTTATGAAGGCTTTATTGAAAAAGGATGTTAACGCCAATTTTAGATTTTGGGGAGGTGATTTAATGCAGGCTGTTGGCGGGTCTTTAGTAAAACATTACAAGGAACGGTCCTTTATGGGTTTTGTTGAAGTCCTTAGAAATCTATCGAAAATTTTTAAAGATATTTCCCTGTGCAAAAATGATATTGAAAATTACTGTCCAGATGTCATTATTTTTATAGATAACTCTGGTTTTAACCTGCGTATTGCCAAATGGGCCAAACAAAAAGGCTACAGAACCAACTATTATATTTCACCACAAGTTTGGGCATCTCGTGCCAAGCGAATACATGCAATTAAAAGGGATATCGATGCCATGTATGTTATATTGCCTTTCGAAAAGGCTTTTTACAAAACCTATGGTTATGATGTTACTTTTGTTGGCCATCCACTAATTGATGCAATTTCAGATCGAACACAAGTAGACGAGTACGCATTTAGAAAACAGTATTTATTGAACGACAAACCTATTATCGCCTTATTGCCAGGAAGCAGAAAGCAAGAAATAACAAAAACGTTGTCGGTGATGCTTAGCTTGGTTGATGATTATCCCAAATATCAATTTGTAATTGCCGGGGCTCCTAGTCAGGATTTCGAGTTTTATAAACCGTTTATCTCGAATTTTAATGTAGGTTTTGTAAATAACAAAACCTACGATTTGTTAAGCATCTCTAATGCTGCATTGGTGACATCGGGAACAGCCACTTTGGAAACAGCTTTGTTTAAAGTGCCCCAAGTAGTTTGCTACAAAGGCAGTAACATTTCATACCAAATTGCCAAACGTATTATTACCCTTAAATACATTTCTTTGGTAAATTTAATAATGGATAAAAAAGTAGTGACAGAACTTATTCAAAAGGATTTTAACACTATGCAGCTTAAAAAGGAATTGGATATTATTTTAAATCCTGACGAACGCACCAAGTTTTTCTTGAATTATTATGACCTAGAAAAAAAATTAGGAGGTAAAGGTGCCAGTGAGAAAACAGCCGATCTAATTTTTAAATCGATTAAAACTTAAGATAGGATATGCGAAAAACCTTAGTGCTTCTTCTCATCATTTTAAGTTTCATTAATTGTAAATCTTCCAAAAGGGCTAAAGCTTTTAAAACAAAAACTTTCACAGAAGCGCTAAAAAATTCGGAAGAAAACACCAACACATCTACTACTTTTAAAATAGTTAGCTTACAAGACAGTATTGCAAACTATGCTAAAAAATTTGAAGGTGTTCGATACAAATGGGGTGGCACAACAACCTCTGGCATGGATTGTTCTGGTTTGGTGTTTGAATCGTTTAGGGCACATCACATTTTTTTACCTAGAATTTCTAGGGACATGGCAAAAAAAGGTTTTAGAATAGCATTAAAGAATATTCAAAAAGGTGATTTACTTTTCTTTAAAACTAGTAAAAGCAGACGCCATAACATTAACCATGTTGGTCTGGTAATTGAAGTTAAAAACAAGGATATTACTTTTATACACTCAACCACCAAAAGAGGTGTTATCACCTCATTTCTTTCTGAAACCTATTGGGCCAATACGTTTTTTGAAGCAAGGCGTTATATAGATTAATTCCCGATAATACATTGATTGCATTTTTGAAAGCAATACGCTTAAAATTAGGATATTTCTTTATATTTATACAGTATGCGCCTACTAAATTTTACTATAATAAAATTAACGTTTTGCTTAATCATAGGTATCATAATTGGCTATTACTTTACTATCGGCCATAAAATCCTAATTTACAGTATTTTTTTTCTATTACTTGTTCTATTTTTTCTTTTATTAAAAAACAATAAAACATTTAAGAGAAGTATTTGGTTTGGAGCTTTTAGTTATTTAACACTAATAACATTAGGTGTTTTTACGGTTCATAGTCATAATCAAAAACAATTTTATTCCCATTATTCCCATTACTTAAACAAATCTAATGATTCGCTTACAAGAATTACATTCAGTGTTCGTGAAGTTTTAAAACCTACTAATTATTATGATAAATATGTAGTTAATATATTGGATGTAAATGGTAAAGATGCTGTAGGTAAAGTCCTTTTAAATCTTAAAAAAGATTCACTAAACCCTTACATAAAAGTAGATCAAGTATATAAAAGCCATACACAGTTAAAAGAAATCAATTCTCCACTTAACCCCTATCAATTTAACTATAAAAGCTATCTAGAAAAACAATACATATATCATCAAATCCAAATTGATAATGAGTGGCTTTTTAACACTCGCAATAAACACCATACAATTTTTGGTTTAGCTGACAGCATTAGAAGTCACATTAATTCCAAACTTAAAAATTACAATTTACCTTCTAATGAGCTAGCTATCATCAATGCACTGTTATTGGGTCAACGCCAAGATATAAGTGAAACCATTTATACCAATTACACTAATGCTGGAGCTATACATATTTTGGCTGTTTCGGGATTACATGTGGGTATTATATTATTAATTTTAAGCTTTTTATTACAACCCTTAGAGCAATTTAAACATGGTAAGTTGATTAAAATGGTACTACTTATTAGTTTGTTATGGGGTTTTGCCATTATCGCCGGACTTTCTGCCTCTGTAACACGTGCAGTTACCATGTTTAGTGTTGTTGCCATTGCTGCAAACTTAAAACGACCAACAAACATTTATAACACACTGGCCATAAGCATGTTTATTATATTACTTTTTAAACCTTTATTTTTATTTGATGTAGGGTTTCAGTTAAGTTATCTGGCTGTTTTTGGCATCGTAACAATTGACCCTATATTATACAAACTTCACCAATCTAAATATTGGCTAGTTGATAAACTTTGGCATACCCTAACTGTTACCATTTCTGCTCAGTTAGGTATTATACCTATTAGCCTGTTTTACTTTCATCAATTTCCTAGTTTATTTTTTATATCTAATTTAATAATCATACCCGTACTGGGATTGATTCTTGCCATGGGCATACTTGTTATTGGTCTTGCTGTTGCAAATATATTACCTGTTCCCATCATTAATTTTTATGTTAATATTATTCGATCAATGAATCATTTTGTTGAATGGATCTCAGAAAAAAAGGAATTTTTAATTACCAACATACCTTTTAACGAACTGTATGTCTTTGCAAGTTATGTCCTTATTATAACAATTGTTCGTTATTTAATTAAGCCCAGTTACTATACCCTAAGGTTTGTATTAATTGGTGTGCTTTTTATGCAATTATCTGTAATAGCTACATCTTACAATAAACCCAATAACCTGTTTATCGTATTTCAAAAGAACAAACATACCATTATTGGAAATGTTACACACAACCATATAAAAATAGCGTACGACTTAAATATCGAAGAACCAATCCTTGAAAATAGTATTAAAAATTATGTGGTAGGAAATCATATTAATAGTGTTGAGTTAGATTCTTTTCAACCAGTCTACCTTTTAAACAAAAAAACGTTGTTGGTTATTGACAGCATAGGTGCATATAAAGTAAAATCTTTTAAACCTGATTATATTCTTCTACGTCAATCTCCAAAAGTGAATCTTAATCGAGTAATCGATTCCATAAGACCCAAACAAATTATTGCAGATGGAAGCAATTACAAATCATATATTGAACAATGGAAAGTAATTTGTAATAAAAGAAAACTCCCATTTCATAACACCAACGAGATGGGAGCTTACATTATAGATTACTAAACAATTTAACCTTCAAACTCAGGCTTAAAAGCTCTATAGTAATCATTAAACTTTTCTTGAGTATCAATGGTCTTATGATCGTCTTGCTTAAACATTTTTAAATATAACTCTAATTCAGTTGGCACTTTGTATCCTCTTATTGGTGCTATCACTTTACCGGCTTCATCTATAAAAACAATTGTAGGGTAGGCACTAACTTGCAAGTAACTTGTTAATTGATGTGCGGCATTACGTCTATTAGCATTCGCAGCATTATAATTTGGATTTTCAAAAGTCTTATTATCGAAGGTCACAACTTCATTTCCTTCTCCATTAAATTTAACCGCATAATAATGCTTATTTACATAGTCTGCCACATCTTTATTTTGAAAGGTATTTTTATCCAACATTTTACATGGACCACACCAATTAGTATAGACATCCATCATTATTTTTTTAGGTGTTTTCTTTTGAAGTGCCAAAGCTTCATCCAATGTTACCCAATTGATTTCTTGTGCTACCAAATTAAATGACACTAAAGGAAGAATAGAAAACAATATGGTTTTAATCATTCTTTTATTTATTTATAAAATTATTGGCAACGGCCAACCACTCTTGGGCACCACCCCTAACATAGCCCGTTCTCCCCAAACTATTTAAATTCATTTTCCCATCAGGTTTCCTTTCCGGGTTTACAAAAAACACCGTTGGGTAACCGCTTACCTTAAAAATTTGTTGCAATTGATAATTTTGAACTTTAGTCGCTTGATCTAAAGCCGTTCGTCTTGGAAAATCCAATTCCATTAAAACCACATTATCCTTAGCCCAAGTTTGAAAATCAGAGGTCTCAAACACTTCTTTTTGAAGTCGTTTGCACCATCCGCACCAATCGGAGCCCGTAAAAAACATCATCACAGGTTTATTTTCCTTTATGGCAATTTCAGAGGCCTTGGTCATATTGGTATGCCATGTTAATTCTTGAGCTACTACTAGAGTACTCACAAAAATGGATAACACGATGATGGGTATCATTCTCTTCATGGATCACAATTTTATATTCAGATTTAGAACTTAGTTTCAAAATCCATTCCTAACTTACAAAAAAAGCACCTGTTAAGGTGCTTTTTGAGTTTATTTTAACGTTTTATTCGATTAACGCACCCCGTGCATGAGTTTTTTCAATAATGGATTTAACATCAATGAGATCAAACCTAATGCAATAGGGATAATGGTAAATATTAAGAAGAAAGTTGATAATCCATGCTCATTGGTTATTTTTTCAATATCCCCTCCCACATAATGGGCTAATTTATTACCAATAGCTATAGCCAAATAGTAAACACCAAACATAAAAGCCACCATTCTGGCTGGAATCAATTTACTCAAATAAGACAGCCCCATAGGTGACAAGCACAGCTCCCCTAAGGTATGGAATAAATAAGCTAAAACTAACCAAGCCATACTTAAACTAGCAGTTTTTGCTCCAGCAGGAACACTCATAGCACCAAAAGCCAAAAATCCAAATCCGACACCTAAAAGTGCTAAACCCAAGAAATATTTAACCGAAGCCTGTGGATTGAACCTACTATCCCACCATTTTGTGAATAACGGGGCAAACATGATAATAAACAATGGGTTTAATATAGCAAACCAAGTAACAGGTACCTCTGTTTCTGTGGCTTGAAATTCAATATAAAGTTTGTACAAAACAATACCCCAAACTATAACAAAACTAGTCCCAAGTATAGCATTAGAAAGTCCTATTCTATTGAATGTTTTTCTAAACAAACTCCATAACACATATGTAATAATAGCCAATGGGACCACAGTAACAATTAAATCTACAATTTTAAAAGTTGTTGCTGCTCCGCCTTCTAATAAACGGTTGGTAAAATCTCTTGTATAAACTGGCAAAGACCCAGCAGCTTGCTCGAAAGCGGCCCAGAAGAATATAGTAAAAACACAAAATATAGCAAAAGCAATCATTCTGTCACGCTCTACAACTATATATCTTGGAATTCTTATAATTAATAACAGTATAAATGTAATTGCAGCCAACAAAGCAAAAAACAGTGAATCAGTCATTCCTGCTATTGAAAAATTAAGGGTTTGTATATCTCCTATTTTACTTAGTGGGTCGTTAATTATGAAAATAAGAGCAGAAATTGTAAAAACCACAATTAAAATATAATCAATCGTTAAAAAGCGATTAAGTTTTACGGTCGCTTTAATTGAGTTAGTGTTGCTTTTATTGTTATTATCTTTAACTTTTAACGGCTTATCACCTATATTTCCAAAAATACTTTGGGCATAATAAAACTGAAGCATGCCTAACAACATGAAAACTCCAGCCAAACCAAAGCCATAACTCCAGCCAATTTTCTCACCTACCCAGCCACAAAGCATGATTCCTAAGAAAGACCCTGCATTCACACCCATATAAAAGATGTTGTATGCACCATCCTTTTTCTCATCATGTCCTTCATACATTCTTGAAATAATAGAGGTCATATTAGGCTTAAAAAACCCATTTCCAAAAATAAGTAATCCAATACCAATATAGAGGAATAAAGGTGTTTCTACAGCCATAGAAGCATGTCCTAAAGTCATTAGCAATGCCCCTATCACCACAGCTCTTCTGTATCCTATCTTGTTATCGGCCAGCCAGCCCCCCATTAAAGGCGTAAGATACACCAGCATAGCATAAGTACCCAAAAGCGATAATGCTGCCGATGTACTCCAACCCCATCCTGGATTATCGCCTAAAATGGCTCCTGTTAAAAATATAACCAAAATGGCTCGCATTCCGTAATAGGAAAAGCGTTCCCACATCTCAGTAAAAAATAGCACAAATAGCCCAGAAGGGTGTCCTAATACTTTGTCCTTAAAAAAATGGTCTGTTGAATTGTTATTCATAATATATAGTTTAGTTAGTATCTGCTAATTAAAGCCTTCTGTTTCATCATAATACATAACACGTTCATTATCTTCGGCTCCATAAGTTAATCGTTTTAAAGGTTTTAATAATAAAAATAAATAGGGCCCCTATAATAGGAAAAGCGTTCCCCCATCTCGGTGAAAAACAAAACGAACAATCCGGCAGGATGGCCCATTACCTTGGTATCAAAAAAATTTTGTGAATCGGTAGTCATATCTATTAATATTAATGTTTTTCTTCTATTAAAATCTCATCTTCATCAATATTTTCAGAATCGATTCCATGCATCATTCTTTTCACGAATGGAGACAATATCAACAATATAATTCCAAAAATAAGTCCAGTGTAAAATAGTGTTTCAAATAAATCTAAATAGCTAGCTTTTGCAACAGCTAAATCTGTAGCTTGACCTCCAGATGTATCTATGCTTGCAAGGTTTGCCAATAATGACGCAATATATTCGGAACCTGCTGTGGCCAAAAACCACACACCCATCATAAATCCAACAATTTTACCTGGTGACAACTTTGTAACATAAGATAAGCCTACTGGTGATAAACAAAGCTCCCCACATGTATGTAAAAAATAAGCCAACACAAGCCATATCATTGCAACCTTTCCTGCACCTGAGACCTCCCCTCCTAAAACCAAAGCTCCAAAACCTAATCCAACCAATAATATCCCTATTGAAAACTTAATCGCTGCGTTAGGATTCATGTTTCTTTTATCAAGTTTAATCCATAACCAAGCAAAAACTGGAGCCAAAAGGATTATAAATATCGCATTAAGACTTAAAAAAGCTCCTGCAGCTATCTCTCCGAATAAGCTAGACTCTCTATCTAAAGCTCGATCTGCAAATAAGTTTAAAGACGTATAGGCCTGTTCAAACAACGCCCAAAAAATAACAGAAAATAAAATCAAAATAGTTAGAGCGAACAACCTGTCCCTTTCTTTTTTAGTCGCTTTTGAAAAAGCATACCAAACTATGTAAATTAAAGAAGCTGCACCAGCCAGCATTAATAAAATTTCTACTACACTATGACTTTGAACCATTTGCCAAACTACAACAGTTCCTATAACAGCTAGCACATATATAGTAATTTCGTTACTAAGTCCTAAAAAGGATTTTTTTTGTAACAACCCTATATCTTTAGGTTCAGCTTTTCCATAAAAATATTTCTTTCCATAAACAAATGTCACTAAACCAAGAAGCATTCCAAATCCTGCGGCACCAAATCCATAACTCCAACCGTAAGTTTCCCCAAGCCAACTACAAATAATTGTTGCTAAGGCAGAACCTAAGTTTATTCCCATGTAAAAAATTGTAAACCCTGAATCTCTTCGTTTATCCCCTTTTTTATAAAGCTCTCCTACTATAGATGAAATATTGGCCTTTAAAAATCCAACACCCATTATTATTAGAGATAACGAAAAATAAAACACTTGTAACGCAGCATCATCTCTTTCAATAACACCATTGGCCATTTGTGTGGCTTCATTACCTTCATAAGCCATTCCCATATGGCCAAGAACAAGCAAAATACCTCCAAATGTAACTGCCTTTCTAAACCCTAAATACCTATCAGCAAGATACCCCCCTACAACTGGAATTGCATACACTAATGCAGCATAACTCCCTACTAACAAATTACCAGCATCATCTGAAAACAAGTGATACTTCACCAAATAAAAAATTAAAAGCGCTTTCATCCCATAAAAAGAAAAACGCTCCCACATTTCTGTTAAAAATAAAATATACAACCCAACTGGGTGTCCCAATAAGGTCTTTTGATTAATTGTAGCTGAATCTGCCATAAATTCCTATAATTAGTAGTTTAGTTATCCCTTTAACTCGAGTTTCTTTTTTTCCTTTTCTTCTTTCTGTTGCTCCCTTTTATCCCCTAACTTTTCATGGATAAAATGGGTCATTTTTTTATATAAATGCAATCTAGTATTCCCTCCATAAATACCATGATTATCGTCTGGGTATACCGCCCAATCAAAAGGTTTATCGGCTTGTATTAAGGCTTCTGCCAAACGCATGGTGTTCTGCAGATGTACATTATCGTCTGCCGACCCATGAACCAACAAAAAATCGCCTTTTAATTTATTTACATGGCTTAAAGGAGAATTATCGTCGTAACCACTAGGATTTTCCTGAGGGGTAGTCATATACCGTTCGGTATAGATGGAATCATAAAAGCGCCAACTGGTAACAGGTGCCACAGCAATGGCCATTTTAAACACATCACTACCTTTAAACAAACAATTACTACTCATAAACCCACCATAACTCCAGCCCCAAATACCAATCCTACTAGCGTCCACATACGGCAATTCGCCTAACTGTTTTGCAGCAGCTATTTGGTCTTCTACTTCATATTTACCTAATTCATTTTGAGTCATTTTCTTAAAAGCCGCTCCCTTAAACCCTGTTCCACGTCCATCTACACAGGCTATAATATATCCTTCCTGTGCTAGATGTTGATACCAGTAATCGTTTGCATTATTCCATTGATTTGCCACTTCCTGTGATCCAGGACCTGAATACTGATACATTAACAGTGGATACTGCTTGTTTTCATCAAAATCTACTGGTTTAATCATCCACATGTTTAGGTCATTACCATTAACATGTATGGTACTAAATTCCTTTTTGGATGTTTTATAATTGGATAGGTTTAGCGACAAGATATCGTTATCAACAATACTCTTAATTAAGTTACCAGATGCCGCACTGTTAAGGGTATATTCTGGCGGTGTGGTAGCACTTGAAAAGGTATTGATGAAATAAGAGTAGTCTGCACTAAAAGATGCACTGTTGGTGCCTTCACTTTTGGTCAATCGTTTTTTATCGCGTCCGTTTAATTTAACAGAGTATACATCTCTATTGAAAGAACCATTTTCAACCGATTGATAAAAAATGGTATTGGTAGATTCATCGTAACCATAATAATCGGTAACTTCCCATTTCCCCTTAGTAACCTGATTGATAAGTTTACCATTATTATCGTAATGATAAATATGATTGTAACCATCCTTTTCACTGGTCCAAATAAAGCTATTATCCTTTAAAAAGGTTAGGTTATCGGTTATGTCTACATAAGCCTTGTCGGTTTCAGTAAGCACCAATTTGGTTGTATTTTTTTTAGCATCAATAAACCATAAATCCAATACATTTTGGTGTCGGTTCATATATTGTGCACTTAAAATATTTGGATGATTGGTCCATTTAATTCTTGGGATATAAAAATCATTATAATGCTTATCCACATTCACCTCTTCTTTGGTTTTATTGTCAATATCATAAATATGAAGCGAAACTATAGAATTAGCCTCACCTGCTTTAGGGTATTTAAACACCTGTTGCGTTTGATACAGGCCAGTACCATAAACATCCATAGAAAACTCAGGCACATTGGTTTCATCAAACCTAATAAAGGCAATCTTATTACTACCTGTATTCCACTCAAACGCACGAACAAAAGCAAATTCTTCTTCATAAACCCAATCGGTAATTCCATTTATGATTTCGTTCTTTTTACCGTCAAAGGTGATTTGAATGGTCTCATGCGAATTCAAATCCTTTATATACAAATTGTTGTTATATCCATAAGCCACTTTGTTGCCATCGGGTGAAAATGTGGGTTCCTGTATTTTTTCTTCGGAAATTGCAATTACAGATCCCTCTGATATGTTATAAACGAAATAATTACCTAGTGTTGACCACCTATAAATGGCTTCTTCATTTGTAGCCAGTAATACCTTAGACTCATCATCACTAAAAGTATAATCAGTAAAATACTGCATTTCGTCAATATCACTCGAACTAATAAGTGTTTTTACCTTGCTTAAGGTTTTATAATCGTAAATATCAACTGAAGTGCTTCGTGTCGCTCTATTAAAATTAAGCACCGAATATTGTTGGCCATTCTTCATAGAATGCAATACATCCATGCTTTCTGTTCTAAATGTTCCATTCCAAATCTCTTCAAGAGCAATCGTTTTATTTTGCGCCGATAAAATGGTAGTTAAGAAAAGTGAAAAGATTAGGAAAAATTTAAGATACTTCATCCGTAAGTTACTGGTCTTTATTATTTTCAAAATATCTCTAAGATTATAAGTTTTCGACAAACTGAAAAATTACAAATCAAGGATTATTAGACAAAAAAATATTTATTTCTTAAAATGACGTCAAGTTTACTAAAAATTATGCAAAAACGATAATTATTAACACATAAATAAGCCACTCATTTTTAAGTTATTCAATATTCATACCAAGAGTAGTATCTTTGCACTGAAATCGACTAACTTATGAGCAAATCTATTTCTGGTTTTTCTAAGCTATCCAAGACAAAAAAAATTGAATGGATAGTTAATACCTATTTTTCTAATTCCAAAGAAGCAAAAGATATTATTAAACAATATTGGAACACTAATGCAAAGATCCAACAGCTTCATGATGAGTTTATAGAAAACACCATAACCAATTATTATTTACCGTTAGGAGTAGCACCTAATTTCCTCATTAACGACAAAATCTATACTATTCCTATGGCTATTGAGGAAAGTTCTGTAGTAGCTGCTGCAAGCAAGGCAGCAAAGTTTTGGTTAGATCGAGGCGGATTTAAAACTAAAGTGATTTCTACTATAAAAATTGGCCAGGTTCATTTCATGTATCACGGTGATTATAATAAACTTAAAACGTTTTTTAAACAGGTTAAGCCCCAGCTTTTAAATGATACTACTTCTATAACAAAAAACATGACCGCTAGGGGTGGTGGTGTTTTAGACATTGAATTGCGCAATAAAACAAATGAAATACCGGGCTATTTTCAATTACATGTTTCTTTTGAAACCCTAGATGCTATGGGTGCCAATTTCATTAATTCTTGTTTAGAGCAATTTGCTAAAACGTTTAAAAGTGAAGCTCAATCCTTCAATTTATTTTCCGACCAAGAAAAACATATCGACATTGTCATGAGCATTTTATCCAATTATGTTCCTGATTGTCTAGTTCGAGCAGAAGTGAGCTGCAAGGTTGAAGATTTGAGTGAAAGCAATAGTATCTCTGGCGAAGCTTTTGCGCATAAATTTGTACAGGCTGTTAATATTGCTGAGATAGAGCCTTACCGTGCAGTAACACATAACAAAGGCATTATGAATGGTATAGATGCCGTGGTTTTGGCTACTGGCAATGACTTCAGGGCTATTGAAGCCGGTGTACATGCCTACGCTTCACGACATGGCAGATATAGCAGTTTAAGCCATGCTTCTATTGAAGATGGTATATTTAAATTTTGGATTGAAATTCCACTGGCCCTTGGTACGGTTGGTGGACTCACCAAACTACACCCATTGGTCAAGTTGGCCTTAGAGTTGTTACATCATCCATCGGCAAAAGAGTTGATGCAAATTGTTGCAGTAGCTGGATTGGCACAAAATTTTGCAGCATTACGCTCACTTACCACAACGGGTATTCAGCAAGGTCATATGAAAATGCACTTAATGAATATTTTAAATCAGTTTGGTGCTAACGATACCGAAAAACTAGCTCTAACCGAGCATTTTAAATCGCATACAGTATCGCACAGTGCAGTTTCAGAAGCCTTACAGAATTTACGATTAAAGGATTAACAGATGCAAACCTTTTTAAGCAACGGCAAACTACTACTTACGGCAGAATATGTTGTTCTTGATGGCGCCAAAGCTTTAGCGCTTCCAACAAGCTTAGGACAGTCTCTAAGTGTCACTCCAATTGATAAAAGAATGATTGTATGGCAAAGCTTAGATGAAAAAGGAAACATCTGGTTTGAAGAAAACTACCACTTTGAAGAGATTTGCTTTCCTTTTGTTTACGAAGTTAAAATTGAAACCATGCCCAATGGTATTTCAAAAACACTTTTAACCATATTATATCATGCTGTAAGACTAAACAAAGATTTTTTTAGTAAACACTATGATGATTACGATGAAAACGGAGATAAAATAAAAGGAAACGGTTTTAAAATCTCAACTCAATTGGACTTCCCAATAAATTGGGGTCTAGGCACCTCGTCTACATTAATTAACAACATTGCACAATGGTTTAATATCGACCCTTATGAACTCTTAGAGCGTACTTTTGGTGGAAGTGGTTACGATATTGCTTGTGCTCAGAACAATTCACCTATTACGTATCAATTAAAATATAATACACCAGAAGTTTTGGCCGCAGATTTTAATCCGCCCTTTAAAAAGCAGCTATATTTTGTATATCTAAACAAAAAACAGGATAGCCGATCGGGTATAGCGCATTATAAAAACAATATGTTCGATTTAAGCAACACCATTAAAAGCATCAATGCGATTACTGAGGCCATACTAAGTTGTACATCCTTAAGTGAATTTGAACGTTTAGTAGAGCAACATGAAACCATAATTTCAAAAGCCACCAATCAAACTAAGGTAAAAGACCTCCTATTTAGTGATTTTAATGGTAGCATTAAGAGTTTAGGAGCCTGGGGTGGTGATTTTATTTTAGTGGCTTCAAAAGAAAACCCCAAAACCTATTTTGAAAGCAAAGGCTATACTACCATTTTAAATTACACTGATATTATTAAATAAAAATGCTCCAATTTATGGAGCATTTTTTTAACAATTATTATATAACTATTTTCTTATTGTACCTGGGTTTTCGCCCTGTTATCTTCAATATCGGCAGTAGCTTTTAAGGCATTGTATACTTTTGTAGTTACTGCGCCTGTTTTACGTTGCTCCACCCTATTGGCTGCTGCTTGGTAATTATCCAATTCAACAGCTGGGGTTACTTTAGTTACTTGAATCATATACACGCCTCTGTCACCCACAATCAAACCTGAAGTTTCTCCTTCTGTCAATCCAAAGGCCGCACCAACCACTAGTGGCTCTCTACCCGCTCCAGAAAGGGTAGGCGATTTCATAGTAATAGCCGAAGCCGACCTTACTGAAGTATTTTCAGCTGCTGCAACATCTTCTAAAGTTGTCGCTGAAATACGGTCTTTGATCATTTGGGCTTTTTTCTCCTTACGTATTTCTGGCAATACTGTAGCAGACGCATCTTCCACTGCCATTAAGCCTTTATCGTGCTTAGCTACCAATTGTACAATGGCATAACCTGAAGGAATGGTAAAACGACTAATGTCACCTACTTCAGTTTCATCTTTAAAAGTCCAACGTACAATTTGCCTTTGACTTCCTATTCCTGTAATATTCTCGTCCAATATTTTTATACCATTAATAGGACGAACTGTATATCCTGCTTCGGTTGCAACTTCTTGAAAGTCTTTTTTATCAACATCAACCTCAAATTTAGAGGCGTTTCTAAACACTTCGTTTATAGTAGCTTCAGAAGGTTCAATCTTTCTGGAAATAGTACCGACTTTCACAGCTCGCTTTTTGTCTTTTTGACCTTCGATTTCAATAATATGGAAACCGAAAACAGTTTTTACAACCCCTAAATCACCAACATTACCTTCAAATTCAAAATCGTTAAACTCAGGGACCATAGTATTGTAAGGATGCCAATCGTAACGCCCTTCGTTTTCGACACTACCCTGATCTGATGAAAACTCCTTGACAAACTCAGGAAATTTAGAACGATCTTTTTTAAGTACTGTCAATAAACTATCTGCTGTCGCTTCAGCCTCAACTTCAGTTTGTGTCACTTCTGGAGTTGCACTTCTTGCTCCCAAAAAAGGAATTAATATGTGTCTTACCTTAGCCGAATCAGGTATGTTCTTTTCGGCAATAAGCTTGGTTAACTTAAAACTACCATCATGCTTATAAGGCCCATAGACTTCACCTACGTTTAAATTATAAATGCTGTCTGCAAATTCTGTAGGCAGGTTATTTTTAAACACAAAACGGTCTTCAAACTTTTGGTTTGAACTTGCTATTAAGTTAATATAATCGGCGTGATTCTCCACTTGCGAAAAGGCAACAATTGTATCTTTTCTACCCGTTTCATCAACCAAACGTCCGTTTAAATACATCTCCAATTCTGCTTTTATAGCCTCTTCATCTTCAAGAGTGGCTTCTTCCTTAAATTCCACATAACGAATATCCCTAGAGGCTTCTACTTCAAATTGTTTTTTATGCGACTTAATATAGGCTGAAATATCAGATTTAGAAACTGTAATGGTACTATCAGGAATAGATGTATAAGGCACTTGAACATATTTAACATCTACTTTATTGCCATCCAATTTATGCTCTAATTCCCCTTCAGCCAAAGTTCCTGTTAAACCGGCCTTTACCAAATTATAATAGTTTTGCTGTAACGCACCAGAAGCTATATTTTGCTCGTAGTTAGTCCAATCTGAATACGTAATGGGCTGTCCGTTAAAAAATCCTGGTTGCGGTGCAATTTCCTTTAAATTAGCTATAAATTCGTTTAACTTATTTTCGTCAAACAACCCTGCTTCATTTAAAAATTGCGGATTGGTCGCCAAGGACGCCTTTATTAAATCACGCATTTTGTCCTGTTCTACAGAAATACCCAATTCTTCGTATTGTGATTCCATTATTGCTTTTCTAACCTCCTGATCCCATATACGGTTAGCTATCTGTGTGTTTGTTGCAGAAGGCCCTGCATTTCTTTGCGCAACCTCAACCTTTTGTACAAAGTCCTCACGTGTAATATCCTTACCATTAATGGTAGCAACAATATTTTGTGATTTTGATGTTAATGCATCACTATTTTTAAACAAATCGGCTAACACAAATGAAAACAATGCTAATGCAATTATTAGTATTAAAAAAAGCGAACGTTGTCTAATCTTATTTAAAACTGCCATTTTTGAAATCTTATTTTAAACCAGTAATACTGGATTTTTCTTGTTAATTATTGGTACATGCTCTATTAAGCAAAATATCGTGCGCGAAAATACCATTTTCTATTTAATAATAAAAGAAGAAGATTGCAATTATTGGTTAAACTTTAAGCGAGCTAGTTTTCTTCCATAAGTTTAAGTTCTACCAAATCTATTTTGGTATTGGAAACTTCCAAAATGGTAAACTGAAATGTATTGATGGTAACCACTTGGTTCTGTTCCGGAATTTCTTCTGTATGGTTAACAATTAAGCCTCCTAAAGTCTCATAATTTTCACTTTCTGGAAGGTTTAATTTATAGGTTTCATTAATTTGATCGACCTCCATACGTGCCGAAAATTTAAAGGTATTTCCATCAAGCCTCTCCTCAATCAATTCGGCAGTATCATGCTCATCCTCTATTTCTCCAAACAACTCTTCAACAATATCCTCAACCGTCATAATGCCAGATGTGCCACCATATTCGTCTAACACAACAGCTATACTTCTATGTTTCTTGGTAAGCACTCCCAACACATCCTTAATAAGTACAGTTTCTGGCACAAACTCAACGGGAAGCATTACCGACTTAATAGTTTTGGGCTTTTTAAACAGTTCGAACGAATGCACATATCCCAAAATATCGTCTATAGTTTCTTTATAAACCAGTATTTTGGTACATCCCGATTCAGTGAACAGTGCATTTAAGGATTTTATGGATTCATTTATCTCTACCGCAATAATTTCGGTTCGGGGTACCATAACCTCACGGGCCTTCACTTCCGAAAACTCCAAGGCATTTTGGAAAATCTGGATTTCAGAATCCACTTCATCATGTTCCTCAACCGATTCCATTTGCTCGCTTATATAATTGCCCAATTCTACTTTAGTGAATGCCAATTGAATTTGGTCTCCCTCGGTTTTAAAAAAGGTTCTTAAAACGGTATCGGAAATCCAAATCACAAAATCTGAAACAAACGTAAAAAGCACATAAAATATATATGCCGGAAACGCCAAAGCCTTAATTAAGGTATTGGCATATACTTGAAAAAACACCTTTGGCAAAAACTCCGCCGTAATTAATATAACTATAGTAGAAATAATGGTTTGCGACAACAAACTCAGTTCGGTAAACATGTAATTTAAAAAAGCTGATTGTGATGGTAGTTGTGTTTGAAACCAAGCCACCAATACATCTCCCATAAAAAGTCCATAAACCACCAAAGCTATATTATTGCCTATAAGCATGGTGGCAATAAATTTTGAAGGCTTTGCCGTTAGCTTCCTTAATATGGCTGCCAACAAACCTTCTTGCTTTTTTTCAATTTCGATGTGAATTTTGTTTGAAGACACATAGGCAATTTCCATACCCGAAAAAAAAGCCGACAAAAGTAAAGAGCTAATTATGACAACAAGTTCAACACTCATTTAGTTATTGGTCTTTATTTTCCATTTTTTTTGCAAATCGCCTTCTAAAGAAAAACATAAAGACTGCTGTTGCTGCCAATAACAAGGAGGTATAAGCTACAATACCCTCTTTAATATACTTGTTTATGGCATCGTAAATAAATAATACCGCAAAAATTAAATAGGCGTATTGAAAAAATTTTGAATATCTCATTTGGATAAGTAATCTAAAACTGTTAAAATTAATTCTCTGTAAAGATACTTAAAATAAGAAATGAATTAATTCTGATTAAGAAATTAATCTTCGACGCTTATATTCCCTGTAGGGTCAAGAACATTAGCTTTGTTAAAATCCGTATCAGAATCAAAAATATTACCGTGAATAATATCGGTTGCCGTTTTAAAGGTCACTGGCTTATTGGTAAAAATCCAGTTCTTATCGGAATCGTAATAGAGTTGTTCTGCAAATAGAGTGTCTTTTTTATGGGTCATGATACGTACGTTGCCCTGCAAATCGATCAAATTTGTTTTTCCGTAGTTAATCGCATAATCGGACACCACCACACTTTTATTATTTTCATCATCAAACAAATCGAGTGTTATACCCTCTGGAAATTCAAAATAGTCAAATTCCCTATTAGAAAAATCCAACATCCTGGAACTTATAAGAACAGCTCTAATTTTACCGGAATCGGTATACTTATAATTGAAATTTTCGGCGATGCCAACAGGTTCATTTTCTGAAATCCCCATATTCTGCACATCCTTAAAATTATCCTTACAAGAAAAAAACATAGCCACCGTAAGCACGATGACTATGATTGATAAGTTATATTTTTTTATTTCAAGCATTACACTTTAGGCACTGTTACCGAAGCCCCTATCCAGCATCCAATTTTTATCACTTGACCAGAGCAGGAACATTCAAATATCTCAGATTTAGAAGGTGCCTTAGCCATATAGTTTGCAACAGATTGTGAAGCTGCCTTTTTTAGTGTTGGGTCAACCCTAGCTGCTTTAGATGCTTCATCGGCCGCCAACCAGTATACTGCTCGTTTATTAAAATTAGTATCACCACAATCTTTGGCACTTGCTGCATACATGGCCGCAATTGCCAAATGCGGTCGTCCATTGGATGGGTTTAATTTTAAGGCATCTCTAAAATATCCCCTTGCTTGTCCGAAAGCCCCTCTCTTCTTTAAGGCGGTACCAACTTTGTAGGCCAATTTAGATTTCTTGAAATTATCGGTTTCCAAATCGATGGCTTGCTTGTAAAACGCAATAGCTTCAGTAGATTTTTTTTCCTTATCTTTTAATATACCCAAATAGTAAGCAGAATTGGCAGAAGGACTCAATTCGTGATAGGCATTAACTAACTTAAAAAACAAAGGATCGTCAGTACATTCTTTTTCAGACATTTTACCTGCAGCCCGCTGTAACCAAATAGCATTACCCTTATTTTCTTCAAAACCTTTTTCATATAATGGAATTAAGTTTTCGCAATTTGCTCTAGGCCCTAATTTGCCATCTATACTACCAGAAATTTGATCATACGCATTTAAATAACTCTCGTAATATTTTTTGTATTTTTTTTCTTTACTGGTTAAATCTGTACCGGCGTCTTCTTTTTCGATAAGCTTATTTAGCTTTTCAGAATAATTCTTTACTTCATCCTCTATCTTTTCAACAACATCATCATATTTGTTGAACAATTCGGCAGCAGCCTTTTGTTTAGCATCATACAAATCAACCATCAAAGAGAAATAGGTATATAAACTCTTTGGATTTGTAAATGTAGCCTTATCCAATTTATAAGCAGCATCATAACATTCATATAACTCTAAATCAGTTTTATCCAATTCCTTTCTATAGTCGTACATCAATTGGCAAGCTTTAGCTGCATACTCCCCTTTTGGGGTCTTGCTTGGAAAGTATTCACCACGTTCTTCCCATAGTTTTATCAAATCATTAATAAAAGCTACTTTTTCAACTCCAGAGGTATTTTCTATTTTATAGTCTAATATCTTCTCTCCATCTACATAAATAGCAATATTAAATTTTGGGCATTTTTTTCTTACCGCCATCCATGGTTCGTAGGCAGCATCAAAGTTTTTTGCTTTAACATATTCATGAAATATGGACAGCTTCGTCATACATTCTTCATCTTGCTGAGCAAAACTTATGTTAAGTACAAAAAGTAATAATGTTAGTAAAGTAATTTTCGTCTTCATGATAATAATTTCTCCTATGTTACTGTTAGTTATATTTTCGTTTCATAAACCATCTATCGTTCAAAGATAAGCTTAATCTAAAATTAATGAAATCCTCTTGTATTAGATGACTGTTAGTTGTTCCACGTTTTCCAATTTCAACTCCAAAATTGGCATTGGAAAAATCACCAAACTCTCCAACAGGTAAACCTACCCCAAAAGATATGCCAAACTCTTTAATTGACTTATCCTTTATAAGTAATCCTGTTTTTTCAAAGCGCAATCCTGCTCTATACACCGTTCTTTTTAAGTAGCTCGTGGTATTATACTGTGGTATAAAAAACCCACCAATAGATATAGTGGACGCATCTTCGTACGATGCTAGCGTTGTGTTTTGGTAGAGCGGATTGTTAAATTCACTAGTTTTCTGTGACGTATATTCAGCTCCCATAAACCATTTTCTAGGTTCACCTATACCTGCTCCAAAAGAGAACTTAGAGGGCAAGGTAAGCTTTGTTTCCAACAAACCTAAAGCTTCCAAATCGGTCTCTATTTGACTTACTACAAACTCATCTCCATTAGAGTTTATTGTTATTGTTGAAAAAGAACGTTTATTTTGCGAGGTTAAATTACTTTTTGGTGTTAAGGTAAACCCTGAAACAAACTCTAATTTTTCGCTAAACATAGCTTTATAAGAAAGTCCCAAGTTGAAATTTAAACCACTTAGATCCGATCTGTTATTTTCCCGGGTTTGATATTGCAATGGCACATTTTGGTCATCGTACCTAAACTCTACTATGCTATTTTGAGTATTTCCGAAATTGTAGTGGGCATCAACTCCAATACTTAACTCTTTAGTAAATTGATAGCCAAATCCTAAAAACGCTTTATTAACCCCTCCTTGACCAGTAAACCTGTTTTCCAAACCACCATTAGCATTCAAAGCTTCCAACTTATAACCCACTGCAGTATATGGCAAAAGCCCAAATCCCATTCCA
Organism: Aestuariivivens marinum; assembly: GCF_022662175.1. Taxonomy (GTDB): domain Bacteria; phylum Bacteroidota; class Bacteroidia; order Flavobacteriales; family Flavobacteriaceae; genus Aestuariivivens; species Aestuariivivens marinum. Next base: position 1,310,157 of record NZ_JAKMCR010000001.1, on the reverse strand, counting down.
AATTTTCCAAGAGGCACAGATAATGCGATGTAATCGAATGTTGTAGACGACGCATTGCCTTTACTACTATCACTCTTTAAACTCATAGTAGAATAACTGCCTCCAACCGTAAATTTTACAGGTCTGCCTTCATTACCATACATCTCTAGATTACTTCCTGTATAAGAAGCTGGATTCCTAAGGTTAACATGAATACTATCTGTATATACACTCAGCCCACCCATACTTCTATTCTCAACAGTACCTTTAAATTTTAAACTACCAATACCATAAAATGAATATGGAGAAGCCGTACCTTCTTGAGAATAACTATGAATTGCAAAAACAGCAATAAAAACTACTACAAGTTTTTTTGTCATCAATTTGAATTAAATTGTAAAATATAATTTAGCCCCTCTAATAAAAAATTAGAGTTGGCAAATATGCTACTTTTTAATTGTTTAGACAAGAAATTAGCATCTCCACCTGTTAAAATTACTGTTAAATCCGAATATTTTTGTTTATACTCAGAAATTACACCTTCAATTTCATGTACAAGTCCATTCACAACACCAGAATGCATTGAAGATTTGGTGGAGTTTCCAATTATATTATCTGGCATTTGAGTATCGAGAAGTGGTAAATTAACCGTGAAATGATTAAGGGATTGATAACGCATTCTAATTCCGGGTGAAATAGCCCCTCCCAAATATTCCTTATTCGCTGTAACAAAATCGAAAGTCACACAAGTTCCAGCATCTATAATAAGCACATTACTCTTTGGAAACTTATGTACCGATGCACTCACCAATACCATCCTATCTACCCCTAAAGTCTTAGGGGTTTTGTAACAATTTTTAAAAGGCACTTTTGTTTTATGGTTAATTTCAAAAAGCTTAAACCTCTTTTTTAAAGCTTCTTTTTGTTCTGCGCTTAATCGTGCAACAGAAGACACCAAAACCTTTTTAATCTCAGGTTGTGTGCTTGCTATGGAACTAATTACATCCACAAATGCATTCAGCCTTATGGTTTCTTTATGCTGTAATTTATTTTTATTAAAAATAGCCAGCTTAACAAACGAATTTCCTACATCTATTACTAAATTCATGCCCAGGTGGATAAAGTGTAAAACTACAAAACAGTCCGAATTTAAATCTTAAATATCTCATAATTATTGGCAACAAGCTGTAAATAGTGTTTTTTTTAAATTTTCTTTTGGCAAATAATAAAAATGAATATATTTGCATCCGCTTTAGCGAGGTACCTTAGCTCAGTTGGTAGAGCAAAGGACTGAAAATCCTTGTGTCCCTGGTTCGATTCCTGGAGGTACCACTTAAAAACCCTGAAACAGTAATGTTTATAGGGTTTTTTGTTTTATACCAAATACTTAATAATTCTGTTTCTTTTTTTACCGTTAAATATTATTTTAGCAGTATTGCTATGAGGATAACCAGTAAAAATTACAAATCCAATTTTTATGAAAAAAATAGTTTATTCATTAATAACATTACTTATAATTAGCGCTTCCTGTAAAGAAAACAAACAACAACTCGAATTAATAACTGAAAAATTATATAAGAATCAACCTAATATAATTTTTATTTATGCTGACGATTTGGGTTATGGCGATGTAGGCGCATACGGAGCTACAGAAATAAAAACACCTAATATGGATAGATTAGCAAATGGAGGTGTTCGTTTTACCAATGGCTATGCATCTTCTGCAACATGTACCCCCAGTAGGTATGCTTTACTAACTGGAACTTATCCATGGCGAAATAAAAACGCCAAAATATTGCCGGGAACGGCACCACTTCTTATTGATACTGCACAAGTTACTATTCCTAAAATGTTAAAAGCTAATGGCTATCATACAGGCATTGTTGGAAAATGGCATTTAGGCTTAGGCAGCGGAAACCTTAATTGGAATAGCCATATCTCGCCAGGGCCCAATGAATTAGGCTTTGACTACAGTTATATTATGGCAGCCACCCAGGATAGGGTACCTACGGTTTATATAAAAAATGGTAAGGTTGACAATCTAGACCTTAGTGATCCTATTGAAATCAATTACAATAAAAATTTTGAAGACCAACCTACAGGTAAAGACAATCCAGAACTATTAAAAATGAAATGGCACCATGGCCACGATAACTCCATAGTAAATGGCATCTCCAGAATTGGCTTTATGAAGGGTGGAGCATCGGCGAAATGGGTCGATGAAGACATGGCAGACACCTTTCTAAAAGAAGCTCAAAACTATATTAAACGCCAAAAGCATAACCCTTTCTTCCTATATTATGCCTTACAGCAACCTCATGTACCCCGTACACCTCATGAAAGATTCGTAGGTTCATCTGGTATGGGACCACGCGGTGATGTTATTGTTGAAGCCGATTGGTGTATAGGAGAACTATTAAAAACCTTAGAAGAGGAAGGTTTAATGGATAACACACTTATTGTTTTTTCTAGTGATAATGGTCCAGTTTTAAACGATGGTTACTATGATGATGCCGTAGAAAAATTAGGCAACCATAAACCGGCTGGAGTATTACGTGGAGGCAAGTATAGCCTTTTTGAAGCTGGCACAAGAGTTCCTTTTATAACGTATTGGAAAGGACATATAGAACCAACGGTATCTGATGCCTTGATTTGTCAAATAGATCTATTATCGTCTTTAGCTGAATTAGTAGGCAGTGAAACTAGTGTAAAAGACAGCGAACAACTTTTAGATGTCCTTTTAGGAAAAAGTAAAAAGGGACGGGAGACTTTGGTTATTGAAGCCATTTCTAGAACAGCATTGAGAAAAGGCGATTGGGTAATGATACCTCCATATAAAGGCCCTGCCAAGATTAGGTCTGTAAATATTGAAATTGGTAACGCCAAAGAATTTCAGCTCTATAATTTAGCAGAGGATATAGGCCAAACCAATAACCTAGCCCAAAGTCATCCTGAAAAACTGGCTGAAATGGTAAAAACTTTCGAAACTATCATAGGAATGGATTTTTCAAATACAAAACAATAGAAACAAAACAATTGCATACAATCTTCATAAGCAACCTCACATAATTTCAATTTCAGTTACTAGGTCTGTACTTGATACTAAAGTTTGGTAAACCACACAATACCTTTCCGTTAATTTTAACAGTGTATCAATTCTGTCTTTGCTTTCGGAGGTGCTTAGCTGAAAATTTAAACGGATGTTCTTAAAACCAACTTTTGCTTCTTTATCAACACCAAGGGTTCCGCGAAAATCCAAATCACCTTCAGCCTTTACCCTACCACCAGACATGTCGAACTCTAACGCCGTGGCAACCGCACTAAGAGTAACACCCGCACAGGCAACCAATGCTTCAAGAAGTAAATCTCCCGAGCATGCTTGCATACCAGTTCCGCCAGTCGCGGGATGAAGTCCAGCTTCAACCATAGCTTTTCCAGTATCAACCTTACATGAAATTCCCTTGCCAATTTCACCACTGGCCCTTAAGGTAATTAATGCTGCACTGGAATTTTTACGATATTTTTCTTTTATGGGAGCTTGTATCTTTTTTAATTCTTCGGCTTTCATTTATATCTAAAAATTTTTATTTATTATTAAACTAAGATAGAAAATGTGCGTGAATTTTCATTATCCCTATTCCTTCTCCCAAAATGTTATTTTTTTCATAATTTCTACTATCGTTTTGACTTAGCTTAGGCTTTTCAAAGGATTTTTTAATAAAATTTTAGTAAAATTGCAACTCACTTAATCTAATTGAACAGCTAAAAACAATAACTAATGAGTAATTATCACATAAAACATTTAGAAGAATACTACCAAGTCTATAGAAAATCGGTTAGAGAACCAGAAAATTTTTGGGAAGAAGTAGCAGAAGAACATTTTATGTGGCATAAAAAATGGGATAATGTGTTAAGTTGGGATTTTACAAAACCAGAAATTAAATGGTTTGAAGGCGCACAATTAAACGTTACCGAAAACTGCCTTGACAGACATTTACCTACACGTGGAAACAAAACAGCCATTTTATTTGAACCAAACGACCCAAAAGAGGCCGCAGAACATATTACCTATAAGCAACTACACGAACGGGTTAACAAATTTGCAAATGTTTTAAAAAATCAAGGTGTAGAAAAAGGTGACAGGGTATGCATATACTTACCCATGATTCCTGAGTTAGCTGTAGCTGTTCTTGCATGTGCTAGAATTGGTGCAATACATTCTGTTGTTTTTGCTGGTTTTTCTTCTACAGCATTATCAACAAGAATTAATGACTGTGATTGCAAAATGGTGATTACTAGCGACGGTTCTTACCGTGGTGCAAAAACAATCGATTTAAAGGGTATTGTAGACGAAGCTTTGGAAAGTTGTCCGAATGTAAAAACAGTATTAGTTGCTAAGCGCATCCTTTCCAATATTAGTATAAAAGAAGGTAGAGACCAATGGTTACAGCCTCTTTTAGATGAAGCATCTACCACATGTGAGGCAGAAGTAATGAATGCCGAAGACCCATTATTCATTTTATATACTTCTGGATCAACAGGCAAGCCTAAAGGTATGGTACACACTACTGCGGGTTACATGGTTTATTCTGCCTACACCTTTAAAAATATATTTCAATATAGGGAAAATGATATTTATTGGTGTACTGCCGATATAGGTTGGATTACAGGGCACAGCTACATCGTCTATGGTCCTTTAGCCAATGGAGCCACAACCGTAATGTTTGAAGGTGTACCAAGTTATCCCGACTTTGGACGTTTTTGGGAAATTGTCGAAAAACATAAGATTAATCAGTTTTACACAGCCCCAACCGCTATTCGTGCATTGGCCAAACAAGGCCTTGAACTAGTTGAAAAATACGACCTTTCATCATTAAAAGTTTTAGGGTCAGTAGGTGAACCAATTAACGAAGAAGCTTGGCATTGGTACAATGATAATATTGGCAAAAAACAAAGTCCAATAGTGGACACTTGGTGGCAAACCGAAACTGGAGGCATAATGATTAGCCCTATTCCTTTTGTTACACCAACTAAACCAACCTATGCTACTTTGCCTTTTATAGGAATTCAACCTGCACTTATGGATGAAAATGGCAATGAGCTCAAAGGCAATCAAGTAAGCGGAAGATTGTGTGTTAAATTCCCTTGGCCCAGTATAGCCAGAACGATTTGGGGAGATCACCAACGTTATAAAGACACTTATTTTTCCGCATTCGAAAACAAATACTTCACCGGAGATGGTGCCTTAAGAGATGAAGTGGGTTATTATAGGATCACAGGACGGGTAGACGACGTTATTATTGTATCTGGCCATAATCTTGGTACTGCTCCTATTGAGGATGCCATTAACGAACACCCAGCTGTTGCAGAATCTGCCATTGTTGGTTTTCCACATGACATCAAAGGCAATGCACTTTATGGTTTTGTTATCTTAAAAGATGTTGGGGAAACAAGAGACCAAAACAACCTTAGAAAAGAGATTAATCAAATTATCACCGAACATATAGGACCAATAGCCAAATTGGACAAAATCCAATTTACCGTAGGTTTACCAAAAACACGCTCTGGTAAAATTATGAGACGCATTTTACGTAAAATTGCCCATAACGATATAAGTAATCTAGGGGACACCAGTACGTTGCTCAATCCTGAAGTAGTACAAAGTATTATTGATGGTGCAAATTCTGAAAGTACTAATTGATACTAAAACGTCAATTTTCGAAAAACAATGTTACCCTATTCATAATCGAATAGGGTATTTTTATATATAAACCATTTACCGTTCAACTAAAAAATAATGTTAAGTAATTAGGTTTTTTTCGACAACAAGGTTTAGATTTTTATCTTTAAACAAAATATTTTTATGCAAAAAACATATTATGACCCGGCTGATTTAAGAAAATTTGGAAAAATCACAGAATGGAATGAGGAACTTGGTGAAAAATTTTTTGATTATTACAACAGTGTTTTTGAAGAAGGGGCTTTAACCGCTCGTGAAAAATCGTTAATTGCTTTAGCCGTTGCCCATACCGAGCAATGTCCCTATTGTATAGATGCCTATACCAAAGACACCTTAGAACGGGGTGTAACTAAAGAAGAGATGATGGAAGCCATACACGTTGGTGCTGCCATTAAAAGCGGTGCCGCACTAGTTCATGGTGTACAAATGATGAATAAAGTAAATAAGTTAGACGGATAGTATTTATAGATTCAAATAGGTAATACGCTCTAATGATGCAGTATTCCTTTTTATCATATCGACTGTAATCGAGAGGCCTTTTAAAAAAAATGATAACAAAATCCCTTCACAAACGCAATAGCACATTAGCCAATAGTAAACGCCAACTGGAAATTTTATCCAATGGTATTTTCCAAAATGGTGAATTACCTACGTTTAAGAATAAAATTGGTGAAACTGGTCAATTCCCTTTGAAAGCGAAAAAACTTGAAATTCTTCAGATTAATTTGGGCTATATGTGCAATCAAGTTTGTGAACATTGCCATGTTGATGCGGGTCCAGACCGAAAGGAAATCATGGCCAAAGAAACCATGTTACAATGCTTGGAGGTTATAAAAAAAACTGGAGCACATACTTTAGATTTAACAGGTGGTGCCCCTGAGATGAATCCAAATTTTCGTTGGTTTGTTGAAGAAGCGGTAAAAGCAGGTATTAAGGATTTTATTGTTCGTTCCAACTTAACGATTATTCGTGCCAATAAGAAATACCATGATTTACCCGAGTTTTTCAAAAAGCACAACATCCATATAGTTAGCTCTATGCCACATTGGACACGAGGTAAAACCGACAAACAACGTGGAGATGGTGTTTTTGACGCTTCAATTGAAACTCTAAAAATGTTAAACAAAATAGGCTATGGCATGCCAGAAAATAACTTACGTTTAGATTTGGTGTACAATCCCTCGGGTGCATTTTTACCTGCCAATCAAAATGACTTGGAAAAAGATTTCAAAAAAGCACTATTAAAAGATTTTGATATTCATTTTCATAATTTATTCGCCATAACCAATTTACCTATTAGTAGATTTTTAGATTATTTAATTGCCTCGGAAAATTATGAAGACTACATGTATGCTTTAGTAGATGCCTATAATCCAGTTGCCTTGGAAAACGTGATGTGTACCAATACACTATCGGTTAGTTGGGATGGCTATTTATATGATTGTGACTTTAATCAAATGTTGGAATTACCTTTAAATAGCAAAGCAAAACATATTTCGGATTATAATGAGTTGTTACTTCAAGGCAGAGAAATAGTTGTTTTCCAACACTGTTACGGTTGTACGGCAGGTGCAGGAAGCAGTTGCCAAGGAACGGTCACCTAATTAATTTTGTATGCAGACAACTAATCACTTTTCACGCTATAGTCCATGTCAAAAAACAATGGGAAATCTCATAGTTTTGGTATTACTATTTGTATTCAAATGCCATTCCCAAGAGACACTTTCAGGGCTATTAAATACCTATAATAATAACAGCGTACCTTATATTTCGGTTCAAGAATTGGCCGCGTCCAAAACAAAAACAATAGTCCTTGATGCTAGGGAATCAAAAGAATTTGAAATCAGTCATATTAAAGATGCCATTCATGTAGGTTTCGATAGTTTTAATCTTAAAAATACAACCCAAAAATTTAATGAAAAGCAACTAGCTATTGTAGTCTACTGCTCATTAGGAGTCCGCTCTGAAGATATTGCCGAACAATTAAAAAAAGCAGGCTATAGTAACGTTAAAAACTTATACGGTGGTATTTTTGAATGGAAAAATAGCGGTTTCCCTGTATACGATATAAAAAATAAAGAAACCGATAGCATTCACACCTACTCGATAGAGTGGGGTAAATGGCTAAAAAAAGGCATTAAGGTATATGACTGAAAGCTTACTCATTGTTTTTGTAAAAAACCTAAAATTAGGTAAAGTAAAAACCAGGCTAGCCAAAACTATTGGCAATCGGGCTGCTTTTGAAGTTTATAATGAACTCGTTAATATTACTGAACAGGTTACACAAACTATTTCAATAGACAAACATATTTACTTTTCTGACGTGGTTATCGAAGACAAATGGTCAAATGAATTTAAAAATGTTCAAGTAGGTAAAGATTTAGGCGAACGCATGAAAAATGCCTTTAAAAAAGGATTTGAAAAAGGTTATGAACGCATTGTTTTAATAGGATCTGATTTACCTGATATTAGCGACAAAATAATTGAAGGTGGCATTAACGCACTAAACGAATTTGATGTTGTTTTCGGCCCTGCTAAAGATGGCGGCTATTACTTGATTGGTTTAACCAAAATGCATAATTTCATTTTTGAAAATAAACCTTGGAGCCAACAAAACTTATTGGAAGAAACACTAAAAGAATTGTGCTTACAAAATATTACATATTCTACTTTATTGACATTAAACGATATAGACAACATAGACGATTTATTGACATCAAACTTTTTCAAAGAAAACTTAAAATTACAAGAAAAACTAAAACAATTAAATGATTAAATATATAGAAGAAACCGTAGACTACCTTAAGGAAAAAGGTTTTGAAAACCCAGAAGTCGGTATTATTTTAGGTACTGGCCTTGGGCAACTCATTAATGAAATTACAATTATTAAAGAAATTAGTTATAACCATATTCCCAACTTTCCAACTGCAACAGTAGAATTCCATAAAGGCAAACTCATTTTTGGTGAGTTAGAAGACAAGAAAGTAGTGGTTATGCAAGGTCGTTTTCACCTTTACGAGGGTTATACTCTACAAGATGTTACCTTTCCCGTTCGCATTATGAAACAATTGGGTATAAAAACCCTATTGGTTTCGAACGCCGCAGGTGCTATAAACCTCAACTACAAAAAAGGAGAACTTATGCTTATTGAAGACCATATTAATCTGCAAGGTAGTTCACCCCTGGCCTTTAAAGGTGTTGACCAACTTGGCGAGCGCTTTACCGATATGAGTGCACCTTACGATACACAAATAAACGCTACATTCAAAACCATTGCCAAAAATTATAACATCACCTTACACGAAGGTGTTTATGCCAGCGTTGTCGGGCCACAACTGGAAACACGGGCCGAATACCGAATGCTAAAATTTATTGGTGCTGACGCCGTTGGCATGAGTACCGTACCAGAAATTATTGTGGCCAATCATTTAAAATTAAAAGCTGCGGCGGTGTCAGTTTTAACAGATGAATGCGACCCAGATAACCTTAAGCCCATAGATATTTCTGAAATCATTGCAATAGCAGGCAAAGCAGAACCCAATATGGTCATTTTATTTAAAGAACTAATAAAAAACATTTAAGAAATAAGACCTGTATACATAAGAGTCTGGGTGTGTTTTTAAAATCTTGATTCTTGCATCTTGTTTCTTTTGCCTAATGTCTAAAAAATAATATGAGTTACCTAGAAACGACACAAAATGTATATAAAGAAGCAGCACTCAGACCAAATATTGGACTGTGTTGTAGCACCAACCCTATTTGGGAACTCCCAGGATTAAAGATTCCTAAGATTATGCAGGAAATGAACTATGGTTGCGGTTCTACGGTTCATGCACGCGACTTAACTAACAACCCTAAAATTCTTTATGTAGGTGTAGGTGGTGGTATGGAGCTCTTGCAATTTTCTTATTTTTCTAGACAAAAAAATGGAGTTATTGGGGTGGATGTAGTTGATGAAATGCTGGTGGCTTCCAGCAGAAATTTCATTGAAGCCGAAGCTCAAAATGATTGGTTTAATTCAGATTTCGTGAACCTTCGCAAAGGTGATGCTCTCAACCTTCCTGTTGATGATGGCAGTATAGATGTAGCTGCTCAAAATTGTCTATTCAATATTTTTAAGGAAGACGATTTAAAAAAAGCAATAGCCGAAATGTATCGGGTTTTAAAGCCTCATGGCCGTTTGGTTATGAGCGATCCTACTTGCGAGCAACCTATGAACAATACGTTACGTAACGATGACCGTTTACGTGCTCTGTGCCTAAGTGGAAGTTTGCCCATCAAACAGTACATAAAATTGCTCACCGATACTGGTTTTGGCACTATTGAAATCAGGGCCAGAAAACCTTACCGCATATTAGACCCAAAGCATTACCCAACAGATGAGATGATCTATATAGAATCTATTGAAGTAGCTGCCATAAAAGACCCAATGCCCGAAGACGGCCCCTGTGTATTTACTGGGAAAGCTGCCATCTATTTTGGGGAAGATGATTATTTTGATGACAAAAAAGGACATGTTTTATTAAAAAACCAACCCTTGGCCATTTGCGATAAAACGGCAAGTACCTTAACTGCATTGAACAGGGATGATATTTTTATTAGCGATTCGACATTTCATTATGATGGTGGAGGCTGTTGTTAATTTTAACTAATTATTGGTTAATAGTCGTGTTATTAAGGCTTGTATTTGAAGCTCAATAATGACTAAAAATTCTTAGGTAATTCTACATAGATGAAGGTTATAAAATTACTTTTCATTGCAATGTTATTATGTGATTGTTCTGGCCCTAAGCGGACCATTGAAAACAACTCTATAGCGATTATCCAAAGAGATGTTAAAAATGATAGCGTTACTGTAACCGTTACAGCAGTTAAAGAGACATCTTCTGCTCCAAATACTATAGCTGCAAAAGAGACCAAGCCCATTGAGCAAGACAATGTTTCAAACGATGCTAAGGAAGCTTATTCTAAAAAGGAAGCATGCCCTGTTCATAACACTTGGGATGAGCTGTTAAAAAAACACGTTTCAGATACTGGAAACGTTAATTATAAAGGCATCAAAACCGATTGGAAGACACTTCAAGATTACATTGTGTATTTGGGGAATACGTTGCCCAAAGACACTTGGGCAAAAGAAGGCAAATTAGCCTATTGGATCAACGCTTATAATGCCATGACTATAGACCTCATCCTCAGGCATTATCCCCTTAAAAGTATTAAGGACATTAATGACCCCTGGAAACAAAGACATTGGAAATTAGGTGACAAATGGTATAATTTAGATGAGATTGAACATCAAATCTTACGAAAAATGGATGAGCCGCGTATACACTTTGCCATTGTTTGTGCCTCTTATTCCTGTCCTAATTTACTGAACGAAGCCTATATTGCTTCAAACTTGAACGAACAATTAACACTAGCAACAAAAGCATTTTTAAACGATCCAGAAAGAAATTCCATTTCAAAAAATCATTTAGAACTTTCAAAAATCTTCAAATGGTTTCCTGAAGATTTTAAGAAAAATGGAGGTTTAATTGATTTTTTAAATCAATATTCAGAAATTGAAATTTCAGAACAAGCCAAAATAAAATATAAAGATTATAATTGGGTACTTAATGAATAGAGCCTATGCAACATCAAATTTCAATTATAATTCCTGTTTTAAACGAAAAAGGGCATATTGGCAAACTACTTAAGCATTTGCAAACTGTTTCGTCTAGGGAAAACATATCTGAAATCATTGTTGTTGATGGGGGTAGCACTGATGGCTCTCAAGATATTGTAAAAGCAATGTCAGGTCTAACGCGGTTACTGAGCTTATTCGAAATGGAGTCGAGACCTCATAATGACCTCTCAACTTCGCTAGAAGTAACGTCGGTACTACTTTTAGAATCGACAAAAGGTCGTGCAAAACAAATGAACCTTGGTGCTAAATGGGCGTCAGGCTCTATATTTTATTTTTTACATGCCGATTCCTTTCCACCAAAACATTTTGACCAACTTATTATTTCCGAAGTTAAAAAAGGACATAATGCGGGCTGTTTTAGAATGCAATTCGACAGTACGCACTGGTGGTTAAAATTAGCCAGTTGGTTTACCAGATTCAATTGGAAATCTTGCAGAGGTGGTGATCAAAGTTTATTTATAACCCAATCGTTATTTCATTCTATAGGTGGCTACGACGAGCGTTACACTATTTATGAGGACAATATTTTAATTAAAGAACTATACACTAGAAAGCAATTTATTGTAATTAATAAAAAACTGAAATCCTCTGCTAGAATGTACCGAAAACATGGTGTTTGGAAACTGCAATACTATTATTGGCGTATCCATTTGAAGCAGTGGTTTGGTGCCGATGCCAATGCCCTGTATCGTTACTACAAAAGAAAAATCTGTTAATTTAGTTCTTATTTATTTCTTCCTTTTTCATTAGGGTATAGGCTCGGCAATGCATCGCTTTGAAAAACAGTTTTGGAATTAATATCTATCGCCGACAATCTTCCCGTAAAAGCTGCTCCAGTATCAATATTCCATACATTTATGGCATGCATTGGGACTTCCACACCATAATTAAGGGTAGGGGTATGACCAATATAAATTTCGCTATAATGCTTTAATCGGTTAGGATATATAGCGGAATTCGTTTCAATACGCTTATCCATGGTCAAGGCCATTTCCCAAAGCGTTCGGTCAAAATAAAATACGGCTTGGAACACTTCTTTTTCCACTCCATGCATTGAGGTAAAACCAGCGTGTAAAAATAAACGATTGGAATTGTCAATATAATAGGGATTCATATTTTCAAAAAATACTAAGTGCTCTTGCTTTTGATTTTTTGAAAAAGGGTCATAGCTTTCTATCGTTTCCTTTCCTCCATGCATATACCAAACTGGATCTACTGCCCCATTTCTTAACCACGCTTCACACCAAATATCATGGTTCCCTTTTATAAAAATGCAGTTGAATTTTTGCGACAATTCTATTAAAAATTGAATCACTTGCGCCGACTCGCTCCAACCATCAACATAATCACCCATAAAAATAAGACTGTCTCCGTCTTTAAGCTCCAACTTATTTAATAATTGGATTAAAGCCTTTAATCCCCCATGAATATCCCCAATAGCAAATGTTCGCATACTTGATTTTTCAATCAAAAATAAGCTATTATTTTAATAAATAGAAAACCTTAAATATAATCAATTGTTACTGGATACTCCTGTGAAAATTTGGGTTTCATCAATTTTAATTCACTAAATAATACTCAATCTTAATTTATAAAAATGTATGTCAACTTACACTTTTAAAAAACTTAAAAGTCTTAAGATTTTGAAAGTCCCTACACAACTAATCCAATTTAAAGTAATTCTCAATTATTGATCAAATTAAGTTTTTATCTTTAACTTCGACCTAATACATATAATTCAAAAAAGCATGGAGCACATTGTAATTATAGGAAATGGCATTTCGGGCATTACTGCTGCTCGTCATATTAGGAAATTATCTAATAAAAAAATAACTGTTATTTCTGCTGAAACCGATTATTTCTTTTCGCGTACTGCACTGATGTATGTATATATGGGTCATATGACATTTGAACACACCCAACCTTATGAAAATTGGTTTTGGAAGAAAAACAACATCAATCTTAAAAGAGGTTATGTAAAAACGATTGAAACCAAAAGCAATACACTACATTTTGAAAATGGCAATGACGTGTGTTACGACAAACTTATTATAGCCACAGGTAGTAAGCCTAATAAATTTGGCTGGCCAGGACAGGATTTAGATGGTGTAATGGGCCTATATCACAAACAGGATTTGGAAAACCTTGAAAAATACGCCCCAAATAACAGGGCTTGTAAAAGAGCTGTTATCGTTGGTGGCGGATTGATTGGTATTGAACTTGCCGAAATGCTTAACAGCAGAAACATTCCCGTTACGTTTTTAGTTCGGGAATCCAGTTTTTGGAACGGCATACTACCCGAAGGAGAAAGTGCTATGATAAACCGGCATATTAGAAACCACAATATTGACTTGCGATTAAGTTCCAATCTGAAAGAGATTAAGGCAGATAACAACGGAAAAGTAATGTCTGTCATTGTTGAGGAAACTCATGAGGAAATACCTTGTGATGTGGTTGGGTTAACCGCAGGTGTATCTCCTAATATTGATTTTTTAAAAGGCTCTGATATTGAAACGGGGAGGGGTGTAAAAGTGAATCGGTTTTTAGAAACAAATATTCCAAACGTTTATGCCATTGGTGATTGTGCTGAGCAACACGAACCAATAGGTAACCGAAAATCCATTGAAGCAGTTTGGTACACTGGACGCATGATGGGGGAAACTGTAGCACAAACCATTTGTGGCAACCGTATGCCTTACAATCCCGGCCATTGGTTTAATTCGGCCAAATTTATAGATATCGAGTACCAAACCTATGGTTGGGTATTTGCCAAACCTAAAAAAGAGGAAGCTCATTTCCATTGGAAGCATGAAGATGATACTAAATGTATTACAGTATGCTACAATACCAAAACAAATGAGTTTTTGGGAATCAATACATTTGGTATTCGTATGAGACATGAAGTTTTTAACAGATGGCTTTCCGAAAAAAGAAATGTTGATTACGTGATACAACATCTAGCTGAAGCCAATTTCGATCCCGAACTTTTTTACAGGTTTGAAAGTCAAATTTTAAAAACCTACACTAACCACCAACTTCAGTCCATATAGTTATGAATCAAAAACTAAATTATAGTATGTCTTTAGCAAAACCTGATGCTAACCATTTATCTTCAGTTCAAAAAATTGCTGTTTTATTAGGCATGATTGGTCTATTTATTTTAGTTCTTGCCCTCTTTAACACCCCCTCTTCTCAAAAAACCTTAATATTAACAGTCTCATTAAGCCTAATTACTATAGGAACAATTATTTTTTCTAGGGATGCTTATCTAAAAAAAATGAAAGGCATAAAAAATGATAGCATTTGGTTTAAATCTATTTCTTCTAGAGGCGTATTAGGCTGGTTAACGGGCATTGTACTTACTGGTTTTTATATTGTCCTTTATTTTTTTCCGAAATATTTAGGGTTAGGCTCTAATAACAATGAAAACACTGGGCTCATTGCTTTATTTGACCCCTTAAGCTATTTATTAAGTGGCAAACCAGCTAGTCAATGGTTTGTTTACGGCACACTTTATACGGTTGCTATTCTCATTTTTGGATATAAGTTTATATTGAAATACCGCCATAATCGTTACCAACAGTTGAGAACCATTTCGGTTATGTTTTTTCAATTGGGTTTTGCGTTTTTGATTCCAGAATTTATGGTAAGACTAAATGAAAGCCCTAATTATAATCTCCCTTATTACGACTTAAAAAGTATTTGGCCTTTAAACTATTATATTTTTGACAGTTGGTCCATTAATGGTTTTTTATCCTCAGGAACTTTAGGACTATCCCTTTTAATATTTGGAATATTATCCATTTTCGCTATATCACCCATACTCACCTATAAATTTGGAAAACGCTGGTATTGTTCTTGGGTTTGTGGTTGTGGTGCCCTAGCCGAAACTGCTGGAGATGCTTTTAGGCAGTTATCCTCCAAAAAATTAGTTGCCTGGAAAATTGAACGTTGGTTAATTCATAGTGTATTGGTGTTTTCAGTTATCATGACTACAGCGGTTATCTATACCTATTTAAGTAGCGATCCTAATAAATTTTGGTTAACAAGAAAAACTTTTCTATTAAGTGTTTTTGGCTTTTTAACAGTCTTGTTCATTACTGTTATGGTTTTTAAGCGTAAGGAACTAGGTAAAGATGCCCGCTATGGTGCTATAGGATATTTTGCCATTATTGTTTCATTATTCCTATTACATTATACAGGCACATCAGATCAAGTGTTTTTTATAAAATCAAGCAGTTTACGTTCAGTCTATGGTTTGTATATCGGTTCTATTTTCTCTGGAGTTATTGGCACAGGGTTCTACCCTATTTTAGGAAATCGAGTTTGGTGCCGATTTGGTTGCCCTATGGCTGCCATTTTAGGATTTCAACAACGTATGTTTTCTAAATTTAGGATCACTACTAATGGAGGCCAATGCATTTCCTGTGGCAACTGCTCTACCTACTGCGAAATGGGTATCGACGTCCGTTCTTATGCCCAAAAGGGTGAAAACATTGTGCGCTCCAGTTGTGTTGGTTGTGGTATTTGCAGTGCCGTTTGTCCGCGAGGAGTTTTAAAATTGGAAAATAACACTATAAAAGGACGTATCAATCAAAATGACATCCTTCTAGGAAATAATGTTGATTTAATGAATTTAGTACATGATTAATAAAAAGAATATTCTGTTATAAGCCCTATTATTAATGCATTTTTCTTCTTCATTCCAAAAGACTCTCATAAACATTAGCATGATAACACCTTTAAAATTAAGAGGATTGGACAGAAAACAACATACCAAACCTTAATTAAATAAACGTTAATGCTTCTAAATTCCTTAAATTAGTAGTTCCATATGAATTGTCTAGGTCTCTTTCTTTTTAAAGTATAATGCTGACTAAAAACAAAAATATCACTATTGCCGTTTTACCATTTCAAATTACGAGCAGTGACAATAGAATAAAACAACTCTTCTTGGGTTTTGTTGAAGATCTTATTACTCATTTTTCAAAGTTTATAGGGCTTTCCGTGATATCCTCATATTCAACATTAAGAATAAAGGACATATCAAACCAAAAAGAAATAAACAAACTGGGAGCCGATTTTCTTATTCATGGTACAGTTCGTAATCTAAAAAACACGCTTAGGATATCCATTCAACTTATAAAAGCCAAAGACCATAGTTTGGTTTATGGCAACCAGTACAATGAAACATTAGATTCACTATTGGAAACCCAGGACGATATAATACAGCAAATAGTTACCGTACTTCAGGAAAAAATTAATTATAATCTATTATCCCATTCATATAAAAAAAATGCAGTCGATTTGGCGGCCTATGAAAACTATATCATGGGTATGCACACCCTACAAAAAGGAACTGGGGACAACGATATTAAGGCACGTGAATACTTTAATGCCTCTTTAAAAATTAACCCTAATTACTCTTTGGCATATACAGGCCTGTCATTAAGTTACTTTAATTTTTGGTCCTGTCTTATTTGGGATCGTTGGGATATTAGTATGCAAGGTGCCCATAAATACGCTTTAAAAGCCATAGAACTTGATGCTAATGATTATATCGCTTTGGGTGTTTTGGGAAGAATATATGTTTATATGGGTGAATATGAAAAAGCCGAGCATTATTTAAGAAAATCGTTGCGGATGAACTCCAATGACTGTTCACACCTACTCAGGGTTGCTTTTTCCTTAATGTTTTTGGGTTATGCGGAAGAATCTATAAAACTATACCTGAAAGCCATTGAATTGAATCCGTTTCATAACAATCATTATTACGCACATGGTTCGAATTACTATTTGGCCGTTGGTGATTTTGAAACTGCTATTGTGCTAAGCAAAAAAACCAATTTTAATTGTTGGACAGATTTCCCTGCATTCATAGCTGCAGCTTATTTACAACTTAAAGATTACAGTAACATGTGGCGTTGCTGGGATATTTATTTATCTCAATTTAAAAATGCTGTTTATTCAGAAAAAAAAATGCTTGAAGAAGAGGCCTTAGAATGGCTTATGATTGTAAATCCATTTAAGGGATTCACCTATTTAGCCCCTTTAGTTGATTTTATAAAGTCTGAAAAGCGATTACTAAAAGCACCTTCGAAAACTTCAATTGACCACACACATAATTCGTTCCAATTAAAAGGAGATATTTGGGAAATGAGTTATTTAGGTTATTATGTAAACCTAAAAGATGCGAAAGGGTTTTACGATATCTACAAGCTAATAAGCCATCCTAAAAAAGAATTTCATTGCTTAGATCTTATGAATGCTAGTGTTGATGAGAGCAAATCAATTGAAGTTTTAGACCATAAAGCAAAACAAGCCTATCAAAAGCGATTAAAGGAACTTAAAGAAGATATTGCTGAAGCCGAAACCTTAAATCAAATTGAAAAAATTAATCCTCTTAGGGAAGAATATGATGCCATTCTTGATCATCTTTCACAATCTTTGGGTTTGTCTGGAAAAACCCGAAAAATAGGTTCTACTATTGAAAAGGCACGTTCGGCGGTAACCTGGCGCATTCGTAATTGTATCAAAAAAATAGAGCTTGTGCATCCAGATTTG
Source organism: Aestuariivivens marinum (assembly GCF_022662175.1). Taxonomy (GTDB): domain Bacteria; phylum Bacteroidota; class Bacteroidia; order Flavobacteriales; family Flavobacteriaceae; genus Aestuariivivens; species Aestuariivivens marinum. The sequence continues at coordinate 1,292,188 of NZ_JAKMCR010000001.1, read as the reverse complement.
GCAAAACACCTCTCTATATCCATAAAAACAGGTACTTACTGTTCCTACTCACCAGAAATCATAGTACATTGGACCTTATAAAAGAGGAACTTACCTCTTATTTTTAAAACTTACATCGTAAGGCAAAAACTTACGCCTTTAGAAGTAAGAACAAAACTATTAAAAACTATTATTATGCCAACACCATTAGAAATTTTATTGGACCCCATCTCATTAATTGCTTTAGCAATGTACTTTATTCTAATTATTTGGGAAGCTTTATTTCCGGCTAGAAGATTGCCTAAAGTTAAGAATTGGAAACTTAAAGGGCTTATTTCCTTTGGAGTGTATTTTTATTTATCGTCATACTTACCATTACTCACTGATCCATTTTTGTCTAAATACCAATTTTTTGATTTAACAAGCCTAGGGCACCTTGGCGGTGGTATTTTAGCAATCATATTATACGAATTCGGAGTATTTGTATGGCATAGAGCTATGCACAAGAATGATACTTTATGGCGTGTATTTCACCAAATGCACCATAGTGCAGAACGTATGGATACTTACGGAGCCTTCTACTTTAGTTTGTTCGATATGATTGGCTTTACGTTCCTAGGAAGTATTTGTTTGGCTCTATTAATTGGTGTCACACCACAGGCCGTTACTATAATGTTATTGGCTACCATGTTTTTGGGTATCTTTCAGCATACCAATATTAAAACTCCGCAATGGCTTGGCTATATTATTCAACGCCCAGAAAGCCACACAATTCACCATGCTAAAGGAATTCATAAACACAATTATTCCGATTTACCCATTTTCGATATCATTTTTGGATCCTTCAAAAATCCAAAAAACTACGAATACGAGACAGGGTTTTACGATGGAGCCTCTTCAAAAATCATTGAAATGCTCACGTTTCGTGATATAAATAAATCAAAACCTTAGAATTATGACTATTACTGAAATGCTAAATACATCTATCTTTTTAACCGATGGAGGTCTTGAAACCGATTTAATATTCAATAGAGGCATCGATTTACCCCATTTTGCCGCATTCACTTTGTTGGACCACCCAGAACATGAAAATACTCTAATTGAATATTATGATGATTACATTAGCATAGCCAAGAAACATCAAACGGGGTTTATCTTGGAAAGTGCAACATGGCGTGCGAATCCAGATTGGGGTTACAAGTTAGGTTATAACGCTACCGATTTAATTAAAATAAATCAAAAAGCAATCAAGCAACTCATTACTTTAAGAGACAAGCACAAGGATTCTATTGAAGGTTTTATAATCAGTGGTTGTGTTGGCACAAGAGGAGATGGTTATTCTGTTAATGAATCTATGACCACAGACGAGGCCCAAAAATACCATAGCTTTCAAATTGAAGCGTTAAAAGCAGGAGGTGCCGATATGATTTCGGCCATTACCATGACCTATAGTAACGAAGCTATTGGAATTACTAAAGCGGCAAAATTCTTTAATATCCCTGTAGTAATATCCTTTACTGTAGAAACCAATGGACATCTCCCTTCTGGCGAAACTCTAAAAAAGGCCATCTTAAAAACAGATGAAACTACAGGGAATTACCCCATTTACTATATGATTAATTGTGCCCATCCAACACACTTTATGACTGCTATTGAAAAAGATGAAATATGGAAATCGAGAATAAAAGGAATAAGGGCCAATGCCTCTTGTAAAAGTCATGAAGAACTAGATCAATCCACTAAAATTGATGTAGGAGATAAAGATGAACTGGGTAAACTTTATGCCCAACTTAAATCCCTCTTACCTAACTTAAATGTGTATGGTGGTTGTTGCGGCACAGATGCCTCACACTTAGCATCAATATGTGACCATACGCTGTAAGATTCCTCTATGTATAAAGCCTATACAATTCCAAATAAAAGAATATGCCGAGCATATTCTTTTATTTGGAAATTCTATTAGTTAGTCATTGTAAAATCGACTCAGGTTGTTGTACTTTTGTAATTCAATATTACTACATGACTAAAATTAACGTCATTATTCCTGCTTTTAATGAAGCAGATTCCATTTCCTATGTCATTAGGGATATTCCCGAAAAAATAGATGAAATTATTGTGGTAAACAATAATTCAACCGATAACACCGAAATTAACGCCAAACAAGCTGGTGCTACCGTGTTAACCGAAAACAGTAAAGGCTATGGCTATGCCTGTTTAAAAGGTATGGAATATGTTTCAAATAAAACAGAAAGACCAGATATTATTGTATTCCTCGATGGTGATTATAGTGATCATCCCGAAGAACTAACCAAAATAGTAGCTCCCATTATTGATAACAACATCGATTTTGTAATTGGTGCACGGGTTAAAAGACTACGTGAACCTGGCGCTATGACTGTTCCTCAAATATTGGGCAATTGGCTTGCCACAACTTTAATGAAACTCTTTTTTGGAGCAAGATTTACTGATTTGGGTCCATTTAGAGCCATTAAATACCATAAGCTTTTGGAATTAAACATGGAAGATAAAACTTATGGTTGGACTATAGAAATGCAATTAAAAGCTTTAAAAAAAAATCTTACATACACCGAAATACCAGTAAATTATAGAAATAGAATTGGTGTTTCAAAAGTTTCTGGTACAATAAAAGGTGCTATATTTGCAGGTGTAAAAATATTGGGTTGGATATTTAAATACAGCTTTAACAAATGATTCTAGAAACAACTGTAATAGTTATATATTCTATTGCGCTTTTGCTGATATTTCTATATGCTTTAGCGCAGCTTAATTTGTTAATCAATTATTTATCCTCAAAAAAAGAGGAAGTAGATTGTGAAACGTTCGATCTTTCTAACCCAGATGAAATTCCGTATGTAACTATACAGCTTCCAGTATATAATGAAATGTATGTTATGGAGCGTTTATTGGATAATATAGTAGAAATTGATTATCCAAATAACAAACTTGAAATTCAGGTGCTTGACGACTCCACCGATGAAACGGTTGAAAACACTCGTGCACATATTGAAAAACTTCAAGCTACAGGAATAGATATTCAGCATATTACCCGAACCAACAGAATAGGATTTAAAGCAGGCGCCCTGAAAGAAGGCCTTAAAATTGCCAAGGGTGAATTTATAGCTATTTTTGATTCCGATTTTTTACCAAAAAAAGATTGGCTTAAGCAAACCATACCTTATTTTAAGGATAAAAATATTGGTGTAGTGCAGACCCGATGGGGGCACATAAATAGAAACTACTCGATACTTACTAGAATTCAAGCTTTTGCATTAGATGCCCATTTTACTTTAGAACAAGTAGGAAGAAACAGTAAAGGACATTTTATAAACTTTAATGGTACAGCAGGTGTTTGGAGAAAAACGTGTATTTTAGATGCAGGTAATTGGGAAGGTGACACCTTAACTGAAGATTTGGATTTAAGTTACCGTGCCCAACTAAAAAACTGGAAGTTTAAATATCTTGAAGATGTGCAAACCCCTGCAGAGCTCCCTATAGTTATTAGTGCTGCCCGTTCCCAACAGTTTAGATGGAATAAAGGAGGTGCTGAAAACTTCAGAAAAATGCTTTGGCGGGTTTTAAAAAATCCGAACATTTCGACAAAAACCAAGGTGCACGGCCTACTTCATTTATTAAATAGCACCATGTTTTTAAACATATTCATTGTTGGTGTTTTAAGTATCCCTATGCTATATATAAAGAATGAATACGCTCACCTTAAGCCTTATTTTTTTGCAATGAGCTTTTTTGTAATTAGTACAGTTATATTCTTTATTTGTTATTGGTATATGTACAAAAACATATATGGAAACGGCTTAAAAAATTTTATGGGATATATAGGGATGTTTTTTGTGTTCTTTTCAATAGCCATGGGCTTTTCGCTACACAATTCCATAGCTGTTATAGAAGGCCATTTGGGAAAGAAAAGTGAATTTGTGCGTACTCCAAAATTTAACATAAGCAGGTTTAAAGACAACTGGAAAAACAACAAATATATTAAAGGAGCCATATCTAAGCATGTCGTTTTTGAAGGTTTGCTTATGCTCTATTTTGGTTTTGGAATGTATAGTGCCTTTATTGTTGGCAATCAAGGTGGAGATTTTGGATTGTTCCCTTTTCACCTTATGTTGTTTATAGGCTTTGGTTATGTGTTTTTTAAATCTATAACTTCAAAAGTTTAATCCAGTTTAATACCCTGCAACCTGACCATCTTTTCTGCTTTCTGAAGCACCTCTGTACACCTTATTCTTGGCATCCCACAAAATAGCTTGATAGCCACCATAATATCCTAACCCATAGCCAACCTTATGCCCTTTTAACATAAGTCCCCTAACCGTTTCATAGGGAATTCCCGATTCTATATGGATCTCGCCTATACCCTCGGCCGCCTCGCCTGTTGGAGAAGACGACCCGCTATGGTCCCAACGTGGTGCATCACCAGCTTCTTGCAGGTTCATCTCAAAATCAACAATATTCATAACAATTTGCGTATGGCCTTGTGGTTGAAAATCGCCTCCCATGACCCCAAAACTTACGAAAGGTTGACCATCTTTAGTAATAAAAGCTGGGATAATGGTATGAAAAGGTCTTTTTTTAGGTTCATAGGTGTTATTGTAGCCTGGTTTTAAATTAAATAATTCACCACGATTTTGAAGCATAAAACCCAGTTTTGGAGGTGCCATTCCCGAACCCATCCCTCGATAGTTGCTCTGGATAAAAGAAACCATATTACCATATTTATCAGCTGTGGTTAAATAAATAGTCTCTCCCGAACTTATTTCACCAGCTTTATATTTCGAAGCTCTTTCTTTTATAAGTTCCCTTCTCTTAGCGGCATAGTCATCGGAAATTAATATTTCAACAGGTACTTTAGCAAAATCCATATCGGCATAGTATTTAGCACGATCTTCAAAAGCTAGCTTTTTGGCTTCGGTAAAAAGGTGCAAATGTTCAGTACTACCAAATTCAATTTCCGAAAAATTATAACCTTCTAAAATCTGTAACATCTGCAATGCCGCAATACCTTGTCCATTAGGCGGTAATTCCCAAATATCATAACCCCTATAGTTCACCGAAACGGGTTCGACCCATTCAGATTTGTGTTCAGCTAAATCTTCCATTGATAAAAAGCCGCCTTGTGATTTGATAAAATCCGTAATAGTTTTGGCTATGTCTCCTTTATAAAATGCATCCCTTCCTCCGTCGGCTATTTTTTTATAAGTATTGGCTAAATAGGGATTTTGAAATAATTCTCCTTCTTTAGGTATTTTACCATCCATTAGATAGTTATCTTCTATATTAGGGAATCCTTTTTCCAAATATTTTGAAATACCTATATTGAAATAAAAGGCTATAAGTTCTGTGAGCGGAAAACCATTTTGAGCATAATTAATAGCCGGTTCCAAAATGGTAGTCATGGACAACGAACCAAATTTATTATGTAAAGTAAACCAACCATCTACAGTACCTGGCACACTAATCGGTAAAGGCCCATAAGAAGGTATTGTACTTAGCCCTTTTTCCTTAAAATAGTCCAAAGTTAACCCTTTTGGCGAACGACCGCTGGCATTAAGACCATATAATCTTTGGGTTTTGCCATCCCAAAGAATCACAAATAAATCACCTCCAATACCACAACCCGTTGGCTCCATTAAACCTAAAGCTGCATTAGCTGCAATAGCTGCATCTACAGCATTACCACCTCGTTTTAAAATATCTAAGCCTACTTGAGTTGCTAATGGATGACTTGTCGCAACCATACCATTTTGAGCTATGACTTCAGATCTGGTTGCAAAAAGTTCACCTGTTATCCGATCTTGAGCCTGACCATTAAATATTGAAATAACGAAGACTATTAATAGAATGATTTTTAACTTCATAGGGGGTTTTTAGTTGATTTTCAGAAACCTAACGAAGTTAACAGATTAAATTAAGAATATCAAGTAAGTGTTTTAAAAAGAAAAATAACTGACAAATCCTTTATATTTGGCATATGCAATTCCCTTTAGGCTTTTTAAAATTGAACAAGCAACCTGTTTTACTAATTTTAATTAGTTTCATCCTGTATTATATATTTGCCTACCATTTAGCACGTACCAATTACCTGCTTTTGCTTTGTCTTTACTTTAGCTTGTTTGCTATATTCTATAAACTTGTATCAAGTTTTAAAAACAACATTAAAACCTTAATTTTTATTGCATTTGGTTTTCGGGCCATATTTATTTTGGCTATCCCTAACCTCTCACAGGATTTTTACCGTTTTATTTGGGATGGTCGCATAATTTTAGAAGGATTTAATCCTTATTTGTTCACTCCAGAATCCTTTATAGGTCAAGATGAATTCCCTATATCAAAAGCTCAACAGTTATTTAATGATATGGGCACTTTAAATGCCAGCCATTACAGCAATTATCCGCCTATAAATCAATTATGTTTTACCATTGCTGCTCTATTTGCCAATAAAAGTGTTTTGGGGTCGGTAGTGTTGATGCGCCTGCTTATTATTGCTGCCGATTTTGGCACGTTTCACCTTGGTAAAAAATTATTAAACAGATTGAACCTACCTCTACACCATATCTTTTGGTATGTTTTAAATCCGTTTATTATTATCGAACTGACAGGAAACTTACATTTTGAAGGTGTCATGATTTTCTTTTTGGTGTTGTCCTTATACTTATTACATCTAGGCAAATGGCAATGGGCAGCTGTGGTTTTAGGTTTATCCATTTCAGTTAAATTGATACCCTTAATTTTTTTGCCTTTGTTTTTTCAGTGGTTCGCTTCGAGTAGCCTCAGCAACCGTACTTCTACAACCCCAGTAAATGTTTCCACCAATTACGTGAGAGATTCTTCGCTATTGCTCAGAATGACAAGACTTATTTCATTTTATGCCATTGTAATCAGTGTTGTCCTATTACTCTTTGCACCTTTTTATTCTTCTGAATTTATTAATAATTACACCAAAACCATAGCTTTATGGTTTAATAATTTTGAGTTCAACGGTAGTTTATATTATATCGCTAGGGAAATTGGTTATTGCTTTAGGGGATATAACGAGATTGCCATAATAGGAAAAACGATTCCATACCTCATCTTACTTTTTGTTTTATTGATGACATTCTTTAGAGAAAACAAAACAACCCAACAGCTTATCACAGCCCTATTGCTCTCCTTATCGTTTTATTACTTTACAGCTACAACAGTTCACCCATGGTACATTGCAACACTTTTAATTTTGTCGGTATTTACTCACTATAAATATCCTTTAGTATGGAGTCTCATTATAATACTAAGCTATTTGGCTTACTTAAATACTAACAAGGCTGATAAGTCTGAAAATTTATGGATAATAGCCTTAGAATACCTTATTGTTTACGGCGTTTTTATATGGGAAATATTTATTAAAAAACTTCCTAAACGAGAGTCAAAACCCATTCTTAAATTAGATTAGCCAACTTGGCAATAAACAAATCAACCACTTCAATAACAATTAAAATAATTATAATCCACTCTAGTTTGCTACTCTCTTTATGATCCATAATATCTTTAAAGAGCTCTAAATTCTCTTTAATAATTTCTATACGATCGTGAATTAATCGGTACCTATCCTTTAAATCAAAAGATTGCTTTAAATCTAGATTAAGTTTGCTAAGTTGTTCTCTTTCCCAAGTGATTTCGGGAGAATCGAAAATATACAAGTTCTCCGAAATCTTATTTTTTATGTTTAAAATCTTGCCTATAAATCTTTTTAACTTGTTTCCAGAAATATCCAGCTTTCCTCTTTGTTCAAGATATAAGGTGTGTTTATTAGTTTCGACAAGTAGTTCTTCGGTTATTTCAGAATACCTATCCAGTGCTACTGATTGTGAAGTATTTAGCATCACCAAACGAATCATTTCTTCATCAAAATTAGGAAGCACAACTCTATCAAATTCTACTTTTAGAGTACTAGGTTCTATAGCAACTGTCACAGAATCTGACAATTTTTGTTTAAAATAATTAACACTTAGTGGCTGTATGTAACGCAAGGCCATTTTTATTTCAGCTTTGGACATGTTGAAAAAACTCACTATACCATACTGAAATATATATACAAATTTCTCTGGTGTAATTGAAAAATAAAGCTCATCGCTATCATGAAATAACAATTGCCAAGGTACCTGTTGCCTACTGGATTTGATATTGATAGCACTAGCAACCTGATAAGCAACTACAGCATACATTTAAAAACTAAATACGTCGTTTGAATCTTTAAAACTTTTAAATTCCAACATATAATCATTAGGATCTTTTACGAAAAAAGAATAGTGCTCACCCGCTTTGTCTTTTAAAAAAATAGACCCAGTTACCAGATCCAATTGTAATTCCATAAACTTGTCATAAACATTTTTCCATGTTGTATGGTCCAAGATAATCCCAAAATGGAAGGATGGTAATATCTTACCTTCGAACACATAGTTTGGGCTATTAAAATTAAATTTTCCAGCTTTAATGAACGTTATTTGGTGGCCATAAAAATTGACATCAACCCAGCTTAAGGTACTTCTTCCAAATGAAGCCCCAATACTCTTGTAAAAATGTTTTGTCTCCTTGACACTCTGGCAAGGTAGTGACATGTGAAATGAGGTTTGCATAGGCCATAATTTATAAATGAACTATAGAGGTTTTAAACTTTCAACTCTGTAAATAACATCATCACCATCTTCATCCTCCACAAAGGTTATCCTAAATTCCTTATCGATTAAACTCTTATCGTTTTTTAAATCGAATTGTTTTAAAACACGTGGATGGACTTCTTCAAAAGCCAATTCGTCACCGTTTTCAAACCAAAATGTGTAATAACCGTTTTTATACGACTTAAAAACAGCTGTTCTCATAGTAATTTATATTGTATTAATCATTATCGTCGTCTGTATCTTCATCAGTCACATCGGGATCTTGAACCGCTTCTGGATCATCATTATCAAAATTTTCATAATCATCTTCATCATAATTTTCCATAGTTATGGCCAGCTTTTTACTAACTTTTACTAAGTACTTGGTATCTGATGTTGTGACTTCAACAGCTTCAATAATCTCGTTATGCTGATTTCTAAATGATATAATTTGGTCGTCATCGTAACCATCGGGATACTTTTCAACCAATAAGGCCAATATCTCAGGCGTTAACTTTTTAAAGTCTACTATGACACGTTTTAAATTATCATTTCTGTTTTTCATATAAATCTTTTTTATGGTTGGTTTGGTTTATTGACCCAAAAGATATGCAAAAATTAAAGGCGCCACAATTGTTGCATCACTTTCAATAATAAATTTTGGCGTATCGATATCTAGCTTACCCCAAGTTATTTTTTCGTTAGGTACGGCTCCTGAATAAGATCCATAACTGGTAGTAGAATCACTAATTTGGCAAAAATAGCTCCAGAATGGGGTATTTGTACGTTCCATATCCTGATATAGCATTGGCACTACACAAATAGGAAAATCACCTGCTATACCTCCTCCTATTTGGAAAAAGCCTATACCTTTTTCAGAATTATCGGTGTACCAATCGGCCAAAAAAGTCATATATTCTATCCCCGATTTCATGGTACTGGCTTTCAACTCACCTTTAAGTACATAACTTGCAAAAATATTGCCCATGGTACTATCTTCCCATCCCGGACAGATAATAGGCAAGTTCTTTTCGGCAGCGGCATACATCCAAGAATCTTTTAAATCGATTTCATAGTATTCTTCTAGAACCCCAGACAACAGCATTTTATACATAAACTCATGTGGCAAATAACGCTCGCCTTTATCATCGGCATCTTTCCATATTTTAAAAATGTGCTTTTGCAAACGTCTAAACGCCTCTTCTTCTGGAATACAGGTATCGGTAACCCTATTCAATCCTTTTTCCAGCAAGTCCCATTCTTCTCTTGGCGTTAAATCGCGATAATTTGGCACACGCTTATAGTGCGAATGAGCCACTAAATTCATAATATCTTCTTCAAGGTTAGCTCCGGTACAAGATATAATCTGCACTTTATCCTGACGTATTATTTCTGCCAAGCTCTTTCCTAACTCTGCCGTACTCATAGCTCCTGCTAAAGAGATGAGCATTTTAGCACCATTATCTAATTGAGCTTCGTAGCCCTTTGCAGCATCCACTAAAGCAGCAGCATTAAAGTGCAAATAATGTTTTTCTATAAATTGGGATATTGGTCCTTTAGTATTCATCATCGTCATTAAATTTGTTTACATTACTTTTTTGTTTCGACACGTCGTAAGTATTATCGTAATCGTCATCGATGGCTTCGTTCATAAATTTATAACTTAACATCTTATAATACAATTTCGCTGCCAAAAAGTCGGATGATTTTTCTTTTGAATTCGGGCACAACTCAACAATATCAAACCCTACCACATTCTTTTCTGAAAACACCTGCTTTAAAAAATCCAAGGTTTCGTACCAGAACAACCCACCGGGTTCGGGCGTCCCCGTACTTGGCAAAATGGAAGGATCTAAAGCATCTAAATCGAAAGTTATGAATACATTATCAGTCATTTGATCAATAGCCGAGTCCATCCAAGTATCGTCCACTGCCATTTCATGTGCAAAATAAGTTTTATCAGTATCCATGACGGTTGTTTCCATAATATCCATAGAACGTATACCCACCTGAATTAGATTAGTGGTCTGACTAGCTTCATATACGGCACAAGCATGGTTACAGGATGTACCTTCGTAACTTTTACGTAAATCAGCATGGGCATCGATATGTAATACCGTCAAACTGGGAAACATTTCATTAAAAGCTCTAATGGTGCCTATAGATATAGAGTGTTCTCCACCAAAAATCGTTACGAATTTGTTTTTCTTAATATATTGCTTGGTTACTTTATGCACAGTATCGACCATGGCTTCCGGTGAACTGTTTTCGGTAACAGCATCAGCTAAATAAACGCCTTGCTGGTATACTTCAGTATCCGTTTCAATATCATAGAGTTCCATATTAGCTGAAGCATCCAAAAAGGCCTGAGGCCCTTTATCGGCACCTTTTTGCCAAGTACTTGTACCATCGTAAGGCACAGGAATCAATACAATTTTTGCTTGTTCTAATTTTGCAAATTCCTCTGGAATTCCAGCATAGGTATTAGTTGTCATAACCTAAAATTTTAAGTAAGTCTTCACTTCTTTGTTGTTCACTAAATAATTCTGTTGTAATTTTTCCGTCTACATCACGGTCAATTAAAATATGCTTTGGTGAAGGAATCAAACAGTGTTGTAATCCGCCATAACCACCAATAGTTTCCTGATAAGCTCCAGTATTGAAAAAACCTATATATAACGGTTTTTCCTTATTGTATTTGGGTAAATATATAGCGTTCATATGTTGTTCACTATTGTAATAATCATCACTATCGCAAGTCAAACCACCCAGTAGCACACGCTCGTAGGTATCATTCCATCGGTTAACAGGCAGCATGATAAACCGTTTGTTTATTGCCCAAGTATCTGGTAACGTGGTAATGAATGAGGAATTGATCATGTTCCACTTCTCTCGGTCATTTTGTTGTTTTTGGTACAATACTTCGTAAATGGCACCTCCACTTTCACCAACGGTAAAGCTACCAAACTCAGTAAAAATATGGGGCACTTTTACCCCTTCTTCATCGCAGGCCAGTTTTATTTGATTGATGATCTCATCAACCATATACTCATAGTCAAAATCGAAGGCCAACGAGTTTTTAATAGGAAACCCACCACCTATGTTTAAACTATCCAACGATGGACAAATCTTCTTTAAACTCGTGTATACCTTCAAACATTTTGAAAGCTCATTCCAATAATAGGCATTGTCCCTAATACCTGTATTGATAAAAAAGTGCAGCATTTTAAGCCTTACCTTTTTATTCCCTTTAATCTGATTTTTATAAAACGGCACTATATTTTTATAGCCTATCCCCAAACGCGAGGTATAAAACTCGAACTTGGGCTCTTCTTCTGAAGCGATTCGGACGCCAATGCTAAATTTTCCTTCTATCTCTTCAGAAAGCAAATCTATTTCTTCATAATTATCGATAATGGGAATACAGTTATTATGTCCATTATTTATTAACCTCGCAATATTGGTAATATATTGTGAACGTTTAAACCCATTACTCAGCACATAGGTTTCATCTGTTATCTTACCTTCCTTTTTTAAACTTTCCACAATATCGATATCAAAAGCCGAAGAAGTTTCAATATGGATATCATTTTTTAAGGCTTCGTTCAGCACATGTTTAAAATGGGAACTTTTGGTACAATAACAATAACTGTATTTACCACGGTACTTATTGTTTTTCATAGCCTTACCGAACCAGCTTTTCGCTTTTTGTATGTTTGCCGAAATCTGTGGTAAATAGGTAAACTTTAATGGCGAACCATAGGTTTCTACCAATTCCATTAAATCGATACCATGAAATTGAAGTGTTTTATCTTCAAGTGTAAATTCCTCTTGCGGAAAATCAAAAGTTTGATTGATTAAATCAATGTATTTCGTATTCATCTATTTTTTAAAAATTTTAACATGGAAAATGTGTATAAACCACACGTTAATCGAATAAAAATAAATGGTATCAAATACGGATTTGACTTTGTGTTGTAGGCACAAAATCGTAATGATGCTGGCTAGCACCTATTGCAGTCACGGAAGTTAGCTTTAAAATTCGGTTGCTTAATCTGTAAGCTGCTTTTGAATATGACTTCCTAATTTTCAAAAGCCCGAACGTAAAAACAGGTTTCAATTTGTTCAGCTAAATACAGTACAAATGAAATATAAAAAATTTAATTAAATCCGTTTTTTTTTATTTTTTTTAAATTTTTTTCACCCTTGATTTACAGCATCTTAAGATTATTAAGCTCTTGTTGGGTTAAATGCTTCCAATGCCCTCTTGGAATATCTTTTTTGGTAAGATGTGCTATGGCTACACAATCTATACTTAAAATATTATAGTTAAAATGGTCAAAAATAGTACGTATAATATTGTTTCCTGTGTTCTTAATCTTCAAACCAATTTCTTTTTTACTGGCACCATCGATATAACTAATCTCTTCAACAGCTATTAATTTACCGTCGATCTTAAAACCGCTTTGAATCTTTTTTAAGTCTTCCAACTTTAGATTTTTATCTAACTCTATATGAAACAGTCTTGGCACCCCGTGTTTGGAATTGGTAAATTTATTAACAATAACCTCATCATTGGTAAACAATAGTAAGCCTTTGGAATTCCTGCCTAATCTACCAATGGGTTTAATACGCGATGATGTAGCATTAGCTACCAAATCCATAACTGTCCTCCCTTTACCCTCACTTGTGGTGGTCGCAAAACCTTTTGGTTTATTAAGCAATACATAGGCTTTTTTCTCTGGGTTTATACGGGCTCCATCGTAACGTACCTCATCGTTATGTTTAACTTTATAACCCATTTCAGTTATTACCTTACCATTAATGGTTACCAAACCTGTGGCAATATGCACATCGGCCTCACGGCGCGAACAAATACCCGAATTGGCAATGTATTTATTTAACCGTATCCCGTCTGGGTTCAATGCTTCATTAACTTGCACAGCTTTTTTTATAGGTGCATTGCCCCTAGCATAACTGGTCTTACGATAGGTATTGTGTCCCCTTCCTGAAGGCTTCCCTTTTCCATTACTGCTTTGATGCCTATTCATGGTAATAAAATTTTATGCAAATATATGGTTAAAATTGCGATGGTGGGTTTTTGATAATGCTTTTATTAAATCCTATTCATCACTACATCTATATTAATCAACACAATACTAAAAACACCAACCACAATAATAAATTTAAGCATGTTATGTAGGATGAGATAATGGGTTTTTGTTTGGGATTTCCAAAGCAATCCCAAAAATAAAAGGAGCATTAATACACTTAAATAAAAAAATAAATACATGTAACCCACTTCAAAATAATACAACAGCAAATAAACTGGAATTAATGCTACAACAATTAATATAGTAAGCATAATCTTAGACACTTTTTCCCCATAAACAACAGGAATGGTCTTGTATCCCAATGCTAAATCGCCTTTAATGTTTTCCAAATCTTTGGTAAGCTCACGCATGGAAATCATTAAAAATAAAAAAATGGCATGTACAAAAATAACCGTCTCAAAATTTTTGTAGTACATGAAAATAGCAAAAAAGGGCAAAATTGTTAGAACTGCCGAGGTTAAATTACCTACAAACGGTAACTTTTTCAATTTATGTGAATACAGCCAAATACCAAAAATATAAAGAGAAAAAAATACTACGGCTCTAAATGACACATAACTAGCCATGATAACGGCCATAAAATTGAGCACAAAATAAAATGAGAGTTTGGTGTTTTGGCCAACCAATCGATCCAGTCGGGACTTAATAGGCTTATTAATTAAATCTTTTTCTGAATCATAAAAATTATTTATGATATAACCCCCTGCTATGGTCGCTGCTGAAGCCAAAACCAACATAAGCAGGTTTAAATCAAAAACCACCTGCTTCAACGGTTTATCATACGCTAAAATGTAAATAGACGTTAAATATTGAGCAATGACTACCACTAAAATATTATAGCCACGCACCACCGAAAACATGCTGAAGAATTTAAGTAAAATATGTTTCTGTTTTCTGGATAGCATTTGAGAAAAGGATGAGATTCTGAAATAACACTTCAATAAGCTCAGTATGAAGTTCAGGATAACATATTTAGGGTTTAGAAATTATAAACCACTTCCATCCTGTATCCTGAAAGGGCCTGTTTTGCTTTCTCTATATCTTGGGTAAACCCTAAAATATAGCCCCCACCACCAGAGCCACAAAGCTTTAAATAATAATCATTCGTCTCTATCCCATTTTTCCAAAGCTCATGAAACTGCTTAGGAATCATAGGTTTAAAATGATTTAACACCACTTTAGATAGCTTCTTAGTATTATGGAACAAGGATTTAATATCACCTTTCAAGAAATCGTCTACACAAGCATCGGTATGCTTTATAAATTGGTCTTTAAGCATGTTACGGAAGCCTTCCTGCTTCATATTCTCCATAAAAATATGTACCATAGGAGCCGTTTCACCTACTGTTCCCGAATCCAATAAAAACACAGCGCCTTTTCCTTCACTCTGCTGTGCTGGAATACCCGTGGCTTCAATATTATCTTTAGAATTGATAAGGATTGGAATACTTAAATAACTATTTAATGGATCCAATCCAGAAGATTTACCATGGAAAAACGATTCCATTACAGAAAAAATAGCTTTTAACTTTAATAGTTTTTCACGGGTTAAGTTTTCCAAAACCGTGATTTTATCAAAAGCATATTTATCGTAAATTGCCGCGACCAAAGCTCCACTACTTCCAACACCATAACCTTGCGGAATAGAAGAATCGAAATACATCCCCGATTTAATATGACCTTGTAGTGCAGTAATGTCGAAAGTTACCAAACTACTATCTATAGTTTCTAAATAAGCAGCAAAATGCTTTAAACAGTCGTTGGATGTTTTAGCGTTTGCAGAAAGGTTTTTTTTTGTCTTTAAAGCACCATTATAAAAGTTATAAGGAATAGACAAACCTTTTGAATCCTTAATGATGCCATACTCACCAAAAAGTAAAATTTTAGAATAAAAAAGAGGACCTTTCATAAACCTTATTTGTTTCAAAAATAATACAAAATATTAAACAATATTAATATTTTTCTATAATTCGTTAGCTCCTAATCCAATATTATCGCAAATATAGTTTCCATTTTCACAATGTGCAACTAATTCAGTACTAATGAATTTAAGCACATTTCTTAATTCCTTTTCTGGAAACAAAAGGTGCACATTGGCACCGGCATCAAGCGTAAAACATATTTTTGATCCCGTTTCCTTTCTATAGCTCCATATTTTATTAATAATTTCCAAGGTATTAGGCTTTATCAAGATAAAATAAGGCTTACTGGTCATCATCATGGCGTGCAAGGTTAGAGCTTCACTTTCAACAATTTTAATAAACATATCTAAATCACCCTGTTCCAAAACCAATTTTAAAGCTGATATATTGTCATGCGCCTGTTTAAATCGTTCTTGTGCAAAAGGATGGTCATGCATCAAATTATGTCCCAACGTACTGCTCACCTGTTTTTGACCTTTATCGACCAACAGGATAACATCCTGATAATTTTTAAAATTATCGTGAACCTCAAATGGATATTTTATTCCAAACAAATCTGAGCTCCCTTCTATTTCCTGATGAGCTCCCCAAACCACTAAAGGCCCTTCCAAACTACGACAGGCACTGCCAGATCCCAATCGGGCAAGGAAAGATGCCTTTTGTGTAAAAAACAGTTCGTTTATTTCGACTTCACTCAATGACCGCTCAACACTCATTAAACACAAGGCCAACGCACTCATTCCTGATGCTGATGATGCAATCCCTGAGCTATGTGGAAAGGTATTTTGTGTCTCTATAATAAAATGGTAGTCCTTTAAAAAAGGTATATAAGCTTCAATACGCTTAAAAAAAGTATCAATCTTGGGCTTAAAAGCATCTTTTTTTTCACCATTCAGAATCACATCAAATGAAAAATTACCGTTATTTTCCCTCTTGGTATAATTCAACTTGGTTATTGTTTCACAGGCGCTAAGCGTAAAGCTAATAGAAGGGTTTTCAGGAAGTTGCGGTTCTCGCTTTCCCCAGTATTTTACCAAAGCAATATTGCTAGGAGACGACCAGGTAACACTACCATTATCTAAAGTTTTTGAATATGGTTTTGGAATAAAATCTATTAATCTCATCTAATCAGTTTCAATATACAAAGACGCTCTAAAGACAGGTATCTGTCTATGAGCTAATATTTTTGCAAAAGTAAGCAAAATCTAGTGTGCTTTTTCTTTTTCAATAGATATTGCAAATTACTTAGCATGGTTTTATAATTTCTTAATGTTGTATTAACTTTTAGTTTTCGTTCAAAAAAATCATTATTGAATTTTAACCTGCCATAATTTGCCTTTCTATAAATATAAATACAATCTCCTCCAATGATAAACAATTCATCATTATAGGATAATTCTGATACCTCTGCAACTATTTGACTCGCTGCACAATAACTTAAAATAGACGTAGACTCTCTTTTCTTATGTTTCTTATGAAAACAAACAAATACTAAAAATTCTTTATAATTTTAATCGATTTATTAACAATACTGGAAACTTTAAAATCAAAATGGCCTTTGATAGCATCATGAATTTTCGATTCTAAACCATGAATGTTTTCTTCTATAGTTTGATAAACAAGATTTCTACTTTGAAATAAGTCTGTATCTTTTGAAATCCAAAGATTGACAAACACTCTCTAAGTTTAGCATAGAAACTTTCTTCTGTCCATTAACATTGATTTCCAGAAGTAATACAATATAAGCTCTCATGATAATTTTACATATCCTTATTTGTTATGTGCTTAGCTGCAATATAGGCCCCCGTCCATGCATTCTGAAAGTTAAAGCCTCCCGTAACAGCATCAATATTCAATATTTCTCCAGCAAAATACAGGTTTTTATGAACCCTACTTTCAAAAGTCTTAAAATTAATTTCCTTTAAATCAATACCTCCAGCAGTTACAAACTCTTCCTTAAAAGTACTTTTCCCTTCTACTTTAAAAACAGCTTTAGTGAGTTGGGTCGACAAATGTTCTAATTGCGTTTTGTTAATATCTGCCCAGATCATATCTTCATTAATAGTAGATGCCAATACCAACTGTTGCCATAAGCGTTTAGGAAGATCAAACCGTGCCAACTTGATTATTTTTTTCTTTGCCAAATCATGTTTTGCACATTTTAAAACCTTTAAGCAATTTTCAAAAGGCTTACCAACAAAGTTAATTTCAATTTGAAATCGATAATCCATCTTGGCCAATTCCAACGCTCCAAATGCCGATAATTTTAAAATAGCCGGCGCACTTAACCCATTATGGGTAATCAATAAAGGTCCTTTGGACTCTAAATTTGTCCCCAAAATTTTTACCTCGACATTATTAGCAACTACACCTGGCATATTCTTAATACGCTTGTCCTGCACGTTAAAGGTAAATAGAGAAGGCACAGGATTTACAATGGTATGCCCTAGCCTTTCTAAAAGTTTCCACATTTTTATACTGCTCCCAGTTGCGATAAGTATTTTTTTTGCAAAAAAATTTTCCTTGTTAGTGTTTATACACCAAGTACTATCCTTCTTTTTTATAGAATTTACCGTATGTTCATATTTAACTTCAATATGTAGTTTTCGGGCTTCATTTAAAAAACAATCAACAATAGTTTGTGAGGAATTGCTCTGAGGAAACATTCTGCCATCACACTCTACTTTTAGCATAATGCCTCGATTTTCAAACCAAGCTATGGTATCACCCGTCATAAATTGATGGAACGGCCCCAATAGTTCTTTTTGCCCTCTAGGATAATTCAATACTAAATCCTGTGGAATAAATTCTGCGTGTGTAACATTACAACGCCCTCCTCCAGAAATTTTCACCTTTCGCAAGCCTTCTTTGTTACGTTCTAAAATAATGATCTTTAATTGGGGATTGAATTCTGCAATATTAATGGCTGCAAAAAAACCAGCTGCTCCACCACCAACAATTATAACATCAGCTTTATTCATAACTTTTCCGGATTGTCTGATATAATACCATCAACACCATAATCTTTCATTCGCTTGATGGTTTCTTCGTCATTTACAGTCCATGTAATCACTTTATAACCTTTTGCCTGGGCGAACTTCACATTATCACGAGTTATAAGAGCAAAATTAGGATGTATAGATACAGCTTTAACCGTTTTGGCAAATTCTATAGCTTCAGCTACATTGGCTTTTGTTAAAACTCCTAATGAAATATCTTTATTCATTTTAAAGACGTCTTCAAGTTCATGATGCTGAAAACTGGACACAATAAAGTTATTATAACTCCAACCTTTAGTTTCAATATAATACTTAATAATATGACAAGCCTTGGAAGCAGTATGCTTTCCCTTTAATTCAATATTTACCAAATATTTGCTACCAACTAAGTCTAAAACTTCAGTTAATGTTGGTATTTGAAACATACCTTCCACCCTTAGTTGTTTTAATTCATAAAGCGATCGTTTACCAATCTCACCTGTACCATTAGTCATTCTATCTAAAGTAAAATCATGAAACACCACCAACTCACCTGTAGCACAGGCATGCACATCTATTTCTACACCGTCAATACCAAATGCTAAGGCCTTTTGTATAGATTCCAATGTATTTTCGGCCACATAGGCCATGGCTCCCCTGTGTCCCATTTTTAAAATTTTTATGTTCATTTTTTAGCTATAGGACGCATTAACCCTTCTTGTGTAACTGATGCCACCAACATACCATCTCTTGTAAAAATATGTCCTCTTGCAAACCCTCTTCCATTATGGGTACTTGGTGATTCCATAGAAAATAATAGCCAATCCTTAAAATCAAAATCTCTAAAAAACCACATTGAATGGTCTAAACTAGCGGTTTGTGTATTGCCCCAATGCGCTTTACTTGCATGTGGGTTAAGCGCTGAAACCAAAATATTATAGTCTGAAATATAGGTTAAAATTTGCTGTTTAACAGGCAAGTTCAACTGGTTTGGACCACCCTTAAGTCTAAACCAAACATCATTATAAGGAGGCAAATCTTTACGGTTCAAAGGATTTACAATAACCGTTGGTTTAAAATCTATAGGACGTTCAATTTCAAAAAATGTCTTAATGTGCTTGGGCAAAAAATTGTTGTACTGATATAAAATATCCGTCCAACTTAATAAATCCTCCGGCTGTTTTATTCCTGATTTCATTTTTATCTGATGGTTATACCCTACTTCACTTTTATGAAACGATGCTGCCAAAATAAAAATAACCTTATCATTTTGGCTAGCGGTTACTCGGCGTACGGAAAAGCTACCTCCATCGCGTAAAACGGACACATTATAATAAATGGAAGTTTCTAGATCACCTAGTTCCAAAAAATAAGCATGCAAAGAATGCAAGACCCTTTTATTGGTTATTGTCCTATAAGCAGCATTAATGGCCTGAGCCAACACCTGTCCTCCAAAAACATTAGGGCTGCCAACAGATTTACTCAACCCTAAAAACTCAGTTTCTTTAATTTTGTCTAATATTAAAATATCTAATAAATCTTTTACCGAGGTCATATTATCATATACTTTCAAACCATAAAACTATAAAAATCAAAAATTGGCATAGCATATTTTGATAAATAGTTTTAAATTTTATATTGTATTACATATTATTAGTGTTTCAAACTTACTATATGCTATTTCAGATTAAATACTTATTTTTTGTTTCTTTTTTATTTTTATCCTGCGATATGGGCAAATTGAACCTTATTGCAAGTTTAAACAATGATCTAGATGAAGCTTCTGCTATCGAAACTGTAAACGGCTCTCATTTACTCTGGACTATTGAAGACGCTGGAAATAAAAACAATGTCTATGGCATCGATTTAAATGGGAACATTGTTAAGAACATAGACATCAATAATGCTAAAAATGAAGATTGGGAAGATCTAACTTCAGATCATTTGGGTAACCTATACATTGGTGATTTTGGAAATAATAATAAAAAACGTGACCGTTTTACCATTTACAAAATAAATGATGTAGCTAATCTAAATGGTGAAACACAAGCTGAAATGATTCATTTTAAATTACCAAAAGGAGTAAAGTCTAAAGATTTTGAGGCCTTCTTTCTATATGAAAACGACTTTTACATTTTTAGCAAGGAAAACAAAAGTAGCGTCCTTTTAAAAGTACCCAACAGTATTGGAGAACATTCGGCTAAATTGGTAAGTGATTTCAACTTAAATGGCAAACACCACAAAATTACTTCGGCTGCAGTTAGTCCAAATGGTAAAACCATTGTACTTTTAAATCACGACAAACTTTGGAAGATCACCAACTTCAATTCAAGCAATTTTTTAAAAGGCTCTATTGAAGAACTGAAATTCGATCACGATTCGCAGAAAGAAGGCATCTGTTTTAAAGATAACAACACAGTTTATATTACAGATGAGCGCAACCATAGCGAGGGTGGAAATCTTTATACTTTTGATTTGAATTAAAAATTCATTCCAAAACCAAACGAAAACCGTAGGCCCTCTACACTATTAAAGAAATTAAACGTACCTGACAGGGTATCTGCTGCGGTTACCCAAAAACCGCCACCATAATCGTTGTGCCACTTATCTGAAAAATCACCCTTAAGCCATACCCTACCTATATCTCCTCCTGTAAAGATTCCTATTTGTAACGGTAGTGTTTTGGTCTTAAACTGAGGAAAACTAAATCGCAAATCGGCACTCCCAACTAAGGCATTCTTACCTGTAAAACGTTCTGTTCTAAATCCTCGCAAACCATTATTCCCCCCGATGTTTGCAGCTTGGTAAAAAACCAGATCATCACCAACTCGCAATTGAGTTCTTACATCAGTTTTTAAAACTAGGGTTTTATTGGTATTGATTGAATTATAAAACCCAAGATTTGAATTTAAATAGCCATAGGTGTTTTTTGTGTCTTCAAATTCAGTTTTCCCTCCTACTTGAAACATAAAGGTCATTGCTTTTTTAGGGTTGGCCTTGTTATCATGACTGGCATAGTTATACTGTGCTTCCAAGCCTCCGAAAAAACGTCTCTCATAAAAATTTACATTTGGTAACGACATAAATTCTTCAGTGATAAACCGACCTTGAGTATCATCAATCTTTATACCTTCAAAAATAACCCCTAACCCATAGTCACTACCAAAATTTCCTTTTTTTACCATACCCACCTTAGCAGCCATAATGCTAGTTTTAACACGATTATAGTCTAAATCCAGAACATCATCATTGTTCTGGGTTTCATTACCATACCCAAAGAAGTTGTTTGTAAAATTTTCCGTTGTAAATTTTCCACCAATACTTAAGTTCCAATCGTTCATAATATTGGCTATTTCACCATTATATTCTAATGAAAACCCTTTAGTAGCGAAATAATATCCCCCCTTGAAGTGATGTTGTTGGGAAAATGGATTTCTTTGAAACCCATTGGTGGTTTTGGTAAACGAAACACCTAACAGAAAACCATCATCTGGATTAAAACCTAACGCTGGAGCAATGACGCTATTCTTAACTATATTCTTATTAAAATCGAATAAATTAAGTTTATATACATCGGTAAACCTAATTCGTGCACCATTATTTTCTTCAACTGTATTCTTTTTACTTTCATGATCGTATATTTTAACCCTTCTACCATTTTTAATTCTATAGGTATCGTTTTCTTGACCACCAATAAGTCTAATAAATATTGGATTATTGGCTTTACCATTTACTTTAAAAATATCTTTATCGTCCAAACCATAAATCCAAATTTCTTTAGTAACATCTCTATTAAATACCTTATCAACAATTACTTCGGCTTTTTTACCATCAATTATACGCGATATTTTCACATGTGTTTCCTTATCGGCCATTCTAGTTATCTCAATAAAATCATCTTTATCTGTACCCGTTAGAATCACCAGTTCATTTAAATAATTATAGTAACGTTCAGCTATATCCAACATATTACCCCTACGCTCAATTAATAATTGCTTGATTTCATCTAAAGCCTCTCCTTGAACCTCAACCGGAATTTTTTTAAAGGCTCTTTCTATAACCTCATTAGTAACATTTTCCTGTAAAAATTTTGCTTGTTGCAACCAAGTTTCCTTATCGGCCTGTTGAATTAAAACTCGATCTAATTTGATTCCAGCCGAATTCATCCATTCTATATTTTTAAGTTTCCCATCATATACCTGAAGTTGCTTAGTTGAACCTGATATCCCACGCATAATATCCAAAATCGCTCCATCAAAATTCGCAAAGACCTGGTCTCTATCCCTGGGTATAGGCTTGTAATATTTATCACCATTAGCTTTATTGAACTGTGCCCAACGCCACTGGTCTTGATGTCTGTCCCAATCGCCCACCAACATATCAAACAACCTAGCCCTTACAAAGGCGTTTTCATCTATTTTATGCTTTTCATCGTCTCTAATCTTTTCAATAATATCATGCGTACTTTCAATATCATCGGCATATCCAAAATTTCGTTCGTCAGCATAATTTTCCTCAGGCCGCTCTTCAATCATATATAATTCACCTCCATATTTCCTATTATAATCACCTAGATATTTATGTTTTGGAATAAAAAACAACTTAGGATTAGTGTGATATACTTCAGCTGCCTCTGAAAGGTCTGGCATAACCATAAACGCGTATGGGTGTGCTGCTGTGTAAAAATCCATAATTAGTTTTTCTACAGCTGTTTTTTCAAAGTCATGTTCTATATAAGTGTCTTTAAAGACTACCGCTTGCAAATATTGTGTTGCACTTTTACGAAGGGCACGCATATTGAGTTCCCTACCATCTTTTGTTTTTAAGCGCATAGACCTTGTTTGATGACCACCGCCTTCCCGAACTATTTCCAAACCACCATAAAGAGTGTCTAAAGTAGCTACTTTAGCTTTTATTTTTTTACTGTATATATCCCTGTAATGATCACCCCAAATTGATTCATAAAACCCAGAAACATCTGTCTCTCTTTCACTGTAGATAGACACTTCCACCTCTTGTGGAAAAACATCAGGAAGATGGGATACGTCATAATGTTCTTTAGGAGGTATTACCTCTTTTTGAAATAATAGTTTTGGCAGACCATTTTCAGCTCCAAAATATTGCACCAAACTACTTCCGTCCTTAAAGAGTTTAAGTTCAACAAAGCCTTGCTTGCCATAAGCAAAAAGACCATTTTTACTAAGTTCAGCAGCTGACTCCTTAGCTCCTGACCCAGAAACTATTTGTTTTATATTTTCATTTTCTATGTATTGAAGCGTGTGCTCATGTCCCGATACAAAAATAATATTGTCCTCGTCCAAAGTCATTGCCTCAAGACGACTCATCAACTCATTATATCGTTCATTATACCGATCTTGAATAGATACACCTCCTTGATTCCTCAACTGGGTTACTAATGAAGCTAAACCTGGTAATGGTATTTTTTTTTGAGTTGGATATAAATGTTTGGACAAAGGATATTTCCCACCATGTATCCCATTGGTGTACATGGGATGGTGCATAGCAAAAATAATGGTTTTATGTTGAGCCTTTTTTATTTCACCTTCAACCTCTTCGAAAAACCGTTCACGGGTTTTAATCTCACACTTATCGTTTATTGTAGGATGCCTATCCCAATTTTCTAAATACCATTGAGTATCTATTATGATGAGTTCAATATCATCACTAACATTTACAGTTTCTAAAGGGCATCCATGTTTGGGTAAAAAAGCATCATCTCCAATAAGATCTTCGACAAATTCCTCTTCCCTCTTAAGTCCTTTAACACCATCGGAATACCAATCATGGTTGCCTGGAATAAATATAGTATTCCCTTTAAAACCTTTTAATGACCTTGCTTGTGCTTGAAGGGCATTTTCTGCTTCCGCTCGTCCTTTTTTATTTTTTTTTGGAAGACCATGTGGATAAATGTTATCCCCTAAAAAAAGCACATAATCCTTTTCTGTGTTCTTACTTTGAATGTACTGATTAAATGCGGATAAAGCAAAAGACATACCTCCCATAGGTGAAAGTCCTGCATCTCCAATTAAATAAAATGTCCTTTCAACTTCTTTTTCCGGGTAAGTGTCATTTTTATCTGTTTCCTCTTTATATTGCGCTTTATAAGTTGCACAAGCATGTAAACATAAAATGACTAAAGATGCCCATAAGATTTTAAAATAATGTCCCATAAAAAAAATGTTTAGTTTCATGGCAAACCTAATTACCAAATAAAAGGTAAACACACCAATAAAATACTTGGTATCAACAAATGTTTAAAACAAACTAGCCTAAGATACTTAATTACCATTAATATTTTATTACAACCTCAATTAAATTAAACGCTTTTAATTATTCTTGGGACTTTAGCTTGTCTTTATGAAGTTGTTTGAATTTAGCCAACTTAGGTAAAATTACAAAACTGCAATACCCCTGTGACTGATTATTTCTATAATAGTCTTGATGATAATCTTCTGCCTCATAAAAAACGCCAAGAGGTTTAATTTCAGTAACAATTGGATGATCATAATATCCTGAAATCTTTTCAACTACTCTTTGGGCAGTTTTTTTTTGAACCTCATTATGGTAAAAAATTACCGACCTATATTGTGTTCCTCTGTCGGCTCCTTGTTGGTTTAAGGTTGTAGGGTCGTGTGTGGTCATAAAAACCGTCAATATTTCCTCATAAGAAATCATCTGTGGGTCAAAAGTTATCTGAACTACCTCAGCATGACCTGTTAAACCTGAACACACTTCTCTATAAGTTGGATGTCCAGGCACATTCCCACCAGAATATCCAGAAACCACCTTGACAATTCCTTTAACTTCTTGATAGATAGCTTCTGTACACCAAAAGCAACCACCACCAATCGTTGCCAATTGTAAATTATCATTTTTCATTGAAAAATTCCTTAACTAGTTTGATGGATTCTGAATTCACACAATAACGTAGCCCACTTGGTTCTGGCCCATCCGGAAATACATGTCCTAAATGGGCATCACAAGTGTTACACATCACTTCAACCCGTACCATCCCATAAGAGGTATCCTTTTCATACTTAATGGCATTAATCTTGATAGGTTGTGTAAAACTAGGCCATCCAGTACCTGAGCTAAACTTTATGCTGGAATCAAATAATGGCGCATTACAGCAAACACAATTGTATTTACCTTCATCGTAAGCATTGCAAAGCTTCCCACTATGCGCATGTTCAGTCCCTTTTTCACGGGTAATCCTATATTGTTCAGGTGTTAAAATCTTTTGCCATTCTTCGTCTGTCTTAAATATTTTATCCTCAGGCTCTGGATTGCCATTAACAGTAAAACTAACAATATCTTTCCAAGTTAACATAAATTCTATTATTGTTTTTAGAGATTTATTGGTCATGTTCTAAAAATGCTTTTTTTTAGTTTAAAAAAACTTTTATTTAAAGCATATTAATATATTCAATTTTTAGTACTTTGTAAGCATAAATCTATCTGTTTTATGTCGAAATTAATTGAGAAAACTGAAAAATTTGTGTTCAATTTATTTAAAAATGAATTGGATCAGACTTTTATATACCATAACCATACCCATACCGAACGTGTACTAAAAAGTGTTCGAGAAATTATTGAGAACATCGACATTGAAGATGAAGACGCAAAAGTACTGGAGCTTGCAGCATTATTGCATGACACCGGTTATACAGTAACTAGAGAAGGTCACGAAGAGGAAAGTGTAAAAATTGCTACAAAGTTTTTAAAGGACAATGATGTTGATGAAAAAACTATTGGATCCGTTAACAAATGTATTATGGCCACTAAGTTTAAAGATTCACCCAGTACAGAGCTAGGTAAAATTATTCGTGACGCTGACGCTTCCCACTTTGGCAAAAAATATTTTGGGGAAGCCAGTGAGTTTTTACGCAAGGAATTGGAAATACAGGGTATAGCAAATTATACCCCCGCTGAATGGTTAGACAATAACATTAATGTATTGACGCAAAAGCATGAGTTCTATACAGATTATGCTCTAAAAAATTGGCAACCTAGAAAAGAAAAGAACTTAGCTAAGCTTATAAAAACCAAGAAGAAGAGAAGAAAAAAATTAAAAACTGAACAATTAAAAGCTAAATATAAAGCACAATACAAAAATGAGAGCCCCGAAAGAGGCATTCAAACATTTTACCGTGTTGCCCTTAGAAACCATATAAAACTTAGTGATATTGCAGATACAAAAGCAAACATTTTGCTATCTGTAAATGCTATTATAATTTCTTTAGTTATGGCTAATCTAATCTCTAAGTTAGACACCAACGCTTACCTGCTATATCCAACAGCCATTTTTACCCTATCTTGTGTTGTATCGATGGTTCTTTCCATAATAGCAACAAGACCAAACATTACCGGTGGGGAATTTACTAAAGAGGATGTCGCCAATAAGGAAGTAAACCTCACTTTTTTTGGAAACTTTCATAAAATGAAATTGAAAGAGTTTGAATGGGCTATTGGAGAGCTTTTAAAGGATAAAGATTATGTGTACAAATCCCTAACGAAAGATCTCTATTTTTTAGGTAAAGTATTGGAAAGAAAATATAGGATTTTAAGACTAACCTATACCATTTTTATGATAGGCATGATAGTGTCTGTACTCGCTTTTGGGTGGGCATTAAAAACTAACGATGCTGATTTAGAGGATGTGCTTCCAACGGAAACACATGCAGGACCAATATTAAAACCTTCTATGTTTAACGAAACCGATTACGTTTTAAGTTCTTTCATTAAGTCATCATAGGTATAAAAGGCTTTATCATTTTCTTTACCATGATAAAGAATACCAACACGTATTGCCCTTAACCCTGTAACACCTTGAAGATTTTCCAATTCAAGTATTTCTACATTTTCATCCAAAACCTTTTTACTTTGCAAAAATGAAATATATTGTAAATACTCTAACTCGTCTTCTTTTTGGGAAAATACAATAGTCATCTTTCCATTTTGTGTAATACGTTCTTCGGTACCTTTTATAAAGGCTTTATCTACACGCTTTTTAACAACTTCATACCTTGCATTATAAGTACCATCAACATCGAATTGTTTTTCATCCATTCTAAAACGGATGGATAATGGTTGATTAAAAACCAATATCATCGAGGCCACATCCAAAGTCAATGGATACAAATGCTGGTTATTGTAGTATTCGTTTTCCATTTCACACATCACTTGTAACTGCCACAATCTTAAATTATAAAGATAAACAGGGTTAAAGCTATCCTGTTTGGTAATAGCCTCACCAATATACATGTTATGCTCAACACCATCAGTTTTATAACGCTCAAAATAATGAGGGTGCATGGCTTGGGCTTCTTCCTGTTTTTCATCCAATAAAGACGACATGTTCTTATTGATAAGCATGATAGTGTCGTCATAGTTTTTACGATAATAATAAATGAGGTTAATATCAGAATCTACTTTACTAAAATAATCTTCAATATCTTCTTTTAAATTCTTATTCTTCTCTAGTTGAAACTTTAACAAAGGCTCTATTTCTTTTCTTAAGAAAGCTACAATGTTTTGCTCACTGTCTACTTTAAAATCGGTCTTTAAACTTTTTTCAAATTGCTTAATACGAAACAACAGTTGTTCATAAATAGGCAGATTTTCCAAAACTATAATTTTTTCAACTATTTTCTCCAATAAAGACAGTTGCAATAACAAGTCCTTTTGTGTTGCTAGATTCCTAGCATTGGATGACCCCTTTACGTCCATTTGACCGAATAATGGGTAAATATTATCAAAAACAATGCTTTTAAACGAAACATTTACACCCTGCTTTTGCTTATCTCTTAAAAATTGTTTTGCTGCATCGACAAACTTCCAGTACACACTGGGATGAATAGAGGTACATTCTTGTTGTATTATCGCCTCTATTAAGTTTTCTTCCTCTCGTTTAGAACGCTCAATCCCAGAAATGATATAAGGCATTACGTCAACCAACTTGTTGGCATTAATGCTATTGAGCATTCGCGGTGTTTTGGATATAATCTCTAAAACACCCATCAACCCTGACTCGTTGGCTATAGGAGCAAGAATAACACTTTTTATACCTTGTTTATAAAATGCCTTTATATGGTGAGGAGCTTTTCCCTTAAGTTTTTTATAAAGACCAGAAACGTCAGAAATTGAGAAATACTTTCGTTTATTAATGATTTTATTATACGACTGTTGGCACAACACTGCTTCACAAGTCGCCCGTGCTTCATCAACCAACAAGTAACTTTTTAATCCAACCCCTGGAGCCTGTTCAAAATTATTGTCGGCCTGATTATATATGGCAAACCCCAAATACAAATCCTTAATTCCAAAAAGCGACCTGAAAACTTCCTGAAAATCATCCATGAAATTGTCACAATCTTCTTGACCTTCCCCAATTAGATTGGATTTTATATTGGAAATGGATTGATCATCGGTAACATCAAAAATATTGGAAATAACAAATCCCTTAAATATATAACTGTTCGGCGGAAATTTTTCTTTCCATAAGTCAATATTCTCAAAATTATCCAACAGTTCATCATAATCTTCTTCGGTTATTTGTTTTGTATCTGGCTTTGGAACAACTTCACAAAAATCAGCATTATATAAAATTTTATAATATCTCGTCACGCCATTTTCATCAGGGATTTCATAATGAAACGGACGCTTAAAATTTAAATCATAATCATATAATGCATTTAAAATTACTGAACAGGCCATAATATACATATCGTCCTGTGGTATACTCTTAACCTTTAACTCAAAATCATTCCCTGCCGCTTTTATAATATCCTTAAACCGTTGGGATGCATTAAATATTAAATCATGAAATGGTAGTGATGCTGTTTTAATTTCATTTTTAGTAAGCAAAGGACTAAACAAATCTTGCAGAATAACACCTATCTCTTTTTTACGTTTTAATAAAATTTCGGAATCGTTAAACCCATTCCTTAACTCTGGAGACTGATCTGCCATTTTTAAAACACGTTTAGCATTGGCCGAGATGAATTCATCGTCACTACCTACTAAAACGTCATAATGTCTTAAAAGCTTTTCAAAGCTAAATTCAAGCTCAAATGGCGATAAAATATTATAATTAACATTCATTATATTAACTCTACTATATAACAAAGATACTAATTTCGATTTTGTCGTTTTTTAATAAATTACCTAACACAAAAAAATTCCTGCTATGCAAAAAATTAAATAAAATCTGTTTATTATAAATATTAAAAACTTTAAAGAACTTAAACCATAACGTTCCTGTTAAATTGAGGCAAAAATAATATAACCTTTAGCCTTAATAATAGTAGGTAAAAGACAATACGGAACCTAACTTTGATAAGTTTTTTTAAACTCCTTTAAATTAAATCCTGTGTTAAAATTTACGATAAAAGGGTACTTATTCTTCTGTACTGTAATGTTGTTATCAACTGTAAGGCTTTTGGCTTTTCAATTAATAGAACCACCTTTTACTCAAAAGTATAATTCTAACCCTATAGTAAGCAACTTAACTGATTTTGATGGCGATGGCATAGATGACAGTATAGATTTGGATGACGATAATGATGGCATCCCAGATGCCATTGAATGCGGTGAAGTATATTGTGGTGAAAATATAGTTAATGGTAGTTTCGAACAGCCAACAGTTAGCAATGGTACGTGGATGCTCTTCCATGAAAACAATGTGCCAGGTTGGAAAACAACAGCATCAGACAAACAAATTGAATTATGGAAAAGTGGGTTTTTGGGCGCACCATCAGCTGATGGCAACCAACATGCCGAATTGAACGCCAATCAAGTGGCCGCATTATATCAAGAACTTTGTATATCTGGAGGATCAAAAGTTCAATGGGAAGTAAAACACAGAGGAAGGGACGGTGTTGACGTAGCAGAAGTAAAAATTGGGGCGGACCTAACATCGGCTGAGGTCGTAGAAACCATGACTGATGGCACAGGATCTTGGGGGAGTTACTCTGGCACTTATGATGTTCCCGATGGACAAGACACTACCTTTTTCATATTTGAATCAAAAAGCACTTCTTCGGGAAGTACTTCTTCTGGAAATTTAATTGATGATATCGTTATAACTATTTTATCAGAACCTATATGCACAACAGATTTTGATGGTGATGGAATCCCCAACAGCTTGGATTTAGACTCAGACAACGATGGTATTTATGATGTAGTTGAATCGGGCAATGGCCATTTAGACAGCAATAATGATGGAATTATTGATGATGCCGACATTAATTCTGGAACCAATGGCCTATTCAATGACATTGAAACCATTGTTGATAATGGTGTTATCACCTATACGGTTTTAGATAGTGATAGCGATGGTGAAATTGATGCTTTGGAATTAGACAGTGATAACGATGGTTGTTTTGATGTTGTCGAAGCAGGCCATAACGATTCAGATAATAATGGTTTATTGGGTACCGACCCGGTAAATACAGATGTTTATGGCGTAGTAACTAGTGGCTCTAATGGCTATAACACACCTTTAGATGGTGATGCAAATGACGTATCGGATTTTCAAGAAACAGGCAACAACTTATCTATTGTTAACCAACCTATAAAGCAAGGAAATTGTAAAGGAGAAACCATTATTTTTGAAGTACTTCCGCAAGAACCAGACGTTACATCTTACCAATGGGAAGTCAATACAGGTAGTGGTTGGACTTCTGTTATTGATAATTCCAATTATAGTGGAAGCAACTCAAGCCAGCTGCAAATCACCAACACACCTCCAAACTTTACAGGCCATATTTATAGAGTCGTATTATCCCATTTGGCATTTTTATGTGATCCAGGACTAGTATCAAACGAAGTAACACTTACCGTTTATGATACGCCTGAACCAACAGGAAATTCGATACAACAATTTTGTGATACAGACAAAGCCTGTATTGCAGATTTAATCGTTAGTGGTACAGATATACTTTGGTACGATGCTCCTAATGGAGGCAATCTTTTAAACACTTCAAACATCTTGGTTAACAACACTATATATTATGCAACACAAACCCTTAATAATTGTGAAAGCCAAACACGAATGGCCGTAACCGCAGAAGTTTACGAAACCATCGTGGCTTTACCCTTTACAGACATACCTCCTATTGAAGTATGCGACACCCTAGAAAGCGGTAGTGACACCGATGGTATTGCGTCCTTCAATTTAAGAGAAAGGGAATCGCTCCTTTTAAACGGTAAAAATGCGGTAGATTATAATTTTAGATATTTTATTAATGATACTCGAACAAATGAAATTACCGGAACAGATGTATTGGCTTTTAATAATACATCAAATACACAAACTATTTTTGTGCGCATTGAAAATGTGGGGCGCATAGATTGCTATACGGATGTAGAGTTTGAAATAAAGGTAAACCCCAAACCGATTATAAATACCGTAGTACAACTTACGCAATGTGACGACGACCTTGACGGCAAAGCTCCTTTTAACCTCACTGAAGCCAATCAACTTATTTCTATCAACCATTTAAACGAAACCTTCATCTATTATACAAATGCAGCTGATGCAGAAGTGGGGGGAACTACAGGAAGGATTACCAACAATACCCAATCACCAAATCCAGAGACCCAATTTATCAACCCAATAGCTTTTAGTGGCAGTAGTGTGTTTGCAAGAGTTGAAACCTCTAATTTTTGCCATAGGGTAGCCGAGGTACAACTATTGGTAGGTGCGTCTAATATCCCTTCAGGCTTTCTTTTGGAATATTTTGAATGTGACACTGAAGTGGATGATAATGATGACACGAATGGCATTACAAACTTTAATTTTAGTGATGCCGAACAACAAATAGAAGCGATGTTTTCAAATAATGTTCAAGTTACATTTTATACTAGTCTAGAAGATGCCCAGGCCGAAATCAATGCCATTTCCAATATTAGTAATCATAGAAACGATTATACAAATAACAACTTCCCGAACACCCAAAATATCTATGTACGCGTAGATAGTGAAATAGTGAACGCTTGTGAAGGCTTAGGACACCATATTACCCTACATGTAAAATCCTTACCAGAAACACAGAGCATAACCGATTATCCTTTATGCAGTGAGACAAATACTGCTACTTTTGATTTAGGGATTAAAGATGCTGAAGCTATTGGCACACAAACTAAGTCCATCTTGGTAACTTATCACGAAACCCTAATCGAGGCACAAGACCCTATTGGATTTCCTGCTGGTTTGCCTAAAACCAATTACCTTTCAAATTCTAGAACTATTTACGTTAGAACACTTTTCGACAATAACAATAATGGACAACCAGATACTGACGAATGTTTTAACACACATATGACTTTTGACCTAATTGTAGAGCCAAATCCAATTATACTCCAACCAAACCCAATACACATTTGCAGTAAACAGATTGATACAGAATATGATTTAACGCTACGTGAAGACCAAATAACTAATAACGACATAAGTATACAACTAGAATATTATGACTCAACAAATAATTTAATTAACAATCCAAAAGCGTACCTTAGCACGCAACTTAACAACACTGTTATAGTATTGGCCACTGGTGCAAATGGTTGTACTAAATCTGTCTTCTTAGAATTAAAAACTACAATATATGCCAATATCAATGATATGCCAGATCCTATTGAGGAATGTGAGATTGACAACAATGGCTTTGATAATTTTGATGTTCGTCGCAGAGAAGCTGATATTTTAAATGGATTAGATCTTTCAAATTTTGATCCGTTAACTTATTACGAATTGGAAACAGACGCCATAGATGGCAATTCCAATTTCATACAAGACCCCTCAAATTTCACTAATACAACCCAAGACATACAAACTATATTTGTAAGAGTAACCCCCATAGATAGTGAATGTTATCAAATAGTTGAACTAACCTTAATTGTAAACCCAGTACCAGAGATAGACATTGAAGATGAATATGTTATTTGCTTGAACAACAATAATCAATCTATTCCTCCACAATTATTAACAACTTTACCCAATCCCCCAATAGACACACAATTGGATATATCAGATTATAGCTTTCAATGGTATAATGGTACAGAAGCAGAAGCCATTGACAATCCGATAGACACACAAATAGTAGGTGCTACAGATTCGAGTTTTATCCCTACCGAAGCTGGTCAATATACTGTAATAGCTACCAATAGAACAACAGGATGTACCATTCCGGCCACAACGGAAGTCACAGGTTCTTATCCACCAGAGAATATTGCTGTCGAACTAAGTTCTGATGCTTTTTCGGGAAACAACATCTTAAACATCACCGTTGTTGGAAATGGTAGCTACGAATACCGCCTAGACACAACCGATTGGCAATTAAATCCTAGATTTGAAAACGTAAGGGGTGGTGAACGTATTATTTACGCTAGAGATATTTATAATTGTAACGACATTTCGACTTTTCAAATCGTTTTGGATTATCCAAAATTTTTCACTCCTAACGGAGATGGAGTAAATGACATATGGAACATACGGGGTATTGACACCCAACCCAATGCAAAGATTTATATTTACGACCGCTATGGAAAACTTCTAAAGCAATTGACCCCAAAAAGTCTTGGATGGGATGGAACTTTCAACGGAAACCCCATGCCTACAAATGCATATTGGTTTACTATAGAATATAATGAGCCTAAAGACAACACAATAAGAGTATTTAAGGCACACTTTACACTAAAGCGATAAAGATTTTAGTATTTAAAACAATGTTGTTCGACTTAAAATAGTCGTTATTAGTCTAAAATAATTAAGGATAAAAATTAAATTAAAGATATTAGTATATGATTAAAAAACACCTCATATTAGTCCTTGTTTTCACTTTATTCTTTTCTTGTAAAAAAGATTATAAAAAAACAGTTAAAGAAAAAAATAAAATTGATTATGTAGACCCCTTTATAGGAACCGGTGGTCATGGCCATACATATCCTGGTGCTACAGTGCCTTTTGGCATGTTACAGGTTACTCCTATTAATGGCATTAGCAAATGGGATTGGTGTTCGGGTTACCATCATTCTGACTCTATTGCCGTGGGCTTTAGTCATTTGGCACTTAGTGGTACTGGCATTGGAGATTTGGCTGACATCTTGTTTATGCCCACCAATAATGAGGTCGATTTATCTAAGGGATCATCCTCACGGGATTCACTTCCATACAAATCCAAGTACAGTCATAACAACGAAACCACTACTCCCGGGTACTATCAATTGTTTTTGGAAGATCATAATGTAAATGTAGAATTAACCACCGAAAAGCGAACTGCTTATCATAAATACACCTTTAAAAAAGACGATAAACAATCGGTTGTAATTGATTTGGGGTTTGCAATTAACTGGGATACAGCCATTGAATCTGCTATTAATATAGAAAACGACCATACCATTTCTGGTTACCGTTTTAGTAAAGGTTGGGCCCGAAACCAAAAAGTGTTTTTTGTGGCGAAATTCTCAAAACCAATAACCAAACATCATATGTTTGTAGACGGAAACAAAACGAGAGAACAAACTTCCAAAGGTATTAAAACTTCAACACAACTATTTTTTAATGCTAATAACACTCAAGAGTTGTTGGCCAAAGTATCCTTATCCTCTGTTAGTATTGCCAATGCAAAAGACAATATGCGAGACGGCGGTTTTGAATTCGATACAATTAAAAAAGATGCTGAAGCAGATTGGGAAAAAGCTTTATCCATAATCACTATCGAAACACCTATTGATTCATTAAAAACTATATTTTATACAGCTATGTACCACGCCCAAGTGGCACCGGTAACTTTTAGCGATAAAAATGGTGCATTTAGAAAAGAAAATGATTCCATTACAAAAGCAGAAGGTTATACAGCCTATTCAACCCTATCACTTTGGGACACTTTTAGGGCAGAGCATCCGCTTTTAACCTTAATTGCCCCTGATAAGGTTTCTGATATCATTAACTCTATGTTGGCATATTACGAAACCAAAAAAATTCTTCCCGTATGGACACTTTATGCGAACGAGACCAACACCATGACAGGCTACCATTCCATTCCGGTAATAGCTGAAGCCTATAAAAAGGGCATAAAAGGATTTGATGCCGAAAAAGCCTATGAAGCTATGAGAACTACTATGATGCAGGACGAACGTGGATTAAATCATTATAAGAAGTATGGCTATATTCCGTTTAGCTTATTGGATGAATCAGTAACCATCTCTTTGGAGTTTGCTTATGATGATTGGTGTGTGGCACAAATGGCCAAAGCATTAGGAAAGGACGATGATTATAACTTTTTCTTGAATAGATCAAAAGCATACAGACATTTATTTGACAAAGAAACAGGTTTTATGAGAGGAAAATCGGTGGATGGCAGCTCTTGGAACGAACCTTTTGACCCTAAACATTCTAACCATAGAGAGCACACCGATTATACCGAAGGTAATGCATGGCAGCACAGTTGGTTCGTCCCTCACGCTGTTGAAGATTTGGCTCAATTACATGGTGGTAACGATATTTTTACCCAACGTTTAGAACAACTCTTTACAGAAAGTTCTGAAATTACAGGTGATAATATTTCAGCAGATATTTCGGGGCTTATTGGTCAATATGCCCACGGAAATGAACCCAGCCACCATATTGCCTACATGTTTAACCATGCCAATAAACCTTGGCGTACGCAATATTGGGCAAGACAAATTATGGATACCCAGTACAACACCACTCCTAATGGACTGAGCGGCAATGAGGATTGCGGACAAATGAGTGCATGGTATGCCCTAAGTTCTATTGGTTTGTATCCTATGAATCCCGCTTCAACCAAATACGAAATTGGTAGTCCTATTTTTGAAAAAGCAACTCTTAATCTTTTAGGAAAAAAAACATTTATTATCGAAGCTGAAGGTGTTTCAAATGAGAATATTTATATTCAATCGGCTACCTTAAATGGTGAAAATTTTAACCAAACCTCAATTTCACATCAACAAATTATAGAAGGAGGCAGACTTCATTTTGTGATGGGAAATACCCCAAATAAGAATTGGGGAGTTGATTGATGGATTATAAAATATCATTACTAACCAAGTGAAGTAACCTGCTAAATAAAAACATCAAAATACCAACCAATAAACCAACCGAATGAACAGTATCGACATCGCCATTATAATAATATACATCGCCTTAACTTTGGGGGTAGGTATCTGGATTTCAAAAAAAGCCTCCAAAGGATTAGACTCTTATTTTTTGGGAGGCAACAGTATTAAATGGTATTATTTAGGGTTAAGTAATGGTTCGGGTATGTTTGATGTGTCTGGTACGGCATGGATGGTCGGTATTCTGTTTTTGTATGGTGCCAAAAGTTTTATGTTTATGTGGATTTGGCCTATTTGGAACCAAATCTTTATTATGATTTTTTTGGCCGCTTGGATTCGTCGGTCGAATATTATGACAGGTTCAGAATGGATTCTGACCCGTTTTGGAGATGATAAGGCCGGAAGAGCTTCACACTTAATAGTAGCTATATTTGCCATTATTGCTTCCGTAGGTTTTATTGCCTATTTCTTTGAAGGGGTTGGCAAATTTATGACTATTATTTTACCATGGGACTTAACCATCTCTTTGGGAAATGGCACCTTACTAACTTCTGAGCAAAGCTATGCTCTTATTATTATATTTTTAACCACCATCTACACCATTAAAGGCGGAATGTTTTCAGTTGTAGCTACCGAAGTATTGCAATACATTATTATGGTTTTAGCTGGTGTATTGGTAGCTGTTTATGCGTTTTTCACCATTAGTGATGCCCAAATTACGTCTATTATTCCTGCAGAATGGAACTCCATTCTCTTTGGCTGGGAACTAGAGGGCTTTTGGGATGGCAAACTCCAAGCCTTTAATGATTTAATCGATTCCCAAGGCTATAAAATGTTTGGGGCTTTTATAGGCATGTCCTTATTTAAAGGATTCTTTGCCAGTATCGCAGGTCCAACACCAAGCTACGATATGCAACGTATACTATCAACAAGATCGGTTAAGGAAGCAGCCTATATGAGTGGGTTTACAAATCTTATTTTATTCATTCCACGTTATTTACTAATAGGAGGGATTGTGGTTATAGGGCTTGTATTCTTAACACCTGAAATGAGCACCCTGTCTGGTGTTGGTTCCAACGATTTGGAAATCATTCTTCCAAAAGTGATTAATTTTCACGTACCTGTAGGTGTTAAAGGATTATTGCTGGCCGGTTTATTAGCAGCATTTATGAGTACTTTTTCAGCATTTGTAAATTCCGGACCAGCATATATTGTAAACGATATTTATAAAAAGTATTTTAAACCAGAAGCTTCGGCAAAACACTATGTAAAAGCAAGTCATTTGGCATCGTTTACCATAGTAATTATAGGAGTTTTTATGGGGTTTTTTGCAGAGTCTATTAATTCCTTAACCTTATGGATTACCAGTGCATTGTATGGAGGTTACGTGGCGGCCAACTTTTTAAAATGGGTTTGGTGGCGCTTTAATGGATGGGGTTATTTTTGGGGAATGCTAAGCGGTTTAATTATTGCAACCCTTCAGTATTTATTGGATTTGAACAAAACAAATTTTGAGGTCGACACATGGCTTTACGACCTAGCGCAAATACCCCCAATTTATGTCTTCCCTATATTATTCTTTGTCTCACTATTGGGGTCTTTTTTGGGCACTTGGCTAACTCCTGCAACCAATATGGAAACCCTTAAAAGCTTTTATAACAACGTTAGACCTTGGGGGTGGTGGCATCCAGTATATAAAGCTCTTAAAAATGAAGACGGCACCATTACCAAAAACAACAATTTTATTAGCGACATGATTAATTGTGTTATTGGCATTGTATGGCAATCCAGCATGATTCTATTACCTATATATTTTATGGTTAGAGCCTACCCTAAAGCCCTTTGGACACTAATGGTATTTGTTATAACTTCAGTAATTTTAAAATTCACTTGGTTAGACAAGGTTAAAAAATATAAAAATTAAGAACTGAATAAAAAACTAAATGTCTTTTCGAATGATTCCAGACTTGCTTAGGTATAGCATCAAGAACCAAATCAAGATAAGACAACAAAAATTAACTACATATTTATGAACTCCATTCCTTGGCAAGATAGACCTAAAAACTGTAACGACGTCATGTGGCGGTATTCTGAAAATCCTATTATAGACCGTTATCATATCCCAACATCCAATAGTATTTTTAATAGTGCTGTTGTCCCTTTTAATGATGGCTATGCTGGCGTTTTTAGATGTGACAATAAAGCAGTACAAATGAATATTTTTGCTGGATTTAGCAAAGACGGTATTCATTGGGATATCAACCATCAGCCAATTGAAATGAAAGCTGGGAATACCCAAATGATTGATTCCGATTACAAATATGACCCTCGTGTGGTTTTTATTGAAGATCGATATTGGATTACTTGGTGCAATGGATATCACGGCCCAACTATAGGTATTGCTTATACGTTCGATTTCAAGGAATTTTTTCAATGTGAGAATGCCTTTTTGCCTTTTAACAGAAATGGTGTCTTATTTCCAAAGAAAATTAACGGAAAATATGCCATGCTAAGTCGCCCTAGCGATAACGGGCATACACCTTTTGGCGACATATATATAAGCTACAGTCCCGATATGAAATACTGGGGTGAACATCGGTGCGTGATGAAAGCTACTCCTTTTGAAGACAGTGCGTGGCAATGTACAAAAATTGGTGCAGGACCAATTCCTATATTAACCTATGAAGGTTGGTTGATGATTTATCATGGAGTGATTACTACCTGCAACGGATTTCGTTATGCTATGGGAGCAGCATTACTTGACGAAAACGAGCCCAATAATGTCAAATACAGAACACAACCATATTTACTAGGCCCAGCAGTAGATTACGAAATGATGGGAGACGTCCCTAATGTGGTATTTCCGTGTGCTGCATTGCACGACATTGAAGAAGATAAATTAGCGGTGTATTATGGTGCTGCCGATACAGTAGTAGCTCTTGCTTTTGGAAAAATAAGTGAAATTATCGAGTTTACTAAAAGCAATAGTTTATAAAAAATATTAAAGTATTTAAAGTTAAAAAGTGTCTAAAGTGTTTATAAAGCAAATAAAGTTTACGTTTTTAGTCGTAGCCCTTGGTTCCTATTCCATACTAAGTTGTGCCCAAACCAAACAAGATATTGTACCTCAAACTTATGTTGCTCATAAAACACAGGAAACTATAACAATTGATGGGAAAGCAGATGAAACAAGTTGGCAAAAAGCCAAATGGACTAATAACTTTATAGATATTGAAGGTATAGTGACTCCAAAATACAAAACCAAAGTTAAAATGCTTTGGGATGAGACCTACTTTTACATCTTTACTAATATTGAAGAACCCCACGTTTGGGCAGACATTAAAAAACACGATGCCGTTATTTTTTATAATAACGACTTTGAAATATTTGTAGATCCTGATGGTGATACCTATAACTACTACGAAACAGAAATAAACGCACTGAATACAGTTTGGGACCTGTTCATTACAAAACCCTATAGAGAGGAAAATGTTGTTCTTAACGATTATGAAACGACTGGATTGAAATCGGCTGTGCAGATTCACGGTACCTTAAATGACCCTAATGACATTGATGAAGGTTGGACATTGGAAATTGCCATTCCATGGGATGTCTATAAGACTTCATACTATGAGGATGCAGTACCTAGAGATCGGTTTTTTCGAGTTAATTTTTCTAGGGTTAATTGGAATTACAGCTTAGAAAATGGCAAATATTACAGAAAAAAAGACGATAATGGCGACTACCTACATGAATACAATTGGGTATGGTCACCCATAGGAGTTATCAATATGCACGAACCAGAAAAATGGGGCTATGTGTATTTTTCTACAAAGAAAATTGGCCAAACAGATCATTTTATCATTCCACAGGATGAAAAAATAAAATGGGAGTTATTTAAGTTATATCGTGCACAGAAAAAATATCATGAAATCAATAAAAAATGGGCTAACTCAATTGAAAATTTAACGCCTTCTGCTGTTACAATAGATAGTGAAATCTTATACCCAATATTAGAAACTCATAATTTTGGCTATAATATCTCGGTAAAAAGCCCTTTTACAAAAAAAATGCTAATCATTAATCAGGAAGGAAAATTCAAATCACAATAAAACTGTAGCCATTAATTATATGAGGTTTAGTATAACATCAATAAAATCAATTATCTTTTTTAGTTTATTTATACTTGTTTTTGCTTGTTCAAAACCTAAAAAAATCAAAATAAAACCTGTTGAAAACTTAAAAATTATTGGTTATGTTGCGGGTTATGAAGATTTTGATCCCGCACAGGTCGATGCTACTAAACTTACCCATATTAATTATGCCTTTGCGAATATTGTTGATGGATATCCAAAGTTCGAATTGGATATAGATTCCTCCAAAATTTCAAAACTGATAGCCCTAAAAAAAAAGAATCCAGATTTAAAGGTACTGTATTCTATTGGCGGATGGTTATGGTCCGATAAGTTTTCACATGTCGCTGCTTACCCTGAAACGAGGTTGCAATTTGCAATTAATAGTGTAGCACTTATGAAAAAACATGGGTTTGATGGCATAGATTTAGATTGGGAATACCCTGGACAACGTGGTGAAGACAATGCCTTTAGACCATCAGATAAAGAAAACTTTACTCTGCTCCTTGCTGAAGTTAGAAAGCAGTTGGATAAGGTTGGAAAAACAGACCAAACTCATTACCTACTTACTATTGCAACTGGAGCAGACCAAAATTACATTGACCATACCAATTTAGGGAAAGCACATCAATACCTAGATTTCATTAATGTAATGTGTTACGATTTTTATCATGGTTGGCACTATCAAACGGGTCATCATGCCAATTTATATCCTTCAGAAAAAGAAAAATTCATGGGTAATAGTGGACAGGAAGCCATAAACCGACATATAAAAGCAGGTGTACCCGCTGAAAAACTAATCATGGGGATTCCGTTTTATGGTAGAATGTGGAAAAAAGTACACTTAGGAAATAATGGTCTCTATCAAACGGCAATGTCTACAGGAATGATTGTGCCTTACTGGGATATTCTTGAAAAAATGAAATCGGGAAAATACCAAAAAGGTTATGATGACTCAGCCAAAGCATCCTATTTATGGAATGCTAACGACAGTATTTTTATTTCTTGGGAAACTCCAAAGGAAATTCAGCTAAAAACGAATTATATCAAACAAAATGGATTGGGGGGCACTATGTTTTGGGAATACAGTCTAGATAAAGATCAAGAGCTACTCAATACACTTTATGAAAAAATAAAATAAATATAAAGTTCAAAGAAGATGAAAACCATACATTTATTGTCCACTATATTACTTCTTAGTGTTACTGCATGTAACCAAAAAATAGGAGAGCATCAAGAAATAGCTGAAACATCAAGCACTGAAAACTCTGCATTTGAATTTGGCACTTGGATTACATCAAATAAAAACAAATCAAATGAAGATTACGCTGCTGAATTCAAAAAATATAAAGATGCTGGCATAGATGAAGTGCTTATAAACACAGGCACCGATCCAATAGAATTAGAGAGATTGGCACCTATAGCAACAAAAGTAGGCTTAAAAGTCCATGCTTGGATTATGGCCGTGAACCGTCCAGGGGACACCGTGGCTTTAAAACACCCAGAATGGTACCAAGTAAGTCGAGACGGTAAATCTTGCCATGATACGCGCCCCTATGTGGGGTATTACCAATGGTTGTGCCCAACCAGAGAAGCTTCTAGAAACCATATTTTAGGTTTGGTGGAGGGACTGGCTAAGGTTGATGGTATTGAAAGTGTACATTTAGATTACATACGTTTTCCAGATATCTTCTTACCTATTGGGTTATTGCCTAAGTACAATTTGGTTCAGGATGAAGAATTACCAGAATACGATTTTTGTTATTGTGATGTATGTGTAGAAGCTTTTGAAAATATGCACCATAAAAACCCTAGGAAAATTAAAAACACGGCTATAGACATGGAGTGGAAAAACTTCCGTTTAAATGCTATTAAGGCCTTGGTAGATGATGCCTATAAAATTGTAAATAAAAACAAAAAAAAATTAACCGCAGCAGTATTTCCGTATCCCGAAATGGCAGATCATATGGTGCGACAGCGTTGGGATAAATGGGATATTGATGAAGTATACCCCATGATTTACCACAGCTTTTACAATGAGGAAATCGATTGGATTGGTTATGCCACCAAACAAGGTGTCGCCGATTTAGAAGCTAAAAATGTGGGGCTTAACACAGGCATTTATTTACCGCCTTTCACTTCGGGCGATGAATTAAAAGAAGCTATAAGATTAGCAATAGATAATGGCGCCAAAGGTGTTACATTTTTTGATGGACCTGCACTAACACCTGAATATTTACAGGCTATAAAGGAAGCAAAAGCATCATTAAAACTGTAGTTAGAATATATGATAAAAATAAAAAGCATGGCAAACAGAAGAGATTTTATAAAGAAAGCGGCTTTAGGCTCAATGGGTATAAGTGCTATGGTAAGCTGCAAAGAACTTGCTAAAGATGATGAAAAAACTGAACCTCTTTTAGTAAAAAAAACACAAAAACCTTTAATTATAGCCACTTGGAAACATGGTCTACCTGCCAATGAAGCTGCCTGGAAAACACTTACCAGTGGAGGCACAGGTATAGATGCTGTTGAAGCTGGTGTAAGAGTTCCCGAAGGTGACCCTAACGAGCGTAGTGTTGGTTATGGCGGATTGCCAGACCGTGAGGGAAAGGTAACTTTAGACGCTTGTATTATGGACGCTAACAGTAATTGTGGGTCAGTATCCTTCTTACAAGGTATTAAGCACCCTATTTCCGTAGCTAGAAAAGTGATGGAAGAAACTCCACATGTCATGCTTTCAGGTGAAGGAGCCCTTCAATTTGCACTATCTCAAGGATTCAAAGAAGAAAATCTATTAACCCCAAAATCTGAAGAAGATTGGAAAAACTGGTTGAAAAAGTCAAAATATAAACCTGTTATCAATATAGA
Source organism: Aestuariivivens marinum (assembly GCF_022662175.1). Classification (GTDB taxonomy): domain Bacteria; phylum Bacteroidota; class Bacteroidia; order Flavobacteriales; family Flavobacteriaceae; genus Aestuariivivens; species Aestuariivivens marinum. The sequence goes on along the minus strand of NZ_JAKMCR010000001.1, from coordinate 1,248,420 downwards.
AAACCATGACACTATAAGTATGCTGGTGTTAGATGACAGCGGAAATCTATCCGGAGCCTGTACAACTAGCGGAGCTGCATGGAAAATGCATGGTCGTGTTGGCGATTCACCAATCATTGGTGCAGGATTATTTTTAGACAATGAAGTTGGAGCAGCAGCAGCTACCGGTCTTGGGGAAGCTGTTATTCGAACCGCTGGAAGCGCTATGGTTGTAGAACAAATGCGAATGGGGAAATCCCCTACCGAAGCTTGTAAAATAATTGTAGAACGCATTTACAACAAACATAAAAACCATCCTGACATGGAATACCTTCAAGTAGGCTTTATTGCCATTAACAAACAAGGGGAACATGGTGGGTACAGCTTGCGTTCCGGCTTTGACTATGCGGTATACGACAAGGATAACGGTAACAGAATGGAGGATGCTACATATAAAATGACTTGGGATGAAAAATAAAACCTATTTTACAATAAAATCAATAGTTACAATCTTTTTTGTGACAGTGTTCATGGGATGTCAAAGTAAACCCAAAAAAACATTTACCATAAATGATATTAAGGTCATACCAAAGCCAACAACATTAACCCTTGAAGAAGGCAGCTTTAGCTTTAATAAAAATACAAAGGTTTATGTTACTAATGATGCTCAATTACAGGCCGCAGGTATTTTATTAAACAGATTAAAAATCGCAGCAAGCTTAGATCTAGAAGTAGTTAAAATGCCACCATCATCGAACTTTATTCAGTTTAAACTAAACGAAGATTTACAAAATGAGGCATATCAATTAAATGTAAACAGTAAAAGCATTACCGTTGAAGCCAATAGTTTTTCAGGGTTTATATATGGCTCTGAGACTTTGCGACAATTATTGCCTGCCGAAATTGAAAGCCAAAACAATATTGAGTCTGTAGCATGGGTAATTCCAAATGTCAACATCACCGATTCTCCACGTTTCAAATGGCGGGGCTTAATGTTGGACCTATCTCGACATTTTTTTGAAAAAGACTATATTAAGCAGACTATAGATCGCTTGGCCTATTTAAAAATGAACACCTTGCACTTACATTTAGTGGATGATCAAGGTTGGCGCATTGAAATAAAACAATATCCAAAACTTACCGAAGTAGGATCTTTTAGGGTAAACCAAGAAGACAAACCTTGGAATGCCAGACATACTCCAAAACCAGAAGAAAAAGGAACCTATGGTGGTTTCCTTACTCAAGAAGACATTAAAGATATTGTTGCTTATGCTCAATCACGAGGGGTTACGGTAGTACCTGAAATTGAAATGCCAGCCCATGTTACAAGCGCTATTGCATCATACCCAGAGTTATCTTGTTTAGAGAAACCGGTAGCTGTTCCTTCAGGAGGACTTTGGCCAATAACAGATATTTTCTGTGCTGGAAAAGAATCTACATTTGAATTTTTAGAAAACGTTTTAACAGAAGTTATGGGTTTATTCCCCTCAAAGTATATTCATGTTGGTGGAGATGAAGCAACCAAAACCAATTGGAAAACCTGTAAGCATTGCCAAAAAAGAATGAAAACGGAAGGCCTGGAAAATGTTGAAGAACTACAGAGTTATTTTATAAAACGCATGGAACGATTTATTAGCTATAAAGGGCGTGTTTTAATTGGTTGGGATGAAATTCTAGAAGGTGGTTTGGCTCCTGGGGCAGCGGTAATGAGTTGGCGCGGTGTTAAAGGTGGCTTGGAAGCATCGGCCGAAGGACACGATGTGGTGATGACTCCCGGGTCACATTGCTATTTTGACCATTACCAAGGAGATATGGATACCGAACCCAAAGCTTGGGGTGGTTATACTCCAATTAGTAAAGTGTATGATTTTGACCCCGTTGTTGAATCCATGACCGAAAAACAAGCTCATCACGTATTAGGTGGGCAAGCTAATTTATGGGCAGAATATGTATCTACCACATCACATTCAGAATATATGATTTTTCCAAGATTAGTGGCTTTATCCGAAACCCTTTGGAGTCCTAAGGCGGATAGAACCTGGGAAGAATTCACCACCCGATTAACACCTATGTTTAAGCGCCTAGAATACCAAGGCATTAATTATGCAAAAAGTGCTTATAATATTTCTGCCGAAACACATGTTAACAATAATACAAATGTAATATCCGTTACCCTTAAAAATGAATTCCCTAATCCCGATATACGTTACACTTTAGATGGAACCGATGTAGACAATATGGCTATTTCCTATCAAACTCCTATTGAAATTACAAAGACCACTACGATTAAAGCGTCCTTATATGAAAACAACAAACCGATAGGTAAAGTTTTTGAAAAAACATTTAATTACCATAAAGGTGTTGGCAAACCCGTAAATTATATTACCAAATACAGCAACAGCTATCAAGGCGCCGGTACTAACAACATGAACAATATCGTTAGAGGTTCTAAAAACTTTCATGATGGCCAATGGCAAGCATGGATAGGTAATGACATGGAGTTGGTTATCGACCTAGAAAAAACAACCGAAGTTAGTAAAGTAAGCGTGGGCTCAATGGAAAATCAAGGGCCGGCAATTTACTTCCCAACTCATTTAGAGGTTCTACTATCTAACGATGGAAAAAAGTTTAATAGTGTTGGTAAAATAAATAGACCTTTTAATTCAAATGCTGAGATAGTGCTTAAAGATTTTACCATTGCATTTGAAAAAAGAACATCGAGATATGTTAAGGTTATAGCTAAAAGCCTAAAAAAAACTCCTAATGGTGGAGGGGCTTGGTTATTTGTGGATGAAATCACAATAGAGTAATTATAATGTTTTCAGCTATAACTCACTGTTATTCGTCGAAATTTTTTTGTATATTTTATACATAAACCCCATATTATGGGTTCATTTGTTAAAACTATAAGTTTTATCATAATATTATTTGATTTTTTTAAATTAATATATTGATTAACAATACATTACAATGTTTAATCCTAAAACCTTAAGATCGTTAAAGCTAGCATTGTATTTTATAATACCATTCACTCTTTTACTGCTGATTAAATATAAACTCAGTAGAACCAATGTTGATTACACAGCACTAGGCAATACCCTATCAAACCACAGCTCAAGTACTTCCAGCTCCAATGTTGAACTCCCCCAAGCCATCGATTACATTTTTCATGTAAAACCCATTCTTTCAGATCGCTGTTATTTATGCCATGGACCTGATGAAGGCACTCGAGAAGCAGGATTACGTTTAGACACAAAAGAAGGCGCTTATGCAGCTATCGGTGAACATTTAGATAGATATGCCATTGTACCTAACAATATTGAAGCAAGCCAGTTGGTTCATAAAATCAATAGTCAAGATCCTGAAAAAGTCATGCCTCCCCCAGATTCAAACCTAAAATTATCGGATTACGAAAAAAAGATTCTTACCAAATGGGTAGAACAAGGCGCTGAATGGAAAGATCATTGGTCTTTTATTCCTCCAGCTAGACCAGAGATTCCTAAAGTTTCTATTACAAATTGGCCAAGCAACGAAATAGATTATTTCATTTTAAAACATTTGGATGAAAAAGGGTTAACTCCTTCTGAAAAAGCATCAAAAGAAAAATTAATTAGGAAAGTTTATTTCGACCTAACAGGTTTGCCTCCCTCACTTGCAGCTATTGACGAATTTTTATCGAATCAAGATGAAAATGCTTATGAAAAAGTCGTTGATAAACTCTTGGCGTCCAAAGCCTATGGAGAACGTATGGCATCGAATTGGCTTGATATAGCTCGTTATGCAGACACTCATGGTTATCAGGACGATTTGGAACGAGTCATGTGGCCATGGCGTGATTGGGTGATCCATGCATTTAATGAAAATTTATCTTATGACGAATTTATTAAATGGCAAATCGCTGGTGACCTCCTACCTAATCCAACATTAGAACAAATTGTCGCTACGGGATTTAACAGAAATCATAAAATTACACAAGAAGGTGGTGTAATTGATGAAGAATACAGAGTTGAGTACGTTATGGATCGCACCAATACAACCTCTACAGCTCTATTGGGTTTAACTATGGAATGTGCAAGATGTCATGATCATAAATACGATCCAATATCACAAAAAGAATTTTATAGCATTTATGGGTTCTTTAATAAAGTAGATGAAAAAGGTAGAATTGAATATGATGAAATTCCAGAACCTAATATTAAGATAACAAATAAAGAAATTGAAGAAAGTTTGTCTTTTATAAATAAGCCTGATTCCATCCCTGAAATTAGGCTAATGGTTATGAAAGATGGTGCTCCAGACAGGCAAACCTATATCTTAAAAAGAGGTCAATATGACGCTCCTACTGATAAAGTAAGTACAGGAACACCAGATGCTATCTTATCATTTCCTGAAACTCTCCCTAAAAACAGACTAGGATTAGTCCAATGGCTTTTCGACGAAAAAAACCCTTTAACAGCTAGGGTCGCCATTAACAGAATATGGCAGCAAATTTTTGGAACAGGAATTGTTTCTACTGTCGATGATTTTGGCAACCAAGGTGCTTTACCTACACACCCTGAATTATTAGACTGGTTGGCAGTTACCTTTAGGGAAAAAGGCTGGGATATGAAACAAATGATTAAAATGATGGTCATGTCCAGCACCTATCAACAAACCTCAAAAGCAACACCCGAACTATTAGAAATAGATCCTGACAATCTATTACTGGCTCGAAGTTCAAGAAGTAAGTTAACCGCCGAAATGGTACGAGACAATGCATTAGCATTAAGTGGTCTTTTAGTGGATAAAATTGGTGGGCCTAGCGTAAAACCATTTCAACCAGAGGGCTTGTGGGCAGAAACTACATCTGGCCAAGGACTAACAAAGTACATTATGGATTCAGGTGAAAATAAGTATAGAAGAAGCTTGTACACGTTTTGGAAACGGACAGTCCCCCCTCCGGCCATGATTACCTTTGATGCCGCAACACGAGATATTTGTTCGGTCAAGCGCCAAAAAACAAGCACACCACTTCAAGCCTTGGTAATGTTAAATGACCCCCAATTAATAGAAGCATCCAAACACCTAGCAAAAGATATACTTGATTTAGATTCATTAAACGACAAAGAACGTATAAAAATAATTTTTAGAAAAATAACATCGCGTTACCCAAAAAAAGATGAAACCGATAAACTGTTGGACTATTTAGAATCATCAAAAGAAACTTTTGAACTAAATTCTCAAGGCACAACAATATCCAATACTGAAGAAAACAAAAAAGAGCTATACGCATATACTGTATTAACCAGTTTAATTTTTAATCTTGATGAAGCGATTGTAAAAGGATAATACCATGGAAGAGTTAAGCAAACATTTTATTAATAACAACCGAAGACATTTTCTTAAAAAACTTGGATTTGGCATTGGAGGTTTAGCTGCGGCTTCATTACTGGATCCTTTTTCCAGCCTTTCTGGTCAAGAACAGTTAAATAGTTCTTTAGGATTAAACTTACCTCATTTTGCTCCTAAAGCAAAAAGAATCATATATCTTTTCCAGAGTGGTGGTCCATCCCAATTAGAGCTTTTTGATTATAAGCCGTTACTTGATAAAATGCGAGGTCAAGACCTTCCAGACTCGGTAAGGAAAGGGCAACGGTTAACTGGGATGACCTCTGGTCAAGAACGTTTTCCTTTAGTTGGAAGCCTTTTTAAATTTAACCAATATGGAGAATCCAGGGCTTGGGTGAGTGACCTAATGCCAAATACTGCCAAAATAGTAGATGAGCTATGTTTCATTAAATCCATGCATACTGAAGCTATTAACCACGATCCCGCCATCACCTTTTTTCAAACGGGATCTCAGCAAACAGGAAGACCTAGTATGGGCTCTTGGTTTAGTTATGGCCTTGGTAGCTTAAATGAAAACCTACCTGCATTTACAGTATTATTATCGCGAGGTACTGGGCGTCCATTTTCACAACCTCTGTATTCACGCCTTTGGGGTAATGGTTTTTTAAGCTCATTACATCAAGGCGTACAGTTTAGATCAGGCAAGGATCCTGTATTATACCTTAAAGATCCCGAAGGTATGACCCGAGGTGAACGTAGAAAAATGTTAGATTATATAAGTGAGCTCAACCATAAGCAGGAAGAAGAATTTGGTGATCCAGAAATCAATAGTCGTATTGCACAATATGAAATGGCATACCGTATGCAAACATCTGTTCCAGAAACAATGAACATAGATGATGAGCCAGAGCATATCATAAAAATGTATGGTGCCAATTGTACAACTCCAGGCACCTATGCCTCAAATTGTTTGCTGGCTAGACGATTAGTTGAAAAAGACGTGCGATTTGTTCAGCTTTATCATATGGGTTGGGACCAGCATTTCGATTTGCCATCTCAAATAGAAAGACAAGCAAGAGACATCGACCAAGCTACAGCGGCTTTAATTTTGGACCTAAAACAACGTGGGTTACTTGAAGATACATTAGTGGTATGGGGTGGTGAGTTTGGAAGGACCAATTACAGTCAAGGCACTTTAACTGATACCAATTATGGTAGGGACCATCATCCTAAATGTTTTACCATGTTCATGGCCGGCGGTGGCGTAAAACCCGGATTTACCTATGGTGAAACTGATGATTTCGGATATAACATTGCTAAAGACCCTATGCATGTACACGACTTACAAGCCACTATAATGCAGCAAATGGGCATTGACCATACCAAGTTTACTTACAAACATCAAGGCAGAAGGTTCAGACTTACCGATGTATCTGGTCATGTTATTAACGATATACTTACCTAATCATGAGCCGTAGAATCTTTTTAAAACAATCATCCTGTGCATCACTGGGTATCTTATTGTCCCCATTGTATAGCAATGCCTTTTCTTTTTGTGACAACAAAGATGTTATTATTGGGCATAATTCACATCAATATAAAGTTAATATGAACTGGGGAAATTTAGATCCATTAAAAACTCCAGTAAAAGATTGTCATGAAATGGTTCAGGACTCAAAAGGGCGTATTGTCTTGCTAACCAATCACACTAAAAACAATATTATCATCTATGATAAGTCGGGCAAATTATTGGAAACATGGGGCACTCAATTTCCTGGTGGTCATGGTTTAACTTTATGCAAAGAAAACGGTGAAGATTTTCTGTTGATTACCGATTATGAAAGACATCAAATCATTAAAACTACTATTGATGGTAAAGTTATTTTTGAAATAGATTATCCAAAAGAAACCGGGAAATACAATGCTAAAGAAGAGTTTAAACCAACCGAAACAACCGTTTTGGAAAATGGTGATTTTTATGTTGCCGATGGTTATGGAAATCAATATATCTTGCATTACAACCATAAAGGAGAACTATTGAACATTTTTGGTGGTCGAGGTACCGGTGAATCCCAATTTTTAAATGCGCATGGTATTTGTTACGATAACAGAGATAAAAACAACCCATCAATTTTAATTTCTGCAAGGGAAATGAACATACTGAAGCGCTTCAGTTTGGATGGCAACTATATGTCATCAATAGACATTCCTGGGGCATTGATTTGTAGACCTGTAATTCATAAAGACCATATTTATTTTGCCGTATTAAAATCGAAAAAAGCACCTAATAGCGATTCTGGTTTCTTATTAATAATGGATAATAACAATCAAGTTGTTTCCTGTCCGGGAGCAACAGCCCCAACTTACAATAACAGTAACTTAGAAGAGTTGTACCAAACTATTAGGTTATTCCAGTATCCCCATGATGTTTGCATAGACGAAGACGAAAATGTATATGTTGCTCAATGGAATTCGGGAAACACTTATCCTATTAAACTAACAAGAGTATGATGCTAAAAGTAATGATATGCTTTCTAGCATTTATATTTTTTAATTGTAAACTGAAACCAGACAGCCTGTTTTTACAACAAGATCAAATTCAAATAACCCAACCTAGGTTAGAAGCTACTAATCAACTAATAGATTCTATAGCTTATTTAACTGCGAGCTTAAAATTGGAAGGCACTAAAATTTACTATACGACTAATGGTGAATCTCCATCTGAAAATTCAAACCTATATACTTCGCCTATAAAAGTTATAAACCCTGGAACTTATAAATTTAAGGCCTATCATCCTGACTGGAAAGAAAGCGATATTGTTGAGAAAGTATTTTATAAAAAAGGCATTCCTATTGATAGTATTATTTGGCATTCGAATGCAAGTGATCGCTACAAAGGTGTTGGTTCATTAACATTAAATAACAACAAAAAAGGAACTGTTGATTTTAAGGATACCCAATGGCTAGGTTTTGATACCATTGCACATGCTACCTTGCAATTAAAAATTGAATCGTTTGTTAAATCTATAACTATTGGTTATTTAAGTGATCCTGGCTCTTGGATTTTTCCTCCAGCACATATTACTGTAAAAACATCGGTTGATGGTAATAATTTTAAGAAGTTGTCTATCAACCTACAATCAATTGACGGTATTTCGGCTCCATCATTAAAACATGTTGATATCCCCATTGGGGAAGACATTAAATATGTTCAAGTAGAAGTAAAAAATGTATCATCAATTCCAGACTGGCATGAAGGAAAAGGAAATAAAGCATGGCTATTTATGGACGAATGGGTTTTAAACTATTAACTGAATGAAGGTTTTAAAAACGAAACATATTTTAACAATTACCGTTGTATTTGTTACGGTTTTAATCGTATTTGTTCAACCATCAAGGATGGTACTTTTTTTAGGCAGATTCCATCCCGTTATTTTGCACCTCCCCATTGGAGCTATTATACTTACCCTATTCATAGATATTGTTGGACGCATAAAAAACAATTACCCCAGTTTAGTTATTCAATATGCTTTAGGGTTTTCTTTGGTTTTTTCAGTATTAGCTTGTATTCTAGGTTATTTTTTATCATTTGAAGGCGGTTATGATTTAAATACACTAGATAAACATTTATGGCTAGGCGTAATTTCTACTTTGCTTATTACAGGTCTATTTCTTTTAAGTAAATCTAAAAGGAAACACACCTCAAAACTATTTATACCATTTTTTGTTTTAACATTGATTGGTATTACAATTACAGGTCATTATGGAAGCATCTTGACCCATGGAAGTGATTTTTTAACCCAATATGCTAAAACTCCTGTCAAATTGAAGCCTATAAAGCAAATAGACAGCCTGAAACTATTTGATGATGTTGTTTTTAAAATTTTGGATTCCAAATGCATTCAATGCCATAACACAACTAAAAGAAAAGGAGAATTAGCTTTAAACACTCCCGAAAACATTTTAAAAGGCGGGGAACATGGTAAAGTAATTGTAAAAGGAAATGCTAGTGAAAGTCAACTATTTAAAAGCATAACACTACCATTGTCAGATGACAAACACATGCCTCCAGAGGGAAAACCTCAACTAACTAAAGAAGAGCAATGGCTTATCTCTTATTGGATAAACCATAACGCTAATTTTGAAAATAAAGTTGTTAATTTAACTGAAAATGATACATTAAATAAGTTACTCGAAAAATATCTAGTTTTTGAAACCCATAATATTAAAGAGGCTTCATTGAGCGATATCAATAAAGTTAAAGATGTTGGCTTTTCGGTATTTAAATTAGTTCCTAACAAACCTGAGCTTAGTATAAAATTTCAAAAAACAGAACTAAGTAAAGACGCCTTAAAAGTGTTGGAAAAAATTAAAGACCAAATTATCGAATTGGACTTAAGCAATACCAATCTATCAGATGAAATGACTATTGGCTTTAAAAAGTTTAAAAATCTTATAAAATTACATATAAACAATACTGATATAACGGATGCATCCTTGAAGTTTATATATAATGCCAAAAGACTTCAAACCCTAAACCTATATAATACCAAAGTTACTAATAAAGGTTTGAATACACTTTTGGAAAACATTGTTCCAAAACACATTTATGTATGGCAAACAGAAGTCGACGATAAAGCTATTGCCATGTTAAAATCAAAATATGAAACAGTAATATATGGAGCAGCAGATGCTAATTTTGTTGAAATTTCTAATTTAGAAACTCCAACATTCCTTTCGGATAAAAATTTATTTGTAGATACCATTTCTGTTAGGCTTCAATCCAAAATCAAAAATGTTAAAATCTATTATACACTCGATGGTACTGATCCCGATTCGACATCACTTATTTACCAAGATAAGATTTTCTTAGATCGCCCTGCACAATTAAAAATAAGAACATATAAAAAGGGATGGTTACCAAGTAATATATTGGAAAAAAAGTTTTTTAAGGTAAAACACCAAGTCTCAAAATACAACCTAGTGAACCAACCCGACGAAAGATACCCTGGAGGGAATAAATTATTTGATTTTAAAGAAGGGAGTGAGTTGTTCAGAGACGGTAAATGGATAGGATTTTCAGGTGATGACATTAATGCAACGATAGATTTGGAATCGGTTAAGACCATTGACAAAATTTCGGTAAATTGTTTGGAAAATGTTGCCAATTGGATTCTTTTTCCAAAGAAAATATTGGTATATTCAACAACAAACGAAAATTCTGATTTCAGAAAAATAGGAGAACTTAAAATTAACAGAACGGGACAATATGGGAATGGTACAGAAATAAAAAAATATACTATTAATATCCCCAATACAAAAACCCAATATTTAAGAGTAGTGGTAGAAAATTTTAAAACACTACCTAGTTGGCACGAAGGCGCTGGAACTGATGCTTGGCTTTTTGTAGATGAAATTCTAATACAGTAATAAAAATGAAACACTTTTTTAAAATTACAACAACCTCTTTTTTTATTCTTTTTGGTTTAATAGCAAAAAGTCAATCCACTGAACTATCAAAAGAAGAACGCTTAGAGTGGTTTAAAGACGCAAAGTTTGGGGTTTTTATTCATTGGGGTATTTATTCGGTTAATGGCATAGATGAATCTTGGTCGTTCTTTAATAAATACATCCAATATTCTGACTACATGAAACAACTAGACGGTTTTACGGCCAAAAAATACAACCCTGAATATTGGGCCAACACTATTAAGGAAAGTGGTGCTAAATACACAGTTATTACTACAAAGCACCATGATGGTGTTGCCCTTTGGGGCTCTAAATATGGTAATCTGAATACGGTTAAGCAAACTAAGGCTAAAAAAGATTTGCTAACACCTTTTGTTGAGGCTGCTCGTAAAGAAAACCTAAAAGTAGGCTTATATTATTCCTTATTGGATTGGTCTTACCCCGATTATCCTAATTTTTTAAGGGACAAAAAGCGATATACCGAAGATGCCAAGCGGTGGGAAAAATTCACCAAATATAATTTCGGCCAAATAGAGGAATTAACACGTTACGATCCTGATTTATATTGGTTTGATGGTGATTGGGAGCAATCTGCTGAAAAATGGAAAGCCAAAGAAATTCGTCAATTATTGTTGGATAGAACTCCAACAACTATTATAAATTCAAGGCTTCAAGGCTATGGTGACTATGCTACTCCAGAACAAGGTGTACCCGTAACAAAACCAGAAAACAAGTATTGGGAATTATGTTTAACCATGAATAACTCATGGGGCTACCAACCAAACGATAAACAATATAAATCAGTAAACCAATTGATACGTATTTTAGTTGACTGTATTAGTATGGGAGGGAATTTACTGCTTGACATCGGTCCAAAACCAGATGGTACTATTCCACAAGAACAAATAGATATTTTACAAGGTATTGGCAAGTGGACCAACAAACATAAAGAAGCTATTTATGGGACTAGAGCAGGTATTCCGCATGGTCACTTTAATGGATATACCGCACTATCAAAAGACAAAAACATTTTGTATTTATATGTAGACTACAAACCAAATGGTCCCTTATTGATAAAAGGACTTAAAAACAAGGTCAATAGAATATGGGTAGTTGGCAATGGCACAAAGTTATCACATCAGGTGGTTGGCAAACAATACTGGAGTGCTGTTCCCGGTTTGTTATATATAGACTTGCCTGAAAAAGTACAAGATGATAATGTTACTGTAATTGCGGTGTTATTGGATGGCGAAGTAGATTTGTATAGAGAGGAAGGGCAAAAAATTGAAAGTAATTAAAAATGAAGTTCTCTTTAAAGATTTTTAAAGTATATCTAATTATTGTTTTATTTTCTTTTACATCGTGTAAACAGGATACAAAAGATAGTAATACAACTGTTATCGGTTTAAAAACCAACCTAGTTGACTTTGTCAACCCATTAATGGGTACCGATTCCGATTTCAGTCTATCCAATGGTAACACCTATCCTGCTATAGCCACACCTTGGGGCATGAACTTCTGGACACCGCAAACCTCTAAAATGGGTGATGGCTGGACCTATAAGTACGATGACAAAACCATTAGGGGAATTAAACAGACCCATCAACCAAGTCCTTGGATAAACGATTATGCAGCTTTTTCATTAATGGCTGTTACAGGCAATCTAAAATACAAAGAAGACGAACGTGCTTCCTATTTTTCGCATAAAGCTGAAATTGTAAAACCGAATCATTACAGTGTGTACTTGGCAGATTACGATATTACAGCCGAGGTTACCCCTACCGAACGTGCGGCCCATTTTAAATTCACTTTCCCAAAAGCCGATTCATCCTATATTATGCTAGATGCTTTCTTTAAAGGTTCCATGGTGAAAATCATCCCAAAAGAACGTAAAATAATTGGCTACTGTCGAAATAACAGCGGTGGTGTTCCCGATAATTTTCACAACTATTTTGTCGCTCAATTTGATAAAGATTTTGAAGTGAATCATACTTGGGGGGATGATTGGCAACTCCAAAAAAACTCTAGCAGAAGTCAAGGTGAGCATGTAGGAGCCATTATTGGTTTTAAAACCGAAAAAGGCGAACAAGTCCACATTAAAGTGGCCTCATCTTTTATAAGTCATGATCAAGCTGAATTAAATTTAATAAATGAAATTGGTAATGACTCATTCGAACAGACTAAAGAAAAAGCACGATTGGCATGGGAAAATGAGTTAGGTAGAATTAAAATTGAAGATGACAATATTGACAACATAAGAACCTTTTATTCTTGTTTTTATCGTGTACTCCTATTTCCTAGAAAATTTTACGAATACGATTTAAAAGGAAACATTATGCATTACAGCCCTTATAACGGTAAGGTTTTGCCCGGTTATATGTTTACAGACAATGGCTTTTGGGATACCTTCAGGGCAGTTTTCCCTTTTTTCAATTTAATGTATCCAGAATTGAACAGTCAAATTATGGAAGGTTTAGCTAATACATATAAAGAATCTGGGTGGTTACCGGAATGGGCAAGCCCTGGACATCGTGATTGTATGATAGGCTCTAACTCCGCTCCTATTATTGTCGATGCTTATCTAAAGGGCAATATAAAAAATGAAGATGTAGAGGTACTTCTAGAAGCCGTTTTAAAAAACACCCAAGTTTCTGATGGACGTCCCGTTAACTCAGTGGGTCGTGCAGGTTTGGATTACTATAACACCTTGGGCTATGTACCATACAATATTGGAATTCATGAAAATGCAGCACGAACCTTGGAATATGCTTATGCTGATTTTACTATAGCCAAAATGGCTGAAAAACTTGGCAAATCCGATTTAGCAAAAACATTTTATGACAAATCCAATAACTATAAAAACTTATTCGACGCTTCTACCAACCTCATGCGTGGTAAAAATGAAGATGGCACATTTCAAAAACCGTTCAATCCTTTAAAGTGGGGTGATGCGTTTACCGAAGGCAATAGCTTACATTATACCTGGTCCGTGTTTCATGATGTACAAGGGTTAATCGATTTAATGGGTGGAAAAGAAAATTTTATTTCTAAACTAGATGAAGTTTTTACTATGCCCCCTGATTTTGATGATTCCTACTACGGTTTTACCATACATGAAATACGTGAAATGCAGATTATGAATATGGGCAACTATGCACATGGCAATCAACCCATTCAGCATATGATCTATTTGTACAATTATGCAGGAGCACCATACAAAACCCAAGAAAAAATTCGCGAGGTGTTAACTAAATTATACACTCCCACTCCTGATGGCTATTGTGGCGATGAAGATAACGGCCAAACCTCTGCTTGGTATGTATTTAGTGCTTTAGGATTTTATCCAGTTACACCAAGCATTGACCAATACGTATTAGGCAGCCCTTTATTCAAAAAAGCGGCCATTACATTAGAAAACGGAAAAACCTTTATTATAACTGCTAATAATAATTCAGGTAACCATATGTATATAAACTCAGCATATTTGAACAATTTGGACTGGGAACATAATTTTATTCGTTTTCAAGACCTTATTAAAGGAGGGCAACTCAATTTTATTATGAGCAAATCACCTAATAAAGAGAGAGGCATTAATACCGAAAACATGCCTTATTCATTAAGCAATCAACATAAATATTTAAGACAATAAATCCACACTTATGAAACATTTAATCCATAGTATCTTAACATCAATTATCGTTTTAATTGTATCACATAATTGCATGACTGCACAAGCCATTTATGAGGATGAACGATATGTTCCAGAAACTGATTCCTTGGTCCTTCAAAAAGTAGACGAATGGCAAGATTTAAAATTTGGACTGCTCATGCATTGGGGGACCTATAGCCAATGGGGCATTGTAGAATCATGGTCCTTATGTCCAGAGGAATATGGTTGGTGCGAACGCAGAAAAGGCAGCAACCCTAATAATTATTTTGCCTACAAAAAAGAATATGAAGGATTGCAAAACACTTTCAACCCTGTAAAATTCGACCCAGACAAATGGGCTAAAGCAGCAAAATATGCTGGGATGAAATATGTGGTTTTTACAACAAAGCATCATGATGGTTTTAGTATGTTCGATTCCAAATACACCGATTACAAAATCACATCGCCTAATACGCCATTTTCATCAAGCCCAAAAGCAAATATTACTAAAGAAATTTTTAACTCTTTTAGAAAAGAAGGCTTATGGGCTGGTGCTTACTTTTCAAAACCCGACTGGCATGTTAAGAGTTATTGGGATCCGTATTTTCCACCAAAAGACAGAAATGTGAATTATTCTCCTGTAGACTATCCTGAAAAATGGAATGAGTATGTTGAATTTACCCATAATCAAATCATGGAATTAATGACCGATTATGGAAAAGTGGATATTCTCTGGCTTGATGGTGGCTGGGTTGCTAAAACACCTAAAGCCGAAATAACCCAATGGTACAAACATACTGTCGACAATGCTGAAGAGGGCTATCTAAAACACCGTATTATTAATCAAGATATAAAAATGGATGAACTGGTTATTAAGGCACGTAAAAAACAACCCGGCCTTATTGTTGTGGATAGAGCGGTGCATGGTAAAAACCAAAACTATTTAACTCCTGAAAATCGTGTTCCAGAAAAGACTTTACCATACCCATGGGAATCCTGTATCATTTCTGGTGGTGGCTGGTCTTACACCCCAAACGCCAAGTACATGAGTGGTAGAGCAGGTATTCACATGTTGGTAGATATAGTAGCCAAAGGTGGAAACTTATTACTAAACATTGCCCCTAGTCCAGAAGGCGAATGGCAGCAAGGGGCCTATGATCTTTTAAAAGAATATGGGGATTGGATGACCGTTAACAGTGGTGCCATTTATGCAACAGAACCCATTGCTCCTTACAAGGAAAACAACATCTGTATGACCCAGAATAAAGCAGGTAATGTATTTTTGTTTTATTTAGCTCAAGAAGGTGAAAACAAAGTTCCTTCAGAAATTGTTGTTAATTCCATTAGCCCTAAAAAAGGTACTAGAATAAGAATGATGGGTTCCAACAAAAATTTGAAATGGAAAAAACAGGACAAAGGTTTTAAAATAATCGTTCCTGAATCTTTACAAAACAACCCAACATCAAAATACGCATGGGTATTTAAAATTGATGTTATAGAAAAATAATCATGCTTAAAAAATTTAACTTTAACCTTTTAGCTGTATTAATTTTAAGCTGTTTTTTTGTCATCACATCGTGCAATAACAAAAATAAAGTCTTAACATTAAAAAACAACTCACTGAAATTTGAGTTTAATGGCAGTGGAGAGGTCATCGGAATTTTTGATAAACACACAAACACAAACTATTTAGACAGGAGTACCCCATCTTACTTAATGGCTATTCGTACTGATGATATTTTCGAGTACCCTACTGCAATGGAAGTAAAAGAAGATATAATAACTTTAAGTTATCCTTCTAATACACAAGCTGAAATTAAATTTAAGACTAAAGAAACTTTTTTCACTTTCGAGTTAGCAGGTATAAAAGGTAATGATAATATCGATTTGATAACTTGGGGGCCTTACCATACAACTATTAGTGAAACTATAGGCGAAACTGTAGGTGTTGTTCGAAACGACGAATTTGCCTTTGGAATCCAATCTTTAAATTTAAAAACGTTGGGCGGATATCCGTATAATGAAAACGATTGTATGCCTGAATTTGATGTGTTTTCACAAAACGACATCACTAACCTCGATGAAGAAGGAAAACCCCATGTTCTTTATCGAATTGAAGCTGCAAAACCTACCAAGGCTGGATCAAGCTTACAAACCTATTGTAGAAATAGAAATGAAGATAGAATTATAGAAAACCTAGGTCACGATAAGTTTGTTTCGCCCAAATACAACGACGGCGGTATAATAGGTTCAAAAACAGCCCTTTTTGGGGTCCCTACTAATGATGCTTTAAATACCATTGAGACCATTGAATTAGCTGAAAGATTGCCACATCCAACCTTAAATGGTAAATGGATGAAAACAGTCCCTGAGGCTTCTTCAGCATACATCATTATGAACTTTAATGAAGAAACCATAGATGAAGCCATAAAAATTACTAAACGAGCAGGGTTAAAACATTTATATCATCCAGGAAAGCTATATGAAAGTTGGGGACATTTTGAATTGTACAATAAAGTATTTCCTAATGGGTATGAAGGAATGAAGACATGTGTTGAAAAAGCGAAAAAGGAAGGCATTTCAATAGGCTCCCACACTCTTTCCAACTTTATTACCACTAATGATCCTTATGTAACACCTATCCCAGATAAGCGATTGGCTGAAGTAGGAAGTTCTGAAATTACACTAGATACAGATGATAAACAAACAGAAATCCAAATAGCATCACCAGATTTTTTCAACCAATTTAAAAATAACAGTTTACGGACCGTAAGGATTGGCAGCGAATTAATTAGATACGGTAGTGTTTCCGAAAAAAAACCCTGGAAATTATTAGATTGCCAACGTGGTGCTTTTGATAGTAAACCATCGTTACATAAATCAGGAACCAAAATTGCCAAATTACTAGATCATCCTTATAAAGTATTTTTATCTAATACTGAGTTGACAAAAGTGCTTTCAAAAAATATTGCTGATGTCTATAATAAAACAGGAATGAAGCAAATCTCTTTTGATGGTTTAGAGGGCAATAAATCTACCGGATTAGGCAATTACGGTGAAGCAATGATGCCTTATGTTTGGTACAATAATTTATCGGAAGACCTCAAAGACGGGTTTATTATCGATGCCAGTAGAACCACACATTTTTTCTGGCATATCTACACCCGAATGAATTGGGGTGAACCTTGGTATGCGGGTTTTCGTGAAAGTCAAACAGAATATCGCATGAAGAACCAGCCGTATTTTAAAAGAAACTACATGCCTGCTATGTTAGGTTGGTTTAGAATGACTCCTGAAATCAGTCTAGAAGATATGGAATGGATGCTTGCCAGAAGTGCTGCTTTTGATGCTGGGTATGCATTTGTTACATCTCAAGAAACTATTCAAACCCATGGACAATCTAACGCTATTCTAGAATTGATTAAACAATGGGAACACGCTAGATTAGCTGGAGTTTTTCCAGAAAGTTTAAAAATAGAAATGGAAAATTTAAAAAATGAATACCATTTAGAAGCCGTTTCAGAAAACTCTTGGAAGTTGTACCCAACTGATTTTAATGTCTTTAATCATTCAAAAAAAATAAGGCAACCTGGAGAACCTTTATATTCAACATTTAATTTTGAAAATTCATCTGGTATGCAACCGTTGGTATTTACCATTAAACCATCCAAAGCCACTATATGTAAAAATATTATAATAGAGTTAGATAACTATAAGAAAATCCAGTTACCCATAACCCTTACGAACAACCAAATATTTAAATACAAAGGTGGTGATGAAGGCTTTCTGTATGATAAAAACTGGAACATTATCAAAACTATAGATTTAAATATTGATACTATTGAAATTACAAAAGGAGCTCATTCATTAACGCTAGATTGCGAATTTTTAAGTGACGAGGATTCTGAAATAGAATTACAAGTTAAAACTATGGGAGAATCCATTTTGTTGACTAAAAATGAGTAACACATAAAAATTATAAAGATGTTGATTAAAGAACTTAAATCGTTAAAGCTTTTATCTACCATATTTTTATTTACTCTTGTATACCAGTTGTATGCTCAAACTCCTAAGGATTATGTCAATCCATTTATAGGAACCTCCAATTATGGAGCCACTAACCCAGGGGCTATCGCCCCTAGAGGTATGGTTAGTGTATCACCTTTTAACGTGGCTGGAACACAAAATGCACCAATGGAAAAAGATAGTCGGTGGCTCTCCAATCCTTATGTCTATGAAAATACTTTTTTAACAGGATTTAGCCACGTAAACTTAAGTGGGGTAGGGTGTCCAGATTTAGGTGTTATTCTAACTATGCCTACTACTGGAGAATTAGAAACTGATTTTGTAAAATATGGCTCCACCTATTCGTTTGAAATTGCCAAACCTGGTTATTACAGTACAACACTTAACAAGTATAAGGTAAAAGTAGAAACCACGGCTACAACTAGAACGGGTATTTCTAAATACTATTTCCCTGAAGGGCAGGCAAACATATTAATCAATTTAGGCTTAGGATTAACCAATGAAGAAGGAGCAACTGTAAAAATTGTATCACCTACCGAAGTAGAAGGCATGCGTAACGTGGGGTCATTTTGTTATTATAAACCCGATGAATCTTACCCAGTCTATTTCGTAGCAAAGTTTAGTAAACCCGCCGATAATTATGGTGTCTGGAAAAACCCTCGAAAATATGAAGGATTAGAAGGCCAATGGATGGGGTATAATGGTAAAACCCGTCTGTACAAGCAATATAGAAAAGAAGTTATTGGTGATAGCATAGGAAGTTATTTTAGCTATAATTTTAAAGAACCCACAGAAGTTGAGGTTAAAATAGGGGTGTCTTATGTAAGTATTGAAAATGCAAGAGAAAACCTAGAGAGAGAAACAGAAGGGTTAACATTTATAGATATTTATAAAAAGACATCAACTTACTGGAATGATCTACTCTCCAAAATTGAAGTAGAAGGTGGCACTAAAGACGACAAGACCATTTTTTATACTGCTTTGTACCACACACTCATTCACCCAAATATTTTAAATGATGTTAATGGTGAATACCCTACTATGTCAAAACGGGAAACAGCCAATACTAGTGGTACACGATTTACAGTGTTTTCCTTTTGGGACACCTATAGAAACTTGCATTCTCTCATGTCTTTGGTCTACCCAAAACAACAATCAGACATGATAAAAAGCATGATAAGCATTTATGACGAAAGTGGTTGGTTACCAAAATGGGAGCTCAATGCTACCGAAACTACTACCATGGTTGGTGATCCTGCAGGAATTGTGATAGCCGACACCTATTTAAGAGGTATTAATGATTTTGATATAGAAAAAGCCTATGAAGCCATGAGTAAAAGTGCAATGCAGTTAGAAAATAATCCGCTTCGTCCTGGAATTAAAGATTATGTAAACAAGGGGTTTTTAACGACAACCACAACAAAAAGTGGGTCGGTTTCTACAACACAGGAATATAATATTTCTGACTTTGCCATTGCTCAATTAGCAAAAACCTTAGGCAAAACAAAAGACCATAAATTATTCTCAAAACGTTCTATTTCCTATAGGAATTTATTCGACAAAGAATTCAACTTGTTGCGTCCAAAAAACCATGACGGTTCATGGTACTCCCCTTTCGATCCAAACAAAGGTGCAAATTTTGAAAAAAACCTTGGCTTTATAGAAGGTAATTCATGGCAATATACTTTCATGGTTTCCCATGACATACCATGGCTAATAAGAAGTATGGGTGGACAAAAACAATTTATGAAAAAGTTAGATGAAGTGTTTGAAAAAAATCTGTTTGATATGGCTAATGAGCCCGATATTGCATATCCCTATTTATACAATTTTACAAATGGTTATGAATGGAAAACCCAAGACCGAGTTTCTAATCTCATAAAAACCTATTTCACCAATAAACCAGCTGGTCTCCCTGGCAATGACGATACCGGAACCATGAGTGCTTGGCTAATTTATAGTATGATGGGTATTTATCCTGTATTACCAGCAAAACCTTTATACACCATTACCACACCAGTCTTCGATAAAGTCATTATTCATCTGGACAAACGCTATTATAAAAACAACACCCTTGTAATAACTTCCAATTCTTTTAAAACTGGCAAAAAACACATAAAAAATATTCAAATCAACAACGAAAACTTAAACAGTTACTTTATATCCCATGATAAACTGGTTAATGGGCAACTTTTAAAAATTAATTTAAAATAAACAGGTTTTATTTACAATAAAACAAAATACTCATATTGATGAAAAAAGCAAATATTCTATTAGTAATTTTACTTACAGTCATTCAAACAATTAATGCTCAAAAAACAATAAAACACCCTTACCAAGACTCTAATTTGGATGTAGAGGAAAGAGTTAAAGATTTATTAAGCAGAATGAGCTTAGAGGAAAAAGTACGTCAAATGGACATGTACAAAGGTCCTGCTTTTAAAGAAGATGAACAATTTTCGGAAACTAAAACCCAAAAACTTATTGGAAACCATTTAGGGGTTGGTGCAATCCATGACATTTACCCGCGTTCTGCAAAAATGATAAACGATTTACAAACTCATGTCATTAAAAATAATCGCTGGGGCATTCCTGCATTAATAATGTGTGAAATGCTTCATGGTTATTTAGACGATGGAAGCACTGCTTTCCCCATGAGTATTGGACTTGGAGCCACTTGGGACACTGATTTAATGGCTCAGGTAGGACAAGTTGTGGGTACCGAAGCTAGGGCCCATGGTGTGCATTATGGATTAGGTCCCGTACTAGGGGTAGGCAGGGAACCCAGATGGGGAAGAGTTGCAGAAACTTTTAGTGAAGATGCTTATTTGGCTGGAGAAATAGGTTTGGCCATGATAACTGGTATACAAGGCGACTCGCTATCATCTGACAGATCTATTATTGCTGAACCTAAACACTTTGCCGTTCATAGTTATCCTCAAGCAGGAGGAAATTCGTCACCAGTGATTGTAGGACAACGTACCGCAAGAGAAGATTTTTTACCCGTTTTTGAAAAAGCATACACTAAAGGTAATGCCTTAGGCGCAATGTGCGCCTATTCAGAATTAGATGGTATTCCTTGTGCTGTTAACTCTTGGTTGCTTACCGATGTGCTAAGAAAAGAATGGGGCTTTAAAGGTATTGTTATTTCGGATCTTGGGGCTATAAAATATGTTCAAACTACTCATTATGTTACAAGTTCCCCTAAAGAAAGCATCTTGGAAGCCATTAAAGCCGGTGTAGACATGCAATTTTATGATTTTACAAACGAATTTTGGCAACAAACCATTATTGACCTTGTGACAGAAAATGAGCTTTCTATGCAGCACATAGACAGGGCCGCTGGGGGTGTGTTACGCTTAAAGTTTTTACTTGGCCTTTTTGAAAACCCATATACGAATCAAAAACTTATAGACGAAAGATTTCACTCCAAAAAGCATCAAGATCTCGCACTATTGGCTGGGCAAAAATCCATTTGTTTGTTAAAAAATGAAAAGCAAACATTGCCTCTCAAAAAAGACATTAAAACCATTGCCGTTTTAGGACCTAATGCCGATGCTTCCCGTTTGGGTGGATATTCTGTAAGAAACAAAAAAGCTATTACAGTTCTTGAAGGCATAAAAGAGGTTCTTGGAAAAAACACTAACGTACTATATCATGAAGGCGTGCCATTAATAGTTAAAGGACAAGTCATTCCATCCTCATGCTTATTAACACCAGACCAATCCCAAAACGGGTTAAAAGGTGAATATTTTAACAATATGAATTTAGAAGGGACCCCTGTTTTAACTAGAATAGACAAACAATTGGAATTCGATTGGCCATGGTCTCCTGGTGAAGGAGTTAATGATGATCAATTTTCAATACGTTGGACAGGTTTTATAAAAGCTAATAAATCGTTTAACGGTTGGTTGGGCCTTAGTTCAGACGATGGTATTAGAATGTGGATTGATGATAAGTTGGTTATTGATAATTGGAAAAAAGGAGGTACTAATATAGTTACTACCCCTGCTAATATTGAAGCTGGAAAAACCTACAAAGTTCGCATTGAAATGTGGGAAGGGGGCTGGGGAGCTAGGGCACATTTACGTTGGAATCTTGAAAAAGTAAATATGAAACCTGCCATAGAACTTGCAAAAAAAGCTGATGTTGCCATAGTCGTTTTAGGCGAGTCGAGAGAATTGGTTGAAGAAAATAGGGATGTTGCAACGCTAGATTTACATGGTGTTCAAGAAGATTTCATAAAAGAAATCACTAAAACGGGTACACCTGTAGTCTGTGTACTTTTAAATGGAAGACCACTTTCAATAAACTGGATTAACAATAATGTTCCAGCAATTGTAGAAGGATGGTTTCCTGGTGAAGCTGGAGGTAAAGCTATAGCAGATGTATTGTTTGGTGATTATAATCCCGCTGGAAGACTCCCTATTACGGTACCAAAATCAGTTGGACAACTACCTATATACTACAATCAAAAACCCTCAAGTATCCATAGGTATGTGAAAGAAAGTGAAAATCCCCTTTACCCTTTTGGTTTTGGGTTGAGTTACACTACATTCGAGTATAGCAACCTAAAAGTAAGTTCCGGGAGCATTAAAATTGGGGCATCTGTGAATGTATCTGTGGATGTTAAAAATACAGGTGACCTAGATGGAGAGGAAGTTGTACAGCTGTACATTAACGACACATACAGTAGTGTTACAACTCCCCGGAAAACACTTAAAGGCTTCAGGCGTGTATTCATTAAAAAAGGAGAAACCCAAACTATATCCTTTACCCTATCCCCCAATGAATTAAGCATTTGGAATCGTGATATGAATCGCGTTGTTGAACCTGGAACTTTTGAAGTGATGGTAGGTGGTAATTCAGTAGATGTAATTAAATCTTCTTTTGAAGTTATAGAATAACCCTAAAAAAGTATTCATGAAAAAGCTGAAAGTGTTTAAACGTATCTCTAATTTTTTATGGATGCCAATTACCTTATTTGTGTTATTCTTTTCATGTAAAGAAAAAAATATACTAGAACTTGTATATGATGGACGTTCAAACTACGATATTGTGGTTTTAGATTCGGCTACAAAACATCATTACCAATCAGCTCAAATTCTTCAGAATTACATTGAAAAAATTACTGGTGTTCATTTGGAATTGGTGGATGAAAGTTCTCAGAATATAAATAAACACAAAATTTATGTGGGGACTATCACTGATAACAGCTTAGAAAAAGATCAAATCCTCATCAAAGAAGACAACAAAAATCTGTTTATAAATGGAGGTTCGGATAGGGCCCTAAGATTTGCTGTATACGAATTTTTAGAACGCTATTTGGATTGCAAATGGTTAGCACCTAAAGTGGATCATATTCCAAATTCAACCTCAATTACTTTACAATTGCCTATAGCGTATAGTTATAGCCCTGAAATTAAAACCCGAACCGTTCATTCGAAACTGTTTTATACCGATACCATTTTTTCGGAAAAACATAAAGTAACGACCCAAGCATTTCCTTATTATGTCCCAAAAGCAAGGGTGCACACCTTCCATCGTTTTTTACCCGAAGAACAATTTTATAAATCTCATCCAGAATATTTTGCTTTAAGAAATGGAAAACGTCTCCCAACACAACTGTGTTTAACCAATAAAACTGTTTTGGAAATTGTAAAAGATTCGGTACATTCATTGTTTAAACAATACCCAGAAGCTTTAGTAATTTCGGTAAGTAGTGATGATAATACGCAATATTGTACTTGTGATAATTGCAGTAAAATTGATAATGAGGAAGACAGCCATTCGGGTACTATGATTCGTTTTGTAAACGAAATAGCCAAAGCGTTTCCTAACAAGACCATTTCCACATTGGCTTACCAATACACACGAAAGCCTTGTAAAACAAAACCTTTAGACAATGTACTAATTACCTTGTGCTCCATTGAATGTGACCGTAGTGCCCCCATCACTAAAAAATGTACTGATTTTGCAGATGATATTAGGGGCTGGAGCAAACTCACCAATAATATCCGAATTTGGGATTACACTACACAGTTTACCAACTTTTTAGCACCTTTCCCAAATCTCAACACCCTGCAGCCCAACATTCAATTCTTTAGGGACAACCATACAAAATGGGTCTTCGAGCAGCACAGTCACAATCCAAGCGAATTGTTTGAGCTACGCTCATATCTTATGGCTAAACTACTTTGGAACCCCGATTTGAATGTTAATGAACTTATTACAGAATTTACTAATGGTTATTACCAAGAAGCAGGGCCTTTTATAAAAGAATATATAGATACAATCCATATTGAACTGCAAAAACACCCTGACTTTTTTCTATTTCTTTATGGCGATCCATCCCAAGCATTTAATAGCTATTTGAGTCCGGCGCTTCTAAAAGAATACAAAACACTTTTTGACAAAGCTGAAAATGCTGTTACAAACAAGCCTGAAATTTTAAAACGTGTAAAGCAAGCTCGATTGGGAATTGATTATGCCATATTAGAAGCCTGCAGAAAACATGTTTCGAAAGATTTTGTTTTAAATGAAAACTCTAAAACTTTGATTGAAAATTTCATGTATACCTGTAAAGAAGCTAATATCACCTTGATGAACGAAATGGGCTATACTGTCAAAGAATATGGTGAAGCCTATTTAAGATCAGTTGAAGTTGCCATGCAGCCCAATTTGGCATCAGGAAAATCAGTGACATTATTAACCAAGCCAAAAAAATATGCCGACGAAGATCCTCTATCCCTGACCGATGGCGCTTTGGGTGGTGCTAATTTTTATTCCAATTGGCTAGGCTTTGAGGGCAATGACCTAGAAGCTATTATCGATTTAGAAACACAACAGCAAGTATCCTACATTTCAACAGCCTTTTTGCAAGTGACCAACCACATTGTATTCTTTCCTAAACAAGTGTCTTATTATGGCTCTACCAACGGAAAAAATTTTAAGGAATTGGGAGTCGTAGCCAATGAGTATCCATTAAATAAATTAAGTAAAACAAACGATATTCAATACTTTAATTTAACCATTAAACCAACATCGTTTCGCTATTTAAAGCTAAAAGCAATCAATTTAAAAGAAGCCCCCTATTGGCACCATGCTGCAGGGTTACCGTCGTGGGTTTTTGCTGATGAAGTCATTATTAACTAACCATGAAAAAGATCCTAATAATTGCTCTAACTATGCTTTTTACAGGCTTTGTATTTGGACAGAACTATAAAATAATGACCTACAACATACGTTATGACAATCCAAACGATGGTGAAAACAACTGGTCTAACAGAAAAGCTCCAATAAGTAATCAAATACTTTCGAATAAACCAGATATTATTGGAATTCAAGAAGGTTTACATCATCAAATTGTTTATTTGGACAGTATACTAGTTAATTACAAGTATGTTGGTGTAGGCAGGGATGATGGCAAAATCAAAGGAGAATACAGTGCTATTTTTTATAATTCCAATACATTTAAAGTCATTAAAACTGAGACCTTTTGGTTATCTGAGACACCAAAAAAAATATCGGTTGGTTGGGATGCGGCCATGGAACGCATTTGTACTTATGCTCTATTTAAAAACAAAACCAACAAGGAACGCTTTTGGGTTTTTAATACTCATTTCGATCATATTGGAAGTATTGCCCGAGAACAAAGTTCAATACTAGTTGCTGAAACCATACAGCATTTAAACAAACACAATTATCCAGTTATTATTACGGGGGATTTTAATTTAAAACCTGAAAGTAAACCCATTAAATATCTGTCAAATATTTTTAATGACAGTAAATTGACCTGTAGTACCTTGCCTGTTGGTCCAAAAGGAACTTTTAATGGTTTTGATTTTACTAGACCAATAAATGATCGCATTGATTATATATTTACAAGTAAGAGCATTAAAGTAAAAAGATATATTGTTTTAAGTGACATGAAAGACGATAAGTACCCCTCTGACCATTTACCGGTATGTATTGAATTGTTATTATAAAACAACCAAAATGTTTACCTGAATTAATTTTAAAAAACGTAACTAGCAAAAATAATATTAGTTTAAGTCTTATTAGTAGTAGAAAAAAACTAGTTTTTCATTTTTATTTGTTAAAATGGTGGAAAATGATGTCTATGGTTAAGAAAATAATTGTATCCTTTATAATTTTTGGCTTCTTTCAAATGTCTTTCGCTCAAAAAAGCAATGACATAGATTACTCAAAAGAAATAACCGAACGTCCTTACCCTAAGTGGTTTAAAGATGCCAAATTGGGTATTTTTATTCATTGGGGGTTATATTCAGTTCCTTCATATGGCAGAAAAGAATCATATGGCGAATGGTTTTTAAGAGGTTTGCAAGTTAACGATTCACTACGTACAAATTTTATGAAAAACACCTATGGGCAAAACTTCACTTATAAAGATTTTGCACCATTGTTCAAAGCCGAATTATTCAACCCAGATGAATGGGCTAGCTTATTTGAAAGAGCAGGTGCTAAATACGTAATGCTCGTTTCAAAACACCATGACGGTTATGCACTTTGGCCCAGTAAGTATAACAGAAACTGGAATAGTGTAGATGTAGGTCCAAAAAGGGATATTGTTGGGGAATTAACCAATGCCGTTAGAAAAACCGATCTTAAAATGGGATTATATTATTCCTTGGCAGAATGGAACCATCCGCTGCACCGTTGGTATACAGATCCTCATGACAGTATAGGCAACTATGTCGATAACTATATGATTCCTCAATTTAAGGAATTAATAAGCACCTATAAGCCCACTTTAATTTTTGCAGATGGTGAGTGGTTCAACTCTGCAAAACAATGGCATTCGGCCGAACTCATCCATTGGTATTATAATTTGGTTGGCGATGATGCCATAGTAAACAATAGATGGGGAAGTGGTTTGGATGTTGGGTTTTTAACTCCAGAATATAGCGCAGGAATTAAAGTTACCAATAGACCTTGGACCGAAGTAAGGGGGCTAGGCAGATCTTTTGGACTAAACCGTAATGAGACTTTAGAAGCCTATGGCACGTCGCAGGAACTAATCCATCGCTTTGTACAAGCCGTAGCCAATGGTGGTGGTATGATTTTAAATGTTGGTCCAAAAGCAGATGGACAAATTCCACTTATTCAGCAAGAACGACTCATTCAATTGGGCAATTGGCTTCGTGTAAATGGTGATGCTATATATGGATCGGAAACCTATACTATCAAAGAATTGGAAAAAAAGGTTGCCTTTAAACG
This sequence comes from Aestuariivivens marinum, assembly GCF_022662175.1. Taxonomy (GTDB): domain Bacteria; phylum Bacteroidota; class Bacteroidia; order Flavobacteriales; family Flavobacteriaceae; genus Aestuariivivens; species Aestuariivivens marinum. The sequence goes on along the minus strand of NZ_JAKMCR010000001.1, from coordinate 1,220,729 downwards.
TATCGACAAAAATATCAACTTTAATTGGGTTAGAAACTCTCCCTTAACAGGTATTAAAGAAGACCATTTTTCTGTGGAGTGGAATGGCTTTATAGTGGCTCCAGAGTCGGGTAATTTCACCTTTGATTTAGAAGCTGATGATGAAGCAGTGGTTTATATTGATGGAAAACAAATTATCAACCTAAACTATTCTGCTAAAGGCACACAATCGGAAGTCATGGGATCAAATAATAGTTCAGCTTCCCAAGGCAAATTAAAATTAAAGGCTGGAATAGCCTATCCTATTAAAATTCAGTATAGAGAAAAAGATTTAAATGCGTCTATAAAATTGTATTGGAGTAGCAATACTGTTGACAAACAAATAATTCCTACATCTTCATTATTTGTAGATGCTACAAGAACCAAACAAGGTTTAACCGGCAATTACAGTTCGCTTAAAACCTACCTGTGTTTTACACAAAATGGTAATAAACTTTACGCTATAAGTTTTGATTGGCCCGAAGAGGAGTTGGTGCTTAATATTCCCAATCCTGGAAAAAATGCAACAATTAAAATGCTTGGATTAGATAAAAACTTAAATTGGTCTTACATTAATAATAGCTTGATTATAGATACAAAAGATATAAAATATGTAGATTTACCATCGCATGATGCTTGGACCTTTGAAATAGTGCATCAATAATTTTATAGCTTTAATGAGTATGCTTAGAGCACTTTTTAAATTTTCCAGCTAAAAAAATAACATTAACCCATGGGTTTAGTAAGTTAAGCCCTTAAAATTAATTATGTTTTATGGATACATTCAGTAAAATTCCAGTCGTATCAAAAAAAGTTTTAATACCTTTTATTTTAGTAACATCGCTTTTTGCCTTATGGGGTTTTGCTAATGCCGTAACAGACCCTATGGTTCAGGCCTTTAAAAAAGTATTAGAGTTATCAAACTCACAAGCTGCTTGGGTTCAAATGGCATTTTATGGCGGCTATTTTTGTATGGCTTTGCCTGCGGCTATGTTTATGCGAAAGTACTCCTATAAAGTAGGGATTTTAATTGGATTGGCGTTATATGCCACAGGTGCTTTATTGTTCTATCCGGCAGCACAATCGGAAAGCTTTTTGTTCTTCTGTATGGGATTATATGTATTAACATTTGGTCTGGCGTTTTTAGAAACTGCTGCCAACCCATATATTTTAGCTATGGGAGCCAAAGAAACGGCAACCCAACGGTTAAATTTAGCTCAGGCTTTTAATCCTGTAGGTTTAATTGCTGGTCTGTTAGTGGCTCAACAATTTGTGTTAAGAAATTTACAATCGGATGATGTAACAGATTTTAGCCTTCTGGACGAAGCCTCAAAAATTGCCATCAAAACTGCTGATTTAATGGTTATTCGTAATCCGTATGTTATTTTGGGCTTGGTTTTAGTTGGTATTTTTGTGTTGTTTGTAGTAAGTAAAATGCCTCAATCTAAAGATGAAGGTGGCATGCCAAGTATAAGTGTTACATTCGCTACTTTGGGTAAAAACGTTAAATACATTTTAGGCGTTTTGGCTCAAATACTGTATGTTGGAGCGCAAATTATGTGTTGGACTTATATATACCAATATGCAGAAGGTATTGGTATAGATAGTGTTACAGCTGGAAGCTACCAACTTGCTGCTTTTATTTTATTTATTGTTGGTCGGGCTGTCGGCACATATATGCTACGTTTTATTAGTTCTGGTAAACTTCTAATGTATTTTGCTTTATTTGCTTTAGCATTTACAGCTGGAACTATCTTTATACAAGGCACTGCTGGGTTGTATTGTCTAGTTATTATTTCCTTCTTTATGTCCTTAATGTTTCCAACCATTTATGGTATTGCCCTAGGCGATTTAACCGAAGAGCAATCAAAAATAGGTTCTGCTGGATTAGTTATGGCCATTGTAGGTGGTGCATTAATGCCAAAATTGCAAGGTATGATCATAGATGCTGGAGGTAATGGTGTTGCCGACACAAAAATTGTTGGTGTTTCTGAAGTAAATTTCTCTTTTATTTTACCACTACTGTGCTTTGTGTATATAGCATGGTATGGTTTTAGGGTATTTAAAAGACATGAAGCTACAGACGACATATTACATGTAACAGAATAAATTAATAATAAAACAAATAATATGAGAATTGCAATTTTAGGATTAATATGCCTGGTAAATTTTTCCTGTACAAACAAGTATAAAGATGTAGTTAATACAGAACAGGATTATCAAATTATACCTAAGCCTGCTTCATTGGAAGTAGCTAACGGACAATTTTTAGTAGATGTAAATACTAAAATATCTGCAGACAACGCATTACAAAATGAAGCTAACTATCTTGCCGAAATGTTAAGCCTTGCTTCTGGAATTGATATTAGTACTGGTGAAACAGGAACCATTCAATTAAAAATTGACGACACTATTGAAAGCGAAGAAGGTTATTCACTTTCTGTAAGTTACAATCAAATCATTGTTTCAGGAAAAACTGCTAAAGGTGTATTTTATGGCATACAAACTTTGAGACAATTAATACCTGTTACAACTGAATCTGCAAAATCAGATGAATTAACCATTCCGGCAGTTATCATTAAGGATCGTCCACGTTATCAATACAGGGGTATGCATTTAGATGTGGCACGTCATTTCTTTCCTGTAGACTTCATTAAAAAATATATCGATTTAATTGCCTTGCATAAAATGAACACATTTCATTGGCATTTAACAGAAGACCAAGGATGGCGGATTGAAATAAAAAAATATCCGAAGCTGACCGAAATAGGAGGTTATAGAAACGGTACAATTGTGGGACACCACCCCGGTACCGAAAATGACCAAAAACGATATGGCGGATTCTACACACAAGAAGAAATTAAGGATATTGTAGCCTATGCAGCCCAACGTCATGTTACCGTTATTCCAGAAATCGAATTACCGGGTCATAGTAGTGCCGCCATTGCAGCCTATCCTAGCTTAAGCTGTTTTCCCGAAGAACCAACGATTGTTACCAATAATATGATGTCTGAAAAAGGAAAACAAATTATTGCTGAAGGCACTCCAAAAATTGTTCAAGAGACTTGGGGTGTTTTTGATGATGTGTACTGTGCCGGAAAAGATGAAACCTTTGCTTTCCTTCAAGACGTTCTAGATGAAGTCATCCCATTATTCCCTTCAGAATATATACACATTGGAGGCGATGAATGTCCAAAGGCAAACTGGAAAAGATGCTCTAATTGTCAAAAAAGAATTAAAGATGAAGGCTTGCACGATGAGCACGAATTACAAAGTTATTTTATTACACGAATTGAAAAATACCTAAATTCAAAAGGCAAAAATATTATTGGTTGGGACGAAATTTTAGAAGGTGGCTTGGCTCCGAATGCCACAGTAATGTCATGGCGAGGTACCAAAGGGGGGATTGAGGCAGCAAAACAAAAACACGATGTTATTATGACACCGGGACATTCATGCTATTTTGATCATTACCAAGTTCATGATAAAGAAGAAAAAGAAAAAGAACCCTTGGCTATAGGTGGAAATACAACCGTAGCCGATGTGTATGCTTATGAACCTACTCCTGAAGAACTTTCTGAAGAAGATAGTAAATATATTTTAGGAGCTCAAGGCAATGTTTGGACAGAATATATGGAAACTACTGATTATGTTGAATATATGATTTTACCAAGAATGACTGCCCTATCGGAAGTAGTTTGGTCCCCACAGAATTCTAGAAATTGGGAAGATTTTGAATCCAGATTACAACATTTTTCAAACAGATATGATGCTATGGGCCTCAATTATGCTAAACACAGTATAAAAGAAAAATAATCTAATTTAAGTTATTGTTTAGGCAATAAAAGTATTACAACTAATACTTTTATTGCCTTTTTTTATAAACTTTGGTTTAATCTTTTAAATTATGTACTTTAGTGTTGGTGTTTAAACCATTATAACTAATAATGAAACTACATTTATTAAATAGAAGTAGCTTAGGTAATAATTCACTGCTAATTGGAAAAAAATCCTTTCCTCATTTCTTAAAAGTTTGGCACTATCACCCAGAATTAGAATTAGTTATTATTTTAGAAAGTAATGGCACTCGATTTATAGGTGATAATATTGAACCCTTTAGTAAAGGCGACATTATTTTAATTGGCAAAAACTTACCTCACATGTGGCTGAATGATAAAGAGTATTTCGAGAAAGATTCCATGTTAAAAGCCAAGGCCATTTCTATCCATTTCAACGAACACTTTGCTGGAGAAGGCTTTTTTAATATGCCTGAAATGAAGTCTATAAAAGAATTAATAAATAGAGCTAAATACGGTATCAAGTTTTCAGGAGAATTAAAGTCAGTTTCCAAATGGATTAAAAGCATTAATAACCTAGGCGGTTTTGATAAAACTATAAAATTTTTTAAAATTCTGCATTTTTTATCTGAACATAAAGATTACAGGCTACTATCCAGTAGTGGATTTATCAACTCATTTGAAATATCAGGAAAAAAGAATTTAGAAAATGTCTATGAATATATTATTAAAAATTTTAGAGAAAACATAACCCTTAATGACGTTGCAGAAGTTGCTTGCATGAATCCTTCAGCATTTAGTAGATTTTTTAAACGTGTTAACAGAAAAACATTTAGTGAATATTTAAATGAGGTACGTGTTGGATACTCATGCAAACTATTAATGGAAGCCAAAAGTAATATTTCTGAAATATGCTTCGAGTCTGGATTTAATAACATTTCCAATTTCAACAGGCAATTTAAGAAAACAATGAAATATTCTCCTACTGAGTATATTAAGATGCACTCAAAAAGCGAAATGTAATTTATAGCCAAAAAGCGTTCTTCTTTTTACATAAATTCTAACTTTAGAACACTATTTTTAATCCAAAAAGGCAAAAAAAGTATAAATAACTGTAGAAAAAAAGTAAGATATTTTATTGGTTTGGTTGTACTATTGTACTAAGTATTTTTTAATCAAAATAAATGAGCAACCATCAAAAAGTTCTTAAAATACATAATAAAGACAATGTCCTAGTTGCTTTAACCGACTTGGAAAAAGGATCAGAGATTATATTTGAAAATCATAATTACATAATTCAAAACCACATTGCCGCCAAACACAAATTTGTCACCAACACAATAGAAAAAGGTGGTAACGTATATATGTATGGTGTATTGGTTGGAAAAGCTAAAAAGAAAATCGTTAAAGGCGATTTAATTAGCACCTCTAATCTAGCACATGCCACTGAAGAATATCAAGTTAATAATAATAAAACCCCCATTAAATGGCAGGCTCCAGATATATCTAAGTTTGTAAACAAAACATTTAATGGCTATCATAGAATTGACGGCAAAGTAGGTACCGAAAATAATTGGCTTATTATTCCATTGGTGTTTTGTCAAAATAGAAATGTAAATGTTTTAAAAGATGCATTGGTTGAAAAACTTGGTTTTGGCAAAAAACAACATTTAAGATTAGATGTAGATTCATTAATTGCTGATTATAAATCTGGGGCATCTAACGAAGTTCTGTTAAAAAAAGACATTTTAAAAGAAAGTGAAGAAAGCTATAAAAGTGATTTGTTTCCTAATGTTGATGGTATTAAATTTTTAACCCATGATGGGGGCTGTGGAGGTTCTACTTCTGATGCTGTAGCATTGTGCCACTTACTAGCAGGATATATCAACAATCCTAATGTTGCCGGTGCCACCATTTTAAGTTTGGGCTGCCAACATGCCCAAGTTAATATTATACAACAGGCATTGCAAAAAATGGCTCCTAACCTACAAAAACCAATTTATATTTTAGAACAACAAAACAGTAGGTCCGAAAAAGATCTTTTGGCAGAAGCGATTAAAAAAACTTTTGTAGGTTTAATTGATGCTAATAAAATAGAAAGAAAACCAGCTAATTTAAGTAAATTAGCCATTGGATTGGAATGTGGTGGATCTGATGGTTTTTCAGGAATTTCTGCCAACCCAACTTTGGGATACGTATCTGATTTAATTGTGGCACTCGGAGGTACTAGTGTACTATCAGAATTCCCAGAGTTAAACGGTGTTGAACAAGAATTGATTAACAGGTGCACAAATTCTGATAAGGCTGAAAAATTTTCTCAAATAATGTCTGTTTACAATGAAAAGGCAACTGCATTAGGGGCTCCTTTTTCAATGAACCCTTCACCTGGAAATATTAAGGATGGGTTAATTACAGATGCCATAAAATCAGCTGGGGCAGCAAAAAAAGGTGGTAGTTCACCTGTAGAGGACGTATTGGATTACACCGAACAAATTGTTAAACCTGGTTTAAATTTATTGTGTACTCCTGGAAACGATGTGGAATCCACTACAGGTTTGGCCGGTTCAGGTTGTAATATCATTTTGTTCACAACAGGCCTAGGGACTCCAACTGGAAACCCTATAACACCTGTGATAAAAGTTTCATCAAATACGACCTTATTTAATAAAATGAATGATATTATAGACTTTAATACTGGTGAAATTATTGAGGGTAATTCTTCAATTAAAGAAAAGGGAGAAGCTTTATTAGACTTTATTATTGAAGTAGCCAGTGGAAAACAACAAACCAAAGCAAGAAAATTAAATCAAGATGATTTTATTCCTTGGAAAAGAGGAATGTCATTATAAAAAAAATACAGATGTCAAAGTTTAGTTTAGAAGGAAAATCAGCAATCATAACTGGCGGTGCCAGTGGTATTGGTGAAGCTATTTCAAATACTTTTGCAGAGCAAGGTGCCCATGTTCATATTTTAGAATTTAATCCCGAAAGTGGTAAGCAAGCAGCTAATAGCATTAAGGATAAAGGAGGTAAGGCCTCCTTTTATCAATGTGATGTATCCAATTACCAACAAGTTATGGATACCGTGAAAAAAATCTCAGAAAACAACGAAATAAATATCTTAATAAATAATGCGGGCATTGCTCATGTTGGTAATGTTGAAAACACCAAGGTTGAGGATTTGGATCGTGTTTACAATGTAAACGTAAAAGGGGTTTACAACTGTATACATGCAGTTGTACCTATTATGAAAAAACAAGGTGGTGGTGTCATTATAAATATGGCCTCTATAGCTTCTTCAGTTGGTCTTTCAGATCGCTTTGCCTATTCTATGTCTAAAGGAGCGGCACTAACCATGACTTATTCTGTTGCTAAAGATTATTTAAACGAGGGCATCCGATGCAACTGTATTTCGCCTGCAAGGGTACACACACCTTTTGTTGATGGTTTTATTAAAAAAAATTACCCCGGTAAGGAAGCTGAAATGTTAGAGGCGCTCTCCAAAACACAGCCGATAGGTCGAATGGGGAAACCAGAAGAAATTGCAAATTTAGCGTTATATTTATGTTCAGATGAGGCCTCTTTCATTACTGGAAGCGATTTTCCTATTGATGGTGGGTTTATAAAATTAAACGGATAAAAAGATATAATATTTTAAGAAGAGTAGAACATAACTATTTTAAGTAAAACAAATAATAAGACAAATAATAAATAACACATGAAATTAATACGATTTGGAGCAGTAGATAATGAGAAACCAGGAGTTCAATTAGAAGATGGCACTAGATTAGACATATCGGGTTTTGGACAAGATTATGATGAATCCTTTTTTGGTGGTGATGGTATAGATAAACTGGAGTTATGGTTAAAAGAAAACCAAGATAATTGTCCTAAAATAGCAGAAGATGTAAGATTAGGTGCTCCACTGGTACGTCCTTCTAAAATTGTTTGCGTGGGTTTAAACTATGCCAAACATGCCGAAGAATCTGGTATGGCCATACCTAAAGAACCTGTATTGTTTTTTAAGGCTACATCTGCCTTATGTGGCCCAAACGACGACGTGATTATTCCTAAGAACAGTGAAAAAACAGACTGGGAAGTAGAATTAGCGATAGTTATTGGTAAGAAAGCTTCATATGTAGAAAAAGTAGATGCCTATAAACATATAGCTGGGTATGTGTTGCACAACGATATTTCAGAGCGTGCTTTTCAAATAGAAAAAGAGGGGCAATGGTGTAAAGGTAAAGGATGTGATACATTTGCTCCGGTTGGACCTTTTATAGCCACTAAAGATGAAATTTCCAACCCCAACAACCTTAACCTATGGTTAAAAGTTAATGGTAAGGAATTACAAAATTCATCGACTTCCGACTTTATTTTCAATGTTGAAGAAGTGGTGTCTTATATTTCACAATTTATGACCTTACTTCCAGGAGATATTATCTCAACTGGAACACCCTTTGGAGTAGGACTCGGGCTTAATCCACCAACCTATTTAAAACCAGGAGATGTTATGGAATTAGGTGTTGAAGGTTTGGGAGAATCAAAACAAGTGGCAAAAGCTTATAAAAAGTAAACCTCCATAAGGTTCGCTCGGTTTTATCAATGCTGAATAATGGCGCTAAATATTAAGATTAATAAGTTTATTTATTAAAAAACATTTCGGTCTACTTAGAATGATAAAACCTTTGCTTGGTCGTTCGAGATAACATATAAAGAAATTCAAAATAAAATGGATTTAAAATTAAAAGATAAAGTCATTATTGTAACTGGTGGTTCCAAAGGTATTGGTTTGGGAATTGTCCAAACCTTAGTAAAAGAACAAGCTATCCCATTTATAGTTAGCAGAAATAAAGCCAGTGTGTTGGAGGTTGTTAACAACTATAAAAAAGAAGGTATCGAACTCCACTATGCTATAGCCGAACTCACAGACAACGAACAATGCAAAGCTGCAGTAGATGCTGTTATTAACACCTATGGTCGCATAGATGGCTTGGTAAATAATGCAGGTGTAAATGATGGCGTTGGTTTGGAGCATGGCAATTATGAAGATTTTATAAAATCTTTAAAACGTAATTTGGTACACTATTATTTAATGGCGCATTATGCCTTACCTGAATTAAAGAAAAGTAGAGGAGCCATTGTAAATATTGGATCTAAAACATCTGTTACCGGGCAAGGAGGTACCTCAGCCTATGCCGCATCAAATGGGGGAAGAAATGCCTTAACTAGAGAATGGGCCTTAGAACTCTTACCATACAGGATAAGAGTAAATGCCGTTATAGTTGCTGAATGCTATACCCCTTTATACGATAGTTGGATTAAAACATTTGATGACCCTAAAGCACAATTAGAAAAAATAACAAGTAAAATTCCTTTAGAAAACAGGATGACAACAGCTGAAGAAATTGCCGATACTGTAGCTTTTTTACTTTCAGAAAAATCTAGTCACACTACAGGACAGCTTATTTTTGTAGATGGAGGTTATACACATTTAGACAGGGCGCTTTAAGCTAATAATCCTAAAACTTGAAATCTAAAACATGAAACGATATTGTTTGGCCCTAGACCTTAAAAACGATCCGAAGTTAATTTCAGAATACAAAACATATCACGAAAATGTTTGGCCGGAAATTACCAAGAGTATTAAGGATTCAGGAATTGAAGATGCTGAAATTTATTGTGTAGGCAATCGTTTATTTATGGTTCTTGAGGTTAATGATACGTTTTCCTTTGACAAGAAGGAACAAATGGATGCCAATAATCCAAAAGTACAGGAATGGGAAACCTTAATGTGGAATTACCAACAAGCATTACCTATGGCCAAAAAAGGAGAAAAATGGTTGCTTATGGAAAAGATTTACGAACTAGACAAATAGAAACACATGAAGGTAGGATTGTTTATTCCATGTTATATTAATCAATTATACCCACAAGTGGGCATTGCAACACTTGAACTTCTAGAAAGATTAAAAGTGGAGGTTGTTTATCCTTCTGGACAAACCTGCTGCGGACAGCCCATGGCCAATTCAGGATATGAAAATGAATCTGAAGGTGCATGCAAAAACTTTGTTGAAAATTTTAAGAATTTCGATTATATCGTAACGCCCTCTGGTAGTTGTGCCTATCATGTTAAAAAACATTATGACATTATTGAACAAACACCTAGCGTAAAAAATGTAAGAAACAATATTTACGAGCTTTGTGATTTTATCGTAAACATATTAAAAATAAAAAATGTAGGTGCTACTTTCCCCTTTAAGGTAGGTGTACACAAAAGCTGTCATGGCTTACGTGGCTTACGTTTAGGCTCTTGTTCTGAAATTGTTGGCGACAGTTATTCCTATATTGAAAATTTACTCCAGGAAGTAAAGGGTTCACAAATTATGCCTCTGTCCCGTGCTGATGAATGCTGTGGTTTTGGTGGAACCTTTGCCGTAACAGAAGAGGCCGTTTCCGTAAAAATGGGTAAAGACAAAATTAAAGACCATCTTGATAATGGTGTTGAAGTGATAACTGCTACAGACACCTCTTGCTTGATGCATTTAGAAGGTTTAATCAATAGGAACAACCAGCCTTTAAAGGTTATGCATATTGCAGAAATATTAAATAGTCAAATAGCCGAAACTATATAAAAGATACTACCATGAGCCATCCAAAACTAGCAAGTATCTTTAATAAAGATGAACAAAAAGTGAATTGGCATGATAAGGCCTTATGGTTTGTGCGTCACAAAAGAGACCTGTCGGTTCATCAAGTAAAGGGTTGGGAGACCTTACGGGAGCTAGGTCATAATATAAAAGCCCATACCCTCTCCAATCTAGATAATTATTTAGTTGAATTTGAGACCAATGCCCTTAAAAATGGTATACAAGTACATTGGGCGGCCAATGCCAAAGAACATAACACCATAGTACATCAAATTCTTGAGGAGCATGGAGCCAAAAAAGTTGTTAAAAGCAAATCCATGCTCACAGAGGAATGTCATCTCAATCCATACCTAGAAGATCGTGGTATTGAAGTTATAGATACCGATTTGGGCGAACGTATTGTTCAATTAGCAAAGGAACCACCTAGCCATATAGTACTGCCTGCCATTCATAAAAACAGACATGAAGTAGACAAATTATTTCAAGAGCATTTACATACCAAACCCTGTGATGGCGACCCTCAATACCTCACCCAAGAAGCGAGAAAACATCTTAGGGAAAAATTTATTAATGCCGATGCCGCTATTACCGGTGTTAACTTTGCCATTGCTGAAACAGGTGGCTTTGTAGTATGTACCAACGAAGGCAATGCCGATATGGGTACCCATTTAGCACCCATTCATATTGCCTGCATGGGCTTTGAAAAACTAATCCCCAAGCAAGAACACCTTGGGGTCTTTTTACGTTTGTTAGCAAGATCGGCCACAGGTCAGCCCATAACAACATACTCCTCGCATTTTAAAAGACCCATGAATGGTAACAAAATGCACATTGTTATTGTGGATAATGGTCGAGCAGAGCAGCTGGGCAGACCAGATTTTAGAAAATCATTACATTGTATTCGATGCGGTGCCTGTATGAATACCTGCCCCATTTACAGACGCAGTGGCGGGCACAGTTACGATGCCACTATACCCGGTCCTATAGGCTCCATTCTATCTCCTGGCAAAGATTTAACCAAACACAGTAGCTTACCCTTTGCCTCTACCCTATGCGGCTCTTGTTCAGATGTTTGCCCAGTTAAAATAGACATCCATAGTCAGTTGTATAAATGGCGGCAAATAATTACCAAAGAAACCAAACAGCCTTTTGTAAAAAAGAAATCCATGGTATTCATGGGTAAACTCTTTTCTAAACCAAAACAATTTGAACGAATTGGTAAAATTGGACGCTGGGCACTTAGGAGCCTACCGCAATCCATGATTAATGCAAAACCTAACGTATGGGGAAAATCTAGAGATTTACCAAAGGGACCTAAGCAGAGTTTTGATGAATGGTACAGAAACAGAATGAAAAAAAGCCAATAAATCATGGGAAGCAGAACCGATATACTTAATAAAATAAAAGCTAATAAACCAGATAAACTTGCTTTACCTACTATTGATCCTTATATCTTTAATGAAGATTTGGATTTGGTTAAAGAGTTTACAAAAAAGGTTGAAGTGGTTGGTGGTAATGTTTACCCTATAAGCTCACTGGACGAGGTAACTTTAAAAATTAATACCCTACTACCAAACACCCATTCAAATTTTTCCACATTAGAAAACACTACTGGGTTTAATACCATCTCTATGGATGTTATTAAAAGACCACACGAGCTAGAAGATTTGGATGTTTTGGTACTACAAAGTGGTTTGGCAGTTTCAGAAAACGGTTCTATTTGGGTTGAAGACTCCGTACTGCCCATGCGTATTTTACCTTTTATTACCAAACATTTGGTTTTTGTAATAGATGAACGTTCTATAGTTCCGTATATGCATCAAGCCTATGAAAAAATTAACGATTTTAATTTTGGTGTTTTCATTTCCGGACCTTCTAAAACAGCCGACATCGAACAGTCTTTGGTTATTGGTGCCCATGGGGCCTTGAGTTTATCTGTATTTCTTTTAAAGTAAGCTTTTCAGTATTAAACATGATCTAAAAAGCCCATTAAACTTTCTTTTCTGTCTAGACTTTTTTTAAAACACCATGCTTTTAAATAAAAAAGCTCCTTGTTTCCAAGAAGCTCTTCGGTGCGGGCGGGGAGACTCGAACTCCCACACCTCGCGGCACTAGATCCTAAGTCTAGCGTGTCTACCAATTCCACCACGCCCGCAATAAGGACTGCAAATATAAACAAGATTTTTAAATTGCAAACTACTTCATTCCTATTTTTAGTATTTTTGATACCAATCCAAAAAACAATTATGCAAAACATAAATTCTTACCTAAACGATAATAAAGATAGATTTATAAATGAACTTATCGATTTACTCAAAATACCATCCATAAGCGCCGATTCAGCTTATAAAAATGATGTTTTAAAAACGGCCGAAGCCATAAAAAAAAGCTTGGAAAAAGCTGGTTGCACCACAGTTGAAATATGTAACACCGCTGGTCACCCCATTGTTTATGGTGAAAAACTAATTGATGCAAACCTACCAACCATATTGGTTTACGGCCATTACGATGTACAACCTGCAGACCCTATAGAATTATGGGATTCCGCACCTTTTGAACCTGTAATCAAAACAACAGACAAACATCCTGAAGGTGCTATTTTTGCCCGTGGCGCTTCCGATGACAAAGGTCAAATGTACATGCATGTGAAAGCTCTTGAATATATGACAACAACCAACCAATTGCCTTGCAACGTTAAGTTTATGATTGAAGGTGAAGAAGAGGTAGGTAGTCCAAATTTATCTGTTTTCGTAAAAAACAATAAAGAGAAATTAAGAAATGATATCATTCTTATTTCTGATACGGGCATGATTTCCAAAGATAATCCTTCTATCACCACCGGTTTACGTGGTTTGAGCTATGTTGAAGTAGAAGTCACAGGTCCTAATCGCGACCTACACTCGGGATTGTATGGAGGTGCTGTAGCCAACCCTATTAATATCCTGGCTGAAATGATTACATCCCTACACGATGAAAACAATCACATTACTATTCCTGGGTTTTATGATAAAGTCGAAGAACTTTCTATTTCAGAAAGAGAAGAAATGGCCAAAGCGCCTTTCAATTTAGAACATTATAAAAATGTTTTAGATATTGATGCAGTTTATGGCGAAACCGGTTATTCCACCAACGAACGCACATCTATACGCCCAACACTAGATGTTAATGGCATATGGGGGGGCTACACAGGTGAAGGTGCCAAAACAGTTATAGCCAGCAAAGCCTTCGCAAAAATATCCATGCGCCTGGTGCCGCACCAAGATTGGAAAGAAATCACAAAGTTGTTTAAAACCCATTTCGAAACAATAGCTCCAAAGGGAGTTAAAGTTAAGGTAACACCACACCATGGTGGACAGGGATATGTTACACCCATAAATAGTATTGGTTATACAGCTGCAAGTAAAGCTTACCAACACACCTTTGGAAAAACACCAATACCTCAACGTAGTGGGGGTAGCATACCCATTGTATCCCTCTTTGAGCAAGAGTTAAAAAGCAAGACCATTTTAATGGGATTCGGTCTCGACAGTGACGCCATACATTCCCCTAATGAACATTTTGGCATATGGAACTTTTTAAAAGGTATAGAAACCATTCCTTATTTCTATAAAAATTTCGCAGAGCTTTCCAAATGATTTTGGTGTGCCCAACTTTAATGGTGGGGTCGAACTTTCGGTAGTCACTTTTCCTTTGTTACGAAAATTCTCAAAGCTACCAAAGTAAAGAGATTCAATAAATTCTTAATCACTAACATTTCAAAAGCATGCAAAGCAACCATTTGAACCATCTATTACTACTTTTATTAGCTATGTTATTCATTAGTACATCTGGTACTTTGGGACGATTTATAGATATGTCTATTCCTGTTATTATTTGGTGGCGCTCCGTAATGGCATCATTTCTACTATATGGGTTTTGTAGGTATAAAAAAATCAGTGTAAAACTGCAATCCAAAAAAGACCTTTCGCTTTTTGTAATAACTGGTTTGTTTTTGGCAACACATTGGATCACTTATTTCTACGCATTAAAACTATCGAATGTAGCTATTGGAATGCTTTCCTTGTTTGTATACCCTATTATTACCGCTTTAATAGAGCCTTTGTTCATTAAAGTAAAATTTGATCCTGTATACATAGTTTTAGGTATTATAGTTCTTATTGGCATTTATATCCTATCTCCAGAATTTAACCTAGAAAATACTTATGTGAAAGGAATTTTATTCGGGTTATTATCGGCTTTGTTTTATGCTATTCGCAATGTTATTTCCAAACAAATGGTGGCCCGCTATAATGCAACTTCAATCATGCTCTACCAAATAACCATTATTAGCATTGTTTTGTGTCCCGCCTTACTTTTTTTGGATACTTCCGGCATGGAAACCCAATACCCTTACGTTATTATTCTTGCAGTCATCACAACAGCTATTGGCCACACCTTACTAGTTAACAGTTTAAGGCATTTTTCTGTAAGTACTGCTAGTATTATAAGTAGCATTCAGCCCATTTTAGGCATATTCATTGCCTTTGTATTTTTAAATGAATTACCCAGTTGGAATACTTTTTGGGGCGGACTCATTATATTGTCGACGGTAATCATTGAAAGTGTACGCTCTAGAGAAAAAAACAAGGAACTATCAAAATAACAACACTTTTTATATAAATAGTCCCTTGTTTTCAATCAAACCACACTAGGGTAATTGAGAGTACCCATGCTTTGTTTTCCAAAGAAAATACTTTTCAAATAACACCTTAGAAAAATCAAAAATCACATTCGGAATCATGATAGCAAAATTACGTGGTTTAAACAGGCTATTACTCAAAATAATAACTTCTTTTTTACCTGCGTCCATCACACAAATACCTGGTATTTTACCCCAAGCCTTTTGCTTTAGTTTAGTTTTTCCTTGAGAAACTCGATAAATATTTTCGGCAACAATTTTCCCAGTTTCATCAGATGGATATCCCGTTTTAGGTGAAGAGAAAGGCACTTTCCCTGGTGTAAAAGGCAACTTAACATCTACTGCAATACCTGCTGCCCAAACATTAGGGAGTTCGGTATGTCTGTAATCATCCGTTACCGGAATATAACCTGCTGGCGTAGCCTTTAATCCTTCCGATTTCGTTACAAAATCAACACCTACAAAAGGTGGCATCAACATGGTAAACTTACTATTAATAACTTCATCGGTACTTAAAACAACCTTATCCTTTTGCACCTCTTTTATACCTACTTCTGTTCTATAATGAATATTGAACATTTTCATAAAGGACTTGAGCATGGTTTCACCTCCTGTCATACCGTCAATACCAAAATGCCCTAAAAACGTTTCTGGGGTAATCCAATACAAATTCACTTTTTTTCTAATATGTTGTTCGCGTAGCCATTTTTCAACGTTAAACAAAAATTCATAAGCAGCACCCATACATCCTGCATTTTGGGTGGCTCCAATAACAATATCGCCAGGTTCATTTTTAAAAGCCTCTAAAGCGGCCCGTGTTTTCATAGCGCCATTGGGCGTACCAATATAATGGGCATATTCCTTAATCCCCGGTGCCACATCAAATTTCACTTTCGGTCCTGTTGCGATAACTAAATGATCATAATTAACTTCACCCTTATCAGTAAGTACAATTTGTTTTTCAGTATCAACACGAAGGGCTTCTGCATGCATAAATTCAACACCTTTCTTTTTTAAGATGGTATCTTTTCTAAAAGAAATATCCTTTATCTCACGCCTACCAAAAGGCACCCAAATAAGAGAAGGAATAAATAAAAACAATGGTGATTTATCCACCATAATAACCTTATGTTCTTTTTTACCTTTTCTTTTTAACTCGAGGGCTGCGGTCATACCTGCAAAGTTCCCTCCTATTACTACTGTTGTGGTCATGATTTCTAGTTTTATACGTTAAAATTAGTGTAATTCTACCATACAGAATGTTACAAAAGTTGCATAAGGATTAACACAAAATCACAGTAATATATATAATAGCATGAGCTTTTCACACAAAACATGTAACATTCTCACACTTTTTGCGTTCTAATATGTAATCAACCTGTGCTGAGCACAGCCGAAGCATCAATCAAAATCAACCATGTTATGTTAAAACGCTTTTTTATCATCTGCTCTGGCAGTGACACACAGCTTTTAGAGGACTGTTCCCAAGGCGAACAAATTAAATACGCTGGTATTGGCGCCACTGTTTTCTTTACCGCTCTTATGGCCTTTATTGCTGCCAGCTATGCCCTATACACTGTTTTTGACAACCTATTTACTTCCATATTATTTGGTTTTATATGGGGCCTGCTCATTTTTAACTTGGACCGCTATATTGTATCTACCATTAAAAAAACAGGAAATGTAATTGATGAACTTATACAAGCCTCGCCACGGATTGTTTTGGCAATCATTATCGCTGCTGTAATCTCTAAACCTCTAGAATTAAAAATATTTGAAAAAGAAATCGACCAAGTCCTGCTAACAGAAAAAAACAACATGACTTTAGCTAACAAGAATCAAATTGAGGAACAGTTTAACCCAAACATTATCGCTCTTAAAAATGACATAACTACACTTCAAAATGAAATCATCTCTAAAGAAGCAGAAGTAAACACACTCTACGACACCTACATAGCCGAAGCCGAGGGCCGCGAAGGCACTAAGCTCTTGGGCAAAGGCCCTGTTTATAAAGAAAAACGTGAAAAGCACGACGTAGTTCTTGCTGAATTACAACAACTAAAAATTGATAATAAAGCAAAAATTACTGCTCTTGAAAATCAAATAGCAGAACTTCAGGGTAATTTGAAAAACCAAATTACGAGTACCCAGTACATTATTAATAATTTTGATGGTTTGATGGCACGTATAAACGCATTAGGTAGATTGCCATGGTTGCCATCCTTTTTTATATTTCTTTTGTTTTTGGCTATTGAAACTTCACCTGTTATTACTAAATTATTATCTCCAAAAGGGGAATTCGATATAAAATATAATGAAAGAGAAGAAGACTTAAAAAATTGGGTCATGCAAAATTTGCATCAACGTCAAGCTTTGTTATATACAGATAACATACTTAACGATAAGGTTTATCACGATCTTAACAAAGAAGAAGAATTATACAATTACAAAAAGAGTATGGCACGCAAGTTAATTAAACAACAACAAGAAGCCTTTTACAATAAACAAGTAAAGATTTTATAAGTATTTTTAAAAACATTTAACCTCTGCCAAGGCTGCAAACTGTTGTCCGTCAAATGCAGATTTTGCAATAATTTTAAAATATCTAAATGAAGTTTCTTCAGCTAAATCAATATGGTGAATAGTATTAATATTTTTTAAAGTAAAATCACCTTTGCTTTCCCATTCATTATTGTCTGAACTTATTAATATTTCTACATCTTTTACTTTTCTGCTCCCATTTCTTTGTAAAAAGGAAAACCCTTTAGCAGTTATTGTTTCGGTGGCATCTACAACTAAAGTATGTGGGTATGAGGCGTTACAATTTATCCAACATGAATGCCAATAGGTAGAATCATCGCCATCAATAATTTGTGAAGCTAATCCATTGTTCCCCTCCCCCCCTTTGTCTTCTTGAGAACTGTAATAAACAATTTCCCATGTAGAACTATCTAAATAATTTTTATCTCCAAATGCTATTACTGGTATATTGTCAACAAACTTATAAGAGTAGGTAAATGTTGAAATATCTCCATTGACATGGCACATTCTTAAGCGTAGAATATATTCAGTATCTCCTTTTTTATAAAATTCACTTATAGGCATGGTGATATTAAAACTATTGTTATTTACCGGTGACGCCCAAGTTACTGCATCATAATCAGCATTATCATCTGCTGGATCATTATAAAAACCTATATAATTCACTGGAATATCCGAATCGAATGCTCCAGATATTACCAAAGCCTCATTTTCAAAACTTCCTTGAATACTTTTAATTTGAGCTGTTGCACCGTTATAAAAATCATTGTCAACATTATTAAAAACTTGATTGTTATTAAGTATGGCACAACTTGCCTCAGTTAAAAAAGTAGGAGTACTACCATAGGTATAATTACCGCCCCCCATCAAAGCTGTTCCTTTGGTTATATTTTGATGATCTGATACTTTTTGACTATTATGCGGCAAATTTAAACCATGCCCCAATTCGTGTAATAAGCCTCCAATCCATTTAGTAGCATTAGTACTTAATTTTGATGTCCCCCCAAAATATTTTACATCCATCTCATCATAATCTAAAGCAAAACACCAACGCCCTATACCATAAAATGGCACATTTGGAAAATCAATATCTTTTACGGGCATAATAACTATTATATGATCACTACTTTTTTCATTAGGGTTAGCCGTAAAATAGGTATTTATTTCATCCATCACTTTTCCTGCTCCACCTGAGTAGGGGTATTCGGATGTGTTTTGCTTACCCTCTACATATACTATTTTTACACGATTCTTATCTTTATCTTCCAATAAATTAAACGTTTTCTCTCCAAAACCATAGTCTTTCATATTTTTTTTAAAAAACTCTTGTCCGTGCAAAAAAACCTCACTTAATCTTTTATGGGAATCTATCCGTTTAGGGACATCCTTTGGAATAAAATAAACGATATTTAAATTGTATTTAGAAGCAGAGGTATAGTTGAAAGTTTCTGGTTCTTCAATTGGCAAATTGACTTCTTCATTAACTTGAGTTATTGGCTCTTTAGAACAGCTTAACATCATTAATAAAAATAGACATAAATTTATTTTTGGGACACTCATAAAATTTTTATTTAAGATCCCAAAATTAACCATAAGAATACAATAAAACTAATGGTTAATAAGAAGATTAAATTTCTCTTAAACTTTTAAATACATCAATGAATAAAAATATATAATTAAACCTATTGGGTATTGTTCAACCTCAATGTTTAGTAAAATTACGCTTGTTAAAAATTCTTGTTTCGTATATTTAGCTTAATTAATTACAATGAAACATTATGCGTGCTTTATTCTTACTTATTTGTCTTATGGGTTATCTGTCTGGTAATACTCAAAACAGTAAACATGATGTTAAAGCCATTAAAACCGTTTTGGAAAAACAAATAATGGCCTGGAACAATTACGATTTGGAAGAATTTATGGGAAGTTATTGGAAAAGTGATTCACTCAAGTTTTATAGCCCCAATGGCATTACCTTGGGTTGGAAAAATACTTTGATACGATATAAAAAAGGATATCCCTCAAAAGCACATACGGGTACGCTTAGCTTTAAAATTAACAGTATTTCTCCAATTGAAGATAAGTCTTATTTTGTTTTGGGTGAATTCTTTTTAAAACGTGAGGTTGGTGATGCCAATGGTATTTTTATGATTATACTCAAAAAAATAGATGGTGAATGGAAGATTATAGCAGATACATCTTGTTAGTAAAATTTTGAATGCTTCAATTTGATTTCTTATTATATCTTTTTTCAAAAAAAAATCTCCAAACATCTTCTTCCCTTATAATTTTAAAAGGCTTAAATACCCCAATTTTAAATAAAAGCACTTATTTATCAAACACATGTTTGGGACGAACAAATCTTTTTCAAGACCTCATCCAAAATAGGAGCGAATGTAATTTAAAACAATATTTACAAAATGTATATTCGAACGTGCAAATGTAGAGATTAATAAAATTGCTGGAGTAGCTTTGTTAAAGCTCCCAAATATTAATCTAACACCTAACCTTTTAGAGTATATTTAATGTTTGAAATTAGTAAATTATTTTAGTGACATGAATTATAGCCTTAAAATTTTACTCATGGTAATTCTTGCTAGCATTACTATCTATGGTATAGCAACCGGAAGGTATCTGTTCTTGTTTTTTATGTTTCCTTTAGGATTTGGTTTTCTTAAAAAGAAGAATAACAAAAACTAAGTTTTTTTAACATAATCTGTAACAATAACTATCTGTTGTGTTCCTACTTTACCTTCAATATATTTTTCGTTATTATAATCCAAACGAATATTTTTTACAACAGTTCCCTGTTTGGCAACCATACTGGTCCCCTTAACTTTTAAATCCTTTATCAAAACAACGGCATCACCAGTTTTTAATTCAACTCCGTTAAAATCCCTATGGATGATTTGTTCACTTGAATCTTTATCTTCTCCTGTGGCACTTGCCAACGCCAGAGCATCATCATTTAAATACATCATATCCAATAAATCTTTTGGCCATCCTTCGTTACGAAGTCTTTGCAACATACGCCAAGCCATAATTTGAACCGCCACATGCTCACTCCACATACTTTCGTTTAAACAACGCCAGTGGTTTGGATCCATTTCTACGTTACCTTCAACCTGATCAAAACAGGTATTGCATAACAACACATCATTATCTACATTTTCATTTAACGAAGGAGGAATAGTATATTGCCTTAGACCTTCTGAAGTCCCACACAACTCACAAGTAGCATTACTTCTTTCCTTTAAGGTTTGTAAAATACCCATATTTTAATTTTTGCAATAATACACTTAAAAATAGGAACTTCAAAAAACAAAAAGGGTGCCTAGGGCACCCTTTTGCAAAATTATTTTTCTATCCTATAGCTTAAGTGGTGCATAAAGATAATCGCCATGGCTTTTAAAGTATTTATTATAAGCTTTACGTTCATCTTCAGTAAGCGCTTCTTTTATTAATTCTTGATACTTTTCAAACATTTTCTCCAAATCACACATAGAGTCTGCATGCATGGCCTGATTAAAATGTCTTCTATCAGACCCCCAAGCATGCATACTAGGGTAATAGGATTTAACATACTCGTTTTTAAGAATCACATTTTCAAAGACTTTCTTATTTAATGTTTGCCATTCTTCCATAGAGCCATCTTCTGGAAATGCCATAGTGTTTTGGCGTAAATACATAACCGTATCATCGGTTATTTCACCTTCAAAATGTTTGGCACCAGGAAGCGTAGCGTATATTTCATCAGAATGGAAAATGGAATACGCCGAGTTAAGTTTCTTTAAAAAGGCCTTACGTTCTTCCTCATCTGGCCAGGCTTCTTTTTCAAGTTCAGCATTTCTAGCAGCTGCCTTATCGATGGCTTCCCAATTAGGATAGGATTGCACATAAATTACTTCGTTACTGTTAGCTGTGAAAAGATGCATAAAATAATTAGCGCCCATTATATATTCATTCTTTTTGGTCACCTTTTCCTTGTATTCTTTCTCGGTAGCTGTCCATTCTTCTGGAGTGCCCTTATAATTCTTGTTCCAATACGATTTTGTTACGGTAATATACTCAGGGCGTTTGGGCTCTTCGTCCTGAGCAAAAGTAAACATTGGCATTGCCAGTAAAAGCATAATTAACATTGCTGAAAGAAATTGATTAGTAGTTTTCATAATCTGTAAAAAATTAAAGTTAGTATAGTATAAAAAATTAAAACTTTGCTGTTAGATTATGGGGGTATTTACCTTGTCTTTTCAAAGGCGTACATCATGCACTATCATCAATTAATCTAGAGGAGAATTTAAATATACGATAAATTTTTGAATTATCTTACATACTATTTAACTTGTTCCTAAGGTTTGGTCATTCACTTAACAGCCATATCGTAAGAATGATCAATTAATTCCATAATAAAATTAATTAAAAGCCCACTTCTATAGATAGTAAGTGTATTCCAATGTTTATTACTCATATAGGTACCAACGTAAATACTATGGAACTGTTCTCGTAGTTCGAATATGTATTCTGGATCACACTTATCAGTTACTGAAGTATCTCCTTTTCCCATTGATCCAAAGGTGCAATTACAAACATTTTGCCAACATCTTAAACATTAAGATGTCCACATCAAAAGGAAATTATTCGGTAACTCCTTTCTTATTAATGCAATACTCCCGAAGTTGTTCTATATTCGCAAGCATTAATCTTCAATTTTATATAATATGGGTTTACTTGGTGTTGCATCGTTCTCAAAAGGAGCTATTTGTAAATTCAATAGATACTCACCATCAGCAATTTTATTGGACACATAAATAAATTCGGTTATGGTGGCATCCATTCTCAATTTTCCGTTGTTATTCCAAAACGCATTATGAGCCAATAACTCGCCACCATCTTTTTCCTTATCAATACTGGGCATGTCAATTAAAAGATGTTTAATTCCTTTTTCAACTAAATAATCAACTGCTTCCCTCAATAAATAAGGCCAATTAGTGTTTGAATATTGCTTTGATATTTTTTCTTTTGTATTTGGAATGGTTCTAATAACCACAGCATCCCTTTTCTTATTGCCCAATGCAAATTGTATCTGTTTTTTTGAAATGACCCTATCTTTCATATAAGTTTCAGGGGCAACTGTAATCACTTCAGCTAAAAAGAAAAACTGCTTAAGGTTTTTATTTATGGAATGAACCTTTTTAGTAATATGGCCAACACACTCGGTATGGGTGCCATGGGCATGAGGATTAAAATAAATGTTGTTAAAATTGATCCTTGCACCTTCACTTACTGACGCTGTCCAATTACCCTCTTTTACAGGTTCTATTTTTGGCCCACCTATATACCATGCATTAACATTTTTTTGTGAAGCTGTTAAAGGCATGGAAATATCCAGAGGTTTTTCTAAGTCTATTTTAAGTTTTCTAGAGTTGTATTGTATTGTTGCAATCATTTATGCTGAATTTATTTTCAGTATTTTTAATTTGAAGTTTTATCTCCAAATATACTAAATCATAAAGAGTTCGGATGCAATGCCATCAACCAAAAACTTACCTTTTAGTGTAGTCTTGAGAGTGTATTTATATGATTTCTTGTCGCCATGCTCTGTCGAAATGACAAGTAGCCCTTCATCTATATATTTTTTTGCTGAAACTTTTAAATGTTGTAAATAATCGCTCCCAAAATGGGTTTCTATCTTTTCTAAGGATATACCCCAAATGGTTCGTAAGCCAGTCATGACATACTCGTTAAAATGATCTACTTTGGTTAGCTTTTCTACCGTACACGGTAATGCTCCTTTTTGAATTGCTTGAATGTATTTCGTATTATTCGAAACATTCCAACTTCGTTCATTACCATTAAACGAATGTGCCGAAGGCCCAATACCCAAATACGGTTTCCCTTGCCAATAACTAGTATTGTGCTTAGAAAAATAATTTGGCTTTGCAAAGTTCGAAATTTCATAGTGTACAAATCCTTCTTGGGTGGTCCGTTCTACTAAATGGTTAAAGTGCTGCAATGCCAAATTCTCATCCAAAGGTGGGTAAATTCCTTTTTTAATAAAACTGTCCAAAGCTGTTTTTGGTTCAACGGTTAAGGCGTAACTAGAAATATGATTAATTCCAAAATTAAAAGCTTGTTCTAGGTTTTTATCCCACTTTTCCAAATCCATATTTGGAATCCCGTAAATAAGATCAATAGTTATATTATTGAAATATTTTGTAGCTTCTTCCAAACATCGTTTAGCTTCCGCTGCGTTATGGGCACGGTTCATATTTTTTAAATCGTCTTCAAAAAACGATTGAATGCCTATTGAAAGTCGGTTAATGCCTAGGGTTTTATACTCTTTAAATATACTTTTACTGGTGAGACCTCTCGACTCCGCTCGAGGTGACAACGGATTTTCAATTAAATCATCAGGGTTTGCTTCTAAGGTAATTTCGGGGTTTTCAGAAATTGTATAGTTTTTATAAACTTCATTAATCAAAAATTGCAACTCTTCAATCGTTAATAGCGAGGGCGTGCCACCACCAAAATAAATGGTTTCAACAGGCTCTTGCAATTCCTCTTTTCGCAACTCTAATTCTTTTACAAGAGCCAGTATAAGTTCTTCCTTCTTCTTTAATGACGTGGAAAAGTGAAAATCGCAATAGTAACACGCTTGCTTGCAAAATGGGATATGGATGTAGATGCCGCTCATATAGTATTAAGTACCGTATGCAATATTTAGGTTTTTGACCTGTAGTGGGTAAACCCAGGCTTAAACTGTCTTTTAACTACAAATCTCCTTTTAAATGCCAAATAAACAGAATATCCATAAACACTAAAAACCATGACGATTAAAAACCAGATATACTTGTAAGGTTTCTTTTTAAACTTTGTTTGATATAATTCTAGAATAAATAGAACTAAAAATATGATTATCAAATAAACCATTGAATATTACTACAAATCGATTCCTGCTTCTGCAGGAACGACAATTAAACAACTACCAACAAACAAATCAACCAATTTTTTTGGGATTCTGTTTTACAAATGCTGCCCAACCTGAATAACTTTTACCCAAACTAACCTTCCCTGAATTGTAAAAATGGCAAACCGCAGCGGCCAGACCATCGGTTGCATCCAAATTATTAGGGAGGGTTTGTAACCCTAGTAAGCTTTGTAGCATTTTGGCCACCTGCTCCTTGCTCGCATTACCATTGCCAGTAATGGCCATTTTTATTTTTTTTGGTGAATACTCGGTAATAGGGACTTGTCGGCTAAGTCCAGCAGCCATAGCTACACCTTGGGCACGTCCCAACTTGAGCATACTCTGTACATTTTTTCCATAAAAAGGAGCTTCAATAGCAATTTCATCGGGATGATGGGTTTCAATGAGCTCAATGGTACGTTCAAAAATCAACTTAAGCTTCAAATAGTGATCGTCGTATTTTTTTAAATCGAGCTCATTCAGCTGCATAAATCGCATGGTTTTTCCATCTACTTTTATGAGTCCAAACCCCATAATGGTCGTCCCTGGATCGATTCCTAAAATAATACGCTCTTTAGCCATTTTATTCACAATAATAACACCCACTCAATGAAATGGAAGCGCCAACGGTTAGAGTTAACACATTCCCGTTAAACGATCCGAAACCATTTGAAATGGGATCAAAATCTTTACTAAATCCATTTATATAAGACGCATCCAAAAACAAAGACAACTTATCAGACAACCCATAATGAAATTCCACCCCTGCCATAACATTAAAATAAGACGTGTCATTTTGGGTATAATTGCCTAATGGTTTAACCATAGAAAACCCAGGACCTGCATGGATAAAAGTCCCCATACCTGAGGGTAAAAAACTAATAATTCGTGAAGCATCATATACCGCCTGTATATTGATTCGAGAAAAGTTTAATTTAAATTCCTGGGCACTATCCTCATTTGACATTCTACTAAAACCATAATCTAACTTAGCACCCCACCTTTGCTTAAACATGTATTGCAAGCCTAAATTCACGGTAGGAAAATTATAGGACTTTGCTTCAAATCCTTGAACAAATCCGTCTTCTGAAGGCTTGTTTACACCCAAAGCTATTTGCGCCTTAAATGTACTTGTATCTTGGGCAACTCCATTAAACCCTGTCATTAATAATACTAACAAAAATAATTGTAGTTTGAAAGGTTTAAAATTTGAGGTCATAAAACAATATTAGTTTATTTTGCATCACACTATGGATACGCTACCCTACAAAGCTAAACAATTCTTTTTTGTGCTCATTAAATTAGGCATTGTATTGTTTGCATTTTACTTTATCTACAAAAAATTAACGTCTAACAATCAATTGGATTTTGTGAATTTTATTGAATCTTTAACCAAAAACAAGATGCTCTCATTGAAAAACGGTCTTCTTTTATTTCTTTTGAGCAGCTTTAACTGGTTTTTTGAAATTTTAAAATGGCAAAATTTGGTGTCGTATGTGCAAAAAATAACATTCTATGAGGCATTAAAACAAAGCTTAAGTTCATTAACTGCTTCTCTATTCACACCTAATAGAGTAGGAGAATATGGTATAAAATCGATTTACTACAGTAAAATTAAACGAAAACGTATAATGCTCATTAACTTTATAAGCAATATGTTACAAATGGGCACTACTTTGATTTTTGGCATTATTGGATTCTTATTTTTTATTAATCGGTATAATCCACCAATAAACTATTTCAAACTTATAATTCTTTTAGTTTCTATTAGCACAATAGTAGTTCTTATATTTTTGTGGGTTAAACAGAACACTATTAAAATTAGAGGTATTCCTTTAAGTAAAACTAAACATTATATTATCTGTTTTCCTAAAGATGTATTGGTGAAAGGCGGCTTATATGCCATAATCCGTTATGGTATCTTTTCATTTCAGTTTCACGTTTTATTGTTGCTGTTTGGGATTGATATGTTATATTTAGAAAGTATGGTCGTTATTACTACAATGTATCTTTTAGCATCTATTATACCTACTATTTCTATATTTGATGTAATAATTAAAAGTAGCATAGCCGTTTACCTGTTTTCTTTTTTGAATTTGGACAGCATAATTATTTTGACAATAACATCCCTCATGTGGATCCTTAATTTTGCATTGCCAAGTATTGTTGGCAGTTATTATGTCATCCTATTTAAACTTCCCAAAAACGACATGGAATCATGATATATATTGTTTTGTTCATAACCATTATCTATCTTATCATTATTGGACTTTTTATTTGGGGGTACGACAAAGTAAATACCTTTCATCTTCATGATATTGAACCTAAAACTACCTTTACTGTAGTTATACCGTTTAGAAATGAAGCTAACCATTTACCCGCTTTGTTACAGTCGATTAAAGCCTTAGCTTATCCAAAGCATCTGTTTGATATTATTTTTGTTGATGATGACTCTACCGATGCTTCTGTTAAAATCATAGAGGAATACTTAAACAATTGCTACAACATTTCGATTATTAAAAATAAAAGAATTTCAAACGCACCTAAAAAAGATGCTATTACAGCAGCCATAAAAACTTCAAAACACGATTGGATTATCACTACAGATGCCGATTGCACGGCACCCAAATATTGGCTGAATAGTTTTGACACATTTATCCAATGCACTAAAAGCAAATTTGTTGTTGCTCCGGTTAAATTGTTATTGGAACAAACATTTTTAAATCAATTTCAAGTTTTGGATATGCTTAGCTTACAGGGTGCCACTTTAGGTGGATTTGGCATTGAGAAACCGTTTTTATGCAATGGAGCTAATTTAGGATATGAAAAGACATTGTTTTATGAGCTTCAAGGATTTGAGGGAAACACCCATATTGCCAGTGGCGATGATATTTTCTTTTTAGAAAAGGCATTGAAGCATTCACCAAAAAAAGTTAATTATTTAAAATGTGAACAAGCTGTTGTAACAACCCATCCAGAAATATCATGGAAAAGCTATATAGAACAACGAATTCGATGGGCCTCAAAAACAAGGCATTACAAAAATAGTTTTGGTAAACTAACTGGCCTAATAGTTCTTTTAATGAATATAGTGATTCCCAGTTTATTAATACTTTCCCTGGCAGGATACTTAAGCTTTAAACCATTACTATATCTTATTATTATTAAGTTTAGTGTAGACTTATGTTTAATTTATCAATCGGCTTTATTTTTCGATCAAAAAGACTGCTTAAAAAGTTATTTTATAAGCTTTATTATCTATCCATTAACAAGTACCTATATTGCATTTAGTGCTTTGTTTAGACCTTATAAGTGGAAAGACAGAACGTTTAAAATTTAACTTTTTCTCGTTTATTTTTATTATTTTTATTGGAGTCCAACAGCCCTTATAAATGAAAACGCTTTCCCTTTTATTCATTCTTTTATTAACCCCTACTTTTTACTCTATTGCTCAAGAACATTATACCATAAAAGGTGAAACTTTAATTTTAAATACCGAGGTTGAAGGTGATTTAGATTTGTTGACCTTAAAATTGGATAAAGGTTATCGGTTTTTTGTAAGGGATAGCAACAATAACATACAAGAGCTTATTAACACTAGAGATATAGATAGCACCTATTTTAATGAATTTAGACATACATTAACCGAATTGACCAAAGAGTCCAATATGTCAACAGAACAAGTGGCATTCAGCAAATATGGCCTTAAACAATTCATTAAAGCATACAATAAAAAGGGAACAAGACGTTATGCCTATACCGAAGACAAAGTAGAAACCCAAATTAGGTTAGGCGTTTTTGGTGGCCTAACAAACCATCCGCTTGTTGAAAACACCAACAATACTAAAACGGTGTATTTTGGGACAGAACTGGAGCTATTTGAAAAAAAAGAACGCCCTAGACAATCGGGTTTTATTGGTATAGAACAAACCCTAAAAAGTGATGATTTTAATTATACATCTACCATAATAAATTTGGGTTATCGATTTCGGTTTATCAATTGTTCTGTTTTTAACAGTTATATAAACCTTCAATTAGCGACCTACA
Organism: Aestuariivivens marinum; assembly: GCF_022662175.1. Classification (GTDB taxonomy): domain Bacteria; phylum Bacteroidota; class Bacteroidia; order Flavobacteriales; family Flavobacteriaceae; genus Aestuariivivens; species Aestuariivivens marinum. The sequence goes on along the minus strand of NZ_JAKMCR010000001.1, from coordinate 1,192,031 downwards.
CATTTTCAAAACATGTGATACTAGTTGAAAATGAAAACATGACACTTGAAGAAATGACCGTAAAAAATAATACCTTTAGAGTGCCTTTTATTTTTGGTATTGGCAGTGATATTAAGGTTTCAGAGAAGGGTTATATTACCCTAATTTATAATGAAATTGTTTCTCTTTTTGTAAAGAATAATGGGCATTTTCCAATAACCTTTTCGGTTGGCTACAAGTTTAATTTGTAGCTTAATTAACATTTATAATAATTGGGAGTTTGAATTCGGTCTTAACATGTTGTCCACGTTTTACTGCCGGAAAAATATCTGGCAAGGAGTCCAAACTTTTATGTAGCAAGATTTTTATATTGGGAATTTCCTTTTCGGTAATAGAATCCAGTTGAATGTCATTAAGCTGTAAATCGCCTTTTTCAGACACCTTAAAATCAAGACTAATCGTATCATTAATATCTTGGGTAACCACAATAATCTCCTTTTGTAAATTAGCCATAATATGCTCCCGCAGCACACCTTCAAAACATTGCTTTTGTTCTTGCTTTATCAAGGATGAATCACAAGCTTTAAAACTAGGATAAGTATCTACCTCATCCCAATTAAAGGTTTTTAGTTCTTCCTTTAAAATGGCTTCGGGTGTTGTTTTTTTTACTTTGAAACGCTCGCACGAAAACAGTGCAAGACAGACCAAAAAAATACAGATTTTTTTCATGGATTAATCTATACCCGAAAAATACGACTTTTTTGGTTTTTAATACCTATTTAAAAGAAAAACCGAAGTTGGAACTTCGGTTTTAAATAATTCAGCATCTAAAAATTAGAGTTAATAAACATATTTAATCTTGCACCTGAAAGATGATAGGTAAAGAATAAAGCACATCTACTCTTTTACCTTTATGTTCGCCAGGGGTCATTTTTGGCAATGTTTTTATTACCCTGACTGCTTCCTCTTCCAATACTTGATGAGGAGCTCTTGATTTTTCAATTTCTACACTACCTTTCTTTGTAATCTTAAAAACAACCATGAGGCGTTGTTGCCCTTTTAAACCTAAGCTTTTTGCCAAATTTGTATTAAAATTTCGATTGACATGCTTCTGAATTTCATTAGATACGCACTTTCTTTGTTCGTCTTGAGATAAACTTTCACAACCTGCAAAAGTAGGTACCTTATCTAAAATAGCAAAAGGTACAGCCAAACCTCCCAAAGTATCATCGGCATAGCCAACAACAGATACTTCATCCAGCATTTGCGTATCGTTCTCAACTTCAAAAATAATGGGTAATGAATAAGGAACAGTTACCACTTTTCCCTTTTGTTTTCCGGGAATCATTTTGGGCAAGGCACTAATAACCCGAACGGCTTCTTCTTCCAATTTAGGGTGACTAGCCCTAGAGCGAACACCAGTAATGTTGCCCTCCGCATCAATTTTAAAAATCACATTAATACGTTGTCTACCTGTTAACCCTAAATCGGTAGCCAATTTTGTGTTAAAGTTTTTAGCCACAAATTCTTGGATTCTTTCAGTCATGCATTGTCTTTTCTCGGTATTTGTCGTTAAGGTTTCACATCCAGGGAAAATAGGCACTTCCTCAATCACCGCAAAAGGCACTTCAATATCTTCTGATAACTTATTTTTTGAAGGGGTTTGACCATAAGCAACAACCACTGTTTCATCTGCAACCGATTGGTCTTGAACTTGAAAGATAATGGGTAATGAATAAGGTACAATAACTGCTTTTCCTTTTTGTTTTCCTGGAGTCATTTGAGGCAGTGTTTTTATGACCCTAATAGCTTCTTCCTCCAATTTGGGATGGGGAGCCCTTGATCTAATACCTGTAACATGGCCTTCTGTATCAATTTTAAAAATCACGTTAATGCGTTGTCTACCCACTAACCCCAATTGACTGGCTATCCCAGTATTGAAATTTCTATTCACGTGTTTAGCAATACTATTGGAAATACATGCTTTTTGATCTTCCTTTGACAGGTTTTCACATCCAGGAAACACAGGAACTTGATCTATGACCGAAAATGGCACAACAGATGAATCTTTATATTTTTCTTTTAACAATGAAAGTTCCTCTTCCCTTTTCTTTTTTTCTTCTTCAGAAAGCGGTGTTGAGGATGGTGGTGGTGGAGTTCCCCAATTAAAATACGCCACGTAAGATGTTCCATCTAGAGAGCCTACTTCACTTTTAGAAAAACCTTCTGGCACTTTTTCATTTACATGATGTACGCTATAATTTATTGTATTATTTTTTCTATCAATGTGTGTCCAACTCACATAATCCTTATTATTTGCCTTTAAAAAGGCTTCATACTTTTCATGAATTTTCTTTTTCTCTCCAATAAGTTCTTCCCCTTTTTTTAAAGAATAACTATATTGGCTTAAATCTTGATTTTCGATTTTAGTTTCTTGCGCTTCAGCAGAAGTATAAACAAGCATCCCTACCACCATAGGAATCAATAAGGCATACTTTAAAAGATTAATTTGTTTTGATTTTGATTTTTGTAACATAACGATTCGTTTTTTGATTAATGATTGTTGAAAAAATGGATTGATGAATGATATTTTTTTCGTTTCGAAAACTTGTGCCAAGAGATTTTGATAATATTTCGATTTACTTTCATGCTTTACCGCTTCGGCATCGGCTATAAACTCATGAAGCGCAGTGACTCTATTTTGGTAAATGTATACCAAAGGATTAAACCAAAATAAAATGCGGAACAGTTCAAAAAACAAAAGATCCAAACTGTGCATTTGTTTTACATGAACGACCTCGTGCTTTAAAATAGATTGCTTTTCGTCTTCCTTTAACAACTCCCCTAAAAACACATATCTAAAAAAGGAAAAAGCAGCACTACTATTTAAAAGTTTAACTAAGGTTAACCTACCAAAATTGACCTTGGAATTTTTCAGGATTAATAGCAAAATCCTAATAACCTTTATTAGAAAAACCAAAGCTGCTAAGCCCATGCCCGCATAAAATACAATCTCCCAAAAGGACATGTATTCATTATTTTGAATCACCACGGCATCCAGCTCAATTGGATTTACAATATTAGATGTGGATTGTCCCAAAATGATTTCTGGCAACGAAAACATATACTCTTGGGGCATGATTTTTTTAAACCGTTCTACCTCTACAACAGGTAATATAACCGACAACAAAGCTGTCACGATTAAGTAAAATCGATTCCAATTAAAAAAGGTCTCCCCTTTTAAAAACAGGTCGTATATCAATAAGAAAAATACTTGAAAGGCTATAGTTTCAATAATATAATGTGCCATGATCAATGCTCTTTATTGATTTCTTTTAAAATAGACTCCAATTCCTTTAGACTTACATCATTCTTCTTTACAAAAAAGGACACCATACTCTTAAAAGATCCTTGAAAATAATTATCTACTAATTTGTTTAAGGATTGATTACTGTAATCCTGCTGTTTAATCAAAGGAAAATACACATGACCCTTACCCTCTTTTTCATGATCGACAAAACCTTTACTTTCCAATATCCTCACTATGGTAGACACGGTATTGTACGCTGGTTTCGGCTCTGGTAAGTACCCTATTATCGCTTTAACATTGCCTTTGCCTAGCTGCCAAAGTATTTGCATGATCTCCTCTTCTGCCTTGGTAAGTTGTAACATGATTTTTTATTTTTTAAATGTTGAACTAAACATTTAGTTAAACAAATATAACTAAAAAATTAGTTTAAACTAATTTTTTAGTTTAAAAATGTAACATTTAGTATTCAAAAACGTCTTATTCATTGTAAAACTTAAATCTGTTTATGGATATTTTTTTAATTTTTGTTGCCTCGTTATTTATGGTTCTTGGAATTATTGGAAGTTTTCTTCCCATTTTGCCAGGCCCATTAACCAGCTGGGTGGGATTGTTAATTGTTCATTTTACAGAAGGTATTCCTATGAATACTTCCTTTTTGGTTATCACGCTAATTACTGCATTACTAATTTGGGTATTGGACTATATAATCCCCGCTATAGGCACCAAACGCTTTGGCGGTAGTAGATTGGGCATGATTGGCACAACTCTAGGCCTCATTATTGGGCTGTTCACTCCAATTCCTGGTGGTATTATCATTGGTCCATTTTTAGGCGCTCTTGTCGGGGAACTTATAAACAGGAACGATTCCAAAATTGCATTTAAGGCTGCCTTTGGATCTTTTATTGGTTTTCTAACCTCAACATTTATTAAGTTTATTGTGGCTATAATTTACTTAGGTCTTTTTATAGCCATTCTTGTTTAACTTATACATCAAACCATAAGAATAGAAGAAGCCCTATGGGTCTCTCACCTCCACAGGGCCTATGTAAATTGCTATTATCAACAATAAATTTGAGGGATTAATTAAATTGTAGTGTTGATATTACAAACCTAAACATTAGTTTTAACTTTTTGCTGCGGAAAAACCGTAAACACATTACGGTATAATTGTAAGTTCTAGTAATAATAAGGTGTTTCTTAATAAAAAAATTATACAAACCCTTGCTTTCTAGCCTCATTTAACAAGGTTTCATCTTGACCGTCTTCAATACAAAACAAATCTTTAAGTTGTCGCTTTCTTTTTTCAACAGCACTCAAGGACATATCTAAATGCGAGGCTAGGCTTTTGGTTTTAACCCCTTGTGATAATAGGTGTAGAATCTTTCTATTTTTTTCGTCAATTACAATATCACTGGTTATCGTTTTTCTAATATGGCTATTTACCGTACCACTATAAAAAGGTGGATTGTAAAGGACCGCTTGAAACGCACTTGCCAATTCGCTAGAAGTTAAATCACTTTTTATTAGAAATCCTTCAGGATCAATAGTTTTAATGATGTTGTGAATTCTAAATGACTCATTAAACATAGTAAGAATAATAATCTTTGCTCTGGGCAAAATCTTTCGCGCATGTTCTGCTAGATCTTCACCAGAATTCATAGTACCATCGGATGAAGGCGGCAAACTTATATCCACAAACAATACATTGTAGGGATCGTTTTGGGCTACGGATTTATCCATAAACCTAAGTGCCTCATCACAATTGTTGGCAATATCTATACGTAGTTCTTGATTTTCTTTTTTGGTAAATTGCAGTGTGTTTTGATAACCCTCAATAATCATTGGATGGTCATCGATCATTAGTATTTTTATTCTTTCAGTCATAATTGTCGTTAGGGTATAGGGACTTCTATACTTACTTTGGTTCCTTTGGCTATTTCTGAATTGATTTTTATTTTTCCATTAATGCCTTTAATTCTGGCATGTATATTTTTAAGACCTATACCAGACTTTGCTTTGTTAACATCAAACCCTTTACCGTCATCTTCAACAGCTAAGCAAATTACATTATTTTTTAATTTAAAGCTAATTTTTACATGCTTAGCATTGGCATGTTTATATATGTTATGTAATGCCTCTTGTACAATTCTATAAATGTGGATTTTCTTTATATTAGACACTTCATCCCAATTTATTACTTCACCGTAATCCAATTTATACTTTAAATCGTAGGCCAAGCATTGTGTCTCAACCAATGTTTTTAAAATATCCATAAAACCGCTACCTGCCACAAAATCAGTGTTCAATTCATGGGACACTTTTCTAATATCCTGTTCTATGGTTTTTAATTCTTCAATATATTGCCCTCTAGTTTTAATAGCTTCCGTACTGGTGGCCATATTTAAACTATCGAGGCTTAACCTTGTACCAAATAGTCTCCCTAACACACCATCATGGAGTTCTTCAGATATCCGTTTCTTTTCTTGGGTTCTTGCTTCTTCTATACTTTCATTTTGTGAAAGCATGAGGTTGTATATCTCTTCATTTGCTTCTTGTTGTTGTTGAATAAGCTGTAACTCCTTGTTTTTATTTCGCTGCGTAATTGCAATATATAATAAAACAAAAGTAATAATTAAGACAACTGAAATAATTAGCAACCACAAACGCTCCTTGGCTATCTGTTTATTTTCGCGCTCTATTTGTTCGGTTTCGTAATGAATTCTAGCATATTTGTTACGTGTAGCTCGTTCAATTTTTAAAAGGCTATCACTTAATTTTATATAAGAATCATAAAATTTTACTGCTATACTATCCGATTCCAGTTCAGACAATAGCAATAGGGAGCGAAGCAAATCATCTTTTGAATATTTTTCTGATATAGACTTAGATTGATACGCGTAATATTTTGCCGAATCCAGATTATTATATTTCTGATAATACTTCGCTAAATGCTGATTAATAATAATGGTATAAACATCATTATCTATACTATCACAAATTTTTAATGCGCGATGATATAGATATGGTAACTGCTCTTTTTTACCTGACAAGTGTAAAGTATGTGCATAATTATCAAGAACAACAGCATAAAAATCAGGTCGCTTACTTAACAAATTAGGATCGGCCAAAATTTCCTTTAGAAGCTCTTGGGCTAAAACAAACTTACCGGCATCTTTATAGGTTACCGCTAAATTGTTTTTCAGATTATTTACCATGCCTTTATTTTCAGCATTAAACTGCATCTGTCTCTTTAAAGCCTTTTCATAATAGGAAATAGCCTCATCAAATTGCTCTAAAATTTTAAATACATGACCAAGGTTATTATAAAAATGCACTTGATATTCTTTTACCGCATCTGTTTGGTCTAGCTCGTCTAATAGAGATAACGCTTCAACCGAAGTTAATTCACTGCCCGTTAAATCTTTTTCCTGCTTTTGCAATAAAGCAATATCTAAAAGCACTATTGCTGTGTTTAATTTATCATCAATATGCCTGTAAAGTTTTTCAGCCCGGTCATCATAATAGTAAGCACTATCTGGTATTTTATCATAATAATAATATCCTAAATTTTTGTTCAATAAAGCTAAAGAGCCTGTATCTTTAATACGACTTGCTAAACTTAAAGCTTTATGGCTGTATAATAAAAATAAGTTATAGTCCTTTTTATTTCTGTAAATAGAAGCCAAATTAATAGACGCATCAACAACTAAGGAATCCAATTGATAATTTTCTGCTAGTAGTTTAGCTCTATTAGCATGTTTTAATAGGATATGATTTTCTAGTTTACTATTTGAGGAACTGTTTATGTAATATTCTATACTATCTAAAATAGGAGCAAGACTCTCCTGTGAAAGAGAGAGTGAAGTTATAAAGCATAATAAAAACCAAAGTTTATGTTTCAACAGATTATCATATCGGGTTTATCAAATGTATCTATATTTTTTTATTTATAAAAAGATAAGGCCTTTATCGTACGATAAAGGCCTTAATAAATTATATTTTTCTAATACTATCTTGTTTCTATAGTACCATCACCAACAATTAAAGTGGTATTTGGTGCTAGTAATACGTCATCTTCATTTAAATCTTGCTTGGTACAAGAGGTAAGGGCTGTAAAAAACACAGTAACTAACAATATAAGTTTTAGGGCTTTCATAAATATTCGATTTTAAGGTTAAACTCTTTTTTCTATTGATTTAAAAACTTTAAATACTAAACTTGATAAAGCCTTTGGTGAACCAAAATCTTTAACGAGGGAAAAATGGAATAATTAACTTCAAAATCGAACACAAAAAAGCGCTCAGATTTCATTTATTTAAATTTTGAGGGAAAAAGACCTTACGGTCAAAAAATGGATTAATTTATCTTAACAGCACTGAGGGGATTGTGCTTTTATCGTTAAGCGTACACTAAAATAGGTTAAAGTGAATTTTATTGAATAACAAATTCGATGAAATACGTTTTTTATCGATGAAATACGTTTTTTCGGTAAAAGGAAACTTAATATTACCTGTTTAAAGTGGATTGGTTATTAATTAAACTCGTTTTAACAATGGTTGTTTTATATTCCAAAACTTCATCGTGCTTTTTCTCTAATCGTTTGATCAACAAATCTGCCGCATTAGCACCTATCTGTTTGGCATGTTGTCTAATTGTAGTAAGTTTAGGAATAGAATGTTGTGACACCGATTGACTTGAAAAACCAATAACCGATATATCTTTTGGCACCTGTAACCCCAAATGTAAAGCCACATTAATAGCGATAACACCAGAAGTATTATCAGCTGCTAAAACACCATCTACATTTTGGTTTTCTTTAAAGAAGGATATTATTTTATGCTGGTAATCATCTTCTTTCTTCAACTTAAGTTCCAATAGTTCTTGGGTACCCTGCTCTAGGATAGCCTTTTTATAACCATGTTCCCTAAGCTTACCAACACTTAAATCATCTATTCCACTAAAAAAAGCTATTTTTTTTCTGTTTTCAGAAATCAAATTTTTGGTTGCATTATAAGTGGCGTCAAAATCATCGGCTATTACTTTGTCACAAAACACATCGTATGCTACCCTGTCGAACATGACAATGGGTAATCCTTGGTTAATAGTTTTTTTAAAATGGTTAATTTCATTTTTTATCTGTGTTTCTTCAGCAACACACAAAATAAAACCATCTACACTTCCATTAGCCAAAACTTCTAATGCCTTTTTTTCTTTTTCCAACGATTCGTTAGAAATACAGGTCATGATATTATAACCTCTTTGGGTAGCCTCCCGCTCTATACCAAATAATACTTTTGCCAAAAAATAATTAAGGATATCTGGAATAATAACCCCTATTGTTTTAGTCCTATTTTGTTTTAAACTTAATGCTACTTTGTTTGGTGAATAATTATACAACTCGGCAAGTTCCTTAACACGCCTTACGGTTTCCTCTCCTATCTCCTCACTATTATTTAAAGCTTTGGAAACCGTAGAAATAGAGACATTTAACTCTTTTGCCAACTGTTTTAAAGTAACCATGTAAAAAGGATTAGTATATTCTTTGCAATTTAGCAAAAATACATGTTGTACAATACATTTAAAAAAAAACTCTTTATTTTATAGATTAGTCCGTTTTAAAGACAAAAAAAAGGCACATACAAATTGCACATGCCACTAGCTATTAATCATTATTAAAATCTTGGAGAGAATTTAGCCGACAAGTTATAATTAAAAAAAACTTTTTATGTAACATAAGTTACATTGAAGATTGAGATATGATGCTTTTAATGCCTTTTATATATTAAAAATTAAACCTAATTTAATTATTAGTTAAAGATAGAGTCACATTTAACTTATCCAAAAATATGGAAAGCTTATCAAGCTTAAATACTTTATATTTATATTTACATTCAAATTAAACTTATGCGATCTAAAACCTTATTATTCATTGGAATCATCTTTTTGGTTACAGGTATTTTGCTGAAAAAAATAATTCAAGTGGAAGCTTTTGGATTAATTTTAATTATAATAGGAGTTACATTTAAATTCTTATATATTATTATCAAAGTTAAAAGCGGTGAATATAAACCTGGAAAAGAAATATTGTTTTTGACAATAGGGTTATTACTGTTTTTTTCTGGAATATACCTTAAAAATACTAATCAAACTGTAATCAAACCAATCTATTTGATAATTTCTGGAATAACGCTTAAAATAATTTTTATCATTAAATTTATTCAAATTGTTAAATCCAATAAACAAGTAAATTCCTAATCAAAAAGGACCCATAAAAAAGCACCTCATTTTTCTATAAAGAAAAAAGCTTTTCATAGGCTTAACTACTCAAGCCTTTTAATAAAAATAGCACTGCAATTGATCTCCGCTTTTTATCATGGACTTCATAGATTATTTTTTGAACTTTTAAGCAAAACTTGACATTTATTTATAATTTTTCTTTGCTTCAAATAATCTAAACTTTAAAATCATGCAAAAAATATTATTAAGTCTAGCATTTATATTTTCTTTATTTAATGTTTCTGCACAAGAACCAAGTAGTAAAATAATTATTGATGTTACAAGCACTAACTTTAAGGTATATCAATCTGTACTTCTAACACTTAAAATCATGACAAAAAGCCATCCAAACACCCAATTTGATATAATAGCATATGGAGAAGCTGTACCTATGATGATAAAAAACCAATCTGTTGTGGCAGACGAAATATTAAAGTATATAGAAAATCAAAATATAAGTTTTACAGCTTGTGAAGTTAGCATGTCATTATTCAATATTAAAAGAGAACAACTATTAGAAGGTGTAAAAACTGTGGCTAATGCAGTAGATGACATTGTAAAAAAACAGAATGAGGGCTGGGGCTATATAAAATCTGGAAACTGATATGAAATAAATAATTAATTTGATTTTTTGATTTTTTTATGACTATGCCTCTCTAACATATACACCTCTATTTTTAACTATTAAAAATATAATATTTAAATTTGTTAGAGGGGCATATTAAAATGCAAGTTCATATCATATAAAAATCCATGCATAATTTATTTGAAAATATAAGGGACAGTTTGGTATTCAATAAATTTATGATAGATGAATTGATTTGTGTGGAATACTCTTGCCCGGTTGAAGATGAGCATGTTGGGGTTTATACACAATCTGATTATTTAATACATGTTTTAAGTGGAAAAAAAACATGGAAAACAATTGAAGGCGAATGGGTTATGGAGGCCGGTCAAACCTTATTTGTTAAAAAAGGAGCCGCTATTGTTACCCAATATTTTGAAGATGACTTTTGTATGCTAGGCTTCTTTTTACCTGATGACATTATTAGAAATTCACTGGAGGAAACCATAAATCGCATCCCAAATGGCAACACAATGGATGTACACCAATTTACTGCCACTAAGCTGCCTTCAAAAGATTACATAGAAAACTTTATTCAATCTATGTTTCCCTACTTTAAAGACAGAAAAGACCCTCCAGAGCCAATACTAAGATTAAAGCTCAAAGAGCTTCTTATAAACATAATATACCACTCTGAAAATGACCTGCTCGTTTCTTATTTGAAAACAGTCACCTTAAATTCGGAACCTTCATTAACCCATATAATGGAGACCAATTTTTCATTTAATCTCAAACTGGAGGAGTACGCCAAATTATGTCACAGAAGTTTATCTACATTTAAACGAGATTTTTTTAATCATTATAATACGACACCAGGAAAATGGTTGCTAAACAAGAGGCTTGAACACGCTGCAAATCTCATTTTAAAAAACACATTAAATATTACACAAATCGCTTTTGAAAGTGGATTTGAAGATGTCTCTCATTTTAGTAGGGTGTTTAAAACAAAGTTCGGCGTGACACCGAGCTCATTTTCTAAAAATATGACTTCGTAATCTTCTGAACTTCTTAAACCATTTTTTAAACTTTTAAGCAAAGTTTAGGCTTTTGTTATGTGCGTACTTTGTAATACTAACAAATTAATAATAAAGTATTATGAAAACAACGCTAAGATCAACAAGTTGGACAACAAAAATCCATGAGATTGGAGAAGAGTTTGCCCGTAATGCCTTAAAACATGATATTGACGGCACATTTGTTCAAGACAACTATTTAAGACTTAAGGAATTAAAATTCTTTTCTGCAGCAATTCCCATTGAGTTAGGAGGCGCTGGAGTAGCACATAAAGAAATGTGCGAAATTATTAAGACAATAGCATATTATTGTAGTTCTACAGCTTTGGCTTTCTCCATGCATCAACACTTAATATCGGCGGCTGTCTGGAAATACAAGTACAAAGGTGTAGGGCAAGATTTTTTACGTCATGTTGCGGAAAACGAACTCGTACTCATAAGCACTGGTGCAAGGGACTGGCTTGGCTCTAATGGTGACCTAAAAAAAACCAGCGGAGGATACTTATTTTCTGGAACCAAGCATTTTGCCAGTCAGTCTGCCGGCGGTGATGTTGTGGTAACCAGTGGGACGTACTTAAACAAAAATAATTCATGGGACGTCCTTCACTTTACCGTTCCCATGACCTCAAATGGAGTTTCAATATTAGATAATTGGAATGTTATGGGAATGCGCGGAACAGGGTCCAATTCCATTTTGTTTGAGGACGTATTTATACCCGACTCCGCAATAACCTTATCCAGACCTAAAAACGAATTTCACACTGTTTGGAACGTTGTACTTACAGTAGCATTACCATTAATAATGTCTGCCTACATAGGTATAGCTGAAAAAGCAAAGGAAATTGCTATTACAAAAGGCAAAACTTACCATAGAAACCAAAAGCATATAGCTATACTTATTGGTAGACTAAATAATGTGTTATTAAGTGCTCAAACCGAATGGAAAGCGATGTATTACCTAACAAACGGATTAAATTTTACCCCTAGTGAGGCCATCACCATTGATATGCTCTCTCATAAAACCAATGTAGGTGAAAATACCAAGAAAACTGTGGCGTATGCCATGGAAGCCATAGGTGGACAAAGTTTCTACAGATCTAATATCCTGGAACGTTTGTTTAGGGATGTACAAGCTTCCCCTTTTCATCCTTTACCTAAATGGGAACAATATGCTTTTACTGGTGAACGCATAATTAACTCTAAAATAATCTAACTAATTAAATTATGGATTTTGAAAATAGATATATAGATGAACTTATTGCAATACGTGAAGAGGCGAGGGAATGTAAGAATTATAACTTATCAGATAAGATACGTAACTACTTGGACAGCAAACACATTTTTATTTTTGACTCAGCTAACCAACAAATTGTCTATCATAGAAAAAAAGGCTCAAGACAAGACCTTATCAAAGAAATAAAAAAAGAACAGCGAGCCGAGAAATTATTTTATGCCTGGCTATATTCAATTAATAAAACAACTAAAACACCACATCATGAAAACTTTTAAAAATGCATTGAATAAGAATCAGCTAAATGCATATATATTAACCTATTGTGCTAAAGGAGATTTTAAACTTTCAAATCAAGAAGCAGAGTTTATTAAACGTAAAACTAAAATTGAAAGTTTAGATAAAATTAATTGCGAAATGAATAAGTATAATGATTATCAAATAATTCAAAAAATAAAAGATTCAATTGATGAATATAATTATTCAAACAATGAGCTAGAAAATCTCTTCAATGACATGCAAGAAGTGATTGAAGTTAATAATGGGTATAATGCATTAAAGCAAAATATCCATCGAGGTCTAAAACACATTTTAATGTAAAGGTTAAGTCCTATGTAGACCTCAGATAATAAGGTACTAAACTCTAATTATAATACTCTATGGTCCTTTCAGCAATAATATATATGGGGTCGTTCTTTTGGCTATCAAAAAGAACACACTCTACCCAATCCCCATGTTCATTATAAGTATATTTGGCCGTTGATTCTGATATCTTTTTGTTTTTTCTATATACTGTATGGACCGTATGATTCCCTTTTTCATTATACATATCTATTGATTTTCGCTTTCCCCAATCTTCGGTATATTCAACTAATTTTTCATCCATACTATAAACTTCTGTAATGGTATACTCCACATCACCCTTATCATCATATGTATAAATCATGTGTTTTTTACTATTGTCCAAATAATCATGTACTCTTTTAAAGGTTTTAACACTCCCTTTAATTTTCAAGAATCCTGTTTTACTCGGCATCTGTTCAACCGTCTTTATTTCCTCTTTAACTTTGTTGTCATCAATATACTTGTAATTCAAAGTAATAATCCTTTTGTCATAGGATCTAATAGGAGGCAAACCTTTTTCTAAAGACTTTTTCTCAATACTCTTTTTTTCCTCGCTTAAAAGGCCATTGTCTATATATTGATATTCCCATTGTATCGTTATTGTATCAATAGTTTTTGGATGTAAAGGGCCTAATTGGGTGGTATCTATATACATATACTTTTCCCTTAATACATTACCCTGTGTATCCAGTAATTCGAAATGATGATTGTTTAATGGAGCTATATCCTCAAATTCAGTTTCTATTGTATGATTAAGGCTGTCATTATTGGAAAGATAGTATCTCTGATAATCTTCATCAGTAAGATCCTTACTCCAATATTTATAAAACAAATTATTCAACCACCCTTTTAATGGCACAGCATGTTTATTCCATCTTGTTTTTTCAATTCTACCCAAAGAATCGTATGATATTCTTAATACAATACTATCATTTAATTCAAGCATCGTCATCTTGGCTTTAACTACCTGATTATTTTCATTGTAGTCATAGTTTTCCTTTAAATGATATTCCCCTTTATTATTTGGATAATATATGTCTTTTATAAGTCCATTTCTATCATATTCAATCTTACCAGTATTAAAATCACCACTAATGGGGTACCTAGGCTTGATTTTATAAATGGGTTCACCCTTCTTAACCTGACCATTAACAACACTGGCTTTAAATAATTTGATTTCAATACTTTTCATTTGATCACTGGTATTTACTGGTTGAGCCCAGGAAGCTAGACATACCATGATGATTATTATGAATATGCAATGTGACTTTTCCATCCCCTAGTGGTTTATTATTTAATACTTTTTTAAACAATACAATCTTAGACTTATTGCCGTAAGTTTTTCATTAACTAATAGGCTTTGTTTCTAAAGTTTGCTATTTTAAACTAAAAATTTAACCATTTAATTTATTTCTTAAAATGATATTAATCATGTCATTAATTTGAATGGCTAGTATAAAATATCTTATGAAATTTGAACATAACAAAAGGTTCCCTTAATTAGGAAAATCTTATATCGAGTCTATTTCTAAACTACTTTACCAAATATAAGTGCCTTGACAATTCTCCATCAATGGTTCGGGGCAGGACATATCTTTAATTTATAATCTTATAAAACAATTCATTTCTAATAACACTCTTGCCCATGAAGTAATGTTTTTGTATTTTAATAAAATGGGACTATACGATAAACACATACTTCCTAAGGTAGTTGATTGGGCTTGCAGGCAAAAGCCGACAAGAAAACAAAGAGAAAAAATAATACCCCTTGCCCATGGGAATGTATTAGAAATAGGTATAGGTTCAGGCTTAAATTTACCGTTTTATGACAAAACCAATGTAAAACACCTTACTGCAATTGACCCTTCGATTGAAATCTGGAATCAGAACAAATTTGATGTAAAAAGCTTACCTTTTGAGTTTAATTTTATTAAGGCGATAGCTGAGAATATTCCAGTTGATAATAATAGCTTTGATTACGTAGTAATTACATATACATTATGTAGCATCCCTGATGTCTCCAAGGCATTCAATGAAATTAGGAGGGTAATTAAGCCTAATGGAAAATTACTCTTTTGTGAACATGGTAAAGCTCCAGATAAATCTGTTCAAAAGTGGCAAAACTACATTAATCCAATTTGGAAAAAGTTAGGTGGAGGATGTACACTTAATAAAGATATTCCTTCTATAATAAAAAATAACGGCTTTAAGATTATTAATATGGAAACAATGTACATTCCTGGTTGGAAACCGGCAAGCTTTAATTTTTGGGGTAGTTCTGAAATTAAATAAAAAAGGTGAATTACATAATTCACCTTTTTTTGCCCCAAATCTACCATGAACTTAACCTACTTATGTTATGGTGGGTGAAATATAAACCTGTTTAACCAATTAAAATAAGTTTTTTAGTTAAGAAACCTAATTATTGGATTAACGGTCACCTTAAAGTATATTCATTTTCAAATTCATCCTTTTCCTTTACAATTAATCACATCTATCTTGAATACACTGTAATTTAAAAAACATAAAAAAGACTATTTAACCTTTGTTAAAAACTGGATATTTACCAAATAACACAACTGTTTTTAGCTAAAAAAATCAACTTGTTTAGAGTTCTCTCTGTAATCTTACAGTCTGGTGGGACCTATAGACATATTAAAAATCAAATTTTTGATGTTTATTAAATTCATTACACCTAAATAATTACCTCTTTTCTTAACTGATTTTTATCATTCTTTAGCATAAATAGTTGGTATATCTTTAATGGTTTATCTTACTGGGTTTATGCATTATTTATGTGTTTCGATAAAGTTACATTGTTAAATAATATTAGCCTTGAGATATTCAAAATAATCATGTTAGCACTAGAACAGGAATACAAGATTGCCTGGATCATTATTTGTTAAACTGTACAGCATGAAAAATACAACAAGTAAAAAGGTAATTGCTTGGATTGACCGTCACTTGGCTGATCCACGACTGGAACCTGAAGCTCTTCTTCGTAAGCGATGGACTTGGTTATACATGCTAGTTAACTTTATTGGTTTAACATGTATGACTGGTCTTGGATATGTGTGGGAAATATATCCAATCCTTTGGTTTGGCTATGCTTTAATTATTACCCAAATTGTAGCTATCCCCCTATTTCGTGTTTCAAAACGGTTTGACCTTGTTCTAAACATAAGCTATGGCATTATTGTTATTCTAGCGTTTGCCGTTATGTTGCAAACTGGTGGCCTCACAACTTCAATGGGCTTTGTTTTTATCGGGATAAATTGTGCCATGGGATCTGTTTTGGCTGGCAATTTACGTTGGACAATTGGAATGTTTGTTTTGTATTGTACCACAATCATACTTTTAGGCGTACTCCAACCCTATCTAGTAACCCCTGATTATATAACTCCTGAAGTCAATTCGTTTTATTTTGTAACTGATGCCGTATGGGTTAATGCCTGTGTGCTTTTCTTGGTAATATTGTTCATGAAGGACAAAAGCCGATATGAAAAATCTGAAGCAGAAAAACTCAGGAAAATAGATGAAGCGAAAACCCAACTTTATACTAATGTTTCCCATGAATTTCGAACCCCATTAACAATCATTTCAGGTATTGCAGATCAAATGGATCAAAATAAAGATAAGTGGCCACAAAATGGGCCCTATAAAATTAAAGTTCAAAGCCAGATACTACTACGATTGGTAAACCAGATGTTGGACATTTCCAAAATAGAAGCTGGAAGCATGCATTTAAACTTAATTCATGGGGACATTAAGAAATTTGCACAATATGTTATTGGAACTTTCAACAGCCTTGCTGAATACAAGCATATTGAACTGCATATCAATATTAACAATGAGCCTCTTTATGCTGACTACGATCCTGAAAAACTAATGCATGTATTTGGAAATCTATTATCGAACTCAATAAAATTTACCTCTCGAGGAGGAAAGATTGATGTTAGTGTTTATGGAGATAACCTAAGAGGTCAAGAAATTCTGTACATTTCTGTAAGGGATAGTGGAAGAGGAATACCAAAGGAGTCTATTAATTATATATTTGACCGCTTTTACCAAGTTCCTGACAAATACGATCAGATACAAGGCACCGGTTTGGGTTTGGCCCTAACTAAAGAACTTGTAAAATTAATGAAAGGAGATATTAATGTCAAAAGTAAGGTGGGAATAGGGTCAGAGTTTGTCGTTACCTTGCCCGTCAACAAAGAAGCCAGAATGGAAAAGGATCACGGAGTCTCAATGGTCAACTCGGACACTATTCATTCCATTATTCCGACACATAACGAAAACAAAGACTTAAAAATTAATCCGCAGTTATCTTTAGAAAACCCAATCCTTTTAATTGTTGAAGACAATAAAGATGTTGTAGAATACCTCATTACTATCCTTGGAGATCATTACATACTAGAGGTCGCTTTTAATGGTAAAGATGGACTTGAAAAAGCACTAGAGATCATTCCCGATTTAATTCTTACAGATATCATGATGCCAGAAATGGATGGCTTCGAAATGACCAGACATCTCAAAAATGATATCAGAACAGACCATATACCGATTGTAGTACTTACTGCAAAAGGAGACTTTCAATCAAAACTTTCAGGACTTAAAATAGGTGCCGATCACTATCTTATAAAACCATTTAGCGAAAAAGAACTATTACTGAAACTGTATAACCTTCTTGAGGCAAGACGTAAAATGCAAAAAAAGCTTGGCTCAATAAAATCCCTTTTCCGACAGGGTAATATGCATTACAAGCAGGAGATGTTATTTATGTCTAAAATCAATACCCTTCTCGATGAAAAATTACAGAATGAAAATTTAGGAATTAAAGATATATGCTTACACCTCAATATGAGCAGACCTCAACTTTATAGAAAATTTTCTGCATTAACAAACAATTCTATCGGCAAATATATTAGGTCTTATCGCCTACACAGAGCAAAAGCAATGATAGAAAGTCAGACCAAAAATGTAACAGAAGCAGCTATGGATTCTGGCTTTAAAAACCTATCTCATTTCAGCACCAGTTTCAGGGAAGAATTTGGCTACTCTCCAAGTGAACTTCTTTAAGTAAAGAATATATTTTCTTTTGAGAAGATTACCAAAATATTTGAGATTCTCACCAAAGTAAATCTCATTACAGAGATTTAATTTTAAAGAAACATTTTAGATAATAAGATTTTTAATTTAAATATTCTGAATCATGAAAACAAAATTATTAAGTATTGCCTTTATTGGTGTATTGGCATTGATCATGATAAATTGTAGCAAAGACTACGATGTAAAAAGCGATGTACAGCAGGATGTAATCCAGTCCCCCTTGGCCAACTATAGTTTCATTGGCAACCCTCTTGGTAAAACACTAATAAAACCAGGTAAAGACGTCACAAAAACTATCAAATTCTTTGATGCAACAGGTCCTTTTGAGTTTGATTTTAATGTTGATGGATGCGCTCCGGCTCCTTATCTAACGATTTCTGGAAAAGGAAATGCTTCCCATATAGGTTATTACACTGTAGAGAATCATGGGTGCTATGACGGTGAGAGTCCAATGTTAGGGATAATAACTGCTGCCAATGGAGATAAATTATACACCTATGTAGCTTCAGCTGTTCAAGACCAGATTACTGGCATATGGACTTACCACTATGTTATATACGATGGCACGGGACAATTTGCTGATGTTTATGGTGACATTTATATGCTTGGCACCATTGATTTTGAAAACTGGACATGGACTATGTCCGGAGAAGGAGAGATAACCTATTAATGCAAACTAGGAAATATAACAATAAAATAATTCCAGCTCCGCTAGCAGGAGCTGGTTTTACTGAAACAGTATAAAATATTATGTGCATGAATAATACACTGATATTGTATCAATAATTAATTTAAATCATTAAAAAAATTATACATGTACTGTTGAGATTCTTACCAAAGTAAATCCTATAACTTAAAGTTACTTTTATATTAAAGTTCAAAAAAAATCTAGGTTGTTAATTTAAATATTTTGAATCATGAAAAATATTACATTTTTATTTTGGACAGCAGTTATTGTATTGCTTTTGTCTCCCCAAAATGTAGTTGCCCAACCAGAGTATCAATTAGACCGAACTGAGGGATACTTATGGGAAGACCCTAATTGGTTTTTAGGATACAGGACTCAATACACCTATGATGATCCAGGTGCCGATTTTACGAATTCTTTATCTGAGATATACCTTGAGATTGACAATGAACTAGTCTGGCGACCATGGCATCAAATAATAAGAACTTACAATGAAGATAAGACACTTAATACAGAGATATTACAAGATCATGGTATTTTTTTTAGTGATGATGCAAAACCTAATTATAAGACAGAATATGAGTACGATTCACATGGAAAGAATATCAAAGTTACCCATTATAGCATTAATAGCATTGGTGATTGGACTAAAGATTGGCAGGATGTATTGCTTTATGACAATGGGTTGAATACAGAGGTTATCACCTATGAATGGGATGACACTTGGAAAGAATTTAAAAAAATTGAAAAAAATTACAACTCTGAAAATTGGATCATCAAACAGGAAGATTTTAAATGGGAGGATACGCACTGGGCCGTAACTCCTCAATCTACTACCGACTATACTTACTACCCCAATGGATTGTTAAAGGATGAAACTAAACGAAATGGAGGAAGTTTGGTAAATAATGCGCGTACTGAATATCTCTACGATAATGATAAGTTAAGTTTAGAAAGTCATTATGCTTGGAATTATCCCAATGGGCCCTGGATCTTACTGGGGGATCTGCAATATTCTTATCAATCAAATGGTCAATTAAAGGAAATCATAGATAATGAATATGGATGGTTTAAAATAAAAACAGTATACTTTTGGAACACTTTGGGAGTTTCTTCGAATGAATTAGTGAATGGTAAAGCCTATCCAAATCCATTTACGGATGTTTTGAATATTTCATTAAAAGTATCGATTGAACGTCAAGGCACGCTTTATATTTTTGATATCATGGGTAAAGAACTATCAAAAATAAACTTAAGTCAGGGTGTAAAAACCATAACTATACATAATCTCGATTTTTCAAAAGGTATTTATTTTATTAAAATATCTAGCGGTGCTTATAATCAGACTTTTAAAGTGATTAAGCAATAATTAAGATCTTCCTTTTAGAAGAACATACTCCCTAAAAAAAAGCATCCCTAATTGAAATCGTCCTAACATGACCCTCTGGTTATTAACTTTTTTAAAATTACATTGTTTGTAAAATTTTAACCTTTTTTTTAACTATATCATATTTTTATATACTTTTGCTTGCATATTAACCAACTAAAATCTTAATTTATGTTTTCAAAAACGAATCTAATTTCAACCTTAGTAGGTGCAGTTTGGTCCTACGTTGGAGGTTATTTGCTTTGGTCCATGCTTGGATCTTCACTTTTTGCAGGCCATGAAGGAACTGCAACGGGGCTTTGGAAAGAGACTCCAGATCAAGTTCATAACATTATTGCCGGTGTTATAATGGCTTTTGCTTTTTCAACGATTTATTCAAAATTATCCAATAGTGAGCATAGCATTTCCAATGGTGCAACTTATGGGTTATTAGTTGGTCTCTTTGTTGGATTTGGTGAAAGATGGTATGATTTTGCTTTTGCAAACATGATGGATATAACTGGAACAATCATTAATGGCATATTGAATCTTGTATTTTACTGTATTTTAGGTATTTTAACCAGCATGGTATATAATAAGGTAAAAAGTGCTTAAACCCAAGTTATAAAAACAAATAAGCCTGATTAAGTTTGGTCTTAATCAGGCTTATTTGTGTGTTTAATACTTTTGCATCTGGTTCTGGTGGTTCTATAAATCGCTTTTTAGAATTCCAGTTTTTGGGATTAATGAATAATCCTGTGGTGAATTCTTTTCTTTTCTTAGCAAATGTTACCCTACACCTAGGACACTTACTCTTTAAATTAGTTTTGTTTTATAGAGCATATAAGTAATAATTAGTTTCATGATTTTTAAAATGATTAACTAATGGCACACCTTTGAGAAATCTGATATACCTAGGGGGTACACCTAAAACTAAACATCCATAAAAGTCATTGCTAATTGAAAACTTCTCATAATAAATTAGAAATTTTATTTGTATCTTTATAATTACCACTGCTTTAGCATTCTTACATATATAACAGATGCCCTTCCTACATTATTAGTTTAAAATACTTCTGTTAAATTGATTATTAATTTACGTTTTCATTTGACTACTAAAGCTTTAATAAAATGGCAAGGGCTTTTAAGAACTTATTACCATTAATATTTATCATTTGCTATAATTTGAATAATTATGGACAAGAAATTGATACTTTTAAAGAGAGTAAACAAAATTTCTATTGGGATAAATTCTATTGTGGAATGGAAATGGGTATAGGCTGGCTAGAATTGGCCCCTTACCACATTAAAGGAAATAAAGAAACCAGTTTCTCAATGGCTTTTTTTGGGGGCTATACTCCTGTAAAATGGCTTCAGCTAGGAGTAAGTCTTAATGGATATCTTATAGAGTCCTATGATAGTTATAGGCCAAAAGACCCCAATAAGGGAGCAGGGATTTCTAATGCTTTTATTCAATCCAGAATAACTCCATTTGAAAAAGGAAATTTGCTAATAAATTTAGAAGGTGGTCTTACCAATTATTGGAGCTTTAGTACTGATGGATATCAAAGCAATGGCATTGGATATAAAATTGGAGTGGGGTATAAGCTTAATATGCTTTGGGACAACATAATATCCATAAATCTAAATTATGGCTCAGGAAAATTTAACAAAGGTGTTTTTGACCAAATTAGCAATAGGCATATTGACAATCCCAGTTATAAAGTATTAAATTTAGCTTTAAATGGCACTTATAAATTTTAACATTATTTTCCCCTTAGACAAAAAAGGTTAATCTTTTAAACCTAATTAACTTAATTAAATTACCCCTACATAAACCCTCTCTAAAACAAAACAGCATCCCAATTTTCTGTAAAGAAAAAAGGAAAGTTTTCCATTGGTTTAACTACTTAAACCTTTGATAAACACAGGGTGTTTATCAAACAACACAACTAATCTTTAGCTAAAAAAACCTCAACTAGCGTTGAAGCTTCTTTGCAATCTTTTAGTATGAAAAAGCTTAAATTGATAAATTCATCGTATTTAAATAATTAAAAGATTTAACCAAGTAAGGACTTTTTTGGCAATAAACGGATATTAAAAAATAACACCTACTCCTAAAGTTACAGAAGAAAAATGTTGTGTGCCAATTTTTAGGTGGTTATAACCTCCTATAGCCTTATATTTACTAATGTGGTAGTTTAACAAGACATTAAATTTATTAACTGTTTCAGAATTTATTAAAGTTTGATCAAAATTAATTTCTAAGCTTAAGGGCTTTGCGAAAAACAATTCGGTACCTAAACCATAAGTAAATCCAAATTGATTGACATTACCATCGACATAAGTTGTTCCAATGCCCCACCAAGCATCCATATTTTCGGTGCGTATGCGATAATATTTTGCCAATAGATTATAAAATGCCAAATGATCATTTCCGAAATTCAAGTTTCTTTCCCATAACTGATGGTAGTCCAATGCAATGCCTATACGTTTCAGAAATCGCATATCCAATGTTACATTCATACCTTTAATGGCATTATTTTCAGAAATATACCTGCTGGAAATTTCCGTTCTAAACCTGCTATACTCATCTTCTGGAGAAAATGTATAATTTCCTTTTTTAGAATTCTTGTAGGGATATGGGGTTAAAGGTGCCTGACTGGTCTGGTGCTGCATTTCAAAAGGCGTCTCAATAAGTGTATAATAGGTCAGATACATAAAGGCCTCCAAGATGACCCCATCAAAGGTATCTACAAAAAAATCACCCCCATCATCGTTGTCGTCATCTTGATTTCTGAAAGAGACACGCTCGCTCCGACTTAGACTATTTTCAGCTTTTTGAATTTTGGATTGTGAATAACAATTCAACACAAGACCAATAATGACAAAGTATATTATAATGTATTTCATCTCAATTAAATTAGTTAATCACCTAACTGGTATTTTATCCCGAGTAATCATTAAAATTTAAGTTAAAGGTATTCATCCCCTCTCAATTGAATATCCTAAAAATGCCTTGAACGAATTATTCGGACATATCATTTAGGTTTAAAAAAAGCTAACTTAAAAGTTATGTAATTCCAACAAGAAATAACATGATAATTGTCAGCCGAAATAAACCTTACAGAGGAAAAGGGTCTCAAAAGTATATTTCCAAAGGTTTTTAGCTCTTTTAAGAGCCTAACATAACTTATCATACCGACACGCCGTCAGATCCCTTTCTTAAAACATTACTCAGATGTTTACAAAACCTCTGTGTACTTATAACAAAAAATTGGACAATTAGTTGAATGACTAAGTTGATAGTTTAAATAAAGTTGCTAAATAAATTAAAGAACTGATTTATATCATAAATGGTTTCTGTTGTATTGTCTATCTTATAAAACTTCATTTTTTATAAAAATATAGACATGTTAAAAAATTATTCTTTACTTATTTATTTATTCCTGTTATTTGACGGAATATATATTCATGCACAGTCTACATCTATCCCAGACGAGAATTTTGAACAGGCTCTCATTGACTTAGGCATTGACACAGATGGTTTAAATGGGAGCGTTGAAACTGCTAATATAAATGATCTTGTATCATTGAATGTGGCTTCGAAAAATATTGGCGATTTAACAGGAATACAGGATTTTACAAATTTAAAAACCTTAACCTGCAATAGCAATTCTCTTATAAGTCTAAACCTAACCAACAATACTGAATTGACACAGTTACAATGTTTCTCAAATCAGATTACCGATATTGATTTAAGCAACAACACAAAGCTCATATTTATAAACTTTAATGGTAATCAACTAACAAATATCGATTTGCAAAATAATCCATTAGTTTCCAACTTAAGTCTTTCCAGTAATCAATTAGCAAGTTTAGACTTAAGTAATAATTTAGCATTATACTATTTACAATGTCAGAACAATCAACTCACTGAACTAGATGTAAGTAATAACAACGCTTTATACAATTTAGTTTGCGGTTCAAATTCACTAACAAATTTAGATTTGAGTAATAACACTGCTTTATCAAAATTAAATTGCAATGATAATAATCTTTCAGAATTAATTGTGAGTCAAAATACATTATTAACGGAATTAAGTTTTACAAATAATCCTTTAATAAGCACTATAGACTTAAGTAATAATCTGGAGCTTAATTATTTAAATTGTTCAATGAATCCTTTATTAGACAATTTAGATTTAAGTAACAACACAAAGCTTACTGATTTGTGGTGCCATAACAATGCCTTATTAACCGCTTTAGATTTAAGCAATAATGCAAATTTAGAATTGTTTTATGGTCCAGTAACACCATTCATAAATTTAGATTTTAGTAATAATGTAGCATTAGTTGTTCTTAACTGTTCATATAATCCAGAGCTAACTTCTTTAAATGTTAAAAATGGAAATAATGTCTCAATAATAGGTTTTGATGCACGAAATTGTTTCGCTTTAACTTGTATTCAAGTGGATAATGAAGAGGCCGCAAATGGAGGAACAGAACCTTATACTAATTGGTTAAAATATGAGTCCACACAATATGCCGAAGATTGTGCCTCATTAAGTTTAGATGATGTCCCCTTCGGAAATTTCATCACCCTTTACCCAAACCCGGTTACCAATACACTATTTATTGATTCCGAAATACCATTTACTAAAATTGGTATTTATTCTCTAATTGGAAAAAGAATTAAAGAATTATCTGGAAGTCAAAAGTCAATACATTTAGGGAATTTTCAAAATGGTATTTACATATTAAAAATTCATACCGAATTAGGATATGTAACCAAAAAATTGATAAAAGAATAATTAAAATAATAACCGCTTTGTTTACATGAAAAAAGACCACACTACCGTGCAGTCTTTCTACTTTTAATGCCTCTCTTGACTTTAGGAAAGGAAACTTTATGGTTTTTACATTTTTTAAGGATTGATCCACTTCGCTTTCTTAGAATACTTGTAGCTATAAAACCATGTTATATCAAAAATCATCCCGTTTAAATTAATGAAATCATTAGCATCCTATGCAAAACAATTAATCCAACATTATCCTTAATATCTAAATTAGTCCATTGATTGTCGAAACAGTAGAAATATAGTAATGATGTAAACGCTTAAATTCCTGACAGGTCTTTAATACTCTATTAGAAATAACCCAGTGTGTCGCTCTTAAACAAAAGATATAACAGGTACAATTACACTACCATATATTGATGATAATTTTAATTTAGTTACTGCATTAAAGCTTATTTAATTCACCATATAAATGGATTAAGAGATAAGCCTTATTCAAGAAATTTTTAGGGCACCTAAGGATATACTTATTTTAATATTATCCCAAAACAAAAAAGCATCCCAATTTTCTGTAAAGAAAAAAGGAAAGCTTTCCATTGGTTTAACTACATAAACCTTTTGATAAACCCTAAGGCTTATCAAACAACACAACTTCTTTTAACTGCCAAAAAAAGCCTCAACTTGCGTTGAAGCTTCCTTGCAATCTTGCGGTCTGGACGGGACTCGACCAATTCAATTTACAGATGGGAGACAACCCTTGTCATTTCTATATCACATTAATGATATCAAGTAATTACACGTTTTATAACAGTTTTCCGAGATTTAATTTAATCTAACAAAATTTAACCAAATCGAAATTTGGCTGACTAAATGCTGACTAAGCTAATTATTATCATTAATTTTAAACAATCATTTTTATTATGGCTACAATTAAATACTTGCTACAAAGTAAATCCGAGAATTCACCCATTTATATGAGGCTATCGATAAATAAATCAAAGTCTATCAAACGGAAAACTGGGCTATTTATAGACTACAAAAGATGGAGTACAACCTCTGGCCTGCCAAAACAAAATGAGACAAGCAACAAGGGGTTAATTTCAAAGCTTCGTAAACTGCGTACTGTAATTCTTGATAAACTAAATGATGCGAATGCTGATGGAGAAGTAGTTGATGGAGACTGGCTTTTATATCAGATTGACCTTCACTTTAAAAGAATATCTATAAATCATCAAAGTGAATTGATTACAGATTTAATACAAAACATCGTTGACAATGCGCATTTGCGAATTAATGCAAAAGGGGGCATTGGGTTAGGTCAAAGTAGAGTTAATGCCTACAAGCGCCTATTACAGCTTTTTAACGAGTTCCAAGGTAGAAAGCATTATAAAGTCAAAGAATTGAACAAAAATGTCTTCAACAGCTTTAAAAAATGGCTAATTGATGAGCAGGATTATGCATCAACATACGCATTAGTAAAGTTAAGAGATTTGAAATCCGTTTGTAAAGAAGCACGAAGTCAAGGAATAGAAGTGTCTATAGACCTTGATAGTATTAAAACTATACAAGTATCAGCATATGATGATGACATGGATGTAATAATATTAAACTTTGACGAGATTGAAAAAATTGAAAAAGCCAAATTAATTAATGAAGCTCATATCAATGCTCGCAAATGGTTGATATTAGCCTGTTACACTGGGCAGAGAGGAAAAGATCTAACCGATAGAATAAAAGCAAATAATTTTGAAAAGTATGGCGAAGGTTATATAATTAAAATCAAACAACAGAAGGGAAATAAACCCGTTATCATACCTGTTTTACCCAAAGTTCAGGAAATATATTTAGAAGGACTTCCCTATCACGTTTCGACTCAAAAACTAAATAAACATTTTAAAGAAATCGGAAAAATTGCTGGGTTAGATGAAATGGTTCTTGGGAGGCTTCAAGATAAAAAAACGAAGAGAGGTGTTAAAAAAATGCGCCCAAAGTACAAGTATTTAAGTACACATATTGGAAGACGATCTTTTGCCTCAAATCATTACGGTAAAATTCCAACACCATTACTTATGCGTGTTACTAATCACAAGAAAGAATCTACATTTCTCTCTTATATAAATCAGACCGACGACAGTCATGTTGAGTCATTCTTGAAATTCTACGATAATTTAGAACCAAAGAATCCCGAAGAAGGCAATTTCCAAGTAATAAGAAATGAAAATAATTTAAAGAAACTAAATAATGAATAAGTCTAAATTCGACGAATTCAAAAGCTACATTTTAAAAGCGAATAGATTAAATAGATCTGTTATCGAGATATTTCAAACTTTAAATAATTTAAAAGAAGATATTAAAAGTGAAATAATACACTTAAAACCAATTTTAGATCAATACAATTATGAAGCGACATTAGACAGTTTAATACATGATTTAAAAAAACTTGGTTATCCGGAGGAAGTAGACTTCACAAAAATTGAATCGTGGCTGAAAGAATTCGACACAACTAAAGAAGAGCTTTTACTTTGGCATACAGAGAATCCTAATGTCACTCATTGGGAATCAAATGAATCTCATAACAATATGCTTTTTGAAATTTTATATACCGAATTAGAGTTAATGGCTAATTTGGAATATTCTGGTCAAGAAAAGTTTAAGCATCTTGACAATATAACATATTCAGAAATACAATTAATTCAGCATCAATTTGAAGAAGTGATTAAAAATAGTATTGTGGAGGAGCTGAAATTGTTTCTTCAAGAGCTACGAAAGTCTAATAAGCCCAATGTAAATGATGAAAGATATTTAACCTATAAATGGTTTAAGGTAGCGTTGCTTTTCGCAACAGGAGAAATTGATGATTTGAAGTCTCGTTTTAATAATAATGCTACTCAAATAGCAAAACAAAAATTTCAAGATAATTGGAAAAGTTATAGACCGTATATCAGTGAAAGTATGAATAACACAATAGTCAGTGATAAGAATATTTTTTCTAAAAATGAAAAACTTTTATTGGTCTATAATTATTGTAAAAACAATGATATTAGATTATCCATAAAATTTTCCAACCTAATCAATTCATTTAAAGCTAATTAAGAAAACGGTACGAATTTGGTACGAGTACCAACAATAGTACCAAGTAAAGAGATTTAATATTGTTGAACAAATTCAAAAAACGTTCAACTATGAAATCTTTACAGCTTATTGAAATCACACCCGAACAATTACAAGACGCAATAGTAAATGGTGTAAACACAAAATTAGACGATTTAAAAAAGAACTTCCAACCCAAAGAACCTGAAGAATATCTCACGCGCCATGAGGTTGCAGAGATGTTTAAGATTGATATTAGCTCTGTACACAACTGGACCAAAAGAGGAAAAATAGTAAGCTATGGAGTGCCAGGATCCGGAAGAGTCTATTATAAAAGAAGTGAATTGGAAAAATTATTAATACAAATAAAATAGGGTTATGGATTCTATTTCTAAAATGCCTCTAAATTCAAATTCAAGTGGCTCAATAAAGAACAATATCAAGAACCTAAAAGCTATTCATGAAAAGAATAGCAATGTAACTCCCAAAACTTCTATTCCAAACGATCCCAGTCCACTGGCATCCAACATTAAAAGTATTAATAATAAACAACCCTTTAAAACCAAAAGTTTTAAACAATTTATAGAAGCATGTAAAGCCGAGCCTAAACCAAAAAAACTAATGGGTGATCTGATCTACGAAAATGAACAAATTGTAATGTTCTCGCCAACAGGCTTGGGAAAAACAATTTTGGCAATGCAGATCGCTATTGCTTCCGCCAAGGGAATTGATTTGGATTTAGGAAATGATGTAATACTTAAAAATGAAATTGGCAAAGTAACCACTGTTTATTTTGATTTTGAATTATCTAATGCACAACTTTACAGTAGAATTGGTAATAAATCAATTCCGGAAAACCTATTTATATCAAAAGTTGATAGAGGAAAATATCTAAAGGGTAACCCCCAGGAGATATTTGATTTAATAAAAATTGAAGCTCAAAATGTCAATGCGAAATTTATCATAATTGACAATATGTCAAAAATTGGATATGACCTTGAAAAAGGTCAAAATGCTATTAATTTCATGGAACCGCTATTCAATATAGTAAGGCATGAGGGATATACAGTGTTAATAGTAGCTCATACTCCAAAAATAGACAGAACACTTCCATTAACTACTGATAGTCTTGGTGGATCAAGTAAAATAGCTCAATTAGCCGATGCCATTATAGGTATCAATTCTGTAAATTCTAAAGACGAAAATAAAGTTTATATCAAACAGCTAAAAACTCGTAACGACGCTATTATATATGGCAAGAATAATGTTATATGCACAACTATTCTTAAAGATGCAGAAGGGTTTGTAAAACATTGCTGCTACAACTTATGTTCAGAGTATAAAGCTCTAAACGAATACAAAATAAAAGAGCCCAATTACGAAAACAAATTGTTAGCTGCTTGTTACTATATATTTTATGGATCCTACGGAAAAGCTAACGATGCCACAGGCATTTCAGAAAGTACAATTAAACAACGCGTCAGATATTTTAAAAGAGATTACCCAGATGAATACAAAAAATTGGAAAAAGAAAGCCAAAAGGAAATTCAAAATCAAATTATAGCACTTAAACAATAATGCATACATCATGTATACCTATGTGACCAAATTTGCCTTAATCCACTATAAAACAGAACAATTCATTAAAACATGTATGTATCCAAAACTATGTCCATAAATATGACTATTAACGGTTATATTCTGGTTATACAATAGTCATACCATTGGCCATATATATTAGCTTATACAAACTACTATAAACATTACTACTCTTGTCTTTTTAGACATATGGCTATAAATTGTTTGTCTTATTAAAATCAAACAACTCTTTCAATGGAACTTTTAATCCTTTAGCTAAAGCATTAGTAGTAGAGATCTTTGTATTAATTTTACCTCTTTCGATACGACTTATTAGAGAATACTCCATATCACATGCATTAGCCAAATCTTCCATGCTCATTTCTTTGGACTCTCTAAATTTTCTCAAATTAGCTCCAAACTTTATAATGAAATCTATTTCTTCTTCAGAATAAGCCACGATTTAAATGTCGTGACTATCCTATTGAAATGTTATGGCATATGTGCCATAATTTAATACCTTTGAAAAGAACTTACCCCTAACTTAATACTTTAAAAATGAAAAGATTATTTAATTCATTTCTGGTCTTATCATTGGCTCTTACATCATGTCAAGAGGAACCTACACTTCAAGAATCTCTAAACTATATTGAATCAGAACTCGATGGCCATGCAATCTTTTTTTACAGAGATTCCAGGGGTAGCAAAGAAATCCAAAATATATCTTTCAATATATTAGATTATGAGAAGTGTGAATGTGAATATATCTATACTTTCTACTATAATGGTGAGAAGTCTTTTAAAGAAATACAAAAGTTTAATTTAATGGAAGCTACGTACGCAAACGGATATTCTGGAAACCTGGAAATTAGGATTTCCTTATCAAATGAAAGCAATGAAAGTACTGTGATTCCTATTGAATCAAATGTTGTTAAGTATGAAATTAGAAATAAAAATGAAGTCATGCTTTATTTTAGACCGGAACAAGAAGATCGTCTTATAAGAGCATTTGAACATTCAATAAAACTCTGCAATGAAAAAATTGGAAAAAAATATTTTGAACAATAAATCATGAAAAAATTATTCTTTATTTTTTGCATTGTCCTAATTGGAAATTTAGGATTCTCACAATCTTTGGAAGATACCATTGACTGGATTACCCGGAACTCTGATGGAAGGGAGCAGGTACAATACTATAAAGACACTAATACCCTTCTATTGATTTCAGTAAGGGATGCGGGAGAATTAGTTTCATTTGTAAATGAAATTACACCTGAGGATGTAAGATCTGTCAGTGTTAAAAGCAGTGAGGGTTCATGGCAAAATTTGAATTTGAATCTAAAACATGGTGGAACAATGGTGCTTTATTATACCCTTGACAAAAATTTTGAAATAATTGGTGAAGTAAAAAACATTAGACAATATGGTATCAGTATATCATTTAATTGCAGTCAATCCATGATTCTTAAATTCAAAAAAGCATACATTCATTTATTTCAGTTATTAGGAGTGGATGTAAAAGACGGTGATATGTTTTAATAAAAAAGATTGAAAATGAAATTATTACAGATTCTTTTGATACTATGCGGCTTGAACTTAGGATTTGCACAAGACGTAATTAAGTTTAGAGCATTAACTAATTCTGCTGCTTTAATTGATGAACAAGGGAATTGGGATGAATGGACAGAAGAAGTAGAATGCAATGATTTAATAGTTTTTAATATTAAGGATCAAAGAGTCATTATTTACGGGGAGAAAAAATTCATTTACGATTTTATCGATTTTCAAGCTGATGAATATTATGACAATTTTAATGTTCTTTATATTAACTGTGTTAATAATTCAGGAGACGAATGTATGCTTCAAATACGAAAAAAAACTGATGGAAACTTCAGATTACTTTTACGCTACAAAAGTTTTGCAACGTATTACGATGTTAAAATGCTCTAACCGTGTAACTATAATTAATTAACACTTCAAAAAAAATACAAAAAAATTTTAAAAGAATATAGCCTACTGTTAGCTACTACTATAAAAGGCCCTACGTCATTTCAATTTTTGGTGTACGCGGGCTTGTTTGAAAAACACAAAAAAGAGAGTCTTTTTGAAGTCATTAATTAAAAAAATCTTTCTCGTGTGCTCTCGCTTGGTACCCAATCCGGCAAATTTGACGCTTGATGCCTTCTCCTATTCCATTATTATATGGCAAAATTAGGGTCGCTACTTTGCCTTAAATTCACAATAGTTGTGTGATCTGGTGATTTTTTGACGTAAAATTACTACCATATATGGCTCAAAATAAGGTGCTTTTTTTGAAGCCTATTAATAATTAAGGACGAACTTATTAAATAATTAAGGTTTAAAATTTCCAGACTCGCTATGTTTACATAATGTTCTGTTATAGTACAAACAAGTTGTAAGCTATAACGACATTATGTAAAATATCTACAACACTATTCTTGTCTTTCACCCGGGGAAAGTTTGAAATATTCAATTTAATTTATGTTTAACCAAAGGAATGCGAAAGCGTTCCTTTTTTAATTTCTATTAATCATGAAAAGTTCTATTGCAGAAATTCAGATTTTTTATTCCCCGAAAAAAATGAACACTAACTTAAAAGTTACAAGCAGTAAAAAAGCTTTTGAAGTTATTTTATCTAGTTGGAATAACAATACCATAGAACTACTGGAAGAGTTCAAGGTATTATTACTTAACAATTCCAATATTCCATTAGGCTTATATACGCTATCTAAAGGCGGAATGACTGCCACATTGGTAGATATCAGAGTTCTCTTCTCTGTGGCTCTAAAAAGCTGTGCTACGGCGATGATAACAGTTCATAACCACCCGAGTGGTAAACTACATCCAAGTAATCCAGATATAGAGATTTATAAAAAGATCAAAGAGGTCGCCAAATTTCATGATATCAATTATTTAGATAACCTGATAATTACACCACAAGGATATTATAGTTTTATGGATGAAGGTATTTAAATAGCTTATTGCCTTCTATTGGCCAATAATGGCGGTGGTTCTCCATTGAACGGATTCCATCTGCTTATACTCTTGGCAGACATGCCAGAAGCTCTTATCACGGCCCTATCTCCATAACGTTCCCTCATCTTGTCTAAAGCCTGGTATAAACTAATTGTTTTATCATCATCATTAAATAAATCTATTTGATGGCCACCCTCAACTAAATGGCTAAACTTAACCCCAATTAACCTAACCAATAATCGCCTTTGGTATAATTTATTATAAAGTTCCAAGACCACAGGAATTATATTATGGTCAGCAGCACTATATGGAATCCGCTTTTGTTGTGTGTAGGTTTGAAAATCAGAATATCTTATTTTAAACGTAATACATGCTGTTAACTTATTACCCCTGCGTAATTGATAGGCAAGGTTTTCAGCCATGGCAATAAGTATACTTTTAAGCTTATTGACATCGGTAGTGTCCTTGTCAAAAGTACGCTCGGTTGAAATGGATTTACGCTCATGATATTGTACCACAGGACTGTTATCAATACCATTAGCCTTTTTCCAAATGGAGACACCATTTTTACCAAATACTTTATACATCATGTCCATGGGCATCTTTTGTATGGTATGAATATGTTTTATCCCCAAATCACACATGGCTTTATAAGTAACATTACCTACCATAGGAATTTTTTTAACAGATAATGGGGATAGAAAAGGCTTTTCATTACCCATTGGAATTTGTATTTGGTTATTAGGTTTTGCTTCTCCTGTAGCAATCTTTGAGACCGTTTTATTAATAGAAAGTCCAAAGGAAATAGGAAGTCCTGTTTCCTTGATGATGCGTGACCTGATTTCAGAGGCTAATTGCAAGCAGCCAAAGAACTTATCCATCCCTGTTAAATCAATATAGAATTCGTCAATAGAGGCCTTCTCATAAAGCGGAACGCTTTCTTTAATGATTTCAGTTACGGAATTTGAAAACTTCGTGTAAACACCTGAATTACCTCTTAAAATAATGGCTTCAGGGCATAACTGTTTGGCCATTCGCATAGGCATGGCTGAATGAATACCGAATTGTCGAGCCTCGTAACTACAGGAAGCCACAACTCCCCTGTCCGAAGTGCCGCCAATCAATACAGGTTTACCCATAAGCTTACTATCCAAAAGCCTTTCACAGGACACAAAGAAGGTATCCAAATCCATATGAACTATCGATCTTTGGTTTGTCATAAGACTAAAGGTTTAACAGAATATCTTGGGTCTTCAATTATGGCTAGTCGTTCCATTTTAGAAACTTCAATAGTTAAACAATCAAACTCTTCCATAACGTTTCCGGTAATGGTATAAATGCCTTTCCATCTAAAAGGATATTGCTTAGCAACTTGTGGAAAATGAACTGTATCTATAAAGTCTCCAGCAATATCTAAAAATGTACCAAAGTACATGGTCTTGCCGTTAGAAGTTGAGGTATGCTTAATGGTAACCAAATACCCTTGGATGGTTACTGTTTTGCTAATATTATTGATTAAATCTAATGCCCTCATGGGGTCAGTTAACGGTTCCTTTAGCAACTCAAATGGACTACGTAGTGAATACCCCAAAAGCTCAATTTCATCAAAGGCATCTTCTAAAGAGTCCTGTGGTAATTCTGGTAGAGCAAAGGTTTTTCTTTGAGGTTTGAACAATGTTATTTCAGGTATATCAGTTAAGGTTTTACTGACTTTCAAATGAGCTTCCCATAGTAATGCTCTTTTGTTTTTATTAGTGAATCTAAAAGCATTTATTTTAATGAGAATTAAAAGCTGTTCAATCCCTATGGGTATACGGTCAATAAAATCATCCAAATCATAAAACAATCCATTCGCTTGACGTTCCTTTACAATGGAATTCCCTATTTTATGTTCAAAAGTATACAGGAACTTAAAGCCTATATATATGGATTTCCCTTTAATAACCGTATCAACATTACTATTATTAACACAAGGAGCTTCAATAATAGCGCCATGCATCCGTGCTTCATGTATGTAATATTCTGTTTTGTAATAACCCCCATAATTATTGATGGTTGCTACCATATATTCTAATGGGAAATAAGCTTTAAGAAATAGACTTTGGTAACTTTCCACGGCATAGGAAGCAGAATGCCCTTTAGCAAAGGCATAGCCTGCAAAGCTTTCAATTTGCCGCCATATCTCTTTAGTTAAATCGAAAGATTTATTAGCTTTTTTGCAGTTCTCAAAGAATTTGTCCTTAACCTTTAAAAACTCATTCCTTGATCTAAATTTACCAGACATGCCTCGACGAAGCATATCGGCCTCTCCAAGATTCAACCCGCCGAAAAAATGGGCTACCTTAATCACATCTTCCTGATAGACCATTACCCCATAGGTTTCGGGCATAATATCTAACAATACAGGATGGGCATCCTTCCTGCGTTCGGGATAACGATAGCGCATGATATATTCACGCATCATGCCTGACTTGGAAACTCCTGGACGAATGACAGAACTGGCAGCGACCAATCCTAAATAATTATCAACCCGTAACTTTTTTAATAGCATGCGCATGGCTGGGGATTCTACATAAAAACAGCCAATAGCCTTAGCGTTCCTTAATAAGTACTTTATTCGTTCATCCTGTTTAAACCGTTTGATGTTGTGAATGTCTATAGGTGGTTTATCGGGATGGTTGTATTTGATAATCTCAACAGCATCCTTGATCTTACCCAAACCCCTTTGACTTAAAATATCAAACTTATAATGTCCGATATCTTCAGCTACGACCATATCAAACTGTGTGGTTGGAAATCCTTTAGGTGGCATAAAGGTGGCTGTGTAATAATGGATGGGTTTTTCAGATATGATAATACCCCCAGCATGGATACCCAGGTAATTGGGGAAGCCCTGTATGCGTTTACTATAATTAATAACTAATTTAGATAGATTATCAAGGGTATTGTAATAGAAAGCTCCTTTTGTTAGCACATCAATTTCATGTTTTGGCAATCCAAATACTTTCCCTAATTCACGAATGGAAGCTTTAAATTTAAAGGTGTTGTATACCGTAATCAAGGCTGTGTTTTTGAATCGCCTAAATATGAATTCGGTAATATCATCCCTGTCAGTCCAGGAAAAGTCAATATCAAAATCCGGTGGATTCTTTCTGTACAGGTTTATAAACCGTTCAAAATAAAGATCCAATTCTATAGGATCAACATCTGTTATACGTAATAGGTAGGCGACAACACTATTGGCACCGCTACCGCGCCCTACATAAAAATAACCTTTGCTTCTGGCATACTTTAGAATTTTCCAATTAATCAAAAAATAAGAGACAAACCCCTTTTCCTTAATGATGTTAAGCTCTTTGCTGATACGATCCAATATCTTGTCATTCATCACATCATATCGGTAAGCTATTCCTTGATAGGTTAGTTTTTTTAGTAACCTATAATCCAAATGGGAATTACCGGTATAGGATTCCTGATTATTCGGTGTTTCCTTTGAAAAATCAAATGCAATTTGACAAGTATCGATTATAACTTTGGTATTGGCTATGATTTTAGGATAATCCACAAAGGCACTTTTGATATCATCCAAAGGCTTTACGATTTCATGTATTGTCCCCTGTTCTTCCAAAGGAAGTTTGCTTAATAGGGTATTATTATCAATGGCTCGTAATAAACGATGCGTATTATAATCTTTTTTGTTAGTGAATGAGAAGGTTTCAAGGATAAGCACTTTATCTAAATGATGCACAAGTTTAGACAATCTAAAGCGATTAAGGTCCTTTATGGATAGTCCGATAAACTCATGTTCTCCTAAAGGGATTTCCATTTGCTTTTCATAGGGGTAAATGGTAATGGTATCTGGAATGGTATCTGGCCTATCTTGAAATGGTAATTTATGGTGTAAATGATGAGACAGATACTCATTGATACCCATAAAACCATTATTGTTCTTAGCGATTAATACAAACTGTTGTTTTGCGCCATTTCTAAAATCAACCCCTAGTATTGGCTTTATATTATAATTACGAGATAATCTAACGAAATCCAAACAGGCAGAGGTGTTGTTGATATCGGTCAATGCCATAGCTGAGGCCCCATAGTATTGCCCTATTTTAAGCAGGGTCTCGGGTGCTATGGTACCATATCGTAAACTATAATAGGAATGACAATTAAGATACATAAATAATAAAAAAACAAAATTAACTACAATATGTAGTAATGATTGCTTAATTTTGTAGCAATATGAGTTATTTTGCAATCAACTTTAAACATTTAAGAAACCTTAAAGGGTTTTCGCAAGAGCAAATGGCTGATGAGCTTGACATTACACGCTCAAGGGTAGGATCGTATGAAGAAGGTCGATCTGAACCGCCTTTGGATTTATTGTCTAAGATTTCCGATTACTATAAATTACCTATTGATGCCTTAGTAAAAAATAACCTTACTAAAGTTTCTGATACCTCATTTATTAATATTGGAAACCGAAGGATTTTGTTTCCTATTACGGTAAGTGAACAGAATGAAGATTTAATTGAAATTGTGCCCAACAAGGCTACGGCAGGCTATTTAAATGGTTATGATGATCCCGAGTATATTGAACAGTTGGAAAAAATTAAACTACCATTCCTTCCTTCTGGTAAGCATCGTACATTTCCTATTAAGGGAGATTCCATGCTTCCTGTTAAGGATGGTTCCTATGTTGTAGCTCGTTATGTTGAGGATATCAAGGATATTAAAAATGGAAGGACTTATGTTGTTTTAACTTTAAATGAAGGTATCGTTTACAAACGCATAAAGCTTACTGAAAATCCTGAAACCCTTATGCTACATTCCGATAATAGAAACTACCAACCCTATGAAATTCTTAAAAAGGATATCTTGGAACTATGGGAATTCACATGTTGTATTAATACCCAAGAGTATGATGAAAGTGAACTAAAGATTAGTAGCATTTCACAGATGTTACAGGAATTAGGCGTAGAACTCGAACAACTAAAAAAAATATAGATTAAAATAAAGTACCTTTATCTACAGGTGTAACAAATTCGGGTGTGTTGGTATCGATCCCTTTTTTATATAGATCACGGGTCACAGGGTGTGCCTTAAATTCATTGGCCGTAAAACCATAGGCCATTAATTCATTAAGCTGTGGTTGATTCAATCCATCATCCAACCAATCTTCATATAAGTCATCTGCTAAAACCAAAGGCATGCGTTTACGCTTGTTATGAATTTCGGCAAAGAACGGATTCGCTTCCACGGTTAATATGGTTGTGGTAAACAACTCATCATCCAATTCGTTGTAAAGTCCAGCAAATAAAAACAAATCACCTTCGGGAAATTCTATTGAAGGCTGATAACAGAAATAAGGTATTGATACCCCATTTTCATGATGAGGCTCAAAAAAGCCATCTGCTAATATAAGGCAGCGTTTATCTTCTGCACTATCTTTAAACGAGGGTTTTTCAAAAATGCCTTCAGACCGCGCATTAAGGGTATTGCTTTTTTTCCAAAAGGACTCGGGATCATGTACGCCCCAGCCAGGTACCAATCCCCAACTCGCTGGATAAATGGATTCGGGCTCATCCATTTTAATAATGTATAAATTGCCATGAGTAAACCCATTTAAATGGTAATAGGGATTGTATTCCAAAGGGTATTCGAAAGTCGCACCGAGATTGGACAATAAACGTTGCTCAATCTGTTCCCTTTTTTTTCGTAATGAGGTGGAATAGCACATGGTACTAATTTAATGAAAAAAGCGATAAGAGGTAAAGGTCTTAATGAGATATGTAATAAGGATTTATAAAAATAGTGTTTAGTTCAAACTTCAAGTGTGTACTATGAAATTAGTAAGTTCCATGCTATTATTTTTGGGATAACCCTGTCCTGATAACTAATGGGTATTACAGTTTATGGATAAAAAAAATTAAAATGTTAAACTATGGAAACAAATAAAAAAATTCTCTTATATGAGATTAGCCCACAAGAATTTAAGGAACTATTAGTTCAATCGTTAATTCCCCAAATTGAAATAATCATTAAAAAGTTCATTTCCCAAGAACCGGCCATGTACTCTGTCAAATCGGTAGCTGATTTATTAGGAAGGTCAGAATTAACAATTTATAATTATATAAAAAGAGGAACTCTTCCTGCTTCTAAAATTGGTAGAAAATATATTATTCATAAGACTGATCTTGAATCAGCTTTTAAAGAAGTTAGATCAATGAAATATAAAAGATAAATAAATCTAACAAATGATTTTATTAAATTTATTGCTCAATTCCATGTTATGAGCAGACTATTTTTCGGAACACCAGAAGGCATTAAAGAAGGACAAAAATTCCCAGACAGGAAGGCATTAATTGCAGCTGGACTGCATCGATCCACTATGCACGGTATTGATGGTAATGGTAATGAAGGCGTTGCTGCTATTGTTTTGTCTGGCGGCTATGAGGACGACATCGACTGGGGCGATGAAATCATTTACACAGGTCATGGTGGTAATGATCCACAAACTGGACAGCAAATAGCCGATCAATCCTGGCAAGACCATGGCAATAAGGGTTTGGTAGTAAGTAAACTACGAAACTTCCCGGTAAGAGTCATAAGAGGCTACAAACATAATTCTCAATTTTCACCAGATAGTGGCTATAAATACGGTGGACTTTATAACGTTGTTGATCACTGGGAAGAAATAGGAAAGAGTGGTTTCACAATTTGTAGATTCAAACTTATTAAAGCTGATAAAATTCTTGATAAAGAAAGTGATGAGGTTAAAGAAGGTGTGGTTGTACTGGTAGAACCTTTAGGTAAGGATTCAAAATGGTTTAGTATAGGTGTAGAGCCCCCAGAATCATTACAAGCTCAAAGACTATCAAGTGATAGTACCTTTGCTAAAAAACTAATTGGAAAAAAACCAGGAGAGGTTATAGACTTTGGGAATGGATTTAAGGTCCTGGAGATTAAGAGGTATATGAGTGACTAAATCAAGTCAATAAAAGGCTTATCTGCATCAGCTAAATCAAAGTTTGATATGTCTACTTTAGATATCCATTCATAAGCATCATGATCGGTTAGCTTAAAAGATGCCTCAATAAAAGTACACTTATAGGCTATAAGTTCTATTGAGAAATTGGGGTAATGGTGGATGTTAGAACCTATTTTGCCTAAAACTTCTACTTGCATACCCAATTCTTCTAATAACTCTCTTTTTAATGCTTCTAGGCCAGTTTCAGAATCTTTTATCTTACCACCCGGAAACTCCCACTTGCCTTCCAGGGCAATGCCTGGTTTTCGCCTAGTAATTAGAAACTTATCTCTTTTGTAAATAACACCACAAACAACTCTAATCATAGGGTATAAATTTATAGGAAAATTTTTATTATTTAAACTTTTAGTTAAGGCATAAATAATTACCTTTATTGCTCTCCATTAAAAATAATTTTAGCCTTTAAATAAGCGGCTTTATCTATTTAATATGAAAATGATCAAATGACTCAACAAGCAATTAAAGATTTAGAAAAAGAATTATGGGATGCCGCTGATGAACTAAGAGGTAACTCAAAACTAACTGCTGCAGAATACAAAGATCCATTATTAGGTTTGGTACTCCTTCGATTTGCACAAAACCGTTATGAGGATGCCAAATTACAAGTAGAAAAAAATCTACCCATAAACCCAAGAACTGGTCAAAGAAGAGAAGCTACAAATGATGATTACGCGGCTGCAGGAGCTATTAAATTACCTGAAAAAGCCAAATATGATTACTTGGCTAACTTACCAGAAGATGCAGATATAGCCGAAGCGATAAACAATGCCATGAAGCTCATAGAGGCCGAGTATAAAGATCTCGAAGGTATACTACCAAAAAATTATCAGGAGTTTGGCGATAAGCTGTTAAGGGATTTAGTGCGAGTATTTAATAAAGATGCTGTCAAGCAGGCTAAAGGTGATGTCTTCGGTCGTATCTATGAGTTCTTCTTAATGAAATTTTCCATGCAAGGTGCAGGAGCCCAGGAAGGTGGAGAGTTCTTCACTCCCCCATCGTTGGTTAACCTTATTGTAAATTTCATAAAGCCCAATCACGGTATCATTCATGATCCTGCTTGTGGCTCTGGTGGCATGTTTGTACAAACAGCCCATTTCATAAAAGACCATGAACATAAAAGTGTCAATGAAGCCATTACGGTTTATGGTACTGAACTAAAAAGCAATAATACCAAACTTGCAAAGATGAACTTAGCCATTCATGGTATTGAAGGAAAAATTATTGAAAGCAATAGTTTTTATAGTGACCCGCATGGTCTGTTTGAAAAGTGTGACTTCGTTATGGCCAATCCTCCATTTAATGTCGATAAGGTAGATGCAAAAAACAAATTTTTGACAGAAGACAAACGCTTGCCCTTTGGGCCACCATTAACTGGTAAAGGAACCGTTAGCAACGGAAACTATTTATGGATCCAATATTTTTATAGCTATCTCAATAAAACTGGTCGTGCAGGCTTTGTTATGGCATCTTCAGCTACCGATGCAGGAAATGCAGAAAAACTGATACGACAAAAACTAATTGAAACGGGAGATGTTGAATGTGTTGTGTCTATTGGAAATAATTTTTTCTATACCCGTAGTTTGCCTTGTCATTTATGGTTTTTTAATAAAGGCAAAAAGGCAGAGAACAAGGATAAGATCTTAATGATTGACGCTCGTAATACCTATCGTAAAGTAACTACTACCATTAACGATTTTAGCGAAGAACAAATGGAAGGTCTAACAGCATTAATCAATGCTTTTAGAGGTGATGATTTGGAAGTAAGCTCTAATAACAAATGGTTTAAGGAGCACTTCCCTGAAGGTAAGTA
Source organism: Aestuariivivens marinum (assembly GCF_022662175.1). Taxonomy (GTDB): domain Bacteria; phylum Bacteroidota; class Bacteroidia; order Flavobacteriales; family Flavobacteriaceae; genus Aestuariivivens; species Aestuariivivens marinum. Next base: position 1,150,482 of record NZ_JAKMCR010000001.1, on the reverse strand, counting down.
TAAAAATGTGGAAGGACTTTGTAAAGTAATAGAAATAGAAGATGTTATTGAACAGGATTATAGCTTAACCCCAGGACGCTATGTGGGTGTAAGTATTGACATTGATATGGATTTTGATTACAAAGGAAGAATGAAAGAAATTCATAGTGAATTAGGCTTTTTAAACAAGGAGGCAAATGATTTAATGAATAAGATTCAGTCATTAGAATTATGATGCAGGGATGGGAAAAAATAATCTTAGGTAATCATATAGATACTCTAACAGATTATCATGCAAATGGTTCGTATAAAAAACTGAAAGAAAATGTAACACTAAAGAATGAGCCATCATATTGTATAATGGTTAGAACTTTAAATTTTGAAAGAAATGATTTTAGTAATGATTTAATATATATTGATGAAACAGAATATAACTTTCTCTCAAAATCAAAAGTTTTTTCTGGTGATATCTTAATGAATAAAATTGCCCAGGCTGGTTCTGTTTATCTAATGCCTAAAATCAATCAACCAGCTTCTTTAGCGATGAATTTATTTCTAATTCGGTTTGATAACACTTTGGACCAGTTATTTATGTATTATTTAATGAAGGTCAATGAAAATTATATTAAACAATTCGCTAATGGGACAGCAACTACAACTATAACTAAAGAAGCAGTTAGAAATCTTAGTTTCATAGTTCCCTCATTGAATGTACAACGCAAAATAGCCAACATCCTCTCTGCTTATGATGATTTAATTGAAAACAACCTAAAATCAATTAAACTATTGGGAGAAAAAGCTCAACTTACTTATGAGCAGTGGTTTTTATATCGAATTATTGATAATACAGTAATAAGTGACAAAAACATAAAAATTGACACTTTAGAAAACCTTATTGTAAAGTACATAAATGGTGGGTGGGGAAAAGAAGAAAATGAGGGAAACTATACTAATGAAGCCTATGTTATTAGAGGCACTGATATGCCTAAAGTATCAATGGGTCAATTTGATGAGTTGCCTCTAAGATTTCATACTGAATCAAACTTAAAGTCAAGGATATTAAAACATGGTGATATTGCCATTGAAATGTCAAATGGCAACATAGATAATGTTGGAAGATCATTCTACTTTGATATTGGTTTAAGTGAAATATTAAATAAACCAACTATTTGTGCGAGTTTTTGTAAAATGTTAAGACCTAAATCGGTTGAGCTTTCTTATTTAATTGATGCTCATTTAAAATACATTTACAGTTCTAATAAAATGCTTGTCTACAAAGTACAAGCAGCCAATGGTATTAATAATTTCAATTTTGAAGAAATGATTCGAGATGAAGAATTATTTATTCCGGAAGGAGAAAATTTAAATATTTTGGTTAACTCTATAAAGTCCTGTTATAAATTGATATCTAATATTAGGATACAAAATCAGTATTTAAAAGAGGCTCGAGATATTTTATTACCTCGCTTAATGACTGGGATGATTGATGTGAAAAAAATTAATGTTGAATCTCTTAAGCTTACATCTGTCTAATGAATGTCTTTTTTGGTAAAATTTCCAATAAATATGATAAAGAACAAATAGATGGTGGTTACTACAAGGCACCTAAAGAAAGTTCATGGTTTAATGGATTAAAAATAGGTGATTATGTTTTGCTTATTGGTGGTGGTAAAATTCAACTCTGGAAAGCCAAGTCATGGGAACATATACCTGAGGAGAACAATGACAAATTGCATTTTGAAATTTTAAACTCCAATTTAGGTATAAGTACCAAAGACATAATGGCGTTTAAATTTTTTAAACTTACTATAGATCTTATTATCAAAACAAATCGTTCCACAGGTGGTGAAAAAAAGGCATTCTTTGAAATTGATATAGATACTAGTTTTTCGGAAGCACAATTATTAAACCCTGAAACTTTTAAGGATAAAAATAATTATAGAAAAGTTTATGTCTTACCTTCTGATGCTGAAGCCAGAAATGGAAGTCTAGACATTCAGCTTCAATGGATTGATAATATGCTCATAATGCATCCTGTAACGTTTTGTGATACCGAAATAGTTTCACGTTTTAAGGATAACACTGGATTTCTTGGAAAAGGGCAGCCACAAAAAGATAGGACTTTATCAGTTGTAAGCGCCCAAAATAATCAAAACAAAGATTTATCATCGCGTATCTCTTTAAAGGATCTTTTTGACGCCTTTATGTGCGATTACAGAGAGGAGAATCAAGAAACGAGATACTGGGTTGTAAATGGTTTTGAGGAAAGTAAAATAGAGTATGATCTAGATAATAATTGCTTTGTGATGTACTTTCAATATGGTGTTCAAAAAAAAGGAGAAGTTACAAAACAATTAAAGAAGGCTAAGCAAATTAATCCTGGTGATAAGGTTTTATTATTTAATAAGAACAAATATTTTGCCCACGCCATTTTTGAAGAGATTAGTTTAGAAGAAGCCAAGGAAATCACCTTGCACAATCAAATAAATTTGGCGAGTAAACATGATCCTGAAGATGTTGTAACGTATACTGATGCAAAATGCTATTATGAAGACTTGACCGCTGAAAACGGTTTTAATGGTGAATGGGGACAAAGACTACATGTTCAGGAATGGGAAGATGTCAATTCTGAAGGCGTAACCATACCAGGAATTACAAAATATTTAGGAAAATCTTCAATTATAGTTGACACCATAATTGAACTAAAGGATAGAACATTTTATGAGCTAGTTAAAAGCATTTTAGCTGGCCAAATAAATAATATAAATGATTTTAAAAAGATGAAGGAAATCATAAATCTCATCAAATCAAAAAAACAAATTATTCTTCAAGGCCCACCTGGAACAGGAAAGACCTATACAGCTAAGAACCTTGCAGAACAACTAATATTTAATTCAGTTTCTACTGATAAAAAGGTTCAAAAAAAACTTTTAGAGGAATCTGGTAGATGTGTATTGGTGCAATTCCATCCCTCATATAGTTATGAGGATTTTGTACGAGGGATAGAAGCTAAAACAAAGGGTAATGGAACAATAGTTTATAATACGACCAATAAAATATTTGGGGATTTTATTCAGAAAGCTTCAAGGAGTAAAAACAAAAATGAAGACGCACTTTGGGCAGCATTTAGAAACCATTTATATCAAATTGAGAAAACAAGTGATCAACCATTATATTTTGACAAAGAAAAAACCATTCGTTTTAAAGATGTTTATTATCCAGAAGAGGAGAAAGCTAAGCTAAGATATGAAATTCTAATAGATGACGATTATTGGTCTATGCCTACTTGGATAGATATTAAATCCTGTTTTAACCATGAATCTTTTAATAATGGTTTAGCTTTAAATAATAAAGATTATTCCAAGAGTTGGGTGCCAATTTTTAAATATTTTAAAGCATTTGTAATTAAAGAAGGACTATTAAATAACAACTACGTTCTCATTATTGACGAAATCAACAGGGCTAATTTACCTTCGGTATTAGGGGAACTTATTTATGCTTTAGAATATCGAAATGAATCAGTTGAAAGTATGTACGCCATAGATGGAGATAATACCATTACTATACCGGATAACCTTTATATAATTGGAACGATGAATACTGCAGACAGAAGTGTTGGACATATAGATTATGCCATTAAAAGAAGGTTTGCATTTGTAGATATATTACCGAATGAAACAGTTATTAAGAATAAAAATGCTTTATCCTTATTTCAAAAAGTTTCAGAATTGTTTATTGAATCAAAGGATGGCGAAATAACAAAATCTCAATATTTGGCTCCTGATTTTGAGTTTAAAGATGTGCATATCGGCCATAGTTATTTCATTTTAAATGATGTTGATGAAGAGAAGCAAAAGGCTGAGCTTTTAGGGAGGTTGAAATATGAAATCGTTCCTATATTAAGGGAATACCAGAAAGATGGTTTACTATTAGATATAGCAAAGGATAAAATAGAAGAGATCGCCAATTTTGAATGTTAATCTTTTAAAATACAACGAACATTTTGAAGGCGCTATAAAACCAGAGGATTGTGCCTGCCTAACCAATAAAGATTATAATGTATTCTTTAAAAAGAAAAGGGGAGATGATTTACCATGCTTTACAATAAAAGCTGATAAAGATAGACAGTCATTTTCAATGAATACGGGTTATTTTATAGGTGTAGATTGGCTTGAAAAAAATAAATCTGCCATATTTATAGCTCCCAAGCTAAATACTAATAAAATAGAGATTAATTTCGTTAGGATACTTTTTTCTTCACTTAAACATTCAGAGGTTTCAAAAGAAATTGACGAATTATTTGAAGTTAAATGGGACGAACCTAAGATTACCATTGAGCAAAAGGAAGACTTGCTAACACCTTTTTTAGTGATAGAATTTTTAGGACTATTAAAAAATATCGTTAGAAAAGGTTTAAAAAAATCTTATTACAAAGTTGAGAAAAACTTAAATAGCCGTATTAAGGGTAAAGTGTTAATCGCTAAAACTCTAAAAGAAAATTTGTTGCAAAATAAACCGCTGTACACGTATTGCTCTTATGAAGAATTCGGTTTAAATAATAAAGAGAATAGGTTGCTTAAAAAAGCCTTAACATTTATAAAACGCTATTTACCTACTTATGCTGAGTTGGGTAATAGCCAAGACTTGCAAAATACCTTTAATTATATTAATCCAGCTTTTGATGAGGTGAGCGAGGAAATAGAATTAAATGATATAAAGCATTCAAAAATGAATGTGTTTTATAAAGATTATGAGCAGGCCTTAAAATTAGCCAAATTAATTTTAAGAAGGTTTGGATATAGTATTACAAACACAGTAAAGAAGCAGGTTAATATACCACCTTTTTGGATTGATATGAGTAAGCTTTTTGAGCTATATGTACTTGGCCTGTTAAAGGATAGATTTAATAAACAGATTAAATTTCATTATAGCACCTATGGTAATGAACTGGATTATTTATTAAATACTCCAAATTATAAAATGGTTATTGACGCAAAATATAAGTTAAAGTATGTGGATAGCAGAGTCCATGAGGATATTAGACAAGTAAGTGGATATGCAAGACTCAAAAAGGTTTATCGAGAATTAAACATAAACACTGATAGTATTATAGATTGCCTGATCATACATCCAGATCCAGAAAATGGCTATGAGAATTTGAAAGAAGTTAATTTAAAGGAAGCCGAGATTCAAGATTACAATAGAATTTATAAAGTCGGTATTAAATTACCAGTAGTTTAAGCTATGAGTTACGAATATTCAGAAGATGGTCTAGTAGAACAAGCAACCCAAGATGTGTTGGAAGAATTGGGGTGGACTGTTATTACTGCATGGCATAACGAAACATTTGGTGATAATGGATTATTAGGCCGAGACAATAAATCTGAAGTCATTCTAACTCGTTATCTGTTAAGAGCTTTAAACAAATACAATCCTGGCTTACCTGATTCTGCCTATTTGCAAGCTATTGAGATTTTAGAACAAAAGATAGCAGATAAAACTTTAGGACGCATAAATAAAGAAAAGTATGGGTTTTTAAAAAATGGAGTTCCGGTAAGTTTTACTAACGTTAAAGGTGAATTGGTAAAGAAGAAACTAAAGATATTCAACTTTAGTGATTACTTGGATAATGAGTTTTTGGCTGTGCGACAATTAGAAGTAGTTGGTGAACTATACCAACGCCGACCTGATGTTGTTGGATTTGTAAACGGTATTCCTTTAGTGTTTATGGAATTAAAAGCACATCATACCGATTTACGTAATGCCTACAATGATAATTTAAAAGACTATAAGGACACCATTCCCCAAATATTCCATACCAACGGGTTTATTATTTTGAGTAATGGAACTGATGCCAAAGTAGGTACTGTGACAAGTCCATATAAATTCTTTTTAGATTGGAAACGTATTGAGGAAGATGAGGAAGGTGTAGTAAGCTTAGATACAATGCTTCGTGGTACCTGTGCCAAACATCGATTAATGGATATTTTTGAAAACTTCTTGCTTTTTGATGAATCAAGAGGTGATTCTGTTAAGCTTATGGCAAAGAACCATCAATATATTGGTGTTAACAAGGTCATTGAAAATGTAAAAAATATTGAAGATTTAAAAGGAAAGTTAGGAGTATTTTGGCACACACAAGGTAGTGGTAAATCCTATTCCATGGTCTTCCTATGTGAAAAGATTCACCGTAAGTTAGGTGGAGCTTATACTTTTGTAATTGCCGTGGATCGTACTGAATTGGAAAATCAGATTTACGATACATTTTCTGGTGTGGGAGTCGTAAGCGATAAGAATATTATCGCTGGAAAGAAGAAAGGCTTAACTGGCAGGGAACATTTAAGGGAATTACTCGCTGAAAATCACCGTTATGTTTTTACATTGATCCATAAATTTTCAATAGACCCTAAAATCGAATCTGAATACCCACTAATTACTGATAGATCAAATATTATAGTAATTTCAGATGAAGCTCATAGAACACAAGGTGGAACCTATGCACGAAACATGCGCTTTTATGGACTGCCGAATGCGTCTTATTTAGGCTTTACAGGAACACCTATCATTAAAGATGAAGAAGAGTTAACCAAAAACATCTTTGGTGAATATGTGTCTATTTATGATTTCAAAAGGGCAATAGAAGATGAAGCTACTCTACCCCTGCGATATATAAATAAAGGTGATAAACTCGACATTGAAAATCCTGAGCTTGACGAAAGAATGGCGGAGATTTTTGAAAATGAAGATTTAGAGGATGACCAAAAAAAGAAATTAGCATATCTATTCTCAAAAAACTATCCAATCCTTACTGCTGAACCTCGTTTAGATGCCATAGCAAAAGATTTGGTTTGGCATTTCAATGAACGTGGTTATCAGGGTAAAGCGATGTATGTAGCTCTTGACAAACCCACTGCCGTAAGAATGTATGAATTGGTGATGAAGTATTGGCCGGAGTATTTATTGGATCTGCAACAAAGAATAAATAATGCTTCAGATGAACAAGAAGAACAAGAACTACATAGGAAATATAAACGTGTTGCAGAAACAGAAGTATGTGTTGTTGTAAGTGGTGAACAAAACGAAGTGGATAAATTCCGAAAATTGGGATTAGATATTGAAATACATAGGCGAAAATTAGTTGAACGCAATTTAGAAAAGGAATTTAAGGATGAAGAAAATCCATTTCGTTTAGCCATTGTTTGTGCTATGTGGATTACAGGTTTCGATGCACCCTGTGTGTCAACGGTATATTTAGATAAGCCTATTAAAGGCCATACATTAATGCAAACCATTGCCCGTGCTAATAGAGTTTATGATGATGAAAAAGAAAATGGTCTAATAGTAGATTATGGAAACGTTTACAAACAATTAGAACAAGCCTATTCGATATATGGAGAGGGAAGCAAGGGTGAGAGTGGTAAAAAGAATGGTGGTAAACCTGCCGAATTATTAATTGAACTGGAATCAGAATTAAGAGGGGCAATAAAAGAAGTAGTTGATAACTTAAAATCATTAGGATTTGAATTGTCAAGTTTAATAGGTGCAAAGCCAATGGAAAAAATTGGGCTATTAAAAGCAGCCGCAGATTGTGTTTGTTTGAATGAATCGACAAGAACAACATTCGAGATCATGGCTCGTAATGTTTTTAGAAAGTATAAAGCCTTATATCCCGAAGAACAGGTAAAACCCTATGTAAAAAAATATAATGCCATAGAGGCAATTTACAATCTTTTAAACCAAAATGTAAAATCAGCCGATGTTACTGAAATCATCATGCAATTACAGTCTGTTGTTAGTGATAGTATTATTTTGAAAGATAGAGTTGAAGATAGTGATGAGGTTTATGTAGATTTAAGCTCCTTAGATTTCGATAAATTAAAAGCAGCCTTTGCCAAGGCTCCAAGGAAGAATACCATTACTTATAATTTGCAACAGGCTATTGAAAAGAAGTTAGAGCAAATGCTCAAAGAAAATCCATTACGCTTAGAGTTTTACGAACGTTATAAGGAAATCATAGAAGAATACAACCAAGGGAAAAGTTTAGAAGACACAGTCAGAGCTTTTAATAAGCTGAATAAATTTGTACAAGGTCTAACCCATGAAGAACAAAGGGCAGTAAGGGAAAATTTAGAAGATCAAGAGACCCTTGCCATATTTGATTTACTTATCGAAGGCAAAGAGCTCGACCAAAAATCATTGAAATCTGTAAAAAAAGTTGCTAAAGACACCTTAGATAAACTCAAAACCGAAAAATTAAAAATTGAACGTTGGAGAGAAAGCAGACAGATAAAAGCCCAAGTAAAAAGTATTATTTATGATAATTTACTATGGCTGCCAGAAGATTCCTATACTGATGAAGAGGTGAGTATAAAATCTATTAGTGTATATCAACATATCTATTCTAATTACTATGGTGGTGGGAAGAGTGTTTATAAAGAAACAGCTTAATTCCTAAATTTAATTAATATGTCAAAGAAAAAAACAACCCCTAAAAGTGAATCTTCCGAATATTATTTAGTTAAACCTTATGATCAAATAAAATCCGATTTAATTGATCGAATAGAAATTGGGAAGGAACTCTCCAAAAGAGAGGTAAATAATTCTGATCAATTAAATTCCTTATTGAAGGAATTTCGTAAATGGGATGTTTATAATTTAGAGTACTTTAAGAGAGTTTTTAACGATGTCAAAAATCAAGAAGCGTATAAGTATAGTTCTGTAAATAATGTTGTTGGCCTAATGGATGTATTCAAAAAAAAAGCTAACGTAAATAGTTTTGTATATAGATTAAAAGACGGGAAAACAAGAATTAATAATTTAATTGAATTCCTTGAAAATTTTTTGGAAAGGATAGATCTTATACCAAATGAAAATGATCAAAGGCTAATAGAAAAAGAAGATAAAGTTAATAATCATAAAGGATTTATTGTTCATGGTCATAATGATCAAATTAAATTAGAAGTTAGCAGATATATTGAGAAAACTTGTGATTTAGAAACTATTATTCTTCATGAAGAAGCTAATGAAGGTAAAACTGTTATAGAAAAATTTGAAAAATACTCTGATGTTGATTTTGCTGTTGCCCTATGGACTGCCGATGACGTGGGGAAGAGTAAAAAATCTGATGAATATAATTATAGAGCAAGACAGAATGTTATTTTTGAAACTGGATATTTTATTGGTAAGTTAGGAAGAAATAAAGTAATTATTCTTTATGAGGCTGGTGTTGAAATTCCATCTGATTATAATGGAGTAATATATATTGAAATTACAGGAAATTGGAAGGATTATTTAAGAAGAGAGATAGAAGCTATTTATAGTAATTAATCCTTAAAAAATTCATTTCAATAATTGAAAAGAATAAACCTTAATTCAAATTTATAATTGGAAATTGACAAAATTATTTCAGAATTAAAATCATTAGATTTATCTACTTATCCAACAAAAGAGATTAAAGATTTATTCAATGAAGTAGGTCATATTGGATCAATTATTGTCACCTATCATAAAGGGAAAGCTTTAATGAGAGCCAGGCCAAACAATGGTAGTGAACGCTTCAATAAAAAAGCAGATTTTTCATATAAACCTCAAAAATATAACTCAACATTCCAAAGAGCCAGTACTCCCTATCAAACAATGTTCTATGCGACTACTCTTCCTGATAAATTAGAAGAAGGAGAACTTGATAACATGCGTATAATAGGAGTCACTGAAACAATCCCAATGTTACGTGATAAAACAATGAGCGGATACCAAAAAATTTCTTTTGGTAGATGGATCGTTCACGAAGACATTAATTTAATGGCGATTGCACATAAGAATGCCTATTACAAGGAAAGTAATTTCACAAGAGAATTGGTAGATCATTTTAAAGACTTTTTAAAAAAATACCCAAATCATTTAATTGAAAAATCGTTAAAATTTCAAAATTTTTTAGCAGATGAATTTTCAAAAGAGAATATTCAAAATGATTATGACTATATGATTTCAGCAATTTTCACTGAAAATTGTGTGAAAAATGGTCTTGATGGTGTGTTATATCCAAGTGTTAGAACAAGTGGAAAAGGATTTAATGTAGCTTTAACCCCAAGTGCAACTGAAAAACTGGGTTTATATGTAGCTGGTGAATGCTCGATATATAAATTAAGAGATCATACTGTAATAGGCAATGACGCTATTATTCAATTAGATGGTAAACAAAGTGAATTTGATATGATAAATATTCCAAATCATCAAGATGCCTGTTTGGCTAAGTTAGGTGTTAATTCTATTGATGAGTTAACAAATAGCAAATAGTAATATTGATAATTGGCAAACAATAAAATTACTGATTGATTTACCAAAAAATGAGGAATATTATCAGAAAATATTATATGACGAAGGTTGAGCGAAGAATAAAATTTTTTAAAAAGAAATATAAGAATAAGTATAGTTTCTCTGGAGATCCAATAGGAGAAGGAGCTTATGGAGTAGTCTACAAAGCTAAAGATATTGATAGAAGCATTGATGTTGCAATTAAATTTTTCTTATCCTCAAATACTCCTATTGGATCCAATCGCTCTTGGGAAATTCAATCCAAAATAATTAACCCACAAATTGCCCCAATTTTTACCATCGAAAATCTGAGGTATATATTTAGAACCTATAAGGTTGTTATTTCGAGATTAATGCCTGGCAAATCTCTAAAGGATTTTTTTGAGTTTTGTAACCAACAAAAAAATGAAAATAATATACTTATTTCAGAAGATATAGCTACCTCATATCTTGATTCTTTACTCAATATTCTCGAACTCTGTCATTCAAATGGGTATGGTCATGGGGACTTACATGAGGGAAATGTTTTAATTTACCCTGTAAATTTTAGTTCTCAATTCGCGTTTAATGCAATTCTTATTGACTTTGACAACGCAAGTTTTAAAAAAAAATTAAAATATAAGAGCGAAAAAGAGAAAATCGAAAGTGACGTTAGATTATTTAAAAGACTCGCCAACAATCTTTTATTAAATTGGCCATATAAAAAACATTTAATAGAATTACTTAATTCTTATCATACTATTAGCGACATCCGAAGATCCTATAATTTGATGATAAATCTAATTGAGTTAATAAATAATAATCAACTTTCTAAAAAGAATATTCATGATATATTAGACAAAACTTACCTGAACAACTTTTTCTCGTTTAATTTTAACAATTCATTTAATCGTAATAGTATTATAAAAATTATGACAGAAATTGCTAAAGAAAAAAATGTGCAAAATGAGTTCAATGACTTTGTGAAAAGCTATAATGCTCAAAGTAGAAATTTTGATTTTGAAAGTGACAATTATGGTATAATAAAAAAAGGCAATTTAAGAAATAACCTCTATCGTAATTTCTTTGATTAAAAATTAGGGCATTATCATAATGGATAAACCGCTGGATAATATAAAATCGAATTAAATAAAAAAACCTTAACTAATTGAAGTTAAGGTTTTATTCTGTTCCCCTCTTGGAGTATAAAGGCTTGTAGAAATAAACAAAAAACTTTATATATACCTAAACAAAGATTTTCTTGGCAAGCGTGAAGAAAATTTTTGACATCACACTAATTTTAAAAATTGCTGACTAAATGCTGACTAAAAACAAAAAAGCATCCCAATTTTCAATTAAGAAAAAAGGAAAGCTTTCCATTGGTTTAACTACTTAAACCGTCCCATTTTACTGGGAACAACACAACATCTTCAAACAAAAAAAGCTCTAAATTTTTAGAGCCTCTTTTAAAATCTTGCGGTCTGGACGGGACTCGAACCCGCGACCCCCTGCGTGACAGGCAGATATTCTAACCAACTGAACTACCAGACCGTTGCATTATTGCGGATGCAAATATACACGCCTTTTTTTATAAGTCAAATCTTTTTTTAAATTTTTTACCCATTAATTTAATCAAGAAAATTTTTGGCGTTCTATCAAGTAGGTTGTAAGGATAGTATTAAAATCCTTATTAATATCTGCTTCCACATATTTTATTTTATACTGTGCGCATTTTAAACGTAAAGCTTCAAAATACGCTGCTACCGATTGACTGTAACTTTCCTTAATGGCATCAGCATACAGATTAATATATTCCCCCGTTTCTAAATCAATAAAACGCTTGGGGTTATTATCAAAATCAAACTGTAATTCCTTCGCTTTGTCATACACATGAAACAAAATCACTTCATGTTTATTATATTTTAAATGCCTAAGTGCTTCAAATAATTTAGTATCATCTTCGATAGTTTGAAACATATCGGTAAACAAAAAAATCATGGAACGCCTATGGATTTTCTCAGCGACCTCATGCAAATACTTATAGGTTTCGGTTTTTTTGTTTAATGGTTTAGCTATAACAGCCTGACTTAAATGATTCAATAACATTTGGTGGTGGCGCTCGCTGCCTTTTTCCGGAGCATAGTAATCGTAATTATCACTATAAATACTTAGGCCCACCGCATCGCGTTGTTTCTTTAAAATTTGCATTAACGAAGCCGCAGCCAACACCGAAAAACCTATTTTGTTTAAATGCCCAATGGAAAACGAATTTATTTTAGGGTAGTGCATGGAGCTACTATTATCCAAAATAATATGGCAACGTAAATTCGTTTCATCATCATATCGTTTGGTATACAACTTATCGGTTTTGGCAAATAATTTCCAATCGATATGGCGGGTACTCTCGCCGCGATTATAAATTTTATGCTCGGCAAATTCTGCAGAAAAGCCATGAAACGGACTTTTATGCATCCCAGCAATAAACCCCTCTACCACTTGCTTTGCAAGTAATTCTAGGTTTTTAAATCCTTCAGCTTTATTGAGTTCGTTTTGAAGATTCACCAATTACTATTAAAATTATTAGACAACGCCATCAACAATACCATAGGCAACCGATTCTTCGGCTCCCATCCAATGATCACGGTTAAAGTCCTTCATTACTTTATCAAAATCCTGCCCACAGTTTTCGGCTAAGATTTTTGCACTTAATTCTTTGGTCTTCAAAATTTCCTGCGCCGTTATCTCTATATCGCTAGCCTGTCCTCGTGCACCTCCGCTAGGCTGGTGGATCATTACTCGAGCATGGGGCTGAATAAACCGCTTGCCTTTAGTGCCAACCGATAACAAAATAGAACCCATTGATGCGGCCAACCCAGTACAAATGGTAGAAACATCGCTTTTTAATGACCTTATACAATCGTAAATCGCAAATCCAGAGGTTACATAGCCTCCCGGACTATTAATGTACAATTGAATATCTTTAGTTTCAATGGCATCCAAATACATTAACCTATCTATAACGTGCTTGGCAGAATCATCATCAACCTGTCCCCACAAAAACACTTTACGGTCCTCAATCAATTTACTATCTATAATATCCTGTACTTTCGATTTTTTACTCATGCTTATATAATTTTTATTATCAACTAAAATAAAAAAAGGTTTGCCATTACGACAAACCTTTTCAATTTTCTTTTTCTTTATAATTTACAATAGAGAATCTATTGCATCTGTATAGGCATTCTTAGGCGCAACACCAACTTGACGTCCTACCACTTCACCATTTTGGAACACTAAAACCGTTGGAATATTTCTAACACCATACTTAGCGGCAAATTCTTGATTGGCATCTACATCTACCTTACCAACAACAGCTTTACCATCGTATTCGTCACTTATTTGCTCAATAATTGGTCCTACCATTCTACAAGGCCCACACCAAGCAGCCCAAAAATCTACCAAAACCGGTTTATCACTCTTCAAAACCGTTTCTTCAAACGTTGCATCTGTTATTTCTAATGCCATAATATTTATTTTTTATTCTTATTTATTTTTACAATGTCACAAAATTAGTCAAAAAAAACACTAAAGCTTACAAAGAAACAATTTGTTTTACTTATAGCTAAATTGTATTATTTTATTTTCTTGGGGCGCATAAACTAAGCTATCCATTATATCTATATATGAAGCGATCTCTACTAAAGGGTCCCAACTTTCCTAATTACAACTTACACTCTCAAAGTAATAAAACTTGACCTCTCCTTTGTTTCACAAAAAGGATGTTGCTACTATCCTTTGTAAAGTAATTACTTAATACGCAATAAAAACATTTAAAATACAAAAATCAGTATTCTAAAACTTCTGTATAAAACACCACAATTCTTTCAAACACATATTTATTATTAGGCATTTGAACTAAATACCAAATTTTAATTTAACTTAAAATGCACATGTTGTGCTTCCAGTTCATTGAGCAATTCTTGGCACACCTTTACTTTTTGCTTTCTGCTGGGCATAGTAAGTTTAATTTTCTCCTTGCTATCGTAAACCAAAAAGTTTAAAACCTGATTCCCAGGATGCATTTTAAGCAATTCATTTAACGCAGTAATGTTTTCGGCCTTTAAGTCATTAATATCTATTTGTATGGACAATTTTTTGGCATATTGCTCCATTACATCATGTAGCAACTGAAAATTATTGAACTGTAAGCGGGGATCACTTTTCTTTCCTGTATCCTTGTTCACCCAACCTTCACGTACAAAGGTTTTTACAAACACAAAATTGTTCTTCATTAAAAAGTGTCTAAATTTTAAATACTCTTCTCCAAAAATTCTAAACTCATAACTATCGGTGTAATCTTCAACGGTAAATAAAGCCCAACCCTTACCTTGTTTACTCACACGATGTTGCACATCGGTAACGACCCCTCCAAAAACCAATTCACGATTTACAAAAGGTTCAAGATTGTTGAACAAAGCTACTGTGGCATTACAAAACGTATTCATTTCTGTTTTAAAATCATCCAAAGGATGCCCAGAAATATAAATTCCAACCACTTCACGTTCTTTACCTAACTTCTCCATGGTCCCCCATTCTTCACAAGGTGGCACTTGAGGCTCAGCAATTTCTACACCAGTGGCATCACCAAACAAGCTCACTTGGGCCGAGTTTTCATTCTCCTGGTGTTTTGCCCCATACTTTATCGCCTTTTCCAAAAAAGTAATACCATCGCCATCATCATGAAAATATTGAGCACGATGGGTGTTTTTAAAACAATCAAATCCACCTGCTAAAGCCAAATTTTCAAAAGCTTTTTTATTGGCTGCCCGTAGATCAATACGCTTAGCTAAATCAAAAATAGATTTGTAATGACCTTCCTTTTTCCGGTTTTCCACAATGGTTTTAACAGCACCGTGCCCTACCCCTTTTATAGCTCCCATTCCAAAACGCACCGCATTGTCTTGGTTTACCGAAAACTTATAATAAGACTCATTAACATCGGGCCCCAAAACATTTAATTTCATACGCTTACACTCCTCCATAAAAAAGGTCACCTGTTTAATATCGTTCATATTGTTGGAAAGTACGGCTGCCATATATTCGGCAGGATAGTGTGCCTTTAAATAAGCCGTTTGGTAGGCGATCCATGCATAACAAGTAGAATGTGATTTATTGAATGCATAACTTGCAAAAGCTTCCCAGTCTTTCCAAACTTTCTCCAAAATTTTTGCGTCGTGCCCATTGGCACTAGCCTGTTCTATAAATTTAGGCTTCATCTTATCGAGTACTGCTATTTGCTTTTTCCCCATAGCCTTACGTAGTACATCGGCTTCACCTTTAGTAAAATCAGCTAATTTTTGAGACAATAACATCACCTGCTCTTGATACACTGTAATACCATAAGTTTCCTTAAGGTACTCTTCCATTGCTGGTAAATCGTACTCAATATCTTCGTCGCCATGTTTTCTGCGCACAAAACTAGGGATGTACTCCATAGGCCCAGGACGATATAGTGCATTCATGGCTATAAGGTCTTCAAATACAGTGGGCTTTAAATCGCGAAGGTGTTTTTGCATTCCGGGGGATTCATATTGAAACACTCCAACCGTTTCCCCTCGCTGGAAGAGTGCATAGGTTTTTTCATCGTCCAATGGAAAACTTTCAGGATCTAGCTGAATGCCATGTTTAGCCTTAACAATCTTTACAGTATCCTTTATTAAGGTTAAGGTCTTTAACCCCAAGAAATCCATCTTTAAGAGTCCAGCCGATTCCACCACCGAGTTATCAAACTGGGTGACATACAAATCAGAATCCTTGGCAGTTGCAACAGGAACGAATTTGGTAATATCATCTGGAGTAATAATGACACCACAGGCATGAATGCCCGTATTACGAACCGATCCTTCAAGTGTTCGTGCTGTATTGACCGTTTCAGCTTCTAAATCATCCCCCTCCGATATATTTAAAAGCTGATTGACCTTCTCTAAATCTTCTGCCCGGAACTTATTACTTAACTCTTTTTCATCCAACCCAAAAATCTTGTTAAGCTTGGACATGTTAGGTATAAGCTTGGCAATCCTATCGGCATCAAACAAAGGCAAATCCAATACCCGTGCCGTATCCCGTATGGAGGACTTAGCTGCCATAGTCCCATAGGTAATAATCTGCGCTACCTGATTGGCACCATACTTCTTAATTACGTATTCCATGACCCTGCCCCTACCTTCATCATCAAAATCGATATCGATATCGGGCATACTAATACGGTCCGGATTCAAGAAACGCTCAAAAAGCAAATCGTACTTTAAGGGATCTATATTGGTAATCCACAAACAATAGGCCACCACCGAACCTGCTGCAGAACCTCGCCCAGGGCCAACCGACACATTCATGTTTCGTGCTTCACGAATAAAGTCTTCTACAATTAAAAAGTACCCTGGATACCCTGTGTTTTTAATAACTTGAAGCTCGAAATCAATTCGCTCCCTAACCTCTTCTGAAAGTTCTTCACCATATCGCTTCTTAGCGCCTTTGTAAGTTATATGTCTTAAGTAGGCATTTTCACCACGCTTACCCCCATCCATCAAATCCTCCTCGTACTTAAATTCATCGGGAATATCAAAGGCAGGCAGCAATACATCGCGGGCCAGTTGATAGGCTTCTACCTTATCGACAATCTCCTGAATATTAAAAACGGCTTCGGGAATATCCCGAAACAGTTGCTTCATCTCCTCCGAAGACTTAAAATAATACTCTTGATTGGGTAGACCGTAGCGGTATCCTCGACCACGACCAATAGGTGTCGCCTGTTTTTCTCCGTCTTTAACACAGAGTAAAATATCATGTGCATTGGCATCATCCTTCTTTTGATAATAAGTATTGTTGGTGGCTACCAGCTTAACATCATGCTTTCTCGCCAATTCAATTAGAGTCGGATTAACCCGATCTTCATCCTCTTGGTCGTGACGCATAAGCTCAACATAGAGATCGTCCCCAAACTCTGCTTTCCACCACAACAGAGCTTCTTCTGCTTGACTTTCACCTACATTTAACACTTTACTGGGAACCTCTCCATACAAATTCCCTGTAAGCACAATTAAATCGTCTTTATATTGCTGAATCAGTTTTTTATCCACTCGAGGCACATAATAAAAACCATCCACAAACGCATGTGAAGATAGTTTCGCCAAATTGTGATAGCCATTCTTGTTTTTTGCCAACAACACGATTTGATAACCGTTATCCTTTCTAGTTTTATCCAAATGATTTTCACAAACAAAAAATTCGCACCCAACAATAGGTTTTATTAATTTTTTTTCTGAAGGTTCGCTATTAGTTTCAGCTGTTTCTATACTAGCTTTTATACTACTGTTCTGCCTATTTACAGCATTCACAAAATGAAATGCCCCCATCATATTGGCGTGATCGGTTAGAGCTACTGCCGGCATGTTATGTTCGGCCGCCGCCGAAACGATATCGGCCACACTCATGGTAGATTGCAAAACCGAAAACTGGGAATGGTTATGCAGGTGAACAAAATCGACCTCGGCCAAATCCGAAACATTCTGCTTAATTTCCTCTTTTGAAATCGCTGGTTCTTCCTGCTTATCTAAACGCTCTCGGATTTTAGCACTTTCCTGTTTTAAGTTGATGTGCTTTAAGCCAATAAGCTGAATGGTTTCTGGGTTAGCTTCAGTAAATTTTTCAAAATAATCGGCTTCAACATCCAGTTCTTCCTTAGTATACTCCCTTAAACGTACCAACTCCAAAAAGCAACGCGTGGTGGCTTCCACATCGGCAGTAGCGTTATGTGCTTCGGCAAATGGTTCATTAAATAAATATTCATGTAGTTCGGTAAGTGTCGGTAATTTAAACTTGCCGCCTCGACCTCCAGGTATTTTACACAGTTCGGCCGTATGCTCGGTACAGGTATCTAAAACAGGAAGTTCCTGCAACGGATTGGCCACATCGCCTCGCACAAACTCAGCTCCCATAATATTAAGGTCGAACTTAACATTTTGGCCTACTATAAACTTCGTCCTACTCAAAATAGCATTAAACTTCTCCAAGACCTCAGCCAAAGGCACACCCTGTTTTTGTGCCAACTCGGTTGAAATACCATGTACTTTTTCTGCATCATAAGGAATATTGAAGCCTTCAGGTTGAATTAAATAATCCTGATGGTCAATACAATTACCCATCTCATCGTGCAACTGCCAGGCTATTTGTACACATCGTGGCCAGTTATCTACATCTGTTATGGGCGCTTCCCATCGTTTTGGCAATCCAGTAGTTTCGGTATCGAAAATTAAATACATTCCGCAAGTTTATCTGTTGATGTGTTTATTCGTTTCGAGCAAAAACGAAGTGTATAAAAATACATAGATTTTCCACTTTATAAGAATGAAGTTATAAACAGTTGTAAACAGAATATAAACTACAATCATTTAACCATAACACCATAAAAACCTCTGCTAAAAACCTTTTAAAAAGTTTTATAATCCAGTGTAATTAAAAAGTAAATGCTCCCTTAACGTTAATTAAAAAAAAAGATGTTATCTTAATGCTTTTTTAGATCTAAAAATGACATTTGTCATAGTTTAGGGTACCATAACATTTTATTTTTGGTCATAATTATCATATAATAAATATCATCATGAAAAATTTAAAGCTCATCGTTAACTTGATTGTTGTCACATCTAGTTTAATGTTTTTCCAATGTACAAGTGATTACACCGCAATTCCAGGTCAAGATGGAGAGAACGGGACTAATGGTATCGACGGAGTTGATGGCATTGACGGCATTGACGGCGTTGGCACTCAAGTCTGTATAGATTGTCACTCTGATACCCACCGTAGTGGTATTTGGGATGCCTACTTAACTTCAAACCACGGTGGTGATCCGGCGTATTCTTATGAATCTTGGGATAGAGGCACCAGAGAAAGTTGTGCATCATGTCATAACAATGAAGGATTTATAGATTATATTGAAACCGGTGCTGTAGCGGTTGCAGATGCAAGTGGTAACTCATATGGAATCTCAAATCCACTATCATGTACTGGATGCCATGATTCCCACAGTTCATTTGATTTTGAAAACGATGGCAATGATATGGCCGTAAGAACTGCCGCGCCAGTTGACTTTAAAGTATTTGCTGAAGATCCCAATCTAGATGATTACATTTTAGATTATGGCAATGCCAGTAACCTATGTGCCAACTGCCACCAGCCAAGAAGAGGAACACCTACACCTGATGCCAATGGCAAATATATGAACACCAGTACACACTGGGGTCCTCACCACGGTCCACAAACGGCTTTATTGGAAGGTTTATTAGGAGCTTATACTACATTTACTTTAGTTGAGGCAATCCCTGCTGTTAAGCAAGCTAAGCATAGAACTGATACCGGTAGCTGTGTTGATTGCCACATGCGCCATACCACAGACGGTTCCTATGGACATAGTTGGAATCCTACCAGAAACAATTGTTCTGATTGCCACGGTGGTCCAGTCGAAGAATTAAAAGTGACCGGCTTAGAAGAAGACATGGATACCTTAGGCCATTTATTAGAGCAAGTGATTGGTCAAGCAATAGCTAGAGATGCTAATGGTGATTACCAACCTGTTTTTGAAGCTGATGGCGTGACGCCTGTGCCAGTTGTAGGAATTGTACATTACGATGCTGGTGATGATGCATGGCACCCTGTGCGAGGACTATTTGACTTAAAAGCTGCTGAAGCCGCCTGGAACTTCCTGTTTATTTTAGAAGATAGAAGTAAGGGTATCCACAATCCTGATTATGCAAAATCATTGATTAAAAATTCGATAGCTAACTTACAATAATATATTAGTTACAATAGTATGGCCCTAAGGACCATACTATTGTAACCCCTTTAATTGAGTAGGTATATCAATTTTATATAAAATTGAAGTTGACTATTTAAAGTTAAAAATTAATTAAAATGAAAAAACTATTTAAAATAGTTCTCGTTAGCATTATCCCGCTAGTCTTATTTTCATGTTATTACGATGAATTTCCTGAAGTTATAGAAGACGGTGATGTGGTTATCGATCCTGGAACTGACGTTTCGTTTAAAGATGATATTGCTCCTATATTTGTAACATATAATTGTACACAATGCCATGGTGCTTCCGGACAAAGTCCAGATTTAACAGCTGGGAACGAATATGCTTCTTTAATTTCGGGATATGTTGTCCCTAAAAATAGCAGCGCGAGCAAACTATACACTAAATTGGTAGATGGCCATAGAAATGTTGATGCTAATTCTATAGCCTTGATTAAAAAGTGGATTGATGATGGTGCCGAAAATAACTAACCTTAAAGATGTTACAATGAAAAAGTATAAAATATTACTGTTTGTCTTGTTAATTATTCCAGCTTTGTGCTTTTCACAAAAAAAGGCTAAAGACTCCATTGTTGAAAAACCTGCCCGGCCTGCTTTTGAAAGTGCCACATTAATTGATAATGCCTCTAACGTATTATTCAATAAAAACACTTTAGAAGTTATGATGCAACACAGGTTTGGGCTTATTGAAGAAAAAAATTCTTTAGCTGGAATTTATGGTGCGAATTCAAATATTAGGATTGCTTTGTCTTATGCTGTATTAGATTGGGTAACTGTAGGATACGGTATTACCAAAAAGAATAGAATAAGTGACTTTAGCTTAAAAGTTGGTTTATTAAAACAAACGCGATCTGGAAGTATGCCCGTAAGCATCAGTTATTTTGGAAATATGGCCATAGATGGACGCTCTTTTGATACTAAATACCCTAATGGAGATCCTATTCCTCCTGATGCCAATAACGGTCCATTTTTAATAAGACAAGACCGATATTCCTACTTCCACCAACTAATAATTGCTAAAAGGTTTAATTCAAACCTCTCACTGCAAATTGCTCCAAGTTTATCCCATTTTAATGTCGTTAATTATAACGACGTAAATTCCCGCAAAGAAAATGATAGACTTTCTATAGCCTTTGGTGGGCGATATAAGGTAAGCCCTCAAACAGCACTAATATGTGATATTAGCACCCCTATAACCAAGTTAAATGACAATAAATACAATATTACAGGGTTTAGTTTTGGTGCTGAGTTTTCTACATCAGCTCATGCCTTTCAAATATTTATCACCAACTTTAATGGCATATTACCTCAATATAACTACATGAAAAACACCAATGACTTTTTTAATGGAGGTGCTTTGATTGGTTTTAATATTACCCGTAATTATAATTTTTAAGATGTCATGAAAAATAAATTTGGTAAAGGAAATCAACTTTCAAGAAGAGGCTTTTTACCCATTTTAGGCGGTAGTTTATTATTGCCCTTTTTGGGAATGGGCAGTCAAAATAAGAGTTCTACTAAACCCCAAGATGAAGAAGAAGGGTATCAAACCTTATTAAAACCCGATGGTACTACCGTTAAGGTTAAGGTTAGTACAATAAAAGAATCTAAAATCATCAAGAAAGACATATCAAATAAATCCTTTCTTAAGTGGCTAGGAAAAAACAGTAATGTATAGTTGAAACTTCATTTGTTATGGAAGATAATAAAAAAAACTCCAGACGTAAATTTCTCGATAAGGGCCTTAAGTTAGGATTTGTATCTGCTATTGGAGGACTTGGGCTGTCCCATCTTTCTGAAAAATTAAGCGCTTCCAATAAAGACAACAGTGTCGAAAAATTAGAATTAATGACTACTGATGGCTCAATAATTCAAGTAGACGCTTCAGAAGTTGAGGAAGTAAAACACTCTGATCATCATGATACCAAATATAATGTACGTGAAGGAATTCCTAATCGTAAATTTGTTATGGTTATTGATTTGGCCAAATGTAAAAATGCCTTAAAATGTGTAAGTGCCTGCAATAAACATCACTATGTAACTGGTGAAAACGCCTGGCTAAAGGTTCATAAAATGCAAGAATCCAAAGATACAGCACCCTATTGGATGCCGAGGACCTGTATGCATTGTGATCAACCTGCCTGTGTTTCGGTTTGCCCAGTTGATGCTACCTTCAAAAGAAGGGATGGATTGGTTTTAATTGACAATGAGCGTTGTATTGGCTGTCGTTTCTGTATGGCGGCCTGTCCATACTCAATACGGGTGTTTAATTGGAGTGAACCCGAACAGGGTGAAATGAGTGAGATTACCCTCAATATGATGCATATGGGCCATGAGAATCCATCGATTGAATATGCCGGTGTTCCGAGCAGAAAAGGGACCCCAGATAAATGTGACTTTTGCCCTCACCAAATTAATGAAAATCAATTACCACATTGCGTCACAGCTTGTCCCAATGGTGTATTCTATTTTGGGGATAAATACGAAGATACTGTGACCAATGGTGAGGAAACACTGCGTCTTAGCAAATTGCTCAAAGATAAAGCAGGTTATAGATTATTGGAAGAATTGGGTACTGCACCAAGTGTTTACTACCTCCCTCCTGTAGATCGATTGGTCGATTTTGAGAAAGGCCTGGAAAACTATACCGAATTTGAATCGGTAGAAAAGCCAACATCTCCTGAAAAACCTGAATAATTATGAAAAATTACGATACGCTTCTAGAAAAATTAGCTCCTAGAAAATTTGGCAAAAGGGGCACTGTATGGATAATTTTTTTAATCATCATTATTATACTTGGGCTCATTGCTTATATCGATCAAGTAATAAATGGGCAGGTAGTGACCAATATGAGAGATTATGCGCTTTGGGGTATTTACATATCAAATTTCGTGTTTTTTGTGGCGACAAGTTTTGTAGGGTCTGTTACTGTGGCCGTTTTAAGATTAACAAATAATACTTGGAGAACTCCTTTAGTTAGAATTGCTGAAATTATTACGTTTGCATCTATTGTGATGGCTGGCTTGACCATCATGATAGATATGGGACGCCCTGATAGATTGTTAAACCTTTTTATTCACGCAAGATTACAATCTCCAATTACTTGGGATGTTATTATTATTCCAACAACCATCGCCTTAAGTTTTCTCTTATTATATTTTCCACTATTACCCGATTTGGCAATACTTAAAAAATTCTATGAGAAGACAAAACCTAAATTTAGCAAATGGTATGGAAAACTTTCTTTAAACTGGACAGGGAGTAAAAGTCAAAAATCAATACAAGAAAAATCTATTAAAATAATTGCTGTATTAATTATCCCTGTTAGTATTATTTTACAAACTATAGATGCCTGGTTATTTTCTACCACTTATAGAATTGGTTGGGATAGCACCAATATGGGAGCCTATTTTATTTCAGGAGCTTTTGTTGCTGGGTTAGGCGCATTAGTTACTATGGTTTACATCATTAGGAGAGTAAGAGGCCTAGACGACTATATTACAGACTATCATTTTGATAAACTAGGTAAATTCTTGGCATTAGCATGTCTTACTTACCTCTACTTTAACATTAATGAGTATTTAATTCCAATATTTACGGCTCCAGTTGAAGAAGACATCCACTTAAGTGCCTTGGTTTCTGGAGAATGGGCCCCATTATTTTGGTTCTCACAAATAGTTGGTTTGCTGTTACCTTTGGTTATTTTATTGTTTAAGAAAGGACGAAAGCCCATTTCAATGCTTTTTGTAGGCTTAATGGTCGTTGTTGGTTCGTGGTGGAAACGTTACATTATTGTGATACCAACATTATTACATCCTTTTTTACCTATTGAAGGTGTTCCAGAATCATGGCATCATTATTTCCCAAGTGCCCATGAATGGATAATCACTTTTGCAACTTTAGCCATGGCTTTATTAATTATTACGTTATTCGTTCGTTATTTGCCCGTAATACCTATTCAACGGACTGCAGACGAAAAGGACATGACTTTAAATAAAAAAAATCCAGAATCATGAAAAATATGCTAAAATATCCTTTTGTTTTTCTAGTATTCATCGGAATGTTTTTATCATCTTCAAGGCTACATTCAGTTTATGCCCAAAGCGCTAAAAAAAATGCCGTGAGATTAAAAATAGACTACACTAAGATCATGGATAGTGTGTCCTATTTCAATATAAAAGCATTTTCACGAGTAAATCGAGAAAATGTAGATGTCTCTAACATCGATTTATCTGTTTTCAATGAAATAGACGACGAAAAGACCCTATTGGGAACTGTTAAAACAAATATGCATGGTGTATGTAAATTTGTTTTAAAAAATTTCGATTCGATAAAATCCGACTCAACTAATACTTACAATTTTGTTGTGTCTTTTAAAGGAGATGACTCATACAAAAAAACTTCAAAAAGCATTAGCTTTAAAGATGCCAGTATTATAACAAAATTAATATCAAAAGATAGCATCAATTATATAAGTGCCATACTAAAAGAAACTAAAACAGACAGCGTATTGAGCGACCAATTGCTTAATGTTCAAATCCAAAGATTGTTTAAACCTTTAAAAATTGGTAAAGAATTTAATATGACTGACAAAAATGGATCAATTATTGCAGTAATTGATAATGACATTCCTGGTATTAATGGAAATTTGATTATTGAAGTTGTATTGAGCGATAGTGAAGAATATGGAACTGTAAAGGCACTTGTTAATGCACCTGTTGGTATACCTATAATAGAGGAATCTACGTTCGACGATAGAACGATGTGGTCGCCAAGAAACAAAACACCTTTATTTTTATTAATATTCCCTAACTTAATAATTTTTGGAATTTGGGGATTTATTATATATTTATTTATCAATTTATTTAAAATATCTAAATCTTAATTGTTTTAATTATGAAAGCATTAAAAACGTTAACACTTATTGGAGTTATTATATTTAGTTTATATTCTTTTACCTCCGTTTTTCAGGATGGCTGGAATATTCCAGAAGAATATGTCAATATGAAAAACCCAACCAATCCTGATGAGGACCTTGCCATAGGCAAATCGTTGTACTCTAAACATTGTAAATCTTGCCATGGTAATGAGGGATACGGTGACGGCCCTAAAGCAGCAGAAATGAATGGAGACTTAGGCGACTTTTCCAGTGAAGAGTTCCAAGAACAAACAGATGGTGTACTTTTCTATAAAACATCATTTGGAAAAGATGATATGCCTGAATACACAAAAAAAATTCCTGACGATGAGGACAGATGGCTAATAGTAAATTATATGAGAACATTGGCCGAATAATTTTTTTGCTTCAATTTAAAAAAACCGAACATTTTGTTCGGTTTTTTTTATTACTTAAGTTTTAAATCAATTGCTCTATGCATTTCACTAAAGAGCTAAGAGTCAAACATGACATAAGTCATTAAATTTTAGGTTTTTACACCTTATCTTTAGTTTTCTACAAGATTGTTTGTTTAATTCAAATATTGATTATGGAAGACAATAATCCAAGATCGGACTCCAGAAGAAAGTTTTTAAAAAAACTATCAACCGGAAGTGTTCTTGCTGCAACTGGGTTGGCTTTTAACCCCCTTTCATCCTGCAAGGATAAATCAACTAAAAAAACCACCTTATTAACTCCTGATGGTAAACTTGTTCAAGTGCCAAATTCTGAAATTGAAGCCATGGAACACTTATATCATGGGGCACCTCCTGAAGAAGCGCGTAAAGGAATTCCCGGAAAAAAGTTTGTCATGGTTGTCGATTTAAGTAAATGTAAGAATGCAAGAAAATGTATTCAGGCCTGTGACAAACATCACAATTTAACACCAGATCGACCTTATATAAAGGTTCTTGAAATGAAAGACAATGAAGGGTCTTCACCTTATTGGTTGCCAAAAAAATGCTTCCAGTGTGATAATCCTCCTTGTGTGAAAGTTTGTCCAGTTGGAGCTACATTTAAGCGCTCAGACGGTATTGTACTCATCGATAACGAGCGTTGTATAGGTTGTCGATTTTGTATGGCAGCCTGCCCTTATTCTGCAAGGGTATTCAATTGGGGTAACCCTCCCGAAGGCAAGTTAAACCTTCCATATTCACCAGAAACGAGTCTGCCAAGTAAACAGGGTACGGTGGCTAAATGCGACTTTTGTCCCGATATGCTACGTCAAGACAAACTACCACATTGTGTTACCTCGTGCCCAAATGGTGTAATCTATTTTGGAAATGAGCTTGAAGACGCCGTAACAAACGGAGAAGAGACTGTTAGGCTAAGTACACTTTTAAGAGATAAAGCAGGTTACCGATATATGGAAGAACTTGGAACAAAACCCAGAGTTTATTATTTACCGCCCGTTGATCGACTCTTCCCTTTTGAAAAAGAAAATTCTGAAAACAGTGCGTCATGAATACGAAAATAGAACATAATCAAGAATTTAACGATAGAAGAGAAAAAGATCTTTTAAGACATATATTAAAAACTTCTTGGCGTTATAAACTATGGATAGCGTTTTTAATTCTTGTTATTTTAATAGGAATGTATGGTTATTATAGACAGTTAAAATATGGTTTGGTCGTCACCGCAATGAGAGATTACACCTCTTGGGGCATTTATATTTCCAATTTTGTTTTCTTCGTCGCAATTAGCCTGGTAGGTTCTCTTTTTAGTTCCATATTAAAGCTTAACAAAAATGAATGGTCTAAACCACTTACAAGAATTTCGGAGATTATTGCAGTATCTGCTATTATATGCGCTATTGTAATAATAATTGTGGATATGGGTAGACCAGATAGGTTCTTTTATGTTATCAGATATTTAAGAATTCAGTCGCCAATTATATGGGATGTTATTATTATCTCAACATATTTGGTAATAAGTTTAATATTACTTTATATTTCTTTGCTTCCTGATCTTGCTCTCTGTCGTGATCGATTAAAAGCAATTCCAAATTGGAAAAAGAAATTATACAGAGTTTTGGCCATTAATTGGCAAAACGATCCAAGACAAGTGACCATGCTTCAAAAGGTGACTAAAATTTTAGCCATTTCTGTTCTACCAGTAGCATTTGCTATTCACACCGTAACCTCATGGCTGTTTGCTACAACATGGCGCCCTGGGTGGGATAGCACTAACTTGGGGCCCTACTTCGTTTCAGGTGCATTTATGGCAGGTGCAGCGGCCATTATTATAGCCATGTACTTTATAAGAAAGTCCATTAATCTTAAGGCTTATATTACAGAAGCCCATTTTGATAAAATGGGTAAACTTTTAGTTTTATTATCATTGGTATACCTGTACTTTAACATTAACGAATATTTAGGGCCAGCATTTAAAATGGTTGGTGTAGAGGGAGAACACATAACGGAGTTATTTGTTGGCAATTATGCTCCTATGTATTGGTTTGTTCAATTGGGGGGCCTCGTTTTTCCTATTGTATTATTACTTTTTAAAGGCATGCGCAGGTCCTTGCCAATATTTATAATCTCAATATTTATAATATTAGGGGCCTGGTTTAAACGTTTTTTAATTGTAATACCATCTTTACAACATCCTTATTTACCAATACAAGGGGTAGATGAATCGTACTTACACTATAATCCAACATGGGAAGAATGGACTATTACTTTTGCATCATTTGCTTGGTTTTTATTAATTATTACGGTCCTTATCAAACTATTTCCTGTAATACCCATACAAAAGCATGAACACCTTTCAAAACGTCACCCAATACTAAATTTTTAAAATATGAAAACAGCGATTTATAACATTAGTTGGGTTTTAAGAATATCGTATTCAGTCTTATTTGTTTTTTTAAACTTTTATACGGTATCAGGCCAAGAGAATGGCACTATGGAAGATGCAAAAATAGCATTGTCGTTTAATGAAGAAGCCGACTCCAAAATCATAATTGCCACGGCAACCAATTTTAACAACGACCCAATAGAAGACCTTGAGCTATATTTTTACGTAAAAAGAACCTTTAGTAATCTGCCAATTGGTGATATATTTAATGTCACTGACGAAACAGGAACAGTTAAAATTGAGTTTCCAAATGATCTTCCGGGTGATTCAGAAGGTAATGTCACCATTTTGGTTAAAATTATAGATTCTGATCTTTACAATGACCAAACTATTGAAACCATTAAAAAGTGGGGGGTCCCATCACCTTCGCCAGATCAATTAGACGAAAAGAGATCTCTCTGGGCCGCAGCAGCAAATGCTCCAATCCCACTTATTCTTATCATTAGTGCATTAATTTTTTCTATTTGGTTTATCATCTTTTATATTATATATACATTATTTAAAATAAGTAAAATAGAAATCATAAAGTCAAAACCATACTAAACAAATTCAAAAAATACCACATATAGACCTAACCGTTCCAAGTAGTATTATAAAAAACTTAGTATCTAATAACATATTAATATGTTATTAGATACTATTTCTATTGGATTGTTAGAAACAAAGACCAAATGATATACGCAATCGATAATAATTGCCCGTATATACAAGCATAGAATTGATAAAAAACAGTTTCAAATGGAAGACCAGTAAATTATCTTTATAATATAATTAATAACAAGGCGCAACTCAAAAAGGTTGCGCCTTATTATATAATTATGATTACTATTAGGACACCAATTCTTCTTTAACTTTTGCCGTGTTAATTGCTGCTTGAATAGCACTTTTATGCTTAAACAACATGGTATCAACGCTTGGCGGCAATGTTCTATCTTTTAATACTTCAAGATATTCTTCCAAACTATCTTCTTCGCCTCTGATGGCTTCTTCCAAAATGGCTTCTTCATCGTTGGAGGAGAATAAAGCCTTAAGGCTAGTCCAATTTCTATGAACAATCCCTTTAAAACTCCCTGAGTCTTTTGGCTCTTCACCATAGCGAAGAATCTCTGTTCTTAATTCTTTGGCAAATTCACTTCTTTCTGTAGCGCGTCTTTTAAAGAATATTTTTAAGTCTGGACTATCGACTGTTTCAGCCGCATTTAAATACCCCTTTTCAGCATCATAGTTTTTTACTAATAATTCATTTAATTTGTTTGAAATTTTCTCTGTAAACTTCATAATATCATTTTCATTTTAAATTTCAATATTTTTTTTAAAGATGCGTATTGTTTCACATCTGCACCAATAATATAGGGTTGTAAACAGGTTTTGTCAAACCCTTTAACAAAGTTTAATAATGCTTTAGGGGAATATTAACACCTTAGGCTTCAATTTATGTTAATTTATCATAAATTAGATTTTTAAATTTTAAGACTCATGAAGATCAACTATTTTTTAATCGCACTTACCATTATACTTTCTTTTAGTTGTAAAAACAATTCTATTCCCTTATATATTGGCACATATACTGATGGCGAAAGTGAGGGTATTTACAGTTTTAAATTCAATATGGAAACAGGTGAACTGATCAACAAAACCCTAGTCGCCAAAACTGAAAACCCTTCGTTTATAACCTATGCCCCAAACAAAGATTACATATATGCTGTTAATGAAAATGAGAACGGCTCAGTATCGGCTTTTAAAGTGAATTCAAATTCGTTAACTCTATTAAATAAAGTTTCCAGTAAGGGGGCACACCCATGTCATATTTCTATTAATGAAACGGGAAACAAAGCCGTAGTTTCTAATTATTCAGGCGGTAACTTTTCCATATTCAACGTTAAAAATAATGGGGAATTAAGTGACGCTTTGCAAGTTTTGGAGCATAATACTGATAGTATTGTGTCGCATGCCCATTCTGCCCAATTTTTAGGTGATGACTTGTACGCTGCCGATTTAGGGAAAAATGGGGTTTACCAATACCAACTAGTAAATGGTACTTACAGAGAAGTTTCCTCATCGATTGTACCCATGCATCCTAATTCAGGACCAAGACATTTTGCTATAACAAAGGATGGCAATTTCATCTATATTATAAACGAACTATCCAGCACCATTACTTCAGGCAAAAAAACCAAAAGTGGTTTTGAACCTATTGAAACCCTTTCTACCCTAGCCCATGATTTTAATGGCGACAGCTATTGTGCCGACATTCACCTTTCTGCAGACGAACAATTTTTATACGGTTCGAACCGAGGAGAAAACTCCATTGTTGTGTTTAAAAGAGAGCCCTTAAATGGCACTCTTGAAAAAATCCAGAACACAAGTGTTCATGGCGATTGGCCCAGAAACTTTACCTTGGATCCTACAGGTAAATTTTTATTGGTTGCCAATCAACGCAGTCATAATATTACGGTGTTTAGCATAGACCAAACCAATGGAACACTTACCTTCTTGCAAGAGGTAAAGATGGATTCTCCAGTATGTTTGTTGTTTTAAATGAATTTTTGATTATTCAAGATAAAATAATAGTCTAAAAATTAAAAAAATACACTATCTTTGCGCCCTTATTAATAACCCGAGGTCGTGAACCTCAACTAATTAATTATTATGCCAGTAAAGATTAGATTACAAAGACACGGTAAAAAAGGAAAACCTTTTTACTGGATCGTTGCAGCAGATGCACGAGCAAAAAGAGATGGTAAGTACCTAGAGAAATTAGGCTCTTACAATCCAAACACTAACCCAGCAACAATTGACTTAAGTGTTGACGGTGCTGTAAAATGGTTGCAGAATGGTGCTCAACCAACAGACACCGCTAAAGCTATCCTTTCATACAAAGGAGCTTTATTAAAGAACCATTTAGCTGGAGGTGTTAAAAAAGGTGCTTTAACCGAAGAACAAGCTGAAGCAAAATTTAATGCTTGGTTAGAGGAAAAAGCCGCTAAAGTACAAGCTAAAGCCGACGGTTTATCAAAAGCTGATGCCAAGGCTAAAGCCGAAGCCTTAGCTGCGGAAAAAGCAGTAAACGAAGCTAGAATTGCTGCAGCTGCTCCAGTTGTTGAAGAGGAAGTTGCAGAAGTTGAAGCTCCTGCTGCTGAAACTGAAGCTACAAACGAAGAGGAATAAAAATTTATTTTTTATACTTTTAAAACTCCGATAGAACTATCGGAGTTTTTTGTACCCAAAAATGACATGCAAAAAGACGATTGTTTCTACCTAGGTAAAATAGTAAAAAAGTACAGCTTTAAAGGTGAAGTATTGGCCAAACTAGACACAGACCAACCCGAACTTTATGAGCACTTAGACGCCATTTTTTTAGACCTTCGCAACAATCTGATCCCCTTTTTTATTGAACATTCCCAATTACATAAATCGGAATTACTGCGTATAAAATTTGAAGATGTTGACTCTGAAGCTGATGCGGACGCCATCCTGAAAAGTGACTTATACTTACCTTTAGAATTGCTACCAAAACTAGAAGGCAATAAATTCTATTTTCATGAGGTTATTGGCTTTACCATAAACGATAAAAACTATGGTAATTTAGGTGTTATAAAATCCATTAACGACTCGACAGCCCAATCTCTTTTTGAAATTGATAATAACGGAAAGGAAATTTTAATCCCCATGAATGATGAATTCATTCTTGAAGTTAATAGGGAAACTAAAACTATTTTGGTTGAAACTCCCGAAGGGTTAATCGACTTGTACTTGTAAGTTAAGCTACTAACGCTTCTTTAGCTTTTATGGCATTCATGTTAACATGGAGCGCATCACGTTGACCCACCAATAATTTACATAAAGACAATGACAGGTTAATTTCCTGCAACAAACTATTATAGTTATCAATACTCCACTGCTTAATACTACATATTTGATCTAATAGTTCTGTTTCTCTATTATCATTAAGCATGGGTCTAATATTCTTCCATAAAATATAATACCTGCTGCTTAATCGGTTTAACTTATCGAAGTTTTTGGGTTCACCTCCAAGCTTAATAATTTGTTTACGCAACCCTCTTCCAAATTCATTTCTTTCAAAAGCGCGTTCTCTAAAAAAAGTTTTCAATCTTTTATCGTTAACGATTTCAACAGAATCTAAATAAATCTTTTCAATCTCGAAATTCATTTCCAATAAATTATTAATCTTAATAATGACTTTTTCTGATTGCTTCACCTTCATTTTTTACTTTTTTTTAATCCATTTACGTAAATATAACTTAAAACAGATTTGCAAATTATAAATTTTAACATAGTTTAATAACATATTTTTCAACATTTTAAGATATGGCATACTAATCTTAATAATACACACTATAAATTAATACTTTTGGCATCTAAAAATGTAGAATGTCCGACAACCCTTTTGTTTTTAAAAAATTCACCGTTAACCAAGATCGATGCGCTATGAAAGTGGGCACCGATGGCGTTCTATTAGGCGCATGGAGCCCAGTACACCATCAACCTTTATCAATTTTAGATATAGGTTCAGGAACAGGCATTGTTGCCTTAATGATGGCGCAACGCAGCAATGCTCAATTAATAGACGCTATTGAGATTGACAACAATACTTTTGAACAGTGTGTCGATAATTTTGAACAGTCACCATGGAACAACAAATTGTTTTGCTACCATGCATCTTTGGAAGCATTCGTTAATGAAATTGACGATCAATACGATCTTATTGTTTCGAATCCACCATTTTATACCGAAGATTTTAAAACAAATAATACGCAGAGGGATACGGCACGATTTCAAGATGCTATGCCCTTTGACCACTTGATTGATGGTGTTTCTAAATTGCTTTCTGAAAATGGTTTGTTTTCAGTAGTTATTCCTTTTAAAGAGGAAAACCACTTTGTTGAACTGGCATCTAAAACTGGATTATTCCCAAAACATTTTCTACATGTTAAAGGCAACCCTAATTCAGAAATTAAACGAAGTTTAATAGCCTTTTCGTTTGATGAAAGTGCACCAATTAACAAGGATATTTTAATTATAGAAACCGATCGCCACCAATATACCGAAGACTATATTAATCTTACCAAAGATTTTTATTTGAACATGTAGATTTTTAAATCCCTGAAACTATTTCGGTTTGCTTAAGGTTAGCCCTAATACTTTTTAACCCTTCATCTGATAAATTCGTTTTCCATAAATACAGTTTTTGAAGGGATGTTAGTTTAGTGAAAGACGCTATACTAGCATCACTTATTGGATTACCATAAAGATTGAGGTATTCTAAATACCTTAAATTTTCCAACTGCTTTACATCTGTATTAGAGAAATTTGTATTACTTGCCCTGAACTCTACAAGATGCTTAAATCCCCCAATTTTAGAGATTACCTCTTTACTTAGATCTATTCCTGACAGATTTAACCAAACCACATTAGTTTTTGCCTTTAAAAGCACATCCATTTTTTTACCCGTAAGAAGTGTTTTGGTATAAGGAGAGTAACTAACATCCAATAGTGTACTATTATTTGTTACTGTTTTAATTTTAAATCCTTCGGCTTTTATTGATGCAATAATTGTATCATGAACCCTTTGCAGTTCTAAACTTTCTATAAAAGTTTTCTCCAGACCTATACCTACTTCCTTTAAATAACCTTTAGTTCGATCGGTAAGGTTTAGTTCTACAATTTTTTTTTCAAAAGTGGCACCTTCTTCAATCCACCATTGTATCAACATGGTTTCTTCGTTTGTAAGTGGTGTCCGCCCTTCAGTTGGCATAAAATCTTTATGTATTGGGTTTAAGGTTATACGCCTAAAGAGTTCACTTGCCTTGACATCTCCTGGAACAATCACCGCACCATTTTCTCCACCTTTCATTATCCCTTCAGCATCTACTAACAGTAATTCTCCCTTGGCTTTGTCACTGTTATGGCACACATTACATTTTGATTCTAAAATAGGATGGATTACATCTTCATACACTAAGGCTTCCTCTAAATCTGTTACCCGTTCCCTAACAGGTTTCATGCCTACAAGTGTCCTAATAGAATTTGGAGCATGTTCAAGCAGATAATCTGACCCATGTGTTAATTTACCTCCATTGTGTCCCGCAACAAAAAGCAATCCCACAATAAGAATAATCAATATTGGATAACTCTTTTTAGCCCATAATACCAAAGCTTGTTTTCTTTTTACATAAAACAAGACAAAACTAACTAAGGTCAGGGATATACCTGTCCATTTATGAATATTTAAAGTAGACTCGTTGTACCCTCCATCTGAGGCTAACATCAAACCTAAGATAACGGACAAAACTCCCGATAAAGCTGCAAATAGAAACGCATAGCTAATGGCTAAATTGAAATCTGTTTTTTTCTTTATTGAGATGAGTTCAAAACATATAGCTAACACAATAAACCCGATAGGTAAATGTACAAGCATGGTATGAAATCTTCCAAAAAACTGATAGATATTTGTCTCTAAAAAAAGTGTCATATCCAAATTAATATACTATTAAAGAGATTACAAATATCTTTTACGCCATTCATGCATCATATGCACATTAATAGCCCATTGGTCTGCTAATGGTTGTTGTGTATATGGCATAGACCACAGATAGTTGGCAGGTCCGAACTCTGTAGTCATTGTTAATGGTTCCCCGGCTTCTTTTTTATAATTTACTACCTTATCCCACCAAACATAATGTGCATTAACAGCTCTTTGCCATTCTGGTGCTCTTGGCTCACTTACTTGAGGCCCTTCCTCATGTCCAATTCGTGAATGAATATGACAAGTACGTTTCAATGCTTTTTCAACAGTTTCTTTTTGGTTTTCTAATAAGCTTTCTGCCACAACACACCAATGTGAAATATCTAGGGTTAATTTAAGCTCTTTGATGGCATCTATAAAACGCTCACATATATGAGGGGCAAATAGTATACGCCCACGATGTGTTTCTTGATATACAGGTACTCCCGAACGCTTTGATTCATTAATTGCAAATTCTATTAGCTCCTTACTTTCTTCAAAAGTAAAAAAGTCCTTCCCTGCGTGACAATTTATAAAATCTGGTTTTCTGGAAATTACCTTACTTAAATTAGTTTTATAACTTTCTTTATGTAACATAAAATTGCCCCCATTACTCCCTGTCAAGGCTCCAAATTTTAAGTCGTATTTCTCTAAAGCCTCATATAGTATCTGTTCGTCTGCTTCATTATTGGGAAACCAATCCTCAATACCATCGTAACCTTCTTTTTTGGCTTCTTTACAAAACGCATCCATAGACCCTTTAAAACCCCATCGAGTTGCATAAATATTAAGTGAAAATCCTTTTTTTGGAAATGTGTTTTTTGGTAAATTCATACTCCTTAAAACCAATCCCGCTCCTGCTGCACTGGCTGTTGTTAAAAACTGACGTCTAGTTTGCTTCATCTGTAGCTTTATATAAGTAAATCTTTAATTACACGACCATGCACATCGGTAAGCCTAAAGTCCCTACCCTGAAAATTATAAGTAAACTTTTCATGGTTTATTCCCAACTGATTTAATATGGTAGCCTGCAAATCATGAATATGAACTCTATCCTTTATTCCATAATATCCTATTTCATCAGTTTCTCCATAAGAAATACCACCTTTGATTCCACCGCCTGCCATCCAAATACTATAAGCTTCTGTATGATGGTCCCTCCCATAATAAGGCATAACACGTCCTCCTCTGTTCTCACGCATGGGGGTTCTACCAAACTCTCCACCCCATATCACTAAGGTGTCGTCTAAAAGTCCTCGCTGTTTTAAATCTTTTATTAGAGCTGTCATTGGTTGGTCTACCTCTTCACATTTCGATTTCAATCCTTCATTTAAAGACGTTGCTTTACTATCACCATGCATATCCCATCCCCAGTGATATAACTGAACAAAGCGAACACCCTGTTCGACCAAACGTCTTGCCAACAAACAATTATTTGCAAATGATGCTCCACTTTGCTTTGCTCCGTACATTTCACGTATATATTCAGGCTCCTTGGAAATATCCATAACCTCGGGCACAGATACCTGCATTTTAAAAGCCATTTCATATTGGGCAATACGGGAAAGTGTTTCGTCATCATTAAACTCCTTGTATTGACTTTTATTAATTTCGTTTATCGCCTGTAATGATTTTTTACGAATATCCCGACTCATGCCATTGGGGTTGGATACATAGAGAATAGGATCGCCTGAATTTCGACATTGAACACCTTGATATTCCGATGGTAAAAATCCACTGCCCCAGGCGTTCTTACCTGCACTCGGATTTTTTCCTCCAGAAACCAATACCATATACCCAGGTAAATTTTCATTTTCCGATCCCAAACCATAAGTTACCCAGGCACCAATACTAGGCCTTCCAGATCTAGCACTTCCTGTTTGCAATAAAAGTTGTGCTGGAGCATGGTTAAATTCATCCGTATGCATTGATTTTACAATAGCCACATCGTCAACTATTTCACTAAAATGTGGTAAAGCATCCGATATAAAAGTTCCAGACTGTCCATACTGTTTGAAATCGAATTGAGGCCCTAACATTTTGGGGACTCCCTGTATAAACGCAAAACGTTTACCCTTCAAAAGTGATTCTGGGCAATCCAATCCGTGAAGCTTTTGCAAATCAGGCTTATAGTCAAATAACTCTAACTGTGAAGGGGCTCCGGCCATGTGCAAATAGATGACCCGTTTGGCCTTAGGCAAAAAATGTGGAACGCCTACAGGGTCTAAACTTTTTGCGGCACCATTACTACCAAAGACATATTGGGGCCCCATTAGTGAGGCCAATGCAATCCCCCCTAATCCCGTACCACACTTTTTAAGGAAATGCCTCCGTGTGGTAAACTCTAAGTTTTTCTTTCGTGCTTCGTTGTATAAATCCATAGGGTAACCTTTAACTTTTTACAATAAATTCATCCATGTTCATTAAAACATTCATTATCACAGTTAGAGAGGCCAATTCTAAATCATCAGAATTCACTAACTGCCTGGCTTCATCGTTATGGATTTTGTAATAAGCGTTAGTGTCTTCAAATAGTTTTAACAATATTTCAGACTTTTCCGGACTTATTCTTTTTCCCATTACCTTCTTATAAGCAGTTTCAACTTTAAGCTTACTATCCCCTTCTATAGCATCAATTTGTTCTGCTAATTTTATGGCCGCTTCAAAATAAACTGGATCGTTTAAAGTTACCAATGCTTGTATAGGTGTATTGGTATTAATTCTTCTGGACAAACAGGTTTCCCTTTCGGATGAATCAAAACTTATAAATGAAGGATAAGGACTCGACCTCCTTAAGTAAGTATATAACCCTCGCCGATAAGCATCTTCTTTTGGACTTGTTTTCCAAATATCATCACTATAAACAACTGTCCAAACACCCTCTGGTTGGTACGGCATGACACTCGGCCCATACATTTTATCACTTAACAATCCTGATACGGCTAATGCCTGATCTCTAATTTGCTCGGCTGACAATCTAACCCGTGGACTTCTAGCCAACCATTGGTTTTGTGGATCTTTTTGCTTTGCTTCTTCACTAATCACAGCACTTTGTTTATAGGTTTCCGAAAGCACTATATTACGAATTAATGTCTTCATACTCCATTGCCATTCATTAGAAAATTTAAGTGCCAACCAGTCCAATAATTCGGGGTGAGTTGGTTTCTCTCCAAGGGTTCCAAAATCTTCTGAAGTCAACACAATACCTCTTCCAAATAGTTTGGCCCAAAATCGATTAACAATCACTCTTCCCGTTAAATAATTATCGTCACTTACTAACCACTCTGCAAGATCCAAACGGTTCTTAAACAACCTATTGTTTACATTAAATAGCTTTGGAATACCCGCCTGAACTGTATCTCCCAACACCAACCAGTTTCCACGATCAAAAACTTGGGTTTGTCTACCAAAGTCTTTAGGTTTCTCAAATATAATTGGTGTTGATCGTATAAAATCAGCATTTAACAAAGCGTCTATTTTACCATAAATTACATTTGATGCCTCATCATTTGCAGGTAATTTATTCACTAACAAAAAACCATCTAAAGCGAATGAATAATTTTCTGCTTTGCTGTTAAATTGAAAATATAAATCAGCTGTTTTAACCCCACTAGTAAGCTTAGCAGGGAGATTTTCAAAACCATTAGACTTGTTCAATATAGCTTCACCAATAACCTCTCCATTGATACTATCTTTTGTTATCAATAATCTTCCTTTAACTTCGGTATGTTGACTGTAATTTATATAAACTCGATCGATATTACTTAGATCTACATTTCCAAGTTTTACATAAGCCCCATTATTAACTTCCATATAATCCTGTCCAGCTCTATTGTAATGTATTGTTTTGAATGTTTCATCAAAATCCTCTGGACGTAATTTAGGTTCTTGAATACGAATAAATGCCTCCCATTTATCAGCTTCTCCTTTTGATGAAACCTTAGTTATCCACTCTTTTACATCTTCAAGTTCGACCGTACTAATACTATCATACTCTCTATATATTGGGTGTTCCGTTGGTACATCCCAGTCTGCTGTATTATTAAAAAAGGCAAAAGAAGTATAATATTCTTTATGTTTTATGGGGTCATATGGGTGAGAGTGACATTGTACACAACTCATGGTTGTAGATTGCCACACTTCCCATGTGGTATTTACACGGTCTATTACCGATGATATTCTATACTCTTCATTATCGGTTCCTCCTTCTCCATTATTCAATGTATTTCTATGAAATGCAGTGGCTATATATTGATCCTTTGTTGGGTTAGGCAATAAATCTCCTGCCAATTGATCAATTGTGAACTGATCGAAAGGCATATCTTTATTAAAAGCCTTTATAACCCAATCTCGATATTGCCAAATTTCTCTTGCTCTATCAGCTTCGTAACCTTTAGAATCAGCATATCTGGCCAAATCTAACCACATACTCGACCAATGTTCTCCATATTTAGGAGATTGCAAAAGTGTTTCTACCAAGCTTTCGTAAGCTTCATCAGAAGGATTATTAATAAATTCATTAGCTTGCTCGTTTGTTGGAGGCACTCCTATTAAGTCTAAGTAAAGTCGACGCACTAAATCAGGTGCTTCAGCTCGATTACTTGGGAATAAGTTATGTGCTTTTATTTTGCTGAATACAAAATAGTCAATTTCATTAACACCCCAGCCCAAATCATCTAGAGCTACTTCTACTTTTTGTGGTTTTAAATAAGCCCAATGCTCTTGCCATTCTGCTCCCTGTTCAATCCACTTGGTTAGTATTTCTATTTCCCCTTTACTTAACGGTTCTCCTTCAAGAGGCATACGCATTTCAGGGTCTTTGTGAGTAATTCGAGAAATCATTTCACTCTTTTCCGGATGACCAGGAACAACACCTCTATGACCATTAATAGTTTTAGCCAAAGCATTTTCCCTAAAGACCAAACCAAATCCTCCAGACTGCTTAACCCCACCATGGCAACTTATGCAATTCTTATTGAGTATGGGTCGTACCTGAGCGTTGAAATCAATTT
Source organism: Aestuariivivens marinum (assembly GCF_022662175.1). GTDB lineage: Bacteria > Bacteroidota > Bacteroidia > Flavobacteriales > Flavobacteriaceae > Aestuariivivens > Aestuariivivens marinum. The sequence continues at coordinate 1,111,010 of NZ_JAKMCR010000001.1, read as the reverse complement.
TATCTTGCTTGCAAGAAGTGACAAAAACTAATACCCAGTAAAAACCTATGGATTTAAAAAAAATCGTTTTCAAAAACTATTTAATTTTTAAATTATAAAATGATTTTGCAATAAATAGAACTCTTTGATTCTAAAAATACTCGAAATCGCCTAATAATAACACTTTTTTTACCACTCTTTAACTTGCTTTAATTAAATTTGAATACTATTGTGAATTTAATAAAATTTATGTGTTAGTTTTAAGAAATACGCATTTTAGATAAACGAAATAGAATGAAACCAGACCTATTTGAAGCTCCCGATTACTATGATTTAGACGATTTATTAACTGATGAACACAAATTGGTTAGAGATGCTTCCCGGGAATGGGTAAAGCGTGAAGTATCTCCTATTATTGAAGAGTATGCGCAAAAAGCAGAATTTCCTACACAAATTATAAATGGATTAGCAGAAATAGGGGCTTTTGGCCCTTATATCCCCATGAAATATGGTGGAGCTGGATTAGATCAAATTTCTTATGGGTTGATCATGCAGGAAATAGAGCGCGGCGACTCCGGTGTGCGTTCTACAGCATCAGTACAATCGTCCTTGGTCATGTATCCCATTTGGAAATATGGCAATGAAGAACAACGTGAAAAATACTTGCCCAAATTAGCTAGTGGTGAATGGATAGGTTGTTTTGGGCTTACAGAACCTGACTATGGAAGTAACCCTGGAGGTATGGTAACACATTTTAAAGATAAGGGAGACTATTATTTATTAAATGGTGCCAAAATGTGGATTAGTAATGCCCCTTTTGCACAAGTGGCTGTAGTTTGGGCTAAAAGTGAAGAAGGTCGTATTCACGGCCTCATTGTAGAACGTGGCATGGAAGGCTTTTCAACCCCCGAAACACATAACAAATGGTCCTTACGCGCATCGGCTACGGGAGAACTTATCTTTGATAATGTAAAAGTCCCGAAGGAAAATCTATTACCTAATAAATCGGGACTGGGTGCTCCACTGGGCTGTTTGGACTCAGCACGTTACGGTATTGCCTGGGGGGCTATTGGAGCTGCAATGGATTGTTATGACACTGCATTGCGTTATAGTAAGGAACGCATTCAATTTGGTAAACCCATTGGACAATTCCAATTACAGCAAAAAAAGTTAGCTGAAATGATAACCGAAATAACCAAAGCCCAATTACTGACATGGCGACTGGGTGTTTTACGTAATGAAGGCAGGGCCACTTCGGCACAAATATCTATGGCAAAGCGTAACAATGTGGATATGGCTATTAAAATTGCCCGTGAGGCTAGGCAAATGCTGGGCGGTATGGGTATTACTGGTGAATATAGCATTATGCGCCATTCTATGAACCTAGAAAGTGTTATTACTTACGAAGGCACGCATGATATTCATTTGTTGATTACTGGTCTGGACATTACAGGGCTTAATGCTTTTAAATAATTTTAAAATTTCTCAATACAGGCAAAATTATGCCTACTTAAACTTTTCATTAAAACAAAAGGTATAATTTATTTATATCTTTACGTAAAAGCTAAAATGAAAAAGATTCTTTATTTAGTGGTATGCTTAACTTTAACATATATTGGTTGTCATACACAACAATTAGAAGAAAACAACACAAAAGACATCGATGAAGAACTTCAAACAACTTTTAAAATTTTGGCTTTAGGTGACAGTTACACCATTGGACAAAGTGTGTGTGAAAGTTGTAAGTTTCCTGAACAATTAAAAGAACAATTGGCAAATTATTTTGGAAAAGATTACCAATTTGAATTAAAAGTCATTGCCAAAACAGGGTGGACGACAACAAATTTAATTAGTGCGATTGAAGAAGAAAACCTAGAAGATTCATTCGACTTAGTCACACTCTTGATTGGCGTTAATAATCAATATCAAAAAAAACCGTTTTCGATTTACGAGGATGAATTTCCAAAACTTGTAAATAAGTCCATTAATCTAGGAAAAAAAGACAAAAATAATTGCATTGTTATTTCCATTCCCGATTATGCTTACACTCCATTTGGAAATGGATATGAAAGTATTTCATTGGACATAGACAAGTACAATAATTTCGCCGAAAATTATTGTACATCAAAGGATATCACCTACGTAAATATTACAACAATAACTAGATTGGGATTAGATCAACCTGAGTTAGTGGCTTCAGATGGGTTACATCCGTCTGAAATAGCCTATAGCAAATTTGTAGAACTTCTATTACCTCATGCTATAAATAAACTTAAACAACGTGAATAATGAACTAAAGGATATAATACAAAAAGAGCACACAAGGTCACTTTCCGTAAAAGCGCTCTTAGCCAACTAACTATCTCTTTGTCAACTTCTAGATTATTCTCTTAACTAAATTAAAAAGAACTAAAACTGGACCTAAATTAATTTAGGTTTTTCTTATTATTAAACTTTAAAGTTTTCAACTCTCTGGTGCTAGTTCTAATTCCAATCCTTGCATGTCTGGTGTCATTTGAATTTGACACCCTAGTCTTGAATTCACCTTTACATCAAATGCTTCTAATAACATGGCTTCTTCTTCTTTACTCATTGACGGTAACTTAGTATCACTATTTATATAACATTGGCAAGACGCACACATGGCCATTCCTCCACAAATACCTATGGTGCCTTCCGGAGCTAATTCATAAGACCGAACTACTTCCATTAAATTCATAGCCATATCAGTTGGTGCTATAATTATATGTTTGTTTCCCTCCCTATCGGTTACTTTTATTGTAATATCACTCATTTTACTATTATTTGTTTTAGTGTTTGGACAAAAGTAAACCTATTTGTTTTTAATAACAATATTATTCCTATAGAATTAATAGGTATTAATAAATACAAAAAAATGAATGAATATGTATAGAAAAGTTAAAAATGAAGCGTTTTTACTAGATTAAAAAATTATTGGGGTTTTTGGTTGCCATTATTCCAATATTGGGGTTTAGAGTCTTCTGTTGCTTGTTCCCAATAGCCACGGGTTACCTTTTTACCATCAAAGGTTTCCAGTTTACGCTGGTAAACCCAAATGGTTGGATTAAACACCATATCGGTAACTGCAACAGTATAAAGTTGTGGGTCTTCTTCTGTTTTTCTTTTATCTTCTTGAATAATGACTTCAAATCCATTATATTCCAGTAGTTTTTTTAAAAACTCACTTCGATCTTTATCTACTCCCTTTTCAACAAAAGTCACTCTTGTATCTTCAATGGAACCGAATTTATGTTTACCTTCTAATGACATCTTTATCAATAAATAATTTTACTTAGTTCATAAATATAATCGTACAATGGACTGTAAATACCTAGAATTAAAATACCAACTACGGTAATAAGTAATCCCATTCTCATATACAATTTGGTTTTAAAATAAGGAATGGCATTGTCGCTTGTTCTTAAAAACATGGCTCTTACCACCAATAGATAATAGTACAATGAAATGGTCACATTAAACACCCCTAAAAACACCAAAAAATAATACCCTTCGCTTGCTGCTGCTGTAAACAAAAAGAATTTTCCAAAAAAACCTGCTACTGGCGGTATTCCTGCCAAAGAAAATAATGCCAACATCATTACCAAACTTAAGTTTGGATTAGTACGATACAATCCTTCATAATCCTTAATATTTTCCTTTCCTGTCTTAAGTGAAATGGCCTGTACAACTCCAAAGGCAGCTAAATTTGAAAATATGTATATTAAAACAAAATAGACTATAGTTGCAGTCCCTAATCGGTTTCCTATAATCAAGCCCAACAACACAAACCCAGCTTGTGCAATAGATGAAAATGCCAAAAAGCGTTTCATGTTTTGCTGGCGTAAAGCAAATAAATTACCTATAAACATGGTGGCTACAGCTATCACATATATCAAGTTTTCCCAAATTTGCATTAAAGGTTTTAACACGGTGAAGAGTAAAATCATCATTATAAAAATGGCTGCCCCTTTAGAAATAACTGATAAATAAGATGCAATACTAATTGGTGCACCTTCATAAACATCTGCTGTCCAAAAATGAAATGGCACTAATGAAATCTTGAACCCTAGTCCTGAAAAAAATAGTACTAATCCTAAAATTGAAAGATTGGAAGTGGCGGTTAAATTGGTTATATCATTAAAATATATTGAACCTGACATGGCATATAACATAGAAATACCAAACAAAATAGTACCTGAAGCAAGAGCTGAGGAGAGTATTAGTTTAATTCCTGATTCACTTGAAATTCGTTTTGAAGTTTCATAAGCAGCCAATGCAGCAACTGGTAAAACAGATAATTCCAAACCTAAATAAAACATTAAGAAATCACCTGAAGAAATCATGAAATACATTCCCAAAAGTGAGGAGAACAAAAGCATAAAAAACTCAACTCCTCTGTTTTCTTGAATGATTTTTTCTTGAATCCAATCTGCAGATTGCAACAACAATATAAGTACACCTATGTTTAGGACATTTTTAAAAAACTGAATCAATGCAGTGGTGTGAAACATCCCTCCAAAAAGACTTCCATATTCAATAGTTAAAAATCCAACAGCGGTATGAATACCAAACAAAAAAACAGATAGATGAACAATCGAGGTTTTCTTGTGCAGAGGTGTGAAAACTTCGGCTACAACCAAAATTAGAATGATGGCTAAAAGTAGCATTTCATGTCGCATCAATATAAAGCTATTAAAATCCATGTTTAATTTTATATTTTAATATTATAATACCCCTTGAATAAATGGTTCTAAACTTTTCATAATGATATCGCTTAACCAGAAAGGAACTACTCCAATTGCAATTACAGGAATCATTAATAACAACAGTCCTGTTTTTTCATACCAAGTCGCCTTGGGTAAATCTGTGACTTCATTTATCAATAACGGACCCATCATTACTTTTCCTACCAGTCTTAGAATATATACCGCTGTCACAACAATAGATGAAACTACTATAATGGTCAATATTCTATTAAACATATCTGGCTGTTGAAAAGCACCAACAAAAATGTTCATTTCTGCTACAAACCCACTGAATCCTGGCAATCCTAAATAAGCTAATCCTGTAATGACATAAATAGCACCAATAAATGGCAGTATTTTCATCATTCCTCCTAATTTAGCCACATCTCTAGTGTGCGTCCTGCCATAGATCATTCCAATAAGAGCAAAGAATAAGGCTGTTAACAAACCATGTGACAAAGACTGAATCATGGCACCGTTCCAAGCTATTTTATTAAGGGTTAATAAAGCAAACAACACCAAGCCTAAATGGCTCACAGATGCATAAGCATTTATATATTTTAAATCGGTTTGCTTGATGGCTGCAAAAGCACCATAAACCACTCCAAATGCTGCCAAAATAATAAAGAACCAAGACCAATGTAAAGCACCCGCTGGTAACAAATACATAGCAACCCTAAATACACCATAACCACCCAATTTCATCAATACACCTGCATGCAACATTGAAACTGCTGTTGGTGCAGAAGCATGCCCATCAGGTGACCAAGTATGGAAAGGGAACAAGGCGCTAATAACTGCAAAACCAACAAATACCAATGGGAAGAATAGTTTTTGAGCTGCAATTGGTATATTAACTTGGGCTATATCCAATATATTAAATGTTAGAGGCCCTCCATCTGCATTTGAATTAAAATAAATTCCTAAAATTCCAACCAACAAAATAGCTGAAGCACCCATCAGCATTAACGTTAATTTCATTGCCGAATATTCTCTCGGACCAGATCCCCAAATACCAATCAATAAATACATTGGTATTACCGCTATTTCAAAAAATACGAATAATGTGAAGAGATCAATGGATATAAAAACACCATAGACTCCCAATGATAATACGATAAGCGAAATGAAAAACTCTTTGGGAAGTTCTTTCATTTTCCATGAAATAAAGACACCTGCTAACACAACTATGGCTGTCAATGCTAAAAGAGCGACTGAAATACCATCTACTCCTATGTTATAGTGAATATTAAAGTTTTTAAACCAAACAACATCTTTAGTAAAGACCATGATGTCATCATTTACAGCACGTTCTTTTAGGTAGGCAAATACTAAATTAATTGCCATTGCCGCTTGAATGATACTTCCAATCATAGCAATTACTCGAGAGCGTTCCAAAGTTTTTGAAAATACTAATGCGACAACAGTTAGTATCGGTACGATTATGAAAAGAGATAAAATATCCATATTACTCGTTTAATTTGTCCATAAATAAATAAACACCAATGCCAATACAACAGCTCCAGCTATAAATGAGAATGCATAATCCTGAACCCTTCCAGATTGCAAACCTTTTATTTTTTCTGAAGTCCAAACTGTTTTATTACCGATGCCAACCATTGTTCCGTCAACATATTTCCTGTCGAATTTTGCAAACGGCGCAGAGATCCATTTGAAAATGATGTTTTTTGTGATAAACAAATAAATTTCATCAAAGTAAAATTTATCATAAGCCCATCTGTATAAAGCTCCAAAAGCATTTGCATATTTATCTGATAAGCTGTTTTCTTTTTTATAGAAAGCCCAGGCCAATACAATTCCAATTAATCCAACTGTAGTTGCAATGGCTGCTAAAGGATAATTTAAATGTGCTTCAAAGCCTATCTTATCAGATGTTACAAATTCACTGAAAGGGATAAAACCTACTACAATACTCAATAGAGCTAAAAACAATAGTGGAAACGTCATTGACAATGGAGATTCTTTTGGGGCATGATCATATGCTTTTTCTTTGCTCCAGAATATTCCGAAGTAAATTCTAAACATATAAAAAGCAGTCAATCCAGCTACAAAAACACTTGAACAATATATAAGTATGTTATTTTCGAAGGCAGCTACCAAAATTTCATCCTTACTCCAGAATCCTGCAAAAGGTGGAACACCTGCAATGGCTAAGGATGCAATTAAAAACGTAATATTGGTAATTGGCATATACTTTCTGAGTCCACCCATATCTTTTAAATAATTGCTGTGAACTGCATGAATAACAGACCCAGCACCAAGGAATAGAAGTGCCTTAAACATGGCATGTGTGAACAAGTGGAACATGGAAGCCATATAACCTAGCCCTTCATGCCCTTCGTAACCTGAAACTCCAAGAGCTAACATCATATAACCCAATTGAGACATGGTAGAAAAAGCCAGGACACGTTTAATATCGTTTTGTGTTATGGCTATAATTGCAGCAAATAGTGAAGAAATAGCTCCTACATAAGCCACAATGTTAAGGGCAAAACCATCTTCAACAAAATAAAACATTGGGAACAATCTAGCTACCAAAAATACTCCGGCAACAACCATTGTAGCTGCATGTATCAATGCTGAAACCGGTGTTGGCCCTTCCATAGCATCGGGTAACCAAATATGAAATGGTAACATGGCTGATTTACCAGCTCCGCCCATAAAAATTAAAATTAAGGCCCAAGTAATAACTGACAATCCCATAAAGGATGTAGAAGCCCAATTTAAAAGTAAACTTCCACCTTCAGGGCTTACAGCATTTAAGGTTTCAAAATCAAAAGTGCCAGTTGTAAAACCTACAATTAAAATTCCTACAAGAAAACCAAAATCTGCAAAACGTGTTACGATAAATGCTTTTTTTGCTGCAGCAACTGCAGATGGTTTGGTATAGTAATACCCAATCAACAAAAACGAAGATACTCCAACCAATTCCCAAAATATGTATATCTGAAAGAGATTTGTTGCCAAAACCAATCCATACATTGAGAAGGTAAACAATGATAAGAAAGAAAAAAACCTAGTGTAACCATCATCTCCTTTCATGTAACCTCGACTGTAAATGTGAACCATCAATGAAACCACTGATACAACCACCAACATCATCACAGAAATTGGATCAACAAGTATTCCCATATCAATTTGTAGGGTTTCAGTGAATTTCATCCATACTGCTTTCTCAATAAAAGTTTGGTAAACCCCATCCATTTTACCACTTACAAAAAAGTATTGATAAGCAGCATAAAATGATAAAGAGGAAGATACCAAAAGGCCAAGCACGCCAATATATCCTGATACAGCTGGTTTTATTTTCTGATTAAAAAGCCCTAACAATATAAATACTGCTAAAGGAATAAACGGAACTAATATTATATAACTAATGTCCATATCTAAGAATTAATACTTCATGACTTCAGTGTCCTTAACCTCAACAGAACTTATCTGCCTGTAAAGATTAATTATAATAGCTACTGCCAAAGCAGTTTCTGCTGCTGCAACAGCTATAATAAATATTGAAAACAATACGCCTTGTAACATATCTGGGTATAAATATTTGTTGATTACTACAAAATTTACAACCGATGCATTTAAAATCATTTCAATAGAAATTAAAATTGAAATCAGATTTTTTCTAGTCAAAAACCCATACACTCCAACAAAAAACAATATAGTGGTGAGGGTTAAAATTTCATATATAGATATTCCTTCAATCATATTGTTTCTTCATTTTTATCTGATAATTTTTTTCCTTTAGCAATTACAATTGCACCTATCATAGCTGCCAATAAAACCACACTTATGACTTCAAAAGGTAAAATAAAACCTCCTTCACCATAGCCTAAAAGTTTTGAACCTATTTGAGCTGTAGTGGTTATGTTTGAATTTTCAACAACTTTAAATGGATAAGAATATATGGTTGTCAAAAACACTCCTATACCAATCAAACAACCTATTGCAGTAATAATTTGTCTAATTGGTTTTGCCATGTCCAATTTCAATTCGATATGATGAACCAAAAGCACTGAGAAAATGATAAGTACTATAATCCCTCCAGCGTAAACCGTTAATTGAATTGCGGCAAGAAAATTATAATCTATTAAAAAGAAAATGCCTGCAACTCCACAAAGAACAAACAATAAATAAATCACAGATCGAAGCATTTTTCTACTGGTTACAGCGGTAATTGCAAATACAATCATCATTACTGCCAAAATGTAAAATATAATTTTTTCCATACTCTTATTCTTCTACTCCAGGAGCTAATCTTGACCCCGGTTTGTTTAATACTCTTGTTAGCTTAGTTCTATCATATACCGAATTTTCAAAATTCTGGCCCCATTTGATGGCATCGGTTGGGCATGCATCAATACACAATCCACACATGGTACACATACTTAAATGATAAACAAACTTGTCAATTTTCTTCTTGTTTTTACCTGTATATTCATCAATACCCCTATCCCAAACAATCTCAATAGTTCCATTTGGACAAGCAATTTCACACTTTTGGCAACCCGTGCATCTATGCTGATTGTTATCGTCATGTGGCATAATAACCTCACCGCGAAAACGATCGAACATTTTTAAGGTTGCTCTGTTGTCTGGATATTGTTGTGTGATGGCTCCTTTTCTTGAGTGTAGAAAATATTTTCCGGTAACACTCATTCCTGTTAACAGGGTTTTCACGCCCTTATATATATCTGAAAAATAACTCATACTTTAAAACTTAATTGTTAAGTTAAGCCAAACAATCAATGCCATAATCACAATATTTACAAGATTTATTGGTAACAAATATTTCCATTCCAATGTAAGCAATTGGTCTACTCTTAGCCTAGGGAATGTCCATCTAAACCACATCATTAAGAATACCAAAACCATTGCTTTTGCTAAAAACCAAAACACACCCAACCATGGAATTGATTCTGTAATTCCGAATGGTGACAACCAAGCTCCAAAAAAAACAGTTGTTGCAATAGATGCTATAATGAACATGTTTATAAATTCAGCTAAAAAGAAATAAGCGAATTTCATTCCAGAATATTCCGTGTGGAATCCAGCTCCCAATTCAGATTCAGCTTCCACCAAATCAAAAGGCGCCCTATTGGTTTCTGCTGTTCCTGCAATCATATATACCATAAATGCTATAATTGCTGGTATGTGACCTTGTAGAATCAACCAACCGCCTTGTCTTTGTACCTCAACAATTTCGGACAATTGTAAAGACCCGGTAATTAATATCATCGTTAAAAGGGACAACCCAACTGAAAGTTCATAGCTTATGGTTTGCACACCACTACGCATGGCACCAATTAGAGCAAACTTATTGTTACTTGCCCATCCACCCAACAAAATACCAATTACACCAATGGAAGAAACAGCTATTAAAAAGAATATTCCAATATTAATATCGAAGGCTTGAATCTGTTTAGAAAATGGGAAAACCGCCAAACTCATTAATGCTGTAATAATGACAAAATAAGGTGCCAAATTATAAAGTAATTTATCAGCTTTTATAGTACCCGTCAATTCTTTTGAAACCAATTTCAAGGCATCTGCCATAGTTTGCAGAAGTCCTTGGTAACCTACTCTGTTTGGACCAATCCTCAATTGAAACCATGCTGCTACTCGACGTTCCAATAAAACTAAAAATAAGCCTGCTACAGCAAAAAATGTCAAATACCCTAAAGCTATCAATAGAATCTCTAAAATACTCAAAGACTCTTTAGCTGTGGTGCTTAAAATCAAAAAGTAACTACTGTTAATAATACTTGTCATGGTTAAATAATATTATCGATCTATATCTGGTATCACTAAATCCAATGTTGCCATAATCGCTACCAAATCTCCTATTTTGCTTCCAACAGCCATATGATTTAAAGCTGATAAATTTGAAAATCCTGGTGAACGGAATTTTAAACGGTAAGGATTTTTGGTTCCTGTACTTATAATATAGACTCCAAGTTCACCTCGAGCCGTTTCTACTTTTTGATAAAACTCCCCTTTTGGTAATTTGATAACCGCATTTGTCTTTACCCTATACTCCCCTTCAGGAATATTGTCGATTAACTGTTCAACCACATATAACGACTCCCATAATTCTTGAATCCTTACTTGATAACGAGCAAAAGTGTCGCCTTCAGTTCTTAAAACTTCATTGAAATCTACTCTGTCAAAAGCACTATAAGGATGATACTTTCTAACATCACAAGAATAACCTGAAGCACGACCAACAGGACCTGAAACTCCAAATGAAATAGCATCTTCTTTAGATAAAATCCCTACACCCTTTGTTCGCTTTTGGAAGATGACGTTTTCAGATAAAAGTCTGTCATATTCTGGAATTTTAGTTTTAAAGTGGTCAATAAATTTTTTAACTCTACCAACAAAGTTTGGATGGATATCGTACATCAATCCACCAGGAACGTTATAATTCATGGTCAATCTTGCACCACAAGTTTCTTCAAAAATATCATTGAGCATCTCTCTATCCCTAAAGCCATAAAAATAGGTCGTCAAAGCTCCAACATCCATTCCCATAACACCCCACCACAAACAGTGCGATGAAATTCTAGTAAGCTCTCCAATAATGGTTCTGATCACTTTAACTCGATCAGGTATTTCTAGTTGCAAAGCTTTTTCTACAGTCAAACAAACGGCTTCGTTATTAATGTTTGCAGACAGATAATCCATTCGATCAGTTAAATGTACTATTTGTTGATAGCTGTCACGCTCGCACATTTTTTCAATTGAACGATGAATATACCCAAGATCTGGTTCTACTTTTTTAATAATTTCTCCATCAATGGTCAACAAAAGGTTTAAAACTCCATGGGTTGCTGGATGCTGAGGCCCCATATTGATTTGATATGGCTCAGTTTTAAAGTCTTTGTCTATTTCGATAAATTCTTTCATAGCTTACATTATAACCATGTTAACATCATCTACATAATCTTTCCTTAATGGAAAACCTTCCCAGTTTTCTGTCAAGAAAAGACGTTTTAAATTGGGATGATTATTGAATTTAATTCCAAAAAAATCAAACACTTCGCGTTCATGAAATTCGGCAGTTCTCCAGATATCCCAAACAGAATCAAAGTTTGGGTTTTCTCTGTCTGATGTCTTAACTTTTACCACAATAGCATGTCTGTTTACGGTTGATTCTAAATGGTAAACAACCCCAAGTTCTGGTTCCCAATCCATACCTGTTAAACAGAACAAATAATCAAAGCATGTTTGCTCATTACTTCTTAATTGCCCCATTAATCTATAAAGGTGTTCGGGTTGTACTGTGATATTTAGGAATTCAGAACCTTCATCAGTAAATTCCAAAAGGCTTTTGTTTATTGGTTGAGAAGGTTTGGATTGTGCTTCTGTTTGTTCTGTAACTTCTGGATTCTCTTTAGTTTCAGAAGTTACTTCTGTGGCTTCAGGGTTAGGAAACCAACTTCCTATTAGATTTTGTAGTTCTTGGTTTGTCATCATTTTTTATAAAATCCTTCGTCAAAACCTTCTATAGGATTGACTTTTTTCTTCATATTTTCAGTTCGTATCTTATCCTGCAACATAAGCATTCCTTCCAATAATGCTTCCGGTCTCGGTGGGCATCCAGGAACATAAACATCGACTGGAATCACATGATCAGCACCTTTTACAACAGAATAGGTGTTGTAAAAAAACGGCCCACCGGAAATGGCACAAGCTCCCATAGCTATGACATATTTTGGTTCAGCCATTTGATCGTAAAGACGTCGTAATACTGGAGCCATTTTATTAACAATGGTACCAGCAATAATGATTAAATCTGCTTGTCTTGGAGAAGGTCTTGCCACTTCAAACCCAAATCGTGAATAATCGTGTCTTGCTGCACCTGTTTGCATCATTTCAATAGCACAACAGCTTGTTCCAAAATACAATGACCATAGTGAATTGGAACGCCCCCAATTGATAATTTTATCCAATTGAGTCACTACTATATTAGCCCCATTTCCTGCTTCAATTACTTTTCCCGGAAAATCTTCCGGCATTTTATATGTATTGTCTACTCCCATTTTAAAGCTCCTTTTTTCCATGCGTACAACAGACCTAAACCTAAGATTATTAAAAATATTAGTATTTCAATAAAAGCTACACTCCCTATATCCTTAAACACAACAGCCCAAGGCACCAAAAAGGCAACCTCAACATCAAATACTAAAAATAAAATAGCAAAAAGGTAATACCCTACTTTAAATTGGACCCAAGTTGGCCCTTTGGTTACCATTCCACTTTCATAAGGTTCTCTTTTTTGTGGATTATCAGATTTTGGAGAAATTAAATTCGATAAAAAATTTGCACCAGCAACCAGAACTACTCCAGCTAGAAAAAAAACGATAATGGCTTCTGAACCCATAATTATATTTTAATTAAATAACTTGATACACATCTCCAGAAAAGAACAGATCATCTGTTTTTCTAAATTTTGAATTTGCCTTTACTTTAGCAGTTTGTTCATCTTCTCTAACTACAAAGGTCATTTCCTCAAAGCTTCTTATAATTCCAGTTACTAAAGGATATTTTGATCTCACCAACATTTGATGTAATGTTGGATCCTCTTCTTTAGCATTATGAATTAAAATATCTTCTTCCTTTATTCCATTTTCACCAATTGTGACTACTTCCAATTTAAGACCTTTGAGTATTAATCCCTTGTTACGTTGTTTACCAAAGATCATGGGTTTACCATGCTCAACAAATAATTGTCTATCCTCTCTTACTTCTTTATTTGTGAACTCATCATAAGCTCCATCATTAAAAATTGGACAGTTTTGCATGACTTCAATTAAAGAAGTGCCTTTAAATTTTACAGTTTCTATAAAAATCTGGGTCATTTCTTTAGGTGTGTTTCCTCCTACTCTTGCAAAAAATCTTGCTTGAGACCCTATAGCCAATTCACCAGCTGAAAAAGGAGGCTGTGTATTTCCATATGGTGACGATTTAGTTTTTTGTCCCAATAATGAAGTTGGTGAAAATTGACCTTTAGTCAAACCGTATATTTCATTATTGAACATTACTATATTTAAATCGATATTTCTACGTAGTACATGAATAAAATGGTTCCCACCTATAGCCATTGAATCACCGTCGCCTGTAATGACCCAAACACTCAAATTAGGATTTGCCAATTTTACACCAGTAGCTATGGCTGGGGCCCTACCATGAATTCCGTGCATTCCATAAGTATTCATGTAATATGGGAAACGTGAAGAACATCCTATACCAGAAATAAAAACCACGTCTTCTCTTTTAACTCCCATTTCTGGTAATGCTTTTTGCATAGATCTTAAAATAACATAGTCATCACAACCCGGGCACCATCTTACTTCCTGATCACTTTCAAAATCCTTGTAAGTATATTTTTTTTCTATTGTAGTTTCCATATTATTTTAACAATTGTTTAAACTTTTCTTCTAGCTCTTGGTTACCAAATGGCAAGCCTTGAATTTTATTAAATTGAGTAAGGTTCAGTCCGTCAAAATTCATTTTTAATACTTTAACAAATTGACCCGAATTTAATTCACACACCACGATCTTCTTGAATCGTTTTAAAACGGCTTCAGTATTTTTTGGAAGTGGATTGATATAATTAAAATGAGCATAACCTATATTTTTATGTCCATTTTCATTCATGTGTTTTACTGCAGAATGTAATGAGCCGTAAGTACCTCCCCAACCAACTACCAATAAATCACCTTCATTGGCAAACTCTGTTTTTAATTCAGGTATATAATTTTGAACACGTTTAACTTTTTCTGCCCTTTTTTTGGTCATGTATTCATGATTTTCAGGTACATAAGATACATTCCCACTAATTCTGTCTTTTTCAAGGCCGCCAACGCGATGTTCTAATCCGGGAGTTCCAGGAACAGCCCAATTACGGGCAAGTGAATCTTCGTCTCTATCATAAGGATGCCAATCTTCACTGGCCTCTTTTATGATTTTATGTTTTATCTCAGGCATTTCATTTACTGATTTTATTTTCCAAGGAGCAGATCCATTGGCAATATATCCGTCAGTCAATAAAATTACTGGAGTCATGTGCTCCAAGCTAAGTTTTGCAGCTTGAAAAGCATAATCAAAACAGTTAGCTGGTGTGCTTGCAGCGATTACAATAACCGGACTTTCTCCATTTCTACCATATAATGCCTGGAGTAAATCGGATTGTTCGGTTTTAGTTGGCAAACCAGTTGAAGGTCCACCACGTTGTACATTTACAATTACCAAAGGTAATTCTATCATCATAGCAAGACCAATAGCTTCACCTTTAAGTGCTAAACCCGGTCCAGAAGTTGTTGTTATTGCCAAATCTCCTGCAAATGCAGCTCCAATTGCCGATGTTATTCCCGCAATTTCGTCTTCAGCTTGAAGTGATTTAACACCAAAATGTCTGTGTTTCACTAATTCGTGAAGAATATCTGAAGCCGGAGTAATAGGATAAGATCCCAAAAACAATTCTAATCCAGCTTTCTCTGCTGCAGCTAAAAACCCCCATGCAGTTGCCGTATTACCCATAATAATTCTATAGGTTCCAGAAGGCATTTTTGCGGGTGAAATTGTGTAGGCATTTGGAATTAACTCCAATGTCTCAGCAAAATAATATCCAGTATTTAATACTTTCGTGTTAGCTTCTATAATACTTGGTGAAGATTTAAATTTCTTGTTAAAAAAGGATATAGTATGCTCAGGAGAACGATTATACATCCAATACACCATTCCTAAAGCAAACATATTTTTAGTTCTGGTTATGGTTTTATTATCGAGCCCTTCAACACTCTTTAAAGCTTCTTTAGTCAAAGACGTCATAGCAACTTCAATAACCCTATAATTTGACAAACTACCATCCTCTAACGGATTAGTTTCATATTGGGCTTTTTCCAAATTTTTCCTAGTAAAGGCATCTGTATCTACAATAATTGTATGACCAGGCTTAACAGCATGTAAGTTGGTCTTTAAACCCGCCGGATTCATAGCCACCAATAAATCGACTTCATCTCCAGGTGTACTAATTTCAACACTACCTATATGCACTTGAAAGCCCGAAACCCCATACAGGCTTCCTTGGGGTGCCCTAATCTCGGCAGGGTAATTTGGGAAGGTGGCAATATCGTTACCAAACATTGCTGAGGTATCAGAAAATTGTGTTCCAGTTAATTGCATCCCATCTCCAGAATCCCCAACAAATCTAATAATAACAGCCTCTAAAGTTTCTGGTTGGTTTTTTGTTAAAGGTGTATTCATACTGTAAGAAGAATTAAAAAAATTAGCTAAATTTACCTAAATATTAGTAAATTTATACATTGAAGCCCTAAAATTAATTCAACTTTTTAACACGAAACATGACATTTATCACATAAAAAACTTAATCGAAACTTTATTTTTACAATCATTAATTATAATAATAAAAAATAAATTATCATGGCAATTATAATAACAGACGAGTGCATTAATTGTGATGCTTGCGTATCGGAATGTCCTAACAATGCAATATATGAACCAGACCAAGAATGGTCCTATTCAGATGAAACTGCTTTAAGTGGAATGGTTACTTTACCTAATGGGGAAGAGGTTGATGCTGATGCAGAAAATGAACCCATTTCAGATGAATTCTATTTTATAGTGCCAAGTAAATGTACCGAATGCAAAGGCTTTCATGATGAACCCCAATGTGCTTCTGTCTGCCCAGTTGATTGTTGTGTTCCCGATGATAACCATGTTGAATCTGAAGATGAATTATTGGCCAAAAAAGCTTGGCTACATGCCGAATAACAATATATAATTCTTTAGTATAATAAAAAACATTTTGTAAAAGTACATTCTAACTATTTTGTTCAGGATGTGCTTTTTTTATGCAATAAAATATCTATTCATTTTTATTTCATAGCTACAGATATTTTAACCTACCTCAAAAACTAAAAATAAAAGGTGTTGAGATTTTTTTATTGTTTTAAAGTAAGATAATACTCCAAAACCAATTTGAAACATAAAACTTTGAAGATATAATTTTTGCACCTGACATATGTCATAGTATTTAAGTTTTAGAATATCTACTTTTCGTCCACTTATTTATAAAGTATAAAATTCATGGAAACAAAAATTAAGAAGCTTATATGCGATGCCAATGAAGCGGTAGCAAGAATAGCTCATAAAACTAATGAGGTTTGTGCCATTTACCCTATTACACCAGCCTCTCCAATGGGAGAACACGTAGATGTTTTTAGTACTAATGGCAAAAAAAATATTTGGGGCAATATCCCTAGAATTGTTGAAATGCAAAGTGAAGGAGGTGCTTCTGGCGCTGTTCACGGTTCGTTACAAGGCGGTGCGCTTACCACTACTTTTACGGCATCCCAAGGCCTTCTTTTAATGATTCCTAATATGTATAAAATTGCTGGCGAATTATTGCCATCGGTCATTCATGTAGCAGCAAGAACCGTGGCTACCCACGCACTTTCAATATTTGGAGACCACTCTGATGTTATGGCCACACGCCAAACAGGGTTCTCTATGCTATTCGGAGGCTCTGTGCAGGAAGCTCAAGATTTTGCTTTAATTAGTCAAGTCGCGACCTTAAAAACAAGAGTCCCTTTCTTAAATATATTTGATGGTTTTAGAACGTCACACGAAATATCAAAAATTGATGCTATTACAGATGATACTATTGTATCAATGATGCCAGAAGAAAATATTTTAGAACATAAAAAAAGGTCTTTAGACCCAGACCACCCTGTCATTAGGGGTACATCACAAAACCCTGATGTGTTTTTCCAAGCAAGAGAAGCTGCCAACACCTATTATAAAAAAGTTCCTAGTGTCGTTCAAGATACTATGGACGAATTCTATAAACATACCGGAAGACGCTATAGCCTTTTCTATTATATAGGACATCCTGAAGCTGAAAAAGTAATTGTCATAATGGGCTCTGGACAAGGTCCCGTTATTGAAACTGTTGATGCCCTTGCAAAAAACGGAGAAAAAGTAGGCGCTATTATTGTACGCCTCTTTAGGCCTTTTTCAATAAACCATTTTGTTGAATCACTACCAACAACAGTTAAAAAAGTAGCCGTATTAGACAGAACAAAAGAACCCGGAAGTATAGGTGAACCTTTGTACCAAGATATTATTACAGCCTTTATGGAAAGTAATAGAACCATGCCAACCATAGTTGGTGGTCGTTACGGTTTATCTTCTAAAGAATTTGATCCTGCTATGGTAAAAGCCGTTTTTGATAATTTAGAACTTGAACAACCTAAAAACCATTTTACCGTTGGTATAAATGATGATGTATCTCATACGAGCCTAGTTATTGGTAATCGTTTTAAGACAGCCAAAAATACTTTTAACTGTATGTTTTTCGGACTAGGTTCAGATGGTACCGTTGGGGCCAACAAAAATTCCATCAAAATTATTGGTGAAACCACAGATAATTATGTTCAAGGTTACTTCGTTTACGATTCTAAAAAAGCGGGGGCACAAACGGTATCTCACTTAAGATTTGGCCCAGAACCTATTTACTCAACCTATTTGATTCATAAAGCTGATTTTGTTGCCTGCCATCAATTTAACTTTATTGAAAAATATGATATTCTCGACCATGTTAAAAAAGGTGGTACTTTCCTATTAAATTCACCTTATGACAAAAACCAAATTTGGGACAACCTTCCTAAACTCATGCAGGAAGAAATTATAAAAAACGAATTGGAATTTTATGTTATAGACGCCTCTAAAGTAGCGCAAGAGGCTAAGCTTGGGAAACGCACTAATACAGTCTTACAAACTTGTTTCTTTGCCATTTCTGGCGTACTTCCCAAAGAGGATGCCATTAAAAAAATTAAGGATGCTATTGTAAAATCCTATTCTAAAAAAGGAGACAGAGTAGTGCAAATGAACTTTAACGCTGTGGATAAATCTTTAGAAAACCTACAAAAAGTAGATTATCCAAAACAAATTACCAGCAATGAAGATTTAAAACCTATTATGACGGGTACTGATGATCCTTTTGTAAAAGAGGTATTGGGTAAAATCTTAGCCGGTAAAGGTGATGAACTTCCTGTAAGTGCTTTTTCAATTGATGGCACCTTCCCAACTGGCACTACTCAATATGAAAAAAGAGGCATTGCTGATTTTGTTCCGATTTGGGATGATGAAAACCTATGTACCCAATGTAATAAGTGTGTAGTTATTTGCCCACATGCTGCTATTAGGGCCAAAGTGGTTGCCAATGCAGAACTATCAGATATCCCTTCAACTTTAAAATCCGTTCCAGCAAAGGGCAGGCCGTTCGACTCCAAAACAGAATCTTACGTCCTTCAGGTCTCCCCTCAAGATTGTACTGGTTGTGACCTTTGTGTGGCTGTTTGTCCTGCTGTTAGCAAAGACAATCCAGATTTTAAGGCCATTAATATGCACAATAAACTGTTAGTACAGGATCATGAAAATGTTAACTGGGACTACTTTATTAATTTACCTGATTATAACAGAACCGAATTGCAAATTTCCAATATTAAAGGATCTCAATTCCTAGAACCGTTATTCGAATTTTCTGGTGCTTGCTCTGGTTGTGGTGAAACACCTTATATTAAACTATTAACCCAACTGTATGGCGATAGCATTTTAATTGCCAATGCAACAGGTTGCTCATCAATTTATGGTGGTAACCTGCCTACTACCCCTTATAAAACTAATGCATTTGGTAGGGGACCTGCATGGGCTAATTCCTTATTTGAAGACAATGCCGAATTTGGTTTAGGCATGAAATTAGCCCTATCTAAAAAACAGGAAGTTGCCGTAAACCTTTTAAGGGAATTAGAAGACAAAGTAGGTACCGAATTGGTTGAAGCCATTTTGAGCAACCCCGAAAAAACAGAGGCTGAAAAAGCTGAAAACTTTACAAATCTCGATAAGCTTAAAGATAAATTAACAACTATCGATAACGCTAATGCTAAAAAACTATTGCAACTAACCGATCATCTCCGTAAAAAATCGGTTTGGATTCTAGGTGGTGACGGTTGGGCTTACGATATAGGTTATGGTGGTGTAGATCATGTTATGGCTTCAGGCGAGAACATTAATATTATGGTTTTAGATACAGAAATTTACTCTAATACCGGAGGACAAACCTCTAAAGCAACGCCTTTAGGAGCCAGTGCCAAATTCTCTGTATCTGGCAAACGTACTGGAAAGAAAAACCTAGCCTTACAAGCTATTTCATATGGAAATGTATATGTAGCACAAGTAGCTATTGGTGCTAAGGACCTTCAAACCCTTAAGGCAATTGAAGAAGCTGAAGCATACGACGGTCCCTCATTAATTATTGCTTATTCACATTGTGGGGATCATGGCTACAACCTAAAGGACGCAGCAGATCACCAGGACAAAGCTGTTAATACTGGATATTGGCCATTATTTAGATTCGACCCTTCAAAACCAAAAGGCAAGAAATTTAAATTAGACTCTAAAGCTCCTGCTGCTCCTCTGGAAGATTTCATGTATACAGAAACCCGCTTTACTAGGGTAGTAAAGGATAATGCTGAACTTGGCGCCAAACTCCTTAAACAAGCTCAAGAAGAAGTGGACTCTAAATGGGAACGATTGGAACTTTTTAGAGATTTATAAGTTCTCTATAAAATTTGTTTCCAATAAAAATGATTATTAAGTCTTTTCCAGAATATGTTAACATATTCTGGAAAAGTTTATCCTTAACTTTAAAATTAAGAACTCATGGAAAAAGAAGCAAATAAGTTATTTGACAAGGCTTTTCAAAGCCTAAATTCTGCAAACAAGGAATTATATAGACCAGAAGAGGATATTGTTCCGTATTCGGTTTGTAAAAATTCGCAATATGCCATTATGAATTTTTTAAAAGGATATTTATATAAAAAAGGTGTAAACCCAGATTCTTTTATAACAATTGATGAACTATTTGAAGAATGTAAAAAGCTAAACAAAGATTTTGAAAAAATAGATTTCTCCGATTTCAATTGCACACACCACGCCATTGATTCTGGATATTGTACCGAAGTATCTAAAGTTAACACCTGCTTTGCTACAGCAAACAATTTGTATGCTCTATTAAAGAAGGTAAAACTAATAACGAATTAAAGTTAATATTAAAAAAGGTATCCAAGGCAACGTTTAATAATATGGGTGACCAATATATGGAATGCCACTTTCAATGAAGACAAAGGCATCTAAAGGTGATGCTTATAAATCAATCTACGAATTTGACACCATAACTATTAGCCCATAAAGCATTATCTCTACAACATATTGCTAAAAAAGAATTTCCATCTCAAAAAAAATTCATCTTTAGAAATACAATTTTTATTGGGAATAAATTCAACTATTAATTGTTTCTTATATTCTTTTGCAAAAAACTTTTTAAATTAAAACTCTTTTAGCAAAGAAACTAGCATCTTAAATCAAGTCTTAAATTAAAACAACATCTACATGAAAGATTTGAAAGCTACAGGATTTTTTTTATTGATTGCTTTTCTCATTCTTGAAGGTTGTAACCAAATATAGAAAAGACAGGAACCATGAGTTTATTTTATTTGATAGATAATAAAACCGTCCGTGGATTTATAGAGTTACAAGTACATGTGTATAGGAAACAACACCTAAAAAATGGGGCTCAAGTATTATGGGAAAATATAAAAATCATAACCAAAAAAAGCAGAAAAGTACAGTACAACAAATACAGCTAAACCTATATATTAAAAGCTGTCTAATCGAGGATGAATAGAATATTGCAAAAATACCTAGAAAACAGTCTCGTCCTTAAAACCCAAAATAAAAACCTAAACCCTAACTTAACTTGTTTTAAACCTTTAGTACAACTTGAAGCCTAATATCAAAAGGTAAATCTTTATGCGTCTACAATATTAATGACCTGCTCTATTTGAGGCGCATACTTTTTTATGGTCATTTCTACCCCTGATTTTAAGGTCATTTGGTTAACACTGCAGCCAACACATGCTCCTTGTAGTTGTACCTTAACTAGTTTATCGTCCTCAATAGACAATAATGAAATATCACCACCATCACTCTGTAAAAATGGACGGATTTCATCAAGGGCCTTTTCTATATTTAATTTTAGCTCTTCTGTTGTCATATCTATTTTTTAACTGCCGAACATCCTGCCATTGTAGTAATTTTTATAGCCTCAGTGGGAGGCAA
Organism: Aestuariivivens marinum; assembly: GCF_022662175.1. Taxonomy (GTDB): domain Bacteria; phylum Bacteroidota; class Bacteroidia; order Flavobacteriales; family Flavobacteriaceae; genus Aestuariivivens; species Aestuariivivens marinum. Next base: position 1,089,033 of record NZ_JAKMCR010000001.1, on the reverse strand, counting down.
ATCCTCATTACGTTTTACTACTTCTTGAACTATATTTTTGGTTAAAGTTTCAAAGGCTCGTTCAGATGGTGTGGCAATTTGTAATGCCGCGGGTCGTCCAACATCACCTGCTTCTCTAATACTTTGCACTAATGGTATTTCACCCAAAAAGGGAACTTTTAAATCTTCAGCTAAATTTTTAGCACCCTCTTTTCCAAATATATAATATTTCTTATCTGGCAATTCCTCTGGTGTAAAGTAAGCCATATTTTCAATAATACCTAAAACAGGAACACTAATACTTTCCTGTTGGAACATGGCTACTCCCTTTTTGGCATCAGCCAATGCCACATTTTGAGGCGTACTTACCACAACAGCTCCTGTAATGGGAAGTGACTGCATAATACTAAGGTGGATATCACCAGTTCCTGGGGGTAAGTCCAACAACAAGAAATCAAGCTCTCCCCAGTGCGCATCGAAAATCATTTGGTTTAATGCTTTGGCTGCCATAGGGCCACGCCAAACCACTGCTTGGTTGGGTTCTGTAAAAAAACCGATAGACAACATCTTTACGCCATAATTCTCAATAGGCTTCATTTTAGATTTTCCATCAATATTTACTGCTAAAGGGCGTTCTGATTCAACATCAAACATAATGGGCATTGATGGACCATAAATATCTGCATCCAGAACACCTACTTTAAAACCCATTTTAGCAAGGGTAACGGCCAAATTTGCAGTTACCGTAGATTTACCTACACCACCCTTACCCGAGGCCACTGCAATAATATTTTGAATACCCAGTATAGGCTCTCCCTTAATTACATTAGCCTTTGGATGCTCTGGAGCTTCTACTTTTACATTGACTTTTATTTTAGCCTTTTCGTAGACTTTATCATGAATGGTTTTTAAAATATCAACCTCCGTACGTTTTTTTGCTTGTAAACTTGGGTTCTTTATAGTAATATCAACAACTACTTCATCGCCAAAAACAACCACGTTTTTTACCGCACCGCTATCAACCATATTCTGTCCTTCTCCTGGAGCTGTAATAGTTTCTAATGCCTTTAATATCTCTTGCTTATTAAGTTTCATATATTTTATTAAGAATCATTCTAAAATGCAAATATATATAATAAAGCTGGAAGACAGAAGATTGAAGTTAGAAGTTTTAATGATATAACTATTTATAAGTTTTATAAAAAAGGTATGAATTACATCTCCTTATTAGGGTCCCAAAATACCTTTTCAAAATTTTGGATTTGATTGTCAACAATCTGGATGCCCTCACTTTCCAAGAGTTGTTGCATTAAATTGATACCATCAAAATGGTATTTACCAGTAAGCAATCCTTTTTTATTAACTACTCGATGTGCCGGAACCTCTTTACCAGACGACCCATTCATAGCATAACCTACCATACGAGCGCTTCTAACGGCTCCCAAATATTTCGCAATGGCCCCATAGCTAGTTACCCTTCCATAAGGAATGTGTTGAGCCACCTTATAAACCTTATCAAAAAAACTTAATGTTTCCCGTTTCATGAACCCAAATCTTTTATGATATTTATTAAGGTAATTATTGAAATTATTCCTGTAATACCTCCAATAATATAGTTCATGTTTTTTTGAGATGTAAACGAACGGCTTTTAATTTTTTCGAAGAAAAAAATATACATGTATAACATCACAAAACTTCCCATAGCAGCCCCCGTGACATAAGTTAGGATGCTTATAGTGTCGAAGGCCAACCAACCAACCGAGGCCAAAGTAACCGTCATGTAAGCTTGGAAAGGTATTGGAAACATATTAAGTGCCGACAAAAACATGCCGTGAAAAAACCTGCTATGTTTACTCCTAACTCTAGGTTCCACATCATGTTTGGGCATGGACTTGACAATAAACAAATAATAAATAGTTATCAATACAAAAACTACAAAGGCTACACGCTGCAAAATTTCCACAACTTCTGTATGCTTACTAAGGTACCTTGCAAAAATAGCCGCAATATAGGTTTGCACAAAAACCGTTACACAGGCTCCAACAGAAAACATTATACCCCTAATATGCCCTTCTTTTAAACTAATTTTAACAGCGCTCATATTTAAAAGGCCTGGAGGTATAACACCAATAAGCGTAATGATTAAACCTAGAAAGAAAACTATTGTAATGTCCAAACTTACTTAATTTTAAACCTAATATAGGTAATTGGCTTTTGTTGTTCTAAATACTGCATCTCATAAAAGGTTTGAATACTTGTAACCTCTTCTGGACTTCCTTCTAGTTTATAAACATTATGGTTTGCATACAATACTTCATGTCCGGCACCATGCAATAAGCCAAGAGTATAACCATGCATAAACTCGCTATCGGTTTTTAAATTAACTATGCCATCTGGTTTTAATATGGTTTTATAGCGATTTAAAAATTGGGCGTTTGTTAAACGGTGTTTAGTACGCTTATATTTTATTTGAGGATCAGGAAAAGTAATCCAAATTTCATCAATTTCATTTTCAGAAAAGGCATATTCTATAAGCTCAATTTGAGTTCGTAAAAAGGCGACATTTTTTATTTGCCGTTCTATAGCTGTTTTGGCACCTCTCCAAAATCGGGCCCCTTTAATATCGATACCTACAAAATTTTTGTTGGGATATTTTTGCGCCAAACCTACAGAGTATTCTCCCTTTCCACAACCCAACTCTAAAACCAACGGATTTTCATTATTAAAAAACGTTTTTCGCCAATTGCCTTTTAAAGAATATTCTTTATTAACCAGTTCATCGCGCGAGGGTTGAAACACGTTACCAAACGTTTCGTTTTCCTTAAACCGTTTTAACTTATTTTTACTTCCCACTAAAGCTTCTGTAATTTAATTATTTGGTAAAATTAAGGAAATATGTGAGAGGGTTGATATGCTTATCTTTGAATTTAATTGAAAACTGTAAATGGGTTTGAGGCTCTTCCGTAAAACGATTAGAAAGAAACCCTTACTAAATTGGTAAAATGAGCAAAAACATTTTAGTAGCCCCTTTAAATTGGGGATTGGGCCATGCCACAAGATGTATTCCAATAATAAAGGCACTTTTAAACTACGGTTACCAGCCCATAATCGCTAGTGACGGTGCAGCCTTATCGTTATTACAAAAGGAATTCCCTAATGTGTTATCTATTGAATTACCTTCTTACAATATATCCTATACTAAAAACGGCAAATTCCTTAAATGGAAGATTATAAAATCTTTACCTAGATTATTAAAAATAATTAAAGCTGAAAAAAAAGCCACCAAATACATTATCGAAACCCATAATATTTCGGGTATTATTTCTGATAATCGGTTTGGTGTTTACAGTAAAAATATCCCATCAGTTTTTATAACCCACCAGTTAAATGTTTTAAGTGGAACTACGACCTGGATGAGCACAAAAATGAACCAAAACATTATTAAAAGCTTTGATGAATGTTGGATACCTGATGTTGATGGTCCTTTTAACTTGAGTGGAAAATTAGGACATCCATCAACCCTTAAAATACCTACAAAATATATTGGCCCTTTAAGTAGATTTACCAAACAAGAATACACCATTAAGAATGATTTGTTGGTTTTACTATCTGGCCCAGAACAGCAGCGTACTATATTGGAAAAAAAGTTGCTTATTGAATTAAAAAGTTATCAAGGAAAAGTAATTTTTGTGAAAGGCATCATTGAGAAAGAGCAAACCATACAGTTAATGGACAATATGACGGTTTATAATTTTATGATATCCCCACAACTGGAAAAAACCATAAATGAAAGTGCTATGGTATTATCCCGATCTGGATACACTACCATTATGGATTTGGCAAAACTGAACAAAAAAGCCTTTTTTATACCAACCCGTGGACAATTTGAACAAGAATATTTAGCTAAGCGGCTTACAGAACAATATCTAGTCCCCAGCTGCAAACAGAATGAATTTAAATTAGAAATGCTTAAAAAAATTGACAACTTTAAAGGTCTTCATTTAGAAGCTCCCAGCACCAATTTTGAAACATTATTCAGAAACCTTTTCTAAGGTAAAAGAAAATTCGCTACCCACACCATACTCACTTTCTACATAAATTTTTTCGTTGTGGGCTTCAATAATATGCTTTACGATAGACAAGCCTAAACCTGATCCTCCTTCGCTACGGGCTCCACTTTTATCAACTCGATAAAATCGCTCAAATAAGCGTGGCAAATGATTTTTGGCAATGCCTTCACCATTATCGGTTACACGTACAATAACTTTATTCTTTATTAAATTTTCAATACTAACCTCGGTAGTTCCTTTTTCGTTACCATACTTTATAGAATTCACTATAAGGTTAGTAAGTACTTGTTGAATACGCTCTTTATCTGCATTTACAAATATGGGTTTTTTATAATCTGCATCGAATGTAAGGGTTATCTTTTTCTTACCGGCTCGTATTTCGAACATATCGAACACGTTCTTAACAAGCCCGACAATATCAAACACTTCCATATTTAAACTCAAATCACCAATCTCAAGCTTAGTAATCATGTCTAAATCCTTAACAATATATATTAAACGTTCTACGCCCTTACTAGCCCGTCTTAAATACTTATCCCGAACATTTTTATCATTAATGGCCCCATCCAAGAGTGTTAAAATGTAACTTTGTACTGTAAACAAAGGGGTTTTTAACTCATGTGACACATTACCAAAAAACTCTTTTCTATATTGCTCCCTAACTTTTAGAGTTTCTATTTCAAGTTTTTTATCCCTAGCAAATTTGTCTATTTCCTTGGTTAAGGTACCCATATCGGTAGTAATAGCTCCTCTTGTTATGCTTGCAGATTCTAAAAGCGTAAGGTCGTCATAAATTTGCTTAACACGTCTATATATTAAACGTTCTATTCGTAACTGGATAAAAACAAAAGACAACAGGTAGCTAAACACCAAAATGAAGACCAACAAACCCCAATTGATTTCAAAAAAATAATATAAAAAAACACTCGTTGTGAGTGTTAAGGATAGTGCAATATAAAGCGAGGTTTTCGCAGAAAATCGATATGGTTTTTTTAATTTAACTTGCATTAATCTACAAACTTATACCCTACTCCTTTTACCGTTCTAAAACTATCATCTCCAATTTTTTCCCTAAGCTTTCTAATGTGGACATCTATGGTTCTTCCGCCAACTATAACCTCGTTGCCCCAAACTTTATCTAAAATTTCATCACGTTTAAAAACTTTACCTGGCTTGGATGTTAACAAAGATAGCAATTCAAACTCTTTTCGTGGCAATATAATTTCTTCACCGTTTAAGTTAATTTTATATTCATCCCTGTCTATCACCAAATTTCCTATTTTAAGCATCCCTTCTTTTTCTTCTTGCTTATAACGTCGTAAAAGCGCCTTAACTTTGCTCACTAAAACCTTAGGCTTTATAGGTTTTGTAATATAGTCATCGGCTCCAGCATCGAAACCAGCCACCTGTGAATAATCTTCGCCCCTTGCGGTTAAAAAAGTTATCATTGTATCCTTTAGGCTTGGGATTTTACGAATTTGCTCACATGCCTCAATACCGTCCATTTCAGGCATCATGACGTCCAATATAATTAAATGGGGGTGCTCCTTTTTGGCTTTCTTTACTGCTTGCAATCCATTCTCAGCAGTAATGATTTGATACCCTTCAGCCGATAAATTATATCCAACAATTTCTAGAATGTCTGGCTCATCATCAACCAATAAAATTTTTATATCCTGTTTGTCCATATAATTAGACGATTTTTTATCAAAAGGTAAAGATAAAACTATTACTATTAACTTGTTAAAATGTTAAAATATATAACAAAAAGGTAACATACAGATTACCCTAGCTTAACCTTTTGTTAAAATAAAGAAATCTTTAACGTTTTAATTGGTACAACTTTTGATATTATTTACTAAATTTAACATATAAAAATCCTACTATGGTAAAAAACTACGTTTTAACCTTTTTCTTTGTATTATTCTTTGCAGTTGCCCCCAAAGCTTTTGCACAGGATATCCCACAGCAAAAAATAGAGAATCTTTCTATTTATCCTAACCCTGTTAACAGTAACAGGCAGGTTATTTATATTACTACAAAACGTAATATGACCAAACAAATAGAGTTTTTTAATGCCATTGGGAAAAAAATACATGCCACCACCATTACCGGAAAGGAATTAAATATATCGAAGTTGGCTACTGGGGTTTATTTCTTAAAGATTACCGAAAACAACATTACCGAAACACGTAAATTGGTAATTAAGTAAAAACAACATTATTTTATTATAAAAAAACCAGTCTATTGGACTGCTTTTTAGTATTATAAGAAAATAATTTCCTATTTTTATAAGGACTAATTCTTATAAATAATTTAATAATGAAAAAACTTTACTTTTTATTCTTATCATTTTTTGCTTTCTCATTTGGCTTTGGCCAAGATATGATAATTACAGGTGTCTTTGATGGTCCGCGAACAGGCGGTGTACCTAAATTTGTTGAACTTTATGTTGTAAATGATATTGCAGATTTATCAACTTTTGGAATTGGCTCAGCCAATAATGGTAGTGGAACAGATGGTGAAGAATTCTCTTTTTCTGGTTCCGCTACAGCAGGTGATTTTATTTATGTAGCTTCTGAAAATATTGAATTCAACAATTATTTTGGATTTCTTCCCGATTTTACTACATCTGCTATGAGCATTAATGGAGATGATGCAATTGAATTATTCTTCAATGGAAGTGTTATTGATACTTTTGGTGATATAAACGTTGATGGCACAGGAACTGGGTGGGACTACGTAGATGGATGGACCTATAGAAATAATGATACTGGTCCTGATGGATCAACATTTATCTTATCAAATTGGTCATTTAGTGGTCCTGATGCAACTGACGGTTGTACAACAAATGGCACTTGTGGATCTATTTTCCCAATTGGCACATTTACATACACCACTTCAACAGATCCTACCATAGCCCTTATTAATGGCCCAGTAAGTGGTTCAACCGTTGATTTAGGTCCTGAAGACCTAAGTGGAGAATTAGAATTTGTTGTTACCAACTTTAACGTGGATACAGAAGGAAATGGTGGAGATGGATATATTGAATGGAATGTAGTTAACGTAAACACTGCGGCAACTCATGATAGTGGTGGCCCTCTTTATGACCTAACCCCAGATCCTTTTATTCCCTTAGAACCAAACAAAAATTATTTCTTTGTTGCAGAATTAATTTATTATGGTTCTGGAAGTGTTGCAGCACAATACAATTTACATATTAATACTTTAGGTTACAATGTTGTTGCAGATATTACAGCTTTGAGAGCCCATGTAGATGCTAATGGAGAAGGTCTGTATTATGAAATTACTGGTGCCTCTTTAGTAACTCATACTGACGGTTTTCAAAACAGACAATGGATACAGGATAGCAATATTGCTGGCGTATTAATTTATGACCCGGACGGTATATCCAGTACTTACAGTGTTGGAGACAATGTTACAGGTCTTAAAGGACAAACTGAAGTTTCTAATGGGATTTTAAGGTTTATCCCTACCACTGATAGTGGTGTAATAGCTTCTTCAGGAAACCCTGTAATACCACAAACAGTATCTATTCCCACTTTTAACTCATCGCCTGATGATTATGAATCTGAGCTAATACAAGTTGAAAATGTAACATTTCAAGAAGGTGATGGTATTGCTGTGTTTGGTACAGGTCAAAATTACACTCTAGAAGATGGAAGTGCTAATACACTTGTAAAGAGAACTGATTTCTTTCTTGCTGATTATATTAATACTGTGATTCCCAACACGCAATTAGCAAGTGTAATAGGAGTTGCAGGTGAGTTTAACGGAACTGCACAAATTTATGTAAGAAGTTTAAATGACTTTACGCTTTCAACTAAAAATTTTGAAATACCTGGCTTTAGCATGTTTCCAAATCCAACTAACTTAGGTTATATAAATCTGTTAAGTAAAAACAATGCCAAGATGAATGTTTCTGTTTTCGATTTATTGGGCAAACAAGTTTTGAAAAAAGAAATTAGCAATACAGTTTTAGACCTAGCAAACTTAAAAACCGGATTATATATTATGAAAGTATCTCAAGATAATGCTACTGCTACAACTAAATTAGTTATTAGATAAATCCTAAAATATAAACATTAAAGCGTTACCATTGGTAGCGCTTTTTTTATGAACATATAAAAGATACTTCGACAAGCTCAGTATGGCAAATTGTTATTATTTCATCCTAGTATTTTAGTTACTTTTGTGGCAATGATCACTGCAAACGACATCTTTAATATTCAATCTGAAAACGACTTTAAAACTATGGCTTTTAAAGTCTTTAATTATCAGTTTGAAAACAACTCGGTGTATCGGTCGTTTTGTGATTTATTGTACATTCACCCCAGTGATATTACATCCATTAAGGACATTCCCTTTTTGCCCATTCAATTTTTTAAATCACATCGTGTTTTAAGCAGTTCAAAACCTATTGAAAAGATCTTTTCAAGTTCAGGAACCACAGGAAGTGTTACAAGTAAACATTACGTGACAGACCTATCAATCTATGAAAACAGTTTTCAAAAAGGCTTTGAACAATTTTATGGCAACATCAAGGACTATGTCATTTTAGCTTTACTGCCTTCTTATTTGGAGCGTGAAGGCTCCTCGTTGATTTATATGGCAGAAGTTCTTATTAAACAATCCAAACATAAGGAAAGTGGCTTCTATTTAAACAATCTTACCGAATTAAAAGACCTATTGATAAAACTGGAATCAGAAGGCAAAAAAACACTTTTAATGGGTGTTTCTTTTGCATTATTGGATTTGGTTGAACAATATCAATTCCAATTAAAAAACACTATAGTTATGGAAACTGGCGGTATGAAAGGCAGACGCAAGGAATTGATTAGAGCCGAACTCCACAATACCTTAAAAGAAGGATTTGGAGTAAGTACCATTCATAGTGAGTATGGTATGACCGAATTGTTAAGTCAGGCCTATTCTAAAGGCCATGGTATTTTTAATTGCGCGCCTTGGATGCAAGTATTAACTCGAGATACCGAAGATGCTTTAGCCATTCAAGATTATGGAAAATCTGGTGGAATAAATATTATCGACCTTGCCAATATTAATTCCTGTGCTTTTATAGCCACTCAAGATTTAGGTCGTACACATCCAAATGGTACCTTTGAAGTTATGGGACGTTTTGACCATTCTGATATTCGTGGATGTAATTTAATGGTGTTGTAAGGTCTTTATAAAACTTACGACTAAACCAATGCTAAGAAAAAGAAAAGTTTTTTAGTTTATTGGTTGGTTAAACAAAAGGCCCGATTTAACATTAAATCAGGCCTTTTATTATTTTACGGTTAAGACAAAATAATTCTTCTTACCACGTTGTAACAATACAAACTTGTTGTTGATTAAATCGTTGGTCGTTATAGTATAATCTTCGCCTACTTTTTCCTTATTTACCGCTATAGAATTTTCCTTTAAGGCCCTTCGAGCTTCGCCATTCGATTTTAAGAAACCGCCTTTTTCTGCCAATGCCCCTATAACATCCAATCCGTTTTCAATATCGGTCAAAGCAATTTCAGTTTGAGGTACACCATCAAAGACATCTAAAAATGTTTGTTCATTCAATTGTTTTAAATCTTCGCTAGTAGATTTTCCAAATAGAATATTACTTGCTTTGATAGCATTTTCCAAATCGTCTTTAGAATGCACCATTGTAGTAATTTCCTCTGCCAAACGTTTTTGTAACACACGTAAATGTGGCGCTTCTTGATGTATATCTATTAAAGCATTAATTTCTTCTTTGTTTAAAAAAGTAAAAATCTTAATATACTTTTCAGCATCTTCATCACTTGAGTTCAGCCAATATTGGTAGAATTTGTAAGGTGATGTTCTATTGGCATCCAACCATACATTACCACCTTCCGACTTTCCAAATTTAGAGCCGTCGGACTTTGTAATTAACGGACAGGTTATTGCAAACCCTTTGCCGTTACCAATACGCCTAATCAGTTCGGTTCCCGTAGTGATATTACCCCACTGATCGCTACCACCCATTTGCAAGGTGCAATTAATATCTCTGTATAAATGAAGAAAATCGTAACCTTGTACCAATTGATAGGTGAATTCGGTAAAACTCATCCCTTCTGAAGCAGTATCTGAAGAAATTCTGTTTTTAACTGAATCCTTTGCCATCATATAGTTTACAGTAATATGCTTACCTACATCGCGAATAAACCCTAAAAATGAAAAGTCTTTCATCCAATCGTAATTATTCACTAAAACAGCTGCGTTTTCTGCATCACTTTCAAAATCTAAAAAATGTGACAATTGTTTTTTTATGGCTTCTTGATTATGGCGCAAGGTTTTTTCATCCAATAAATTACGTTCATTGGATTTTCCCGAAGGGTCTCCAATCATACCTGTGGCACCACCCACCAAAGCTATAGGTTTATGACCACAACGTTGGTAATGCGCCAAAAGCATAATGGGGACCAAGTTACCAATATGTAAAGAATCTGCTGTTGGATCGAACCCTACATAAGCACTGCGTATCCCTTCCATTAAATGGTCTTCGGCCCCTGGCATTACTGTATGGATCATCCCTCTCCAAGTTAATTCTTCAACGAAATTCTTCATTGTCTTTTTGATTTTTTTATAAACTAGGGCAAAGATAAAAATACACTTATAATTACTCGTGCATTCTTAATATTTCTTTACATTAGTTGCATGATTTTAGTTACTGGTGGTACAGGATTGGTTGGAGCTCATTTACTCTTTAAACTTGTTGAAAGCAATACATGTGTAAAAGCTATTTATCGTAATGAAAGTAGTCTTAAAAAGGTAAAGCAGGTTTTTCTTTCTTACACGAATGATTATAATGCTTTGTATGATAAAATTATTTGGATAAAAGCTGATATTTTAGACATCCCTTCATTAACTAAAGCTTTTAAGGATGTCTCTTTTGTGTACCATTGTGCTGCATTTGTTTCGCTAGAACCCAGTAAATATTACCTTTTACGCAGGATAAATATTGAAGGCACCGCCAATATCGTTAATATTTGTATTGACAAACAAGTTACAAAGTTGTGCTACGTGAGTTCCATATCAACACTTGGCACATCCATAAATGGTGAAATGATAACCGAAAACACGTTTTGGAACCCAGAAGGCGACAATAGTGCTTATGGCATTACAAAATATGGTGCAGAAATGGAGGTTTGGCGAGGAACCCAAGAAGGTTTGAATACCGTTATAGTAAATCCTGGTGTTATATTAGGATCTGGCTTTTGGAACAATGGTAGCGGGAGTCTTTTTAAACGAGCTTATAAGGGCATTCATTTTTTCACTAAAGGCACTATTGCCCTTGTAGCAGTTGAAGATGTTGTATCCATAATGATTGGTTTAATGCAAAGTGATATAGAGAACGAACGTTTTCTGATAGTTGCCGAAAATTGGCCCTACAAACGTTTTTTACAACATTTGTCGGTAGCTGTAAACCAAAAACCACCAAAAAAAATGGCTTCGGTATTAATGCTTGGGATTGCTTGGCGATTGGATTGGTTAGCAAATACTTTAACAGGAAGCCCCCGAAGACTCACCAAGCATATTGCCAAAGTGCTTCAAAAGGAAAGACAATATAGCAGCAATAAAATAGAAAAGACTTTAAACTACAGTTTTAAACCCATAGATAATATAATAGTTAATCTTGGCCAACATTATCTGAAACAGGTGGAATAAGCCCTTCTTTTTTAACTTGCTCCATAAACTCGACCTCCAATAGAGAGTCATTTTCAATTTCACGTCTTATAGATTGATGTGCTGTTCTAATAGAATCCAACTTCATTTTTAATCCAAGAGTATCTTTTTGCATTGCTATTTTTACAGAATCCAGTTTTTTGTTCAACATTAAACGATCCTTTTTAACAAGTTCTCGCAGAGAGTCTTGCTTTTTTTTCGTATTAATTTCCTTAGTTTCTAAATCCTTGTAATAGATTTTTAAAGCTTCCAAACTATCCTTTACCCTAGTATAAATATCATCGTAATCATCAACACGATAGGCGTAGTACTCATTGCTTAGGGCAAATTGTAAACTATCTATGTTATACTTGTTCAAGATATAGGCTTCTTTATCGGTTACTTCTTTATCTAAAGTCCTTTTATTATTTCCTGTTGTAGCCGATATTAATCTAATATCGATTAAAATATTGACCATATCGTCCTTAGATATTAAGTTCTTAGGCTTTTTGGGGTTCTTAAGCCCGTAGCATCCTAGAAAAAGAATACCTATTAGAACCAAAGTAGTACGTTTTACAATCATCTGTTAAAAGTTAAGCGTTTTGCAGCACTTGCACTTGCAAACTTAAAGTTATTAAAAACCAGACTACCATTTAAAAACGTATGGGTGATTCTAGACTTAAATGTGGTTCCTTCAAAAGGTGACCACCCACATTTATATAAAATATTCTCCTTTTTAACCGTCCAAGGATTATTTAAATCCACTAATACCAGATCGGCATAATAGCCTTCCTTTATATAACCTCTTTTTTCAATTTGAAATAATATGGCTGGATTATGGCACATTTTTTCAACAACTTTTTCTATGGAAATCTTGTCTTGGTGATACATTTCCAAAAGTGCCGGCAAAGCATGTTGTACCAAAGGTCCCCCAGATGGTGCTTGGGTATAATTATTTTGTTTTTCTTTTAAGGTATGTGGGGCATGGTCTGTAGCAATTACATCAATCCTATCATCCAGCAAGGCTTCCAACAGTTGTTTTCTGTCTGTTTTAGTTTTCACGGCAGGATTCCATTTAATTAATGTCCCTTTTTTATCGTAATCTTCATCACTAAACCACAAATGGTGTACACAAACCTCGGCTGTAATTTTTTTATCCTTCAATGGTTTTTTGTTTGAAAATAAATGGGTTTCTTTTCCCGTAGATAAATGAAACACATGTAACCTCGCACCTGTTTTTTTTGCTAATTCAATAGCTTTAGAAGATGACAAATAACAAGCTTCCTCACTTCTTATAATAGGGTGTTTATTAATGGGGATATCGTCCCCATATTTTTCTATGTGCTCTTGAAGGTTTTGCCTTATGGTAGTTTCGTCTTCACAATGTACCGAAATAACCATATTGGTACTTTTGAATATTTTTTCTAATACCTGAGGATCATCCACTAACATATTACCGGTTGAAGACCCTAAAAATAATTTTAATCCTGCAACCGACCTGGGATCCACTTTTAAAATTTCATCCAAGTTATCATTGGTTCCCCCAAACATAAAAGAATAGTTGGCAAAAGCAGTTTTTGAAGCAATGTCGAACTTCTCCTCCATTTTTTCAATGGTCGTAGTTTGCGGATTGGTGTTAGGCATCTCTATAAATGACGTAATTCCTCCCGCTATGGCTGCTTTAGATTCAGAAGCTATATCAGCCTTATGTGTTAAACCTGGCTCCCTAAAATGCACCTGATCGTCTATCACCCCCGGCATCAACAATTTTCCTTCGGCATCAACAACCACAACATCCGATGATTTTGCACTTATGGAATCCTCTATTTGGACAATAAATTCGCCCTTTATTAAAACATCGCCATTAAAAATGCGTCCTTCATTTACAATTTTTGCATTTTTTATCAATGTTGTTTTCTCACTCATACACAATCTATTTTTTAAATAAACTTTTGATTTTCATGGAAATGACCCCAAAAATAGCTTCAGAAATAATCCCTGAACTTAGTTTAGATTCCCCCTTGGTTCTATCGGTAAAAATAACGGGCACTTCCACTATTTTGAAATTTTTTAAATGGCTCTTAAACTTCATTTCTATTTGAAACGCATAGCCTATAAACTTAATTGTATTTAAGTTTATAGTCTCTAAAACCTTTCTTTTATAACATACAAAACCAGCTGTAGTGTCATATATCTTCATACCGGTTATTAACCTCACATATTTAGAAGCCAAATATGACATGAGCACCCTACTCATGGGCCAATTTACCACATTAACCCCAGTAATATAACGTGAGCCAATAGCTAAATCGGCTCCTTCGACATGACAAGCATTATAAAGTTTAATCAAATCTTCTGGATTATGTGAAAAATCGGCATCCATTTCAAAAATATAATCATATTCCCTACCTAAACACCATTTAAATCCATGTATATAAGCCGTTCCTAACCCCGATTTTTCTTTACGGGTTTCTAAAAATAAGCGTTTAGAAAATTCATTCTGAAGCTCTTTGACTTTCAAAGCGGTTAAGTCTGGTGAATTATCGTCTACCACCAATATATGTATAGCTTCAGATTGTGAAAATACAGCTCTAATGATAAGTTCTATATTTTCTATTTCATTATATGTAGGAATAATGACAATGCTTTTTTGCATCAACTTTACAATTAAAATCAATAATTTTTAGCAAATGTAAGGCATTAGCTTTTTATTTATTTTAAATATTCCTTAATAATTAAGCAGGTAATAAAAATTATGATAATTTTATTGCATGATTCGTGAAACACCTTCAAATGAACTCTTTACTATTTTACTGGTAGCTTGTTTGCTTATTGTGGCGATTGCTAAATTGGTGTCTTCCAAACGCTTTAACGAGTTTATTTATGTTTTTACAAACTCGAAATACCTGAACATTTATGCAAGAGACCAGAAGTTTTTCGACAAATTTGATGCGCTTTTATTTGTCAATTTAATAATTTCTGCATCTATATTTGTCATTCTAGCTTTGCAGTTTTTTAACGGCATAGATTACACCTCTATAAACTTACTTTTTAAAATAACCGTCGGTATAGGTTCATTTATTCTAATAAAAGTTTTAATAGAACGCTTAATAGGTAGCCTTTTTGAGATTGACAATCTAATAGACACCTATCTGTTTCAAAAAATAACCTACAAAAATTATTTGGGTCTTATGCTGTTACCTATCAATGCTTTTTTGATTTATAGTTTTAAACCTTCTGCGCCTTTATTTTACATCATGTTAGGCCTTTTATTTGTTGTTAATATTACGGGGTTAGTCACGTCGTTTAAAAGGCACCAAAGTTTAATAAAAACAAATTTTTTCTATTTTATTTTGTATCTTTGCGCACTTGAAATAGCACCCTATATTATTTTATATAAGGTTTTTATTTTAGATTAAAAGAACAAACTACTTGTGCCTATGAAAGTGAAAACGATTTTGGTTTCCCAACCAGAACCTAAAATAGAGAATTCCCCGTACTTCGATTTAATAGATAAGCAAAAGGTAAAAATTGATTTCAGGCCTTTTATACATGTTGAAGGATTACCTGCAAAAGAAGTAAGACAACAAAAAGTAGACCTGAACAATTATACCGCCATTATATTAACCAGTAGAAATGCTGTTGACCATTTTTTTAGGGTTGCCGAAGAAATGCGTTTTAAGGTGCCAGACACCATGAAGTATTTCTGTCAGTCTGAAGCGGTAGCCTATTATTTACAAAAATATGTGGTATACAGAAAGCGTAAAATATATGTTGGAAAACGTACATTTGCTGAACTTTCACCTTTAATTAAAAAATATAAGGACGAAAAATTCCTATTGCCAAACACTGATAAAGTTAAACCAGAGGTTCCTGAAACCATGGATGCTTTAGGCGTTAATTGGAAACAAGCTACCTTTTACAAAACGGTTGTTAGTGACCTGTCGGATTTAGCCGATGTATACTATGATGTATTGGTGTTCTTTAGTCCTTCTGGGATTGAATCCTTATTTCAAAACTTCCCGGATTTCAAACAGAACGATACACGTATTGCTGTATTTGGAAATACCACGATTAAAGCGGTTGAAGAGCGAGGGTTACGCGTGGACATTGCCGCACCTACGCCTGAAACGCCATCTATGACCATGGCTTTGGAAAAATATATTGAAGAGGTTAATAAAAGGAAATAACTTCTTTCTTAACAAAAAAAGGGGTTGTCTTTTAGACAACCCCTTTTTAATTTAAAACGCATACCGTTGCGGACCACCACGACGTATTTCTTCACTACAGTGGGCTTCAAACTTTTTAAAGTTCTCACGAAATGCATTGGTTAATTTAAATGCCATTTTATAATAGGCTTCATCATCATTCCAAGTAGCACGAGGGCTCAACACACGAGTAGGTACTCCCGGGCAGGTTCTAGGCTGTGCTACGCCAAAAACGGAATGGATATGATAATCGTCGTAATTATATAACCCAAGGTGTCCTTCTAACACAGCATTAATCATAGCTCTGGTGTATTTCAATTCCATACGCTTACCTACACCATAAGGTCCGCCAGTCCAGCCCGTATTAACCAACCACACATTGACGCCTGCTTCTATCATTTTTTTACTTAACATTTCGGCATATTTTGCTGGGTGCAAGGGCATAAAAGGCGCTCCAAAGCATGCAGAAAATGAAGGTTGTGGCTCAACCACACCTGCCTCGGTACCTGCAACTTTTGCTGTATATCCAGAAATAAAGTGATAGGCGGCCTGGCTGGGTGTTAATTTAGAAATTGGCGGTATAACCCCAAAAGCATCTGCCGTTAAAAAGAAAATATGTTTTGGGTTTTTAGCAATTGAAGGTGTTTGAATATTATCTATATGATATATAGGGTAACTTACGCGAGTGTTTTGTGTAATTGAAGTGTCCTTAAAATCTACATGACCTTCTTCATCAAGGATGACATTTTCTAAAATGGCTCCCTTCTTTATGGCATCATAAATCTCAGGTTCATTATCCCTTGATAAATTAATCACTTTTGCATAACATCCCCCTTCAAAATTAAATATGGTATTTTCTTTGGTCCATCCATGTTCATCATCTCCAATCAAACTTCTATTAGCATCGGTAGACAAAGTGGTTTTTCCAGTACCCGATAAACCGAAAAATATAGCAGTATCGTTCTCTTTACCAATATTTGCGCTACAATGCATTGGCAGGGTATCCTTAAATACTGGAAGAATAAAATTCAATGCAGAAAAAATCCCTTTTTTAATCTCCCCAGTATAACCCGTGCCACCTATTAATGCCACTTTTTTAGTAAAGTTTAAAATAGCAAAATTATGTTGACGTGTTCCATCTTCTTTAGGGTTTGCCATAAAACCAGGTGCATTAACCACAGTCCATTCTGGAGAAAACTGATCCAATTCGGCTTCTGTAGGCCTTAAAAACATATTATAAGCAAATTGATTACTCCAAGGATATTCGTTTATCACCCTAATATTTAATCGGTAATTGTCATCGGCACAGGCATAACTGTCCCTTACGAAAAGTTCTTTACCCGACAGGTAATCTACAACCTTATTATAAAGGTTATCAAATTTTTCAGAATCAAAAGGAATGTTAATATCACCCCACCAGATCTTATCTTTAGTAATATCATCTTTAACAATAAAACGATCTTTTGGAGAACGCCCTGTAAATTCACCTGTATTAACTGCTAACGCCCCAGAAGAAGCTTCTAAGCCTTGCCCTTTTTCAATAGCAATGTCATGTAACTGCTCTGGTGATAACTGATAATTAATTTTGGCATTTTTAATGCCGTAACCCTCTAACGAAATCGTTTTCGTAATTGAGCCATAATTTTCCATAATACGCTTTAAAATTAGTTATCGGGCAAAATTATAACAATTATTTTAAAGCTTTTATAAATTTTAGTCCTTTTTAAGTTCCTTTTTTAACAAATTAGCAATCAATAAAATCCAGCTTAAAATTAACAAAAAACCTCCTACAGGAGTTATAAATGCAATAGATTTAAAATTAAAAACCGTTAGTGTATTTGTTGCCAGTCCATAAATGGATCCTGAAAAAAACAAAACTCCAAAAACCACAAGGTATAACACTATTCTTTTTGTTTTAATTGAAAAAAATGTTTTGTTATTCCCTAAAAACAGTAATAATAATGCGTGATACATTTGGTAGCGCAACCCTGTTTCAAAAGTTTGCTGCGCTTCAACAGTGATCTGTTCTTTTAGAGCATGCGCACCAAATGCTCCTAGAACTACACATGTAGCCCCTAGAATACATGCTGCTATTACTAATTTTTTATTCATATTTAATTATTCTTAAAAAAAACCTATTTTTTTTATTAAATTCGTAATTATAAAAAAGTTGCCTAAAGTTATTAATAAAACAAAATTAATCAACCTGGTTTAATATGCGAAAGATTTTAGTGATTGGTTCTGGAAAATCCACTTCATACCTCATAAAATACCTATCGGATAAATCTAAAGAAGAAAATTTATGTATTACCATTGGTGATCTTAAAATTGATGATGCCAAAAAGCTAATTAATCCCCTTTCTAATGTCAACGCTATTTCACTTGATATTTTTAATGACATCTCACGAACCAAAGCCATAAAGGATGCTGACATTGTAATCTCCATGCTTCCAGCACGATTCCACATTATCGTTGCCAAAGATTGCATTCAACACAAAAAACACATGGTAACAGCTTCTTATGTTAGTCCAGAAATGCAGGCATTGGATAATGATGCAAAAGCCAATCATTTAATCTTAATGAACGAAATTGGTGTTGATCCTGGTATAGACCACATGAGTGCCATGCAGGTATTGGATATTATTAGGGCTAAAGGCGGAAAAATTGTTTTGTTTGAATCGTTTACCGGTGGATTGGTTGCTCCGGAAAGTGACACAAATTTGTGGAACTATAAGTTCACTTGGAATCCAAGAAATGTTGTTATTGCAGGACAGGGTGGTGCAGCCAAATTTTTACAAGAAGGCACTTACAAATACATTCCATATCATAGATTATTTAGACGCACTGAATTTCTAGATATAGAAGGCTTTGGCAGGTTTGAAGCCTACGCTAATAGAGATTCATTAAAATATCAAAATGTTTATGGGCTGGAGAATATTAAAACACTGTACCGAGGTACCATGAGGCGTGTAGGTTTTAGCCGTGCTTGGAACATCTTTGTAGTTTTGGGAATGACAGACGACAGCTATACTATTGAAGATAGTGAAAACATGAGTTATCGCGACTTTGTAAATGCTTTTTTACCCTACAGCCATACTGATTCGGTTGAACTTAAATTACGCCATGCCCTAAAAATAGATCAGGACGATATTGTATGGGATAAACTAGAAGAGCTCGATATTTTTAATCCTAATAAAAAGGTAGAGTTAAAAAACGCAACACCTGCACAGATTCTCCAAAAAATTTTAATGGACAAATGGACCTTGGCCGAAGATGATAAGGACATGATTGTTATGTACCATAAGTTTGGTTACGAACTCAATGGCAAAAAACACCAAATTGATTCCAATATGGTTGTTTTAGGAGAAAACCAAACCTATACGGCTATGGCGAAAACGGTTGGTCTTCCTGTGGCTATGGCTGCATTAGCTATTTTAAACGGAAAAATCACGACTCCAGGTGTTCAAATACCAATCACCAAAGAAGTATACGAGCCCATCTTAAAGGAACTCCAAGATTACGGCATAACATTTAACGAAAAAGAAGTACCTTATTTGGGGTATAACCCATTGAATAATTAAGTTTCACAGGTAACTTTGAGTGCTACAAACTCATCAACCGTCTCAGACACCTAAAGGTTATACCTTTATTATTACAATTTAAAACCAAATAACTACTTTTATATTATTAAAACAACACCATTATGCCTCGAAAAGCTAAAACCATTACTATAGATGGTATCGATAAAAAAATATTGCGTATGTTAATGGAAGATGCTAGAACACCTATTCTTGAGGTCGCCCGACAGGTAGGCATTTCTGGAGCTGCTATCCATCAACGACTACGGAAACTGGAGAAAGCGAAATTGATTTTAGGCTCCAAACTTATCGTTAATCCTGAAGCTTTAGGCTTTGGCACCCGTGCTTTTGTGGGTATGTATTTTGACAAAGCTGCAGATGCTCCCACCATTATAAAATTATTAAAGCGTGTTCCCGAGGTTTTAGAATGCCATTATACAACAGGAAACTGGAATGTATTTTTAAAAGTGCTCTGCAAAAACAACGACCATCTTATGCAACTCCTTAACACCATACAGGACATTACAGGAGTAGCTAGAACCGAAACGTTTATTTCGCTAAACCAGGATATAGATAGGCAAGTTAAAATTTAAATGACCTTACTTAAATTCAAAAACTTCAACATAAAAAATCCCAAGTCAAACACTTGGGATCTAATTTAATATTCTAAATTATTTAATTCTTTATTATTTCATCTTTAACAACCAATTACGAACATCAACTTCTTTTTTGATGATATCGCGTAAATCATTTATTTTAACACGCTGTTGCTCCATAGAATCCCTGTGACGAATGGTAACTGTACTATCCACTAAGGTATCATGATCTACTGTAATACAGAATGGCGTTCCATTGGCATCCTGCCTTCTGTAACGACGGCCTACCGCATCTTTCTCATCATAGTCTACATTGAAATCCCATTTTAAATCGTCAACAATTTGTCTCGCTATCTCTGGTAAGCCATCCTTTTTAACCAATGGTAAAACTGCGGCTTTTATCGGAGCTAATACACTTGGTAGTTTTAAAACAGTCCGAGTAGTACCATTCTCCAATTCTTCTTCTTGTAAAGCATTGGAAAATACAGCTAAAAACATACGATCCAATCCAATGGAAGTTTCCAAAACATACGGCACGTAGCTTTTATTTTCTTCAGGGTCGAAATAATGTAGTTTTTTACCTGAGTACTTTTCATGTTGACTTAAATCGAAATCGGTGCGTGAATGTATGCCTTCCAGCTCCTTAAATCCGAACGGGAATTTGAATTCAATATCAGCCGCAGCATCTGCATAGTGGGCCAATTTTTCGTGATCGTGAAAACGGTAATTATCCTCTCCCATTCCCAAAGACAAGTGCCACTTTAAACGAGCTTCCTTCCAATACTCATACCATTCTTGTTGCGTACCGGGTTTAATGAAAAATTGCATTTCCATTTGTTCAAATTCACGCATTCTAAAGATAAACTGTCTGGCAACTATTTCATTTCTAAAAGCTTTTCCTGTTTGAGCAATACCAAACGGGATCTTTAAACGTCCTGTTTTTTGAACATTTAAAAAGTTAACAAAAATACCTTGTGCCGTTTCTGGTCGCAAATACAAATCCATCGCATTATCTGCCGAAGCTCCTAACTTAGTGGCAAACATTAAATTAAACTGCTTAACGTCAGTCCAGTTTTTACTACCCGTCAGCGGATCAGCAATTCCCAATTCTTCAATAAGGGCTTTCACATCGGTTAAATCTTCATTTTCCAAAGACTTTGCCAAGCGAGACAAGGTGGTATTGATTTTTCCCTGATAACCCAACACCCTTGCATTTGTAGTTAGAAATTCTTCCTTGTTAAAAGCCTCTCCAAAACGTTTTTCGGCTTTGGCAACCTCCTTATCTATTTTGGCCTCAACTTTAGCACAATAGTCTTCAATCAAAACATCGGCACGATAGCGCTTTTTTGAATCTTTATTATCTATTAACGGATCGTTAAACGCATCAACATGTCCTGAGGCTTTCCAAGTGGTCGGATGCATAAAAATTGCTGCATCGATACCCACAATATTCTCATGCATTTGTACCATGGCCTTCCACCAGTAGTCACGAATATTCTTTTTTAACTCAGCTCCATTCTGCGCATAATCGTATACTGCGCTTAAGCCATCGTATATTTCACTGCTTTGGAATACATACCCGTACTCTTTAGCATGGGAGATTACTCTCTTAAATGTATCGTCTTGATTTGCCATAGGTGCAAAAATATAAAACCGCTGTGAACTGGAAACGATCTCAATTAAAATTTACAACAAATTCACTAATAAATATTTATATTAGTGTCTTTATGGTTCATTTTTATAAACTACCCATTATAATTATAAAATGCTCAAGTCCCTTATCAATTTATTTTTCCCAAAAATTTGCTATGCCTGTCTAAATATACTTGAGGATAACCAAGATACTATATGTACCTCTTGTAGAAATAACTTACCAGTAACTAATTTTCATTTCAATAATGATGACACAGTGATAAAGGTACTTTATGGAAGGGCAAAAATTGAACAGGGAACAGCACTATTTAGGTTTGAAAAAAAAGGACCTGTGCAACAGCTTATTCATGGCTTAAAATATAGAGGATATGAAAATATCGGAGTTGTATTAGGCAATTGGCTAGGCGGAGAACTAAAAACCATTAAACACTATAACCATATTGATATTGTAATACCTGTACCACTTCATAAAAAGAAATTGAAGAAAAGAGGCTACAACCAAGTAGCAAAATTTGGGCAAGAGATTGCAAAACAACTACAAGTTACTTATGTTGATAATGTTCTTTTAAAAATTACCAACACCAAATCACAAGTCAACAAAAAACGCTTTGCTCGCTGGCAGGGTAACGATACCTTGTTTACCGTTAATCAAATCGATTCCATAAATAACAAGCATATATTGTTAGTAGATGATATTATAACCACAGGTGCTACCATGGAAGCATGCATCAATGTTTTATCCAAAGCTAAAAACGTTAAAATTAGTGTTGTATGTATGGCAATAGCCTAAGATTTATAGGCGTTATAATTTAAATAATGTACATTTCATTTCGTTTTTCTTAAATTTTAAAATGAAAAAATTCATGTACTTTTGCTAAAATTTAAAACGCTTCATGAATAAAACGTTTGCTAATCTTGTTTTATTAATTTTCCTAAGTCTTGGTTTCATTAATTGTGCTAATAAAGGGACGCCTGGAGGTGGCCCTAAAGACGAAACACCACCTGTAATTATAAAATCTGAACCAGAGAATTTTTCAACAAACTTTAAAGCAAGAGAAATTACTATCCATTTTGATGAATATATAAAACTAAAGGACATACAAAAGCAATTAATCATTTCACCACCATTGAAGACCCAACCCGAAATAAAACCTTTAGGAGGGGCAAGCAGGTACATATCCATTAAAATTTTCGACACACTTCAACCCAATACCACTTATGCTTTTAATTTTGGAAATAGCATTCAAGATAATAATGAGGGAAATCCGTTTTCCTATTTTCGCTATGTATTTTCAACAGGTGATTATATCGATTCTTTAACAGTAGGCGGTACTATAGTTGATGCTATAGACCGAAAAACAGAGACCTTTGTAAACGTTGGACTTTATGAAGTGGATTCTACATTTAACGATTCTATTATTTATAAAGAAAAACCTAAATATATTACTAACACCCTAGACAGTTTAACTACATTTGCTATTGAAAACATTAAAGAAGGCAAGTATTTACTCCTAGCCTTAAAAGATAATAATGAGGATTATAAATTTCAACAAAAAACAGATAAAATAGGGTTTCATAAAGGTTTTATAAATATCCCTACCGATTCAACTTATACCCTTAAATTATTCAAAGAAGACCTAGATTTTAAATCAACAAGACCTAAACTTATCTCTGGTGAAAAAATCGCTTTTGGTTATGAAGGTGATTACAAGGACATGGACATTAAACTCCTATTTGACACCCCTCAAGATTTTGAGTATAGAATTACTAAAGACCAACAAACCGATTCGCTTTATTATTGGTATAAACCAAGACTAGAGGTAGATTCCTTAATTTTTAAGGTTTCTAATCTAGATTTTGAAAAAGATTATACGGTTAGAATCAGTGCCCAAAAACGAGACAGCTTAACTATCACATCAAGTCCTTCTGGCAATATTACTTACAAGGAACCTTTAAAGATTTCTGGCTCAATACCTTTTGCAAAACTTGATGAGACCAAAATAAATATTGAAGATAAAGATTCTACCAAAGTTGTATTTACAACAGCTTTTGATACTATACAAAACACTTATCATATTAATTTTGAAAAGAAAGCAGACAATAGGTACCGAGTTCAAGTTTTGCCCGAAGCCATTTTAGACTTCTTCGATAATACCAACGACACCTTAAACTATGTAGTTAGCACAAAAAAAATCTCAGATTACGGTAACCTAAGGGTTATTATAAACAATGCCACATATCCTCTTATAGTCCAGTTAATGGACTCAAATGGAAAAGTGAAATATGAAAAATACACCATTAGAAATGAGGCATTGGATTTCTTAAATATAGATTCGGGGAAATACTATTTGAGAGCAATTTTCGATGCCAATAAAAATGGTAAATACGATACGGGTAGTTACCTTAAAAAAATACAGCCCGAACGTGTTAGCCTTTTTATCCCAGAAGAATCAGATGGTGATATTAGAGCGGGATGGGATGAAATTTGGAACATCAACCTATCAAACTAAAGGTATCTCTGTCGTTTAAAAACTTTAGTTTATTTCTATAAAAACTGATATGTTTTTTTTCCAAAACAGCAATTTCAGTATGTTCCTTATTAGGTTTTAGTGGCGTAATCGCATTTCCTAACACATCATATACAGCCGAATGACCACAATATTCATTCTGCTCTTTATCTTCTCCTATTCGATTTAAGCCAATGCAATAGCACATGTTTTCTATAGCTCGTGCTTTCAACAAAGTGTCCCAAGCCAAAATTCTGGGTTTGGGCCAATTGGCCACATACAATAAAACATCATAGTCCACAACATTTCTGGACCATACGGGAAACCGTAAATCGTAACATATTAACGGACAAATTTTCCATCCCTTATAATCTACAATTAACTTATTGCTTCCCGAAGCATATACTTTATCCTCATGAGCCAAGGTAAAGGTATGTCGTTTATCATAATGTAAAATATTTCCAGAAGGTTCTACAAAAAGCAATCTGTTATAAAATTTATTTTCTTCGGCAATAACAATACTTCCAATGATAGCTGCTCCTGTTTTTTTAGCTTTTCTTTGCATCCAAACCACAGTTTTTCCCTCCATGGTTTCGGCTACCTTAACTGCATCCATAGTAAACCCTGTTGTAAACATTTCTGGAAGTACTATAACATCTACTTTCTGGGATATTTCCTTAATTTTTTCAGAAAAATGCTTTCGATTTTCCTTTGGCTTTTCCCAAACTAAATTGGACTGAATATAAGCTACTTTTAATTGGTCCTGCATAATTAAATAGTATTTAAAATGTCGGCTGCCCGCCTTAAGGTGTCATCCTTTTTAGCAAAACAAAATCTAAGTATTTTTTGGTCTAAATTATTCAGGTTAAAAACCGACATAGGAATGGATGCAATACCAAATTCTAACGTTAAACGCTTGGCAAAATCCACATCATACTCATCGTTAATACTCGAATAATCCAACAATTGAAAATAAGTTCCTTTTGATTTTTTGAACTTAAATCGTGAGCCTTTAATCAAACTAAGAAACAAATCCCTCTTATCTTGGTAGAATGACGATAACCCTAAATAATGTTGAGATTCTTGCATATAATCAGCAATGCCTTTTTGAGTGGGATGATGTACGCAAAACACATTAAACTGATGCACTTGCATAAATAAGTCCATAAGATCTTTAGGGGCACAGCAATAGCCAACGCGCCATCCTGTATTGTGAAAGGTTTTACTGAATGATGCCACAACAAAACTCCGCTTCTTTAACTCAGGAAATAGGCAAACACTTTGATGTTTTTCACCATCATAAATCATGTGCTCATATACCTCATCACTCAATACAATGATATCGGTATTTTTGGTAATGGTATGTAATTGCAACATATCATCTTTTGAAAACACTGTCCCTGACGGATTATGTGGTGTGTTAACAATAATCATTTTGGTTCGCCTACTTACCTTTTGTCTTACCAAATCCCAATCGATACTAAAATGGGGAGCTTCCAATTGTATAGCTATAGGGTAGCCTCCATTTAGTTTTACTGCAGGTTCATAACTATCATATGCCGGTTTAAAGACCATAACTTCATCTCCCGATTTTACAAACGTATTTATTATGGTAAAAATGGCTTGTGTTGCACCTGCTGTAACCGTAATTTCATACTCAGGGTGATAACTTGTATCGTAAAGTAATTCTATTTTTTTGGAAATAGCCAAACGTAATTCTAAATTCCCATACATGGGTGCATAATGATTATAACCAGAATGCATTGCCTTACAGACTAAGTCTGTTAGTGTTTTATCACTTTCAAAATCTGGAAACCCCTGAGATAAATTAATGGCATCATGTGCTTTAGCCAAGCCACTCATTACAGAAAAAATGGTGGTTTTTACATTTGGGAGTTTAGAAGTATACTGCATAAATTAAAGGTGACGATCCATACAGAATCTATACCCCTAATTTAATAAGTAATTCTTGTTTACAAGAGCTTCCTTTAGAAATTTTATTGGATTTTATAAACAGAACATTTTCAATTAATTTCAAACAAAGTCCTTTATGAAGATTTATCCTAACCCAGATTAAAATAAACTGTTGCCATGTCACATATCTTATCACCAATAGCCAAACATGAAGTAGCAGCTGGCGATGGCGCATTTAATACGTGCAAGCTTCTATTGTGATAAATAATTTTAAAATCGTCTTGCATGCTCCCATCAGCATTCAGCAACATCGCCCGTACCCCAGACCTACCGGGCATTATATCCTGCATGGTTAATGAGGGTATTAAACGTTGTAGAGTTTCTAAAAACCGTTTTTTGGAAAAAGTCCTTCGGTATTCGTTAATCGCAAAACCTGTATGTTTGCACAGCAAGTTCCATGTTCCCAAATAAGATAAGGCATTTAGCGTGTCCTTTACATTGAAATCTGTTTTACCATAGCCTTCACGTTTAAACGTTAATACAGCATTAGGACCACACTCTACATCACCATTTACCATTCTGGTAAAATGTACGCCCAAAAATGGAAAATTGGGATTGGGTACCGGATAGATTAAGTGCTTCACCTTTGTCTTAGCCATTTCAGTCAAGTTATAATAATCACCCCTAAAAGCTACTACCCTCTCTTTTAACTTAACCCCATCTTGCTTTGCCAATCGATCGGCTTGTAAACCACCACAAAAAATAACGTGCTTGGCTGTATATTTATCTTTTGAAGTCACTACCAAAGATTCATCTCCTACATGTTCACAGGCTTCCACTTTCTCTCCTAATACAATTTTGCTTTTAGGCTGTATGGCTTGGATTAATTCTCCCAATTTATTGGTGGCACCAATAAAATCAATAATCCCGGTACAGGGCACCCAAATACCGGCTATCCCTTCAACATAAGGTTCAATTTCCCGCAACTGATTAGCCGTGATTTTTTCAATACCCTCGGTATTATTGGCTTTACCATTTTCAAATATTTTATCTAAATATAGTAACTCACTTTTATCTACTGCAGTAACGACTTTACCACACACCTCATGTTTTACACCATACTTTGTTGCAAAAGCGACCAATTGCTTTCTGCCATCAACACAATTTTTGGCTTTATCTGATCCTGGTTTATAATACAATCCAGAATGAATGACACCTGAATTATTTCCCGTTTGGTGTGCTGCTAACCTATTTTCCTTTTCAATTATAATAATTTTAAGGTTCGGATATTTTAATTGTATTTTATAAGCTGAAGCAAGGCCTACTATCCCTCCGCCTATAACTGCTATATCATATCTTTCTTTTAAATGCAAAACTTTAATATGCTAAACAATATTCATCTTTTTAAGTAGAAAGGACGCATTCATGTTCTGGCAAACACCCTGTTTCAACTTATAGTCAAAATGAAGTTCATCATTAATGATTTCGACATCAAAATAATAATTTTTCACTTCCGCCAGTTCCTGTTCAATCTCACAGAGGCTTAAATCGTGGGTGGCTATAATACCCGTGGCATTTGAAGCGACTAGTTTTTCAACAAACTTACGTGAGCCAATTGCTTTGTCGGTACTATTGGTCCCTTTTAAAATTTCATCTAATACAATAAAATAAGGTTCCTTTGCAATGACATCTACAATATATTTCAATCGGGTCAATTCTGAAAAGAAATATGAGCTATCATCGATTAAGGAATCGGTTGTGCGCATACTCGTAATGAGCTTTACTGGTATATATTCACTGTATTTGGCACAAACGGGCAAGCCCACATTCGCCATGACGATATGTAAGGAAACGGTTCTTAAAAACGTACTCTTACCAGCCATATTGGCTCCCGTTACAATAAAAAACTGTTCGTTTTCTATTGTTAGATTGCTGTCTATCCGTTTGGCTTTATCTAATAAGGGGTGCCCTAAAGCTTCTGCCTTTATAACTGGCCCTTCTTCTTTAATTTCAGGATATATAAAATTAGGATGGTTATAGGCATAATTACCTAAGGTGTTATAAGCATCAAAAAACGCTACGACCTCAAACCAATCTTTAACTTTATGTCCATAATACTTTATCCATTGCTCAATGGTATAGCTATGTTTTAAATCTGTAAGAAAGTAACCATTCCCAAAAATGGCCCCGAACAGATTGTTTCTATTATCTAATGCATCCAAGGCTTTCGACAGTTTCTTGAAGATTTGTGATGCCCGTTCTTCTTCTAACTGAATTTGTTGTCGCTTTTGTTTCAGTAATGTAGAAGTAAAATTTTCATTCTCGATTAAATCCAACAATAGGGCATGTTGCCTAAACGTATCCCTAATCTTATCTGCATTGGCCGATAATACATTAATCTTTTTGAGATATTTCCCAGTAATTCCCAAACCAATAATTAACCAATAGCCAACAACTAGTGGATTTGGCATAAGTTTGAAAACGGCAAGCATAATTATAATTACCGAAAGCACCCCAAAACATATTGGCAACCATGCCATGATTTTAGGTAAAAACGACTTATAATTTTTTAACCAATCTATAATACTTTTTGCTGGTGTTTCAACATGAACCATACTCGAAGTTGCTGAGAAATATTGACGCCATTTAGGCTTTTCAGACAATTCCTTAATGGCCTCTTGCCTTAGTATAATATCATCAATACGGTTAGCTTTTAAAATGTTAGCCAACTGCTCCGTTCCCTCGGCAATGGTCGTTCTGTTTATGAACTGAAAAAAGGACCCCCGACCAAACAAATCGATATCTAAACTGTAAAAATGATTGGCCTCTTGAAACTGAATCCCTTTATCACGATGGTGAAAATTTCCCGAAGCTATTTTTAGCTCTTCTTCATTAATATTGACCAAAGCCTTATTAAACCGTTGCAACCGTTTAACTTCAGTATATCGTGACAGCAAAAACAAAAACACAGCAATGCCCACTATGGCTATGGGGACCATGATTTGCCAATGCCCGAAAATCATATAAAGCAAAAAAACAGTTGTTAAAAACACAATGAGCCTCAGCATACTTAAACTAAGTATTTGTTTTTGCAAGTGTTTGACTTCTTGGCGATATAACTCGACGTGTTCTTTATAATAGGATAACGGATCTTTCATTTGACAATATGATTACACAGGTAAAGAAACAAAAAAGCCCTGAAAATTTCAGGGCAAGATTATAAATATACAGTAAAATTAATCTCTTGAACCTAATACTCGAAATGCCCAATACACCAAGTTAGCCAAGGCTCCAATTGCGGCCACTAAATACGTTCTAGCGGCCCATTTAAGAGCATCTTTAGAACCTACATATTCCTGTTGGGATACCATGTTTTTATTTTTTAACCAAGCCAATGCACGGTTACTGGCATCGTATTCTACAGGTAATGTTATGAAACTGAACAGTGTGGCAAAGCCCATCATGAACAATCCTGCTACAGCAACCCAAAATCCAAGGCCTGCTCCTGCTGCAGCACCTAACATGATGCCACCAATAACCACCCATTGTGACATCCCCGATGTTACGCTGACCACTGGCACTAATGCCGAACGCATTTCTAACCACTGATATGCTTTTGCATGCTGTACAGCATGACCGCACTCGTGTGCTGCAACTGCTGCAGCCGCAGCGTTACGTTCATTATAAACGGCCTCGCTTAAATTAACTGTTTTGTTTTTAGGGTTGTAATGATCGGTTAAACGCCCTTGGGTTGAAATCACCTCTACATCGTAAATACCATGATCGGCCAACATTTTTTCGGCAATTTCCTTGCCACTCATCCCATTGCGCAATTGCACTTTAGAGTATTTTTTAAATTTACGCTTCAATTGATTACTTACTAACCAACTTACTAAAGCAATTCCTCCTAATAATATATAATATGCTAACATGTTTTAGTTTTTTAATTTTGAATAAATATAACAATAATCACACCAATTACACATCATGAAAGTTTGTCAGTAAAACAATTATCTTTTTCTGTATTTAATTTTGAAATAGATTAATAAAAACGCTGAAACAACGGTTATGGTATTAGCAAAAATCATGGACGGACTTTGTTTCAAAACACCATAAATCAACCACCCTACAATACCTACAAAAAACATAAACAACATGGGTAAAGATAAACTCGAAACATCTTTGGTTCTCCAAGTTTTATAAACTTGGGGCAGAAATGCTGTGGTTGTTAATACCGCAGCAATAAAACCTATTCCTTCAATGTAGTTCATTTAGAGTTTGTCATTGTGTATCACATCAGAAACTTGATGTAGCTATCTGTTTATTTTTTATTCTAAGTTCAATTAATGAGATTCCCACGTCGCTCTCATTGCATTCATGCTCCTCTGGAGACATTAACCTACAATATTCACAATCTTACCAGGCACAACAATCACCTTTTTAGGGGTACGCCCTTGCAATTGTTCTTGGGTCTTTTCGCTAGCCAACACTGTCTTTTCTATCTCTTCTTTGTCCATATCTAATGGCAACTCCATGGTGAAACGCATTTTACCATTAAAAGAAATGGGGTAATTTTTAGTGCTTTCAACCAAATGTTTTTCGTCAAATACTGGGAATGGTGCCGTAGCAATAGACTCATTATACCCTAACACCTGCCATAATTCTTCAGCGATATGAGGAGCATATGGTGAGATGAGAATCAACAACGGTTCTAAAATAGTCTTACTAGTACACTTTTGGGTGGTCAACTCATTTACCGCAATCATAAAGGTAGATACCGACGTATTGAACGAGAAATTCTCAATATCCTCCTGAACCTTTTTGATGGTTTTATGTAAGGTCTTTAAACTTTCTTTTGTGGGTGACGTATCAGTAACCTTAAAACCATTGTCATCGAAATACAATTTCCAAAGTTTTTTAAGAAAGGAATGTACCCCAGTAATTCCTGCCGTGTTCCAAGGTTTGTATTGCTCTAATGGCCCTAGGAACATTTCGTAAAGGCGTAAACTATCAGCGCCATATTGTTCGCAAATCGCATCGGGGTTAACCACATTGTATTTGGATTTGGACATTTTTTCGACGTCTCGACCAACTATATACTTTTCATTATTGTCTTTATGGATTAACCTTGAATTATCACTTACAAAAATTGCATTTTCAAAATCTTCACCAAATTCCTCATCCTTCTTTAAACCATCAATATCAAGTTCATCTGAAGCATTTATATATTTTACTTTAACATGAAGTGGTTGAATTTCAGTAGTTTTAATATCCACTCTCACCAACTTCCTTTCAAAAACCTCATTAAGCATTGATTTCAAATCTTCATTAAATACTTTTATACTTTCAGGTAATTTATTTAATTCATCAAATAAGATTTTTGAAATAAAAATTGGGTGTTTTTTAATCAGATCAATTATTTTTTCTCCCTTTGTATCAAAACCAAAAGAATTAGGTGAAACCCTATAAACAAACGCACTGGTCCCCAAGATCATCCCTTGGTTAATCAATTTTTTGGCAAATTCGTCGCAGGGCACCAAACCTTTATCGAACATAAATTTTTGCCAAAAACGGGAGTACAATAAGTGGCCTGTGGCATGCTCGCTTCCGCCTATATACAAATCGACTTGTTGCCAATAGTTAATGGCTTCTTGAGAGAAGATAGCCTCGTCGTTATGCGGATCCATATACCTGTTAAAATACTGTGAACTTCCCGCCCAACCTGGCATGGTGTTTAATTCTAATGGGTAAATACCGTTATGAGATTCTTCGTTACGCTCAGAATGACAAAGGTCATTAGAAACGACTTTGTTATTTTCGGCATCCCATGCCCAAACAGTAGCATTACCCAGCGGTGGTTCACCCGTTTCGGTAGGCAAATATTTTTCAACTTCCGGAAGTTCAATAGGCAAATACGCTTCATCTATCATTTGTGGCATACCGTTCACATAATAAACTGGAAACGGTTCACCCCAATAGCGCTGACGACTAAACACTGCATCTCGTAAACGGTAATTGGTTTTCCCTTGACCCTGACCTAACTTTTCTAGTTCCTCAATTACTTTTTTAGTTGCGTCTTTATAGTTCAAACCGTTTAGAAAATCACTATTAGCAATGATAGTATTGTCCTTATCGGCAAAAGCTTCTTCAGAAATATCTACCCCTTCAAAAATATTAGGGATGGATATATTAAAGTGTTTCGCAAAATCGTAATCGCGCTGGTCACCACAAGGCACACTCATCACTGCTCCTGTACCATATCCGGCCAATACATAATCACCTATCCAAACCGGGATAGGTTCTTTGGTAAACGGATGTTCTACATAGGCCCCTGTAAATACTCCAGTAATGGTTTTTACATCGGCCATACGATCGCGTTCACTACGCTTTGCTGTAGCCTCAATATAAGCATCAACCTCAGCCTTGTGCTCTGGTGTGGTAATTTGTGATACTAATTCATGCTCAGGCGCAAGCGTCATAAAACTCACACCGAAAATAGTATCGGGACGGGTGGTGAACACAGATATGTGATGAGACCCTTCGCCTCCGCTCATGGTAACATGAGGGATAACAGTAAAAGTAACTGAGGCCCCAACCGATTTTCCTATCCAATTGCGTTGCATTTCTTTTAGTGGCTCTGGCCAATCTATAGTATGCAACCCTTGAAGTAAACGTTCAGCATAAGCTGAAATACGCATACTCCATTGGGTCATTTTCTTTCGAATAACTGGATGTCCCCCACGTTCGGATACACCATTAACAATTTCATCATTGGCCAAAACCGTTCCTAATGCAGGACACCAGTTGACTTCGGTTTCAGCTAAATAAGTTAATCTGTATTGTAACAGAATTTGTTGTTGCCTTTCTGAAGAGAATCTGTTCCAATCTTCAGCCATAAACAACTCAATATCATCATCGCAAGCGGCATTGACATTGATGTTACCTTCAGTTTCAAATATTTTTATTAATTCTGAAATGTCTTCAGCTTTATTAGCACTATTATTATACCAGGAGTTGAAGAGTTGAATAAAAATCCACTGTGTCCATTTGTAATATTTAGGATCACTAGTACGCACTTCACGCGACCAATCAAACGAAAAACCTATTTGGTCTAACTGACGGCGATAAGTTTTAATATTCTCTTCAGTCGTAACAGCAGGATGTTGTCCCGTTTGAATAGCATACTGCTCGGCAGGTAAACCAAAACTATCGTAACCTTGTGGATGTAACACATTAAAACCTTGGTGGCGTTTATAACGTGCATAAATATCGGAAGCTATATACCCTAGTGGATGTCCTACGTGCAGCCCTGCACCCGATGGGTATGGAAACATATCCAATACATAATATTTAGGTTTATCTGATTGGTTTTCGGCTTTAAAAGTTTGGTTTTTGGCCCAATACTCTTGCCACTTTTTTTCGATTGTATTAAAATCGTATTTCATTTTACTCTAAACATATTAACGTCATTGCAAACAAAGTGGAGCAATCTGCTATTTTAAAAAGATTACCTCGTGATTTCACTCCCTGTAATGACGATTTTCAAGTCGCAAATTTACGGTTTATTAACCAACTGTAAAACCTTTGGTTATATTTAAGTACCTCAACTTCTTTGTTTAAAATTCATTTTGTGTAATAATAGATTTACTTTTAACAAACTTTTTAAACGACAACAAAACATAACCTTGAAGAGTAACATTTTAAGAGCCTATTTAGCCTTTTTGAGCGCCAATCTTATATATGGCTTCAACTATATTGTTGCAAAGGGCATTATGCCCCATATATTAAGGACTTTAGTTTTTGGGGTTGTTAAAAAAGTGACTTTCTTTAAAGAAAAATAGATAAGAAGGATTGCCTGAGATTGATTCTTTTCGGACTCTTGGGTGCTACAACCAATCAGTTATTATTCTTTTATGGTATTAATTTGATATTGGTTAGTATTTATGTTTTCGTGCTAAACCACACCCAATACCAAGAGGAAATAGATGCTATAAAAGTTTTAAGTTTTCTTCTTGTAGTTTTTGGGGTGTATCTTATAAGTAAACATTTAAAATAAAAAGTGCTATGCACTAAAGTTGATATGTTTTAGTTTATATAAAAAGAGATTGAATATACTTTATTATTTTTACGTCTTAAATTTATCGTGGCATGAGTTCATCCTTTGAAAAACATCAAAAACGCAGGCTTATTTCTTCCTATTTTTCGGTAGTGCTAAGTATTGCTTTAGTACTATTTTTATTAGGTTTATTGGGAATGCTAGTACTTAATGCCAAAAAAGTTTCTGATCATTTTAAAGAACAGGTGGTTTTGACCATTTATCTTAAGGATTCGGCCAAGGAAGTTGAAATCAATCAGCTGGAAAAAAGTTTGGCGATGGCCGATTATGTGAAATCGACCGAATATGTATCCAAAGAAGAAGCTGCCGAATTTATGAAAGTGCAAAATGGTGAGGATTTTATGGATTTTGTGGGTTACAATCCGTTACAGAATTCTATTGACGTGCATTTAAAAGCAGATTTTGTAACGACAGAACATCTTGAAAAAATTTCAACTGAAGCCCTAAACAAAAATTTTGTGGATGAGGTGTCTTATGATAATGATTTGGTAAACCTTATGAACAATAATGTTAAGAAGATTAGCTTTTGGGTATTAGTCATAAGCTGTATTTTTACATTGATTGCAGTATTATTGATCAATAGTTCTATTCGATTGGCTGTATACTCCAAACGTTTTACTATTAAAACCATGCAAATGGTCGGAGCCACCAAGCAATTTATTCGTCGTCCGTTTGTTTGGAAGAGTGTACGCTTAGGTATTATTGGAGCCTTATTAGCCTTGATAGGCATGACCATTGTACTTTACTATTTAAATAAAACATTTACCGAATTGGGTCTATTAAACAAACCATTATTAATAGGGTTACTTTTTATATTGATCTTCGTTTTAGGCATCATTATTACGTGGATAAGTACCCACTTTGCAACACAGCGTTTTTTGAACTTAAAAACAGATGAGCTTTATTATTAAGTTGTTAAGTTGAATATCCAATTACTTTATAACACACTTTTAAAATATTATATAGACATTAACAGTTCTATTTTAAATAAATCTGTTATTTTGCACTACTAGTCTAAACTTTATGGGAGAACAAAAACGAAAAGAAAATTCAAAACCAGCGTTTGTATTTGGTAAAAAAAACTATAAGTTTATGTTTATTGGTTTAGCCTGTATTGCCCTTGGCTTTATTTTAATGTCTGGTGGTGGCAGTGACGATCCTAATATGTTTAATCCCGAAATTTTTAATTGGAGACGTATTCGTTTGGCGCCTACATTAGTACTCATTGGGTTTGGCATTCAGGTGTATGCCATTCTTTTGAATCCTGACAAAAAATAACTCAGCGTTATTTCTATATAAATAAACCCCACGTTAGTATTTTGTTGTTTTCAAATGGGTTCCTGCCTTCGCAGGAATGACATTTCAAATATATATTTACATTAATTTTTTCGCAAAAATCTTTGCCATTTTCCTAACGTATTCATAACTATTTTGCATGGCATCCTTTTCAGTTTTTGCATGTTTTATAACAGCGTCACTATAATCAATTCCATATTCTTTCAGTTGTTCTTCATTTAACACTATTGCACCGCATAAAGCGGCAATTTTTATGTTTTTTGCTTTAGCTGAAACTAAAACTCCATCAATGGTCTTCCCAGAAAGGGTTTGCCTATCCAGCTTGCCTTCACCTGTAATAATCCATTCGGCTTCAACAATATGTTCTTCAAAATTAGCCAAGGCCATTATTAATTCTACCCCAGTTTGTAAATCCCCTTTTAGGAATACTTTTGTTGCAATTCCCATACCACCAGCTGCACCAGCACCAATAACCGT
Organism: Aestuariivivens marinum; assembly: GCF_022662175.1. GTDB lineage: Bacteria > Bacteroidota > Bacteroidia > Flavobacteriales > Flavobacteriaceae > Aestuariivivens > Aestuariivivens marinum. Next base: position 1,052,935 of record NZ_JAKMCR010000001.1, on the reverse strand, counting down.
TTGGGCATCTATTTTAAATTTCTTTTTCAACACCTTTGAAAAATGCTCCAAACCTTCATCCAATAGTTTTACATCTGCTAAACTTGCGCCTTTTTGTTTGGCATACACGTGTGCAGTTCCATTACTGCCATATAAGGGATTGGAGACATCGCAGGCCACCTTAAAACAGATATCTTTTAATCTTGGATGAACCTTTGAAGAATCAATGGTTCTAACATGTATTAAATTTAAACCAATAGGATTTACTTCTTGATTTTCATTATCTAAAAATCGATATCCCAAAGCAGCAGCCATTCCCATACCACAATCGTTTGTTGCACTTCCTCCAATCCCCAATATTACTTGTTTTGCTCCACGTTCAATAGCATCTAGTATTAATTGCCCTGTTCCAAATGTAGTTGCATTTTTACAATCTAACTGTTTATCCTTTAGCAATTTGATCCCCGAAGCTTCGGCCATTTCTATATAAGCTATTCGAGATGCTTCAAAATACAAATATGTTGCTGTTATTATTTGAAAAAAGGGGTTGCAAACTCGAATTCTAATTGGTTTACCTTTTAAATAATAATCAATAATCTGAATAGTACCATCACCTCCATCTGCAAGAGGTAATTTTATAATCTCAACATCTGAATTAAGAACAAGAAACCCTTCCTCTACAGCATTGCAAAATTGCAATGCTGTTAGAGAACCTTTAAACTTATCGGGTGCCAAAACAATCTTCATTTCAGTCTAGGTAAACCTCTTAGCAATTTACCAATTTTCAATCCAACACGCTAAAGTTTCATTTGATTAACATTTAATTATATATCTATTTTAATACTTTTGTGCCCATGGATATTATAGATTCTATCATTCTTGGTATTATTCAGGGGCTAACTGAATTTTTACCAGTATCATCGAGTGGCCATTTAGAATTGGGAAAGGCTATTTTAGGTGATCAATCAGTTCCTAAAGAAAGTTTACTGTTTACTGTTGCGCTTCATTTCGCAACGGCATTAAGTACCATAGTGGTATTTAGAAAAGATATTCTGGAAATAATAAAAGGGGCACTGAAATTTCAATGGGATGACAATTTACAATTCATTTTAAAAATTGCTGTTTCTATGGTTCCTGCTATTATTATTGGCCTTTTCTTTGAAAAACAATTGGAACAACTTTTTACCAGTAACATCCTATTGGTTGGATGCATGCTTATCATAACTGCTTTACTTCTTTTTTTAGCTGACAAGGCTAAAAACACGAACAGGTCAGTGTCGTTTAAAAATGCTTTTGTCATTGGTATTTCACAGGCCATTGCCATGCTTCCTGGTATTTCTAGGTCTGGAGCAACCATATCCACATCGGTATTATTGGGCAACGATAAAACCAAAGCAGCACGCTTTTCATTTTTAATGGTTGTGCCGCTTATTTTTGGAAAAATAGGCAAGGATATTTTAAGCGGAGACATTTCTACCGAAAATCAGAATTTTACGGCTTTATCCATTGGATTTGCAGCTGCTTTTATAGCTGGTTTGTTTGCCTGTACTTGGATGATTGCTTTAGTTAAAAAAAGTAAACTAACCTACTTTGCTGTTTACTGTGCTATTGTGGGCCTTATTGCTATTGGGTTTTCTCTTTTGAATTAGACACCTCACCACTATGCTCAGTAAAGACGATTACCTTTCAGGACAAGTATTGCTTATCGACAAGCCTCTTAATTGGACCTCGTTTCAAGTGGTTAACAAACTGCGTTGGGAAATTAGGCGTGCCTTTAAAATAAAGAAAATAAAGGTAGGTCATGCTGGAACTTTAGACCCATTGGCCACAGGGCTTTTGGTAATCTGCACGGGTAAAATGACAAAACAAATTGACACATTCCAAGCCCAGACCAAGGAATATACTGGAACCATTACGCTTGGGAGTACAACCCCTTCTTTCGATTTAGAAACCGAAATCGACAACACATTTCCCACCGAGCACATCACTGAAACATTAATCCATAAAACAACAGAACAATTTATTGGAGATATCCAACAATTGCCGCCTGTGTTTTCGGCCATTAAAAAAGACGGCAAGCGCTTGTATGAATTTGCTAGAGCTGGAGAAAGTGTAAATATCAAACCGCGTACAGTTAGCATTTCAGCTTTTGAAATCACTAAAATTACCGGTATGCAAGCCGATTTTAGAGTTGTGTGCAGTAAAGGTACATATATTCGTTCCTTAGCTAACGATTTTGGTAAAGCCTTGCAATCTGGGGCACATTTATCGGCATTACGACGCACGAAAATAGGTGATTTTAATATTGCTGACGCTACCTCAATTGACGGCTTTATAAACAGCTTAAAGAGCTAGATTGCATATTTTTACGTATATTGTTTTACCAAATGCTATAAATTTATCACGATTTGCACCTAACAGATCAACATAAAGCCCTACTTATCACGTTCCTTATTTCGGGAACCGTTGTCCTTTCAGTATTTAATTTCAGTCTAAAAAAACAGAGTGAATTTATTTCTGAGAGTTATTATATGGTTGAACCCGAAGAAGAGCTCACCGAAGAGGAAATTAAGATTTTAGAAGCCTTGGAACGATTAAACGCTTCAAAGGCTGAGACCAATCAGGCTTTTAACGAAACCCAACAAAGTAAACAGTTTGCTCAGGCCTATAAACCTATTGCTCCTCCCGAAGATTATGTGCCCAAACAAAGCAGTAATTTTGACGGTCCCAATACAGCTGCAAAAAGTTATGAAGATACAGAAGACGCAAAGTTAAAAGACGAGGAACTTTCAAAATTCAGTAAAGTAAAAGACCTTTTAGAGCAACAAAAAGATGATGGCAATAACGCGAAAAGCACCATTAGTTTTTCATTAAAAGATCGTAACAAAGTTTACATTCCAATTCCTGTTTACCTTTGTGAAGTAGATGGTAAAATTGTAGTAAATATTACGGTTAATTCTCAAGGAAAGGTTATAGATGCCTATATTAATACTAGCTCCAACTCATCTAACGAATGTTTAAAAGAACATGCCTTGGAATACGCCAAACAATCCCTTTTTAGTGCCGACCCAAACAAAGTATCGCAAATTGGATCGATAACCTTTTACTTTATTGGCAAACACTAGGTGCTAATTCACAAAGCTTTTCGGTTAAATCGTCAATTATATTTTGCCCTTTGTTATCGTTATACCAATGCTGTAAATCTTCCTTAAACTCTGGGGTTAAGGTACCATGCATAGCTTTAAATCGATTAACATAATAGGTTGCTTCGCTTGGTCTAGGGCCATAGGTATTTATTACTTCTCCAGAAGCATCTTCAATCATAATAACTTTAGGAATAGATCTTGCTCCAAAGGTAAGGAATGCATCCATTAGTTCTGGGTGCTCATCCCTCAGTACTAACCTCAAATTAATATTGTCATTGCTTTCAGCTAATTTATTTAAAACTGGAGTAATATGAGCAGAATCACCGCACCAACTTTCACTTATTACCAACCAAGTGACTTTTTCCTTAAAAGCACGAATGCGTTTTAAAGCCTCTCTTGATAGCTTAATGGTCTTATCCCAACGTTTCATTCGCCTATTATTTAATTTGGTGAAATTTATATTGGCTTCGGTTTTAAGATCTCCAGATGTAGAATTATCTTGTGCTAATTGAGCTACTAGCTCACTATATTCAGCATAAGACATACTTTTTTCAAGGCTATTTGCTAATACTGCATTCATATTTTCTCAAATTAATACGAACAAAATTAATATCTTGCCCTTACTTATAAGATGACTTTTGTCATGCTTTAACCTTTAAAATAACAAGTCTCATGAGTACAAAACACAAATGCGGCTGGTGTGTTGGAGACCCATTATATGAAGCCTATCATGATAATGAATGGGGAGTCCCCGTTTATGATGATGCCACATTATTTGAATTTTTGACCTTAGAAACCTTTCAGGCAGGGCTAAGCTGGATTACTGTTTTACGTAAACGGGACAATTTTAGAAAAGCATTTGATGGATTTGACTATATAAAAATAGCCAGTTATAAACAACCCAAAATTGACAGTCTATTACAAGATAGCGGTATTATAAGAAATACATTAAAAGTAAAGGCTGCTGTTACAAATGCTCAAGCGTTTATAAAGGTTCAAAAAGAATTTGGAAGTTTTAGCAAGTACATCTGGGGTTTTGTTGACGGTATACCGATTAAGAATAAATTAAAAACCTATAAAGATGCACCAGCTAATACACCTTTAAGTGATACAATTAGCAAAGATTTAAAAAACCGTGGATTTAAGTTTGTAGGATCTACTGTGGTTTATGCCCATATGCAGGCTACTGGTATGGTAAACGATCATGAAATTGGTTGTTTTAGATTCGAGGAAGTATAAGACTATGGCATAGCTTTGTTTTAATTTTTATTAGAATATTTATGAGATGTGCACACGGTTCTATTTGAAATTTCTTTTAATGAATATTAAATGATCCTAAAAAGTCTAAAAAATTATTTTAAAAAATAGTATCCAAATTTAACACAATAATAATTCGTATTAATGCTTATGCGCTAGAAATACCTTAAAAAAATATCCCTTGAAATTTCCTCAGCTCCAAGATTTTTGAGATGATTGGTATACACTTGACAATCTATAAGTTTATAATTGGTGTGTTGTAAAAAAGTAATAAATCCTATTTTACTCGCATTACTTACTGTAGAAAACATACTCTCTCCACAAAATACTCCATTGTTTAAATCGACACCGTAAAAACCACCCACCAAGGTATTGTCTTGCCATACCTCAACTGACTTGGCATAATTCAATTCCTGAAGTTTTACATAAGCCTCAATCATGTCTTCTGTTATCCAAGTCCCTGTTTGTCCGTTTCGCCTTATCACAGCACATCTAGTAATTACTTCCTTAAATGCTTTGTTAACCGTAACTTTATAGTTGGTATTTCTCAATACCTGTTTCATACTTTTTGAGACTTTTAGTTTTTCTGGAAATAAAACAAACCTTGGGTCTGGTGACCACCACAGTATAGGTTCTCCAATTTCAAACCAAGGGAATATCCCCAATTTATAGGCTAACAATAGACGTTCTGCAGATAAATCACCCCCAACAGCTAACAAGCCTTCAGGCGTTGCCTTATCAACTGAAGGAAACCATAGCTTTTCTGTTAAGAAATACATTGCATTAAATTAAAAAAACCTTCCAAACAATTCTGAAAGGTTTTATAATTATAATGTGATTTTGGTTTTGATTCAAGATGAAAAACATTTAAAAAGGTAGATCATCATGGTCGTCATCGTTTAAATCTTCAGCAGGTTCAAAGGCATCTGCCGGTGGTACGGGCGGTAAATTATCCCCCATTGATTCTTGCTGCAAAGCTTCTATACGCCATCCTTGAATGGAATTAAAATATTTGGTTTCCCCTTGTGGGTTCACCCATTCCCTGCCACGTAAATTAATATTGATTCTTACCTGTTGCCCAACTTGATAGTTGCTTAACAAATCCGTTTTGTCCTGCACAAACTCCACCAAAATATGCTGAGGGTACTGCTCTTCAGTAGTTACTACTATTTCCCTTTTTCTAAATCCATTAGCACCAAACGTTTGGGTCTCGCCAATCATTTTAATTCTTCCTTGAACTTCCATTAGTTATAAATTATATATGTTATTTACTTATTTTCAACTCAACAATATGTACCAAGCGCTTTCTACATCACCATAACTTAAATAGTTTTGTGCCAATTGATGTTTCTCTTCTAAAGTAATCGTTTTAAAGTTTGGATAACGACTTAGTTTACCCTCAATAAAAGCTTCAACATCAGCCTTTGTTGGCAAGCTTTCAACATTGGCCAACATACCCAAATTGTTTCCTGTTAAAACACTACTTTTTCTAATTACATCTGGTAAATTATCGACCCCAATTCCCAAAGTTTTAAGTGGTTTTGGTATTTCAAAAAAACCATTTTTCAACCTACTGTAATAACTTCCTCCAGCTCTAGCTACTAAATCTAATTTTTCTTGATTAATGCTAATATCTTCATTTAGCACATTATTATGAATATGGAACTTGACTACCTCACATATAATTAAGTTTCCGGCACCACCTTGCTTTCCTAATTTAATAATATCGTTTACTTTACATTCAAACTGCACGGGGGATTCGGCTACTCTATAAGGTTTAACAACATCTGACTTTAACATCGTTAATCCTGCCTTTTTAAATTCATTTATTCCTTTACCATACTCTGTACTACTTAAGGACATTTGGTAGACAATATTATAATTTACCACATTTATAACTACTTCATTCGTATCTTCAATGTTTAACAAAGTGTGCTTTACCGTATTATCCCTTACACGACGTGAGGGCGAAAACACCATAATTGGTGGGTTAGCACTAAATACATTAAAAAAACTAAAAGGAGACAAATTAGGATTACCTTCTAAATCAACTGTACTAGCAAAGGCAATAGGCCTAGGGGCTACAGCAGATTGCAAGTAACTTTGCAATGTACTGGTTTCTAATAGTTTTGGATCGAAAGTTGTTGTCAATCGTTTTGAATTTCAACAAAAGTAACCAATCTCCCATTCAACTAAAAACAGATTTACTAACAACTTGCACAATAATATTAACAGATTTGCATTATATTACGTATTAAATTATTATTGATGCTTTTTACCGAATATAGAAATACATTTCGTTGGCTAATTATTGTCATTTCGTTTTTTTTAGTGTCACTTATTCTTTGGAATACCTATATGTTTTTTCAGAACTTTAAGCAAGACCAACGTATTAAAATGGAAACTTGGACCTTTGCTTATAAAGAGATCGCAAAAGACCTATACAATGTAAATAAAACCAACAAGTTGGCTGAATTTATTATTATAGACTCTACTGTTACCGCCCCAATGCTATTAGTTGACAATAATAACCAAATAAGAACTTTCAGGAACCTTGACAGCTTAAAGCTACTAAATCCTAAATATTTTGAGAAAACAAAATTAAAGTTAGAAAAAGAAAACTCCCCTATTGAAATTAATATAGAAAATTCTGAATCAACTACCCTTTATTACGGCAACTCACCACTTTTAAACAAACTAAAATATTATCCTTCTGCATTAATACTTATTATTGTATTATTCGGAACCGTTATTTTTCTCTTTTATAGCAGTAATAAAAATGCTAGTCAAAACAAGCTATGGTCTGGCATGGCCAAGGAAACAGCACACCAAATAGGCACCCCCTTATCCTCTTTAATTGGTTGGACCGAGATTTTGAAAACCGAACAGGTTGACCCCAATTACATTGCTGAAATTGAAAAGGATGTCGATCGCTTAAAAACAATTACAGAACGTTTTAGTAAAATAGGGTCGGTTCCAAAACTTGAAATAGCAGATATTATTGAAGAAACCTCCAATTCTTTTGATTATTTAAAAGCTAGATCTTCAAATCTTATCGATTTTGAAATGAGAGTCCCTGATGGCAATATTTCTGTATATTTAAACAAAGAGCTTTTTAGTTGGGCTATTGAAAACTTAGTAAAGAATGCCATAGATGCCATGAAAGGCCGCGGTAAGCTTACTATAGAAATTTCACAATTGGAAAACAATATAAAAGTAAGTGTGACAGATACAGGAAAAGGGATTTTAAAAAAGGATTTTAAGAAAATTTTTGAGCCTGGATATACCACAAAAAAAAGAGGTTGGGGCTTGGGGTTATCACTTACTAGACGTATTATTGAAGATTTTCATAATGGCAAAATCAAGGTACTATATTCTGAAATTGACAAAGGCACTACCATACAGATTGTCCTAAAACGCGCTTAATATGCAGGGTTATTTTATACATATTAAAGAAGTCGCCTTAAAAAACAACTGCCCAATTTGTTATAGCAATGAAGGACTACACTTAAGTTTTAAACAGCGTATAGTAGACACTCAACTGTATAAATCTATTACTTCAGAGATTAAACATAAATTGGACTGTAAAAATTGCAATAGTCCAATTTATCCCGTATTATGGACAGACGACATCGAACAAGTCTTCGAATATCATAAAAAAGCCTTTACTCCTAAAAAAACAACTTTTAAATTAAAGACGGTTTCTTGGATCCTAATGGCAGTATTACTTTTAACGCTAACCGCAATAGTTTCTTTAACAATTTATCAATAATTATAAGTGTGCTTTTATGGCATTAGCTACATCCTGAAATTCTTCTGAAGTTAATTTTTTTTTGCTTATAAATTGGGCATCTTCCATGGAATGCAATGGTATTAAATGCACGTGGGTATGAGGCACTTCCAAACCAATAACAGTTATCCCGACACGCTTACAGGGAATGGCTTTTTCAATGGCCTTGGCTACATATCTGGAAAATGACATTAATCCATTATAAGTTTCTTCATCTAAATCGAATATTTTATCAACTTCCTTTTTTGGGACACATAAGGTATGTCCTTTACTATTGGGATTGATATCCAAAAAAGCAAAAAACCGATCGGTTTCGGCAATTTTATAACAGGGTATTTCACCTTTGATGATTTTAGTAAAGATTGAAGCCATATATGAAAGATTTTTAAGTGATATGTAAATATAAAAAGATTCCTAATTAAAACTGAATCGATTTTCAGCTAAACTAGGAATCTAATATTATTCTTTTAAAATGACTTTTATTATCTTGATATTTCTAAAATATCAAATTTCATAACGCCATTGGGCACTTGAATCTCGGCCACATCACCAACTGATTTCCCTAACAATCCTTTTCCTATAGGTGAGTTTACCGATATTTTTCCCGCAGCCAAATTGGCTTCACTTTCAGCCACCAATGTATAAACCATTTCCATGCCATTGGTTTGGTTCTTTATCTTCACTTTAGACAACACCAATACCTTTGAAGTGTCTAATTGCGATTCATCAATTAAACGGGCATTAGATAAAGTTTCTTCCAATTTAGAAATTTTCATTTCCAAAAGTCCTTGTGCCTCTTTGGCTGCATCGTATTCTGCATTTTCACTTAAATCGCCTTTATCACGTGCTTCTGCAATGGCCTGTGATGCTTTTGGGCGTTCAACGTCTTTAAGATGGTTCAATTCATTTCTTAATTTTTTTAGTCCTTCGGCTGTGTAATACGATACTTTACTCATAACTTCATTGATTTATTTAATAAAAGATGCTGAAACCTACTCAAACTTTAACAAGCAAAGGGGTTCAGCAAATAAAAAAATCCCGCTTACACGAGATTGTATACAAATATACAAAATATTTACGGTAATTTGCGTTTTATTATTGATTGCACATTTAAAAATTTATTGATTTTATGAAGGTATTGATTTCGCTATTAGGCCTTTTAACAATATTAAGTTGTAGCAGTTCACAAGAAAATGAAAACTGTAAATTTCTTTTGAATATAGGTGTTAACGTTAGCATCAACCTAAGCCTACCAGAATACAGTCAATTACAATTTACAGGAAATTCGGTTTATATTTCCAATCAGGGTAATGGCGGAATAATTGTGGCGAGCACCGGAGCAGATTTCTTTGCCTGGGATGCTGCCGACCCCAACCATACACAAAGCTCCTGTTCGGTGCTTATTAATTCGGGATTAAATGCTACTTGTGGATGTGATGATAAAAATGAATATAGCTTGGTTAATGGTCAACCCTTAAACAATAGGTCCCTAATGTGTGGTTTACGTAACTATCGTGTAGAGAAAAGTGGCAATACACTTAGAATATATAATTGAAGCCAGAATAAAAAATTATTTTTATTTTAATTCAACCACCTCAATTTCAATTTATTAATTAATTGAAACCTCTCATCCTTGTTTAAGGAGGAGAGGCTTAATCTTTTAAGGTTATTAACTAAAATTTCAATGTAGCCCCTACCAAAAAGTTGGTGGTAGCTTGTGGGTAATATCCTGTACCTTCAATAGTGGTAACTTGATTAGCATCTGTCCAAGTATCATCATAAGTATAATAATATCCATTGGAAACATATTTCCTGTTAAAAATATTATTTACCAAACCTGTTAATACTATAGATTTAAACAAGGAATTTGATTCAATTTCGAATGATATATTTAAATCGTTAATGAAATAACTACTAAGCTTTGACACTTTAGAGTCGATATTACCCATATACTGTTCTCCAACATATTTACTTAAAAACGATATTTGCAATGCTTTTATAGGCAGGAAATTAAATACATTACCTATTACTAGATCTGGCGAAAATGAAATATTAGTATTTCCTAAGCTTAACAATTCCCCATTTATAGATGCCTTAAAATCCTTATTTTTATTATTGCTTACAGCTATATTAGTAGACGTATTAAATGCGTCGCAAAATGTAATATTAGCATCTATTTCAAGCCCAAGCCTAAAACTTTTTCCGCTAGTAGCTCTTAAGGGACTTCCAACATCATCTAGCGCACCGGTTAACACCAATTGGTTTTGATAAAACATATAATACAAATTGGTGTTCACAGCTACCCTTTTAGTATTATAACGCCAACCCAATTCAATGTCATTTAAGGTTTCGTTGTCGGCAACACCGTTTTCAAAATCATCACGATTAGGCTCACGGTTAGCTCTTGCGTATGAGACATAAAAACTGTTAATATCACAATGCCTATAGGTTAGCCCTACTTTGGGATTGAAAAAGTCAAATGATGCATCGGTTACAAAATTTACCCTATCAGAATTTAATCCATTAGTCTTATAGCTTACAAATCGGCCTTGTAAATCCACGAAGCCCATAAATTTTTCATCAAACTTAAATGTAGCCTTTGAGAAAACACTAAAATCATTTTTATTGGCATCTCCATTATAGTAACGGTCCCTAATATTGGTATTTGAAGCCAAATCACTTCCCCAAATCACTTCCCCAAAATGATCACCCGTGTAATTGCTATAGGACAATCCTGAAATAACTTCCAAACCTCTATTTTTATAGGAGATGTTGCCATTGGCAACATAAAAATTATTATCGAGCCAACGGCGTACAATCACATCAGATCCTTCTTCAATTAAATTATTAAAATTCTCAGCGTATTCTTCTGTTTTATATTGCTCAAAATAGCCCTTGCCTTTAGTATAATTCAAGCCAATATTGATTGACCAATAGTTATCCAATCGCTCATTCCAATGCAATTGGTAATGGTCCTGCCAATAGTTATCGGTTTCATTCTCATAAGTATACGGGTTTTGACGACGGTCTTCCTGTAGTTCTTCAGCTGTTAAGCCATACCAGGATTGATAGGTTCGTTCTTTATTACCAAAAGTTAAAGCCTTGATTAAAGTATTGTCATCTTTATAAACTCCTTGTAGAAAATAAGATTTTAAGTCGGTAAAAGCACGATCTACATAACCATCGGAGTAAATTTTAGAAAACCGTCCTGAAAACTCAATGCTTTGTCCTTGTTCAGCATCCAAAATATCTCCTGTACTTAATTTAATCGTATGTTTACGTGTATTGTAACTTCCAAAACTATTAGATATTTCGCCATAAGGCACATAAGAAGATGCATCGGTCAACAGATTTAAACTTGCTCCAAAAGCCCCTGAGCCATTGGTTGATGTTCCAACACCACGTTGCAATTGCATATTCTGTGTCGATGAAGCAAAGTCCCCTAAATTCACCCAAAACGTCCCTTGACTTTCTGGATCGTTATATTGTATCCCATTAATAGTGACATTTACACGAGTGGCATCGGTACCGCGTACACGAATACCTGTATAACCTATCCCCGCTCCCGCATCGCTCGTGGTTACAACCGATGGTAAATAATTTAATAAAACCGGAATGTCTTGCCCTAAATTTCGCTTTTCTAATTCCTTTTTTGAAATATTGGAATGGGTGATGGGTGAATTGGCATTAACGCGAACAGCTTTAACTAGAACTTCGTCCAAAGTTTCTGTTTTTGTTGAATCTTGTTTCACTTGATTTTGTTGTGCGCTAATACAAATTGATAACAAAAAAAATGTTAAAAAAAGAAAATTGTTTTTCATCTCGAAATAAATAAAATTTAAATCGAATAAAAAGAGGTTATTATTCTTTGTTTGTTATTAATTGAATTTAAGAATTCATATTGAAAAGATTGGTTCGTTGTTTCGATAGCAATAGAAACTCCTCACAATAACAATATAAACTCACATTCCTTAGCAGCATTACCTGCTCAGGTTCAATGGGTATGATCTCAGCCTGAATGATTTTAGAGATTAGATATCAAATTTCTAAAGTTAAAAAATAGAAATTATCAATCATCAATCATCAATCAAAAAGCACCCCTTTTTGAGAACGCTGTAAAATTAATTAACAATGTACAATTTACAATGGATAATTGAAAAATATTCTATAGAAGCCCAGGTGGCTTTCTATTTGCTTTTTTATCAGAAAGATGACGCTTACTTTTTAACCGTTTCTTGATAACTGCCTTTGGTATTTTGGTAAGGATTCGTTTTTTGGGTTTCACCAATGAAGCTCTGATCAACTCCAAAAACCGTTTTATCACCAGTTCTTTATTTTTATGCTGACTTCGACTTTCGTCACATTGCATCAGTAAAAACCCATCTTTAGTTAAGCGATTTTGAAGCTTCTCCAATAGATGTGTTTTCTGTTCATCGCTAAACCCTAAAGAGTCCTTTACATTAAAACTTAGCTCTACTTTTGAAGCAACCTTATTGACATGTTGCCCACCACTACCAGAACTTCTAATAGCCTTAAAAGTTAATTCTTGCAGTAAAGTCTCTTGGTTAAACATTATAAATACTGGTGTGGTGCTTTTAACAAATCGTTTGCGGCCTTTACTGGATTAAATGTAACTAGAGGCACTTCAACAAAAATAGAGTTCCAATAAGCCATACTTCCGTTCCAAAGTCCGGGGCGTTCCAATGCCTTAATTTCGGTATCCAATCTTGATTTAACGGTGACAAAATAAGCATCATTATCTACAAATTCATTAAGGTTAAAAACTTCACCTTTATAGTTTTTTATGCCGCAAACAAAATCTGTTGGATTAAAATGTGTTGCATTTTTTACGATTTCCTTTTGGTCTTTGTTTTTGATATCGATTTGTGCAAACTCAACAATTTGCAAAGAGACATTCCCATTCTTATCCTTAACCCAAAACGGTCCTCCTCCAGGTTCTCTTTCGTTTTTTACAATGCCCCCAACACGAATTGGACGATTTAATTTATTCTTTAAAAAAGCTACTTTATTGGTTTGCGAAAGCTTAAAAAAATCTTCCTCTATCCTTTGATTAAACTTGGATATTAAAAATTCTAATATATCATCACATAACTTCTCATTAACCGCTTCATTATCTAATGTATGCAAATATTTAAAAGCCTGCTCTTGGGTGTCTATCAAAAGACCAGCCAACATTTTTTTATATTTTGCCAACTCTTCATGATGGCTCGATACCGTAACATTGTCTATGTTTTTAATAAAAATAATGTCATGATTCAATGCATTTAAATTTTCCAACAAGGCACCATGTCCAGAAGCCCTAAACAATAATTTACCATTTGGTTCTCTATAAATTTCATTATCTACGGTTAATGCAATAGTATCAGTAGATTTTTTTTGATTTGAAAATGAAATATCAAAGTAAGTTCCAGTTTCCTCTTCAACATCTTCTTCTATAAACTTAAATTCATCTTCAAATCCTTTATTATGATTTGGAGAAATAGTGAAATGCACATTTGCTTTCTTATTTGATGAGGCATATAATGCGGCTTCAAATAAATGCTCCTCGAAAGCTGAAGAAACATGTTGTTTATATCTATGAAAAGGCAATAGACCCTTTGGATAAGCACTGTAATTTAATCGGTCTTCATCGAGCATGGTTTTTATAAACTCTAAGCGCTTTTGGTCGTAAGACAGATCATTAAAATTAGGAATGATTTCATGCAACTTATGGACTACTTCTTCAAAAAAAGGTAACTTCTCCAACCCAGCAAAAAAAACAGCTAAACCTGAGTTTTTATGTCTGTTGATATACCCATTAATGGTATCCTTTTCAATATCGAAAGCTTTTAAAAACTGAAACAAAAATTTAAACATTCTAGTTGCTGCGCCTGATGCTGGTACAAACTTTACTAAAGACAACACATTACGATGATTTTCAAACGTTTTAACATATTGGTTTTGCTCTTCTGCTGTTAACTTTAAAATACCATTGCCAACGGTAGCTGCCTCTACCAAGTGGGTATAAGATGTCCCTCTTTTAATTCGCTCAATCTGATGATTAACCTTTTCTAGGGTTAAATCGTTGTTCTGTATTTGTATTATATCTTTATTGGTGAAATTCAATGTCTTTTCTTTTTAACAATTTATCTATATGTTTTACTGCTTCTTTGAACCGCAATTTTTCATCACCCTTCAACAAAACATAAGGTCTTTTTTGTTTTATCAATTCATTTTGAAAAGCTAGAAACATTTCAATTCTATGGTTAGGTTTATCCCTTAAATCGTCAGCTTCCCAAGGAGTGTCAATATAAGTTAAAAAATACAAATCGTAAGTATTTTCCAACGCATATTTTTCAAGTAATGGATCGCAACTTCCCAAATAATAGGTCTCGGAATAGACTTTGGTTTCCAACAAATCGGTGTCACAAATCAATATGGTATCTGTATTTTGAGCCAGTTCATTTTCTACCCGCATCTGCCCTTCAGCAATGGGTAACAAATCCTTTGGTTCACAAGTTTTACGTTCATTATTCCATTTATTTTGAAGGTACTCGCGTGCGTACTCAGGCACCCAAACCGAGTTATAATACCTTGCTAATTGTCTAGACAAGGTTGTTTTCCCAGTAGATTCTGGACCAAACAAAACGACCTTTAAGCAATTTGCTCGTTGTTGTTTAAGCTTTTCTTCCATGCAAAATAGCCTTGAATTGCTAAAATAGTAAAGATAAGATACTGCAAAGATAACATACCCCAGCCTCTGTATGCATAAAGTGGCACGGTTATAATGTCTGCAAATATCCAGAGTGTCCAATTCTCCAATTTTTTATTGGCCATAAACCACATGGCCGTAAAAAATATTCCTGAAGTAAAAATATCAATGTAATTCGATGTCGTTATTTCAGTACCATAAGCTTTATAAACCACATAAGTAACTACCATGGTTAACAAAAACATTCCAAACCCAATAATCTTTTCTTTTGTATTGGTTATCGAAATTGGCACCACATATTTGTTTTCTTTTTTCCTGGACCAATTCCACCAACCATAGATGCTCATTACCGAGTAATAAAAATTCATCATCATATCACCAATCAACTCATCTTTAAGAAAAATATAAACCGTAATTACCGTGGCAACGAGACCCGTAGGGTACACTAAGATATTTGTCTTTTGGGCATAGACCACACTGGCTATACCAAAGACAAAAGCAATGGCTTCCAACACAATTAAATAGATTGGCCTATTGTAATAAGGCTCAAGAAAAAAATCAAAAATGGGGCTCATAATCGTATCTGTCGGATTTTACAATCTTCATATAAAGTAAGCCTTTGTCAATTAATTGAAATGTTTCTTTAATTTCTGCATTTAGTAATTGCATCAACTCATCGTAATCGCCATAAACCTGTGTGCTTAACGGATTCTCTAATACTTTCAAATTAGAACTCCTTAATTTTTTTATGAAATGAATAATGGCAGGCTCAAAATCGTCCTGCAATGGGGTTAATGTTAATTCTACTGATATTTTCATAAGTCTTCAGATAATAGAGAATAGAATAAAGAGAAAAGAGTCTTTGTTCCATTCTCTTGTTTCTTTATTCGTATTTTAATTCGTCAAAAAATGACTCGTCATCCTCAAAAGCTGTACCAATAACGACCATATTGGCTCCTGCACTGTACGCTATTTCCAATTGTTGCTTGGCTCTAATACCTCCCCCTACTATTAAAGGTAGGTTTAATTCTTTTTTTACCGCTTGTATAATTTTAGGTGTTACAGGATGCTTAGCGCCACTACCTGCTTCAAGATACATTAATTTCATCCCCAAATATTCTCCTGCCTTAGCAGTATCTACTATATTTTGAATGTCTTTTCTTGACATTGGCTTGGTTTTCGTAACCCGTTCAACAGCCGTTGTTTTTCCATTTTCAATTAGAATATAACCTGTTGAAATCACCTCAAGTTCTTTCTTTCGTAATGCAGAAACGGCCTCGACATGCTTCCCTATTAAATAGTCTGGGTTTCTACCTGAGATTAGGGATAAAAACAATAGGGCATCGGCATTCTCACAAATCTGTGTTACATCGCCAGGAAAAAGCACAACTGGTAAACTCGTATGCATCTTTATAGTCTCAACCAAATTTGATGTGGCATGTTCTTCAACAAAACTTCCTCCAACAAAAATATGTGTTGCTACTGATTGGTTTATTCTTTCAATAAAGGCTTCCGTATTTTCAACAGAAAATTTATCTGGGTCAATCAAAACCGCTAAAAGCTGCTTATTTGCAGTTATTGATTTTAATATATTTTGATAAATGGATTGTTTAACAGCCACAAATTCACTAATATTTTTTATTGGCTTTTCAAGGCATAGGCACAAGCAAACCCTTCAAACTCTAAACAATGCGCACTGTATTTGCTTTTTACATCATTATAGTCTATCCAAGCAGTTGTTACATCTTCATTACTCGAAAATGGAATCACCAAACAATGGTTCTTAAAACTTAAGCCAGGCGTTGCATAAAGCTTATACAGGCTTTCTTTAATGCACCATAATACCGTAAGTTGTTTTATATAGTCAGTATCATTTTCATTCAAATAATCACATTCATAATCTAAAAACTTGTGTTTTATTACAGCGATTTTATCGCGTTGCTTTTCAATATCAATACCTACTGGCTCATTACTAATTATAACTGCTGAAAAAATAAATGAATGACTTATTGAAATATGCTTACCGTCCTTTAAATGCGGCTTTCCGTTGACATCATAAAACAAATCGAAATCCTTATATCCAAATTCCTTAAGCAAACACCTAACACTTAAAAAACCACATTGATGGATTTCACTTTTCATCCCCAAAACTCGCGTTTCATTTTCTGGCTTTAAGCTTACCTCACGCTTTAAAACATTAAAAGACTCGGTAATCTTCCAGATTTTAACAGTAGTTTGTGAGTTTACATCAATAGTTTTAAATAGCGGCATTTAATAATCTGAAAGTTATTGGTTATCTTTGCAGCGCCTTTGGCGCATTTGGTTTTTAACTTAGCGAAGTTAACTATTTACCGTTTAAACCCAAAGGCAAGTAACATTTTTAAAATAGAGAAATTAGAAATATGGATACGAAAACAATTCCGTATGTAGCGCATAAGGTAAAGGATATATCGCTTGCAGAATGGGGAAGAAAAGAGATTGAATTGGCTGAAGCAGAAATGCCCGGACTTATCACCCTACGTGAAGAATATAAAGATTCACAACCGTTGAAAGGTGCAAGAATTGCCGGTTGTTTGCATATGACTATTCAAACAGCTGTACTTATTGAAACCCTTCAAGCTTTGGGTGCCGAAGTGACATGGAGCTCATGCAATATATTCTCTACACAAGATCAAGCTGCCGCTGCAATTGCCGCTGCAGGCACTTCTGTTTATGCCTGGAAAAACATGACCGAAGAAGAATTCGATTGGTGTATTGAGCAAACCTTATTTTTTGGTGAAGACCGTAAGCCCCTTAACATGATTTTAGATGATGGTGGCGACCTAACTAATATGGTTTTGGATAAATATCCTGAGTTAACTGCTGGTATAAAAGGCTTAAGTGAAGAAACCACCACGGGAGTTCACAGGCTTTACGAGCGTGTTAAAAAAGGAACATTACCTATGCCTGCAATAAACGTAAACGACAGTGTGACCAAAAGTAAATTCGATAACAAATATGGCTGTAGAGAAAGTGCCGTAGACGCCATTCGTAGAGCTACCGATGTAATGTTGGCAGGCAAACGCGTTACCGTTTGTGGCTATGGCGATGTGGGTAAGGGCACAGCTGCTTCGTTTAAAGGAGCCGGTAGCATTGTTACCGTTACCGAGATTGACCCTATTTGTGCTTTACAGGCCGCTATGGATGGTTTTGAAGTTAAAAAATTGGAAACCGTTATTAGTAATACAGATATTGTTATTACCACTACAGGAAATAAAGACATTGTTCGTGGCGAGCATTTTGAAGCGTTAAAAGATAAAGCCATTGTATGCAACATTGGCCATTTCGATAACGAAATTGATATGGCTTGGCTTAATAAAAACTATGGCAATACCAAAAATACCATTAAGCCACAGGTAGACAAGTACACCATTAATGGAAAAGACATCATTATTCTTGCTGAAGGGCGTTTGGTAAACCTAGGTTGTGCTACGGGGCATCCCAGTTTTGTAATGAGCAACTCGTTTACCAATCAAACCTTGGCGCAAATTGAGCTTTGGAACAACAGTGAAGCCTATGAAAACAAAGTCTATATGCTACCCAAGCATCTTGACGAAAAAGTAGCCAAATTACATTTGGCTAAAATAGGCGTTGAATTAACTGAACTTAGGGAAGACCAAGCTGAATATATAGGCGTACAGGTTAAAGGTCCTTTTAAACCTGAGTATTATAGATACTAGTTTAGATTATTAAACTCTTAAATATTGAGAAACCCTTGCAATCATGCGAGGGTTTTTTGTATTTTTAAATCACTATGGTTTATGAAGAACCCATAATAAAAGTCCCACGCTTTAATGAGGCTTCTGGTTTTTACACCACCAAAAAACGCTCGAAAATAATGAGCAACATACGGGGTAAAAACACCAAACCCGAATTGCTCTTTCGGAAGGCGCTTTGGAATCATAATGTCCGTTACCGTATAGACAACAAATCACTTCCTGGAAAACCCGATATTTCCATTAAAAAATATGGCTTGGCTGTTTTTATAGATGGCGAGTTTTGGCATGGCTACAATTGGAACGAGCGTAAAAATACCATTAAAAGCAACCGACGGTTTTGGATTCCAAAAATAGAGCGCAATATGCAACGCGACAAAGAAGTAAACCAACAACTAACGGATTTAGGTTTTATCGTTTTTCGATTTTGGAGCAAGGATATTATTGAAGACTTAGATCGTTGTATTAATGATGTCTTAGTCTTTATCCGTATGGGGGAAACCAATTAAACAGTAAGAAACCTATAAAAAACTTAATTAAGTGTATCAAGTACGGATGAAAATATTAAATCGCTTATTGGCCCAAGTTGAAAGTTATATTCCTTATAAAGACCAAGAGAATTTATTAGTTTCTAAAGCTACCGTTGGTTGGCAACTCGACCACACTTTAAAAGTTTTCAATACGGTGAGTTTGACTCTAAAAAATTCGAACCCTAAAGACTATAAAAAACAATTCAATTATTGGCGTATCTTATTATTTCCGTTAGGTTATATACCAAGAGGTAAAGCCAAAGCCCCTAAATTAGTGTTGCCTCCAGAGGTGATTACAAAAGAAAACTTAAAAGCTCAATTAGAAATCGCTAAAAACCACACTGACGTTTTAAAAACACTGCCCAATCATGCTTATTTCAAACATTTCATTTTTGGAGTATTAACAAAAAAACAGACTCTACGGTTTTTGGAAATGCACACCAAACACCATTTAAAAATAGTTAGGGATATACTTGAAAATTAACTA
This sequence comes from Aestuariivivens marinum, assembly GCF_022662175.1. GTDB lineage: Bacteria > Bacteroidota > Bacteroidia > Flavobacteriales > Flavobacteriaceae > Aestuariivivens > Aestuariivivens marinum. Next base: position 1,033,279 of record NZ_JAKMCR010000001.1, on the reverse strand, counting down.
GCAGAAAATTCAGTTCCTATCTTCTTTTCGGCAAACAAATTTCAATCCGCTCCAATCGGCATTTATGGCCGCTACTTTTACATCAACTAACTTTATTTCAGAAAGTATATAATCCCTTATAAGGTCACGGTTTAAATCTGTTGCCATTTTTGAAGTCTCTTTTGACCATCTTACCCAAATTAAACCATCCTTTTTCAAATAAGGTTTTTGTTTTACTATTTGGATTTTCAGGTCTTTCAGTGCCGTACAAAATATATGGATAAAATCTACAGATTCGGATTTAGGTTCTGATACTTCCAAAACATCTTCATGAAAATCTGCAAAAAGTGATTTATACTGTTTTGGTTGATTTACCAATACTATTTTGAATCTACTTTTTATACCCAATTTCTTTGCAAATGGTGTTCCTGAATAACCTTCCTGATTATTATTTTTACAATAAATATAAAATAAAAAAAGCCCCTTCTATTCAGAAAGGGCTTTGTATAACTATAAGAAACCTATTTCTTAAGCCTGAAAAGGCTCGATAGAAACATAAGATTTATTATCTTTTTTCTTAGTAAACTTTACAATACCATCTACTTGGGCGTGTAATGTATGGTCTTTACCAGCATATACATTTTCACCTGGGTGATGTGTATTTCCTCTTTGTCTTACGATAATGTTTCCTGCTATGGCAGCTTGACCACCAAAAATCTTAACCCCTAAGCGTTTCGATTCTGATTCTCTACCGTTTTTCGAACTTCCGACTCCTTTTTTATGTGCCATTGTATTTCGATTTTATATTTTAATATTAACTTAAAGCAGCGATTAAATCAGCTTTCTTCATAGAAGAAATACCTTCAATACCTTTTGCTTTTGCCATCTCCTTTAATTCAGCAACAGTTAACTTGCTTAAATCTTGAGTAGCTTCTGCCTTTGGAGCAGCAGCTTCTGCTTTTGGTTCTGCTTTGGTTGAAGTTGCTTTAGCTGGAGCAGCTTTCTTAGCTCCTGAAGCAGCAATACCTTCAATTACTATTTCGGTTAAAGCTTGACGATGACCATTTTTTACACGGTAACCTTTACGTCTTTTCTTTTTGAAAACTATAACCTTATCACCTTTTAGGTGCTTTAAGACTTTTGCACTTACTTGTGCTCCGTCTATAGCTGGGGCGCCTACAGTTACATTGTCACCATCGCCTACTAAAAGAACATTATCGAAAGCTACTTTCTTACCTTCTTCTGTTTGTAAACGATTAACAAAAACTTTTTGGTCTTTTTCAACTTTAAATTGTTGCCCTGCTATCTCTACAATTGCGTACATAGCGTAACGTTTTTATTAATTAATTTTTATCAAAAAAATGAGCCTACCTCTCGTAAGGCGGGTGCAAATATACTGCTAATTAATTAAACTACAAACGTTTTATTTATTTTGAAGATTATTTTGATTCTTTTTTAAAGAGCTGCATAACAGTAAGGGTACAAATAACCGTAGTGGCAAAACCCATAATAGCAACCACAGCAGTTATCATGCCCACATTAGTGTCGAAACCGCCTTTTATAGTGGCTAACAATTGTGAAATAAAATCGGCATTAAGCTCAGTAGCATATAATAGAAAAAAAGCGGTGAATAAAATGGTGGCAATTGACCCTGTTATTAAGCCTGTTTTAAAACCCTCACCATATGAAAACATCTCTAAATACTGTAATTTATAAACTCTTATAGCTTCATAAATACCAAAAGCAGTAATAACTGCATTAAAAAAACTAAAGACTGGATTAATGTGTTTATGAAATAGCGACAGCAATAAAAAATAAGCTATTAAAACAGTGCTTGTAACGAGACCAAACCGAATAGGAAGAGATATTGTTTTCATTTAATCAAATCTTTTAATTATAAAAGCCTGCTAAAAAATGAGGGTTTAAGTGAAAATTTATGTTTTTTTAAATCTCTACCCTGCACTATTATAAGTGACTTTAAAATAGATATTTTCTTGTTGTAGCTAGAAACATTACTAAAAAGGTTTTTTAAATTTCGCGAAAAAAATTGATTTAAAATAATTTCGAATTAAAAAATTTAAAATAAAGCTATGTAGACTACACCTTTTGTAGGACACCTCTAAATTCTATTCACTAATTATATAAATAATAACTTAGGAAGAATATCAGCATTAAAGAATAAACCGAAAATTAAAAGTATAACTACTTTGTTAAATATCGTTTTCTGCTGTTCTTAATATTTGACTTAAAACTTTTTCTAAATGTTCTAAAGGAATAGCTAATGAGCTCACTCTATTTCTTCTAGATATATTAAGCCCTACAACTTTACCATCTAAATTAATTAATGGCGTACCACATTGATCTATATTTAATGGCATATCATGAGTATAAGCATAAGGAAATCCGTCTTTAACTCTATTGGTTATCACATTATCTGCTATGTGATGCTTATGCTCACTAAAATCTCGCTCTCCTAGCACAACATCAATATTCATTACAGCATCATCTCTTAAGATTGTAATTACTACTTTTTGCCCTGGTTTTGTGTCTGAAAGTGCTTTTATCAAATCTTCAAAATCACCTATAGAAACTAAATTAAATTCTATAATTTTATCATCTGATAACAACCCAGCTTTATTTGCTGCTTGCCCGTCAGAGACACTTTTTATAGTTGCTTCACCACTTTGTTTAAAATCGACACCTAAATACCCTATATTTCTAGTAGATATAATATCTGCTTCTAAGCCTACAATTCCAGACCATCCAACACGCTCGTTATTTAGGACAGTACCTAATATCTCTCCAACATAAACTGATTGCTTAGTTGTGATATCAATACTATTTACTTTCTCTTTTGTTTTTATTTTTAATACTGCTAAATCATTATCCTTATCTCTTCCAATAAGACTGGCCTGACACATACTACCATTATATAATGTACAATATATTTGAGCTTCTCCAATTTCAGAAGATTTTGCAACAATATATCCATCTTTGCTAAAAATAGATCCTAGCGTAATTTTCTCTATAGAATCATGAATACTTCTTATTTCAACAACAGCTTTATAAATTGTTTTGTTTTTCTCACTCAACACTTTTACTAAAGTTTTTTTCCCTCCCTTCAATACAAATGGATTAACGGTATTTGGAGCTTGAGTAATACTATCATCATAATTCACTTTTTTATGATTTATTGTCTCTCCTGAAATCAGTCTTTTCCAATTTTTCTTTACATTTTCTACAGAAGAATAAAAATTTCCATCAATTTCTTTATTAATATAACTGCAAACACCAACAACTTCACCATTTAAATTAAATAAAGGTCCTCCTGAATCTCCAGGCTTCATAATACATGATGTTTTTAAATAATCATTAGCTGTTATACCTTTATAAAAACCTATCCTAGTAATAGCCTGTGGATCTTTTTCTGAGGATCCCGGATAACCAATCATTAAACAAGCTTCATCTTTGGCTAAATTTGAAGCATCACCTAATTGAGAAAACACAAGTTTTTTTAGAGGTTCTATTTTCATTAATCCATAATCCGCTGTGTAATCTTTTCCTAAACAAACTGCTAAATACTGTGAACCATCATGTAATCTAACCTTGAAGTTTTTTTCAACTGCATCTATAACATGTGCAGCAGTAAGTATATACCCATCTTCAGAAATCATAACACCACTAGCAAAAGAGTTTCCGGTTTCAACCTTTACCATACTTTGTGATAACTTATCATGTATTTCAAAAATTCTTTGCTGTATTTCCGCAACTCTTTTTTTATCATTTAAAACTCTATCATTAGCATTAACAGTACAATACCTTATTTGGGTATTATCTGAAACATACTTCTCTAAAGTATTTGACTTTGTTGTGAAAAAAAAGCAGATAGACAGACAAGATATTAATAGTATCAAATGTCTTTTTTTTAAAGTGACACTCATATATTATGATTTTATTTTTACAATATTAATAGACGCTAAAAATGCAATAACCCCTCACAATAAAGTGTTAAAATAAAACAAGATTTTCTTAATAGATATTTTACAATCAAATCTTGGAAAACTTATTCAAATTAATCATTCTATAAAAAATATCATTAAATCTAATTTATAGAATTAGAAAATTGGGTTTATTATTACTCAATAAACTTCAATATTGATTAAATTTGTTTACTAAAAGTAAAAACAAAATTTTTATGGAAACAATAAAATATATTTTAAGTTTATTCATAATAGCAATGCTTCTTACGGGTTGTAAAAATGAAATCAAGCCCGAAATAAAAACAGTTAAAGTAGAAATAACTAAAGAAGTAGACCCCAATGTTACATTTGCTAAGGCAGAATTTACTGTTGAAGGTATGACTTGTGCTATAGGGTGTGCCGCTAGCATTGAAAAAAGGATAACTAAAATGGAGGGGGTAAAATACGCTAAGGTAGATTTTGACAGAAAGCTAGCTATGGTTGAATACAATAAAGCCAAAGTAAATCATACATTATTGGAAAAAACAGTAACTAGCATTACCGATACTTATAAAGTAACCGACATGAAAACTGTTGATACTTTTTCAACAAAATAACTTTCTGTAATAAATTTAAGTTTAGGCTTTTTAGTTAATTTGAAACTTAGTTCAAACCTATTATATTAAACTTTAAAAGTTTTTATTCCCACTTAACGGTTTCTATAATATGCTTAATATCTTTTTGCAAATAATAGGCTGCGGGTAAAATGGAATCATAATTGGGTTTTACGCTAAAGTAAAGTGACCCTGTTAAGAAATGATTGATACTGTCGGTTACGTAAAATTGTGATTGAGATGCTGCATTCCCTCCAACTTTATAGAACATCCCATACACCTTTTTATCACTGTCTTCATAACGTTCTTCTAAAATGCCATCTGCTTTAACAGTATGCTTTTGAGTGAAATTTTGGGCATCTCGCAAAAAATCCACTAAATTCTTTTCACTACCTTCAACAGCTTTATAGGTTAAATAAATAGTACCTTTCATGGTTGGGTATTCCAAATTCACACCATAACTACTTGTAGTGCCTTCAACTGGCCTTATTATTAAATTTGTAGCCAAATTGTTTTTTTCAAAAGAGAAAGGCAAAGCTATTTGCACTTTATTATATTTTGCTTTAGGATAATCTAATCGCAAATAGGCTCTCGGTTTTGGCACTACATTTTCACTACAAGATAAAATACCCAAACCAGTCACTATCAAAAAACATCTTAAAAAAATATTGAACTTTATTTTAACAAGCATAGAAATTTTGTTTCTGTTTTCAGTTCTTTTGTTTAAGAAATGGTAAACTTTAAAAGTTTAATACGCTTTTTGTCTAAAGCTTCTATCGTGAAAACGTAATTTTCAAAATTTATTTTACTGTTGAGTTTTGGAAAACTTCCTGAAATTTCCAACACAAAACCAGCAATAGTTTCAGCTTCGCCTTTATTAGCCTCAAAAACCGATTCATCATCAACCTTAATAACCTTATAGAAATCCTTTAAAGCTGTTTTGCCTTCAAAAACATAATTATTATCATCAAGCTTAGAATAAGTTAAATCCTCATCGTCAAACTCATCACTAATATCACCAACAATTTCCTCAATTATATCTTCCAAAGAGATTAATCCAGAAGTCCCACCATACTCGTCAACAACCACAGCCAGATGTACCTTTTTCTCTTGAAACTCTGCCATAAGATCGTCCAGCTTTTTATTCTCTGGTACAAAAAAAGGTTCGCGTATCAACTTAGTCCAATCAAATTGTTTTCTATCAATATATGGTAATAAATCCTTTACATACAATATACCTTTTATAGTATCGATGTTATCTTGATAAACAGGAATACGCGAATAACCATTTTCAATGATTTCGGGCATAATATCGATGTACTTAGCCTCGATATTTAATGCAAATATATCAATGCGCGGACGCATAACTTGTTTGGTGTCTGTATTCCCGAAGGATACAATACCTTGTAAAATTTTTTGTTCTTCCTTAGTAGTATCCTCTTCACTGGTAAGTTCCAAAGCCTGTGATAGTTGATCGACACTTAAATTGGATTTCTTTTTTCCAAATTTGTTATGGATAGAAAGGGTTACACTTCGCATGGGCAAACTAATTGGGGACAGAACAACATCCAATACTTTTAGTGGGTAAGCCATAAAGGATGCAAATTTAAGTTTGTTTCTACTGGCATAAATTTTTGGTAAAATCTCACCAAAGAGCAAAATTAAAAAGGTAACGATTACCACTTCCAATATAAAACGAAAAACCTGTGATATAATGCTATTAAAAATAGAATTGCCCAAATAGGCAAACAGGATAACAATGGCAATATTTATAAAATTGTTTGCTACTAAAATGGTAGCCAACAGTTTTTTAGGACGCTCTAAGAGATTGAAAATAATTTGGATGCGTTTAGGGTTTTGCTCCATTTCAGCATCAATATCTGTTCTGCTAAGGGAAAACAAAGCCACTTCAGCCCCAGAGATTAATGCAGAACAAATTAATAACAATACTAGTAATACAAAACCGCCCACTATTGAAAAATCAACAGCTAAAGATAATAGTATATAACTCGAAGGGTCGGGATCCAAATAATAAGATATTAGTTAAACAATAAAAAACGTTCCACCTTACTGGTTAAAAAGGTAGATCATCATCTTCATCACCAATTGGTTCAATACTAGGTTCAGGAAAAGTATTTTCTTTTGGCTGCGCATTTTGATTATTATTTGAATTTGCATTAACCTCACTTTCGGCTTTGGTTGTTAAAAAGGTGAAATCGGTACACTGTATTTCGGTAGAATACCTGTCATTCCCTTTTTCATCCTGCCATTTTCTTGTTTTTAAACGGCCTTCAATATAAACCTTATCTCCTTTACTTAAATACTTTTCACAAATTTCAGCACCTTTATTTCGCACTACTATATTATGCCATTCTGTACTGGTAACCCGTTCATTGGTTTGCTTATTTGTATAGGTTTCGTTGGTAGCCAATGGAAAACGCCCTACACAACCTCCGCCTTCAAAATAATGCATTTTTACCTCATCCCCTAAATGCCCTATTAGCATTACTTTATTCAATGTTCCTGACATGGTTTTCTTTATTTTAAAAAGCAAAATTAGTCATTTGCTTTGCATTTTTTTAAAATTAATAAAAAAATGTGATTGCTTAACTATTGTTTTAGAAATTAAACGCCTCAATGAAATTTCCTATTAAAACAGGAACCGCATATTGGTGAATATCCTTTGTAAAAATGCCTTTACTTCCTAAATCATCAACTTTCACAATCCAAAACTTTGTATATAAATGCTGATGAGATAGCTTATGAACTATTGTATCTTTATTATATAAGGCAATATCAAAGGTTTTGTTTTTTAATAGATCATGAGTATTCAATAAAACTTTTAGTTGTGGAACATTAATAGCTTTAACCGTCTCTATTAGGGGGAATTGATATAGGTTTTGCCATATCCCTTTATCCTTACGTTGTTCTAATACTGTTTTACCATCATTTGAAATAAACACCAAAAAATTGAAATGCTTTTTCTTAACTTTTGCTGCTTTAAGTTTTACGGGTAACATGTCTATTTTATTTGTGCCCAATGCTAAACACCCCTCCTGCAACGGACAAACCGAACAATCTGGATTTTTAGGTCGGCATTGACGAGCACCAAACTCCATAATGGCTTGGTTAAACAAAGCAGGATTATCATTATCAATTAATTCTTGTGCTAAAGCTTTAAATTCTTTAGCCCCAATAGTTGTATTAATGGGTGTTTCAATAGCAAAATATCTGGATAATACTCTATATACATTCCCATCAACCACTGCAGTAACATTATTAAAGCAAATGGAAGCTATGGCACTTGCCGTATAATCACCAACACCTTTTAACTTTAATAGGTCCTTATAGTTATTTGGAAAAACCCCATTAAGTTCATTAACAATATATTTAGCGGTAGTATGCAAGTTTCTAGCTCTGGAATAATAACCCAACCCCTGCCATAATTTTAACACTGCACTTTCCTTAGCTTCAGCAAGATCGAAAACCGTAGGATACTGCTCCAAAAATGCTTCGTAATACGGCAGCCCCTGGGTCACTTGCGTTTGCTGCAAAATAATTTCCGATAGCCAGATATGATAAGGGTTGGTTGTCTCCCTCCAAGGCAAACTCCTTTTATTAACTGAATACCAGCGCATTAAAATTTTAGGAAATTGCATGTATACGATTTAAACAAAGTGCTAAAATAAACGTTTATAATCTTAAATTTTAATGAATTAGGTTTGAAATATTGAATATTTAATTCCTATATTTGCATCCCTTTAAAAACGATAATAGTAACTAAAAAATAAAAAATAAAAATGACTAAGGCTGATTTAGTAGCAAAAATTTCTGAAAAATTAGGAATTGAAAAAGGAGATGTTCAAGCAACTGTTGAAACATTCATGGAAGAAGTAAAAACATCATTAGAAAGTGGTGACAATGTTTACTTAAGAGGTTTTGGAAGCTTTATTATTAAAACAAGAGCTGAAAAAACTGGAAGAAACATTTCCAAAAACACAACTATTAAAATACCAGCTCATAATATTCCTGCATTTAAGCCTGCAAAAGTTTTTGTTGAAGGCGTTAAAACTAATGTAGAAGTCAAGTAAAAGTAATATGCTGTCCCGATAGTTGTCGGGATTAGCCTTAAAAAGAATCATTAATTTAAAAGACACTATTTATGCCAAGTGGTAAAAAACGCAAAAGACATAAGGTAGCGACGCATAAACGTAAAAAACGTAGACGCGCTAACCGTCACAAAAAGAAAAAATAAACTAAAAAAGTAGTTGGCTAACTACTTTTTTAGTTTTAAAACACAAAACGTTCTTTGAAATGAGCTTACTATACTAAGCTCCATGGATTTAAAAAAATCCTGTGAAATATCATCTTATTACAACTTTGATTTTGTATCATAAAACTAAAAAGATGATAACTGATGATTGAATACCATTTCTCTCCATCAGAAAAGATATTGTATAATCCATCTGTCACATGTGTTTGTGGTGGATTAAAATTAACTAAATGGATAAAGAATTGATTATTAGATCTAGTTCCGAAGAAGTTGATTTTGCCTTACTTAAAGATGGAAAACTAATTGAATTACAGAAAGATGAAGATGGTAACAACTTCTCTGTTGGCGATGTGTTTATAGCCAAAATAAGAAAAGCTGTTCCTGGACTAAATGCCGCATTTGTTAATGTAGGTTATGAGAAAGATGCATTTTTGCACTATCACGATTTAGGGCCAAAACTACCTTCTCTTTTGAAGTTCACAAAACGTGTAAGCACAGGTAAACTAAAAGATTTTTCTTTAAAAAATTTCCCATTTGAAAAAGATATTGATAAAGACGGTAAAATTACCGATGTCTTAAAATCAAATCAATCGCTATTAGTACAAATAGTAAAAGAACCTATATCTACAAAAGGGCCAAGAATAAGCTCAGAGCTTTCTATTGCTGGTAGATATATTGTTTTGGTTCCTTTTTCCAACCGTATTTCTATTTCTCAAAAAATAGAAGATAAGGATGAAAAAGATCGATTAAAACGACTGGTTAAAAGTATAACACCATCAGGGTTTGGCATTATAGTTCGTACGGTAGCAGAAGGCAAAAAAGTAGCTGAACTAGATCAAGACTTACAACGTTTGCTTAGTCGTTGGACAGCAATGTGTAAAAAGCTACACAAAGCCCATCATCCCAGTAAAGTTTTAGGTGAAATGAATAAAGCCTCGTCTATTTTACGAGACATATTCAACGACACCTTTACTGGCATTACTGTTGATGATGAAGAGCTTTACTATCAAATTAAAGATTACGTGCAGGAAATTGCACCAAAAAAAGAATCAATAGTTAAATTGTATCAATCCACCGTTCCCATTTTCGAAAAATTTGGAATAGAACGGCAAATTAAAACTTCCTTTGGCAAAACCGTTTCTATGGCAAAAGGTGCTTATTTAGTGATAGAACACACCGAAGCCCTGCATGTTATAGACGTAAACAGCGGTAACAGATCTAACAAAGCCAATAACCAAGAGGAAACAGCACTGGAAGTTAATTTAATTGCAGCCACCGAAATTGCCCGACAGTTACGATTACGTGATATGGGTGGTATTATAGTGGTTGATTTTATAGACATGACCAATGCCGAAAATAGGCAAAACCTATTTAACCATCTTCGTGATGAAATGAAGGATGATAGGGCAAAACACAAAATATTGCCGCCAAGTAAATTTGGTTTGATACAAATAACAAGACAGCGTGTGCGCCCAGAAATGAACATTAAAACCCGTGAGGAAAACCCTAACAGCATTAATGGTTCGGAGGTTGAAGCTCCTATTGGTATTGTACAAAAAATAACGCATGATCTTGAACGACTATTTAAGAAAGACTATAAAAAGCTGACCTTAAACACACATCCTTTTATAGCAGCCTTTTTAACAAAAGGTTTTCCATCTGTACGTTCAAAATGGTTTTTTGAACACAAAAAATGGGTTAAAATTTTACCAAGAGATGCTTACACTTATCTAGAGTACCACTTTTTTGATAAAGATGGTAAACAGATTAAATAATAAAAACCCTTTACTTATCTAAGTAAAGGGTTTTTTTGGTTTAAAACATTTTTCTAATTCCGTTTTTGCATCATTTCAAAATAATAATACCTTCCTGGGTATGATCGGTTCCGGTACCATCAGCTCTTACCATACCATGGTTAACAAATTGACCTGAGGCATTTTCAAACCGTCCAGTACCACCAGTAATATCAACTACATGAAAAAATTCTAAGATATATATGTCATCTTGGATGGGCATTACCTGACTGCCTCTTCCCTTTGTATATAATAGGTCACCATTATTGGCTTCTATAGCACTGGCTCCACCTGTAAACTCACCCATACCATTGGCAAAATCAGGCATACCTTGCTCATTTAAAACAATGTGGAAGCAAAATTTTAAATCTGTTGTAAAGTTCCCTAAATGCGTTGCGTTGCCATTGCCTACTTGATGCTCTGGTCTCCAAAAATTGGTTGGTGAGTTGGCGGAGGGGCAATCTCCAGTTGGAGTTCCTTCAGCTGGTCTTGTAAACATTTTGGCCTTATATGGCAGCTCTTTTTGCTTTGCTGTTTTAGATTGAAAGTTCGATTCAATGAAGTTATCTTCAATAATGGGGTCTTCATTCAATTCGCAAGCAGTGATTAAAAAAAGTACACCGCTAATCACTAATAGTAATCTTAATGTTTTCATTTTGTTTCATTTTAATTTAACAACTTAACTATAGCTCATTTAATAGCTTCATCTAAGTTATTTCTTTAAATACATAGGATAATTTATCTATGTTGCAATACCTGTTACATATGTTGCAAATCCTTTTAATTATGTTGTTGATAGTAAAACATCTTGAAATTAGGATTCTTGACTGCATATTTTTGTCCGAATAATTTTATTATGTAAATTCATGATTCATATTTTTATAAACCATGGATCGAACCTTTTCAAAGGAATGCACATTTATAGCAAAGCTTAACGGTATATTGGACGCAAACTACCATAACGAAAACTTTGGAGTGACTGAACTTTCTTTGGCCATGGGGGTTAGCCGATCACAACTCCATAGAAAGCTTCATCAAATAAAAAATACAAGCACTAGTGAATTCATAAAGTTATTTAGACTGGAAAAAGCTTATAACTTATTGAAAGACGATGTGTCATCTGTTTCCGAAATTGCTTATGCCGTTGGGTTTAGTAGTCCATCATACTTTTCCAAGTGTTTTCAAGATCACTATAAATGTTCACCAGGTAAAGCTAAACAAAAAGAGGTGTCCGAAAAGTTGGAGCTTTTAGTGCATGCCTCAGTTTCATCCAAATCAAAGACGTCCATAGGAAAGTGGACTTTAATTGGAGCAGTTTTAGCCTTGGTCATACTTGCTTTGTTTACCATAACTTTAGCTGGCAGTACAAGCAAAAATCAGGATTTAGTTACGATAGGAGTGCTCCCTTTTAAAAATTTAACCGAAGATGTGTCCAATCAATACTTCGCCGATGGGATTATGGAGGAAATCCTTAACCATTTGTCAAGTTTGGACAATCTCAATGTTTTATCTAGGACAACCATGGAGAATTACCCTAGAGAAACTAAAACAGTTCCTGAATTGGCGAAAGGGTTAAATATTACCCATCTATTGGAGGCCAGTGTTCAAAGACATGGCAAAAGAGTAAGGATTGTGATACAATTGATAGACGCCAATTTAGACAAACACCTTTGGGCAGAGAGTTATGAGCGGGATTATCAGGATGTTTTTGAGCTACAGAGTGATATAGCCAGAGAAGTAGCCAAACAACTCGAAAGGAAACTTACGGTTTCCAACCTTGCAAAGTTAGATGAAGCCCCCGCAGAAAATGTAGAGGCTTACAACCTATATCTTAAAGGGCGGTTTTTTTGGCAAAGGAGAAAGGAAGAAGACTTAAAAAAGAGTATTAGATATTTTGAGCAAGCAATTGATCTTGAGCCAAATTATGCCTTGGCTTATGCTGGATTGGCGGATGCATATTATATCATGGCTGTTTTTGGATGGTACGATAAAGAGGAAAGCTTTAGAAAAGGAAAAGAATATGCCATGAAAGCACTCTCAATTGACGACAATATTGCAGCGGCGCATGCCACCTTGGGAGCAACAGCCTTTTGGTATGAATGGAATTGGGTTTATGCCGAAAAAGAAATTAAAAAAGCCATAGATTTAGCGCCCAATTATGCAACAGCACATTTGTATTATGCAATATTGCTTGATATTTTAGGTAGAAAGGAAGAAGCCAGGGAGCAAATAGATTTGGCAGTAAAATTCAATCCAAATTCGGGCATCATGTTTAACATTAGTGGCATCATATTTTACAATAGTAGAGATTTTACAAAATCTCTAAATCATCTTAATAAATCCGTTGAAATTAGTGATGAGCCTTGGTATGCATATTATTTCAAGAATTTTATGAGATTAGGAGAAGAAAGTTTAGCATACAAACAGTTGAAACTAATTCTAGCAAGGAATGGTATTAAAGACGAAGCTAAAATAGATAGAGTGTTTGAAGAAGATGGTATAAAAGGCGTTCTTAATTGTTGCATAGACGATTTATCTTTTTCGGTAAAGGATCAGTACTACAATTCGGCTGCTTTCTTATGTTTAGTTGGCTACTACCAAAAAGCACTTGACTATCTGGAAAGAAGTTATGAAGCTCGTGAAACCCATCTTCCAAGAATAAAACACAGTATTGATTTTGAAGCTATTAGAAATGACCCTAGATTTACTGCTCTATTACATAAAATGAATTTTTAGATGATAACGAAAACAATTTAATACATTAAATGAGTTAAGATTAAAGGCAAAATTTTACCAAGAGATGTTTACACATATCTAGAATACCACTTTTTTGATAAAGATGGTAAACAGATTAAATAATAAAAACCCTTTACTTATCTAAGTAAAGGGTTTTTTGCTTTCATATAACAAATATATCTAATAATTATAACGCACAACCCTTCCATTTAAGGCCTGCTCATTCCTGTAATTATTAAGAGGCATAGTTTCTTTAAGTTTCAACACTTCTAATTCAGACAAAATAATAGGCTCTTTAAAAACAATCCAATTCACATTCTCAGTACAAGGTGGAGTTGTTAAAGAACCATTGTATGAATAGTAATGCTTATCCTTTAAAAAAAGACTCGATAAATCAATTTTTTGATGTATTTCTTTTGACTCTCCATTTTGCAAAGGCAAAAAACTTTCAAAAAATTCAAACAATTGACTTTGGTCTCCTTCTTCTCCAAAAATACCCAATACAGTTATTTCTCCTGTTCGGCCAACATGTACCAAGTGCATCTCTATGGGATAAATAACCCCATTGATTTTATGTTCTGAGGGTTCGTGAAAATGGATTTGCTTTAAACAATACGTCTTATTATTATAATTTATTGAATCACCTTCCTCAAAATTAAATTGAATGGAGTGCCCATTATTATCAACATTGCTTATTAATGTACTTGGCGTATATAATATTTTTAAATCGCCTTTCTTTTGTACAGAATCAACATCTTTGTGTAAAATGTTAATAGGCGATTGGTGTTTACCTCCACAATCTGAGTTTTTTTCTATATCCACCCAGTGTTCTGGAGATGTTTCGCCGGAGTAACTCCAATGTGACTCTTTATTTTCAAGATTTAACTGTGATGGTTTTTTTGTGTTATTGCAAGACACTATAGCACACAAAATCGAACAGCCTAAAAGTATATTTTTAACTGTCATAATAAATAGAAAAATATTTTTATACTACAAAGTTACTGATAGTAGTTGCATTAAAAACTTACTTTTGTCAGCTTTTGTGTTTTTATAGAATAATTTTTTTCTATTTCTTTTACAAAATATTTATTGTTAAAATTGCTTTTCAAATAGAAAAAATACTATGGCGCCGGATTGGGGGTGGTTTGATGTATTGTGTTAATTTCAGATAGTAATGCCTCACTTAAATTAATATGAACACTATCAATATTCTCCTTAAGCTGTTTTAAATTAGTAGCCCCTATAATATTACTGGTTAAAAAAGGTTGTTGATTTACAAAGGCCAAAGCCATTTGCGCTGGGCTTATGTTATAATCTTTCGCCAATTGTACATATTTTTCGGTGGCTTTTCTAGTGCGTTCCCCACTATAACGCTTTAATTGAGGAAAACGGTTTAACCTAGAATTAGAGTCAGCGGTACCATTAGTATATTTTCCTGTGAGCATACCAAAAGCCAAGGTGGAATAGGCCAATAAACCAATGCCTTCCCGTATGGACACTTCTGCCAAATCACCTTCAAAGGTCCTGTTTAATAACGAATAGGCATTTTGTATGGTAATCATTCTGGGTAGATTATTCATTTTATGCTCTTCCAGATAGCGCATGGCTCCCCATGCCTTTTCATTGGACAAACCCACATACCTAATTTTGCCAGCTTTAATATGCTTATCTAATTCATGAAGTACCTCGTTAAAATTATCCTGCCATGTATCATTTGGGTCATGCTTGTAATCTAGCTTTCCAAAGGTATTGGTCAATCGCTCTGGCCAATGCAACTGGTACAAATCAATATAATCGGTTTGTAAACGTTTCAGTTCTTTTACAATAGCGTCTTGTATAGATAATGGGCTGAATCCTGTTGTTCTAATATGCGCTACATAATCACTGGTTCGACCTATAACTTTACTGGCAATAACCACCTTATCCCTATTGCCTGTTTTTTTTAGCCAGGTTCCTATAATCTCACTAGTTCGACCACTGGTCTCAGGTGTGGCTGGTACAGGGTATAACTCTGCCGTATCTATAAAATTAATGCCTTCGTTAAACGCATAATCCAACTGCTCATGGCCTTCAGATTCAGTATTCTGGCGACCCCATGTCATAGTTCCCAAACATATCTTACTCACTTTAATGTTGGTATGCGGTAGGTTAGTAAATTTCATGGTTAACTTCTTTTATTTTCAAAACTTATGATTTTTAGACTGAACCTTAAAGATAAAAAACCTTTAAAAGTCGTCATACTTTAAAGGTTTTTTATTTAGTTTATTATACATTTTTTTTGGTAGCTTATAAAGGCTCAGCTATCAAAGCTACATTATCAGGCTAACTCTAATTATCACTTAACAACCTAGACAGCTCATCTAATTTAGGTGTTAAAATAACTTCAATACGTCTGTTTTTGGCTCTCCCTTCAGGGGTGTCGTTGGTAGCTATTGGTGAATGCTCACCTCGACCGGCTGCTGTAAGGTTTTCTGCATTTATATTTCCATTTTCACTCAAAATATCAACAATGGCCGTAGCACGTTTGGTAGACAAATCCCAGTTTCCTTTTAACGCCCCCGAGCCTTGGTATGGCACATTATCGGTATGACCTTCAATAAGCACAGCAATATCAGGGTTATCTGCAAGTACAGTTCCCAACTGCATAACAGCACGACGTCCTTCTGTTCCTACTGCCCAGCTACCAGATTCAAACAATAGTTTATTTTCCATTGACACGTAAACTTTTCCATCACGCTGTTCAACAGTAAGTCCCTTACCTTCAAAGTCGGTTAATGCTCTTGAAATAGCATCTTTTAATGCTGACATGGCTTCATCTTTAGCCGCTATAACACTTTCCAACTCGGCCACACGGTTTGAACGATCTTCCAATTCCCGTTTCAATTTTTCTAAACGGGCATTTTCAGCAGCCAAAGCCTGTTCCTTTGCTTCCAATTGTGCCAACAGCTCCCGGTTCTTTTGGGAATTAGCAGCTATAGCTGCCGAACTGTTTTTCTCTAAAGCATCATAAGAATCTTTTAATGCTTCATAATTGGCCTTTGTAGCATTATAATCGGCTTGTAATTTATCGCGTTGAGCAACGGCTTCTTTATAAGCGGCTTTAAGCTGTTTCAATTCATTTTCAGCTGCAATCTTTCCACTATTCAACAGCTCATTTTCATCTGAAAGCTTACGGTTTTCCTTTTTTAAATTATCGTATTTAGCTTCTAAATCTTTATAGACTTTGGGAGACACACAGCTAGTTACCAAAGCTAGAGTTAAAACGGTTAATAAAGTTTTTTTTATCATTTTTAAAGGTTCAAAAAATTGTTTTTTTACTAAAATATTTATCTATTTCCACTAAAACAGGACAGTGGTCACTATGCACTGCATCCGAAAGTATAACGGCTCTTTTTATATTTTCTTGTAATGCTTGGGCAACCATGGCGTAATCCAACCGCCAACCTTTGTTATTGGCTCGGGCATTGGCACGATAACTCCACCAGCTATATTGTTGTTTTTCGGGGTTTAAATAACGGAACGAATCTATAAATCCGTTAGCTATAAAATTACCAATCCACTCCCGCTCAACTGGTAAAAAACCTGAAACATTTTTCAAGCCTTTGGGGTTGTGAATGTCTATTTCTTCGTGGCAAATGTTGTAATCTCCACAAATGATAAGATTTGGGATGTCTTGCTTTATAGTATTAATATAATCTTGAAACATGGCCATATATTCCAGTTTATGGTCTAATCGTGCATCATTGGTTCCTGAAGGCAGGTATAAGCTCATCACCGATAGACCATTGAAATCGGCACGTAGGTTTCTACCTTCGGTATCCATTGACTCAATTCCTGTGCCATACTCGACATGATTCGGTTTTATTTTACTTAAAATGGCAACGCCGCTATAACCTTTCTTTTGGGCACTAAACCAATATTGGTGTACATAACCTGCTGCGTTAAAAATATCTAAATCCAATTGTTCCTTTAAGGCCTTTATTTCCTGTAAACAAATCACATCTGGACTGGCCGATTTTAACCAATCTATAAAGCCCTTATTAAGAGCTGCACGAATGCCGTTTACGTTGTATGATATAATTTTCATGTATTAATTTTATTTATTGCCACGAATTCAAGACTGTATCATTTTCAGGTTTAATTTTAAAAATAACTATTATTCATAGCATATTAAAATATTTAAGCTTCTAAGCTATATGAACTCTCATTTATCAAATAAGCTAATGTCTGCTAAAATAAATAATACGTTACTTTTACACTATGGATAAGCTAAGGAGTTTTAAGAAAAAGTATCAACAATAATAGTTCAAACCCGCTGTTTTAATATTTGATGAAGTATCTATTCTGTTTTATCATTTTCTGTATTGGTATTTTTGGGTATTCGCAAGACCGAACATCCAATTATAGAACTATAAAAGTGGCTTTACTAGACACCATTCGTATTGACAGTGTTAGTATTAACCCCCATTGGTTTTCCATTAAAACAAAAGATAGTTCCGTTATTGATTCTTCTTTTTACCAAGTTGATTTTCCTAAGGCCATTGTAACCTTTAAAAAACCAATTGCAACCGATTCCGTTATTATTAATTTTTTGAAATTTCCTGAGTTTTTAACCAGAACCTACAGACAGCTTGATGAAAACATTATTGTTGAAAATACTAGCACCCTACAAAAGCTTTATAAATTATCAGAATCTAACAGAGATAACAATTTCATCCCTTTTGATGGATTGACCACATCAGGGAGTATTTCAAGGGGCGTTACCATTGGAAACAATCAAAATTCAGTATTGAACAGTGAGCTCGATTTGCAGATTACGGGAAAACTAAACGACAAGGTCTCACTAAGGGCATCAATACAAGATGCCAACATTCCACTACAGGAAAGTGGTTATTCGCAACGTTTAGATGAATTCGATCAAGTGTTTATTGAATTGTTTAGCGATACGTGGAACATTCGTGCAGGAGATATCGATTTACTAAATACAAACTCCTACTTTGCTAATTTTTCCAAACGGGTACAAGGCTTATTGGTTAATCTCAATTTGGGTGAAAACGACCAACAAACCAATCTCTTCGCATCAGGCGCGTTGGTAAGGGGCCAGTTTACAACTAGTCAGTTTACAGCTCAAGAAGGCAATCAAGGCCCTTATAAGCTACAAGGTCCCAATGGGGAATTGTTTGTACTCATTGTATCGGGAAGTGAAACAGTTTACGTAAATGGAGTAGCTGTAAAACGTGGTGAAGACCAAGATTATATCATTGATTATAATGCTGGGGAAATCATTTTCAATTCCACCTTCCCTATTACTTCCGAAATGCGCATTACGGTCGATTATCAATTTTCTGAGCGAAATTATTCGCGCTTAGTGACTTTTGGTGGTGGAAATTACGAAAGTAAAAAGTTGAAAATTGGTGTGTCGGTTTATTCTGAAAACGATGCTAAAAACCAGCCATTACAACAAAATTTATCGGAGGAACAAGTACAAATATTATCCAATGCTGGGGATGATCGTAATTTAATGGTGGCTCCTTCAGAAGTTCCAGAACCCTATAGCGACAATAGAATTCTTTATAAAAAAGAATTGATAAATGGCGTTGAAGCCTTTGTGTTTTCTAATAATCCTGAAGACGAACTCTACCGTGTCACCTTTAGTTTGGTTGGTGACAACCAAGGCGATTATATTTTAAGCAGCACCAAGGCCATTAACAATATTTATGAATATGCAGGTATAGGTTTGGGCAATTATGCTCCTGTGATAGAACTTATTGCCCCTATCAAACTGCAAATAGCAGTTATAAATGGCATTTACCAACCTAGTGAAAAAACAAATATTCGCTTTGAAGCTTCGGGAAGCAAAAACGATTTGAACTTGTTTTCCAATACCGATGATGCTAATAATGACGGCTTTGCTGGAAAATTCAAAGCCGAACAAACTTTAATAAAACGCGACAGCTCATGGGCTGTTGATGCCTTTGTTAATGTGGACTTTATTGATGCCAATTACCGTACCATTCAACGTTTGTATAAAGCCGAATTTAACCGTGATTGGAATTTAGGGCAACCAACAGGTAATAACATAGTGAGCAACTTAGGCAACCAAAAACTTATTTATTCTGGATTTCGCACGCATCATCTTAAAAAGGGATTTATAGACTATCAATTTGAGCATTTGAATTTTTCGGAAGGCTTTAATGGTAATCGTCATGTTTTTAATACTCACTTACTGTTAAATAAATTACTTATAACTTCACATTCAAGTATTTTAAATGCAAATGCATTGATTAGCACCTCAACGTTTTTTAGATCATACAACCGCATAACATATAGCTTAAAAAAAGGCTGGTTAGGCACCAAACTGGCTATTGAAGATAATGAGCAACGTGAGGTTTCCTCCAGAGATCTTACACTGTTGAGCCAAAGATTTAAATCCTATGAAATGTTTACAGGTGTTGGTGATAGCACCAAAGTTTTTGCTGAAATCGGTTATAAATATCGCATAAACGATAGCATTAGAAACAATCAATTAAAACGTGTCAATACCTCTAACACGTTTTACCTAGACTCTAGGCTTGTACAAAACAAAAACACCAATTTGTCACTGTATGCTAATTACAGAATCTTAAAAGATGTAGAAGACACTGAAAAAGATGAACAATCTTTAAACTCACGTCTACAATACAATCAAAAGTTGTTTAAACAATTAATACAATGGAATACCATTTTTGAAACTACCTCTGGCACTTTACCACAACAAGATTTTACCTATATTGAAGTAGAACCAGGGCAAGGCAGATATACTTGGATTGACTACAATAACAATGGCATACAGGAACTTGAGGAATTTGAAATTGCTCAATTTCAAGATCAAGGTAAATATATAAGAGTATTATTACCCAATCGTGTTTTTATAAAGACACATCAAAACCGATTCAGCCAAACCTTAATCATTAATCCGTCACAATGGACTATTTCGGAGAATAATTCAAAAAAAATCTGGTCGCACTTTTATAATCAGGCCAGCTATTTAATAGATCGTAAAACTAAACGAGATAATTATACTTTTAATCTAAATCCTTTTGAAACAAAAGATGGCAATCCGTTAGGTTTGCAGTTAAATTTTAGAAATGTATTCTTTTTCAATCGCGGAAAACAATATTATACCACCTCATACACATATCTCTCCAACAAATCTAGAAATATTTTATCCATTGGATTTATTGAAAACAATATAAAGAGCCATCAATTTAATTTCACTCATAAGATAAAAGAGAGTTGGCTTATTACATTAATCTCGGCTTTTGACAATATCGAAAGCATAAGCGAAAACTTTACGAGTAAAAACTACAATTTCGATGAATCCCGATTCAATCCAAAACTGTCTTACCTCCTTGGGGATAATTCCAGATTTGATGTGTTTTATCAATACGCCAATAAAGACAATACCATTGGTAATAAGGAAACCTTACAACAGCAAAAATATGGCCTGTCCTTTAGCTTAACCAAAAATGAAAAAGGGGCTATAAATGGAGAATTCAATTACTTTTCCAACAGCTTCACTGGAAATGCAAATACGCCTGTTGCCTACCAAATGCTAGAAGGATTGCAACCAGGCACCAATTTTACCTGGACTTTATTGGCGCAAAAGAAACTTACCAATTTTTTAGACCTCAACTTGAGTTATTTTGGCCGAAAAACCGAAACCAGTAAAACCATACACACGGGCAGTGTGCAGTTAAAGGCTTATTTTTAAAAAGATAATAAATCAATTTGCTTAAAAACAGTAATGATTTGTTTTACTGCCTTGCAATAAAACTCGGGATGGATATTTTCAAAATCATCTGTGGGTTCGTGATAATCTTCGTGATCTTCAACCCCAAAATACAAGAAAGGAATCCCTTTCTTGTAAAAATTGGCATGATCTGAAGAATAGGTCCAATTATCCTTTTCATCATAACCATCATGTCCCACTAAAATTTTTATATCTTCTGTTTTAAATTCTTTACTAGAAAAAAGCTGCTTAAAATGCTGATGAGTTTCTACTCCAACTACAAATAGCTCCTTATTGCCACTTCTGCTAATCATGTCCATATTAATATTTAAAAGGATGTTTTTAGAAGGTACAACAGTATTGTTCACATAATGTCTAGAACCTCTAAGTCCCAATTCTTCAGCATCAAAAGCCACTAAAATAACGGAGTGCTTTGGTGGGTGTACTTTAAAATATTCAGCAAAACTAAATAATGCACATACTCCAGAGGCATTATCATCTGCTCCATTGTAAATCTGTCCATTTTTTATGCCTTCATGGTCATAATGTGCACTGACAACAATATATTTATTGGGTTTATAGGTGCCTTTAATCAAACCTAAAATATTAACCCCTTTATATTCCTTTTTGTTTTTTATAAACATAAAAGATTGCTCATAACTCTTTCTCAAAGGCTTAACTTGTAGTTTACAGAATGCATTAATAATATACTTTCTGGCTTTAACGGCTCCTTTGGTTCCCGTTCGTCTGCCTTCAAAAGCATCAGACGATAAGTTTTTTACATGCATCAATAATGCTTCTCCATCAAACAAGTCATCTTTTAGCTCTGGGGCCTGTGGAAAAACATTAACACATAGTATAAGGCAAAATGAAGTTAAAACGAAAATATATTTTTTCATGATTTGAATTGGTCAGCACCAAAAGTACATGAATTTTTTCATTTGTTAATTCTCATTATTTAAATGGGAGTTTATTTGTGATTATGCCTTTTCTTGTTTAAAATAACCTAACAAAAAAGACCCACAACTTCTGTTATAGGTCTTTTTTTATATTATTTTAAAGTTTTTTGACTAAAAACTTGCCTTCATCAATTCCCGATTCATTCTAGCGATATTATCTAAAGAAATACCTTTTGGACATTCAATTTCACATGCACCTGTGTTGGTACAATTACCAAAGCCTTCAAGATCCATTTGAGCAACCATATTCCTAACTCGATCTGCAGCCTCAATCTGTCCTTGTGGCAATAATGCATATTGGCTCACCTTAGCTCCAACAAATAACATAGCAGACGAGTTTTTACAGGTCGCCACACATGCGCCACAACCAATACAAGTAGCAGCATCCATAGCCTCATCGGCTGCATGTTTAGAAATAGGAATAGCATTCGCATCCTGTGTATTTCCAGAAGTATTTACAGAAATATACCCACCTGCTTGTTGTATACGTTCGAAAGCTGTTCTATCTACAACTAAATCTTTAATCACAGGGAAAGCCGCCGCTCTAAATGGTTCAATAGTAATGGTATCACCATCGTTAAACATACGCATATGTAACTGACACGTTGTAACGCCTCTATCCGGACCATGTGCCTCACCATTAATATACATAGAACACATGCCGCAAATTCCTTCTCTACAATCGTGATCAAAAGCTACAGGCTCATCTCCAGCATTAACTAATTGTTCATTCAAAACATCCATCATTTCTAAGAAAGACATATGTTCTGAAATATCAGTTACTTTATATTCGACCATTTGACCCCTCACATTTGAGTCTTTCTGTCTCCAAATTTTAAGTGTTAAATTCATAGTGTCAATCTTATTTGTATGAACGTTGTTTTAGTTCAATATCTTTAAATTCTAACTCTTCTTTATGTAATACTGCGTCTGCAGGCTCTCCTTTGTACTCCCAAGCAGCAACAAATGCAAATTCTTTATCGTTACGTTTTGCTTCTCCTTTTTGCTCACCGCTTTCTTCAACCGATTCTTCCCTAAAGTGACCTCCACAAGATTCTTCCCTCATTAAAGCATCTTTAGCAAATAGTTCACCTAATTCAAGAAAATCAGCCACTCGACCAGCCTTCTCTAACTCTGGATTCATTTCGTTTGCACTTCCAGGCACTTTTACTTCTTTCCAGAACTCTTCACGAATTTGTTTAATTTCAGTCATGGCTTCTTTCAACCCTTTTTCATTACGAGCCATCCCTACCTTATCCCACATTACTTTTCCTAGACGTTTATGGAAATAATCCACAGATTTAGAACCTTTATTATTAATGAAGAATTCAATCCTATCTTTTACTGCTTTTTCAGCTTCATCAAATTCTTTTGAATCCGTTGGAATTTTACCTGTACGAATATCATCGGCTAAATAATCACCAATTGTATAAGGCAACACAAAATAACCATCTGCCAGACCTTGCATTAAAGCAGAAGCCCCAAGTCTATTAGCACCGTGATCTGAGAAGTTAGCCTCACCAATACAGTAACATCCAGGAATGGTTGTCATTAAGTTATAATCTACCCAAACACCACCCATTGTATAGTGTGTTGCCGGGTAAATCATCATTGGGGTTTTGTATGGGTTCTCGTCAACAATTTTCTCATACATTTGGAATAAATTACCATACTTAGCTTCCACTATTTTCTCACCCAGTTGGGTAATTTTTTCTTTGGAAGGGTTTTGTATATTATGAATCTTTGCCTGCTCTTTTCCGTAACGCTCGATAGCTGAAGCAAAATCTAAATACACCGCTTCACCAGTAGCATTTACACCGTAACCCGCATCGCAACGCTCTTTTGCAGCTCGAGATGCTACGTCACGTGGCACCAAGTTACCAAATGCAGGGTAACGACGCTCTAAATAATAATCGCGTTCGTCTTCAGACAAATCGGTTGGTTTTTTACGACCTTCACGAATGGCCTTAACATCCTCTATGTTTTTAGGCACCCAAATACGGCCATCGTTACGCAATGACTCGGACATTAACGTTAATTTAGACTGATAATCTCCAGAACGCGGAATACAAGTTGGATGAATTTGCGTGTAACAAGGGTTGGCAAAAAATGCTCCTTTCTTGTGAATTTTCCATGCTGCCGTTGCATTAGAACCCATAGCGTTAGTTGATAAGAAATAAACATTTCCATATCCGCCAGAAGCAATAACAACTGCATGTGCCGAATGACGCTCAATTTCACCAGTTATTAAATTTCGAGCAATAATACCTCTTGCTTTACCATCAACAATTACAACATCTAACATTTCGTGACGATTAAACATTTCAATCTTACCACGAGCAATCTGACGATTCATTGCAGAATAAGCTCCTAATAATAACTGCTGACCCGTTTGCCCTTTTGCGTAAAAAGTTCTAGAAACTAAAACCCCACCAAACGAACGGTTATCCAATAACCCACCATAATCACGAGCGAAAGGGACCCCTTGTGCTACACATTGGTCTATAATATTTGCAGACACCTCAGCCAAACGATAAACATTTGCCTCACGTGAACGGTAATCCCCCCCCTTTACAGTATCGTAAAATAATCGGTAAGTGGAATCACCATCTCCTTGATAATTTTTAGCAGCGTTAATACCGCCTTGAGCAGCGATAGAGTGTGCCCTGCGCGGTGAGTCTTGATAAGCAAATGCCTTTACATTATAACCTAATTCTGCCAAGGTTGCAGCAGCTGAACCTCCTGCTAAACCTGTACCTACAACAATTACGTCTATATGACGCTTATTTGCTGGGTTTACAAGGTTGATTTTATTTTTATAATCTGTCCATTTATCTTTAATTGGACCTTTTGGTACTTTTGAATCTAAAGCCATTTTTATTAAGATTAATGGTTAAAATGATGAAATAAAGCAATAACTATAAATCCTAATGGAATGACAATAGAATATACTTTACCAAGTTTTTGCAATGTTGCTTTTCTACCAGCAGTTGAACCCATAGATTGAAATGCCGAAGTAAAACCGTGGGCTAAGTGCAGTCCTAAAAGAATAAATGCTACTACATAAGCAGTCACTCTCCACATAGGCAAAAACTTTTCGACCAATTCATGATAATACCGCGAAGGGTCTTCAGGTTGAACATTAATATATTTTACATTGATTTCATGAACCCAAAAATCTGCAAAATGGACTACCAAAAAAGCTAAAATTACTAGTCCACTGTAAATCATATTTCGACTCATCCAAGTAGAATTAGCTGCTCCATTGTTCCTGGCATAAGCTACACCTTGGGCCTTTTTATTTTTTAATTCTAAAATAAAGCCCATTACAAAATGGAAAACAACACCAAAAATTAAAACTGGCTGTAAAACCAATTGCACTAAAGGATTTGTTCCCATAAAATGCGATAGTTCGTTGAACAAATTTTCACTAAACAAAGAAGTAATATTTACCGCTAAATGAATAATTAAGAAAAACATTAGGAAGAATGCAGAAAGCGCCATAGCTACCTTTCTTCCAATCGAAGATTTAAAAAATCCGCTCATTATTTTAAAGTTAGTTTTTAAAGATCTACAAATGTAGTTATGACCACATTTATAGACAAATTACGTATGTCATGTTTTTGCTATTTAGAATGATTCTTAAATAATTATTAAGAAATCCCAAGAATTTTACTTTAGTACCATGAGTTTGCTTAATTTTAGACTCTAATAAGCTGATATCATAATGATATGAACATAAATAAATTTAATTTTTTTAACCACCGAAATAATTAAAATTTTTAAAACAGATGAAATATTACCCTATAAACAATCAGTTATTTATTAAAAACCGCAAAAACTTTACGGCAAAAATGAAGCCTAATAGCTTGGCCGTTTTTAACTCGAACGATATCTATCCTATTAGTGCCGATAGCACCATGCCTTTTGAACAACATCGCGATATCTTTTATTTAAGCGGAGTAGACCAAGAAGAAAGTATATTAGTTTTATTTCCAGATTGTCCTAAAGAAAAACATCGTGAAATATTGTTTCTAAGAGAAACCAATGAGCATATTGCCATCTGGGAGGGTGAAAAACTAACTAAGGATAAAGCTTTTCAGGTTAGCGGTATAAAAACAGTGTATTGGTTACAAGACATGGAAAAAATCATGTTCGAACTCATGACACAATGCGACACAGTATACATAAACACCAACGAACACTATCGTGCTAATGTTGAAACCGAAACTAGAGAAGACCGATACACCAAGTGGTTAAAAGAAAAATATCCAGCCCATAGCGTCGCCAAAAGCGCGCCTATTTTACAACGCTTAAGATCGGTTAAAGATCCTATAGAAATTGATTTGATTCAAAAAGCATGTGACATTACCGAAAAAGGGTTTAGGCGTGTTTTAAATTTTGTAAAACCCAATGTCTGGGAATTTGAAATTGAAGCAGAGTTCATACATGAATTTTTAAACAACCGCTCTAAAAAATTCGCTTATACACCAATAGTTGCTTCTGGTAATAATGCAAATGTGTTACACTATATAGAAAACAACCAACAATGTAAAGCAGGCGATTTAATTTTAATGGATATAGGTGCCGAATATGCTAATTATTCTAGTGATATGACCCGAACCATACCTGTTTCTGGTCGTTTTAATAAAAGACAAAAAGCCGTCTATAACGCAGTAAATAGGATTAAAATCGAAGCTACCAAAATGTTAATCCCAGGAACCGATTGGGCAGCTTACCATGTTGAAGTTGGTAAATTAATGACCAGCGAATTACTTCTTTTAGGCTTATTGGACAAAGCCGATGTGCAAAACGAAAATCCCGATTGGCCAGCTTATAAAACATATTTTATGCATGGTACCAGCCATCATATGGGACTAGACACACATGACTACGGTATCTTAACCGAACCCATGCAACCAAATATGGTTTTTACTGTAGAACCTGCTATATACATTCCAGATGAAGGTTTCGGTATACGTCTAGAGGACGATGTGGTTATTCAAGAACATGGCGAGCCCTTTAACTTGATGCGTAACATTCCTATTGAAGCCGACGAGATTGAAGACCTTATGAATTCTTAAAAAATATAAAAGGGGTGCTTAAGCACCCCTTTTTATCGGAACAAAACTAATTTTCGGGTATTTAAAGAGTGACTAATTCAAATAAATAATCGTTTAGTTTGTTCAGCGTAGTAATCTTATCATTAGAATTTATAAGCAAAGAAATATTATTTCTGCTACCTCCGTAGGAGATCATTCTAATTTTTACATCCTGTAATATTTGAAATAGCTTAAAGGTACTGTCATGGCTAACAATGGAATGTCCTACCAAACACACAATAGTTTGGTTCTTATCCACTTCAATAGATGCAATCTTTTCGAGTTCTGAAACAATTCTATCTAAGTTTTTATCATCATCAATTGTTAATGATACTGCCACTTCTGATGTAGTAATCATATCTATGGAGGTCTCATAAGTCTCGAAAACTTCAAAGACTTTCTTTAAAAATCCATAGGCTTGAAGCATGCGTCCAGATTTAATTTTTATGGCTGTAATATTATCTTTTGCAGCTATAGCCTTGATTCCATT
Source organism: Aestuariivivens marinum (assembly GCF_022662175.1). GTDB lineage: Bacteria > Bacteroidota > Bacteroidia > Flavobacteriales > Flavobacteriaceae > Aestuariivivens > Aestuariivivens marinum. The sequence goes on along the minus strand of NZ_JAKMCR010000001.1, from coordinate 1,005,603 downwards.
TTCCGAGGTATCGCTAGAAATCAACGTGCCATCGGCAGCAGGATCCATAGTATTTTTTAAACGCACGGGTATACTATCTTCCCTAACGGGCAACACTGTTTGCGGATGCAATATTTTTGCTCCAAAATAGGCTAATTCGGCAGCTTCATCAAAGGACAGGTTTGAAATAGGATGGGTATTTTCAACAAATCTTGGATCGTTATTATGCATTCCATCAATATCCGTCCAGATCTGTACCTCTTCAGCATGAATCACCGCACCAATAATAGTAGCTGTATAATCACTCCCGCCACGCTGTAGATTGGATACATCATCATTTTCATCTAAACAAATAAACCCTTGTGTAATATATATATCTGATTCTGGAGTAGTTTCTAACACTCTTCCAAATTTTTCTTTTATTGAGACCAAATCTGGTTCTTTGGCACTATTAATTCTCATAAAATCCAATGCCGGTAACAACGAAGAACTTATTCCCTCTTGCTTTAAATATGCATTAAACATATAAGTTGAAAGTAACTCACCTTGTGCTAAAATTTTATTTTCTAAATTTTTAGAATACTCTAAATAAGTAGCTTCCAATAAAAAATTAAAAATTTCGGTAGCATAATTTTTTGCATCACTATTAAATGAAACATCTATTAGTAGTTCATCTATTACAATAAAATAAGACTCATGCATCTTATTAATTGTGTCTACAGCTTGGTTAGGTGTTTTATTCAAAATATCACTAGCAATAGAAACCAATGTATTTGTAGTACCAGACATTGCAGACAACACCACAATTTTCTTCGTGCCATCTGTAATAATATCCTTAACATGCTGCATATTCTTAACAGTACCTACAGATGTTCCCCCAAACTTTAATACTTTCATTATTAAAAATTTGAAACAAAATTAAAATCCAAATTCACATAGCAACTATTTATTAAAAAAAAAGTTTACATTTACACATAATGTTAAATAGTTAACATATTATAAATGCCTTATGAAAACTGTATCTAACTGCGTTGAAGATATTATTATTTCGCAACCTTATCTAGAGGAAGCATTGTCAAGAAACATTATCAACTTTAGTGCTTTAGCTATTGAATTGACAGAACCTATTAGTAAAATGCTTAAAAAAGATGTGAAACCTGGAGCTATTATGATGGCGCTTAGACGCTATAGCCCACCGCCTGCGTTGTCCAATTCGGTTAAAATGAAACGTGTCATTCAAAATTTGGGTGATATAACAGTAAGATCTAACCTAACAGATTTTACAGTAAAAAATTCAGACACTCTTATAGATAGCCATGCCAAGGTTTTGAATCGCATTAATCAGGAATCTAAGCTATTCTATACTTTTACGCGCGGTATCCATGAAAGCAATATTATTATTTCCAGTAGTTTAAAAGACTTTGTTTTAGAACATTTCAAAAAAGAATTGTTTTTAGCTATTCAAGATGGGCTCACTGCCATTAGCATAAACTTACCAGAGGACAACTCAAAAATTGCAGGCTTATATTATCATTTTTTTAAACGCTTGGCTTGGGAGGGCGTTGTCCTTTACGAGGTACTTTCTACAACCAACGAGTTTACTATTTTGGTAGAGGATGATTATGTTGATAAAGCGTTTACAGCTATTAAGAAAGTGAAATCGTGATTTTAAAGTACAAAAACACTTCTGTTTTTTATACTGATGATGGCATAGGCAAAACTATTGTTTTGCTACATGGCTTTTTAGAAAATTCAACAATATGGTATCCGCTTATAAATGTACTAAAAAATCAAAACAGGATTATTTGTATTGATTTATTAGGCCACGGACAAACAGAATGCATGGGTTATATCCATACTATGGAACAGATGGCCGAAGCTGTAAATGCTGTTATAAGTAAACTTAATATTAAAACATATACCGTTGCAGGACATTCTATGGGAGGCTATGTCGCTTTGGCTTTGGCTGAAAAATATCCAGAATATGTTGACGGACTATTACTGGTGAACTCAACTTCCCAATCAGATAGTGAAGAACGTAAACAAAATAGGGACAGGGCCATAACTGCCGTTAAGCATGACCATAAAACATTTATTCGAATTGCGATTGCCAATTTGTTTAATCCTGAAACTAAATCCAAACACGCTAATACTATTGAACAAATAACTATAGAAGCATTAAAAACACCTTTACAAGGAATAGTTGCCGCCCTTGAAGGTATGAAAATAAGGAAAAATAGAAACAAAACTCTTAGTCAATTTCAACATAAAAAAGCAATGTTTATTAGCATAAAAGATCCTGTATTAGATTATAATTCCTTATTTAAGGAAGCCCGTACAGTAAACATAGAAGTTGTAGAATTCCCAGATGGTCACATGAGTTTTATTGAAAATGAAGTTAGTTTCTTTCAAAATTTTATGCATTTCATCGAAAAATAATTGCATTTTAACGAAAATATGTTTTTTTTTTCTATGTTTATAGTGCCTTAAATTTAACGCCATGAAAAAAACTACTAATAAACCTACTTTTTTTTCAAAAATGTACTGCAGCTTTTTTGGGCATGATTATCAAGTATCCAAAAAGGTTACCCGGCATGTTAAAGAATACAAATGTTGCCATTGCAAGAAGGAATTAACAACCAATAGCAATGGCAAGCTCACTGAACTCACCTCTACTTTTAAAGAAATTAATGCTGTATTAGAGTTAATGTACAGTAGAAAATTGAGCAAGATTAGACAAAAAACATACAACACTAGCGCTGCTTAAATTGCTTTTGTAAATCACACATTTTTTTTTACCTTTAACTCCCTTTCAAAGAAAGAGTTAATAGCACATAAAAATATGAAAAAATTTTACTGCTCGTTATTTGGACATGAGTTCAAAATAACCAAGCATGTTACACGCCACGTAAAAGAGTTTAAATGCATAAACTGTAATAAACAATTTACTACTGATCAATCAGGAAATATAACTGAACTAACCCCAAACCTTAGAGAGATAAATGCTCTTTTAGAGGATATTCATTGTAAACGTCTTTTAAAGCGTCAAAAACAGCATCCTGAATTATTGGTTTTTAGGCATTAAAGTTTTTCCACCCTTGAGCTTTTAGAGCAATTTTAGTGTCTGCTCTAGTAACCAAATGCACCCCTTTTTCTTGTTCAGTGATAAAACCAATCACCGTAAAATTAGGGTTTGCTTTAATTTTAGGATAATCATCCTGAGAAATGGTAAATAAAAGTTCGTAATCCTCTCCCCCATTTAAGGCCACTGTTGTACTATCTATATTAAACTCTTCACATACTGAAATTACTTGAGGATCTAGTGGAATTTTATTTTCATATAAATCACAGCCCACATTACTTTGCTTGCATATGTGTAATATTTCAGATGACAACCCATCACTAATATCAATCATTGCTGTAGGTTTTAAATCTAAATCATCAAACAAATTAACAATATCTTTTCTAGCTTCGGGCTTCAATTGTCTTTCAACAATATAAGTATATGGCTGTAAATCGGGTTGACTGTTGGGGTTCACCTTATAAACTTCTTTTTCTCGTTCTAAAACTTGTAATCCCATATAAGCCCCACCTAAATCTCCTGTTACTATCAACAAATCATTTGGTTTTGCTCCAGATCTATAAACCACTTTATCATTTTTTAATTCACCAAAAGCTGTTACAGATATTAGCAATCCAGTATTGGAAGAAGTGGTGTCGCCACCAACTACATCAATATTATACAATCTTGCTGCGGTTTCTATACCTCTATATAATTCTTCTAAGGCTTCCAATGGAAATCTGTTGGACACTGCAATCGAAACCGTTATCTGGGTAGCAGAAGCATTCATGGCATAAACATCGGATAAATTAACCATTACTGCCTTATACCCTAAGTGTTTCAATGGCATATAGCTTAAATCGAAATGCACCCCTTCAACTAGCAAATCGGTTGTAACAACAACATTTTTGTTTTCAAAATTTAAAACTGCCGCATCATCCCCAATACTTTTAATGGTCGATTTTTGTTTAATTTCGAAATGTTTGGTAAGATGGTCTATCAGACCAAACTCACCCAACTCACTTAATGATGTCCTTTCTTGGTTCTTATCTTCTATCATGCTGCAAAAATAATAAGCTATTTGTATAAAACACCTATTTCTAGTATGATATTAACCAACATTACAACCATTACTGAATATATTTAAGCATTTTTTTTAGTTAAAATTGATATCCTTTAAGGTCAATAACTAATTATCAATTAAATTTGACATAAAACTCCTCCTATGAAATTTAACCTCAATAAAATTTTATCAACTTTTATTTTATGCGTTTTTATATTGATCAGCTTCCAATATTGCAGTAACGAACCTGTTGATTCTCTTGATGTTTCTTCTGGTGCCTTATTCGAATGTGAAAATGGTTTCGCTGATATTTATCCTTGTAATGGTTATGACCTAATGGCCCAAATACCATTATCGACATTCAATGCCAATTCGGGAAATGATTCTTGGGGTTGGACAGACCCTGTCAATGGTAGGGAATATGCACTTATGGGCTTGGATAACGGCACTGCCTTTATTGACATTACAACTCCTGAAGAACTTGTTTATCTAGGTAAGCTCCCTACCCAAACCACTAGTAACGATTGGCGCGATATTAAAGTTCACAACAACTATGCTTACATAGTTGCCGATAATGCTGACAATCATGGCATGCAAATTTTTGATTTAACACGTTTACGAAATGTTACTAATCCACCTGAAATATTTACTCCAGATATGGTTTATACCGATGTTGGAAGTTGTCATAATGTCGTCATTAATGAAAATGAAGATATGGCATATTTAGTAGGGTGTAATTTATATAATGGAGGTGTTGTTTTTGTTGATATTTCAAACCCCATTAATCCGGTAAGCGCAGGCGGTTATGCTGGCTCTGGTTATACTCATGACGCGCAAGTAGTGACCTATAATGGCCCAGACACCGAGCATATTGGCAAACAACTTTTTATAGGTAGCAACGGGAATTACCTTGGATCCAATACAGTAGTCATTATAGATGTAACAGATAAATCCAATCCGCAACTTATCTCAGATGTTAGCTACCCTAATCCAGGCTACGCCCATCAAGGATGGTTTACAGACGATATGTCACATTTTATATTCGGTGATGAATTGGATGAGCAGTTCTTTGGAAACAATACAGCAACCTTTGTTTTCGATTTTACCGATTTGGATTCCCCAGTACTATCGTCAACCTATCATGGCCCAACCTTAGCCATAGACCATAACGGTTATGTGAAAGGCAACACGTTCTATTTGGCCAATTATACAGCAGGACTAAGAGTGCTTGATATAAGCAATATTGAAGCGTCAAGCAATGCCATGACCGAAATTGGATTTTTCGACACCTATCCCGAACATAATAATGCTAGCTATGACGGAGTGTGGAGTATATACCCATTCTTTGAAAGTGGCAATATTATTATAAGCGACATAAATAGAGGTTTATTTGTTGTTAAAAGAAGTGACTTATAACACTGAGATGCTTTTTATTAAGCCCCAATATTATCTTTTATCTTTTCTAATCTTTATTGCATTCAATTGTAGTTCTGATGATTCTGGAAATCCTACAAAACAGGAACCAACAGCAACAATTACAACCTTAGGTGGCGCAGGTAATGAAAGCGGAAAATCCATAGTAAAAACTTCCGATGGCGGTTATGCTATTTTAGGGTACACCCAAAGCATGGATGGAGATATTACCAATAAACAAAATACCTCTTTTGATTATTGGCTTTTAAAATTTAGTGCAACCCACCAGTTGGAATGGCAGAAAACCTATGGCGGAAGCGATGAAGATAGAGGCAACGATATCATTCAAACCAATGATGGCGGATTTGCTATTTTAGGCTTTAGTAAAAGTGCTGACAGTGATGTCTCTGCAAACAATGGCCTAACCGATTTTTGGTTTACAAAGCTTGATATAACAGGAAAGGTCATATGGGAAAAATCGTTTGGTTTTTCCGGAGTAGATACGGGTATTTCATGTATTCAAACTAATGATGATGGTTTTTTATTAATAGGTATTATAGATGTCACAGCTTCAGGTGGCGAAGGCAATAGTAAATCTTTTTCAGCAAAGCGACATGCTGGAGGGGATTTTTGGGTTATTAAACTAGATGCTTTGGGAGTAAAACAATGGAGCAAGTACTATGGTGGCACGTTTACTGATACGCCAAGCGGTATTGTTCAAACACAAGATAATGGCTATATCATTATAGGCTTTTCAGACAGCAGCGATGTAGATATCTCAAATAACAAAGGAAGCTATGATTTTTGGGCTGTTAAAATTTCAGAGTTGGGCAACTTGATTTGGGAAAGATCTTATGGCGGGAGTGAAATAGACGAAGCTTGGGATATTATTAATTCAGGGAATGGAAATTATCTCATCGTTGGCAATACTAGAAGTAATGACAAAGACGTTTCACTAAACAAAGGAGCTTCCGATTTATGGCTCATTAAAATAAATGATAACGGTGATATTGTTTGGGAAAAAGTTTTAGGGGGGAGTAGTTTTGATGCTGGTCGTTCTGTTTCAAAAACCCAAGATAATGGTTTTATCATATCTGGAAACTCCCGTAGCACTGATGGTGATTTAAAAGAAAATAAAGGCCAAAATGATGCATGGGTTATAAAAATTGATGCTAATGCTAATATTATATGGCAAAAAACAATTGGAGGCTCGGGCATCGACTTGGTTTATGATGCAGTTGAGCTAAACAACAATAGCATTATAGCAGTTGGAGAATCCAATTCGTCAAACCAGGATATTGTCAAAAATCAAGGTTTTACCGATTTACTAATTATTCAAATAAATGAATAAAACAGTTTCAATAGTAGTATTGTTTTTTACTATCTTTTTATCATGTCATACAGACAATGATGATAAAGCTAATAATACAACTGTAAGTTTTAATTTTTCACATCATTGGGACGGAACACCAGTTACGAATCAAGATTTCAATGTTATTAAATTTACGAATGAAAATGGAGAGCAACTAAGCATTGAACGTTTACGTTATCTTATTTCTGACATAACCTTTACAAAGCAATCAGGAGAAGTTTTGAAAACCAATGACTATAATTTGGTAGATGTCACCAATGGCGAAAATTTAACATTTACACCAACCATGATTATCCCAAGTGGGATATATTCAAAAGTATCATTTACCTTCGGCTTTAAAAATGAAAAAAATACTGATGCTGTCTACCAAGATTTAAACATAGCGTCATGGTTTGTCCCTGCGATGCTTGGTGGCGGTTATCATTATATGCAATTTGACGGCAAGTTTATAAACAGTAGCAGTATTGAACAAGGATTTAACTATCATGCCATTAGAGCTGTAGACACCTCGGGAAGCGAACCAATATTTCCTCAAGACACATTTATCATTGTTAATCTAGGGCCAGTCACTATAAGCAATGACAGCACATTTAATATTGAAATGAACATTGCCGAGTGGTTTAAAAATCCTAATACTTGGGATTTAAACACCTATAACCAAATGCTAATGCCAAATACCACAGCACAAATTATGATGTTTGAAAACGGTCAAAATGCATTCAGTCTAAAATCAATAGAATAATAAATTTTGAAACTGTGGCTTAAATATTTTATGTTAATTTCCACTTTTATTATATGGTCCTGCTCCAATGAAAGTGTGGATCGTTATAGCCCAACACCAAATCCTTTAAGGATTCCTCAGCTTTTTCAAGATAAAATTCTAAACCCCATACTTCCTCCCAACAACCCCCAAACTATTGAAGGCATTGCTTTGGGCAAAAAGTTATTCTTCGATCCGATACTTTCTGGCGATAATACTCAAGCTTGTGCCGATTGCCATACCCCAGAAAATGCTTTTACCGACATTGATAGGTTTAGTAAAGGTATTGATGGCTCTATTGGAAAACGAAATTCCATGCCCATTTTTAACTTAGCTTGGAATTATGATGAAAAGTTCTTTTGGGACGGACGTGTGTTTAGTTTGGAGCATCAAGCCTTTAGACCTGTTACCGATCCTACCGAAATGAAAAGTACTTGGAATCAAGTTACTCAAAAACTGCAAGAACACCCCGACTACCCTAGCTTATTTCAACAAGCTTTTGGATCACGCTCCATAGACTCAATATTGGTCACTAAAGCTATTGCACAATTTGAACGCACTTTAATTTCTTCAAATTCAAAATTCGACAATTTTCTTTTAGGCAAAGCGACACTAACCGCAGAAGAACAAAACGGCTTTAATGTATTTATGGATGAAACCAAAGGTGATTGTTTCCATTGCCACGGTAGTGACAATAATCCGCTTTGGACAGATAATCTATTTCATAACAATGGTTTAGACGCTACGTTTACTGACTTAGGATTAGGAAAATTTACTGGAGATCCTGCGGACAATGGCAAATTCAAAACACCCTCACTCCGAAATCTAGCATTTACGGCGCCTTATATGCATGATGGAAGATTTGCCACTTTAGAAGAAGTGATTAACCACTATAGTGAAGGCTTAAAACATTCTTCTACCATTGATCCTTTAATGAAAAAAGTGGCGCAGGGAGGGGTACAACTATCTAATGAAGATAAGGCCGATTTAAAATCCTTTCTTTTATCTCTATCTGATTACGAATTCGTTAATAATCCCAACTTCAAAAATCAATAATAAAAAACTATTAAACCATATATCAATATAATGTTAGGTTATATGGTTTTGCAGGACTTATATTGTATATTTGCACTCTATTTAGACGAAATCTAATTAAGGCTATGATAAAAGTTTCTGAAACAGCTAAGAAAAAAGTCATTGAGCTTATGACTGAAGACGGATATAATCCATCCTCAGATTACATTCGTGTTGGTGTTAAAAGTGGCGGATGTTCCGGTCTATCTTACGACTTAAAATTTGACAAAGAACAACAGGAAGATGACAAAGTGTTTGAGGATAATGGAGTTAAAATTATTGTTGATAAGAAAAGCTTTTTATACTTAATTGGAACTACGCTTGAATACTCTGGAGGATTAAACGGTACTGGATTCGTTTTCAACAACCCTAATGCCAACAGAACATGCGGATGTGGAGAATCATTCTCATTGTAATTCAATTTATACCCCATACAAAAAGATATTGAAAATTAAACTCGACAAATGAGTAATAAATATACAGAAGACGATTTAAGAGAAGAACTGAAGACCAAAGAATACGAATATGGTTTTTATACTGATATTGAATCGGATACGTTTCCTAATGGGTTAAACGAAGATATTGTTAAAGCTATTTCCAAAAAGAAAGAAGAACCTGAATGGATGACTGAATGGCGCTTGGAAGCTTTTCGTATTTGGAAAGACATGATTGAGCCTGAATGGGCCAATGTTAATTACGAAAAACCAAATTTTCAAGGCATCTCTTACTATTCAGCACCTAATAAAAAACCAAAATATAATAGTTTAGACGAAGTAGATCCTGAATTATTAGCTACATTCGAAAAGCTAGGGATTTCATTAGACGAGCAAAAGAAATTGGCTGGTGTTGCCATGGATGTTGTTGTTGATTCAGTTTCAGTAGCGACTACTTTTAAAAAAACCTTGGCCGAACAAGGCATTATTTTTATGAGTATTTCCGAAGCTATTAAAGAGCATCCCGATTTAGTAAAAAAATATATAGGAACGGTTGTCCCTAAAAAAGATAATTTTTATGCCGCTTTAAATAGTGCCGTATTTAGCGATGGTAGCTTCTGTTATATCCCTAAAGGTGTAAAATGTCCTATGGAATTGTCAACTTACTTTAGAATTAATCAAGCAGGAACTGGACAGTTCGAGCGTACATTAGTCATCGCTGATGAGGGCAGTTATGTAAGCTACCTTGAAGGTTGTACAGCACCAAGTAGAGACGAAAACCAATTACATGCCGCCGTTGTAGAGCTTATTGCCTTGGACAATGCTGAAATAAAATACAGTACCGTACAGAACTGGTATCCTGGAAATGCTGAAGGAAAAGGAGGCGTTTATAATTTTGTGACCAAAAGAGGCCTATGTGAAACCAATGCAAAGATTTCATGGACTCAAGTTGAAACAGGTTCTGCAGTGACATGGAAATATCCTAGTTGTGTGCTAAAAGGAGACAATTCAGTTGGAGAATTTTATTCCATTGCTGTTACCAATAATTTTCAACAGGCCGATACGGGAACTAAAATGATCCACTTGGGGAAAAACACCAAGTCTACCATTATTTCAAAAGGTATATCTGCAGGAAAATCGCAAAATAGCTATCGTGGATTGGTTCAAATAAATTCCAGAGCAGAAAACGCGCGTAACTTTTCGCAATGTGATAGTTTACTTATGGGTAACGAATGTGGGGCCCATACCTTCCCATATATTGAAGCAAAAAATAAATCGGCTAAAATAGAACACGAGGCTACAACCAGTAAAATTGGTGAGGACCAAATTTTCTACTGTAACCAAAGAGGTATCGATACCGAAAAAGCTATTGCATTAATTGTAAATGGTTTTAGTAAAGAAGTATTAAATAAACTTCCTATGGAGTTTGCAGTTGAAGCTCAAAAATTATTGGAAATAAGCTTAGAAGGATCTGTAGGTTAAAAATTATCATCAATGAAAAATTTATTTTTTGTCTCAGTAGTTTTATTTGCGTTTTTAAGTTGTAAAAATGAGGCTAGATCAAAGGAGGTAGACAAAGATGTTGTTACAGATGGTCCAGAGCGTACCGCTAAACAAAGTGATGGTCTTACCCTTTTAAAGGGTGATTTTGTGTATTTCGATGGCGCTGCTGTATTACAGACCCATGCGAACATTTATGGTGTTTTTGTTACTGATAAAATGCACGAATTGAACAAACTTGTCCAACCATATAAAAAGGTCCCTACAGATATGATTCCCGTAGAAATACGTGGAAAAATTACAGATAAAGAAGATGATGTAATCCTTTGGGAACAAAAAGTAGAAATTAAGGAAATCCTTAATGTTTTTGAACCCAAAAAAGAAAATAACGACGTTATAGAACTAGGAAGCTAATTAATGAGACTTAAAATAAGTATATGTTAAAAATAGACAATTTACACGCAAGTGTTGAAGACAAAAGCATCTTACAAGGTATTAATCTTGAAGTTAAATCAGGCGAAATCCATGCCATTATGGGACCAAACGGTTCTGGAAAAAGCACATTAGCTTCTGTTATAGCTGGCAAAGAAGAGTATGAGGTTACCAAAGGTAGCATCACGTTTAATGGTGAGGATATTGAGGAATTGGATGCCGAGGAACGTGCACACAAAGGCGTGTTTTTGTCTTTTCAATATCCCGTTGAGATCCCTGGAGTATCAGTCACCAATTTCATCAAGACAGCTATTAACGAATCCCGTAAAGCACAAGGTTTGGAAGAAATGCCCGCTAAGGATATGCTGAAACTCATCCGTGAAAAAGCCGATTTATTGGAAATCGATAGAAAGTTCCTGTCTCGTTCATTAAATGAAGGATTTTCTGGTGGTGAAAAAAAACGAAATGAAATCTTTCAAATGGCTATGTTAGATCCCAAATTAGCTATTTTAGATGAAACCGATTCTGGATTGGACATTGATGCCCTTCGTATAGTTGCCAATGGTGTTAATAAATTAAAAAACAAGGACAATGCTGTAATTGTTATTACACACTATCAGCGTCTTTTAGATTATATCGTGCCAGACTATGTACATGTATTGCATAATGGTAAAATTGTAAAATCGGGGACTAAAGAGTTAGCACTTGAACTTGAAGAAAAAGGATACGATTGGATAAAACAAGAAATTGGAGCTTAATACTTGTAACCAGTTATCATTATATAATAAGCAGTCCACAAACTCCTGCATACTGAACACTTGAAAATATGGATTTAAAAGAAAAGTTATTATCATCATTTATGGTTTTCGAGGACAGGGTAGATACCAATACCTATGTTCACGATGTAAGGAATGATGCCATAAAAACATTCGAAGAAAAAGGCTTCCCATCAAAAAAAGATGAGGCATGGAAGTATACGTCTTTAAATAAAGTATTAAAAGAGGATTATAGTGTTTTTCCAAAACAGGAGAATGCTTTGGAATATAGTGAGGTTAAAAAATATTTCATTCACGATATAGATACTTATAAAATTGTATTTATAGATGGTAAGTACTCCTCACATTTGTCTCAAACCACACATGAAGGCATGGATGTTTGCCTTATGTCTGCTGCATTTTCGAAGCCTAAATACAGATTGGTTATTGAAAACTATTTTAATAAAGCAGCAAACAATGACAGTTTAGCTTCTTTAAACACAGCTTTCTCAAGTGAGGGCGCATATATTTATATTCCTAAAAACAAACTGGTAGAAAAGCCTATTCAAATCATTCATTTTTCTACAGGAAATGAATCGGCTTTAATGCTTCAACCAAGAAACCTAGTAGTTGTTGGAGAGAATTCGCATGTACAAATTATTGAACGTCATCAAAGTCTAACTAGCAACCCTGTTCTAACTAATAGCCTTACAGAAATTTTTGCAAGTAAACGGGCAATTGTTGATTATTACAAAATTCAAAACGATAACCTAAAAGCATCGTTAATTGACAACACCTACATCAAGCAAAAACAGGAAAGTATAGTCTCAATACACACCTTTTCATTTGGTGGAAACTTAACCCGAAACAACCTTAATTTCTACCAAGAAGGCGAGCGTATTGATTCTACCCTTAAAGGGGTGACCATAATTGGTGACAAGCAGCACGTAGACCACAATACATTGGTTCATCACATTGAACCAAATTGTGAAAGTCATCAGGACTACAAAGGTATTTTTGCCGATAATTCAACGGGCGTTTTTAACGGTAAGGTTATAGTGGAAAAAGAAGCCCAAAAGACCAATGCATTCCAAGCCAACAATAACATTTTGGTGAACGATAAAGCGACTATCAATACCAAACCCCAGCTGGAAATTTTTGCTGATGATGTAAAATGCTCACATGGTTGTACTATAGGACAGTTGGACGAAAGCGCATTATTTTATCTACGTTCCCGTGGTATTCCCGAAAAAGAAGCTAAAGCTCTATTAATGTTTGCCTTTAGCAATAATGTATTGAGCTCGGTTAAAATACCTGAGCTTAAACAACGTATAACTAAAATTATTGCCAATAAATTAGGAGTAAACATTGGGTTTGACTTATAAAATATTTGAAGTGTTTTCCATACTAATTAGTCACTTATCATTTTTAAGAACAAAGAGTTTATAAGTCAAGAAATATAAAAAACATTAATACTCGCCTTAATCTAAGTTATACACTAATAATGTACAATATAGAAAACATCCGAAAAGATTTTCCAATACTATCTCGAAAAGTAAACGGTAATCCTTTGGTATATTTTGATAATGCGGCTACCTCACAAACCCCTCAGCAGGTTATCGATTGTATTGTAGACTATTATTCCAATTACAACGCCAATATTCATCGCGGTGTCCATAGCTTAAGCCAGGAGGCCACAGACAAATACGAACAGGCTCGCAAAACCATTCAACAACATTTTAATGCAAAGCATACGCACGAAATCATTTTCACTTCGGGCACTACACATGGCATTAACTTAGTGGCCAATGGATTTTCCTCATTGTTAAAGAAGGAAGACGAGATTATTGTATCTGCCCTAGAACACCATAGTAATATTGTGCCCTGGCAAATGCTATGTAATAGTACAGGAACTACCTTACGGGTTATCCCTATGAACGACCAAGGTGAATTAGTGATTTCAGAATTTGATAAACTACTTTCAACCAATACCAAACTGGTATTTGTCAATCATATCTCAAACGCTTTGGGAACCATAAACCCCATTAAATATATTATTGAAAAAGCCCATCAAGTTGGTGCAGCTGTTTTAATTGACGGTGCACAGGCTTGTCCGCACATAAAAACAGATGTACAAGAACTAGATGTCGATTTTTATGTGGCATCGGCCCATAAAATGTGTGGTCCAACAGGAATAGGCATGCTTTACGGAAAAGAGGAATGGCTAAAAAAATTACCGCCTTATCAAGGTGGCGGGGAAATGATTGCTGAAGTGACTTTCGAGAAAACCACCTATGCAGATTTACCCCATAAGTTCGAAGCAGGTACTCCAAATATCTGTGGCGGTATTGCCTTTGGCACTGCATTGGATTATATGAACACGGTTGGTTTCGACACTATTGCTGCTTACGAAAATGACCTGTTACAATATGCCACCAAAAAGCTTTTAGAGATAGGCGGTCTAAAAATCTACGGAACATCAAAACAGAAAACTTCGGTCATATCATTTAATTTGGAAGGCATACACCCCTACGATGTTGGAACCATTCTAGACAAACTAGGTATTGCCGTTCGTACTGGTCATCACTGTGCACAGCCCATCATGGACTTTTACAAGATTCCCGGTACAGTAAGAGCCTCTTTTGCATTTTATAATACCAAAGCAGAAATAGATGCTTTGGTTGAAGGCGTTAAAAAAGCAAAAATGATGCTTTCTTAAAGTGTTTATATCTACCTAATTATAAACCTTAATTTTTTAAAACCTAAATCCTCTTTATCGATTATTTAATGCTTTCAGTGTGAAATATTTAATTTATTTCCCGAAAAAAATTATCTTCAACATCAACTAACCAAAAACTATTTAATAATGAAAAAAGCTTTCTTAAGTATGGCTACTATAGCCTTATTTTTCACAGCTTGTAATGACGATATTCAAGCCCCTGTTCAAGAGCAGCAAATTGACATGAGTGATTTTTATGTATACACAGACAGTCAAACAGATTTAACATCAAAATTTACAGAAAGTAAAAATCAAAATAGAACCTGTTACACTATGAACAACTTAAATAGGCTATTGGATGAAAATCCTGGACTGGAAAAGCGTATGTATGACATAGAATACCAAACCAGAAAGTTTATTGCAGCCAAAGGTAAACCCTCTAATGGTGGCGGTAAACCTGACAACAACACAGGGGATACAGATGTAAATGTTGAACCAATTGGTGGAAGTCTAATCAAAATTCCAGTTCATGTAAATGTACTTTATAATACGAACGATCAAAATGTTTCCACTCAACAAATTGTTGATCAAATTACAGTTTTAAATATAGATTTTAATAACCAAAATACAAATATTAGTAAATTACCCGAGGATTCTACTTTTGCGAATGATGTGGCAGACACTGACATTGAATTCTCATTCGACCCTTTAACAGATATTACAAGAAAATACACTGATGTTTCAGCTTGGAGTACCAACGATGATATGAAAAAATCTTCTCGCGGAGGTATTGACCCAACAAGTCCTGAAACTACTATGAACATTTGGATTTGCAATATGGGTGGTGGTATTTTAGGCTATGCACAATTCCCAGGTGGCCCATTAAGTACAGATGGAATTGTATTGTTGTATTCAAGTTTACCAGGGGGAACAGCAGTCCCTTACAACGAAGGAAGAACAGCTACTCATGAAGTTGGTCATTACTTAAATTTAAGACATATTTGGGGTGATGGTAGATGTAGACAAGATGACTTTGTAGCAGACACTCCCAGTTCAGATCGACCAAATTACAGGTGTCCTTCCTACCCAACAGTACATTGCCAAACAGCCGATATGACTATGAATTATATGGACTATACAAATGATAGCTGCATGTACATGTTTACCGATGGGCAAAGCAACAGGATGCGAGCCATTTTTCAAGAAGGTGGGGCAAGAGCTTCAATGATTGGAAACTAAATCTTAATCTCAAAAGATAATTTAATAGACGCCTACTTTGGCGTCTTTTTTGTATCTTAAAAATAAATATAAAATAGCTTCATGAAATTGATTTTAATAACATGCTGCATCATCGCTTTGCGATGCTGTTGGGGAGGGCCTTCAGATTATACCTTAATGTTGAAATTACAAGAGGATCAAAATGCCCCGAAGGAACTTAACGGCAATTATTTGATAAAGGAATTAGACAGAAAAGATGTCTCCTATTTTAACCTCAACATAACCTTCAACAATAACACAAAACAAGTTTTTGGTTTTTCGGGTTGTAATCGCTTTTTCGGATCCTTTTCATTAAATAACAATACCATAGCATTTAGTGCCTTGGGCAGTACTAAAATGATTTGTAACGACAATGCAAACCGTATTGAAGAAAAACTTTTTAAAACCTTTCAAAAAGCAAACCTTGTACTCTTTTCCCAAAATGGCATTTCGTTTTTCAACGACAAAAAGCTATTGTTATATGCGACTACAGAAATAGCTTCAGATAATATCAAAATTGAATATTCAGCTTCATCAAGAGGATTTCACAAACAAATTGTAATTACTAAAGACTCTATTTCAACAACAAGCAAAAGAGATAGCAAGTCTGTTACCAAACAGATTAGTCCTGAACATTTGAAGCAACTTATAGAATTCTTAAAATCTGTTGATATAACTGCTTTATCCTCATTTGAACCTCCTTCCAAAAACCATCAGTTTGATGGTGCTGCAATTGCTAGACTAACTATAATTTCTACTAATGGTAAAACATTCAAAACACAAGCTTTCGACCATGGTAATCCACCTAAAGAAATTGCTGAACTTGTTAAAGAAGTCCTATCTATTTCAGAAAACATTGAATAGCAACTTTTGTTGTTGTATTTTTGCATAAAAATTTATGATTGTGACCATTGAAGCCATTCAAAATGAAATAATAGACGAATTCTCAATGTTTGACGATTGGGAAGAACGTTACCAGTATATGATAGACCTGGGCAAAGAACTGCCCTTAATTGACGACCAATACAAAACCGACAGTAATTTAATAAAAGGGTGTCAAAGTAAGGTTTGGGTTCATGCAGAAATGAAAGACGATAAAATAGAATTTACCGCCGACAGTGATGCCATTATCACCAAAGGCATCATTGCTATTTTAATACGTGTGTTTTCTAATCAGCACCCTAAGGATATTATAAATGCCGATACTAATTTTATTGATAAAATTGGATTAAAGGAACACTTGTCACCAACCCGGGCCAACGGATTGGTAAGCATGGTTAAGCAACTTAAAATGTATGCCATAGCATACCAAACACAACTTAATTAATGTGTAATTTTTTCGTTTAATCGCTTAAAACATTTAAACGCATGAATAAATAAACCTATAGAAAATGAGAGACACAACAATAGATACCAACGCACTAGGTGAGAAAATAGTAAACGTTTTAAAAACAATTTACGATCCAGAAATTCCTGTAGATATTTATGAATTAGGGTTAATTTATGATGTTTTTGTCAATGAAGATTATGACGTAAAAATTTTAATGACCCTTACCACACCCAACTGCCCAGTGGCCGAAACACTACCTTTGGAAGTTGAGGAAAAAGTAAAATCCATAAACGAAGTAAAAAGTGCTGAAGTAGAAATTACTTTCGATCCCCCTTGGACACAAGAACTCATGAGCGAAGAAGCGAAGTTGGAATTGGGAATGCTGTAATTCTGTTCCCCAGTATGCAGTAACTATTAGCTGTTTTTAATAGAGACCCAATAACAAACAACTTAATATATGCACATTTGTGAAAAATGAAATTATAAACCGCGTTGCGAACAGTAAATTAATGACCTTTGATCTTGAGGATTATTATCCACAAGGGCAGCGCATATTGTTTGATATTAAAGATTGGTTACTCGAAGGTTTTGTGCTGCGTGAAAAAGAGTTTAGAAAATTAGCCCTAGAACACGATTGGTCGAAATACAAAGACACTTATGTTGCACTAACCTGTAGCACAGAGGCTATTATTCCAGGTTGGGCTTATATGCTTCTAAGCATTCATTTATATCCTTATACAAAACAGGTTGCTATTGGAAACCTCGAAACTTTGGAAACAGTAATTTTTCAGGATGTATTGAACAAGCTTGACCTTTCAGAGTTTAAGAACAAACCTGTTATCATAAAAGGGTGCTCCAATAAACCAGTACCTGAAAATGCCTATATCATGGCAATAAATAAACTCAAACCAATAGCAAAATCGATTATGTATGGTGAGGCTTGCTCATCTGTACCACTATATAAAAAGAAATAACTATTCACATGAAGAGAATTATACTTATAGGCTTTCTACTTTTTGGAGTTATTGTAATAAATGCTCAAACCAAGGAAGAATTACAGGCCAGAAAAGCCGAAAAACAAGCTGAGGCCAATGCTGCCCAAAAGGAAGCCAATGCCATTCAAGCAGAGATTGATGCATTACCAGGATGGCGTGTTGGTGCTTTTGGAACTATTGGTGGGAGCCTATCCAATTTTAAAAATTGGTATGCTCAAGGTACACCAAACAATGCTTCGGGTAATTTTGGTATTACGTTTAATGGTTTTGCTAATCTGATTGAGAAAAAGTTTTTTTGGAGGAATACATTAACTACCAATTTGAATTGGGTAAAATTAGACAATAAAGACATTGATACAGATGACAGTAGCTTTAAGCCGACTACCGATGTCTTTAACCTATCATCATTATACGGTAGAAACCTAAGTAAATCGTTTGCTGTATCTGGATTGTTAGAATACAGAACCACTTTACTCGACAATTTTAACGATCCTGGTTATTTAGATGTTGGTATTGGTGGCACATGGACACCTGTTACCAATCTTATTGTTGTAATACATCCATTAAACTATAATTTCGTGTTTAGCAGCGGAGACACTGTTTTTGAATCTTCAATGGGATCTAAAATTATAGCAGACTATACTAGAAAAATAGGTGCTATTAATTTTAAAACCAATCTTTCGGTATTCCAAAGCTATAAAAGTTCAGACTATTCGAACTGGACTTGGACCAACTCATTTAGTTATACCCTTTGGAAAATGATAGGTGTTGGCTTTGATTTTGGTTTGAGAAGCAACAAGCAAGAAGCGCTTAATTATGCTTTAGGACAATATGACCAGTTGGCTATACCTGTACAAACAGAGCCCTCATTTGACAACATTGATAACAAATTACAATCTTACTATACAATTGGTTTAAGTTATAAATTCTAACTAATTTTAAACTGACTAAAAAAGGCGTGCTTTAAAAATTTAAAGCACGCCTTTTAATTTTAGCAAATATCAATAACTCTATTCTGTTCTAAAATTTTTCTCTTATTACGATCACCAAACAACCTTTTAAAAAAACCATTCCTTTTTTCAGGCTCACAGTTAAATCATCCCATACATTGTCAAAAGGTTTATTAGAACGTCTTTAATTGATAGTTTGCTAAAAGCCCTAAAAATACACTTAAATGAATGACTAAAAAGGCCAACAATCGAAACGACAGCCAACAACGACCTCCTCAACCATTTTTGTTTTAACAATACCTTAATCTGTTACATTTTAGAGGCAGTTTGTCTCCTTTAATTAAGACGGCAAAGTATCATCATAATCTGGATACAAAAAATGATTGTATGGGAAACGGGTAATATGAATTTCCCTAACCTCATCGTATACTCGTTTTTTAAAATCGTCTAAATTTTTTTTATTTAACGCAGAAATAAACAATGCATTGTTTCCCACTTTGGCCATCCAGGTACTTTTCCATTCATCTAAAGTATAATGCTGTTCGGTTTTTTCGGTTTCCAAATCGGTTTCATCAAAGGGTTCTGCCTCGTAAGCATCAATTTTATTAAATACCATGATAGTGGGTTTATCACTACTATCTATTTCACCTAAAATTTTATTTACGGACTCTATATGTTCTTCAAAATTAGGGTGAGAAATGTCAACTACATGCAATAACAAATCAGCTTCTCTAACCTCATCTAAAGTACTTTTAAAACTTTCTACCAATTGTGTTGGTAATTTACGGATAAACCCAACGGTGTCACTCAACAAAAAGGGCAAGTTTTGTATCACTACTTTCCTTACTGTTGTATCGAGCGTCGCAAAAAGTTTATTTTCTGCAAAAACCTCACTTTTACTGATAACGTTCATTAGGGTAGATTTACCTACATTAGTGTAGCCTACCAAAGCAACACGAACCATTTTTCCCCGGTTACCCCTTTGAACGGCCATTTGTTTATCTATGGTTTTTATACGCTCTTTTAATAATGCTATCTTATCACGCACAATACGTCTATCTGTTTCAATTTCAGTTTCTCCAGGCCCACGCATACCAATTCCTCCTTTTTGGCGCTCCAAGTGTGTCCACATCCCTCTTAAGCGGGGAAGTAAATATTCGCATTGTGCTAATTCTACTTGGGTACGGGCATAACTGGTTTGGGCTCGTTGGGCAAAAATA
The DNA here is from genome assembly GCF_022662175.1 of Aestuariivivens marinum. Taxonomy (GTDB): domain Bacteria; phylum Bacteroidota; class Bacteroidia; order Flavobacteriales; family Flavobacteriaceae; genus Aestuariivivens; species Aestuariivivens marinum. Next base: position 985,289 of record NZ_JAKMCR010000001.1, on the reverse strand, counting down.
TCGAGGATTAAATTGGTCCTATCCAATACTTTTACGTTAAGTATCTTACTGATATTTCGTTCCTGTGCTGCTGAAAGTTCATCATCAAAAATAGCAGTACCAACTTCATTATCTTGAATAAATTGGCGTACATCTTCCAGTTTTCCAGAACCTATAAAAGTCCTAGGGTCTGGTCGTTCCATTTTTTGGGTAAATCGTTTTATCGCTTCCCCACCTGCCGTATATGTTAAAAACTCCAATTCATCTAAGTATTCCTTAGATTTATCTTCATTCTGGTCTTTGGTAATAATACCTATTAAAACCGCTTTTTCTAAATCAATATCCTTCTTCTCAATCATATAAAAAAATAATGCACAAAGTTACGTAATTGTGTGCATTTTAATTTTTATATTTTTAAGGTCAATTTTGATTTATGACGGATAACTTCACATACGATGAGATACGACACGATATGCAGACCATTGCCTTTTATAACCTTGAAAATCTATTCGATTTAACAGATGACAAGCATACTAATGACAATGATTTTTTGCCAATATCGGCTAAAAAGTGGACCCCTAAACGTTATGACAATAAGCTTAGAAAACTAGGCTTTGCTATTTCGAATATTGGTAAATCAGAAACTGGAAAACACCCTGCTCTAGTAGGGTTGGCCGAAGTTGAAAACGCTAAGGTTATTGAAGACTTAATCACTTCACAACATTTACAAGATTACAGTTATAGTTATGTACATTATGATTCCCCCGACGAACGTGGGATTGATGTTGCTTTAATATATAACCCCAACGCTTTTAAGGTTATTAATTCTGAAACTTTTTCAATTGATTTAACCAATGGAATAGGTTTACCTGATTATACACGAGATATTTTATTGGTTACTGGCTTATTGGATGAAGAAGTAATTCATATAATCATAAACCATTGGGCTTCCAGACGAGAAGGTGAAAAAGAAACCGAATTTAAACGTTTGGCTTCCTCCAATAAAGTAGGCGAAATCATATTGCGTTTAAGACTACAATATGAAGATCCAAAAATTGTGGTTATTGGTGACTTTAACGATGAACCCCATAACAAAAGCATCAAACAGCTACTAGACGGTTTCGAATTGCATAACCCTATGGCAAGCATTCGTTCATATAGTCGGGGTTCAACTTACCATAATAGAAAATGGAATTTGTTCGATCAAATTTTATTGAGCGTCAACTTTTTAAAAAGTTCTAACCATTCCTTAGAGCTTTATAAAGCCAACATTTTTGATGTAGATTTTTTAAAACTCTTTAATGGCCCTTATAAAGGTTCTCCCTTTAGAACATATGTAGGTAAAAAATATAAAGGCGGTTATAGTGATCATTTTCCGGTTTATGCTGTTTTTAAAAAATAAAAAAGCCTACATAATGCTGCAGGCTTAATCAATTAATTTTATTTCAGGAATTAAGGCACAGTCACCGTTACATTTTCAACATGTAAAGTCATGTTTTGGTTACCTGTATCGCTCCCCGAGTATTTAAACGCAATATAAGCTGTTCCCGTATACGAAGATAAATCTATCTCACCAGAACTAGTGAAATTATACCATGTCCCGTAATCTACTTTATAACTTACGTCAAAATCCAATGGCGACCAAGTGGCATTAGCAATACCCTCTTCGGTGCCATCAAAATCAGTTGATATAAGTACCTCCAAAGGATCATGACCAAAATCTGGGTAGGCGTGTTCGGTTTGGAAGGTTAATATTTCCCCTTCTTGGGCATTCATATCTATCCCTGGAGTGATTAACCATGATATTACAGATACATCTCCCGAACTAAACGGATTCAATTCTGCATAACCATTACCTCTAAACACCTGCTCTGTCCATAAAACACTACCTGCTTCGGCAAAATTGATCCAACCGTCTAAATTTAAGACAGTGTTATCTACTGCAGAATTGAAGCTTTCTTCAAAAACAGGGTCACAACGATCATCAATAAAGTTTATGTCATCAGTAGTATTTAACACCATAACACGCTCATCACCACCAAAACTTTGAGTAATAACTCCAGAAATAGAGCCTCTGGCATCTACTGGTAAAGGTTCTTGAGTAAAACTTGCGAAAGAACTGGTTTCAACAGGGAATTCGGTACCATCTGCACAACTCACAAGTGTACGCTGTGTATCGAAATCATCATTAGGATCTAAAAAAGCTTTTCCAACTAGGCTTAATGGAAACTGTACATTTTCAAAAGTTACAAACATTCCAAAGTGGGAATCATTAACCAATGAAGGTTCAACCACTAATGGAACAATTTCCTTAGTAGTTTGAGATCTGAAAATATGTTTTGGTATTTGTTTCCCTGTTAACTGGTCTACCTCATTACCATCAATAGTACCTCCAATAACAAGAACTTCTGATGAATTCTCACCCAAATACAGACCTTTAAGGTTAACATAAACCTCCCTACCAATATTAAATTGGTTATAAGAGTCTACTTGATTTAAAACTATTCCAATAGCTGCTGTTGGATTTTCAGGGGTATCTTGCATGTAAAATTCTTTATAAAAATTCCCTGTTCTATCGGAAGATGTTACATAGCCTTTTACTACTATGTTCGATACAATTTCAGTTGGTTGCCCAGTATATAAGGTCAACAATTCGGTTATGCTTACTTCGGACATTACACCACTGCTCAATCCATCCATAATCACTTGTAACCCTGCATTCTCTTCACTTCCCAAACTCTCTGGTATGGTATAGTCATCATCTTGAACACAAGATATTAACATTGCTAGTACAATTAATAATGAGGTTAAAATTCTATTGGTTTTCATAATGCTGAATATTATATTTTTCATAGTCATTTTTTTAAAATCTAAAATTTAGGTTTACAAAAAAGGTCGTGCCACGCCCATACCAATATTTTGGTCCAAAAACACGTTTTGGGCTAGCGTTATCATCACGTAATTCACGATAATTAGCATTACGTCCCTGTTCGAAACCCCCTGTTTTATATTGTTTGTCCAAAAGGTTATTGACACTAGCAAAAAAGCCAATGTATTTGTCATTAATTTTCCAAGACTTCCCACCAATTAGGTTTACCACCATATAATCATCAAACTTTTCTTGTTTTAAAAGAGCCCTAGCTATATCTACATCATAATCGTTAAAAGGCAACCCATCTGAATCTAAATATAAATTTTCAGTTCTTGTTAACGGGTTAACATCTATATAAGTGTTCGTTAAAAAATTTGCTGTAGCACCAAACCACCAATAGTCTGGATCTCTATATTCGAAGCCGGCTGAGAAGGCCTGTTGAGGACCAGCAGCTAGTTTATAATCTTTTAAGTTAGCCTTTCCGTAAGAAATTGATCCATCCTCAGAAGTAAAACTTGAAGAAGTTAAGTATATATCCGGATTGTTATCATAAGTAAATTGCCCCATTGAAGCTACACCCTTTAACTTTATAGTAGGTGTTACTTGTGCTTCAAGGCCTAGTTCTACACCAAAGTGTTTTTTATTAATCCCCTGTAACACCTCTTGTACAAAAGCAGAAGTATCATTATTTTCAATATCCTCACTACCACTTAAACCATCAGCAAAATAGAAACTCACCTCATTAGCATCCTCTGTTTTGGTATAATAACCTGTTAACTTTGCTTTAACAATAGGCGACCTGTAAATATAACTTGCATCAAATACTGTTATTTTTTCTTCTTCAATATGTCTTACTATGTTATGGTTTTCTCTTGAATTAGAAAATGTATTTCGTAATGTAGGTGCCTTAGTAATGTAACCCGCATTAATATCAAACAAATGTTTACCTGTTATTTTATAGGTTAATCCAGCTTTAGCACCAATACCTGTAAAGGATAATTTTTCTCCTTTACCAAACGATAAATCCCCTAAAAAGCGACTGTGCTCCCAAAGACCTTCCCGTTGATATTGGGTACTGGTCACACTTGCTGAAAGATAAAAATCTACTTTATTGTATTTAAATTGCCCCTGAGCAAATCCGGAAATTACATCGCCATATAGATTGTAATTGTATCTATATTTTCCCCCTTCATTAACAAACTTATTCGGATTTTGATTATCATATTGATAGTTATCAAAAGAATCTACATTTGACACTCCAACTATTGATCCTAGTGTACTTATAATTTCTCCAAAATTTTCAGACTTCAACTTTTTATAATCAATTGACACATTCAACAAAATATGGTCATTAAGTTCGGAATTCAAAATAGAATTTAAGGTAAACTGCTTATCGTCACTACGATCTTCGTAAAGTACATAGGCTGCCGATGTACCACTAATATTATTGGTAATGTTGGCATCAAGAATACGTTCCCAATCTATCTGTCCGTTGGCTATAAATTCTTGTTCCAATTGATAAGCGGTTGCAAAATCTGGTCCATCTGGGTCTGCTAAGGCATAACTTGGTAGGTTTTGATAATATGTTGGACTTGGATTTGCCCCTCCTGAATAATCTAATCGACTATTGGCAAGTTTTCCAAACTGATAGCCAATATTTGTATTCAATGATGTTTTACTCGACATGTCCCAGTAATGGTTCAACATTAAAATAGGTTCTTCAACTTCCTTTATACGTGAATTACGTTTTTCACCATCTAACCACCCCCAATACTCATTATATTTTATACCCTTTAAATCGTAAACTTCTTGTGTGTTTGGTGATGATTTCCCGCGTCTGTTTGGCGCATAAATTGAAACAAAGTTAAGGCTATGTTTATCATTAATTTTCTTTTCAATTGAGACAAAAACTGAATTGGCATCATATAGGGAGGCATCTTGATAGCCCTCGTTACCCCACCGTCTGCCCAATGACACTGTAAATGCCCAATTGTTTTTTAACAATCCAGAAGCATAAGTAGCCATTAAGCGATTTGTATAACTTCTGTTTGAAGACGAATACGTTATTCTACCCCCAGGTCTTGCTTGGGAAGCCCTTACGTTAATATTTGTTGTTCCCAAAATACCTCCAAAATAATATGCTGAAGGTGTTAGACCCCAAGTTAATTCTTGGTTACGCAATACATCGTTTATTCCTCCCCAGTTACTCCATTGTGGTCTTCCGTTATACAACTTATTCATTTCAATTCCATTAATTAAAACCTTCCCGTTTTCGGAATCCAGACCTCTGGCCCTAAAAAAGGATGAACTCCACTCAAACGCTGCTGTTCTCTGGAATACATCTAAAGATGAAGCCAATAATCCAGAAATATTATCTGCGCCACTGGTATCATCATTAAGTTCATCATCAGAAAGTGTAATGGTAAATAAATCGCTTGATGAAGCATCTACCTCCATCGTCATATCGGTAATATCTATAGTTTGATTTTCATTAACCACAATAGGGTACCTTTTAGTAATATAACCCGCTTTGGAAATTTTCAAAACTTGCTCTCCTAAAGGAATATTCGTTGTAAATTGAAATTCACCAAGCGTATTAGTTTGTGTAGTTTGGGTGGTTTCTTCAATGGTAACAAAAACATTTGCCATTGGCTTGAAAGAAATTGCTTCCTTTACACTCCCTTTAATGAGAGTCTGCTGTGCAAATGATGTGAAAATTGAAAAAACCACTAATAAATAAATAAGTGTTTTTTTCTTCATGTTTAGTTAATAAATTAGTCACTCCCTTAATTTTGATTTTAAGGTGTATAAATTTACGTTTTTTATAAGAATATTATACTTTTGATTCGAAATTTGTATTTAAAATAACCTTGATTTAATATTTTATTAATGACTAAATTTAAGCTCTATTTATTTTGGCTAGTATTTTGTTTCTTTTTCAAGATGCATACTCAAGAGAAAACCTATAAAATACATACCATTGCCTTCTACAATCTAGAAAACTTATTCGACACTATAAATGATCCTAAAAAGTTTGATGAAGCAAGTCCAATAATGGAATTAAAGGTAAATAAGTCTGAAATATTCAAAAAGAAAATAAACAATATGGCCAAGGTCATTGCTGATATTGGAGCAGATGTAGTCCATAATTCACCTGCTATTCTTGGAGTTTCAGAAGTAGAAAACAGAGAGGTTTTGGAAGCTTTGGTAAATCATCCTTTACTTTTAAAAAAGGATTATGGAATAGTACATTTCGATTCTCCAGATGCCCGAGGTATAGATGTAGCTTTACTTTACCAAAAACAAATTTTCATACCTAATAGTACAAGCAATCATGAACTGAAAATTTTTGATGATAATACTAAAGAGCGTATTTATACCCGTGATCAATTATTGGTTAGCGGTATGCTTGATGGTGAACTTATTCACGTTATTGTAAACCACTGGCCATCAAGGAGAGGTGGTGAAGCTAGAAGTAGACCTAAACGTGTGGCCGCTGCAAAACTCAACAAACATTTAATAGATTCTCTACAATCCATTAACCCTTATGCTAAAATATTTACTATGGGTGACTTAAATGACGATCCAACCAACGCTAGTGTAAAAGCTATATTAAAAGCCAAAAAAGATAGAAACCAAGTAGGTCTTAAAGGGATTTACAATCCATTTGAAAGCTACTTTAAAAAGGGTTTGGGTACTACGGCATATAGGGACGCTTGGAGTTTATTTGATCAAATACTCATTACAAAACCATTATTGGAAAAAGACTATTCGTCATTTCGTTTTTATAAAGCAGGAATTTTTAATAAAAATTATTTAATAACTAGAAAAGGTCCTTACAAAGGTTATCCTTATAGAAGTTTTGCAAATGGAGGTTTTACCGATGGGTATAGTGACCACTTCCCTGTTTATGTTTATGTAATAAAAGAAGTCTCCTCTACTCTAAAAGAGATTCCCTCCAAGGAAAGAAAATAAAATTAAAAAGATAATCTAAAAATTAAGCCATCCAAGTACTCCATGGAATTCTTGATAAAATCAATACTAAGGCAATACAATAAAAAACAGCTAATACTTTTAATTTTGATGCTGAAGTAAGCTTTTTTTTATGTTTTGAATACCCAATGGTTATCAATGTCACGGCAATAATATTTACCAATGGATGCTCTACTAAATACAACCTTGCTAATGCATTTCCCATAACACTTCCTCCTAATTCACTCCACAAATCAAATCTAGGAGATATAAAGTATAGCACCAACCCTATTAACAATTGAATATGCGATACTATTAAAGTGAATAACGATATCCTAAAATCCTTGGCACTATATTCCTTTCCAGAAATAGATTTAAACAATGCATTTCCTGAAGCTAGTATTAAAATTAACAGCACTAAATAAGCCCAATAAGAATGAAGTATTAGTATGGTTTCGTACATGATTATGTTTTTTATTGTTTACAAATGTAAGCATATTAGATATAAAAAAACCGCTTCTTTTGAAGCGGTTTAATTTTTCTATAGAAAAGTATGTTTTAGAAATTGTAACGCATACTTACGTTCCAGGTTCTTCCATAACCAAATCTACCTGTATTTGAAGTATTTATACCTTTCCAGTTTTCAGAAGGATTTGAAGAAGCCGGTTCATTTCCTGACACTGATTCTAAATAAAGTTCATCTGTAATGTTATAAATATTCACTCTAAACTGTAGAGATTTGCTATCATTTTCACCCAATAAAACTTTATATGATAAACCTGTATCAATCGTATTATATGAGGGTAATTTTAAAGCATTAGATCCAGCTCCAATATTAGAGTATAGATTTTTATACATATTCCAATTAGCATCTAAGCTTAATCTTGGAATGAACTCATATCTTCCAGATATACCTGCTGTAAATTGAGACGCACCTCCTACTTTTTCTCCGTCTAAAGGTGCAACAGTTGTCGTTAGCTCGGTTGAAGAAATATCTGTTCCATTATTATCAAATGCACTTATATCACCATTACCGTCAAATTCCCAATCTCCTATAGAAACAAATCCATTCAAATCCATATTATCAGTTGGTTTAGTCATTAGTTCCAACTCAACACCCATATGCACTTGTTTTACCCCTCTAGTTTGATAACTAATAAAATCGTCTCCAACTTCCCCATTATTACTTACAAGTGTTCTATTATCCCATGTTGTATGATAAATATTAAAATTTGCTTTAACATTGTCTCCTCCTAATTGATAACCAGCTTCCAATCCAGTTATTTTTTCGTTGTCAACTTCTGGATCTAATAACAAGTTACTATTTCTGTCACTTTGAAACAATAAACTATGAAAAGGTTGGCGCGAATAGTACCCTGCATTAACAAAAACTTTATTAAAATCATTTAAAGCATAGGCTGCACCAGCTTTAACATTGAACCCTGGGTTATTAACTTTTTTAGATTCTTCAGATTGCCCCTCATTTGTAGCATTTAAAAATTCTGTTCTTAAATGAGATTGTGTTGACACTGCTCCCTGAAAAAAAGCGGAGAATTGATCGTTGGAATATTCTAATTGACCAAAAATACCTGCATAATTAATTTGTTCCTCATAATCATACCCAAAGCGTTCTCCATGATCTGTATTGGGCTTAAAGAAAACAGTCCAAGGATTGATTCCCCCTGCTTCAGTTAACTGATAATTACCACCATTATAATCGCTAAATGCATTAACAGAATTAACACTTATAAACTCTCTAACATCTCTAAAGTGAATACCATTATAAAATCGAAAATCTGCTCCAATATTAAAGTTTAGATTCTCATTTAGCTGATTGTTATAATTTGAAACCAACCCATACCAGTTATGATTATTATTAGACCCCCTAGCATAAGTAACTTGACTGCCTGATGTTCTTGCTTGAGCAAAACTACCTCTACCCATAGAACCATATAAAACTGTTGAAAGTGAAGAGTTGTCATTAATATCTAAATCCCAACTAATGTTTGCCACTGGTTTATGATATATATTTCGCCCTCCTGGATATTTACCACCATTCAATAAATTAGGGCTTTCAACACCCGAGAAATTCCAAGAATTATACTTTCGCCCGTTATCTAAAAAGGACTTAATAGAACCACTTCCTGCTGCTGCATGCCATTGAGGTGCTCCAGTTAACAAAAAATTAAACGTATTATTATCATTTGGCTTATAACCAACCGAAAAGAAATATGTTTGCCCTTGTCCATCCGTAAAGTCCACATAACCATCTCCTTGCCAGTGTCCGAGTAAAGCCGCAAAAGACCATCCCTTTGTATTAACTCCAGTTGAATAGTATGCAGTTGTTTTCGTATAGTTGTCGTTTGCCACCATTTGCTGAACAAATCCACCCTTTCTTCTATCAATAGTTTTTGTTACAATATTCACTGTTCCTCCAACTGATGAAATGGCTAATTTTGAGGCTCCTAATCCACGTTGTATTTGAACGGCATTTGCTACGTCCAAAACACCTGACCAATTTGACCAGTACATTTTACCATCTTCCATACCATTTATTGGTTGTCCATTTAATAAGAAAGCTGTATTGGTTTGATCAAAACCTCTTAAAAACATTTGACCATCACCAAATCCACCTGCTTGAACAGACTGAACAGAAGGTGTCGACTTTAAAACCTCAGGTAAATCGGAATTACCAGCTTTTTCCTGAATTTGATTCGCTCTAATGGTAGAAACTGCTATAGGTGTTTCCCTGTCTTCTGCTAAATCTATTACTCCAGATCCTATGATTACTATTTCATCTAAAGAATTATCAGAAGTTAATTTGATACTTCCTAAATTAGTATTTCCATTAAACGATAAAGTTACAGAACCATAACCCACATAAGAAATAACAATTTGTCCAGAAGTAGCTTGGCTGGTTAATGAGAACTTTCCATCAAAATCTGTAGATGTACCGTTTGTGGTACTTTTTTCAATAACATTGGCACCTGGTAAAGGTGAATTGAGATCGGCATCAAGAACTGTACCTGTAATGGTACTTTGCGCAATGATAACTGAAGAGCATAATAATGCCACAGCTAACATCAATAAATGAGTAGTTTTTTTCATAATTAATTATTTGAATTAGTCATGGCAAAAATAACCATAAAAGACTGATTATTATTACCTAAATGTTAAAAAATTTAACAATTGTTAATAAATAAAAAACTGTTAATATTTGCATATTAACAGTTTTAATTGAATTCCTCTGATATAATCTTACTTTATTAAGATTTTCCCTTATAATAATTTAATAAATTTTGAGTAGAGACATCGTGCTTATCAACAATTGTTCCGCTAAATTCCTTTAAAATTCTTGTTGCCAATTGTTTCCCTAATTCCACACCGAATTGGTCATAACTAAATATGTTCCAAATTATACCTTGAACAAAAATTTTATGTTCGTACATCGCAATTAGCTTACCTAAACTCTCTGGTGTTAGCTTATCTATAAAAATAGTATTGGTAGGTTTATTGCCATTAAATATCTTAAAGGGAACAATATTTTGCGTGGTTCCTTCTTCAACAACCTGTGTTTCGGTTTTTCCGTTTAACAACGCTTCGGTTTGTGCTAAAAAGTTGGAAATCAATTTATCTTGATGATCTTTATTTCCATGCAAAGAAGATACAAAACCAATGAAATCGGCTGGTATTAACTTAGTTCCTTGATGTATCAATTGAAAAAAGGCATGCTGTGAATTGGTTCCTGGCTCACCCCAAATAATAGTCCCCGTTTGATAATCTATGGGATTACCATTTCTATCAACACTTTTGCCGTTACTTTCCATTATACCTTGTTGCAAATAGGTGGCAAACTGGTTTAAATATTGGGAATATGGAATAATAGCTTCACTTTCGGCTTTAAAAAAGTTGTTATACCAAATACTTATTAATGCTAAAACTACAGGTATGTTATTTTTAAAATCTTTATTTTTAAAGTGATTATCCATTTTATTGGCGCCACTAAGTAGGCTGTCAAAATGGTCATAGCCCACTGCCAAGCTAATGCTCAACCCTACGGCACTCCATAGTGAAAAACGACCTCCAACCCAATCCCACATAGGGAAAACGTTGTTTTCATCAATGCCAAAACCTTTTACGGCATCTAAATTTGTAGATACAGCCACAAAATGTTTAGCAATATCTTCCTCTTTAGCTGATTTTAAAAACCATTCTTTAATGGTAGTCGCATTCGATAAAGTCTCTTGAGTAGTAAAGGTTTTAGAAACCACAACAAACAAAGTCGTTTCTGGGTCCAACTTTTTTACAACCTCGTTTACATGATCACCATCTACATTACTTACAAAGTGAGTTGTTAAGTGGTTTTTGTAATACTGTAACGCTTCTACAACCATTGCTGGCCCCAAATCTGAACCGCCAATCCCTATATTCACCACATCGGTAAACGCTTTACCTGTATAACCTTTTAATTGGCCATTAACAACCTGATTTGTGAATCCCTTAATTTTTTCCTTAACCTCATGTACCTCAGGAACAACATTAACGCCATCTACATAAAAAATATCTGATTTTGGTGCTCTTAAAGCTGTATGTAGGACTGCACGCCCTTCGGTTTGATTAATTTTTTCTCCAGAAAACTGACTTTCTATAGCTTCTTTTAGTTTAACTTCTTCTGCCAATTCTAAAAGTAAAGCTATGGTATCGTCGGTTATTCTATTTTTAGAGTAATCAACATAAAAGTCTTCCCATTTTATAGTAAACTTATCAGCTCTCTTATCATCCTGAGCAAATAAATCTTTCATATGCATATTAGACACTTTATTAAAGTGTGCCTCAATTTCTTTCCACGCTTTTGTTGTCGTAGGATTTATACTTGGTAATGCCATATTATGATTCTGCTTGTTTAATTACAGGGGTTTCCAATTCAATATCGTCTGTAATGTCCGGTTCAAAAAAGATATTATCCAATTGGTATTTTATAGGTTTTATGAAGTCTAGGTACTTAACTTTTAAACTATCCGAAATAGGTTTCGCTTCTGGTAATTTTTCCCTAAACGGATCGACTTGCCTCCCATTTTTCCAAAAACGATAACACACATGCGGCCCTCCTGTATTTCCTGTCATACCTACATAACCAATTACGTCTCCTTGCTTCACAAACTGGCCCACTTTAACATTACGCCTACTCATGTGTAGGTATTGGGTTTCATAAGTAGCATTATGTCTTATTTTTACATACTTGCCATTGCCTCCCTTTCGGGTAGACTCAGTGACTGTTCCATTTGCCGTTGCACGAATTGGTGTTCCAACAGGTGCGGCAAAATCGGTACCTTTGTGAGGACGCACTTTGTATCCATAGTAAGCAATACGGCGTTTTAAATTATATCGGGATGATATTCTACCAAACTGTATAGGAGATTTAAGAAAAGCCCTTCTTAAATTCTTGGCTTCTTCACTAAAATAATCGACTATCCCTTTTACAGAATCTGTCTGAAAACGAAAGGCATAAAAGGGTTCGTTGTTATGCTCAAAATAGGCTGCTTTAACATCGTGTACTCCAGTATAAATGGTATCGTCTATATATTTATCGGTATAAATAACCTTAAAACGATCACCTTTTTGTAAACGGTTAAAGTCTATGGTCCATGCATAAATTTCATCGGCCATTTTATTGGTTAGTACCGGACTTACCCCTAATTTATCAATCGTTTCTGAAATACTGCTTGTAACTATCCCTGTAATGGATTTTTCAACATATTTTATAGGCTTTTTGCTTTTATAAGCATGTATGGAGTCCTTAAAATTAATAACTATATACTCCTCTTTAGTTGGCTGATAAATAAACGCCTCTGGAGATTCTAAAGAGTCTTTTGCACATAATAATGTATATGGTTTCCCTTTTTGAAAATATCTAGCAATATCATACGTTTTTTTAGTTTCCTCTGCAATGTAAAATATCTTAGGATAACCTATTTTATTTTGTTCTAAAACCTTTCCAAAGCTTTCCCCTGCTTTTACGGTGTCTCTTTTGACAATATAATCGTTAAGTTTAAACCCAAATTCAAAAACTTCTTTAGGTTCTTCGACCTTAGCAATTTTTTCTTTTAATTCGTGTTCTGTTTTGTTTTGGTCATTTATACAGCTATAAAAAGTTATAGCTAATAATACTGTTATAATTAAATATTTGTTCCCCAATCTTCTAGTTCTTTTTTTGTCCATAATTCTGGAAAGAATATTCGTTTTTGATATTTTGGGTGCATGTATTTCACCCACTCACTTCCACCTGTGGCCTCAGCCGTTTTGCCTCCTATATTTAAATAATGGTTTGCTGTATTATAATGCGCCATAACCCATTTAATGTTTACTGTATAATCGTAGTGGCGCATAGCCTTAATTAATGCTTTATCGGTCTTTACCCTATCGGGTAAACCTTTAAATTTAGTCCAAAGGTTATTTTTATTATAAAATTGCGTAAATCTAATAAATTCATCTTTATAACGGTCTTCAAAAACTGTTAAAGTGTAGCTCTTTTTACCCGTTTCATAATCTTTGCCTGCAGCTTGCCAGTACAAATGTTCAAAGGCGTTTTCGTAAGATGAATTTCGGTCTATTGTTTCCCTAAAACGCTTATCAATAAGATTGATGAGTTCGGTAGAAGCAAATTCAATTTTTCTATATTGTGCGCTTTGAAAACCACTAGCAGGAGTCAATGTTGTTCTAAATTTATTATACTGTGCGACATCCATCCCATCCTTCATAATACTAAAAGAAGATGTAAGTACATCAAAATACCTACTCACACGCATAATCTTATCGGCAAAAATATCTGCTGTTAGTGATGGGTGTTTAGCAACTTGCTCCATTTCGCTAAGTATCATTTTAAATAAGAGTTCTGTAACTTGGTGGTACATAATGAACACCTTCTCATCTGGAAGCGATGTACGGGTTACTTGTAGATTTAGTAGGACATCGGTTTGTATGTAATCCCAATACGTAATGGGCTTACTATGTAATAAGCCTTCAATATGTGTCTCTACATCCTGTCCTATACTATTAAATTTCTCTTTAAGTTGGTGAATTACTTTTTTGTTCAAAATGCCTCAATTATTTACAACAATTTTAAACGGATGCTTTAATCCCTTAAAGGCTTCTAAGTCTGCTCTTAAAGAACCTACGGCCAAATCGGCTTTAATACGTAAAGGTACTTTATTTTTGTCTTTTGACACCCATAGTGTTAAACTTTCCTCCTCTTTAAAAACACGTCCCGCCATTACATAAGGCCTGAATTTTAATGCTTCAATAGTACCAAAGTCTGTATCAATAATATCTTCACCTAGGTATTTTAATTTAAAACCATAGTTTTCTTCATCAAAAAACATATCTACCCTTACTTCATCTCCTACTTTTAATTTTTTGGTATCTAAATTATTTCTAAGGTAATAAAACGTAGATACCATATCCTGAATATTGGGTTTGGTATCGAAAATTGCTTTTTTATTATGCTTTTTGTCATTAACATAAGCTTTATAGTTCTCTTGGTCGAAATCGATTTCAATATCCTTGGTATGACCTCCTTCATCTATATTTCTTATAAACCGATATGGCTTGATTGAATCTTTATAAAAATAACTCTCATAACGATCCTTTACCTTGAAAAACCATTTGATCATACCGGTAGTCCACCCTTTGCCAACAACATGATAGGTGTCCTTGTTATTATATTTCGATTCTTTTACTGTTAATGTTGCATTTCCTGCTTTTAAAAATCCACTATAACTCATTCTAAACTTAAACCATTCTCCAACGCCAAAAGCCGATTCATTGGTTTGGGTTTTTAACAAATCGGATTGCGCAACAGCTACTTGAGTTAGCAATAAAAGAAATACTATATGTCGTCTTTTGTTCATAGCTCACATTATAATTGCATTTTCAATACATAAATTACAATTACTGTTCCAAAAGTATTAAAACAAAAAACGCCATCAAAAAATAAAATTCGATAGCATTTTGTTTAATGCATAACTCTACAAAGTTCCTCTTTTTGCCTGTTCCCTTTCTATTGATTCAAATAACGCCTTAAAGTTTCCTGCCCCAAAGCCTTTTGCCCCCATTCGCTGTATGATTTCGAAAAATAATGTAGGCCTGTCTTCGACAGGTTTTGTAAATATTTGAAGTAAATAGCCTTCTTCATCAGCATCAATCATAATTCCCAGGCTTTTAAGGGTTTCTATATTTTCCCTTAACTCATGACTGTGTTCTTCTAAACGCCCAGGGACTGCCTTATAATATTCCTCTGGTGGGGTTGATAGAAACTCTACACCTCTAGCCCTTAATTGACTTACCGTACTTATAATATCGTCTGTTGCAACAGCAATATGTTGCACACCAGGACCCTCATAAAAATCAAGATATTCTTCAATTTGTGATTTCTTTTTGCCTTCTGCTGGTTCATTAATTGGGAATTTTATGCGTCCGTTACCATTACTCATCACTTTACTCATAAGTGCCGAATACTCGGTATGGATTTGCGTGTCATCAAAAGACAAAAAGTTTTCAAATCCCATTACCTCTTCGTACCATTTAACCCAAGTATTCATTTGTCCCCAACCTACATTACCTACCATATGGTCTATATATTTTAAACCTACCTGTGTTGGGTTGTAATCACTCTCCCATGCTTTAAACCCCGGCAAAAATGAACCGTTATAATTCTTGCGTTCTACAAACATATGAACCGTTTCCCCATAGGTATATATACCTGCTCTAACTACTTCACCATGTTCGTCATTTTCCACAATTGGTTCCATATACGATTTTGCTCCACGAGCCGTAGTCTCTTGATAGGCCTTTCGGGCATCTTCTACCCAAAGCGCAACGACTTTAACACCATCACCATGCTTTACAATATGGTCATTAATAGGTGACTTGCTATTAAGTGGTGTTGTTAATACTAATTTAATTTTGTCCTGTTTTAGCACATAACTTACGGTTTCTTTAGACCCTGTTTCCAGTCCTTTGTAGGCATAGGATTGAAAACCGAATGCCGCTTTATAAAAATGTGCTGCCTGTTTGGCATTACCCACATAAAACTCTACATAATCTGTTCCCAGAAGTGGCAAAAAATCTTGTGCTCCTTTAAATATTTTTTCTAAACCGTAGTTTACTGATTCTATGTTTTTACTCATAATCTAAATGGTTTATTGTTGATGAAATTAATTGTTCATCCTCTGTCTTTGCTGCAAATGCAGGAATCTTATCGTTTTGAATAAAACTTTGATAATATGAATTCCCACCTTCTCGGGAATGACAATTTATTCCAACCAAGATTTATAATAATCTTCATCGGCTATTTTCATAGCTTCCTCCGTAACCATTAATGGTTTGAAGGTGTCTACCATAACCGCTAACTCTTGAGTCTCAACTTTGGCAATACTCCTTTCGGTTGCTCCAGGGTGAGGCCCATGAGGTATTCCTGCCGGATGTAGCGATATCTGCCCCGCCTCAATGTCATTTCTACTCATAAAATCACCATCTACATAATATAACACCTCATCGCTATCTATATTGCTATGGTTATATGGCGCAGGAATTGATTGTGGATGGTAATCGTACAACCGTGGCACAAAGCTACACACCACAAAAGCATCGGTTTCAAAGGTTTGGTGCACTGGTGGTGGTTGATGAATACGTCCCGTTATAGGCTCAAAATCATGAATTGAAAACGCATAAGGAAAATTATAACCGTCGTATCCAATAACATCAAAAGGATGTGAAGCATAGACCATTTCAATGATTTCACCTTTCTTCTTGACCTTTATTAAAAAGTCCCCCAACTCGTTATAGGTTTCCAACTCTTGTGGCCTAAGAATATCGCGTTCACAAAATGGCGAATGTTCCAATAATTGTCCAAACCAATTGCGATAGCGTTTTGGAGTATATATCGGGCGATGTGACTCTACAATAAACAATCGATTGTCCTCGGTATCAAAATCTATTTTATAAATAATCCCTCTTGGAATTAAAAGATAATCGCCGTACTTAAAATCGAGGTTACCCAACATAGTACGCAATTTACCAGTTCCTTTATGAATGAAAATCAACTCATCGGCATCGGTATTCTTGTAAAAGTAATCTTTAGTGGAATGTTTTGGCGCTGCCAAAACAATGGCACAATCACTATTTACCAAAACAGTTTTACGGCTTTCTAGAAAATCGCTCTCTGGTTTTACTTCGAACCCTTTTAAACGATACGATTGGATATTATTTGCTCTAGCTATTTTTGGTGCTACACTATATTGTTTTTTAATAGCTTTCACCTGTGTAGGGCGTTGCTCGTGGTAACTATTGGTGTACATACCATCGAAACCAATAGTTCCAAACAATTGCTCATAGTATAAGCTTCCATCTGGTTTTCTAAATTGTATATGTCTTTTATGAGGCACCTCCCCTAATTTATGATAGAATGGCATTTTTTTTATTTTAAGTTAGATATAAAAAGTAAATAAATTCTACTAAAGATAATAAAATTATAGGTGATTCCTGCCTTCGCAGGAATGACAATAATGCCAACTTATTCAGGATTTCGCTTGATAAGGCAATGTAGAAATAGCAATAAATCGTTCCAAAAAGATTGCATATTGAACAAATATCGCGATTTTTAAATCAATTAAAACCAAAATCCCACATTAAAGAACCAAATACTTTGTTTCAGCTCAGGAGAATAGGAATATTTAGCTTCTATTGGCCCAATAAACGTATTTATGGCATACCCTAATGCATAACCTCTATAGTCTGGTAAGGTAAACCACTCACCTGTTTCAAATATATCATCATCAATATTAGCCCAATTACCTTCTAATGTAATGTGGTGGTTTTTAATTACCTCATAATCTGCTTTAGCCATTAGCTTTACATAGCTATTACCTGTGAGTGAGATAAAATCATAACCTAAAAACGGAATAAAATTGTTAATTAAGTTGTTACCATAGCCCCCCAAAGCAAAATCTAAGGTTTGTGTTGATTTATCACCCAACTTAAACCCACCACTAACATCTAGATTAAAAGCTACTCTATCTAAAACCGAAAATGCATAGCCCATATTCGCCTTAGCAACAGAGAAATTGTCAAAGCCTTCATTAAAATGTGATGCAAAAAGGTATAAGTGCACATCTCCATTAAAATACACCCCTCTTGTAGGGAAGTATCTGTTATCATAGGTATCTAATTTTAAATTCCCGAATACACTAAAATAATCGGTATTTTCAAATATAAATTCATCATTAGGATTGGATGATGATATGGTTTCCGATTTAACTTCCAAACGTTTATGTTCAACTCCTAAACTCAATGCAAAATCTTTTCTAAACAAGGTTTGCAAATAGAATTGATTGGTTTGGTCTTCCAATTCTACATCTATTTTATTTATCCCATTTGCAGCAATTTCCCCTTCATCCAACAATAACTGTGCGCTAATGTTTTTATTAAAAGCATTGAATCTGGACCGCAACCCTATACTCCAATAGAATCCCTTATCGATTAAATATTCAAAATTATAACGTACATGATCTCCCAAAATAATATCTAGAGAGGTTACATCATTGTTAAATAAAAAGCGCTTTTTAGTAATATTTACTAATGCTGCACTTTTATATAAATTGTCATAATGTAAACCTAACTTCAAAAAGTTGGTTGTTTTAGTTTCACTTACATTAGCTCGTAAATTAAACTCATCAGGAAGTTCATCTTTTTCCAATTCATAATAAAACGAATCAAAATTATTAGTGGCCACCAAATTATCTACCCCTTTTTGAAAAGCATTATAGCTGATTTTTTCCTTATCCTTCAATTTCAACTTACCCAAAATATAAGCTCTTGTATAGCGGTTATTTCCTTTAATATTAACCTGGTTAATTTGAATACTATCGCTTTTGAATTTTTCTGTTTTAATTTTTGGATACCTCCCCATACGCTTAGTTAAAGCTTCAAAATCTTTTATTTTTTCCAATGCTGCATTTTCTCCTCTTTTTAGTATAGCATCTCCTTCATCAAAAGATACCACAGAAAAATCCCTGATATTAGGTTTAATATAAATATCCGTTTTTTTGGACTTTGACGCCATGGCCTTTATGGTCCTAAAATTATTTATCTGCAACAATACCTCTGGTGCAGAACCCAATTCTTCCCTCGTTAACAACCCATCCTGCACATCCACTCCTATTATAACATCTACCTCTTTTGCGCGCAATTCATCAACAGGATAATTGTTCACCACACCACCATCTGTTAGTACTTGATCATCTATAACTACTGGTTGAAACAACGATGGCAATGCCCCACTTGCCATTATGGCCTGAGCCAAATTACCCCTATCTAAATAAACGGGCTCTCCTGTTTCTATGTTTGTCGCAATACAGAAAAACGGGATAGGTAGATTTTCAAACAATTCAATATCACTCACATGCAATAACAATTTAGATAAGGCATTGTATGCATTTTGCCCTCTGGACAAGGCCGAAGGTAATTTCACCTTGAAATCCTCAAAAGGAAGGGTAAGCGCATATTTTTCTGAATTTCCCCGTTCGAAAAACGCTTTAGAGGCACGTGGCAATTCGTCGTTTATTATTTTATCGAAATCTATTTTTCTAAAAACAGAATCCAATTCCTTTCCCGAATACCCTGATGCATAAAGAGCACCTATAATGGCTCCCATACTGGTGCCTGCTACATAATCTATCTTAACACCAAGACTATCTATAACCTTTAGGACCCCAATATGTGCAAGGCCTTTAGCCCCTCCACCACTAAGTACTAGACCTACTTTTGGTTTAGGCTGTTCCTGCTGCTTTTCTTGTGCTTCTACTGAAAGCAAAACAAAAAGGGAAAAAGTTAATATGATAGTTTTTTGTTTCAAATTAATCTTTTTGATTTCTATCTCCAGTTTACATCTTAGTACATCAACACCCTTAAGATAAACTTAACGATTCTAAATGACAAATCATTAATTTAATTCCTATGATAATAATTATATACCTTTTCAGCCTTGAATTTTCCAATCACATCTTCTAGTTCATCCAATTTGGCATTGGCAACACGTTTTGCCGATTTAAAATGCTTTAATAGCTCTACAACTGTTTTTTTACCGATGCCATTTATGGTTTCCAACTCTGTATTTAAGGCATTTTTACTGCGTTTGTTACGGTGGTGTTCAATACCAAACCGGTGGGCCTCGTTACGCAACTGTTGAATGATTTTCAGGGTTTCGCTTTTTTTATCTAAATATAAGGGAATTGGATCATTCGGATAAAATAATTCTTCTAAACGTTTGGCAATCCCAACAATAGCAATCTTTCCTCTTAAGTTGAGTGCATCCAAACTTTTTAATGCAGATGACAATTGTCCCTTGCCTCCATCAATAATTATAAGTTGCGGTAAGGGTTGTTCTTCATCCAACAAACGTTTGTAACGTCTGTATACCACTTCCTCCATAGAAGCAAAATCATCTGGTCCTTCAACGGTTTTTATATTAAAATGACGATAATCCTTTTTACTGGGTTTTCCATTTTTAAACACCACACAAGCAGCAACGGGGTTTGTCCCTTGTATATTACTGTTATCAAAACATTCTATATGTCTTGGTTCTTCTCTAAGTCTTAAATCGGCTTTCATTTGTACCATTATACGATTGGCATGTCTATCGGGGTCAACAATTTTCATTTGTTTGAACCGTTCCATCCTAAAGTATTTGGCATTGCGAAGCGATAAATCTAATATGTGTTTTTTGTCTCCTAGCTTTGGGACCGTAATTTTAATAGCCTCCCCTAAGTCGACTTTAAAAGGCACATAAACTTCCTTGGATTTGGAATGGAATCGCTGCCGAATTTCGGTAATGGCCAGTTCTAACAGTGCTTCGTCGGTCTCATCCAACCGTTTTTTTAACTCTAAGGTGTGCGACCTAATTATGGAACCGTAGGACAACTGTAAAAAGTTAATGTAGCCATAGCTTTCGTCACTAACTATAGAAAATACATCTACATTATTAATTTTTGGGTTTACTATAGTTGATTTGGCTTGGTAATTCTCTAAGACCTCTATCTTCTCCTTTATTTTTTGCGCTTCTTCAAACAGCATAGTCTCTGCATAATCTTGCATCTGATTTTTAAATTGCTGTAAAGAATCCTTAAAATTTCCTTTTAAAATCTGCTTAATGGCCTTGATGTTCTTGTTGTATTCCAATTCGGTCTCCAAACCTTCACAAGCCCCTTTACAATTCCCTAAGTGATATTCCAAGCAAACCTTAAATTTACCAGCTTTAATTTTTTCTTCAGATAATTGATAATTACACGTTCGTAAGCTATACAGGCCTTTTATTAAATCCAAAAGAGTTTGTACCGTTTTCACACTAGTGTAAGGGCCAAAATATTCACCACCTCCTTTAAAGATACGTCTTGTAGAAAACACTCTGGGAAAGCGTTCATTCTTTATACAAATCCACGGATAGGACTTATCGTCCTTAAGCATTACATTATAGCGTGGTTTATGTTTCTTTATCAAATTGTTTTCCAGCAACAGCGCATCGGTTTCCGTTTCGACTACAATATGCTTTATATAGGCTATTTTCTTTACCAACACACTAGTTTTACCGTTATCATGGGTTTTGGTAAAATAAGAACTTACCCGCTTTTTTAAATTTTTAGCTTTTCCAACATAAATGATGGCACCTTCCTTATCAAAATATTGATAAACGCCGGGTTGGTTTGGTAGGGTTTTTAACTGTATCTCTAACGCAGGGTTATCCATTATCTCAAAGGTAAATAATATTTAAAACCTAATGTATTTTGAATTAACTAATTTGCTACCTTGCGCCACTTTTCATATACGCTAATGAGCAAAAAAATTATTGGGCGAGTTGATAAAATTGACTTCCCAAAACTGGGATTATACGACATAGATGTAAAAATAGATACAGGAGCTTATACTTCTGCTATTCATTGTTCTGAAATCATAGAAGAAGACCGTACATTAAGATGTATTTTTAATAGTGAGGTTCATCAAAATTTTGGTAAAACCGAAATTATTTTTGACACATTTTCACATACCAATGTAAAAAGTAGCAATGGTTATAAGGAAAATCGCTATAAAGTGAAATCTGAAGCTATATTTTTTGGAAAAACGTACAAGATTAACTTAACTTTAAGCACAAGAGACGACATGAAGTTTCCCGTATTGATTGGCAGGCAATTTTTAAGACGGAAATTTTTAGTTGATGTTGATTTGGAAAACGTGTCTTACTTAACTCATTAGCATGAACATAGTCATTCTATCTAGAAACCCTAATCTTTATTCTACCGAGCGTTTGGTTGAAGAAGGTGAAAACAGAGGCCATTTAGTCGAGGTTATCGATCCCTTAAAATGCGACATCATTATTGAAAAGGAAAAACCTACCATCTATTATAAAGATCGTTATTTAGACTATGTTGATGCTATAATACCCCGTATTGGTGCATCGGTAACGTTCTTCGGTTGTGCAGTGGTAAGACAGTTTGAAATGATGAACGTTTTTACTTCGGTTACTTCAGATGCTATAATTAGGTCTCGAGACAAACTGCGTAGTTTCCAAAGGCTTTCAAAGGCAGGTATTGGTATGCCCAAAACGGTTTTCACCAATTATTCGAGAGATATAGAGCAAGTACTTTCACATGTTGGTGGCACACCAGTAATCATTAAATTGTTGGAAGGCACGCAAGGTTTGGGTGTTGTTTTAGCAGAGACTAAAAATGCAGCCAAATCGGTTTTAGAAGCATTTAATGGTTTACAAGCCAGAGCATTGGTACAAGAATATATTGCTGAAGCAAAAGGTGCTGACTTAAGGGCTCTTGTTGTAGATGGCCATGTAGTTGGAGCTATGAAACGTCAAGGGAAAGAAGGTGAGTTTCGTTCCAATCTTCATCGTGGTGGTACAGCTAAAGTTGTTAAACTCAGTGAAGCCGAATTACGTGTCGCCATGAATGCCGCTCGTGCTTTAAAACTCCCCATCTGTGGTGTAGATATGTTACAGTCCAGTAGAGGGCCTTTATTATTGGAAGTGAATTCTACCCCTGGTTTAGAAGGTATTGAAAGTGCCACAGGAAGAAACATAGCCAAAAGCATTATAACTTATTTAGAAAGAAATAGACGTTAATGTTATGAGCACAGAAAGTAATCTACTTTTTATACTTAACGAAAGCATAAAGCCCGGAGAAAGTAAAGAAGTGAATTTTAGTGTTGCCAACCTACACACCTCATCACCTGTAAACGTCCCTGTTATTATTGAGCGCTCCAAGAAACCTGGTCCTACTGTATTGTTTACAGCTGGTATTCATGGCGACGAAGTTAATGGGGTTGAAATTATACGTCAACTTATTGCTAAAGGCATTAACAAACCTAAAATTGGCACTATCATATGTATGCCCATCATTAATATTTTTGGATTCATTAATTTAAAGCGAGAATTTCCCGATGGCCGTGACCTAAATCGGGTTTTTCCAGGTAGTCCAAATGGATCTTTGGCCAGTAGGGTGGCTTTTAAACTAATTAATGACGTTGTCCCCCATGCCGATTTAATTATTGATTTCCATACGGGTGGCTCGGGGAGGTTCAATGCTCCTCAGCTTAGATGCTCTAAAGACAAAAAAGATCTCGAAATATTGGCTAAAATTTTTGGAGCACCTTTTGTCCTATACTCCAAAAATTTATCAAAATCATTTAGAGCAACATGCAACAAATTGGGTAAACCTATGTTACTTTTCGAAGGCGGTAAATCGTTTCATATTGATGAGACAATTACTAATTCTGGGGTAAACGGTTCAAAACGTATTTTAAAACATTTAGGTATGCTAAAAACAGTTTTTAAATCTACAAAACCTAAAAAGGACTGTATTTTTATAACCGAGAGTAAGTGGCAACGCGCGAAATATTCAGGCATGTTTAAGACGTCTGTTGCAATTGGTTCAAAAGTTAAAAAGGAAGATATTATTGGTAATATAACTGACCCCTACGGTAAGTTTAATTTTTTTGTTAGGGCTTTAAATTCTGGTTATATAATTAACATTAACGAATCTCCTATAGTTTACCAAGGTGATGCCCTTTTTCATATTACCACCAAACTAAAACGATAATACATGACTAAAGCTGAGTTAAGAAAAAAATATAAAACTTATCGCCATAATTTAACTCCAAACGATATAGAAGATTTTAGTTTAGCCATCGCGAACCAACTTTTAAAACTACCTATTTGGGACTATTCTTTTTACCATATTTTTCTTTCTATTATAGAGCACAAGGAAATCAATACTGATTATATTTTAAATATTCTCTCTGGAAAAGATAAAAATATTGTAGTTTCTAAAAGTAATTTTAAAACCAATACACTTACTAATTATTTACTAACTGATAACACAGTACTTAGTAAAAATTCCTGGGGTATTCCAGAACCTATTGATGGGATTGAAATTGACAACAAAAAAATAGATGTTGTTTTTGTCCCGCTTTTAGCTTTCGATAAGAATGGCCATCGAGTTGGTTACGGAAAAGGGTTTTATGATAATTTTTTAATTAACTGTAAACCAAACACCTTAAAAGTAGGCCTTTCCTTTTTTAAAGCTGAAGATCTGATTGAAGACATTTATGAAAATGATATTAAGCTGGATTATTGTGTAACGCCTGAAACGATCTATAGATTTTAATCATTACAGTTTTCACAATAGGTCTTTCTTAAATATTCATTTTCCAATAATTGAAATGTTACGCCCCCTTTTTCTTTATTGTTAAACAATTTACAATATCTTTCCTTGTTCATGTTGATAGCATTCAGCATAATTGTTCTGTAATCTTCGTCTTTGGTTAATGCTTTGTCGACCAATGTGAGGTTTAAATAATAAAAGAGCAAATCCACATTAATATCAATACTACGTGCTTTAGCACTAAGTAAACCTACTGCATCTTCCGATTTTGAATAATAGGTTAAAAATTGAGCTAGACTGAGATAATCAAAATCTGATAACGGGAAATTGTTGTAATGTGCTTTTATGAAATCAATCGATTTATCTTTAGCTCCATAATTTCTTTTCCGCATATATTTTTCAGCTTTCACAATGTGGAAATTTACAAGCATTCTATCTATCAAAGATGCATGGATACCATAATTTCTTAGATTCTTTATCTGCTTTTCAAAATCCAATTCATTAATTTTCATCCAATTGTAACGCCAAATGGGAAAGGTTGTCGCCACGATATTATATTTTAGTTTGGGGTCTTTAGGCGCCAATTTTTCCAATTCCTTCAATTCATTATGAACAATGAGGCCCTCACGGATATCCTTCATAAAACGAAATGCCGAATTTTTATTGAATATCTTAACAAAGCGCTCTTGTTTTGGAATATTCATTTTATGTAATAAATCTGGCGAAATATTATTGCGTCTAATTCTTTCAAAAATGGCATTTTGAATTTCTGTAGCTTGTTCCAATTCATCTTCATTTAAAGCTTTATTGAATCGCAGAATCAATGCTTCTTCAGAGATATCCTTATAATTATCTTTCCGTTCTAATTCTAATTTTATAACCGCTTTTCGATGGTTTTTCAAATAGGGTTCTAATTCTTCTGAAAGACCGCTGGCTAAACGGTTTTTGATTTCAGCCTTATTCAATTTTTTTATGTAAGAATACTTGGATTCTGAAATATCATTTAAAAATTCCACCCAGTTTTCACTTGCCTGAATATTTGTCACTACTGTAGGCTCTTGAAATGATTGAAGCGCTTTAGCTATACTGGCAGCTCGTTTGGTTTGCAGCTCTTTGTTTCGCTCCAAAGTTCCCTCCACCGAAGCATAGGCGCGGATGGTTATGGTTTTGATATTAAAATCGGTTAACCTTAAAGAATCATACAAAGGTTTAATATCTTCAGGAGAATAATCGGCCTTATTTTTTTTAAACGGGATTGTAAACACCAAAGTTTTTTGCTTTAAAACATAGCCTTCCTTAACGGTGGTTATCTTTTTTGTACTAAAAGTTAAAGAATCGAGATACATGCCCATATCCAACAACTCCCAAGGATAAGATTCCAAATTGTAAATGGTTTGGTAGCGGCAGAAGGTTTTATTATTAAGGAAAAGAATGTTGTATTCTAATTCCCTTTTTAAATAGGTATCCGGCAGCTTACCAACAAAAACCCTAAAATAAGCATCGCCGTCTTCCTTCAATCCGCTTTTAAGCCTTTGTGCATAAATAGGCTTAAGCAGCATGCCCCTTATTTGCTCATTTACAATAGTATCATTAGCACAATCATACCGGTTTTTATCAATAACATCAATCGCCATGCCATCTGTTGGATTTTTAAAAAAGTTAAGAAACCAGTTCTTATCTGTTATTTTAAAATAGAGGTTGTTCCGCTCACGTTCAATTGAAAAATAAACTTCCTTAGGCTTTTGTTGAAACATTTGGACACAACGTTGGCACTTTTGATTGCGCTCCACATCGGTTTTTGGAAAAATAATATCAAAAGTGTTTTGTGAAAAGCAAAAATTGACAAATGCTATGATTATCAGGAAAGAAATTTTAATTTTCATTAACTAAGAATTTTTATACACATCTTATTGAAAATTAAAATTAACAAACATAAATGAGGTAAAAAAATACTTACTAAATAAAGATTTGGGTTACTTTTTTGAAAACGCCTTCTTATTGAACACAATAAGCATAACAAAGCCTGTGCTAATAGCTACATCGGCAATATTAAAGACAGGCTCAAAAAAGGTAAAAAATTGCCCTCCATAAAATGGTAACCATTCTGGTAAATAACCTTTATACAATGGAAAATAGAGCATATCTACAACCTTACCATGAAATAGGGTATCGTAACCACCTGTTTGCGGAAAAAAGCTAGCTACTTGACCATGACTATCACTAAAGAAGACCCCATAAAAAACAGAATCTATAATATTACCTAAGGCTCCAGAAAAAATAAAAGCGATGGCCAGTATAAGCACTTTAGGACTTTGCTTTTTTATGGCACTGCATAACCAATACCCAATACCAAATATGGCCACAACACGAAATAGTGACAATACAATTTTTGCTGTTCTATCTGAAATAAAAGAAACAAAATCACTAATTTTTGTTCCCCATGCCATACCGTCATTTTCTATAAAATAAATTTTAAACCAGTTAAAAACGGGCACATCTTCCCCTATTATAAAATGGGTCTTTACATATATTTTACTGATTTGGTCGACCAATAAAATGATGAAAATGATTATAATGGATTTTTTTAGTGACATACAAAAAACGCTTGAAAAGTAGATTCCCGCTTTCACTTCGACTTTGCTCAGCAACCAGACAGGAATGACAAATAAAAAACGCCTCAACAAAGAGACGTTTCAAAAGTACATGATTTTTTTAATTTGAAAAATGACATATAATAAATTAAAAAAATTATGTGCTAACAAAGTGGTTACCAATGTAAACTTAAATTTTGTATTATAATATGAATAAAATTTAAGTTTTTTTACAGAGGAAATATATCATTTTAAAAAAACTATTGCATGTTTTTAGCTTCAATGCTTAAGGTGGCATGTGGCACTAATTTTAAACGCTCCTTATTAATAAGCTTTCCAGTAACACGACACACTCCATAGGTTTTATTCTCTATTCTAATCAAAGCATTCTTTAAATCGCGAATAAACTTTTCTTGACGAATGGCCAATTGTGAATTCGACTCCTTACTCATTACTTCACTGCCTTCATCAAAAGCTTTAAAAGTAGGCGATGTATCATCTGTACCATTATTGTGGTCGTTCATATAAGCACTCTTAATAAGTTCTAAATCGTGCTGCGCCTTTTTTATTTTATCCTGAATTAAGGCTTTAAATTCAGCCAAATCTTTATCTGAATATCTTACACTTTCTGACATAATTTCTAATGTTTTTGAATAAATAATTTGGTATTTACATCATCAAAAGCAACTTCAATACCTTCATTTATAGTCTCTCTAATTTCTAATTCTTCAGTTAATGTTTCTGTTTTAATATAATCGATGTTAGTTTCAACTGCATTAACGATTTGCTCGTCTTTTTGAAGCATCACATCAATTCTATCGGTTACTTCAAAACCTGAATCTTTTCGTAAGTTTTGAATACGATTAACCAATTCCCTAGCAATGCCTTCTTTACGCAATTCGTCTGTAATGGTCACATCTAAAGCTACCGTTAAAGAACCTTCGTTCGCCACTAACCAACCTTCAATATCTTGCGATGTAATTTCTACATCTGTGCGTTCTAATGTAATATTTTTTCCATTAATGGCAACATCTAACCTGCCATTTTGTTCTATTTTGTTAATATCTTCTGCAGTAAAGTTAATTACGGCATTGGCAATGGCCTTCATATCCTTTCCAAATCGTGGGCCAAGCACTTTAAAGTTTGGCTTTATTTGTTTCACCAAAATGTCTGAAGCATCTTCAAGGAGTTCAATTTCCTTAACATTCACTTCATGCTTTATTAAGTTTGAAACCGCTGCAATTTCTTCCTTTTGCTGTTTGCTATCAATAGGAATCATGATTTTTTGAAGCGGTTGGCGTACCTTAATCTTTTCTTTAGCCCTTAACGACAATACCAACGAAGATATTGTTTGGGCGCTTTCCATTTTACGTTCCAAAGGCTTATCTACATAAGCAGCATTGTAAGTTGGGAAATGCGCCAAATGCACACTTTCAAACGGTTCCTTTTTGGTTACGGCGTTTAAATCTAGGTATAGCCTATCCATGAAGAATGGTGCTATTGGCGCACCTAGTTTCGCTATGGTAACCATACAGGTATAAAGCGTTTGATAGGCCGAAATTTTATCCTGTTGGTAATCGCCTTTCCAAAATCGTCTTCTACTTAAACGTACATACCAGTTACTCAAATAATCTTGGGTAAAATCTGAAATGGCCCGTGCTGCCTTAGTTGGCTCATAATCGGCATAAAAAGCATCAACCTTTTGGATTAAGGTATGTAATTCTGAAAGGATCCAACGATCTAATTCAGGGCGTTCTTCTATAGCAATATCGGCTTCACTGTAATTGAATTTATCCAAATTGGTATACAGTGCAAAGAACGAATAGGTATTGTAAAGCGTTCCAAAGAATTTACGCTTTACTTCCTCAACACCTTCTATATCAAACTTTAAGTTATCCCACGGATTGGCGTTTGAAATCATATACCAGCGCGTAGCATCTGCCCCATAATTACCCAATGTTTCAAACGGATCGACGGCATTACCCAAACGCTTGGACATTTTTTGTCCGCTTTTATCCAATACCAATCCGTTGGACACTACATTTTTATAGGCCACGGAGTCGAACACCATAGTACCTATGGCATGAAGTGTATAGAACCACCCACGGGTTTGATCGACGCCTTCAGCAATGAAGTTGGCCGGATAAGTAGTTCCTTTATCAATCAGCTCTTTGTTTTCGAACGGATAGTGCCATTGAGCATAGGGCATGGAGCCAGAATCGAACCAAACATCTATCAAGTCACTTTCCCTTTTCATAGGCTGGCCACTATCGGACACCAGAACAATTTGATCGACTATGTTTTTATGTAAATCTATTTTGGCATAGTTCTCATCAGACATGTTACCAGCTTCAAAATCTCCAAAAATGTCCTTGTCTAAAACACCTGCTCCCACAGCTTTTGCCATTTCAGCCTTTAACTCTTCTACAGAACCAATACATTTGACTTCTTTACCATCTTCGGTTCTCCAAATAGGTAATGGAATACCCCAATATCTTGAGCGTGATAAGTTCCAATCATTGGCATTGGCTAACCAGTTACCAAATCGTCCTGTTCCTGTCGCTTTTGGCTTCCAGTTGATGGTTTCATTCAGTTCAAACATACGATCCCTTACATCTGTGACTTTAATAAACCATGAATCTAGCGGATAGTATAAGATTGGCTTATCAGTTCGCCAACAGTTCGGATAGCTGTGTTTGTATTTCTCAACCTTAAAGGCTTTGTTTTCTTCTTTTAGCTTGATGGCAAGCTCAACATCAACCGAACGTTCTGGTGCTTCACCGTCATTGTAATATTCATTCTTCACATACTTACCAGCAAACTCTCCCATTTCTGGTCTAAACTTACCTTGTAAATCCACCAATGGCACTAAATTACCATTCTCATCTTTTACCAACATAGCCGGCACTTCTGGCACGGCTTGCTTGGCTACCAAGGCATCGTCGGCACCAAAGGTAGGTGCAGTGTGTACAATTCCTGTACCATCTTCGGTAGTTACGAAATCTCCAGAAATCACCCGAAATGCATGTTCAGGATTATCGTTAGGCAGTGCATAAGGCAATAACTGTTCGTATTTGATGCCTACCAAGTCCTTTCCAAGAAACTCTTTTAAGACATAAAACGGGATTTTTTTATCGTTTGAATTATACCCTAACAATTCAGATGCATCTTCTACCTGATTAAACTTTCCTGAAAATTGGTAATTCACCAATTTCTTGGCAAGTATCACATTTATTGGTTCAAAAGTATATTGATTGAAGGTCTTAACCAGTACATAATCAATTTTAGGTCCAATAGTCAATGCCGTATTACTTGGTAAGGTCCAAGGTGTAGTCGTCCAAGCTAAAAAATGGATATCACCTTCATTTTGTAAAAAACTAGGTAAAGTGTCCGAAATGGCTTTAAATTGGGCCACCACCGTGGTATCGGTCACATCCTGATAGGTTCCTGGCTGATTCAACTCATGCGAGCTTAACCCCGTTCCTGCCTTTGGCGAATAGGGCTGAATGGTGTAGCCTTTGTACAAAAGTTTTTTGTTGTAAATCTGCTTTAACAACCACCAAACACTTTCCATGTACTTAGGCTCGTAAGTAATGTACGGATTGTCCATATCTACCCAATAGCCCATTTTTTGGGTAAGATCGTTCCAAATATCGGTGTAACGCATCACAGCTTTACGACAAGCGGCATTATAATCCTCAACCGAAATGGTTTTTCCTATATCCTCTTTAGTAATACCAAGTTCTTTCTCAACACCAAGTTCAATAGGTAACCCATGTGTATCCCAGCCTGCTTTACGTTTTACCTGAAAGCCTTTTTGGGTTTTATAACGACAAAAAATATCTTTAATAGCACGCGCCATAACGTGGTGAATCCCTGGCAATCCATTTGCAGATGGTGGGCCTTCAAAAAATACGTACGACTCCTGTCCTTCACGTGAGGTTATACTTTTCTCAAATATGTTATTATCCTGCCAATAGCTTAGAATCTCTTGGGCCACTTTTGGAAGGTCAAGTCCTTTATATTCAGGAAATTTAGCGCTCATTATATCATATTTCTTTTCGATGCGCGAAAATAAGGATTTTTGATAAAATAGACAGTATGGAAAACCACTTTATATCCATTGTCATGCTGAACTTGTTTCAGCATCCATATTAAAGCTTTCCTAGAGACCCTGAAACGAGTTCAGGGTGACACTAATAAGTGTCAAACAATAAAATCCGCCAAATCCTCAATTTTGGAAACCAATTGGATTTTGATTTTCGTGTTTTTCAGGGAAATTTTATTGTATTTGGATACAAAAATGGTTGAAAAACCTAATTTTTCAGCTTCAAGGATACGTTGTTCCACACGTTGTACCGGGCGAATTTCCCCCGACAATCCCACCTCGGCAGCAAAGCAAATATCTTTTTGAAGCGGCTCGTCTTCATTAGATGATAATATCGCTGCCACCACTGCTAAATCTATCGCAGGATCATCTACCGTAATACCCCCTGTTATGTTTAAAAACACATCTTTTGCACCCAAACGAAAGCCTGCCCGTTTTTCTAAAACAGCCAGAAGCATATTCAAGCGCTTGGCATTAAAGCCGGTTGCCGAACGTTGTGGCGTGCCATAAACTGCAGTACTTACCAAGGCCTGAACTTCTATCATAAGTGGACGCATTCCTTCCAAGGTTGCCGCAATGGCATTACCCGACAACTCTTCATCTTTTTTGGAAATTAAAAGCTCTGACGGATTGGATACCTCCCGTAATCCAGATCCCTGCATTTCGTAAATGCCCAATTCGTTGGTAGAACCAAAACGGTTTTTATGTGCCCTTAAAATACGGAACACATGGTTACGATCGCCTTCAAATTGCAAGACGGTATCGACCATATGCTCCAAAATTTTAGGTCCCGCTATATTCCCATCTTTAGTAATATGACCAATTAACAACACTGGTGTTGCCGTTTCCTTTGCAAATTTTATGAGCTCAGTGGTACACTCCTTAATTTGTGAAATGCTTCCCGAAGAGGATTCTATATAGTCGCTATGCAAGGTTTGAATGGAATCGATAACCACAATATCGGGTTCTAACTCCTCTATTTGCCTAAAAATATGTTGTGTTTTTGTTTCGGTTAAAATGTAGCAATTGGTATTACTTGAATGGATACGCTCTGCCCGCATTTTTATTTGTTTCTGGCTTTCCTCACCTGAAACATATAAGGTTTTATAAGGTAGTTTTAAAGCAATTTGAAGTAGCAAGGTACTTTTCCCAATGCCTGGCTCACCACCCAACAAGGTTAAGGATCCTGGCACAATACCACCGCCCAAAACTCGATTGAATTCAGCATCAAACGTATCCAGTCGGGGTTCTTTTGAGGTATCAATCTCATTAATTCTTAAAGGAACTGCCACTCTTTTTACTTGTGCTGTTGACGATTTCCAATCGCTTTTTTCAGGCTTTTGAATGAGCTCCTCTACAATGGTATTCCATGCTTTGCAAGCATTGCACTGCCCTTGCCATTTGGCATATTGCGTGCCACAACTCTGACAGAAAAAAGCGGTTTTTATTTTTGACATTTATTTTGTTAGTTGTTGTTGGTTAATAATTATACGGAATTATGTTTATCCTTGATAAAATCTAATTTGCATCTTTCACAAATTATTGTCAAATGCTTTTTTAATATCCCCGACCAAAGGCTTTTTTGTTAGCTATCATTTTTTTTGTTCTTCTATTCCCCAGAAAAGTGAAAATTAGAGTAAAAACTGGCAAATAGAATGGAAGTTTTAATTTGAAAAAATAGTAAATCAAAAAGTCTAGAAAAATTCCGAATATGATATATTTTATTTTGTTCGTTCCTACATGCCTAAAATCTCTTTCATATATTAAATACCGTCCAGCTTTAAGAATATATTTATTGTATAATTCCAATTGGGTTATTTTTCCTGTTGGTAAATCAGTCGTTTTTAATTTGTCAATATATTCAGCAATTAGAGCTTTATATTTTTCGGATTCTCTATTATAATGAAATTTTAATAACTGATTTCCAATATTTAGTGTCGAGTTATAATTTACCTGACCTTTAACCTCCTCTGTTTCAGTCTCAAATAGTTTTATGAATTCTTCTAATTTTTCTTTCAAAGATTCGTTGCTCATTAGCTATTGAAAATTTTTAAATGTTTACCAATAAATAACGCCCTAATAGCTATAACACAATTCAATACCCAAAATCTGCCTTAATAGCGTCTGACTTCTCCAACACCAAATCTTTTGTTATCCCTGCTATTTCCTCTAAGATGTAAGCTGACTGATAGGTACGCATCGCCTTTTTGGGCTCCCCTGTTTCTTCATAAAATCGAGCCAAATAGTAATTGCCCAACATAGTTTCTGGATAGTGTTTTCGGGCTATTTTGCCCAATTCTTCGTAATACTCGAACTGCTCATTTTTTTCAATAGCAGCAGCTACAGCTTTAAAATCGTTAATTAATATTTGTTTGTCTATGGCAAACAAATCGCTAATGGTTTGATATTTCTCTTGGAGATAGGCTACTGGCGATTCGTCTAACTTAAGTATGGTGTCTTGGTATTCTTTTTTGGAAATGGGTTGGTACACAAAAAAGATGCTTTCCAACGCTCGTGGGATCGCGTGCGCTGGCACCGAATAGTGTGAGGGGTTTTCAAAACTATCAAATCTATAGAATATATTTTTATTTTCAATGGACTTTATACTGGCATCCAATGCTTGGGTCATGTCCTTGATGGATTTGGAATCGTTTTTGGTGTTAGCCAAATAATAAAAGGTTTTAGATTCCAGTTTACTCAAGCGCTCGGGTACATAATCTAACATATTTGGTGCCAACTCTGGACTAACCACCACATAGGCCTGAAACAAAGGTTGTGGTTTCAACAGGTAATAATTAATAAAATTGGCGGTTTCGCCATGTCCAACAGCTACCCTAAAATTAACCGTTCGGTATTTATTTTCAATATAGGGCAAGAGCTCCATACCAATAAATTCGAAAAACGCAGCCCCGGTTTCAATGGGCAGTGAGTTTTGTTCAGAGTACATGCAATCGTCATAACGATTATCCAACTGGTTTACCCCAACAACTATAGCTTCGGGCATGTCTTCCCAATAGGAATAATAATCAACATTTCCCGCAACCGCTTCAAACAAATAATCCCCATCCAACACAATAAAAATGGGATAGGCTTTATCCTCATTATTCTTATAGCCTCGAGGCAACTGTATTTTAAGCTGACGGGATTCCCCCAACCTTGAAGATTCTATGGTTTCATAAGTGACTTGGGCATGTGCAGTACTAAATACAAAAAAAAATATTAAAACATAAAAGATAGATCGATTCATCCTTATACATGATTTGAGATTATAGGAGCAAGGTAAGAAATTAAGACTAGTTTAAAAAAAGAAGTCTTGGTTTTACTTAAGACTGTTTTCTATTAAAAACAGGAAGATAAATTAAGGACACCCCTCCCAATAAAA
Source organism: Aestuariivivens marinum (assembly GCF_022662175.1). Lineage (GTDB taxonomy): Bacteria > Bacteroidota > Bacteroidia > Flavobacteriales > Flavobacteriaceae > Aestuariivivens > Aestuariivivens marinum. The sequence continues at coordinate 950,668 of NZ_JAKMCR010000001.1, read as the reverse complement.
TAATCATAAAAGTTTGTGATGCCCACATAATCCAACCAAATGCGTAACTGGGGTCTTTATCAATTCCGAAGATCGCAAAGGCTCCATAGACGGCCAGAGGATATAATCCTATACCGCCATTAGTAGCAGCAATACTAAAACTAGCTGATATAAAACCGATTAAAATTGCTCCAAAAGGCACACCATACAATTCTGGAACTGCAAATGAGGTAACATAAAACATAAGCACATACATCCCCCATATAAATAAGGTATGGAAAATGAATGCCCACTTTTTTTTCATTTTAAAAATACTTAGTGCTCCTTCGACCAAACCACTTGTAAAGTGCTTGATTTTTAATGCAACTTTAGAATCACTTTTTCTTACATATAATGTGAAAAACAAAAGAACAATTATTGTTAATCCTAGGGCCATTATAATTTTTTCGGGATTAAACCTTTCCATTAGGAAAGTATAAATAAAGTCGAATTGCAAAAACAGTGTTATGATGATAATTCCAAACATTACCAACAAATCAGCTATACGTTCGGCCACAATGGTACCAAAACCTTTTTCAAAAGGTACGTCTTCATAGTTGGTTAAAATAGAGGCCCTAGCCACTTCACCTGCCCTAGGAATAGTATAATTAATTAAATAGGTGGCAAATACCGCCATAATACTATTACCTAGTTTAACATGGTAACCCATTGGCTCTAATTGAAAACGCCACCGATACGCTCGCGACAAATGACTAAGTAGACCAAGAAAAACCCCCAACAAAATCCAGTTTTTATCGGAAGCTTTCCAATACTCCAATATTTTAGATAACGGAACGTCATTTAGAGAATACCAGACCAAAAAAACTCCCAGTAATAATGGGAGCATAATCTTAAGTATTTTTTTTATGGTCAGTTTCATGTGTTAACACCTATTTTTTTATGGTCACATAGAACATACAAATTATCATACCGCTATGTGATTAAAATTTAATCATGGATATTTCATGATTTTAAACCCGTACAAGTAAAATATTTGTAACACTAGGTTGGTCATTACCCTAGCATCTTTAAACATTTATTTTAGTAGGTTAGTAGCTTCATCAGGAAAAACCAAAGAAGGTTTAAACGTTTTGGCTACTTCAAAATCCATAATAGCGTAAGTTATTAAGATTAAGGTGTCACCTACTGAAACCTTTCTCGCAGCCGCACCGTTAAGCGTTATTTCTCCACTCTTTCTTGGTCCGGGAATAACATAGGTTTCAAGACGTTCCCCATTATCGTTATTAACTATCTGGACTTTCTCTCCTTGTACAATGTTTGCAGCATCCATTAAGTCCTCATCAATAGTAATACTACCAATGTAATTAAGGTCTGCTCCAGTACATTTAACTCTATGAATCTTAGATTTTACTACTTGAATTTGCATGTGGCAAAGATAATTAATTTAGTGCGATATTATCTATTAGTCTAATATCATCTGCAAATACAGCTATAAAGGCTCTGTATGCTTTTTTATTTGATTTTCTTTTTATTGGCTTTAAGGTCTCTGCGTCTGCTATAATAAAATACTCCAATTTCAACACCTCATGGTTAGCAAACTGTTTCCCAACCCAATGTATCACTTTATTAGCACTTTTTGTGCCAAATTGTCTTTTGGCAGTTATTAAAGCTTTATAAATAAAAGGCGCTGCTTCTTTTTGTTCTTTGGTTAATCTAGTATTACGGGAACTCATTGCCAAACCATTTGTTTCCCGATGTATTTTACAGCCAACGATATTCACCGGAATTTGATATTTATCAACCATTTTTTTTATGATTGCCAATTGCTGAAAATCCTTTTTTCCAAAATAGGCCTTATCAGGTTTTACAATCTCAAATAATCGTTTAACAACTGTACCAACACCATTAAAATGGCCTGGTCTAAATTTACCTTCCATCTCTTGTTCCAAACCATCAAAATCGAAATTTTGAGATACTGTGTTACCCTCATAAATATCTTCTACCGTTGGAGCATATACCAAAATATCATTCTTGCTTACGGTTTCAAGTAATACAACATCACTATTCAAAGTTCTTGGATATTTTTCTAAATCTGTGGTATTATTAAATTGTGTTGGATTAACAAAAATGCTTACCACTACTTTGTCATTATTTCCCAAGGCTTCTTTAACCAAAGTCAAATGCCCTTGGTGCAACGCACCCATGGTTGGAACAAAACCAATAGTAATCTGTTTGGATTTGAGCTGTTCTATTTCAGCCTTAATTTGTTTTTTTTCTTGATAAACCTGCACTTTTAATAAAAAATTAACGCGTGCAAACTTAAGATTTTACAGCCAATCTGCATAAATTTTTGTACTTTTGCGTGTTTTTTATTTTGAATCTTCAAAAGCGAACTGTTTATGAAAGATAAGAGGATATTGTATGTATCATCTGAAGTAGTACCTTATTTACCCGAAACCGAAATTTCTTCAATGTCGTTTGAAGCCCCAAGGCTAGTGAACCAGCAAGGTGGACAAATTCGAATTTTTATGCCCAGATATGGTAATATTAATGAAAGAAGACATCAGTTACACGAGGTAATTAGACTTTCTGGAATAAATTTGGTAATCAATGATTTGGACATGCCTCTTATTATAAAGGTAGCTTCCATTCCTAAAGAGCGTATACAGGTTTATTTTATTGATAATGATGAATATTTTAAAAGAAAGGCCACATTGACAGACGAAGACGGGAAATTATTTTCTGATAATGACGAACGTGCCATTTTCTTTGCCAAAGGTGTTATAGAAACCGTTAAAAAATTAAACTGGTCTCCAGATGTTATTCATGTTCATGGTTGGCTGGCCTCTTTATTACCTTTATATTTAAAGGAGTACTATAAAGACGAACCTTTATTTAATGAAAGTAAAATTGTGACTTCAATATATAATCAAAGTTTTGATGATACGTTAAACAAAGACATGTTTGACAAGATTAAATTTGACAATATTGATGACAATGCCATCAAACCACTTGAAGAACCCACCTATAATAACTTAATGAAGATAGCTATAGACTATTCAGATGCGTTGATAGTTGGTTCTGAAACCATTCCAGATACCTTGGATACTTACCTAAAAGATTCGAATAAACCTATACTGGAACACAAAAGTAGAGATGAGTTTGGTGAGGCTTACACAACTTTCCTTAATGCTGAAGTTGTAAGCTAGACCCGAAAAATTCGTAAAAATCATATGAAAAAAACATATAAAGCCCTAAACCCCTTATACATTCTTGTATTTATTATTACATCCTTTATTGCTTGCGACAAAGACTTTAGCTCTATAGATAGTGATGTGCTAGGCAAGGATAATGCTAATTTTAATAGTAACAAGATTAATATAGAAGCATTACTTGCTTATAATAAAAAATTAAAAAATGTTCAGGTTAATGGACTAAATGCCAATCTATTGGGTGTTTATAACGATCCCGTTTATGGACAAACAACTGCTAGTATTGTATCACAAATTACACCTACTTTCTACAACCCTGATTTTGGCAACAATCCAGTAATAGATTCTGTTATACTAAACATTCCTTATTTTAGTAGAGAGGATGGTGTCGACGATGATGGGAATACTAAATATGTTATTAATGAACAAGATTCTTTATATGGTGACGACAAAATAATTTTATCTATTTATCGTAACAATTATTTTTTAAGGGATTTTAATCCAAATACTCAAAACCAAGAAACGCAAAGTTATTTTTCTTTTGCTGAAAACACCCCCAATAATGCTGAAAACTTTATTGTTACAGAAAACAGTGAAGTTAATTTTGACTCCTATAAGGATCAGCTAATAGCTGTAGACAGTGCATTTATTACGTCTAGCAACCCCATTGTTACATTAACCGGTGAAGGGGAAGACGCCTCTCTTTCTTACGCTGCTCCTGCTTTAAGAATTGATTTATACAACCCTGACAATACATTTTGGGAAGACCATATTTTTGCTAAGCAAGACGGCAGTGAACTTAGCAACGTCAATAATTTTAAAAACTATTTTAGAGGCCTATACATTAAAGCAGAGCCTAAAGATGATCTTGGCAGTATGACACTTTTAAACTTGGCATCATCCAATGCTACAATTACCATTTATTACACCAAAGACCCCATTACAGATGGTGATCCAAGAGTTCAGGCTACTTATGCTTTTAATTTTAATGGTATAAAACTTAACACGCTAACAAACGATTATAGTATTGCCCCTGCACTATTGGTCGATGGTAACAACTCCGAGGGAGACCAAACACTTTATTTAAAAGGTACTGCTGGTTCTATGGCACTTATTGATTTATTTGGTAACAATTACACTTACGACCCTAATCAGGATGTCCCTGATGCCTTAATAGATTTGAGAAATGAATTTAGAGATGGCAGCAATCCTACAAGACTAATTAATGAAGCTCATTTGGTTATACTTGAAGACCAATCCTTAACTGTTGGAGACGACCATACTTATGACAGGCTTTATGTCTACGATGTAAAAAACAACATACCATTAATAGATTACAGTTTTGATCCTTCAGAAAACACGGTTTCCCCTGTATCATCAAAAATTGTACATCTAGGTAAAAGGGATACATTATCAACAAGTCCCCTAACAATTGGTTATAAAATTCGTATTACAGAGCACATAAAAAACTTAGTGTTTAAAGATTCTACCAATACTAAATTAGGGCTGACAATATCCAATAATGTGAATTATACGAGTAATGCTAAAATTTTGAGCACCACAGATGATGTCTCGAATATCCCTGCAGCAACACTTCTAACCTCAAGAGGAACAGTTTTATTTGGAAGCAATACTGTTGATGATAAAAAAATAAAGTTAGAAATTTATTTTTCCGAACCAGAATAAGGTTTCTTAAACATTAAGTATACATACAAATACCCAAATAAAACCCCAAGGAATGCCTTGGGGTTTTTTATTCATAATAAATCGGCTTAAAGATAATATTGATATTATTTTTGCGTTTATAGGTATTTATTTTGCATATTTGCTTTCTCAAACAACTAGAACCTAATATTTATGTGTGGCATTGTAGGATACTTAGGAAATAGGGAAGCTTATCCCATTATAACAGAAGGTCTTAAACGATTAGAATACCGTGGTTACGATAGTGCTGGAATTGCATTATTTGATGGCGTTAATTTAAAAGTCTCAAAAACCAAAGGAAAAGTAGCAGATTTAGAAAATCGAGTAAATCAAGAAATAAACCCAAAAGGTTACATTGGCCTTGGTCATACACGTTGGGCAACACATGGTATTCCAAACGATATTAATTCGCATCCTCATATTTCCAATTCTGGTAATCTAGTGATTATTCACAATGGTATCATCGAAAATTATGAATCATTAAAACAGGAGTTAATTACAAGAGGCTATACTTTTAAATCACAAACCGACACCGAAGTTCTTGTCAATCTAATAGAAGACGTTAAACAAAAAGAACATGTGAAGCTTGGCAAAGCGGTCCAAATTGCACTTAATCAAATAGTCGGTGCTTATGCAATAGCTGTATTTGACAAAACACAACCCAATGAAATTGTTATCGCACGTTTAGGAAGCCCATTGGCCGTTGGTGTTGGGGAAAACGAATATTTTATTGCCAGTGATGCCTCTCCTTTTATAGAATACACTAAAAATGCCATTTATCTCGAAGATGAAGAAATGGCCATTATAAGACAGTATAAAGACATAAAAATCAGAAAAATTATAGATGATTCTCTTGTCGATCCATACGTTCAGGAGCTTAAAATTAGCTTAGAACAAATTGAAAAAGGAGGATATGATCATTTTATGCTAAAAGAAATACATGAGCAACCTAAAGCCATTAATGACACTTACCGGGGCCGGTTAAATATTGATCAAGAAATTATAAAAATGTCTGGTATTGATGATAACCTAGATAAAATCCTAAATGCTAATCGTATAATTATAGTCGCTTGTGGAACATCTTGGCACGCTGGCCTTGTTGCTGAATATATTTTTGAGGATTTGGCCAGGATACCTGTTGAGGTTGAATATGCTTCAGAATTCAGATATCGAAACCCCATAATAACAGCAAGTGATGTGGTTATTGCAATATCCCAGTCGGGAGAAACTGCCGATACTCTTGCAGCCATTAAACTAGCCAAGTCTCAAGGTGCTTTTGTTTTTGGTGTGTGTAATGTAGTAGGTTCATCAATAGCAAGAGAAACCCATGCCGGGGCTTACACTCACGCCGGTCCAGAAATAGGAGTAGCATCTACCAAAGCCTTTACTACTCAAATTACGGTACTAACACTTATAGCCCTTCGTTTAGCCAAGGCAAAAGGCTCTATTACCGATTTAGAATTTTTAGAACTCCTTTTAGAACTTGAAAGAATTCCTAATAAAGTTGAACAAACCCTTAAATTGGATGCACCTATACAAATGATAGCTGACACCTATAAAAACTCTAGGAATTGTTTGTATTTAGGAAGAGGATATAATTTTCCTGTAGCATTAGAAGGTGCCCTAAAACTAAAAGAAATTTCATATATCCATGCCGAAGGTTATCCTGCTGCCGAAATGAAACATGGCCCTATTGCCCTTATCGATGAAAACATGCCCGTTGTGGTTATTGCTACAAAAAAGGGACATTATGAAAAAGTAGTAAGTAATATTCAGGAAATTAAATCACGTAAAGGTAAAATTATAGCCATAGTTACCAAAGGTGACACACAAGTTAGAGCATTGGCGGATCACATTATTGAAATTCCAGAAAGCTCAGAGCTATTTTCGCCACTTATTACAACAATCCCGCTTCAACTTTTATCATATCATATTGCTGTATTGTTAGGCAAAAACGTAGACCAGCCAAGAAATTTAGCAAAATCTGTTACTGTGGAATAATTTAAAATGACTTATGAAAACAGCTAAAACAGTCCCAAAAAGTATCCCAATTTATCTTTCAAATAATTTTTCGGATAGTATTTAAAATGAACAACTCTAGTTTTGTTAAAAGTTAGATATTAAATCCTTAACGAACAATTATTAAAAGCACACATTTTTAACAATATTTTTGTCACTTTTTAATATGCACGCATAATTTTTCATATTTTTAACACTTAAACTGGATATAATCCATACTTTAATTATTGGTCCAATGAAAACACTCCTCCCAATCTTAATGTTATTTCTTAGTGGTATAACATTTTCACAAACTAAAATTAGTGGTTCAGTGGTTGATGATAGTGGTCAACCTATACCTGGCGCAAACATACTTGTTATTGGAACTGCTACTGGAACCGTCACCGATTTTGATGGCAACTTTGCGTTAAGCTACAGTCAAAATCCACCATTCTCAGTTCAAGCCAGTAGCGTTGGCTTTGAAACAGCAATCGTTGAAGTGACTTCAAACAATCAAACCCTTAACTTTATTTTAAAGGAAGGGACCTCATTAGATGAAGTGGTAATCTCTGCCTCTCGAACTCCTGAGCGTATTTTTGAATCGCCCGTTACGGTAGAACGCTTAGGCATAAAAGATATTAAAACTACGGCTTCTACCGATTTCTATGGAGGCCTTGAAAATTTAAAAGGTGTTGATGTAAACACCAACAGTTTAACTTTTAGATCGGTAAACACCAGAGGTTTTGCCACCTTTGCCAACAACCGCTTTATGCAACTGGTTGATGGCATGGACAACTCTACACCTGCCCTAAACTTTCCAATTGGGAATCTAGTGGGCATGATAGAAACCGATGTGCAAAGTGTTGAATTGTTGCCTGGAGCCTCATCAGCATTATATGGTGCGAATGCCTTTAATGGAATTTTATTTATGCGCAGTAAAAACCCTTTTGACCACCATGGTATTAGCGCATCTCTTAAAAGAGGTATCACATCTCAAAAAGCTGCAGGAGACAATGAATATTTTGACTATAGTTTAAGGGCTGCGCACAAGTTTAATGACAAATTTGCTGTCAAAGTTAACTTTGGCTACTTAAAAGGGACAGATTGGGCAGCTAATAGCAAAGTAGATAAAAACTCAAGTGGAGGAACCAGAGAAAACAACATAAATTATGACGGTGTAAATGTTTATGGTGACCTGGCCTCTGCTAATATAAGATCAGAAGCCCCTGCGGCTTTTAGACCTCTTATTCCAGATGTCTATGTAAGCAGAACTGGTTATGATGAAGCTGATTTAACCGATCATAACGCTGAAAGTATTAAATCTGATTGGGGTTTATATTACCGCCCATGGGCGAATGATTTTGAAATTCAGTATGTAGGCAAAGTAGGTACAGGCTCCACCATTTATCAAGGCAGTAACAGGTATTATATTGATGGCTTCTTTCAACAACAGCACAAACTAGAATTGAAAAATAATAATTTCTTTTTTAGGGGATATGTAGTTTCTGACAGAGCTGGTGATTCATATGATATGGTAGTGACAGCTGTACAAATTAACAGGGCTTGGAAAAGTGATGCAGATTGGTTTGGCGACTATATAAGCACATATGTTGGAGCAACATTGGGAGGAGCTACCGATGCTCAAGCGCATGCCGCTGCAAGAGCAAAAGCTGAATCAGGTCGTTATCTCCCCGGTTCTCCTGAATATCAAGCTGCCTTCAATAGGAGTATAAATGACCCTAATTTAGTAACTGGATCTAAGTTTCAGGACGCATCCAAATATTATCACTCAGATGCAAATTATAACTTTAGTCACTTAATCGATTGGGCCGAAATTCAGGTAGGAGGTTCTTATAGAAAATACAAGTTAAACTCTTCCGGAACAATTTACACAGATTTTGATAATCCTATTGAATATTCAGAGTTTGGAATCTATACCCAAATTCAAAAAAATATTGAGTTAAATGATGCTTTGAACTTAAAACTAACTGGATCAGTACGTTATGATAAATCGGAATTTTTTGATGGCTTTTTGTCTCCAAGGTTATCTGCTGGCTTAACTATCAATAAAGATCATAATGTTAGAACCTCTGTTCAAACTGGTTTTAGAAACCCTACCACACAAGATTTGTTTATAGGTTTAGACACGAGCTCATATATTTTAATTGGTTCGGCCCCTAACAATTTGGATAGGTATTCTAGACCATACAATGTTAGTGAGACAGCTAAACAAGATCTTGGGCAACCAGACACCATTACGCAAACTGGAAATGCAGCTTATACCAATTCATACACTAGAAGCGCAGTTCAAGAATATGAAGATACTGGAAATATTGATATCCTGAATAATCCAGAAGCTATAGGAAATCCAAGTCTAATAAAACCTGAGCAAGTAACCTCTGCTGAGGTTGGGTATAGAGGAAAAATTAACAATCTTACAATAGACTTTAGTGCTTATTACAATAGCTACAAAGATTTTATTTCTCAAAATCGAGTTGTGGCACCATTATACGGTATTGTAGGTGACAATGGTAATTCAATTGAAGCCATCAAAAATGACGACTATGTAGATTATGGTATTTACACGAATTCTGAAGCTGATGTAAATTCATATGGAGCGTCTCTTGGATTATCTGTCAAACTATTGGGTGATTTTGATTTAAGTGGTAGCTACACCTATGCTAAATTAGATTTTGATAGAGACACATATCCAGATTTTGTAACCAATTTCAATACACCAGAGCATAAATTTAAGGCTTCATTTGGAAATACAGAATTATTTAAAAATTTTGGATTTAATGTTGCTTACAGATTTAGTGATGATTATTACTGGGAAGCCACTTTTGGCGACGGCGTAATACCCGAATTTCATGTCTTAGATGCGCAAATTAACTTAACAGTGCCTAGCTTAAAATCAATATTTAAGGTTGGTGGCACTAACTTAACCGGAAAAGAATATTATACAGCTTATGGTACTGGCTTTTTAGGTTCAATGTATTATATATCATGGACAATTAACAACTTATAAGATGAAAAAGAATAATATAAACACAAAATATACATGGCTAATTGCTTTATTTTTTGGGCTTATTGCCTGTAATGACCCTGAAGACGTTCTTGCTGACTTTAATATTGATACTGCTTCTCCAGAATTGCCTGTTTTATCATCAGGCTCCGTAGATTTTTCAAAGTATGTGGCTGTTGGGGCTTCTTTTACTGCAGGATACACAGATGGTGCTTTATTTAAAGCAGGTCAGGAAAACTCGTTTACCAATATGCTAGCAAAAGAATTTTCTAAAGCAGGTGGGGGCACTTTCAATCAACCTCTGATGAATGATAATATCGGAGGCCTCCTTTTTGGTGGTGCTCCTAACCCATCGTTTGGACCTAGACTGTTTTTTGATGGAGTAGGTCCTGTAAGGTTGCCTGCAACACCTACTACAGAGGTCTTTAATACTCTTTCTGGACCATTTCAGAATATTGGTGTACCTGGTGCAAAAAGCTTTCATATGATATTTGAGGGCTATGGCAATCCAACCGGATTACTTTCTTCACCAGCCACGGCCAATCCTTATTTTGTTAGAATGGCTTCAAATCCTACTGCATCCATGATAGGTGATGCAATAGCTCAAAACCCTACGTTCTTTACCCTCACTCTTATGGGTGGAAATGACGTTATAGATTATGCTTTTTGGGGAGGTGACAGTTCCAAATCTGTTACTGATTCGCAAACCTTTAATTTTGCTTTTACTACAGCAGTTAATATGCTTACATCAGGAGGGGCAAAAGGCGTGGTAACCAATGTTCCATATATAGAAGATTTACCTCACTTCACAACAGTGCCCCATAACCCAATTCCATTGGACGCCGGTACTGCAGCTGTACTTAATCAAGCTTATGCACTATATAATGGGGGAATTCAACAAGCCTTAGCAGCTCTAAGTGGATTAGGTTTATTTACCGAGGAGGAAGCATTAAAAAGGACAATAACTTTTCAAGCTGGTCAAAACGCTGTTGTAATTGAGGATGAAAACTTAACAGATTTGGGAGCTATAAACCCTGCATTTGCAGCTCTTCCAAAATACAGACAAGCTACTGCTGAAGATTTAATTGTATTATCGGCTAGCACCTTTATTGGTACTGAAGCCATCCCTGGCAATCCTCAAACTGTAAATGGTGTAGCCATACCGTTAGCAGACCAATGGGTGCTAACACCTGAAGAGCAGCAAGAAATAAAAGACGCCACAGATGCTTATAATAATACGATTGAAAATATAGTGGCCTCAAATGAAAATCTAGCTTTAGTAAATTTAAAAGACCTTTTATATAAACTTTCAACTGATGGCCTAACATCTGGTAATTTCACCTTAACATCAGACTTAGTTACTGGTGGAGCCATTGGATTGGATGGCATTCATTTAACAGCAAGGGGGTATGGACTATTAGCTAATGAATTTCTGAAATCCATTGATGCTCAATTTGGATCGAACTTTATCGAATCTGGAAACATGATTAATATTGGTGATTACCCGACTAACTATTCACATACTTTACAATAATTTATATTTAAAATATAATTCTAAAACACCTTCAGATTGAAGGTGTTTTTGTTATTGTAAAAAAGCTCAAAAAACCACTTTCTTTTTAAATTAAAACCTATATATTTGCAGCCGAAAACAAAACCATGTTTTCTAACAATTAAATCGCATAATATTAAACAGATAAGTAATGTCTAAAGTTACAGGTAAAGTTGCACAGATAGTAGGTCCGGTTATCGATGTAGAATTCGCTGCTGGTTCAGAGCTTCCAAAAATTTATGATTCATTAGAAATTAAAAGACCTGATGGTTCTGTATTGGTATTAGAAGTACAGTCTCACATTGGTGAAGATACTGTTCGTACTATCGCCATGGACTCTTCAGATGGTTTAAGTAGAGGAACTGAAGTTGTAGCAACTGGTGCTCCTATTCAAATGCCTATTGGCGATGATGTTTATGGACGTTTGTTTAATGTAATTGGAGATGCTATTGATGGTCTAGGTGATTTACCTAAAGCTGGCGAAGCTGGTTTACCAATCCACAGATCAGCTCCTAAATTTGAAGATTTGTCAACGTCTACCGAAGTTTTATTTACAGGTATTAAAGTAATCGATTTGATTGAGCCTTACGCTAAAGGTGGTAAAATTGGTTTGTTTGGTGGTGCCGGGGTAGGTAAAACAGTATTGATTCAGGAGTTAATTAACAATATTGCTAAAGGTCACGGTGGTTTATCGGTATTTGCTGGTGTGGGTGAAAGAACCCGTGAAGGAAATGACCTTTTAAGAGAAATGTTGGAATCTGGAATTATCCGCTATGGTGAAGATTTTATGCACTCTATGGAAGAAGGCGGATGGGATTTATCTAAAGTAGATAAGTCTAAAATGAAAGAATCCAAGGCGACGTTTGTATTCGGACAGATGAACGAGCCTCCAGGAGCTCGTGCACGTGTGGCCCTATCTGGATTGACTATTGCTGAGTATTTCCGTGATGGTGCTGGTGACGGACAAGGAAAAGACGTATTGTTCTTTGTCGATAATATCTTCCGTTTCACACAAGCTGGTTCTGAGGTATCTGCATTATTAGGCCGTATGCCTTCTGCGGTAGGTTACCAACCTACATTAGCAACAGAAATGGGTGCGATGCAAGAGCGTATTACGTCAACTAAAAAAGGATCTATTACATCTGTACAGGCTGTTTATGTACCCGCAGATGACTTAACAGACCCTGCTCCTGCCACAACCTTTGCCCACTTAGATGCAACTACGGTATTATCTCGTAAAATTGCCGAGCTTGGTATTTATCCAGCAGTAGACCCATTAGACTCCACTTCAAGAATTTTAACTGCCGATATTTTAGGCGCAGACCACTATAATTGTGCGCAACGTGTAAAAGAGTTATTACAACGCTACAAAGAATTGCAGGATATTATTGCGATTCTTGGTATGGAAGAGCTTTCTGAAGACGATAAGTTAGCTGTAGGTCGTGCAAGACGTGTACAACGCTTCTTGTCTCAGCCTTTCCACGTAGCTGAGCAGTTTACAGGTATCCCAGGTGTATTGGTTGATATTAAAGACACCATTAAAGGCTTTAATATGATTATGGATGGTGAATTAGATCACTTACCAGAAGCAGCCTTCAACTTAAAAGGAACCATTGAAGATGCTATTGAAGCTGGAGAAAAAATGTTAGCTGAGGCATAAAATTAGTTTGCAGTAATCAGTCTCCAGTCCTTAGTGGCTGCAACTGCAAACTGCAGACTGCAAACTGAAAAAATTATGTATTTAGAAATTGTATCACCAGAAGCGACTTTATTTAGCGGAGAAGTAACAAGCGTTGCCGTACCGGGGGTTAATGGAGAATTCCAAATGTTGAAGGACCACGCTCCTATTGTCTCCTTGCTAAAAGAAGGTGTTGTGAAAATTTTTGGTGCTATTGAATTAGATGAAGAGGTTCAGGATAAATTTACCAAAGGTGACAAAGACACCACGTTATTAAAGATTAATTCTGGAACCATTGAAATGAAAGACAATAAAGTTATCGTTTTAGCCGACTAAAACTTTGATTAAAAAATATTATGACAAAAAGCGGAGTAAATACTCCGCTTTTTTTGTATCATACTTTAATAATTATCTTCTTTCGATACAGTACATAAGCTAAAAACAAATAAAATATCACGACACATAAAGCATAAAATAAAGATGATAATTTATCATTAATAAAATCATGAACAAAAACATTGTTATAAATCAAAGAATGAATATTCTCGTCTCCAATTTTTGTCAAATAAAATGTTTTAGAAATAAAACTGGACAGAAAATATATAATAATCGCATTCATGCCAACATATTTAAATATACTTCCAAATTTGATACCCCTTTCATCAGTTACATAATAAATTACACTAAGGATTAATGTTCCCCAACCACTTGTTACCAAAACAAAACTGCTACTCCAAATCGATTTATTTACAGGAAACCATAAACTAAGCAAATAACCTAAAACCAGTAATACAACAGACATTAAAAGCAATATTTTAGCGCTTTTAAACATACTTAAAATTTTACCAACTAATATTCCTAAAACACAAGTAACAATTGCAGGAAGTGTGCTTAAAATCCCTTCAGGATCATAATCTGGTTGCCACATATGTGTACCCAGTACTTTTAAGTCTAAATAATTTGCCCAATTATTAGGTGCTCGATCAAAAGTTGGCAACTCTCCGTTAGGCAAAGGTAAAAATCCAAACAACAACCAATAACCCAATAAAATAGTAATCCCAATTCCCATTAAGGCTTTCCAGTTGCAATTGAGATATAAAATAGCCGATATTAAAAATACTATTCCAATACGTTGCAACACACCAAAAAACCGAAGCGTTTCAAAATCTTTGACAAAAGGAAAGTATGGCAAAAATAAATTCAAAAATAATCCCAAACCAATAAGCTTAAGGCTTCTAATAATTATTTTCTTATATGTTGGCATACCTTTAGCTTTATTTTTATATGCATAGTGTATGGAAATACCAACAATAAATAAAAAAAAGGGAAATATTAAATCTGTTGGTGTAAGTCCGTGCCATTCAGCATGAAGCAAAGGTGCATAAACATGACTCCAATTACCCGGTGTGTTTACAAGAATCATTGCCGCTATAGCAACCCCTCTTAAAATATCAACAGATTCAATTCTTTTTGCCATCAATTGAGTTTTAATTCATATTCTTTAAGCTGTTATACCATGCCGTTAATCATTTGTTTCATTTATTTTAAAAATGCGTTCTTTAGCTTCCTTTAAGTACATTCTTCCAATAGGTATTTTTTTATCAGCGATTTCTATGGTATTACCGTCAAGCGCCTTTACCTGACTCATAGAAACCGTGAAAGATCGATGAACCCTTATAAAATTTGAAGAAGGCAGCTCATCTGTTATAGCGGTTAAAGATTTGTGCACAACATAGTCTCCTAAATTTGTAATCACTTTTATATAATCCTTTAAACTTTCAATAAAGAGAATATCTGATAAATATACTTTTATCAGCTTTTTATTTACCTTTAAAAAAATATGTGATTCCTGTTGCAAATTAGACTCGCTATTGCTTGTTAATTGCTTGAGTTGATATATTTTATTAATTGTTTTCAAAAATCGATTAAATGGTATGGGCTTAACTAAGTAATCGGTTACATCAAGCTCAAAACTTTCCACAGCATATTCCCTATATGCAGTAGTAACAACAATTAATGGCTTATAGTTTAAACTTTGCAAAAAAGTAAAACCCGTCATTCGAGGCATATTAATATCCAAGAAAATAACATCAGGTTTATTCATTTGGAGTACTTCAAATGCTTTTAAAGGGTCATTGAATGTATTAGTGATTTCTATATTGTTGAACTCCTTTAAATGACTTTCAATAACTTGAATAGCCAATGGTTCATCATCAATAATAGCACATGTAATTTTCATCTATATAAAATTTTTATTTGATTATCAATGAAAAAACTATTTATACTCATAACATTATAATATGCATTTACATTTAAATGCATGCACTTTAGTTTTCAAGTCACAGGAATCCTTAAAAATAAACTGTAAATACCATTATCTGTATTCGTTCTTAAAACAAAGTTTTTGGAAAACAAAATCTTCAACCTTCTTAACGAATTAGAAATTCCTATCCCTTTTTTTTCCTCATTCATGGCTTCTGGGTTATAATTATTAGAAATACTAAACTCTAAAAATTTTCCATTAACAACTTCAAAATTAATTTCTATTTTAATCTTATCGTTGTTTCTTAAGCCGTGCTTAAAACAGTTTTCAACAAAAGTTATAAATAATAAAGGAGGCACTTTAACATCTTCTATGTCTCCTGTAATATGCATTTCTGTTTCTACCCTATTCTTAAACCTTAAATTTTCAATATCAATGTAATTATTAATATGATTGATTTCTTGCAGCAAATTTGCTTTAGAATCTTGTACTTCATATAGCACATATTCCATCATATCAGATAGTTTTAAAAGAAGCCGAGGCATACTATCAGACTTTTTTAAGGCAAGTGCATATAAATTATTTAGGGTATTGAAGAAAAAATGAGGCTGAACCTGTGTTCTCAAAAACTTTAATTCCGTACTTAATTGCAGTTGTGAGAGGTCTTCATTACGTTTCTTTTCAATACTCCAATCGACCAAGACTTTAATTGCGGTAACAAAGGTCATCACATAAAGCTGCCCTAAAGCAACCACAATAAAATGATTTAAGTCTAAAAACGAAACTGGCCTACCTAGTTCAGGAGAAACAACCCCAGTTAATACATATATAAAGGCCGTTCTTACAATGTAAACCAATATTAAAATAATAAAGATAGAACTTATATATTTTAAATACTTTTTCTGTAAGAATAAATTAGGTATTAAATAGTATATATTAAAATATATAACAATAATATGAATGGTAAATTCTATTAGATTGGTTTTCAATGAATATTGAAAATCATTAAAAAAACTACCCCATCTTACTACATTAAATGTAAAGTAACTAATCCAAAAAATAATATGATATTTAATTGGAATTGTACTCCCTACTCCTTCTTTTAAGGGTGAAAAAATTTTAACAATAGATACACTCATATAAAACACCAATTATTTTAATAAAACAAATCCTTTTTTTACAAAAATAGAAACAAATGATATTAAAAAAACTAAGGTGCGATAATTATACATCATCTGCACCTTAGCTTACAATTTAACTGTTAATAAGTTTATCGCTACACTACTTTTGAGTTAATGTTAAGGCGACCTCTTCAACAATTTCATCACCAACGTAAACAATCCTAGGCCTATTACCAGTATCCCAAACTGTTCCATTAACTGTAATTGTTGCTCCAATATAATAATTACCTGATTCTAAACCAGAAAATTTAAAATTCCCTTGACTATCTGTTTGGGTATCTTCAAGTAGGGTAGTACTTTCTGAATAAAGCTTCACAGTAATACCAGACAGAACATTCCCGTTATCTGCAGATGCTGTCCCAATTATTGTAGCATCATCTTTCTTGCTACAAGAAACAGATAAAACAATGGTTAATATTAATATTATAAATTTTTTCATACTATAAAATTAAAGTGTTAATATTTTATTCAAGTACATTAGTCCATTTTGTTTGACGTCCAGTAAACCATAATGGTAAATTATAGTCATCATGTTGACTTATAATTGCCCATGCTTCTGGATCTGTTGCTTGAATATTTGGGTTGTAAAGGAATCTTTCCTTCCAAACAAAAACTTCATACGGCGCCCCAGGGTTATCTCCTAAATACTTGATTAAACGACGTGCATTAGAATAAGGTGTCTCAAAGTTGAACATATTATAATGTAACTGCATTTGATTAAATATAGCTGTCACCTTATCTTTATCTGACATTGCATTAAACTGCTGGGCCGCAAAATCAGCATAGGCGCCTGGGTTATACTCCATCTCAGGACGGTCTCTATCGATTCTTGATTGAGCCATGTTACTAGGGAATGAAGGCGTAGTACCCTTATTATAGGCGTTGTTTGCGTTTATGCCATACCAATAAGCACATGATAATTCAATTGCGTTTTTATAATGGTCGGCAGCATTTCCTGTAATTCCACCAAAACCTCTAACAATTGCTTCCGCTTTTAACAATTCTGACTCTACTGCGTGCAAGGTAGGATACCTAATATCAAAATTATACTGTGGCCGTACATTATATTCTGAGATCATATTTCTATCTGTACCAATTGTCCAACCAATATCCTGATATTGTCCACATTGATTTCTAAAGGCTTTCAATAAAAAGGCTTCCCGCTTTGATAAATCGGCTGTAGCCTCATCATTCAGCTTTATGGTCATTTCGTTACCTTGAGCTCCAAAAGTAATCTCAGTTACATTAATATCGGTCATAATAGGATGATTAATATAATAAGCCCTCATAGCTTTATTGAAATAACTGTTAGGGTCACTACCATCGTCCCATCCTGTTTCTGCACCAACATATCTTCCCAAAACATCTTTAGAAAACAGATAGGCTACCCTTGGATCAACAGTCCCATCCATTAAACCTTGAGCAGAGTTATCACCATCAAAATAATATAATGTTTCTCCATTAACTACAACACTACTCTCGGTAGGCACGCAGTTCATTACGTCTTCTAAAAAGCGCTTGGGAGCACGACATTCATCTGCACGTTCCCTAAATGCTCTTGTAATACCTAATTCTACTTGTAACCTATAAGGCTCTACTATAGCTATATCTGCCAAACCGGCAACATCATTGGGCTGATCAAACATTGGTTTCCCATTCAATTCAGAAAGCACAGTCGAAGTAATATTTGGCTGAACTTCACTAACGTTCATGGCCCACCTTAAACGTAAGGAATTAATATACTTTCTCCACTGCATGATATCTCCGTTAAAAATAACGTCTTGATTTGTAAAAGAAGTTTGCTCTGCTGGTCCTAAAGTTACATTAGCTAGATATGCTTCAATTTCTTTTGCTTCATCAAGAATAATAGGGTATATCTCTTCTTGCCCAATCCATTCAGCCTTTTCTCCATCCAAAGCTCCTGCACTACCGGTTTGGAAGTAAGGCACTTCATCGTACAGATCAATAGCACGTTGGTAAGCAACACCTTTTAATAGCTGTAGCAGTTTCATATAAAGTTCATCGCTAACTGAACGGTCGGCTTCAGGTATATTATTATATTCTTTTTGCCCCCATAAATATTGCTTTATCCAAGCACTATTAATGTTGTTGAACACACCTCTGTTAAAGGCATTGGAACCCCAATCGTTCTCAACATCTCTAAGCACATAACTTAGACCAAAAGCATCTGTAGTATAATAAAGTTGAACTCCTGTCCCCATAACACGGGAACCACTTCTTAATTGGTGATAAGCTGAACCATAGTCACCTCTTAGAAAAAAACCACGAGTAAGTTGCGAGGTAAAATACCCTGCAATAATACTAACCCCAGCAGCATCTGCTTGAGCTTTAGAAAACCCATCTGGGTCTTGAAATAATTCTTCTAGCTTATCGTCACAACTCACAGAGCTAAACAATACGCAAATTGAAAGAATTGATCTTAATAATAAATTCTTCATAGTTACATTTTTTTATTAAATTTTTCCTTTTATCGACAATCCAAACGAACGTTGTAATGGCATAGCAGTTGTTCCATAAGAACTATCAGCCCATCCTGTTCCATTAGAAGCTTCAGGCACCGTATTTGGTGCAGCTTTGTAAATATACGCAACATTATTTGCAAATACAGATACAACTATATCTGAAAGACCAATAGTTTTAGAAAAATCGGGTAATCTATAGTCTAAAGCTATATTACGCAATGCAATATAATCACTCTTAAACAAGCGATCTTCAGGATAAAATCCATTGGAAAAGTAAGAATCATAATAATAATCTTGAGCTGCAACAACTTGATTATTTGGTGTTCCATCTGATCTTACACCGCTAAGTAGAACGCCATCATTGTATGTAGCTCCATTAGGATTTTGTCCTGCTACCTTAGTATTACCATTTAAATAATAGGCCAGACCACCTGTTTCTGCATCTCTGTATTTTAAACTTTCTTTTAAAACACCAGCTGCCATCATATAAGTTTCCCCTTCGTTAATAAAGGTCGCTCCAAATGAATAATCTATATTAAACACTAAACTAAAGTTCTTATAATTCATTCTGCTAAAAACTCCCCCAAAAACATCTGGCAATAATTTACCAACAACACGATTACTACTAGTAGAATAACTGTAACGTGTGCCAGAATTATCCACAATACGTTCTCCATTGTTTGAATCATTATCATCTGAAGGGTTTATATAATGTTGCCAACCTCTTTGCTGATATATTAAACCATACTCTCCTCCAACTCTTGCCACAGCATTTAAACCATTGGTTGACCATAAGTTTAAACCTTGTATTTCACCATCTAAGCGTTTAACTTTGGTTTTACTTCCCGAGAATGTCATATCAAAATTCCATGAAAAATCTTGTGTTATAATAGGCTTGGTCTTTACAGCCAATTCCCATCCAGTATTAGCAACATCCCCTGCGTTAAGTCTAACACTACTTACACCCAATCCTGGGGGTGCGGTTACTCGCATTATTTGATCGTAAGTATTCGAATGATAAATCGATAAATCGAAACCTAAACGCCTATCATCAAAAAGGTAACCTTCTAAACCAACTTCAAATTCACGTTTACGTTCTGGTTTTAAGTTAGGAAGGAAATTCTCGTCAATTGGAGGCAAATCGTTTGGTGGCGATAAAATGAACCCTCCACCTGACTGGGATACTCCAAGATTGACATTACCAAAATAACGAGGACCCGGACGACCTACATCTGCCCATGATGTTCTCAATTTTAAAAACTTAACGACCTCTGGTAATTCTAAAGTGTTTGATGCAATCCAAGTAGCACTCAATCCAGGATAGAAAAACTGGTTATTGGCAGGCGGTAATATGGATGACCAATCTTGACGGGCTTGAGCCTCTATATAAATTTGATCTTTCCATTCAACCTGAACAGATCCCAACAAACTATATAAAATATCTTCTCCGTTGGAATAATTGTAAACAGGCTGAACTCCCGAAGGCAAGTTTGAAAACGAGAAGAAGTTTGGAATTACAAAGCCACCAATTTTTTCAGCACCTTTAGACTCTAAATAGTTTTTTCTTATCACTCCTCCAACAAATCCAGAAACATCAAAATCTCCAAACCCCTTATTAAAATTCAAGGTAGCTTGACCATAATTTTTACGAATTAATCTGTTTGTATCCCTAAAAACCGAACCACTGTTAGGTCCTATTAAAGATGGATCTTGAAGCTTCCCTTTGTACATGTTTCGTTCAACAGTATGATCCAACCCTCCAAGTAAAGTCAAGCTTAAATTATCTGTGAACTTTAAATCTATTGTAAGCGATTGAAGATTGTGGTTTCTGTTAAAAATGGATTCATTCTGAGTCCAATCCCATAAAGTACCAATTACCGATGCTCTACCTGCAGAAATATAATTATTACTCAAGTTTGGATTTGCAAAGTAATTGTAACCATCATCAGTAACTAAAAAGCTTCGCAACAAGTCTACATCAATGTCTCTTGCATACGCCCCTAAAGATGCTCTTGCCCCTTGGGCATCAAAAGATCCGGCATAAGCGGAGTTTAAATTATCTGTTGAATAGTAGTTACCAGAATATTTTACTGATATAAAATCATTCAAATCGTAAGACGCAGCCACACTAAAGGCATCTTTTTTGTATCTAGCTCCTAAGTTAATAGGTGTATAATCTGTTTTAGTATATGAAAAACGGATAGACCCTTTATCACTACCTGAGCTTACCGAAACATTTGCCACCTGTTGAGAACCTGTTCTAAATAATTGCTCATAAACTGATTCCTTATTAGCAACCCACGGTCTAGTCGATCCATCCCACCAGTTTAGCATTACATTAGGATCAAATTTGGGACCAAATGCAGCCCCGGCTGGATCTAACGATCTCTCTAAATTTTCATTAAGAAAATACCCTTCATCATCTGTAGCACTTAAACTAGCACTCCTACCCGTTCCATAGATATCTTGAAGTTCTGGATAAAACGCTGCATTTTCAATTGTTGTCGTTGCTGAGAAAGATACGCCAAGACCGCGACTTTTTGAACCGCTTTTGGTTGTTATAAGCATAACCCCGTTAGCTCCTTCACTACCATATAATACAGAAGCCTTTGCTCCTTTAAGAATTTGAATCGATTCAATATCGTCTGGGTTTATATCATTAATCCCTGTACCATTATCTCTACCTGCTCTCGCGTTGTAAGTGATATTAGAGTTCTCATCATGAATTGGAATACCATCCACAACAATTAATGGTCTAGTAGTAGAAGCAGCATCAAAAGAAACTGCATTACGAATATTAATTTTCATACCCCCTGAAGGTCCCGTAGCCGTTGTAGCTACAGTTACACCAGAAGCAGAACCATATAAGGACTGTAAGGCATTTACAGGCGTACCACTAGCCATAATACGTTCATTATCAACCTGAGCAACAGAATAACCTAAAGCTTTTGCCTCCTTTTTAATCCCTAAAGCCGTTACCACAACTTCATCTAATTGGCTAGCATCTTCTTCCAATGTTACATTTATAGTTGTTTGGTCATTAACATCAATTTCTTGAGCTACATAACCTACATAAGAAATTTGCAGAATTGCATTTCCTCCTGAAAGCGTAATACTGTAGTTTCCATCAAAATCTGACGATGTTCCATTAGAGGTGCCTTTTTCAATAATATTGGCACCTAAAAGAGGTATTCCATTTGTGTCAGTAATTTTCCCTTTGACAATTGTTCCTGTTTGTGCAAAAACACTGTGAGCACCTAAAGCACAAACAAAAACAATAAGTTTGAGTAATTGTTTAATCATAATTGTTTTTTTGAATTTGTTAATTTAATCTCGAGTTTAATTTGTTAATCCATTTTAAACTTTAATGGATTATTAAGATTAATCGTTTTTTCTCATACACATTTAGTTTTAAGTTAATATTTAATTGATTTTGTTTTTAAAAAATTTAAAGTATTAATTTTCACCCACTGTCAGAAAAAAAATATATAAACAACATAATTTTACATATAAACAACTATATCTATAAGATATTTGTGAATTTAATAAAAATAACACTGAAAAATCTAATTTAGCCATTCTCTATCAATATTTCTTTTAAGCATGTAGCCCATCCAGAAACAAGTCGATTTTGTACCAACCCATTTTAGAATTAGGACAATAATATAAACTAAGACTTCTCAAATTATATGGGTTTCTAGCACTTAAATCAAACCTAATAATTATAGGAAACCTAAACGCAAGTATATTTTTTTATGAAATTCATAAAAAAATTGTAGATTTATCAAATTTATAAAAATTTAAGTCTTTACAGAAGAATTTACATGAATAATATTTCGCAGTTAAACACTAAAGAATTTATAACTCGTATTAACAATGGCGATGTTTTAGCTTTTGAAGTATTATTCAGGTTATACAGGCCAAAACTTCTTTATATTGCTTCACAATATATTACCATAAAAGAGGATGCTGAAGAGATTATTCAAAATGTATTTATGAAAGTTTGGTCCAAAAAAGATATTAAAACCAACTTAAATGGTTATTTATTTAGCATGACCAAAAATGCTTGTCTTGATTATTTAAGATCTAAAAAACAACAACTTCATCTAGATAATAATTTATCCCAACTAGAAGCTTCTATTAATTATGTTGCATTATCTGATGATTCTGCTTCATTACTCATAGAAAAAGAATTAAATGAAGCTATACTCAATGCTATTGATTTGCTTCCCCCAAAATGTAAGGATGTGTTTATTAAAAGTCGTATAGAAGGGTTAAAGCACAAAGACATCTCTTCTGAAATGAACATTTCAACAAACACCATCGAAAACCACATTTCTAAGGCTCTTAAGCAATTAAAAATTGCTTTAAGAGAGTTTCTTTCTATTCTATAATTTTTATTTTTTAAAAAAAATCAAAATTGACTAGTGGATGTATGTATATAATTACGTCTTATATATAACAAGTCTTATATGAATAAAAAACAAATCATAAAATACATTAAAGGCGATTTGGATTCTATCGATAAAAGAAAGGTGATAGAATGGATTAGAAAAAATCCTGAAAACCAGAAAGTATATAATATCTTAAAAGCCAAGTATATTGCTTCAACTTTTAAAGATGCTCCCAATAATAGTAATGATTTCTTTTTTGAAAGATTTAAAAACAATATTAAAAAAAGAAAATTCGGCAAAAAAATATATTTAGTAGCATCTATCGCTGTTGCTTTTGCTTTTTTGTGGAATTTTCAACCTAATACAATCTTTAACGACACATTATCTTCTCCAAAAGAATCCATAACCAAAACCCTTAATGATTTATCCAAAGTTAGTTTCATTACAGAAAGAGGTGATAAAAAAGAAGTTTATCTCCCAGATGGATCTAAAATTGTTTTAAATGCTGATAGTGAATTAAGTTATCCTAGAGAATTTAACGACAGTATTAGAGAAGTCACTCTTGTTGGAGAAGCGTTTTTTGATATAAAAAGAGATGTAACTAAACCTTTTATTGTAAATACCAATAGTATTAAAATACGTGTTTTGGGAACTTCATTCAATGTTAAATCTTACTCCAAAGACAAAAGGATTGAAACCACTTTAGTTTCAGGTAAAGTAGAGTTAATTAAAGATGAGGAAACTCCTATAATATTAGCCCCATCACAAAAAGCGGTTTTCCATAAAAAAGACAATAAATTAGAAATTGAAGAAGTAAAGTCATTGGATCAAGTGGTTTCCTGGAGAGAGGGGAAACTCATTTTTAATAAAACACCTCTTCAGGAAGTTGTTTCCGATTTAGAAAGAAAATATAACACAAAAATAATTATTAACTCTAAAACCCTTTTAAACTATGAGTACACTGGTACATTTGACAACTTGAGCATCAATGATGTCCTTAAACTTTTAACTATATCATCTCCTATTAAATTTAAAATAGCAGATGATAAAATAATACTGGAGTAAGATAGTTTTTCACATAAAAAAAAAGAGAATGCGCCAACATTCCCTTTTTAAGTGAAATTATCGCTCTAGTGAGTAATAACTAATAAAACTACACAAAATTATGAAAAAAACAGACACAAAGATCCTGTCTAAAACATTTCTCTACCGGATTATGAAAATTTACACGCTCCTGCTTTTTATTTCTATGGCAAAATTATTTGCTGTTGAGGCTAATGGGCAAAATGTTACTATTAATGTAGATAATACCGATCTAAAATCAGTTTTTACTGAAATTGAAAACCTGACCGAGTTCAACTTTTTTTACAATAATAGTTTAATTGATGTCTCCAAAAAAGTATCATTAAATGTTAGCAATCAAGACTTAAAACTTGTTCTTACCAGTTTGTTTAAAAAAACAGATATTGATTACAGGTTTATAAAAAACCAAATTGTATTATTTCCAAAAAATAATCCCTCAGTTATTAAGATTATTGAAGATATCATTAAAAATGAAAATTTAGATAAAGAAATTGAAACCTTAATCAACGATGTGCTTCAAAATGAAATTAAAGGAACAGTAGTCGATGCTAGTGGTTTACCTCTTGCTGGAGTTAACATTATTATTAAAGGCACCACTGTTGGAGCATTAACCGATTTTGATGGAAACTTTACTATACAAGCCAGTGTGGGTGATGTTTTAGAGTTTTCATATGTAGGAATGAAAACCGAGATTGTTACAGTTGGTGATTCCAACACAATCAATATTACTATGCAGGAAGATGCCGAAAGCTTAAGTGAAGTTGTGGTAACGGCTTTAGGCATCAAAAAAACCCGTAAGTCCCTAACCTATGCTGCTCAGGACATTAACGCAGATGAGCTAAACAAGGCTAAACAAACTAACCCAATTAACAGTTTATCAGGTAAGGTATCTGGTGTTTCCATCACGCGAAGTGCATCTGGCGTTGGAGGGTCTGTTAAAGTAACCTTACGTGGTAATTCTTCAATTGGAAACAACCAGCCTCTTTATGTGGTAGATGGTGTTCCGTTATCTAACCCCAATGCTAGTCAACCAGGAGATACTTTTGGAGATATTAATGGGGGTAACCGTGATGGCGGTGATGCCCTTTCACTAATAAACCCTGACGATATTGAATCATTAACTGTATTAAAAGGTGCTTCGGCTTCTGCTTTATATGGTAGTGCCGGTTTAAATGGTGTTATTTTAATAACGACAAAAAAAGGACGTTCAGGTGCTTTTAAAGCAGACTTTTCTTCTAACTTAACAGTAGATAGTGCTGCATATACAATGGATTTTAACGATGAGACTCAAAGTAATATCGATGACTTTTTAGATACTGGAATTACAAATATAAACTCGTTATCAGTTTCTGGTGGAACAGAAAATGCACAAACGTACTTTTCATATAGTAACACCTTTGCCAATGGTATATTACCAACCAATAACTTAAAACAACACACTTTTAACGTTAGAGAAACAGCTCAATTATTTGATGGGAAGTTTAACATTAGCGCAAGTGTTATGGCATCTACCCAAAATATTAAAAACAGACCTATTTCAGGTTTGTATTTTAACCCATTAGTTGGT
This sequence comes from Aestuariivivens marinum, assembly GCF_022662175.1. GTDB lineage: Bacteria > Bacteroidota > Bacteroidia > Flavobacteriales > Flavobacteriaceae > Aestuariivivens > Aestuariivivens marinum. The sequence continues at coordinate 924,549 of NZ_JAKMCR010000001.1, read as the reverse complement.
GTTTATGCGTTTCAATCCGATACCGAAAAATTATCTAACTACTCTAATTTTGAGGAATTTGAAGCAAGCAGAAACATCATGGCCCAAAGGTGGTTTAGGGGCACTTCAGATATTGAACAAAACCCATATTGGATATTGCACAGGAATGCTTCAGAAGATACTAACAATAAATTATTGGCCTCTTTAAATTTAAACTTTAAAATTAATGATTGGCTATCACTACAAACCAGGGGAACTTATGATAGGTCACAGCTTAATTTTGAACGAAAAATTTATGCTACTACCGAAGCTACATTAGCCCCCGCAAATGGACGCTATTTAGTTATTGAAAATGACTTCACCCAGCTATATGGAGATATAATTGCAAACATTAATACGCAAATTAATGAAACTACCTCTCTATCTGCCATTATAGGTACGAGTACAACACGTAATATCACTGAATCATTTACGGGTGACTCTGGAACTAATGGTGGCTTACAATATGCTAATGTGTTTGCTTTCCAAAACTTTAACGGTAATCCTTCTGTTAACTTTACTCAAAACTCATTGGAAATAAGAACCAGTTCTTTATTTGCTAGTGCAACAATAGGATTTAACGACAAACTATTTGTAGACTTAACTGCTCGTAACGATTGGTCATCGACTTTACCTGCCGATAACAATTCGTTCTTTTATCCTTCAGTTGGTGTGACTGGGGTTTTAAGCGAAATGTTTGAATTACCGGAAAGTGTTTCGTTTGCAAAACTAAGAGCTTCTTACGCCGAAGTAGGTAATGCTTTTGTTGCAGATCAAATAAACCCACAACGATCTATAATCTTTGGAGGTGGAGGTGTAAGCCCTACCAACCCCATCAAACCTTTCCCTGGGTCAACTCCAAAACCAGAAAGACAAAAATCGTTTGAAATTGGTACTGAGTGGAAATTTAATAACAATCGTTTAGGTTTTGATATAGGCTATTACAATACAAAAACTGTAGATCAATACTATGCCTTTTCAACCTCTGTATCAATCATAGGGGCATCTCAGGCTTATTTAAACTCAGGTGAAATTTCCAATAAAGGGATAGAAGCTTCAGTTTATGTCATCCCTATTCAAAAAGAAAATTTAACTTGGACCTCAACACTAAACTTTGCATCCAATAAAAATAAAATTGAAAAGATATACAATGGTCAAGTATTAGAAGGATTAATCGAACCTGAATTCTTTACACTATCTGGAAAAGGAGTTAACACATTTGGATCTTATCTTGTTGAAGGCGGTTCGTTTGGTGACATTTATGCCCAAGTTGTTAGAAAAAATGCTGATGGTTTGCCCATTATTGAAGGTGATGCTGTAATTGCTAATGATGACAATACTATAGATGGACTTACCAAAGTTGGAAATGCCAACCCAGATTTTACTTTAGGTTGGAACAACTCATTTGAATACAAGAATTTCTCATTAGATTTCTTAATTGACGGAAAATTTGGTGGTGAAACCATGAGTATGACCGAAGCTATTGTAGAAGGTTTTAGTAATAATTCCGCTAGGGAAACAGCAAATGGAACGGTAAGTGCACAAATAGATGGATCTGTATCAACATTATCTGCTCAAGATTATTATGGTAAAGTTGGAGGTAGAAATGGTTTTACAGGAGAGTATATTTACAGTGCCACCAATGTGAGGTTAGCTGAATTTGCTTTAGGATATAACTTTAATTTACCTGAAAACGCGTTCTTTTCTAGAATAAAAGCATCTTTTGTAGCCAACAATTTATTCTTCTTCTATAAAGATGCCCCACACGACCCCAATATTTCATTAAGCACGGGAAATGCATTACAAGGGGTGGATGCTTTAGGACTTCCTTCTTCTAGAAGCCTAGGTCTAAATCTTAATTTATCATTCTAAAAAAAATATCATGAAAAACATAAATAAACTATTTATATACACCATCATATTGGCCTTTATAACTGCATCGTGTAGTGATTTAGATCAATTTAACACAAACGACAGAAATATAACCCAGGATCAGTTGGAAGTAGATTTTCAACATGTAGGTTCAAAATATAAACCTATTTTTGAGAGCATTTACCAATATACTCCCGCTTGGTCGTACCAATTACAACAAAACCTAAATGCCGATGTGTATTCTGGATATATGACCAATCCAAGGCCTTTTGTTGCAGGTGCTAATAACACAACTTATGCTCTGGTAAGTGGTTGGAACAATTTTATATGGAGTGTTCCGTATTCTAACGTAATGAATAATGTTGACGATATAAGTAAACTAACAGAAGTAGAATTCCCTACGCTTAATGCGGTTGCTCTAATCCTAAAAGTAGAAGCAATGCATCGTGTGTCTGATGTATTCGGTCCAATAGTGTATTCCAATTTTGGGGACCTCGCTAATGCCGGTGTCTATGACTCCCAACAAGAAGCTTACAATGCGTTTTTTAATGATTTAGATACGGCTGTAGCCAGTTTAATGGCCGATATAGATAGTCAGAAATTTGCTGCTTTTGACAAATCTTACAATGGAGACTATAGGCAATGGGTAAAATTGGCCAACTCATTACGCCTACGTTTAGCTATTAGAATATCAAAAGTAGATCCAACTAAAGCAAAAACTGAAGGTGAAAAAGCATTATCGCAATCCTTAGGATTGATGGCTAGTAATGAGGACAACTTTAATGTTAACAGTTCTTTAGACCATCCTCTTTCTATTATTGATAATTCGTGGGGAGATATAAGAATGAATGCATCAATGGAATCTATTTTAGTGGGTTACAACGATGGAAGGGCTGAAAAGTATTTTGATGCTCCAACAAGTGTTGCTGGTTCGGTAAAGGGTATAAGAGGTGGACTTCCTTTGTTAACTGGATATGCAGATGAACTAGCGCAAAAAGCAGATTATATTGGTTTTTCTGCTATAAATGATGGTGTACATACCTCAACAGTGCAATTAATGACTGCGGCAGAAGTTGCTTTCTTAAAAGCAGAGGCCGCTTTGAGAGGTTGGACTGGATCTGGAAATGCACAAGCAAATTATGAAACAGGTATTTCCTTATCATTCGAACAGCACGGTGTGGGTGGTGCTGCAGCTTATATTGCTGATAATACATCAACCCCAGCCGATTATGTCGACCCTGTTAATGCTTCTAATAACATTGCAGCTATGAGCAATATTACCATTGCTTGGGATGCTGGCGGGACTAATGAGGAAAACCTTGAGCGTATAATTACCCAAAAATGGATTGCCATGTTCCCCGAAGGACAAGAAGCTTGGAGTGAATATAGGCGTACAGGGTATCCTAAAATTTTCCCGGTTGTGAGCAACCAAAGTGGTGGCACCATTGATACCAATATTCAAATTAGACGGATTCCGTTTGTAGATAGTGAATTGTCTACAAACCCGGATGGCGTATCTGCAGCTGTTAGTAAACTTGGTGGCCCAGATAATGGAGGCACAAGACTATGGTGGGATACAGGCGGATCTAATTTTTAACAGATAACCTTTTTTATATTTAAGAGCGTTAAATTTAATTTGTTAATAAAAACCGGAAGGCTGAGCTCTTCCGGTTTTTTTATATTCTTTCTTGAAGTTTCATCTATCTAATACACTATCACCCTAATTTTAATATAAGATATGTTTATTTTTAAACAACTACTTAAGCTCCTTATACCATCACCATAAAAATCAGCAAACTATTTTAATTTTGCTTCTATTAATTTTAAAAATGTTAACGCTTTACCAGCATTTAAAAGTACTATGTGTGTAGTTCCATTAATTTTAATTTTCTTTATTGCTTTGGTATCATCGTGGGTGAAGTTTTGAAAACCATCCAATAATTCACAATTACTATCCAACACACAGCCTCTAAATGCATCATAGCGTATCGTTTCAACTTCTGCATCATAATTATTCCCAATGACTAAAACTTCCTTTTTGGAATCTTTGTTTAAATCTAAAAACTCAAACCCTAATACTGGTCCAAATTGAGCTTTTTGGGGTAATGGCTTAAATTCAAAATTATTATTCCCCATGTTTTCAATAAAAAAAGAACTGAAAGTATTTACTTCTAAGTGCAATGCATTTTCTATGTTTTCCTCACCATAAATATCAATAATATTTGAGTTTGCAAAAGCACTATAGGTAGATATCTTGTTTTTTAAAAAAGGCGTCTGTTGTGTAGAACATTCTTTACCTCGAATGGGGAAAAGTGCACCCTGTGATTCCTTACTTAATGCCATATCATAGCTTTTATTATCATCAAAGTAATTGGCATATATGTGTAACGGCTTTCTTTCGCTGGGATGAAATTTATTGTTATGACCATAATTACCAACAAAATAATCCTCATCACCATCATGATCAAAGTCAATGGCTTTTATAGTTTGGAACCATCCAGATTTGATTTTTAAAGATGTATCTGTATTAGTAAAAGTTCCTTCCTTATTATTAAAAATTGTTACAGGCAACCATTCTCCTACAATTAATAAATCCTTATCCCCATCATTATCATAATCAGAGAAAATTGCATCATTAATTAACCCCAAATTTGCTAATGCCTTCCCTCTTTCTAAAGTAACATTTACAAAGCTCCCATTTCTATTCTCCAACAAATACGATTCTGGTGCCATAGGATATTTTCCAGGAACGACCCTCCCTCCTACAAACAAATCTAAATCGCCATCGCCATCAAAATCATTTGATGCAATAGCTTTAGTAACAGTTAGCATTTTTGGAAGTTTCCCTTTATAAAAATTACCACTTCCATCATTAAGATATAACCTGTCCTGCAATAAAACACTATGTTCAGGCAGACTGTAGTTTCCTGTTGCTACATACAAATCCAAATCACCATCACTATCGGCGTCAAAAAACAAGGCATTGTTATCATTGTACTTTTTATCTGTTTCGAATAAGCTCTCATTGGAGAGCTTAAACTTACCCGATGGCAACTGAATATACAATGCTGAAGGGTAATCTTTTGTATTACCTATAAAAATATCGTCCAACCCATCATTGTTCACATCTGCAACGGCCAAGGCATTATCAATAGTCGATTGCTTTTGTGGCAGCAATACCTGCAAACCATAATCATTAAATACCACAGATTCGTGCTTATAATTTATTCCTAAGCTTTCTGCGCTAATATTTTCAAAATGGTTTTTTGTTTTTTCTGCTATTGGGTCAATACTTTCAGAATTCGAAAAAGAAAGCTCAATTTGAGTATTCACATTAATATCTTTTAATGTTTGTGATTTGTTTTCATCCCAAACCACTTTAAGGCTATCTACTTTTGTATTGTCTCCCAATCCAAAGTTTAAGTTATAACTAACAGACGATTGGTACCCCCTACTAGAATAAACTTCCTTAACCTGCTGCATTCCATTTGCATATACAAAAACCTTTGCTCCTATACCTTTTCTATTTTTATTGTTACCATTTAAAACAACCTTTATATAATTTGCTTCAGTGTTATTTCTATATATTGAGGCCTTATCGGACTGATTATTAATCACTAAATCCAAATCGCCATCGTTATCAAAATCGGCATAAGCCGCTCCGTTTGAATTTATTTTCTTATCAAGACCAAAATCTTTAGAGACATCTTTAAATGTATAATCCTTATTATTTAAAAATAAGTAATTAGAAAGTTTGGTTGAGGGCATCATAGAAATGGCTTCTTCTAATGTTACTTTTTTGCGGTTCTTAATATTTTGACGCATTTTATGCCTGAAGTCTTGATTAGATAAATCATTTTCAATCCCATTTGTAGCAAAAACATCGTTATAGCCATCATTATTAAAATCTGCTATTAAAGGTGCCCAACTCCAATCTGTTTTTGCTATTCCTGAAAGTTGACCAATTTCACTATAGGCCCCTTCACCATTATTAAGCTGTAACATATTGGACATGTATTGATGGTGAAAACCTATTTTAACCATTAAATTGAAGTTTTCAGTACTCATGGTTGCCATGTTTTCCTTACCTCGTTTTCTGTCTGCGGCCATCATATCTAAAACAATAAGATCTGGCAATAAATCATTGTTAATATCAGCAAAATCTGAACCCATGCTATTGGTTGGAATATGCTTAAAATAACTCTTAATAGCATCGGTAAATGTCCCATCCTGATTATTGATGTATAAAAAATCTGGCTCTAAAAAGTCGTTAGCCACATATATGTCTGGCCAATTATCATTATTAAAATCTCCTATTGAAGCACTCAATCCCCATGCCTTATTAGCAACTCCTGCTTGTTGTGTAACATTAACATATGTTCCATTATTGTTTCTGAATAATTGATCGGAGTCTTCCTGTGTTATTTGCTTTAACAACTCTAAGTTAATAACAATGTTATTTTGGAAATCGGCACGATGATTCACCAAATACATGTCCAAATCTCCATCCTTATCGTAATCTAAAAAATAAGCTTGTGTTGAAAAGCCTTTCTGGTTCAACCCATATTGTTTAGCTTCCTCTTTAAATGTTCCATTTTTTTGGTTGATGAATAATTTGTTCTGCCTTAATTCGACATTTTTTAAAGATCCTGATTTACAGACATAAATATCCAACCAGCCATCATTATTAATATCAACCATAGTTACTCCAGTTGACCAACCATCATCGTCCTTCACATTTGCTTTTTCTGTAATATCTTCAAAAACAAAGTTGCCTTTATTTATGTATAATTTGTTAGTGTTTTGGTTGGAAGTAAAATAAATATCCTCTAACCCATCATTATTAATATCACCTACCGCTACACCTCCGCCATTATAGATGTATGAATAATTTAAAAAGTTGAAATACAAGTTCTCTACAACCGTATTCTGAAATCTAATTTTAGAATGGTTTTCTGGTATTAAAGTAAAAATGGTACTGCTACCACTATTATAAGTTTCTTTTACTTTTTCTTTTTTACAACTTAAACAAAAGAAAAGCAGTATAAACAGTGTATTTTTATAACGCATGTTATGTATTTTGAATAGCTATAAAAATAAGGATCTTTTAAAGATTTTATAATTAAATAGAGCAAGAATATCTAATACACTTTCTTAATTACATTGGTAACTATACCCCAAATAACAAAGTGGTTTTCTTCGGTTATCTTAATAGGTTTATAGTTGTCGTTTTCGGGTTGTAACCAAACCCCATCAGCTTCAACTTTCAATCGTTTAACCGTAAATTCCCCATCCAAAAAACAAACTGCAATCTTATTGTGTTGTGGGGTTAAACTACGGTCTATTACTAACAAATCATTATCATCCAATCCTGCATCAATCATGGACTGTCCAGAAACACGAGCAAAAAAAGTAGATTCTTTGTTTTTAATCAGCTCCCTGTCCAAAGACAGGCGTTCTTCTTTAAAATCTTCAGCAGGCGATGGAAACCCTGCTGAGATGCCTGTGTCTAAAAATACAGCTCCTAAACCATTCGTTGGTTCTGGATTAAAAAATGTTAAATGATTTGATGCGTGTAGCTGCATATCGTTTGGCTATCCTATATAAAAATAGAACAATAAAAATAAATAAAAATACTTATACGAATTATTCCCTAACAATCTTTTTTGTATATACCAATCCATTCGACAATTCTACCTTGGCAATATAAACTGTATTAGGTTTTAATTTAGAAAGTGTATAGGTCTCAGAACTGCTATTTCCTTTTAAACTATAAAGCAAACTTCCGTAAAAGTCATAAACCTTAACAGATTTAATATCTGACTTGTCCGCTGTAGAAAATACCATAGCATAATTGTAAGCTTTTGAAATATTAACCGAACGCTCTTCAGAAGGACTTGAATTACCTAATGACTTAAACACAATTTCAAATCGATTTTTGAATTCACCAATTTCTGAAGTAAATGTATATTCGGAAGCTGACAAATCATGTGCTTTCCTTAAAATTTTATCTCTTAGGTAAATGGTATTTTCTTCCAAAAATTGCCCTTGAAGCTTTGCTATGGATAACGTGTATAACGTTGGGACGCTTATGGTTGTTGAAAATCCTAGTTGGATTTTCTCATTAACTGACAAGTCTTTGGTGTTTTTTCCTTGTATGGCATATTTTTTATCAGACCCTTTTATAATTGAATATAATACTGACGAACTTTTCGATGCGAAAACTTTTGTAGCATCATAACGGGTTCCGTCGTCATGCTTTGTAGCACCATCGACATAACCTATTAAGGCTTGGTTAAACACTCCATTATCCGACGTTAGGTTAATCCATAATTTATTATCAGCCTGACTATTAACTATTTGTTTTTTAGGATTTGCCGTTTTAAAGAACTGACTGTTATCTGTAGCTTCTTTAACGCGCATACTATTACTGAACGTCACAGAACCTTCGCTTATATCTCCCACAGTTGAAATTGGCGTTGCCGAATCACTATACATCACAAAAAATCCTTGACAAGATGGAATAAATCTGTTAGGAATAACGCCATCTCCTCCTGCCGTTTCCCCTACACCACTATTGATTATAGCATAATCTGAGTCTGAAAAATTCAGCACTTGATTACCATTGGCTGTTGCACTTGGCGGTGTATTCTGCGACCACAAATAAATGGCTCCATCTACATCTGGGTTAGCTGAGAAAAACGCATCTACATCTATAGCAGAAGGATAAGGGTTGCCTATAAAGTTCCAATTTTTATCATTAAGCTCAAAGTCATTTCTATATAAAGGCACAGTAATATCCCCATTATTAAAAACGCCATTAAAGGTATAAATAAACTGCCTTGGAAGCCCTCCTGGACTACTATTAAATATAAATTCATCATGGGTTGAAGCATAACCCATCCCTGGCTGCATTACTGCTGCTCCAGATACTGCTTGCCAATCGTTACCATCATCATCAATATCATCCTGCCCAGGATCTGTAGCACCATTGTTATTGGTTTCCTTAGTAGCATCTAAAAAGCTCTGTGCTGCATATTTGAATACCCTACCCGTTTGGGCATCCGACAGTCCATCTGCTATGGTCGTTGCCACTACAGGTGAACTCCAATAGGTATACTCGTACCAATTATTAGCTGGAGCTGTCTGTTTTTCAACTGTTATAGTTCCTGTACCACTAACCGCACCATCATCATTTATTTGAACAAAAGCTCCTTCAGGATTTACTATTATATTTCCATTGGCCACTAAATCCCTTTGGACCTCAACATAATCGCCATTCGCTATGGTCAATGTTCCTGAGTTAATGGTTAGACTACAAGCACTAAAACTAGCTTGTAAAGACGTACTATAGTTCCCATTTAAAATAACTGCTTTGTTAATATTTGGATCATCATTGTCCCAAGAAGCACCGTCCCATGTCGTTGTACTAGCACATATAGGAGTTACGGTGCCGTTAAATATAAAATCGTTTATACTGAATGTTCCATTTCCATTTGAAGCTCCCCAAGCATAGAATCTAAATGTAATTGAGCCAGTTATATTTTGATATGAAGAAGCGGACAAGTCAATCGTTGTTCCAGCAATACTTGATGTTCCAATATTTGCTGTATATACATCCAAACTACTTCTAAAGGCTGCTGAAACAGGACCTTGTGCAGATGATTGCCCTGTATAAAAGAAACTTGTGAAATTAATTTGATAACCAGAATTCGGCGTTATCGTAAAGTAAAAATAATCATCTGCATCGAAAACATTTTCCCAGGTTCTTGCATTATAGCGATCTGCCGTATTGCCTGGTGGGGCTATAAGTCCAGTACCTCTACCAATTCCTGAAACAGTAATATTAGCATCTACAACTTGGCCCGTAGTGTAAGGGTCTGATGCGGCTGGGTTTGTTCCTGTAATATCGTTAGAAAAAATACTTTGTCCATAAATAATGGCACAAGTAAAAAAAATAACAACAGAAAATATTCTTTTCATGGTTAAGTTTTAGATTTGGTAAAGTAAAAATTGAACGTGCTATTAATCAATTCTTATTACCTTCGTTACTATGGTAAAAAAACAAACGTACATCTTAGAAGAAGCCAAACAAAAGCTTGAAAACTTCTGTGTATACCAAGAACGTTGTCATAAAGAAATTAGGCAAAAACTTCTAGACATGCATATGAAACCAGAGGCCATAGACCTTATTATTATCCACTTAATAGAACACAATTTTCTAAATGAAGAACGCTTTGCCAAAACATTCGTTAGGGGAAAGTTCAATATGAAGAAATGGGGGAAACGCCGTTTGACTTTAGAATTAAAGAAAAAAGACATTGCCAAATCTAATATAAATCACGCAATTAACGAAATAAATAATGATGATTACTACAAAACGCTTGATGATTTAGCAAAAAAACGCCTTGCTTCGATTACCGAAAAAAACAAACTAAAAAAGAAGAAAAAGTTAGCCGACTATCTTTTATACCGTGGGTGGGAATCCCATTTGGTTTACGACAAAGTTAATGAGCTTATACCCTAGCTGTTTTTTTTTGCGTCCTCACAATGGCCTGTTCGTTTTTCCAATCTATCCAATGTTGACCTTTTATGCGACGCATGACATTATCTAGTGTACGCATCACAAACACATTATAAACAGCTCTTCCCAAATTTTTAGGATTTCTTGGAATAGCTCGCAAGCTCATAGAAAAACCAGGGGTAATGTAACGCATATAATGCCAATACCCCTCGGGCATATACAATACTTCTCCATGCTTTAATTCGCAAATCCATCCTTTGGCATACTTTAATGCTGGCCACTTTTCAAAATCGGGGTTATTAAAATCTATGTCCTCTCTTGTAATAAGGGAATGTGGAACTTTGTATAAATAATCATTTTGCTTTTGATCAAATAAAATACAACGCTTTTCCCCTTCAAAATGAAAATGAAAAATATTAGCTAGATCTATATCATAATGCATAAAGGTGTAGCTATTACGGCCACCAAAAAACAACATGGGTAAGTCTTTCATAAGACGTAGGCCAAAATCGGGATAGGAGAAATCTTTTTGAAGTTGGGGGATTTCTTTTAAAATATTCCAAAGGAAAATACGGTATTTGGTTGGCTCCTTTTTTAACAAATCCACATAATCGGCCATCTTCATTTTGGCATGTGGTTCATTAAACCCGTCTTTATAATCAACCGGTCTATCATCGTAAAGCGGTACCGTTTTATCACCAGCGACACCTTTAATATAATCCAAGTTCCACTTACTGTAGGCTGGCCAATGCTCAATAAAACGTTCTATAACCACGGGTTTTTGAGGCTTAAAATAATGCTTGATAAAGTCCTTCTTCGTGATAGTTTTTACACGCGGAACATCTTGTAGGTTCAATGCCAATACTTTCAGATTTTATGCTTCAAATTTAAGAAAACGTGGCTAAAGCATAAATAGTATATTTCTTTAACTAATGTTGGTTTTGGAAATTATTTATCCGCTTTAGCCTTTTCTTTTGCCGCTTCATTCCGTTCTATGGTATGGCCTGGTCTAGACCATTTAGGCTTTTCTCCCAGATCTTGGTATTGTGAATCGGTAGCTTCAACCGTTTGTGGCTGTACTTTTTTGGTAAACGGTTTTTGAGAGTTTAACCCTAGCAAATCAAACATTTTCATATCTTCATTTACATCAGGATTAGGTGTAGTTAATAATTTATCACCTGCAAAAATAGAATTAGCACCAGCAAAGAAACACATGGCTTGACCCTCTTGGGTCATTTGTGTGCGACCAGCACTTAAACGCACCTGGGTTTCTGGCATGACAATACGGGTCGTGGCTACCATACGTACCATCTCCCAGATGGATACAGGTTCTTGATCCTCCAAAGGCGTCCCTTCAACAGCTACTAATGCATTAATCGGCACCGATTCGGGTTGTGGGTTTAATGTTGAAAGTGCCACGAGCATACCTGCACGGTCTTCAACTTTTTCGCCCATACCAATAATCCCTCCACTACAAACGGTAACATTGGTTTTGCGAACATTATCTATGGTTTGTAAACGGTCTTCAAATCCTCTTGTAGAAATGACTTCCTTATAATATTCTTCTGAAGAATCCAAATTATGGTTATAGGCATACAAGCCTGCTTCGGCTAATCGTTTTGCTTGGTTTTCGGTAAGCATGCCTAAGGTACAGCATACCTCCATATCCAATTTGTTAATGGTTCGCACCATTTCCAATACTTGGTCAAATTCTTCGCCATCTTTTACATTACGCCATGCCGCCCCCATGCACACGCGGGAACTACCACTATCTTTTGCCCTTAAGGCTTGTGCCTTTACCTGCTGTACACTCATTAAATCGTTACCCTCTATATTGGTATGGTAGCGTGCCGCTTGGGGACAATAACCACAATCTTCTGAACAGCCTCCTGTTTTTATAGATAATAATGTACTTACTTGTACCGTATTGGGGTCATGCTGCTCACGATGTACGGTAGCCGCTTGGTATAGCAACTCCATTAACGGTTTATTGTATATCTCTAATATTTCGTCTTTAGTCCAGTTGTGTTTGGTTGCCCCCATATAAAATGATTTTATGCAAAAGTAATTATAATGCCCAAGATTGCTAAAGATAAAAAACATTAATTTAACACGATAACTTACTTTTATACCACCACGCATAGTGTTTGTAACATTGTTTTTTAAATAGTTTAAAATGGAGATAGTTTTAATTTTAATTAATCTTTTATAACAGTGTCAAAACTTTTTAAATTCAATAGGAAATCTATTGTGCACACAATAGTACTAATTGTATCCATTTTTAGTTTATATGTATCTGCTCATGGTGCTCTAAACCGTCATGGCAATTTATTTAATGGGAGCTTTTATGACTCCTTACTATTTGTTTTTACTATTTATTTTATCGCATTAATAATCATTCCGCTATTATTAAAGAATTGGAAAAAATACCTCCATATACCAATTTTATATATCACTATTTATTCTCTTCTATTAGGATGGATACGGGCTGTTCAAAGAAGTAATTCTGTTTTATTAAGAAAAGGGTTTTCTGTTGAGCCAATGGAATACTTTACTTTCGATTCAGTTTTCAAATTATCAATGACATTAATACCAATGGGTATTATGGCCTTATTATATTCAATTTTTGTAATGGATTGGGGAAAACTTAAAAAAGGTTTCTTTCAAAAAAATACCGAAAAAACTATAAACTCTATTGCTGTTATTTTAATTATGCTATATTTTAGTATAATGCCAGCTAAACCAAAAACAGATGCATTCTTCTTTGTAAGCTTTTTTATTCTGTTCTTTTACATCAATACTTTTTATATATCTCCAATTTTATTTATATACAATAAAAAGTTGAAGTATATTATTATTACCATTTTATGGTTTGGTACTCTTAATGCAATATATTTTTTAATTCTTTATTTTTTTTCAGGACCAATGGGTAAAAGTATTGTAACAAGGAATGCTTTATCAATTTCATTTATACTTCGTGCTACTTTTATGGCCTATATACCCCTTTTTTTGGTATCACTTACTTATGGATATATTCGTGTTAAAATAAAAAATCAAGATAACATTCTCGAAGCTAAAGAATCTGAATTAAGTCTTTTAAAATCACAGGTCAACCCCCATTTTTTGTTTAACACATTAAACACTTTGTACAGTACGGCTTTAGAAGAAAAGGCTGAAAAAACCGCCCAAAGCACTGCAAAACTTGCTAACTTAATTCGCTATATGCAAGAAGATATTAATAAGGATTTTATTCCGTTAGAAAGCGAAGTCAAATACCTTAAGGATTATATAAACATTCAAGAGTTGCGCTGTGCCATAGCACCACAAATTGAAACTGAGTTTTCCAATATTGAAAATCATACCATCAGCCCAGGCCTACTCATTCCCTTTGTGGAGAATGCGTTTAAATATGGCATCGACCCTTCAAAACCATCAACCTTAAAAGTATCGGTAGTATGTAATGAAAACACCATTAATTTTGAATGTATCAACAGCTATAACGATGCCTTTAAGACCTATTACAAAGAACAGGGCTTTGGTATTGGGATTAAAAATGCGAAACAACGTTTGGAACTGGTATACCCTAAAAAACATACCTTTAGCATTAATAAAACAGATCATTTGTTTTCGGTGAATATGAGTATAAACACAAAGTAAATTAAATGTCATTCAGAAGGAGCGTAGTGACTGAAGAATCTCAAGTATCTATGCTTAGATTCTTCGCTCCATCCCGATAGTTATCGGGATTCCGCTCTGAATGACAATAATGATGAGATGCTGAAATAAGTTCAGCATGACAACCATGATAACAGCCATAGCCATAGACGACGAACCCAAGGCCATTAAGGTCATAGAGCATCATGCCTCAAAAATAGAGCATTTGCAACTCGTTGCGCATTTTTATAACGCCGATGATGCGCTTCAGTTTTTAAGACAAAACCCAATAGACTTCATCTTTCTAGACATTAATATGCCCAATGTTTCTGGCATGGAAATGTTAAACAAATTACAGCACCAACCCCTAATTGTTTTTACAACCGCATATAGTGAATATGCACTGGAAAGCTATAATTTTAATGCGGTGGATTATCTATTAAAACCTTTTGAACTGGATCGTTTCCAACTTGCCATTAAAAAGGTAGAAGAACGGTTGGAAAGCACAAAGTATAATAGCTCCTATTTTTTTATAAAAGATGGCTTTAAAACCATTAAAATAGCATTCGAGGATATTTTGCACATAAAAGGTTCTGGAAATTATTTAGATATTGTCACTGATGGAAAATCGTTTTCACCACGTATGACCTTTACCGAAATTGTCGAGAAACTACCAGCATCACAATTTGTACGGGTGCATCAATCGTATGTGATAAATATCTCAAAAATTGATAAAATTGAAAACAATCATGTCTCTATTGGCGAACATAAAATTCCTGTTGGCAACCGTTATAAAACGCCTTTTCTTAAACGCTTGGGTTTGGGATAAGAATTTCTAACAAAAATGTTAGTATTACTATTCGGTTTAGCGTAAAGTCTAATTCTAAAGGCACTTTATAAACTATTAACCCTATCTTTAAATCCAAAATATAATTCAGATGAAATTATTTAAAATAAGCCTTTTGGCAATAATCAGTTTGATCCTTTCCTGTAAGGATAAACCAGAAAACACAATAATTACGGGTAAAGTAATGGGAGACTTCCCAAAAAAAGTTCAATATACCATACCAACAAACAACACAAGCTATTTGGGTTTTAGAGAAACGGTTACGACTGATTCTTTAGGACAGTACAAAATAAGTTTACCTATTGAAAAAGTATCGTTTGTTAAAATAATTATCCCAAAAGAAGATGGCCTTTTTCAAATCACAAACGCTACTTTAGTTGTAGAACCTAGAAAAAAGTATGAGGTAAACTTTAATTTGGATGCTCCAGACAAAACCTATGACATTAATGCTGAAAACCAAATTGCCCAATACACATTAAACCAATTACCGAACCCCGAACACCCAGAAATAGGCGCTATACCTTTTTATAGGGATTCTATAACCACAAATATTACAGCAACTATAGACTCACTACAAAATGTAGATATTAAAAAAATGAAGGCACTGTATGAAAAAGACAGTCTTTCTAGTTCGTTTTTCGATTTAGTTAAATTAGACAGAACGTATTATTATACAGCTTTAAAAGGCACTGTAGCCTTTGTAAAATTTATAATGAATGAAAGGGAAAAAGGAGTGTTTACAGATGAGGTTAAAACCATGTGGCAATCATGTTTTGATAACGACCTGTTAAGCCGCCCCGATTTTCAGAACACTTTCTGGGGGTTTTCACTATTAGAAAACTATTTGTATTATAAAAGGTATGAAGCAGTTGATTTTGATGCAGAAAAATTTAAAACTTCGACAAAAGATGTTCCCTATATTAGTCATCGTATTTCTGAAGCTAAAAAATATCTTCCTAAAGATAGATTAGAGTTTTATGAAGCAGCTTTTCTTTATAGAGAATTACTTCAAAAAAATTACCAAAAAGAGTTTATTTCCATATATAATGAATTTGATTTCGCCTACCCTAGTAGTAGCTACAGTCAATATTTAGAACCTTTAATTGACTCTGTTGTTGATTTCCATAAAAAAGCCGAACAACAATTTTCCAAAGCGGTTAAATTTGTAAATAACTATAAAGAAATCAATACATTTAGTGATTTGTTGGCTCAATTTAAAGGTAAAAAAATCTACATAGATATTTGGGGAACCTGGTGCGGTCCTTGTAAAAAAGAATTTCAACATAAAAACGATTTAAAAAAACTACTTAAACCCAAAAATATAGAAACCCTCTACATATGCGAAGGCAGAAGCAGCAAAGAAAATAATTGGAAAAACATGATTAAATTTTATGACTTAGAAGGGTATCATATCATGGCAAACGAAAAATTATTAGCAGATATTATTAAAATATTCGGAAATAACGGTTCGTTCTATTATCCAAGATATATTTTGATTGATGCTAATGGCAAAACAATAAAAAGTACAGCAGCAAAACCTTCGGAGTTGTCTGCCCTAAAGCAGCAAATCGAGGAAGCATTCTAATTTATTTTGAAAGTAAAATACTAACGGCATTTCCCCCAAAACCTACAGCATTTACCAATATGTTTTTTAGTTGTTTTGGATGGCTTTGGCCGTGAAAAGGCACAGGAATAAATTGCTGGTGTTGTAACATTAAAACAGCCAATTCCACACTTAAAAGTCCAGAAGCACCAAAACTGTGACCTACCTTCCATTTATTTGTAGTTAGACTTGGCATTTTGTTAGAAAACACTTTTTTTATAGCATTAAATTCACTTAAATCGCCTTTAATGGTACCAGGGGCATGCATGACGATAGCATCGATCTCATCTGGGTTTAAATCGCCTAAGGCCATGGCCATAGAACGTTGGAAACACTGGGCATCACTGGATATGGAAATGTTATGCTCCAAAATTTCGGTGGCGTAGCCATAGCCTTTAATAAAAGCAAGGGCATTATCTTTTTTACCAGCTTCCAAACAAGCGACTGAAGCACCTTCACCTAAAACCATAGTATTTTGTTTTTTTGAAAGGTCTAAGGCACGGCAAGGAAAAGATTCTTCGCTTACCTCTGAATGACAATCGTTATCTAAACCTGCCTTTGAATAAATTTTAAGGGCTTGCATTTGGGCTATGGTAAACGGTGTTAACGGGGCTTCGCTGCCCCCTACCAAAAATTTACTGCTCATCCCCGAATTCAACCAAGCAATACCATTCAACACCGCATGCAAGGCGGTTGAACAGGTAATGGAATGACTCACCTCTGGCCCTTGGGTCTGTAAATCGTGTGCGACCCAAGAGGCTATATTACCCAAAGTGGTAGTAGGGGAACTTAAGGTCTTGGATTTACCCTTTTTTAAAAAATCTTCGTGATAACTTTCAAAAAGCCCAGTAGCTCCTCTGGATGAGCCAATGTTAACTCCAAAATTATCCGAAGCTTTCCAACCTGCTTGTTTTACCGCATTCCTAGAGGCATAAATAGCATACAGAACGGTATCATCCAATGCCTTGTATTTGGCGTCAGATTGCCTTAACAATTCAATGTCCTGCTTCGCTTCGCCAGGGATTTCGGCCACAAAAACAGGTTGCTTCAATACTTGTCTTTCAGCAAAACAATGCTCATTGTCTTGATAGTGTTTCCAAGCATCTTCCAACGATTTGCCCAAAGGCGAAATGGACGAAATAGCAGTAATGGAGATTGGTTTTTGCAAGACTTAATTTTAGATGCAAAGTTATACTATTTCTAAAGCTTCTTCAATAACCGAATAAACTTTCTGTAATTGTTCTTCTGAAATCACATAAGGTGCCTGAATATAAATGGTATTTCCTAAAGGTCTTAAAAAAACGCCTTTATCCATAAAAAAACTAAAGAGTTTGTCACGTAAGTTGCCATAACGTTCTATTTCAACATTCAAATCGAGAGCAAAAATCACCCCTAATTGGCGTGTCGATTTAACTTTTGGATGGATTTTTATACGCTCATTAAACTCTTGATGAGATTTAGAAATGCTTATAATTCCATTTTGAATGTCTTCTGATTGTAACAACTCGATACTGGCCAAGGCAGCCATGCAGGCTAACGGATTAGCCGAATAGGTATGCCCATGAAACAAACCTTTGCTAATATCATCACTATAAAACGCATCGTATATTTTTTGTGAACAGGTTGTTAAAGCCATTGGCAATAAACCTCCCGTTAGAGCTTTACTTAAACACATGATATCTGGATAAGTCTTCAATTGAAGTGATGCAAAGTAAGTACCCGTTTTGCCAAAACCGGTCATCACCTCATCGGCTATAGTAATAACATCGTGTTGTCTACAGTATTTTAGAATTGCATTTAACCCTTCTGCATCACACATTTTCATAGCCGCGGCACCTTGCACTAAAGGTTCATAAATGAACCCTGCTACTTTATTCGTTTTAACCATTTCCTTAAATAAAGTTAAAACATGTTCATTATTAGCTCCTTTTGGAACCGGAATGCGTTTTACCTCCAAAAAGAAATCTTCGAAAGGCCCATTGTAAATGGATAATCCAGAAACACTCATTGCTCCAAAAGTATCACCGTGAAAGCCCTCTTCAAAAGCAATTAATGTATTTCGTTTTTTGCCCATATTAAAATGGTACTGTAAGGCCATTTTTATACCTATTTCAACGCTGGTTGAACCATTATCACTAAAGAACATCTTATTTTGATTATTGGGCAGTATGCCCATAAGAGCTTCCGATAATTTCACGGCTGGTTCGTGGGTAAATCCGCTAAACACCACCTGATCCAATTGTTGCATTTGTGTCGCTACCCGACTGGTAATATAATCATTGCAATGCCCATACATACAGGTGTACCACGAGGCAATGGCATCGATATATTCATTACCTGATTCATCGGTTAAAACACAACCTTTAGCCTTTGTTATGGCAAAAGCATCTGGATGTAGTTTGTGTTGCGTTAAGGGATGCCACAGGTGTTTTTTATCGCGCTCTTGTAAACTCATAAACTATCCTTAAATTTTTCAGCATACTCCCTAACCACATTCTTATCAAAATAAGGTTCTTCTTCAATACGCCCTATTACAGGAATATTGGTCATTTTTTTAATAATAGCTTCTGTAGTGGGATGTTCGTTTCCGCTAAAAATAATAGACACATCAAATCCCTTTTCTTTTAAGGTATTTACCGTTAAAAGCGTGTGGTTAATGCTTCCCAAATAATGCCGGGATACGACAATAACTTTGTAATGGGGTTTTATAATATCCAAAACCGTTTGCTCATTGTTCAATGGCACCAATAATCCTCCAGCACCTTCTATAATCAAATGGTTTTGCGTTTGGGGCGCTTTAATAGTTTTCAGATCGATTGCAATACCATCAATTTCTGCAGCAGCATGTGGACTCATGGGTGTATGTAAAGCATAAGTATTAGGGTGAAAAACTGACTTGAAATTGGACACCAGCCGTTGCACCTTTTTAGTATCGCAATTATCCAAATCGCCCGCCTGTACAGGTTTCCAATAATCGGCTTCCAAGGCTTCAGTTATAATAGCCGAAACAATGGTTTTACCTACATCTGTTCCTATCCCTGTTATAAAAAATGTTTTTTGTTTCATTTTTATCATACTAAACCAGTTTTAGCATCTCTTGTAATAAAGTATGATCCCAAAACTTTGGTAAAGGAAAACAATTAAAATGCAAAAGTACTCAACAACTCCAAAACTTCTGTAATTTCTTTTTCTGAATTATAACTGTGCAAGCAAAATCTTAAACGTTCCTGTCCTTTTGGAATAGTAGGCGATAAAATAGGCTTTACATTAAACCCTTTGTTTCGAAGATTAACCGCAATTGACTTAACTTTATCATTTCCCGGTACAACACAACAATGTATTGCCGAATGACTTTCTATAAAATACTCCTTCAAATGCAATCGTTTAATTTCTAATTTAAAAAACTGGATGTTTTGATGTAACTTTTGAATATTATGATGGGATTTCCCGTCATTGTTCAAAGTGGCAAGTTCATTATAAGCTATATGGATAGCTGCCAAACTATGTGGTGGTAATGCCGTGGTATAAATAAAACTACGGGAAAAATTAACTAAGTAGTATTTTAACATTTCATTCCCCAATATAGCTGCACCATGGCAACCTAGGGCTTTCCCAAATGTGATCAATCGGGCAAAAACATCTTGTTCTAATCCTAACTCTTGAACCAATCCTCTTCCATCTGTTCCATAAACTCCTACGGCATGGGCTTCATCTACTATTAAATACGTTCTATACCTTTTACACAATTCAGCAAGGTTAACCAAGTCTGGCGAATCACCATCCATAGAGAATACAGATTCGGTCACTGTATAAATATTTTGATGAGATACTGAAACGGCCTCAGAATGACGAAGCATTAGTTTTTCTAGGGTTTCTAAATCGTTATGTTTAAACTTATAGGCCTGCGCATTTGAAAGCTTTATTCCATCCCTAATTGAGGCATGGATATATTCGTCATACAAAATAACATCGCCACGCTGTGGTACACAGGAAAAGAATCCTAAATTGGCATCGTAACCCGAATTGAAAACTAAAGAGGCTTCACTGTTATGAAATTCGCTAAGTACGGTTTCTAAAATTGAATAAAGTGGATGATTTCCAGAGAGCAAACGAGATCCTGTCGCTCCATTTTGGGTTATATTGTGGTGCTTTAAATACTCATGGGTAGCTTCAAATAGGTCCTTATCTCTTGCCAACCCCAAATAATCGTTAGAGGAAAAATCCACCAAAAGATTGGGCTTATCCAATTGACGTAAAGAGTTTATAGCCTGTCTTTCATCTAGTTTTCGCTGAAGATTCTGTGGCAATGCATCCATGGAAACAAATGTAACAATTAATTAGAGTAAACTATGACACCCGTTTCTTTTGTTGCTTTTATATCTATCTATTTATAATCATATCTTTAGTAAAGCTCCCAATGCTTGTTCCTGTCATATCATAAATTAACTCCATATATCTTATCATCATTAATCTATAGTTGATGAAAAAAGATAAGATACTCATAATTATTTAGGGTCTTCCATTGTCCAAATTTTATTGGTCTGGAAATTTAAAAACAAAATCTATTTCCTTGTATCTTTACAACTATGTTTGCACTAGTAGATTGTAATAATTTCTATGCCTCCTGCGAGCGCGTGTTTAACCCAAATTTACGAGATAGACCCATCGCTATTTTGTCCAATAACGATGGTTGCGTAATCTCACGAAGCGATGAAGCCAAAGCATTGTGTTTGCCCATGGGTGCTCCTATTTTTAAATGGGAAGGTTTTTGTAAGGCTAATCATATTGAAGTGTTTTCGTCCAACTACCCACTTTATGGCGATATGAGTAGTCGGGTGATGTCTATTTTAAAGCAATTTACTCCCGATGTTGATGTGTATAGTATAGACGAAGCTTTTTTAGAATTTAAAGGTTTCGATAATTATGATTTTAACAATTATGGTAAGCAAATTAGGGAGCACATTTTACAATGGACAGGCATTCCTACTTGTGTGGGCATCGCCCCAACCAAGGCATTGAGCAAAGTAGCCAATAAAATTGCTAGAAAAAACATTAAAAAAACAGGAGGAATATGTGTAATAGATACTGAAGAAAAGCGCATTAAAGCATTGCAATGGATTAAAATTGAGGACGTTTGGGGCATAGGTTGGGGTTTATCCAAACGGCTAAAAGCTAAAGGCTGCAAAACGGCTTATGACTTTGTAGAACTCCCTGATGACTGGGTACGTAACACCTTTTCTATTACCGAATGGAAACTCAAAAAAGATTTGGAAGGTATTCCCACCTTAAAACTGGACGATGTTAAAGCCAAACGAGCCATAGCCACAACTAGAAGTTTCGATTTTACCTATACCGACATTAACTACATTAAAGAACGCATCTCTACTTTTGCAACAAGTTGTGCCGAAAAACTACGTAAACAGGGCTCTAGTTGCCATATGGTGTATGTTATGCTAAGTAGTGACAGACATAAAAAAGACGTCCAACAACACCGTGCCAGCAAAATAGTAAGTTTACCCTATCCTACTGATTCATCTCTTATAATAGGCCAATGCGCCATTGAAGCCGTTATTTCTATTTACAAACCCGGCATATACTATAAACGAGCAGGTGTCATTGTTATGGGGTTAGTCCCTACAGATAACCATCAATTACAGCTGTTTTACAACGAAAACCCTAAGCACAAACCCTTAATGCGCACTATAGATCGTTTAAATAAAAAGTATGCCGATTATAAAATTAAACTGGGCAACCAAGATTTAAAACGTACTTGGAAAATGCGACAGGAACGTCTATCGCCACGTTACACGACCAATATTAATGACATTATTAAAGTGAAATAGTCTTATTCTTTAAAAAGATCGATTCTTTGCATCCAAAAAATATTAGATTTAAAAAACCTTAATTTTGTTTTTATATCCCGATTGGTTTTATCCCTTGGTGATTTTGTAACAAATCTAGCTTGAGTATTGTTAAAGTCTAACGTGTATTTATCATTAAAGTCAGTGGTTTTATCGGCAGAAAAGGAAACTATATTATTTTCAAAAGCCCATGTCCCTTTCCCATATGTATTCACTTTAGGTGGAATTCCTTTTTTCATATCAGTAAAAGCACGGAAAAAAAATGTATGATCTCTATTTAAAACCAATTTATATTCTATTAAATGGTTTTCTTTATTCCCCAATGTGATTTTATAATCACCAACTACTTTTTCTGATTGCGAAAATGTTACTAAACTAACCATCAAAAATAATATCAAAATCATTTTCCTCATTAGTGCAGATTTCAAAAAACTAATAAACTTCACCTTAAATACTATACTTTAAGGACAAAATAAAGTTTCTTCCGGCCGCCGTTATCCCCGAAGAATAAGGACGATAGCGTTCATCCGTAATATTTTCAACACCAACAATAAGCAATAAAGCATCATTAAAACGGTACTGTGTCCTTAAATTTAGCGTATACCAAGAAGGTGAATACGGATTGCCATTATCATCTGAAGCATAGAGATAATCTTTACTGGCTTCGGAAGGTGCTAGCTCATTAAATGAGAACTCGCCATTATAGTCTACAAAAGCATCAACCTTAATATTATTAGTTGTCCATACTAAGTGTGTATTTCCAAAATTTGGTGCAACATGACGTACGGGGACCTCCACACCATCTTCTTCTTCAGTACCACCTATAACACTATATTGTGATTTTAGCTTAAGATTTCTGGCAAGCTGTGCCTCAAGACCTATTTCAAATCCATATATCCATGCTTTTGAAGCATTTTGAATGGCCTGCACATTACTTAATTCGCCATCGTAATCGATTTGGGTTTCACCATTTAAAGTAAATCCCCTACGCACTAACGCATTATCTAAATAGGTGTAATAGGAACTAAGATCAAAAACCACATGTTTAAAATGCAATTTTACCCCAAGTTCACCACCATAAGCGTATTCCGGTTTTAAATTTTCGTTAGGTACAACCACAGAACCCGGTTCAGAATCGAACACTTTACCTATATCATCAATATTTGGAGCCCTAAATGCAGAAGATGCATTTAAACGCCACTGCAGAACAGAATTAGGCATCCAAGTGATTCCTGCTGTTCCTGTTAGCGCACCAGATTTATTTTCAGACGACTCAAAAGGTAAATTTAGAAAGACATTATTTTCATTGAAATTAGATTTAGAAACAATATGGTTAAAACGCAACCCTGATTGAAATACAAATTTAACGTTGGGCTTATATTTTAAACTGGTATATACCGCTGCCGATTGCCACGTTGCTCCGTCAGGATATCTTGAAACATCCTTAGAGAACGTATTGGTTTCTATATTTTCTTCTTGTCCGTTAGAGTGCACCTTATTGGATACGTATTCTACACCGTAAAAAAACTCCGTTTTCAAACTCAGTCTTTTTTCAAAATCGAAATTGACCGAATACGCATCTACAGCTTCTTCCCTAATGTATCTTAAGTTAGATTGGAAATTTCGATCTACCCTACTTTCCTTAAAATTTTGATACGCCAAGGTAGCCTTTATTTTATCATATAAATTAGATCCGCTACTCAACTTGGTGACTTGCAGATTGGACATAAACCATTTTTGTGGACCATAGTACCATTCGGCTGCATACGGGTTATCTCCCTTGTACCTAATTAAACGGTCGTATCGCGGAATATCGGAACTTGCTGTATAATACAATCCTAAATCAAAATTTAAATCTTTACTAGCTCGATAACGTATTTTTTGCAATAGGTTTATTTGATTGTAGCTTGAATAATTTTGGACCAGGGGATCACTGTTTTGAACCACTTGATCTTGATCATTAATTCGTATAACAAACTCAGGCCTTAAATAATCTTCTGGGCCATGTTTACCCATTTTTAAATCATCAAAATCCGTATAACTCACATTAGTGAGAAAAGCCCATTTTCTATAACCCAAATTGAAATCGAAATGACCAGTATTTTCATTATTAGCAGAAGCATATCGAGCTACTGCATTCATGTTAAATAATAAAGAATCTCTATAGGATAATTGTGGCGTTTGTGAATAGAAGCTCATAACACCTCCTACAGCATCACTACCATAAATAACGGAGCCTGCTCCAAGAGTTACTTCGGTACGTTCAATTGTAAATGGATCAATAGAAATAACATTATGTAGGTTTCCCCCTCTGAATATGGCGTTGTTCATTCTAACACCATCAACTGTTATTAAGAGTCGGTTTGTAGAAAATCCCCTAATCATCGGACTACCTCCACCCATCTGACTTTTTTGTACAAATACTTGTCCTGTATTACCTAATAAATCAGCACTAGTTTGAGGGCTTATAGATGTAACTCTTCCAGCATTTATACTAATAATTTTTTGAGGTATATCACGCTTATTTTGCTCAAATTTGGAAGCTGAAACTACTATTTCCTCCAAACCTTGCGTATTCAAATCTAAATAAACAATACCTCTTTCGTCTATTTCTTCTTTCTTCAACACTTTTAAAACATGCGTTAAATGTTGAAAATATATAGCTTCCGAACTAGAAAACCGCTCTAAGGAAGCTTCTCCCCGAAAGTTTGTGATGATGCTTTTAGATTTGTCAATATTATAAATGGCAACACCATAAACAGGTTCTTCAGTAATTCTATTTAGAACTTTTATTTGCTGTGCTTGTAAAATCCCAGTAGCAAACAAAAGGAAAAATATATATTGAAAAAGCTTCATGTTTTAATTGAAAACTTGATTAAAAACTTGCATTGATTTGGGATATTTAAAACTACCCAAATGTAACTCAAAATAATGCAACATCATATTTAAAAAGGATTGTCTCTGCTTAGCGTTGATTTTTATTGTATTTATCGTATCAAATGTCGTGCCTAACAGTTGTTTTAAAAGCACTATATTATCATCCGATTTAGTGTAAGCATATCCAGCTTTCGGAACAAATTTTCCTTCCAGTAAATCAAAAAAATTGCCCCCTAAAGCATTACCATCTGGATAAAATCCTAAGTATTTGGTGAGTTTCAATAAAAAAAGCAAATGGAAGTTTGCATACTCAGAGTGAGTATCGAGCCACTGAAAAGTAGTTTCCAAAAAGCTAAACAACACTTTATTTTCTTCTTCCTCCATTAAAACACTAGATAAAATCTCGGCAAGAAACATGGTAATTGCACTTTTGAACACATTAGTATAAATAGAAGTATATAAGTGACTTGTTTTAACTTCTTTAATGGCCTGCAATGACCTATTCTCTTTATAAACCATTACAACTTCCAATTGGGACAGCAACTGAAAATAAGCAACTTTAGCATTACCTCTTTTACTGTTCAATACATTTCGAAGCACTACACTAACAATACCTATTTTTTCAGTGTAACATTTAACGATTAAATCGCTGTCCCTGTATTTAACTTTAGATAAAACAATAGCTTTTGTAGAAACAAGCATTACCTAACAACCATTAATTTTAAGACCTTAGTCTCAAAAGTATCTAAATCTGAAAGCATAATAAGGTAAACACCAGATGCCACCATATTATTAGCTAAGTTTTTACCATTCCAATAAGCAGTACCACCATCTATTTCTAGATTATAGCCATTGTAACGTAAATTAGTTCTTGATTGCGCCTCTGCCACTAGGTTCCCTTCAATATCGGTTATTTTAATGTTTACATTTTCTGAGATGTCCTTTATCTTAACTTTCTGCTCTACAATATCGAATTGGGGTCTTACGGGGTTTGGGTATACATAAGCACTCTCCAAATCTTCAAACGGACTAGACCCCCCAGACTTGAATGACACCAACCCTCTTCCTGTTGCTATATGTACTATGCCATTAGCATCATCCAAAGAAATATCATTGATTACATTGGATGGTAATGGTGAATTATCGGTTGTAAAGTGAAATATGGTTTCTTGCCCATCAGATGAAAAATAAAATAATCCTGAATCTCCTGTCCCAACCCATTTATTGTTTGATCCATCAACCTTAATGTCCGTTATTTGTTGCTGAAACAACAATTCTTTAGCAATACCGTCTTCTAAGATAATAATTTCATCAGTTTCAACCTCATCAGTAAAAAAATTTGATGTGGCATACAATACACGCAAACCTTTAAAAGTCCCTATCCATAATGCTCCTCTTTTATCCAAAGCAAGTGCTGTAACATAATTTGAAGGCAAATTACCATCTTCTTCATTTATTGCTTTAACCTGTTGCCCTCCATTATTCTCATTAAACGCGGCTAACCCATATTCATAGGTTGCTATCCATTTGGTTCCATCGTTACCAATAACCAAATCTGTATACCCATTGTTGTCACTTTTTACTGCCGCTTCTATACTATAGGATTGCCATCTGTTGGCTGAAGGGTTAAAAGTTTTAATAGCTGGATCCACAAAGTTGGTTAAAGTCCATAATAATCCATTTCTATCGAAAGTAGCAACGGATAATCTAATATCTCCCGTATAATTTGGTAAATTAGGGAAAAACGCATCATCTAAACCACTATTGTTTTCATCATATAAAGCAGTAGCTACACCTTCATTTAATTCTAAAAGTCCATCAATATAAGAGCCAATAAAAACCTGATTGTTATTGGATGGATTAACTGCAATATGCTTTAATTCCCTAGCACCTAAAAGTTCACTAAAGGGTGTGTTAAGCCATTCACCATCCTTTAAATGACTCAACCCACGACTGTTTAAAGGATAAGGGTTTAAAAATATATCATGTGCACCATAGGTAACCCATAATCCATTAGATTCAGCCTGCAAAGCAAAAGGATCATTTCGTAAAGGCCCCTCTGGTCTAATTTCTTCAAATAAAGTTAAGTTTGATAAAGGAACCCTAAACATACCATAACTTGTAGTTCCAATATAAACATAGTCCAAATCGATAATTGCCGAGGTAAAATCGGTAGCAAACATAGTGTCATCAGAAATTTGGGTAATCGACGTAAAATTATTATCGTAAATGTAAACATTATCTTTAGTAGCCACTAAGAGGTAATCGTTAACAAACTTCATATCTAAAGGAAGATTTGGATATAGAAAACGCTCCGTCAAAACATCATTACCCAAACTATAAATTCGTCTGGCTGTATTAATGACATATAGCTGATCGGCAGCTGTTTCAATAGCAACGAAATTCCCTGTTGCTACAGTTTGCCAATTATTGAAATCTATAATATTTGGATTTGTGTATAAGGCTTTCCTTACACCATTATCTCCTAGACATGATGCATAGATATAATCCCCTAAAATTGTAGTTTGAGTAACTTGAATCTGTTCCCCACTACTTCCTATAAAATAGGTGTCTCCAAACTCCAAACGTTCCAAATCATACACCGAAATACCATAATCTGTAGCAATATAAACCCAGTTGTCTTCAATATTAAAATGATTAATACGTCTATTTTCTGGTAAAATTGTTGGTTTTTCTATTATATCTACTACCGAGAGCACTTCATCATCATTATCAAAACGGATTTCAATGAGTCCATTTTCGTAACCTATTATTAAGAGTTCATATATTTCGCTATAACTTATTGTAGAAATCGTCTGTCCAGACAAGCCATTAATTGTAGTAATGGTTCCCAGTTCATTAGTTTGGGTATCGTAGCTATAAATAGCATTTTCTGTGGCGGCATAAATTTTATTATTTCCATGTACTACCTGAGAAACATGATAATAAGAAAAGTGACCTTCCCATAGGTTCGAAAAATCTTGTGACAAGACCCACAAAGGAAATGCTCCAAATACAAATAAAGCTATTTTTCTGTACATACCATTTTTTCGTTGTTCAAATATATTTATATATAACGAAATATGGTTGGAAATCATATAAATTAAAAAGCCTCCTAAAATTAGGAGGCTTAAAACTGATATTAATCTTGAGATTAAACAATTCCTTGAGCTAACATGGCATCGGCTACTTTTACAAAGCCTGCAATATTGGCTCCTTTTACATAGTCGATATAGCCATCTTCTTCGGTACCGTATTCAATACAAGACTGATGGATATCCGACATGATTTCCTTTAATTTGTTATCTACTTCGCTTCTAGTCCATTTGTACCTTAAGGAGTTTTGGGTCATTTCCAATCCAGAAGTAGCCACACCTCCAGCATTGGATGCCTTTCCTGGTGCAAATAAAATTTTTGCATCATGGAAAACATGTACTGCCTCCATGGTTGAAGGCATATTGGCACCCTCACTTACACAAATACAACCATTGTCCACTAACGTTTTAGCGTCTTCTTCATTTAATTCGTTTTGAGTAGCACAAGGAAGGGCTATATCACATTTAACTCTCCATGGCGTTTCGCCTTTTACAAATTTAGCTTTAGGGTACTGGTCAATATATTCACTAATCCTTCCTCTCTTTTCATTTTTTAGGTGCATCACAAACTTTAATTTATCAGCATCTATACCTTCTTCATCATAAATATATCCTGAAGAATCAGATAAGGTTAGTACTTTTGCTCCTAACTGTAACGATTTTTCTGCTGCATATTGTGCCACATTACCAGAACCTGAAATAACCACTTCTTTTCCTTCAAAACTATCGCCTTTAACTTCCAACATGTTCTGTGCGAAATACACAGTACCATATCCAGTGGCTTCTGGTCTAATTAAAGACCCTCCCCAGGACAAACCTTTACCAGTTAACACACCCGTAAACTCATTTCTTAGCTTTTTATACATCCCGAAAAGGAATCCTATTTCACGCGCACCTACACCAATATCTCCTGCAGGAATATCTGTGTTCGCCCCAATGTGCCTAAATAGCTCACCCATGAAAGCATGGCAAAAACGCATGATTTCATTGTCGCTTTTACCTTTAGGGTCGAAATCGCTTCCACCCTTACCGCCACCCATTGGTAATGTGGTAAGACTATTTTTAAATACCTGCTCGAAAGCTAAAAATTTTAAAATACTTTGGTTAACCGTTGGGTGAAAACGTAAACCCCCTTTGTAAGGGCCAATAGCCGAATTCATTTGAATCCTATAACCTCTATTTACTTGTATTTCTCCTTCATCATCTACCCAACACACTCTAAAGCTTATAACTCGTTCTGGTTCTACCATTCTTAATAGAATGTTTTTACCATAATATATGTCATGTTCAACAATATAAGGAATTACAGTTTCAGCAACTTCCTCAACAGCTTGTAAAAACTCTGGTTCATTACCATTACGTTGTTTTACAAGATCCATAAATGCTTCAATGTTATTTTTCATCTATGCAAAAAATTAAAAGTAATTAATAATACGCGTTTTTTTGATGCGCAAATATACGTTATCTTTAAAATTTACGTTATTTTTTTTTGAATTTCGTAATAAACTTTGTCTATGGGCTATAGACAACTTTACTCTTATTTGAATGTTAAATGGGTTTTTATATCTTTGTTTATGTAATTCCCCAATAGAAATACCGATAATATGCTTAGCTTAAAACGCTTTTTTACAGTATTTTTCGTAGTAGTCTTCGGTTCAATAGCGCATTCTCAACTTGGGTTTTCACATGAAATAGGTGTTATAGCTGGCCCTGTTGAGTTTCGAGCGGACTTTGGAAGTCGTTTTGATGAAGCAACTAATTTAGGGAACTCAGGTATTGGTATTGGCATTGTTCACTACATAAACTTTGCTTATCGTGCCGATTGTAATTGTTATTCTACCGACACCTATTTTAATGACCATTTTAAACTACGAAATGAAATATCTTGGAACTATACTGTTTTAGACCACCACGGGGAGTGGGTAAGACCAATATATACATCACCTGATGCCGATAAGTTGAGAGCTCACCATGGTGTTGCCGAAAATTTCGATATAGGTACTCAAATTGAGTATTTTCCAAGAAGCATTAGATCGTTTCAAGCGTTTAGTTATTTGTTGGCACCTTATGTAAGTTTAGGTATTCATTATACCTCATCTTCTCCACAAGCCAGTACAACTTATGGTGACGGAAATGTTTTTGATGGCAGAAATATTTATCAATTTTGGTATCAAAACGACAGTTTATTACCTCCACTACAGCCAGGAGAAACTCGCCAATATCCTATTAACACAAATTCTTTTTCCGATTGGTCCATGGTAACCAGTGTTGGGGTACGTTATAAAATTGGAGTACTGTCTGATTTACTATTGGATTTGCGTTGGCAACTTTATTTTAACGATTGGGTTGATGGATTTAACCACAAGCTCAGCTATAACAAATTTAATGACTGGCTTATATGGTTAAATTTTGGCTATATTTATTACCTAGACTAAACAACAAGTTATTTCTAATTTGAAATACAAACAATTCATTTTTTAATTGCCTTTAAAAGGGCTAAGACATAGCCGTAATGTAGGCCTTCATGAATAGCTACAAACTGCAAAGCTTCATCTACATTGTTTAAGATATTTCCTGTAGTAGAAACAGTGTAAGGATTATAATTTTTAAAAACCCCTTTATTATAATCAGTTTTAGTTTTCTGAATAGTTGAAACCAATAAGTCTTTTATCTTATTTACTTCCTCTTGATTTAAATCACCTTCTGGTTTACTCCCTTTTCTATATTTATTAATCATATCCTCTGAAAGGGTCGATTCCAACCCCGATAATTTATAGACTAATAACTGTTCTGAAACCACTACATGTGCAATGTTCCAAATAATATTATTGTTAAATCCCATTGGAACTTTATTTAGATCCTTAAGGGTATTGTTCTCTATTATTTCTTTAAAAATTACTCGGGTATTATTTAAAACTTGAAACACAAAATCCATATTATTCATTTTTTCGATAAAAGTACATGAATTTTTTTATTTGAAAATTCACAAAAAACAAATGAAAAAAATATTTAGACTAACAAAGTGGTTACTAAAGTAATAGTTAAATTTGCCCTTTAGATATATATTATATAGAATGAAAAAAGTATATTATTTAAAGACCTGCAGCACCTGTATTAGGATCTTAAAAGAATTGAATTTATCTACAGAATTTATTTTACAGGATATTAAAACCGAAGCCATAACCGTAAAGCAATTAGAAGAAATGAAAGCCCTTACCGGAAGCTATGAAGCCTTGTTCAGCAAACGTGCGAAATTATACAAGGAAATGGACTTAAAAAATCAGGCTCTAAAGGAGAAGGATTATAAGCACTATTTGCTTGAACACTATACATTTTTAAGTCGACCCGTATTTGTAATTGATAATGATATTTTTATAGGTAATTCTAAAAAAACTGTTGAAGCCGTGAAAGCGGCTTTGTAAAACAGGTCCTCTAACATTAAAACTAATACATTAAATCTTTTACTTTCAATAATAAAAGCGGCTAAGTTTATTGCATAAAAAAAGTCCAACATTTACGGTTGGACTTTTGTGTTTTTGTCAATATAATTTAAGAGCCCTTTTTTTCAATCGACATGTTAATTAAAATAGCCATAAGAACCCAAATTATCCAAGTTTCACCATGGGTCATTTCATAATCAGCTCCCGCTAACCGTGCTATTGTAAGAACAATGTAAATAATAATTGGTGAAAGAATAAGTGACACTAAAAGATTAATAACGGTTTTTTTAATATCCATAATTTCAAGTATTAGTTAGTCTTGTAAATATACTGAAATTTCTATAATATAAGTTTTTATGAGATAATTTATTATGTGGCTTTTATAATTGCTCTCTTTTTGAAGTTTAAGGTCTATTGAATTTGAAAGAGGTTATTATACTCATGAGAATGATACATATTCCTCATTTTTGAATTCCTTTCAATCAAATTAGATTATCAAAATCTGTTGAAATACTAATTGATGAAAATTTTAAGTAAACAGAAAAGACATAAAACGGAAAAGACCTGTTTAACAAAACAAGTCTATATAAATAATTCCAGTGACTCCACCAGGATTCGAACCTGGATCTAAAGTTTAGGAAACTTTTGTTCTATCCCTTGAACTATGGAGCCATTAGGCAGCAAACATACTAAAGTTAATTAAAACAAAAAAGCCCCAATAATTGTATCAAGGCTTTTTATTTTTACTCCCTCTGTATTTTTATAAACACAAATTCAAAAAACGCCCTCTGGAAACACATTTGTACAATAAGGTTTAAAAAACATGTACAAGAAAAGATATGTCTTGAGGATAAGTTTTTTATACTTGGACTTTTATTTAGACTTTTATAGATCAATTCAATCCATACCCTACCCTTTAATCTCCAATGCTATACTTTAATTTCTTCACAAGAGCGCTTTAAATTTCTATCTTGTAATTATTAGCTTTAAGCCCACGTATGAGGTTCCCATATTTAGCAATCAGGCTTATTTTACAAGCAAGAATTTAAATGTCACTGGGGTTTGTAAAGTTACAGGAATATTTCTTGGGTTAAATAAGATTACCTGAACATTAGCTTGTCCGTTACCATCAATACTCTGTAAATAAACCGATAATATACAACCCTGTAGATCAATATCGGCAGAGGCAAGAAAAATATCGCCCATTTCAAAGGCTTTGTCTGCCGGAGGGTCAATCTTTAAACTATTTGGTGAATACCATGCAGAATTAGGCCCAATAACCCCGTTACTTCCCACAGGAATATTAAAAGAGCCATCGGCACTTGTTGAAACCGGTGGTGAGATTATGGTAATATTACCCGGTGTATTTTCAATTACTATGCCTGTACCAGCAGTAAGGGTTGTTAAATTAAATTCATTGGTAGTACCATCTCCAATTAAGATTTCACCATCTCCAACAGCTGATGCATCGAGACCGGTACCCCCATTCTCAACCGCTAAGATATCGGTCACTTTAGTTGATAGGTTTATCGTATTGTTTGCAATATCTTCGTTAAGAATCGTTTCATTTAAAATCTCAGAGGTCTCAACAGCACCCTCAGAAATGTCTTCCGCTAGAATCGTTTCATTTAAAATCTCGGAAGTCTCAACAGCACCCGTAGAAATGTCTTCCGCTAGAATCGTTTCATTTAAAATCTCGGAGGTCTCAACAGCTCCTTCGGAAATGTCTTCGGCTAGAATCGTTTCATTCAAAATCTCGGAAGTCTCAACAGCACCCTCAGAAATGTCTTCCGCTAGAATCGTTTCATTTAAAATCTCAGAGGTCTCAACGGCACCCTCAGAAATGTCTTCCGCTAGAATTGTTTCATTCAAAATCTCGGAGGTCTCAACAGCACCCTCTGAAATGTCTTCCGCTAGAATCGTTTCATTTAAAATCTCAGAGGTCTCAACAGCACCTTCCGAAATATCTTCGGCTAGAATTGTTTCATTCAAAATCTCGGAGGTCTCAACAGCACCCTCTGCGATATCTTCGGCAAGAATTTCTTCATTGAGTATTTTTTCAGTTGTAATAGCATCATCGGCAATATCGTCTGTATAGAAAGAATAAGG
Source organism: Aestuariivivens marinum (assembly GCF_022662175.1). Lineage (GTDB taxonomy): Bacteria > Bacteroidota > Bacteroidia > Flavobacteriales > Flavobacteriaceae > Aestuariivivens > Aestuariivivens marinum. Next base: position 890,649 of record NZ_JAKMCR010000001.1, on the reverse strand, counting down.
TACTGCCATAAACTTTTGATTGCTCACTATTTTGAAATTGCCGTCATTTTTAGTTGAGATTTCAACCTTTAAGAACTGGTCTGCCTCAATCCATGGAATATCCAGTAACCTAGAATAGGTCGAACTAGACACAACACCTTTTCCTATAACTAAGCTAAACAGACCATAGGCATCTGTCGTTGTTACGTGAGTTTCTTCCCATTGAACCGCTCCTTCAAGCCCTTTTGTAATAGTAAATCGAACACCTATTTCTCTATTATATAATGGTTTTGCTTCTATATCAAGACCAACAATTTCTTGGGTTTCATCGTTAAGTGCCACAGCTTGATAATTAATGCCGTCTAGGTTACCGATGCGCTGTGCTGAAACGAAATTAGCAGCGATACTAAAAGTTACAATTAATAAAATATATTTAAATTTTTTCATGACAATCAAATTAATGTTTTCTACTATTCCGTTAAATTAAAGGCAAGACCCAATGAGATCCCAAAGCTTCTGTTGGCTGTCGTCTGACCCGAATCTTCTTCTATATTACTTAGTCCAAATAGATATAGCCCTTCTGCATAGGCCGATATGAAATTAGAAATTTTAAAGTTAAGCCCAATATTTCCTATAAGTCCAAAATCTGATTTTTTCAATATACCGGACTCAGTAATATTGAACTCCTCGTTATTTAAAACTTGAGTACCACGCAATAAATGACCATAGTAGGCATTAAGGACGGCATACGGACTGAACATACGTCGTTTTAACATATAACCGCCTCCAACTTTTAGTTCTGCATATTCCAAGCGCCATGAGTAATTCGTATTATCATATACGTAATTAGCTCCTCCATTACGTTTTCCCAAACCTGCTTTTAGCATAATATTATTCTCAAAAATATTACGGTATCCTATACCGTAAGCACCCGTAAATATGGATTGATAATCTGAATTTAATTTGTTGTTATCACTGTCCACAAACTTAAAAGTGCTTGCTAATTGAGATGCCTCAATGGTAAAACTTGGCTCTTGAGCGATACTTGAAAGCGATATAAAAGCCACTGTTAGGGCGAGTATAATTCTTTTCATATTAATGCTTATTTAGATATTATTAATTTACTGACCAATTGTTTATTACTATCATCTTGAACTTTCATTAGATATATGCCTGTGGCCCATGAACTGCAGTTTATGACATGCTCTTCTAGGCTCTGAACTTCATGATCATAGATAATATGCCCCTGTACGTTGGAAATAAGGATAACTGCCTTTTTTAATGCCTCCGTACTTTTTAGGGTAATACTGTAACTAGAGGGGTTAGGAAATATTTTAATATTCAATTCTTCAACATCGTTTTGGGCTACCTTTTCAATTTTAAAGCTCACCGGTTGCAGAAAACCTTGTGTCACATTGATGTTTATGCTATTACTGGTATTGTAGCTTTGCCCAATGGTTTGAGCATAATAGTAATCATCTCCGGTAACAGTTGTCCCATAACTTGAAATACTTTGTCTTATGATTGTTTGAGAGTAGCTAAAAGATGAGAACAACATTATAATAACACCTACATTTAAAAGCTTTGTTTTAAATTTAAGTTTTTCTGATAATGGATAAATATCTGGTCTTATCATAGTTATGAAATTAAAAAGCAAATAAAGATAAAGGATAATTCCCTTTGTTATTTATATTAACAAGATTATTAGACGATATGACATATCTTTCAGATATTATACGCCCTTTTGAAAGGTTTTTGAGTCATTTTTTGACAATATGCAAGAATATATTTCCTTTTTTTATCCTTAAAATAATGACTATTAAAGGTAAAAAAAGGGTGTTTTGGGAGTATTTTGTAGGATTAATTAATCTATCTAGAAACTAGTTTGTATAGTATTAAACCTATTTGACTTTAATACAACTTCGTTTAAATTACAATAAACCATATACAATAAAAGATTTGATAAAATCATGGATGTGGTTTTCCAATCCCATACTTATCTGTAAAATAGCGCACAATGAGTTCTTTTTTATTAACAAATAAATATCCTTTTAAACTCAAGAAATAACTTGTGTCTAAACCAACACTATCATCTTTACTTATCACAAGGTTAGGGCACCCTTGGTTTTCTTCTCCAACAAGTTCAACCAATTTATGTCTAGGTCTGGGAAAATCTATATAAATGACCTCTAGTTTGTCTTGTAATTGTGTATAATATGAAAGAACACCTTCTATCATGGCGCAATGAGGGCAATAAAACAATTGCTCTGTCCCATCAACATTGGCGTCTTTAAAGTTTGGTTTTAATAAAAAGAGTTTCTCCATTAACTTAGCATTTAATCCTATAATAATTTTTCAAGTATGTGTTTAAAAATTTAATTGTAATATTTTAAAGATACAGATTTTATAAAACTCAAATCTTAAACAAAAAAGCTTCATAATTTAAGTTAAGGCTTTCCATTTACCTTCCTTTTTCCTGCATAATATTTTTTCATTAAATTAGTAATCAAACCAATAGAACATTTTTTATGTTGTTAAAAAACAATAGCGCAAGTAGCTGAAAACACAAACTACTATGAAAGTCTCTTTTTAAAATTAAGAAAAATCAAAAAAAGTAAAATGTAAAAAATAAAAAAATAAAAATGGAAAACAAAAAAATCATTACAGTATTTGGGGCAACAGGTGCCCAAGGTGGCGGACTTGTAAATGCTATTATGGCAGACCGCAACTCAGACTATAAAGTAAGAGCAGTAACTAGAAACTCCCAATCTGAAAAAGCAAAGGCATTGTCACAAATGGGAGCAGAAGTAGTAGAAGCAGATATTAATAACGTTAAGAGTATTGAAAAGGTATTAAAAGATGCAAAAGCGGCATACTTTGTTACTTTTTTTTGGGAACATTTTTCTGCTGAAAAAGAGTACCAACAAATTAAAAACTTTATACAGGCAGCTAAAGGAGCAGATTTAGAACATATTGTTTGGTCAACCCTAGAGGATACCAGAAACTGGGTGCCATTGGATGATAACCGAATGCCAACTCTACAAGGCCACTACAAAGTACCTCATTTTGATAGCAAAGGTGCAGCAGACAAGCTTTTTTCTGAAGCTGGTTTGCCCGTTACTTTTTTAAGAACCTCGTTTTACTGGGACAACTTCATCCATTTTGGAATGGGCCCTCAAAATGGTGGAGATGGGAACTACTATATAGCATTTCCAATGGATGATAAAACATTGGCAGGTATGGCTGCCGAAGATATTGGTAAATGTGCATATGGCATATTCAAGAGGGGAAATACATTTATTGGTAAAACCGTTGGCATTGTTGGTGAGAAGTTAACCGGAAATGAAATGGCCTCCAAACTGTCTGAAGCATTGGGTATTAATGTGATTTACAATAATGTAAGTCCCGAGACCTATCGTAATTTTGGTTTTCCTGGAGCAGACGATCTAGGTAACATGTTCCAGTTTAAGAGGGATTTTAATAATGATTTTAATGCTGTTCGTGACGAGGCCTTGTCGTTGGAACTAAACCCAGAAATGCAAAATTTCGACAAATGGCTTTCCAAAAACGGATCACAAATACCAATAAATTAAAATAGACTATAGCATTAATTTAATCCTGAATTACTGTATAAAAAAGTCAAAAAAAGTCCAATTTTGATTTAAGCTATTATTTATTTGAAAATAAAAGCGTCTAATTGATATATATCATTGTAGCTATTGATGATTTCATGGACATTTAGCATTATTTAATACTAAATGTCATGAAAAATATTGCTTTATTTTTTATTGGATTTTTCTGTATTACGGCATTTATTTTTGCTCAAAACGCAGAGCTTAAAATCTATTTTGAAGATCATTATGTTGGCGGACTTGCCAGTGATGGAGATAACATTTGGGTTGGCGTGGACAATACCCTTGTGAAAATGGAAAAATCTACTGGGCAAACTATAGTTAGCTATACGCTTCCAATATCGAACTTAGACCCTGATCCAATAAATAGGCACGCTTATAAAATTTTATTGGATAGTAACGGATTGGCATGGGTAGTATGCACGCCTTTTCCCTATCTGGAAAAATTTAATGGAGACAATAATTGGACGGAAATACCAGTTCCAGGACTCTTTACAGGCATTGTCGTTGACAAAGACGACAAGATTTGGGTAACAGCACATAATGATTTATATGAGTTTGATGGAACAGAATTGATAGGTTATGATTGGTCGAATACAGGAATGACATTGTCAGCGTTTTTCTCAATTGCAGTCGACGATCAAAATAATAAGTGGTTAGGTTTAACAAGTGGATTTATCTATCCGGGGCGGGCAATGCCACCAATGTATTTGGTTAAATTTGATGGCGTGCAATTTACCATGCTCACAACTGATTGTCTAAATCAGGTTGAGGGCATGATTTATTCCATTGATATTAGCACTGAAGGCATTGTCTGGATGGGGACAATTGGTAATGGATTGATCTCTTTTGATGGAACCAATTGGGAAGTTTACAATTCTTCTAATTCAGGATTACCACATGACTTACTCTGGAATGTTACTGTTGAAGGAGCAAATATCATCTGGATGTCAACCGAAAGTGGATTGACACGCTTTGATGGGATTACCTGGGAAACGTTTAATGTGGACAATTCCATTATGCCTTCCAATACCATTAATTCCATTTTAGTTGACGACAATGGAACGAAATGGGTTGGGACTGATAAAGGACTTATTTCCTTTTCGGGAAACGCTTTAAGTGTTTCCAATGAACCGAATTTTGGAGTTCAATTTAATTTATTTCCCAATCCTGTAAATGATTTTATAACGTTGAAAATGCCATTAGAGGTTACAGATTCAACAGTGGAGATTTACAATACTTTGGGTAAATCCATGAAATCATTTAAGGCATTGGAAAAAACCATTAACATAGATGTGAGCACTTTTGCAAATGGCCTGTATTTTATCAGATTACAAACCGCTAATGGTGTGGCTATTAAAAAATTTGTAAAGCAAAATTGATTATAATTTTTATGGATTAACTACCTCTATAGTAAATTAAACAAAAAAGCCACTCACTTTGGGAATGACTTAGGTGCGCTTTGCTCCAACTAATATTGTTTTGTCGAATCAATTCAATGAAGAATTATTGAGTTTAGCCTCATTTTATTTTACAGGATGATGTTTAATCTTAACTAAGCTTACCCGTCATTGCTGCGCCCAGTAATACAATTAAGAGAATTCCTAACACGACAGCAACAGTTATAATTAAAGTAGCTACAAAAACGATTATCCAACAACCTTTATTCTCAGACTCTTTACTTCTTTTCCCCAGACCAAATCTATAACCAAAAAACATTAATGGAAATAGAATACCAAAGAAGAGAATAATTAATATTAATAATATATGACCAAAATGAAAATTATTCATGTTTTTATCTTTTTGTTGTCTAGGTTTTAAAAGTATGGAAATTATTAATAGAAAGTGTAGATAAAAAAAACAGCCAAATGATGAGTGGTTTTCTTTGGATGCTCCCCTCTCATCAATTAAATCGTTCTAGAAAAAAGAAATTGTTATTTGTTTAGTAAGTATTCGAGATGACAATTATCATATAACGATATTAATAAAATTAAGACCTTTACATGCACTCAATAGAAAACATATATCAAAGATAAGACATTTAACAATTAGCAAAACACATGAATAATATTAGGCATATACATGAGGTGATTTTTTTAATCGAAAAAAGCAATGAACAATGGACACCAGAAGAACTAATAGAAGCTATAAGTAATACTTGGGGCAAAGATGTTCACTTTGGCTCATGCTCTGGAAATGCCTTCCCAAAAGAAAATGCACTCGATTTTCTTATAAACCGCCAGAAAGTAGTCTTATCTCATGAGGGGAAAGTACTTCTCCATCCTACCATGCATATCTGTAACGGACATAAAGAATTTCAAGGTTAAAATTATGTATCCATTAAACAAATAACTAGATGTATACAAAACCTTTTGATTCCTATGAAAAATACTCCCCAAGTCCTCCAAAGTAAATAATAACTATTCTTAACTAAAAAAAGCTGGTATGTTGGCAATTCTAAAATTTAAAGCACATAATGCATACAATGCAGTTATTTATAAAGTGTAGTTGGGTTTAAACTACAGTTGTAATTTAGGCTTTAAAGCTCCCCCCCCCTTATACTTTTTGTCGAACCCTTCAATGAGAATATGGTGAAATTAGCTTTATTCTATGATAATGTTTATCATGATTATTAGCAGTTGCCTAACGAAAAGCATCTAAATTATATGCTAAACTTGCCTGTCGGCAGATAGGGAGGGGGGGGTACACAGGCCTAACCTAAATGGGTTTATTAAAGGGGGTTGGTTTGTAAATTTTCATTATCTTAAGGCTTAAGTATTTAAATAATGTAATTATGAAAATAATCATTCAAATTTCAATTGTATTGACCACAATTTGTTCTTTTGGACAAACAGAATATTTCATAACAAGTAAAGACCAAACTAAGATTCATATTAATGAATTTGGGGCTGGCGAACCTATTGTTATTTTGGCTGGGGGTCCTGGGCTAAACGCTGTTTATTTAAAACCTGTGATAGACAGTCTTTCATACCACTATAAGTGTATTGTTTTAGACCAGCGAGGAACAGGAAAATCAATACTTAATAAAGTTGATTCTACAGCTCTAACTATGGCAAATTATGTTAATGATATAGAAGCTTTACGAAAGCATTTAAAATTAGCCCAAATTAAAATCATTGGACATTCATGGGGTGCAATGTTAGCAATGGAATATGCATCAAGAAAACCAGACAACATTAGCAGTTTAATATTATTGAATCCTGGAGGGCCAACTAATAGTTTTACTACATATTATGGCGATAATATTGCGATGAGATTACATAAGGAAGATATCGAAGAAGCTACATCGCTTAATAAATCAGGAAAATCGAACTTAAGTGCAATTTTTCCAGGATATTTTTTTGATAGAGAAAAAGGTTTGGAGGCCAAAACCAAGATAGACTTTAATACTTTGTTTGGGCAACCTGGTGGTATAACTGGAATTGCTTTTAAAAATTATTATTCAAATCAATCTAGAAGAATCAATCATTTAAGAAATTACATGGGTGATTCTAGTATTATTATTGGCCGACAAGACCCTGTTGGTGAATCTGTGATATTTGAAATTAAAGAAGTAATACCACAATTAGAGATTAATATAATTGAGAAATGTGGACATTTTCCCTGGTTAGAGAATGAAAGTCAAGCTTTAGAGTTTTATAATTTGTTATTTAGTTCATTAGAATAGAAACCCCACACATTTAATACTATTCTAAAGCCAAATAAAGGAGCCTGCTTTGTTTTTTGTGGCTATAGAACTGAAGTTTGACCACCTTCAAATGAAAAAAATTGTTGTGGTACAGCACAAAAAAAGCCTCACATTTCTGTAAGGCTTTTAATTTTGCTCCCCTAATATTATTTTGTTTAGTTCATCCTAGGGTCGGGCTTTAAAGCTAATTTCCTTGTTGCTATTACCTCAATACTATAAAATCCAAACTCTTCAATCACCTTCCCTATACATTCATACACACCAATTCCATGAATTGGATATCTGTCCACAGTATTGTGGAAATGTACTGTATCGAAATAACTCCCTTTTATGTCTACAAAAGTGCAAAACCGCATGAGTTTCCCATTGGCTCCCTTATGGAACCTCGTATTTACCAACTTGCCATAAAGCAGTACTTCCCTATGGACATGGTCTTTCATGCCCTTGGCAAGTATATGTTTCTTAAGTTCCTCATTGATTAAATCAAAATAATTGCAAAGAGGAAATCCCAAAAGCTCCATTTGGTCATAGGATTCTTCAACTTTACCATAATTGAATTCAGGTAATTTATAGGATTTATGTTGGATTTTAAATAACGGATTCTGTATTGTTCTGTTTCCATTCTTATTGAGTTTAAAAATGGCATCCCAGAGCAATTGTGTCTTTGGTATCTCAGTAAACCTGAAGGCTCCTATTCTTATAAGTATTGTAAGTTGTTCAATACTTATATTTACCCTGTCTATAAAATCATCCAAGGATTTGTACTCTCCGTTCAATTGCCTTTCAGTCAAGAACCTTTGTATGGTGTAGTGCTCCAGGTTCTTTAGGTAACCAAAGCCTAAAAAAATATCTCTTCCCATTATCCTGTTGGGGTGGTCGCTCCTGTTTATACAGGGAGCATGTACTTTTCCCCCGCACATTTTGGCTTCATGGATATAGTGTTCAGTACTATAGAATCCCCCGCCATTATTAAGTACAGCCACCATAAATTCCAAAGGATAATAACACTTCAGATAAAGGCTCTGGTAGCTCTCTACTGCATAGGAAGCTGAATGTCCCTTGGCAAAGGCATACCCTGCAAAACTTTTTATCTGGTTCCATACCTCAAAGGTCAACTCGTCATCATGCCCTTTTTTTCTGCAATTTGAAATAAACTTTTCTTCAACAGCTATAAATTCAGCCCTTGACCTATACTTCCCGCTCATACCCCTTCTCAGTACATCAGCCTCTCCAAGGTTGAGGCCCGCAAACCTACTTGCTACCTTTAGTACATCTTCCTGATAGACCATAATTCCATAGGTCTCAGGCATGATTTCCAAAAGAATAGGGTTTGCCTGTTTTCTTCTCTCTGGATTGCGTTGCCTCTTGATGAATTCCTGTTTCATACCTGAACTGGAAACCCCAGGTCTAATTATAGAACTTGCCGCTACCAATCCCAAATAATCCTGTGTCTGTAGTTTCTGCATCAATCCTCTCATAGCTGGCGATTCCACATAATAAGCCCCCGTGGCCTTACCCTCTTTAAGAAGCGCATTCACCTTTGGGTCTTTTTTGAACCTTTCAACCTCTGTGATATCAATAGGTGGTAAATCTGGTCTGTTGTATTTTATGATATCCAAAGCATCCTTGATTTTAGCCAACCCTCGTTGTCCAAGGATGTCAAACTTGAAAATACCAACATCCTCAGCTATGACCATATCAAACTGTACCGTTGGGAATCCTTTTGGAAGTAAATCGGTAGCTGAGTAATAATGGATTGGCTTATCAAGAATCAATACCCCACATGAATGCACACTAATATAGTTTGGAAATCCATGGATGAGCTTACCGTAATTGACCACCAATCTCCCTAATTCATCCAGCTCAACTTTGTTATACTTTCCTGTACTTATCTTATCTATCTCTTCTTTGGGCATTCCAAAAACTTTACCCAATTCCCTGACCACGGCCCTATACTGGAAGGTGTTATAGGTTCCCAACAAGGCTACATTATCATATCGCTCAAAGATATATCTGGTCACATCATCCCTTTCTTTCCATGAAAAATCTATGTCAAAATCTGGAGGTGATGTTCTGTAAGGGTTTATGAACCTTTCAAAATAGAGATCCAGTTCAATAGGGTCCACGTCAGTTATTCCTATGATGTAAGCCACTATACTGTTGGCCCCACTTCCCCTTCCCACATGTACATAGCCATTGTTTTTGGAATACTGGACAATATCATGGTTAATTAGAAAATAGGAAACAAAGCCAAGCTGCTTTATGGTCCTTAGCTCCCTTTCGATCCTTTCAAGGACCTTCGCATCTGGGTTTGGATACCTTTTGGGCAAACCTAGCTTACATAGTTTTTGCAACAGTTTGAAATCGGCATCTGTAGAGTCCAGAAAAACACTCTGGTTTTGGGATATCCTATCGCCATCAAAACTAAAACGGATATCACACTCGGACATCAATCTTTCAGTATTTTCAAGGATATGCGGAAAGAGCTCAAATTTCTCTTGCAATTCCTCCATTGGCAACATTCTCTCATTTATGCTACACTGCTCTGAGGCATCTAATTTGCTTAACAAAGTATTCCTGTCTATGGCCCTTAGCAACCTATGGGCATTGAAATCTTTCTTGTTCCTTATCGTAACCTGTTGCTGAACCACCAATCTATCGATTTGTTCTTTATAATTTGTAAAAGGCAATCTCTTAAGGTCTTCAATATTAATACCAATAAATTCATTCTCCCTGAAGTGTTCCTTTTCCAGTTTCATGACCTGTTCAAAAGGATAGACTACATAGGCGTTCCTGAATTCTGGAGCGTTTTCAGGTAAGGGCTTTTTCCCATGGGAAAAAGAAGAAAGAAACCTGTTTAGTTCAAAGAAACCCTCATTGTTCTTGGCTAGGCCAACATACAACTGATTGGCTCCATTCCTGAAATCTATACCTACTAAAGGTCTAACACCAAAAACCTTTGCTCTTCTTATAAAGTTCAGGCAGGCAGAAGTGTTATTTATGTCTGTCAAGGCAAGGCTCTTTACCTCATTTTTTACAGCAAGTTCCAATAGCTCATTCTCAGAGAAAGCACCAAAACGCATGGAATAGTATGTATGACAGTTCAGGTACATCCCTATTGGTTTCTATGTGCCAAAAGTATCGGTGGTTCTCCGTTGAAAGGGTTTGTAAACCTTCCTATGTTCCCAGCTCCTATGGCAGCTGCCCTTTGTAGACTATGCTCTCCGAACCTATTGCGTATTCTGTCCATGGCACCATAAAGCCTCAACATCTCTTCTGTATCATCAAATAGGTTTATCTGGTAGTTTCCGCTGACAAGACTGCTGAACCTAACACCGACCAGCCTAATTAGCAACCTTCTTTCATAAAGCTTGTCGAACAATTCCAAGGCCTTTGGGATGATAACATGGTCTGCACTGGTGTAGGGAACCTTAACCTGTTTGGTATAAGTGTTGAAATCAGAATACCTAATCTTTACTGCTATACAGGATGTCAGTTTATCACCCCGTCTCAGCTGGAAAGCTAAATTCTCAGCCATTGCAAAAATGGTCGTCCTCAGCTTTATCATATCAATGGTATCCTTGCCAAATGTCCTTTCAGTTGAAATAGATTTCCTTTCATAATAAGGAATAATAGGAGAATTGTCTATCCCTAGAGCTCTTCTCCAAATGGTCCTTCCATTCTCTCCCAGTACGCTTACCATCATTTCCAGCGGCATTTCCTGAACTACTTTAACCTTATCTATTCCCAGGTTTCTTAATACCTGATAGGTTTTGTCACCAACTGAAGGAATCTTTCTAATAGACAGTGGAGCTAGAAAGGGTTTTTCAAATCCATGGTCTATCCTCATCTGGTTATTTGGCTTGGCCTCACCTGTGGCTATTTTTGAAACCACTTTATTGGCCGAGAGACCAAAGGAAATTGGCAAACCTGTTTCCCTTATAATGGTCTGCCTCAGTTCTGATGCAAACTTATAGGAGCCAAAGAATTTGTCCATGCCACTAAGGTCAGCATAAAATTCATCCACACTGGCTTTCTCAAATACTGGAACTCTATTCTTTATGATTTCTGTGACGGTCTTTGAATACTTAGTATAGGTTCCAGCATTACCCCTTATGACAACAGCTTCAGGACAAAGTCTTCTTGCAACCTTCATTGATATCCCAGAGTGTACCCCGAACTTTCTGGTTTCATAGCTACAGGCGGCCACAACACCTCTATCACCTGTCCCACCGACCAATATGGGCCTGAACTTCAAGCTGGAGTCAATGAGCCGTTCACACGACACAAAAAAAGTGTCCAAGTCCAAATGTAAAATCTGTTGTTTCATATCACAAAATTAGCTACATTTGTTAGCATTTATTGCTCATATTTGTAGCATTATGAAAATTATAAGTAAGAACATACGACACCTTAGAACACTAAAAGGCCTCTCACAAGAGCTATTTGCTGAAGAATTAGGGGTGACAAGGTCAAGGATTAGCGCCTATGAGGAGAACAGGTCTTCACCGACAATTGAAATGCTTATCAAGTTCTCTGATTACTTTAAAATACCTGTGGATATCCTTATTAGGAATGACCTGACAAAAGCTATAGACACATCCTTCATTGAAGTTGGCAACAAGAGAATCCTTTTTCCCATAGCTGTAAATGAGAACAATGAGGATTTGATTGAAATAGTACCTGTGAAGGCTTCTGCCGGATATCTTGCTGGATACGATGACCCTGAATATATTGAGCAACTTGACAAGATTAAATTACCGTTCATTCCTACTGGTAAGCACAGAGCCTTCCCCATTAAAGGTGACTCCATGCTGCCAATGAAGGATGGCTCCTATATAGTTGGTAGGTTTACAGATAATATAGATGATATAGTAGATGGGAAAACCTATGTTCTTTTGACCCTAAATGAAGGAATGGTATACAAGCGTGTCTATAGCAAAATAGAGGAAAACGGGATGCTCCTCTTGGTGTCTGACAATACTAATTATAAGAACTATGAGGTGCATATAAGTGAGGTTTTTGAGCTTTGGGAGTTCACTTGCAGTATCAATACACAGGAATACTCAATGCAAGAGCTTAAAATTAGTAGTATTTTGAATATGTTTAATAGCCTAGGAGTTGAGCTTGAAGCTTTGAAAAAACTTTAATATTTGGATAAAAGGCTGGATAAAATAAATGTTATAAAAAAACAAAAACCTTAACTTCAATTAGTTAAGGTTTTATTTTGCTCCCCCTCTTGGGCTCGAACCAAGGACCCTTTGATTAACAGTCAAATGCTCTAACCAACTGAGCTAAGGAGGAATGTTTTTCGCTTTTGCGAGCGCAAATATATATTAATTTTTAATTACTACAAATTTAATAATTAAAAAATTAATTAAAAATAGCCTTAAAAATATCATTCCCATTGGCAAATAAAACCAAAGCTATTAAAATAATAAATCCTACCATTTGAGCATACTCCATAAATTTATCGCCAGGTTTTCTGCCAGATACCATTTCATAAAGTAAAAACATAACATGGCCCCCATCTAAAGCAGGTATTGGCAATAAATTAAGAACGCCTAACATAATTGACAAAAATGCTGTTAACATCCAAAAATCTACCCACGACCATGAGGATGGGAAAATATCATAAATTGCCTTAAATCCACCTAATCCTTTATAGGCTCCTGTCTTAGGATTGAAAATGGCCTTTAACTGGTCGAAGTAAGAAAAGATCATCTTTGTAAATTTATCGGCTCCTACCACTATGCTTTCCGAAAAAGAGTATTCCTTTCTAACAATTTGAAAATACCCTAATTCTGCCATACGTTTTTCACTGATTCCTGGAAAAATTCCAAATTTACCTTCATCGTCAACCCTTAAGTTAAGTGAAATTTTTTCGTCCTCTCTTAATATTTCAACTGGAACCATTTGTCCTTTAAGCCCTTTCAGCCTCGGCTTTAATTCATCAAAATAGGTTAACGGTTCATTATTAATAGAAAGAAACAAATCACCCTTTTTTATATTTACATCCTTATTTACAGATTCCTTATCAACTTTACCTACCATAAAAGGCACCCTTAAGTCAAACAAGCCATATTCTCTTTTAGAAGTAGATAATTGCCCCAAAAAATCCTCGGGTAAGTCAATAGTAATATCCTCTCCTTGTCTATTTACAGTAATTGATTTTGCTGCAATTATATTAGACCTGATTTCTGATTCGTTTTCAATTTTTTCTCCATTAATCGCTACAACATTATCTCCTGTTTTAAAACCTAGGTCAAGTAAAAAAGGATTCTCAATTGAAAAACCTCCTTTAAGGCTATTTAAGGAAATATCGGTATCGCCATAACTGAAGGATACAAAAATGTATATAATTAACGCTAAGATAAAATTAACCGTAACACCTCCTAACATAATAATTAAACGTTGCCATGCTGGTTTTGAACGAAATTCCCAAGGCTGTGGCGGTTGAGCCATTTGCTCAGTGTCCATGCTTTCATCTATCATCCCAGATATTTTAACATAACCCCCCAAAGGCAACCAACCAATACCATAAACAGTATCGCCAATTTTCTTTTTAAATAGTGAGAACTTCACATCAAAAAACAAGTAGAACTTTTCTACACGTGTTTTAAATGCCTTTGCAGGCAGAAAGTGGCCTAACTCATGTAATACAATTAACAGGGAAAGGCTCAATAGAAATTGGGTTATTTTTATAACAAACTCCATAAATCTTCAGTCAATTTTTTATAATCGCACAAAAGTAAGCTTTTAAAGCTAGTTTAAAAAAGATATTTATAAGACACAGACGCTTTTAACACGAATTTAAGTATCATTAATTCTTTTCCCGATGGCTCTTTCATTGTACTTTTGCAACAATTTAATGTCTCAAAACAATAAAATGCTGTCGTTTTTCAAGGTCTATAAAAAGTTTGCTATCGTTTTTGCCATACTTTCCATTATCATTATTGTTATTATTTACAATACTTTAAACATCTACCAGCCACTGCCTATTTATCAACCTACCATGGTAAGCACAGAATTAGTAGATAGCACCATTCAATACCAAAAAAAATATCATAAAATAGCCGACTTCTTATTGACCAACCAAAATGGAAAAACCATTACCCAAGCGAATTACAAAGACAAAATCTATGTAGCCGATTTCTTTTTTACTACATGCCAGACCATTTGTCCCATTATGACCGATCATATGGCAAGCATTCAAAAGGAAATTATAAATGATGATGAAGTACTATTATTATCACATACCGTTACTCCAGAAATTGATACTGTAGCACAGTTAAAACGCTATGCCGTTGAGAAAGGAGTAATTGATAGAAAATGGAACTTGGTTACCGGAAATAAAGAACAGATTTACAATTTGGCCCGTAAAAGCTATTTGGCTGTAAAAGACAATCCCTATACTGGAAAATATGACATGATACATACCGAAAACTTTATGCTCATTGATAAAAAGCGACAAATACGTGGGTTTTACGATGGTACAAAACCTGAAGACATCGACAAACTCCTTAAGGATATCAAACACTTAAAAAAAGAAAAATAAAGTGCTATTGAAAAGTTGCCAAAGTTGTTTAAGTCTTTATTTACTAAAGAAGCTTCAAGAACCTCGGCTCCCAAATTAAAGTTCTGAATACTTTATAGCCATGGAATTTTTAAAAACTTTGAACTTGAAACTTTGAACTTGAAACTAATTGACTTACTTTTGCTTCTTTAAAATCAATCTAAATAAGCCTTGCAGTATACCATAGCACATCTTAAGCGCGGCGAACGCGGTATTATTACCAATGTATCTTCTAAATCAATTCCCTTAAAGTTATTGGAAATGGGCTGCTTACCTGGCAATATAGTCGAACTTGTTCAAGTAGCACCTTTTCAAGACCCCATGTACCTAAATATTAACGGATCACATTTAGCGATTAGAAAAGAGACTGCGATTCATATTCAAATTGAAAAAATAAATGGGTAAACAAATAAATGTTGCTTTAATTGGAAACCCAAACACGGGAAAAACCTCTGTCTTTAATGCTCTAACTGGCTTAAACCAGAAAGTAGGTAATTACCCTGGAATAACGGTTGAAAAAAAAGAAGGCATCTGCAAATTACCCCGTGGTGTTAAAGCGCATATAATAGACCTCCCTGGAACTTATAGCTTAAATGCCTCATCGCTTGATGAAAATGTGGTTATAGAACTTTTGCTCAATAAAAAAGACAAAGATTTCCCAGATGTAGCTGTTGTAGTTAGTGATGTTGAAAATTTAAAACGTAACCTGCTGCTTTTTACCCAAATTAAGGATTTGGAAATTCCAACTATTCTGGTCATAAACATGGCAGACAGGATGGACTACAAAGGTATTTCGTTAGACATTGCTTATTTAGAAGAACGCCTCAATACAAAAATAGCATTAGTAAGCACCCGAAAAAAGGAGGGCATCGATGTACTTAAAGAACTAATTACCAATTACAAAGAAATTTCAGTTACACCGTGTTTGGACACTTCAGAAATTGACAAAGATTATTTTGACAATCTGCGTAAGGCCTTCCCCAATCAATTACTCTATAAACTCTGGCTGGTTATTACTCAGGACGTGAACTTTGGAAAAACAGAGCGAAAGGAAATTGAAGACGTGTCCTCTTTTAAGACTAAAAGCAAAGTAGATTTAAAACGACTTCAACAAAAGGAAACTATAAAACGTTACCAGTTTATTAATGATGTTCTAAAAGTAGGGCAAACCATTGATTTAAAAAGTGCTAAAGATTTACGCATTAAATTAGACAGGATTATTACGCATAAAGTATGGGGTTATCTTATTTTTGGAGTCATCCTGCTTACCATTTTCCAAGCCATTTACGATTGGTCCAGTGTACCAATGGATTTTATTGATAGTACTTTTGCTTCCCTCAGTGAATGGACCAAAAATCAACTCCCTGCCGGCGCATTTACCAATTTATTGGCAGAAGGCATAATCCCAGGGCTTGGTGGCATTGTTATTTTCATTCCCCAAATCGCATTCCTTTTCTTATTCATTTCAGTTTTGGAAGAAAGTGGATATATGAGCCGTGTTGTATTTTTAATGGATCGCATTATGCGTCGTTTTGGTTTAAGCGGAAAAAGTGTTGTTCCTCTAATTTCGGGAACAGCTTGTGCCATTCCAGCCATTATGGCAACCCGAAATATTGAAAGTTGGAAAGAACGGCTTATTACTATTTTAATTACCCCTTTCACTACCTGCTCGGCAAGGCTTCCCGTATACTTAATTATTATTGCCCTCGTAATTCCAGAAGGGCGTTTTCTTGGTTTGGGATATCAGGCCTTAACCTTAATGCTTCTCTATTTAATAGGATTTGGAACAGCTGTCATTTCGGCTTACATCCTCAATAGGATATTAAAAATTAAAAGTCGTACCTTTTTTGTGGTTGAAATGCCCAATTATAAATTACCACTTTTTAAAAATGTGGTATTCACGGTTGTCGAAAAAACAAAATCTTTTGTGTTTGGTGCTGGTAAAATTATTTTAGCTATTTCCATAATTTTATGGTTTTTGGCATCATACGGCCCTAATGAAAATTTTAACAATGCAGAAAACATAGTTAAAACCAAATTAGCCGATAAAAATATAACTGAAGACGAACTACAGCAAAAAATAGCTTCCCATAAATTGGAACACTCCTTTATAGGTATTACCGGAAGAACCATCGAACCACTTATACGCCCCTTAGGCTACGATTGGAAAATAGGCATAGCCATAGTAAGTAGCTTCGCTGCACGGGAAGTATTTGTTGGCACATTGGCAACCATTTACAGTGTGGGTAGCGATCAAGAAGAAACCATAAAAAATAGGATGGCAGGTGAAATAAACCCTATTTTAGGGGGGCCGTTGTTTAATTTTGCTTCAGGTATTTCACTCTTACTTTTTTATGCCTTCGCCATGCAGTGCATGAGCACCTTGGCCATTGTAAAACGTGAAACCAATAGCTGGAAATGGCCTGTTTTACAACTGGCTATCATGAGTAGTTTTGCCTATATTGTTGCTTTAATTGCATATCAATTTTTGAAATAATAATAGACCTCTAACGTCATAAAGCATTATGAACCATATTATCCAAACCATATTAGTAATTGCTGCATTGGTTTTGGCTCTTCTGTTTTTAGTCAAAAAATTCTTTTGGAAAAAAGCTTCAAAATCCAAAAAATCCTGTGGCAGTGATGATGGTTGCAGCTGTCATTAACACCAACCTATTCAAAGCAACAAAACATTTAATTAGTTACAAATTTGCGTGTAAACTAATTTTTTTTGCTACATTTGAAAAATTTTTAAGCATACTTAAATATTATTTAAAGTGATTATAAATGTCTATAGCCATTGAAAATTTTGTAAAGGCCATTTACAAAAACGGAAAACGAGATAAAAACGACACTAAACCTGGTAGCATTGCTAAAGAATTGGGAATATCGAGTGCTGCAGCAACCGATATGGCACAAAAGTTAGCGGCAAAAGACATCCTGCACTATGAAAAATACCAAGCATTAAAGCTAACTGAGAAAGGCAGGAAAATAGCATTAAATGTTGTTCGTAAACATCGTCTTTGGGAGTCGTTTTTATTTAAAACCTTCGATATGTCCTTGCATGACATCCATCGTGAAGCTGAATTATTGGAGCATCAAACCTCAAATTTCTTGGCCGATAAAATCAGTGCGTATTTAGGGAATCCCAAATTTGATCCACATGGTGACCCTATTCCTAATGCCAATGGAGAAATCACCACGACAGATACCTCCATTATGTTGTCCAATGCCAAAGAAAGCAAAACGTATGTCATCTCCCGTTTAATGAGTGATGACAAGGAGTTCTTTGACTTTTGTTCACAACATGGCTTAAAATTTGGCAATACTGTTTTGGTTTCAAAACAGTTCAGCAAAAATAAAATGACACAAATACTAATAAACAATAACACCATCATTTTAAATGAAGATTTTACCTCAATTATTTATGTTAACAAAAATGAATAAAATTACCTTACTAATAGTCGCATTTACAGTAATGGTTTCAGCAGTTGCACAAGAAACACAAAATTCACCCGGAACCTTAATAACCGATCGCCCTGATGCTACCGAATCCCCCAATACAGTCCCAGTAGGCTACTTGCAAGTTGAAACTGGAGCCTTTTTTGAAAGTTTTAAAACAGGAAGCACAAAGTTTGAAGATTTTACCCTAAACACCTCATTGGTTAGAATTGGGCTTCTAGACAATTTAGAGCTACGCTTGGGGTGGGATTTTGTTGAAAGTTCCATAAAACTAAACGGTTCAAAATTAGATCATGTTATGAGTGGTTTTAGTCCTATGCTTTTTGGAGCAAAAGTTAATATAGCACATGAAAAAAAGGGCTTTCCAGAAATCGGACTTATTGGCCATGTGTTCTTGCCATTTACCGCAGGTAAAGATTACAAACCAGAAACCACAGGCATTGATTTTCGCTTTGCTTTTGCCCATACACTTAGTGAAAATTCCAGCTTATCCTATAACATTGGTGCCCAATGGGGTGACGATTCACCTGAAGCGGCTTATGTGTATACCATAGCCTATGGAGTAGGCATTACCAACAAACTTGGTGCCTATGCAGAGTTATACGGTGACCTCCCCGAGAACCATAATGCCAATCATTTTTGGGATGCCGGCTTAACCTATTTAATTTCAGATAGCGTGCAATTGGATGCCACCTTTGGTTCAAGCATTACAGAAGGACAAGATATTTTATTAAGTGGAGGCATTAGCTTCAGAATCCCTACTAAAAAACATTAGAACATGAAGAGAACTTTCCTATTATTTACAATTACATTAACTGTTTTCGGTTGTAAAAACCCCAAGAAAGACAACTCAAAACTAAACGTAGTTACCACAACCACAATGATTACAGATTTGGTTAAAAATATTGGTGGAGACCATATCAATCTGCAAGGCTTAATGGGCAGTGGGGTTGATCCGCATTTATACAAAGCCAGTGAAGGCGATGTTAGCAAATTGGCTAATGCCGATATTATTTTTTACAACGGACTGCATCTAGAAGGCAAACTAGTGGAAGTGTTTGAAAAAATGAAGAATAAAAAAACCATTGCCATTGCTGATGCTTTAGATAAAAGCACATTGATTGGTTCTGAATATTTTGCCTCCAATTTCGATCCGCACATATGGTTTAATATCGAGTATTGGAAACAAGCCACGCAATTTGTGGTTAAAACCCTTACTGATGCTATTCCTGAACAAAAGGAAACCTTTAAAACCAATGGAAATAATTATATTAAACAATTAGACGCTCTAAAAAATAAACTTGAAACGGTTATTGAAACCTTACCAAGAGAAAAGCGTATTTTAGTAACAGCACACGATGCTTTCAATTATTTTGGTAAAGCCTTTAATTTTGAAGTGGTTGGACTACAGGGTCTATCGACAGCTACTGAAGCCGGTGTTCAGGATGTACAAAATTTGTCAGCCTTCATTATAGAACACCAAGTAAAGGCTATTTTTGTAGAAAGCTCTGTACCAAAACGGACCATTGAAGCCTTGCAAGCATCTGTAAAATCGAAAGACCACGATGTTACAATAGGCGGAACATTATACTCTGATGCCCTAGGAGATGCTGGCACAATAGAAGGCACCTATATTGGTATGTTTGAGTATAACGTGAATACTATCGTGAATGCTTTAAAATAAGATATCATCAAAAGCGAAGCGTTGAATCTAATATTTGGTTTTCTAATAAGATTCTTTAGTCGTTGTTCCTTTTGAATGACAATATATAAATATGGAAAACAAAATAGCAGTACAAGTAGACGATTTAACCGTAGCCTATAACTACAAACCTGTACTGTGGGACATCGATTTAGAAATCCCCGAAGGTGTTCTTATGGCTATCGTTGGTCCGAACGGCGCTGGTAAATCCACATTAATCAAATCTATTTTAGGTATTTTAAAACCCATTGCCGGTAGTGTTAGCATTTATGGTAAACCTTATGATATGCAACGTTCTCTTGTTGCCTATGTTCCTCAAAAGGGAAGTGTGGACTGGGATTTCCCAACTACAGCTTTAGATGTGGTTATGATGGGAACTTATGGTAGTTTGGGTTGGATAAAGCGCCCGGGGCAAAAAGAAAAGAAAGCAGCCCTGGAAGCCTTAGAAAAAGTTGGCATGTTGCCGTTTAAAAACCGCCAAATAAGTCAGTTATCAGGCGGACAACAACAACGTATTTTTTTAGCACGAGCCTTGGTACAGAACGCTTCCATATATTTTATGGACGAACCTTTTCAAGGGGTTGATGCTACAACCGAAATAGCTATTATCAACATCTTAAAAGAGCTTCGTAAAGCAGGAAAAACTGTCGTTGTAGTCCATCACGACCTTCAAACTGTTCCAGAGTATTTTGATTGGGTCACTTTTTTAAACGTAAAAAAAATAGCTACGGGTCCTGTTAAAGATATTTTTAACGATGATAATTTAACCAAAACCTACGGTATCAATTATAAAGTAAGCATACAGGAGTGATACAATGTTCAGTTGGCAGTAGGCAGTCTCATTAAACTGAGTTCACTCAAATGAATAAACAAAATAATTGAAGAGGAAAAAAGACAGTATAAAACCAAGTCACAATTCAATTCGTAGAATTGATTGCCAAGGCGCAGAATAGATACAAAAAAGCTCCGAGAACAGGAGAATGATAGTTCGACACGGATTTTTCGAATCGGTTTTTAGTTTTTGTCAAAACTAAAAAATTCCTCGACTTGGATGTTCTTTTTTGATTCGTTTTTTGGACAAGCAAAAAATGAATATAACATACAATTTAAAATTTGCGAATTAAGGAAGAGATTCCTGTTTTCGCAGGAATTATGGATATAACAGAATACATACAATTAGTTTTTACAGACTATACCCTCCGCACCATTACCTTGGGAACTGCCATACTAGGTGCTGTTACGGGTATGTTGGGCAGTTTTGCTGTATTGCGCAAACAAAGTTTGTTGGGCGATGCCATTTCGCATGCTGCTCTTCCTGGTATAGCCATTGCCTTTTTAATTACAGGAGCAAAGGATAGTAATATATTATTACTAGGAGCTTTGGTAAGCGGCCTCATAGGTACTTTTTGGATTCGGGGTATTATAAAGAAAACACATTTAAAATCAGATACCGCTTTGGGGTTGATTTTATCCTTGTTCTTTGGTTTCGGTATGTTATTGCTCACCTTTATTCAAAAACAACCCAATGCCAATCAAGCAGGATTGGACAAGTATTTATTTGGTCAAGCAGCCACCTTAGTGGAAAGTGATGTATGGATGATGACCCTGGTAACAGGCATTTGTTTTTTTGTACTACTATTATTCTGGAAAGAATTCAAGATTCTTTTATTCGATGCCGATTATACCAAAACCCTTGGATTTAATACAAAGTTTATTGATGTTTTAATCACTACATTTATTGTTTTGGCCATTGTCTTGGGGTTACAGACCGTTGGTGTAGTTTTAATGAGTGCTATGCTATTAGCTCCCGCCGCCGCTGCTCGACAATGGACCAACAGTTTGGGTCGTATGGTTATTATAGCTGCCTTATTTGGATCCTTATCGGGCGTTTTTGGTACTGCGGTAAGTGCCAGTCAAAACAATCTATCTACTGGCCCTGTTATTGTTATTATTGCTGGAATTTTTGTGCTAGTTTCTTTTGTTTTTTCGCCCAGTAGGGGTTTGTTGTTTAAGCAAATTCGGTTTATAAAAAACAGACGGGATTTGCAACTCCACAAAACTTTGTCGTTTATGTACAACATTGTTAAAACCCATGACGATATATCGCATCCGCATGCCATTAAAATCTTAAATAATTTTCAAGGGTATACCAAAGAGACGCTTCAAAAGCTCGTTAGAAAAAATTACGTGCATTTGGAGGGCAATCAATGGAGTCTAACTAAGGAAGGTTTTAATACTGCAGCCAATTTGTACAATCAACAATCTAAAACCGATGAGTAGTGCCCAAATAGAAATACAAGTTATTGCCAGTTTGGTTGCCATTGCCTGTGCCATCCCTGGAACGTTTTTAGTGTTACGTAAAATGGCCATGATTAGTGACGCCATAAGTCATTCTATATTGCCCGGTATCGTTATTGGTTTTTTTATTACCCAAGATTTAAACTCCCCGCTTCTTATTCTACTAGCTGCGATTACTGGAATTATTACCGTGGTTTTGGTGGAATACATTCAAAAAACAGGTTTGGTGAAGGAAGATACGGCCATAGGCTTGGTCTTCCCTGCCCTTTTTAGCATTGGTGTTATATTAATAGCTAAAAATGCCAACGACGTCCATTTAGATGTTGATGCCGTACTATTGGGCGAACTGGCTTTTGCCCCTTTTGATAGGTTAATCATTTATGGAGTTGATGTTGGCCCAAAATCCCTATGGATTATTGGGTGTATATTATTAACAACCCTTGGTTTGTTATCTGCTTTTTTTAAGGAACTAAAAGTGAGCACTTTTGATGCTGGATTAGCGGCTTCTTTGGGGTTTTCACCAGGAGTGATCCATTATGGACTCATGTCTGTATCGTCTGTAACCACTGTTGGCGCCTTTGATGCTGTTGGTGCCATATTAGTCGTGGCTTTAATGATTGCGCCAGCAGCCACCGCTTATCTATTGACTACAAATTTAAAGCGCATGCTTGTTTATGCCATGTGCTTTGGAGTTTTTAGTGCCATAATGGGGTATTGGCTGGCCCATATACTGGATGCTTCAATTGCTGGTTCTATTACCACCATATTAGGCCTTATATTTTTTGTGGTATACCTCTTTGCCCCAAGTAAAGGTATTATTGCCGTTTTATTTCGTGAGAAACAACAACGTACTGAAGTTTTCCTGTTAACCTTTTTGCTTCATCTTAAAAACCATAACGAGGAAGGAGAACGCCATGTCAATCATTTAAATGAGCATATCAATTGGCAAAAGGTTCGTAGTAAAACAGTATTGGATTTAGCCTTGAAAAACAATATGATTACGATTAACAATAAAATTGTTTCATTAACAGAAAAAGGCAACGACTTTACTGCCCAAGCTATCGACTACATTATCACTAACGAAGACACCCAAATTGAACATATGAAAGATGATTTCTTTTTGTTTAGAGGATGAATTAATATCTTAGATACCGCGTTTTAGAAACCATTTAGATCTAAAAAAACTTATGGCGCAACACAACCAACTCGGTAAAAAAGGTGAACAACTGGCTGTAGACTTTCTACTGAAAAAAGGCTATGAGATTGTAGAACGCAACTTCCGTTTTGAAAAAGCAGAAGTGGATATTATTGCTCAGTACAATGACACACTTGCCATTGTAGAAGTAAAAACCCGCTCCTCGGCGGATTTTGGCAACCCCCAGGATTTTGTAAAACCCAAACAAATTAAAAATTTGGTGAAAGCTGTTGATGAATATGTTACCGTTAACGATTTAGACGTCGAGGTTCGGTTCGATATTATCGCCATTGTTAAAAACGGTAAATCCTTCGAAGTTGAACACTTAGAAAATGCGTTTTATCATTTTTAAATTTCTATAAGTCTTTGGTAAACCAGGCTTTCAAAGCTTCAACATCTTCTGGTTTGGAAATAATTTTCTTGTCCTTGTCCAAAATAAAATAAGTAGGCGTTGCCGTTACACCATAGCTGTTCCCTATCTCATTATCCCATTTACCCTTTCCATAAATATGTATAAATTCAGGGTAGTTCAATTTCAACGTTTTCCATTTAATATCTTCATCTTCAATGGCTATAGCAATAACTTTAACCAATCCTTTTTCTAGTGTTTTTGCAAATGCTTGAAGCCTAGGAATTTCATCCAAACAGTATGAGCAGGTAGTACTCCAAAATACAACAACATAGTTTTTATACTCTGAAAGTTCACTTAATCTTTTAATAGTTTTTTTACCCTCTTTGGTCATTTCAAATGAAAAATCCGGAGCTTCATTTCCAACAGAAGTATCCTTATAAACCATTAACCCATTTAACAAGTGTTGATCGTTTAGGGCGACTGCGATATCCATTAAGTAGGTTTCGGCTAGGTAATTAGCTACTGCTTCTTTGTTTAGGTCAACCATCTGTTGCCATAAATCGACTAATAAAATACGTTTTACTTCAAGCGGTGTTGGTTTTAAAACCGTACAAAATACATCAATATTATCTTTATAATTGTTGATTTCGTCTTTGGTTTTTGAAAACATCCCAAAGACATAATTAAGCATTTTCTCTTCTAAAAAACTAGAGCTTTGAAGTATTTTATTGTTAAAATCGATATAATCAAAATAATGGTCTTTTAACTGCTTGACATAAGTTTTAAAATCAACATACTTCTTTGGAATATACGGTTTATTCGCTTTAATAAATTGAAAAACAATACTGCCCTTAGCTGTTTTTTCGAAATTTTCTTGAGTTTCTTTTTGGGTTTTAAAAATAGCTTTTAAAGCTATAGTATCTTTATTTTGTTGACTATAATAATTTGCTATGGCTTGTGTTACCATAGCCATACTGTTGGTATAAGAGGCTAATAATCTGTTTTCAAAAGACTTTTGAAATGTAACGCCAGTTTCAGCATTAAAAGTTAACTCAACATCTTCCTTGGCGTTGTAGATCACATCGAAATTATAGTCTTCCTGAGGAATGGCATACACTATTTTATATATGCCCTTGGTCATTGTGGAGTCTAATTGAAATTGAAAACTACCATCTTCTTTTATCTCTGAACTGGCAATATAATTTGAAACCGTTGGCATCGATTTATATAAAAGCACCACATTGTAGTCTTCAGCAGGCGAGAACACCCCCTTTATGGTATGTTGGGCCAAAAGCAAACTCGGCAACAAAAAGAATGTTAATACTAAACGTTTCAATTTTATTTTTTTCATCGGTCAGATGTAATTCGCCAATAATCATCTCTGCAGATATAAAGATTTGCTATGGTTCGTTTCATAAAATCAACAATTAAGCCACAATAGATTTTAAAACCTGCAATGCATGTTTAACCGTTTTGATGTTTTCAAAAGTAAGCATTAAACGCAACCCTTTTCTAGTTTGCTTTTCTTTCATTCTGCATACATTGGAATGTGTTTGAACAAACTGTAATACTTTTGTAAATGCAGAACTCTGATAAAAACTACTTTGTTGATCACTAATAAAATATCCAATAAACTTACCTTGTTTCATCACCACTTTTTCCAACCCTATCTTAGTAGCCAACCACTTTATTTGAACACTATTTAATAAATCGGTTACTTGTGGTGGCAATGCTCCAAATCGATCCGTCAAAGACGCTTCAAAAGTATGCAATTCTTCTTCGGTTTTAATATTATTAAGCTGAGTGTACAGATTTAATCGTTCAGTTATGTTATTCACGTAACTATCTGGAAATAACAACTCAAAATCGGAATCGATAGTAACATCCTTTACAAAAACTTTATCTTCTTTTTGGTCTTGATATAGGTCTTTAAATTCATTTTCCTTAAGTTCTTCAATGGCTTCATTTAATATTTTCTGATAAGTATCAAAACCTATTTCATTGATAAAACCACTTTGCTCGCCTCCCAACAAATCCCCTGCCCCACGTATTTCCAAATCCTTCATGGCTATATTGAAGCCACTGCCCAATTCTGTAAACTGCTCTAAGGCCGTAATACGTTTTCTGGCATCTTCGGTCATCGCCGAATACTCTGGTGTGATGAAATAGCAAAACGCTTTTTTGTTGCTTCGCCCAACCCGACCTCGCATTTGGTGCAGATCACTCAACCCAAAATTATTAGCATTATTAATAAAAATGGTATTAGCGTTGGGGACATCAAGTCCACTTTCCACTATAGTTGTGCTTACCAGCACATCGAAGACACCATCCATAAACGCCAGCATCAACTGTTCCAATTTTTTGCCTTCCATTTGTCCATGACCAATACCAATTTTGGCATCTGGAACTAAACGCTGAATCATCCCAGCGACCTCCTTTATGTTTTCAATCCGGTTATGGATGAAAAAAATCTGTCCGCCACGCTGAATTTCATAACTTATTGCATCCCTAATGGTTTCTTCATTAAAGCGAACAACATGGCTTTCTATGGGATAACGGTTTGGTGGTGGTGTAGTAATCACCGATAAATCACGAGCCGCCATTAAGCTAAACTGAAGTGTTCTTGGTATAGGCGTTGCTGTTAAGGTTAATACATCTACATTTTCCTTTAAGGTTTTTAACTTCTCTTTTACAGCGACACCAAACTTTTGCTCTTCGTCCACAATTAATAATCCCAGATCCTTAAAATTCACATTTTTATTCACCAGTTGGTGTGTGCCAATAATAATGTCTACACCGCCTTTTTCAAGGCCCTCTAAAGTCAATCTTTTTTCTTTAGCCGTTCTAAATCGATTAAGATAGTCTACATTTACAGGAAAATCTTTTAACCGCTGTGAAAAGGTTCGGTAATGTTGATACGCCAAAATAGTTGTGGGGACTAAAACGGCAACTTGTTTGCCATTATCAACTGCTTTAAATGCCGCCCGAATGGCCACTTCTGTTTTACCAAAACCTACATCGCCACATACCAACCGATCCATTGGGCGTTCACTTTCCATATCAGCTTTAATATCGGCTGTCGCCGTACTTTGGTCGGGCGTGTCTTCATAAATAAACGAGGCTTCCAACTCGTGTTGCATATAGCTGTCTGGATGGTATTGAAATCCTTTTTCGGTCTTACGTTTAGCATACAGCTTAATTAAATTGAATGCAATATGTTTGACTCGTGTCTTGGTCTTTTCTTTTAGGGTTTTCCAAGCATTGCTTCCCAACTTGTAAATTTTGGGAGGTTTGCCATCCTTGCCATTAAACTTCGTGATTTTATGTAGTGAATGGATGCTTAAATACAAAATATCACGCTCTCCATAAATAAGTTTTATAGCTTCTTGTTTTTTCCCTTCTACGTCAATTTTTTGAAGCCCTCCAAAACGGCCAATCCCGTGATCGATATGGGTTACATAATCGCCTATATCTAAATTGGTAAGTTCCTTTAATGTAATGGCCTGCTTTTTGGCATAACTGTTTTTTATATGAAACTTATGGTAACGCTCAAAGATTTCATGATCGGTATAACACACTATTTTATTATCGTGGTCTATAAACCCTTGGTGTAAGGATAAAATAACGGTTTTGTATTGCTTGACATCTAAATGAGCATCGTCAAAAATATCATGAAATCGCTTGGCTTGTTGTTCGCTTATACAAGCAATATAATTGGTATAGCCTTTATCGTTATTAGCATTTAAGTCCTCAATAAGTAAATTAAACTGTTTGTTGAAGGACGGTTGGGGGGTGCTGTTGAATACTATTATATTCTCATTACGAGGAGCTTGCGACGTGGTAATCCCATCTTTTGACAAAGATTGCTTCATTTCATTCGCAATGACGCTCCTGCTAAAAAAAGAAGTGCCCCCAAACTCAATAATCGAAAAACCCAATAACTGTTTCTTAAGTTCCTGAGAATCGCAAAACAGTTCATGGGGTTCTACATGTTTTATATAAGAAGTCAACTTTTTAAAGGCCTTTTCGGCTTTGGTATAAAAATCGTCTATTCTCGAAAAGAGTAAATCGGCATTTTTTAGACCTATTACCGTTTTTTGGGCAATGTAGCTTAAAAAACTTTGTCGTTTTTCCTCCAAAAATTTGTTGGCCACATTGGGAATAATATTAATCTTTTTAATCTGGTTTAAGGAAAGCTGTGTTTCCACATTAAAAGTCCTTATACTATCAACCTCATCACCAAAAAACTCAATGCGATAGGGTTCATCATGTGAAAACGAAAAGACATCAACAATACCTCCCCTAACGGAAAACTCGCCAGGTTCGGTTACAAAATCCACACGCTTAAACCGATATTCAAACAGGACTTCATTAATAAAATCGATGGACAAGCTTTCTCCAACCGAAATATTTAAGGTATTACGTTCCAACTCTCTTCGGGTTACTACTTTTTCAAAAAGAGCATCGGGATAGGTAACAATTATAGCTGGTTTTTTTTGGGAGTTGATGCGGTTTAACACCTCAGCACGTAATAGCACATTGGCATTATCGGTTTCCTCTATTTCGTAAGGCCTGCGGTAACTCCCAGGATAAAACAACACATCCTTATCATTAAGCAGTTGTTCTAGATCATTCAGGTAGTGGGCCGCTTCTTCCTTATCGTTGAAAATGAGCAGAAAAGGCTTTTGAGCATCCTTAAAAACACTTGATATTACGAAAGAAAATAACGAACCAACTAAGCCTTTTGCATGTGTTTTTTGTTTGGGATGGACAATAGCAGTCTGCAGATTTTGCGTTTGCAAAGCCTGTGCAAAAGTTTGGGAGAGGGTAATTTTACTCACCTAATGTTGTTTTGGGTTGCAAAGATAATATTTCAAACCGATTATATAATGCTTAAAAAGAACCCTATCAACCTAGAAACAAAATTTATTAAAAAAGCGAACCTTTTGAGTTCGCTTTTTTATGCTACTTTTTTTAGCAAATCGAAACACGGACATTTTTTACAACGCTTCATGTCACACTTCTTATATTTTTTACAGCAACTCGTTTTTACATTACATGAAGTAATAAGCCCCAATTGCTGCAGTTTTTTAATCTTTTTCTTTTGCTTCTTTTTTCCCAAACCTTATAGGTAATAAGAGACTGTCCAAATTTCAAAACAGCTTCTAGAGATTTATTACAAAAGTATGTTATTTTTATTAAATCTAAATAAGATTACGTGTTAAATTTATTCTGGATTATCCATTGAAGCAGAATTCACTGTTAGATTCACAATATCCCTGTCAAATAAGTATAAACCTCCTTTATCGTTTCCAATAAGGTTTATTTTATCCAAAATGGTTCTAGCCATGGCTTCTTCTTCAATTTGTTCAGACACATACCATTGCAAGAAATTATGTGTGGCATAATCTTTTTCCTGAAGGGTAATATGTACCAAATTGTTAATACTTTCGGAAACAAAAACTTCATGCTCGAAAAGCTTTTCAAACATTTCCTTAAAGGATTCGAACGTAACATTAGGAGCCTTTAATTCCGAAATATGGGCATGTCCACCACGTTCGTTCACGAACTTAACCAATTTAAGCATGTGATCACGTTCTTCATTGGACTGATCGTACATAAATCCTGCAACGCCTTCCAAACCTTTTACCTCGGCCCAACATGCCATAGCTAAATAAATTTGCGAAGATTCTGCCTCAATACGAATTTGATCGTTTAGTGCCTTTTCTATAGATTTTGATAACATGATATTGTTTTTTTCAAAGTTACGGAAATATTTAGCTTATGTAAAATCTTTCGGTCATTACCTTTACCTAAAAATGTGTTAAAATTCTAGTTGTTTTTTAATCTATTAATTTCAAAAAAACAATGAAAAAAGCCTTGGAGTATCGACCAAAAAATTAAAAATTCAGCTTAGTTTGTTAAAAAAAATATGTAGGTTTGCAGCATTAATAAAGAATAAAAATATGTCTATTTCAGATTTATTTGATAGTGGATTTAAAAAGCGTAATGAGGATCATTTTGCTGCAATTGTGCGTGTAGCTATGGACGATGGTGTGATTACCGATGAAGAAAAAGCGTTTTTGGATCGTTTGGCTCGCAATTTAGATATTAGTGATACAGAATATAAAACTATCTTAAAGGATTATCAATCGCATCCCATCAATCCGCCTGTATCTTACGACAGTCGTTTGGAACGCTTATATGATTTAGCTCGAATGGTATATGCTGACCATATTAGGGATGAGCATGAAGAAGCCTTACTTAGAAAGATTGCAGTTGGGCTAGGGTTTCATGCAGTAAATGCAAAATACATAGTGGATAAGGCACTAACATTAGTGCATAATGGTGCAGACCTAGATACTTTTATGGACCAAATAAAAAATATGAATAGATAATAATAGTAGAACTATCATACAATTAAAAGCGTCCAACACCATTGGACGCTTTTTTTATGGGAAAATTTGAATGTTTTTTGAGAACCAATTTTAAAAAGTAAAGATAGAGCCGTTGAAAAGTAAAAAATTGATTAAAAGATTTTTGACATAACACTCGAAGTATCCTTAAGGCGGAGAAGATTTCTTTTTGAATTAATTTTTGAGCTAAAACAGTTGTATTATATAATGAATAGGTTCAAATTCTGCAATTTCAGCAATGAATGTGTCACTGTTTTGAAACCTATTTATGCAACTTCAACTGAATTCTCTTTCGTGGCACATCGATTTCCAATACTTTTGCAATAATTTGTTGGTGTAAATGTACATGGTCGTTCACATCTTTTACAAAGCTATCCGAGAGGTTGGACACATGGATCAAACCACTTTCTTTAATACCAATATCGACAAAAGCACCAAAATTGGTAATGTTGTTTACAATACCGGGCAGTAATTGGCCTGCATGTAAATCGGTAATCGTCTTGATGTTTTGATTAAAGGTAAACACCTTGACCTGCTCCCGAATGTCCAATCCGGGTTTTTCAAGTTCCTTGGCAATATCTTCCAATGTAAGTAGACCAATGGTTTTGGCACAATAGGCTTTTAAATCGATTTGTTTGATGAGGCTTGCGTTACCGATTAAGTCCTTTACTGTTTTACCCAAATCCTTGGCCATTTGCGCAACTAAACCATAACTTTCGGGATGTACCGCCGAATCATCCAACGGATTGTCGGCCTCCTTAATTCGTAAAAAGGCTGCACCCTGTTCAAAGGCTTTATCGCCCAAACGGGGCACTTGTTTGATTGCTTCACGGGATGCAAATGCTCCATGTTCGCTTCTATAGTTTACGATATTTTCAGCCAGTTTAGGCCCTATTCCCGAAACATAACTTAATAAGCTTTTGCTAGCAGTATTAAGGTTTACGCCAACGGCATTTACACAGTGCTCTACGACGGTATCTAGCGATTTTTGCAGCTTGGTTTGGTCGACATCGTGTTGGTATTGCCCCACCCCAATGGATTTGGGGTCTATTTTCACCAATTCGGCCAAAGGGTCTTGTAAGCGCCTTCCAATGGACACCGAACCACGAACAGTAACATCATAGTTGGGAAACTCCTCACGGGCTATTTTTGAAGCAGAATAAATACTCGCTCCAGCCTCTCTCACCACAAACACCTGGATATCATTTTTAAATCTAATCTTTCTAATGAGTGCTTCGGTTTCCCGTGATGCTGTACCATTACCAATGGCAATGGCTTCTATTTTATAGGCATCACTAAGCGAACTGATTTTTTTCATCGCCCCCACACTATCATTCTTTGGTGGATGTGGATAAATGGTTTCATTATACAACAATCCGCCTTGGGCATCTAAACACACCACTTTACAGCCCGTGCGATACCCTGGATCGATAGCCAATACCCGCTTTTCTCCTAAAGGGGAACCCAACAGTAATTGTTTTAAGTTTTTCGCAAATACGGCAATGGCTTCATCATCGGCTTTAGTTTTGGAATTTTGGAGGGCTTCATTACCCAGAGATGGCAATAACAAGCGTTTATAGGCATCTTTAATGGCTAATTGAATCTGTTCTGCACAAGCGTTATTCGAGCGTATTAATCGGCTTTCCATGTTGTCCAACACCCGCTCATCATCAATTTCAATTTTGGTCTTGATGAACCCTTCGGTTTCGGCTCGTAAAATAGCCAACAAACGGTGTGAAGAGATGCGGCTTAAGGATTCGTTCCGATCGAAATAATCCTTAAACTTTTGAGCCTCCACCAAAGACTCCTTAACTTTAACAACCTTGGTGGAAATGCTTGCAAAACGTTCCAGTTGGTAACGGATGTTGTTCCTTATATCGGTACGCTCGTTAATCCATTCGGAAATGATATGGCGTGCACCTTCTAAAGCATCACCAGCAGAACTTACTTCGCCTTTTACATATCTATATGCCGCCGACTCCAAATCGTTAGCATTCTGCGCCATAATGATTTTTGCCAAAGGTTCTAACCCATTTTGTCGTGCCTTTTCAGCTTTGGTCTTGCGGCTTTTTTTATAAGGTAGATAGAGATCTTCCAGTGCTGTTAAATCTGTTGTCGCTTTAATTTTTTGCTCCAATTCTGGAGTCAATACCTCTTGTTCAGTCAAAGCTTTCAATATGGTGTCCTTGCGCTTTTCTAAAGCTTCAAATTGCTCCTTGAATTTTACAATTTCACCAATTTGAACCTCATCTAAATTGCCTGTGCGTTCTTTTCGGTAACGGGAAATAAACGGAATGGTACAAGCTTCATCAAGTAAGTCAACAGTATTTTTAACCGACTTTTCTGGAAGTTGGCTATGGGAAACGATATAAGAAATAAGGGCTGTCATGGGTATAAACTAATAAAGAGCGAAAATAACAAAAACCAAAAAGGCTATCCAAAAACAGATAACCTTTCTTTCATCATCAATCAAACAATCTACTCGCCTGCTTGTTTTTTAGCGTCTTCAATCATTTTTTCGTTTGGCAAAATGGCCACATTAACACGTCTGTTTTTTGCCCTTCCTTCAACGGTTGCGTTATCGTGCATAGGTTGTGTTTCTCCAAACCAATTGGTAACCAAACGATCTGAACTCACACCATTATTTTTGAAATAATTCGTTACGGCATAGGCCCTGTTTTTAGACAAGGTCATGTTGTAATCGGCATCACCTGTACTATCGGTGTGTCCAACAACCAATATGTTGGTATCTGGAAATTCCTTAAACACGCCTGTTAGTTTATTCAATGTGGTTTGTGAGGCACTATTAATATTATATTTATTGGTGTCAAAATACACCCCACTACCTTCATCGAAGGTCACGACTATACCATCATCGACACGTTCCACTTGAGCACCAGGTATTTCTTCTTCAATTTTTTGAGCCTGTTTATCCATTTTAGCACCAATGAGCACACCAGCCGTACCACCAACAACACCACCTATTACAGCGCCTAATTCGCCATTACCACCTTTACCTACATTATTTCCTATAATGGCTCCGATCACAGCACCTCCTGTAGCACCAATAACCGCTCCTTTTTGTTTATTATTGGCATTTTGTACTGCCTTACAATTGGTAAAACTAATAGCTAAAACGACTGCAAGCATCAAGATTTCTATTTTTTTTATAATTGTTCCCATATTTTAAGTCTTATTGTTTAGTGAAATTCATGTTGATCATAAATGGCTTGTCATCTATATAGACAGTTTGCTGCCATTGCATTTTTGCATCGGACAAACTGGTGAGTTTTAAACGAAAGCCTTGATTGGTTTCGGACTTGCCTTTTTCATTTGTTGGCTTCAACAAGAAATCGTAAAGTCCAGTTTGCTCATCTATTTCTTGAATTGTAAAATTGAAATAGCGTATTCCTGTTGAGCAGCCAGCATTAACAATATTATAAGTACCTGTATTGTTATTAGGCACAAAGCTCCACGAACTACCCTCAAAACAATCTTTTGAAACATCATTTAACAAGGTCACATTATAAGTTCCTAAAAGACTATAATTTATAGTATTTAGCACCCAATCACCTTTTATTACTTTTTTAGATTCACGTACCGTTTTTGATGTTCCGCAAGAAAACAATCCCACAGAAATTATGAGTATCAATAATTTTTTCATAAAGTTGATTTTAATATCAAGAATAACCTTATTGGTATTCTACAATGGTTAATCATACATATTTACGAAGACGAGAAATTCTATAGATGTTAAAAAAGTTATAAATATTTTAAAATATTCATAATCAATTAATTGAAGTATTAAAAACTTTAATACAAACTATTATACTAAAGCTACAGAAGACTTAATCAAAATAAATTCGGTAGATAAATTCAACTTTAGCAAATAAAGTGCCATTCATTTTTGGATTCAATCGTGTCCTATCATCTCCAAAGGCAAAAGCTATAAATTTAAAATTAACTTTATCTCCATTTTCAAAGACTTTATGTTCGTTGTGTGCATATCCCAGTTTAAGTCTAAGTAAAACATTTTTATATAATTTATTGAATTGAAGATAACCAGCAAACTCCCAGCGGTTTTGTTCTACATAGGTATTTAAACTGTTTTCAGGTTCCAAATTGTAACTTCTTTCAATCCCAAAGTAGTCAAAACCCAAAGAAACCTTGCCATAATTATAATTTAAATTGGCTGCCACTGGCAAGGATATATCTGCTTCAAATTTGTCATTAGGCGAAACAAAATAAAATCCCAATATGGGCGTAAAAGTCATCCCAAATGCTTCACTGGAAGTATAAAGTCCATATCGGTAAAATAGATTATTGCTTTTTTTCTTTTTAAGAATTGCAAATCCTCCAATGTAAAAGTCATCAGAGGTTATGGAGGAATAATCTGAAGCTACTTTTGGCAACAAAACTATGGTACAACTCCATTTTTCAGAAAAATTGCTAACAATTCCTACCCTTAAAGTCGTACTGTAAAGATTCGTTCTAACAGTATCAGAATAAAGCATTAAATTGTTGAAATCAAAATTTAAACCACTAATGAATGTGTATTTTTGATTAATCACTTTTGGAAATATTAATCCTGCTTCCAACGTATTTACAGTAGTACTTTCTGAAGTATTTTCAAACTTAGAATCAAAAGAATAAGCATAGCTTAGCTTGACTAAATCAGCATAGTTTTGAGAGCATGCTGCGATAGGTAATAATAGAAATAATAAAACCTTCATCAATATTATTTTACTTTTAAAGGTAAAATAATTAATTGAAAATCAGCTTATTTTCAATCCATTAGATGCAGTAGTATCATCAGGATTAACAAAAATGAGTTTTCCTTCTGGTGTTTCGGTCATTAAAATCATCCCTTGGCTTTCCACACCTCGTAACGCTCTTGGGGCAAGGTTAACTAAAACCGTCACCCTTTTTCCAATAACTTCTTCGGCAGTAAAGCTTTCTGCTATTCCAGACACTATGGTACGGACATCAATACCTGTATCGACTTTAAGTTTGAGTAACTTTTTGGTTTTCGGCATTTTTTCGGCTTCCAAAATGGTCCCTACTCGAATATCCAACTTGGTAAAGTCCTCAAAAGTAATGGTGTCTTTTTGAGGCTCTACCGTTTTATTAGCAGCCTCGTTAGCTTTTTTACTAGCTTCTAATTTATCGAGCTGCTTTTGGATGGTTTCGTCTTCAATTTTAGAGAACAATAATTCTGCTTTGCCTATTTGGTGTCCTGCAGATAATAGTACTTCTTTGGTTGAAATATCGTTCCAAGTTAAACCGTCATTGCGAAACTCATTTTTATGAGTTGAAGCAATCTCTTTACTTGATGAGATAACTACGTCGCTTTGCTCCTCATTATGATGCATTCTTAATATTGCTTTTAATTTTTCGGAAGTGAACGGTAAAAATGGTTCGCTTAAGGTTGCCAAGGCCGAAGCAATTTGAAGGGCAACATACATAATAGTCTTGGTACGCACCTCATCTTCTTTAATCTTTTTCCAAGGCTCTTCGTCGGCTAAATATTTGTTCCCCAAACGCGCCAAGTTCATCAATTCCTGCCCTGCTTCCCTAAAACGGTAACGCTCAATGGAACTTTCTATTACATCGGGATACGCCCTTACGGCTGCCAAGGTTTCTTCATCAATCTGAGAAAACGCAGCTGGTTCTGGCACCACACCATTATAATATTTATTGGTCAATACCACCACACGATTTATAAAGTTTCCAAATATAGCTACCAATTCGTTATTGTTCCTTGCTTGAAAATCTTTCCAAGTAAAATCGTTATCCTTAGTTTCTGGTGCATTTGCATTTAAGGCATAACGTAATACATCTTGTTGTCCAGGAAATTCTTCCAAATATTCTGGTAACCAAACCGCCCAATTTTTAGAGGTTGATAACTTATTGCCTTCTAAGTTTAAAAATTCATTCGCTGGAACATTATCTGGTAATATGTAACTACCTTCAGCTTTTAACATCGCTGGAAAAATAATGCAATGAAATACAATGTTATCCTTTCCTATAAAATGTACTAGTTTGGTGTTTTTGTCTTTCCAATACGGTTCCCAATCCTTACCTTCTCGTTCTGCCCATTCTATGGTTGACGAGATATAGCCTATTGGTGCATCGAACCACACATACAACACCTTACCCTCACCTCCTTTTACGGGGACTGGAATGCCCCAATCAAGGTCACGTGTCACAGCACGAGGGCGCAAACCGTCATCAATCCACGATTTTACTTGTCCATATACATTAGGTTTCCAATCTTTTTTATGGCCCTCTAAAATCCACTCTTTTAAAAAATCTTCATGCTTATCTAAAGGTAAAAACCAGTGTTTGGTTTGTTTTAAAGTTGGTGTATTACCTGTTAATGTCGATTTCGGATTAATTAAATCGGTAGCATTATGGCTGGTACCACAGTTCTCACATTGGTCGCCATAACTTTCTTCGTTTCCGCATTTTGGACAGGTACCAATAACAAATCGATCTGCCAAAAACTGATTGGCCTGTTCATCGTATAACTGTTCGGTAGTTTCCTCGATAAATTCACCTTTATCATATAATGTCTTAAAAAAATCTGATGCTGTTTTATGATGAATCGGTGCAGATGTACGGGAATAATTGTCGTATGTAATGCCAAAATCCTCGAACGATTTTTTAATAATGGCATGATATTTATCGACAATATCCTGTGGTGATACGCCTTCATTTTTGGCCTTAATGGTAATAGGGACACCATGTTCATCACTACCTCCAATAAAAGCTACATCATGGCCTGTTAAACGCAAATAGCGTGCATAAATATCAGCAGGTACATATACTCCTGCCAAATGTCCTATATGAATGGGGCCATTGGTATAAGGCAATGCGGTGGTAATGGTATATCGTTTTGGTTGACTCATCAATACTAAATTTTCAAGCCGTAAAAGTACACATTTTAAGAGCCATTTAGAAAAAAAATGTACATTTACAATATGTCTAAAATCTCATTAACAATCCTGCTGTGTTGCACGTTCTTTTTATTCAAAAAAGAATCTGTTGTAGCACAAGAACTGCTAAATAAAACAACAACCTTGAAACGACCACCATATCTTAAAATAGGAGATACAGTTGCTATTGTAGCTCCTTCTGGGATTTTAAAAAATCGAAATAATGAAATTGAACAAGCTAAACAACTGCTTAAAAGCTGGGGGTTGAATGTGGTTGTAGGAAAACATTTGTTTAACCAAGCTAATCACTTTGCAGGTACTGATGATGAACGTTGTGATGATCTACAAAAGGCCATGGATGATCCAAAAACCAAAGCCATTTGGTGTGCTCGCGGAGGTTATGGTACTGTTAGGATTTTAGATAAGCTCAACTGGACCAAATTTAAAGAAACCCCAAAATGGGTTATTGGATATTCCGATATTACAGTACTGCACAACCAAATCCATAATGAGGGTATCGAAAGTATTCACGCTATAATGTGTGCCAGTTTACAAGATGATTTAACGGAAATTGAACAATCTATTTCAACCTTCAAGGAGGCTGTTTTTGGAAAACCATTAAGCTATACCTTAGAAGGTTCGAAATACAATAAATCAGGCTCTAGTTCTGGACAATTAGTTGGTGGCAACCTAACCTTGTTACATACTATGTTAGGTTC
Organism: Aestuariivivens marinum; assembly: GCF_022662175.1. GTDB lineage: Bacteria > Bacteroidota > Bacteroidia > Flavobacteriales > Flavobacteriaceae > Aestuariivivens > Aestuariivivens marinum. The sequence continues at coordinate 852,671 of NZ_JAKMCR010000001.1, read as the reverse complement.
TAAAACCAGTATTGATACATCAGGAAAAGTTCTGTTTATTGAAGAACTAGGGGAATATAAATACCATATCGACCGCATGCTACAAAGTTTAAAGCGTGCGGGATATTTTGATAATTGCAACGGACTTATTGTAGGTGATATGACTAAGCTTCGAAGAAACACCACCCTTTGGGGAACTTCCATCCAACAGCTTATTTTAGATACTTTGTCCAGTTTTAACTTCCCAATAGCTTTTAACATGCCTGCTGGACATGAAAAAGATAACAGAGCACTAATTTTAGGAAGAACAGTTAAGTTAACAGTAAGTGATCAACAGGCTACTGTGACTTTTGAAGAATAAAATTGCTCTCGCCAGATACAACCCCTTAATTTACAGCGTTTTTCGTCCTTTAAAAGTTACACTTCGTAGAATAATCGTTGATTGAACGGTAAAATACTGAAAATCAACTATTTTTTTTAGGACTTAAATCGTTATGCCATAATCTTGTAGTGTAATAATTTTATAAAACCCCAAATTATCATGAAAACATTACAATCTTTATTCGCAGCTATTTTGCTTTTATTGTCATTTAACGTAAAAGCAGATGACATGACTTTAAATACCAACTTAAACCTTTTTAATCCAGATGTTCGTAAATGTTTAGTAGAAGCCTCAAAAGCTGAAGGTTGGGAATTAAAATCTGTTTACCTTAATGCAAACCATGAAATCGTTATGATTTTTGACAAAGGAGAAGAAACTAAAATTTATAAAAGCAGGTAATTACTAAAGTATTTCAAGGAACCGGATACAGATAGGTGTAAAAATGAAGCTGTTAACTTAAAATCTGATTTTTCTAGATTTCGGTTGAGTATAATCTGGGCTTCATGACACATATTGGAAGCATCTTGTTTACTTCCTCCTTGAGACAGGATAAGAGTTTCTATTTTGGAAAAAAGATTATAAAGCTTGCTGATTTATCGTCACTCATGATTAAAAGTTTCAGGATTTTTTGTAATGTTCCTAAAACGGGTTTATTTCTTAATGATCAAAACCTTAATAGGTTCTCCATACTAAGCAACAAAATTTATGCCTGATAAAATTTTAAGATAATAATAAGTCTGTTCTTATTCCTAAAAAATGGATTCCCACCTTCGCGGGAATGACAAAAACTAAAATTCCCGCTCCTTCTGCAACTGCTCGTAGGCGTCTTGGACTTGCCTAAATTTTTCTTCGGCACCTTTGCGGTGTTCTTCTCCAAGGTGGATTATCCTATCTGGATGGTACTTTTTAGCCATCTTACGATACGCTTTTTTAATATCTTCGTTCGTGGCGGTTTTATCGATTTCCAAAATCTTATAGGCATTGTCACTACTGTTATAGAACATCGCTTTAATACTTTCATAATCTGCAGGGCTAATCCCCAAATACCCAGACATGACGTGGATTTGTTGCTCTTCGCCTTGGGTAACCACCCCATCGGCTTTGGCTATACCAAATAAAAAATGGACCAATTGCAATCGCGATGGATGTTGCATCATTTGACGAATTTGCATGCATACCTGTCGCGTAGAAATATTTTGTTGTCTATTAATTTCCTTAAATAATCGAAACGCATGGTTTGCTCGTTCCTTTCCATACATACTTACAAACTGCTGACGCACAAAATCCAATTCGCGTTGGTCTTGCTTACCATCGGCCTTAATAATTATAGAGGCTAAAATAAGTAAACTCACTTCAAAGTCCCCTGGTTGTGTTACTGGTTGCTGTCTGTAAATGCGTTTTGGTTGTTGCTCAAAACCCATTTCCTTCCCCAGGGAGTCTACCATACCGCCTACAGCCAATCCAATAATAGCACCTATAGGGCCTCCAAATGACCACCCCAAAGCGGCACCAATCCATTTTGAAAAACTCATGTAATTATCAATTTTATTTATCGTCAAACCTACATATAAATTAACAATCCAAAAAGTAAATCAATCAATTTGGTAGGTTCACTCAGACCTATATTGACAAAATGTTAAATGTCTGAGTAAATATAATATTAGTTAGTAGATTACCTCCTGTTTTTGTTACACAATTGGTATCTTTGCACACCTAAAACGTTTTTTATTAAAATTTAAAAATATGTACCCAGCAGAATTAGTAAAACCAATGCGTGAAGACTTAACACGTGTTGGATTTGAAGAATTACAAACCGCCGATCAAGTTGATGTGGCTTTGGCAAAAGAAGGTACCACGCTTGTGGTTGTAAACTCAGTATGCGGTTGTGCCGCTGCCAATGCGCGCCCTGGAGCTAGAATGAGCCTACAAAACGCCAAACGTCCAGACCATATTGTTACCGTTTTTGCCGGTGTTGATAAGGAAGCCGTGGAAAAAGCACGAGAATATATGATCCCGTTTCCACCTAGCTCACCTAGTATGGCCTTGTTTAAAGATGGTGAGTTGGTGCACATGTTGGAGCGTCATCATATTGAAGGACGTCCTGCAGAATTGATTGCCGAAAATTTAATGGATGCTTATAACGAACATTGTTAGAAGCCTCTCTCCCTATCCCTCTCTCCAAAAGACAAAGGGAATACTCAATTGAAAAAGTTAAACCACATTGGTTCACGAGCGTAGTCGAAGGACAATGTGGTTTTTTTATATCCTTACGCAACCTTTTCTTTATATGAACATCTATTAGGTAAAAAATTGCTATGAAAAATTCTTTTTTTGCTGCTATTTTGCTTCTTCTTTGTTTAAGTTTTACTGCTTTTCAATGCGATGATGATGCTCCGTTAACCCAAGAACAAGAACTTGCCCAATTACAAGATTTTAAATCTGAGATTGAAGCTATGGTCAACTTATCGATTTGTAATGAAACTACAGAATGTAAATTTATTGCCTTTGGAAGTAAACCTTGTGGTGGACCTTGGTCCTATCTTATTTATTCAACATCAATTGATGTGAGTGCTCTAGAAGCTATGGTGCAAGATTATAATGCTAAGGAACAAGCCTATAATCAAAGATGGAACGTTGCTTCAGACTGTGCTTTAGTTCAACAACCTTCTAGTATAACTTGCGAAAACAACACCTGTGTTGCTGTGTACTAATATTTAGTTTACTTTTGGGACATGTTAAAACTTTTATCATATCCCTTAACCAGTATTTATTATCTATTATTTGGGTTGACCCTTGTTTTTTTTCATCCTATTCAATGGTTTTGTTTTAACATTTTTGGTTACAAAGCCCACAAAGTTAGTGTCGATATTTTACAATTTTGTCTCTTAAAATGCACTCATATATTAGGTACACGGTTTACGTTTAATAATCCTCATAAGATTAGCACAGGGCAACCACTTATTATTGTGGCCAACCACCAAAGTTTATACGATATATCACCAATTATGTGGTATATGCGAAAGCACCATACCAAATTTATAAGCAAAGAGGAATTAGGTAAAGGCATCCCCAGTGTATCCTACAACTTGCGTCACGGGGGGTCGGTGTTGATCGATAGACAAAACCCAAGACAATCCCTTCCTGCTATAATGAAATTTGCCGAATATATTGAAACCACCAAACGTGCAGCCGTTATTTTTCCCGAAGGTACCCGAAGTAAAAATGGTATTCCCAAACCCTTTCAAACTAAAGGACTGGAAATGTTGTTTAAAAAAGTACCATCGGCCTTGGTTGTGCCTATTTCAATTAATAACTCTTGGAAAATGCAACGTTACGGATGGTTTCCTATGGGATTGGGAACACACATCAAGCATACGGCACACAAACCATTAAAGGTATCGGATTTTGAAAATAAATTAGATTTAATTTCCCAAATAGAAACCACCATCAAAGACCATATCTACATTGAGCACTAATAAAGAACACCATAAAACCCTTATTAGCAAAACTAAAACCTTTGTAAAACAAACTCTGGCCAATGCCGAAGGTGGACACGATTGGTTTCATACGTTGCGGGTGTACCATAATGCCTTGCTCATTTCAAAAACAGAAACAGTGGATATTTTCGTTGTTGAATTGGCTGCCTTATTACATGATATTGCCGATAGTAAATTTCACGAAGGTGATGATACCATCGGCCCTAAAATGGCACGAGAATTTTTATTTCAATTGAATGTGGATTCCCAAACCATTGAACATGTGGTAAAGATTATCGAAAATATATCATTCAATAAATCTCTCGGTAACGACATGTTATTTGTTTCCGAAGAACTAAAAGTAGTTCAAGATGCAGACAGGCTTGATGCGATTGGTGCGATTGGTATTGCTCGCGCCTTTAATTATGGTGGGTTTAAAAACAGGCCACTTTTTAACCCAGAGACCAAGCCCAATCTTAATATGAGCGAAGCTGAATACAAAACCTCAACAGCGCCCACCATTAATCATTTTTATGAAAAATTGTTACTTCTTAAGGACAAAATGAACACCAAAACGGGCAAGCAAATTGCTAAAAAACGGCATGCTTATATGGAACAGTTTTTAGAGCAGTTTTACGATGAATGGGGTGGTATAAAGTAGGTTTTTCTAAAAGCTTACCTGTTAAATAGCTTCACAACATCCTTAGCAAAATACGAAGCGATAATGTCGGCTCCCGCACGTTTAATGGCAGTAACCTGCTCCAACATAACAGCATCGTGATCTAACCAACCTCTTTCGGCAGCAGCTTTAAGCATGGCATACTCACCAGACACCTGATAAACAGCTACCGGCACATCCACTTCGTTTCTAATTTCTCTAACAATATCCAAATAACACAGCCCGGGTTTTACCATAACAATATCGGCGCCTTCGTCAATATCCATTTCAGTTTCCCGAATGGCCTCAAACCGATTGGCAGGATCCATCTGGTATGTTTTTTTGTCCTTTGGAACATCAACTAAATCTACAGGCGCGGAGTCCAAAGCATCACGAAATGGCCCATAAAAAGCTGAAGCATATTTGGCAGAATAGCTCATAATACCAGTATTGATAAAGCCTTCGTCATCTAACGCCTCACGGATGGTTAAAATACGTCCGTCCATCATATCACTTGGAGCTACAAAATTGGCTCCGGCTTGCGCATGTGATATGCTCATTTCTGCTAACACTTCAGTAGTTTCGTCATTTAGTACTTGTCCGTTTTCAATAATGCCATCATGACCGTAAGCAGAATAGGGGTCTAGAGCGACATCAGTCATCACCAACATATCAGGGCAAGCGTTTTTTACTGTTTTAATGGCGCGTTGCATCAATCCGTTTGGATTTAAGGCTTCTTTACCAGCATTGTCTTTTAAATTGTCAGGAACTTTTACGAATAGTAATACCGATTTTAACCCTAATTTCCATAGTTCTTTTACTTCGTTTTCAAGCAAATCTAAACTATAACGAAAATAATTAGGCATCGATGGAATTTCGTCTTTTACACCTTTACCCTCGACAACAAATAATGGTACTAAAAAGTCGTTTGGAGTTATAATTGTTTCTCGAACTAAAGAACGAATGGCTTGGTTGGTTCTTAATCTGCGATTTCTTCTAAGTGGATACATCCTATTAAGTTAAAGTTATAAGTACAAAGTTAAAAGTTTACACCCAGTCTATAGGTGTTTTTAAAACGTTAATTAGTTTTTCCTCTTCACTACCAGCTTTTGGGTGATGGTTATAAACCCATTGCACATGTGGCGGTAAGCTCATTAAAATGCTTTCTATGCGTCCGTTAGTTTTTAGCCCGAACAAGGTCCCTTTATCATGGACCAAATTAAATTCTACGTAACGCCCTCTACGAATTTCCTGCCAATCCCGATTGGCTTTTGTATAAGGTAACTCCTTACGTCTTTCTACAATAGGCACATAAGCCGCCAAAAAACTGTTGCCTACTTCGGTTACAAAATCATACCAATGACTCATTGACATGGTTTCCGAAGCCTTACAGTAATCGAAAAACAAACCTCCTATGCCACGGGCCTCATCACGGTGATTATTAAAAAAGTACTCATCACAACGTGCTTTATAATTAGGATAAAATTCTGGATTATGCTTATCACAAGCCATTTTACAAACTTTATGAAAATGCTTGGCATCAGCTTCAAATAAATAATAAGGCGTTAAATCCTGTCCGCCACCAAACCATTGATCAACAATATTTCCATCTTCATCGTACATCTCAAAATAACGCCAGTTCGCATGCACTGTAGGCACCATAGGGCTTTTAGGATGGATAACCAAACTTAGCCCACATGCAAAAAAATCGACATCGCCCACTTTAAAATAGGCCTGCATAGATTTAGGTAATTTACCATGTACGGCCGATATGTTAACCCCGCCTTTTTCAAACAGCTCTCCATTTTCAATCACACGGGTTCGTCCACCACCACCTTCTTTTCTCTCCCAGATATCCTCTATGAATTTTGCTTTACCATCAACTGCTTCCAACTTTGAGGTTATGCTTTCTTGTAAATCCTGTATGTATTGGTAGAATTTAGTTTTCATTTTTAATGTTGAATGGTTTTATAAAGCTCATATAATTCCATATCGAGAGGTTTTTCTCCTGGCGGTGTATGCTCATTTTTTAATGTTTTAATCCAAGTAAAATGACAGTTTTTAGCAACTAGTATACTCGGTAAATTTGTTTTATGGACTATAATCTTAAGGGTTCTTAAATCGAATTTTGAAAATATATAATTAGTTAAAACCGTTATTGCTTTTGTTGTAATACCTTTACCTTCAAATTGATGACCAATACAGTAGGCCAGTTCACCATGTTTATTCTTCCAATCTAGTGCTTTTAAATAAATTAGCCCTAACAATTCTTTGATGTTATTTTCATTTATGGTAAATAAAAACTCCTTGTTTTTCTGAAACTTCCTTACTTTTTTTTTAACAAAAATCTTTGATAGTTCAGGTGTTAAATTTTTCTTTAATGTTAAAGGGAAATACCTTTTTAGTCGGTCTTCATTATCTATAACAAAATCATAAATGGGATATGCATCCTTAATTTGAATAGGTACTATATAGTAGTTTTCAAAACGAAGTAGCATTGGGATTGTGTTTTAGTTCTAATGCCTCAACTGTTTTTAACGAAGCTGCTGTAACCGAAAGGGGCAATACCAAAATAACCCCAATTAAAGGTATTATTAATAGTGATATAAATACAATGCCATTGCCTATGGCTAGACCTCTATGCTGTCGAACAAATTTCAAACTTTCTCCATACCTAAAATGACGTTCTAAAGTGTAATCCATATTACCAAAACCAGCATAATAGGACTGCACCAAAAACAAGAGAACCGTTGAAAAAATATTAACCACAGGAATAAACTTCAATAATAAAATAGGAATGGTTAACAGCAACTCCATGAACAAATTCCTGCCGTTAATACGAATACCTCGCCATAACTGTTGCAAAAACGTCGTATTTCTGTGTGAAAGTGATGTGCTTCCTGTTAAATAAGCTTCTATTTTTTCAGATACCGGGCTCATAAATGGTGCTGATAATGCCATAATAATGTGTTTAAAGAGGATTAAGCCAATAACAATTATGATCAATGCCCCAAGAATATTACTAATGGTTATAAAAGTGTTTTTTCCCCATTCCCATATCCAAATTTTTGAAATTAAAATGCCCATATTATCGGATAGTCCATAGGCCACTCCAAAAATAGCTACTGCCGTTACAAAACTTATTAGCATAGGAACTGCAAAATATTTCCAGAGCTTGAGTTTCGAAATCAACCCAAAGACACCAAAATAGGCTTTAATTCCTATAACTATGTTTTTAAGCATGGTATTCTTTTACAGCATCAATAAAGGCTTTGGCGTTTTCCAATGGTACATTGGGTAAAATCCCGTGACCTAAATTCACAATGTATTTATCCTTTCCAAACTCATTTATCATTTGATGTACCATACGCTTTATTTCAGAAGGCGGGGACAATAACCGAGCTGGATCAAAATTACCTTGTAACGTAATCTTTCCTCCTGTTAAATAACGTGCATTACGTGCAGAGCATGTCCAATCAATGCCCAATGCCGAAGCGTTGGATTTAGCCATATCGTTCAAAGCAAACCAACACCCTTTACCAAAGGCAATTACGGGTGCCTCATCTTTTAAGGCTTCAATAATTTGATTAATGTATTGCCAAGAAAACTCTTGATAATCTGCAGGGCTTAGCATACCTCCCCATGAATCGAAAACCTGAACGGCATTACAGCCAGCTTTTACTTTCTCCTTTAAATAAGCGATGGTGGTGTCAGTTATTTTTTGAAGCAATTGATGGGCAGCTATGGGATTAGTAAAACAAAACTCCTTAGCTTTATCGAAGGTCTTACTACCCTGTCCTTGCACACAATAGCATAGGATGGTCCACGGTGAACCAGCAAAACCAATCAATGGAATTTCATCTTTTAATAATTCCTTGGTTGCTTTTATAGCTTGGTAAACATAATCCAATTCTTCGGTTACGTCTGGAACAATAACCTCATTTACATCTTTAGAAGTACGTATAGGATTTGGTAAATAAGGACCAAAGTTAGGTTTCATTTGTACCTCAATATTCATCGCTTGGGGAATGACCAAAATATCACTAAACAATATGGCAGCATCCATACCATAACGACGAATAGGTTGTACCGTAATTTCACTAGCTAATTCTGGTGTTCGACATCTAGTAAAAAAGTCGTATTTTTCACGAATAGCCATAAATTCAGGTAAATATCGTCCTGCTTGACGCATCATCCAAACAGGAGGGCGATTGACAGTTTCTCCTTTTAATGCTCTTAAAAATAAATCGTTTTTTATCATATTTTATTTTAAAGTCATTGCAAAGCAAAAAAAATTTGCTTTGGCAATCGGTTTATTTGTATAGTTTAGCTTGTCGCTATGTTACTAGTAATGATAATTATATATAATGTTCGTTCACTAACTCAATCACACTTTCTACAGTAGGAACTTTAGCAATCCTTACATCACTGAAATGTTTTTGTGCTTCTTTGGCGGTTGTTTCCCCTATGCAAAACGCAATAATCTCTTTAGGGTTTTTTTTCACATAACTTTCAACTGTAGATGGGCTATAAAACATAACGCCTTCAACAGTATCATCTACTTTAGCACCATCATATTTGGTCTGGTAGGCTTCAACTTCGTTAACCTTAATATGGTTTTGTTCCAGAATATTGGGCAAATCATCCAACCTTAAATCACTACAGAAATAGGTTACTTCGGTACCATCTATAAACTCAACCAAATATTCGGCTAGCTTTTTGGCATTTTTTTCTGCATGTTTTACTGCGCCTATTCTATTTTCAACTAATCTTTTCGTCCTACGACCCACACAATAAATATTTTTGAACTGCAATTCGGTAACAGAAAAATTGTTCAATAGTGCTTCTACAGCATTTTTACTCGTAATGATAACATTTTGTATTTCATTTTTTATTACCTGTGGATGAATGCGGTTTAAGCTTATTTTTATGAAATCACTACTTTCGACCACCACTTTTTCATGCAGTAACACCCTTTGTTCTTCACTAAGCGATTTTGTAGAATATAAATTTACGGTTTTATTGGATTGCTTTATTGAATCCATTAAACGCTTGCCCCCACGTTCTATAATATAATTGGCACAAAAGGAGGCCAAATCTTTATGTTTACCCAATTTTTCAACTCGTGAGACTTCTATTTTCTTAGAACCATCGATACTTAGTAGAACGCCTTTAAAGGACACTTCATCATTTTTTATTTGTGCCAAGGCTCCAATGGGTGCTGTACAACCACCTTCCAATTTGTTTAAAAACTCACGTTCAATAGTGGTACAAATTTCGGTTTCCTCATGATTTAATTCCGCACAAGCAGATCTTACAAATTCATCTTCTGCCAAAGCCGTTATCATAATAGCGCCTTGTGCAGGTGCTGGTACCATCCAGTTAAGGTTAATAGATTGCTCTGGACGAATACCTATTCTACCAATACCCGCTGCAGCAAAAATAGCAGCGTCCCAGTGGGTATTTTTCTTTAGTTTTTGCAATCTGGAGTTTACATTCCCCCTTAAGTCTTCAACAGTATGTGTAGGGTATCGGTTAAGCCATTGGGCTCTACGACGTAAACTTCCTGTAGCAATAACCGCATGTTTGGCACCTAAAAATTCTTCATTGGTTTTAAAAACCAAAGTGTCGTTAACATTTCCTCGTTTCAAAACAGCCACCTGAGCAATACCCTTTGGTAAAACAGTAGGAACATCTTTAAGGGAATGTACTGCAATATCAATATCGTGGTTGAGCATTGCGATATCTAAAGTACGTGTAAAAATACCTGTAATACCTAAGTCGTAAAGAGGCTTATCCAAAACAATATCTCCGGTAGACTTTACAGGAACTAATTTAGTTTTATATCCTAAATGCTCGAGTTGTTGCTGTACAGTTTTGGCTTGCCATAATGCCAATTCACTATCGCGTGTGCCGATTCTTATAATTTTAGACATTGGTTTTTGAAAGTTCTTCTAACTGAAACACTTTTTTAATAAGTTCGAGACTTTCGTCTGTAGAAACACCATCTTCCTTTAAATGATGGGCAAAGTGATTGGTTATTTTTTGAATAATATTGTTACTGATCAATTCAGCTTGAGTCTCATTAAAATCATTAAGTTTTTTACGCTGTATCTCCAACTCTGCAGCAGCAAAATCGCTTAACTTATGCTTTAATGCTTTAATGGTAGGTACAAATTTTCGTGTTTCCAACCAACAGTTAAATTCTGCTTTAACCTCTTCTATGATAGACTCTGCTAAAGGAATATGTTCACGACGCTTTTCCAAGGTTTCATCTGTAATTTGTGATAAATGATCGAGATGAACTAGTGAAACATGTTCTAGTTCCTTTACATTTTCATTAACGTTTTTTGGTATTGATAAATCTAAAATCAACAAAGGCTTTTTTAATTGAAGGAGATGTTTGTCAATGGTAGGGCGTTGAGCTCCAGTAGCCACAATTAAAATATCAGCATAACTTATTTCCTCCTGTAAATTAGCATAATCCTTAACCAATAAGTTGAATTTACCAGCAATTTTTTCGGCTTTATCCTTAGTACGGTTAATAAGGGTAATGTGTTCATTTTTGGTGTGCTTTACCAAATTTTCACAGGTGTTTCTTCCAATTTTACCAGTACCAAACAAAAGTATATTTTTATTGGTAACATCTTCCATGGTATTAAAGATGTATTGTACCGAAGCAAAAGACACCGATGTAGCTCCAGAAGAAATATCAGTTTCTGTTTTAATGCGTTTACTGGCTTGTATCACTGCATTCACCAAACGCTCAGTAAAATGGTTTAATAAACTAAATTTTTTTGATATACGGGCACTTGTCTTTAACTGACTTATAATTTCGAAATCACCCAATATTTGGCTATCTAAACCTGAACCTACACGAAACATATGAGCAATAGCTTCTTGGTTTTTATGGATGTAGGCAACCCTTTGAAATTCCTCTACAGTTCCTTCTGTGTTATCGCAAAGCAATTTTATAAGTTGATAGGGGTGTTGCGCAAATCCGTAAATTTCAGTACGGTTACATGTGGAAGTTACTATAAGACTTTCGATACCATTCTCATTAGCTTGGTGAAGTAATTTTTCTTTGCCATCTTCGTTTAAACTAAAACGACCTCTTATATGTGCATCGGCCTTTTTGTAACTTAATCCAATGGCATAAAAGTAATTACTACGTGAAATATTGTACTTATCCATGATATAATACCTGATAATCAAAAACAAATGTAGAATGATAGTTTAAAAAAAAATAACGATGAAAGAACTTTTAATGTCGCTTGTTGTTTTTTAAACATTTTTTTTAAAATAATATGATAAATGTCATACTTTTGTAGTGAATTCAATGGTTTTGAAGTCTTATATTTAGAATCAATCTAAATAAATTTCGAAAATGGATAAAAAAATTAACTTAGAAAATATCGCTGAAAGTTCTTTTGAAGAGACTAAAGTAGATGTTGGCTTTTTAATTTTAACTCATAAAAACGAAAAAAATGTCGCTCAAAATCTTACAAAAGAAATAGATAGCGATTTTATTCAGTTTCACTTTTGTATAAAAGGCACAACCAAGTTTGTTTTTAACCAAGGAAGTTATGTTTTGGATATTCCTGAAGAAAACTCCTTATTATTATACAATCCGCAACGAAATTTACCCATTGACCTACAATTGGATCCCAATTCATGGATTGTTTCCATCCTAATTACCATTAAAAAATTTCATAGTTTGTTCTCAGAAGAAGCCGATTATATTTCATTTTTAAATGCTGATAATAAGGACAAAAAATATTATAAGGACGGTATTATTTCACCATCAATGTCCATAGTATTAAACCAAATGATTAACTACAGCCTTAATTCATCAATTAAAAGCCTATATTTTAAAGGAAAAGCATACGAATTACTAAGTCTGTATTTTAACAGAAGCGAAGAGGCTGATGTGGAGCAGTGTCCGTTTTTGGTCGATGAGACTAATGTTATTAAAATAAGGAAAGCCAAGGATATAATTGTAGCGCGAATGGCCGAACCTCCTACATTACAGGATTTGGCTGATGAAATTGGTTTAAACATTAAAAAATTAAAAGAAGGATTCAAACAGATTTATGGGGATTCAGTATTTAGTTTTTTGTTTGATTATAAAATGGAAGTTGCCCGTAAGTTACTGGAGTCTGGTGAGCACAACGTTAATGAAGTAGGACATAAAGTGGGCTATAGTACAGCGAGCCATTTTATAGCTGCTTTTAAAAAGAAATATGGTACAACACCAAAAAAATATTTGCAATCTATAAGTTAATCTATGAGAATACTAATGTTGAGCTTACTTGTTGTTTTAACGAGTTTTACAGAAGTTCCAAAAGACACACAGGTTTTAGTGTTCACAAAAACAGCAGGTTTCAGACATAAATCTATAGAAACGGGTGTTCAGACATTAAAAGAATTAGGAAGTAAAAATCATTTTAAAATCACACAAACCGAAGATACCGACAACTTTACCTATAAAAAGTTAAAGCATTACGATTTGGTGATTTTTTTAAATACAACCGGAGATATTTTAAACACCGAACAAGAGCAGGCCTTTAAAAAGTACATTAATAAAGGCGGAAGTTTTATGGGTATACATGCAGCAACCGATACCGAGTTTGATTGGCCTTGGTACAATAAATTGGTTGGAGCTTATTTTTTAAATCACCCAAAACCCGCTCAAGCAACAGTAAACCGAATTATTAGGTCGCATGAGTCTACAAAACATTTGCCCGATAAATGGGTTCATTTTGATGAATGGTATAATTTTAAGTCGATAAATAAAAAGGTAAATGTGCTTTTAATGCTAGATGAAACAACATATGAAGGCGGAAAAAATGGGGCGTTTCATCCTATCGCCTGGTATCATGAATTCGACGGTGGAAAATCGTTTTACACCGCTATGGGGCATACGGTAGAATCGTATAGTGAGCCAGAATTTCAAAATCATTTATTAGGGGGTATTTTATATTGTTTAAAGCGGTAGTTTTAGTGTTTTAGTTTAATCAAAATTCTGAAAATGAAATATTTAACACCTAAAATAGAAGCCCTTACTAAAAGAGTGATTACTAAATCGTTAGTGCGCCCTTCGGTATCATTCGGAATCTTTCAAGATTGCGATTACAATGAAGAGCGACCAAAGTTGTATCATCGCAAAAAAATATGAAGCGGAATAGTTGTAGTGTTTTTAAAATATGAGATATCAATTTGATTTAATTCTTAATAATAAAATACTATAATAGCAAAGTATTGTTATTATAATTACTATTGTATTTTTACACTATGAAGAAAGGAATTTTACTCGTAAACCTAGGTTCACCCGATAGCCCTGAACCAAAGGATGTAAAAAAATATTTGGGCGAATTTTTAATGGACGAACGGGTTATAGATATCCCCTACACTGCCAGAGCTTTACTGGTAAGGGGCATTATTTTAAAAACAAGACCTAAAGCCTCTGCTGCAGCCTATAAAAAAATATGGTGGGAAGAAGGGAGTCCGCTTATAGTCATCTCTGAAAGACTTAAAAAGAAAGTACAAAAAGAAGTTGATGTACCAGTAGCTTTGGCGATGCGTTATGGCAGTATGACCATTGAAAAAGGGTTCCGGGAGTTGGTCGATAAAGGGGTAGATGAAGTGTTGTTGTTTCCTCTTTATCCGCAATTTGCAATGGCGACTACCGAAACCATCCTAGTTTTAGCTGAAAAAATAAGGCAAACTCATTTCCCGCAGTTAAAAATAGAAACTGTTCCTGCATTTTACAACAATCCCGATTACATTAAAGTACTCTCAAACTCCATTAAGACACATTTAGAAAATAAACCATACGAGCATTTACTCTTTTCTTACCATGGTGTTCCAGAACGCCATATTCGAAAAAGTGATATCACCAAATCACATTGCAGAATTGATGGCAAATGCTGTGTTACTCCAAGTAATGCCCATGAGTTTTGTTATAGACACCAATGTTTGGAAGTTACCAGATTGGTCGCAAAAAAGCTTGATTTAAAAGAAGGTTCTTACTCAACCTCATTTCAATCGCGATTAGGCTTCGATCCGTGGTTGCAACCTTATACAGATCGCACCATTGAGCGCTTGGCAAAACAAGGTGTTAAAAACATGGCCATTGTTACTCCTGCTTTTGTTAGTGATTGTTTAGAAACTCTAGAAGAAATTGCTATGGAAGGTCAGGAGATTTTTCATGAAATGGGAGGCAATACATATACCACAATCCCTTGTCTAAATGACGACCAAGAGTTTGTTGATTTATTGGCTAATTGGATAAACAAATGGTCCAATATCAATGTTTAAACTATATGATTTATGGATGAATTTTTAGAATATTACCAATACATCAAAGCCTTTCATCTCATTTTTGTTATTACTTGGTTTGCAGGTTTATTTTATATTCCAAGATTGTTTGTGTATCAAATTGAAGCCTATTACAAACCTTTACCAGAAAAGGAAATCCTTGGAAAACAATTGAAACTCATGGCCAAACGTTTATGGTATATTATCACTTGGCCTTCAGCTATTTTGGCTACTTTTTTTGCAGTTATATTGCTCATTTTAAATCATCCACTATTATACAGTGGTTGGATGAAAGTTAAGCTAGTCTTTGTGGTAATGCTCTTTATTTATCACTTAAAAACGCATCAGTATTTTAAGCAACTACAGCAAGATGTAATAAATAAATCATCTAGCTTTATGCGTATTTGGAATGAAGGTGCCACCTTTATCTTATTTGCCGTAGTGTTTTTGGCGATTTTAAAAAGTACAATAAATTGGATTTGGGGCATTATTGGCCTTATGGTTTTAGGCGTTCTTATTATGTTAGGTTTTAAAGTTTATAAAAATATCAGGGAACGAAACCCTGAAGCCTAGGGGGAATTTTAAATTCCATATCCTAAACAAATAAATTGTTGGTTTTTGGTTTTATCTTTTTAGAATTTCTTGGAAAAGAGTTGGTGTGATTATTGTTATATTTATGCCAATGAAACTTAAAAGCCTGTCTTTACGTACCCGCATTTTTATTGCTATGATTTTATTAGTGCTTGTGGCATCAATAATTATAGCGCTTGTGGCTATTTATCAATATAACGAAGAGACCAAAGACTACCACAAACAACGTTTACAGCGTAAGGAAAGAGCCATACAAAGGCATTTAGGAAATGTTATCAAGGAAACTTCATATCCAGTTTTAACAGAAAAAATACCTCTTATCTTTAAAGATGAACTTAATAAAATAGCCGACATCCACTCCTTACAGATTAATCTTTACGATTTAGAAGGCACACTTTTGAAATCCTCAAAGGCCATATTAGCACAGGACACATTGCACCATTGCTTAAGAGCCGAAATTTTAAATGCTGTTTCCAATACTGCTGACCATAGGTTTGTAGATAAACATGAAGAAAATGGAGAAGCTTATCTGTCGTCCTACACCTATATCACCGATAGAAAATTTAAACCCTTAGCTATTTTAAATCTTCCTTATTTAGAGCGAGACGACTTTTTAGCAAGAGAACTTAACGAATTTCTAACACGTTTAAGCTTTGTCTATTTGTTTGTATTAATTATGGCCATAGTAATTTCCTTTTGGTTGTCTAGATACATTACAAAATCCTTAAAGGCCATTAGTGACAAAATAAATGCTACCCGACTGGAAAAAAGGAATGAAAAGATTGTTATAGACGATACCAGCGAAGAAATATCCACTTTGGTAAACTCCTATAATAGTATGATTGACGAGTTGGAGGAGAGCGCTGTTAAGTTGGCGACCAGTGAGCGTGAACAGGCCTGGCGAGAAATGGCCAAACAGGTGGCACACGAGATTAAAAATCCGTTAACTCCCATGCGCTTGACCGTTCAAAACTTTCAACGAAAATTTGATCCAAAAGACTCAACTATCATCTCTAAAGTAGATGAATACAGCAAAACCTTAATCCAACAAATCGATACAATGAGCTCCATTGCATCGGCATTCTCTACTTTTGCCAAAATGCCCGCACAGCAAAACGAAACCTTAAACGTGGTTAATATTGTTAAATTAGCATTAGATATATTTAACGAAGAATATATTATATTTACTAGGGATGCCGAAGAAATTATTGCTAAGTTCGACAGAACTCAGCTCATCCGAGTGGTTACTAATTTGGTTAAAAATGCAATACAAGCCATTTCAAAAATTGACACTCCACAAATTATAGTCCACGTAAGCGAACTGGACAACAATGTGATTATAACTGTTACCGATAATGGTTCTGGTGTTCCAGAAGAAAACAAGGACAAGGTATTTGAACCTAAGTTTACTACAAAATCAAGCGGTATGGGGCTTGGCTTGGCAATGGTTAAAAACATTGTTGAAACCTATAACGGTTCCATTTCTTTTGAATCTCAGAAAGACAAAGGCACTATGTTTAAAGTAGTATTCCCAAAAGCTTAACATCATGAACTACCAAAATATTATTTCCAAAAACCATAACAGCACCTCTATTATCACCGTTAACCGTCCCAATAAATTAAACGCTTTAAACAAGGATACGATACAAGAACTACATGATGCGTTTGATACAGCCAATAAGGATAAAAATATCAAGGTCATAATTGTTACTGGCGGTGGCGACAAGGCTTTTGTTGCTGGTGCTGATATTAGTGAATTTGCCCATTTTAATGCTGAAGAAGGTAAGCTATTAGCTGCTAATGGGCAACAACTTTTATTCGATTTTGTTGAAAATTTAAGCACCCCTGTTATTGCAGCAATTAATGGATTTGCATTAGGTGGTGGACTTGAATTGGCAATGGCCTGTCATTTTAGGGTAGCTAGCGATAATGCTAAAATGGGCTTACCTGAGGTGTCTTTAGGGGTTATCCCAGGTTATGGTGGTACACAGCGCTTACCACAACTCATTGGCAAAGGTCGTGCTATGGAACTTATAATGACTGCTGGAATGATTGATGCCAACCAAGCGCTAAGTTATGGCTTGGTAAACCATGTTGCATCTCAAGAAGATCTTTTACCTCTATGCGAAAAACTCGCTATTAAAATTTCCCGAAACTCACCAGTTGCTATTGCAGCAGCCATTAAATCCATTAATGCCAATTATAAAGATGGTGTTGATGGCTACAATGTCGAAATCAATGCCTTTGGAAATGCATTTGGTACTAAAGATTTTAAGGAAGGTACCTCTGCTTTTTTAGAAAAACGAAAGGCTGATTTTAGTGGTGAATAATACTTAACTCCTGTTCCAGTTATAAAAATCAAAAATCTAAAAATTAAATAACCAATGTTAGATAATTAGGCCATTAATATGAAACCCTTTCTTAAGAGATGTATAATCCATCTCCGAGTGAACGATTCATCAACATTAACAAATATCTACAGTTATAACCCAAAAATAACCTCCGATCCCGTTTCTTTCGCAAAAACCTTCATTTTTGATTTTAACTTTAGCACTTTATCTGGAAATGAAGCAGCACGATTGTATTGTTCACTTGGGTCTTCATTTAAGTTAAAGAGTTGTACACTATCGGTTTCGGTGATTCGTAGTTTCCATTCCTGCTCACGAATGGCTTCAATGGTCTTGCCCGAGCAATACATCAATGCCGTACGCGGTGAATGCTGTTGTTCCTTAATCAACCCCAATAGATTTTCCCCATCTATAGGATATTGATTGGGTATTTCGCCTTCCGCCAAGGCTACAAATGTTGGGAACAAATCCAACCCCGATACGATATCTCTATTCACTTGATTTTCTTTAATGGTATTGGGCCAATACATAATGGCAGGTACTCTGGAGCCACCTTCATAAGTTGTCATTTTGGCGCCCCTAAAAAACCCTGCTGATCCTGTATGCCAGCGTTCCACGCCATCGGCCAACATACGGTCGGGCAAGTTATGCCAAGGGCCATTATCGCTAGTAAATACAACAAGGGTATTTTCTTCTAAATTATTTTCCTTTAAGGTTTTAAGAAGCTCGCCAATAGTCCAATCTATAGTTTCAATAACATCGCCGTACAAGCCTGCTTGCGAAGTACTTTTAAATTCTTCCGGTGCACTAATGGGCAAATGGGGCATGGCATGGGCCAAATACAGGAAAAAAGGTTCGTTTTTGTGTTCTTTAATAAAGTTTATTGCCTTTTCGGAATAATCGAGCATCAAACGATCCTGCTGCTTTCCAATTTCCTTAATCGGTTTATCATTTTCATACATATACAACCTGTCATCTTCGGTTAGCCAAGGGCACCAAGGTAAAATCATGTCGTTACTATAGGGCAGACCATAAAAATAATCGAACCCGCGAGCAGTGGGAAGGTATTGTGGCAAGTGTCCCAAGTGCCATTTGCCAATCGCTCCCGTTACATATCCCGCTTCTTTTAAAACATTGGCAATAGTGACCTCGGTTAGAGGCAAACCCGTGGTAGATTCTGGACCAAAATTGTTGGGTGCATTCCTAATAGGATATCTCCCAGTAAGCAACCCTGCACGGGAGGGTGTACACACCGAACTAGGCGCATAAAACGAGGTAAACTTTAGGCCTTCCTGAGCCATTTTGTTGATGTTAGGGGTCTTTATAAGTGGATTTCCATAGCATTCCAAATCGCCATAACCCATATCGTCCATGTACACCAAAATAATATTTGGCCGTTTTACTTCTTTGGGGCTTTCCTCTGACTTCGTTTTATTACAGGATAAAAAAACAAAAGCAAAAAGTATTAAAAAAATGGATGGTTTATTCATAACAGAAACTATTTCAAAATTTGTAAAATACACTACATATCTGGTGCAGACTAAGTTCGACATTTTTTACGGCAACACAAAACCACATTTGTTGATAACCCGTTTTTGTTTTAACAGTTTACCATTCAAATTATATCTAATTTTAAAGTGTTCGCCATTAAGTATTCAACCCATAATTTTACTACAATGAACCAAAAAAATGCCATAAAAGGACGTGGTGCACAACTTAACGTCCCTAATCGTTTCTTCGAACTGAACCATGAAATACGTAGCGACTTTTTGGAATTTTGTAGAAAGGAAAGCGAACCGACCGATAAAAACAAAACACTTTATCTGCCAGTTTTCCCAAAGACTATAGTGAACAAGGTTAAAAGTCCAGATTTGGGTTTAATGTACAGTATGAATCCTTACCAAGGCTGCGAACATGGCTGTATTTATTGCTACGCCAGAAACAGTCATGAATATTGGGGTTATAGTGCCGGATTGGATTTTGAGCGACGTATTTTAGTTAAAAAAGAAGCTCCAAAATTATTAGAAACTTTACTTAAAAAGAAAAGCTGGAAAGTCCATCCTATTGTTTTATCGGGCAACACCGATTGTTATCAGCCTGCTGAACAGAAATTTGAAATCACCAGACAATGTTTGGAAGTATTTTTAAAGTACAGACACCCTGTAGCCATTATTACAAAAAACGCATTGATATTAAGGGATTTGGATGTTTTAAAAGCCCTTAATGAAGACCTGTTGATAGCGGTTAATGTATCCATTACCTCTCTTTCCGAGGACACAAGGCGTGTTCTTGAACCTAGAACGGCAACCATTAATAAACGTTTGGAAACGGTTAAAACATTAAGCGACCATGGCATTCCTGTAAATGTCATGCTAGCACCACTAATCCCCTCCATTAACAGCCATGAGGTTTTACCCTTGGCTAAAGCTGCTTCAGAACACGGCGCATCATCTATTGCTCATACTATAGTACGATTGAATGGTGGTATTGGCGAGATTTTTACAGATTGGGTAAAAAAGACCATGCCCGATCGATCTGAAAAAATACTGAACCAAATTAAAAGTTGCCACGGTGGCTCGTTAAATGACAGTCGTTACGGTAAACGAATGCGTGGTGAAGGTCAAATAGCAGAACAGATAAACAATCTGGTGAAATTGGCTAGGCAGAAATATTTTAATGATAAAGGGATGCCCAAGCTCAACACTACACTTCATAACAGTTACAAACATGGGCAACTAAAGTTGTTTTAGACATTGATTAATACAATCAAAACAAAATACTTTTGTAGCTTCAAAACCTTATTTGTTAATTTATGTGATTTATTGTTCTACTTTTTTAATCAGCTTCTGGTTTACCCAACTTTACAACAAGTGTTCTAAACAGCCAATACAATTAAAAATAATTAGTATTTTAGTCCTTTAAAACAAGCTATGAGCGCATTAATTTTTTGGGCAACTATTTCCATTTTCTTTTCGTTTTTATGTTCCATTCTCGAAGCCGTTTTACTTAGTGTAACTCCTACCTTTATAAACATTAAAAAACAGGAAGGCAAAGATTATGCTTTAATGTTGGAAACCTTAAAAAAAGATGTCGACAAACCTTTAATTGCCATTCTTACCCTAAACACCATTGCTCATACATTGGGTGCCATGATGGTGGGTATTCAAGCCGAAAGCCTACATAATATTGAATTTTTAGGAATTAACACTGTAGGCATTGTTTCGGCTATTATGACCTTTTTAATTTTAGTGGCTTCCGAAATTATTCCGAAAACCATTGGTGCCACTTACTGGAAAGGCCTAGCTAATTTTACCTCAAAAACCCTTACCGTTTTAATCTTCCCTTTAAAATGGACCGGATTACTTTGGTTGCTTCAACTCACTACAAAACTAATTGGAGGAAAGGGACACCATGGTAGTGTACTGAGCAGGGAA
Organism: Aestuariivivens marinum; assembly: GCF_022662175.1. Classification (GTDB taxonomy): domain Bacteria; phylum Bacteroidota; class Bacteroidia; order Flavobacteriales; family Flavobacteriaceae; genus Aestuariivivens; species Aestuariivivens marinum. The sequence goes on along the minus strand of NZ_JAKMCR010000001.1, from coordinate 831,483 downwards.
AGTTTTATGGCAATGACCGATATGGCACATAAAGAAGGGGTATTTCAGGAAAACGAAAGCCTTATTATTAAAAACCTGCTCAACTTTAAACAAGTTTTTGCTAAGGATGTGATGACTCCTAGAACAGTAATGAAAACGGAAGACGAAACCTCAACTGTTGAAGTATTTTTTAATAAAAATCTAAACCTGAGATTCTCTAGAATTCCTGTTTACAGGGACAATTCGGATAACATTACCGGACTTGTTTTAAAAGACGACGTGTTCAAGGAAATGGCTCTGGATAATAGCTCCAAAAAACTATCTGATATCAAACGGGATATTATTGTAGTAAACAGAAATTTGCCTATTCCTACTCTTTTTGAAAAGTTGGTGGAAAGCAGAAACCATATGGCTTTAGTAGTCGATGAATATGGTAGTGTTAGCGGCTTGGTAACCATGGAAGATGTTATTGAAACTCTATTGGGTCTTGAGATTATGGACGAAAGCGACAATGTGTCCGATTTGCAGCTTTTAGCTCGAAAAAGCTGGGAAACCCGAGCCAAAAAATTGGGTATCTATATAGATAATACTTCAGAAAACTAATGGAAAGCTGCATTATAACATCGCCTTTGGGATTTACCAAAATTATTGGCAGCGAAGATGGTATTACTGAAATAACAGTGCTTAATTCAGTAGAAGAAGTAACTGATGTTATTCCAGAGACATTAGAAGATTGTGTTATGCAACTTAACGAATATTTTGAGGGTACAAGACATGAATTTAACCTAAAACTAAATCCACAAGGCTCCGATTTCCAAAAACAGGTCTGGAAACAATTGGAGTGTATTCCCTATGGTAAAACCACATCTTATTTTGAGCTGTCCAAACAACTGGGTGATATAAAGGCCATTCGTGCTGTGGCCAATGCCAATGCTAAAAACCGACTTTGGATTGTCGTTCCCTGCCATCGGGTAATTGGGAGCGATGGCAGTTTAACAGGGTATGCTGGAGGACTTCATAGAAAACAGTGGCTGCTAGAGCATGAAAGCCCCTATAAACAGCAAAGCTTGTTTTAATTTAAGAATGTTGTACACGTATAGGGTAAATTAATTTTTCTATATTTATTACAATATAAAACCTCATATGAAACCAATAAAAAAAGCTCTAAAATGGTTGGCTGTTCTATTAGTATTGCTTGTAATTGCTCTCTATGTAACCGATACCGATTACCTTATAAAAGCCGTTAAGAACATTTATTTAAATGGCCATACCACTGCATTTTTGGAAGACTACAAAAATTTCGATAATCAAGTTATTAAAAACGGAACACCCCAACCTTGGCCTAATCACAAAAACTATAATAAAGTTAAAGAAACAGATATCCTTACTCATGCCAATAACACTTATAGCACTATTGCTTTTGTTATTATAAAAAATGACAGCATTTGGTTTGAAAAGTATTATGATGGTTTTAATGAAAACTCCAAATCCAATTCCTTTTCCATGGCCAAGAGTTATGTAACTGGTCTTTTAGGCAAGGCCATTATGGATGGTTACATTAAAAGTTTAAACCAACCCGTTTGTGATTTTTTACCAGAATACTGTGATGGTTTGGCTGCAACATTAACGGTAGGGGATTTATCGAGTATGGCCTCCGGTTCTAATTGGGATGAAGCTTATTATTCTCCATTTTCCATTACCACAAGAGCATATTTTGATGACGATTTAAACACCATGATATTGGATAAAGTAAAAGTTGTTGAACAGCCTGGACAATACTTTAAATACGCTAGTGGTGATACGCAAATGCTGGGCATGGTTATAGAAAAGGCGACTGGCAAAAAATTATATGAGTATTTAGAGGATAGTTTCTGGAAACCGTTGGGTTGTGAAAATGAAACCTTATGGCAGGTAGATAGCAAAGCTAACGATATGGTAAAAGCCTATTGTTGTATTGCCAGCAATGCCAAGGATTTTGCCAGATTTGGCAAACTTTACAAAGACTATGGCAAATGGAATGGTAAGCAAATTTTGGATTCTACGTTTGTTTCCAAAGCGATTACACCTCGCTTTGCTGAAAGTCCACAGTACGGTTATGGTTGGTGGCTTTATGAAAAAGACAGCAAATCATTTTTTATTATGCGAGGTCATTTAGGTCAAATGGTTATTGTAGATAGGCTCAACAACATCATTGTCGTTAGACTGGGACATAAACGCACGCCTCAAACATTTATTGGTGAATTTGCCGAAGATGTAGATGTATATATTGAAGAAGCTTATAATATGTTAGCCCATGATCAATAAACTCAACCTCGAAAACATTCTGTTTCTAGATATAGAAACTGTTCCCGAAACCCAAGACTTTTCAGAGTTGGATGATACAAAAAAGGTACTTTGGGAAGCAAAATCACAATACCAACGTAAAGACGACTTTACCGCCGAAGAGTTTTACGAACGTGCCGGTATTTGGGCAGAGTTTGGGAAAATAGTTTGTATTTCGGTGGGATATTTTACGTTCCAAAGTGAACATAGACGATTTCGTGTTACCTCATTTTATGGTGATGAAGTCATTATATTAAAAGATTTTAAAACCCTACTCATTTCACATTTCAGTCAAGCAAAACATTTATTGTGCGCCCACAATGGCAAGGAATTCGACTTTCCCTATATTGCACGCCGTATGATTATTCATAACATAGAGTTGCCTTATAAATTAAATCTATTTGGCAAAAAGCCTTGGGAAGTACCACACTTGGACACCTTAGAGCTTTGGAAATTTGGGGATTATAAAACCTACACCTCCCTTAAACTGTTAACCAATGTTTTAGGTATCCCATCGCCAAAAGATGACATTGATGGTAGTGAAGTGTACCGTGTTTATTATGAAGACAAGAATATAGATCGTATTATTACCTATTGCGAAAAAGATACCATAGCCGTAGCCCAAATCTTTTTAAGGTTACGAGGAGAGGACCTTTTAAGTGATGATGAAGTTATACATGTTTAAAAAGACGCAATTACAATAATTTATAATGACCACTAAAGATATTGAAATTGGTTTTTGGAGATTTAATGATGGCTTTTGGCCACAAAGTTTGCCAGTTGAAGATACAGGTATTTTCGAAACAGACCGATTGATTGTTGCTTTATCAACTTTAAATCAAGATGTCAGAAATCTTTCAGCTTCAAAAAGAAAAGAACTTAGAAGAGTTTGGTCTGAAACCCTTCCAAAATTGGATAACGTGAAATATCTTATGACAACTCACCAAATTGACCAGTCTTTCTTTGAATCAATTTGCTGTATGCAAAACCTTGAAGGATTATATGTGAAATGGGGGAAGGTTGAATCTTTAGACAGTATTTCTCAATTAACTAACCTTAAACACCTTTATTTTGGAAGCAATCCGAGATTACAGTCTATTGAAGGAATATCTAAATTGATAAAATTAGAAACTTTAGAATTAGAGAACTTTCAAAAGGTAGGTGATTTTAATAAATTATCTAGCCTAATAAATCTTCAAAGTTTAGTCATCTCAACATCCATTGATGGTCCAAGAATTAAAATTAATGATTTGGAGTTTTTAAAAGGATTAACCGGCCTTAAAGTCTTATGTTTAGGAATTACTTTAAAAAGTAAAGATATTAATCCAATACTACATCTGGAAAAACTAGTAAAACTATGGATACCTGAGAACTTAATTAAACCCTATGATAAAAAAGATTTGAGGAAAATTTTAAAAAACATAAAATATGGAAGCCTAATAAATTCATAATCAAGTTGTTATAAAATAGAAAATGTAACTACTTGCATGTCGAGCACAGTTGAAGCCTTACCGAATAACCTCAAAAGCAAACCTCTCGACTTAAACCTTTATAAAGCTTTACTAGATACTTAAGATGACATTTAAATAAAATTGAATTTTAAAAATTCGTGAATTCGTGGCAACAAAAAAACCTTTATTACAAATAGAAAACCTTTCCATCACCTTTGGAGAGAATAAGGTCATCCATAATATCTCATATCAATTATACGGTAATGAAATACTTGGTATTGTTGGTGAATCGGGTTCGGGGAAGTCAGTGTCGTCCTTGGCTATTTTAGGCTTGCTTCCCAAGCGTATTTCAAATATAACTTCAGGTTCTATTATTTATAACAATAAAGATTTAACGCAACTTTCAAACAAAGATTTTCAACATATTAGGGGTAAAAAGATAGCTATGATCTTTCAGGAACCCATGAGTTCCTTAAATCAGTCCATGTCCTGTGGAAAACAAGTTCAGGAGATATTGTTACAACATACCAACTTATCAAAATCAGCTTCAAAGGAAAAAACCATTGCACTATTCGAAAAAGTAAAGTTGCCAACGCCTTCCCGTATTTTTGATGCTTATCCACATGAAATTTCTGGCGGACAAAAACAACGGGTCATGATAGCCATGTCCATTGCATGTAAACCCGATATTTTAATAGCAGACGAACCTACTACAGCACTAGATGTAACAGTACAAAAGGAAATTATAAATCTTTTAAAAGCCTTACAAGAAGATACTAAAATGAGCATCATTTTCATTACCCACGATTTGGCTTTAATTTCCGAAATCGCGAATCGGGTGTTAGTGATGTACAAAGGCGATATTGTTGAACAGGGTGACGTAACATCCATATTTAAAAATCCGCAGCACAATTACACCAAAGCCCTAATAAACTCAAGGCCTTCATTAGATGCTCGGTTTAAAACACTACCTACCATACAGGATTATCTAAATAATACCTTTTCAAAAGATATTATAACGCCTCAACAGCGTAAAGCCTTTCACAAAAAGTTGTACAGCAAACCGCCATTATTGGAAGTTGTTAATGTTGAAAAGGAATATATCTCAAAATCGGGGTGGTTTACCAAACCATCGGCATTCAAGGCCGTAAATCAAGTGAGCTTCAAACTCTACAAAGGAGAAACTTTAGGCTTGGTAGGTGAATCGGGATGTGGAAAATCAACTTTGGGTAATGCCATTTTACAACTCGATAAGGCAACGGCAGGTACTATTTTGTATAAGGGAACAGACATTACCAAACTATCAAGAGCCAACATTCGAACCCTGAGAAAGGAAATCCAAATCATCTTTCAAGACCCTTTTTCATCCTTAAATCCCAGAATTCCAGTAGGCGAAGCGATAATGGAGCCTATGAAAGTACATGGTATAGGCACTACCGATGCAGAGCGTAAAGCAAAAGTATTGGATATTTTAAATCGGGTTGGTTTGTTAGAAGGTTATTTTAACCGTTATCCGCATGAATTTTCGGGAGGACAACGCCAACGTATAGGTATTGCCAGAACCATTGCATTACAACCCAAATTAATCGTATGTGACGAATCGGTTTCGGCATTAGACATATCAGTACAAGCACAAGTACTAAATCTGTTGAATGAACTAAAAGAAGATTTTGGCTTTACCTATATTTTTATTTCACACGATTTAGCCGTAGTAAAGTATATGAGCGACCAACTGTTAGTGATGAATAAAGGTAAAATCGAAGAGTTGGATGATGCCGATGTAATTTACAACAACCCTAAAACGGAGTACACAAAAAAGTTAATTCATGCTATACCAAAAGGATTATAGCATGAATACTTTTTTTGTAATATACAGTAAACCTTTTAAAAATTGTAAATGTTCTTGAAGTGTTTCCTTCAATTTACTGTCTTTAATTTCTATTTGCTCAGGTAGATTTGGTTCCATCGATAAGTAGGTTAAAATTTATGGTAGACTTGAGACAAATCTAAAAATTGATTAGGTTTATTTGGGGACTGTAAATATGAAACTTTTTTTAATAAAAATAGATTAAAAACATAATAAATCGTTGAAATGCATAAATTTTTAACACTTTAGCTATAACAGCTTTAATTTCTGCGGTATCTTAACCTGTTTTTTTCTTTGAATTATCATTATCTTTAAACCTCTTAAAAAAGGATAAATGCATCATAAAAAATTATGGGAAGGTTCAATTACCTTCAAAGAAAACAGTCATTTATATAAATATAAAACATGGTTAGCCAATAACAAGAAGTTACAACTTAATACCTATAACGAGCTATGGCAATGGTCTGTAAACCATATTGAAGATTTCTGGATAAGCATTTGGGATTATTTTGGTGTTATTTCACATCAACCCTACTACTCTGTTTTAACAAAAGGAACTATGCCCGATGTTGAATGGTTTTTAGGTGCAACATTAAACTATTCCGAACATATTTTTAGACATTCCCATTTAAGTGAAGAAACGGCCATAATATTTAACAATGAACAAGGCGTTTACCTTGAGATATCTTGGAATGAATTACGGGAAAAGGTCGCATCTATGGTTACTTATTTAAAATCTATCGGCCTTACCAAAGGTGATAGAGTGGTTGCCTTTCTACCCAATGTCCCCGAAGCGACAATTTCATTTTTAGCAGCTAATTCCATAGGAGCTATTTGGTCCAGTACATCACCAGACTTTGGTAGCGAAAGTGTTATAGACCGATTTGCACAAATTAAACCTAAGGTTTTTATAACGGTTGATGGATATTACTATAATGGAAAACCTTATGATAAAACTGGGGCTTCTATAGCCATCGCCAATGCTCTACCTTCTTTAGAAAAGGTTGTTGTATTGCCATACCTCAACAAAAATGCTATTGAAAATTTCCCAAAGGATTTTATAGACATTAACGACATATTTAAAAAACAAGGTGAACCATTGACGTTCGAACCTGTAGATTTTAATCACCCTATCTGGGTATTGTATTCTTCAGGAACAACTGGCTTACCTAAAGCCATAGTACATTCTCATGGCGGCATTTTATTGGAACACTTAAAATATTTAGCATTTCAAAATGACGTACATGAGGGTGAGCGCTATTTTTGGTTTACCACTACGGGCTGGATGATGTGGAACTTCCTTCAATCTCCTTTATTACTGGGTGCAACTATTGTATTATATGATGGGTCCCCAACTTCCCCAGATTTCTACAAGCTATGGGAGTTTTCGGAAGACGTTAAAATTAACCACTTTGGCACAAGCGCACCATTTTTAGTGGCAAGTATGAAAAGAAATATTTCTCTAAAAGAAAAATACAGTTTAGCATCAATCCGTTCCATTAGTTCTACAGGGGCACCATTGCCCTATGAAGCTTTTGAATATGTCTACGAAAACATTAAACAAAACGTTTGGCTATGTTCAATGGCTGGAGGCACCGATGTATGTACAGCCTTTGTGGGTGGTACACCCTTTTATGCCGTTCATGCTGGTGAAATTCAATGTCGTGCCCTAGGTGTCTCTCTATATGCTTATGATGATAATGGGCATCCCATAGAAGATGAACTAGGTGAAATGACAATAGACCAACCTATGCCTTCCATGCCCATATATTTTTGGAACGATCCTAATAAAGCAAACTACAAAGCCAGTTATTTTGAACATTATCCAGGGAAATGGCGACACGGTGATTTTATAAAGATAAATTCCCAAACCCACGGACTCGTTATTTATGGACGATCGGATGCTACCTTAAACCGACATGGCATTCGTATTGGCACAAGTGAAATTTACAGAAGTATTAATAAAATAGAAACTATAGAAGATGCCCTCATTGTGAATTTAGAATTAAATGGTGGTAAACATTTTATGCCATTGTTTGTAAAAATGAAATCTGGTTTTGATTTAACAGACGATACAAAAACCCAAATAAATGAACAGCTTAAAAAAGAATACTCGCCAAGGCACGTTCCTGACACTATTATTGAAGTCCTAGACATTCCCTATACTATAAGTGGCAAAAAAATGGAAGCTCCGGTCAAAAAAATCTTGTTAAAAATGCCTTTGGAAAAATCCATTAATATAGATTCTATGAAAAACCCAGAATCGATAGGTTTTTTTATAGCCTTTGCTAAAACCATATAGACTTCCTCGCCTTAACAAGAGAAAGATTTAAAATAAAATACAAACCTAATTCCTTCCCTGAAATGGGAAAGGACTGTAGGACGGAAGACTTAATTAAAATCCAATCCCTCGGGAACAGCCTCTTCTTGGATATCATCAATAATAGTGCTCTTCCCTTCCTCTGAACAATCTACAATTATAGAAAGGGCTGCAGGTGGTTCAAATTCATCCTTAGAGATGTTTAGCTCCTCATCGGCATAACAACTTTTCATATACAAACCCCATATTGGTAAGGCCATAGCTGCTCCTTGACCATAAGTAATAGATGAAAAATGAACAGCTCGATCTTCTCCTCCTACCCATACACCAGTTACTAAATTAGGTACCATACCCATAAACCAACCATCACTTTGGTTTTGTGTGGTTCCCGTCTTTCCAGCTATAGGATTGGTAAATTCATAAGGATATCCGGTTGCAATTTCCTTATAATCTGGCCTATAAGCATCTGCTCCTTTGGTTCTTAAACGAACCCCTGATCCATATTGTGTAACCCCCTCTAACAGCTTTACGGTTACATAGGCTGTTTCCTCACTTAACACGTCACGGGTATTGGGTTTAAATTGATACAAAATGGTTCCGTTTTTATCTTCAATCTGCATGACCATAACAGGTTTGGTGTACACACCTTTATTGGCAAAAGCAGCATAAGCCCCTACCATTTCGTAAACACTTAAATCTGGAGTTCCTAGCGCAATGGATGGCACAGGTGGAATATTAGATTCGACACCCAACTTTTCTGCTAATTCTTTTACTGGCAATGGACCTACTTTATCTATCAATCGAGCAGTAACCGTATTTACAGAATTCGCCAAAGCATTTTTTAAAGTGCGTACCCCACCATAATCGTCATCAGAATTTTTAGGACACCATTCTTCTGGGTTTCCATACTTGTTCTTTTCTATACAAAACGGCGTATCAGGTATTTCATCGCAAGGTGACAAATGCAATTGATCTATCGCCGCTGTATATACAAACGGTTTAAAAGTTGATCCTATTTGGCGTTTCCCTTGCTTGACCATATCGTATTGAAAGTGTCTGTAATTAATGCCTCCAACCCAAGCTTTTACATGGCCTGTTTGCGGATCCATGGACATCATACCTGTTCTTAAAAACGATTTATAATAACGCATGGAGTCAATGGGTTTCATAATGGTGTCTTTTTCTGAAGCTTTTCCATCCTTCCATTCAAAAACCGTCATCTGTACAGGCTTAAAAAAAGATTGTTCTATTTCTTCATTGCTCTTTTTTAAATCGTATTTCATCCTATTCCAACGCTTGGTTTGTCGCATAGCACGCAACAATAAAGTATCTATAGCTCCTGTCGTCAACTCTAAAAATGGTGCTGTGGGGTTACGCTTTGGTGTGTTTTGGTGGAAAAATTCGGCCTGTAACCTTGGCATGTGTTGTTGAACTGCATCTTCGGCATGTTGCTGCATACGTGAATCGATAGTAGTATATATTTTTAATCCATCATTGTACAAACTCCATTTAGTTCCATCGGGCTTAGGATTTTTTTCAATCCAATCTTTCATAAAGGTTTTTAAGTACTCCCTAAAATAAGTCGCTATACCTTCTCTATGTGATTCTGGTGTATAGTTTAAATCCAACTCCGTTTTCTGTAAAGAATCTTTTACCTGTACAGTAATGTACCCATACTTTTCCATTTGGGCCAATACCACATTGCGTCTATCCTTTGTAATTTCAGGTCTAACACGAGGATTATAAAGTGCCGAGTTTTTAAACATCCCTACCAACATAGCAGATTCTTTTAACTCCAAATCCCAAGGTTCCTTGCCAAAATAGATACGGGCTGCACTGCGAATACCATCTGCATTATTAAGAAAATCGTAAATATTAAAGTATTGAGCGATGATTTCCTCTTTGGTGTATTGACGTTCCAAACGGGTAGCGATAACCCATTCCCTTACTTTTTGAAAAGCACGCTCCAGTTTACTTTTTGAAACTTGTTTGGTAAATAACTGTTTTGCCAATTGTTGAGATATAGTACTAGCTCCACCACCACTGCCCAACATAACAGCCGCACGTAAGGTACCTCGAGCATCTATTCCAGAATGGTCATGAAACCGAGCGTCTTCGGTAGCTATTAAGGCTTCAACTAAATGTTTGGGCAACTCATCAAAACCTACAGGTGTTCTATTATCATCATAATAAAATTTTCCAAGTGTTTCTCCATCTGAAGAAATAATTTCTGTCGCCAAATTAGTTTTAGGGTTTTCTAAAACAGTATGGTCTGGCAGTTCCCCTAACCATCCCCATGAAGCAACCAAGAATAATACTACTATTGAAACTATTCCAGCTAAAAACAACATCCAAAACCAACGAATGTATTTTGAAAAGTCCTGGTTCTTTGAGGTTTGTTTTTTTATTTTCGCCATAACTAAAGTGCCTAAAATTATAAGTGCCTTAAGTATTTTAAAGTTAATTGGTGTTTTATGGCTTTTCTATTCTAAAACCTACATCTGTAACACCTTCCAGTTCTACAACACCATTTACTTTTCCATTTTCGCGCATGGCGTGCTGTATGTTAACGGTATACTCACCAACTTCTTTAAACACCACCCCTTCCTTATACCACAATTTATTTTCTTTAATATCGGTTAATCCTGTTCCCAATAATTTACCGCTTGGGTCTGCCATTTTGTATTCCAACGTATCTGCTATGGTCTTACCGTGTGGGAATACCATCTCAACAATTAAGAACAAATTATTGTATTTATAGACATTGGTATTTCTTAAATTAACAAACAGATTATATGGGTTTATTGAATCTGGCGGGTTTATTTTAAAACTGGCTATAGAATCCTTATGCCAGACGTTGGGTACTGATTTATACTCATCAAAAACACGATTGGAATCGCAAGAAACCATCATTAAAGCAAAAGAAAACAAAATAAGGTATACTCTACTTAGACGCATCTTTACTGTTTAGGGGTTTCTTTCTTCTATTTTTATTTCTATTGTTTCTGTTCCTACTATTTTTACGTTTTCTATTCCGTTTTGGATTATCAAAACGCGTTAAACTATCTTGACCTACAACGTTTTCAAATTCGGTTTTAGTATCTTCAATAACATCTGAAACATATTCTTCCAGACTAGTAACGGTTTTGCCCTTTTTATTGAATCCTATTATCTCATTAGCCTGTTCTACAGTAATTCTATGCCAGTTCATCCATTCGCCTTCATAAGCATACCACATATAGCCCTTAAAAATGTCAATCTTTTGACAAATAGCTATACCTTTTTCAGTCTGTAACTTAATATCGGTTTTAGGAAATTCCTTCAGGGCATCCAAATAGGTATCCAACTCATAATTTAAGCAACATTTTAATTTACCGCATTGTCCAGCCAATTTAAGTGGATTTAACGACAACTGCTGATATCTTGCTGCCGATGTGCTTACCGAACGGAAATCGGTTAACCAAGTAGAACAGCATAATTCACGACCACAGGATCCAATCCCACCCAATCTTGATGCTTCCTGGCGAAATCCTACCTGTTTCATTTCAATACGGATTCTAAACTCACGGGCAAACACCTTGATAAGCTCACGAAAATCGACGCGCTCTTCTGCAGTGTAGTAAAATGTAGCTTTACTGGCATCGCCTTGAAATTCGATATCGGAAATCTTCATTTGCAATTTTAAATCTATTGCAAACTGTCTAGCCTTAACCTTCATGGATTCTTCCTTATCGCGGGCGGCTGACCAAATATCAATATCCTTTTGAGAGGCCTTTCGGTAAATCTTTAAGGCACCGTCATTACTAACACTTATGTTCTTGCGTTTCATTTGAATACGCACCAGTTCTCCCGTAAGGGTAACCATTCCCACATCATGTCCTGATTGAGCCTGAGTAGCCACAATATCACCAATACAAAGGGATAAATTCTCTGTATTTTTGTAGTATTCCTTTCTACCGTTTTTGTAACGTACCTCTACCCAATCAAATGGTTTTTCACCATTAGGCAGCGACATATTAGACAGCCAATCGAATACCGTTAGTTTATTACAACTATCCGTGCCACAAGTGCCATTGTTTTTACATCCTTTGGGTTGACCGTCTTTTCCAGTTGAACAACTGTTACAAGCCATATAGTTTATATGTTGAATTCGATAATAATTAACTTATATCGAACTGAAGGTTCATAATTTATTTTCCTTTGTAAATATATGATTATTCTCAGTACTTAAAAAAGAACAAACCATATACTTAAACATGTTTTACCGAAATGATTTTTACTGGACAAGCTTTTGATGCATTCTCACAAGAATCCAATATGGTTTCATCATTCGATTTTAAAGTAAAAAAGCCTTTTTTTTCGGCTGAATGTAATAACACTGATTTTCCATCTTTCTTGGACATTTGAAACTGCTGTGGTGCCAATTCCACACAATAGTTACAGCCAATACACTTTTGCCTTTGGAGCGTAATAACGACCATTAAAATTCTACTTTATTTTCAACCACTTTATACAACTTATCAGAAGGGCGAATTCTAAACGGCAGTTTTATGGTCACCGAATCACCTTTAGTGGCTTTCTCCAAGCGTTGGTCATTTACAAACATTTCCTTTAGCTCAACTTCTTTGGCTCCTGTTGTTGGCCCAGTTATTAAAATGGTATCACCAAGGGCAATATCGTAAGCTTCAATCTTAAATTCGCCTATTTCCGATTTTGGAAAATAGTGCACTCCTTTACCCAAATACACTTTCTTCTGTGTGGCATGAGAACCAGAACCCTTACTCCATTCACCTAGTTTCTGCCCTAGATAATACCCGCTCCAAAATCCTCGGTTATACACTTTTTCCAAATTCTGCATCCAAGCTATGACCTTAGCTTTGTCGTATGTACCATCATATAAACTGTCAATCGCCTCTCGATAACACTTTATCACTTTAGCTACATATTCTGGTGCCCTACCACGGCCTTCAATTTTTAAGACCTTAATACCTGCTTCTATAACTTCATTTAAAAAATCAATTGTACACAAATCCTTTGGAGACATAATATATTCATTATCCAACTCCATTTCAAATCCCGTTTCCTGATCGATGACTGTATATTTTTTTCGACAATTTTGTTTACATGCGCCTCGGTTGGCAGATGAATTTTGAGAGTGTAAACTCATGTAACATTTGCCAGATACCGCCATGCATAATGCGCCATGTCCAAAAATTTCAATCTCAACCAATTTCCCAGACGGGCCTTTTATTTGGTCTTTTTCAATCTGTTCGGTAATCTTTTTTACTTGGCGTAAACTTAACTCCCGACTCAATACCATGGTATCGGCAAATAGCGCATAAAACTTTACTGTTTCTATATTGGTAATATTGATTTGTGTTGAAATATGCACCTCCATGCCTGCTTCACGAGCTGCCATAATCACTGCTTGATCCATAGCAATAACAGCAGTAATATCAGCCTCTTTCGCTTTTGCAATCAAGGTTTTTATAATGGATAGATCGTGATCGTATATAATTGTGTTTAAGGTTAAATATGTCCTTACGTTTTTTTCTTTACATCGGTCTGAAATCTCCTGAAGGTCATCTAAAGTAAAGTTGATGGAGGCTCTGGCACGCATGTTTAGTTGTTCTACTCCAAAGTACACTGAATTTGCTCCATTATCCAAGGCGGCTTGCAGGGATTCAAAATTGCCTGCCGGAGCCATTAATTCTATCTGCTGCATAATTCTATTTCTTATTGGTTTTTAAAACTTCAAAAATGTTCCTTAAATCTTTTTTATATAACAAATGCCCAGCACGTCCTTTTTTGAAAATATCATTACTATTGCCCTGCCCTTTGCGTAATGCCTTTTGTTCTTCGTAAGGCAAGGCGTTTATCTCCTTACAAGTAGTAGAACAACAATTGTTCATTTCCTTCTTGCATTGATCACATTGAATAAAGAGCAAGTGGCACGCATCGTTGGCACAATTGGTGTGCACATCGAAAGGCTCCCCGCATTGATGGCAATTGGCAATGACATCATTACTAATACGTTCAGCACGACGGTCGTCGAACACAAAATTCTGTCCCAAAAACTTATTTTCAAGTCCTTGCTCTTTTACTTGCCTAGTATATTCAATAATACCTCCTTGTAATTGATATACATTTTTAAAACCCTTATGCTTGAAGTAAGCACTGGCTTTTTCACAGCGAATCCCTCCCGTACAGTACATCACCAATTTTTTGGATTCTTTATGCTCCTTTAAATCTGCTTCAATAATGTCTAACGATTCCCTAAAGGTGTCCACATCGGGTGTTAGGGCATTTTTAAAATGACCTATCTCACTTTCGTAATGGTTACGCATATCTACCAACACAGTGCTTTCATCTTCAATAAGTTCATTAAAGGCTTTTGCTCCCAAATGAATACCCTTGTTGGTTACATCAAATGTGTCATCATTTAAACCATCAGCAACAATTTTTTTCCTGACCTTTACCTTAAGCTTTAAAAATGATTTATTATTCTGTTCAACAGCAATGTTTAACCGAACATCTTTTAAAAAACCTATAGAATCTAAATGATTTTTAAACTCATTAAACCGATCTGCAGGAAGCGATAATTGGGCATTAACGCCTTCGTAAGCTACATAAATCCTACCTAAAACATCCAATGCCTGCCATGTAATAAATAGATGATCCCTAAAAACTTGGGGATTGCCAATTTTGGCATATTTATAAAAAGAAAGTGTTAACCGATGCTGCCCCGCATTATCGATTAATGTTGCCCTTTCTTTTGCACTTAATGTATTGTACAGTTGCATGCTATACTAATATTTTAAGATTAAAGAAATTATATATACCAATCCTTATTTGGTATTAAATCGCAAAAGTACAATTTTAAATGGAACCCATAAAAAAAGCACCTTAGTACCTTAAAGTGCTTTTCTTTAACTATTTTTAGTTAGTCACTGCGGTTTTACAGTTGCCATTAACCAGATAGCTCCTGAAACACCAAATATGTTCATAGCAAATTTTTCCCTTTTTTAGTTAGTAGATGTAAATTGTGTAAAAAGGTTGCGTGATAAAATTGTATTCTGAAAAAAGTTATATTACTTTAGCATGTATAACTAGAGAACAACAAATAAATGAGTGAAAAAGAAGCAAAATTAAAAGCCCTAAAGCTTACCTTGGATAAGTTGGATAAAGCTTATGGGAAAGGAACTGTTATGAAAATGAGCGATGCTGCAGTTGTAGATGTAGAGGCCATTTCATCAGGTTCTTTAGGATTGGATATTGCATTAGGTGTGGGTGGCTACCCAAGAGGCCGAGTTATAGAAATTTATGGCCCGGAATCCTCAGGTAAAACCACCTTAACATTGCATGCTATAGCTGAGGCTCAAAAAAATGGTGGTATTGCCGCTTTTATTGATGCCGAACATGCCTTTGATAGATTTTATGCTGAAAAGTTAGGAGTGGATATCGATAATTTAATCATTTCCCAACCCGATAATGGTGAACAGGCACTCGAGATTGCCGATAACCTTATACGTTCTGGAGCCATAGATATTGTTATCGTTGATTCTGTTGCTGCATTAACTCCCAAAAGTGAAATTGAAGGTGAAATGGGCGACTCTAAAATGGGACTTCATGCGCGTTTAATGTCTCAAGCTTTAAGAAAGCTTACTGCATCTATTAGTAAAACCAATTGTACCGTGATTTTCATTAATCAATTACGTGAAAAAATTGGTGTTATGTTTGGTAACCCTGAGACCACTACTGGAGGGAATGCACTAAAATTCTATGCTTCGGTTCGATTGGATATTAGAAGATCTACCCAAATTAAAGATAGTAACGGAGATGTATTGGGGAACAAAACGCGTGTAAAAGTGGTTAAAAACAAGGTTGCACCACCTTTTAAAGCTGCTGAATTCGACATCATGTATGGTGAAGGCATCTCTAAGGTAGGTGAAGTATTGGATGTTGCGGTAGAACATGAAATCATTAAGAAAAGTGGATCGTGGTTTAGCTATGGTGAAACTAAACTTGGCCAAGGCAGGGATGCTGTAAAAGCTATAATAAAAGACAATCCAGAACTTTTAGATGAGTTGGAAGACAAAATAAAGGAACTCCTTAAAAAAGAATAGCATTAAAAAATCTCGAAATATTTCGAGATTTTTTTGATTTTGGCGCAACCTTTTATTTACAATAGCATCTAAAGGAAAAAGATTGTTGAAAATTATACTATGAAAAAAATTTTTGCCCTTAGTTGTTTGTTTATTTTTTTTCTGTCTTGTAGTACAGATCATGATTCCACAAGTTATACTTTAGAAATAATGCCTGTGGAAAGTGTTGATATCCCTAATGAATTTGAATTGGGAAAAACGTATCCAATAACCGTAAAATATTACAGGCCAACTACCTGTTATGCATTTAGGAATTTTTATTATGTCAAGGAAAATAATATGCGTACCGTAGCACCAATTAACTATGTGTTTGACCATGAAATGGAAAACAATAGCTGTACTGGCCTTCAGGACGAATTGGTTGAAGCCACTTTTAATTTTATTGTAACTAGTAATGGGTCTTACATCTTTAAATTTTGGCAAGGTGAAGATAATACGGGTGAAGACCAATATTTAACCATAGAGGTACCCGTTATAGATTAATAAAAAATAACTGTTAATGCGTTTTTAATTTGAGTTTAGAGCAACTCATAGCACATTGTAAAAACCATGATACTAAAGCACAAGAAGAATTATATAAGCTCTTTTCGAGCAAGTTGTTCTCAATTTGCTTAAAGTATTCAGCTAATTATGCGCAAGCCGAAGATAACTTGCAAGATGCCTTTTTATCTATTTTCAATAAAATTGAACAGTACAAAGGCAAAGGCTCTTTCGAGGGTTGGCTAAAACGCATTACTATAAATACCGCTTTACAACGGTATCGGGCCGAGAAGGTGTTTAACATTGTTAATGAAAATGAAGTCGAAGATTTTGAAATAGAGGTTAACGAGGATTCCATTTCTTTGGACTATCTTTTAAAAGCCATTCAAAATTTGCCCGATAGGTATCGTTTGGTTTTTAACCTCTATGTATTGGATGGCTATTCACATAAAGATATAGCCAACATGCTGAAGATAAGTGTCGGCACTTCAAAGTCCAACCTGTCACGGGCTAGGCAAATTTTGAAGCAGACTATTGAAAATCATAGCCTAAGCGAACATATTCAGTCATTATAATGAGTGAAAAAAAACATATAGATAGATTATTTCAAGAAAAGTTCAAGGACTTTGAGGCAACACCGAGCAATGCTGTTTGGACTAATATTGAAGCACAGCTCGAAAAGAAGAAAAAGCGTCGCGTTATTCCTATTTGGTGGCGTTATGCTGGTGTAGCTGCTCTATTAGTGTTGTTACTTGCCTTAGGTAGTTTATATTTTAATTCTGGGAATAAAATAGAGCTTCCAACCAATCAAGTTGTTGAAACTGAATCGCCCAACGCAATAGAAAAGGCAACTGAAGATTCTTCCAAGAATGAAAATAACGAAAACAATCTAGCTCCTTCAGATTCTGAAGCTGTTATAGCTAATTCTAAAGAAAATCAGATTGAGGAACGCAATGATGACTTTAATGATAATTCCTTTTTAAATAATAATCCTGCTAAGTTAATCAAGCCTGTAGTATCACAAAATCAAAGTGCAATTGCTTCAGAACATGTTGAAGAACAAGGTCATAATAAGCTTTCAAAACGCAACAATAATAGTAAAGATGCAGAAACCAATACACCCAACGTTGTAAAGGATAATGTATTACAAAACCAGGACACCAAAATTGCCGATAACAATTCAGCCTTAAACAATCCGCGAAAAAATACTGTTAATGATAAAGTTTCTCCTTTCAAGTTTAGAGAAACTGATCTTGGTTTTAATGTACAAAATACTGACACTTCTGCTTTAGCACAAACTAATACAGATGACAAAACAGAACCTTCTATTGAAGATTTAATAGACAAGGACATTAAAGAGCTTATTGAAGAAGAGAAATTTAGCAGGTGGAGTGTTGCCCCAAACGCTGCGCCTGTTTATTTTAACAGTTTGGGTGAAGGTTCTTCCATAGATCCACAGTTTAACAGTAACGCTAAAACGAGCGAACTAAATATGAGTTATGGTATTAAAGCCAGTTATGCTGTCAATAAAAGATTGCGCATCCGTTCGGGTGTCAACAAAGTTCGTTTAGGATATAACACGAACGATGTAGTTGTTTTTCAGTCTATTGGAGCTCCTGAAAACACGATAAGTGCTGCATTGCCTAATATAAAATCGGAATCCAGTAACTACACTTTAAATTCCGTAAACACTTCAGATAATATGTCATTTGCTAGTGCAGATAACTTCAATCCTAAGGTTAGTAGCGGGCTACTTTCTTCCGCAACCAATACGTCTCTTAATCAAGAGTTTGGTTTTATTGAAGTTCCTCTTGAAATTCAATATACCCTGTTAGATAAAAAATTTGGCGTTAATGTTATCGGTGGCTTTAGTTCGTTTTTCTTGAATGAAAACAAAATCTACTCTGAAACCAGTAGCTCCCGAACACTTATTGGTGAAGCCAATAATATTAACAAAGTAAGTTATAGTGCCAATTTAGGTCTTGGTCTTAATTACAAAATAACAAAACAATTGGACTTAAATTTAGAGCCCCTATTTAAATATCAAATAAACACATTTAGCAATACCTCTGGTAATTTTAAACCTTATTTTATAGGGGTTTATACTGGATTTGCTATTAAATTTTAGGTTTTTGGTTAGATCTGGATATTGGTTTTTTAAGACTTTAAATGCCAATATCAAATTAAACTGCCCATTATAAGGGCAGTTTTTTTATGCATCATTTTTAAGTTGACTCAAAATAACGGCTCTTGCCTGTTTATTTAAAGTTTTAGTGTCTTCAATAGTTAAATTGTTGGTTTGCAAAAACTCATGGATTTTAACACGCATAGCGCCTGGGCCACCACTAAAAAAGGTATAGGAAAACCTTTTTTTATTATCAAAGAATGTTAATGGCACTACTGGTATTTTATGGTTAATCGCCAATCTAAATGCACCGTCTTTAAAATCATCTAAATCAATATGTTCTTGCGGTACACCTCCTTCTGGAAATATACAAATACTCAAGCCTTGTTCCAAACGGCGTTGGGCTCTTAAAAAAACCGCTTTCCTACTTCTTTCTGAACTTCTATCTACCATGATACAGGTACGCTTATAAAAAAAACCAAATAAGGGTATTTTAGCCAATTCCTTCTTCCCTACAAACACAAATGGATTTTTAACCGAAACTAGCATCAACATAATATCGGCCATAGACGTATGATTTGCAATAAACATATAGCTTTTGCCCTGTTCTGGATTTTGTTCTCGCTCAATTTTAATCTCAAAGCCCATACCGATTAAAATAATACGGGCCCAAATACGGGCCAACTTAAAAAAGAAAGGATACCAAGAGTCCTTGGAAATAGAAATCAACAAAACGGGGAACAAAATGATTATGGGCAATGCCACCAATACATAAAACCATATGCGGTAAAGCACCCAAAACAGATATTTCAATAAAGTCATAGATACCAAAAATACATAATTGTATTGAGCATTTCTATTAAAAAAATTACCTTTGCTTCTTTCGTTTAACCCTTAAAAAGATATCTGCTTTTGCAGGTCATAATATGGCAAGGATACTTACAGGTATACAAAGTACTGGCACTCCGCACTTAGGCAATATTTTAGGCGCAATTATACCAGCAATTAAAATGGCTGAAGACCCCAAAAACGATTCGTATTTGTTTATTGCCAATTTGCACACCCTAACACAAATAAAAGATGCTGAAACCCTTAGAATGAACACTTATTCGACAGCTGCAGTTTGGTTGGCTTTTGGTTTGGATGTTGAAAAAACAGTATTTTATAGACAAAGTGACATCCCACAAGTCACTGAATTGTCATGGTACCTTAGTTGTTTTTTTCCGTATCAACGCCTTACTTTAGCGCATAGCTTTAAAGATAAAGCGGACCGCTTGGAAGACGTGAATTCGGGTTTGTTTAACTACCCTATGCTTATGGCTGCCGACATATTGTTGTACGATTCTGATATTATTCCAGTTGGCAAAGATCAATTACAGCATATAGAAATGACTCGCGATGTAGCATCCCGTTTTCATGCCAAAATGGGTGGTGAAACCTTTGTGTTGCCTGATGCCAAAATTCAAGAAAACACAATGCTCATTCCCGGTACCGATGGTGAAAAGATGAGCAAGAGCAGGGACAATACCATCAATATCTTTTTGGACGACAAAAAATTGCGCAAGCAAATCATGTCCATAAAAACAGATAGTACACCACTTGAAGACCCAAAAGATTGGACAACTTGTAATTGTTTTGCATTGTACCAATTATTGGCTTCTGAAGAAGAAACTGCTTATATGAAAACTAATTACGAAAAGGGTGGTTACGGTTATGGACATGCCAAGCAAGCCTTGTTTGAACTCCTCATCACACATTTTGCAGAGCCTCGTGAAAAATATAATTACTATATGAACAACCTCAACGAAATAGATAAGGCATTAGCTGTTGGTGCCGAAAAAGCTAAACGAATTGCCAATGAGGTATTGCATAGGGTTCGTGAGAAAGTTGGGTATTAACAATTAGACCTGTCAAGTTTTTGAAACTTATAGGCCTATTATATAACCTCAAATAATTTCCCTGGCAAAGGACGAATAACGCCTTTTAGTTCCATATTCAATAATGTACTGCTTACCTTAAATATGGGCATATTACAATCTAAAGCAATTGTATCCAATAATTGCTTCTCGTTTGCCTTTAGATAGTTGTATATGATTTTCTCTTCTTTGCTCAACTCAACAAACAACTGCTTTTGGATAACAGGTTTAATTTCTTCTTCCAATTTCCAATTCAATATATAAGGCACATCCAAAGGTGTGGTAAGCATGTGTGCTTTTTGGTATTTAATTAAATTATTACATCCTGCACTTTGGCTATCGATGGTTCTACCCGGTACCGCAAAGACCTCTCGGTTATAGGAATTGGCAATATCGGCAGTAACTAAACTTCCCCCCTTTTCAGCAGATTCTATTACAATAGTTGCTTCACTTAATCCAGCTATAATGCGGTTACGCTTTAAAAAGTTATTTCTATCGAACGGGGCATTACTCCAAAAATCGGTATAGAAGCCACCATGCTTCTCTACATCAGCAACATAGCGTTTATGGGTTTTAGGGTAAATTTGATTCATCCCATGTGCCAAACAAGCAATGGTTTGCAGACCATTTTTAATGGCGGCTTTATGTGCAGTAATATCGGTGCCATAAGCAAATCCCGAAATAATAATAGGGTTATACGGGTTTAAGGTTTCTATAAGTTTTTCACAAAATGCCATACCATTATTTGTAATCTTACGTGTACCAACAATGCTGATAACAGGATAGTTATCAAAATTAATATTACCTTTTTCAAACAGCAAAATAGGGGCATCAATACAATGCTTTAACTTTGTTGGGTAGAAACCATCTTCAAAATAGGACACCTTAATATCATTATCTTTTATAAACCTTAACTCTGCTTCAGCTGCTTTTAAATGATCTGTTTTGAAAAAATCGTAAAGTGTAACTTGTCCTATACCATTAATCTTAAGCAGTTTTTGCTTTTTCTCTTTAAATACCGCTTCAGCAGAACCGCAATTGGCAATAAGCCGTTTGGCCAAAATATCACCAATATTGGGTACATGCTGTAAAGCTAATGCATAAATCAAGTTATCTTCTGCCATACAAAATTCATTGTTTTACAACCTGCAAGTAAAGAAATTTTCTAAACTGTTAATAAATACTATATTCTAAATTTCTTAAATATGCATAATTTTTTAACTTTGTTTTCATGCAACTTGAAACCTACATTAGTGATTTACTTTACAGATACGAATGTGTTACCATCCCAGGATTTGGTGCGTTTTTAACACACCGAGTATCTGCTAGCATAGAAGAATCTACACATGCTTTTTTTCCTCCTAAAAAAGTGTTATCCTTTAATGAACAAATCCAAAAAAATGATGGGTTATTGGCCCATTATATTGCTGAAGTAGAGAAAATCCCTTTTGAAGTTGCCAATAAAAAAATAGATAAACGCGTAAAACTTTTAAAGTCTTACTTAACTCAAGGTGAGACACTTACTTTTAAAAACATAGGTGAAATAGTTTTTAATACGGAAGGTAAAATTTTATTTGAGCCAACCTACCAACTAAACTATCTAACCGATGCTTTTGGCCTATCCAAGTTTGAATCGCCAGCTGTAACTCGAGAAGTCTATAAAGAAACTGCTGAGGCTATTGAGCGTGTTATCCCTATTGGAGTTACTCCAGAAAAGCGCAAAAACAAGTCTTATTTAAGATATGCTGCTGTAGCTATAATTGCTTTGACCTTAGGTGGATATGTAGCTTCAAATTATTATGTAAATAAAATTGAAACCCATAACCAAGTTGCCCAAGAAGAAGCTAATCACCAACTTGAAACTAAGATCCAAGAGGCCACTTTTAGTTTAAATACGCTTCCTGCCATTACACTTAATGCCATTAAACAAGCAGGAAACTATCATATTGTTGCTGGTGCTTTTAGAATTGAGGAAAACGCCGTGAAGATGGTCCATCAACTTAAAAGCTTAGGCTATCCCGCAAGATATAAAGGTGTTAATAAATATGGATTACACGAAGTTGTTTATGCCAGCTACGAAACTGGACCGGATGCCCTAAAAGCTGTTAGGGAGATACGAAAAACCCATAATAAAGATGCCTGGATTGATGTGGACAGAATATCTAATGAAAAATCTTTTTACAATAACTTTAGTCCTGTTGATACTCACCAACCAGAAAAAAATGATATAGATGAAATTTCCTCTGAATTAGCACATACGAATACGGGAGATGATTTTGACTTTAGAAAAAGCCCCAACATTATTCACATTGCAAAAAGTATAGATAATATTAATAGCGGATTTTATCTAGTTTTAGATGCTTTTAAAGAAGCTTCTAAAAGAGATGATTTTATAAAAAGTTTAGGATCTTATGGATATCCAAACATTCGCTTTTTCTTTGATTCCAAAAGTAATTATTACTTTATTTACAATGAATCTTTTAACGATTTAAAATTAGCTACCAAGGCACTGCAATTGAAAGCTAATAGCCCATCCCATGACAGAATGTTTATTGTAAAGGTGGAGAAATAACAAGATTTTTCATTTACCTTTTGTTTAGACTGGAGACAATAAAAATTTAAGTTTGTTTTTATATCTTAAAACTTAAAAGCATATTACCTTTGTAGCATTAAAACAATAGGAATAATGCAAGTAAAAACACCCGAACAGTCCAAAACTGTACTTACCGATATGGTTTTGCCAGGTGAGACTAACCCCTTAAACAATTTATTTGGTGGCGAGTTATTGGCCCGTATGGATCGTGCTGCCAGCATTGCTGCCCGACGCCATAGCAGACGGATTACAGTGACCGCTTCGGTTAATCACGTGGCCTTCACAAAAGCAGTGCCTTTGGGTAGTGTAGTAACTGTTGAGGCTAAAGTATCTCGGGCCTTTAAAACCTCTATGGAAGTGTTCATTGATGTATGGATTGAAGATCGTGAATCAGGCGAAAAAACTAAAGCTAATGAAGCCATTTACACCTTTGTTGCTGTTGATGATATTGGTCATCCCGTTGCTGTTCCTCAGATTAAACCTGAAACTACTTTGGAAAAAGAACGTTTTGATGCCGCTCTTCGCCGCAAACAATTAAGCCTTTTGTTAGCTGGTAAAATAAAACCTTCTGATGCTAGTGAATTAAAAGCTTTGTTCAAATAATAGTGTTTTCAAATATTCATTTAATTTTGGTCAAATAAATAAAATTTCTGCCTTTCCTTTGACTGTTCTAAGGTTGAATCGCAGTTTTTTTTACATCTTATAAATCCAAGTTGATGGATCTTGAGTAGTACTTTCTTTAGAGACCACAAAACTAAGTATAGTTTCCCCTGAAGCCTTATTGGTAGCCACTTCACCTATCAGTTGTTTAGTAGTCACCTTATCTCCTTCCTTTACATAAACTTTGGAAAGGTTTTTATAGGTAGTAATATAATTGCCATGGCGTACCATAACCAATGGATTCACATTTTTAAGTGTAATGACGCCTATGACTTCACCATTAAATACCGCGCGAACCTGTTCCCCCTTTTCAGTTACGATGCGTACACCATTGCTTTTTATGGTAAGTGACCTGTTAATAGGATGGGGTTGGGTACCATAACGTACTTTTACAATGCCACTTTCTACTGGCCAAGGTAGTTTCCCTTTGTTGGCCAAAAAGTTTGAGGCCAATATTTTTTCTTCGGGTGTTAGGGCAAAATTAGTTGATGATGTAGATTTACCCGCCCGCTTATTTGAAAGTACTATGGCTGCCTTAATTATTTTTTCAATCTCTCTATCTATACGGGCTGCCTCTTGCTGTTTCGCTCTTATTTGTGCCGTATATTTATTAATATTCTTTTTAATGGAACGCATCAACACTTCATGTTGCTGCCTTGTAGATTCAAGTGTTTTTTGAGTTGTTCTATTGTCTGCAATCAGCTTTTCCTTTTCTGCCCGTTGTTTCAATAAATCCTGATTTGTCTGTTGCAGTTCTTGAGTTTTTGCCTTAATGGTTTCGCCTTGTTGCCTCTGGTGATTGGTGTATTGTTTAATGTATTGTAAGCGCTTGTAAGCTTGCTTAAAATCGTTTGAAGACAATAAAAACATAACCCTACTTTGTTTGTTTTTACTCTTATAGGACTTCACTATCATGGCCGCATAATCTTCCTTTAAGGCTTTTAATTCATCACGTAAAGCAGATATTTTTTTTTGATTGGCATTGATTTCCCTAGATAAATAGTTAGCTTGCTGGTTAGTGATTTTTATTAAATTATTAAGCACACTAATTTTATAATTGAAATCCTCTATAAGTGATAATTCCGATTTGGCCTTTGACTTGTTTTCAGCTTGTAAGGCATTCATTTTTTGGATTTCCCTACGTAATTCCAGTCTACGAGTTTCAAGTTCTAGCTTTCTGTTTTGTGAAAAAGCTAGTGTTGTGAAACACAATAACATGGTTAATATAACTCTAAATATGTGCTTATTTTTAGTCATTACAATTCTATTTCATCATATCCAGAAGGAATTTTAAAAGGAAACCTTAAGTCTTGATTTAATGACATACTTTTAAATTCCAGTTCAACCGTTAACTCCTCAATTGCTTCAACAGCAATAACCTTTATACGCTCTGGAAATGATTGTTTTTGCACTTCCTGATATTGTAAATAATCTATTTGTAAATGTCTTGATAACGCTGACTGAGAGATTTGTTGTGATTCTATTTTAAAATGCGATGGATTTAATATATAGAAAATATCGATAAGTTCCTGCTGTCTTTTAGGTTGTAAGGCATATTTCCTATCGTGAATGAATGAGCTGTACGAACCGTCTTTTAAGCTATATAATGCCTCTCCCAATAGCAAATTTTGAACCTTTTCAAAATCTAAATCAGTACCTAAAATTTTACTTAAATACTTATAATCCCCATCAAAATAAGTGTTGTCCAACTTGTTATAAAAACTCAACTTATCTGGTGTAATAAGCACTTTTACTAACGATATTGGTGATGAAGTCAATAATATTTGCTTATCTTTTTCCATACGCAAATTAACAGTATACCCTTTTGAGGAATTACCATTAATAATATCAATTTTAACCCGGGAAGCTAAAGTTTTAAATTTTGGGGTTCGTTTAATATTTTCCCTTATAACTTGCTTTGTCGTCAAATTTAAATTCGCTTCGCCTAAACTTAAGCTTTTGTAAGACTTACAGTTTAATACTAATAAGCATAATAAAAAAAGTATATAATGGTGCTTTTTCAAGAATCTATTTTTTATTAGACGTTTGTAATTGTTTTGCCTTATAACTAAACATTTTAGCCTTTACTGTATTGTTTAACAAAGTATAAGACTTACTTAATTGGTTATAAAAATCGATTTCCATTTTAGTGTTATCGACAATGTAATCTATCCCTTCTTCAAGAACTTCTAACGCCCTATTTGGTTGATTCATTGCATTCAAAGCAACACTACTGATTAAGTAAAATAGTGGTTGTGATGGATATTTTGAAAGTGCATCAGAGCTTTGCTCCAATACATGCTCAAATTGATTTAGATCCAATTTCAACAATAAAACATTTTGCAACACACTAAAGTTATTATTGTCTAATCGCAATACTGATTCAAAATAACTCAAGGCCTTTTCTTTGTTCCCTTTGGCCAAGTAATATTGGCCCAATTCTTCCAATGTTTTAATGTCGCTCTGACTTTCTGCCAAGATCGTAGCTTCTATCAATTGGGCCTCGTATTCCGGGTATTTGTCTACAAATTTTACAAAATCTGATAACACCTTAAGCTTGGCGTCTGGCTTGATTTCTTCACTTTTCAAAACAATCTTCATGGATTCAATTGCCTGCTCTGATTGGTTGTCGTCTAAATAAAACTTATAGAGAGCCAAATGTACCAATTGGGAATTGGGGTTAATTTTCAATAGTTCTTTTGCGGTTTCAAAAGCTTTATCTTTTTGATTGTTTTCACTATAGTGAAAAATAAGTGCTAAGTAATTGGATTCCTTTTTAGGAGTATCATTAACACGCTGTTCCAAATTCTTAATCTGTTCTTTTTTACGTCCCGTAGCTTTATAAATCTGATTACGCAACCGGTCTCTGTTTGTTGAAATGCCATGTGTTTTATCCAATTCGTCTAAAAGTGCTAATGCCTCATCATATTTTTTCGTCCTTACATAAAGTGTGGCCAAATCCTCTTTATAATCAGGGTGGTGCTTAACCAGTTGCTTAATGGTTTCTATTGCCTTTTCGAAATCGTTTTGAGCAGCATAAAACCCATATAGTTCATCCAAATACCATTCATTATCAGGTGCTTTACTGA
Organism: Aestuariivivens marinum; assembly: GCF_022662175.1. Classification (GTDB taxonomy): domain Bacteria; phylum Bacteroidota; class Bacteroidia; order Flavobacteriales; family Flavobacteriaceae; genus Aestuariivivens; species Aestuariivivens marinum. The sequence continues at coordinate 804,516 of NZ_JAKMCR010000001.1, read as the reverse complement.
CCGCTTTTTTTAAGGCGTCTTCGGCAGCAGCAAAGTTTTTAAGTTTGTTGTAATTTTTTCCAAGCTCAAAATACAATACAGCTGGTTCATCATTTAAACCAATACATTTTAAAAGTGCCTCAACTGAACGGTCGTAATTTTCTATCCCCTTTTGCTTTAAGGCTTCATAAAAATATTCCTGAAACTGATCTTCAATATTACCTAAATCATCATCAGGTGTTTTATTAAAATCCACTTGAGCAGAATTAAACCGAGGAACAAGAAATAGTATTCCAAAAGACAAAATAATTATATAGGTCCTTGTCTGCATAAATTATGGGATATAACAAATCTTTTTCAAATAGTATTCCAAAATTTTAAATTAATAGGATTACTTTCTTCAAGGGAATGACAAAATATTATTCCAATACTGAATAATCGCCTATACTAACTGAAATATAATTTCCATTATACGTAACATGATTGCCAATCATGGCGTTGTCTAAATTAGCGTTTTTAATGGTTGTATAGGTTTGGATTAAGCTATTTTTAACGTTGGAATTTTCTATAATCGAATTTTCACCAATGGATACATTAGGTCCAATAGTTGTATTTATAAGTTTAACATTATCTCCAACAAAGCAAGGTTCAATAATTTGGGAATTTTCCAATTGAACAGTTGGCTCAACCAATTGTTCCTCGCCATCTTGCTGCAAAAACCCTAGCATTTTGGCATTTGTCTGAACAGTAATGGCCTTATTGCCGCAGTCCATCCACTCATCTACCTTTCCTGTTTTAAATATAAAGCCTTCGGCCATCATTCGTTTTATACCATCATTAATTTGGTACTCCCCTCCATTAGTAATATTTTCATTTAAAACCTCTTGTAGTTTGTTTTTTAAAACCCCCACATCCTTAAAATAGTATATGCCAATAACAGCATGATCACTTACGTAAATTTTGGGTTTCTCTACCAACTCAACAATTTCCTTTTTATCGTTAAGCTTTACCACACCATAAGCTTCTGGATTATCAACTTGTTTAGTCCAAATCACGCTATCGGCCTGATTGTCCAAATCGAAATCCGCTCGAATTAGTGTATCGGCATAAGCAATTACCGCAGGTCCAGACAAAGAAGGTTCGGCACACATAATAGCATGACCAGTTCCTAAGGGTTTATCTTGACGATAAATAGAGGCTTTGGCACCTAAGCTTTTAGCCAAATCTTCCAGGCTATCAATCACATCATTTCCAAACCAAGCGGAATCTCCTAAAACAAAGGCGATCTCTTCTATTGGTTGCTTTAATATCTTAGCAATATCTGTTACCAACCTATGTACAATAGGTTTTCCTGCCACCGGAATTAAAGGTTTTGGTACGGTTAAACTATGTGGGCGCAATCTGGAACCACGACCTGCCATGGGGACTATTATTTTCATTTTATGAGTTAAGTCGTCTTTCGATTAGTTGTCAATTTAATTTTTCCAAACACCTATTGTCAACAGATAGGTAAACAAATGTTTTATTTAACATTCTGGTTTCAAAAATCGTTAATTGTAATTCTCTATTTATTTTACCCCAGTACTTCCAAAGCCACCTTCTCCTCTTGAAGTTTCAGATAATGCTTCAACTTCAATCCATCCAGTACGTTCGTGCTTGGCAATCACTAATTGTGCAATGCGTTCCCCATTTTGAATTTCAAAATCCTCATTGGATAAATTCACTAAAATCACTCCTATTTCACCTCTATAATCGGCGTCAATAGTTCCAGGTGCATTTAATACTGTAATGCCTTTTTTAGCTGCCAAACCACTTCTTGGACGAACCTGAGCTTCATAACCTACAGGAAGTTCTATAAACAATCCTGTGCCTACTATACTACGCTCTAAAGGTTTTAGAGTTCTTGGTTCCGATAAATTAGCCCGTAAATCCATCCCTGCTGATGCTAAGGTTTCGTAATGGGGTAAATCGTGATTGGATTTATTTATGATTTTAATATTCATATTATTGTTTTAACAATTGTTTGATTTGTTTTTTCTCAGAAAAAAATACAATTCCCAAAAATACTAAAACAAAAACAGTATTCAAGTAATAATTACTATTGGTATATAAGACTAAAAGAGAAATTATAAGAGCCAAAGCTAAAAAAGTGCCTATTTTTTTTAATTGGTATGGTACAGGATAAAACCTTTGTCCTAAAATATAAGACAAAACCATCATTACACCGTAAGCTGCCAATGTTGCCCATGCCGAAGCCATAAAACCCATTTTAGGTATCATTATATAATTAAACGCGATAGTGATTAATGCTCCAATAACTGATAAATACATCCCATACCGTGTTTTATCAGTAAGTTTATACCAGATTGCCAAATTAAAATAAATACCTAAGCATAAATTGGCCAAAAGTACTATAGGCACTATGTCCAGGGCTATCCAATAACTTTTGTCTTTAACTAAAAAAACTTTGAAAATATCGAGGTAGGCCACTATGAAAATTAACATAAAACTTCCAAAAATTACAAAGTAATTCATAATAAGTGCATAAGTGTTTTTAGCATTGGTTTCCTTTGAATGTTTAAAGAAAAAAGGTTCTGCCCCTAATCTAAATCCTTGAATAAAGATGGTCATGAATACTGCAATTTTATAGCATCCGCTATAAGCTCCATTTATATCTTTTCCCAACATTTCAGGCAACAACCATTTGTCAAAATTCTCATTTATAACATAGGCTAATCCTGCTACCATTATCGGCCAGCCATAACGAAATAATTGCTTAAAAATGGTAACATCGAACTGAATTTTTGACTTAACGAAGTAAGGTAATAACAATATTAAGGTTGCTATGCTGGCTAATAGATTAGCAATAAAGATGTATTTTACCAAATCGTTACTGTCATAATCAAAAAACTGAATTCCAAATTTGGGAATAGCCCAAAGAAAAAAGAAATTGAGCACTACATAAATAGTGATATTGGAAAGCTTTATTACAGCAAACTTGATAGGTCTTCCTATTGCCCTTAAATACGCAAAAGGAACTACCACAAGTGTATCTAATACTAGCACCCCAATTAATAAATTGAAATAATTTAATTTAAGGTTTACTAAAGCAGCTAATTGCTCATTAAAACTAAAAACAATACTAAAAAATAGTACTGTAGTTGCTGTTAAACTAATCAATGCCGTTGAAAACACTTTCCCTTTTTCATTACTATTGCTAAAAAACCTAAAAAATGCAGTTTCCATTCCATAAGTTAATAATACATTAAAAAAGGCTGCGTAAACATAAAACGTAGTATTGTCAGAATAACTAGAAGTTTCTAAAGTGCTTGTATGTAAAGGCACCAAAATAAAATTCATTAATCTTGGTAAGACAGTTGCTAAACCATAAATAATGGTGTCTTTAAAAAACGTTCTTAATGTACTCAAATATATACCTTTTATATCGCTAAAAATACATTTTTAGAAAACGCTGACCAAAGATAAGTTAAAGCTTCTTTGATGGGGTGCTGGGATAAAAGATAGGTTTATTTTTAATAATCCCAGTAATTTTATAATATTTTCTTTTCCCTCTTTCTGTAAAGCTCAACACACATTCATCCTCCTTCAAATCAAAAGGGCTGTCTTGTTTTATTTTTGGTGCTTTATTACCATATTCAGCAAAGGGTTTGTTAGTCATTACAATATCTGGTTTAGTCGTGGCTATAGAGAACCTCCCAATATAAAGATTTGGGTTTGTTTCTTCTAATTTAACCCCTTTCCTTTTAAAATAAACACTGTCTAAAACAATTTCCGCCGATTTATTTTTAATAGGTATATAAATATTTATACCTGTACCTCCTTCCTTTAGTCCAGCAACCCAACTTTGGTAATACACTTCACCTATCTCTACAGCAATTGTATCTTGTAACTTTAATGTTGACGTACATTGAGAAAAACTTAAAGAGACAAAGGCAATTGTACTTAAGATTATATATTTACGAAATAAAATCATACTTTAAGGTTTTCTTTAAAGGTAATTAATCAAATTCTATTCCATAAAAAAACCTTACTATTCTTAGAAACAGTAAGGTTTATATATAATAGAGGTACTGAAACAAGTTCAGCATGATTATACTTAATTGTTTAAGGCTTCCGCTCCACCAACAATTTCCAAGATTTCATTGGTAATTGCTGCCTGACGTGCTTTATTATATGATAAAGTTAATTGATCTTTTAACTCTTTAGCATTATCGGTAGCTTTATGCATGGCCGTCATACGAGCGCCATGTTCAGAAGCAAACGAATCTCTAACCCCTTTGTATAATTGAGTTTTTAAAGACTTTGGAATTAACTGCTCAACGATTTCAGCTTTGCCTGGTTCGAAAATATAATCGGCAGTGGAAGTGGCAGCTCCTTCAACAGGAACGATTGGCAAAAATTGCTCGGTCATCACAATTTGGGTTGCTGCATTCTTGAATTTATTGTAAACAATTTCAATTTTATCAAACTCACCAGCAACAAACTTATCCATTAACAATTGGGCAATCTCGGCAACGTTATCAAAAGTTAAGCTATCGAATACCTCACTTTTGTTGGCAATAACCTTGTTGGTCTTTTTAAACGCATCATTAGCTTTTTTACCTATAGCCAAATACAATACTTCTTTACCAGCATAGGTTTGTGATGTTAACTTATTAACTTCTTTGATAATGTTGGAATTAAATGCTCCTGCTAACCCCCTGTTAGAAGTTATAGCTACAATTAAAACCTTGTTTACTTCACGTTGTGTCGAAAATTTACTCCCAGAATCAGCATCAAGCGTTGCACTCAAACTTTGTAAAAGCTCGGTAAGCTTATCGGCATACGGACGCATAGCTGTTATAGCATCTTGTGCTTTCTTTAACTTTGCAGCTGATACCATTTTCATGGCACTGGTAATCTGCATGGTTGAAGATACCGATGATATTCTGTTACGTATTTCTTTTAGATTAGCCATAATCTCTTTTTGTCATTCCGCATTAGATGCGGAATCTATTTTAATTGAACTTCAAATTATGAGATTCCTGCCTTCCCTTCGACTGCGCTCAGGATGACACACAGGAATGACAACATGCTTAATATTTCGCAGCTAAATCTTTACAAACACTTGTTAAAGTATCTGTAACCTCATCAGTTAATTTTCCTGCTTTAAGCGTATCTAAAACGTCTCTATGCTTAGCGTTTAAGAATTCAATAAAATCCCTTTCAAACTCTTTTACTTTTTCAACAGGAACGTTTCTTAATAAGTTTTTAGATCCAGCATAGATAATCGCAATTTGGTCTTCTACTGTATAAGGATCGTTTTGTGCTTGCTTTAATATTTCTACATTACGCTTACCTTTTTCAATTACATTTAAGGTAGATGCATCTAAGTCTGAACCAAACTTAGCAAAAGCTTCTAGCTCACGGTATTGTGCTTGGTCTAACTTTAATGTACCAGCTACCTTTTTCATGGATTTAATCTGAGCATTACCCCCCACACGAGATACCGAAATACCAACGTTAATCGCTGGACGTACACCAGAGTTAAACAAATCACCATCTAAGAATATCTGACCGTCGGTAATAGAAATTACGTTAGTTGGGATATATGCCGATACGTCTCCTGCTTGTGTTTCGATTATCGGTAAAGCAGTTAAAGAACCTCCTCCTTTTACAATTGGTTTCAACGATTCTGGAAGGTCGTTCATGTTTTGGGCAATAGCATCGTCGTTGATTACTTTTGCAGAACGCTCCAATAAACGTGAGTGTAAATAGAATACGTCTCCAGGATAGGCCTCACGTCCTGGTGGACGACGTAATAATAACGACACCTCACGATACGCTACCGCCTGTTTAGATAAATCATCATAAATGATTAATGCTGGACGACCAGTATCCCTAAAATACTCACCAATAGCAGCACCAGCCATAGGAGCATATACTTGCATTGGCGCAGGGTCGGATGCGTTTGCCGCAACAATAGTAGTATAGGCTAAGGCACCTCTATCTTCTAATGTTTTAGCTATGTTTGCTACGGTAGATGCTTTTTGACCTACAGCAACATATATACAGTATACAGGATCACCTGCATCGTAAAATTCTTTTTGATTTAAGATAGTATCGATACAAACTGTAGTTTTACCAGTTTGACGGTCACCAATTACCAACTCACGTTGTCCACGACCAACAGGAATCATTGCATCGATAGACTTAATACCTGTTTGTAATGGTTCGGTTACAGGCTCACGGAAAATTACCCCAGGTGCTTTACGTTCTAAGGGCATTTGGTAAGTATCTCCAGCAATAGGACCTTTACCGTCTATTGGGTTACCTAAGGTATCAACAACGCGCCCTACAATACCTTCTCCTACATTGATAGAAGCAATTTTATCGGTGCGCTTAACAGTTGATCCTTCTTTAATGTCTTTAGAATCCCCTAATAATACGATACCAACATTGTCTTCCTCAAGGTTAAGTACAATACCTTCTAAGCCACCTTCAAACTCTACTAACTCACCGTATTGTGCGTTAGACAATCCATATGCACGTACAATACCGTCACCTACAGTAAGTACTGTTCCTACTTCATTTAATGAAGCCGACGCTTCAAATCCTGCAAGTTGTTGTTTTAAGATTGCTGATACTTCAGCTGGTTTTACTTCTGCCATCTTATTTTAATTTAATGTAAATTCTCTTTTTAATTTGTTAAGCTTATTGGAAACACTAGCATCATATTGCTGATCCCCAATTCTTAAAATGAAACCACCTAAAATGCTTTCATCTACTATGTTTTCAAGCTCTACCGCTTTGTTTGTTAATTCCTTAATTTTCGCCAGTACTTTAAGTTCTAAATCATTGGTCATTGGAAAGGCTGTTGTAACCTTGGCCACTTCCTTACCCTCTAATTCATCAAACAGCACGCTGTACTTTTTGGCCACTTCATTTAGAATATCAATTCTTTTGTTCGTAATCAACACGTCGAACAATCCCGTTGTAATAACATTAAGCTTTGGAAAAACAGCCAACAATGCTGCTTTCTTAGTTTCAGATTTTGTTACCGCATTATTCAATAGATTGCTAAGTTCTTCACTTTGTTCAATAGTATTGGTGATCAGTTTCATATCATCATTCACAACACCGGCTTTCTTTTGCTCTGATGCCAATGCCAAAACTGCTTTTGCGTAACGTATTGCTGCTCTGCTTCCTGCCATTATATTTAGTTTAATGTTGCTTCACCTAACATAGACTCCACCAATTTTACTTGTTTGTCTTTATTAGATAATTCTTCACGAACTACTTTTTCTGCTATTTCAATAGATAGGTTAGCCACTTGCGCTTTTAAATCGGCGATAGCTGCTTTCTTTTCTGTTTCAATAGAAGCTTGTGCTTGGGCAATTAATTTAGCCGAAGCCTCCTTAGCTTCGTCTTTGGCATCCTCAATCATTTTATTCTTCATTTCCCTAGCTTCCTTCAACATGGCTTCACGCTCTGTTCTGGCTTCTTTTAACAACTTTTCGTTATCTGCCTGAAGATTTTCCATTTCTAATTTGGCTTTTTCGGCAGCATCCAATGCATTTTTAATACCTTCCTCTCTACTTTCTACAGCATCCAAAATAGGTTTCCATGCGAACTTTTTTAACAAAAAAACTAAAGCCAAAAACAAAACTGCCATCCAAACGAACAATCCTAAAGAAAAGCCTCCAAATAATTCTTCCATAATAAATTATATTTTTACCCTTAGACAAGCTCAGGGCATGTTTTTTTAATTTAATTTAAAAAGAACAGCTATAACCAACCGTTATAGCTGTTTCCTAGTTGTTTTACACTGCAAAAAGTGCAGCAAATCCAATACCTTCAATTAACGCTGCTGCAATAAGCATAGCGGTTTGAATTTTTCCTGTAGCTTCAGGTTGACGAGCGATTGCTTCCATAGCAGAACCACCGATTCTACCAATACCAATACCTGCTCCTATTACTACTAAACCTGCACCTACGATAGCTGGAATCTCCATAAAATATATAATTAATTAATTAAACATTCAATATTAATGATGATCGTGTTCTTCGACCGCCATACCAAAATACAATGCTGACAACACTGTAAAAATATAAGCCTGTAATGCTGCCACCAACAACTCCAAAATCCCCAACACAAAAGCCAACAAAAACGACAATGAACTACCTAACCAGTTATTGAAAATAAACATCATCCCTATAATACTCATGATTACCACGTGACCCGCTGTAATGTTTGCATACAAACGAATCATTAAGGCAAAAGGTTTAATAATGGTCCCCAATAATTCAATCGGAGCCAATATGATTTTCATTGGCACAGGAACCCCTGGCATCCAGAAAATATGCTTCCAATAGTTTTTGTTTCCTGAAAACGTAGTGATAAAATATGTGATTAATGCCAAACACAAAGTCACCGCTATATTGTTAGTCACGTTCATCCCTATTGGTGTTAACCCAAATAAGTTTACTATCCAGACAAAGAAAAATACGGTTAACAAATAACTCATGTATTTTTTATACTTCTTTTCCCCAATGTTTGGAATGGCAATCTCATCACGTACATATAACACAATAGGCTCCAAAAAACGCCCCATTCCTTTTGGCATACCATTATTGGTTTTATATGATTTAGCCATTCTGCTAAACATGAAAAATAAAATAGCAAAAACCATAGCGATTAATACTACATTTTTGGTGATAGAAAAATCTAACGGTTTTGCATTTGTCGGATGGTTTTCGGCATCATTATTAATTGTACCACTTTCATCCGTTTTATATATTTTATTATGATACAAAATATAGTGATTACCATCTACTTCAGCTACAGTTTCACCATGATGGAATTTTGAAGACGAAAATACTTTTAAACCATCATCCCATAGAATTACTGGTAACGGAAATCCAACGTGATTTTCTACACCCTCGTGAGTAGTATATGAAAACAATCCGAAATCATAAGAATCCAATAAGTGGTGCTGGATATATTCCTTAATCTCAGTCCTTAAATCTCCTTTAGGCTCATCGTGTCCGTGTTGTTCTTTTCCATAAGAGACAAAGGTTAATAAAAAAAGTAATGCTGTTATTGGTTTTAAAGCTATTTTTTTTCGCATATCACTTTATATAAGAGTGGCTTAAAAATCGCTGCAAAGGTAATTTTTTATCTCAAAAACAAAAACAATTTTTTCTTTTATTTCCTCGAGCAAAATGAATTGGGATTTTTAATGAAATTTGCTTCTGAAAAAATAGGGGTTGTTAAAGCTACAGATCTAATTATCAAGAGCGTTAAAACCTATAGACAATACTTATTGGTCAATTTCATTAAGCCATTTACTAAGACTTAAAGTTTCTAAAATCAACCCTGTTGCATAAGGTATAAAGAATGCAGCAAATTCTAATTTAGAAACATCTTCATCCTGCTTATAAATAGGATAAAAAACAATAAAGAATATGGTAAACTTTAATACACTACCTGCCAAAAACAAGAACCCCAATTGACTTTTATACTTATTTCGTAAAATATAAAGTAGTCCAAAAACCCCAATTACCAGTAACAGGTTTACGATATAGGATAAAACAATTTTATTTTCAAACAAAGGCTGTTCAAAAAGTTTTAAAAACCCCAAGTGTAAAACAAAAGTAATTGCCAAAAGACCTGTTACTTTTACAGTGAAGCGATAAAAAGGGTTCTGCATTAATTATTAATTCTATTGATTTGTTTTAGAACTACATAAAGTGAAACGCCAACGCCCAGAAGTGTCATAATTATTATATATAGCTTGTCTCCATTGTTGTATTTCACATCCAACCATTTACCTAAAAGCACGAATAGATAAATGGTAACACCCATTTGCACTGCAACACCAGAAAGTGCTGCAACATTTTTAAGCTGTTTTTTCGGATCCTGATCCTTGTTGTCTTTGTTGTTGTCCATTGTTCATTTCTTTTACTGCTCCTTTCATCATACAGGTCACATTAAACGTTGCACCTGGTTCTACAGCCAGTTTGCCTACTACCACTTCGCCTTGAATATAGGCAGTAGCTTTAAGGGTTAAAGTTCCTGAAAGGGCTAATTTGCCATCGAACTTACCCTCAAAATAAGCTTCTGTCCCTTGAAGGGTTCCCTTAATAGTGCCTTTTTTACCAACAACCACCTTACCTGTAGTTTTTAAATTGCCCTCTATGGCACCATCAATTCTTAAGTCCCCTTCACTATTAATATCACCTACTATTTTGGTGCCTTGTGCAATAATGTTTTGACTTGATGTTCCTTCTGTCATGTTTTTGTCTTTTTTGTTATCAGCAAACATAATATGTAAACTTAATTGTTATTTAAACTTAAATATGCTTCCAAGTTCTTATGGATTTGAATAATTTGATAATTACGTGAGGATATTGCAAAATACGGTTTTCCTATTCTGCGTTTATCTTCCTTAGTCAATAATTGGTCAAATGTCTGTGCTACTTGTCCATTGTTAAACCCATGAACAAGTACAAAAGCTGTTTCAGGACTATAAACATCTACAGATGACTTAAGGTCGTAATACTTCATGTTTTTTAGTACAGTATCCAATTCCTGTTGAAAGCCTAACATGATTTCCCTATCCGCTTTATCAAACTGAAAAACAACTTTATAATGATTTGAAATGCTATCGTTGGCCTGCACAAACTCTGTACTTGATAGCTGCGGCAACACCTTAGATTGTATGTCTTGTGCCTTTAGACCTTCGGGTGTGTTGGCATAAGTAACGGCTATGTAATTAATAGCTTCACTATAGGGTTTGTAGCCATATAATCGGCCAGTGGCCGTTGCCTTTAACAGTTCAAATTTAGAAACAATAGGGTCTCCATCAAATGCATTTATATATTCCTCACTCTTGGCTATTACCGTTTCATAATCTTGATTTAAATGTTGTTCATAAAGTGCCTCATAGACACTTTCTGGGCTGTTTTCATCTGCAAAACTGGCCAATTCTGGATTAGTTAGAATGGTCGCGTAGCGAGAATCTGGGTAGTTGGTAATGATTTCGTTTTTGGTAATTTCGGCTTCGCCGTTTTCACCTAACAATTCATAAATTTTATATAAATTATATTTTGAAGGCAATACCAAACGCTCCTCTGGATTGCTATTCAATAAATTTTGAAATTTGTCTTTTGCCAATTGGTACTCCTTGAATTTTTCCTTGTAAATGAGTCCCAATTGATAATAGGCATAGTTACGATCCTGCCATATACTATCGATTTCCTTTTCTTCGGAAGGAATCTTGGAAATATAAAATTGAGGATCATATCGTTCTTCTTCAGTTGCTGTGGCCAACAAATCGCCTCCAGATATAACTACAGCTCCTCCTTTTCCTGATTTACTGGACCATCGCCAATTATCTTCCAACGTTCTATTACCCCAAATTTTAACAAATTCATTTTTACCATAAGCCACGGTTGTTGGGTTGTAAAAATAAAATGTGCTCGCCTGCCCTGGCAATCCGCCAAAACTAGGGTTAGGGTTTTGACCCGATGGACTATTTAATGGTCTCCCTTTTATTCCTCCTGAAGTAATTATTCCTTTATTTCTACTAAGTGCTTCTTCAAGTTCTTTATCCTTCTTGGCTTTTTGCTCCAAGCTGTCGGTAAACGCTTCAAAGAATGCCAATCGTTCTGCTTCTGGAAGATTAATTAAGCGCAATAAACTGTCATTTACTTGAGCAACATTTTCATAATAAATAACATCCTCTAAATTATCCCGTTTCTTTTTAATAACACGATACGGTTTAGAATTCTGTACCAAGTTACCCATAGTACTGTCATAATATTGTCCAGCATCCCGATATAAAGAAGCATCGAAATTCATATCCCCAAGAATTTGATAATTCTTAGCTTTTAAAAATTTGTCTGGAGAATTGGTGCGTAATGATTTATTATAATAGGCCTTAGCTAGCGAATCGGAACCATTGCTAGCATAGTAAACTGCAATTTGATGATAAATTTTATCTAAAAAAGGTCTATTTTCACGATTTTCCTCCAATTCAGTAAGCCATTCTCTTAACATCACCTTATCACCATTATCATAATCGAAATTTTTGATTTTTTCAATATGGGCGCTGATCATATAGATTCTTGGCGTCTTTCTATTGAGTTCAATGACACGATCGAAAGCCATATTCGCACTATCCTTATACCCCAATTGGTTATACAATTGTCCTTGAATAAAACGATAACGCCCCCGTTCATCATTATTTTTTGTTGCAGTTGCGGCAATTTCCAGCTGCACTATAGCGGTATCTATTATTTTTTCGTTAATATAAGCTTGGGCGAGTGTTGAAGTGGCATCGGCTAAATCTTGCCCCTCTATATGTTCCTGTCTTAACAATCGTTTCAAATTTTTTATGGCCAATTCGTTATTTTCCAAACGCATATTGGTTTTCTCACGCCATATTTTAGCCTGATTGATCTTATCGCTAGCGGGATACTTATAAAGGATATAATTGAAGGCCTCTAAAGCAGGCACAAAACGCTGATCGAAATAACGGGCTTTACCCAAAAGCAAATAGGCTTCATCCATTTGTGGATTTTTTTCCCTGCCACCAATATTCATACTGTGTTTTTGAATGGCCTTTACCGCTTTTTCTTCAGCTCTAGAAAAGTTTTCACTTTTGGATTGCCCAGGAAGCATCACTTCATCCAATATTTCCATACGCTCAATAGGAAGAACCTCCCAATAGTTATCCTGATAGCTTTCGTTTAAGCTGTTGCGCCCTTCTTCTAAAGCTAAGTAACCATTATAAAGTGGATTGAATTCTGTAGTAATGGCATGGTAATTTCTACTTACAAAATTATCCTTCTTTCTAGAACAGCTTGCGAGTATGACAATGGAAACAACAATGACCAGTAACCCTTTGGAGAATGCTTTCAATACCTTGATTATTTAGTATTATAAATAACTGTATACCCTTGCATATATTATGCAAGTAGGTAAAAATAAGCATCTTTTTTGATTATGCTATAAAATCGATAGACTTTTGGATAAAAAGAACTAGCTTCATCTATGGGTTTTACAATGAAAAAATTCACGTACTTTTGTCAAAAAATTTCTCATGTCGTCATTTCATAAGCTTTCTATAAAAAACATAAAAAGAGAAACCGAACAATCTATAAGCATTACTTTTAATGTTCCAGAGAACCTAAAGGAAGCCTTCACCTTTAAAGCAGGACAGTATATTACCCTAAAAACTCAAATTGACGGTAAAGAGGTTAGGCGTGATTACTCGTTATGTATTTCCCCAAAAAGTGGCGAATTAAAAGTAGCGGTAAAAGAAGTTACAGACGGCACCTTTTCTGCATATGCCAATAAGCAATTAAAAGTTGGTGACACCTTGGAAGTTGCCCCACCCAAAGGTCGGTTTACTTTCGAACCTAACGATTCAAAAACCAAAAACATTGCTGCTTTTGCAGCGGGTAGTGGTATTACTCCGGTATTAAGCATTATTAAATGTGCTTTAGAGGAAGAAGTTTATAGTAAGGTTATTTTGGTGTATGGCAACAAAACAACAGGCGACACCATGTTCTTGAATGAACTCTTGGAGCTTCAGCATCAATATAAAGACCGATTTTCCATTCAGTTTGTGTTTAGCCAACAAGACAGCGATGACTCTATTTTTGGCCGTATTGAACAAAGCACGGTTAACTATGTGATGAAAAATAAACACAAGCACATTGAGGTAGATGCCTTTTACCTTTGTGGCCCCGAAGCTATGATTCATACGGTTAAGGATGTGTTAACCGAACATGGTATTGATGAAGATCGTATTCATTTCGAACTATTTAAAGCGGCTAAAGTTGATGAAGTCGAGGATGCTATTTCTGTTTCTACAGGAAAAACCAAAATTACGGTAATTGTTGATGATGAAGTAACCACTTTTGAAATGTCGGCTAAACAAACCATTTTAGAAGCGGCACTCGATGAGGATCTAGATGCGCCATATTCGTGTCAAGGTGGTATTTGTAGCAGCTGTTTGGCGCGCCTTAAAGAAGGAAATGCCACAATGAGACAAAACAACATTTTAACCGACAGTGAAGTTGCCGAAGGTTTGATTTTAACCTGTCAAGCACATCCAACCAGTCCAACTGTTGTTGTGGATTACGATGATGTGTAAAAATCGCCTTTAGATAATAAATTTGGATTTTTAAATGTCTCTGCATTAGTGAGCTTCAATATCCATCTATTAGGCGATAGACTTAATTTTTTCTATGATTATTTCGGGTAAAATACTTCCCGAAGCGTCTTCATAGCCTTTTGGGTATTTATTACCATAGACCGAAGTTGGGACTCTGGGATATTTGTCCCTATTAGAAAGCAGTGCGTAATCTGCTGGTTGGTTAAAAGGCGCAAAACCAGCAAACGGATGCGTTACCCCCCAAATAGTCACCACTTTTATACCCAACATAGCAGCGATATGAGCATTCCCCGAATCCATAGATAGCATTACACTTAAATTTGAAATCAAATCCAATTCTTCCTCTAAGGATAATTTCCCAGCAATGTTGATAGTATTTTCAAAAGTTGCTTCAATCTTGTTTAAAATAGCTATCTCTTCATTTCCGCCTCCAAATAAAATGACTTTATAGTCTTTTGATAGTTGTTCTACAACTTCCTTCATCAAATCTAAAGGGTATTCTTTGCTTTTGTGGGCTGCAAAAGGTGCAATGCCAATCTTCTTTCTAGAATCATTCCCTATTAGTGCTAATATATTAGTACTGAAAGCCGATTTAGGAGGAAATGATGGATTTGATAAATCTAACTGAAATCCAAAAGTTTGAAACACATCTACATAGCGTTGATGCGTAGTAGTTAGCTGTTTGAAAATTCGACCAGAAGTTAATGCCTTTTTTTCTTTTCTTCCTTTGTCAATAGATACAAAGCGTTTGCACCTAATAAACTGCTTGAGTATTTTACTTCTCAACACACAGTGTAAATCGGCTATAGCAAAAAATTGGTTTTGCTTATTAAGTTCACGTGCCAATTTGTAGAGCCCGAAAACACCTTTGTGCTTTCCTTTTAAATCTGCTGGAAAAACAGTAACATTTTTTATATCCCTGAAAAATGGTGCAAAAAAGGCACGTGTTAAAACTGTTAGTTTAAGTTCGGGATACTGTCGGGTCAATGCTCGTAAAACAGGAACTGTCATGGCCACGTCACCCATGGCTGATAGGCGAATGACTAGGATATGTTTGGATTTATTAGACATAAGACTATTATGTCATATTGAGTGTAATCGAAACATCTTTTAGTGAGATTCTTCACTTTCACTTCGACTGCGCTCAGTGTGACAGCTCAGAATGACAAATATTATTTTTGAGAGCGTAAAACCGGGTTAAGCTCATCATCATTGTACATCTTCATCTGCTTGTATACCTTCATATACTTATCACCTTTTTCTATATCATTCAATAGCGTATCTATTGCGGTAGATAAGTCCACACGTTGCTCTAACAATACATCCAATTTTTTTTGGCAAGCAGTCCTGTGATCAGCTGAAGCATCGGTACGGGTAGCTTCTTCATTCATATGATAAATTTTCAATGCCAAAATAGACAATCGGTCAATCCCCCAAGCTGGACTTTCAGTATTAATTGTAGCATCTGCTTTAGGGCTTACATCTTTATATTTTTCTAAAAAATAACTATCGATATACTCTACCATATCCGTTCTATCTTGATTGGAAGCATCAATTTGACGTTTTAATTTTAAGGCAGCCACGGGATCTATTTGGGGGTCACGAATAATATCTTCATAATGCCATTGTACAGTATCAATCCAACATTTTCTGTATAATAAATGCTCTATTAAATCGCTTTTTAGATAGGCATTTTCAAAAGGTTGGTCTACGGTGTTAACAATATGGTATTTTTCAATAACCTCCTGAAATATCTTATTCGCTTTACTGGTAAACATGGTGTATATTATTTTATTGTACAAAAGTACGTGAATTTTTTCATTTAACCCTTTACATAAACCAACCGAAACAAATGTATTTTTTAACCATATAATTTATATTTACTTAACTTTATCTATATTAAATCTTTGTATCCCATGCAACTACACAATCTTGCTGAACAAAATTCCATATTAAATAGGTTTGTTTCCGAAATTAGAAATACAAAAGTCCAGACAGATCGTATGCGCTTTAGAAAAAATATAGAGCGCATTGGCGAGGTTTTGGGCTATGAAATGAGTAAAACATTAAACTACAGTGAAACTCTTATTGAAACACCTTTAGGAGCTTCTAAAATTCTTTTACCAAAAAATGAAATTGTGCTTTGTTCCATATTACGAGCTGGGGTACCCTTACACTATGGCCTGCTAAATTATTTCGATATGGCCGATAATGCATTTATTTCTGCTTACAGACATCATAAAAGCAATCCTGAGAGTTTTGAAATAATTGTTGAATATTTGGCCTGTCCCTCCATTGAGGGCAAAACACTCGTGCTATCAGACACTATGTTGGCTACCGGACAATCATTAAAAGCCGCATATGAAGCATTAAAACCATTTGGCTCTCCCATAGATATCCATTTGGTTTGTGCTATAGGTTCCCAAACTGGGGTAGATTATGTTAGCAAAAATTTCCCTGATAATACACACTTATGGATTGCTGCTATAGATGAAACACTTAATAGCAAAAGTTATATTGTACCAGGTTTGGGTGATGCTGGTGATTTGGCTTTTGGTGAAAAATTACAGCATTAAAGTAACAAAAGGCAATAAGATTAATGCAACTAAAAACACTTCTCTAAACCATTTTTTCTTTATGGTTTCAATATAATTTGTGATGATTATGGCTAATGGAGTGAACATAAACAAAAATTCACTACTATCCTTTTTAGGCGCCAAAACAATGACTGCAACTGCCATTATAAAGGCAAACAATATAAGGTTAAAAGATGGACGAAGTGCTTTCTTTTTTTTCTTGATTCTCCTCGTATAAAAAATCAAAGACCACAATCCAAAAATTAACAGAACCGCTATTACAACAATAAAACCCGCTCTATTGTAATAGCTAAAATCATAACTTATGTACGGCAAACTCTTAAAGGCTCCAAAATAACTATCATAATACATTATTGAAGCAGCGACCGTAAAAAAAAAAACTGTTATGATCCCTATAAAAGGAATAATCCAATGATTCAATTTATTATCAGTATAAAGCATTAATGCTACAATAATGAGTACAAAGAATAAAATTGACCAAAAGTAAAATAAGGCTGCTATTGCAATCCAAAAAGCTGAATCAAATAGTTTTTTATTCAATTTCGTTTGGGAACGAATGCTCAAAATGCGCCTTAATGCCAATAGAATAAAAAAATTAGCAAAAAGCACGTTGGTGTTTTGTGTGGTTTCTAATACTGCCAAAAGAAACAAGCTGTATAACAATATTTCATAATTATTATTTTTTGTTAATCCATTTTTACTAACAATAAAATTTAGTAGTAATACAGAACTGTAACAGACAAAAAATAAAACAAATTTTTCCATAACCAAAGTTATTGTAAACGGTTGTGTGGAAAATTTAATGTTTGCTATTAAAAAAGCTAAGGCCGTAATAAAAAATACCAGAATGAAATTTATTGGCTTTGATTTACTAAAAATGCTTGTTATCATTAACTGTTTTTGTATTTTTGCCTTGTAAATATACTAACTATATACGGTTAGAAAATAATAAAATTTTAAGATGAAAGATTTCTTTTATGCTATTGAAGATTTATTTGTAAATGTTCTTTTCGCTCCTTATGATGCCCTTAGAGCATTAGAGCTTGAGAACTGGTTTGTCGCAAACACAGTGTCTTGGCTGTTTTTAATAATAGGATTTGTTGCTATGTTATATTGGTTAAAACAACTTAAACTATTTAACGACAATAACGAAGAAGATAAAAGCGTGTCTTCCCATTCGTTTTTATAAATCGAATCCAATATCCTTACGATAATACATCTTATCGAAATGTAGTTTTTCTATGTTTTGGTAAGATTTTTTTATGGCCTCCTGGTAAGTGTCACCATAAGAGGTAATGGCCATAACACGTCCGCCCGAAGTTACAATTTTTTCATCTTTTAGTACTGCCCCGGCATGAAACGGAATGGAATCCTCTATGGTTTCAACTCCTGTAATTACATATCCTTTTTCATAAGCTTCTGGATAGCCCCCGGACACCAACATAATTGTTGTGGCTGCACGCTCATCTATTTCAATGTCAATCTCATTTAAGGTGCCATTGGCCATCGCCGAAAGTACGTCTACCAAATCGTTCTTTAACCGTGGAAACACCACTTCGGTTTCGGGGTCGCCCATACGCACATTGTATTCAATCACTTTAGGGTCATCTCCAACTTTAATCAGCCCAATAAACACAAAGCCCACATAAGGTAAGTTGTCCTTTTTAAACCCTTCAACCGTAGGTTTAACAATACGTTCTTCAATTTTATTTAAAAACTCAGGAGTAGCAAATGGTACCGGGGAAACCGCTCCCATGCCGCCTGTATTTAATCCGGTATCGCCT
Source organism: Aestuariivivens marinum (assembly GCF_022662175.1). Classification (GTDB taxonomy): domain Bacteria; phylum Bacteroidota; class Bacteroidia; order Flavobacteriales; family Flavobacteriaceae; genus Aestuariivivens; species Aestuariivivens marinum. Next base: position 785,967 of record NZ_JAKMCR010000001.1, on the reverse strand, counting down.
TCGCCAATACGTTTATAATCTTTAGCCGTTGGTAAGATTTTGTAGTTTTTGCCATCGGTTAGTACAAAACAACTCAACTCAATACCATCAAGAAATTCTTCAATCACTACTTTGGTACTGGCTTCACCAAACTTGGCATCGACCAACATGGATTTAAGCCCAGCTTTAGCTTCATTTAAATCATTTAAAATTACAACACCCTTTCCAGCTGCCAAGCCATCGGCCTTTAACACATATGGTGGTTTTAAGGTTTCCAAAAAAGCATAGCCTTGTTCCACAGTATCTTTGGTAAAACTCTCGTAAGCGGCTGTTGGGATATTATGGCGGTATAAAAATTCTTTCGCGAATTCCTTGCTCCCTTCTAAAACAGCGGCTTCTTTTTGTGGACCAATCACTTTAACGTGTTTAATCGCCCTATCATTCAAAAAGAAATCGTGAACACCATTAACCAAAGGATCTTCAGGCCCCACCACAACCATATCGATAGCCTTGTCCAAAACCAAATCTTTAATAGCTTCAAAATCATTTACACCAATATTTACATTGGTCGCTATTTGAGCTGTTCCAGAGTTACCAGGCGCTACAAATAAATTTTTACATTTTGGGCTTTGAGCTATTTTCCAAGCAAAAGTATGTTCTCTTCCTCCAGATCCTAAAATTAAGATGTTCATTGTTTTGTGTTTTCTTAAGGGACTGTCTGAAAAGTGTCATTCCGAATGAAATGAGGAATCTATTGTAAAATAAATTTTTAATTCACAGTAAATAAAGATTCATCGCTTCGCTCTGAATGACAAGACAAATCACTTTTCAGGTAGCCTCGACAAGTTAATGTTATTTAATGCGTTGCATTAATAGTTGTTTTTCGAGTGCAAAAATAAAATTAATACGCCCATTTCACGACTATTTTTTGTTTACTTTACAAAAAATTCTTCGTTTTGAATCTGTTCAACCTTGCTTTAAAACTTAATGGCTTTCCAATTGGAAGAGCTAAGTACTTGTTGAAAACGATTCAGGATAAAAATGGTGAAGCCTTTAAAACCTACATTGAAACCCAAAAACAGGACATTGTTGCTTTTCATTTAAAATACAACTCCTTTTATAAATCCTTTGCTAAAACTTCAAATCCGTTAGACTGGGACAGCGTTCCCATTATGACCAAATCGGATTTACAACAGCCTTTAGAAACACTTTTGTCAGATGGATTTACTAGAAACAATATCTATATAGATAAAACCTCTGGGGCCTCGGGACATCCCTTTATTTTTTCAAAGGACAAGTTTTGCCATGCACTTACTTGGGCAGTTATACAAGATCGATTTGGGTGGTTTGGTATTAATTTTAACAGTACAAAACAAGCTCGGTTTTATGGCATTCCTTTAAACAAGAAAAACTATTACAAAGAAAAGTTAAAGGATTTTGTAAGCAATAGAATTCGTTTTAACGTTTTCGATTTGTCCGATCGTGCTTTTGAACAATGGATAGCTATTTTCAAAAACAAACCATTGGAATACTTGAATGGTTATACCAGCCCTATAGTACAATTTGCTAAATATTTGCAACGAAAAAATATGGTGCTCAAAGCGGTTTGTCCGTCACTTCGTTTGTGCATCGTAACCTCGGAAATGCTTTTTAAAGATGACCAAGTTCTTATGGAAAGCCAATTTGGGGTACCTGTCATTAACGAATATGGCGCCTCAGAGCTTGATTTAATTGCTTTTGAAAATCCTAAAGGCAACTGGCAAGTAAATAGCGAAACCCTTTTTGTAGAAGTGTTGGATGATGACAATAATCCGCTGCCTTATGGTGAGGAAGGCCGCTTAGTGATTACCTCTCTGTATAATAAGGCCCAGCCGTTTATTCGGTATGATATTGGTGATATAGGTACGCTCTCAAAAGACAGCAGTTTAAAATCTCCCATTCTTAAGAAACTTATTGGAAGAACCAACGATGTTATTGTTTTACCAAGTGGAAAAAAAGCTGCCGGACTAACCTTTTACTATATAACTAAAAGGATTATTGAAAAAGATAGTAGTGTTAAGGAGTTTGTTATTGAGCAACTTAAATTAAATACTTTTAAGGTAATTTATGTAAGTTGCAAAACCCTTTCGGATAAAACAATAAAAGCTATTATTGTCGAAATGGAAACCTATTTGGAACAAGGGCTTCAAATTGAATTTGAAAAAGTCGATAAATTGATCCGATCAAAAAGTGGTAAATTAAAGCAATTTACCTCCTACTTAAACCAAAGCACATGAACATCACCTTAGTTGCAGGAGCAAGGCCAAATTTTATAAAAATTGCACCTATTATTGAAGCCATTCATAATAAGCAAACAGAAGGATTTCTTTTAAATTATAGGTTGGTTCATACCGGACAACATTATGATGAAAATTTAAGTGGAGCTTTCTTTGAAGAGCTCAGCATCCCTGCTCCTCATGTAAATTTGGGTGTGGGAAGTGGCACCCAAGCAGAACAGACTGCAGCCATTATGATTGGTTTTGAAAAGGAGTTGCAAGAAAATCCTTGTGATGTGGTTTTGGTGGTAGGCGATGTTACCTCAACCATGGCCTGTGCTATTGTAGCTAAAAAAGCACATGTAAAAGTCGCCCATGTTGAAGCAGGTATCCGTTCGGGAGATCTTACCATGCCCGAAGAAATCAACCGTATAGTCACCGATAGTTTAACCGATTATTTTTTTACTACTTCAGAGTATGCCAATGAAAATTTAAGACAATTAGGGGTTGAGGTCCCTAAAATTTTCTTTGTAGGCAATGTAATGATAGATACATTACGTAAACATGAATGCAGATTTAAAAAACCACCTCTATGGGATGATTTAAAACTAAAGAATAAAAACTATCTGGTCATGACCCTTCATAGGCCTAGTAATGTTGATAGTGAACAGCTAGTGAAAAAGCTAATCGACCAAATTATTAAGCTAAGCAAAGGATATCCTATTATCTTTCCAGTACATCCAAGAACACAAAAACTATTGAATGCCTTGCACTTGAATTTTAAAAATCTTCATTATGTAAATCCGCTGGGTTACTTAGAATTTAACTATTTAGTGAAACACGCCTTAGCCATTATTACCGATTCAGGAGGCATTACTGAAGAGGCTACTGTTATGGATATTCCCTGCATTACCTTAAGAAATACTACCGAACGTCCTGAAACTTGCACCATAGGCACCAATGTGTTGGTGGGTAATGATCCTAAAAAAATTAAAAAGGCCTTTAAAACATTGTTTTCAGGCACTTGGAAAAAAGGGTCTATTCCTGAATTATGGGATGGCCATGCCGCTAAAAGGATTGTTAATCACTTAACAACCATAGTTTAAGTTATTATGAAAGATATCCTCATCATAACTAATTATTTTCCTCCTGAAATAGGTGCGGCTTCCAATCGCATCTTTCAATTAGCGGAAGGGTTACAACAGCATCATTTTAAAGTGACAGTCGTGGCGCCTTTGCCCAATTATCCCAACGGTAAAATTTTTGAAAGTTATCGAGGTAAATTTAAACATACTTCAATAGAAAACAACATTACCGTCCATAGGTTATGGCTTTATGCCAGCAACTCAAAAAATAAACTCTTACGGCTTTTTGCGATGCTGTCCTATAGTTTGAGTCTGATTTGGTTTTTTCTTAGGCATAACATCCCTAAAACCGTCATTATTCAATCCCCTCCACTATTGGTCGCTTTTACCTCAATATTCTTTTTGCGTTCTAAAAAACGAAAACTTATTTTAAACGTAAGCGATCTATGGCCATTGGCTGGTTTAGAACTTGGTGCTTTAAAAAAAGGACTAAGTTATCACATTCTAGAACGCATTGAACAATTTAATTATAAACATGCCCATTTAATTTTAGGCCAAAGCCAAGAAATATTACATCATGTAATTTCTACCTTCCCTATAAAAGAGACTTTACTATACCGTAATTTCCCAAATTTTAAACCTCCCCAACTTATTGAAAAACAACATCAAACAAACAAAATAAAACTCGTTTATGCTGGGTTATTAGGCCTTGCCCAAGGCGTTTATAAACTATGTCAAGAATTAGATTACACAAACATCGAATTTCATATTTATGGTTCTGGACCTGAACAGAAAAAGATTGAAACTTTTATTTCACGCCACAATAAATTAGATATTGTTTATCATGGTGAAATTTCCAGACAAAAATTACATGACGAATTAATAACATATGATATTGCCATTATTCCTTTATTACATCGCATTTATGGGTCTGTTCCTTCAAAAATCTTTGAATATGCTCGGCTGGGGCTACCTGTAGTCTATTTTGGTGGCGGAGAGGGCGAAACTATTGTGAAAGAAAACAATTTAGGATGGTCGGCAAAAGCTGGAGATTATAATAATTTAAATATTGTAATTTCTAAATTAAACCCTGTTGAGATTAATTACGATTTAAAAAAACAAATTCAAATAAAAGCATTAAAAACTTTTGATTACAACTTACAATTAGACCAATTAATTCAGACCATTTAATACGCTTTTTCTTCTCCTTTTATGGCATTTGTAAATGTTAGGAAAATGATTTTAATATCCAATAACAGCGACCAATTTTCTATATAAAAAATATCATACTTTATACGGTTAATGATATCCTTGTCCTTTTCAATTTCTCCCCTATACCCTTTTACTTGGGCCAACCCCGTGATACCTGGTTTCACATGGTGTCTAAAAATAAAATCATACCTGTTTATTTTTTTCGAATAATCTTCTGTATATGTAGGCATATGGGGCCTTGGCCCAACAACCGACATATCACCAAAAAACACATTAAAAAATTGAGGTAATTCGTCCATATTTGTTCTTCTTAAAAACTTTCCAACTTGAGTTAATCTATCATCGTTTGGCTTTACATAAGTACCTTTTAACTCTTTAGTAATAGTAAGAGAACGATATTTGTAGCAAATAAATTCCTTATAGTTAATTCCATTTCTTCTATGCTTGTAAAATACAGGACCCTTTGATTCCAATTTTATTAAAATTGCTAAAAGTGGCGTCAGCCACGATAAGATAAATACTATAACCAATAATGAAAAAACTACATCAAAACTTCTTTTTAAAGCCTTGTTTAAACTATTATTAATAGCTACTTCTTGAATGGACAAAACCGGTAAGTAACCATAATACTCCATTTTCAATCTTTTATCCAATAATCTGTTTGTATTAGGAATAAATTTAATATTACAATGGTGTGTATCTGCATATTTTACATAATCATTGACTTGCTTTTCGGTTAATTCATCAATGGAACAATAAATTTCATCGATAGTATTGGTTTCCAAAAACATCAAACTATCCTCAATTGTCCCCATAATACCTTTCTCCTTAAATTGACCAAAAACACCCTTAACATGATATCCTAATTCTTTATTTTTATTGAATATTCGTAGAAGTTCTTTTGCATTATCATTAGATCCTACCAGAATAATATCCCTAATGTTTCCTTTTAAATATAATCGGTATGTTTTTAAGATATAAAAACTTAGAAGTTTTAAAGACCCTATTATTATAAATACATAAAATAAATATTTTAAAGTAACTATCGCTGGTGTATTAATACTCCTAAATGCACCTTCAAAAGCAAAAACAATTATCATAAAGACAAATATCTGTTTAAACAAAAGGGTGGCAATGTTTAAAACAGAGGTATAGCGATATACATTATAAAATTTCAACAAAAATGTTGAAAGGAACCATAACGATGTAGAGTAAATAAAAAACAGGAAGTATTTGTTATTTAAAAAATCAGAAGGGAAAAAATATGACTCCTGCACATTTAAATTTAATAGTTCAAAAGCCAAGAAGTTTATTATAAAAAGGTCGAATACAATTAAAAAAGGTCTTAATAATTTTGAATATCTCCCTCTTTTATATTCCATAAATTATCTGATGTTAAACTTTGAAAAATCTCTATGATTGGCTCTATAGAGCTCATCTATTGAGAGGCTTTTAAAATAATCATATGTTTTTTGCATGCCTTCAGCGCGTTCTACTTTAGGTTCCCATCCTAATATTTTTTTAGCTAATGAAATATCGGGCTGTCGTTGCATAGGATCATCTACTGGTAAATCTTTATAAACTATTTTTTGTTGCGTTCCAGTTAGTTTAATAATCTCCTGTGCAAAATCCATTATAGTGATTTCGTTGGGATTACCTATATTCACTGGTAACGCATAATCACTTAATAACAACCTATATATTCCTTCAACCTGATCGTCTATATAACAAAATGAACGTGTTTGGGAACCATCACCAAAAACGGTTAAATCCTCTCCTCTTAAAGCCTGTCCAATAAACGCTGGAATAACGCGACCATCATTAAGGCGCATACGAGGCCCATAGGTGTTAAAAATACGCACAATTCGAGTATCTAAACCATGAACCCTATGATAGGCCATGGTAATGGATTCCTGAAACCGTTTCGCTTCATCGTAAACCCCTCGAGGGCCAATAGCATTGACGTTACCATAGTAATCCTCCGACTGGGGATGCACTAAGGGGTCGCCATACACTTCGGATGTTGAAGCAATAAGTATCCGCGCTTTTTTGGCTTTCGCTAAGCCTAAAAGATTATGGGTTCCTAGTGAGCCCACTTTTAAGGTTTGAATGGGAATTTTTAAATAATCGATAGGACTTGCTGGAGACGCAAAATGTAAGATGTAATCTAAATCACCTTCAACAGAAACAAACTCGGTGACATCGTGTTCTATAAACTCAAAATAGGAATGCTCTTTTAAATGGGCTAAATTTTTAGGATCTCCAGTAATGAAATTATCCATTCCAATAACGTGATAGCCTTCAGCAATAAAACGGTCACATAAATGTGATCCTAAAAATCCTGCGGCTCCTGTTATTAAAACACGTTTCAATCCTTATATCTTTTAATTGTCAATTTTTTCAGTTAACAAATTTAAAGGAATAACTTCAAAGCCATTGCTTCTTTTTTGATAATCTTCACCTCCATAAATGACCTTGCCTCCTTTAAAACCCGTCATTTCATTCCAATATTTTAATCCTTTAAAATAATCTTGGGTAATCGTCTTTCCCGATTTTATCTCTATAGGCATTAACTCATCAAAATTATCTATTACAATGTCTATTTCATTTCCTTTATTATCCCTCCAAAAATATAGGTTTTTTAATTGCCCTTTATTTAACCGTTGTTTTAACAGTTCTACCACGACCATGTTTTCAAATAGACTGCCTTTAAATGGGTGTAGCTCCAATTGATTGGCATTTTGAACTCCCAATAGCGCACAAGCTAAGCCAACGTCATAAAAATATAGCTTTGGCATTTTAACGATCCGTTTATTAAAGTTATGATGATGGGGGGATAACCTAAACAAAATAAAACTGGCTTCCAATATACCTATCCAAGATTCTATGGTCTTACTATCGACACCAACCTCTATTGCTAAAGCACTTTTGTTCAACAACTGGCCAACCCTTCCCGCACATAATTTCATAAATCGTTCAAAAACAACTAAATTCTCGATATTCTTTAATTGTCTAACATCTCTCTCAATGTAAGTTCTTATATAGTTTGAAAACCATTTTTGAATTTCAAATGGTTTATCGTATAACGGAGGATAAAAGCCTTTAAACAACTTTTCATGGATAGATTTTGGGGCTATATCTTTTATTTCTGATAAGGTAAATGGCAATAAATTTAAATAACCAACTCTTCCTGCTAAACTTTGAGATATATTTTGTTGTAACAAAAAGTTATTTGAGCCCGTTAAAATAAATTGAGATACACCTACATTATCATCTAACACCTGTTGTAAATAAGAAAACAGCTCTGGTGTTCGCTGTACTTCATCTAATATAGCACCATTTGGAAATTGATCTAGAAAACCTCTTGGGTCTTCTAAAGCAAAGTTTCTCGTATCTGGGTTTTCCAAACTCACATAAGGTTTCCCTGAAAAGACCGCTTTTACTAGTGTTGTTTTGCCCGATTGCCTAGGGCCAATAACCGCAATGGCCTTATACTGCTTAGACAAACTTAAAAGTTCTTGTTGTGCTTCCCTTAAAACCATAGGCAAAGATACTAAAATAAGCGTACAATTTCGGAATTAAATTCCGAAATTGTACGCTTATTTGTTTTTCGACGAATTTAAAATGCAACTTAAAAATCTGTCGAATGGAAGCGGAATTCTCCTTCTTGAAACATCAGTGTATAAATCGCTCATTAATTTCAAAAAAAATAGTAGAAAAGAGAGAAGCTTTATTTTACGTGACAATAACCCGTCATTCAGAAGGAGTGCAACGACTGAAGAATCTTTAGTTTGAATAACTTTCTTTTTTGATATTCTTCACTACCATTTCGCTTCGACTCCGCTCAGCGACCACAACTCAATCACCACGACTTCTCCCAATGTCCTTACTGAATGACAAAAATCAGAAACCCTTACCTATGGTATAACACACAAAACCAATTTTTTCGAGGGATCCTCTGTCTAAAATACCCCTGCCATCAAAAACAAAGGCAGGCTTATACATATTCTCGTAAATCTTTTGCCAATCGTAAGTTGTAAATTCGTCCCATTCTGTTAAGACAGCAACAGCATGCGAATCCTTGCAGGCTTCATAAGGATTATTGTTTACTGTTAGCAACTGTCTATTTTCTTCTTCAGTACGCGAATTTAAATAGTCTAAATCGGCATACATGCGTTCTTCACTAACTTTAGGATCGTATACCGAAATATGTGCTTGCTCGCTTAACAAATTATCGGCCACCTGTATGGCTGCAGATTCCCGTGTATCATTGGTATCCTTTTTAAAGGCCCAGCCTAAAAAGGCTATTTTCTTTCCCGAAACGGTATTGTAGAGGGTGCTTACTATGTTATCAGAAAATCGGTTTTTTTGATAGTTGTTGATTAGAATAACCTGCTCCCAATAATTGGCCACTTCCTTTAAACCATAGGTCTTAGCAATGTATACCAAATTTAAGATGTCTTTTTGAAAACAGGAGCCTCCAAAACCTACCGATGCCTTTAAGAACTTAGACCCTATTCTAGAATCCATCCCAATGGCCTTAGCCACTTCATTCACATCGGCCCCTGATTGTTCACAGATGGCAGACATAGCGTTAATAGACGATACGCGCTGTGCTAAAAAAGCATTAGCTGTTAATTTAGATAGCTCTGAAGACCATACATTGGTGGTTAAAATACGTTCTTTCGGTACCCAATGGGCATAGATACTAACTAAGGCTTGTATGGCTTCTTGGTCTTCTTTAGTTGTATCACCACCAATAAGTACTCGATCTGGATTTAGTAAATCCTGAACGGCTGTCCCTTCGGCCAAAAATTCTGGATTGGATAATATTTGAAACTGTACCCCATTGCCTGTATTATCCAATATATTTTTTATTGCTGAAGCAGTTCGAACAGGCAACGTTGACTTTTCTACAATGATTTTATCTTGCTTTGCTACTTTGGCTATTTGTCGCGCACAAAGTTCAATATACTTTAAATCGGCTGCCATACCCTTGCCTTTGCCATAGGTTTTGGTTGGGGTATTCACTGAAATAAAAATCATATCGGCTTCGTCAATAGCCTGATCTATATTCGTTGAAAAATACAAGTTTTTATTTCGTGCTTCTTTAACTACTTCATCAAGACCTGGTTCAAAAACAGGTAATTTACTTAAATCAGTATCATTCCAAGCAGCAACACGCTTTGCATTAACATCAACAACAGTTACTGTTATATGTGGACATTGCTGGGCAATCACGGCCATGGTTGGACCACCTACGTAGCCGGCGCCGATGCAACATATTTTTTTTACAACCATTAAAACTTTTACTTTATAATCTTATAAACATAAGATAATTTAAATAATCATGAAGATAAAAAGGCTTAATAAGTAATCTTCGGAATAAATTTTTAACTAAACCCCAGATTACATTACATCTAACTTTTCGTATTCAGAGTTCAAACTTTTAAACTCAACCACCAATTCTTTCATTTTCTTAACTATAGTTCCTATATCATGTTTATGTGTAGCTTTTATAATTTTTTTAATTCCTTCGGATACTTCTTCATATTTATCGTTGTTCTCTCTTACAATCATAATTTTTTCATGATAGGTAGGCAGAGTTTCCGATTTGTCATTTAGCAATTCTTCATAGAGCTTTTCACCAGGACGTAATCCAATTGTTTTTACTTTCATTGTTTTATTGGGTATGTACCCTGCTAAACGAATCATTTTATGAGCTAAATCGATTATTCTTACCGCTTTGCCCATATCAAAAATAAATATCTCACCACCTTTTCCCATGCTACTGGCTTCCATGACCAATTGACAAGCTTCTGGAATGGTCATGAAATATCTTATAATATCAGGATGTGTAATCGTCACAGGTCCACCAGATGAAATTTGTTTTTTAAACAATGGTACAACCGATCCATTAGACCCTAATACATTACCAAAACGAGTGGTAATAAATTTGGTAGTTCCCTGTTTTGTTTTGTGAATATGATAGTGTAATGACTGGACATACATTTCGGCCGCTCTTTTACTGGCTCCCATAACGTTACTTGGGTTAACGGCCTTATCAGTAGAAATCATAACAAATCGTTCTGCCTTATACTTCACAGCCAAATCAGCCACCGTTTTAGAACCTTGAATATTTACCGAAACCGCCTCGGACGGATTACCTTCCATTAATGGAACATGCTTATAAGCGGCACAATGGTAAATAATTTGGGGGTAATATTCTTGGAATAGAAACTCTAATCTTTCTTTATTCCTTACGTCGCAAATAATGGGAACAAACTCGAGTTGTGGGTATTCCTTTTCTACTTTTAGTGACAAGGTATGTAAAGGTGTCTCAGCTTGTTCAATAACGACTAGTCGTGAAGGCTTATATTTTCCCAATTGATTAACAATTTCAGAGCCAATGGAGCCTGCGCCACCAGTAACAAATACTGTTTTTCCTTGTATGAGGTTTAGAATATTAATATTGTTGATTTTTATGGGGTCCCTTCCCAATAAATCTTCAATTTGAATGTTTTGAATGGTACTATTGACCCCTGTAGTAAAGTCCAATTCTGAAATGGAAGGTGCCCTGTATACCTTAATATTATGCTCTATACAGTTTTCAATTCCTGAGATAAAGTTTTCATTTTTTAAATCATCTTCCATGACCAATACGCCAGTTGCATTATGCGCTCTCACCAACACATGAATCTTCTTCTTGATATGTAATATTGGTATGCCTAAAACACGCTTATTACTTTTTTGTCCATCATACTCCAAAAACCCTAAAACCTTAAACCGTTTTGGCAATTCATTCTCTATGGCCACGGCAATAGAAATAGAGGGTTGGGAAACCCCTAGTATAAACACTTTTTCGACTTCTGGATTTGTATCTGCTATAAACTGTGCATAGACTTGTTTAATGATGAGCCTATAGCAAAAAAGTCCACAAAAAAGGCCTAAAGGAAAAATAATGTAGAAGAGGGAAGGAAAGAGGTTCTTTCCATAAAAAGCATTCAAGAGTACATCTGCTAAATATAACCCTGTTGCTGAAAAAAATGACGCCAAAAAAAGCTTTGCTGCATCTATATAGGTTGAGTGCCTTATAACGCCTACATAGGTTTTTAAAATTAAAAAGAAAACAACAGTTATTAATTCTACTACTATAATCTGATATAAAAACTGCCTGTTTAAAAAAGAAAATGTAAAATTATTGATTACAAACTCTGTAGCAAAAAGAACGAAAAAAACAGCTTGCATATCCCACCATAAAATCATCCATCTAGGCAAATAATTTATATTATTGATACCTAATTTAAAAATCGTGGTTCTAAGGACCAGTTTAAAAAGCTCTTTGATTTTATTCATCCTTTCTCAGTAAGCAAACCAAGCAAATTTAATAATTTAATTGGTTCTACTAGAAATAAAGTCCTGAATTACACTTTCTATTCTATTTCTGTCTTGAGTGGTTAAATTTGAACCTGAAGGTAGGCATAACCCTCGATTAAATAATTCTTCAGCTACTTTTTCGCCATAGTAAGGTACCTCTTTAAACACGGGTTGTAGATGCATGGGTTTCCATAAGGGCCTGGATTCGATATTATTATTCAATAAAACCAATCTTAGGTCTTCACTACTAAAGCCAGCAACTTCTTTATCGATAAGGACACAACTTAACCAATGATTAGAAAAAAAGTCTTTATTTGGTTCTTCAAAAATTTTAATTCCTTTTATGCCATTAAAAAGCTCTTTATAAAACTGGTGCATTTGTCTTCTTAATTCTATATGCAGATCCAGCACTTCCATCTGCCCTCGACCTATACCCGCTAGCACATTACTCATCCTATAATTGTACCCTATTTGGGAATGTTGATAATGCGGTGCTTCATCTCTAGCCTGAGTAGCCAAAAAAATGGCTTTCTCTTTCATTTCCTTAGTTTTACAAACTAAAGCACCGCCTCCTGAAGTGGTAATAATTTTATTCCCATTAAATGACAAAATTCCAAAATCACCAAAAGTGCCACATTTTTGTCCTTTATACTTTGAACCCAAAGCTTCTGCAGCATCTTCAATTAAAATTATACCATACTTTTGGGCAATTTCTGTTATCACATCCATTTTTGCAGGCATGCCATACAAATGAACTACTATGATTGCTTTTGGTTTTTTGCCTTTAGATATTCTATCAAGAATGGCTTTCTCTAAATACTTGGGGCACATATTCCATGTGTCTTGCTCACTATCTACAAATATTGGTGTTGCGCCTTGGTAGGCTATAGGATTTGCAGATGCTGAAAAGGTCATACTTTGACAAATAACTTCGTCCTCCCTTTTAACTCCAGATAAAATTAATGCTATATGGAGAGCTGCAGTGCCTGAACTCAGCGCAGCAATATTACTATCTCTATTAAGGTATTTTTTTAAATCGTCTTCAAAATTTGTGACATTTGGACCCAAAGGTGCTACCCAATTGGTATCAAAAGCTTCTTGAATATATTTAAGTTCTTCTCCTCCCATGTGGGGAGAGGACAGCCATATTTTATTTTTCATTATATCTAATTATTTTACCAGGATTACCTACAACTACAGCGTAATCTGGAACATCAGAAATTATTACAGAACCAGCACCAATTGTAACCCATTTACCAATTTTAACTCCTGGTATTATAACAGTTCTTGCTCCTATTAAAGTGCCTTCACCCACTAACACATTCCCTGTTACCGTTGCATTTGGGGCTATGTGAACAAATTTTTCTATTATGCAATCGTGTTCTATAATAGCTCCGGTATTTACTATACAATGATCTCCTATTAATGAATTTGCATTTATAGCGGCCGATGGCATAACAACACTTCCTTTACCAATTTTGACTGAACTTGCTATTATACTTGACGTATGGCAAACGGAAAAAAAATCATGCTTAATTTGTTTAGAAATAAATTTTCTTGTTCTATTATCACCAATACTGATTAAAAACTCAGACCCTATTAAAAATTTAGTATCATCCTTATATTTCCCAAGAAAAGGAATGTCAGAGAAAGTGCTTTTTGTAGGGTCATCATCAAAAATCCCAGAAATGTCTTTCCCGACAGATTTAATAACATCCACTATTACTTTTGCGTGACCACTTGCTCCGTATAAATATTTCATTAGTTATTACCTGTGAATTTTACCGTTGTTGCTTGATTCTTTGTATTAATGTCTTTGGATTTCAATACGTTAATGATTGTTTTAATTATAATTTTTAAATCTAATAAAAAACTCAAATGATCAACATACCAGACATCGTATTCAAACTTTTTAGCCCAACTAATGGCATTTCTTCCATTCACCTGTGCCCAGCCCGTAATACCAGGTTTTACATTATGTCGTTTCTTTTGTTCACTATTATACAAAGACAAATATTCTGGCAACAAAGGCCTAGGCCCAATTAAGCTCATATCTCCTTTTAACACGTTAATTAGTTGTGGCAATTCATCTAAAGAAGTTTTTCTAATAAATTTACCAACTTTCGTTAAACGATTGGCATCTGGAAGCAGTTCACCATTAGTATCTTTTTTGTCATTCATCGTTTTAAATTTTATAACCTTAAAGATTCTTTCTCCTTTTCCTGGGCGTTCTTGAAGGAAAAATATTGAGCCTAAATTGCTAAATAACAATAAAACCACAACCAAAATAAGTATTGGGCTAAATACAACAATAAGAAAAAAAGCCGCCAAAAAATCTAATAAACCTTTAAAAAAACACCTATACATGATTCAAGGTTTTATATTCTTCCAATAAAGCATTATGAAAAAATGATCTTTCGTAATTTTTCACAATACATTTTCTAGCATTACTCTTAATTCTCGTAAATTTTTCCCTGTCCATTACATATGACTCCATTTCAAGAAATAAATCAGGAGCATTTTTAACCCTTATAATACTTCCATTGATATTATGAGTAATAATCTCATTGCAGCCATTAATATTAGAAACAATACTAGGCAATCCCATAGCTCCTGCTTGCATGACAACGTTAGGAAATCCTTCTCTATAACTTGGGAAAACCAATACATCTGAGATAGCATAATATGGCCTAACATCATTTACATAACCTGTTGTTATAATATTTTCGCTTTCTTTAATTATTGCTTTGGAAGATTGTGCTATTGGGTCAAGATCCTCTTCAAAAGGTCCAACCAACAATAATTTCATGTTATTATATTTTATTTTCAGTTCATTGAAAGATTCAACTAATTCATTTATTCCTTTATCTCCTACAATTCTCCCTACAAAAACAAAAACAAAATCTTCTTCTTTAATATTCAGCCTTTGTCTTAATTTATCAATTATTTCATTTTTTATTGATTCACGACTAAAATAACTTGTATCAATGCCATTTGAACTTCCATTACCAATTACTTTTAACTTAGATGGCTTTGTAAATTTCTCTTCTTCAATAATCTCTTTTAAACCGAAAGAATTTGGGTAAACCCTATGTGCACATCTGTATGTTAATTTCTCTACATAATTTAAAATTCTTCTTTTAATTCCATTAACCTCCAATAAGGGCAATCCTGCTACCGTATGTAATCTAATGGGCACATTTGTTATTCTTGCGGCCAACATGCCAACTATACCAGCTTTAGGTGTATGTGTATGTACAATTTCAGGCCTATGCTTTAAAAAGTAAACTACCAGTTTCAAAACAGAAATGACATCTTTAAAAGGCGTTATTTTTCTAGTCATTTCAACACAATATGTTTCCACTCCTTCTTTAACACCTACTTTTTTTAGATCAGTTTCATTGGAAGAAACAGCAATTACATTATAGTACTGATTCATAAACCTCAACTGATCTTCCAATAACTTATCCAAGGAAATTGGCACAGTTGTTATTCTAACTAGGGACTTCTTTAATTGCATTTTTAGATTGATAATAACTCAAAAAAATAAAAATGTAAAGATAGGGAATAAACATAGCATCGCATACGAGATGCTAAACCTAAATTGTACATGTAAATACTATAAAAGACTATAAGCATCACAAAAGTGCTAAAAATAAACATCTAGTTTTTTAAGTATATTCTTATGTTTTTTTTAATATTAATCTCCTCCCAAATTAAGAACCGTTTAACGGGAATAGGTCAAACTACAAATATTATTTTTTTCATTAATTCTTTTTTGTGTTAAATGTAGTCAAACAATAATTGAGTGTAATATATACCAAAAATGCAAAAAGTAATATTGCAAGTTTTTCAATACTAGAATCCAAACTCCCCCTTAAAAGATAAAACTCATAAAAAACCAAGCATAAAAAAAAGGATTTAAATAGATTATTTTTTGATTTTAAAAATAATTGATCTAAACACTCATTAATAATTATTAATATAATAAGAAATATAAACAATCCTAAAAATCCAAAATTTATATAACCCTCTCCAAAATAACTTATCGCAATATTACAAAATCCATCATAGTTTATTTTATCACATAGCAGAAAAGAACTAGTTCCAGTTTTCCCTTCCCATAGGCTATGCGGAATAAAAAACAACAACCCTCCTAATAATTGTTCCCCATAGGTTATAATATTTAACTTTATGACACAAATTGTATTTTGAAATGAATCAAAATGGGGTGTGGAAAACAATTCGCTAAACCCGTAATTAGAGCTTTTTAGGCTGAAACCATATCTAAAATGGTGTAAATAAGGGAACACGACCATAATCCCAAAAAGAAAAACCCAAATAAAATATCTTTTTAGTGTCCCTAAATATATATATATAAGAGGCAAATAAACCAGACCTACTTGAAAACGAGATATAGCGGTTGGAAAATTCATTATTAACAATATGAGGACTAAGAATATTTCAATCTTCAAATCCCTTATTTTATTCAACCTAAAAGAAATTAAATAAATAAGGGGAATTAACCTTATTGAATCCCTTAAAAAATATACTACATTGTAATTGTAGCCTATTAGGCTATCAAGATACTTTCTTGTATACAAGGCCCTGTAATCAAAATAGATAGTTGAAAAAAAGAATAAAAGTATGATTAACAGACTAATTATTACTTGTGATTTATTGTTTAATGTGTTATTAATTTCAAGATTTATTCCAATTCTATTTATGGGCTTATATTTCTTAATAAGAAAACCAAGAGTATTGTAAGTTACCATTAATATTATGGTTAATATGCCTCCTAAGAGAAAATCCTCTTGCATCAAAATCTTGTCGTTAAAAAAGTAAATATCTCTTTTGTATTGAATTAATGGTGAAAGTCCAAAAAACAAATAAATAAAGATGTGAAAGATTTTTTTAAGAGAAATTGCTCCTTTTTTTATAAAAAAAAAGGAACTCAAGTTTAAAATAACTACATATACAATTAAGGTTAATAAATCATAAGTCTTGAAATTTAATAAAGGAAAAACTAAATTAAATACACTAATGCAAATAATTAGAAAAAGATGAATTCCTTCTTCAAATTTTTTAAAATAAAATGTCATTTATTTTACTTCTTTAAGCAATCTATTATAAATATATTGAAATAGGGTTGGATGATACCATAGTTTACTGTCCAAATCATTTTTAGAAAACACCAATTTATCTTCTTCAAAATCCTTCAAAGCTCTTTTCAATAAATCAATCCCTTTAGATATTTGAAGTAGCGGATATGTTAAAAAGTTATCTTTATTCGTTATTTCAATTTTGTCTTGATAAATAATATCCCCTGTATCTACCCCTTGGTCAATTAAATGAACTGTAACGCCGCAATTTTCATAATCATTGTTAACCAATGCCCAATAACCACCATGTACACCTCTATATTTAGGCGTAATGCCTACGTGAATATTCATGAATTTCGCTTTTGTAGACTCTAAAACATTTTTGGAAATGATTCTTGTTCCATTAACTACAACTATATCTGGATTTAACTTATTAATCTCATCAATTACTTTATTTTCATTTATAGAGTTTACTCGAATAATCTTACTCTGGTCAAAGTCTTCATTGTTTAAATGATTATTTTCAATAATAGAACTTATTCTTTTTCTACTAAACTGCTTTAAGGCTAAAATTCCTAAAACCTGAAACATTAATTGCCCTAGGACCTTTCCTAGACCCAATCTTTTTATTCTACGCTTTAAGAGTAGATATTTATTTGCTCCCGGCTCCATTATTATTTTACAAATATCAAATTCATTTTTTATTGAATTATATACAAATCTTGATGACTGGGAGTTTTTTACAAGCATTAATACTTTCATATAATTATATGCCCACTGCACTAGACATTGTGCAGCTTTTAAAGTTATAGTCCTTATTTAATTTTTCGTAATGCTCTAAAATTTTGTTTAAAAATGAGAAGTTTTGCTGAAGATGACTACCATAATTATGTGGGTGCCACCATAAATGATATATTAATCCATTTTTAGCAGCATATGTCATGCTCCTTTTTATCCTTCTTAACCTTAATGTCTCGAACATTTTTAGACTAGGGTTATAAGGCCTTAAAAATCTACTTGATGGTAAATTATTAATACCGTTATTTCTTAGTTCTAAATTTGAATAACAATGATGCCCTGATATATTTATATATGTATCTATAAGTCTCATGATCCTACGCACCAGCGTTTCATCATCTTCATTTACAGATGAATAAAACCAACTTTTTTCATTTCCTCTAAATACAGAAATATTATTTTTTAATAAAATCTGACTATAATCTGAATTATCTTGATTTCTTGGAAAAACTATCGATTTTATATTTATCCCTTCTTTTTCTGCTATTTTTAAAGCACTCTTTATATCCGCTTCAAATGAGGCCTTGTTTTGCCCTTTTTCTAAACAGTAATAATGAGAAAATGTATGTGTACAAATTTCATGTTCTTTACAACGCTTTATTTTGTTTATACAATCTATTGCGCTATGATAGATTCTAAAATTTTCTTCACTTAATGAGTCTATATAGCCTAAATAAGGACTCAAATTATGGTCTACATAATTTGGCCTTATTTCAGGAAAATATTTTTTTAATTCTTGTTTAGTCCTCGCAAATAAAAAACCTACTATAGCAAAAGTTCCTTTTACATTATACTTCTTAAAATAAAAGAGTAAATGATCAATTACTTTAGGAACGTTTTCAATATTTACCCCATAGCTCTCTATAGTTCGCTTATCTCGAACACCCCACATTAACTCATAATCTAATGATATTACAAACTTACCTGCCATAACTATCTTTAACCAAAGTATTATTTTCAATACTTTCAACAAATTTTTCTATACTTCTTTTTTTAAGAAACTCATCAAATATAGCTCTGTTTTTATTTGAATCATTTTTTAACACAAAAGAAAGCGCCTTAAACAAATCATTTTCATCATTTACATTACATACAACTATATTTGGAATATCATTAATTCCTCCTGCACAATTTGTGCTTACAACCTTATTATTTTGAGACATCATTTGCAACAATACATTGGGAAATCCTTCAACTCTAGACGAAACAACACAAGCTTTCGCATTTTTAAAATAAGGATAGACATTTAAAACTAATCCTTGCAATATCACTTCTCTACTTAAGTTTAAAGATGCTATTAATTCTTTCAAAAAAATACGTTGATTTCCCTCTCCTAGAATTAAAAGTTTTAAATTAGCATACTCATTATCTTTTTTTAATTCTGAAAAAGCCCTAATTAATATATCGAACCCTTTTTCTTTAATTAAACGACCAGCGGCAACTATATAATCGTATCCTATAGAAATTCTTTCCTTTTCTAAGTTTGAAATTATACTAAAATCAATAGGATTATTTAAAACAACAACTTTTTTACTAAATGACGGATAAAATTTCAGTAATTCATCCCTCATTATTTGGGTTTGACAAATTAAGCTATCCACCTTTGAATAACCCAGATTATAGTAATTTTTATATATAAGCAACTTAATACCTGAGTATCTTTTAAAAATTAAAGTTGATTCTCTTGCTATAAATTTTTTTTTCCTTAATAGACCCCATTTAATAAACAATCCTAAAACCCCTGTAATCTTTACATGTGATGTGTAAATAAAATCAAATTCATATTTTTTTAACTTTCTTAAATCAAAACCAAAATCAATTATGCTTTTAATGTTTGTCTTACTTGTATAAATTGTTGTGTTTATGTTATCATAGCTATTCAAATCCTTCCAACTGTTTATAAAAGAGTCTTTCAAGAAAAAAAGATAAACTTGAGCACCTTTTTTTGCATAATACTCTGCAACCATTTTTAGATATTGTTCGGCTCCGCCTAAGCTATTATCTGGTAAAGCAATTAAAACATTCATCAGTTAAATAATTTTTGATATCTATTAATTATTTTTTCACTATTGAATTTTTTTCCCACCTGTTCTTTTATTTTTTTTGGATCCAACCTTAAAACCTCATCTATATTTAAAAGTTTTTCATAAAACTCATCTTCATTGTTAACTATATATCCATTAACTCCATTTGATATGATTTCTCGTGTACCTCCAGGAGCATCGAAAGCAATAACGGGTGTTCCTACCAAACAACTTTCCAAAACACTATTGGGGAACCCTTCTACATAGGAGCCCTGTATAAATATATCATTCTCAGCTAATACTTGAGCCACTTTTGAAGTATAAGAGACAAATGTTACTTTATTAGAAAGGTTAAGATGTTTTACTAAATTCTGCAATTCCTTTTTTAAAGGTCCATCTCCATATAGGGTATAGTGAAATTGGTATTCTGATATTTTTGATAGCCCTTCTAAAATTCTCTTATGACCCTTTTCCTTGCTCAACCTGCCAATTGTAACAAATTTTAACAAACTTGTTTTGTTCTCTCTTGTTTTTAAAGCATGCTTTTCAGTAATGGGATTGTTAATTATAATTAACTTCTCTTTAGGTATTTTAAAATTCTCATGCAAATCTGTTTGAATATCTTCAGATTGACATATAATTGCACCTAAATTTTTATAAGCAAAGTTAATAAGCTTTTTATTGACTAAAAATGAAACGTCATAAAAACGCCCCATGCTAGTCATTACACTTGCTTCTCTTGCTATAAATTTAGTTTTCCTGAATAAAAGTGCCAAGAACCCCATAAAAAAATTAATGTGTGTTATTGAGCTTACTACAATTTTTGGTTTGTATTTTACAATAAGAGCAATTATAGAGTAAATGGCACTAACAAAACGAGTTTTATTTAAAAATACAGTATCTAAATTACCTATATCATAAACACAATCCTTCTTAAACCCTATTACTATTAACTTAACTCTAAATTCTTTAGAATTTAATTGCTTTGCTACAAACGACATTACTCGCTCTGCACCACCTGCTCTTAATGATGGGAGTATGAATAATATTTTCTTTGGTTTCAAACTTACTAAAAATTAAATTCCCTATACCATCGCGCTAATACATAAACCTTCCAAATATTTGTTGCATAGTCTATTTTACCCTCAAGATGTTGATTGAATTGATTCTTAAATTTTTCTTTATCAAAACTTGGTAACTCATCTAAAAATTCATCATTTAAAACATTTCTAAACTCTTCTTTAAGCTCTCCTCGAATCCAATCACCTAATGGTATAGAAAAACCACTTTTAGGTTGGTTAAATACGTTTTCTGGAATATATTCTTTTAAAATATCTCTTAAAAGCCTTTTTCTTACCTTTTTGTGTAATCTATATGAGACTGGTAACGTTCTAGCAAATTCAACGATCCTATAATCTAAAAACGGGCTTCTTACTTCAACAGAATAGGCCATACTAGCCCTATCTACTTTAACATTACTATCGTTCTCTAACCACAATTTAATGTTTAAATCTGCAGCCTGTTGCATCATGTTATTAGATAAGTGCTTAAAAGATGAAAAATGCTTTAACCAGCTTATATCTCTCTTTTTTAAGAGGGTCTCAAAACCAATAAATATATAAGGGATAAATCCTTTTATGCTTTTTATATTTGATATAGTTCTTATAGACTCTCCCTTTTTATGGATTAGCCTAGTCAAAAACGTTTTGCCTATAATTTTCCTCAACACCAAAGGAACTTTATAAAAAATACGGACTTTTTTTAACCATGCAAAATGGTTATACCCTAAAAAACTCTCATCACCGCCATCACCAGATAGAGCTACTGTTACATGTTGTTTTGTTACCGAGTTTAACAGTAATGAGGGCAAAGCCGAACTATCTGCAAAGGGTTCATCATAGACTTCAATGAGTTTTGGAATTAGAGCCAATACGTCTGTCGCTTTACAAATAGTCTCTGTATGATTCGTATCAATAATTTCAGAGAATTGCTTTGCAATTTTACTTTCATCATATTTAGGGTTTTCAAAACCAATACAAAAAGTGTTAATTTTAGTTTCTGAAACTTCATTGGCTATACTGGTTACCAATGCAGAATCTATACCTCCCGACAAAAAAGAACCTATGGGCACATCAGATTGCAATCGAATTTTAACCGCATCTCTTAATAAGTCGTGGAGTTCTTCTTTGGCTTTAGCATAACTTACTTTTCTAGTTTTTACCCTCTGGAGATCCCAATAGGATTCCGTTTTATAGGATCCTTTTTCTAAATCTATTTCTAGCCAATGCCCCGGTTTTAATTTATGAATATCTTTAATTATGGAATAAGGGCTTGGCACATACCTGCAGTCTAGGTAAATTTGTACTGCCTCTTCATTTATCTGACTTGTTTTAGATATTAAAGGTCGCATTTGACTACATATTTCAAACTGTCCTTCTTTCCAATAATAATAAAAGGGCTTAACCCCCAAACGATCCCTTGCCGAAAAGATTTTATTAGTGTTTGAATCATAGATAGAAAAAGCAAACATGCCATTTATTTTGTCTAAAACACCTTTACCCCATACTTTATAACCAATAATCAAAACCTCGGTATCAGATGTCGTAGTAAAACTATAGCCTAACAACACCAATTCTTTTTTTATATCTAAATAATTATATATTTCGCCATTAAATGTAATATGCAAATTCTGATAAGAAAAAGGTTGATTGGATCTTTCATCCAAATCCAGTATCGACAATCTTAAATGCCCTAAAATAATATTGTTTATCTTCTCTATACCTGTATTATCGGGGCCTCTATACTTTATTTTTTCTAGTTTGTTTTTAACTTCTCCTTCTTTAAAAGGTATATTAGTTATATAGATTCCGCACATTGTTTGATTAATTTAAATGAAGTTTTTATTGAATACTTGAGGATGTGGATTCTAAAGTTTTATGCTTACTCTCAAATATCACAAAAAAAAGAGCAAATATAACGCAATATCCCTTCTCTAGTAATAAACCATGAGTTGTTAATCCAAAGAGGAGTAAAAAAATATAAAATCCAGATAATAAAAACCCGTTTTCAAATTGGTTTTTTGAAACTAATTTTAAGAGTAAAAAAAGCAAAAGTAAAATATACGCCAACAAAGAAATGATTCCTCCTTCTCCAAGAATTTGAATGTAAAAATTATGTATGGCATCTTCCTTATATAACTTTTTTCTCAAGGCCCCTAAACCATTACCAAAAAATGGGTTTTGCATTACTTTTTGAAATCCTATTTCCAGAGTTTTATCTCTATTACTAAAACTTGTTTCTTTCTTGTCTCCAATATTAAAAAAGGATAAAACATTGGCTATCTTTTCTTTTTTTTGGGGTGTTAAATTCTCATATTGTTCTTTTATATCCTTTGAAAAGATTATTGTCAGCAGCAACAATGAGAACAAACCGATTGATATAATCCTTAGCTTTGTTTTAATCTTTATGAGTTTACCAAAATAGTATAAATACAAAATAATTATAAAAAAAGAGATTATTAGAACCGTATTGGATAATGTTAAATAAATAGAATACAATAGAAACACAATGCTAAAAAATATTATCGCCTTTTTTATTCCTAACATTTGACTCTTCAGTGTCAAATACATTAACATGATAATATTAATTAAACAATAGGAAGCTGCTTTATTGGCATTGCCCCAAACACCACTAGCTCTAGCCCATTTATCTGGTATTAACTCCCCACTATATAGTACCCTTACATTAAGGCCATACAGATCCATAAAAAAAATCGTTGAGTTTGTTAAGAATAAAACAAAGGCTATAAAGATAAAAAAAGGCTTAAGATTATTATTTAAATCTAAATTCCTAAAATAAAAATAAAACAAAATAAAAATTAATAGGCTCTTCAAGTAGTTTGAAACCTGATTAACATAATCACCTAATGATAATTTAAAATCTAGGACGGATAAGAAAGAGCTCGTAAGGTAAACTAAAACAAAAAACAAAAACAGTTGCGCGACGGGCCCTACTCTGTTCTTTTGAAAAATTAAAACCCCTATAAGTCCTAGGAGCGTAACGATGAAAATGAATGGAGATAATATACCAAAGGTTCCTTTAGTTATAACCAAAATAAAATTAAGGTTTGTAAAAACAATTAAAACCAAGAAGCCCACTATAACATTTATTATTGCTCCTACACTAATTTTCATATTAAACCAAATTTAAGCCCTCCTGATAGCGTGAAAATTGGATAAAAAAATCATAATTTCCATAACTATTCCACTTAAAGCATAAAAAATAATTGCAAACTCTGGACTTTTTAATGTATATGCAATAAATATCAATAAAAAACTTAAGGTAAACCATACTGACTCAATAATTAAAAATCTTTTTTGCAACCCAAATATTATCATATTTTCATGTGCTAAAGAATTACAAAAGTTAAAAAAAACATACCAAACAATTATTTTAGCATAAGCTGCAGATTCAATCCATCTCGAATCAAAAAACAGTTCGAATAAGTCTTCTGCAAAAAACTGAAAAACAATAACTGGTATAATTGAGATTACAAATAGGGTAAAGGTCCCTTTTTTGTATAAAGTCTTAAACTTTTCGCGATTATAGAAAAACAATTCACTCGCCTTTGGATAATAAACTCTTCTAGTAGCCATGGAAAACAAAAACGCAGGAAGTCTAACTATTTTGTAAGCCAAACTAAAATTACCTAAAATTGAAAGCGAAAATAAAAAGGGAAAAGTTAAGGCGCAAATATTTTGAGAAGCAGAGTCTATGATGTTGCTCCATGTAAAATATTTAGGGAATTTTATATGTTTCTTACATAGAAAAATCAAATCATTTTTCTTTTGGCAGAAAAAAGAACGTGAAAATATTTTTTTAGCTTTAATCACATAAAAACATACATTAAAAACCAAGGATAGAATATATCCAAAAAGCATCCCTAACATGGGTAAAATATTGCTCAAAGAATATTGCAGCCCTAGTTTTGAAGAAGCCTCTAAGACAGCTACGGATGATGTGACCTTAAATTTAGATTGTTTTTCAAAATACATTTGAAAAGCATTCATTAATCCAAATAGAAAAACGCCCACAGGCACAAGAACCAAAAGAACATTATGCCATTTATTAGAGAGTATATTTAAGGAATAGACAATAAAGCCTATAGCACTTAAAAAAATAAAAAAAGCACCCCCTAGAGCAAAACAAATAAGCAATAGCCTTTTTGTTTCAATTTCATCTTTAGCTAAAATAATAGCTTTATCGTACCTCATTGTTGCCAGCGGAACAAGCAAACTTATTAATGAAGTACACAAAGAAACAATTCCAAAACTTTCTGGGGTATATATTTTGGTTAAATATAACATCCCAACAAAAGTTATAGCTTGTGCTATTGCCGTACCTCCAACAAGTAACCCTATATTGCCTAAAACTTTATTTTTTAACAAAATCAACTATTAACTTTAGATTCCTTAAAGAAATTAAATGATTGGTTTAACATCAACCCTGAAAACATACTGTAAAACAAAACCCCATTAATCCGGGATAACATGTTTTCACTTATCAGATTTATTGCAAATAAAAGAATAAAAATTACTAACAAAATGTTACCCGTCCTATACCCAACTGTTATTTGGTATAAAAGAGCAACCAAAAATAGCCCTAAAACAAATACCCCTCCAGATAACATTAAAGAAGCATAATAATTATGTGTATTTAGATTATTTTGAGCACAATACTCACAATCTTTTTTTTGATAACATTCTTTTAAAACCGCCTCCTCATCTCCAACACCTATTCCAAACCAAAAATTCTTCTTAATATTTTCAAATGAACAAGACCATACATTATACCTTACGTTTGTATCTTTCATTTCTTTTCCTTCTACAATACTAGATATTAAATTTTTAGCTTCATTAATATCTGTGAGTAGTCTTCTATCTCCAAATACTTTTTCATTTACTGATTGAACTTGTAAAATAGTAAATACACTAAAAAAACAAATAGAAATAAAAACCAGTCCTTTTTTAAAATTATCCAACTTTAATATAATATAAAGAGGAAATAAAAGTATTAATGCTAAAATGTTAGGAATTGAAGTGAAATAGATAATTGAACAGAAGAAAAAAATTACCAACAAAGTGTATATTACTTTCCTTAACGTCGAATTTTTAGAAAAAACCTCATTTATTGATAAAAAGAAACACCAAGCAAAACCTAAACTTAAATATGCCTTATGGATAAAAAATGTTGATATTTCATTTTCATTTATAAAATATCTAGATGCAGCAAAAGACATTTTTGAGAACTCCTTTAAAAGCTCTAAAAACCCTTGGTCGGAAATATTATAAACCCATGTCCCATCTACTCCCCGAAAACCAAGCCTATTAATTCCTTCAAAACATTTGATCAATAAAAAAACCCCTAAGAAGACATGAACGAAAATAAATAAATTACTGAGAACCCTAATTTTTTTTTTTGACAAAGCCGGTAAAACTAACAGAAATATAAAAGGGAAAAGAACAACATGTATCATTCTAACCAATCTTTTAAACCCTAGAGCAAGATCTTCTGTATAAAACAAAGTTATACTTAAAAACAGAAACCATGAACAGACTAAAACCAATGGCTTTACTCCTATTTCTTTTAAATTTACAAGTATTCTTTCTTTGTAATAAAAGAAACAAGAACTAAAAAACAGCACCAAGAAAAAAGATTGAAATGCATTTGGAAATATTGGATATAAAACCAACATACAGAGCAATAAATACGGTAATTCTTTCTGTATTAAAAAGATTTTAGCTTTAAACTGTTGTTTTCTTATCATTATAATACCAAGCAATTGTTTTTTCTATTCCTTCAGAAAAGGAAAATAATGGACTATAATCAATTAATCTTTTAGCTTTATTAATATCTGCCAACGAATGCTTAACATCTCCTTGTCTAGGAGGGCCATAAATAATATTTGAATTTTTAATATCAATATTTAAATTAGTCAAGCCCTTTTTTATAGCCTCTACTAATTCATTTAGACTAGTATTCTCCCCAAAAGCAACATTGTAAACTTGGTTAACAGCTTCTATATTTTCAGACAATACTGCTTTAATATTTGCTTGCACAACATTTTCAATAAACGTAAAGTCTCTAGAGTGTTCACCATCTCCATTAATGGTTACATCATTACTCTTTAAAAATTGACCAACAAATTTTGGAATTACTGCTGCGTAAGCACCATTAGGGTCTTGATTAGGTCCAAAAACATTAAAATATCGTAATCCTATAGTTTCTAACTCATACGTTTTATAAAATACATCGGCATATAATTCGTTCACGTATTTTGTTACTGCATAAGGTGATAATGGTTTACCGATGGTATCCTCAACCTTAGGGAGCCCTGGATGGTCTCCATAGGTGCTTGAAGATGCCGCATAAACCAAACGCTTTACTGTTTTAGATTCTTTAGCCGCAACAAGCATATTTAAAAAACCTGATACATTGACTTCATTTGAAGTTATTGGGTCGTTAATAGACCTCGGCACCGATCCCAAAGCTGCTTGGTGTAAAACATAGTCTGCCCCCACCATTGCTTTTTTACAGGTCTCAATGTCTCTAATATCTCCTTCAACCAACTCGCAACGTTCTTCTTCTTTCAAGAAGTTTTCTATGTTTTTTCTATGGCCTGTAGAAAAATTATCAAGAATAACTACCCTTTTAGCATTATATTTTAACAAATATTCTACTAGATTAGACCCTATAAATCCAGCGCCTCCGGTAATTAAAAAAGTTAATTGTGATAAATCTTGATTATGATATTTTTCTTGATACATTTTTACAATCTTTTATTGACTTCTTGATTATTTAAACTTCCTTTGACATCATAGACAACTGCATTATCTGCTTTAAGAGATTTTAAGTCTAATTCTAGAAATTCGTTATGCGCTACTGTATGTATTATAGCATCATATTCTTTACCTATAGATTCAATGGTGTTTATTCCATATTCTTCTTTAACTTCATTTGGTGAAGCCCAAGGATCATATACTTCAACATCCATGTGAAATGCCTTTAGGGCTTCATATACATCTATAGCTTTTGTGTTCCTGATATCTGGACAATTTTCTTTAAACGTAATACCCAGCATCAATACTTTTGCGTTTTTAACCGCTATTTCATTCTGCACCATTAACTTTAACACCTCTGTCGCCACATACTCCCCCATACTATCGTTTAATCGTCTTCCAGCTAAAATAATTTCGGGATGATAGCCTACTTCTTGTGCTTTTTGAGCTAAATAATAAGGGTCAACCCCTATACAATGTCCGCCAACCAGCCCTGGTTTAAATGGCAAAAAATTCCATTTTGTAGATGCAGCTTCTAATACTGCGTGTGTATCAATATCCAGTTTGTTAAATATCTTTGCAAGTTCATTCACAAACGCAATATTAATATCTCGTTGCGCATTTTCTATTACTTTGGCGGCTTCTGCTACTTTAATTGTAGGAGCTAAGTGTGTTCCAGCAGTTATTATCGATGCGTATAATGCGTCAACTAATCTTCCTGTTTCTGGGGTTGATCCTGATGTTACCTTTTTAATTTTAGTAACTGTGTGTGTTTTATCACCAGGGTTGATACGCTCTGGTGAATAACCACAATAAAAATCTTTATTATATTTTAAACCACTTACTTGTTCTAGTATTGGCACACATTCATCTTCGGTGACACCTGGATACACTGTAGATTCGTAAATAACAATATCCCCTTTTTTAAGATATTTACTTATGGTTTCCGAAGCTTTTATAAGCGGTGTTAAAATAGGACGGTTATTTTTATCAACTGGTGTTGGCACAGTAACAATAAAAACATTACAGTCTTTTAAATCTGTTTCATTGCTGCTTATAAGTAAGCCTTTATTAGTATCCTGTTTAATGACTTCCTTAAGATCTTCATCGCTTACCTCTAGAGTACTGTCATGTCCACTATTTAATTCAGAGACCCTTCCTTTGTTAATATCAAATCCAAGTACTTCATATTTTTTTGCAAACTCAACAGCTAAAGGCAACCCGACATAGCCTAGACCAATAACAGCTATTTTGTAATCTTTGATATTCATTTATTAAGTAGATTTAGTATGTTCCAAAACACTATATTTTGGACGCTTGGCAAAAGTACGATAATTCGCTACCTCTACAAGCTTAATTTTGTCTAATAGTTTATTTTCTTTTAGTATGTCTTTGGCAAACTTATGCCAAGTGATTGGCTTGGAATTACAAAAATGATAAACACCTAATGGCTTATTTCCTTTAATAATGTCCTCAACCAAATAAGTTGCTAAATCTTTGGTATTTGTAGGGCAACCTGTTTGATCTGTTGTAATGGAAAGGTTCTTTCCTTGTTTCGCACTATCAACCACAAACTTATAAAAGTTTTTACCATAGGTTTTACTATACAACCAAGACGTTCTTACAATATAATATTTAGTAGCGTATTGTTGAATATATTGTTCTCCCAATAGCTTAGATTTGCCATATTCATTAATAGGATTTGGTGTATCTGTAACTAAGTACGGCGACCTTTTTTCTCCATCAAAAACATAATCTGTTGAAATATGAATGAGTGTAACCCGATATACCTCACAAACCAAAGCCAGGTTTTTCACGCCTTCAGCATTAACCTTAAAAGCAATATCTGGGGTTTTCTCTGCTTGCTCTACATTGGTGTAAGCAGCACAATTGATGCAGTAATTGAATTCTGATGCGCTGAAGATCGCCTTTAATTCTGATTCATTGGTGATATCTAAATCTTCTTTTGAAACAAAGGTAAAATCAATATCGCTATCGTTTGAGGCATAAAGTTCTTGAATCGTTTTTCCCAACTGCCCCTCTGAACCTGTAACTAAAATAGTTGTCGTCTCTTTTTTCAATTGATAGATACTTTTGTTATATGGTTATATGGTTACAGGGTTATATGGTTACAAGGTTTTATGGTTAAATAGTTGTACTGTTTCTACTTTGTAACCTCTTAATCTTATCACTTTACAACCTTATCACCTCTTAACTTCTTACCCTCCAAACCTTATCACTTTATAATCTCTTCACTTTATAATAAATTCCTCGTTTTGCTATGTTTGTTCTGAATGACAAAAAGCTTCAAACGTTGGGAGCTGCAAATCCTTTTCAGAAATAATCAATTCGTTTTCAGGAAAATTCCAATCTATGCTTAACGTAGTATCATTATAAATAATACCTGCTTCAAATTCTTTTTTATAGAAATTGTCACATTTATAAGTAAAAACCGTATCATCTTCTAACACCAAAAATCCATGGGCAAAACCTTTTGGAATAAATACTTGCTGTTTTTTAACATCATCTAAGACAATGGAAAAGTATTTACCGAACGTTTGGGAATCTTGTCTTAAATCCACACACACATCTAATACCTTCCCTTTTGTAACGCGTATTAACTTAGCCTGTGAAAAACCTCCTGTTTGTAAATGTAATCCCCTTAAAACGCCTTTGGAAGATTTGGATTCGTTGTCCTGAACAAAGTTAACCGATAAACCAGTTACTTTTTCAAAAGCCTCTTTATTAAAGCTCTCAAAAAAATACCCCCGTTCATCCTTAAATACTTGGGGAGTTATCACAAAACAGCCTTTTAAATGTGTTTCCTCAATGTTCATAAGATGCTACTTGTTGCAGGTATTCCCCGTAACCACTTTTTAATAATGGTTTTGCTAACTCTAATAATTGTTTTTTAGAGATATACTCCTTTTTAAAAGCCATCTCTTCTATACAGCCTATCTTTAACCCTTGACGTTCTTCAATAACTTCTACAAACTGACTGGCTTGCATCAATGAGGCAAAGGTTCCGGTATCCAACCAAGCCGTGCCTTTATCTAAGATTTGCACATTAAGCTGGCCTTTGGTTAAATACGCTTTATTCACATCAGTAATTTCCAGCTCACCTCTTTTGCTTGGCTGAATCTGTTTAGCGATATCTACCACTTGATTATCATAAAAATAAATGCCTGGTACAGCAAAATTGGATTTAGGTTGATTTGGTTTTTCTTCAATCGATATGGCCTTTCCTGCTTTGTCAAACTCTACAACACCGTAGCGTTTTGGGTCTTGTACGTGATAGGCAAAAATAACGCCTCCTTTAGGCTTTACGTGCTCTTGTAAAGTTTTTTGAAGCCCTGAACCATAAAATATGTTATCTCCTAAAATTAAAGCAACACTATCCTCACCAATAAAAGATTCACCAATAATAAAGGCTTCTGCCAATCCGTTAGGTTCTTCCTGAACGGCATATTCAAACCTACATCCATAATCACTTCCATCCCCTAAAAGTTCTTTAAACCGGGGTGTGTCCTTAGAGGTTGAAATGATTAAAACCTCACGAATCCCTGCAGACATTAACGTAGTTAAGGGATAATATATCATTGGCTTATCATAAACAGGCATCAATTGCTTACTCATCACTTTGGTAAGTGGGTGCAATCGCGTTCCTGAACCTCCTGCTAATATGATACCTTTCATGAATTTAAGTTATAAAGTGATACGGTTATATTGTTATATGGTTATATTTTATATTGTTATGCTGTGACATGGTATTGGGTTATAGATTCTTCGACAAGCCGACAAACTATTAAATTGTAAATCATAATCACTTTAGGCTTTTTATTAAGTTAGACAGCATGCTTCTAATAAAATATACCGTTTTATATATTTCTTCTATATCCTTTAAATATTGTAATCTTACTGCAATTTCAATTTGAGTTTCCACTTCTGAAAGAGAACCTAAAGCAATATATAAAAATCTCGCAAATTCTTTTCCTCCTTTTCTTCCTGCGCCCTCAGCAATATTAGACGGAATAGACACAGCTGCTCTACGTAGTTGTGATGCTAGTCCAAAAGCTTCATTTGAAGGAAACTTTTCTGTCAGCTCATAAATTATAACAACCAAATTCATAGCCTCCTGCCAAACCTTTAAGTCTCTATGTGATTGTGTCTTTTTCAAACCATTGATGTTTTTATACGTTTATATGGTTATATGGTTATATGGTTATGAAGTTAAAACATTATATGCATACCTCTTCACTTCTTCACTTTATAACCTTATACCTTTTACACTTCAACACTAAGTATACTGTTTTTCATAATAGTCTTGATATTCTCCACTAGTAACATGGTTTAGCCATTCTTTGTTTTCTAAATACCAATTAATCGTTAAACCCAAACCTTCTTCAAAGGTTACCGACGGCTGCCATCCTAATTCACTTTTAATTTTAGAAGCATCAATCGCATAACGTAAATCATGCCCTGGTCTATCCTTTACGTAGGTTATCAGTTTTTCAGAAATTCCCAATGACCTACCTAACTTTTTATCCATTTGAGCACACAACAACTTAACCAAATCGATGTTTTTCCATTCGTTAAATCCGCCAATGTTATAGGTTTCTTTATTCTCTCCTTTGTTAAAAACCAAATCTATGGCCCTCGCATGATCTATAACATATAGCCAATCCCTTGTGTAATTCCCATCACCATAAACGGGGAGTGGTTTATTATTGATAATATTATTAATAAACAACGGGATTAATTTTTCTGGAAACTGATTCGGGCCATAATTATTGGAACAATTTGATATCACATAAGGTATACCATAGGTTTCTCCATAGGCTCTTACAAAATGATCGGAACTCGCCTTTGAAGCCGAATAGGGTGAATTAGGGTTGTAGGCTGTTGTTTCAGTAAACAGCCCTGTATCCCCCAATGTCCCATAAACCTCATCGGTGCTGATATGGTAAAATCGTTTTTCAGAAAAATCATGATTCCAAATCGTTTTAAAGGCCTCCAATAAATTAATGGTTCCTAAAATATTCGTTTTAACAAACGCCAAAGGTTCTTTAATAGATCGATCCACATGAGATTCTGCAGCTAGGTGAATCACGGCATCAAATTGATGTGCTTCAAAAAGACTGTTTATAAACGTTGCATCGGTTATATCGCCCTTGATAAAGGTATAGTTTTGTTTTTGTTCAACATCTTTTAAATTCTCAAGGTTACCAGCATAAGTTAAAGCATCCAAATTAAAAATATGGTAATTGGGGTAGCTGTTTACAAATAATCTAACAACATGGGAGCCTATAAACCCTGCACCCCCTGTTATTAAAATATTTTTCATTTCTTTGGTTTAATGCGATTCTTAAATCTTTAAATCTTGTCTTTAAAACGTTCTAAATATCTAACAAATTCTAGGCCAACAAGAACTATAAATGTAATAACAACAAAAAGAATAGCATAATATTTCTTTAATCCTAAATCCAAACCAAATAATGTTTTTGAATTATCTATTGAGCCACTATCTTGTTTGCTGGAGATGATTTCTATAATTTCCTTCTTTTCTTCTTGTTTACGTAAATTTTCCTTAAGCTTTTCTCGAAGTTTGATGTCGTTCATGAATAAATCATATTCCTTTGTTTTATCCTTTTCTGAATTGCCTTCAAACGTTAAGTTAACCTGCCCTCCTTTATCTGCATTGGTCTTTATACTTTCCTTTAAAATATTTTTATATGTTTCTTGTAAAGTATCCGATTTATCCAAGGCTTCTTGTAAATACTCTTCTTCTTTCTTTAATTCCAATGAGTCTTTATATCTTTCTTTTTTAAAATATTGGTTGTCCTCTATACCTTTAACAATTTTTTCAAACACCTCTTTTAAATTACTCCTATCACTGGCCCAAATGGTTATTTGTTGCATTTGGTGGTTATAATCCTTTTCATTTTTAAGATAGTCTTTGTACTTAATGGTTGATGCTAATGTAGAATCAAGTTCCTTCCGATATTTATCAAAATTTTTGATTTTTTGGTTTTCGGTAATAACGGATTCCATATCGAATCCTAAAATGGTCGACACGTCAACTTCAGAAGTATCTATGCCTAAAGCATTAGCCAAGGTTTTTGTGTCACCTTGATTGACCAAATCATTATAATACGATAGGGTAGCGTATAAATTTTCACCTACGCTCGGATAATTTTGTTTGACAACCATATGCGATTCATAAACCGGCTCGCCTGTTTTTTCTAAAACAAAGCCCAAGCCAATACCTAAAGCTCCAGCAATGGCAAACTTTATAAGGTGTTTTTTTATAAAGAAAACGCACCAAACAAAAGCTAAAAACAGTTTGTTCAATATGCTTCCTATAAACTTAAAAAAGCGCTCAAAGGCATTGCCTATTAACTTAAACAGCTGTCCTAAATCAACTTCCTCAGATTGCTGAGGCTGTGGCAAATCTTTACTCATAACTATTATTTATTAAATATTTGTTCTAAAATTTTTCTTGTTATTAAATAAGTTGGTTTAACACCAGAGGTTCCCAGTCCACCAGAAGCCAAAGTGCTTCCGGTTTCCAGCGGATTATCACTGGCGTAATAGGCATACCTTACTTTTACATTTTCATTAATATTACCTCTAATTTTCGAGGCTGCTTGTATGGCTTTTTGATAATGGGCTCCCTCCATTTCCAATCCAATGACATTCCATGTAGAGTTGTAAAAAAATTTTAAGATGTCCTTGTTTTGTAAAGACGTTCCTAAAACTGTTATCATCGTGCCTTCGCAAACATTTACTCCTTGATCATCTAACCCTTCTTTACTTAACTCATTTTTAAACGGGTAATTATCTGCCGTGCCTTCAAATATATGTGCTGAGGGTATCATAATGTCTCCCTTTGTGCCTTCTAAAATACCCGCCTTTCCCATGATGGAAATAGATGCGACATTCAAATGTATTTTATTCCCCTTAATTTTATAAGGTTTTAATAATTCGTCTATGGTTTCATAGGCTTGCTCACCAAAGGCATAATCCATCACCAATATAAGTGGTTTTTTATTATTAATAACAGATTTATCAATATTTAGATTGACATTGGGAGCGTCTAATACAGTAGTATCAAAAATTTGAACATCTATACTCGTGCCTGATGTATCTTTAATGTAGAACATTCCCTTTTGAAGCGCTTCTTTAGTCACTTTTAAACGCAGATCATTACTGTCTTTATTACTTAGTAACTCATACACTTCAAAAATATCTTTTTTAGCGACCAGTGTTTTTAAAGCTTGGGGCGCATATAGTGTATTCATAACACTATGCATATTGGCACTAATAATATGGATTTCCCTATCCAACAAGTTATTTTTATACAAAACCTCCTTAATGTTATTGGCCCAAATTTCGCCGTGAATATGGTGTCCTATGCGCTCTCTAAGCACAGGGCTAAAGGTTATGGTTCTTTTATTGTGGTTTACTTGCTCTTCTATAGCCAGTTTTCCTAACCAATATACAATATGAAGCAAACGCTCTGGTTGTTCAGGTGTGGCAAACGCTTTATAAATTTCGGTTAACTCCTTAAAGGTTCTACCTAAAATATAAGCTGTATGGGTAATGGCAATTTCCCGTTCTTCTTGGGTGAGTTTCTTTTTAGATAAGACCGCTTTTTCCAGCTTTTTCCAGTCTCGAGTAGTGGTGCCGTCATCATTTATAACTACTCGCTTACATATTTTATGTGACTCAATAAAAAGAAAAGTGAGATGTGTTAAAATATCATAAATATCCGATCTTCCTCTAGTAATCTCAATATTCATCTGCTCGGCATCAATCCTATAGCAATTGCGTCGCCTTTTTTCTGGAATTATAGGCTTAAAATGTGAATTGGCATAACCTTCGTCACTGGTAAGATTTATAAAGGTACACTCTTCAATACCTATGGGTAACCTGTCCATGACGTACAGCAATCCATTGAGTTCTGCCTTTTCCTCACCTATCGAACCATAAATCTCTGGCTTTAGCAACAACAACGATTCCCGCAAGGTTTCACCCGAAATGCCCATGGGTTTATAAAATCCCCTATTGAACAGGTGCCGCATGGTAACATACATGCGCTCAATAGCGTTAGAGCTTTCCTGTGCCCTGGTTCTTTCGTGTGACTTTTTATTACTCATTGTTGGTTTTTACCACAGCAAAGATACTTTATTTAACTAAATTCAGTTCTTTAACAGTATCTACAATTTTTCTATCGTTAGATAGTCTCGGAATTTTATTCTGCCCTCCCAATTTGCCAATGGATTTCATGTAATTTTGAAATCCTTTTTTCACAACTGTGGTAATTTTTAATGGCTGTAATACCTTTCCTTGAATTAAATCGAAATAATAGGAGTTTTGGGTTTGAAGTGATTTATCGATGCTTTTTGCTAAAGCTAAAATATCTTCTGGTTCATTTTCAAACTCTATAAACCACTCATGATATGGCAAGCCTTCTTTTGGATTTATCTCTGGGGCTACCGTAAACTCTGAAATACGGATATCTGTATTTTTAATAGCTTCTTTCATGGCCTGTTCTACTTCCTTTCCTATAACATGTTCCCCAAAAGCAGAAATAAAGTGTTTGATACGCCCTGAAACGATAACACGATAGGGGCTGACTGATGTAAATTCTACCGTATCACCAATATTATAAGCCCAAAGCCCAGCATTAGTTGATATAATCATCACATAATTAACCCCTATTTCAACATCTTTTATGGTGATGCGTTTGGGGTTTTCGGTGAAAAATTCATCTGCCTTGATGAACTCATAAAAAATCCCTGAGTTGAGCTGAAGCAACATCCCTTTTTCATCCTGTCTATCCTGAAAGGCAAAAAACCCTTCGCTGGCAGGATACAGTTCAATACTATCTACTTTTCTGCCAATAAGGTTTTCAAATTTAGCGCGATAGGGTTCATAATTCACGCCTCCAAAAATGAAAAGATTGAAGTTTTTAAAAACGTCACCAACCCTCTGTCCTGTCTTTTGTTGCAATTTTTCAAAATACATCTGTACCCAAGAGGGTATTCCTGAAATTACCGTCATGTCTTCTGGTAATGTTTCTTCTACAATGGCTTCTACCTTGGTTTCCCAATCCTCAATACAATTGGTTTCCCATGATGGTAACCTGTTTTTTTGAAGATATTTTGGTACATAATGCGCCACAATGCCCGATAGCCTTCCTAATTGAATGCCGTTTTGTTCATTTAGAATAGGGCTACCCTGCAAAAAAATCATTTTACCATTAACAAACTGGCTCTTGCCTGTTTCGTGTATGTAAAGTAAAAT
This sequence comes from Aestuariivivens marinum, assembly GCF_022662175.1. Taxonomy (GTDB): domain Bacteria; phylum Bacteroidota; class Bacteroidia; order Flavobacteriales; family Flavobacteriaceae; genus Aestuariivivens; species Aestuariivivens marinum. The sequence continues at coordinate 748,988 of NZ_JAKMCR010000001.1, read as the reverse complement.
GGCATTTCTAGCCGCTTCAACATGGCTGGGCATACTTTCTTTGGTAATAGGAATGTATTTTGCCCCTGAAGTGGTTCCTGATGTCTTAGCAAAATAAATGGGTTTTTCTGGCCAAAGCACGTCTTCTTTACCTTGAACAACCAAGTCTACATAAGGTTTAAGCGCTTCATAGTCACGAACTGGGACGCGTTTTATAAAATCCTCATGCGAATTGATACTTATAAAATCATGGTCTTTTCCAAACTGGGTGGCAACGGCTTTACTTATTAGATTCTGAAACACATTCTCCTGTGTTTTTACTGGGTTTTTTACCCATTTTTGTGTTTTTGTATAAATGTTCTTGGCGAATTGTTTGGCCAAGAAAGACTTTAATGACATCATTTATTCGAAATCTATAAAATTTGAAGGGTTAATGGGATAACCATTATTCCAAAGTTCGAAGTGCAAGTGCGGGCCAGTAGATAATTCTCCTGCATCTCCTGCTGTTGCTATAACTTCTCCAACCTTTACCAGGTCTCCCTGTGATTTTATTATTGCTGTATTGTGTTTGTAAACCGATATCAATCCGTGATTGTGTTCAATAATAACGACATAGCCAGTAGCTACGGTCCATTCGGCAAATATTACCGTGCCATCTGCTACAGCCTTTACAGGGGTGTCCTTAGCCACAACAATATCGATGGCATAATGTTTTTCTTTTAAATTATATGGCTCGCTCACCGTACCATTTACAGGCGGGAATAGCACAAAACTAGTTGTTGTAGTTGCCGATTCAAACAAATTGTATTTGTCTTCTTTATCGACTTTTTCCCTTAACAGTGAATCTTCTGGAATGGGCTTTAAATCTACCTCACTGGCTTCTAGTTTTACTGCCTGAATTATGGAGTCCTTTCTTAAATCCTCTGCACTAATATCGCCTTTTAAGACATTTTTAATGGAATTGTAATAACGCTCATTTAAAGTGATAACCCGTTGTAGTGAATCTGTCTTAAAACTCAATTCTGTAGCTTGTCTTTTTAATGCGGTAGATGAATATCCCGGAATATATTCCCTTAAGGAAGTATAGGCTATTAAAAAATAGGTTAAAAGCACCAAAACCAAAGCGCCTACAGACACAAAAACAAATACATTTAGCCGAGTTAACTTAAACGTCAACCGTTCTTCGAAAGTGTCTTCATTTAGTATAACCAAACGGTATTTGTCAAGCAGTTTTTTTCTGAGTCTTTTGCCCTCTCTTTTTTTCTTAGCCATATTGAAAACAAAATTAAATAAAATTATTCCACAACTTGTTTTAAGCAATGCTAAAGTTATGCTATAAACGCCATTATTAAACTTTAATTATTAACTTTGCATAATCAAATAAAAAAATTATGGGTTTATATATATTACCATTGGCTATTGGAGCTCCGCAAATTATCTTAATTGTGGTAGTTGTTTTATTATTATTCGGGGGTAAAAAAATACCTGAATTAATGCGTGGACTAGGAAGTGGTATCAAAGAGTTTAAGGATGCTAGTAAAGATGCCGATAAAACTAAAGAAGACAAAACCGAATAAACATATTCTAGTTATTGCAAAAAGCCAACATGATATGTTGGCTTTTTTTGTATTTATATGAATAATAGTTATTTGATTTTTATAGATTTAATGATAGCTTCAAGTTCAAACATGTAATCGCGTTTTTCAACTGAGGGTGCAAATGCAAAGCCTTCAGCAATTACCCATCTGTTATTTATTTTATCGTCAATAGCGTAATTAATATAAGGCCCTGCCATAAATGCTTTTTTTACTTCCCACATCCCTTTGGTTTCTATTGCTGGCTTATTATCCAAAATGGTTTCTGTTTGAAATGGTGTATAGGCGTTTTCCGTACTCATGTATGTCCCTTCCGTAGGCCCTTCAATATATGCTTTACCTATTGAATCCCTTATGGAAATAATTTGGTTAATAATACTATCGTTACGTTGAATTTTTTCATAGGGCAACTCATAAACCATAAGATTTAATGTGCCCGTAGTCACATCTTTACGAATCCAAAAGAAATTACTAGTGTCTTTTGCAACGCGATAGGCTGTTGGAAATTTAATATCCACTCCTATTTTTTCTTTTATGAACGTAGAATTGTATAACGATTTTCTAATTAATCGCTGCTTCTCATTCACCTCCATTTTTTTAAAGACCTCAATAATTCTATCGCCGTTTTCTTTAAGCTGTGTTATAACTTCATCTTTAGTCTTTCCAGAAACTACAATCACTTTTTGAGGTTGGGCATATACATTGTTTAAAAATTGAGTAGCTTGTTCCCTGCCCATTTCAATTTTTAAAATAGTTCTGTTGTTGGTAAGAAAGCCACTAAAAACATTAGAGGGAATCTGATTAATATTAAATAGTGGTTCGTCTTGTGGAAGCCCATAGACTGGAGCTGCCAAAACATCCCGAATGGCTTCACCTACACGACCCTTCCACGATTCATTGTCCAGTACTACTGAAACTTCGTTTATAATACCCGTTGAGTCTACAAGAAGTCTTTTGTCTGATTTTCCATCTTTACACGAATATATGATTAAAACAGATACGACTAATAAAAACGTTTTTTGCATAATTAAAGTTAGTTTTAAAGAATTTAGCTTTTAGTAATTTTAAGCTTCATTCCCGGTTTTAACTTTGTACCACCAATATCGTTCCAATCTTTAATATTTTGAACAGAAACTCCCGGAAATTTTTGTGAAATGCTCCACAAAGAGTCCCCGCTTTTTACAATATAGGTTGTAATGTTTCCCGAAAGTGTCTTGGAAGCCCCTGTTTTAGTGGTTGTAGCCGTTGGCGCTACATATGGTATTCTGGGATATATCGTTAACCGTTGTCCTATTCTTAAATCGTTACTCCGTAGTCCGTTCCATTGTTTTATCTGACTTACTCTTACGCCATATCTTCTAGCAATTTTTCCTAAATAATCACCCGACCTTACCTTGTAACGAATTCTATCACTGGTGTTAAAAAATTGTGGTAGTGGCTTTTCCCTTTTGGCAAACTCTTCCTTTACAAAGGCATAGATTTGTTCTTCATTGTTTACAAAGGTCCCAATAACCTCTTTAGGTAAACGAAGTACATAGTTTTCCTCTTTTATGAACGGAATAATATCTAGCTTATAGGATGGGTTTAAAAACTGAAGGGCTTCAATCGGCGTACCAGTAACTTCTGCAACTTGATCTAAAGTAATCATATGCTTTACACGTATGGTATCGGTCTCTACCAAGGCAAATTCTGGTTTAATTTTTTTAAAACCATGAGCTTCGGCATATTCAAAAATATACATGTTAGCCAAAAACGCTGGTAAGTAGCCTGCTGTTTCCCGTGGCAAGTTATGCCTAATGTTCCAATAGTTTTTATAACCGCCAGATCGCCTTATGGCCTTAGTAACATTGCCCGGTCCTGAATTATAGGACGCTAAAGCCAAATCCCAATCACCAAATATTTCATACAGCTTTGACAGGTATTTTGCGGCTGCTTCGGTTGATTTTATGGGGTCACAACGTTCATCAACATAACTGCTTACATCCAAACCGTACATTTTACCCGTGCCAAACATAAATTGCCACAAACCTGTAGCGCCTACCCTAGATTTTGCTCGAGGTTTTAAGGCCGATTCCACTACAGCCAAATACTTGATCTCTAAAGGCAAATCGTACTTGTCCAACTCGTATTCGAACATGGGAAAATAAAACGCACTAAGAGTTATCAATTTTTGAAGCAGTTCTCTTCTATTCTTTAAATAGCTCTTGATAACGCTCTCTAATGACGGATTATACTCTACATTAAAAGGCGTTTTAGCATCAAGCTTCTTTAAACGCGCTTTAAGTGTGTCGGTTGGAAGTTCAGGATATTCAACATCTTCAAAAGTTATATCAGTAACCGATTTATAAATAGTATCGAACAGGTGGTTATTATAAAGTTCTTCAAACCATTTTTCATCAAATTGGGCAGCTAAGTCGTGGTCTTCAATATGCTTTATGGAAAGTATACTATCCTCCTTTTTCAAAAGTGGCTTTAAAGTAATTTCATTGCTATTTACCAATGAGTCTTTAACCAAAAACTTTTGTACATATACAGAATCTTGGGATTGCGGAAAACAAAGACCCAAATTAAAAAAGAGTACCCCAATAAAACAACGAAAAGCCATATAACCTATTCTCTTAATTCAATTTGAACGATTACACGGCTAAATTCGTATTTTTTATGGGAATGTAAAAACTTAATTAGTTTTATTTGGCATTTTGAGAGCCTCAATGCCCAACTAATGTTAAAAATGAAGACATACTCCATTGTAATGCCTTCGAGAGCCTCAGGCACCAGATAGATAACTTATTCCAAAATAGCAGCTATCCCCGGCAACGTTTTGCCTTCCAAGCTTTCTAGCATAGCTCCGCCGCCAGTACTCACATAACTTACCTTGTCTTCAAACCCAAATTGTTTAACAGCGGCAACCGAATCGCCTCCACCAACTAACGAAAAAGCTCCATTTTTTGTAGCTTCAGCGATAGAATTCCCTAAAGCAATAGTACCTTTTGCAAAGTTTTCCATTTCAAAAACACCGAGTGGTCCATTCCAAAGAATAGTTTTGGACGCATTCACCACATCGTGAAATATCTCCAAGGATTTTGGGCCGGCATCAATACCTTCCCATCCTTGTGGTATTTTATCAATATCTACAATCTGGGTATTGGCGTCGTTATTAAAAGCATCAGCTGCAACAACATCAACAGGAATATGAACCTTTACATTTTTAGCTTCAGCCTGCTTTAAAATAGTTAAAGCCAAATCCATTTTATCGTCTTCACAAATTGAATTCCCTATGCTTCCACCTTGGGCCTTAACAAACGTAAAAGACATGCCACCTCCAATAATAAGGTGGTCTACCTTGTCTAAAATGTTTTCGATAATGGTTATTTTTGAAGATACTTTCGCCCCACCTAATATAGCCAAAACTGGTTTTTCACCAGTTTTCATAACCTTTTCTATGCTTTCAATTTCTTGAGCCAATAAACTACCAAAGCATTTGAGATTAGGAAAAAATTGTGCCACTATAGTTGTAGACGCATGTGCCCTATGTGCCGTACCAAATGCGTCATTTACATAAATATCTCCAAGATTGGACAGTTGTTTGGCAAACTCAACGTCACCAGCTGTTTCTTCTTTATGAAATCTTAGGTTTTCCAATAATAAAACCTCCCCTGGCTTTAAATTTGATACTGCAGCTTCGGCTTTTTCACCAACACATTGATCCACAAAATTAACCTCAACACCTAAAATATCTTCTACCTTGGATACAATATGACGTAACGAAAATTCATCCTGTACACCTTTGGGTCGTCCTAAATGCGACATTAAAACACAACTACCACCTCCTTCCAGAATTTTTATAATGGTTGGTTTGGCCGAAACAATTCTAGTAGCGTCGGTAACTTGAAAGTTTTCGTTTAATGGCACATTAAAATCTACACGTATTAAAGCTTTTTTATTATTAAAATCAAAATCGTTAATCGTTTTCATTAATCTTAGTTTTTAAGTAATTGGTTCACAAATGTAACCAATTAAAACACGCTAGAAAATGAGTTTTTTAACGAAAACGTTTGAAGCTAAAAAGTTTTGTTTAAAATACTTTTTTACTACTTGAATTTTATTTGAATATTTAAGTGTTAACACAAAAAATCCAAAAAGTAAATAAAGCACTTTTCGGATTTAATTATGGAAAGTAGGTGTAAAATCTTTGTTACTTTTTTATGAGCTTTAAGGTTTGTGCAATGTCTCCAGATTTTACTTGAGCCAGATAAATACCACTTGGAACAGTACTCAAATCAACAGTTATAGTATTGCTATTACTTTTTTTTCTAATTATTTCCTTGCCAAGAACATTAAAAACGATTACTTCATCTAAAGTTGCATTGGCCTTAAAGTTCACTATATCTGATGTAGGATTAGGTCCAAAGGAGAACCCGTCTATTAAATTATATTTATTGGATAAAGTTGCTGTTTTTAGTTCGAAATTGTCAAAACCTAAGTATTCGTTTCCGTTTTGATATACTACCAATCGCATTCTTACATAGCTATAACCAGAAGGAACTTCATAGTTAATTTCTTCCCATCCTGTTGAATTAAAATTACCCGTTTTCGTTGTTCTAAAAACATCTTCTTTGTAATCGGAATGATTCCAATCATTAGCGTTATCGTATCTTAACTCATAATAAATATAATCAGTTTTATTCAAACCAACATAGTGGACTCTAAATGAAACTTCCGCTGGTAAGCCGTTAACATTTATAGGTGTAAAAGTAAGAATGTGTTCTGGAGACGATAAACCAGTTACCTGCTCGGCATAAGGATTATCTAAATCTCTTCCGGCCAGATAACTAGACCCCGCAAAGGGACCAGGGATGCGACCATTAGAACCAGGTTGGTTCATCCAAAAATCAGTATTATTATTATTGGAATAGAAAGGAATGTTTGAGGTATAGGTCCAATTATCCTCCGATTTATTTTCGAAGCCTTGTTTTGCTTGCTGTGCACTTATAAAAAATACACTTATAAGCAAAAACAGTAGTGTTATATTAGTAGTTTTATTCATGGTTTTAACTTTAGGCAATTAAAAACGAATAGATTAACGAGCATTTCAAATCTAAAACAAAAAGTATTTCTTCCCTATAAAACTCGATGATTCACCTTTTAATTAGCCTTATTGCACTTACATTTACCTTTTCTGCTATATTTGTGGTATGCTATTTAGTGATGTATTAGGGCAGGAACATATTAAAAAACACTTAACGCAAAGTGTTGATAACCACAGAATTCCCCATGCCCAACTGTTTGTTGGCAAAGAAGGAAGTGGCACACTTCCTATGGCTTTAGCTTATGCCCGTTACCTACTTTGTAATAACAATGGAGGCGAAAACAATACCGGAAACCAAGCCTGTAATCTTAAGTTTAAAAACGTCTCACATCCAGACTTACATTTTGCCTTTCCTGTGGTTACCAGCGACAAAGCAAAAAGTCACCCTATTTCGGCTAACTACTTAGAAGAATGGCGACAATTATTGACCAATCAGCCTTACGGTAACCTATTTGATTGGTATAAGCTGCTTGGTGTTGATAACAAACAAGGACAGATTGGTGTAGACGAAGCCCAAAATATTGTAAAATCTCTCTCTTTAAAGGCTTATGAAGGCGGTTACAAGGTAATGATTATATGGATGGCGGAGAAAATGAACCTAGCCTGTGCCAATAAGCTCTTAAAACTTATTGAAGAACCTCCTAGCAAAACCATTTTCATTCTTATTGCAGAAGATGAAGAGCAAATTATAAATACGATTAGATCGCGTTGCCAAATATTGCATTTTCCACCTTTAGCAGAAGATGTTATTACTAAGGCTTTAGTTGCTAATTACGATTTGGATATCTCTGTTGCAACCAAAATAGCCCATCAAGCCAATGGCAACTTTAATAAAGCTTGTGATTTGGTATATCACGATTCTGAAGATTTACAGTTTGAAAAATGGTTCATCTTTTGGATTCGAAGTGCCTTCAAGGCAAAAGGCAATAAATCGGCTATTCACGACCTTATTTCTTGGAGTGAAGATATTGCTAAAACTGGTCGTGAAACACAAAAACAATTTTTACAGTTTTGTTTAAACTTTATTAGACAAGCACTATTACTAAACTATAATGCTAAAGAATTAGTGTATCTCGAACCAAAGTCTGAAAACTTTAAACTGGAGAATTTTGCGCCATTTATACACAACAACAACATTCTTGAAATTAGCGATGAAATTCAAGATGCTATTTACCATATTGAACGCAATGGTAATTCTAAAATTATCCTAACCGATTTATCCATTAAACTTACACGTTTACTCCATAAAAAATCGGCTTAATTTTATTAGAACTCTATCCGAAATACGAGGTTTGGTGTTAGCCCTAAAGATATTTTATTTATTTCCCTAAGCTCGTCTTCACTATTTTGGGTGCTTTGGCTTATTTCATAAGTTCGGCTCAAAATATTTTCCCTGTTATAGATATTCAATAATGAAAACCCAAATTTCCCTTTCCAATTATCTTTTTTAGAGAAGTTAAATTCGTAAGTGGTAGAAAGGTCTAACTTATGATAAGCTGGTAAACGTGCTCCATTTGTTGCTTCAAATACTATCTCCCTTCCGTTATTAGTGTCTACAATCCCAGAAACCTTTGTATATGGTATTCCCGTTCTAATGCTCCACCCCAAAGACACATTAAAATTATGCCATTGATAGGTGTGGGACCAAATAAAATTATGGGTAATATCGGTATTGCCAGGAAATTTTTCTCCATTGTTGATGGTGTTAAATGTAAAATCGTTGTTAACTAATGAATAGCTGAACCATGTCCTGTAATTTTGAATTCGCTTTTTAATTAATAGGTCCATTCCAAAAACGTCACTATTCCCTTTAAAGAAAAAATCTTCAATCCTATCAAATCCTAAAGTTACCAATCCGTCTATTTGCTTATAATAGAACTCAAGATCCAAGCCCCATCCTTTTTTGTTATACTCCAATCCGGTTGTTAATTGATTACTCTTTAATATTGGGATTTCTTTACCGTCTGATAATGCCCAAAATTGATTTTCAAGACCAAACTCTCTCGTGTTAAACTCCAAAACTTCACTTACAGATTGGTGCATGTTCTCTGCGGAAATTTTAAACTTAAAAAAAGGGTTTAAATTAGCACTAAGCTGTAACCTTGGTTCAACAAAAAGCTTGTTCAGCACGGAAAAATGATGGATTCTCACGCCGGTACTAGCAAACCATTTTCCATCTAAGTTATATTGATAATCAGCATAAATGGCATGAGTAGTATTATTGGTTTTAATACTGGATTTAACAAACTCGTCTTCCTCACTTTCGGGTTCAATATAACTTAATCTGTAATTTACCTTGTTTGAAGAAAACTGATATCCGATTCCAAATGATGATGTTTGACTAAAATTAAAATTCAAATTAAAATTCAATCCGAAGTCTTTTATTGTATTATGTTTATCCAATTGGTCGTTAAGTTCGCCAGAAATAGAATTCGTTCCGATATATTCTAAATCGAAATTAGAAAAATAGGTGTTGAAATTATGTGAAAATGACTTGTTGTAATGATGCTCCCAATGCAAGCTCAACCCTTGGTTTACAACATCCAATTGGTCTTGTGAGGCTTCTTCAAATTCTTCAATTAAAAACCCGTAATCTAATTTATTCTTGGTGAACAAGCTGCTTATTTGAAATGCATTTTTATCATTAGGATTGATTATTACTTTGGCTGTAAAATCCGTAAAATAAAATAAATCGTCTGTGGTAATAACCTCGTCGTCTTCAAAGACCCTATTACCATTGGAAATCTTTGTTTCCTGAAATACGCGCTTGGATAAATTCCTAAAGGTTTCGGTATTAAAAGCATCTGTAATGGATCGTCTGGCAGAGAACAAAACCGCAGCTTTATTCCCTAAAGGTGTTTTTAAAAAAGCATCGGCATGGGTCATATTAAAACCAAAACCGCCTTCTGCTGATTTTGAGATGGCATTATCAGATTCAATGTCTATAACACCTGAAATGCGATCGCCATACTTAGCCTTTGTTCCGCTTTTATATAACTTAACCTGATCTGTGATATATGGGTTGAACGCCGAAATAGTACCAAAAAAATGTCCTGAGTGGTACATTTTTATGCCGTCCCAAAGAATGAGGTTTTGATCTGGTGTGCCGCCCCTAATAAATAAGTCTGAAGCCGTTTCTGTTGGACTTTGTACTCCCGGAATCAATTGTATACTTTGCAAAACATCGGGTTCGGTCAACCCAGGCAAGATACCCAATTCCTTTGGAGAAATCGCTATTGATGTGTCTTCATTATCGTTTCGAATACCCGTAGTGATGTATTCCTCTATTAATACTTCATCGAGCTCCTGAGTATCGGTAAGCTGTCTTTTGGTAACTTTAACGGTATAATAGCGTTCGGATTCTTTTTTAAATTTTAGAAAAAGTTTTTCTTCAATATTAAACAGTATTTCTTCTAAAGTCGCTTTATCTAAACTTAGCGTAATTACCCTATTGTTAACCAACTCTGAATTAAAGGAAAACTTTACACTAAATGTTTTTTCTAAGTCTGAAAAAGCTTTATTTAAAGGAGTATCGAAATAATCAACGCTTGTCGTTTGTTGGGCAATTATACTTATAGTAAAAAAGAAAAATAGAACCGATAAGCGATACTTCATTTGCTATTCTTATTAATTCAGGGATACCCAAATTTAGGGTAAAATAACCAAATTTTTAGTTGTTGTTGTATGAATTAAGAAGAATTGTGTTGTTTTCTTTGTCAACCGTATAAGAAATACCCATTGGACCAGACACCGTTTTTAATGCCAAATTAAGGTTCTTATGGGTAAATGCTCCTGTAAACCGTTTATTTAAATCGATATTGGTTTTATCAAACTTAATTTGAAATTGGTTTTCCAAAGCTAACAATACCTGTGAAATAGGTGTATTAAAGAATGTTGATTCTCCAAGTGTCCAATTAGGCTCATCTAGGCTGAAATTCCATTCTTCAAGTCTGTTATTAGCAACTCTTACAGCGTCTCCTGGCAATAAAACAACCTCTTCATTTAAGGTATTGCTACTAACCCTCACTTTGCCCTCCATACACTGTACTTCAAAGTAAGCATCCCTAGAAATAACGTTAAACTCGGTTCCCAAAACTTCTACTAATCCTAAATTGGTAAACACTTTAAAGGATTGTCCTTTTTCGACATCGAAAAAAGCTTCGCCTTCCAATTCTAATCTTCTGTTGGATTTCCAATTTAAGGTTTTGTATTCCAGTTTTGAATTTGCATTAAGTTTAACCGAAGAGTTATCAGGAAGCAAAACGGCCAATTGTTCGCCAAAACTCGTTTGGTAATGCGAACTAAGTGTCATAACATATAGTAAACCAAGCGCTACTACAAGAACTGCTGCGGCAGAATAAGCCCAATTGGGTATAAGCTTTTTAACCTTGGGCTGAGGTTTATTTAGTTCCTTTAATTTTATTAATAGTGCTTGATCGTTAAAAGTAGGTGCTTTTAGGTTTTGGGACGCATCATTAATTTTTTTAAGAACTGGATAACCTTGGGAATTTTGAAACTTTTCGAGCTCTTTCGGACTAAGCTCTCCAGCAATCCATCGGGCTAAAAAAGTTTCATCTTTACTAAAATTTTCCATACTATGTAAAAGTTCTTATAATTATAAAACAGTTGGTTTTAGTTTTACCCTACTTTATATGTCGCCTAATTTATCCCTTAAGGTTGTTAATGCCAAACTCATACGTTTTTCTACCGCTTTAATCGATATACCTACTATCTCAGAAATCTCAGTATATTTCTTTTTATCTATTCTGCTCAACAAAAACACTTCACGCTGTTTTTCGGGCAAACTGTCTATAGCATTTTTTAGCTTTTCCATAAACTCCTGCTCTTCTAAGATGTATTGAGGAGATTCGTTGGTGATACTTTTTGAAGTTGTCGAACTTTCATGCTGTAACACAATTTTTTTATGGGCTACTTCATTAAAAAAAAGATTTCGTGCTACTGTAAACAAAAAGGATTTTGCCTTATCGTAAATTACTTTGGAGCAATTGTTCCAAAGCTTTACATAGGCATCTTGCACAATATCTTCCGCCTGTTGAACATCGCCACACTTATAATATATAAAATTAAATAAGGTTTTGGAATGGGTAATGAAAAGTTGTTCGTAGTTTTTTTGTTCGCAAACAGATTTGGGGTCACTATTCATAAGTATAGTAATAACAAGGCTTATTTACCAAAAATAAAAAAATTAAATAAAAAAGTAGGGTATTATGCTTTTAAACTGTTTTACATATAAACAAGAACGTTTATGCCCCAACAAACGCAATTGTTTTAATTAGCCCCAAGCTCCATTTTTACCATTAAACACCTACTACTGTTACGGCACATAATGCCATGTGTATTGCTATTTTTAAGATTTGGTTTGAAATAGGATATCACAGGTTTTGTATTCAGATTTTAATGATCTGAAAATTGGTTGAGTTAGCTAATTTGCGTCAAAGCATGTCCCCAATCAGTAAGTCTTTGTCGCAAGTTTGCAACTTAAAATGTTGAACAGAATAAATGTTGCTATGACATTATTAACCTCTTACTTTGTGAGCAAACAAACGCGACACGAAAACATGGGAGATGCTTTATTGAGTCTATCAAGAGGCAAGTGCTCAAATGGTCGACCAGTATATGATTTATGGGTTTTTGAAAGCGGATATTTAATCTATAAAGGGATATCGAACGTTGAAAAAAATGGAATTCACAAAACAGCAATACCACTAGATACGGTTAACAGAATTAAAAGTTATTTAAGCAGCCTAAGTTCTAATGATGTTGGTAATTCCAAAGGAAGGGACAACCCACTTACCATAATTAAATACGATGGTAAAAAGATTGTTTATCAATCATCTAGAGCAAAAGGCGCTTTGTTGGAATTAAATAATCTTTTGGAGCATTTTGCAAAAAATATAAACGAAGAATTATAATAGCTAAAAAGAACAAATAAAAGAGAATGAGGGTTCAAACTTTATTTGTGTGCCTCCGTAAGCCTAACGACGGAGGCTTTTTATTTTCTTTATAGGAACAATAAAAAAGCTCTATAATTAATTATAGAGCTTTTAAGTTTTCTGATAAATTAGGTTACTTTTTATATTCTGCGTTTAAAGCATCCAAGATAACCTGAGTTAAATTATTCTCTTCTGTAGCATACATAACCGATGCAGCTGCATCACTGGTACCTAAAATATAGGTGTAGTTGTTCTTTTTACCGTAATCTTTTACAAAATCTTTTACCTTAATAATCAGAGAATCTATTTCACTTTGGAAGGCCTGCGCTAATTGCTGCTGTTCAAATTGTATTTGTTGCTGGAGTACTTGTTGTTTTTGCTGCAAACCTTGCATAAGTTCTTGAGCTTTTGTTTGAGAAGACTTACGCGCATCTAATTGGGTTTGTTGCACTTCTAATTGGAAGGCTTTACCAATACTATCGGCTTTTTTATTAAAAGCTTCTTCCTTTGTTTGATACTTTGCTTCAATATCCTTTTTCTCTTGATAATCGTTAATTACCACACCGTTATCTACATAGCCTATTTTCTTTTCCTTTTGGCAAGCCGTAAATGCTAAGGTAATTATTAAAACATAAATTATATTTTTCATAAGTTCTGGTTTTTTACAATTCGCACAAATGTACTAAAGTAAGCTTTAATTTATTATTGGACAGTTCTGATTTTTTTTCTATAATCAAAATTTATTATTAAAATAATACTTGATAGGTTTTAATTATAAAATTAGAATTGGTTTAAAGCTTTTTAAGGCCATTTCTTTTTTTAGGCTAACAAACAGTATTTCTGCAGGCGCTTTAGCTCTTAAAATGCCTTAAACTAAGTTTTGGTTGTTTTTCGCTACATATATTAAAGACGACGCCTCCTTTGTTGCTAAAGATTTTAAATTTGATGACAGCCCAACACAAAACCCCTTAATGATATTCATTTTTCCAGATTTGTATTTTTCAGAAAGTAGGCTTACATAAAATGCATCAAACCACATGGGTTTGATTTTAATAACCTTTAAAGATTGTCTTGAAAGCAAATTGGAAATTGAGGCTGTATCAAAATGCCAAAGATGTCTAGGCACATCGTAAGCGGCCCAAAAATTTTTGTAATGGGTCGCATCAAAACTTTTGTAATTTGGAACAGCTATCACCAAAGTGCCATTTGGTTTTAAAAGTTTTTTAAACAAAGCAATTTGATCATACAGATTCGGAAGGTGTTCCAAAACATGCCACAAAGTAATTACGTCAAAACTGTTATCTTCAATTTTTGAAAGTTGTTCAGGTTGATAAACTATACTATTAATTTTTTTATTAGCTGTTTTCCTTGCCCGTTCGTTAGGTTCAATTCCAACTACGTTCCATCCCTTTTGCTTTGCGGCTTGCAAAAAGTCGCCCGTACCACATCCTATATCCAATAAATTTTTACTTTCTCTTGCATAATTATTAATCAGTCTAAGCTTCCTTTTTAAAGTAATGGTTCGGATGAAATGATACACTTTTTCAAACCAATTACGGTTTGCATCGGTATGCGAAATATAATCTTCACTTTGATAATACTTTGACAAAGATGCTTGAGTAGGCTTCGGAATAGTTTCCAAAAAGCCATATTCTGGATTTTCAACCAATTTAAACTCTTCTCCAGAAACGGAATGATCTTTTACTTTTAAAAAGACGTGATTTGCTTTTTCTTTCTCCTCCAAATTTTAAAAACTGAGTGTTCCACGTGGAACATTACTAAATTATCTGCCCATATAAACCAATAAAACAGAAATATCGTTGGGCGAAACACCACTAATTCTTGATGCTTGGGACACCGTTGCTGGTTGAATTTTTTTAAGCTTTTCACGCGCTTCAAAACTCATTGATTTAATTTTTGAGTAATCAAAGTTTTCAGGGATTTTTACATATTCCAGTCTATTGAGTTTATCGGCATTGTTTTTTTCTTTAGCAATATACCCTGAATACTTAACTTGTATTTCTGTTTGTTCAATGACTTCGCGATCCAAATTATTTTTCTGAATATAGGACTCAACGCTTTGAACTTTCCTAATATCGTCCATTTCAATATTAGGTCGCGCAAAGATTTTAAATAGCTTGCCAGCCTGGTTTACAGGAGCAGAATTTTTGCTTTCCAAAACAGGGTTAATCTCTTCTGGTTTAACACTTGTATTTTCAAAAAAAGAAACAAATTCTTTCGCCGACTCATGTTTCTCTTCCATGCGTCTTAATCTATTTTCGGACGCCAAACCAATTTCAAATCCTTTTGGTGTGAGCCTTAAATCCGCATTATCTTGACGCAAAAGGGTGCGATATTCAGCCCTAGACGTAAACATTCTATAGGGCTCTTCTGTTCCTTTTGTAATTAGGTCGTCAATTAATACTCCAATATAAGCTTCGTCACGCTTTAAGGTAAACGGTTCTTTTTCCTGAACTTTAAGGCTGGCGTTTATCCCTGCTATTAGCCCTTGAGAAGCTGCTTCTTCATATCCTGTTGTACCATTAATCTGACCAGCAAAATATAGTCCATCAACCAACTTTGTTTCAAGTGTATGCTTCAATTGTGTTGGTGGAAAATAATCGTATTCAATAGCATATCCTGGTCTAAAAAACTTCACGTTTTCAAACCCAACTACAGATCGCAATGCTTTAAATTGAACATCTTCGGGAAGTGATGTCGAAAACCCATTAACATAAACCTCAACAGTATTCCAACCTTCTGGTTCAATAAACAATTGATGCCTGTCCTTATCAGCAAAACGATTTATTTTATCTTCTATAGACGGACAATAACGTGGGCCTAAACTCTTAATTCTACCGTTGAACATAGGTGATCTATCAAAACCTTCCCGGAGTAAATCATGCACCAACTCACTGGTGTAAGTCATGTGGCAAGACCGTTGCTTTTCCAATGGTTTAGTAATATCCAAATAAGAAAATTTTTCAGGGTTATAGTCACCAGGCTGTTCAACCATTTTAGAATAATCCAACGAACGTCCATCCACTCGTGGCGGCGTACCTGTTTTCATCCTTCCAGAATCAAAACCTAAACCTACCAATTGCTCTGTAAGACCAGTAGCCGCTTTTTCACCAGCTCTACCTCCACCAAAATTTTTGTCACCAATATGTATTAAGCCGTTCAAAAAAGTGCCGTTGGTAAGCACTACTGTTTTAGATTTTATTTCTATCCCCAATGATGTTCTTACACCTACAACCTGTCCCTTCACAATCAACAAGCCAGATACCATTTCTTGATAAAAATCCAAATTTGGTGTTTGCTCTAATAACATTCTCCAGTCTTCAGCAAAACGCATGCGGTCACTCTGCACTCTAGGACTCCACATGGCAGGGCCCTTAGACTTGTTTAGCATCTTAAATTGGATCGCAGAAGTATCAGATACGATACCACTATAACCACCAAGCGCATCAATCTCACGAACAATTTGCCCTTTGGCAATACCACCCATAGCTGGGTTACACGACATCTGTGCAATGTTCTGCAGATTCATTGTTATAAGAAGGGTCTTGCTTCCCATGTTCGCAGCGGCTGCAGCAGCCTCACTACCGGCATGACCTGCACCAACAACTATAACATCATAAACATCATTAAACATGATTAACCTATTTCAATTCATCAATGTTCCACGTGGAACACATTAATTATAAGTTTGCAAATATACATTGAATTACTGACTTTAAGATAACTGTCTTAAATAGTGGTTTTCCTTATTGCGCATTATTAAAGCATCGTCTTTTGACTTATCCTTATAGCCACAATAATGTAGAACACCATGAATAATAACACGGCATAACTCATTTACAAAAGACACATTAAAATCTTTGGCGTTATCTTTTACGCGCTCAATGGAAATAAAAATATCGCCTTGTACGGTTTTTCCTAGGGAGTAATCGAAGCTAATAATGTCCGTTAACGTATCGTGATTAAGGAATTCAACATTTAATTTATGCAAATAATCATCGTCACAAAACACATAATTGATGTCGCCTAACGTATATCCTTCAGAAGTAATGGTATTTGAAATCCAATTTGATATCTCTACTTCGTTATCTAATTTAAAATTGGTTTCGTAATTGAATTCAATCATCTGTCTTATTGAAATACACTTTAACTTTATTTTTGTATTCCTGCTGCAAAGGTAAAGCTTGTCGGTTCAATATTTCAGTTGTATTGAAATATTGTTTGGCATTGGGTAACCTATTATTGGTATTGTTGTTAAAATTGTCTTGATTAGTCTTAGATTCCCTTTTGTTTTCTTCACCTTGCTGAAACGTTGCATTTTCCAGTTTCAACAACTGGTGTTGCAAATTCATCATCTTTTGTAATGTTCTGTTGGTAAAACCTCTGTTTAAAAGCTCCAACTCTACATCTTCCATCTGCTTTAAAATACGATCACCTACACCACCTTTACCATCCTTTTCTAAACGCTCCTCTAGAGCCTTTCTAAGCTGTTGTTGTTGCTGATAGATTTCAAACAGTTTGCCGTTAATAAATTCATCGGCATCACCTTCACCATCGGCTTCACTTTGCTTTCCGTCTTTACTCTGTTGTGGTTCACCTTCACCTTCTTTTTCACCAGGCTGTTTCGGTTTATTGCCTTCATTTTGGGGTTTACCTTCTTCACTCTCTTTCATTCCTTCCTGCATCATTTTATTAAGCTCTTCCTGACTCATGATAATATCCGGCAATTGCATATCGCCTCCTCCATTGTTGGGGGACATACTCATGCTCTCCTGCATACTATCCAAAATATCACTTAAAAAATCAGCCAAATTATTTGTAGCTGTTATGGCAAATTGTTGTTTGGATACGCCTTGATACACTTGACTTTCAGCAAAAAGCTCCAATGCTTTATCTATATTAAAGTAAACTTCTGAAATTTCTTTGTTAACCTTTTCAGAAATTTTAGGCTGTCTAAGCGACAAGGCAAACAAGCTATCATCTATATGCTCAAAATGCTCCTTAAGGTTGTGTTGCTTACGTAAAAAAGAGGCATACTTGTTGTGGTTGTCATCAATACCCTTAAACTGATCCATTAAGGTTTCCTCATCAAAAGAAAACAGCACCAAATTGTCCAAAATTTGACGAAGCATTTCCATATCTTCCTGCATTTGCTCGCCACCTCCTGCTTGCATCGCGCCTTGCATGTTTTGACTCATCTGCATCATTTTCTTGGCTGCCTTCTTCTGACTTTGTTGCGCATTATTCAAATTCTGATTGTTTTTAGGCGCATCACTTTTTTCTTTATCTGATGCTTTTTCCTGTTCTTGATTTTCCAACGCATCCAAAGCCTTTTGTTGCTCCTTGTCAACTTCCTGTTCGTCTAGTTTATCTCTGGGTATTTCGATTGGCTTTTTTAGTGCTTTACTATCCTTTTCCAATTGTTCCATGTCTTTTTTAAAGTCATCGAACTGTTCATTGAGACTATCTTGTTTATCCTTGGTGTTATTTTCCTCTTTTTCATTGGAAAGCTTTTCTTGATCTATAGCAAGCTTCATTAAATCTTCTTTAAGCTTTTCTAATTTCTTTTCCACATAAAAGCGCTTGGTAAGCTCCAAAAGTTGCTCTAGGCTTCTCTTTTTGTTTTTATTTTGCTTTGCTAGTTCTTCTAATTTATTGACCAGTTCCTCCTGATTGATTTTCTCTTGGAGCTCTTTCAGTTCTTCCAACAATTTTTCGTCTTGTTTTAGCTGTTCCTCCTGTTCTTCCAACCGTTGTTTTAAATCTTCCTTGAACGGATCTTTTTCTGTATTCTCCTTTTGAAACTCCTCCAAGTTATCCTTTAGCTTTTTGTTGAAATTCCTCATCATTTCATCTTGCTGCTGCTGACGTTTTAAAAAAGATTCCAGTTTCTTTTTGTCATTGAAATTTAGAACTGACTTTTCCTTTTGGGTTCTTGTCAATTCCTTAAGCTGTTTTTCTTGCTGTTCCTGATTCTTTAAGGATTTATTTAAGTCTTCTATCGTTTCGCTTTGTTGTTCCAATTGCCTTTTGACTTCTTCATCCTTGGTTCGTTTTCTATAAGTGAAAATGTTACTTTTTACACTTTTAAAATGGTTAACCATATCATTATCAAATACTTGAAAATATAATTCGTAGGGTATTCCTGCCTCAATTGTTAGATTATGTGGAAAATCGGCCAAGAATTGAGCAACATTTGAACTCGGTATTGGTATGTCTTTTCTCTTTTTTTCTGCTTCATTATCAACAGGATAATAAACAAGTTCGAGTTTGGTCAACCCATAATCATCGGTGACCTGACCGTAAAAATAAAGTGATTGTTCGTCTAAACTATCTATTTCTACTTTAATGTTCAATTCAGGATATTCATCCTTTATCACATCAATTTTAAACGCTAAATTCTCATAATTGCTGACATTTTTATTACTCGTACTTATATTGTAAGCAAACGTGTTGAAAACTCGCTTAGAGGCTTCAAATCGGTCTACCTCTTCGGAAGAAAACCCAAGTGTATCGGCAGCCATTAGATAAACGGCATCAGTAGACTTAGTGTCTAAATTCCAAGAGATTTTGGTGCCTTCGGGAACAATAGCATTTCCCGTGCTTTTCAACATTTTTCGAGTCTTTTTTGTGTGTTTAGGATAATCTAAAATCATTTCAAAATTAACCAATGTAGGCACTTCAACAACATTTAAAAGGTAAGGCTCTGAATTCACACCGTTAGCTTCCAACTCAAATTCAATTGGCTCTTTAGGTTTAGAGAAGGTAAATTCAAAAGCACCTGATCCTGATTTCTGTAAAAAATAAGATTCGTTATTAAATTTAATTTGGGCATTTTCCGGCACAACATCACCTACCGTTTTTACAATTAATTTAAAATCATCGCCCTCAAGAGTGTTCAAGTCTTCATTAAGCACAAAAAACCGGAACGGTGCGGGCGGCTCGAAAGGTGTTTTATAATGCACAACCCGTTTATAACTATCGCTAAACCAATTCATGTTTCCTGATATGGAACTAAGTAACAGAATCAATACTGGTATGGCTGCATATTTAAGGTATTTGGCATTTTGTTTTAAGTTGATCGCCAACTTAAACGGTACAGGCTTGAGCTCAATGGACTTTTGCTCAATACTAGCCAGTAAGAGTTCAGATTTGGAAGGATTTTGGTTAAGTTGAAGAATATTAAGTAGCTTGTCATTAACTTCTGGAAAGTGTCTGCCAATAAGCTTTGAGGCCTCTATATAATCAATCCCTTTTTGAAGTTTGAACAACCTAAACAATGGCATTACAACAAACTTCACCAATAGCAGCATCTCTACCCCTACAAACAACCAAAACAAAATTGTTCTTGCGCCTGGGTTTAGCCATAATACATACTCAACAAATAAGGTGACCAATAAATAAAGCAACCCAATGGAAAAAAAAAGAATGGTTCCTTTCAATAGTTCATTAAGGTAATATTTCCTTATAAACTGCTCTAACTTAATTAATATGGTGTTAAAATTAGTCATGCTTATATTGTACTACACTAAACTACAATTTTATTTGGTATAGGGTATATAATAATGTGTTAATTGTATCTTTCGTAGCAGTACAAAATTTAATGGAATTATAGTTGGCAAAATTTTGAATTACCTCATTAACCACTTTGTTAATCCATATAATTTTTTTCATTTAGACATATAAAATATCAAATGAAAAAAATTCATGTACTTTTGCACAAAATAAAAAAAAATGACCAAGACTGTACGTGTACGCTTTGCTCCCAGTCCAACTGGGCCTTTACATATAGGTGGTGTTAGAACTGCTTTATTTAATTATTTATTTGCCAAAAAACACAACGGCAGCTTTATACTTAGAATTGAAGACACCGACCAAAACCGTTATGTTAAAGGTGCAGAAAACTACATTATTGAGTCATTAAACTGGTGCGGAATCCCATTTGAAGAAGGGCCGGGAAAAAATGAAAAATTTGGTCCTTACAGACAAAGTGAACGCAAGCATCTATACAGGCAATATGCCGAACAATTAGTTGCTTCGGGCCATGCATATTACGCCTTCGATACTGCCGAAAGGTTGGATTTTCATAGACAGGATCATGAAGCCAAAGGCAAAACCTTTATCTACAATTGGCACAACCGCTTAAAGCTAACCAATTCTTTATCGCTTAGCGCAAAGGAAACCCAAGCCAAATTGGATGCTGGTGAAGCCTATGTGATTCGATTTAAATCACCGCCGGATGAGACTCTACAATTAAAGGACATGATTCGTGGTGATATAAAAATAGACACGAATATTTTAGATGATAAAGTCCTCTTTAAAAGCGATGGTATGCCTACCTACCACTTGGCTAATATTGTTGATGATCATTTAATGCAGATTACCCATGTAATACGTGGCGAAGAGTGGTTGCCTTCATTAGCTTTACACTATTTATTGTATAAGGCCTTTGGATGGGAATCCCCTGAATTCGCACACCTCCCACTAATTTTAAAACCTACCGGTAAAGGTAAATTAAGCAAACGAGATGGCGACAAATTAGGCTTTCCTGTGTTTCCTTTGGAATGGGAAGATCCAAAAACCCATGATATTTCGAGAGGGTATAAAGAAGATGGTTATTTTGCCGAAGCCGTTATAAACTTCTTAGCCTTTTTAGGCTGGAACCCTGGTACAGAACAGGAGATATTTAGTATGGAGCAACTTATTGAGGCTTTCGACTTAGATCGGGTTAATAAAGCAGGGGCACGCTTTGATCCCGATAAAATAAAATGGTTTAACCACCATTATATGCAAGAACAAAGCAATGACATTTTAGCCGAAACGTTTAAGTCGCAATACAGTATCTTAGAAGACATTGATGTTAATTACATTGCCCTAGTGATTGGCTTGGTTAAAGAGCGAGCGACCTTTATTAGTGATTTTTGGGATTTAAGCTATTACTTCTTTAAAGCTCCAAAACAATACGATGAAAAAGCGGTTAAAAAAGCATTTAAAGAGGACACTCCAGAAATAATGTGGCATATAGTAGAAATCATTAATGCTATGGATGAATTTTCGGCTAAAAACCTTCAAATTACCGTTAAAAGCTGGATAACGAGCAACGATATAGGTTTTGGTAAAGTGATGATGCCGCTGCGCTTAGCTTTGGTAGGGGCCTTACAGGGGCCCGATGTTTTTGATATTATGTATATGATTGGTAAAACAGAAACTGTTAGCCGAATTAAGGCTATGGTGAGTAAGTTACAGTAAACAGCATTCCGTTTACAGTCATATTCTAAAATAATAAAGTGTTTAGAGCAGGTAAAATAAACAAAAAAGGCCCAAAACATTTAATTTTTTAGCTATAATTTAGACCTTGAATCTACAATAGAATTATTGAACTAGGGAAATTAACCTAGCTATATGATTTAATTTTTTAAACTTGTATTAATGACAAGCTGAATTAATGTCTTTAATATAACTCATTATTTAAACAATACAGTCCCAGAAACATCCTTTTTATCTATAAATCCAACATATCTCGAATCTTCTGCAACGTCTCTATTATCACCTAAAACAAAATATTTATTCTTAGGTACTTCAATTGGGCCAAAATTATTTATATCAATACTGATAAGGCCCGAAAGGATGCTATTATCTTCGTCGGATTTAATTCTCCATCGACGATCGCTTAAATTTTTTATTTGCGCAAAATTGTCATCTAATAATAAAACAATAGTGTCTTTGTTTTTACCAGTTTTCGTAATAAATGAAATGTCTTGTTTTCTTTCTCGTTTTATTTCAAAATATTCCTTTTCAGTCAATTTATAGAAGTGTTTCAAATTAATTGCGTCATCTATATTTTCTCCATCTATAAATAATGTCCCCTTCCTAATCTCAATAATATTTCCTTCAATCCCACAAAGCCTATGAATCCGCGTGAAATCTCCAAATCTACCGTTTTGGTTTTTATAACATATAAAATTTCCAACATTTGGGTGTATTAAATTTGAAGCAAAAACTAATGTCTGTTTTTTTAAATTAGGTTCATTTGAATTGTTTTCGACTTTACAGATAAAGAAAATTTCCTTTTTATCGAGGAAAAAAAACACAAGCAACAAAACACTTATAACAAAAATTAATTTAATAATTGATTTTTTCATAATGTGTTACAAGTCAATAACCAATAACTCTTTCTAAAAAGATATCATCGCCCCAAAAACCAACATGGATTGTCTGCCTTTAAAGCGGGCCTCACCCCCTGAGGTGTCCAAGTTTTGGTCTTCCAGTTTCTTTAAGATATTAGTAAACCCATAAATGTATTCGGCTTTAAGCCTAAAAAACTTATACCCTAACGATGCACCAACTAATCCATTAAAATTAAATTGCGATATGGAACTAATATCCATTGCTTTTAAGTTCGTGTAGTTATTAACGTAATAGCCTTCTTGGTTTTGATCTTTTAATTCCAATCTTCCATTGTACTGTAACATGGGTCCAACATCTATGGTCAAATGACTGCCTATTAATTTTATATGGCCCAATAAGGCCAATTGCGCTGCAAACATTTTATATTCAATATATTCTTGTCCTCCAATGGTAGCACTGGGTCTTCCTTCAATATTAATGTAGTTTTCTGAAAGTTGCATACCATAACTCATATTATACCATCGGTGGGGAATATCTACTGTAGCAGAAGCTCCAAACAAAAAACCATCACCTTGTTTGGTTATAAAATTATCGGTTTCAATATCCAGTTTGGTCAAGCCTGCAAAAACGCCAATACCATTAACAATATCATAGGTTTTATGTTGGGCAAAACTTTTTGTAACAAAACCTATTAGCAGGGCTACTAATAGAATACGAAGGTTATATTTCATTTAGTTGTTATTAGTTAGATGTGTAACCAAATATAGTATAAATTTTGTATCTTAATTTTTTAAACTTAATTAAACATTTACCATGAACTATCTTTTCATTCCCATTGTTATTTTTTTTGGACTAATTATCTTAATTTCTGCATTCTTTATTGTTAAGCAACAAACTGCTGCTGTTATTGAACGTTTTGGACGATTTCAAAGCATACGTCACTCTGGACTACAATTAAAAATCCCTTTGGTTGATAGAATAGCAGGTAAACTTAGTCTTAAAATCCAGCAACTGGATGTTATTGTTGAAACTAAAACACTTGATGATGTGTTTGTTCGCCTTAAAGTTTCTGTACAGTACAAGGTGATACGTGACAAGGTATATGACGCCTTTTACAAACTGGACTACCCCCATGACCAAATTACCAGTTATGTGTTTGACGTAGTTCGCGCCGAAGTGCCTAAAATGAAGCTGGATGACGTATTTGTGAAGAAAGATGATATAGCCATAGCGGTTAAATCGGAATTAAACGATGCCATGCTTGATTATGGTTATGACATTATTAAAACCTTAGTAACTGATATAGATCCCGACGCCCAAGTAAAGGCAGCTATGAACCGCATTAACGCCTCAGAACGTGAAAAAATTGCCGCACAATATGAAGGTGATGCTGCACGGATTTTAATTGTTGAAAAAGCAAAGGCCGAGGCCGAAAGCAAGCGTTTACAAGGCCAAGGTATTGCAGATCAGCGTCGTGAAATTGCTCGAGGTTTGGAAGAGTCTGTTGAAGTATTAAACCGTGTAGGCATAAACAGTCAAGAAGCCTCTGCCCTGATTGTGGTAACCCAACATTATGACACCCTTCAGTCTCTAGGAGAAGAAACCAATAGCAATTTAATTCTATTACCTAATGCACCTCAAGCGGGTAGCAATATGCTTAATGAAATGGTAGCCAGTTTTACAGCAAGTAATCAAATTGGTGAGGCTATGAAAGAAGCTAAAAAGAAGGAGAAATAATTGAATTTTAAAGGACAAAACAAAACCTCTTAAACATTAGGTTTAAGAGGTTTTATGTTTTAAAAGGATGCCTTTCTTCCCAATCTTGCTTTGGATTCATAAGGAAAAATATAGGTCGTAAAATAGAATTCATTAATACATTGGTATGCTTCATATAAAGCACCATTGGTTTAGCCTTAGCCCCTACCGAACTTTTAATGGCCATTGCTGTTCTTGCATATACCACATTGGAAAACCGATTGATTATACCAAACTCCAACATATCGTAAAGCATATTTAGGTATAACTGATTGGGATATTGATGTTCTTCATCATAACCTAAAAAGTAAGTTTCCAATTGTTTTCCGTTTATGATAAGTGTATAAAACCCTATCAAATCTTTATTTAAAAAGTATCCAAATACTTTAAAATTGTCATTAAGCTTTAACTTAAGGCTATAAAAGTGGTTCTCCGGTAAAATAAAAGTGTTAAACTTAGCATTATTAGAAACATTTAAGTACAGTTCGTGGAGTGTTTTAGACTTTTCATGGATGCTGTCAATATCAAGCTCTTTACTAGTTATAGCCCCAAATTTCTTTTTGGCTCGCTTATATCTGTCCCTATATTTTTTATTTAGGGTATTGATGTAATCCTTATTAGTATGCCAATGATCGCGAAGAGGTAAAATCATATTCGGTTGAACTATAACCTCATGCAATTTATGGTTTCTGAATGTACTCTTATCTTCAAGAATAATATCATCTGTAAAAAAGTCCTTGGCTATTATAGCTCGTATCTTTTTATCATGTTTCTTTTTAATAGTTTGAATCAATTCGTCTAGACCTTGAAAAAGCGTATTAAAAAAATCAGCCTGTACTATCTGGCTGTCATTATAGTAAAGCGCATGCTGTCCCGTATGCATGAGGTTGCCAATCACCAACACATTACCTTTTAAAACCCTTGAAACAATTTCTCTAAATAATTCTTTTATATAGGACATTGTGTTTTTCCTAAACATATCTTTAAGATAGAATTGTACCCGTTGTATAATAGCTATACCAACTAGCATATCCTTTTTAAAAACACCAATATAAAACAGTTGAATATTGTTTGGCGTTGCATTCTCTAGGGCTTCAAGATAATTGGCTTGAAGAAAAATATCATGACCTACAAGGTCATCCCAAGCCTCAGGCAACTCTTCATAAGATTTATAAATACGAAATGTTTTCAATATCAAAAAAAAGACTGAAGTTAAGCTACCTCAGTCTTTGAATATGTTAAAACTTTACAAAATTTTATTACCACCCACAAATAATTGCGCCCATGATACCCATAGTTACAATCCAATAGCCGCTATTTATAAGAATGTATTTTGTACTCTTACGTTCAAACAGCGCATTGGTACCTAATATAGGAAGTGCAATAAAAATACCGGCTAAAACACCGTGAAACGCACCATGTTTAAATGTTCTAAACTCATTTACATAATCTGCCATAAATGCATCATAAGAGGGTAATACCCCAAGCTCGCCCTTAGCTAAACTATGAGCTCCCATTTGATGAATAACCATTGGCATAATGGACATGGCCAAAAGAAATGCAAAAATTAGAGCCATAATAAAAATCTTGGCCATATTGGCTCCTTTCATTTTTTCTTCAGTTATGTCTGCCGCCTTCATCCACGTATTGCCAAAAACTTTTGGATGGTACCAAATAAAGCCAACAACAAGAGCTGAAACTGCTGCAACTAGAATCGCTAAAAAATTAATTTCCATAATGATTAAAAATTAGTTAGTAGTTAAATATAGTTAAAATAGACTTAACCCATTCTATTTTAACATTTTAAAACTATATCTATCTTTTAAATAGCTTTGGCTTCGGCTACTAACAGATTATTTTTATCCTGAAGGGCCTTATTAATAAAGTCATCAATATCACTATTTTTGGCCATTCCAGCTTCCAACAAAGTTTTTAAGGTAATTGCAACAGCAATACGAGTACCCACTTTCTTTGTTGCCGTATTGAATAATGGCAATAATTCTTCATAACTTACCTCCTTAGCCAGTACTTTAATTTCAGCTTTAACCTTTTGTTGCTTGGCCTCAGGCAAGTTGGTGTATTTTTTACCTAACTGCTGAATGACATCAATAGCCTTTCGTTTAGGTGGATGAGATTTTTGATTATTGGGCTTTTGCCCTTGGACTGGTTTGACAGATTGTTTGGCCCAAGTATCCCTTAAGCCAACTGTTTTATTGAAAATCAATCTATCTGAAGTCGAATCGTTATCCACATTAAAATAGCCTAAGCGTTGAAACTGGAATCGTTCTCCTTGGCTAACCTCTTTTAAGTTGGGTTCAACATACGCCTCGATAACTTTTAGGGAATTGGGGTTTAAAAACTCCATAAAGTCTTTATCCTGATGGCTATCGGGTGCTTCGTCCATAAACAATCGGTCATACTCTCTAACCTCGGCTTTTACAGCATGAACAACAGATACCCAATGTAACGTACCTTTAACCTTTCGAGAGGTGTCTTCTGAATAGGTACAGTGTACTTCAGTAATGTTTCCGTCATTGTCCTTTACTACGCTTTCTGCTTTTATGATGTAGGCGTTTTTAAGACGTACTTCACCGCCTAGCTTTAATCTAAAAAATTTATTGCCAGCTTCTTCTTTAAAATCTTCTTTTTCAATATACAGTTCCCTTGAAAAAGGTATTTTTCTAAATCCAGCATTGTTGTCTTCTGGATTGTTTTCGGCATCCATCCACTCTACTTTTCCCTCTGGATAATTTGTAATGACTAATTTTATTGGATTTAAAACAGCCATTACCCGTGGTGCGACTCTATTTAAATCCTCACGAACACAAAACTCCAAAAGCGAGACATCAATGACATTATCACGTTTTGCTACCCCAACTGTTTCCACAAACTTCTTAATTGCATTTGGCGTATAACCTCTTCTGCGCAACCCCGAAATAGTTGGCATTCTTGGATCATCCCATCCGCTAACGATACCATCTTCTACCAATTTTAGCAATTTGCGCTTGCTCATGATGGTATAACTTAGATTTAAACGCGCAAATTCACGTTGCTTTGGCCTTAACTTGTTTGGATCAACAATTTGGTCCAAGAACCAATCGTAAAGCTCTCTATGTGGTTTAAATTCCAAAGAACATAAAGAATGTGATATTTGTTCTATATAATCGCTTTCACCATGTGTCCAATCGTACATGGGGTAAATGCACCAATTGCCTCCCGTTCTATGATGGTCTTTCTTAATAACACGGTACATGATAGGGTCCCGCATCAACATATTGGGGTGTTGCATATCTATTTTTGCACGCAAAATATGCTCACCTTCCTCGAAATCACCATTTTTCATGCGTTCGAAAAGCTCTAAATTTTCGGCTATACTTCTATTTCTATATGGTCCTTCAATACCTGGCTGGGTTGGTGTGCCCTTTTGCTCGGCCATAGCTTCACTGGATTGCGAGTCTACATAAGCTTTGCCTTCTTTTATTAACTGTATGGCCCAATCATATAGTATTTGGAAATAATCGGACGAATATAACTCTTGGTCCCATTGATAACCCAACCATGTAATATCTTCTTTAATAGCATCTACATACTCCTGCTCTTCCTTTGCAGGATTGGTATCATCAAACCTTAAATTAACAGGGGCTTTGTAGTACTCGCCTAACCCAAAACTAATCCCTATAGCCTTGGTATGACCAATATGCAGATACCCATTAGGTTCTGGTGGGAACCGAAATCTAAGCTTACTTTCTGGTAAGCCATTAGCCAAATCTTCCTCTATAATTTGCTCAATAAAATTAAGCGATCTTCTTTCTTCGGACATAAAACTTAATACCCAAGCATAATACTTGGAAACTCTTATGGTTATATAAATTTTTGAACAAAATTAGGTAATTTTACCGACTTAAAATGAGATTGAATGGGAATTATAAAAGTTGAAAATATTCGTGTATTCGCCTACCATGGCTGTTTGAAGGAAGAAACCAAAATAGGAAGTGACTATCGTGTTGATTTGGAAGTCAAAGCCAATTTACAGCCATCGGCAAAAAGTGATGATTTAAGAGATACTGTCGATTACGTGTTTTTAAACAGGATTATTAAGGAAGAAATGAACAAACCCTCACACCTGCTCGAAACCGTATGTAGACGCATTCTAGATCGTATATTCAGCGAAGACAAGCTAATTATAAAAGCTGTGATTAGTGTTAGCAAGCTAAACCCTCCCATTGGAGGGGATGTAGAGCAAGTAACCGTTAAAATGGTTGATGAACGTAAAAAATACAATTAACCATTGAAAAGTATTATTTTTTTTTACATTTGCACTGAATTAATGGCGTCATGGCCGAGTGGCTAGGCAGAGGTCTGCAAAACCTTCTACAGCGGTTCGAATCCGCTTGACGCCTCAAAAAAAGTGACCGCGTTTCAATAACTTTAATAACCGGTCGCTTTTTTATTTTATAGGGTTGATATTTTCTATACGCTCTATATTTCTTTCATAGGTTTTTGGGAAAAAGCCCTGCACCAGAAGCAAAATACCAAAGCCCAAAATAACAATAGCAATAACTTTTTTTGTCTTAAATATAAGTTTAGGTGTTAATTGTGCCCTAAGCTTTTTTGCTATTAAAATTTTGAATATATCTGTAGCAAAATAAGAGGCCAACATGGAAATGATAAATATTGTACCGCCATTTTCTGATGAAGTTAACGAATCTCCCAAAACTATGAACCCCAACCATCCCAATAGTACACCAATATTGATGAAATTGAGTAAAAAGCCTTTAATAAATAGTTTTCCATAACCCTTTTTTATTTCAATTTTATGGTATTCTTTTACTATAGCCCGAAAGGATTTTGATGTCCTCATAAAGGAAATGACGCCGTAAACCACTAATAAAACACCGCCGAATATTAAAAAGTTAGGGTCGTTACTAATTTTTCCTCGTAAATTATTGGTACTATAAAAGGCAATAAGGATGAAAATAATGTCGGCAAAGATAACCCCTAGATCAAAAATTAAAGCACTTCTAAAACCTTTGGTGGCCCCAGTTTCCAAAAGCACAAAAAATACAGGGCCAATAGTAAACGCCAGTATAATTCCAAACGGAATTGCCGTAATTATATCATCAACCATAACTTTGTGAAGCTTAACACAAAGTAAAGAAATAATTTACAACTAGCTTGTGGAATTTCAAAAATTAAAGATGTGTTATATCTACTGAATATTCTGGTTTAAATTTAACTTTTACTAAAGAATAGTTTTCTTTTTCCAGTCTTCACAGGGCTTTCACTAGCAAATTTTAATTTTTCGTCCTTGTCCCAAATACCCCAATAGGCCCCCACATCACCTTCGGCACCCACTTTCCATGACTCATCAAAAGAGGAGAAATAGAATAGCTCAATACTCTCCTCTTTTGCCCACTGTTGCGCGTTGATAAAATATTTAATAGCGTTCTCATAAGAAGGTTTTGCGCCATGTAGTCCTTCTCCAATATTGGGCCACCCTGTTTCTGTAATGATAACTTTTTTACCGTTTGCTGCTTTTTGGGCCTGTTGATACATGTTCTTCATGTAGATTAACGAATACTCAAAGCTACAGCCTTCCCAATAGGGATAGCAATTGGCCAATACAATATCACAAGCTTCTGTTATCTTAGGGCGATGTGAAAACTCATAATAGGCATCTACATAACCCATGGGTATATTTGGAATTACCTCTTTTACTTGCTGCATATACTTTAAAAGCTCATCTTCATTTAAGTCTCCCCTATACATCACTTCATTACCAACGGCAGCAATATCTACATACCCATCTTGAGCTAATTTTACAAGCCCCTCTATTTCCTTCTTGTTAACCTCTTTATCTTTTCCTAACCATGCTCCTACTAGTGTTTTAATGCCATATTCCTTAGCTATAACAGGAATCAACTCATTCCCTTCAGTACACGAAAATGAACGCACCCACTTCGTGTAGGGTTTAATGATTGCCATTCTCCTTCTAATTTGCGCTTCGGTAATTTGATCACCTGGCTGCTGTCCCTCTTCATAAGGACTAAAACAAAGTCCATGCATCCCGCTATTCAACATTCTGGAAAACAGGTTTTGCAATCCGTTTATGGTTTTATCATTAAGATTTCCTCCTGATAACGCTAATATTCTATCTGTTCTTATTGACATTTTAATTCTCTATTTTAAAGTTCTCCTCTTCTTTCAATTAATTTTGCTTTTATTTCCCTAGCACGTTCTTCACTAAGACTATAACTCCACATTACCCAAATAGCAAAGGCAGCAGTTATAGATGGAATAATAATATCCGCTATTCTTAGGCTGTGCATAGTTTCGGCCGTTTGAACTGGAGCATCTGAAATAAATCCAACTAATTGCAACACCAAGCCTCCTAAAAACAAGGCAATAGACTGCCCAATTTTTACCATCCACCAATAAATAGCCCCAAAAGTGCCTTCTTTACGAGGCATTCCGTTTTTTAATTCATCTAAATCACAAACATCCGCCGTCATACTCATCATTAAAGTAAAAAGACTTCCCATACCAAAAGCAATCAATGGAACAGGTACAAAAATAAGCCAAGGCACACCTTGACTTGTGTCTATACTAAACCATGTCATCCCTAAACTTTCCAAAAAAGGATTGATCATTTCAAAAAATCCACCTAAACCCCTGTTTAAGGATTGAGCAAAAGCCGTTTCGTTAAACTCTTGGTTTAGCCCAACATCAAAGCCCCACCATTTCATAATATAACCGACAATTGAAATTAGTGTAGCTATAATAAATGCCTTACGTTTTCCTACCAGACTAGCTATTTTAGATATAATTGGTATAACAAAAAAAGCTGTTATTAAGGCTGTAATAGTAGAAAACCATGCAGGCCATGTACCAGCATTTTCGTAGCTGCCATTATACATGTAAAACACAATGATATATACGCTAAAAGCGGCTACCATTTGAAAACCATTGAATACCAAAAATGTTGCGCCACAAAGCTTGACAAAAGGTTTGTTTTTGGCCACCTCCATAATGCTTTTAAAAAGCTGTATTAGGTTTTTGCCCAATGTTTTTAAAGTTATTTCTTTTCGGTTTTCAATAGCCGATGAATCGATTCCTTTACAGAAAAACGCAGGAAGAACCCCTAAAACAACACAGACAAGAGCAACGTAAACTGACATTTCCCTAACACCTTCCGCCTGATTATCGAATAGATTGGGGTCTGCAATAATGACCCAAAACCAAGGCACAATCATCCAAGCTATTTGGCCAATAGTATTGGCATAGGCCATTAGTCTGGTTCGCTCGTTATAATCCGAAGTCATTTCGTACCCCAAGCCGACCAATGGTGTTGCATATATGGTATTACCTATAATAAAAAGGATGGATAAGATTAAGAAATACCAAAAATTATAGGTTTGGGAGTTAGTCTCATCCATTTGCCACAAAACCATAAACAAAATACCACTTGCAATGGCTCCAATAAATATATAGGGTCTTCGTCTTCCCCAACGGGAATTAGTGTTATCTGAAATAAAACCCATAATAGGGTCTGTAAACGCATCGAAAAAGCGAGGCAAAGCTCCTAAAATACCAGCATACAAAGGTTCCATTCCAAAAGCCGTCAATAAAAAAAACATAAAAAAGCTAAGAGCCCCAGGTAACAGATTCAAAACAAAATGCCCTGCTCCAAATGCAGTTTTTTGCCCTACAGGTACCTTATCTTTCGCATTTGTTTTGTAATGTGCCATAAGTCTTGATTTTTTTATTTTAATCCATTATAAGCTCTTTTCACAACATGAAATGTCTGCTTTTTGTTTCTGTTGATATCTACTATGCCCCAGTATTCTTCGTTAGGAGACCCATCGTAAGGTACTCCACTGCTATTAGGCGCCCATCCTCCAGGATCTTGAATATCTAAGTTCCCTGCTTTCCACCATCCATCAGTAAATGAAAAGAGGGTAACACCAGAGCATATATTGGTGTTATTAAATACATCTTCTAAAATACTAGCATTTGCTTGGGCTTGGGCTTCCTGATTAACGCCTTGACCATATCCTTCTTTTTCAATTGTCATATAACTATCGGCTCCAGCTTCTGATAGATACATAGGTTTTTCACTAACGGTTTCCCATTCTGGAAAAATAGTTTCTGGGTTATCCCATCGGTATACATTCATACCCCAGACGTCTACACCTGAACACATGGCTAAAGCAGTTTCATCGGGTAAATCACCATGAGCTGTTGTTACAGGATGTGAATCATCATGTTGATGAATTACATCTGCCGCATCATTTAGGGCTTTATACCAATTCTTTATATCGTCATTAAACCATTCTGGATGATAATTATATTCATTACCCAATTCCCACATTAAAATGGCCTTGTGGCCTTTGTAACGGTTTACATAGTCAATAAATGTTCCTGAAAGGATGTCAAATTTTCCGTTTTGATTATAACCAAAACCAATAATAACTTTTAACCCAGTAGCATAGATTTCATCCAAAACCGCTTTGTCATCAATAGGCGCGTACACCCTAATCGTGTTAATCCCTGCTTCCTTCATTAATGCTAGGTCTTGGGTTAAGGAATTAAAGCTCCTTTGGTCGCTTCCCTTAGGTACTGGATGATAGCAAATGCCTTTTATTAAATAGGGTTTATTGTTTACCAATAGTTGTCTGCCATTAACGGAAACCACAGATTCGCTAGAGTCATTCTTACAAGAATAACCCAATCCTAACACTATTGCTATAACGATAATCAACCTCATCTGCTATTGATTTTGTTGTTCAATTTGGGTTCTATTTTAGGCAGCAATACCTGTTTTAGTAAACTATCCTTATTGCCGTTAAACGTTTTTTTAATAGGGTTACCGTGCCGTGTTAATCCTTTAAATACAGATTGGTCTACCAAATCCCAAAGTGCGTACTTAGCCTTGCCTTCAATAGTAAACAGGCCAAAATGATTTTCGGATCCTTCAGGTTTTAATACATCTTTCCAGGGTTCATCAAACGCCTCAAAATAGAAGCAAGACATGCCAAATGAATTGGTCCAGTCACGCATGTGTTGGTAATACAAGCCTTGTTTGTATTCGTCCGTAGCTCTTGAACCTTCGTTTCCGTATTGCTCAGCAGACACACTCGCCCAACCAGTTTCTCCAATGTGGATGGGCTTAGTAACACCAAGACTTTTCATGTAATTTGCTACACTATCGTATTGTGATACTGCATACTTTTTGGCTTTAAGTATCAAAGCATCAATTTGTTCTAATTTTGTATTCTTTTTTTTATCTTCAGAAAGGTTCCAAAACACAGGGTTATAATGTGTATCATGCATGGGATAGGTATGCATAGAAATAAAATCTACGGCCTTAATTAAGCTGTTTAGATCGTCTACATGATAATCTTCACTACCGCCCCCCCAAGAGGCGAAATTATCAGAGCTTGTTATCCATAGGTCTTTAGGTAACTCTCCTTTATTTTTGAGATTTTGTAAATAATTCAC
Organism: Aestuariivivens marinum; assembly: GCF_022662175.1. Taxonomy (GTDB): domain Bacteria; phylum Bacteroidota; class Bacteroidia; order Flavobacteriales; family Flavobacteriaceae; genus Aestuariivivens; species Aestuariivivens marinum. The sequence continues at coordinate 714,966 of NZ_JAKMCR010000001.1, read as the reverse complement.
CCACTTTAAAATAATACCCGGCTGTACATAATAACTCCATGCCCACTTTACCATAGCTTCGTTACCCACGGCTATTATTTTAACTATGTCCGGATATATTTTAGCAAGAGAAACAGCTTTGTTTATTTCTGAAGTATTATTTTCTAAATCCTCGGCATTATGATTAGGATGCTCTGTCCAAGCATGTTCACAGTCCATCCAAGCACCCAACATGACATACATTTCAAAATCAGGGTCTTCATTTTTTAGCTCCCTTATGGCTTGTAAAACATTGGATGCGTGTGGAAATTGCAGATTATAGGTTCGTAACACTTTAATGTTCATTGCCGCCAAAATCTTCAAATCCTCTTTTAACTCTTCTAGAGTTGGTTGAATGTCTCGCGTGTTATAGCGATAGCCACCATAGGATATGGCCAAATAGTCTGGGTTGCCCAAAATATCTGCTGCTGTTTTTTCCATAGTTCCCTTTGTGCTAAATTGACATCCCATAAATGAAATAAAAATTAAAACTGCTATTACCCGCTTTATAATTAACATGTATCTATTTTTTAATCGAAACCATTATTCGATTAATACCTCCTATTCTTTCAAAAACTTGTTTGCTTATTTCTTTATCTAGGCTTAAATAGTTAAGCTTGGTTGTTGTTCCGTTGTTAAACTCAACCGATATTTCCTCCTTTTCTGATTGTTTATAGATAATTGGCACTTGACAATAGGTAAAACATAACTCACCTTTATTCAGTTCCAATTCATTTTGTTTTCCTTTAATAGTTGTATAACGGAATGTTTTTGAAGTGTTTAAAAATTCTTTAGCCTGTAAAAGCTTCGGATTAAATACAATCTGTCCCTCTTTTACAAATACGCCCAATTCTCCAAATCTAGTCAATACATCTTCTTTTACTTGTCCAGTCATGCCCGGTTGTTGTGCGCCTTTTGTTGCTGGTGTATGGGAATAGGGATCGGTTGGAAAAGCGCCATAAAGCTCTGGTGACTTATGCACTCCTATACCCGCAATAATTTCGTAGTAATGGTCTAACAATCCGCCTATAACATCATCACTCTCATTATTTGCCATTGCCAACACACAGTTTTCCTGAACCGCTAATGATAATTTCGATACCATGTGCCAATAGATAGATCCCAAACCTTCGTAGCCAAAGAACGTACCTGAACGTCCTGTAAAAGATTTGTGATTGAAAACATCTTCAAATATGCTCAATAACAAATCTTTTTCTTCCTCAACCAGCTCCTTATAGTCCTCAGGTAAACTAGATAATGCGTCTACTAAACTATTGGCATTATTAAAATTGCCATTGAAATGATAGTCCCCTAAAACATCTTTTTCTATGATTTCGGCATTTTTACCGTTAATTAACAGTTTTAATAATTTGGATTGCTCTACTTTTGATTCTGGAATATTATTCTTTTGGTTAAATCCAGGCAGCTGTTTGTTTGGGTACAGAATATAGCTATACTGATCTTCCCTAAATAGCGCACTATTTTTTAATCCGTCCAATAATGCAAGTGCTTCAGTAGGGGTAAGGTGACCAGAACTCAACACGGCTACTTGACCTTCCAGCATTTCTGATAGATAAGAAATAGACACTTCCTCGTTATTACTAACAGTCATTAAATTATAGGCATGATACATATTGTCCGCCCGCTTATTGGCATTAATGGTGTGCTGTAAATAGGTTTTTGTGGTCTTTATAAAATCAAGGATTTCTGCTTTTGAAACCGCTTGCTTTTGTCCTTTAAAGGTCTCTTTATAGATTACAGATCGATATTTGCTTCCAGCCAATCCTAAACCATCCATAACAGTCTTTCTATCGCTATCAGATACCTTTGCGTTTAAGATAGACTTGTTATTATGTAAGGTGGAAAGAACCTCTTTAAAAAACGCTTGTAATTCTACCGAAAGTTCAACAAAGCCAAAATCTGACTTTTCAATAATGGTTTCAAAGAAATTAAAGAATCTGTTTAAGTAATACAGTGTTACCATGGAAACACCATTACCCACCAAAGCATTATTGGCGTCATTCCATTCTGGTCGTTGCGTGTTTAACCAAATACCACCCTCTGGGATAAAATTGGATAATTTTGCCAATACTGTAGCCAGTATTTTTTCAATAAAGTTGACTTTATAGATAGAATCATTTTGATTTCTCAATAAAGCACCATCTGCACCAATATCGTTTCTTAATTGGTTAATTTTAGCATCTAATTTATAGTCGAAATCGATAGTGTCTTTCGGATTGTTTAAAATGTCTTTATAGGACTTTATTTTATACGGTACATTGGCATAAACAAATACATTTTCATTAAATAGCTTTTCCAATCGGCTAGGGTAGTGGTCTTCGATAAATTCTAGGAACTTCAACAAATAAATAATTTGATGATCACCCCAATACCCAATATACGACCAAGGATCATGCTCTTCTATAACTTCCCAATCAAACCCGTCTTTAGTTACACGATAGGGATTATAACCGTCAAAAGTAGAGGCGTTTAAAAATTTATGAATCATGCCCTCAATAAATTCAGGGTAGGCCTGTGCCAATGCTTCCCAATTTTGAAATATATCGCGCCAATTTCCTTGGTAATCTAATATTTTGGAGCCGTCAATTTCATTTCTAGTGTTTATGGAAAACTTATTCCACGGCCTACTAGGGTCTCCATGTCTTCGGCTAAACTTTAATGGTAAATATTCAAAACAAAGTCTTTTAAAGTCTTGATCCGAATCTACTACAGCTATGTGCTTTAAATAGGCATAAGTGAATACATCTGAGAGGTCTTTAATTAAGTCTCTCTTGCTATTGAAAACCGTTTTGTTTGCCTTTTTGATGTATTTTGTAAAATCTTCTTTTTCTATATTGTAATGGTCGTCAAAAATACCACCACGCATAATATTGAATAGCGTATTGGCAAAATGCCTCGTGTTGGTCAATGGATCTGCGGTTAGTTGCAAACCATCTGCTTCTCCAGTTAGTTTTATAAGGTTTTGAGTTCCGTTATCAATATCCTTTTGAATGATTTCTGAAAGGTTATTGGTGCTCTTAATTATTTCTGAAATCTTAACAATGCTTGAAATCGATTGATTAACATCGGCTACAAACATCCAATTGTGTTCATTATTTGGCTTCAAAACAATATCAGAAACCATAAAATAAGCGCCTTTTTCAGCTTTAATATCTTCTTCTTGCTCAATGGCCAATCCCTTTCTGAAATTGTTCAACTGCAATGACGATAGGAGGTAAGTGGGTTGCTCCACTCCAACAGACCAAACTATATTGGCCTTTAAGGCTTCACTAGGTTCCGCCTTGTCCACGATTACAGCACTAAGCGCATATATCCCCAGTCCAGAGTCTTTGTTTAATTCACTTCGTTTATAAGCGTCGACTAAATTACTACGACTATTTTGAAGTTCGGAGCCAACACTTGCTGGCATAATATTCTGCAGACCATCTAACACCTTAACTGACTTTTGTTCATTAGTGTTATTGATTAAGGTTGATTTTTTTATAAATCCAAATTTATCGCTGGAATTCCACTGGTAATAGAATGTAAGCTCTAAATCTTCATTTATTTCTTCAAAAACAACTTTGTTCCCATAAACATTTTTATAAAGGTTTCTACGGATATTGTAAACTCCCATTTGACGTTCTGAAAATGGCTCCCAGATATGAATTTTTCCATCTATATTAATTTGATAAATCGTTTTGCTTCCAGTAATATCTGCCGATTCGGTTATTTTATCATCAGTATAATAAGGAAATAAGGCATATTCTGCGTTTTGTCGTCCAGCTGTCAATCCCCCATTACTAGAGATAAACATCCAATGGTTGGAGTCACTAACAATACTCATAAAAAAAGGCCGCATGGCATCGCTGTTGGCTATTTTGTAATAACTTTCATTATCAAAATTGACAAACTCGCCTTTAACTTTATTTGCTTTGTCTATGTTACTATTATTTTTTAAATGAACTGCTTGATCCATTGGTTATTAAGTTTTTGGAATAACAATCGTTTGAATTGCTTTTTCACTTATTATGATATCCTTTGTTAAACCGTTTAATTCAAGTGAAAAGACCTTGCTTACCGGTTCTTGGTTGAAAACTACAACCGCTATAGAACCATCTGGGTTCTTAGCTGCAGTAACCATTAAATCATTTTCTAAATTTTCAACTGCGATTATTTTAGATTCGGGTCTTATATATTTGCTAAAGTGGACCATGGTATGGTAAATAGGGGTGAAGTAAACTTCATCTCGTTCAGGGTCGACAATTACTGGTGCCACACACCAGTTTTCTTTCCAATTGGGTCCGCCTTCTCTGTCTAAAACCATGTTCCAATCTATCCAGCCGTCAACCCAATTATTTAAACAACCAATTATGTCCTTGGCATATCGAAATACAGGTACATATTTTGGATGCAAATACTTTTGGTCTTCTGCTGCCCAATCCCACCCCCAATCTGTAGCTTCTTCACTCCAGTACCAAGCGTCATCTTGCCATTTAGGCACCTCGGCATCTACGCATGCTTCTGTTTGGATTAAGTATTTATTTGGTGCCTTGCTATGTGCATATTGTAAAGCTTCTGGAAAATAATCGAAAGTGCTTTCGTACCAGTGTATCGCTGTACCATCATAATATTTTGATGATGCTTCATCTTTATACATTACATCTACCCATTCCTTTAGCCCAGCTCTATTTTGATCATAGCCTAGTATGATTTTATCACCATATCCATCTGCTTCCAACTTAGGCCCTAAATGATTTTGTACAAAGTCGGTCATCTCTTGCGGGCTAAACAGCATGCTTTCCCAGTTATTACCATTCCCGTGTGGTTCATTCTCCACAGTAAAACCCCATATATCAATACCTTCTTTTTTATATGTCTCGATGTATTTTGAAAAAAATAAGGCCCAAGTAGGGTAGTATTCTGAGAGCAACTTCCCTCCAACCCAATGCTTATTATCTTTCATCCAAGGCGAGGCCGTCCATGGTGACGCTATAATTTTAAATCCCTCTTGCGAAATAGCCATGGCGTCTTTAATCATGGGTATTAGATCATTTCTATCTTCTTCAATAGAGAAATGTTCTAGGTTAACATCGCCCTCAACAGAAGCATAGGAATAATTGTTTAGAGAGAAATCACAAGAATTCATGTGGGTTCTTGTAAGTGAGTAATGTGCACCATCATTACCAAAATAGGCTTGAAGTATTTTACTTCTGTTTTTCCTGCTTAATTGATTTAACAAATATGCAGAAGATTCGGTAAAGGCCCCTCCAAACCCGCTTATGGTTTGAAACGTGGTATCCGGAAATAATTTGATTTTCCCTTTGTCTTTATCTTTTATAACAAACTCGGTTAATTGTTTTAAACGGTTCCCGCTTGCTGAGGTTTCGTAAACCTCAACCATTAATGGTTTTATGTTTTTGGAACAACTAAACATTGTAAGTAGTGTAATTAGTAATATGTAATTTTTGGTTCGTTTCATTATTAATTAAGTCCTTTCATCAATTTTATTGATAGACTCTCACATAATCTACTTCCATAACATCTTGGGTAAAACCAGATTCTACCGTTCCGCCTAAAGTGCCTCCCATAGCAACATTGAGTATTAAAAAGAAATCATGGTCGAAAGGTAGGGCGGAGTTCAAAGCAATTTCATAATACTGGGTTCCGTCTACAGACATTCTAATAAAGTTCTCATCCCATTGCATTTCATATATATGGAACTGAGATGCTGCATTGGTTATGGTTGTTTTTAATCCGTAGCTGGCCGTGCTTGAGTTTGATGCGTTATACCAATGACACGTAGCCAAAACCTCATTCTTGTTTGCCCCTGTTTGCTCCATAATATCAATCTCCCCACAATGTGGCCAACCCACTGAACTAAAATCGGCTCCCAACATCCAAATAGCCGGCCAGGTTCCTTGTTTTGATGGCAATTTTGCTCTCACTTTTACTGTTCCATAAGTAAACTCTTGAAGGCTTTCGGTTTTAATCCTAGCCGAAGTATAGCCCCCAGAACCATCTGACTTGGCAATTATTTTAAGAACACCGTCTTCAACTATAACATTTTCAGAAGTGTTGGTGTAAGTTTGAAGTTCACTGTTGCCCCATCCCCCTGCACCAAGGTTATAGTTCCAATTGGCAGGATCAGGTGCTCCGTCTTCAAAAAATTCATCTGCCCAAACAGGTGGTGTACCATTATAATAGGCTACAGCTAGTGTTTCTGTTTTATTTATTGTGTTATTTGTACTCGAATAAGCCACCACTTTTATGTCGTGGTTTTCAATGCCTTCTGTGCCAGTAAACGTGTATTGAAACGTTCCATTAGTACTGGATTGCTCTGATCCATTATCAACAATGAAACCATATTTAACAGCATTTATCGCACTAGCCGTAAAGTTTGTGACACCAGAACCATCGCCATACAGAGCATTGCTTGATTGTCCAACAATATCAATTGATACGTTTAAATCTGTTGGAATGATATCCTGCGGGGGCTCTTCAACAATAATGTCGTCGTCGCCTCCACTAGAACATGAAAAGTTAAGCAATACTATAATTATGGTATAAAAAATATGCTTGCACACAATAGAAACAAAAGTTAGTTAACTACAAGTTTTATATTAAAATAAAGAGCATCAAAGAGCTTGTCTCCATTTTCCTCGATGCTCTATAAAAAAAACACTTAAATTAATCGTTAGGGTTATCTGTTTGATATAAACAATACCAAGCTAGTGCAGGGTTAGAAGCGTCTAACATTCTTACAAATAAAGTGCTGTCGGTTATCTCAATAATCTCTATAGAGCTAATACCTACATACCAACCCATAAAACCTCCATCTGAGAAATTAATGGTTGTACCTCGGTATTCCCCGTCTTCAGTTGCATTAGAATTTGAAGGAGAAAAGGTGACATTTTTCACACCATCTAAAGTTGGCGCAACATCGGTTCCATGACACGTATCTCCATCAACACCAATGGAAGCTGCAAAATCTCCAGGAGTATAGGCAATATCTGTTAACTGCTCAAATGTTACTGTCTTACCATCTGCCGATTGGGTAAAAACAAACTCTTGATCATACATGCATAATTTATCACTGTGCCACGCATTCGAAGTGAACCATTGTGACCATGTGTGCTCCCCTCCTGACTGAACGTCATTTGGTCCTAAACCAATATTTCCAGGTTTATCTGCTGCCCAATACCATGTCTTGCTATTTCCAGCACCGCCCGTAAGGAAGTTTTTAGCCTCTTCATCCTCAAATGAACTGAACACATCAATATTTATAGAGCTTGTTGTTGTAATGCCGCCAATACCAGAGGCCATTAATGTTACCGTGTAAGTATTTAAACCGGTAAGACTAAATTGGTGTGTTATGCTTCCAGAGGGTGCTACTTTAACATCTGAACCATCCCCAAAATCATATCTATAAGTTATAGCATTATCGGCTGATGCTGTAAAGTTTACTAACCCTGTTCCATCCCCATTAGGGTTATTGGCATCAACACCAACAATTTCAAAGGACATTGCTATATTGCTTGGTGCTATAATATCTCCTACAACACCATCATCTTCTTGACAGCCAGTTAACAAAAACAGGCTAAAAAAGGGTATTAATATATATTTTATGTTTTTCATGATTTTACAGTTTTTTAATTATGAAAATAAATGTTGTCTACATAAACTATTGCGCTACCCCCAGAAGTGTCCCAAATTAACTGAGTTATGTTTGAAAAATCCAAATTGTAATCAGATAAAGGAATTGTAACACTTATCCAGGTTCCAGTAATAACTTCTGGCAAGAACACTATATCTTCCTGTACTGGATCTAAGGCCGTATTAACAATCTTAAACCCAAGGGTGGTGGCATCTGGTGTATAGTAATCGAAATGTAAATATTTAACACCTGTTAAATCGGTTGGATTACCATAATCTGTTACAATACCAGAATAGTTTAAGGATTGATACAACCAAATATTATCTCCATTCACGTTAAAATCGGTTAACGTTGTTGTTTGCCCCCAATTAGGATTTACTTCATTAAGTGTCACTCCAGTGTACGCATCACTGTAAATAGAAATTACATCATTTTGAGCGATTGTTGGAACTGGTGCTACCACTTCTGGTTGCGATGAACTATCTGAATAGAAATATAGATTGTCTATGTATACTTTGGCACTACCGCCTTCGGTATCAAAAAGCAATTGGGTTACCTGGGATGCGTCAATATTAAAATTACTCATTGGTATGGTAACACTTACCCATGTCCCTCTAACTATTTTATCTACAAATACTATATCTTCTTGGCCAACTACAGTATTCACTATTTTTAAACCAAGCTTTTCGGCATCTGGTGTAAAATAATCGAAGTGCACATAATCCATTCCGCCAAGATTAGTTGGGTTGCCATAATCAGTTACAATACCTGTATAATTTAATGCCTCATATAACCAGATATTATTGCCATTTAAGTCTACAGGCGTTAAGGTTGTTGTTTGTCCCCAATTTGGGTTCAACTCACTTAAACCGACATTGGTATAGCTATCACTGAAAATAGATACAACATTGGCTTCGTCTTGAGTTGGAGATGGTGCATTATATTCTGGCACTTCTGCAACCGTAGACGGTTTATAGAAATAGATATTATCTATAAATACGGTTCCTGCTGCCCATGGATCGCCTACAAATTTCATTTGGAAAATCTCCGTAACCGTTAATCCTTGGTCAGTGTAATCGGTTATAGGAATATCAATAGTAGTCCACTCACCAGCTGTTAAATCACTCCAAACGGGTTTCTCCGTAACATTTCCTGAAGCATTATTTATTAATGACGTTTCCAATCTCATGTTTTCATCGGCGGTCCATACATCCATGTGTAGGTATTTCATTCCAGAAACATCAATAGTAGTTCCATCAGCCAACGTGATACCTTGGTAGCTTAGGTTTATATACTGAAGCATCATGTCTCCGTTTAAGTCAAACTCAGCCCAAGAACTTCCACAACATCCGCCTTGTCCCCAATCTGGGAAGAAATTAGTACCAGGCACATCATTATATTTTGTGCTGTACAAGGAAATAACATCTGTCTCCTCACGATTTGGTGGTGATGGCGCAGAAGCTATAGGTTGTAATATTTCTGTTACCTCAAATTCTTCAACATATTCTGTAGTAGCAATCGCCGCTCCCATAACCACTACCCTAATAGTATATGTTCCAGGTTCTTGATAGATGTATGAAATTGATTCACCAATATTTACAGTAATCGGATCATCCACTCCTGGTTCTCCAAAGTAAACGTCGTAAGACACCGCAAAATCTGCATTAGCCGTGACATTCACTTGTTTTGAAACGGCGAGATCATTTGAGATGGAAACCTCAACATTCTCAGGGGCTTTAAAAGAAACCTCTAGATTTTGGGTTGATTCAGTTTTTAACCCTGTAATACCTATAGCTTCAATCCCTACTACATATGTCCCTTCTGCATAAGTATGGGTAACACTTTCTCCTTGAATTACATTCACAGGTTCGGTTGTATCATCGCCCAATGTTATGTTATAGTTTGAAGCTCCCACGGCATTAGGCGTTATTGTAACTACCCCTGTATTATCTTGTGTTACTTTAAAAAGCACAGACACGTCTGAAGGCGCCACGACTTTGTCCACAAAACTTAAATCGTCGTCATCAGTACAGCCAAATAATACTACAATGGCCATACTTAAAGCGTATATAAATTTCATTGTTTTCATCATATTCATAGTTTTATTTTTTAATATCCTGGGTTTTGTGCCCAACGTCCTCCGGATAAGTTGATTTCCTCAATTGGTATAGGGAACAATTCATGCTTACCGGTAATAAACCCATCTATTTCTTGAGCCGCTCTGCCTGTTCTTACCAAGTCAAAAAAGCGATGACCTTCTCCTACTAATTCAACACGACGTTCTTTATAGATATCGTTAATAAGATTATCACCAGATGTCGTTACATCAGGCAATTGAGCTCTGTTTCGAACCCTGTTCAAATATATTCTGGCTTGCACATAATCCCCTTCTTCGGCTAATGCTTCTGCAGCCATCAATAACACATCAGCAAAGCGAATAGCTCTATAGTTGTCTGGATTGGTTAAAGCCGCATCGGCTATATCCAAATCGCCTTTACGCGCTATATACTTTCTATTAAAATAACCCGTTTGCTCATAACCAGCTGTTTCATCATATGATGATCCTGGATTATCTATAATGTATTGCTCAATATCTAATATAGAAGTCTCGTAACGCAAATCTCCATCTTCAAAGGCATCTACAACTTCCTGTGTAGGTACATTGAAACTATAACCTGCATCAAACTTTCCTGTAGCGTCAACAAAACCTCTGGGCCCATTAAAATAAGTGCTGTAGTTACCTTCTAAACACTGAAAACAATCAAAACTTCCTCCATCAACATCGGAATACTGGATTTCAAATACCGATTCAATATTATTTTCCCAATCACGTTCAAACATGTTTGGATACTCTTCAGAAGTCAATAAACGATGCGGCCCATTATTTATAAGGTCTTCTAATACTTCAGCAGCCTTATCAAATTTAGTGTTCTGATACAGATACACTTTCCCTAATAAGGCCTGTGCGGCTCCTTTAGTAACTCTACCCGTTTCGCTTTGTACATAAGGTAGATTAGCAGCTGCAAAGATTAAATCTTCTTCAATTAAATCGTATACTTCCGATTTTGGGGTCCTGTCTATAGTAAACTGGTCTCCAAATCGTATTCGTTTATCTCTAAGCATGGGAACATCTCCCCACCATTTAACCAAGATAAAATTATAGTACGCTCTTAAAAATCTAGTTTGAGCAATAACACTGGTTTTATTTGGAAAATCGGTTTTATCCTGAAATTCCATAATATAATTACAACGGTTTACAGCCTCGTACATCCATTGCCACATGGTTCTTAAACCACCATCACTTTGCCCTACAGGTGAGTGAATCATATCATCAATTTCTTGAATATATGGTGAATCTGTAGCGCTCTCACCTCCACATAATGTATTATCTGAAGCTATCTCTGCATACTGATAAAATTTAGAGGTTGTTTGTAAATAATCGTAGGCAGCAACTAAGGCCAATTGATAGTCTTTTTCTGAGTTAAAGAAATCCTCAGAGTTTTCATCTTCTGAAGCGACATCTACAAAGTCATCGCCACAGGAAAGTACTATTAGAGATGCTAATAATAAGTATATATATTTTAGATTTTTCATGTCGTTTAATTAAAATTTTACATTAATTCCTAGCAAAAATGTACTAGCGCTTGGGTATATCCCTTGGTCTATTCCGCCACCTATTGGGGCACCAGTTCCGGCTGTAGGGTCGTATCCACGATACTCTGTAAGTGTGAACAAATTATTGGCTGACACATAAATTCTAAACTTATCGATTATAGGATCTTCTTCGTTATTTGAAAAAGTATACCCCAATTGTATGTTTTGTAAGCGAACAAAAGAGCCATCTTCTACATAATAATCTGAAAACAAAGTGTTTGGATTAGTACCTGTTGTCTGTCTTGGAGCTGCATTAGTTGATCCACGACCTGTCCAACGATCTAAATACCATATAGGTTTATTAACTAGCTGTTGGTTACGCTCATAATTACGAACAATTTCATTTCCAATAGAAGCAAAAGTGTAGGCCGAAAAATCGAAATTTTTATAATCAAAAGATATATTAAGACCCATGGTAGCATCTGGAATTGGATTACCAAGATCAACACGGTCGTCTAAATCGATCACACCATCGTTGTTTTGATCAACAAACTTAAAATCGCCAGGTTGTGTTGCTACACTGGTTACTGCAGCATTGTCTACTTCGTCTTGGGTTTGAAAAACACCATCGGTTTTATAACCAACAAAATATCCTAAAGGGTAGCCTGCTTCCATTCTTGCTATAGCTGGTTGAGAAATTCCAAAATCACCACCTTCTAGATATTCACCTTCGCCACTTACAGAAACCACTTCATTTTTTAATCCTGTAACATTGTAATTAATATTGAATTTAAAATCTTCACCAATAGTATCTGAATAGCCAATAGCAAATTCAATTCCTGTATTTTCAACAACGCCAGCATTTACAACTGGAGCTGCTCCTGTACCTAACAACCCAGAAACCTCTGGAGATACTAATAAATCTTCGGTTCTTCTTTTGAAATAATCAGCTGTGATATTTATTTTGCTATCAAGGAAACGCATGTCAACTCCAATATCTAAAGTTTTTTGCTTTTCCCATTTAATCTCTGGGTTTGCAATGCCTCCAGAAGCTTTTCCGAAAATCTCATCCTCTGCATCGTTTCCTCCAAAAAAGTAAGTCCCTTCTCCTGTTAATAACGATACGAATCTATAGTCTCCAATTCTATCGTTACCCAAAATACCATAAGAGGCCCTTATTTTTAATAAGTCGAAAAAGTTGCTATCACTCATAAACTCTTCGTCTGATACAATCCATCCTAATGATCCAGACGGGAAGTAACCAAACTTATTGCCTGGTCCAAATCTTGTAGAACCATCTCTACGCACTACGGCAGATAACAAATATTTACCTTTATAGTCGTACTGTAGTCTTGTAAAATAAGACAATAATCTTCCATCGAATTTTGGGTTGCTTCCGCGCTCTGCATAAATATCTTCATTATCTAACGTTAAATCCACTCGCGCAAAAGCAGGATTATTATCTCTTATGTTTCTACCCCTTCTTCCTGAGAACACGCCTGTAGTTTTAAATACAGAGGTTCCCAACAGTACATTTAATTTGTGAACATCATTAAAGGTGTTTTCGTATTTAACAAAGGCATCAAACGTATAATCCCTATAAATATCAAATCCTTCAAATACTTCACTAGTAAGGGTGTTAAACACCTTACCAACACCGTAAAAATCAATAGGATCAAAAGTGTAAGTATCTACTTCAGAATAATTAAACTGAATATTAGCTTCAGCTGTGAAATGCTCTAAAAAGTTATAAGCCAATCCTGCAAAACCGTTAAGTTTCATGACTTTATTTTTGTTGTAGGTGTTGTGCATTTGAGCTAACGGGTTTACTACTTCACCACCTAAGCCGTTTGCCAATGTAAATTCTCCATTTACATCCCTAACTGGAAGATTTGGTGCCATATTTACCGCATTAAACAACACTGAACCCAAAGTGCTTTCTGGTAGATTGTTCTTTTTTGTTCTAGTTAAGGTTAAACCTGATTTGAATTTGAAGTTTTCTAAAAAATCTAAATTATAGGTCAACGCATTGGTGAAACGCGTAAAATTTGATTTTTTACCTCCAACTATTCCGTCTTGAGTTAGAAAAGAAGAACTATAGGAATATGATGATTTTTCTTTTCCTCCTCTAAAGGTTATGTTATGGTTCATAATTGGAGCTGATTCAAATACCTCATCCTGCCAATCGGTTCCTATTCCTAAATTGGATAAATCTGAAAAAGGCGGAGTGCTACCTGCAGCGGCATATCCTTCGTTAACAATTACGGCATATTCTGTCGCATTTAAAACTGGAAGTTTCCTGGTGGTCTGTTGGAATCCAGCATAAGCATTATATTCAACGGTCAACGGCATTTCCTTGCGACCCGTTTTAGTGGTGATTAAAATAACTCCGTTGGCTGCACGAACTCCATAAATACCTGCTGTGGCATCCTTTAAAATATTCATGCTCTCGATGTCGTTAGGGTTGATAACGCTTAAGTCTTCAACCACGTTGCCATCTACTAAAATCAAAGGACGACTGTCACCATTTGTAGATACCCCACGAATGCTAATAGTTGATGACCCTCCTGGAGAACCTGTGTTGGTAGTAATATTTACTCCAGCTACCTGTCCTTGTAGGGCTTGTTCAATTCGTGTAGGTTTAAGCTTTTCAATCGTTTCTGCACCTACTACCGATACTGCTCCGGTAATTTCTTTTTTAGTTTGTGTACCATAACCAATAACCACCACTTCACTAAGTTGGGCCACGTCCTCTTCTAATTGAACGGTTATTGTGGTGCTATCGTTTACAATAATCTCTTTGGTTACATATCCAATATAACTAAAAGATAATGTAGAGCCCGCATCAACGTTTGTAATTGTGAAATTACCATCAAAGTCTGTAACAGTTCCTTTAGTGGTGTTTTTAACAAGTACATTAACCCCTGGAATAGGAAACCCTGAAGCGTCTTGTACGACTCCGTTAACTTCTATAGTCTGCGCGTGAGCTTGTGCTATAAAAGAAAACATTAAAATTTTAAAAATTATATGTCTCATATTGAGTTAGTATTTGTTTGTTGTAAACTTATATATAGATTTTGTTGTATCCATATTTTTTACCGCAACAAAAAACATACATTATAAAAAAAATACTAAATTTTTAAGAAAACCCCAATAAACATAAGCTTTAATTAAAAAATTCATCTTATTAAGATATTCTTAACATTTAAAGAATTTTATACAGTGTTGTGGTATTGTATAGGTGAAATAAAAAGTTGTAGTGTATTAAATCTCTAAAATATAGTCTGATAAACTGGACTCATGAGGCAAATCCATCTTTTTCCTTAGTCTATAGCGTTTTACTTCAACGCTTCTTGGAGAGATGTTTAACAGTGGTGCTATTTCTTTAGAGGACAAATTTAAACGTAAATAAGCACATAACCTTAAGTCGTTTGAAGTGAGTTCTGGATGCATTTGCTTAATCTTTTTAAGAAAATCCTTATCAGCATTATTAAAGGCCTCTTCAAAAAGGTTCCAATCGTCTGTATTGTTTATATTTCTATCAATTACTTTTATAACATGCTTTAGCTTTTTAAGATCGTTTATGTTCTGCAATTCGCTTTTAATACTGTTTAAAAACTCATTCTTTTTTATTAAGCTCATTGTAGAGATCCCTAATTCCCTGTTTTTGTTATCAATATCCTGTCTTAGCTTATCATTATTGAATCGCATAAGCTGTTGTTTATTTTCAAGTTCTTTTAACTCAAGCTCTCTTTGTGATTTTAACAACAAACGCTCTCTTTGTTTTCTATAGTATCGTTTATATATATTATGTGTGATAAACGAAAAAAGAAGAATGAGAAATACATACACCGCAATCATGGTATTGGATAATAACCATGGTCTTTTAATCGTAAAGCTATAAGATGCTACATTGTTGGTTAAAACATTTCCTGTTCTGCCCCTAATATTAAAAATGTAATCTCCGTAAGGTAAATTTTCGAAGGTTAGGTTTGGTTTAACAAACCAATTACTCCACTCCTCTTGTAAACCAATTAATTGATATTGATATTCGGTATCTAAATATTTATCGTATTCAACAACATTAAATCTAAATTCCACATTATTAAACCTATTTTCAAAGTCACCCACTTCATCTTGTGATAATACTTCATAGCTATTTCCTCTGAGGTCATGTACATTAATATTGTTTATGGAAATACTATATACCTTCTCTTGTAATTTATCTAAATCTATAGAGACATAGCCCATTGATGTTCCTATTAAATAGGTTTGACCTTTTAAAAAAGCAATGTTTTCATAGCCTGTTAACCCACGCGGCAATGCTTTGGGTAATGGTATTTTATTAATCTTTGGCACCCCACTTAATGTACTTAATGTTAAATAATTTAAATTCCTATTGGAAAAAGCCCATAAAGTATTTGTTTCTTCTACAGGTATCAATCTTCCCGAAGTGTATTCTACACCATCGAAAAGTTGACTTAAAGTAATATCTTTAATAAACCTTTCTTCCTTAGTATCATATTTAAACACGCCTTCCTTAAAACCTAGTAACAAGTCGTTTTTATAAGACACCATACTAGAGTGTAGCTCTTTTTCTATTTCTGGTACTTTTGTTAGGCTTGTAACCTTTGTAAAATCACTGTCTGTTTTCAATTTGAAAACACCTTTATATTCATGACTAACGAGAATATTCCCATCATAAATTTCAAAAAACCTACTTGATAAATCAAAACCCTCTATTTTATTTCTTAAAGTCCAGCTTCCATTTACTTTATTCAAAACATATAAACCATTGTAGTTTCCTTGAAGGATAAGATCTTTATTTTTATAAATTGGCTTTAAACCCCAAGTACCTTGATTAATCCCGTCTATTTTATTTACGATAGCACCGTTTACAATTGAAGTGCCTGTGTCATGTCCACAAAACAACGTTCCATCTATTTCAGTAAGGCTCCAAACAGCTTCTTGTATGGCTTCAATATTTTTAAAATCTACATTTGAATTATAGGGTTTATAAAACAATCCCTGATTTGTACCTATGTACATAAAATCTTTATAAACTTTAGAAGCATATATGGTGCCTATCTTCCCTTTTTCATCTTTATAAATACTGAACGGGGAAGTCATATTGATACAATTGATTCCGTTCTCTAAAGCTAACCAAATATTATGTTCCTTATCTTCAAATATCCAGTGTACTGTATTGTTACCAAGGCCTTTTACAACATCAACTTTAAAGTTAATCCGACCATCAGGAGCAAGGTGTACAATACCATTGGATCGCGTACCCAACATAAAGCTACCATCTTTTAATTTAATGCTTCTAAAAACACTTAATTCCGAAAGTGTATTATTGGCTTTTATGTTCCATTTACTTAATTCATTATTATTATAAATGTAAAATCCATCGTTTTCAGTTTCAAATAGTAAGTTTTCATTTTGAATAAATACATTTACCAATCGATTATTTAGCAACACTTGATCGTTTAAAACTAATTCCGCTTTCCCATTTTCAATTTTGTAAAGGCCACTTTTTGTTTCTTGGAAATATATGTTCCCTCTAACCTTAAATACCTTATATATAATAGATTTTGATTCTATGATATTGAAAGACTTGTTTAACGTATTAAGGATATAAATACGCTTTAAGGATTGAAATAAAATATAATCGTCTATATTAATGATATTCCAAAATTCCTCGTCTTCCAATAATTTAATATTATACTGTTTTGATAAAGACGTATAATTCAATTTACCATAATCATTGCTTACCCAATAACCGAAATCACCATTACAGCCAGTGTAAATATGATTGTCTATAACATGTACTGACCGTATAATAGTTTCGTTAGGAGATTTATACAATTGCCATGTAGCTCCATTAAATTCTAATAAGCCTTTATTATTGGCAACATATATATAATTGTTTTCTGATTGGGAAATAGACCAATTTTGTGTTTCGGCACGATAATCTTTTGCAGTGTAGATTTCTATAGGTGGATGCTCTTGAGCATTTAAAAAAACACCAACTAAAAAGAACAGAAAAGGAATCTTAGAAAACTGCAAAATCTATTTCGTTTACTTTGTTGTAGTACTAAAGTAATAAAAATAAGGGTTAAAAGTGCTTTTGTATGGTTAGTGTATGGCAAAAAAATAGCCATTACTAAGTAATGGCTATTAAAATATTAAATAATAGTTTACTTTAATCCATACGCTTTACCCTACCTCCAAAAACACGACTTTCGTTAACGGTTTCTGGATTTCCATATATAAACACATCTCCTCCGGCTCGTATTTTTACATCAACTATTTTTGAA
This sequence comes from Aestuariivivens marinum, assembly GCF_022662175.1. Classification (GTDB taxonomy): domain Bacteria; phylum Bacteroidota; class Bacteroidia; order Flavobacteriales; family Flavobacteriaceae; genus Aestuariivivens; species Aestuariivivens marinum. The sequence goes on along the minus strand of NZ_JAKMCR010000001.1, from coordinate 697,377 downwards.
GCATAAACATAAGCCTCACCCGCAGCATTAATCGAAACCTCAGTTTTTTCAGTAATTAATTCTTCACCTTTGTAAAGACCTCCTGTAAAAAGGGATATGTCTTGATTTTTAGAAGTTCCCGATGTTTTTACAATACCCCCTGTTACGGCTTTTATATTAAGATATTTTACATCAATAGGCATTCTTATGGAGCCCCCTTCTTGAGCTTTGAAATCAATTTCAAATTGTTTAATGGTATCATTGGAATATACTTTGGCTCCTTCATTTACATCAATAATATCTACATGAGTGTAATGCAATACCACTTTAGTCTTTCCTCCATCAAAAATTTCTTCTAAGGACATTCTTATTTTAAGCTTTCCATTTTTGTTGGTAACCACAACATCATCATTGTTCTCACCAGTAATGATGACTTTATTTTCATTAGACTTTACCATTTCAACCTCAATGAGATCAAAAACCTTTAATTCAGTAAATTCTTCTATATCTTTTTCTATGGTATTTTGAGCAAGGCTTACTGAAGTAAAAACAATTGTAAGAAGGATAATTAATTTTTTCATTTTAACTTATGTCTATTCATTTTGATTAATAATTACTAAACGGTTTTTATCAATAATTATTCCATAGTAAATTATTTTATTCTAATCTTCTATCTTACCTATAAGGTGAAAGTCTAAGTGTTTCTTAACCAAATCGGTATTCTTCACTTTAACCATAACTTCATCGCCTAATTGATACATGTTTTTAGAATGCCTACCCACTAAAGCATATTGTTGTTCATCGAATGCATAATGGTCATCTATAATATCGCGTATACTTACCATCCCTTCGCACTTGTTTTCAATAATTTCAACATAAATACCCCAATCTGTTACTCCTGAAATGACGCCTAAAAACTCTTGGTCTTTATGGTCTTCCATAAAACGTATTTGCATATACTTTATGGAATCACGCTCTGCTTTAGTAGCCAAATTTTCCATGTTACTGGAATGCTGGCATTTTTCTTCATAAGCATCTTCACTAACCGATTTACCGCCATCTAAATAATGTTGCAATAAGCGATGTGCCATTACATCGGGATATCGTCGTATGGGTGATGTGAAATGAGAATAATAGTCGAAAGCCAAACCGTAATGACCTATGTTATGTGTAGTATATTCAGCCTTACTCATACTTCTTATCGTTAAAGTATCAACTAAATTTTGTTCCTTTTTTCCCACGACATCCTGTAACAAACTATTAAGCGATGCAGTTGTTGATTTTCTATCTTTAAAATTTAATTTATAGCCAAAACGTCCAACAACATTTTGTAAGGCAGCCAATTTGCTATCGTCTGGTTCGTCATGCACACGATATACAAATGTTTTTTTAGGCGATTGCTTACCAATAAACTCAGCTACTTTTTTATTAGCCAATAACATGAATTCCTCTATAAGTTTATTGGCTTCTTTACTGGTTTTAAAAAATACCCCTTCAGGGTTGTTGTTTTCGTCTAAATTGAATTTTACTTCAACTTTATCAAATGAAATAGCGCCATACTTCATACGTTTTTTACGCATGATTTTAGCTAATCTATCTAAAACCAATATCGCTTCTGCTATTTCAGGTTTGGTATTATAGGTTTTTCCTGTGAGGGATACGTCTTGGGGGATTTGTGTATTAATTTGAGACGCTTCAACTGCACTTCGACTCCGCTCAGTGACGACGCTCAACGTGACATTTGGATTACTTTCTATAATGGCCTGTGCTTCTTCGTAGGCAAAACGGGCATCGCTATACGTAACGGTTCTACCAAACCATTGGTCTTTTACTTCCGCTTTATCATTTATTTTAAATACAGTAGAAAAGGTGTACTTTTCTTCATGTGGTCTTAAAGAACAAGCGTTATTAGATAAAATCTCCGGTAACATAGGTACTACGCGATCTACCAAATATACCGATGTAGCACGTTGATAAGCTTCATCATCTAAAACGGTACCTTCTTTTAGGTAATGAGATACGTCTGCAATATGGATACCTATTTCGTATAAACCATTATCCAATATTTTAAAGGATAGGGCATCATCAAAATCCTTAGCATCTTTTGGATCGATGGTAAAGGTTAAATCCTTACGCATATCACGACGTTTGGCAATTTCTTCTTTAGTAATCGACGTATCCAAAGTATTCGCATACTGTTCCACGTCGTATGGGAACTCATAAGGAAGCCCGTATTCGGCTAAAATGGCGTGAATCTCGGTATTATGTTCTCCTGGTTTCCCAAGTACTTTAATCACTTTACCATAAGGGGAATCGGCTTTTTCTGGCCAATCTTCCAAGGTTACCAATACTTTATCGCCATCTTCTGCTTTAAGAGTTTTATTAATAGGCACAAAAATATCTTTGTACATGCTATTGCTATCAGGTACCACAAAAGCATAGTTATTATTCTTTTGAATTTGGATCACTCCAACATACTCCGATTTGGCACGTTTAACAACATTGGTTATTTCACCCTCTATTTTTCCTCGCTTACGCCGTTTGTAAACATAGAATTCCACTTCGTCACCATTCAACGCTCTATTAATATTGTTTGAAGCTATAAAGATATCTTCGTCAAAATCATCGCAAATAATATATCCAGATCCTCTAGCAGACATATCTAAAATACCAAAATGATATTCGGTGTTAATAACTGCTTTAAACTTACCTCGGTCTACTTGAATGATTTCTTCCTTGGCTGCTAATTTAGCCAAGGTTTTTATAATTTGGTTTCTGCTACTGGCATCGTTAACACCAAGTTTAGCAGCGATTTGTTTATAGTTAAACGTTTTGTTTTTGTCTTTTTTTAAAATACTTAAGATTGTATTTGTAAGGTTAGGAACTCCTTTTCTGGATTTCCTTTTTTTATTTCTACTCATGTAATTTTGTAATCATTATCATTCCCATAATCCCGATAGCTATCGGGTGGAATTTCTATTATAAAATAGCGTATTAAAGGCGAGTTATGTGCTATTTGTTTTTTACAAAGCTACGATTTTAATGTTAACCGTTCTATATTTTTAGATTAAGAATAGATTAATTTACAAATAAGTGAACTTTTTAAATACCAATGTTTACTTAACCACAAACATTTTAGCGGCTCTACCTTGATCTGTTTCCACTTCTACAAAATAATAACCAGGTGATAAATTATTGGTACTAATTTCTTTTTCTCTTGTAGAAAATAGCAGTTGAGCCAGATTATTATAAATATTGATTCTTTTTAGATCAATATTATCCTTTAGTTGAACATTAATAATATTACTGGAAGGATTAGGAAATACATTTAATCGTTGTAAAACAAAACCATCACTAGAAAGTACAGCACTTAAATCGAACACTTTAACATGACCAGATTCTGTTCCGTTAATATTTCCTACAGTTCCTATTGCTATAATACCACCATCTGAAGATAGACTAACGGAATAGCCAGATTTGTCACCTGATGCTATTTCTCCGTTGATATCACTACCAATTTTGGTCCAAACATTATTATCATTTTTATATATACGTACATAACCCGATGCTGTTCCACTGTCAAAGCCAGGTGGTGCACCAGTAGCTCCTATTGCTATAATACTGCCATCTGATGATAGATTAACAGACCAACCTGATACATCACCAGCAGCTTCTCCATTAATATCAGATCCTATTTTAGTCCAAACATCATTATCATTTTTATATATACATACTTGACCTGAACCTGATCCATTGTTATCATTACCATAAGCTCCTATTGCTACTATACTACCATCTGATGATAGACTAACGGATTGACCAAACCAATCATATTCTGCTTCACCATCTATATCACTACCTATTTGGGTCCAAACATCATTGTCATTTCTATAAACACGTACATGACCTGAATTAACTCCATTTTCATTATTATGAGAAGCTTCTATTGCTACAATACTACCGTCTGAAGACAGGCTCACAGATTGACCAAACCAATCACCATCTGCTTCGCCATTAATATCGGAACCTATTTGTATTTGAGAAAAAAGTAGGGTTGGGACAAGTATTAATAAAAATGAAATAGTTTTCATAATAACTTGCATAAAAATTGATAGATTTTTAAATATACGGAAAATATAATTTATTGCTTTTTTGTTATTCACAATTATATATATTATTATAAGTTTCTTTTTAAAATTTTAAAAAATAATATTGGTTATTATAGGCTGTTAATAACTGGTATAACTTTTATCAATTTTATTTTGATACTATTAAATTGACATTCCATTAATAATTAATTAACATCTATTGATGGTTTTAATAACTTCATTTTTAATCTGTTTTAATTTTATATCCACAGTTGTTAACAACATAAATTAACTGCTTTTTACTTATAACTTTTTTTAAAAGTGCTGTTTATTTTCAATGTTTTTAAGTCTAATAAAACACTTAAAAAAAAGGGATTATTTTTTTGGAAAATTACAATACCTTTTTAATTGAAAAAATTATTGAAATCTCCTAATTATTCTTTTAGAAAACAATAAACAGTTATTAACAAGTCATGAATATAGTAATACACAAGACTTATAATTGTTACCTTTGTAATATTTAATAAAACATATCTTATTATGACGATTTCTATAGGAAACGATCACGCAGGAACCGATTATAAATTTGCTATTAAAGAATACCTTGAAGCTAAAGGTTTTACGGTTATTAACCATGGTACAGATAGTAATAGTAGTGTGGATTACGCCGATTTTGTACATCCTGTAGCTGATGATGTTGAAAATAAAACAGCTACTTATGGTATTCTTATTTGTGGTAGTGCCAATGGTGTCGCTATGACCGCTAATAAACACCAAAAAATACGTGCTGGTTTATGTTGGAATAAAGAAATAGTAGAATTAATTAGGCAACATAACGATGCTAATATATTATGTATACCTGCTAGATTTACTGCAATACACCAAGCTGTGGCTATGGTAGAAACCTTTTTAAATACAGATTTTGAAGGTGGTCGCCATCAAACACGAATAGAAAAAATTCCATTATCTTGTTAGATGGGTCATAACCATTCTCATAATCACAGTCATTCAAAAAACGATTTAAAAGGAAGAAATCTCGTAATTTCTATTTTTTTAAATATTCTTATTACTGCTTCTCAAATAATAGGAGGCGTTATATCGGGTAGTTTAGCGTTATTAAGTGATGCACTCCATAACTTTAGTGATGTTCTTTCATTAATAGTGAGTTATGTAGCTAATTTTTTAGCAAAAAAGAAAGCTTCTATACATAGAACTTTTGGTTATAAACGTGCAGAAATTTTAGCTGCTTTTATAAATGCTTCTACCTTAATTATTGTAGCAGTTTTATTGATTATAGAAGCTATAAGACGTTTTCAACATCCTAAAGAAATTGAATCAGACTTAGTTATTTGGTTATCGTTAATTGCTATAATAGCTAATGGTTTAAGTGTGCTTTTATTAAAAAAGGATGCCCAAACCAATATGAATATGAAAAGTGCCTATTTACATTTATTAACTGATATGATGGCTAGTGTAGCTGTATTGATAGGTGGTTTGTTAATGAAGTACTATAACGTGTTTTGGGTGGATAGTGTTTTGACTTTTGCTATTGCTATATATTTAATATGGATGGGATTCGATTTATTAAAAGATTCAACTAAAGTACTAATGTTATTTACACCAGCTACCATTCCAATTAAACAGATCGTAAAAGAAATTAATGCTTTTGAATCAATAAAGAATGTACATCACGTTCATGTATGGCAGTTGAATGAAGAGGAAATCCATTTAGAAGCACATATCGATTTTAATGAAGATATAACTTTATCCCAATTCGATGTTATTCTACATAAAATAGAAGACCTTATTTACCGTAAATATAATATTAACCATGTGAACATTCAACCTGAATTTGGTAAAGAAGATGCTAAAGATATGATTGTTCAAGACTAAAATGTCATTCAGAAATAGACTAAAGGTCGATTGAAGAATCTATAATTGTTAACTAAAAGAGATTCTTCACTACAGTATATTCCGTTTTAAATGACAATATAAAAGAGTATATGCTACACATACAGGTAAAACAATTTTCAAAATTAAGCACTCAAGAACTTTATGATTTGCTACAATTACGCAGTGAGGTATTTGTTGTAGAACAGGATTGTGTATATCAAGATATAGATGGAAAAGATCAAAAAGCAATACATGTTTTAGGGTATAAGAATAAAAAGTTAATAGCTTATACACGTGTATTTAAACCGGGAGATTATTTTAAAGAAACCAGTATTGGTAGGGTAGTAGTAGCTAAGAATGAACGACAGTTTAAATACGGATATGATATCATGAATGCTTCTATTGAGGTAATTAGAAAACATTTTAATAAAAGCTTAATTAAAATATCAGCTCAGTGTTATTTAAAACATTTTTATAGTAACTTAGGTTTTATACCAAAAGGAAAAGAGTACCTAGAAGATGGCATACCACATATTGCTATGGTAAAATATTAATTATTAATTATATGGGTGATTAATATTTCTACCCGTCTATCATATTTTGGATCACCTCCTAATGGAAATTTTCTACGCATTCCCATATAGCGCATTCGTTTTTTATCTATACCTTTTTTAGCAAAATAATCGTAAACATATTTGGCACGGGCTTCAGAGAGGTTGCGTTTTTTTGTTTTTCTATCTACGGCATCTCTGCTATATTGAGTACAGCATACATGGCCTTGAATAGTAAAATAGATATTTTCACGTTCTACAAGAGATTTAGCTATATTTTCTAATATTTTTTTAGATTCTGGAGTCACTGTACTATAACCCGTTTTAAATAAAATATTTTCAAAACGTATTTTATCACCTACCTTAACATCTCCTTTAATAACTTCGGCTGTAGCTTTTTTTTCTTTTTCAACAGATGGTTCAACTTCTACTTTCTTTTTTTTAATAATAGGAGGCTTTGGATTTATTATAATCTCTACCTTTCTATTTAATCCTCTTAGTTTAGAAATATCCTTTTCATCTACAATTTTTAGCAATACTTCACCTTTACCATCTACATTAGTGATTACCGATTCACTTATTTCGTGGTTTGAAAAAATAGCCTTAATAGCATCAGCTCTTTGTTGTGAGAGTCTTAAATTATAACTAGGAGCACCAACATCATCACAAAATCCAAAAATAGCTATAGATTCAATATCTATATCAACTAATTTAGAAATAAAAAGCAACAAGCGGTTTTCTTCTGTTGGTAAGAGAGTATATTTATCCGTCTCAAAATAAACATCATGCGTTATGTTGTTTTGAGATGAAATAAAACCCCAACAAAACATTAATAATATGTAGGTAAATAGCTTATTCATGTTAAACAAACAAAGGAATAAGTTTGTAAATATACTATTTTTAATTCGTTAATAAATTTACGAAAATATTACCTTAAATAACCAGAATAGATATTTGATTTATTTAAAATTTCCGTCGCTTTTTTTATAGGCTCATCGTGTATTTTATAGTAGTCATAAAGCCCTTCTCGGTAAACATATCGTTTTACAATTTCATCGGTCAATAATTTTAGTATATAATCCTTATTTTCTTCTAAAACTATAGTTTTTGAATAATTTAATTGCTGTATTAAGGATTGAAATTCTTTCGTAATATTATCATCCAAATCTTCTTTTTGTGCAGATTCCATGGCTTTATAAAGTTTTTTCTCGGTATCGGTTTCAAAAGAAAAATTATTGGTATTCAAATAATTTTTAAAGTTTGAAAAATCAGATTCACTAAGCTTAAAATTATTAATGTCGGTAATGGTATTATTAAAATAATAATTGGTTGCGTAATCAAAAATTAAATTATCGTTAGTTAACGAGGTTATAATAGGAGCCTTTTTTGAATTACCTATATTGACATCTGGGAATATGCCACCACCGTCAAAAACTTTGCGTCCGTTTTTAGTTTTAAATTCATTATAGTTTTCCTGCTTCACCCTTATTGCTTCACCTTTTTCATTTCTGTTCCAGTAATCTAAAGACTGTATGCAACGGCCTGAAGGGGTATAATATCTGGAAATGGTAATTTTTATTTGTGTTCCATATGTTAATGGTTTAGGGCGTTGCACTAAGCCTTTACCAAAACTTCTGGATCCTACAATAACGGCACGGTCTAAATCTTGTAAAGATCCAGATACAATTTCACTAGCCGAAGCACTGCTACCATCTATTAACACCACAAGGGGAATTTCAGTATCTATTGGAGTATTTTTGGTGTAATAGGTGCGGTTATATTTTTTTACTTTAGATTTTGTAGTAACTATTAACTGTCCTTTAGGAACAAATAGATTGACAATATTTACAGCCTCATGCAATAAACCACCAGGGTTTCCTCTTAAATCCAAAATAATGCGCTCTGCACCTTGAGCTTTTAAATCACGCAATGCATAGCGGGTTTCAGAAGAAGCTTTATTGTTAAACTGACTTAAAACAATATAGCCCGTTTTATCATCAATTAATGAAAAATGGGGTACAGCCTTTATTTCAACCTCAGCTCTATTTATAGTTGCTGTTTGGGTTTTCCCCTGTCTTTTATAGGTAACATTAATAGTGGTTCCAGAACTTCCCTTAAGGAGATTACCAGCATCATCTTTATAATCTTCAACAAAGATATCATCAACTTTAATAATTTCATCGCCAGCTTTTAAACCAGCTTTATCAGCGGGATAGTCTTTGTAGGGCTCTACAATGACCAATTTGTTTTTATGGGTTCTAACTTTAGCTCCAATACCTGTGTAATCTCCTGTATTGTTTATTCTGGCAGCCTCAACATCTTGTTCATTCATAAATCTGGTATAGGGATCTAAATCTTCTAACATACTTTTAATGGCTGTATCCATTAAATCCCCTGGATTAGTTTCATCAACATAGTTCATATTGAGTTCTTTAAAAAGCGTGGTAAAAATTTCTATTTGTTTGGCTATTTCAAAGAAATCATTTTTAAAAGCTGTAGTAATTATAAAAAGTAAACTAACTATAATAGGGATTAGAATTCTTTTTTTTAGTAGATTTTTCATGTTTAATATTTATTTTTTTAAAAGAGCCCGCTTCGATAAGTTCAGTTTAAGCATGTAACAAAGTTTTGCTTATGGGCGCTTCATTTTCACTTCTTTTTTTTCAACCACCTTCTAAACCAAAAGACAGTAATAATAAGTAAAAGGATAAAAGGCCATATATGTAAAATGCCAATAAAAAATATGGACAAACTGTTAAACCCAGATTTTATAGCATTCCACATTTTGTTTCCATAAGAAACGGTAACCCCCATTTCTGAAGTGCGTTTGTAAAATTCTATATCTAAGGTGCTTAATGATACTTTGTTTTCAAGATATTTTAAGCGACCTTGTTTAGCTTCTATTTCCTCTCTTATCTTAGATAATTCTCGCTCTATTTCCAATATTTCTTTTACATTTTTTGCTTTAGACAGCAATTCTAAATATCTTTTTTCTAGAGTTTGTTTAGCTTTTAGACGCGCTTCCAAATCAATAAACTCTTCTGTAACATCCTTAGAGGATATTCTTTTAGCATCAAAATAAGAAACTTGTTTGCTTATAGAATCCAGAACAATTTTAAAATTATTACTAGGTATTCGTATTGTTAAATGCCTTGTAATGGTATTATAGGATTTGTTTGATCTATCCTCTTGAACAAAGCCTTTGTTTTCTTGTATAGTTTTGTGAATTAGACTATACGTTTTATCTAAATCCTGAGTCTCAAAACGTAAAAAAGATTCTTTAATGGTTTTTTGCGGATAAACTTCTTGTCGTGTCGAAACAATTCCGTTAACCGAAGAGGCTTTTACATCGCTAATAATTTCAGAATCATAATTAAAGGTTTCAGAATTATTAATTTTTTTACTTTCCTTAGAACACATTAAAGGCAAAAAAAGTAACAAAAGAGCAATAAATGATTTCATCTGTATAATTTTATTGTTTTATTTAGGTCATACTTCAACTACACTCTGCATTAAAATGTAATTCAATATTAAAAATTCGGTTTAGCATTAAGTTTTATTAAGTCTCCTCTCTAAAATACATTATGCCATAGAAACCTTATCTAAAAATTTATCAAACAAGAGTTTCGTTTTAGAATCAACATCAATAAATTTAGGCTTTTCTTTACCAATGTACAAAATCATAAACGTATATTGAGCCGTAATGTTGTTAAAATAATAGGCTTTATTTAGACGATAAGCCTCACGCATTAAGCGCTTTATTCTATTTCTATCTACAGCTCTTTTAAAATGGCGTTTGCTTACAGAAACCCCAGTTTGTGCTTTAACATCATAATTTAGAGGGGTTTTTAAATAGATTAGGCGAAGAGGGAATGCTGTTACCGATTTCCCTTCAGAAAACAATTGCTCAATGAGTTTTTTACTTTTAAGTTTTTCTCTTTTTGGAAATGTATAACGCATATATTGAATTATGAAAACAAAAATAGCAATAAGAATTTGATAAAGGTAGACATAAAGCAGGCTATGATAAATATCATAGTTTATCATTTGCAACAACAGTAATTTAATCGTCCAAAAAAATGAGAAAGATTCAGTAAAATGGGGTATTTAGATGTAACAAAGCTTTCCAAAAAAAAAGATAGGGCAAATTATATCCATCATTTAATAAATGATATTAAAGCTCTTGATATAATGATTACTCAAGGTATGATTGAGGAAGAACCTATTAGGGTTGGGGCAGAGCAGGAGTTTTGTTTGGTAAACAATCAGTTTTCACCAAGCAATAATTCTTTAGACGTATTGGAAACTATAAATGATTCACACTTTACAACCGAGATAAATAATTATAACCTTGAAGTAAATCTAGATCCAGTTATACTTAAAGGAAAATGCTTTTCGTTGCTTCATAAGCAATTAAAGACATTGATGCAAAAAGCTAAAACATCGGCCAATAAACACAATACTAAAATTGTATTAGCAGGTATTTTGCCCTCCATAATTTTAGAAAATATTACTTTGGATAAAATGACGCCCATGCAACGTTATGAAGTTTTGAATGAAGTTATTAAAGATTCAAGGCGTGAAGATTTCAACATTCATATTAAAGGTGTGGACGAATTGAATTTACTCCATGATTCTGTCATGCTAGAGGGGTGTAACACAAGTTTTCAAATGCATTTACAGGTTAATCCAAACAATTTTGTAGACACCTATAATTGGTCACAAGCCATAGCGGGTCCTGTATTAAGTGTTTGTACCAATTCGCCATTATTGTTTGGTAAAGAACTTTGGAGCGAGACCAGAATAGCCTTATTTACGCAAAGTATTGATACTAGAGCCAATTCTTATGTGCTAGACGAAAACCTTTCTAGGGTTAGTTTTGGAACTCAATGGGAAACAGGAAACATTACTGATATTTTTAAGGATAATATATCCCGCTTTAGAAGCTTTTTAACCACAACTTATATTAAGGATAGTGTGGATATGATAAATAACGGTGAAATCCCTAAACTAAAAGCTCTTAATCTTCATAACGGAACGGTTTATCCATGGAATAGGGTATGCTATGGGGTTTTTAACAATAAACCACATTTACGAATAGAGAATCGTTACATTCCTTCTGGTCCAACATTGGTAGATGAAATGGCCAATATGGCATTTTGGGTTGGTGTAATGATGGGAAAACCTAAAGACTATAACAATATCCATGAGATATGGGACTTTAATGATGTAAAAAGTAATTTTTTCAATGCTGCCAGATATGGTATGGCGGCACAATTTTACTGGGATGGTAAATACATTTCAAGCCATAATTTAATTTTAGATAAATTACTTCCCATGGCTTATAAAGGGCTTTATAAGTTTGGTATTTCACCAGAAGATGCCAAATATTATTTAAAGGTTATAGAGGATAGGGTAACCTTCTATAATGGATCGGAATGGAATGTTAGAAGCTATAGAAACTTGTTGAAAACCTACAAACGTTATGAGGCCTTACAGATATTAACATCACAAATTTATAAAAAACAACAAAAAGGTTATCCGGTTTCAACATGGGAGGTACTCAATAAAAACACCTCACGGATACCTAAAATCAAAAAGACGGTAAAACACATTATGAATACCGATATTTTTACTGTAGATAAAAGTGATAGTATAGAACTGGTGTTAAACATTATGCAATGGAAAGGTATTCACCATTTGCCGGTTACAAACCATGCCAAGAAACTTGAGGGTGTTTTATCATGGAAAGATGTTGAGTTATATGTAGATAAAAAAGAAAAAGCAAACATTTCGGTTAATAGGCTTATGAAAAAAGATATAATCACAGTAGATGAACACAGCCTAATAAAAGATGCCGCAAAGCTTATGGCCAATAATAATATTAGTTTTTTACCTGTAATAAGAAAGAGCCGACTAATAGGATTGATAACAAAAAATGATTTATAGCATATGGCTCATTTTAATAGAATTATTAAACAAATTACGGGCTTAAAAAACAGCCCTACCTTGGTCTTTTTCGGTGGTATACACGGCAATGAGAAAGCGGGAATAAATGCTTTAAAAGAGGCGTTAAAACCGCTTAAACAAGATAATATATTGGGTAATATTTATGCCATAGCAGGCAATTTAAAAGCCCTTGACGAAAACCAAAGATATCTTGATGAAGATTTAAACAGATTATGGACAAACAATAGCATCACGGCTATTAAAAACAAAAAAAAGTTAAACTCAGAGGAAGAAGAGTTGTTAACTCTATTGCAAATTTTAACCCATATTTTAGAAACTAATACACCACCATTTTACTTTATTGATTTGCATACCACTTCAAGCAAGTCTCTACCTTTTATAACTATTAACGACGCCTTGATAAACAGAAGGTTTTCCAAGCAATTTCCTGTACCCATAGTTTTGGGTATTGAGGAATATTTAGATGGAGCATTGTTAAGTTACATTAATCAGCTGGGGTATGTTTCTATTGGCTTTGAATCTGGTCAACATGACGACATTCAAGCCTTTAGAAATCATGTCGCTTTTATCAATTTAGCGTTAGTCTATACTGGAACAATAAAAGAATTTGATACCGATAAGTTTAAAGCCTATTACCTTCAGCTTAAAAACACAAGCAAATACAATACGCACTTTTTTGAAATTATTGATTTATACCGTATTTCACAAAACGATCAATTTAAAATGTGCAATGGATTGGATAGTTTTCAAACCATTCAAAAAGGAGAAAAACTAGCCATTCATGAACACAGCATTATAACATCACAATACAATGCTAAAATTTTTATGCCTTTATATCAAAAAAAGGGATCAGAGGGCTTTTTTGTTATTAAAAGTATAAACACTATGTTTTTAAAGCTATCAGTTTGGTTAAGGCTATTAAAAGCAGATAATTTATTGAGTATCCTACCAGGTATATTTTGGCATAATAAGGAGCAAGGAGTTTTAAAGGTCAATTTAAATGTAGCCAAGTTTTTTGCAAAGCCTTTTTTTCATCTTTTAGGCTATCGGAGCAAACAAACAGATGCAACTCATTTATTGTTGTACAACCGTGAGCGAGTGGCTAAGACCGAAATGTATAAAGAAGAACATTGGTATAGATAATATTTATGTTCATTATGTTAAAAAACCACCTTATTAGAAGGTGGTTTTATGCTAAACTTTTGAAAAGAATTACATTTTATTATTAACCAAATTTATATCTGCCATTAAACCACCTGGGTCTATTATAACAGATTGTACAGGCTTATTAGTCTTGAAAGAGTAAGTAGGGTAGGCCCATGCCCAATCTTTAATTATGTGAGCAGAGGTTGGTTTTTCACCACGCATCATTTGCAAAGGAATATAAAAGTCTTCGGTGCTGCCGTCGGTATATGTAACGGTTACATCTATAGGCATGGGCATTAAACCGATACGTTCTAAAGTGACAGTACTGCCTTCAATTGCTTTCACACCATAATCGATAGTATTTGTGGTTTGAGCAAAATCCATTAAATACCAATCGAGCTCCAAACCAGACACTTTTTCAGCAGTGCGAATAATATCGTTAGGGACAGGGTGTGTAAAAGCAAAATCTTCAAAATATTTTTTTATGGTTTTTTCTTGGTTTTCCTTGCCAATAACATAAGCCAATTGGGCCAAAAACACATAGCCTTTATAATATGCCGAAATGGAATAGGCCTGCCTAAAATTAAATCTGTCGGCATGTGTGGTTTGGGGTTGTTCTTGCCCAGATTTCGCTAAATAGCGATACACATCATAAACACTTTTTGTTTTGTCTTTAAAGCTGTAATTAAGAATGTGGCTTCCTGCAAGTTCCCCAAAATACTCAGTAAAGCCTTCATCCATCCAATAGTGCTTCAGCTCATTTGTAGCCAATAAAAACTGAAACCATGTATGAGCCATTTCATGAGCGGTAACTCCAAACAAACCATCAAACTTACCTTCACCTAGAATCAAAGTACACATGGCATATTCCATACCTCCATCGCCTCCTTGTATTACAGAATATTGATCGTAAGGATATTTACCAATATTATTGCTATAGAATTGCATAAGTTCAACTGCCTTGGGCTGCAAATTTTTCCAATTTTCTAAATTTTCTTTAGGCATGGTACTTTTATAAAAAAAGTGCATCGATGGACCATTAGGGACCTTAATGGTATCATGAATATAATTTGGATCTGCTGCCCATGTAAAATCGTGTACGTTAGGTGCCACAAAATGCCAAGTTAATGTATTTCCTTTTGGACGATTTACTTGACCGTTTTCATATCCATGACCTATTTCATTTGGATTTTGTAGGTATCCAGTAGCACCAACAACAAAATCTTTGTCGATAGTTAGCTTAACATCAAAATTACCCCAAACACCATGAAATTCACGTTCAATGTATGGATCGGCATGCCAGCCTTCAAAATCGTATTCAGCTAATTTCGGATACCATTGTGCCATGGATAATGCAACACCTTCATTGTTGTTTCTTCCCGAACGACGAATTTGTACAGGAACTTGGGCATCGAAAAGCATATTAAAAGTTGCACTTTCACCAGATTGAATAGGATTGGCCAATTCAACTTCCAATATCGTGCCTACGGTTTCATATTTTAAATCTGTTCCATTTTGTTTTAAGGACTTTACATTTATATAGCCTATTTCTTCGGACTTTAAAACACTAATTCTATCTCCAATTCTCGAATCTGGATCTGGAACGGTTCGCGAATGTACATCCATCTCACTGCCAGGTTGAAAAGCATTAAAATAAAGGTGATAATACACCTTATACAAGATATCGGGTGAATTATTTGTATAGACCAATTGTTGTTTCCCTTTGTATTGATAGTTTTTAACATCCATGTCGATTTCCATTTTATAATCAACATGCTGTTGCCAATACGCTGGTTTTATAGTCGATATTGTCTTTACGTTTGCAATTCCATTTTGCGATTTACAAGATATTCCAGATAAAACAAAACCTAAAAATAAGAACAGACTATATTTCATAGACTATTTGTTATTTATCAAGTTTGGAGGCCATAATTAAAGCATTGTATGCGTTAACTATTCTACCAGATTTACACAATTCTGAAAATGGTCTTATATCGTTGGTGTCTCCACCTACAACTACTTTAGTCTTAAGTGCCAAACCAGAATCCATGATGATTTTCTTTACCTGAGCAGCACTTAATTTTGGGTAGTATGAACGAATTAATGCGGCTACACCAGCTACAGCAGGTGCCGCCATAGACGTACCACCTTTAGAACCGTATTCGTTTTCTGGGGTAGTAGAATATACACTAGCTCCAGGAGCAAAAACATCTACGTTTTGTTTGCCATAATTTGAAAAGCTAGCAACTAGGTTAGAACCATATTTTGGTGCTAATGCTCCAACCCTAATATAAGAATTCGATACTTCTGGACCGTTATTTAGGTTGTCATCTGGGTAGTTTTTTGCAGTATCAACATCATTACTGTCGTTTCCGGCAGCATGTACAAATACCACATCATTTTTAGAGGCATAGGCAATAGCTTCACGTACCCAATCACTGTGAGGTGAAAAACTCTTACCAAAGCTACCGTTAATAATTTTTGCACCGTTGTCTACAGCGTAACGAATAGCCAATGCCACATCTTTATCGTATTCGTCACCATTAGGCACAGCTCTTATGCTCATAATCTCAACATTATTAGCAACACCATTGGCCCCTAAACCATTATTACGCTCTGCAGCAATAATACCAGCAACGTGTGTACCATGACTTTCACTTTTCTTTACATGTAAAACATTGCCATTACCGTAACCAACATCAGATAAATCATCTGGGTTATCGCCAGTTTTACGCCCTTTGAAATCTTTGTTAAGGTTGTAGTTTAACCTATCAGTAATACCTTCTAGATCACTTGCTATTTCTTCAAGAGCCTCTCCAAGAGAATCCAAACCATTGCTAAACATGTATGATGCTATTTGTGCAGCTCTCTTTAAGTCTTCATCTTCGGTATTTATTGCATCAACTTCTTTTTTTGTGTAATCCTTTTTACCAAAATGCTTAACAAGAGTTTCGTCAGCTAATTTTATTTGTTGGGATATTTGGTCATACTGTGCCTTTCTGGATGACCATTTTTCAAATTCTTTTTCATATTCGGCAACAGCATCAGCATATTCAGGATTACTAGTGTCTCCACTTGCAATTATACGAACCATTTCCAATTGTTCATCATAGCCGTCTCCTAAAAAGTTCCAGCCATGGATATCATCAATATAACCATTGTTGTCATCATCTTTACCATTGTTTGGAATTTCATCTTCATTGGTCCATAACACATCGTTTAAATCTTCGTGATTGATATCGATACCCGAATCAATAACTGCAACAATAACCGATTTCCCCTTTTTGTTTTTAATAATTTCTGAATAAGCTTTATCAACACTCATTCCGGGTATAGTGTCTTTTGCCAAATCTAGATGGCCCCAGTTATGTTTTTCAGCTTCTGTTAATTCTGAAACTTTTAATGGCGAAGAATCAATATTTTCAATTGGAGTTGATACTACTAGCGTTGTGCTTCCACAGCCGGAAAGTAAAAGAGATATTCCAGTGATGGTTAATAAGGTTTGTATTGTTTTCATTATGTGTAATTATTTAATTAAATATTTCTGTTGTTTTAAATGTATTTTTTAAGCGTACACCTTTATCTGTGTGTTGTACGGTAATGATTTCGTTATGGGCATCGTGCTCCATAAACAAATAATAGTTTTTGTTAGCTGCAAGATTAAGAAATTTTTCTTTTTCGTTTAACGTTAACAAAGGCCTGGTGTCGTAACCCATAACGTATGGTATAGGTAAATGTCCCGCAGTTGGCAATAGGTCAGCCATAAAAGCAATGGTCTTGTCTTTGTAATGTATTAACGGAATCATTTGCTTTTCGGTATGGCCATCAGCTAAAAAAATATCAAAACCCAATTCTGAGCTTTTAATAAAATCAGTATTGTTTAACTGTACAAAATCAAGCTGGCCACTATCTTCCATAGGTAATAAATTTTCCTTCAAGAAAGATGCTTTTTCCCTTCTATTGGGTTGTGTTGCCCATTGCCAATGGTTTTTATTAGTCCAGAACGTAGCATTTTTAAAGGCGGGTTCGTAACCCGTTTTGTCTTTGTTCCATTGAATACTTCCTCCACAGTGGTCGAAATGTAGATGGGTCATAAAAACGTCGGTCACATCATTTTTATGAAACCCGTATGATGCCAGTGATTTTTCAATGGAATGATTGCCCCATAAATGGTAATAGCCAAAGAATTTATAAGACTGCTTATTACCCATACCAGTATCGATTAAAATAAGACGTTTGCCGTCTTCAATCAAGAGACAGCGTGCTGCAAGATCGATCATATTATTGGCATCGGCAGGATTGGTTTTTTCCCATAAGACTTTAGGCACAACACCAAACATTGCACCTCCATCCAATTTAAAATTGCCCGACTCAATAGGGTATAAGTTCATAAGGAGCGCAAATTAACAAATATCTATTAAAGGACTAAAAATGTTAAGAATATATTAAGAAAAGATTTTGAAATTAGGCCTTTATCAATAATATCACATCTTTTAAGCGTTTACCAAAATCTAATAAAGCTTTTATTTCCTTAATGCTTGCCAAACGTTCCTTAGCAAATATTAATATAGCCTTTCCGTTAGACTCTACATGGTAATATGGATTGCTTTCAAAGAAATGAATAAGGTCATTACTAAAAAAATCACGAATAGCTTCTTCGTTGTCACCTAAAAGATAAAAACGTTTTGAGAAGTCGGCATGGTCTTCAAATGGAATATCCTTAAACCCAGCAAAAGCATACATTTTTTCTAAAAAGCCTTCTCTGTCCAGAGTAAATTCAGGAATATTGTTTTTTAAGTTGATATGTAGCATGGTGGCATGTATCACTTCTTTTGCTATAAATTCACCTTCTGAAAATTCAATGTCGAACAAGCATATGGTTTTATCTCGATAGGATATTTCGTTATAAATATGGCTAATGCTTTTGGTGTTAAAAAATAAAAAATTATTTAAAAAATTGACCTGTTTTTGTTTTTTCACATTATAGACTAGGTCATAATCTTTAGAAAGCGTTTCCATAATGGTTTGCCTACGCGTTAAACTATTTTTAATAAGGTTGGGCACAGGTAATAAGCGTCTTAGGGCAAAAGGATGTTTAGATTTGGTATCATGCATATCCAAACCAATTACATCAAAATGCCCATCTCTTTTGTTAAATAGTTCCTGATAGCTATACATGTTTTCCATTACGGTATGGTCTACAAACTCACAAAGCGAAAAATCGACAATAACATCTTGATTTTCAGGTATTACATCAAGGCGATGTTTAAGGCGAAAGTAATTTAAAAAACTACAAAAGTGTTTTACACTAACATAATAGTTGTTGGTGTTTTCTTCTTTGTACATGAGAACATTAGGCTTCAACACGTTTCTTATGAACAGCCCAAAACTTTTACTAATAATAATATGAATAATAAATGTAGCTATAACTCCGGCGACAATACCTGTAATAAGGCCTACTTTTAAGGTAACGATTAGGGTTATAAAGAAAATCACAAGTTGCTCTTTGCCAATTGAGAAAATTTTGGTGATAACATTAGGTGATGCCAATTTATACCCTGTATAAACCAAGATAGCCATCAAAGCGGGTAAAGGTATTCTAGTTAGTTGGGTGCTAAATAACACGATAAAAAGAACAAGAAACAGCGCATGGAAAAAATTGGCAGATCTATTAGTGGCTCCGTTATTAACGTTAACCGAACTTCGTGCAATAACCGTTACTACATTGAGGCCACCTAAAAAACCACTGCCAACAGTTGCCAACCCTAAAGCTTTTAAATCCTTGTTTACATTAGACCGCCTTTTTTCTGGATCTAATTTATCTACTGCTTTTATACTTAATAATGATTCTATACTGGCAATAAGTGTTAATGCCAATACACTTCCCCAAAAAGACAACGTAGATACTTTACTAAAATTTGGAACGGGTATGTCTGAAATAATATGTTGAATAGTAGGTATGCCAGTTATCATATATTCTTTTGAAATGGGGTTTTGTTCATGTAACACCAATTCGAAATAGTAACTAAACCCAATAGACAAAATGACAATCCACATAGGAGCAGGAATAAGTTGTAAATACTTATTTCGAAGTTTAGAATAAAACAACATAATGGATAAACTAATAACACCTGCTAATGCGGCAAAAATGAGACCTTTATTTTCATAGTGCAACGCATCATTAACACTAAAAGGTATTTCTATGAGATAATCTAGAGTATCATTACGCTTAATTCTATGGGCTAGCATGATGTGAAACTGTTTTCCCAATATAATAAGCCCTATTGCAGCTAACATACCTTGAATGGCTGAAGAAGGAAAAAAATCAGCCAATGTACCCATTCTAAAAAAGCCCAGTAGGATTAAAAGAATTCCAGAAAAAACAATGGCAATATAAGCTGATTCCAAACCTAGAGCAGTAATAGCAATTAAGATAACACCAACCAAACCATTTCCAGGTCCGGCAATGGTAACATGACTTCCTCCTAAAATAGAAACAATAACACCACCTATAACTGCCGAAATTATTCCTGCTATTGGGGGTGCATCACTTGCCATGGCAAGTCCGAGTCCTAAAGGTAAGGCTATGAGGCTTACTACAAACCCAGAGAATATATTTTTTGGCATTGCCTTAAAAAAAGCTTTGATGTTATTTTTTTTCGGACTCATTGAAGAATTAGTACATCGGTTGGCAACTCAGTTAAAATATGTTCTATGTCATGAGGAAACAAGCGATCCCAAAAGGTCATTTTACTTGGAGCATTCATTACTAATAAATCGGCTCGGGACACTTGTGCATAATGACCAATGGAGTATCCTTGTTTTCCAAAAATAGGTTGGGATTTTATGAGCATGTTTTCGGTATATTGCTTCGGGATACTCTCAACAATTTCCTTTATCCTAGAGTTTTCCCTAAGCTTAATACGCTCTTTTATGATATTGGCTCGCCGTAATGATTTGTCATCATCAACCTTAACAGCTATAGCGTCTTGTTTAATTTCTTCTACGATGGTAACTTTTTCAGCATCAAGCATTTTTGCTACATAAAATGCACAGGTAATAGTGTTTTTAGTCTTTGGGTCTTTTAAACCGTTTACAACAATATGCTTGCAAGGAACCCTTTTAACTGAAGGCTTTATTAACAGCAGCACAGAACAATTAGCTTGTCTGGTAATTTTTCGCGCAATGGAACCTACATAATATTTTACAAATCGTTCCCTTTGTACTGCTCCAAGAATGAGTAGGTTTATTTTTTTTTCTTCACAAGTAGATAAAATAACCTCAACGGGATTACCAGGTTTGAAAACGACCTCATAATCTAAATGGTCTTTTTTAAAAGCGCTAAGAATGACTTTAAAAGCTTTTATTTTATCATCGGAAGCCTCTCCAACGTGGATTAAGAATAACTTAGACTTAAAGAAAACGGACAGTCTAGCTGCCTCAAATAGGTTTGCCTTTAAATTGGGCGAAAATGCCACCCCAATACCAATACTTTTAAAAGGTTTTAAAACCAAAATGCTAAATACTTTTTATTCTGAAATCTGAAAGATACTATTTTTTAAAAAAACTAAATCAACCGTTTTGTTTAAATTAGTGCTTTTAATAAAACAGAAAACAATATGATAGAGCTAGCAGGAATTATAATTTTAGGCATATTAGCACAATGGGTTGCTTGGAAATTTAAGATTCCTGCCATTCTTCCGTTGATTATAATTGGATTGTTGGTTGGACCTGTTGCAGCTGAATACATTTCAGATGATGGCAGCAAATGGATTGAACCTATTTGGAATGGAAGACAAGGGCTTTTCCCAGGTGATGGCTTATACTATTTTGTCTCACTAGCCATAAGTATTATTCTTTTTGAAGGAGGCCTGACCTTAAAACGGTCTGAAATAAAAACGCTAGGACCAGTCATTACTAAGCTAATAACCCTAGGTTCTGCTGTTACCTTTTTTGGGGCTGGAATTTTGGCTTACTTTATTTTTGATTTAAGTTGGGAAATATCTTTTTTATTTTCAGGGCTTATAATTGTTACCGGCCCTACAGTTATAACACCTATTCTTAGAAATATTCCATTAAAAAAGGATGTGTCTGCCGTTTTGAAATGGGAAGGTATATTAATTGATCCTATTGGGGCGTTAGTTGCGGTATTGGTATTTGAGTTTATTAGTGTTGAAGGAGATAGCGGTTTTACAAAAACGGCATTGGTAGAGTTTGGTAAAATCATTCTTTTTGGAACTACTTTTGGATTTACATTTGCCCATGCTCTGGCATTTGTTATCAATAAAAAACTCATTCCACATTATTTGTTGAATGTCGTTTCCCTTTCCACGGTGTTATTAGTGTTTGTTGAGTCCGAAATTTTTGCCCACGAATCCGGATTATTAGCTGTTGTCGTTATGGGAATGGTTTTAGGCAATAGTAAACTTAACAACATTAAAGAGCTGTTATACTTTAAGGAGTCCTTAAGTGTTTTACTTATCTCTATTCTATTTATTCTTTTGGCAGCTAATATTAATATAGAAGATTTAATGCTGTTATACACTTGGAAAACAGCAGCAATTTTTTTGGCGGTAATACTTTTTGTAAGGCCGCTTGCGGTATTTTTAAGCACAGCAGGTTCGAAACTTAAATTTAACGAAAAGCTTTTTATAAGTTGGGTAGGGCCAAGAGGAATAGTTGCTGCTGGAATCGCGTCGCTCTTTGGAAGTAAATTGATCAAGCAAGGTGTTACTGGAGCAGAATACATTACCCCATTGGTATTTATGATTGTATTGGGGACCGTTTTATTGAATGCAACTACGGCAAGGTTATTTGCTAAATTAATAGGTGTGTTTTTAAAAAAATCGGAAGGGATATTAATAATTGGAGCTTCAAAAACTTCAAGATTGATAGGTCATTACCTTGTATCTAATGGCAGGCATGTGGTGTTAATAGATAGTAACGATCGCAATGTAGAAAAAGCTAAGGAAATGGATCTTGAAGCTATAACCACGAATATTTTTTCAGACACTATATTTGATAATATTGAATTAAATGATATGGGCTATTTAATGGCCTTAACGGGTAATTCTGATATTAATAAATATGCTATCAACAAATTTGGAAAGCAATTTGGAGAAAATGGATCTTTTAGACTGGTAACCATCCAAGAGATGCTAGACGATCACAACAATCCACGAGAAGGTCTATTTTCACATACTGATGATTATAATGCTTTAATGGAACTAACAGGTAAATATCCTTCCATACAGGAAATTGAATTACAAGACAAAGAGCATTATATTAAGCTTATTGAAATTACCAACAAGGATAAAGACATGATTCCTTTATTTATTAAAGATTTAGAAGGAGAATTACACATTATATCTTCATACAACTTAGAAATAGAGACTATTAAAAAAGGATTTCAACTGGTTTATTTGGGAAAGCCTTTTGATATGGAACAGGTGCAAAAATTAACTTAATGATACCGCAAAAAATATATCATATTGATGCGTTTACCAATAAGGTTTTTTCTGGAAATCCAGCAGCCGTTTGTCCGTTAGACCAATGGCTTGATGATGCTGTTTTACAAAGCATAGCTATGGAAAATAACCTAGCAGAAACTGCCTTTTATGTTAAGCAAGACAATCGTTTTGAAATAAGATGGTTTACACCAACAGTTGAAGTCGACCTATGTGGACACGCTACATTGGCCGCCGCATTTGTATTGTTCAATTATGAAAACCACGAGGCTGACACCATTCAATTTTATTCACCGCGGAGTGGAACATTAAAAGTAACTAAACAAGAAGAATTATTGACTCTAAACTTTCCCGTAGATAAAATTGAAGAAACTTCTTTGACTAATGAGATTAATAACTGTTTTGATATTAAACCTCAAATGGCTTTTAAGGGAAAAACCGATTACTTGTTGGTATTTAAAAATGAAGAGCAAATAAAAACGCTAAAACCTATGTATTACGAGATTTCAAAATTAAAAGCCCGTGGTATCATAGTAACAGCCAAAGGTAACGAAACCGATTTTGTATCACGTTTTTTTGCACCTCAATCTGGCATCGATGAAGACCCTGTAACGGGATCGGCACATACTACACTAACACCTTATTGGTCTAAACAGTTAAGCAAAACAGAATTAACAGCAATGCAATTATCGAATAGAAGAGGACATTTACAATGCCGTTATTTAGGCGATAGGGTAGAGATTAGTGGGCAATGTAAGCTGTATTTAATTGGAGAGATTTATTTTAAGTAATCTTAGAAACAAAAGGCTCAATTTTTACATTGAGCCTTTATAGGTTTTATATTTAAGCCATAATATGCAACTCCGTAAACTCTTTGGTAAGCACTAAGGTATTGTCACCATTTAGCTTGATGTCCTTAAAGGCAATTTCCTCATTATCAATCTGCACCTTCGATATTTTAAACGGTAAGCCATGAAGGCTGAGCTTAAAGGTTTTGTAAGTAGTAATATATTTACCAGATTTATGCTGTTGTATGATTAATTCTTTCTTTTTGCCATGTAATTTAAAGGTTCTTAAACTATACCGCCCTTTTATATAATCATAACCATCGGTGGCATCTTCGTAAACCTCAGAGATTTCTTTTCCCAGTTTATAATAAACATCCAGCAATAGTTCATCTATGGTTTTTTCACCAACAAATTGTTGAATGGGATATTTAGGTATTATAGAGCCATCTTTTACAAAAATGGGCATACTATCTAAATCTGCATCTACCCATAACTCCTGTCCGCCAATCACAACATCATCTGTCCAGTAATTATACCAAAGACCTCGAGGAATATACATTCGTCGCCCTTTTTGGTTTGGTGCATTAACAGGACAAACCAGAATTTTTTCACCAAAAACAAATTCATCATTTCTGTAATGGGTTTGGGAATCTTCTTGATCGTATAAAACCAATGATTTTAAAATAGGAACACCTTCTTCGGCATAACGCCAAAAGGCAGTGTACAAATAGGGTAATAATTGATACCTTAATTCGATAAATTTCTTTACCACTTTGGTAATGTTATCACCAAAAGCCCAAGGCTCTTGATCACCATGGTCGCCAGAAGAATGTGTTCTACAGAACGGATGGAAAATACCCAACTGGATCCAGCGAGCGTAAAGTTCGCCATTAGGCTGTTCGGCAAAACCACCTATATCTGATCCCACAAAGGAAAATCCAGACATAGCCATACGTTGCGCTTGTAGGTTGGCTATATTAAGATGGTCCCAAGAAGCCACATTGTCTCCTGTCCAGCTTGAGGTGTATCGTTGTGTGCCCGAATAAGCAGCTCTAGTAATAACAAAAGGACGCTTTGGGTAGGAAAATTTTTTTAAACCTTGATAAGTTGCCCTAGCCATTTGCATGCCGTAAACGTTGTGCGCCTTTCTATGGCTACATGGGTTACCATCATAATCATGACGTACATCGTTAGGAAATGTTTTTCCGGGTATGTCCATGACAGCGGGTTCGTTCATATCGTTCCAAACACCTTTAACCCCTATATCTTCAATAAGCTCCTTAAATAACCCAGACCACCATTCTCTTACCTCTGCACTTGTAAAATCTGGGAAGTAACACTCTCCGGGCCATACTTTTCCTTTCATATATGGGCCATCGGCACGTTTACAAAAATAATCTTTTTCCAGGCCTTCTTTAAACACACTGTAATCCATGTCTATTTTTATACCCGGATCTATTATAACAATGGTCTTAAAACCGTCATCGGCTAATTCTTTAACCATACGCTTAGGGTTTGGAAAATACTCTTCACTCCAAGTAAAACATCGAAACCCTTCCATGTAGTCAATATCTAAGTATATAGCATCACAAGGAATTTGTAGTTCCCTAAACTTAGCAGTAATATCTTTTACATTAGATTCTGGATAATAGCTCCACTTGCATTGGTGATAACCCAAAGCCCAAAGCGGAGGAAGAGCATGAGGCTTACCTGTTAAATCGGTATAATTGGCAACCACTTCACTCATTTCTGGACCATAAATGAAGTAGTAGTTCATTTCACCACCATGCGCCCAAAAGCTAGTAACATTTCTACGTTCTTGACAAAAATCGAAAAAGGTTTTAAAGGTATTGTCAAAAAAGATACCATAGGCCTTTTTGTTGTGTAGTGCCGTGTAAAACGGAATAGCTTTATAAATAGGATCGGTGTCCCTACCATAAGCGTAGGAATCGGTTACCCAATTTTCAAAACGCTTACCTTTTAGGTTATTATCTACAGGTTTATCCCCCAAACCGTAATAACTTTCCCCGGGTTGTGCCGTTTTCGACATTTTAACAACGTCTCCACCCAATTCATAACTTTCCTCCCAATGGAAGCCCAGCTCATCTTCACAAACAAGCGTATTGTCTTTTGCATCAAAAATAGAGATTCTTAAATCTGTTTTTGAAATATGGCAAATAAGTTTTGAGGTAGTAATAATATAAAAGACATCATCTTCAGAAACTTCAAGATGGTTATAACCTCTACTGGCATATTTGGTGATGGCATAAGAGAAATCATTTTCAAAAATCCCAGTAGTTGTGTATCTAAAACGTAAAATACTATCTCGACGCACTGTTACCTGCAAAACAACACCGTTTGCGGTTTTAAACGATAATACGTTAAGGTCTTTTTTATATGAAATTATTTTGGAAGGAAATAGATTTCCTTTATGTTCAAGTTCTGTATTTAATATCATAATTAATTGAATTAATTAATCCACGAAAGTAACAAATATATTAGGTTTTAAGCCTTTATATTTGGTAAAAATATCACTAATTATTTGTGTTAAGGCCAAACAATTAGTGATATAATTATAAAAGTATCAATTGATTAAGTTTGAAATTGAAAAATAGTAATTGCAAGTGGAGGCAGTTTTATTTTAGCTGAAAACGGTTTTCCGTTCCATGATTCTTTTTTAATGGTTAAAGCACGTTTATTAGATATACCGCTACCGCCAAATTCAGCGTTATCAATATTAAAAACCTCTTTTAGTTTTCCGCTATTTGGAAGCCCTATCTTATAATTTTCCCTTACTGTTGGGGTTAGGTTGCACACTACTATAATATCTTGTTTAGGGTCTTTACCCTTCCGTATATAGGACATGACACAGTTTTGGTGGTCGTCGTAACTAATCCATTCAAAACCATCATGGCTAAATTGTTTTTCAAACAAGGCAGGGGTTTCTCGATAAAACGTATTAAGCGCCTTAAAAAAGCTTTGAAATTTTTGATGAGGTTCAAAGTCCAATAAATTCCAATCCAAACTACTTTGAAAATCCCATTCGTTGTATTGCCCAAACTCACCGCCCATAAATATGAGGTTTGTCCCTGGATGGGTAAACATATAGCTATATAATAAGCGAAGGTTGGCAAACCGTTGCCACTCGTCACCGGGCATTCTGCCTAAAATAGAGTTTTTACCATATACCACTTCATCATGTGATAGTGGCAACATAAAATTTTCAGTAAAGGCATATGCCAAACTAAAAGTGATATCGTTTTGATGATACTGCCTATAAATAGGGTCTTTTTTAAAATATTCTAAAGTATCATGCATCCAACCCATCATCCATTTCATGCCAAACCCTAAGCCTCCTAAAAATACGGGTTTGGAAACTCCTGGAAATGCTGTCGATTCTTCAGCAATGGTTTGTGCATCGGGGAATGATTTATAGACCTCTTCATTTAATTCCTTTAAGAAAGCTATGGCTTCCAGATTTTCCCTTCCGCCATATATATTTGGTTCCCATTGTCCATCTTCTCTAGAGTAATCCAAAAATAGCATAGAAGCCACAGCATCAACCCGTAAACCATCAACATGGAATTGCTCCAACCAAAATATAGCATTACTTATTAAAAAAGATTTAACTTCGTTACGGCCATAATTAAAAATTAAACTTTTCCAATCTTGGTGATACCCTTTTCTAGGGTCTGGGTGTTCGTATAAATGAGATCCATCAAAGAACCCTAATCCATGTGCGTCTTCAGGAAAATGTGATGGTACCCAGTCTAAGATTATCCCTATATTGTTTTGGTGTAGTTTATCTACTAGATATTTGAATTCTTCTGGATATCCAAAACGTGATGAGGGAGCAAAATAACCAGTTATTTGGTAGCCCCAAGAAGGATCGTATGGAAATTCCATAATAGGCATGAGTTCCACATGGGTAAAATTCATGTCCTTGACATAGTTTACAAGCTCATCGGCCAACTCGAAGTATGACAAATACCGATCTTCTTCCACCTGTTTTTTCCATGATCCCAAATGCACTTCATAAACGGAATAAGGTGCATCCAAAGCATTATGCTTTTTACGTTTTCTCATCCATTGGGCATCTTTCCACTTATAGTTATAGTCCCAAATAATTGATGCTGTTTTTGGAGGATGTTCATTACGTCTAGCATAAGGATCAGCCTTTTCGGTCACAACACCATTGTGATTCGAATGGATTTTGTATTTATATAAATTACCTTTGCCTACATGAGGGATAAAACCTTCCCAAATACCCGAAGCATCCCAACGTACATAAAGCTGATGGTTCTTACCGTTCCAATAATTGAAGTCTCCTACCACAGACACTTGTTTGGCGCTTGGGGCCCATACAGCAAAATAAGTTCCTTGAATACCATCAACAGTAAGTGGGTGTGATCCAAATTTTTCATATAAACGGTAATGCTTACCTGCTTTAAATAGGTTTATATCAAAATCACTAAAAAGGCTATGTGCTATTACGTTTGTCATAAATTAAATTACGGTTCCATTAGGGATAACGGCACCTTTTTTAATAACGATAATGCCATCTCTTACTGCATAGGTGTCGGTTTCTGTGTCTTCCAAGTGTTTTCCGCCATTAATACGCACATCATCACCAATACGACAGTTTTTGTCAATAATGGCATTTTTAATGAAACAACGCTTGCCTATTCCTGTAAGAATTTCAACTTCATTTCTATCAATGGTCAAAATATTTTCATAATAATCGCATCCCATCATATAAGTATTTATTATAGTTGATTCTTCACCAATCCTAGAACGAATACCTATAACAGATTGCTCTATTTTTGCGGCATTAATGATACAGCCTTCAGCAATAACAGCTTTTTCCAGCATGGTTCCAGATACCTTAGAAGTTGGCAGCATACGAGCCCTTGTATAAATACGTCTTGTTTTATCGTATAAATCGAATTTTGGAATATCTTCTGTTAACCCAATATTGGCTTCAAAAAACGATTCAATAGTACCTATATCAGTCCAATAGCCTTCATATTGATAGCTTAGGGTTTTATGTTTTTCAATGTTTTGGGGAATAATCTCTTTACCAAAATCTATTGTTGAATCGTCATTCATCAATTCGATTAGTAAATCCCTATTAAAGATATATATACCCATGGAAGCTAAGTAGTTTCTACCTTGAGCTTTCATCTCCTCGCTAACGTCTGATGTCCAATCGGGCAGCAAGCTGGTATCTGGTTTTTCAATAAAAGAGGTAATAATATTATTTTCATCCGATTTTAAGATACCAAACCCTGTAGCATCTTTAGCATTTACCGGAATAGTAGCGATTGATATTTCAGCACCACTGGCTTCGTGAGCCTTAATCATTTCGTCATAATCCATTTGATATAATTGATCACCAGAAAGAATTAAAGCATATTCAAAATCATGTCTTGTAATGTGTTGCATACTTTGTCGTACAGCATCAGCAGTACCCTGAAACCATCCCTTGTTTTGAGGAGTTTGTTCGGCTGCCAATACATCGACAAATGCCGAACTAAAGAAGCTAAAATGATAGGTGTTTTTTATATGACGGTTTAATGAAGCAGAATTAAACTGCGTTAGAACATAAATGCGCTTAATATCTGCATTAATACAGTTAGAAATAGGAATATCTACCAGCCTATATTTTCCAGCGATGGGAACAGCTGGTTTAGATCTCTGCTCGGTTAACGGGTGCAATCTGCTACCTTGGCCACCCCCTAAAATTATGGATAATACTTTATCATTTATCATGGCTATTAGTTTATGGATTTATATAAATTGATATATTGTTTTGCAGAAGCATCCCATGAGTGGTCTATCCTCATAATTTTTGTTCTTATGGCTTTGAAGTGGGTTTGGTTTTCATAAAGCTTTGCCCCTCGGTCAATAGCATTGGTTATTTCATCTATAGTTACATTGTCGTGGCAAATACCAAACCCGTCTGGGTTAGAAATGTCTATAACAGTGTCCTTTAAGCCACCAATACTGCGTACAATAGGGATAGTGCCATAACGAAGTGAGTACATTTGGTTTAATCCGCAAGGTTCTACCCGAGAAGGCATTAACAGAAAATCGGCCCCAGCATAGATAATATGGGACAATTTTTCATCGTATCCAATGTAAGCGTTATAACGGCCTTGAAACTCTTCTTTTAAGGCTTCGAGTTGGGTTTCGGTATCTTTATGCCCAGAACCCAATAACAAAATAGAAATATTAGGGTTTTGTAAAGCTATTTTAAAGGTTTCAGGAAACAAATCGGAACCTTTTTCGCCAACTAAGCGACCAATAAAAGCGAATAAAGGTTTACTACTATCTAAATTGAAGGTATTACACAAGTGTTTTTTATTAGCTTTTTTTCCAGAAATTATGGTTTTATCGGAATAGTTTTTTACAATATAACTATCGGTTTTGGGATTCCAAACTTTAGTGTCAATTCCATTTAAAATACCAACACACTTAGCACTTTCATCTGCGAGTAAACTCTCTAAGCCATTGGCGTTGGTTTTTAATTCTTCCATATAACTTGGCGATACCGTAGTGACCCGCCATGCACATTTAATAGCGGCCGCTAAAGGGTTTATTTGACCACCCCAATCTAGCAACCCCACATTATTAAAATTAAAAGACGGTATTAAATTTACGTTATCATGTGAAAACCAACCTTGGTATTGGGCATTGTGTATTGTTAGTATATTAGGAATTTTTCTAAAAGCTTGATATTTATGGCTTTCTTGAAGCATAAACGGTGTTAACCCGGTGTGATGATCATGACAGTGGATAATATCGGGTAAAGATTCCCATGTAAGCATCCAATCTAAAGCGGCAATCTGAAAGGCCAAAAAACGTTTGGTATCATCAAAAGAATACACATAATCCTTAAAGATCAATTTGGGAACATTAACAAAAAAGATATCAAAATCTAAACTGTTTTCTTTGAGCTTTAAAATGTTGAAGTTGTACTGCTCACCACCTAAATCTAATTCAGACTCAAAGATGGATGTAAATTGGTTTTCTTTTGTAAACTTCACATCGTAATATGGCATGATAACCTGGGATGATATGCTTGCATTATTTTGGTATTTGGGTAGAGCTCCAACAACATCGGCAAGACCGCCAACTTTGGCAACAGGATAACATTCAGCACTTATGTGAATTATATTCATTTAAAATTGTATGTGTCTTTAAACATACAAAATTATTGTATACTTTTTTGGCTGCAACTATATTTTTGAGGAAAATAAACCTTTTTACGCTATTGGTTAATAATATCCTTAAAAACAAGATTTTATTAATCAAACACTTACAATAATCGCAATTATACAATAAGCAAAATAGAAAACTTAATTTAAAGATTATCAATAAGATAATATAGCTACCCGACTTGGTTAATCATTAAGTTTTAAAACAGCCATAAAGGCTTGTTGTGGGATTTCAACATTTCCAACTTGACGCATGCGCTTTTTCCCTTTTTTCTGTTTTTCCAAAAGTTTACGCTTACGTGATATATCACCGCCATAACATTTTGCAGTAACGTCTTTGCGAAGCGCTTTAATGGTTTCCCTTGAAATGATTTTAGCGCCAATGGCAGCTTGCACCGGAATGTCGAATTGCTGACGCGGAATAAGCTCCTTTAGCTTCTCACACATTTTTTTTCCAATGTTTTGAGCGTTATCGGCATGTATTAAAGCCGAAAGTGCATCAACGGGCTGGGCGTTCAATAAAATATCGACACGCACCAATTTTGATGTACGCATTCCAATAGGGTGATAATCAAAAGAGGCATAGCCTTTTGAAACCGTTTTTAAGCGATCGTAAAAATCGAAAACAATTTCGGCCAAAGGCATATCGAAATTAAGCTCTACACGGTCTTGTGTTAAATAGGTTTGATTGGTTATCATGCCTCGCTTTTCAATACATAAGCTCATCACGTTGCCCACAAAATCGGCTTTAGTAATGATGGTCGCTTTTATGTAAGGTTCTTCCACACGATCTAAAGTTGAAGGGTCTGGTAGATCGGAAGGGTTGTTAACAATTATAATGTCGTCTGGATATTTTTTTGTAAAGGCATGATAGGATACGTTAGGTACAGTAGTAATTACTGTCATGTCGAACTCACGTTCCAATCGCTCTTGAATAATTTCCATGTGGAGCATGCCCAAGAATCCACAACGGAAACCGAAGCCTAAAGCAGCCGAACTTTCAGGTTGAAAAACCAAAGAAGCGTCGTTAAGCTGTAGTTTCTCCATCGATGCACGTAGCTCTTCATAATCCTCAGTGTCTACAGGGTAAATACCAGCAAAGACCATAGGTTTGACATCTTCGAAACCTGAAATAGCATTTTTTGTCGGGTTTTTGGCATCGGTAATTGTATCCCCTACTTTAACTTCTTTAGCCTCTTTTATGCCAGTTATTACATAGCCAACATCTCCTGCTTTAATTTCATTTTTTGGCAATTGTTTGAGTTTAAGGGTGCCTACCTCATCGGCAAAATAGTTTTTACCAGTAGCTATAAATTTGATGTGCTGTCCCTTTTTTATGGAGCCGTTAATAACTCTAAAATAGGTTTCCACCCCACGAAAGGAATTGTAAACCGAATCGAAAATAAGGGCTTGTAAGGGCTCGTCTGGATTACCTTTAGGCGCAGGAATACGCTCTATAACAGCAGCCAACACATTATCTACTCCAAAACCGGTTTTACCACTGGCATGGATAACATCTTCTGGTTCACAACCTAACAAGTCTACAATATCATCGGTTACTTCTTCGGGATTGGCAGAAGGTAAATCCACTTTATTTAAAATAGGGATAATTTCCAAATCGTTTTCCAATGCCAAATACAAGTTGGATATGGTTTGTGCCTGTATACTTTGGGCGGCATCAACAATAAGAAGGGCGCCTTCGCAAGCTGCAATGGAACGGGACACTTCATAACTAAAATCAACATGCCCAGGAGTATCGATAAGGTTGAGTACATATTGCTCACCTTTGTACATATAATCCATTTGTATAGCGTGTGATTTTATAGTAATGCCACGTTCGCGCTCCAAGTCCATATTATCGAGTAACTGATCCTGTTTTTCCCTATCGGTTACTGAACCCGTAAAATCCAACAAGCGATCTGCAAGAGTGCTCTTACCGTGATCTATATGTGCAATAATGCAAAAATTTCTGATATGCTTCATGTCTGAATCTATGCCTAGATTGAATTTGCAAATATAGCTGATTTTTTGATGTTGCAGTTAGGTTTTTAAGGTAATGGTAAGTCATTCAACAAAAAACTGTAATTTTGCACTCCAATTTAAGTTAAGTGGTAAAAA
Source organism: Aestuariivivens marinum (assembly GCF_022662175.1). Classification (GTDB taxonomy): domain Bacteria; phylum Bacteroidota; class Bacteroidia; order Flavobacteriales; family Flavobacteriaceae; genus Aestuariivivens; species Aestuariivivens marinum. The sequence goes on along the minus strand of NZ_JAKMCR010000001.1, from coordinate 664,157 downwards.
TAGACAATATAGAACTCCCCGATTTTCCATTACTTTTGGCTCCTATGGAAGATGTTAGTGACCCACCTTTTCGTGCGCTTTGCAAGGAACAGGGCGCTGATGTGGTGTATACTGAGTTTGTCTCCAGCGAAGGTTTAATACGCAATGCGGCCAAAAGCGTGATGAAGTTGGATATTTATGAAAAGGAGCGTCCCGTAGGAATTCAAATATTTGGAGCTAATTTGGATAGTATGCTGCAAACCATTGATATTGTTGAAAAATCGAACCCTGATATTATTGATATCAATTTTGGCTGTCCCGTAAAAAAAGTGGTGAGTAAAGGCGCAGGCGCAGGCATTTTAAAGGATGTTTGTTTAATGGAAAAATTGACAGCCGAAATGGTAAAACGCACCAATCTACCGATTACCGTAAAAACACGTTTGGGCTGGGACCATGATTCCATAAAGATTGTTGAGGTTGCCGAACGCCTGCAAGATGTGGGATGTAAGGCTATTGCCATTCATGGACGAACACGAGCCCAAATGTATAAGGGAAATGCCGATTGGAAACCTATTGCCGAAGTAAAAAACAACCCTCGTATGCACATTCCCGTGTTTGGTAATGGCGACGTTGATACACCGGAAAAAGCAGCAGAAATGCGTGATAGCTACGGATTGGACGGTGCCATGATAGGTCGTGCGAGTATAGGTAACCCTTGGTTTTTTAAACAAGTTAAACATTATTTTAAAACAGGAGAACATTTACCACCTATTTCCATGGCCGAGCGTGTAGAAGCGGTACGCCGACATCTGCAAATGGCAATAAACTGGAAAGGAGAAATCTTAGGTGTTTTTGAAACCCGTAGACATTACACTAATTATTTTAAGGGCATTCCGCATTTCAAGGAATACCGTACCAAAATGGTTACTAGTGATGATTCAAAAGATGTATTTGCTGTTTTTGACGAGGTTCTGGAAAAATTTAGTGATTACCAATTTACTGACTAACCTAATCTTGAGGGTTGGGGTGAAAATCCGACTAGCATGTGATGTTTTTGAGAACCTCAAACACCAGAGGCGGTGTTAAAAAATCAATAATCCTGTACCAAATTTTTCGTAATCCTTGCCGATGCTATTGTTGAAGCTATTACACCTAAAACCGAAATAGTAAAAAACACGATAAAAACGTTAATGATTTTTATTTTTACTGGATAAGGCAACGAAGCTGTTATAAAAAATTTCAACCCTATAGGACCGTATAATTGATTTAATGTAAGTAACAAACCAACAGCAATTCCAATTATTCCGCCTAAAACACTCATTAAGCTGCCTTGAAGAAAAAAAATGTTACGAATATCCTTTATGTTAGCACCAAGGTTAAATAGGGTGTTTAGGGTTTTCTTTTTGTCTAAAATCATCATAATTATCGATCCAATAACATTAAAAAGAGCTATAATCAACACCAATGTAAAAATGAGATAGACCGCTAGATTTTCGGTGTTTAGCATTTTATATAATGCATCATTTAATTGTGCTCTATTTTTAAGCACGACCTTATCACCTAACACAGCTTGAATTTGCTCTCTTACCCAAGCTTCATCAGTATCTTCCTTAAGCTTAAATTCTATAGCTGAAATTTGATTGTGCTTGTAGTTCAATAAATGCTGTGCTAAACTTAAGGAGGCAAATACATAAGTGTCGTTTAGGCTTTCATTGATAGAAAACACTCCAACATTAACTGCGTTTACTGTATTGAACGCTTCTTCGACCGAGTTGATTTGGCCTTTACCAGGTTTGGGCACATAGATGTTAATGACTTTATTGTAATCCAAGACGCCAAAAGATAGGTTATTAGAAATACCTGAACCAACAACAATTTGATTGGTTTTTTCCTGCAACCAATTACCCTGTTCCAATATCGAATCGATTACATTGACTCGCTTAAAATTATCATCTATTCCTTTTATGGAAGCGCTTGGGTAGGATTTGTCGTTAGACTGAATAAAAACACGTTCCTCCACAACTTTTGAAAAAACCACAATATCTTCAATATGGGATAGTTTTACAGCTTCTTCATCAGTTAAAATAAACGATTTCCCTTTGGCGACCACGGCTTTTAAATCGGGATCGATGATGGTTGAAAATTGAAGTGTAAAATCCTTTAACCCAGCAAACCCCGAAAGAACAATAAATAGGGAAGCAGATCCCAAAATAACACCAAGTAATGCGATATAAGATATAATGTTAATGGCGTTGTTGCTACTTTTAGAACGTAAGTAACGCTTTGCTATGTATAGAGAAACATTCAACTAAGATTTTTTTCTTTTGTCGAGCAAATCAGGATTGTTAATGGGATTCTCCTTTCCTTTTAGGGATTGCTCTATTTTGTCTATATATTCTAAAGAGTCATCTATAAAGAACTCAAGCTGGGGCATGCGTCTTAATTGGTGTTTAGTGCGTTGAGCCAACTCGTGTTTTATTAAAGGGGCGTTAGAGGTGATGCCCTTTAAAATTTCGGCACCTTTGTGGTTGGGAAACACACTTACGTAAACCTTGGCAATCGATAAGTCTACAGTAACCTTGACTTTTGATACCGAAATTAAAATGCCTCGCATACCGCCTTGTGTGGCCGCATATTGAAGTACTTCTGCCAAATCACGCTGTAATACAGATGCTATTTTTTTTTGTCTTTGACTTTCTTCCATATTGCAAAAGTAATTGATATTTAAAGATTATTTACCTTTGGTATTCAAAATTTATATCATTAAACCTTGGAACTAAATGAACAAAATTGAACATATAGGCATTGCTGTTAAGAGTTTGGAAACTTCCAACAAAGTTTTTTCAAAGTTATTTGGGAAACCGCATTATAAGACTGAAATGGTGGAAAGCGAAGGAGTTAATACCTCGTTTTTTCAAGTTGGATCTAATAAGATTGAACTGTTGGAAGCAACCAATAAGGACAGTCCTATTGCTAAGTTTATTGCTAAAAAAGGGGAGGGAATCCATCATATAGCGTTTGATGTTGATAATATTGCAATTGAAATAGAACGATTAAAAAAAGAAGATTTTATCGTATTGAATGAAGCGCCCAAGATAGGTGCAGATAATAAATTGGTTGTTTTTTTGCATCCTAAGACTACTAATGGGGTTTTAATAGAGCTATGTCAAGAGATAAAGGAATAAAATTTCTTGTAGAGTTATAAAATATGTAGTAATATTGCAGACTCTTTTAACAGAGCGATATTAGTGTGATGCTAATAGGTCCTATAACTCAGTTGGTTAGAGTATCTGACTCATAATCAGAAAGTCCCTGGTTCGAGCCCAGGTGGGACCACTTTTTAAGCCTGTAAAGCCTTGTAAATGTTGAATTTATGAGGCTTTTTTAGTTCTAGGGGACGAATCAGGGGACAGTATTTATATCTAATTTAGTAGTTGATATTTTATTCTGTAAGTTCAATTTTTTCTTTCAATTCATTTATTGAGTATGGCGTTTTTCGTTTATGAATCATTGCATGACAATTTGGACACACAGGTCGTAAGTCTTTAATTGGATTGACTTCACACTTTTTCCCTATTTCGGCAATTTGTTTTAAATGATGTACGTGTATAAACCCTTTTCCTAATTCTCCATATCTTTCTTCAAAGTTAAATTTACAAACTGAGCATGATAAGCCATAATATTCTATACAAGTTTTTCTTGCAAACGGATTCCGTTCATATTTAGTAACTAACACTTGATTTGGAGTTCCCTCAGTATATACTTTTTGTTTTTGTTCTTCAGTCTCTTTAAATGGGTTATGCCTAATTTTTTGCGTATTTAAGAATTCAAACCAAACTGCTTCTAGTTCTTCAGAAACAACCTTGTTAACTTCAATTCCTGAGGATTGAGGAGTCCAATTGACTTTTTGTAAGTTTCCATTTTTTAATTTTTCAAAATTTAGAAGTGGCTCTTTTTCAGAGTTTAGAAGTACTTCAAAGTCAATCATTACTCTGTTAACTAACCTATCTGAGCCATCCCAATGAGGGGATAGAAAAACAGGGGAAACAACAAATCCTGACCCCATTATTCCTTTAGGCTCTTTTCCCAACCTTATAAGAAAAGCTCTGTCACCGGGCTGAATTTTTTTGTGACTAATAACGCTCCATTTTTCTGATGCTCGACCTGTTTGTTCAATTTGTTGAATACTCTGTTCGAGAGTTGACCAATTCCATTTTTTTGGATTCCAAGCGAATAGGAATGTTCTCATTTTGCTATTTTAATTTAGGAGGGTTTATTATAGCTTCTTTTATCACATTGGCAACAGATTTTTCTGTTATATTATTTCTTTTACAATAGTCACTTTGAAGCCAAGTTTCCAAATTTTTCGCTCCCTTACTTGCATTACAGGACATACAACAAACAGCAATATTATCTATTCCATTAATCCTGATATCATTCACAATATGCTCCCAAGACGGTTTGTTCTTACGTGATATAGGATTGTCTAAAAACTCTTGACCACAATAAACACATTCGATATCTCTATTTTTTACGAATTCTTCTACTTGTTTTGGTATTCCCCAACGGTTTGGCATTTAATTAGTTTTACTCACTTTCGAAAAAGTCATTGTCAAGTTCTTTAACTTCATAGGTGTTTTTTACTTGAACACCAATGTTGTATTCATGCATCAGATCAACCAGTTTTACCCCATCGATTAGAATTATTGTATGGTGAGCGTCGTTAGCTTTTTTTATTGCCCCTAAATCAAATGACGAAGTAGTAACGAAGACTCCTTTTTGCGTGTCGCCACTCATTGCACCAATAAAGTTTCTAATGTCTTTTTCCCGAACCTTATTTTCACCATATCTTTTGGCTTGAATATAAATTTTATTAAGACCTAGTTTATCTTCATTAATTATCCCATCAATTCCACCATCACCTGTTTTTGATGTTTCGATAAAGTCACCGTATCCCATTCTTTTAAGTAAAATCAGAATTACTCTTTCAAAATAGAAAGGGTCAATTGATTTTAGTTTTTCTAGTAATTCTTCTTTTACTTGAGAATCAATTAATTTGAAACCCTCTTCAATAAGATCTTGAGGAGATGAGTTTGATATCTCATATACATCTTGCCCTTTTTTGGAGTTCTCTTCGCTATAAAAATTTAAGAAATTATCTGAACTTTCTACTTGTTTTAAAGTAAGTTTTGAATCAATGCTGTTTTTACCTTTTTCGGTTATTTTTACAATGCCTCTTTTCGGAAATTCTATAAACCCACCTTTTTTTAAGTATGATTTACCCCAAGCTATTCTATTAATGATTAATCTATCACCGCTTTTTGTTTTTTGATTTAATTGCTCTTTGGTTAATTCAGAATAAAATTGATCTATGACTAATTGATACATTTCTCTAGCCTGTAAAGTTTCGCCATTTTTCAAAACCTTAAGTATTGGAATAAAAGTTTCATGAAATTTTGGTATCTCCATTTGAGTTTCTATGATTTGGAAATTGAATTTTGACACATAAAGGTAACTCTTACAAAGTGATTCTCATAGTAAACAAGTTATTTTTTAAGAGTATTTTTATTCTTGTCATCAAGCCTTTTATACATAGGTAATGTATTCCTGTTTAAATCAATCATTTTAACGTTAATTACGGGGCTTTCTCTGTCCGTGTTGGTCAACTCTTTTTTAACAGCACCTAACCTCTTAAATTGGTCTGTAAACTCCGTTGTAGTATAAAAATCGGTGTAAAGTTCTGAAACATGTTTTGAACAGTTCCATACTTGGCACTTAAACTTCGCATCATTCTTGGTGACATATTTTGTAACATAAGAAGCAATAGACCTAATATTGTTTGAGTTTAATTGTTTAACATCAAAAGCAGAGGAGGGCTTAAAGTCTTTTTTTCTTGGAGTAATGCCATTCTTTATTTGAAGATTAATCCAATAATTCCACCATTTTTCGATTTTCCAATATTTATTAGTTATCATGTGAAAATGTACATTTCCCTTAAATGCATCATTTTTAGTCTGTCTTTCCGCTACCCAGATATATTGAAAATCCTTACTTCTTTTTTTAACATTGTCTATAAACTTCCTTAGTAAATTAATGGCTTGTTCATCGGTTACTGTGTTTAAAAACGTTAGGGTTAAAAAGCTTAATTTTTTATGACACCTAGCAAAACAGGTTAATTTTTTACGAATTTTTTGTTTCGAACGCCTGGACAAGGAGCGCTCCTTTTTCTCCTTGCCCTTACTCTCTTTTTTTTTTGCTTTTGTATTCTTTTTAGGTTCTTGCTTTTTACGTTGTAATGCTGAACCTGTAAACTCATGTTTTGGTGCTTTACCGTATCTGCTAGTTGTAAAAGCAACACTTGTTCCGTATGTATTCTTAACTATCATAATCTGAATCGTTGTACATTAATAAATACCATTAAAAGGTTATTTACTAAAGGTTGTTACTAAAGGTTGATTGATTGAGTAAGTATTTTTAAAGGTTAAAAAAAAGAAAGGCTCCCTACTCTAGGAAAGCAGGGACGAAATCGCCTTTCTTAATTTGTTTCATAAAGGTTCCTTCTCTACGGTTGTATACATTCATATACTGCCAACTAGGATGCTTTTTAGATAGGAACATTGAAAAGCCGTTTAGCTTATGCACATAAGACCATTTTTTAGGCTTTTTTTCATTTTCTAGGAAAACAATAACGGAGTAATCATTTTTCTTTTTTAACATGATTTACCTCCTCTCTTTACTGAAGTTTTAACCTCTTTTAATGCATCGTTTATATCCTCTAATTTGTAAAGGACGCGACCTCCTATTCTAAACGCTCGGATAATACCTTGTTTTGTCCATTCGTTTAGTGTAGGTAGTGAGACACAAAGCAAATCTGCCGTTGCCTCTCTTGAATACATATTTACAGAGATGTCTTTATTAATGTTATCTAGAACACCATTAAAGATATTTTCATTTAGAACATTTTTTATCGCCTGTTCTAAGTCAGCGATGTTGAAATTGTTAATTTGAATGTTTTTCATAAATGCATTTGTTTTGTGTTTTAACTGGTGCAAATATGAAATGAGGGCTACCGTATGGTAGTTGCTGTGGTAGCCACAACCTTTATTTTATTTTTCTAAATCTAATTTTATTTTATTCGATATTTCTATAACTCCTGTATTTTCAAATAATTGAGAAACTTTCTCTAAATTTTGTTTTGTCCTCACATCATTTTTACCTGCTGAGACATAAGAGAGATATTTTCTTGTGTTTTCTTCTCCAACACCTAAAATTTGAGATAATATTTTAGCCGTTTTTACATTATCGTATCTGTTTAAATCAACTCCATAATAATGCAAGGCAAGTATTTTTTGTTTGTGAGTTAATTGAGGTGTTTTAGCTTTTGGTTTTTTACTTAATTCTTCTTTTAACTCAATTAGCCATAGATAATATTTTCCGAAATGATAAGCTTGATTGTAACACTCCGTTTCTTGATTAATTATTCCTTTAAGTGTATAATCATTAAATGAATCAGAAAATCCTTTTCTTGCCAATGGAGAGATGCTTAATTTAAAAACAGAAAAAGCATTAGAAGTGTTTATAAGGCTCTTGTTCTTAAAAAAATTACCATGAATATTTTTTGTCTGTTCATGTCTTATGTAGTTCTCAACTTCTTTAATTTCATTTTCGATAAAGTTCTTTTTGTGGGTTTGAGGTATTTGATTTAGTTCAGTTTCAAATTCAGTTTTGAACTCTTCAAAAGATTTTATGTTCATTAGTTAAAAAATGGGTGCGTTAATAATTTATCTGCATTTTCCTTTTGAGAAACGCGAATATACTGTAAAAATGAACGCTCTGTTTGATGTCCTGTTATTTTCATTATTGAAATAGTTGGGACTTCTGCTAAATATAGATTTGTGGCAAAGCTTCGTCTAGCGGTATGGGTAGAAACTAATTTGTGTTTTGGAATTGGCTTTTTTACTACTTTACCGCCTTTTGTAATTGTAGTTTCAATTTTTTCTTTAATCCCTGCCAAGCTTATAACTTCCTTTAGATAATCATTCATGGTTTGATTAGTGTAGGCTTTAGGCAGTTTGTTTTTATATTTTTTAAGAATAGTCCTTACCGTTTTATGTAGTGGAATAGATACCCTTTGACCTGTTTTTTTAGTTCTTATTTCAATAACAGTATTGCTGGAGACTATATTCTCGGGGTTTATTTGGGTGAAGTCTGAAAATCTTAAACCAGTATAACAGCCTACTAAAAATAAATCTCTAACTTTTTCTAATCTCGGACTAGCTTTCAAATCTAGTTTTTCAATCTTTTTTAATTCGTCAACAGTTAAATAAACGCTATCTGATTCTTCCCTAATTGTTTTGAAACGCTTATTTCTAAATTCTAGGTTTGTGTTATGTCCTCTTTCAGTAGCTTCATTCATAAAAGACTTGATAGTTTTTATGTGTTTACCTACTGTATTATTCGATAGATTATGCTTTTTTAGAAAACCTAAATAATGATTATAGAACTCTAAAGTAATAGATTCAAAGTCTATAGGTTTATATTTTTTAGCATACTCTTTTAAGTATGTAAATGTGGTATTGTAAACCTTAATAGTTCCATTGGATTTATTGAGTTTGCTTTCTTCGATGTAATCTTCAATGAATTTAAAAAGAGATAATTTTTTAGGCTTTACGATATTATCCGATAATTCAATTTCTAAAGCTTCTTTTAGGTTTGTGTTATTTGGTTGAATGCCATCATTGAGTAATTTTCTAAAAGCGTTATTTATGCCATTTTGAATTTTATCTAATCTAGCATTAAATTCGGGATGTTCAGTAAATTGTTTTGTAGCCTTTACTCTTTGCGAGGTAGAATTCCAGAATTTTGGATTTATTTTTTCGCCAGTTGAATACTTGAATCTTTGATATTGATATCTAAAAATTAAGTAGATTAGCGTATCCGTTTTGGAAGTAGGTTCTTTGAGTATAAATTTTGCTTTTCCCATGTTTCAAATGTAAGATAAATTATATTTATAGGGGACGAATCAGGGGACGAATTTTTTTAATTTCGTTTAATTTCACCTGTTTTCTCTTAACTGTAAAATGTCCTGTTTATGGGCTTTAACAAGCTAAAATACAATAAAATAGAGTAAAATAAAGTAAAAATTCAAGTGGTTCAGGTGGGACCACCTAAAAGCCTAAATTACATTTGTTGTTTGGGCTTTTTTTATTGACTTATCCTTATTAGTATTGCTGACTGTATGCATTATGCGCATTAACTACTAATAATGCCAACTTGCCAAGTTTTTTTGGAGGAAAAGGCTGTATAGAAGGATGCAATTTAAAATGAAAAGGGTGCAGTTTTTTTAATGGAAGATTATGTCAATTTTCGCCCTGTTTTTAGCTATGTGGATTTTGATACGGAATCAGTTTTTATCAATTTAATTCCGTAGGACGAGGTGTTGTTTTCTTAGTCATGATATACTAAAAACCATTTTTGTGCGGTATTAAAAAGATGACTTTTATCATAGTTTTTTTTCTGGTATTAGGTTAAATTCGGCAACATTGAAATTTATAGGGTTCTATTTAATTATTGTTACCTATAGAAATACTAATCAACTAATATTTATACAGATGAAAACTTTTATTTTTAAATTAAAACCTGGAAAAATTGCTGCTTTCCTTGGTTTTTTTATTTTATTAACCAGCTGTAAAGATGATAAAACAGTTGTTAACCTTGTTCAGGACTCTAATAGTTCAGAATCGAATAATTTAACCGAGGTTATATGGCATATTAAAGCTATACATCCAGACGGCAAGCTTTTAGATGTTAAGGCAATTGGAGAAGATGGAACCATATATGATGTTAAAGCAATCCAAGACGAGAATCAACGGAGTGTTTTAGATATTAAAGCCTTTGTAAATGGTAAAAGATTACCTGTTAAAATGCTGGTTAGTGAAAACATGTATATGCCCGTTAAGGCTTTAGATACCGATGGGACTATTATAAAAATTAAGGCTTTAACAGCAGAGGGAGAGGTGTTAGATGTTAAGGGCGTAAGTCAATCTGGAAATATTATCAATATTAAAGCGATTAATAAAGAAGGTAAATTCTATGGTGTTAAAGCTATTTCTCCAAATGGTTGGGTAAATGATGTTAAAGGAGTTAAAATGGAAAAAGAAACTGTTGAGGCAGTAGTTAATGGAGTTGATATCTATGCACATATAAAAGCACTTACCCAAAGTTATTACTAGACAAAGATAAATTTTATAGAAGCTAAATGTATTGCAACCATGGGTGTTTTATCATGAATGATGCAAAAGTTGTGATAAAACATTTAGAAGCACTTTAAGAGAATGTAAAGCCTTGCATTTTTGCAAGGCTTATTTTTTACATTGAGCAATCAAAATTTATATCAGTTTCAAGCCGTTATAAAGATCATCAATTAAATCTTCAGTGTTTTCAAGACCTATTGATATACGCATATCTCCTAAGCTAATACCCATACCTTCAAACTGCTCTTTGCTAAGCTCTTTAAGATAGCTTATGGCAGGAGCGTATATTAAACTTTCATGACCTCCCCAGCTCACGCCAATTTGGAATAAGTTTAAGTTGTTAAAAAAAGTTTTAATCTTATTTAAATCAGGAGTTTTTAATTGAAAGCTCATTAGCCCTCCATAGCCAGTCATTTGCTTTTTGCCTAATTCGTATTGCGGGAAGCTTTTTAAACCTGGATAATTTATTTTTTCAATTTTAGGGTGGCTTTCTAAAAACTGAGCTACGGCCAAAGCACTTTTTTGGTGCTGGTCCATCCTGATTTTTAAGGTACGCAAACTTCTTAAAAGCAACCAAGCTTCAAAAGGAGCAGGTTTTGCTCCTAACAATTCAAATTCTTTAGTGAATAAGTTGTCGATATCTCTTTTAGATCCAATTACAATACCAGCTACTACATCACTATGTCCGCCAATGTATTTTGTACAAGAGTGTATTTCCAAGTCAACGCCAAGACTCAAGGGCTTTTGAAAAATAGGTGAGCTCCAAGTATTGTCAATAATGGTTTTAATGTTTTTAGGTTTTGCTAGTTTAACTACAGCTTCAATATCCTGTAAGCTTAAAATAACAGACGAGGGACTTTCCAAATAAATTAATGAGGTGTTGGGCTGAATAGCATCTTCAAATTCTTTGATATCTGTTCCCAAAATATAGGTAACGTCAACATTAAATTTTGGTTTGAAATAGTTTTGCAATAAATTGTTGGCAGGGCCATAAATATTTTTCACGGTAATAATATGACTTCCTGATTTGATGCATGATAGTATCGATGCACTTATTGCAGCCATGCCCGATCCAAATAGTTTAGCGCTTTCTCCACCAGATATTTTGGCCAGCTTTTCTTCTACAATTCTTACCGAAGGGTTGTTGCCTCTTGTGTAAATGTAGTTATTAATTCTATCATCAAAAGTTTGTTCTGCATCGTCCCAGTCTTTCATGGTAAACAATGAGTTTTGGTATATAGGTGGTACTACAGCCCCTTTGCTATGCGCTTTTTTTCCATCGTGGGACAATATGGTTTCTATGTTTTCTTTTTTCATTGTAGAAAATAGATTTATGTTTTATTGGTTTTATAAAAGCACCCTATACCAGCAATGGCTAGAATAGGTGCTATAAAAATATTTATAATAGATAATAGTTGCCAATGCCAATAATCGGCATAACTCACTCCTAAGGTGCCCACAACAAATAAAGTTGAAGCAGTCCAAGGGATTAAGGTTTCTATCATGGTCCCGTAATCTTCAATTGATCTAGATAGCACTTTTCTTGAGATGTTTAATTTGTCGTAAGCCGATTTAAAAGCATCTCCAATTATAAAACTGGTAGCGTTTTGGTTAGAAGTAAAGGCATTAGTGAAAGCTGTTGCTATTAAGGAGGACACAATTAACATCCATTTTTTCTTTATGCCTTTAAAAACTATATTTACAAGAGTAGGCATGGCTTTAACCATATCTAGAATACCTATAAAAATAAATACCATGATTGTAAAAAAGATAGCCTCGTTAAGCGCATAAAGCCCTCCTCTATTGAACAAAACATATATATTTTTTGGTACAGTAGTTGTCCATTCGGCCATATTTACATGGTAGCCTTTTAAAAGTGTTTGTATTAAGTCTTCAATAGAATAATTTTGAAATAATAAGGATAATACACAGGCTGAAAAGGCAGACAATAACATAACTGGAACAGTAGGTTTCCTAATAATGGATCCACATAGAACAATTATTGGGGGAATAATCAATAAGATGTTAAAGTTAAATAGGCTTTCTATGGAAGCCAATGTTTCTTCATAGTTAGCGACACTGTTTACTTCGTTCAAAGGAGGGTAAGCAAAAGATAAACAAAAAAAGATGATGGCGGCAAGAATAGCAGAAGGTATTGTAGTGTACATCATGGACTGAATATGATCGTACAGGTTAACCCCTGTTGCTGCTGATGCCAAATTAGTAGTGTCGGATAATGGAGACATTTTGTCTCCAAAAAAAGCGCCACCGATAATAGCACCCGCCGTAATGCCTAAATCTACTCCGGTAATTGATGCAATGCCAATTATTACGACTCCAATAGTTGCCACAGAACCCCATGATGTACCAGTTAGTAGTGAAAAAATTATTGGAACAAAAAAAGCAATTACATACATGTATTCTGGGTTAATAATCTTTATACCGTAATATACTAACATTGGAATTGTACCCGATATAACCCATGAACCTATAAGGATGCCAATTGAAAAAAAGATAAGTATAATTGGAAACCCTTTTGCAATCTTTTTTACAATGGCTTTTTGAATGTCAGTCCACTTATACCCTAAAATCATAAACTCTGCAGCAGAAAAAGCAGCGGCAAGCAAAAATATAATCTCTAAAGGGACTGGTTTTAAACCATAAAAATAAGGACCAATTACTAAACCTATAGTTATGATAGTCAATAAAAATAAAAGAGGTAAAAGTAATTGATAGGTTTTGGGTTTAGTATCTGCCAAATTGATAAAGTTTGTTGATTAAATTTTAAAAGTAATTAATTATTTTTTCAAAATAGAAATCTCAATTGAAGAATCATGATACACTTTGTGGATTTGGTTTTTATAATTGGGTGCTTTGGTTTAAAGTAATCCCATATTTATATCACCGAGGGTTCTTATTGAAATGATTTAAAATTTAATCTTTGTATTACCTTGAAATCCAATGTAGATGTCGTTTCAAAATATAAGTCTATTACAGGTGATATGTTTTTTGATATAAAAGATTTAATTTTCCCTTTACTTTTAATTATATATATTTGTTAAGCTTGCTGTAAAAAACGAGGGATTATTTTTTATTGAAAGCTTATTTTTTGGTTAAATGTTAATAAAAATGGTATTTAATCGGATTAAATGGGTTTTAAACCCTATTTTTTAATAAAAACAGCTATTAGGTTTTTTAGTTAAATTGCATTTTTTTATACATTAGCACCCCCATGATGCTACAAAAGAAAAGAATATTAACCTCAATCTTATTTTTATTAATAAGTATGGTTTGTATGGCGCAAAAGGATGTGCCGCCGCCGCCGCCGCCTACGCCCCCTGTAGGTCTTTCTGTAGGTTTGGATGCAATATTTCTTTTAGTGTGTGGGCTTTTTTATGGCATTAGAAGTTTGATGCTTAAAATTAAATAGCATACTTAGATTTTATTAAGAGAAATAAGTTTTGTCACATATTTTCCTAAAACATCAAATTCCAAATTTACTATCGATCCAATAATAAATGTATTAAAATTAGTGTGCTCATAAGTGTAAGGTATTATGGCTACACTAAACATATTGGTTTTAGAATTTACAACCGTTAGGCTTACTCCATTTACGGTTATGGAGCCTTTTTCAATGGTAATATTATTTAGTGAGCTATCGTATTCAAACGAGAAAATCCAACTACCATTGTCAGACTCTATATTTGTACACATTGCAGTTTGATCTACATGTCCTTGAACAATATGCCCATCTAGTCGATCGCCAAGTTTCATGGCGCGTTCTAAGTTTATTTTATCGCCTATACTTAAGTGTTTTAAATTAGTTTTTTCAAGAGTTTCGTTAATGGCGGTAACAGTATAGCTATTGTCTTTTATTTCAACTACGGTTAGGCACACCCCATTATGAGCGACACTTTGGTCAATCTTTAGGTCAGATGTTATGTTGCTTTCAAGAGTAATATTAAGGTTTCCTTTTTCATGGATCAGATTAGTTATTACCCCAATCTCTTCAATAATTCCCGTGAACATTATAATCTCTGTTTATTTGGTTAAATTTGCATCATCAAAATTACAAAACTTAATCATATTTAATGGAGAACGAAGAAAATATAATTGTTGGAATATCTATAGGTGATTTAAACGGAATTGGTGGTGAAATTGTTTTGAAAACCTTTGAAGATGAAAGAAGCTTAGAGTTTTGTACTCCAGTCGTTTTTGCTTCGGCTAAAGTGATGGGTTTCTTAAAGGCTCATTTCAACTCAGCAATACATTTTAATATCATTAATAGTTTTGATCAAGTTAAGCAGGGCAAGGTTAATGTATTTAATTGCTGGAAAGAACCTGTAAACATTAACTTTGGTCAAGAAGATGTTAGAATAGGAACCTATGCCGTAAAATCCTTAGAAGTAGCCGTCAAAGCATTAAAGCACAACAACATAGATGTTTTGGTTACAGCACCAATAAACAAGTACAACATTCAGTCTGAAAAATTTAATTTTCCAGGTCATACTGATTATCTAGCACAACAGTTGGAAGGAGAAAGCTTAATGTTTATGGTAACCAATGGTTTAAGGGTTGGCCTATTAACAGATCATGTGCCCGTAAAGGATATTGCTAGCCATATAACACCAAAACTTATTGAGAAAAAGATAGATATTATTTACAATTCATTAAAGAAAGATTTTAGAATAAATAAACCAAAAGTTGCTGTTTTGGGTATTAATCCCCATACAGGAGATAATGGGGTTATTGGGAATGAGGACGATACTATTATGAGACCTACATTAAAAAATATAAAGGAATCGGGTAAATTGGTTTTCGGACCTTATGCGGCCGACAGTTTTTTTGGATCGGATAATTATAAAAATTTCGATGCCATAATTGCTGCATATCACGATCAAGGTTTAATACCTTTTAAGACCTTATCTTTTGGGCAAGGGGTTAATTTTACAGGAGGTCTTAATCGAATTAGAACCTCACCAGACCATGGCACGGCATATGAAATAGCGGGAAAAGGTGTTGCAGACGAAAGCTCTTTTAAAGAAGCTATATTTACAGCTATTAAAATTTTCAGAAATAGAAGTGATTATGAATTACTTAGTTCAAATCCTTTAAAAAAAGCAACCAAAAAGATATAAACAAAAAAATGTTTATAAGTAAGGTAGCGTAAATAAAAATTTATATATTTGCAGGCTCAAAATAGATGTGATAATGAAGCCTTTGAAAGAGTTTACAATTCCATTTGTGGGGTTAAAAGTTGGAGCGCATCATTTTGAATATGACATTGAGCAAGCGTTCTTTGAACATTTTGAGTATGAAGACTTTAACGACACATGCGTTCATGTCAATGTTGTTTTAAATAAAAAGGCAACATTGCTTGAATTGCATTTTGAAGTTTCAGGAGAGGTCAATATAAATTGCGATTTAACTAACGAACCGTATAATCAAAATATTAGCAATATTTTTGATTTAGTGGTTAAGTTTGGTGACGAATATAATGATGAGTATACAGATATTCTCATTATACCACATGGAACCCATGAAATTAACATTCAGCAATACATATATGAGTTAATTATATTGGCAGTTCCTATTAAGCGCATTCATCCTGGAGTAATAGACGGAACGTTGAATTCAGACATACTTAAAAAATTAGAAGAGTTAAGTCCAAAGCCAAATAAGTTAAAGCAATCAGAAGGGGATATAGATCCTCGATGGAACACATTAAAGAAATTATTAACGGATAAATAAATTATAAAATGGCACATCCTAAAAGAAAAATCTCGAAAACTAGAAGAGATAAAAGAAGAACCCATTATAAAGCAACTGCGCCACAGATTGCTACTTGTCCTACAACAGGTGAGGCTCATTTATACCACAGAGCACATTGGCATGAAGGAAAACTATACTACAGAGGTCAAGTATTAATTGATAACTCTAAAGAAGTAGAGAATTTAGCATAAACTATAATGCTTGCATATAATAAAACGCTCACCTATGAGCGTTTTTTTTATGAAGTGCATTTAACTAAATACAAAAACACATAATTTTGTGTATTATTACACCAAAATTTAGTAGTTTTCACAAATTTTAAATGTTTTTGTCCAAATTTTTGTAAGTTTTTGGTCAAAATAACTCTAAAATTATGAGTAAAATCTCTGCGGCAATTACAGCTGTTGGTGCTTATGTACCAGACTATGTATTAACCAATCAAATTCTTGAAACTATGGTTGATACGAATGACGAATGGATTACCACTAGAACGGGTATCAAAGAACGTCGCATTTTAAAAGAAGAGGGCAAAGGCACCTCTTACCTAGCCATAAAGGCAGCCCAAGATCTTATCAATAAAAAAGGAATAGATCCCCAAACCATTGAACTTATTATTGTTGCCACGGCAACTCCAGATATGAAAGCGGCTTCAACAGCAGCGTATACTGCAGCTCAGATAGGAGCAATAAATGCGTTTTCATTTGATATGGATGCCGCTTGTTCCAGTTTTTTGTTTGGAATGTCAGTAGCGGCAAGTTATATTGAATCGGGGAGGTACAAAAATGTATTGTTAATTGGGGCCGATAAAATGTCTTCAATAATCAATTATAAAGATAGGGCAACTTGCATCATTTTTGGAGATGGAGCTGGAGCAGTTTTGTTTGAACCCAACGAAGAAAGTTTAGGGTTACAGGACGAATATCTTAGAAGTGATGGTAATGGACGTGAGTTTTTACAGGCCACTTATGGAGGCTCTGTGAACCCTATTACGCATGAAGCGATAGATCAAGGGGGGCAATATGCATTTCAAGAAGGACGTACTGTTTTTAAAAATGCCGTATTTAATATGGCAGATGCTACAGTAAAAGTTTTAGACCGTAATAATCTAACAAAAGACAATGTGGATTGGTTGGTGCCACATCAGGCAAACAAGCGTATTATTGATGCTACCGCTCAACGTATAGAACTAGAAGAAGAAAAAGTTATGGTTAATATACATAAATATGGTAATACAACTTCAGCGACATTACCATTATTATTAAACGATTACGAATCCCAACTTAAAAAAGGAGATAATTTAATTTTTGCTGCCTTTGGAGGCGGATTTAACTGGGGAGCCATTTATTTAAAATGGGCCTATAATTAATTAAACCACATAACCAATTACCAATAAACATATTATGGATATTAAAGAGATTCAAAATTTAATTAAGTTCGTTGCAAAATCTGGAGCAAGTGAGGTTAAACTCGAAATGGATGATATCAAGATTACTATTAAAACAGCAGCCGATTCTGAAACTACTATAGTACATCAAGTACCTGCGGCATCAGTACCCCAAGTAGTAGCTCCTGCACCAGCACCAGTTACTCCTGAACCCGCAGCTCCTGCGGCTCCTGACCCTGCGTCAGACGACTCAAAATACATTACTATAAAATCACCTATAATAGGAACTTTTTACAGAAAACCATCACCAGATAAACCATTATTTGTTGAAGTAGGACAAACTATAGCTGAAGGTGATGTGCTGTGTATTATAGAGGCCATGAAGTTGTTTAACGAAATAGAATCTGAAGTTTCGGGAAAAATAGTTAAGATTTTAGTTGATGATGCGTCTCCAGTGGAGTTCGACCAGCCATTATTCTTAGTAGACCCTTCTTAATGTAAAATCCCAATTTTCAATTCCCAAATGTCCAATCGTTTTGTTTTGGAATTTGTTTTTTGAATATTGAAAATTTGAAGATATTATGTTTAAAAAAATATTAATTGCCAATAGAGGCGAAATAGCCTTGCGTGTTATTAGAACGTGTAAGGAAATGGGCATAAAAACGGTAGCAGTATATTCAACTGCAGATGCGGAAAGCTTACACGTTAAATTTGCCGATGAAGCGGTTTGTATTGGACCTGCGCCTAGTAGTGAATCTTATTTAAAGATGTCTAACGTTATTTCTGCTGCTGAAATCACCAATGCAGATGCCATTCATCCAGGCTATGGATTTCTATCGGAAAATGCTAAATTTTCAAAAATCTGTGAAGATCACGGTATAAAATTTATTGGTGCATCGGCCGAAATGATTGACCGTATGGGTGATAAGGCTAATGCAAAAGCAACTATGAAAGCAGCAGGAGTACCTTGTGTTCCTGGAAGTGATGGTGTTATTAAAGATTTTGAGGAATGTAAAAAAATAGCTAAGGAAACGGGTTATCCTGTAATGTTAAAGGCTAGTGCTGGTGGTGGCGGTAAAGGTATGCGCGGTGTTTGGAAAGAAGAGGACCTTAAAGCTGCTTGGGACTCTGCTCGACAAGAAAGTAAAGCAGCATTTGGGAATGACGATATGTATATGGAAAAGCTTATTGAAGAGCCTCGACATATCGAAATTCAAATTGTGGGTGATTCCCGTGGTAAAGCTTGTCATTTGTCTGAAAGGGATTGTTCCGTTCAACGTCGTCATCAAAAGCTTACAGAAGAAGTTCCATCACCATTTATGACTTCAGCACTACGTAAAAAGATGGGAGAAGCAGCTGTAAAAGCAGCCGAGTATATTAAGTATGAAGGAGCAGGAACTGTTGAATTTTTGGTTGATAAACACAGGAATTTCTACTTCATGGAAATGAATACTCGTATTCAAGTTGAACATCCTATTACAGAGCAGGTTATCGATTTCGATTTGATACGAGAACAAATATTAGTGGCTGCAGGCGTGCCAATTTCTGGCAAGAACTATACCCCTAATTTACACTCTATTGAATGCAGGATAAATGCTGAAGACCCTTATAACGGATTTAGGCCATCACCAGGCAAGATTACAACTTTGCATGCCCCCGGAGGTCATGGTGTACGTTTAGACACCCACGTGTATTCAGGTTATACAATACCGCCTAACTATGACTCAATGATTGCCAAGCTAATTACAACTGCTCAAACTAGAGAAGAAGCGATAAGTAAAATGAAGCGTGCATTGGATGAGTTTGTCATAGAAGGTATAAAAACAACCATTCCATTCCATAGACAGTTAATGGACCATCCCGATTATTTGGCTGGTCATTACACGACCAAGTTTATGGAAGACTTCGTTATGAAAAAAGAAACAGAAGATTAGATTTAAACTCCGAAGGCAATTTCGGAGTTTTTTTTGATTAATTTCGAAGCTACTAATTAACTGTAATTCCTAAACAAGTGAATTTATCCTATTGGGAAATAAAAAGTTGGTTAACCAATATAGACTACACCGTAGTTGGCAGTGGTATTGTGGGCCTTAATTGCGCATTATCGCTAAAAGAAAGATTTCCAAAATCACGTATTGTAATATTAGAAAAAGGGATTTTACCACAAGGCGCTAGTACCAAAAATGCAGGGTTTGCGTGTTTTGGAAGTCTGAGTGAGATTTTGGATGATTTAACATCTCATACTGAAGGGGAAGTACTTGAGTTGGTAAAAAAACGTGTTCAAGGCTTACATTTACTAAGACAGAATTTAGGCGATACAACTATTAAATACCAGCAACTAGGAGGTTACGAATTGTTCAATGAAGTCGATATGGAACTTTTTGAAACCTGCATGTCGAGAATGGATGAGGTTAATCAATTACTAAAGCCTATTTTTAATCAGGATGTCTTTTGTTTAAAGGGCAATCTATTCCATTTTAAAAAGGTTAATACTCAATATATTTTTAATGCTTTCGAAGGACAGATCGACACAGGTAAAATGATGGAAGCATTACTTTTAAAAGCACAATCCAGAGGAATAAAAATATTAAATAATGTGTCCGTTTTAAGCTTTTTGGAAGATGCTAATGCCGTTAAAGTAGTTACTGACCGTTTTCAACTTTCAACATCAAAATTACTGATTGCTACCAATGGTTTTGCTTTGCAATTGTTAAATGAAGACCTTAAACCGGCCAGAGCACAAGTACTTATTACTAAACCCATAAAAGATCTACACATTAAAGGAGCATTTCATTTAGATAAAGGGTATTATTACTTCAGAAATATAGATAATAGGATTTTATTGGGAGGAGGAAGAAATCTCGATTTTAAAACAGAAGAAACTACAGTATTTGGACAAACTCTTTTAATTCAAAATAAATTAAAAACACTCTTGGCAACAACAATTTTACCCAATACACCTTTTGAGATTGATTATAGTTGGAGCGGCATTATGGGTATTGGTGCTCAAAAAAAACCTATTGTTAAGCAACTAAGTAACCATGTTTACTGTGGTGTTCGTCTAGGTGGTATGGGTGTTGCTATTGGTAGTTTAGTAGGTATGGAATTGGCTGGTTTAGTTGATTGATATGTTAAAAAAGATATACAAGTTTTTATTCAAATCGGTTATTTGGTTTATCATCCTTTCCGTTTTATGGGTCCTACTTTATAAATGGGTTCCAGTACCTGCAACACCACTTATGGCCATTCGTTATTTTGAAGCAAAGGAAACCCAAACCACTAAAATATGGAAACACCAATGGGTGGGTTTGGATGAAATCTCTAAACAGATACAATTGGCGGTTATTTGTAGTGAAGACCAAAACTTCATAAAACATAGTGGTTTTGATATTAAGGCTATTGAAAAAGCTATTGATTATAACAAAACTGGAAAACGATTAAGGGGAGCGAGTACCATAAGTCAACAAATGGCCAAGAATGTGTTTTTGTGGCCACAACGCAGTTGGTTGCGCAAAGGTTTGGAAACGTATTTCACTTTTTTAATTGAACAATTATGGTCTAAAGAGCGCATTATGGAAGTCTATTTAAATAGTATTGAAATGGGTAATGGCGTTTATGGTATTCAAGCGGCATCACAATATTGGTTTGGTAAATCGGCATCACGATTAACAAAAGATGAAGCTGCAGCAATTGCTTCCATTTTGCCAAACCCAAGGAACTATAGAGCTAATCCGCCTTCAAGTTATATACAGGGAAGAAAAGAATGGATTAAAAAACAAATGGTGTATTATGGTCATTTAAGTTATAATGAAAGTAAGTAAAATCGATATCAAAATAAAGCAAGAACTTTATAATAAGTGTCGAGATACTTTGTTATCTAGGCTAGATCTAGTTAAGGCTACCATTAAACAGCTACAGGAATCCTTATATGCTGAGACAAAGAGCACAGCGGGCGACAAACATGAAACAGGTCGTGCTATGGTACAATTGGAGCGGGAAAAAGCAGGACAACAACTTGCGGAAATTCAAAAGACTAGTGCGATTCTTTCTAAAATAAATATTGAAAAAACATCAAGAGTGATTGTTTTGGGAAGCGTAGTTTATACAAGCAAAGCAAATTATTTTATTGCCATTAGTGTTGGCGAACTAAGATTGGCCAAAGATGTGTTTTATGCCATTTCTATCCATTCGCCTATAGGACAATTACTTCTAGGGAAAACTGTAAATGACATTATAGTTTTTAGGGGAGAAAATATACAGGTCCATAAAATAATTTAAACTATTCTGAAACCATAACCCATTCTTCTCCAATGAAATTAGAGTCTTCATTTATAAGCTTAAAACCATTTTTTTTGTAAAATGATTTTAAGCCAAAATCTTCAATAGTGAGCCAAAATGGTTGATTTTTATATTTGTTTTTTAATGCACCCAACCAGCCACTGGCGATCTGTTTTCCTCGATATTTGGGTATTACAAAAATAAATCCTAAATACAGATAGCCTTTATCAAACAAGTGATTATAGGTTATTTCCAATGGAGTAGCATTTGGAGGTGTTTTTGAAAATATAATACCACCAGCTATGACCTGCCCATTACATTCAATAATATAAATGGAAGAAGAATCTCGGTAATTGTTCCATTGCGGTCCGATAATATCCTGCCAATCCTGTGGCAGAATTTTAAAAAACCTATTGGGTTTTTGGGTTCTTTTAAATAGGAATTTCATGGATTATATCTTTTGCTTCAAGCTTCGTATTTCACACCTAAAAAATATCATAACAAGCCCCAAGCCCAAAGCTTATCGGAGTCCTCAACCCATCGGTTGCCAATATCGGTACGGTAATAACTGTTGTTCACAATAATATTACTTATGCGATTTTGCATCATGCGCTGGGCGTCTTTCATGGTTACTCCCATTCCCGTTACCAAAAGCGCAATACCCGTATTGCCTGTTATTAACCATTCGTTATTTATACATTTTAAGTGTATGGGATGCACACCTTCTTTAAGTTCTTTTTTGAAAATGATTACCGAGTCTTTTGAAAACAGTTCAAAACTTTTCCTGTCCGTATAAGGAAACGGAGGCACCACAATATAAGCACCTATTTGGAAGCCTTTTTTAGTATTAAACGTAAAAGTATCGCCATTAGCAATCTTGTATATCATATTACCCAAAGATTCGTTAATTCCATCACTTTGTATGTATATTTGTGGGTAACCAAATCTGGAGGTGAATTCTAGAGGATAGATACCATTGCCGTTTACAATACAATTAATATCAATGTGACCCACAAAATTGTGTTTTGCCAAAGTGGTTTCAAACTTTTTTAAGGTAGCATCGTATATTGGGGAATCGTTGGTCCAAAACATGCTTGTTCCCATTTCACCAGTAGAAACACCTAGCTCGTTAGGAAACAGTTTTTTATGTTCGAAGGTGACATTAAGTGGTTTTATAAAGTGCTTGCCATTAAAGAAAGCTGAGACCGATACTTCAACACCGCGTACCTTTCGCTGCAATTGAAAATCTCCAAACTTATTGCCCCACGATTTTTCGTATGCCTTTAATACCCGAATTACATCCAAACCTTCATCATCACTTCCTACAAAAAGTAATTGTTTAAGATCCTGTATTTCACCACAAGGTTTTATAACATAGGCATCGGGGTTTAGTTCCACATAAGAAATGGCATCGTGAAAATTGGAGAACTCTTTAAAGGGCAAGGTTTTTATTTTATGCTTTTTAAGTTCTTGTTGTCCAAAATTGCGGTCCAACTCCAATAAATCGGTGTATTGGGAACCTCCAAAAACAAGTTTTCCAGTAGTGCGTAAGTCATCACAGATTTTACCATATCCTGTATAATCGAAAATAATGATATCGGCCCAATCGATATGTTTTTGCCAATCGTTCACTTTTTTAACAAAACCGAAACCGATTTCCCTAGATGGCTTGTCTTCGATAAATAGTTTAACTGAGTGGCCTTCCTTTTGAACTGAATATACAAGATCCAGTATTTCTCCCCACCTTGAAATAAAAAGAAACCTTCTTTTTATGGTAGGATTTTTGGCGTTATGTGTGGTTTTCAACTGCTATAAAAACAGAAATTTAATAGCACAAATGTATACTATTTAACGATTGATTGTTAGAGATACGGTTGAATTTTTTTCAAGGCTAATAGGGTGTTCAAAAAAGATCTTTTTACCCTTTAATTCGGCTTCAATTAAATAATGATTGCCTTTAAAATAAGTATGTTTAATAATCGCTTTTAAGTTGGATTTTTCAACAGCCTTAAGCTGATGGGCATAAACAATGTGATTTTCAATGATGTTGAATTCCCCAAAAAATGAAGCAATTAATGCGTTGTTGGGACTGTTATATAATTCCTGTGGCGATTGGTTTGCGATGACTTTGGTATCATGCAAAACAATCATGGTATCGGCATAGGAGATAACGTCCTCTTTGTCATGAGTAGCAACAATACAGGTTATGTTTTTATCCTTTAAATAGTTAAACAGACTACGGCGCAGCGATTGTTTTTTAAAGTTGTCAATGTGGCTAAAGGGTTCATCTAACAGCAATATTTCAGGAGCTTTGGCCAAAGCTCTGGCCAATGCCACACGTTGTTTTTGTCCACCACTTAAGGTCTTAACTTTTTTGTTTTTATATGTGGTGAGTTCTACTACTTTTAAAAGTTCGTCGATACGGTTTTGTTTTTCTTCCGGGTAGAAGTTGGATAGGAATTCACCAATATTTTCGCCTACCGAAGTAAAAGGCATCAAATCAAATTCCTGTGCTACGTATTTCATGAAATCAGGTCCTGTAATGAGGTTGAATTTTGGCCCGAGAATTTCATGATTTTTCCAAAACATTTGGCCTTCATCCAGATCGTATGTGCCGTATAGCAGTTTAAGTAAGGTACTTTTCCCAGAACCGCTTTGGCCAATCACAGCCAGATTTTCACCTGATTTTAAGTTAAATGAAATGTTCTTTAAAACAGGTGTTTTTTTATAGGAAAAAGAAAGGTTGGTTACGGTGAGCATAGCAATCCAATAAAAACACAGTCGGAAAGTTAAGGTTTGCCCCTAACTGTGCTTAAAATGCAACATGTTAATTAGTCTTTAAAATTTTCCATTTTACTTGGTAGAACACGATAACCCATATTATATAGTGTAAATCCAAAAACATCGGCATACTGTTCTATGGTTTTGCTTACAGGAGTTCCAGCACCATGCCCCGCATCAGTTTCTATACGGATTAAGGTTGGATTATCCCCAGTTTGCTTGCTTTGCAATTCAGCAGCAAATTTAAAGCTATGGGCTGGGACGACCCTGTCGTCATGATCCCCAGTAGTCACTAAAGTCGCGGGGTATTCTACACTTGTTTTTACATTATGTAAAGGTGAATACCCTTTTAGGTATTCGAACATGGCTTTATTATCTTCAGCTGTTCCATAATCATAAGCCCAACCAGCACCTGCGGTAAAGGTATGGTAACGCAGCATATCCAAAACCCCAACAGCCGGCAAGGCCACTTTAGCTAAATCGGGGCGTTGGGTCATAACGGCACCTACCAATAAACCACCGTTTGAGCCACCGCGTAAAGCCAAATAGTCTGATGATGTGTAGTTGTTTGCAATTAAGTATTCACCTGCAGCGATAAAATCATCAAATACATTTTGTTTTTGCAGTTGTGTGCCTGCGATGTGCCACGCTTTCCCATATTCGCCACCGCCACGTAAATTAGGAATGGCCAAGATACCACCCTGCTCCATCCAAACAGCGTTGCCTATACTAAACGAAGGGGTAAGGCTAATATTGAAGCCGCCATAACCATATAAAATGGTTGGGTTTTTCCCATCGAGTTCCAAACCTTTTCTATGGGTAATCATCATGGGGATTTTGGTGCCGTCCTTTGAAGCATAAAACACTTGTTTACTCTCATAATCATCACTATTAAAGGCTATTGATGGCTGCCAATAAGTTTCAATATCTCCAGTATCAACATTCATTTTATAAATGCTGGAGGGCGTTTTGTAATTGGTAAAGTAGAAGTAATCTGTTTTTTCTTCTTTTTTACCTCCAAAACCGCTAATAGTACCCAATCCTGGCAGTTCTACATCTCTTACCAAGGTACCATCGTAATTGTATTGCTTAACCTGTGAAATGGCATGGACCATATAATGTGCAAAAATATAACCACCACTAGTTGAGGGGGTTAAAACATTATCGTTTTCAGGGATAAGGTCTGCCCAATTTTCTGGAGCAGGGTTTGAAGCATCCGTTGTAACAATTTTTTTATTAGGGGCATTTAAATTTGTTACTAAAAATAATTTACTGCCCTGATTGTCCAACAAGTAGGTGTCGCTATCGGTATGGTTTAAAACGGTGATAAAATTACTGTTTGGTTTGGAAAGATCTTTTAGAAACAGTTTGTTTCCAGATGTTGAAACCCGAGGAGTGATAACAAGATATTTGTCGTCTTCGGTAACCATAGCATAAATATAACGATGCTTCTCTTCGGGCGTTCCTCCAAAAATGAGCTGATCCTCACTTTGTGGCGTTCCCAGTTTGTGATAATATACTTTATGCTGGTCAGTTTTAGCGGATAATTCACTGCCTTTGGGTTTATCGTAACTGGAATAGTAAAAGCCTTCATTTTTGTACCATGATATTTGCGTAAATTTTACATCCACGAGGGTATCTTCAATAAGTTCTTTGGTTTCGACATCCATAACCAAAATTTTTCGCCAATCACTTCCCCCTTCAGATATGGAATAAGCTAATATTTTTCCATTTTTAGAAAAACTCATACCATCAAGCGAGGTGGTACCATCTTCAGAAAAGGTGTTGGGGTCTAAAAACACTTCCGTTTCACCATTGCCAACTTTTTTTCTGTAATATACACTTTGGTTTTGCAAACCATCATTTTTAGAGAAATAGGTATAATCACCTTCAGTAAAGGGAGCACTTACTTTTTCGTAATTCCACAGGCTCGATAAACGTTCTTTTAATGCTTCACGAAAGGGAATGGTTTCCAAATAACCATGAGTTACCCTATTTTGGGCTTTAACCCAAGTTTCGGTTTCTGTACTTCTATCATCTTCTAACCAGCGGTAAGGGTCTTTTACTTCAATTCCAAAATAGGTATCTATAGTATCTACCGTTTTAGTTTCTGGGTAACTTACAACCATTGTGTTTTTTTCTGTTTTACTTTCTTTACAAGCCAACAAAGTGCCAAGGACAAAAAGGCCAATTACTAATCTTTGCATATGTTCTCTTTTTATTCAATCAAAAGGGTTAAATATATTTGTTGAAAGAGCCTCAAAAATACATAAATGATTTTGAAGAATTTACCATTAAGTTAAAAAGGCAGATTCTATTATCTTTGGAGTAAATTGATACAAACTGAAAATGATTAGAAAAAACATTTTATTGACATTGATATATTTGTTCTGTTTCAACATGTTTTCCCAACCAGAAGTTACAGTTAATGAACTACGGGCACATATATCCTATTTAACTATGGATATTAATGAAGGGCGATTGCCAGGAGGGCATGCCAACAGACAAGTGGTTAGGTATATAAAAAACGAATTTAGAACTTTTGGGTTGAATGCTTTTAAAAATGGATTTAAGCAAAAGTTTACTGCACAATTAAAGGTTGATAAAGGCAAGCCTGAAAAAGAAGTTAAAACATGGAATGTTGTTGGTTTTTTAGAAGGGAACGATCCTATTTTAAAAAAGGAATACATTGTTTTGGGCGCCCATTATGATCACTTAGGGTTTGGTGGTCCGTCATCAAAATCTGATAAACGTGGTGTAGTTTACCATGGGGCAGATGATAATGCGAGTGGCACTTCTGCCTTACTTGAAATAGCCGAATATATTGCTTCTCATAAAAGTGAACTAAAACGCAGTGTGATTTTTGTGGCATTTGGCGCCGAAGAGCAAGGTTTATTGGGGAGTAAATATTTTGTAAACCATCCACCAGTACGGTTGACACAAATAAAGTTGATGATCAATATGGATATGCTTGGAAGGATGAATGACGAAAAGCATGTATATATGGGTGGAGCAGGAACCTTTCCCAATGGAGTAGACTTTATGAAAAACTTAGGGGAATCTTTAGGACTTACACCTATTGTCCATGCTGGTTCGATTGGCGGGTCGGACCACGTGTCGTTTTACAAAAAGAACATCTCAGTTTTAGGGATGCATACGGGTGGGCACGAGCAGTACCATACGCCCGAAGACACGATTGACTTAATTAATTTTGAAGGACAAAAACAGATTTGTGAGTATATTAGTAAGGCTATTTTAGAGAAAGCATCAACAGATGATCCATTGTATTTTATCTATCAGGAGTAAAAGCAAAAACTCCTAGCATTTGGCCAGGAGTTTTAAGGAAGCTGTAAAGCTCGTTTTACACTAAATTATTCTCAACTAAGTACTCAGCAATTTGAATGGTGTTTGTTGCAGCGCCTTTACGCAAGTTATCCGCAACAATCCACATATTTAGGGTATTAGGCTGTGTTTCATCACGTCTAATACGTCCCACAAAAACCTCATCCTTTTCATGTGCATAAATAGGCATAGGATAAGAATTCGTGGCTGTGTTATCCTGAACCACTACACCTGGGGTTTCGCTTAATAATTGACGTACCTCAGATAAGTCAAAATCATTTTCAAACTCTACGTTAACTGATTCACTATGTCCGCCTGCTGTAGGAATTCTAACAGCCGTAGCCGATACCGAAAATGTACTATCGTTCATTATTTTTTGAGGTTCCCTAGCCAATTTCATTTCTTCTTTGGTATATCCATTCTCCTCAAATACATCACAATGCGGCAAAGCATTTTTACCAATTGGATAAGGATAGGCCATTTCGCCTTCAATACCAGCGATTTCATTTTCTAATTGTCTTACCGCTTTAATACCGGTACCTGAAACCGATTGATAGGTAGAAACCACAACACGCTTCATTTTATAGGCTTTATGTAACGGATTTAAAGCCATAACCATTTGAATAGTTGAACAGTTTGGGTTGGCAATAATTTTATCGTCTTTGGTTAACACATGAGCATTAATCTCGGGCACTACCAATTTTTTGGTCGGATCCATACGCCAAGCCGAAGAGTTATCAACTACCGTTGTGCCAGCTTCTGCAAATTTAGGTGCCCACTCTAAAGAGGTGCCTCCACCCGCTGAAAATAAAGCAATGTCAGGACGCATGGAAACTGCAGTTTCCAATCCAACCACTTTATAACTGGTCCCTTTATAGGATATGGTTTTTCCAACCGAACGCTCTGAAGCGACAGGAATTAATTCTGTAACAGGGAAATTACGCTCTTCCAATACTTTTAGCATCACTTCGCCAACCATACCCGTGGCGCCAACAACAGCTACCTTCATGTGTGTTTCATTTAAAATTTGAGCGACAAAATTATAGAATATTTAGGCTATTGCCCATATAAAAAGCCTTCAAATTTCAGAAAATAAAGGCTTTTTAACAACAAATAACACAAAGTTATATATTTAACAACATGTTATTTTTTTAATAAATCACGAATTTCAGCAAGTAATTCTTCTTGGCTAGGACCTTTAGGAGCTGGAGGTGGTGCAGGTTCTTCTTTCTTTTTTAATCTGTTAATGCCTTTTATAATCATAAACATTACAAACGCAACAATGATAAAGTCAATTAAATTGGTTACAAAATCTCCCCACAACACGGCTACTTCTGCTACTTTTTCTCCAGCTTCATTTACAGACTCTTCAGAAACAACCCATTTTAAACCTTTAAAATCCGATTTAAAAATCAGTCCAACTAAAGGAGAAACAATTCCACCGGTAAAGGAGCTAACCACATTGTTAAATGCAGCACCCATAACAAAAGCAACGGCAATGTCTACCAAGTTGCCCTTCATTGCAAACTCTTTAAATTCTTTTAGCATAATGATATTTTTTAGTTAGTACCTTACTAAAATAAATAAAAAAGCCGGTAAATTAACATTTGTTAAGCACTTATTTGATCAATATCCGCTTAACCCGTTGAGAAATACTGGTAATCAATTCGTACGAAATGGTATTGGCGGCTTCGGCCAAACCTTCTGCAGAAGTGGCACTGGAGCCAAAAATTATTACCTCGTCCCCTTCTTTGCAATCAATACCAGTAATGTTCACCATAATCATGTCCATACATACATTACCAATAATAGTAGCTTTTTTCCCGTTTACAATAACAAAACCCCTTTCATTGCCATAAATTCTTGAAATCCCATCGGCATGTCCAATGGGCAGGGTGGCAATTTTCATAAAAGTCTCCGATTTAAAAGCTCGGTTGTAACCTACACTTTCATCTTTTTTAATAAGATGTATTTGGGAAATGATGGTTTTTAGAGAAGCAATAGGTATAAAATGGGCACTTTCAGTTTTAGAATTTCCAAAACCATATAACCCTATGCCGCTCCTTACCATGTCAAAATGCGCCTCTGGGTAATTTAAAATTCCAGAGGTATTGCATATATGCATCAAAGGCTTATAACCTATTTTTTTATTAAACTTTTTGGCTATACTCTTAAAACTATTTATTTGCTTCAGGCTAAAGCTTTTTTCCATTAAGTCTTCGCTGGCTGCCAGATGTGAAAAAATAGAAACTACTTTAACACATGCCGCTTCATTTATTTTAGAAACTGCGTAATCCACATCATTTTCCGAAAATCCCAGACGATTTAATCCAGTGTTGAATTTAATGTGTATAGGATAATGCTTTTGGTTTTTAGCCGAAGCAACTTTAATAAATTGGTTTAAAACCGTTGCATTGTAAAGACTAGGCTCAAGACAATGGGAAATTAAGTCGGTAAAATTTACAATCTGGGGATGAAGTACCAAAATAGGCGTTTTAATACCCGCCTCCCTTAAAACTATCCCTTCATTTACATAGGCAACTGCGAAATAATCGACTTGAAGTTCTTGCAAGTATTTTGCAATTTCACAGGCATCACTACCATAGGCAAAAGCTTTTACAACAGCTAACAACTTGGTGTTCTTTTTTAACTTGGACTTAAGATGATCAAAATTATGTTTGAGTGCATTTAAATCGATTTCAAGTATAGTTTCTTGGGCTTTAGGCATCAGGTTCTTTGGTTTTAGGGCTAACCTCTTGGGCATCGTGAACTTTCATATTGCGTACCTTATCCCGCATGGTTGCTTTATAATATGCCGCTCTACTTAAGGGTTCATATTCTTCAACTTCACCTAAAAAAACAAGACTATCATTTTTTGCCTTTCGATAACTGTATTGTGCTAAATTTCCTGTTCGGGTACAAACGGCATGTACTTTGGTAACATATTCTGCCGTAGCCATTAAGTTGGGCATAGGGCCAAAAGGATTGCCTTTAAAGTCCATATCCAATCCTGCGACAATAACACGCACCCCTTTATTGGCCAAATCGTTGCATACTCGTACTATTTCATCATCAAAAAATTGGGCTTCATCAATGCCAACCACATCACAGCCATCAGCTAAAATGGGAATATTTGCGGCAGCTGGCACAGGCGTTGACCGAATTTCGTTAGCATCGTGAGACACTACCATTTCTTCATCATAGCGGACATCAAGGACAGGTTTAAAAATCTCCACT
This sequence comes from Aestuariivivens marinum, assembly GCF_022662175.1. GTDB lineage: Bacteria > Bacteroidota > Bacteroidia > Flavobacteriales > Flavobacteriaceae > Aestuariivivens > Aestuariivivens marinum. The sequence continues at coordinate 633,131 of NZ_JAKMCR010000001.1, read as the reverse complement.
TTTTGCCTTGCAAATTTGGCACGTTTAAGCCGCCTGATGAGTTCTTCTGTTTTTCCAGAAAACATGGAGCCACAGATGACTTCAATCCAACCAAATTGTTCTTTATGATTTACAGTATTTTCAAGAAACATTTTGTAAATTTAACACTAAAACCAAGCCGTTGTTCGTTTGTATAAAGGTGGCGTAAATTTATTAAAAATCAAAAGCCTAATGGCTTAATTTCAAAATAAAAAATAATGGAGAAGAAGCTTGAGTCTGAGTTAATAAGTATAGCACATAGAATTTTAAAGTTAAAAGGAAAGGAAGACGTGGTTAAAATGCATGCTGAGGTCTCTGCGCTATACGAAAAGTTAACAGTTTTAAAATTTGCTCACGAAAATTTTGAAGATGCCTTACCTACAATTGGTAGCGATTCCTCTTTTTTTGACATGTTAGATACTGCTTTTAACAATAAAGTAAGTGATAATATTGAAGTAGAAGATAAAATTTACATTAATCTAGATGATGTTGAAGACGACGAGATTATGGAGCCAGTAATGAATAAAATTAAGGACATGGTATCGCATATGCCAGATGATGTTGAAGAGATTGATACGGTTTTTGAAGAAGCCATTCCTGAAAAAAAAACATATAAAAGTAACCTAGAGGAAATTACGGCTGGTTTTGAAAATACACCTGTTTTTGAACCAATTTCTAAAATCAATGATGGCTCAAACAATGAAAAAAAATCCTTAAACGATAAAATAAAAACAGGACGGTTAAATATTGGGCTTAATGATAAAATTGCTTTTATCAAGCACTTATTTGATGGTAAAAATGAAGATTATGACCGTGTTATTTCTCAATTAAATACTACGAGTTCTTATGCCGAAGCCAAGCGGTTTATTTATGATATGGTTAAACCAGACTATGATAACTGGGTTAATCAAGAAGAGCTTGAAATTCGATTTATGGAAATTATTGAAAGTAAGTACGAGTAAAACCTAATGAAGTGCAACAAAATTTAGGTTCCAAGAGAATTGTTTCGATCGATATCTTCAGGGCTCTTGTTATGTTTTTAATGATATTTGTGAATGACTTTTGGACCTTATCAGGCGTTCCAGAATGGTTACAGCATAAAGATGCTTTTGAAGATGGCATAGGTTTTTCGGATGTCATTTTTCCAGCCTTTCTTTTTATTGTTGGGTTGTCCATCCCATTTGCCATTAAATCTAGGCGAGACAAACTACAAAGTAATACTACTATTTTAAAACATGTTTTCAAAAGGGCTTTTGCGCTAATTATCATGGGTTTTTTTATGGTTAATTTTGAAAATATAAATTCTGAGGGAATGATCATAAATAAAGACCTTTGGGAAATTATTATGGTTTTTGCTATTTTTTTAGTTTGGTTGAATTACAAACCTTTTAAATTCCTTGGAAAAAAATCAATTGCACTATTTCAAAGTACAGGTATAGTCCTATTTGTTTTTTTAGCCCTTATATACCAAGGCGGTTTAGTACCTAATCTTGGATGGATGAAAGTATACTGGTGGGGTATTTTAGGGTTAATTGGCTGGGCCTATTTTTTTAATGTAATAATTTACCTCTATTTGGGAGCAAAATTTTTTGCCCTAGTTATAGCTTTTATCGTTTTTCAATTATTAAATGTTCAGGAGTTTTTTTCGGCAACACAGATAACACCATTCAAATTAATTGTAAGTGCTTCTATGCATGCTTCTGTTTGTGCAGGTATGATTATAGGAAGGATGCTTTTAAACTATCAAAAAATAAATAAAACATATTTATTTATTATAGGCTCAATCATATTTACGTTTGTAATTATAGTTTATGGCTTTGCCTTGAGACCCTATTGGGGTGGATTTTCAAAAATTAGGGCTACCCCTTCATGGATTTCTGTTTGTATAGGTATTAGCGCCTTAAGCTTTTTGATTATTTATATTATTGTAGATAAATTTAATTTTAGGATATGGGCTAAACCTATAAAAATTGCTGGAACAAATACACTTACCTGTTATGTTATGCCCTATCTTGTCTATCCTATCATGATTATGACAGGAACTTTGTATTTGCCCGAAAGTATTATCAACGGAAACAAAGGATTATTGAAATCGTTGTTGTTTTCCTTTGTGATAATAGGGATTGTATGGATATTAAATAAATTAAAAATCAAACTTAAAATATAATTTAGTGAGCAAACTCTTTCTGGTACCAACCCCAATAGGTAATTTAAAGGACATGACATTTAGGGCTATTGAGGTTCTGAAGAATGCCGATTTAATATTGGCAGAAGATACCCGCACTTCGGGAAAGCTTTTAAAGCATTTTGATATTGCAACACATATGCAATCGCACCATATGCATAATGAACATAAAACAGTTGATGCTATTTTGCAGAGGCTGAAATCGGGACAGTCTATTGCGTTGATAAGCGATGCGGGAACACCTGCTATTTCAGATCCAGGTTTTTTGCTCGTCCGTGCCTGCATTGAAAACAATATTGAGGTAGAATGTTTGCCTGGTGCTACTGCCTTTGTACCTGCTTTAGTTAACTCTGGCTTGCCAAACGATAAATTTGTATTTGAAGGGTTTTTACCGGTTAAAAAAGGGCGGCAAACCCGATTACAACTTCTGGCTGAAGAAACCCGAACCATGATTTTTTACGAATCGCCACATAAACTCCTTAAAACGTTGACTCATTTTTGTGAGTATTTTGGTGAGGACAGACTCGTTTCTGTCTCTCGAGAGCTATCTAAACTATATGAAGAAACCATTAGAGGAGCAATGAAAGATGTTTTGGAACATTTTACTAATAAACCCCCTAAGGGAGAAATTGTAATTTGTGTTGAAGGGAGAAAATAATTTAAAATTATTAATAGGTATTAATGCCTTTGGTTTTCTTTAACAGATAAAAGCTGTAATTATTTCAAAAGATAAAAACAAAAAATAATGAAACGATTGGGCAGAATAGACCTCTTCGTTTTAAGCATGTTTCCCCTTATTCCATCCATGTTTATCTAAATATTTTTTACCGCTTTTAACGGCATCAACTTCTATGGAAGTACCCATGCTATCATTCCAACGGTTAAGGAAACCAAAGAGTGAAATCACCCCAAGCATTTCAACAATTTCACCTTCATTCCAATGTTCGTATAAATGCTTTTTAATGTTCTCGTCTACAGCATTGGGTATTTGGCTAGCAGCCAAACTAAAATCTAGTGCTGCCTTTTCGGCTTCCGAGAAAGCAGGGTGTGTGCGATATTCCCAAATATTATCCAATTGTTCCTGTTCGGCACCATACCGTTCGGCTGCCCGAATAGCATGAGCTTGGCAATAACGGCAACCAGTAGTATTACTGCTCACCCAAGCAATCATGCGTTTTAAAGCTGAGGTTACCCTACCTTCATTGGCCATAACAGCTTTATTCAAATTAATAAACGCCTTACTAATGGCTGGACGGTGTTGCATAGTGAGTACCGAATTGGGGCAAAATCCCAAAGTCTCGTTAAAAAATTCAGCAAGCATTTTGGTCTCTAAATCATAGTCGGCAGATAAAGGAGGTACTAAAGGCATAATTATATTTTTTAATAGTATTTTTGAGACATACAAGAAACAAAAAACAATTAAATAATGACAAATCATATAACAACAAAGTGGTTGGGCAATACAAAGTTTGAAAGCACTAATCCTTCGGGCCATAATCTTTTTATAGATGCAGGATTAGATGGCGGTGGTAACGGGGAAGGGTATCGCCCTAAGGCATTAATGCTATCGGCATTGGCAGGTTGTTCTGGTATAGATGTTGGGGGTCTTATAAAAAAAATGAAGTTGGAAGTCGAAGATTTCAAAATCGAAATAGATGCTAATCTTACTGAAGAGCACCCAAAATATTATGATAAGGTTACAATGATTTTCTATTTTTATGGGGATAACCTAAATGAAAAAAAATTACAAAAAGCTGTTGATTTATCGGTTGAGAAATATTGTGGTGTAATGGAAATGTTTCGCCAGTTTGCCGATGTTAAAATCAATACGGTTTTTAACCAATAAACATTACAATGAAGCAATTAAATATCTTAATTTTTAGCCTATGGGTTATAGGTTATGTGCATACCCAAGAAAAAACGCATGTAATTTCCCATAATGGAGAAACGATAGTTACAGATCCCTCAAAAGGAAACAATAGTTATAAAAGGTGGGCTGTTTTTCCTAAAAAGACTAAAGACATACGCAGCATTATATTAAACTTAAAATTTCAGTGTCCCGATAGTATACGCTGTGCCGATTGGGATTATGTAGATCATATAAGAGCGCGTCAAAAAAACGATTCTACCGTTTATGAAATTGCACGTATGTTGACGCCTTATGGCGGTTTTTTTCAAAAGGATTGGGGTTTTGAATGGCAGGTTGATGTTACCGATTTTAGTTTGATTCTTAGGGATGAGGTAGAGATTGATTATATACACTCAGGCTATGAAGATAATAAAACGCGGGGCTGGAAAGTGACCGTGGATTTTGAAATTACCTATGGCACCCCAATAGCTAACCCTATTACCATTCACAAAATTTATGATGGGAGTTATAAATATGGTTATGAAGATGACCCTATTGAAAACCATTTGGTTCCAGTAACCATCAAAGCAAATTCTAATACCAGTTTTTCAAAAATGAAGATTCACCAAACCGGCCATGGTATGGATGCTAATGGCTGTGGGGAGTTTTGTAGTAAGTACCGCGATATAGTTTTTAATGGAGAAGTAGTAGACCATAAGGATTTATGGATGGAATGTGGTGACAATCCATTATTTCCACAGGCAGGAACCTGGATTTTTGACCGAGCCAATTGGTGTCCAGGGTATTTAGTGCAGCCCGATGAGGTACTTTTAAAAACTGTATCAGGGAAACCGTTTACTGTCGATGTAAATATGGAACCTTACCAAACCGAAAACCCAAGTGCAAATGAATTGATAAGTGCCTTTGTTATTGAATATGAAGAAGCAAATGCAGCTAACGATGTTTCATTGGTAGATATTATTCAACCCTCGACACGTATTATACACAGTAGAAAGAATCCATTTGGAGGTTTGCCTGTAATTCGTGTAAAAAACAATGGTAGTCAACCGCTTAAAAAAATGACTATTGTCTACCATTTGGAAGGAGAAAAACCTCAAAAATATCAATGGGAAGGAGATGTTGGTTTTGGAGAAGAGACCTTAATAGTTTTACCAACTGAAGTTTTCAGCAAAAAAGATACTGCTCAATTTCATGTGGCTTTGGAAAGGCCTAACGGAAAAAGAGATGTTTTTTCTACTGATAATCTAGGACAATCGACATACCAACGCCCCAATATTTTACCGGAAACTATTATTGTATATTATAAAACCAATAATAAACCTGGGCAAAATACATATGCCATTAAAAACAGCTTCGGGGATATTGCCTTTGAAAAAGACAGTATAGATATGAAACCAAGCACGGTATACTTGGACACCATAAAACTGAACCCTGGTAATTACAACTTTAAGTTTAACGATACTGCTGGTGATGGCTTGGAATTTTGGTTTAAAGCAAGAGATGGTAGAGGAGAGGTGAAACTATTGGATTCTTTGGGCAGGGCTATAAAACAATTTAAATCCGATTTCGGAAGTCATATTAATTATTATTTTACAGTGCGTGACGACATACCTTATGAATTGGATAATAAACCATCCATTGCCGTTTTTCCGGCAAGGACTAGTGGCCCCATTACTTTAGATTATTTTTCCAATACGTCAGCAAACGTAAAAGTGTTAATTGTCGATCAAGAGAATGAGTCTAAAATTTTGGAAGAGCATAACTACTATAATTTTACTAAAGGATCTTTGGATTATAACCTGTCCTACCTTCCTAAGCAACGCTACTATATTAAAGTATATGTAGAGGGAGAAGAGGTCTATAAAAACAGAATTAGGCTAAAAGAATAATACATGCGGTGGACGCTAAAACCAAAACCAGAACTACATAAGGTTGAGGCATTACAACAAGCCCTTCAGGTCGATGCTATTATAGCAACACTGTTGGTGCAAAGGGGTATACAAACTTTTGAAGATGCCAAACGTTTTTTTAGGCCGAGTTTGAACGATTTGCACGACCCATTCTTAATGAAAGACATGGATTTGGCGGTTGCCCGAATAGAAAAAGCTATTGCCAATAAGGAGAATATTTTGGTTTATGGTGATTACGATGTAGACGGAACTACATCGGTGGCTTTAATGGCATCTTATTTAAAGACAAGAACACCTAATGTAGCCACCTATATTCCAGATCGATACGACGAAGGCTACGGTATTTCATTCCAAGGGATTGATTTTGCACATGATAATGGTTTTACACTCGTTATTGCTTTGGACTGTGGTATAAAGGCCATAGACAAAGTTGCTTATGCCAAAGAAAAAAGCATCGATTTTATTATCTGCGATCATCACCGACCGGGAAATGAGCTGCCAAAAGCAGTAGCAGTGTTGGACCCCAAAAGGGGAGATTGTAGCTACCCCTATAAAGAGCTTTGCGGCTGTGGTGTTGGTTTTAAATTGGTACAGGCTTTAGCGGTTCAAGAAGGAAAAACAGTTGAGGATTTAACGGCATATCTCGATTTAGTGGCTATAGCTATAGGAGCGGATATTGTACCCATTACTGGTGAAAATAGGGTGTTGGCTTATTTTGGACTTCAGGTCATTAATCAAATGCCAAGAACTGGTATACAAGCCTTAATAGCTCAAGTCAGAAAACAAGAATTAACCATAACCGATGTGGTGTTTATTATTGCTCCGCGTATTAATGCTGCTGGACGAATGAAACATGGTAATTATGCCGTTGCCTTATTAATGGAAATAGATTTGAATCTGGCCGAGCAGTATGCGGCAGAAATAGAAGTTTTTAACACCGATAGGCGAGATGCAGATAAACAAATTACAGAAGAAGCTTTGGCGCAAATTGAAGCACAAAAAGAACAGGACCGCTATACTACTGTTGTTTATAACGAAACTTGGCATAAAGGTGTTATTGGTATCGTGGCTTCTCGGTTAACCGACACTTATTACAGACCTACATTAGTATTTACAAAAAGTGGTGAAAAATTAGCCGCATCGGCACGCTCGGTGTCTGGATTCGATGTTTATAATGCTTTGGAAGCCTGTAACGCTTATATCGAGCAGTTTGGTGGCCATAAATATGCTGCTGGACTAACACTTAAAGAAGAACATTACGAAGCTTTCAAAAAGGCCTTTGAAGATGAAGTTTCTAAAACTATTGACAAGCATTTATTGACTCCTGAAATTAAAGTCGATGCCAAAATTGATTTACAACAAATAGACTCCAAACTTTGGCGTATCATAAAACAGTTTGCACCTTTTGGCCCTGGTAATATGACCCCTATTTTTATGACCGATGATCTTATAGATACGGGTTATGGTAAGTGTGTGGGTGAAGACGATGCGCATTTAAGGCTTAATGTCACTTCGACTACGCTCAGTGATCAAAATTTAGTCGCTATCGGTTTTGGTATGGGTGATAAACTCGACATTATTTCCAATAAAAAACCGTTTAGTGCAGTTTATTCCATTGATGAAAATGAATGGCAAGGGCGTAAAAGTTTGCAATTAAAATTAAGGGATATAAAAGCATAATTTATGTTAAAGACCGATCCATATGCTGCCTTGCGTATAAGGGAGTTTAATATTTTCTTATTGGTACGTTTTGTGTTGGTATTTGCTTGGTCTATGCAATTTATAGTTATCGAATGGCAGGTGTATAGTTTAACAAAAGACCCCTTATCGCTCGGTATTATTGGTCTTTTGGAAATTATTCCAGCCTTTACCATGGCTTTATTTGCCGGACATATTGTAGACCAAAAGGAAAAACGTAATTTATTGATAACCTGTATCGCTGCGTTTTCATTAATAAGCTTGGGATTATTTTTATTGACCTGGGATAAGGTTGTTTCAGGTTGGTCTACCAAAGCCATATTGTACTGCATTTATGCCTTTGTTTTCTTTGGGGGGTTTTTACGATCGTTTTTTGGTCCAACTATCTTTTCGTTAGTGGCGCTAATTGTACCTAAAAAAATTTACCCTAATGCGGCGACTTGGAATAGTTCAACGTGGCAAATGGCGGCCGTTTTAGGGCCCGCATTTGGGGGTGTTGCCATTGGGTGGATTGGTGTACACTGGTCACTTTGTATCATTTTTGGACTGGTTATACTGTCTTTAATCATTCTAATACAGATAAAACGAAAACCTATACTTAATCCCAAAATTGGGGAGCCAATTGTGCAAAGTTTAAAAGAAGGCTTGAGTTTTGTATTTAAGACCAAAGCTATTTTGGGAGCCATGACTTTGGATATGGTGGCCGTACTGTTTGGTGGAGCCATTGCTTTATTACCTGTTTATGCCCAGGATATTCTAAAGGTGGGGAGTGAGGGATTTGGTATTTTAAGGGCAGCACCCGCCGTTGGAGCATTTATAACCATGCTTATCACAGCCTACATCCCCATTAGTAAAAACGCAGGCATCAAACTATTAGCAGCGATTTTCGGGTTTGGTGTATGTATTATTGTTTTTGGACTGTCCTCGGTATTTTGGATATCTCTATTGGCTCTGTTTTTTAGTGGGATGACAGATGGTGTTTCTATGGTCATTCGTCAAACCATTTTACAAATAAAAACCCCAGACGATATGCGCGGGCGGGTATCTTCTGTAAATTCAATGTTTGTGGGGTCGTCTAACGAATTGGGTGCTTTTGAAAGTGGACTTACCGCCAAACTTATGGGCACGGTAACAGCCGTTGTTTTTGGAGGCACGATGACATTAATTACGGTAATAACAACAGGCTTGGTGTCGCCATCGTTTCGAAAATTGGATTTGACGGAAGATTTGGAATCACACGAAAAGAGTTAATCAATAATGCTTTTAAAGAAAGCCCAAAGTTTATCGCAAGCATTAAAATCTTGCGTGGTATTGCCAACAACTTTTGAAATGAATCGCTGTTCTTTGGCTCCAGGCCATGTGTGGCCACCATTGGTAACCTTAATCAGTTCAATTTTTAAATAGGGGTTTTTAGGGTTGGGGAAAATGCAGTGTTCACTTGTGCAATTATCATTTAACGCTTTGTTTTTTATAGATAATTTTATAGGAAGCTTTTCATTTCCGTTAAGATTGCACATATAAGTAATGCTTTTATCAATGCCCAGAACATGACCTCTACTTTTATTAAACACTTGAATGTCCACTTCTTGATAGGGGAATATTGGATCGGCAGTGCCATGAATAAATAAGATGGAAAATGGCTGTACATTTTTTGATTCTTCAATTTGAATGCTACCAAAATTAGAAGCGACCATGCCAACAGCTTTAATTTTATCAGGTAACGCCATGGCTAGGGTCTGGGACATTAATCCGCCATTCGATATGCCACAAGCAAAAACCGCTTTCGGATTTATGGAATATTTCAATTCGAGCAGTTCGATCAGGTTCTTTATAAAACTTACATCATCTATATTTTTCTTTCTAGAAAAGCTGTTAGTGTCCCGTTTAGGGTTATCGTTCCATGACTTTTTTACGCCGTTGGGATAAACAACAATAAACCCATTTTTATCAGCTAATACATTAAAATATCCTTTAGTGCTTTGCATAATTTGGGTTGCTGTACCACCACCGCCGTGCAACACTAAAATTAAGGGGTGTTGTTTGTCTATAGAATAGGTTTTGGGAAGATAGGTAATGTAGCTTCGCTTGTAGTTATCATGGATAAGAAAATCTTTGTTTTGAGAAAAGCCTGTGTAAACCTTTAAAAACAGCATTAATAATATACATCTAAAAGCCATAAATCAAAATGTTCAAATGGGGGTTATTGACTTAGTTTGAATATTCCTTAAGTTCAAAAGTTGTGCCATCGAAAACGCCATAAGTAAAGTAGCCAATCCAATCACCAAGGTTAATGTATTTGGAGTTTTGGTTAAGGTCTATTTTTAGAGGTAAGTGTCTATGACCAAACACAAAATAATCCCGGTGTTTATTCTCTAATTTACGTTTGCAATAGTGTACCAGCCATTCGTTATCCTCGCCTAAAAACTTGATATCCTCATCGCCTGAAATAAGTTTGTTTTTAACAGAGAGGTATTGTGCCAAACGGACACCTAAATCGGGGTGTAACCAACGGAACAGCCATATACAAAACGGATTTGTAAACACTTTTTTCATGCGTTTATAACCTTTATCCCCTGGACCTAAACCGTCACCATGACCTATAAAAAAAGTCTTATTGTTAAAGGTGAATTCCTTGGGTTTATGGTACACGGGAATATTAAGTTCTTCCTCAAAATAACCGTTCATCCAAAGATCGTGATTCCCCACAAAGTAGTAGATGGGAATGCCAGAATCACTAATTTCAGCCAGTTTCCCTAAGGTTCTGGTAAACCCTTTGGGCACCACTTTTTTATATTCCATCCAGAAATCAAACAAATCACCTAACAAAAAAATAGCAGCAGCGTCTTTTTTGACCAAATCGAGCCATGCCACAAACTTTTTTTCGCGAGGTAAGGAGTCTTCACGCGTTGGTGCGCCCAAATGATTATCGGAAGCGAAGTATATTTTTTTGCCTTCGGGAATTTGCATTTGGTAAATATAAGTAAAGAAGTCGTAAAAATAGTAAATAGCCGCAGTATTCAGTTAGCAGTTCTTGGCTGGCAATGTTCAGCATTTATAATGGTATTTGTAACAAAGCGAGTCTATGATAAGCATTCACCAAGACTATATGTTATCGTATGCAAACCACTCGGCATATGAGCTTTCGGTTTCCTGAAGCTTTAAGGAGTGTAATTTTATATGGTTTGGGAGTCGAGTTTTAATTTTTTTAGCAAAGTCAATAACCATCATTTCGCTGGTGGGTTGGTAGTCTACCAACAAGATATTATGGCCGCGATTTTCCAATTCTTTTGCTAATTCAACATGGGGTGTGTTCTTGTTGAACACCGTAGCATGATCGAAGACATTAACGATTTCTTCTTTTACTATTTTCTTTAAATCACCAAAATCGATAACCATCCCATATTTTACATGGGCAGTATCTGTAATAGGTTTGCCAATAACGGTTACCGAAAGTTTATAACTGTGTCCGTGAACATTTTTGCACTTGCCATCATAGCCATAAAGGGCATGCCCGGTTTCGAAAGAAAATTGCTTGGTTATGCGAATAGCACTCATTGGTTGATAGATTAGTAACACAAAAGTACATGAATTTTTATGTTATTGCAGAGGAAAAACAGTCATTTTGTATAACGGATGCATTTTTAGATTACATTTGCGCACTTTTACCCATAAAGGATCTATGGGGTATTTTTATGAGTCTTTTATTTGAGTCCTTGGACTTTGTAGAGAATCCATTATTTGAACGTATTATTTCGGATTTATCCCAACAGCAATATAGCATTGTTGATGGATTTTTTACAGATGGAGAAGTACATCTATTAAGGAAAGCACTTTTAAAAGCTTATGAAGAAGATGCTTTTAAGAAGGCTGCTATAGGAAACCGGTTAAATGAAACTATAGAACAATCTATTAGAGGCGATTTAATTTTTTGGATAGACGAAACCAAGACTAATGCTAGTGAGTCATTGTTTTTTAATAAGATAAACAACTTGATAGGCTATTTAAATAAGACTTGTTTTTTAGGAATTTTACAAAAGGAATTTCACTATGCCGTTTATCCTAAAGGGACATTTTATAAAAAACATATCGATACTTTTCAAAATGACGATCGCCGTAAACTATCATTTGTATGTTATTTAAATGAAGATGGCTGGCAAAAGGAAAATGGAGGCGAGCTGGTCTTGTATTTAAATGAAGTAGAAAAAGCGATTTTTCCATTACCTGGGAGGGTAGTTATTTTTGAAAGTCAAATCATTGAGCATGAAGTTAAGCTCGTAAATACTGAACGGTTGAGTATTACGGGATGGTTGAAAACGAGATAAATATAAAATGGTAAATGTTCATTTCTATTGCTTAATCATAAGCCCTTGGATTCATTCAATATAAATCAAACCAAAGGTAAAGCGTAGTAAGGTTTTATTTTTTGAAAACAAAAAACCTACTTTCGTTTTCTTCGGTTTACGACGTAAACAATAATTAAAACCAAAGCCAGTAAAAGAAATAAACCGTTTCCGCTTAAAAAGGACATGATATCCATAAATTATTCTTTGTTAATTCGCTTTTTGTTATATCTGTATAATGCATAGGCAAATATGACCAATACCACAAAAGGCAACATAGAGCCAATAAACACCCCTATTTCATAATTTTTGTCTGGTGCATTTTTAATTTTCTCTTCAATATTTACCTGCTGAATTAGGGTTAATAGTATTGACATAACCTTATTATTTATGTTACAAAGTTAAGGGTTTTGTGAAAGTGGTATAAACGTTTTTCTGAATTTTATGATTAGAGGGACTCCTCGCGCAATAATCCATAGCATAATGGCAACGAAAATAGCATAGAGTTTATAATCTAAATTATGAAGAAAGAACAATACGGGTAGAAATATTATAAAGGTAGAAAACAACAATACATTTCGTAAATATTTCATTTTACCAAGTCCTTTAAAGATGCCATCAAAAATAAAAGCCAATGTACAGAAGGGTTGCATGAGTAGTACCAACCAAAAAATATTGTAAAATGCCGTTAAAACAGCAGGGTCTTTGGTGAAAATTTTCCCGATAGGATAATAAATTAAAGCTCCAATACACCCTAAACCAATGCCAACAATAACACCATATTTAATAAGCTTGTTGCTTAGTGCTATAAGCATTTTATATGCTTTTGCACCAAATAATTTTCCCGATAGAATATTACCAGCACTAGCATACCCATCTATAATAAACGCCCCCAAAAACCATAGGTTTATAGCAATGGTATAGGCAGCAATATATTCTGCACCGTAACTGGTGGCAAAGGCACTGGCATAATAAAGGGTAACGTTTAGGGCTATGGTCCTAACAAACAGATTAAGAATCATTAAAACAAACCGCTTTATTTCATGATGAAAAGGAAACCTTGGTATTAAGGGAATATGGGTTTTTTTCAACAAGTAGTAAGTGGCAACTACTGCCATAACCAGTTGGGCTATTACACTGGCATAGGCAGCACCTTTAATGTTCATGGCGGGGATATAACCATCTATGCCATACACCAAAATAACATCCAATACAATATTGGTAATTGTTCCAATAAGCGCAATAACCATGGGGTAATAGGTGTTTTGTAAGCCACGGAACGCACCAAAAATAGCAAAGGTAAACAAGGTAAACGGAAACCCGAGCACACGTATTTTATAATATGTCACCGAATAATCCAAAATTAAATGAGATGCATTGTAGAGTTTAAAAATTTCTCTTGCTAAAGGGTAAGTTGTAGCAATTATAATCAAACTTAAAGAAGTAACAATAAAAATGGCTTGCGCAGGGAGGTTTTTAATCTGCTCTAATTTGTTAGCGCCAACATATTGGGACACAATAGAAGATATAGCACTTCGTGTTTGCCCCAAGACCCAAATAAGCATGGAAATAAAGGTGGTTACAATGCCGACAGCAGCGAGGGACTCTGTGGCATTAACACCTATGTTACCAACAATAGCGGCATCGGTAAGTGATAAAATGGGTTCGGACACACCAGATATTAAAGCTGGAATGGCCAGTTTATTAATGTATTTAAAGTTTATGTGTGTATTCACAAGACCAATTCGTAACAATAGAATGGAAATTCACTTTGTTTCGGAAAGTAAATGTCCCCTATTTTTTTATAGCCGCGAAGTTCGTAAAATTTTAAGTTTCTGGGGTTTTGTGAAAACGTGTCTAATCTTATGGACGTATAGTTATTTTTTATGGCATAAGCTTCTGCATACGCCATAAGTTGTTGAGCATAACCTTTGCCCTGATGGTTGGGATGAACCGCCAAGCGGTGAATATAGATGTTGTTTTTATGTTCTGTTAACCATGGAACAGAAATGTATTCTTTGTCCATAAACGTTGAAACGCTAATGCATCCAACAGAGGTATTTTCTATTTCCAGTATATATAATTCACCCCGTTGAACATCTTTAACAAAAGCAGCTTTATTGGGGTAGGTATCATTCCATTGAAATATACGTTTGGCAATCATGTTTAATGCACAGGCTTTTGTTATCAATAAGATATTATCTATATCTTTAATGGTCCCCTTGCGAATCATTTTAATTTATACTTTTGCATTATAGTTCACCAAATTAGGCTTTTTTAAATAATTTTTGGTGAATAATTTAAAAACACTAAATAAACCTAAATGAAAAACATTTTAGTTCCTGTTGGCTCTTCTAAAAATGCATTAAGCCATTTACAATATGCTGTAGATTTTGCCAAGTTTTTTGGCGCAAAACTTTTTGTGGTACAAGTATATAATGTATATACCAAAGCGGGTACAATGATTAAGGTGGATCATATTATAGAACGTGAAAGTTTAGAGTTTTTAAATAATTTGGTATCGAAAATTGAGACTAAAGGTGTTGAGGTTATTGTTAAAACCTTAAAAGGAAAATTAATCGATACTTTGGAGTTGGCCTGTAAGGCTGCAGAAGTTGATTTAGTTTTAATTGAACCCAGGACTAATTCTATTAGAGATGAAGTGTTTTTAGGCAAAACTTCGGGAAAGATTATAAAGCAAATGCAAGTTCCGGCACTTATTGTTCCAGAGGGCTATAGCTTTTCACAACCTACCAACATTTTAATGGCTATAAAATCGGCTATTATTAAAAAAAAAGGTGTGCTTAATCCTTTAAAGGATATTAAAACACGTTTTAATGCAGTAGTAGATTTACTATTGGTAAAAACACCATATTATAAGGAAGGAGATTTTAACGTAAATAATGATTTAAAATCGCTAGTGAACAATATTACTAAAACTGAAAATGCGACCACATTTCATGGGGTATTACGTCATTACGAATCACACAACCCCGATATGTTATGCGTGGTAAGAAGAAAACGCGGATTTTTTACAAAAAAATGGGAAAAGAATACCATTCTTAAGAAAGCCTTTCACAGTACCATCCCTGTTTTGGTGTTAAGTGGGATGAAATAATTTCTTCTAGGGGAGGGTTCTTTAGTTTTTAAACTTTTAAACCTCTTTTTGTAGCTGTGCGATATGCGTAATTTTTTTCTTTTGTTAAGTTTTTCGGTTGTAAGTTTGTCTAAAATCTTCAATTTAAACGATTCGATTTAACATCTAATCACTTTGTCATTTTTGCGTATAATGTTAAAATTATGTAGACTTTATTCAGGACGAATCATAATTGAAGTAGAACGGTTAGGCTAAACTACGTTTTAAAGTAGTTTAGGTTGTGTTAGCAACCGTGTCATTTACTTACAAAATGTCTTTAGGAATAATTTTTCTGGTCCAAGTTTTTAACCGTTTAATCTTATTGACTTCGAAATCAGGATTGTAGTCTAATGTTGTTTCCCAAGAGTTTTCAGGTTGGAATTCTTCTTCCATTCCAACTAATACTCCTTTTGAAATTTTATCTGATTTAATAATAACAATGCACTCCGTGTTCAAATTGGCACTTCTAGGATCCAGATTAAATGTTCCTATAACAGTTGTTTTTTTATCAATAACCATTGATTTTGCATGAAGTCCAAATATTGGTTTATAGTGCAACGTTTCTTGTAGCTCACTGGTCATTATTCTAGTTCGTTCTAAAGCATCAGGACGATATTCATATATGCGAACACCTGTCCTCAGTAATTTTTCTCTGTCACTTTGATAGCCACCGAAAGCCTCAACATTATCTGTTGAAGCAAGACTGTTAGTGAGTATTCTAATTTTCACTCCACGTTCTACTGCTTCTTTGAATAAATTTCGACTTAGCTCAGTTGTAATTAGATAAGGTGTCTGAATATCAATAGATGATTTGGCATTTTTAATAAGATCAATTAAGGCATTAGTTGAAACTCCACCTCCTCCTAGACCATAAGTGCCATCGTTTTTACCTGGTATGTCTGAAATAAACTCGACATCATCCAGCCAAACCAGCTCGCCAGAGTTCTTTATTTTATTGAATGCAGCTGGTAAATTCGCTATACGTTCTCTCACTTGTGGCCAAAAGTTATCTGGATTACAGGCATATTCATGAAGCTTATCAAATCTATTTTTGGGATAGACTATACCCGGATCTTCGTTTATAATATCTTTTACATTTATACTTAATGAGCTACTCCAAAATTCATCGAAGGATGTATTCACTTCTTTTGATACCTTACCAAACAATAGAATATCCCTATCCCGAAAATTATATTCGTGATCATAGTCAAAATATTCATCAGCAATATTCCGACCACCAGTTATTACTATTTTACCATCTACAATAAAGGTTTTGTTATGCATCCGTTGATTGGCAGATCGAAAATCTGATGTAAATTTCTTGATCTTACTAAAAATGTTCTTGCCCAAATTGACCCCTGGATTATAAATTTTGACTGTAATATTTTCGTGAGAATTAAACATTAATATATCTTGAATGTCAGCATCAACCATTATATCATCAACAAGAATTCTAACTTGAACCCCTCGATCAGCCGCTCTTATCAAATAGTCACAAGCAATAAGTCCAACATTGTCCATTGAAAAAATAAAATATTGAACATCTATGGTCTTTTCGGCATATTCACTTAACCATGCCCTGGCCACCATAGAGCCACTACCATCTTCTAGGACGTAAACGCCCGTAAGGGTATCCATTTGTCCCTTTATATCTTCAAGTTCATTGGAAAGTGATAACGTGTCATTTCGGTGAATACTAGTACAAAAGTCTGTTTCTTGATATTCGTTATTCTTTGAAATACAAGAAGCCAATGTAATCAAACCAATCATATAGTAAGTGCTCAATTTCATGATTGATTCAATGCAATTTTTCATATTTAATATGTATTGTCCTGACAATATTGCTAAAGTTAATAATTAAAATTCAACCAAAATAATTATACATGTTTTTATCCTTTATCAATCAAATCTATTATCTCTGCAATATTAAGTTTGAGCTCACCATAATAATTTTCATTTAGATATTTTCCAGTCAAATAAAAGACAGAAATTAAATTATCAAATTCCTGCTTATTCAGTAATTGTATGTTTGAAGATTCTGTGTTTCTAGGCATTAAACCAAATTTCTTGAAATTAGTATCTATATAGCCATTTCGAAATTCTCCTTGGGTGTAAATCATATCCAAAATTTTTAATCTGGTATAGGCATGCTCTTCTTCTTGAAAACGGACTTTTAATAGAATTCCATTCCAAGAAGATAATTTAGACCTTAATTCGCTATTGGTAATTATCTCCAATTTTCCCGAGTTCAGAATTTCGTTTAGTGTGCCAGGGGCAGGTCTGTATTGAACTTCAGGAATTATGCTATTAAACAGCAGGTAGTTTAATTCAGGTTCAGAAAGGTTTAGTGAATCTGTTAATGTGTAATTGGCAAGCTTTAAGGCATTTTCGAAATAAAAATCACTATTCTTTATTAAATGCTCTAATGTCATTAGGTTTCTTGAGAATTCTGTTTTAAGATCATTTAAATAATGTTGTTCCTCTTTATTTTTTTTTCTGTTTTCATTCCAATTATTGATTTGAAGGGCAATCAAAATTCCTATTACAACGAGTATAATTTCTCCAATGGCATAAACAAGGTATTTGCTGAATTTATTTTTGGAGAGTAGTTTTTGTCTAATTTTTCTAAAGAATTTTATCATTGGTCATTGAATGGTTTTAATGAAGCACAACGGTCAAGGGTAAACGCCGTATACTCTCAAAGGGCGGATGGACGTTTTACACAGTAATGGACATAGTCGTTTTTATTCAGATTAGTTCTGAGGAACTGAAGCATGGATTTGAACAATTTTCCAAGAATTATTTCTTTTTTCAAGTACACCTGTAATTCTAATATCACTCAATTGTATATTTTCATTATCAATAACTAATATCCAATCATTGACATCTGCAAACCAAGCAACATCACAATTCTGACTCAGATAGATATTCATTTTTTTGGAATAGATTTCGGCCTTATCAAATCCTTCAAATTGAGCTATGTGATTTTTTCTCCATTCAGACCAACTATTGTGAAGGTCGGAAATACCAGTACCAAAACTAAGCATACTTTCGTCATGAGCCATAATTTCTGACATAAGGTCAATATCCTTATTTTCAAAGGACCGATATAATTGATTAATGGCTTCTATTACATCTGTTTTTTCATTATCCGAGTCAACTTTAGTAGTACATGAAAACAAAAGAAACAAAATTGATAAAGCAATAAATGGTAAATTTTTAGTGTTCATATTTTAAATATTTGTTTTGTAATTCATACTCTGTTATGCCCAACAACTGTATAAACACATTGTGTTTATGTTTATTATACATACACCAAAATAGGTGTTTATCTATAGAACTTTAAAGATAAGTCCTACAGACTAATTATCATAATAAATTTAGCTGTGGACCATATAAAAATTTAATTTGAGGTGGGCTATGGTGGTGGTTTTTTTTAATAAAAGTAGTTACTAACTAACAATAGATTCTCCACATCACACAATCACAGATGTAATTATATGATGCATAAATAATTCCAAACTAAATTAACTCCTGTACTGACCAATATCATTTCCTGATAATTTCTCAAATAATATCTTTTAACATTAAACTATAAATGGTTTTTATGTCGATACTGACAGTGACCATGTTTACATGTTCCAAAAGCAATGATGATTATAAATATAACAATCATGGTAAAAATGGAAGTTACAATAAAAGTAGAGCGATATAAGGTTTAATGATTAAATTATGTATAAAAAGATGCTAAATATAAAATTAAATGGTAATGAAAAATCCATTCTTAAAAGTGCCTATTCTGTGGAATGTTGTTATTATAATCATTTCAGTTGTTGCTTGTCAGATTCCCCTAATTTTTGGTTTTGCACACTTAGTTGAAGGAATCACGCAAATTATTGAAGGAACAACTCCAAACCATCCAACATTAGTTGCCATCCAAGGTTGGCTAACTGTTATTTCCTATTGTATTGTTGGAGTAGCTCTTTTGGCTATAGCCATAGCCGCACTCATTGCCATAATAAAAAGGGTTTTTAAATAGCTATTTTAGTTACCCACACATATATTACAATCACAGATGTGATTTTTTCAAATAGGATAAATAGGCTTTCCTTAAGACCTTGAACTTTTTTGGTTCAACGTTTGGAAATGCCTGTTTGTAGAAACTGTGAAATACTCGGTTGACAATTGGTACAATTAGCTTTACATGAATAAAATAGTACCTTCAAAATCTACCTTTCTTATTCGGCAAAAAAAAAATTAAATTGGTGGTGGGTTTTGGTGGTGGGTTTTTGCATTAAAATGTATACATTTGCATACTTTTGCTGTGAAATGCAAGTTTGCTTAAAATCGGCAAAAGCCTTGTAAACACTATAAATACTATAATTGGGGATGTAGCTCAGTTGGCTAGAGCGCTTGACTGGCAGTCAAGAGGTCGTCGGTTCGAGCCCGATCTTCTCCACATAATCCACCGCATCTGCGGTGGATTTTTGTTTTGTTTCGGGCGAGAAGCCTGTCCTGAGCAGAGCCGAAGGGAGCTCAATCTTCTCCACAGCAATAGAAAAGCTTTCGAGGAATTGGAGGTCTTTTTTATTTTAAAAAGTTAATGATTTTATAGGTTGCAGTTTGCAACAAAGTGGGCATTTTCTTTTCCAACCATGGATGATGAGCCCCAAAAACATGATTGGCTCCCTCAACAATATGTAATTCACTATTGTTGTTCCATTTATGGAGCTGGTAAGCTTCATCAATAAGCACACTGATATCTGCGTCTCCATGAATAATTAAATATGGTACCTTAAATTGTGAAACGGCACGTTTAATGGTCAATCGCTCTTCGTTGGCAATAAAATCTTCATAAAACTGATAGTAATGGGGCATTTGTTGTTTCGTGCGTCCGTTTAAAACATATTTAACCCCATCTTTTTTCCACTGTTGTACATCACCTGTTGTGGCTGTTCGTTTTCCAAAATCACAAACTCCTGCCAGGCTTATCACTTTTTTTATGCGTGGATCTTCCTGAGCTTTTATGGTCACAATGCCCCCGCCCCGACTGTGCCCAATTAAGCTAATGTTTTTTAAGTCGCCTTCGGTTTTTATAGGGTCACTATTAAAACACCAATCAATTACGGTTTCTAGGTCGTCCAGTTCTTTAGTATAATTATTTTTGCCGAAAGCATCCAAATCGGGGAAATCTATAGGTTGTTCTACTGTGCCGCCATTGTGTGAGAAATTGAATTTTATAAAACAAAAACCCGCTTTGGCAAATGCATTGGCCATTAAATTCCAAGCACCCCAATCCTTAAACCCTTTATAGCCATGACAAAATATGACTATAGGTTTTGGTGAGTTGTCTTCAGTATAAAAAACATCGACCAATATGGGTTTGTTGTGTTTGCCTTCAATAATTATGTTTTTTTGGATGGTCATCATTAAACTTCTTTTTCAACAAAATCAATAGTGGGGTTACAGATTTCAACAATCAGTTTTTTAAGTTCAGTTTCAAAATGGGAGAGGGTTTCTTGAGTAATTAAAGCCTCTTTTCTAGCTCCATAACCTGCTTTATCTTTTTTTGTAAACTTAATAAATCCTGAATTTAAGTTCTTAAACGATATAATTCCAGCTTCTATTGGTAATTTTATATGGTTAGATTGTGACATCATATAAGAATAGGTAAGTACTTGGAAGCTCTTACTGTATTTAGTATAGTCTGTAGTAAGATCTTCCCAATCGACAATTTCTACCTTATTTTGCTGAACGTTTCCCGTTTTATAATCTATAAGCCTTACCATACCATTGTATTCATCTACTCGATCAACTTTGCCAGTTAAGTTAATAGGAAATCCTAACTCTGGAATATTAATGGGGACTACATTATTGACTTCGATAGCTAAAATCTTTATGGTGTTTCCAGCTTCCAGTTGTTTTAATTCCAAGTCTAAAAAATTCGCAACATAACGTTTGGCAATTTCAAAGATGATTAAGTTTTTGCCCTTTGTAATATCACCAGCTTTATATTCCTTCTTAAAATGAAGTGTAACTGTTTTGGAAATATTGGATTTATGAGCTTTGATGATTTCAGGTGTTAGAAATTGTCCCTCTAATGGCTTATAAAACGCTTCCAAAGTATTGTGTACTACCGTTCCCAAAGTGTTTGCTGCAACGGTTTCTTCAACGTCTTCGAGCTCTTTTATACCAAGTACTTTTTCATAATAGAAGTCTATTGGATTTCTTATGTAATTTGTTAGCGATGATGGTGAAAACCCTTTTTCTGCAATAGATTTTAAAGTAGTTATAACATCGCTGGTTTTTTGTATGCTATTCGGCAAAGATTTAATTATTGGTACCTCTGGAGCAATAATATTATGATTGATGTTGTGAATGTTTTCTATTTCCAATTGGGTAATAAAACGACTTTTTTCGCCGCCGACCAGCACATCAGCTTCGGTGTTGTACAAGATGTAAACATTCTTTGCACGCTGTAACAGTCTATAAAAGTGATAGGTGTAAACGGCATCCTTCTCTTTAAAGGTGGGTAGATTGTTTTCCAATTTAACATCGAAGGGAATAAATGAGTTGTTGGATTTACCTGCTGGTAATAGGCCTTCATTTACAGATGAAATAATAACCGTTTCAAAATCCAATACCCGTGATTCCAGCATACCCATAATTTGCAAGCCCTGTAATGGTTCTCCTTGAAAATCTAAAGTTTCAGAAGCTAAAATTTCTTTATAGACCCCATATAAGGCTGAAACATCTTTAATGTGGTGATATGTTGTATTAAGCCTAGAAAGTTCATTAAATAGGGTGTTAAAACGGAATAGATATTCTAAAGCAAGGAGGTTTGATGATTTGTTTTTGTCTAGGTGTGTTTTTAATAATAGAATTAAAGCGGTGCAGTTTTCAATTACTTGTTCAATGGATGTGTCCCAATCCAAGAAAAGAATATCCAATAACTCATGACACTCTGTAACCATCTCCTTTAATTTTGTAAGAGTAACATATACCAAATTAGTATTGTTAATGGTATTAATGATGCTCAAGGCATGATCTACACCTTCAACTATAAACAAAGGCCTAATAAATTGGTGGGATAGTATTTTAATAAGATCCTTAAAATAAAATGTTTTGGAATCCTTTTTATGGATTTCTAATAAGGTTTGAAATAAAGAGGCTAAAGGAACGGACTTTAATGGCAATCCCATAGTAATGTTTAATGCACCAATATTTTTAGGTAAAGAATTTAACACTGGAATTAATAGGTTTTCATCTCCTAAAACAATGGCTGTATTTTGAAAAGAAGGATTTTCTTCTTGGAGATCCTTAAGAATGTTGCCAATATATTTGGCCTGGCCAACTTGTTTTGGAATGCCATATATGGATATGTTCTTTGGTTTACTATAATGGCTGGTTATCCAGTTAAAGGGGTGATGTGAAAAGTAATTCCATTTCGTTTTATGTTGCCTTGTAAAAAATCCTGCATCGTGTATCCTGTTTTCAATAAAAGTGGCGTCTATGTCCCAATAGATTTGAGCTAAATTATGTTCCAGTAATTCTTCAATTATTTTTTTTTCTGCTGTGTTAAGTGCATTAAATCCTAAAAACACATGGCTTTTGTTTCCATTATTTTGAATGTATGCATTTAGATTTTCAACAGCTTTGCGATACATTAATCCTTGATATCCTGAATTTTCATCTAACATAGATTGAGTAAAATCGTTGTAATAACTATTGAGTTTATTCCAAAAAGACAGGTATTTTTTGATGAAATCGGTTTGAGGTGTTTCTAAAGACCAATGTTGATGCTCAACTTCTTTAATAGCACTTAAGTAGTTGAATATTTTTTCCTGCAGAATTAAATAACGATCAATTTCGTTAAAATCCTGTAATAAAAGCTGTCCCCATTTAGTGAAAGATTCAAACGACTCTAAGTCTTCTTTTGGCGTTAATTGTTTATAGCTATTATAAAACAGAAAAAGAAGTTCTGTGTTTGGGATTTTTTTTAATGCTGATAAGTCTTCTACAAATTCTTCTATACTCAATATTTTTGGAGAAAATATAGGTCGATTAATAAATTTGTGGAGTTGATGTTTTAAAAAAAGCCCTGCTCTTTTACTTGGTAAGATAAAAGTGGTTTCGGTGAGATTTGTTTGTTTTTCTTTTAAGTCTGTTAAAACATCAAAAATAAATGTCCTCATTATATAAAAATAAAAAACGCTTCGGAAATCCGAAGCGTTTTTCTACTTATTTTATGTTGATTTAGCTATTAATTATTTAGCTAAATTAATTTCAACACGTCTGTTATTGGCTCTACCAGCTCTAGTTTTGTTTGTATCGATTGGTTTAGACTCTCCGTAACCAAGTGCAGATAATCTAAATTCATCTATACCATTTTTAACTAAGTAATCTTTTACAGAAAGGGCTCTGGCTTCAGATAAAGACTGGTTAAGTTTCTCGCTACCAGTACTATCTGTATGGCCTTCAACTGTAAATTTAGCTGTTGGGTATTCATTAAGGATACCGATAATGTCTTTTAATACAGTTTCAGATTGTGATTTGATAGAAGATTTACCAAGGTCGAATAAAATGGTTTTAGCGTACTCATTCAATGTTTTTTGAATTTCAGCAGTAACTTCAGGACAACCATTATTAGCTACAGTACCTTTTACGTCTGGACACTTATCGTCTTTGTCTAATACACCATCACCATCGGTATCTGGCCATGGGCAACCTTTGTTAGCAGCAGGGCCAGCAGTGTTAGGACAAGCATCGTCACCATCAGTTACACCGTCACCATCAGCATCTGGACATCCAGCTAAAGCTTTTAAACCAGCAACAGAAGGACAATTGTCATCTTTGTCAGCAACACCATCGCCATCAGAATCTGGGCAACCATTAAATTCAGCAGCACCAGCTTCGTTAGGACAATCGTCTTTAGAATCTTCAATACCATCACCGTCAGAATCTGGACAACCATTGAAAGCTTCTAGACCAGCAACATCTGGACAAGCATCATCCTTATCGTAGATGCCATCACCGTCTGTGTCTGTTCCTCCAAATTTAATAGCGATACCAGCAGTATGTTGGAAATGGGTTTGTAAATAGTCTTCAAAAGCATGTTTATATGCAGACTGGATAGTTAAACCAACATTTTCACTAAACCATAGATTGAAACCTAAAGTACCGTTTAAAGTACCAGCACCAATTTCGTCAACCCAAGTGTAACCACCACCTACACCTATATAAGGCTCAAAAGTGTTCCAATCAAAGGCTTGACCTAGACTATATTTAATAGTTCCGTCAACGGCATAGTAAGATAAATCATCTACAGACATAGCGTCTCCGTTAGCATCTTCTCCCCAATTTTCAATTTTATTTATTGAACCAGCAACTCCAAAAGAAAAGCCGTCTGATAAATATTTAGAAACAGAAACTGTAGATAGGGACGGTAAGATGTTGTAGTTGTCTACATCAAAGTACTTACTAAAAATAGTCTCACTAAAAGGGGCGCCATCTCCAGATGGGTAAGCGTCTACTGCGTTTGCACCAATATTAATTTGCCATGGGTTGTTTTTGTCTTGCGCATTTACGTTGCTATACCCAAGTACAAGCAACATTGCGAATAACAATCTGCTAAGATTTTTCATATTCAAAAGTTTAATTTTTAAGTGTTAATCGTAAACAAAAGTAAGTTGTTAATATTTATTAACAAAGACAAATATATAAAAATATTAAAGATTCGATTAATCCATAATGATTATAAATTTAACTTATATACTACTAAAATACGATTAAATACATGGATTGGACGTTGTAATTGTAAAAAAATAAAGTTTTTTTTGTATAAAAAAGCTTTCAATAAAGTTATGCAATATAATGGTTGTTGTATTTTATACCTTTTCAATAGAAATGTTTTTATTTATATAAACCAAAAACTTACCCATAACGCTATACCCCATGTTTTCTAACAGATCTTGATAAAGTTGTAATTGCTGCTTGTGCAATTTGTCCGATGCCCCAGTCTTATAATCAATAATTACAGCTTCGTTGTTAGAGTTTATTACGACACGATCTGGCCTAAGAACAATATTTTGATTGGTAATAATATCTTGTTCATTATAAATGGTTTGATTCTCACCGTAATAGGTGCTTAATATGGGATGTTGTACTATATTTAAAACGTTTGTTTTTAAGGATTTAGCTTGTTGGTTGTTTATAATTCCTTGACTGATATAGTTTTCAATTATAATATCAGTATCATCTTTTGTATATATTTGGGACATTATTTCGTGTATTAAATTTCCTTTTTCTATTGCTTTTTCTTGATGTGTATCCCATAAAAGACCTGATTTTGTAACAATTTTTATGTTATGGTCTTTTTTGTTTGTTGAAATAAATTCTAAAGCAGCTTTGGGTCGTTTTGGTAATATGCTCTTTTTGTGTTCTCTTACAGGATTTCCAAAGCTATATGTTAATTGGGAGTTTTTCCATACATTAAGGTGCTGTAAATAATGGATAAACATACCTGAGTATTTTTTATTCTTACTTTCTTCATTTAAAGCACTATCATTTTTGGAAATGATATAGAGCTGTTCTTTAGCACGTGTTAAAGCCACATACAAAAGGTTTATATTGTCTAACTCCTGCTCTGCTTTGTGTTTATTGTATATGGCCTTACCAGTGCTGCCATATTGCTCAAAATCCTTATTAAAATTAAGTAGGGCGTGGGTAAAGCCAAAGTATTTTTCTGGATTTAAGGGAAACCATTCTTGTGGGTCTCGTTCCAAATAAAGGTTTAAATCGGCATAAGGAAAAATTACTACGGGAAACTCTAAGCCTTTAGATTTATGAATGGTCATTATCTGTATGGCATTAGTTTCTTTAGGAGAGACCACGGAAAGGGTTTCCTTCTTTTTATTGAAGTAATCTAAAAATAACTGTAAATCGGAGCCATATTTTTGAGAAAACTCCAAAACCAAATCGAGATAAAATTGTATATAGGCATTGGAATGTGTTATTAATTTAAATTCCCTAACAATAGCTTCAACCAAATCATATAGCGGAAGCTGTAATAATTCATTAAAATTTATAGATACACCGTAAACTTCTATACTTTTAAAGAATTTTGAAAGTGAAAGGTTTATATGTTTTGTAAAAAAGGCATGTTTGTCATCTTCATTAAATAAACAGGCCAAATGATTTAAAACGGCAACTTTTACTATGTAGTCTTGAGGTTGTGTTAAAAGTGCCAACACATTATTTATAAAAATAACTTCAGCCGAACTGGAAAGCATTAATCCATCTTCAGAAATGACATCTATATCATCCTGAACCGATAAAAATAACGCCAAGTTCTTTTCGTCCTTTTTGAAGCGTGTTAAAATGCAAATATCTTTAAGTTGATACCCATTTTGTAAACAGTGCCTAATGGTTTGTAAAGTCTTATTAGCATATAATTCGTTTTTATCATCTTCTTTTTCAATGTTTAAAAATGATAATTCCACATACCCTATGTCTTTTTTAGTAGGGTTTTGGTGAGAGTTTACATATAGGTTTTTATAATTATTGTTGCTAAAAACGGAGTTTGATAAAAACTTGAAAAATCCATTGTTAAAAACAATTATTTCTTTTGAGCTACGATAATTAGATTCAAGATTATTAACGTCTTGTTTTATCTGAAAAGGCTGAGAATTTACAGTAAATAAGTCTATGAATTGTTCTGCCTTCCCACCACGCCATCTATAAATAGCTTGTTTGGCGTCACCAACAATCATGGCGCTTCCATTTTCAGAGGATAATGAATTGTCCAAAAGAGGAATTAAATTTTCCCATTGCATTATTGAGGTATCTTGAAATTCATCAATAAAATAATACTTTAACTTCTCACCTAATCGTTCATAAATAAAAGGGGTGGGCTGGTCTTTAATCTGGTTGCTTACCACACTATTAAATTCAGAAATCAATAACTTATTCTGTTCCGCTTTAAGTTTTTCTAATTCTTTGTTGATAACGTTTAACACCGATAAAGGTGTTATGTTTTTATAAAAAGCTATTAGAAATTTAAGTTGAAAGACATCTCGTTTGGTGTCGTAAAATGCATTTGCCAATTGAGATTGAATATCGTCTATAATAACAGCAACAGCATTGATAACACGTTTTGGGTATAAGGTCTTACTATCTAGGTCTTCTTGCCATTTAGCATTAAAATTAATATCGAAATTTTTATTTTTAAGATTATTAAAATGTTTGGGAAGATAACTTGAAGAAAAATCATTGTATTCTAAACCTGCTTCAGTGATTAGGGTTAAGGTTGCATTTGATTTTTGTACAATTTGCTCCTCTAAGCCTTTTATTGAATTAATTAAATGTTTCTTAAGAACTTTAAAGTCGGACAAGCTTTTATTAGATAAGTTTTTAACTAACATTGCATCATTTTCGTTAAATAAAAGCTTTCCAATTTTATTAAAATCGTAAGTAATATCCCAGCTTTTATCGTCATCAGCCTTTTCAATGGCAAAATCTACCAATACCTTTGTAAGATCTTTATCGTTTCCTGCACTATTAATTAAACTGTTTACAGCTTCATTTAAAAGAGACTCTTGATCCAGTTCCACTTCAAAATTTAAAGGCAATTTTAAGTCATATGCAAAGGTCCGTATTAATCTATGCGTAAAACCATCAATAGTTGAAATGTTAAAAGCAGCATAATTGTGTACAATAGTGTTTAATAATTTTTGTGATTTTATATGAAGTTGTTCCGGATCTAATCCCAATTCACAGCAAACCGCATGAAACATGTCATTGGGACTTTTAATAATGCTCTTATTGGAAAATTGTTTGAGTGTATCTATAATACGCTCTTTCATTTCAGCTACGGCCTTATTGGTAAAGGTTATGGCCAGTATGTTTTTAAAAAGAAATAAATCCTTGGAGCCAAATAGTATTTTTAAATATTCTTTTACAAGTGTAAAAGTTTTGCCACTACCGGCAGAGGCATTATAAACTTTAAAAGAGGTGTTTTTTTGCATTCATTAAATTTAATTAAAGATAAAAACTATTAATGGTTGGATAACAATTTATTATTTTTAATTGACCTGTTTTATGTGTAATTTTGAAATAAATTAAATACTAATATTTTAAAACAAAAAAATTATGGCTTTTGAATTACCGGAATTAGGATATGCATATGATGCTTTAGAACCACATATAGATGCCCGCACAATGGAAATACACCACTCAAAGCATCATGCGGGATATACCAACAACTTGAACAATGCTATTGCAGGAACAGACTTAGAAGGAAAATCTATTGAAGATATACTTGCTAATTTAGATATGGGTAATGCTGCAGTAAGAAATAATGGAGGTGGATTTTACAACCATTCTTTATTTTGGACAGTAATGAACCCCGAAGGTAAGGGCTATCTTTCGGGAGAGTTAAAAGATGCTATTGAAGCAGCTTTTGGGTCCAAAGAAGGTTTCATGGATGTCTTTTCCAAGGCTGCAGCAACGCGTTTTGGTTCAGGTTGGGCATGGTTGTGTGTGCATAAAGGAGGTAAGGTAGATGTGTGCTCTTCACCAAACCAAGATAACCCACTTATGCCAGGTGTTGGTTGTGGTGGAACACCTATTTTAGGTATAGACGTATGGGAACATGCTTATTATTTAAACTACCAAAACCGTCGTCCAGATTATATTAAAGCGTTTTTTAATGTGATTAATTGGAATGAAGTGGAAAGACGCTATGCTGAAGCAAAGTAATCAGCGAACCAATTTTTCCAATGGTGAAATTGTGTGAGCCGCTTATTTCGAGCGGAGCCGAAGGGTCTAAACAAAAAAAGAGGCTGTCTTAACTATTAAGACAGCTTCCTTTTTATTAAGGTATCATATTTTTTTCAAATCTATAGTTCTTAAGAACCTGAAAAAACTTTTCAGGGCCTATTTTTTGGCTTTCTTCCGGGGGATTAAAATGAAAAAGGTGAACGAGAGTCCACCTTTTTGCCCCAAATCTACCATAAACTTAACCTACTTATGTTATGGTACCGACAAAATTACATCATAACGACAGTTTAATAAAATAATTTAGGCAAACTACTAATATATTGGCTTAATGGGGTTTAGGGTTTTAAACACCTTACAACAGATTAATTTAAATAAATGTACTTATGAATAAATTAAGCACAAAAAAAAGGCGAACGAAAGTTCACCTTTTTAGCCCCAAATCTACCATAAACTTAACCTACTTATGTTATGGTGAATCGAATATATAGGAGTCTTTTGCTACCAAGAAATATTTTAGTTGAAATACAAATATATCGGCTTAAAAGAATATGGGCTAAAAGAAGTTGATTAGGAAGAATTGAATAAAATATTTTAGGAAAAACGCATAAAAAAAGGCGAACGAGTGTTCACCTTTTTTTGCCCCAAATCTACCATGAACTTAACCTACTTATGTTATGGTGATACCAAAGTAAATCTAAAAAATAGAAATTGCTCATTTTCTAGATGAACGGCATTTTTTTTAGTTTAAATGTTGTTTTTTATGGATTAAATGCCAACTTAGAAAAAATCATTAAATTAATAAGCACGTTCTTTATTGCCTTCATAAAAGTTGATAAAAGCGCGATTCACAACCCTATTTCCACCAACGGTCGGGTAGTTACCTGTAAAATACCAATCACCTAAGTGGTTTGGACAGGCTTTATGTAGATTTTCAACAGGTTGGAATATTATTTTTATCTCTGCTTTTACGCTTTTATCGCTTAAAAGTTCAGCTGCTTTATCAGATATTTCTTGATCAGTAAACGGATCGTAAATTTCTTTTACAAAATTCTTTACATTTTTATCTGCCAAATCAGTTTGCTCTAAACACTTTTGATAAACTTCTTCTACAACGTGGTATTTGTTCCTGTCTTTTAAAAGTGCCAATGCGGCCCTAAAGGCTATTAAGGTTTCTAGATTGGCCATATCAATACCATAACAATCGGGATAACGTATTTGAGGAGCCGATGAAACAATTACAATTTTTTTAGGGTTTAACCTATCTAGCATTTTAATGATACTTTTTTTTAAAGTTGTACCGCGAACAATGCTATCGTCGATAATGACCAAATTATCATTGGGTTTAATAACCCCATAGGTAACATCATAAACGTGAGCTACCAAATCATCCCTACTACTGTCTTCAGTGATAAAGGTTCTTAATTTAACGTCTTTTATGGCTATTTTCTCAACTCTCGTTCTTTCTGATAGTATTTCAGTAACCTTTTGCGCTGATAAAGAACGTTGCCCACTTAAAATAGCTGCTGTTTTCTTCTTGTTTATAAAGGCCTCAGCAGTTTCAATCATTCCAAAAAAGGAGGTCTCAGCTGTGTTGGGAATATATGAAAATACAGTATTTTTTGTATCTTCATCAATAGCTTCCAAAACTTTGGGCATTAATAATTTACCCAGCATTTTTCGTTCTTGGTAAATTTCAGCATCACTTCCACGGGAAAAATAAATACGCTCGAAAGAACATGATTTTCTTTCTAGTGGTTCGAGTATTTTTTTAATCGATACTTTTCCTGACTTTTTGATGATAATGGCATGTCCAGGATCTAATTCTTTAACCTCTTCAAACGGAACATTAAAAACGGTTTGTATTACTGGCCGTTCTGATGCTACAACAACAACTTCATCATCTTGGTAATGATAGGTAGGTCTAATGCCTGCGGGATCTCTTAACACAAATGAATCACCATGACCAATAAGCCCGGCCATGGCATAGCCACCATCCCAATTTTTAGCTGCTCGCTTTAATATTTTAGAGACTTTTAAACGTTCGGCAATAAGCGGTGAAGCCTCTCTTTTGTTATAACCTTCTTTTTTAAGGTCTTTATATATTTTGCTAACAGCATCATCTAAAAAATGACCAATCTTTTCCATAATGGTTATGGTGTCGGTATATTCTTTAGGGTGTTGTCCTAGTTCTATAAGGTTATTGAAAAGTTCTTTAACATTGGTCATGTTAAAGTTTCCGGCCATGATTAAGTTTCTGTGCATCCAATTATTTTGCCTTAAAAAGGGATGCACACTTTCTACGCTGTTTTTACCAAAGGTACCATAACGCACGTGCCCTAGTAATAACTCTCCAATATAAGGAATATGTTTTTTTTGCAATGCGACGTCATCACTATATTCGGGATGGGCTCTAAATTCATTATTAACACGCTCGTTAATTTGAGCAAATATATCTTGAATGGGTTGCTGCTGTACAGAACGAACCCTGCTAATGTACCTATCGCCAGGGCTCATGTTTAATTTTATGCTTGCAAAACCAGCACCATCTTGGCCTCTGTTGTGCTGCTTTTCCATCATAAGGTACATTTTGTTTACCCCATAAAAGGCTGAGCCATATTTTTCTTTATAGTATTCCAGTGGTTTTAATAGTCTAATTACGGCTATTCCACATTCGTGTTTTAAAGCATCACTCATTTTTTGTTTTTAATTTATTCTGTCTAAACGTAAAAGTAAATATTAATTAAAAAACGCGCTTCTTTTAAGCGCGTTGGGATTCTGTTAATTCTATATCAAATTTTGTTAATTGTTTAAATTGCATTAATCGTTGGTGAACTTCGATGCTCGATAAATTAACCATACGCTCTGTTCCAAACTTTTCCACACAAAAAGAAGCTAGAGTGGAACCATATATTATGGCATTCTTCATGTTTTCAAACGAAAGATCACCTGTTTTGGCCAAATAGCCAGCAAAGCCACCAGCAAAAGTGTCACCTGCTCCTGTGGGATCGAAAACCTCTTCTAACGGAAGCGCGGGGGCATAAAACACATGCTCATCATGAAATAGTAGGGCACCATGTTCTCCTTTTTTTAGGACAACATATTTAGGGCCCATAGCATGAATCTTTCTTGCCGCTAACACTAAAGAATATTCCCCGGTTAGTTGTCTCGCTTCTTCATCATTTATGGTAATAACATCTACACGCTTAATAACGTTTAATAAATCCTCTAGAGTACTATCCATCCAAAAATTCATGGTGTCCAAAATGGCCAATTTAGGTTTTTGTGTCATTTGATTCAATACGCTAGATTGTATTAATGGGTGTAAATTTCCCAACATAACTATTTCGGCGTCCTTGTAAGCGTCAGGTACTTTTGGGTCAAAATCAGCTAGTGTGTTCAATTCGGTTGCCAACGTATCCCTAGAATTCATGTCATTATGGTAACGACCGCTCCAAAAAAAGGTTTTGCCATCCTTGACGATTTCAACACCAGAAAGGTCAATGTTTTTATCTGACAATAAATCTAGGTATTTTTGAGGAAAATCACCTCCAACAACAGATACTGCTGCGGTATCAACATTAAAATGGGAAGCCGCAAGACCAATAAAAGTTGCGGCACCACCAAGAATTTTATCGGTTTTTCCGAAAGGCGTTTCAATAGCATCAAAAGCCATGGTGCCAACAATTACTAATTTACCCATAAATGAGGAACGCTAATTTTTTGCAAAAGTACATTATTTTTTTTCATTTAAAAACTAGCGAAAACTCAATGAAAAAATAAATATTCGAACAAAGCGATGTCCTGAGTGAGTTGAAGGATGGCTCCTAAAGTAAAATAAATTTTGTGTTTTTTTAAACAAGTCAACAGCTTATTTTCTATCAAAATCGGCTGGAATTTCCCCCCAGGCTTTGGTTTCCCATTTTACAATAACGGTAGTATAGGTGTTATTTTTTAACCAGTCGACAGCTCTGTCTACCAACTCAAAAAGTGATTTGTTTTTATAGGTACGCTCCAATTTGGTATTACAGTTTTTCTTTTTTACCCAACTTATAGCGGTTTTAGAGTCGGTGTAAATAATTCGTTCACTATTGTTCTTTTTCAACAAAGCTAAACCGTGGACTATAGCTAAAAATTCGCCAATATTATTAGTGCCCTCTTCGAAAGGGCCCTGATGAAAAATTTGCTTTTTAGTTTTAGTGTCTACACCACGGTATTCCATTTTACCTGGGTTACCACTTGAGGCAGCATCAACAGCAATGGAATTGTAATTAGGTTGCCCAATTTTTTTTAGCTCGGTTTCAGAAAGGTCACTTTTAAAAGCTGCTTTTTTGCCAACATAATCTTTAAAATCACCTTTTAGAGCTCTTTTGGCCATATCAAACGATTCAAAAGATTTGTATACAGCTCCTTGGTAATCCTTGATTTGGGCTTTACAGTCGTCCCAAGTTTCAAAAACCCCTGTTTTGTGGCCTTTCCATACGGTATAGTATTTCTTCTTTTTTTTGGACATGAATTTTACTAATTAGCACTAATGCTTTCTGTGTTTTTGGAATTTAAAAACCTTGGTAACTAAGGTTCTCAAAGTCACCGTGACAATCTAGTTCTTTAAAAGCTCTTCGAGTGTATCACTGCCCAG
This sequence comes from Aestuariivivens marinum, assembly GCF_022662175.1. Classification (GTDB taxonomy): domain Bacteria; phylum Bacteroidota; class Bacteroidia; order Flavobacteriales; family Flavobacteriaceae; genus Aestuariivivens; species Aestuariivivens marinum. The sequence goes on along the minus strand of NZ_JAKMCR010000001.1, from coordinate 599,559 downwards.
CAACCCCTCAACCACCTTTGGAAAATGTTCCATTTCCAGCTCATGGATTTTGGCAGCAACATCTTCCGAGGTGTCATTTGGTAAAACGTCACATTTAGCTTGAAAAATAATGGCGCCCTCATCATAATTTTCGTTTACATAGTGTATCGTTATGCCGCTTTTGGTTTCTTTATTTGCAACTACAGCCTCATGTACGTACATACCATACATACCTTTGCCCCCATATTTTGGCAATAAGGCAGGATGCACATTAATAATTTTATTAGGGAAGGCGTTTATAATAAATTCGGGCATTTTCCATAAAAAACCAGCCAAAACAATCAAATCGGGATTAGTGGTTTTTAATATATTAAGGACATCATTGGTATTAAAAAATGCTATTCTATTAAAGCATAATGAGCTAACGTTAAGCTGTTTAGCGCGATCCAATACTTTAGCCTGCGGATTGTTGCAAAGCACTTGAACAACAGATGCCTTATCGTTCTTTTGAAAAAAACGAATTAAATTTTCGGCATTGGTGCCACTTCCAGAGGCAAAAATGACAATACGTTTCATAAAAGCATATATAGATTAGGATTCTTCGAACAAAAAAAAGAATAATAATTAACAATTAGAAAGGAAAAAGTAAATACTTAAATGTAATTTTAGTAAATTACAGACACATTTTTAATTTAAAGACGTGTTTTAAAAATAAAGTTTTTTATTTTTGCCAACTAATTAAAACTTAAAATTAAAAGATTATGTCAGACATTGCATCAAGAGTAAAAGCGATTATCGTTGACAAATTAGGTGTTGATGAGAACGAAGTAGTAACAGAAGCTAGCTTCACTAACGATTTAGGAGCAGACTCATTGGATACTGTAGAGTTAATCATGGAATTCGAAAAAGAATTTGATATTCAAATACCAGACGACCAAGCTGAAAATATCGCTACAGTTGGTCAAGCTATCTCTTATATAGAAGAAGCAAAATAAGCAAAACACTTTATGGAATTAAAGCGAGTTGTAGTCACAGGATTAGGGGCTTTAACACCAATAGGCAATACCAAAGATGAGTATTGGGAAGGTCTAGTTAGTGGGAAAAGCGGTGCTGCGCCTATAACATATTACGATACCGAAAAGTTTAAAACCAAGTTTGCTTGTGAGGTTAAAAACTTTAACGCGACCGATTTTATTGATCGAAGGGAAGCTAGACGAATGGATAAGTTTGCACAATACGCTATGGTTGCTGCAGATGAGGCCATTGGAGATGCCAAGTTAGATTTAGATAAAGTTAATAAGTTGCGTGTTGGTGTTATTTGGGGGGCAGGAATTGGTGGACTGGAAACTTTTCAGCAAGAAGTTTTAAACTATGCCGAAGGTGATGGTTCGCCAAGGTTTAACCCGTTTTTTATTCCTAAAATGATTGCAGACATAGCTCCTGCAAATATTTCAATTAAGCATGGTTTTATGGGACCTAACTATACTACGGTCTCAGCATGTGCATCTTCAGCCAACGCTATATTCGATGCTCTCAATTCCATTCGGCTGGGGCATTGTGATGTTGTAGTTACTGGTGGAAGTGAAGCAGCGGTAACTATAGCAGGCATGGGTGGTTTTAATGCTATGCATGCGCTTTCTACACGTAACGATAGTCCTGAAACTGCATCAAGACCATTTGATGCTACTAGGGATGGGTTTGTGTTGGGAGAAGGTGCTGGTGCTTTGGTTTTAGAAGAATTTGAGCACGCTAAAGCTAGAGGTGCTAAAATCTATGCAGAAATTGCAGGGGGAGGATTATCATCTGATGCCTATCATATGACTGCGCCTCATCCTGAAGGCATTGGTGTTATTGAGGTTATGAAAAACTGCTTGGAAAATGCTGGTTTAAGTCCAGAAGATGTAGACCATATTAATACCCATGGTACATCGACTCCTCTTGGTGATGTGGCCGAGCTTAAAGCGATTTCGAGTGTATTTGGAAACCACGCCAAAAACATTAATATTAATTCAACAAAATCAATGACGGGTCATTTATTGGGTGCAGCAGGAGCCATTGAGGCTATTGCTAGCATTTTGGCAATAGAGCATGGTATTGTGCCTCCTACAATAAACCATGGTACTGTAGACGAAAACATTGATCCTGAATTAAATTTGACGCTCAACAAAGCTCAAAAAAGAGATGTTAAAGTGGCTATGAGTAACACTTTTGGATTTGGTGGGCACAATGCTTGTGTTCTGTTTAAGAAAATAGATTAAACCTCGAATGAAATAAATCCCTGAATTTATTTGATATAAAGTTTAAATGAAAAACGGTTTATTACATCTGACATTAAAATAAGATAGTAATTATCAGATGAGCATCATTCGTAACATATTAAATTCCCGTTATAAAGGTAACGGGAATTTTTTTATGGTATTAACTAAAATCCTTGGGTTTAAACCTAAGCATATCAAATACTATCGTACTGCTTTTACCCATCGGTCCATGAATATTAGGGATACAAAAGGAAATGCCATTAATTATGAGCGATTGGAGTTTTTGGGCGATGCTATGCTAGGAGCGGTTATAGCATCGCATCTATATAATGAAGTTCCAAGTGGTGACGAAGGTTATCTTACTAAAATGCGTTCTAAAGTAGTTAGTAGAGAGCATTTAAATGAATTAGGAAAGGAATTTAATTTAATTGATTTAGTCGAAAGTAAAATTCCTGCAGGACAATTTGGAGATAATATTCATGGTAATTTATTTGAAGCCTTGGTAGGAGCCATATTTTTGGATAAAGGTTACAAGCACTGTGAAAACTTTATATATAAACGTATTATTACCCCTTATGTGGATATAGAAAAGTTAGAAGGAAAAGTTATAAGCTATAAAAGCCTATTAATTGAATGGTGTCAAAAGGAAAAGAAAACTTTTGGTTACCATGTTTATGAAGATACAGGGAATGATGATGTCAGGCATTTTTCCGTAAAGCTATCCATAGACAATAAGGTTGTGGCTAAAGCTAGGGCTACGTCAAAGAAAAAAGCAGAAGAAAAAGCTTCGAAACGTGCTTTTTTTGCATTTCAGAAGAGTATCTCAAAAATGATTTAAAAAGTAGTTGGCTTAAAAAATTAACTATAACGTTTTAGTATATTTAATTATTAACATTAAGCTAAACTTAAATACCATTAACGTATTAAATGCTATATTTACAGCCTATTAATGTAAGGTTATGGCTGTTCGTAAGCTTGTTCTCGATGATTTTTTTGATGAGGAGCAATATACTTTAATAGGTATTCATTGTACTTTAGAAGACTATCGCCTAGCTTATCTACTCAATAAATATTTAGAGATTAATTTATTGAGAAAACCAGAAGACTTAGATTTTGACAAAGGAAAGTCTGTATATTCAATTTTTGAATGGGAAGATTCCAAACACCTAAAAACCTGGAGTTTGGTTTCTAATATTTGTAAAAGGGAAGAGCAAAATAAAACAACATATGTGTCATTGTTTGAAACTCAAGAACCTATTATAAAAACCTACAACTTAATACCCGAATACAAGCAGGTTAACTTTTTTTTAAAAATTGAAAACGAGTATAATGATTCTAAGGAAAAGTATATTGTAAAACAAATTCTAAGTATTCCTCAAATTGTAACAGCTTATAGCATTGACACAAGTCAATTAAAATCTAAAGCTAATTTAATTTTTAGTTAATGCCAACAAGAAAAAAAACAAAAATAGTAGCAACAATAGGACCCGCTTCAAGTACAAGAGAAGTATTAAAAGGAATGCTGGATGAAGGGGTTGATGTATTTAGGATTAATTTTTCTCATGCCGATTATGAAGATGTCAAAGCACGTATAAATATTATACGTGAGTTAAATAAAGAATTTGGATATAACGCAGCCATATTAGCTGACTTACAAGGACCTAAGCTAAGGGTTGGTGTCATGAAGGAAGAAGTAGTTGTAAGTCCAGGTGATGAAATCATTTTTGCTACAGGGATGTCTTTTGAAGGCACCAAAGAGCGCGTTTATATGACCTACGAACGATTTCCTCAAGACGCAAAACCTGGTGAACGTATTTTATTGGACGATGGAAAGTTAATTTTTGAAGTTGTCTCTACCGATAATCATACCGAAGTAAAGGCAAAAGTGATACAAGGAGGACCTTTAAAATCCAAAAAAGGCGTAAATCTACCAAACACCAATATCTCGCAACCGGCACTTACCGAAAAAGATATAGAGGATGCCATTTTTGCAATTGGTCAGGATGTCGATTGGATTGCGCTATCTTTTGTACGTCATGCCGAAGACTTAATGCAGCTTCGTGATTTAATAGCAGAACATAGTGACTATAAAATTCCGATTATTGCAAAGATTGAAAAGCCTGAAGCTATTGAAAATATTGATAAAATTGTATCACATTGTGATGGTTTAATGGTTGCTAGAGGCGATTTAGGTGTTGAGATACCAGCACAGGAAGTCCCCTTAATACAAAAACAGTTGGTACTTCGTGCTAAAAAAGCAAGAATACCAGTAATTATAGCAACCCAAATGATGGAAACTATGATTTCCAGTTTAACACCAACTCGAGCCGAAGTAAACGATGTTGCCAACTCAGTTATGGATGGCGCAGATGCCGTGATGCTTTCTGGTGAAACTTCAGTTGGAAGCTATCCAATACAGGTTATAAAGCAAATGGCTAACATTCTTAAAAGTGTTGAGGATTCCGATTTAATTCAGGTGCCTCAATTACCGCCGCATATTAGAACTAATCGTTACATTACCAAATCTATTTGTTACCATGCGGCAATAATGGCCAATGAAATTGATGCCAAAGCCATTTCTACTTTAACCAATAGTGGCTATACAGCGTTTCAAATATCGGCATGGAGACCGTCTTGCCATATTTTAGTGTTTACCTCTAATAAGCGCATACTTACCAGATTGAGTTTGTTATGGGGCGTACGTGCCTTTTATTACGATAAGTTTGTAAGTACTGATGAAACTATTGAAGATGTTAATGCTATTGCCTGTAAAAAAGGCTATTTAGGGGTAGGCGATATGTTAATTAGTCTTGCAGCTATGCCAATACAAGAAAAAGGTATGGTAAACACGTTAAGGGTTACCGAAATCAAGACGTGTAATTTTTAGCGGTATTGGGATAGTCATAAAATAAACTATACTTTATATAATACCCGTCTAAATTTAGACGGGTGTTATATAAAATTAAAATTCAAATTTTAACTGTACACTTATACTTCGTTGTTCAACTTTATTTTGGCTCCTGCTTACATCTTTCATTTTTTTGGATTCGGTATTTAAATTGGATAGCGAAATGCCCAATAACCTAACAGAGTTGCTTAGTTTTTCTTGATATAGCAAATCTTTCGCTGTATCTAAAATAATGCTCTTATCACTAATGTAATAAGTCAAGGTTTTACTTCGGGTTTGAAGGGTAAAGTCACTGTATTTTATTTTTAAGGTTATGGTTTTCCCAGCAACCTTACTTTTCGTCAATCGTCGTGAAACCTCATTAGCTATATGTTCTAATTTTTCCAGCATAAATACTTCACTGGAAAGGTTTTCACTAAAGGTACGTTCGGCAGCCAAACTCTTTCGGGTGCGATTGGGTTTTACTTCACTATTATGAATGCCTCGAACCACATAGTAGTAATACCTACCAGATTTCCCAAAATGCTTGTCTAAGTATTCCAAGGATTTTTGTTTTAAATCCAGTCCAGTAAAGATGCCCAATTGGTACATTTTTTCTGAAGTTACTTTACCAACACCATAAAATTTCCTAACATCCAATTCTTCTAAAAATGCAAGAACCTCTTCTGGATTTACTGTTTTTTGTCCGTTGGGCTTATTGTAATCGCTCGCCACTTTAGCGATAAACTTATTAATGGAAATACCTGCCGATGCTGTCAGCCCCACTTCATTTAGAATCCGTTCTCGAATCTCTTTGGCAATTAATGAAGCACTGGGATTTCCTTTTTTGTTTTTAGTAACATCCAGATAAGCTTCATCCAGTGAAAGAGGTTCAACCAAATCGGTATAGTCGTAAAAAATGCTTCTGATTTTTTTTGAGATTTCAGAATACCGTTCAAAATTGGGGCGTACAAAAATAAGTTCTGGGCACAGTTTAGTTGCTAAATTCCCTGCCATGGCACTTTTAACACCAAATTTTCTAGCCTCATAGCTTGCCGCACTTACCACACCACGTTTTCCACCACCACCAACGGCAATAGGTTTTCCTCTAAGGTTTGGATCGTCCATTTGCGCTACAGAAGCATAAAAGGCATCCATATCTACATGAATTATCTTTCGTATGGGAAAATGGTGAGTCATGGTCAACCAAATTTACAATTTAAAGTTTCACTAAGTCATTCAAATTTTCAATCTTTGGGTTATGGCAATAGAAATAGAACGAAAATTTTTAGTGACTTCAGAGGACTACAAAAAAAAAGCCTTCAAAAAAACACGAATCCTGCAAGGGTTTTTAAGCACCCATAAAGAGCGTACAGTGCGTATTAGGGTTAAGGATGACGAAGGTTTAATTACAGTAAAGGGGATATCTTCACAAGATGGTCTGTCTCGTTTTGAATGGGAAAAGACCATTACAGAACAGGAGGCCAAATTACTTTTAAACCTTTGTGAACCAATCATTATTGATAAAATACGTTATGAAGTTAAAGTTGGAAACCATATATTTGAGATAGATGAGTTTTTAGCTGATAATGAGGGCTTGGTGATTGCAGAAGTTGAGTTAAAAAATGAAGATGAGGTTTTTGAAAAACCACATTGGTTGGGTCAAGAAGTTACGGGAAATGTGAAATATTATAACTCACAATTAAGTATCAAGCCATTTAAAATGTGGTAGTCTTGATTTTTTGTGACTTAAAGAACCTCTGCTATAGTAAGGGTTGAATAAATATAAAAGTAAACGATATGAAAAGAACATTAATAAATTTTAGACATGTGAAAAGAGAATTAATTTATGTTTTTATCGGATTGCTTATTTCAGCTTGTAAAACTGAACCCAAAACAACAGAAATTATTACAGATACCATAGTTGACGCAAAGGTAGATTCTATCATTGAAGTGAATGAGGAACCTATACAAAAATCAACAAAAGAAATTAAAGCAGAATTAACAGCAAAAGGATTTAAAACGTTCGACTATTTTGACGAAAAAACACAGGACACCATTTTAATGCAGCAATATTTTATTGCCTTTTTAAAACGTGGCCCTATTCGCGGACAGAACGAAGAGGAAACCGCTGAATTACAGAAAGAACATTTAGCACATTTAGGTAAAATGTATGAGTTAGGTTATGCCGATATTTCAGGGCCTTTTGGAGACGATGGTGATATACGAGGTATTACCATTTATAATGTGCCTAGCTTAAAAATGGCAGACAGCTTAGCCAATGCAGATCCTATGGTAAAGGCAGGTAGATTAGAAATTGAAATTCATCCGTGGTGGGCTGCAAAGGGATTTCCGTTGCGATAGGTTATTTTGAAATAGTGATTTTCCGTTTAGCCTCATTCCCAAAAGCATCAACCACCGTAATACTATGTTCTCCATGACTTGGTTTTATGGCCAGCTCATGGATGTCTTTAGTGCTGCCCATATACCTTTCATCCAAATACCAAAATACCGTGCTTTCAGGTTTTGAATGGGCTATTTTTATAATAAGGTCATTGGTGTTACCACCAAAATCCTTTGGTAAAAAAATGGTGTTGTCTTCCTTGGGATAAATGAATGCAATTGCAATGTCGTTATCTCCTAAGCAATCATTCCTAAACTTGGGTAACGGTTTGTAAAACGGATTTTTACTTTTGTAATAGTGGGCCATCAATGGCGGTAATACAAACCAGGGTTTATGGGTGATGTTTGATAAACTTTCACAAGACGTATTAACCCGATATTGTTCAGTTTTATCTAAATGAACCAAAATATGATACGGACACGGTTTTGTTTTTAAACCACTGTTTTGAATAAACCTTTCCTCAGTGTCATGACAATGCGCAGAAGCCCGATGGCCGCTTTGTTTGCAAATGGTTACTTGCTGCATCGCATCAAAAGGTTTGGCGAACCATTCACTATTTGGGAGTATATCAAATACATCAAAAAGCAGGGGGGCTGCTGCTTCTATACCCACCAATCCTGGACGACCTTCGCCATCGGCATTACCTGTCCAAACGCCTACTACATAGTCTTTTGTAGTGCCAATGGCCCAGGCATCACGAAATCCAAAACTGGTTCCAGTTTTCCAAGCGATTTGTTTAGAGCTATCAAAAAACTCCCAATGGTCATCGCCTTCAGGTCTGTTAACCTCTTTTAAACTTTCGTAGGTCAAATAAATGGAAGCCGCATCATAAAGTATTTTTTCCTGGGATTTGTTTCCAAAGTCAATGGTTTCTGAAGCTAAAACTATGGGTTCACAAAACTCATTTTCAAAATACTCGCTCGACGTTTCAGAATAATGGTTTAAGGTAGAAGAAAGTGCTGCATAACTTTTACATAAATCCCACAGATTGCTCTCGGCCCCACCAAGAATAAGTGACAAGCCATAATGATTGGCATGATAAGTTAAATCCTTTAGGTGTAATTGTTTTAAATAGTGGTAAAACCTATCCAGTCCAAATTGCTGTAGCATTTTTACAGCTGGGACATTTAAGGAGCGCGACAAAGCCCTGCTGGCTGTTACAGCACCATCGTAGGTATTGTTATAGTTTTCTGGATGGTAATTTCCAAACTGCGAAGGCGTATCGGCCACTAAAGTGTTAGGTAGAATATCTCCCGCATCCAATAGGGCAGCATATAATAAGGGTTTTAAAATGCTCCCTGTACTTCTTGGTTTGTCCATTATATCGACATCCTTTTGACGGGATTTATCTGTAGGTGCATTCCCTACATAGGCTAAGACTTGTCGCGTGCGCACATCTAAAACCAGTATGGCAGCATTATGGATTTCATTTTGCTTAAGTTGGTTATAATGGTTTTTTACAATTTGGTTTACTTGTCTCTGAAGTTGTAGATCCAATGTGGTTTGCACCCGTTTACCCGAACGTGTCTTAGCGATTTTCTGCAATAAGTGAGGCGCTATTTGGGGCAACGGAAATGGTTTTTGAGGTAAAGTTTCCGTAATGGCTAATTCATAAGTTAAAGTATCTAAAATTTTATGATCCAGAAGTTTTTTAAGTAAAGCGTTGCGTTTTTGCAACAATCGCTCTTGATTTTTACCAGGGAATATCAAACTAGGCGCATTAGGTAATACGGCCAATGTAGCACTTTCCGCCCAAGATAAGTAGTAAGGGTCTCTATTGAAATAGCGCCATGAGGCGGCATCCAACCCTACAACATTGCCACCAAAAGGGGCGTTGCTAGCGTAGAAGTTTAAAATATTGTCTTTTGAAGTTTTTAGTTCTAAACGTGTCGCTAAAATAAGTTCAATAAACTTTTCAAAATAAGTACGTTCTTGTCCTTTTCGAGATAAACGGATTACCTGTTGTGTAATAGTACTTCCTCCCCGTTTTACGCTCCCCGATTTTAAATTCTCTCTTAATGCTTTAAAAATGGAAACAGGATTAAAGCCAGGATGCCTATAAAAATATTCATCTTCAAATTGAAGGATACAGGTTTTAAACTTTTCTGGGATACTGTCATTATATGGAAATCGCCACTGACCGTCTTTCGCAATTTGAGCACCGAGTAGTTCATTGTTTTTGCTTGTAATTATAGTTGCTGTAGGATCATTAAAAAGCTGTGTAGGTAAGCAGAAATAATATGTGATTAGAAATACAGCAATGACTGTCGACTTTATTTTATGGTGCATTATGTAGCGTAATATTCTTGTCACTTAAATATATACTCTAAACCATCTGTTTTAGACGTGATTTAAGAGAATTTTATAACAATATTAAGGATTAACAAATTCATATTCACGCTCAACCTTACAAACTTTCACATTGTACCAAGTGTACCAATACTGTCTTCCTTTTAGTTGGGCGGCAAGATGATCGGTCTGTTGTTTCCATTGTTTTATAGCCTTCAAACTCTCCCAATAGCTCACCGTTATGCCTACCTCATTTCTAGCACTGTCCATACCTAAATACCCTGGTTGTTGCTTGGCCAATGCAGCCATCTTTTCAGACATTTCTGCATAACCTTCAATAGTATCCTTTTGGGTTGAGGTAAAAATAACAGCGAAGTAAGGCTTGAAGTTTTCCATGTGCTTGTTTATTATAATATCAATGTCTCAAATGTAACGATTATTCAACCTTTCCGACTTTGATTTCTTCAGCCATCAGAAATTAAATTTACCTTCCCTAGGCTAAGGAAGGAATTGGTTTTGGTAATTTCATTATAATTCTCATCCTTTTTAAGGAAATCTAGGTGTTTGTGTTATTTCACAACTTCAATCCATTTGCCTTTAGTTCTCACAAAATAATCATTGTCATACATGGCTTCTGCTTGAATGCCCAGCAAATAATATGTGCCAAGGTAGGACGTATTAAGCATTACCTTAAAGGTTTTGGTGCTTGTTTTTCCCTTTTTGTCCAAATCGAAATAGAAGTTCACACGATCGTCCCTAATATCCGTATGTCTTGCTGGACTTGTTACAGTACTTCCAAAATCGGTAAAACGGGTATTCACAATTTCCCAACCTGATGGAAAAATTTGTGTTAGAGCCACGTCATTGATAGCTTCATCCTTTAAATTACTTACTGTTACAGTAGCCACAAAATCCTGTCCTTGCATTAATTTGGAAACATCAAGTATATTACCATTTAAATTAGAATAACTCACCGATACACTTAATCCGCGCTGCTCAACCAGCTCTTCGCCCAAAGGGAGTTTCCCTAAATTTAAAACATGTACATAAATAATATTTTCACCATTGTTGGTAAAGGACAAGGTATTGTTGCCATCAACACTGTTTAATGAGCGTTGAGCTATGGCTTGTTTGGTGTTTATGGTTTCCATTTTGCCATTAATGGTATAGCTGACGTTTAGGGCTTTGCCCCCATTAGCACCGACCATTTTAGCCATGGCCAATAGGCTATAAGCCGTGGTTTGTGTACTCATCCATCGGTTACTGGATAAATCTTTGGCTATGTATTCGGCCAATTCCCTAGTTTTTGGGTTTTTGGTAAGTACCATGGTTTCCAGAGCCATGGCACGGTTACGGTCTACAGACCCGTAGGTATAATAATCGTTCTTAACAGGTTCAAAACTAATATTAGCCGATTTTGAAATCGACTCACTGGCTTCTTTTTGTCCCGCTAATGCATAAGCCGCAGCCAATCGCCATTTGGCTTCATTGGAAATTTCACTGAATTCCCTTAAACGGTTCATTGCGGCCAAATCGGGACTCCCAGCCAATGCCAAGGTGAACAGCCTATAAGCTTGGGCCAAATCGGAATTATAAGTTCTGTAACTTGGGCGCCATTGCCGAGCGGCTTCCTTTTGATAGCGTAACCAATTGCTCTTAAAGGTTAATGGCAACACAAAGCCCTTCTTTTCAGCCTCAATCATAAAATGGCCAGCATAACTGGTACCCCAATGATTAACTGAACGTTCATCCATCCAATAACTCAATCCACCATCGGGCTTTTGAAAATGTGCCAATCGTTTAATGCCGTTTTCTATATTGGTTTGTATCTGTTGCTTTTTGTCTTGGGTTAAATCGAAGATATCGTTTAAAAATAACTGCGGAAACACGCTCGATGTGGTTTGCTCCACACAACCATGAGGATAGCGAATAAGGTATTGTAACCGTCTTGAAAAATCCATTGGCGGTAAAGTGGAAAACTCCACTAAAGCACTATTGGTTTCCGCAACTCCAAAGGTTGAAAAACTTAAGGTTTCCGAAGCCTTCGCTGCTAAGGTTTTGGTGATTTTTCTTGAACTTATGGGATTTGTGTTTTCAACATCCAATTCTACTTTATAACTGGATTGTTCCCCGTTTCCAGAAGCAATTACTTCTACGGTATTAATGCCCTTGGCCTTACTCACATCCAGTTCAAAATAGGCCATTTGCTCATCAGGTTTGGCAAAGTGTAATGCCTTATTGGCATTACCAACGACCGTAATACCAGAACTAAGCTTTAACGACACTGAAACGTCTTTTACCTTGTTTTCCATAGCAAAAACCGTTACTGGCAGGGTCACTTTTTCACCAGGACTTAATTTTCTTGGTAGGGAAGCCAAGACCATTAACGGTTTTTTTACTTCAACCGATTTATCCGTGCTACCGTAGGCTTCATTTTTAGGGTTTCCAGCAACCACCATAGTCCTAACAGCGCCAATATAATTGGGTAGTTTTAGGGTATGCGAAGCTGGCTCGCCTGCTTTTAATTCAAATGGACCTAAATAGGTGACTACAGGCTTAAAACGGTTAGCCTTTTTATTTTTGCCGGCCGTAGCATTGCCATCACCACCAATAGCAAAGACTTGATCGATACTTCCGGAATAAGCTCCAACTACATCATCGAAGATATCCCAAGTTTTTACCCCTAAGGCTTCACGAGCATAAAACGCATCCCAGGCATTAGGTGTTTTAAAACGGGTTAAATCCAATAAGCCTTCTTCAACCATCGCAATGGAGTAGGTCATGGGTTTGTTGTTTTTTTCTGAAATCGTAATCTTGAAAGATTCTTTGGGGCGTAATACATCGGGCATATTAAGCTGAGGTTCCAATTTGGTGTTGGGATCTTCAACCAGCATAGGAATCACACCAAACAAGCGTATGGGTAAATCGTTGGCTGTAATGGCATGGGGTTGCAATAGGGAAATATTAATAAACACGTTGGGTGCCATTTCCGAAGTTACAGGAATGTCTACCGTGGTTTCTCCTCGTTGTGCTTTTACCCACTTAAAATCCAATACTTCAGTGCCATTTTCAATGCTTACCAATGCCCTGCCTTCGTTGCCCGATTGAAAGGTGATTTTAGCCGTTTCCCCAACTTGGTATTGTTCTTTATCAGCTGAAAACATGAGCATTTTAGCAGCATCCTTATTGGAAGATGATGCATTTTGCCACCAGTTTTTATAAAAATAAGCTGTTCGACCGGTAGCATGGCCACCCACAGGATCAATGATTCTAATAAGGTAGCGACCACGATCTTCGTTGGGAATGTTAAGGTTTAGTGTGGCTTCGCCTTGGGCATTGGTGCTGATTTTTCGACTTAAATATGTTCTGTGGTAATTACTGGAAACATAACTTGATAAATCGTCGTAAGAGGAATTCCACCACCAGCGCCATTCTATCTTATAGATTTTAACTTCAAGATTGTCACGTTTTATAGGCTTTCCATGGGCATCGACCACAACTACATCAAAGCTTTGGTTTTCATCCGTAAAGTAAGAACCGTAGGCATTGCCTTTGGGTGAACGTAAACCGACAAAAGCATCATAAGGCGCATAAGGCTTGTTAAAAGCATCGATTGAAAAGTCACCGCCATTTTCAAACGCTCGAACCAAAAACTGAACGTTTAGCATACCAGGTGCATTTTTGCCTACCGTTAATTTACTATCAATGTTAGCCAAACCTTCTTCGTTGACTTTGCCTTCAAACACATTAATCTCTTCCGTTTGAAAATTGCGAGTAGGGTCGTTAAACACATAATCCTTATAATTTTTAAATCCTGAATACGAGGTGCTAAATTTCGCTTTGACTTCAGCTTTTAAGTTTTTAGCAACTGCACCGTGCAACCATTTTACATCCAGTTTGCCTTTTAGCGGCTCGTTATTGGTTAGCACATCATTTTCAAAATCGATTTTAATTTTTAACCGATTGGGCTTAACAGTTTCCATTTTAAGGGCTTTGCTAAAGGAGGCTCCACCAACCGATACTTTGGCATTGTAATTTCCTGTTTTATCCTCGTTTGACGTTGGTACAGTAAACTTGTAAAAGTTGTTCAGGTTATCGCTGGTAATGTTTTTATAGACCAATTTCCCGTTGGGGTTTGTTATTTCCAACTTTACGGGATGCCCTTTGGGAAGTTTATTCGCCTTATCGTTTAGCATAAAAGTAAGATGAAGTGTATCGCCTGGTCGCCATACCCCACGTTCACCATAAATGTAGCCCTTGAGTCCGCGTTGTAGTTTATTGCCAGAAACATCAAATTTGCTCAAGGATAAGGAGTTGCCATCTTGGAGTCTTATATAAGTGGTATTATTCCCTTTTGAAACGATGGCAAAAGCAGCATGTTTATCGGAATCGATAATGGTCAAACCTTGCTCGTTGGTTATACTGCTGGCTAATTCCTGTTGCTGGTAGTTATAGAGCGAAACTTTAGCATTAGCTTCTGGATTAGTGTTTAAAACATTGGTAACGGCAAAATAGTAGGAGTTGTTGGTACCCTGTTTAGCAATTACCCCTAGGTTTGAAGCTAATAGGTTTTGGGATACAATCCTATTTTCGTTGTAATAGGCATCATGACAGGGGTTGTTTTCTTCACGCCAATTATAGACGTAATTTTTATAGCGGTAAAGGCGGTTGTCCCAATAGGCTTCTTCACGTAATTCTTCATCTTCAGTATATTCGATATCACCAAAATCCTCTTCAAATTCTTCTTCATAATAATTTTCGTAATCATCGCTTTCAGAGGTTTCCCTGCCTTCACAATTGTACAGGGAATAACTTTTATCAAAACTTAGTTCAACGCGGTATATAGCTCCTGCATCGGCTTTAAAGAATTTTGAAAGATCGATACTGTAAGCCCTCCATGTGCCTAAATTTTCAGCTGGGGTTTGTAATTGAATGGTTTGCTTGGCTATACGACGCCCTACTTTTTTAATATCGTAGCTATTCGTGCTGTTAAGGTTATTGTCCTGCAAAAACTGAAGGATATTGTCTTCAAAGATTTTAATGATGCGTACATCGACGGCACTTAAATTAACCGCTTCAAAATTAAATTTGAGTTCTTCGGAATTCGGTAAAAGGGTACCACTATTAATTAATCGGACTTGTGGCTTTAAATCTTCAAATATGATGGTTTCAGAAAACGGGTTTTTAAGTTTATAGCCTTCAGTATTTTTTATTCCCTGAAACACATCGACCTGTATATTGCCAGCCAATTTAGAATCGGGATATACTTTTAGCAAATTACCATCAACAA
Organism: Aestuariivivens marinum; assembly: GCF_022662175.1. GTDB lineage: Bacteria > Bacteroidota > Bacteroidia > Flavobacteriales > Flavobacteriaceae > Aestuariivivens > Aestuariivivens marinum. The sequence continues at coordinate 584,452 of NZ_JAKMCR010000001.1, read as the reverse complement.
TATATTTTGGGTTCTGCACATTTTGAATGGTCACCAAGCCGTCAAAATTCTGTTGTCTTTTTAAAGGATCTGAAAAATTAATGGCCAAGTATTGTTCTGGGGTTTGTATAACATTAACCTTCGTAATGGTAAAATTGTTCTTGCCGGGAATAACAATGGTATTTTCGCCTTTGTTTGAAGCATTTATGGCTTTTCCATTCCATTTTACTAAGATTTCACCGTCTTCTACTGTGCGTTTAATACTGTCTATTTTAAATTCAAAGTTTTTGGAGGTTTCATTCGATTCATTAAAAACAATAATGAGTTTTTTGGCATTTTGTGTAGCTTCTACCAAATTTTTGGCATCGTTAATAGAAATCACATCAGCCGATTTAATAACGCCCTCCATATACTGCCAATCCTTACTGTACGATTGTAAACTTTGGGTTACGATATTAAAATTGGGTGTTATGGTCTTGAATTGAAAGATGTAGTTTTCATAACCTTTTGGAATATCTTTATAAATGTTATTGAGCTTAACCGTAACGGTGTATTCGGTATTGGGTTCCAAATGTTCGTCTGGGGTAAACACAAGCTCATGATTATTGACAACAGTAAGTTTACCTTCAACATAAGGTGAAATGGTAATTAATTTATCACTTATTTCTTGTCCTGCTTCCCAATCTTCCACATCGTTGACCAAATTAATTTGTATTGAGCCAGCTGCCGACACCATTCCAGAGGTGGTGTAACTAATATAATCCCTAAACTTAAAAAGGTTATCGGTTTTTACATCCTTCTTTTTACAGCAAACAAATAGGAAGATTAGACCAACTAACAGAGAAAACTTTTTTGATGCCATAACATGAGGTTTTTAAGTAAATATAAATTAGAAAAGAAGCGTAAGTGGATTCCTTAATAAAGCTACGGTTAATTTTTAAATTTTAGATTTAGGGTTTTTGTTAAATTACTCTTAAAGTTTAATAAGGGTTTAATCACCATAAATACCAATGTAAAGTTCTCCTTTGTCATTCATAGAAGCCCTATACATACCTTCGGTATTAAACTCCATGCTAATATTTCCATTTTTATCTAAAGCAATAATACCACCAGTACCGCCCATTTGGGTAAGTTTATTTTGAATCACTTCTTTTGAAGCCTCTTCCAAGGTAAGTCCTTTGTATTCCATAAGTGCTGAAACATCATAGGCGACCATACCACGAATAAAAAATTCGCCCCATCCTGTACTTGATACCGCACAAGTGTTGTTATTGGCATAAGTGCCCGCTCCAATTATAGGTGAATCGCCAATGCGTCCCCAACGCTTGTTCGTCATACCGCCCGTGGAGGTACCTGAGGCTAAATTCCCGTGTTTGTCCAAGGCAACGCAACCTACGGTTCCATATTTAGAGTCTTTAATGTCTTCATCATAAAAGGATATTTTGGTATCATGATCCAGTTCGGTATTCTCTTTATTCTTTATCTTTTGAAGTGATTTAAAACGTTTTTTAGTATAAAAGTAACTAGGATCTACGATAGTCAACCCATGCTCTTTGGCAAAGACCTCTGCACCATTTCCCGAAAGCATAACATGAGGTGAATTTTCCATAATGGCCCTTGCAAGACTAATTGGATTTTTAACTGTTGTTGTTCCTGCAGAAGCTCCAGCATTTAAGGTTTTTCCATTCATAATGGAAGCATCGTGTTCGTTTATACCTTCATGGGTAAAAACGGCTCCTTTTCCTGCATTAAATAGTGGAGAATCTTCCAATACATTTATGGTTTTTTCAACGGCATCCAAACTTGTTCCGCCATCTTTCAATATCTTGTATCCCGTACGAATGGCTTCTTCTAGTTTTTTGAGGTATTCCTCTTCCATTTCAGAAGTCATATTCTTCTTTAATATGGTACCGGCACCACCGTGAATGACTATAGCAAACTCTTTTTTTTCCTTTGGTTTAATAGTGTTTTCATTTAATTTATCTTCGGAATTTGAACCATCTAGTTTTTGATTTTCTTTACAATTACAGATAATTGATAAAATAATTAATAAACAAAGTCTTTTTTTCATTGTTTGACTGATTAATTTAACCTATTAAAGGTAGTGTTTTTTAAAACTTTAAGATGGATCTCGAAAGAATAATTATTAGTATCTTAGCTTAAAATTAAATAAATCGTAAAATAATGACGAAAACTAAGGCTGTTACTGCGGATTTCGGAATAAATAAGGTTTTGAAGGAATTAGGTGTTGGGGCTATAAATGAAGGAACTTCAACGGGTTCAGATAATTTTTCAAGTGGAGAGCTAATTGAAAGTTTTTCACCAGTTGATGGTCAATTGATAGGTAAAGTAAAGGCAACTACAAATGAAGATTATGTAAAGGTGATGGACGCTGCAACATCAGCCTTTAAAACATGGAGGTCTATACCTGCACCCCAACGTGGCGAAATTGTGCGTCAGTTTGGAGAAAAGTTACGAGAAAAGAAAGAAGCTTTGGGTAAGTTGGTGTCTTACGAAATGGGTAAAAGCTATCAAGAAGGTTTGGGTGAAGTGCAAGAGATGATTGATATTTGTGACTTTGCAGTGGGGCTTTCCCGTCAGTTACATGGCTTGACCATGCATAGTGAACGTCCGGGACACCGCATGTACGAACAATATCACCCACTTGGTGTGGTTGGAATAATTTCAGCCTTTAACTTTCCGGTAGCGGTTTGGTCTTGGAACACAGCATTAGCTTGGATTTGTGGTGATGTTTGTGTTTGGAAACCTAGTGAAAAAACACCATTATGTGGTGTAGCCTGTCAAAATATTGCAGCCGAAGTGTTTGCTGAGAATAATTTACCCGAGGGCATCTCCTGTTTGATAAACGGAGATTATAATGTAGGCGAATTTATGACCAAAGATTCGAGAATACCTTTAATTTCTGCAACAGGGTCTACCAGAATGGGTAAAATTGTGGCCCAGGAAGTCGCTGGTCGCTTAGGTAAGAGTTTATTGGAGCTTGGTGGTAACAATGCGATTATCGTTACCCCAGATGCCGATATAAAAATGACGGTTATTGGAGCTGTTTTTGGTGCCGTTGGTACTGCTGGTCAACGTTGTACCAGCACACGCCGTTTGATTATACATGAATCGATTTACGATACAGTTAAAAATGCTATTACAGAAGCCTATAAGCAATTGCGAATAGGGAATCCGTTAGATGAAAACAATCATGTTGGTCCGTTAATTGATACCGATGCCGTAAATATATACCAAAAAGCATTGAATAAAATCGTTGAAGAAGGCGGTAATTTAGTGGTTGAAGGGGGTGTACTTTCTGGAGAAGGCTATGAAAGCGGTTGTTATGTAAAACCTGCAATTGCAGAGGCCGAGCCACACTTTAAGATTGTTCAACACGAAACCTTTGCTCCAGTATTGTATTTATTGAAATATTCAGGGGATGTAGAAAATGCTATAGCTATTCAAAATGAAGTTGTACAAGGTTTGTCTTCAGCCATTATGACCAACAATTTACGTGAAGCTGAGATTTTCTTATCACATGCGGGATCTGATTGTGGTATTGCTAACGTAAATATAGGAACTTCGGGAGCGGAAATAGGAGGTGCTTTTGGAGGTGAAAAAGAAACAGGTGGCGGACGCGAATCGGGTTCGGATGCTTGGAAAATCTATATGCGCCGTCAAACCAACACCATTAACTACACAACCAATTTACCCTTGGCTCAAGGCATTAAGTTTGATTTATAGTTAATTAAAAACCTTGTCACAAATCCGAGGTTATCGGCAGGACAAGGTTTATATCATAAAAGATTAATAGCATTACAAATGTAAGAAATTTTAATTAACATATGTTAATTTAATGTAAAACTTTTTCACCTTAGCTATATTGTACTTTTCTTAGCACACGTAAAGACTCTTTGTAAAGGAAATAAAGGTTGCTATCATAGGATTTTAAATAAGCTTTGGACTCGTTAAGCTTGTTTATTGCTTCTGGAAATGCATTAAAATGACAAATTAAATACGTAATAGGTAAGTTTTTTAAATCATTTACTTCATGTTCTGTTAATTTAATTCCTTTCTTAAGTTTATTCAAAATACTATTATTGTTATTGTAAAGATGAAAGAGTATTTTTTTGTCAAATTGTGGTGGTTCAAATAACAACTTGGTTTCTATATTATAATTGGCGTTGTCTGAGAAGTAAATTAGGGTCTCTTCAAGCTTATAATATTTATTTGTGTTTTGAAGCCCAAGATTAACATATTCAACAATCTTAAAACTATCGTCGTTTATTTCAATTGACACTTCATCTAATGCAGAAAAGAAGAGTTTTACTTGTTCGTTAATTAATTCTATATCTACTCTTGAATAAAACGTTTCTTCTTTAACCACCTTTTTTTGTCCCGCCCAACAAACCACAAAGTATTCCTTAAAAACCTTGTATTTAGGGTTATAGTCAACGCGCTTATTCATAAAATCAATAACACCATCTAGAGTATGTTCAATATTATTTTGGGCATTGTTTTCTATAGCGGAAACAATTTGGGAATTAATATCTTTTACTTCAATATCAAAAACTTTAGGCATACTCATACTGCCTTCCCTAAAAAAGACGGAACCTCCATAATATTTCCATATGTTTTTTCTAAGTGAAGTAATTTTATCGTTCGGCCTTATGGTTACCAAACCAACAACTTTGTTACCTGTTAAATGGGGAAAGGGAATGTTTTCATATTGAACTATAGGAGGATTGCTTAAATACGCATTAATGAGGTTTTGAATTTTACTGTCATCAAAAAAATCTACACCTACAATATGATTGTCTTCATCTTCTACTCCAATAACGATATATGAATTGTTTTTAGGGTTGCTATTGGATAGTGCACAAATATGCTTTAAAAATTTAGCCTTACCTTCTTTATAGCTAATATCAACCTTTCTCTTTTTGTCATAAAAACTATTTTCATCATTATGAGCCAAAAGATGTTTTATAAGTAAGCGTTTATTAATCATAAAAAAGTAACGGGTCTTTTTTTATATAAAGTTAATTTTTTAAGTTGTTTATACACTAAATATTCAACGGAAAAATAGTGTGGTTTATCTAAGCAGTCAACACTTTACATAGTTTTTATGCATTTAATGTATTAAACTCTAGAAAGAGGTTTTATTATTGTAATATTGTTTTAAAAAATTGGGTGTAAAATCCAAGACGCTTTTTTATTCGTAGATAAAAATACATGAACTAAAAAACATTCGTATATGAAAAATTTAAAAATTTTAAAGTTTATCTTTCCATTATTCATTTCAACACTTTTCTTTTCTTGTAACGATTCCAATTCAGATGGAGTAAAAGCAGCTCCTACAATTTCAGTGAGGTTAGTGGATGCTCCTGGTGATTATGAGGCGGTTAATGTAGAAATTGTTGATGTGATGATTAAGATGAATGATGATAGTGATGATGAATCAGGCTGGATGTCTCTTGACGCTAATGCCGGCACAGTTAATTTGTTAGATTTTACAGGAGGCATTAGTAAGGTATTAGTTGATAGATTTCCAATCCCAGCAGGAACATTAAGCCAGATGCGTTTAGTACTTGGAGATGGTAATACGGTTGTAATTAAGGAGGGTGATATGAACAAGGAATATAACCTTAAAACACCCAGTGCCCAGCAATCGGGTTTAAAGGTTAAAATCGATGCCTTAATTGAAGAAGGCTTCACCTACGATTATGTACTGGATTTTGATGTTGAAAAATCTATCGTGCATGCTGGTAATTCAAGTAATATTATCTTAAAGCCTGTATTGTATGCAAGCGCAGAGGTTAGTTCAGGAATTATTGAAGGCACTGTTGGTCCAACTGAAGCCTTGCCTGCTTCGGTATCTGTTATAGCCAATGAAGGCACTGCAGATGAATTTGAGATTAACGCCGAAACCGATAGCGAAGGCGCTTTCGCTTTATGGGGTGTACCTGCAGGGACTTATAATGTTTCGGTGATATCTTCTAATGCCGATTATGCTTCTGGAAGTGCAATTGATGTAGTAGTCGTTAACGGAGAAATTACAACCATTGCCGATCCAATTGTATTAATGTTAAATGGGTCTATTAGTGGTACAGTTACAGGAGTTGATGAAGGTGTGGTCATTACCATAGCTATTGATGATGCTGATACTACAAGTGTTGAAGCTGACGATGAAGGCAATTACCTTATTGGAAATGTTGCTCCTGGAAACTATAAAGTAACTATTTCTGCTGAGGGTTATGTAACTCAGGAATTTGATGTTACTATAGATCCGGATGAAGATGAAATAGTTGATGCAGAATTAGTAGCATCTTCATAAACTACAAAATATAATATATACACAAGAGCAACACTTTTAAGTGTTGCTCTTGTGTTTTTTAAGCATCATTAATGCTTGTAGCATCAATATTTTAACCAATCATTAACATCATGTCCCAAATTATTTTAACAATTTGCAATGCTCAAATAAGCATGTTATATTCGGGCTTTTTAAAATTTAACAAATGATGGAAGATACAAGTACAATTGACATTAAGACGATTAACGAGAAAATTGAAAAAGAAAGTGCTTTTGTTGATTTATTGACGTTAGAAATGAATAAGGTTATTGTAGGGCAAAAGTATATGGTAGAACGCCTGCTTATAGGTCTCTTAGGCCAAGGTCATATATTGCTTGAAGGTGTGCCAGGTTTGGCAAAGACTTTAGCTATAAATACTTTGGCACAAGCAGTAGATGGTAGTTTTAGTCGTATACAGTTCACTCCCGATTTATTACCTGCTGATGTTACAGGAACATTAATCTATAACATAAAGGCAAACGACTTCTCTATAAAGAAAGGGCCTATTTTTGCCAATTTTGTATTAGCAGATGAGATTAACAGGGCTCCTGCCAAAGTACAATCGGCGTTACTGGAAGCCATGCAGGAAAAACAAGTTACCATTGGCGATGATACTTTTACCCTAGATAAACCATTTTTGGTAATGGCTACACAAAATCCAGTAGAGCAGGAAGGAACCTATCCGCTACCAGAAGCTCAAGTAGACCGTTTTATGTTAAAAACGGTTATCGATTATCCAAAATTGGATGAAGAACAATTAATCATCCGTGCCAATTTAAAAGGAGATTGGGATAAGGTTAATCCAGTGGTTTCTCTAAAACAAATTTTAAATGCACAAAAAGCTGTTAGGGAAGTGTATATGGATGAAAAAATTGAAAAATATATTTTAGACATCATTTTTGCAACACGATACCCAGAAAAATATAAACTTGCCGATTTAAAACCTTTAATTTCCTTTGGAGCATCACCCCGTGGAAGTATTAACCTTGCTACAGCTGCTAAATGTTATGCCTTTATTAAGCGACGTGGTTATGTTATTCCAGAAGATGTTCGTGCCGTGGTTCACGATGTTTTGCGACACAGAATAGGGATTACCTACGAAGCTGAAGCAGAGAATGTAACTTCAGTAGATATCATCAACAAAATCGTTAATGAAATAGAAGTACCTTAATCAGTAGACAGTATTCGGTTTACAGTTAAATAATTTTTACAACTATAAATGGGTTACTACAACTACATGCTGAAAAAATGGATACTAAAGAATTACTAAAGAAAGTACGTAAGATAGAGATTAAGACACGCCGGTTGTCTGATCATATTTTTGGAGGTGAATACCATTCTACCTTCAAAGGGCGTGGTATGACCTTTAGTGAGGTTAGGCAGTACCAATTTGGTGATGATGTTAGGAATATTGATTGGAATGTTACCGCGCGCTATAACGAACCTTTTGTAAAGGTTTTTGAAGAAGAACGTGAACTCACTATGATGCTAATGGTAGATGTTTCAGGATCGAAACTCTTCGGAACTATAGAACAGTTTAAAAATGAAGTCGTCACAGAAATAGCAGCGACTTTAGCCTTTTCAGCAACACAGAATAATGACAAAATAGGATTGATTTTGTTTTCAGATCAGGTAGAACTTTATATTCCACCTAAAAAGGGGCGCTCACATGTATTACGTATTATTCGTGAATTGATAGAATTTGAACCAGAAAGTAAGAAGACCAATTTGACTGAGGCTTTAAAATTCTTAACCAATGTAATGAAGAAAAAAGCCATCGTATTTGTATTATCCGATTTTATTGTGGAGAATTACGATCATACTATGAAAATTGTCTCAAGGAAACACGACGTAACAGGAATTAGGATCTATGATAAGCGCGAAGAGTTTATTCCTAATTTGGGTATGGTGCAAATGCTGGATGAAGAAACTGGTGAGCTTATGCTGGTAAATACATCTTCAAAGCAGATTAGGCGTAATTATGAAAAATTCCACAGGGAAAAGGTTAATTATTTTAAAGAAAGTTTCTCGCGATCAGGAGCAGGAACCATTGATTGTAGGGTTGATGAAAGTTATGTCAAAAAACTATTGGGATATTTTAAGCAAAGGGGATAAAACGATTAACGATTTATGAATTACGATTTTCGAATTATGAGAATAAAAGCATCGGTCATCGGTCATCGGTCATCGGTCGTGTTTTCTGTATTCTGTATTCTTTGTTCTTTATTCTCATTTGGTCAAGTTAAATCATCAATAGACTCCACTTCCATTACAATAGGAGAACAGATTACCTATAAAGTTGAAGTTGAAACCGATACAACAAACATGGTAGTTTTCCCCGAAGGGCAAACCTTTTCACCATTGGAAATGATAGAGTCTTACAGGATTGACACTATTAAAAATAGCGATAAATACAACCTGATTAAAAAATATGCCCTAACTCAATTCGACTCTGGGGCATATACTATTCCAAGCCAAAAAATACTTGTAGGAGATAAAACCTTTTTTACCGATTCATTAAAAGTTGAGGTTAACAATGTTGTTGTAGATACAACCAAACAGGGGCTTTATGATATTAAACCAATAATTGAGGTTAAAAAGAAAGGGAGCAATTGGTGGAAGTATGTTTTGATAACCCTACTGATAGTTGGTGTTATTGCCTTTTTAATGTATTGGTTTATTTGGCGGCAAAAACCTTTGACCGAAGAACAAAAAATAGCCTTGTTACCGCCTTATGACAGAGCTAAACTAGCTCTAAAAAAATTAGATGAAAGTCATTATTTAGAACAGGCTGAACTGAAAGAATACTATTCAGAACTAACACTTATCATCAGAAAATATTTAGACGAAAAGGTATACGATCATTCCTTGGAAAGTACTACCGAAGAATTGATAAGCAGACTACGGTTATTAAGGGAAGGAAATCAAATAGATCTAAGCCAAGACACCATAAAAAATATAGAAAGTATATTACGACGTGCCGATTTGGTAAAGTTTGCCAAGTCTACTCCAGATATTGCTTTAGCCGAATTGGACCGAAATACGATAGATACTGAGATTGACCATGTAAAAGAAGTCTTGCCAGAACCAACAGAAGAAGAAAAGTTGTTGGATGAGAAATACAGAGAAGAGCTTGCGAGAAAGAAAAAGCGCCGTAAAATTATGGTTACAACAGTAGTTGGTATATCATTACTCATAATGTCTTTTATTGGCTTTTCACTTAAATACGGTTTTAATTATGTAAAGGATACTATTATTGGGCATGACAGCAAAGAATTATTAGAAGGCGATTGGATAACTAGCCAATATGGAGTGCCCCCAGTAACCATTTCTACTCCTAAGGTTTTAAAAAGAACTGAGGTTTCATTACCAGACGAGTTAAAACAACAAATGAGTATGACTTTATTTGCTTATGGTACACTACTAGATGAATTTAGTGTTGTTGTTAATACCACGTTATTAAGTCAGCCTCCAAAAGATGGGATAGATATTGAAAAGACAATAGAAGAGAGCTTAAAGGGTTTAGAAGCTCAAGGAGCAAAAGATATAATAACATTCAACAATGAGTTTGCGACACCTAATGGAGCAGAAGGAGTCAAAACCTATGGTACTTTAAAATTCGATGTGCTTAAAACAGGTAATTTTGTTGAAGCCAATTATGTCATGTTACATTTTATTTCAGAAAACGTGATTCAGCAAATTATGATTACCTATCCGTTAGACGACGTATATGCCGACCAGATTATTGAACGCATTTTAAACTCAATAGAACTAAAACCTGGAGAAGCATAAATGTTAGAAGGTATTGAATTTTTAAATAAAGAGTTTTTTTGGTTGTTGTTGGTGTTACCAATAGTAATTCTATGGCACTTAGTAAAGCGCAATAAACTAACCCCTGAGCTTAAAATATCCAGCTTAAAAGGGTTTAAAACAACTGCATCTTGGTTGCCAAAATTCAAACACGCGCTTTTTGTTCTAAGGCTTTTGTCATTAGTCCTATTAATTACAGCATTGGCTAGGCCACAAACGGTTGATGTTTCTACAAAAACAAAAACTACCAAAGGGATAGATATAGTTATGGCCATAGATGTTTCTGGAAGTATGTTAGCTAAAGATCTGTTACCAAACAGACTGGAAGCCTTAAAAAAAGTTGCTGCCGATTTTATAAAAGGTAGACCGAATGACCGAATTGGATTAGTGGAATATGCAGGTGAAAGTTATACCAAAACACCTATTACGAGCGATAAAGCCATTGTACTTCGTTCATTAAATAGTATAAAATACAACAATATTATTGAAGACGGAACGGCTATTGGCATGGGTTTGGCGACTGCCGTAAATAGGTTAAAGGATAGCAAAGCCAAGAGTAAGGTTATTATTTTATTGACAGATGGTGTTAATAATTCAGGATTTATAGATCCTAAAATAGCCAGTGAATTGGCTGTGGAATATGGCATAAAAACATATACCATTGGTATTGGTACTAACGGTATGGCATTATCGCCTGTGGCAAGAGATCCTAGAACTGGAGATTTTCAGTATCGTAGAATTCAGGTTGAAATAGATGAAGCTCTTTTAAAGGAAATAGCCGATGCAACGGGAGGCAAATATTTTAGGGCAACCGATAATAAAAAGCTAAAAGATATTTATGACGAAATCAACAAACTTGAAAAAACAGATATAGAAGAATTTAAGTTTTATAACTATGAAGAAAAGTACAGACCCTTAGTACTTTTGGCTGGTTTTTTATTGCTATTGGAGCTGATGATTCGCTTTACTGTTTTTAGAAGCTTTATATAATAAAACAAAAAATAGTTTAGGGATTTGGAGTTTTAATATTGGAATTTTAGAAAGATGCAATTAGAAGAAAAAATATGGTTTTGGATTTTAGGAGTCATTCCTATAATTGTGTTATGCTTTTTAATATTGCAACTTTGGAAGCACAATACCCAAAAGAAATTTGCAGATAAGCCCCTGTTAAAAAGACTAAGCCCTAATAAATCATTATTTAAATCGGTGTTAAAAATAGCTCTTATTTGTTTAGTCTTTGCATGTATTGCTATTGCAATGGTAAATCCAAAAGTAGGTACAAAATTAGAAACTGTTAAACGAGAAGGCGTCGATATTGTTTTTGCTATAGATGTATCTAAAAGTATGTTGGCCGAAGACATAGCCCCAAACCGATTGGAAAAGGCAAAACAACTAGTGACTCAAATTGTAAACAACTTGGCGAGCGACCGCATTGGCATTATTGCCTATGCTGGCAAAGCATTTCCACAGTTGCCCATTACAACAGATTATGCAGCGGCCAAGATGTTTTTGCAGAATATGAACACCGATATGCTTTCCTCACAAGGGACAGCCATTAACGAAGCCATTAATCTAGCTAAAACCTATTATGATGATAAAGAACAGACGAATAGGGTATTAATAATCATTTCAGATGGTGAAGATCATAGCGAAGAGGCAGCAGTAGAGGCAAAGGAAGCTATAGAAGCCGGGATTAGGATTTTCACCATAGGAGTAGGAGATCTTAAAGGAGGTCCTATACCAGAGAAAAAAAACGGTGTTGTTGTTAGTTATAAAAAGAATAGTGAGGGAGAAACAGTAATTACCAAATTAAATGAAGAAACATTACAAAACATAGCCAAAGAAGCTAATGGAGCTTACATTAATGGTAAAAACACTAGCGATGTTGTAAATACCATAAGGGAAATATTGAACAATATGGATAAAACTGAGTTTGAAGCCAAGCAATTTTCCGATTTTAAATCACAGTTCCAATGGTTTTTAGGCTTTGCTATTTTCTTTTTAGTCTTAGATATCTTCCTTTTGGAACGAAAAACAGAGTGGTTAAAGAGATTAAACTTGTTTAATGAGAACCTATAATTTTATAAATATTTTAACTAACAAAAATAGAGGGTTTTATATCTTGCTTTAAGAGTTTTTGAAAGATGAAGAAGATAATTTATATAGTGTTTTTATTTAGTATTGGGGTTTCCAGTTCCCAAGAGCTTGACAAATCCCAAAAGTTGGCCTTAAAGAAAGCCAACAACTATGTTTATGAAGGAAATAAACTAATAGTTGAAGATTTTGTTGAAGCAGAGATGGCTTATAGAAAAGCTATTTCAGAACAGCAATCAACAGTTGCGGGGAATTACAATCTTGGGAATTCGTATTACGAAAATGGGAATTTTGAGGAAGCATTGTTTCGCCATCAAGAAGCTATTAAACATACTAGTTCCAAGTCAGAAAAGCATAAGGCTTATCATAACATAGGAAACATTTTAATGCAAAATAAGAAGTGTAAGGAAGCAGTTGAAGCCTATAAAAATGCATTAAGAAATAATCCTATGGATGATGAAACGCGTTATAACCTCGGCTTGGCCAAGATTTGTGCCGAACAACAAAAGGACCAACAAGACCAGAATAAGAACAACGAAAACAAGGATCATCAGGATCAAAAGAACCAGCAAGATCAACAGGATAAAAAAGATCAAGAGGGCGATAATAAAGAAGAAAACAACGAGGACCAAGAAGGTGAGGAGGATAAAAAGCAAGGTGAAGACCAAAAAGATGAAGATGGAAAACCTAAAGACGAAGAAAAGGATAAAGGTAAGGAAGGAGAAAAGGATAAAAAAGAACAGCCTCAACAGCCTAAGCCACAGCCTGGCCAGCTGTCCCCTCAACAAGTAAAAAGTTTGTTGGAGGCCATGAACAACCAAGAACAAAAAGTACAGGATAAAATAAATGCCGAAAAACAAAAAGGTATAAAAATTAAAACCGAAAAAGATTGGTAATAAACTTAGGAGACTGAAGTTAGAAGTATGAAGTTAACCAAATATATATCTATAATAATCTTGTTTGTATCAAGCTTAACTTGGGCTCAAGTAACTTTTGAAGCAAAGGTTAGCAAGAAAACACTTGGGATAAACGAACGCTTACGTGTCGATTTTGAAATGAATCAAGATGGGGATAATTTTAATCCGCCTGGTTTTTCTGGCTTTACTATTGTTGGCGGCCCTAACCAATCGGTTAGTAATTCCTGGATCAATGGTAAGAGAACATATAAAAAAATATATAGTTATGTTTTAGCGCCAAAAAAACGTGGAGATTTTACCATAGGCCAGGCATCGATAACAATTGATGACGAAACCTTTAAAACCATACCAATAGATATTACTGTTACGGCTGCTGTAGAAAAGCCAAAAGACCCTAATGACCCTAATTATATTGCTTCAGAAAATATCCATTTAGTTGCAGAAATATCTAAAACCAGTCCGTATTTAAATGAAGCCATAACGGTAATTTACAAGTTGTATTTGGCACCCAGTATTAATCCTTATGACGTAAATGTCTTGGATAATCCACAGTTTAATGATTTTTGGAATCAAGAAATTAAGTTAAAGGAATTAAAAATGGAAAGAGGCTCCTATAATGGAGAAGACTATAATTATATAGTATGTAAAAAGCTGGTTTTATACCCTCAAAAAACCGGTAAATTGGATATTGAACCGCTAAGCTTAAATGTAGTGGTGTCTGTACCAACCAATAGACGAGATATTTTTGGAAGCCGCATTATGACCCGTTTAAATACAACTGCTGTTAGTAGCAAAAGAATCATTGATGTAAAAGCATTACCAGAAGCAGGTAAACCTGTTGACTTTACTGGAGCCGTTGGCGACTTCTCGTTTAAAGTAACAACCTCTAAAACCGAGTTGGATGCTACAGAATCCTTACAGGCCAAGGTTGAGGTGAGTGGTAAAGGAAACTTAAAACTGTTTAATCTACCTAAAATTTCTTTACCTAGTTCATTGGAAGTTTATGAACCAGAACATTCAGAAAGTGTCAGGACCAATTTAGAGGGTATGCAAGGCAGTATTAGCGATAACTATACTATCGTACCGCAATATAAGGGTAAGTACCCCATACCAAGTATCTCGTTTTCTTATTTTGATTTAGAAACGGAAAGCTATAAACGTCTTTCTTCTGAAGAAATAATTATCGATGTATTGGACGGTCCAATAAACTCTAGCAATGGGAACAACAATGTAGTCTCAGATAATAATATAAAACAACGCATTGTTTTAAATAATGATCAGTTTAAGTTCATAAAAACTAAAACTAGTTTTACTGCAATAAGCACAGCACATTTCTTTAAAACTAAATTATTTTGGTTATTAGTGCTTTTGCCTTTTTTAGCTATTCCATTGGCTATGGTAATTAGAAAAAAGAAAAAAGACATGGCAGCGGACGTGTTTGGAAACAGAATAAGACAGGCAGATAAGTTGGCTAGAAAGTATTTGAGTAAGGCCAAGAGAGAACTTGGAAAAAAAGAAGCCTTTTACATTGCTCTAGAAAAAGCTTTGCATAATTACCTTAAGGCTAAATTACATATTGAAACAAGTGAATTAAGTAAGGATAGAATCAAGGCTTTGTTAAAGGATAAGGGAGTAGATGCTGAAGTAATTACAGGTTTCAACACTATTTTAGAGAGTTGTGAGTTGGCACGTTATACACCAATTACCACAGTAACCATGCAAGACGATTATAATAAAGCAGCAAAAACAATAACATTAATAGATAAACAGGCACGTTAACATGCGATACATTTTATACATCATAACAGTTTTGTTGAGCATTAATACAATGGCTCAAAACGAAGTGTTATTTAATGAAGCCAATACCCTTTATAATGATGGGAAATATGCTGAATCTATTGATATTTATAATCGCATTTTAGGTTCTGGAAAACACTCTGCCGAGTTATACTTTAATTTGGGCAATGCTCATTATAAATTGAATAACATAGCACCAAGTATTTACTTTTATGAAAAAGCCTTACAATTATCGCCAAACGATGAAGACATAAAAAATAATTTGGCATTCGCAAAAAATATGACAATAGACGATATAGACATTATTCCTGAAACCGGATTTGTCAAAGTATTAAATAATATTACCCATTATTTTAGTTTTGATAGTTGGGCAAAAACCACTGTGGTTTTTGTGTTTTGTTTTGTAATCCTGTTTTTAGTTTACTATTTTGCTTATGGGTCTTTAAAAAAACGTATTGCCTTTATGTCCAGTATGGTGTCTTTATTCTTATTCTTTATTTCAATAGCCTTGGCATTCCATAAATATAATTTGGACAGAAAAGACAGACCGGCTATAGTTTTTGTGTCAGAAAGTAAGGTGAAAAGTGAGCCTAATTCCCGAAGTGAAGAATTATTTAGGCTGCATGAGGGTGCAAAAGTTCAAATTTTGGATACCATTAATGATTGGAAAAAAATAAAACTTACCGATGGCAAAACGGGTTGGGTAGTTAATGATGATATTAAAGCACTTTAGACAATTTCACTATCTAAAGGGTTTTTTTCAACAGTTTCAATAATAGAAGGCAAGATTAATGGAATTAATGACTTAACAGGTTTGTAGAGTGCCGATTCCTCTAAATCATCATCACTCATATAAGACATGCTATTGTTTACCTTATCAAAAATAATTAGAAGTACACTTAAAATTAATGCGTATTTCAATCCGCCAAATACTGCTCCTAATAAACGGTTTAAAAGGCCTAGTGCTGCTAAATTAGCAAGTTTAGTTAAAGCCTTGCCAGCTAGAGCAATAGCTAAAACAATAATAATAAAAGTGATGGCAAAGGCAGTAATGTTTATGGTTTTTTCATCCCACTCGACTCTTTCAGATAAAAATTTGGCTGCAAAATTGCTAAAATGAACAGCACCATAAACACCAGCAATTAGCGCAACTATAGAAGCAACTTCAACAAAGAGCCCTTTTATAAAGCCATTAATAATGCCAAATAATATTAAAACAACTATAACAATATCTAAAACACTCATGATGTAAATATATGTATAAATTCTTTTTTAATACCAGATATTAAAAATAGATCAATTGCTTTCTTAACTTTGAACTTTGAAATTTAATTAGCTATGTCTAGAGATCAACAATTAAAGGAACGATGGGAAATGGTAGTCCAAAAGCTATCTAGTCAATTTGCTGATGGAGATTTATTAGATATTGATGCCATTATTTATTTAATAGGCGTTCAGGAACTGGGACAACTTCATAGAAGCTTTAAAAAAGACCAAAAGTTAGATCTCATGCATATAGCTATATGTAAACTTTTAACCCCTTATGGCTATTACGAACTTGATTTCGTTGATGATGATGGCTGGCCACATTACAGGGCAAAAGCTGAGCTTCCTTTTTTAAAAGCAGGGGAACAAAGTGTTTTAATGAAAGAAGCCATTGTTAACTATTTTTTAGAAACAGAGTTTATAGATTGATATTAGGAAGCTTTCAGAACACTTCTATGTATAGTTTCCAGTTATGCCAATATTTTCATTAAATTTGCCCTCAATATTTTGAATACTGGAGAAAGAATCAGTACAAGAGAGATGTCATGATAGATAAGATAAAAGAACTTATTGCCGAAGTAGAAGTCTTTAAAGCCCAATCTAAAGAAGAAGTAGAAGCCTTTAGAATAAAATATTTAGGTTCTAAAGGACTTTTAAAGGAGTTTTATGGGGAATTAAAAAATGTTGCAAACGATCAAAAAAGGGAATTAGGACAAATTATTAATCAGCTAAAAAACACAGCTGAAGATAGAGTTAATACCTTAAAGGCAGAATTTGAAAGCAAAGAAGAAGAGAAGGGTGTTTATGGGGATTTATCGCGCCCTGGCGAGCCAATGCCGTTGGGTGCTCGTCATCCTATTTCAATTGTAAAGAATCGAATTATTGATATTTTTTCGCGTATTGGATTTAATGTAAGTGAAGGTCCTGAAATAGAGGATGATTGGCATAACTTTACTGCATTAAATTTACCAGAATACCACCCTGCAAGGGATATGCAGGACACTTTTTTTATTCAAACCAACCCAGATATTTTGTTACGCACCCATACCAGTTCGGTACAGGTACGTTATATGGAAAACAATAAACCACCTATACGTACCATTTCTCCGGGGAGGGTTTATAGAAACGAAGCCATATCGGCACGGTCGCATTGTTTTTTCCATCAAGTTGAGGGACTTTATATTGACAAGGATGTTAGTTTTGCCGATCTTAAACAAACCTTACAGCATTTTACAACCGAAATGTTTGGTAAAAGTAAGATACGCTTACGCCCATCTTATTTTCCATTTACAGAGCCTAGTGCCGAAGTAGATGTGTATTGGGGATTGGAAACCGAAACCGATTATAAAATGACCAAAGGAACAGGTTGGTTGGAAATTATGGGCTGTGGTATGGTAGACCCCAATGTTTTGGATAACTGCGGCATCGATTCTAAAGAATACTCTGGTTTTGCCTTTGGTATGGGTATCGACAGAATTGCGTTGTTACTTCATCAAATAAGTGATATTCGCTTATTAAGTGAAAACGATGTCCGCTTTTTGGAGCAATTCAAGAGTGCACTATAAATTTTTTAAAGCTTAAAAGGTTCTCTAGTTAGACAATCATTTTGCCATATTTTATTTGTCGTTGCTTGATCTACATTAGCACCTGATAGGATAATTAAAATCGTTTTTTTACCCTTTTGTTTTTGTAACCATTGAAAAGCCGCTGCCATTCCCAATGCACTAGTGGGTTCAATGCGCAATTTGAGTAAATGGGTGAGCCATTGTGTCCAGTAAACGATGGACTCTTCTGTGATTTCATAAAAATCGTCGAGCTGTTTTAAATATTCAAAAGTAATATCACCAATAGCTAAGGTCATGGCGCCATCGGCTAAAGTATTTGGGGCAGAGGTTAACCGTTGAATGCTTTTTTTTCGCAAGGATTCAGCAGCATCATTTCCAGCCAAAGGTTCAGCACCAATAACTTTAGTTTTTTTAGATAGACCTCTAGTGGCTATTAGTGAACCAGACAATAGGCCACCGCCACCGCAGGGTGCAAAGACTGCATCAACTTTTCCAAGGCTATTCATGGCCTCAAAAGCAGCGGTGCCTTGCCCGCAGATAACTTGTTCATGGTTATAAGGTGGAATCCAAAAAGTATTTATCTCTTCCGAAGTTTGTTTTGCTAGGTTATCTACTTCTTGTCGGGTCTTACATAAAACAACTTGGGCACCATAGACTTTTGTGGCCTGTATTTTTACTTTAGACGAATAGTCTGGCATGTATATGGTAGCGGGAACACCAAAATGCTTCGCCGCCCAAGCTACTGCCTGAGCATGGTTTCCAGAACTGTTGGCAACAATATGTTTAGGGTTGTGATTATTTTCAATTAGCCAAGCTATAGTGTTACATGCACCACGAGCTTTAAATGCCCCTATCTTTTGAAAGCCTTCAGCTTTAAAATAAATACTATGTCCTAGCCATGCATTCAATAATGATGAGGTGAGTATGGGCGTTTCATTAACTAAACCAAGAATTCGAGATTTAGCATTTATAATATCCTTTAGTTCTAAAGTATTGCCCATAAAAGAATATAGCTTTCATAATCAATATTATAAAGATAACCTTTATAATATTGAAATGAATTATTTTTGAAGCTTATAATTTATGTTTAATGAAAAAGGATATTGAAATTCCTAAAGTTGAAGGCGTTTTTGTTGCTGTAGTGAATGAGTTTAACAACATCTATAACACATATGATTGGAATGCCTATATTATTAATGATAAAGAGGTTGATTTAGAGATGGTCATTATCGTTACCAGTGGCTATTCCCAAGATAAAACCACTTCGGTATTTAGAAAGCGTATCGATGTATTGCCCAAAAAGAGTTATGCCAAAATTGAACTCATGCAGGAGGAATTGTTTGCACTTAATAATACCTTTAAAGTTTCTTTTTTTGAAGGTAATCGAATGTTCGACAAAACTTACTTGTTTAGAAAAAACACCATTAACATCAAAGCGTTACAGTCTATACCCTTAATGACAGAAAAAGGAGTCTTGGTTAAATAGTAAATCAGAGATTATTTTTTATTTTGTTGGGGTTTAAGAGGTATTTGCACATTAAACGTACTACCATTCTTAAGGTTGCCCACATTTACCAAAGCAGAAGCACAGTATAGGGTGGTTGGAAAGCCATCATTATCAAATAATAACTGTGGGCGCTCTAAGTTCTTAACCTTTATGGTGTCGCCTAATTTAAGCACTACTTCCTTTTTCATAAACAATGGCTTTTCAGGTTTAGACCAAACGATACCATCAACCGACTCTAAAATCGCCAACGCAGGTTCATCATCTGTAATGCGCCCTGTAAAGTCTTTAAAAACCGCATAGAATTTTTGGTGCAAGTTGTGGTACCACACATAGGGATCTTCTGCTGAAGCTATAGAACCATCGTCCATCTTTATGTCGAAAACATAATTATCTAATGGAACAAACGGGCCTGTTGGGCTATCAGATATGGCTACTCCATGCACGCCGCGCCAATTGGGGATGTATATATTACCTTTAAAATACAGCAAGTATTTGCCATCGGATGGACGTTGAACAACTGAAGGATTAACCACAATAATATTGTCGGGTTTGGTTATGGTGCCTTCGGGCGAAGGATTTACAATATTATTAGGTTTAACTCGAGTTCGAGGCGATAGCAAAGGTGCTTCAGGACGCTTAAAATTTCCAGTGATTAATTGATTAAAATCGTCGAAAGCAATAACGCCTATTTTCTGATTTTGCTGCACACGGTCCCGCTTGCTTAGGTTATAGCCTGGAGAACCTTCTGCTTGTATTCCCGGATCACGAGAACCTATGAAGTAAAGATAGTATGTATTGTTAAACTTTTTAATATGCGGATTGTGTACCATCTGTGCATCCCAAGCTAGAGAATCTCCTGTTAACGCCTTGCCTTCTAAAACCATTTTTTGAAATTTAAAATCCCTGTCGGGATAATCGGAAACGGCATAAGCAATTTTGGAATGTAGTACCCAAGATTGGCCAAAAGCAGGAAGCGAATCGCCACATTCCCAAGTACTGTAAAGCATGTGGTATTTGTTGTCATCACCTTTAACCACACTGCCACCCCAAACAAATCGACTTGAATCATTTAACACTGATGCACCTTCCAAAATAGAACCATTTACCTTGGCATCTATTGGCCCTGCTATAACATTTAGCTCAATAGTTTTCTTTGAGTTACAACTTAATAGTGTAATAAGTAAAAAAATGCTAAAGAGACCAAACCTCATAGGTTAATCCAATTTTTCAGTTAGTTTTTTAAATACTTTTTTAGGGTTTTTGTTTTCATAAAGAATGCCATAAACGGCATTAATAATAGGGAGTTTCGTTTTATTAATATTTTTTTGGTTAAGTAAATGGGCGCTTTTTGTAGCATAATAGCCTTCAGCAACCATATTCATTTCCATCATGGCGCTTTTTACGGTATACCCTTTACCAATCATATTGCCAAACATACGGTTTCTTGAAAAAGTAGAGTAACCCGTAACCAATAAATCCCCTAAATAGGCCGAGTTATTGATGTTACGCTTTATTTTGTGCATTTTTTTAATAAAACGTTTCATTTCCCTAATGGAATTACTCATTAGCACACTCTGGAAATTATCGCCATAACCTAACCCATGAGCTATTCCTGCTGCAATGGCATAGATGTTTTTGAGCATTACGGCATATTCCACACCTATAATGTCATCACTAATTTTAGTTTTTATATAATCACTAGATAAGTTTTTAGCTATTGCCTTTGCCTTATTTGCGTCAGCACAGGAAATGGTAAGGTACGATAAGCGTTCTAAAGCAACTTCTTCGGCATGGCATGGTCCAGCTACCACGGCAATATTCTCGAATGGGATATTGTAGGTTTTGTTAAAATGTTCGCCTACCAATAATCCACTTTCAGGAACAATTCCTTTAACTGCCGATACTATTGTTTTGTTGGAAATGTCTGCATCAAGCTTTTTAAGTTCACTGTAAATAAAGGCTGAAGGAATTACAAAAATTAATACATCGGCATAGTTGGCTATCTCGTTAATGTTGTTGCTTAGCTTTAGCTGTTCCAAATGAAATTCAACCGAACTCAAGTAATTAGGATTATGCTGTTCCTTTAATAGATGTTCTTTGGTATATGCACTGCGCATGTACCATCCCACTTCATTTAAATTTTCGCATAACATTTTTACTATGGCAGTAGCCCAACTACCTGCCCCGAAAACAGCATACTTTAAGGAGTTTTCCATATAAAACAAGGATTGTTAAATTCAAAAATAAGCAAAATAATGCTTATGGTTGAAGTTATGATTTATACTTAAATTAATTTTTGGCACGTGTTTTGGAATTGCTTAAACAGAAACTCACAAAATGTTTGATTATGAAGACTGCAAAATTACTCTTAAGCCTATCGTTAATAGCAACCTTGTTTACCTCATGTTATACTGAAGTGATTGTTGAAGATGATCCAGGAATTTCGATTCATCAATTACTAACTTCACATGAATTGTGGTATGTCGATATAAGTAGAACAATTGGCTATGGCGAAACCCCGTTCTTACAAAAGGCGTTCACCATTTCATTTAGAAATGGCATACTATATGCCAATAATAATATAGTTGGATTGGGAGATACCGGAAATGGCTTTGGTATTGATGTAGGGGAATATAATGCCTATGATATGATTTTAGATGTGCATCACGATATTGACGGATTTGAAACTTTTGATGTGTATCAAATAGATAACAATACCATAGAGTTGTATAACCCTAATAATGATACCTCTTACTTTTTAGAGGGTTACCAACGTAGTAACTTCGATTACGATTTTGTATTCTACGATAACATTCATTATTTCCTGCAGGAGTACGAAGCTTGGGAAAAGACTTATACCAGTGAGTTTGGAGTCTTAAATGAGTTTGATAATGAAAACTATTTACAGTTTTTGGCTGGAGGTAATGACTCCGAATTTAGAAGTTCGCAAGATGATTTTGGTAGGGAACCAGCCAATTTAATATGGGATTATACGGGTATTTATAGTGTAGGTGATGTAACGAACAATATGTACCTAAAAACTTTAACATTAGATTATGATTATTTTGACAATGAATATTTTGAATTAAGCGTTATAAATGATGCTAAGATAGAGTTGTTCCACCCGGCATCTGAGACAGTATACGAATTTACAGGTAGAGGCTATATACAGTATTTAAAAACTGCTAAAACAAAAGGCGATACCAATACCGGATCAACAGGTAAGATGCGTAAGCCCAGAAAAGATAAAGTACCTAATCCAAGGGAAAACACAAGAAGTTAAACATATTTTGGTTGGTTATTTAGTTGAAAAGCCGTTTAAAGTGTCATGCTTTAAGCGGTTTTTTATATAATCAAAAGCTAAAACGGTGAAGCTTATTTATAAAAATTCATTTCATCCAAATACGACCAAACATGATCTGGTAGCATGGGTTTAACAAGTTTTCCTGCTTTAATGGATTGGCGTATAAATGTAGAGGAGATTTCCATGATGGGGGCATCAATAAAATGTACTTTATCGTGTTGGTGAAATTGGCTTTCAGTTGTATCTTTAGAAATTCGGGGGTACACATATAAATGGTACTCTTCTAAAATAAGCTCAAAGTTTTTCCATTTATGGAAACTCTTTAAATTATCCTCACCCATAATTAAGGCAAAGGTGTAATCTGGATATTTTTCCTGTAAATGTACCAGTGTATTGATGGTGTAGTTGGGTTGGGTTAGATTAAATTCAATATCGCTAGGTTTAAGTTTTGTATAATCTTGTGTGGCACGGTATACCATTTCCAAGCGTTGGTAATTGTTTAGCAAACTGCTTTTCTTTTTAAAGGGACTTTGCGGTGTCACCACAAACCAAACCTGATCTAAATCACTGTATTCTACCATGTGGTTTGCAATCACTAAATGGCCCACATGTATGGGGTTAAACGAGCCAAAAAATAAACCAACTTTCATTTACAGAAATTTAAGAATTTACAAAATCACCTATTAGTGTTTCAGCCTCTTGAAGTGCTTTCTCTAGGTTGTCGTTTTCAATAATCACGTCAAATAAAGGTGCTGTGGCCAGTTCGGCTGAAGCTTTGGCAACGCGCATGTTTATTTTGTCTTCACTCTCGGTCTTACGTTTTTTTAAGCGTATTTTAAGCTCGTCTATGCTTGGGGGTTTTACAAAAACGGCAATGGTCTGTTCTGGGAATTTACGTTTAATACGTAATCCGCCAGAAACGTCAATATCAAAAATAACATGTTTGCCCTTGGCCCAAATACGTTCAACCTCAGTTTTCAAAGTACCGTAAAAGTTATCACGATATACTTCTTCCCATTCTAGAAAATCCTCTTTCTTTATTTTGTTTTTAAATTCCTCAGCAGATAGAAAATAATAATCCTTTCCATCTATTTCCTCACCTCGTTTGGCACGGGAAGTTGCCGATATAGAGAACTCTAAATTTAAGTGGTCTATACCCAATAAATGCCTTACAATAGTTGTTTTTCCAGAACCAGAAGGAGCTGAAAACACAATTAGTTTACCTTTTTTAGAACTGTTGCTTTCCACTAAAGATTTAAATTTTATACTTGAGAAGTTATTACTTAAAGAACATTCAATAATTGTTCCTTTATTTTTTCGAGCTCATCCTTCATTTGAACCACCAATTGCTGCATGGGGGCATAATTGCTTTTAGAGCCAATGGTGTTAATTTCCCGACCTATTTCCTGACTAATAAACCCTAACTTTTTACCGTTGGAGTCACTGGAGTTTAAGCACTCTATAAAATAATTTAAATGGTTTTTTAAGCGCACTTTTTCTTCTGTAATGTCCAATTTTTCAATATAAAAAATAAGTTCCTGCTCAAAGCGGTTTTCGTCAAACTTGTCTTTTAATTCTTCAACACTTTTATGTAGTCGCTCCCTAACTCCCTGAACACGCTCTGGATCCATTTTAACAACCTCTTCTAGTATGGTGTCAATAGTATTTACCCTATTTCTAAAATCGGACTCCAAAACCTTACCTTCATCCAATCGGTGGTCATTTAAGTCATCGATGGCTTTTTTGATTTCAGCTTCAATCAGTTGCCATTCATTTTCATTAATCTCCTCACGTACTGTATTTAATGCATCTGGAAATCGAACGGCCATTTTAAGAAGCTCAATATCGTCACCATTAACAACTTGACTTAGTTGTTGTATGTACTGCTTAACAACAGGAGTGTTTATTTGAGTTGAGGTGTCTTCGGCAGTAGTTTCAACATAAATGGAAAAATCTATTTTACCACGTAACAGTTCATTAGCAAGCAATTTTCTAATCGCTAATTCTTTTTCTCTATAGATAGAGGGCATTCGTGAGTTTATATCAAGGTTCTTACTATTAAGTGACTTAAGCTCTATGGTTAACTTTTTAGTTGGTAATTGCAGTACAGATTTTCCATAACCTGTCATAGAATGTATCATAGACGGATGATTTAAGTTATGCAAAAGTACATGAATTTTTTCATTTGAAAATTTCCAAAGACATAATAGAAAAATAATATAGACCAATACTGTAAGTGTTGGGACGAAATAGCCAATTATAAAATGACTATCAAAAAATGGGGTTTTGTATCAAAGTATTTTAAGAGACAAATTGCTTTCTTTTGGATAGAAAAATTGGAATAATGAAATGCTACTAAAAAACCTAGGGGCAAAGAATTCAATCTAAGCCCCTAGTAAACTACATAAATAATCATCTTTCGACTAAATTATGTGACTAACTCAAAATAATCTTAACTACATTACAAATGTATATATAGAAGTGATAGGTCGCTACTAATAAACAGACTAGAACTAATACTTTTTTTGCACTTACTAAAAAATTTGTAATATTTTTCATTGTAATTGTATTTAAAGCTTAGGTTTTTATCTGTTATACAATTAAATATTGCTCTAATAAGCTTATAAAGGACTTACCAGGCAAAAAAAGTATATATTTTAGTTTTATAAATAGTAGTAAATTAGGTATTGTAAACTTAAGTTTGTAAAGGAACTTTATTTAAAGATTCCTTTAAAGTGTTTTTTGCTGATTTTTGAATTTAAGGTCAATGCTTTGTTTTATTAATCAATTATGGTAAAAGAATCTGTTAACAATAAATAATTAAATGAAATACTATCAATATATTGTCTTTCTGGCCCTATCAATAAGTGTTTTTTTATGCGGGGCGCAAAATAAAGCTTATGAGCCAACATGGGAGTCTTTAGATTCAAGACCAATACCAAGTTGGTTCGAGAATGCTAAGTTTGGGATATTTATCCATTGGGGACCTTATTCTGTACCAGCGTGGTCACCTAAAGGGACATACTCAGAGTGGTATCAGTATTGGATGCAAAGCAAATCCCTTTTTGGTAATGGCAACTTTAATGGAGATGAAGTAACGGCTTATCACAAAAAAACCTATGGGCCCCATTTTAGTTATTATGAATTTGGTAAAATGTTTAAAGCCGATTTGTTTAAACCTGATGATTGGGCGCAACTTTTTAAAAAGGCGGGAGCAAAATATATTGTATTAACTTCTAAACACCACGACGGATACACTCTTTGGCCCAACGAACAGGCTAATGACAGGGGGTTTGCATGGAATAGTATGGATGTTGGGCCCAAAAGGGATTTAGTAGGAGAATTAACTACAGCTGTTAAGAAAACCAATGTAAAAATGGGCTTATATTATTCACTTTATGAATGGTACCATCCGTGGTGGCAAAATGACAAGGAACGTTTTGTGGATGAACATTTTATTCCCCAAGTAAAAGATCTGGTAACTAAATACAATCCAGATATATTATGGGCTGATGGTGAGTGGGATATGGAAGATGATAAATGGAAATCTAAGGAACTTTTAGCTTGGCTGTTCAATGAATCCAATGTAAAAGATAGCATTGTTATTAATGACAGATGGGGAAAGGGCATTAGAAAACATCATGGAGGTTACTTTACCACAGAATATGAAGCGGAAACGCCCGAATTTGATAAGCCTTGGGAAGAATGTCGCGGTATGGGATTTTCATTTGGGTATAATCGCAACGAAGATGCACAGGACTATAATTCTCCTAAAGCGTTGGTGTTAACATTGGTAAACATTGTAAGTACGGGTGGGAATTTATTATTGGATATAGGACCTGATGCTAGAGGAAGAATACCTGTGATTATGCAAGAACGCTTATTACAAATAGGAAGCTGGCTGGAAAACAATGGTGAAGCAATTTATGGAACACGACCATGGAACCATTCGTTTCAATGGTCATTAAAAGGGGAAAAGAATTATATTCCTAAACAGCATTATTTGGGAGGAGATGTTATTTTAAAACAAACCGTTGATCCTGAGCCAGGTTATGCAGTAAAAGAGTTGTTCTTTACACAAAATAATAAAGCCTATTTTGTAATTATGCCTAAATGGAATTCAGAAATTACTATTAGGAATTTTAAGCCTTCAAAGAATACCAAAATAACATTTTTGGCCACTGGGGAGACCTTATTGGGCAAACAAGCGGGTAAAGATTTTGTTATAACCCTTCCAGTGTATCAGCCTAATAAAATGAAGGAAACCGATAATTATGCATATACCATTAAAATAACAAAAAACTAAGTATTTATGAACAAGTTATATAGTCTATTTATTGTATTAACAATATTTATTTCTTGTAAAACGGATAATGGTCTAGTACTACAAACAAGTAACACAATTGAAGTAACTGAAACTGATTCCAGAGATTCCATCATATTAAAGGCAGCTCATATAATTCCAACAAAAAATCAATACGAAGCGTTAAAAAATGAGTTTATAGCTTTTATCCATTTTGGACCTAATACTTTTACTAGAATGGAATGGGGCAACGGTATGGAAGACCCCAAAATTTTTGATTTAAAAACCTTGGATACTAATCAGTGGTGCGAGGTTATGAAAAATGCAGGGATGACAATGGTTATTATCACAGTAAAGCATCACGATGGTTTTGTGCTTTGGCAGAGTCGGTATACCAAACATGGCATTATGTCGTCACCTTATAAAGAAGGTAAGGGAGATATTTTGAAAGAACTATCGGAGTCCTGTCAAAAACATGGTTTAAAATTAGGGGTTTACCTATCACCGGCCGATCTATATCAAATTGAAAATGAAGAAGGACTATATGGTAATTTAAGCAAATATACAGACAGAACCATTCCAAGACCTGTTGAAGGCCGTCCGTTTGAAAACAAAACCACTTTTAACTTTAATGTTGACGACTATAATGAGTATTTTTTAAATCAGTTGTTTGAGTTGCTTACCGAGTATGGTCCCATCCATGAAGTTTGGTTTGATGGAGCACATCCTAAACGTAAAGGCGGGCAAAAATATAATTATCTGGCCTGGAAAGAGCTAATAGCAACACTGGCTCCACAAGCCGTTATCTTTGGTAAGCAGGACATACGTTGGTGCGGTAATGAATCTGGAGCTACAAGAGATACCGAGTGGAATGTAATTCCTTATCAAAATAATCCTCATAAAATGAACAGTTTTGCAGATATTACAGAGGAAGATATAGCAAGTAGGGAAAAACTTTACGAGGCTAAATTTTTGCATTACCAACAGGCAGAAACCAACACCTCTATTCGTGAAGGCTGGTTTTATAGGGATGAAGATAAACAGAAAGTACGTAGTTCAGACGATGTGTTTGATATTTATGAACGTTCCGTTGGCGGCAATTCAACCTTTTTATTAAATATTCCACCCAATAGGGATGGTAGGTTTTCATATGAAGATGTTCAGGTATTAAATGAAGTGGGCAAACGCATTGAAGCAACCTACACTACTAATTTGTTTGAAGGGGCGACAGGACCTGAAAAGGTTTTGGATGGGGATATTGAAAGTTATGAATTGCTAGATAATTCAAATGAAATTATTATTTCTACGAAGCAACCCGTCACCATTAATCGATTGATGCTTCAGGAAGCCATAACCACACATGGTGAACGCATTGAGGCACATGTACTTGATGCATGGATAGATAATGCTTGGAAAGAAGTTGCTCATGCAACCAATATAGGATATAAGCGCATCTTGCGTTTTAAGGAGGTAACTTCCAACAAATTTAGAATTCGTGTTACGGCATCACGATTTGTTCCTGCAGTTTCAAATGTTTCAGCACACTATTTTAGAACGCGACCACCACAGTTAACCATTAAAAGAGATGTTTCAGGGAAACTCAATATTACTCCAAAAAGACATGAGTTTGGTTGGAAACCTCATGGCGAAGATGCTATAAGTAATTTGAACTCAAGTTTTGAAATCCGTTATACTACAGATGGCACCAAACCAACAAGAACGTCCAAACTATTTAATGAACCTGAAATTGTTGCTTCAACAGAAGTAAAAGCCGTTGCTTTTAGTAAGGATGAACAAGGCAGTATAACATCACAGGTTTTTGGTATTTTAAAGACAGATTGGAAAAGTTTAGCAGGCGACAGTTTTATACCAGAACATTTTGATACAAATGCATTTGATGAAGATCCAAATACCTATTGGCAATCTAAAGCAACAGGTTCTAAACATCATTTAAATATAGATTTAGGAGTTGTGAAAACAATTAATGCCTTTTCGTATACGCCACCAAAAACTAATTTTGATGGCATGATTGAAAAAGGAGTTATATTAATAAGTGATGATGCTATAACATGGAAACCATTTGAAACCTTTGAGTTTGGGAATCTCATAAATGACCCAACCCCACGAACCCACTATTTTAAGGAAGCCCTAACGACACGTTATGTTAGAATTGAGACTAAGACTATTGCAGGAGGCAAACAAACAGCGGCTATTGCCGAGATTGATTTTTTTGAATAACTAAACAGTTTTAATTTAAACCCAGATTATTATAGTGTTTATGGAATACATTTGAAACCAGAGGGTTATTATGTTTGGGGAAATTTTATCAGAAAAAAATATAATGAATTAATAATAAAACCATGAGAATAGACGCACACCAACATTTTTGGATTTACGATCCGGTAAGAGATGCCTGGATAGACGACTCTATGGCAGTCATCCGAAGGGATTTTTTGCCAAAAGATTTAGCCCCAATTTTAAAATCAAATAGCATAGATGGTTGTGTAGCTGTTCAGGCAGACCAAAGTGAAACAGAAACCAATTTTTTGCTTTCCTGTGCCGCACAAAATCCGTTTATAAAAGGCGTTGTAGGGTGGGTAGATTTAAGGTCAGAACAGGTAGAAGATCGTTTAGCGCATTTTTCACAAAGCAAATTATTTAAAGGGGTACGGCACATTGTACAGGCAGAAGCCAATGACTTTATGTTGGGCAAAGCCTTTCAAAATGGCATATCAAAACTGGAGCAGTTTAATCTAACTTACGATATTTTGGTGTTTCCACCACAATTAAAGGCAGCAATGGTTCTGGCAAATAAATTTCCAAATCAAAAATTTGTGGTCGATCATATTGCTAAACCTTATATCAGAGACGGAAAAATTGAGGAATGGAAAGTCGATATGCAAGAACTCGCCAAAGCTGAAAATGTGTATTGTAAAGTGTCCGGTATGGTCACCGAAGCCAATTTTCAACATTGGAAAAAAGATGATTTCACACCTTACCTCGACGTAATTTTTGAGGCTTTCGGAACAAATCGAATCTTATATGGTTCCGATTGGCCTGTATGTTTGTTAGCCGCGAAATATGAACAACAATTGAACATTGTTCGAGAATATATTGAAGGCTTTTCAAAAGAAGAAAAAGATAATATAATGGGACTAAATGCGGGGCGTTTTTATAACTTATAGTCTTAACACCTATTAAAGTGCTTTGTTCTTTAAGGTTCTTTATATTTTTTTATTATCATATATAGTTCAAGTAAGCTTTGAAATTTTTCGCCTACTATTTTTTGAAAACAATTAAATCTTTACCTTGATTTAAAATAATTAAAGGCATTGTCTACTCATTTTCAAAATGCCACATGCTATTAAAAAAGGTGTTTTAAAAAGTATCTTTTACCAATAGAATGAGACTAAAGTTAATATCAAGTGATGTTGCCATTATTTTTTGAAAGCAATTATGATACTAAAAAGTAAAATAAACGAACTAAAAAAATGAGGCTGTGATTATAGGGTAATACTTATTGTTTAATGGTCAATGTATTTAGTTAAAAGAATAAATTTTTAAAATGTTATAACACAGTGCTCGATGAGAACGGTGCGATATTTTAGGTTTGGGTTGACTTAGATAATAAACTACTTTGGTTAACAATTACCTGTTAACTGATTTTTCTCATAGTGTATTGATACTTATAGTATTATATTTATTTTTCATCTAACACATCATCATGAAAAATAATGTAAAAATATGGTATTGGACGCCCCGTATACTCTGTATAATAGCCATTTTATTTATCAGCTTATTTGCTTTGGATGCCTTTTCGCCCGAATTGTCGTTTTGGCAGCAAATAGGTGGGTTTTTAATTCATCTCATACCTTCCTTTATTTTAATAGCCCTACTCATTTTAGCTTGGAAAAAGGAATTCATTGGAGGTATAGTATTTATGATAATAGGTTTAGGCCTAAGCCCTGTTGTATTTTCACATAATTATAGAATGAACCATTCTATTTTTATGAGTTTGGGCATTATTCTAACCATCACCATTCCTTTCGCTATCGTTGGAGTGCTTTTTATTATCAGTCATTTCAAGAGAAAAAGATTAGTGAATCATCGAAGTATAAAAAAATGAGTGCTCAAGTTCAATTTGTATTTCTTTTAAACATGGTTCTTTTGGGGTGCGCTTCTATTGCAAACCCTAACGAGGAAAAAATAAAATATGGGACGGATCATAAATTTGTACAATACATAGGCAATAATACATCTACCCCTACTACTAATGAAGGGAATATGGTGACTCCGGAAACCAATGCGTATTGGATATTACATCCAACAGACACCTTAGGACAAACGGTTAAAGAGAATAAGAGACTTCAAATTACTTCACGAAATATCAATAATAAGGAACACGGAATGGTTTCATATTCGGAACCTAAAAGCCCTGTTGCCATTAGGATTGTAGAAAATTATCTAAAAAGCAAAAACAAGGAGCCAGGAGGTCATTGCCTTATTGTAAGTAAAACCCGTTTTGAAAAGGCGTACAAAGATGTTTATGGGCATTCGGTGTATGAAGACCTTCCTGCTAGTATAGCAACACCTTACTATACGCCGAAAGAGGTATTCGATTTTCTTTATTTTTCTGCTTCAGGCACCCATATAGGGTGGCAAACCTTACCTATTGAATATCGAGGCAGAGGCAATGCCGGGGCCATCGCTTATGCCGGTATGGGGGCACTGGTTGATAGTTTGGGAATATGGCATGGAAAACTCAACCCGGGAGCCATGTTGCAAGTGTGGAGATACCGATTGGATTATGAAATGGTTGTAAATGGCACAAGCGATAAAGATTTTGATCCCTATGGACACTCCTTTATTTTCATGGGCTATGTACGTGATGAAAAAAATAAAATTATTGGCTTACGAATAGCCGACCAGGGATTTCAGAGCTATAGACCACTAAACCCTAATGATTATGAGGTATGGTGGGGGGTCAACCTTAGTATTTAAAAGTATTAGAACCCTTAGACCCAGAAAATTTTAACATTCTTGATAAAATTTGTCTTCAATTTGTGCGTTTGTGACATTGAAGACAAAATTCAATTATTAAAAAGGATGATATTATTATTTTCTATGTTATTTCTTTTTGGCCCCAATAACCAATGGCCTCCTACAGTAGGATTAGCTATGGAACACAGTATCGTTAAAGAAAGGGCTAAGACTCTCTTTAAAGCTAAATCATTAGCTGCCAAAACCGATCCGGATGCAACCTATGCTTCTGCCAAGGCAGATATTCATGAGCTTCGGAAAAATTTAAACGAAAGATATAAAAAGGGTGACATTTCTTTTGACCAGATAAAAATTGAATTTACCAATCATTTAGTAGATAGGATTATTCCACATTGGTATGGTACTCCATGGAGTTTTGAGGGCCATACAGCTGTACCTAATCAAGGTGAGATTGCCTGCGGGTATTTTATTTCTACAACGTTACGTGATATGGGGATAAAACTAAACCGCTATAAATTAGCACAAAAATCACCTATTGACGAGGCTAAGGTGATTAGTTGCGGAACGATCATTCACAACATTGATCAAGATAGTGACACAAAAGCATTTGAGCACATTAATCGACTGACAACCGAAGGACTCTACTTTATTGGTTTTGACAAGGGGCATGTTGGTTATCTTCTTAAACGTGATGGCCTATTGTTTTTGATACACTCTAACTACCTTTCACCGGGATTGGTTTGCATGGAACCTCTAGAAGCTTCTCGGGTTTTTAAAAGTTTTTCAAAATTCCATATTGTTGCTATATCAAATAATGATCTCCTCTTACAGCACTGGCTTAATAGTGACATCATACTGTAAATAGAGATACTTCAAAACAATTTTCAGGAGCTAACAACCGAGCTAATCTAGGGCCGAATAGAGGTATGTGCATGCATCCCAAATTTCATGTGCAGTGAATTAAGGAAAACTACATAACACTTGAAAAAACATGCAATTATTTGGGAGAAAGAATTTTTCTTAATAATTATGTTGCCAAAGACATTAAAATTAATTGTTGGTAATAATTACATTTGGTGTTTAAGTTACATTTAATCAAATTTACTTACTTCTGGTCTAATTAAAGTTATTTTTAAAATAATTTTATTTAATTTAATGTTGTTTCATTTCTTTTAAACTTATCTACTTTTTAAAATCATTATCAATGAAAAGATCTGTTTTTAAAAGAAGCCTACTAAATTTAGAATCAATTTTTTTATGTTTACTAATTGTATTCTGTTTTTCTTTACATGCTCAAAGAAGAAGCAATAATGGCAATAATAGAAATAATTTAAAGCACTGGACTTGGGAAGAAGTAAACAATAATGCGAATTGGAGCCCAAGAGCTGGACTTAAAGTTTTAAATCATCAAAATCAATTTTTTTTATTCGGAGGAAGAACGCCTTTAAATCCAGCGTCTTTACCATTTCCTGTTCCTGGAGCCAGTATAATTTGGGGCGATGTTTGGAAAAGTGAAAACTATGGTAATTCATGGGACAATATTCTTCAAACCAATGATAATTCGCATTGGCCTGCTCGAGCTTATTTTCAGGCTGTTAGCAAAGGAGACTTCATGTATATCATTGGTGGTCAAAATTTTAACATAGTTCAAAATCCAGGCATTCCAAATTTACCTCCTTTTTACTCTCAATCTGATTTTTTTAATGACGTTTGGCGTAGTGAAGATGGGATAAATTGGACAAATATGACGGAGAATGCTGGATGGAGTGCTCGTGCTGGATTAAGCGCTGTGGTTTTTAATAATGAAATTTATGTCATGGGCGGTTCTGTTAATGATGATTCTTCGATTACACCTCAAGGCCCTAAAAGGATTTATTACAATGATGTATGGAAATCTACAGATGGAATAGACTGGGAATTAGTTACTGAGCATGCACCTTGGGCCGAAAGAGCTGGGGGTATTGCAGTAGTTAAAGACAACTACATGTACATGATTGGCGGCGAAGAAGGGTTTACCTGTCCTTTCAATCCAAATTATCCTCCAACACAACAACCACCATGTCTTGACCCTCCATATTTTAATGATGTATGGCGAACACAAAATGGAATAGACTGGGAATTAGTTACTGATAATGCTCCATGGGTTGCAAGACCTGGACATCAGGTTGTGGTGGCACAAAACAGATTTATACTGTTTGGAGGTTTCGGACTTGGCCCAGATAATGGTATAAATCCTGCAAACCCAATGGATGTATGGACCAGTAATAATGGTAGTATTTGGAAAAAAGTTAGTGATTCACCCTGGAATGCGAATAATCCTTCAGAAATAAAATATGATTTTGATACCGTTGTCGTTGAGGGAGAAGGAAATAATTCAGATATGATTTTTAGTTTTGGCGGCGACAGAGAAACATTTAATTTCTTTGATCCTTTTAATTATTTAAATGTAGATAATGATGTTTGGAAATTCTCCTTTGAAAATGAAAATAACCAAAGACAATTAAAACTAAACCAAAAAACACCCATTAAAAATAGTAATACCACAACACTATATTTTGAAATCCCATCCAAGGGAAACGTTCTAATAGAAGTTTATAACTTATTTGGTCAACTTGTTAAAAGGTTTGAAATTACCAATAAAAATATAGGGAAGCATAAAATAGATTGGGATGAATATGATTGTAATGGAAACAAAATAAAAACAGGGATTTACATTTCTAAATTAATATTTAAAGGCAATTCAGTGTCAAATAATATTGTAGTTTTAGATTAAAAGTAAATAACCAAAGACATCAGGGCGGTGCAATAATACCTCATGACTGACCAATATCATTTCTTGGTTTTGTAGTTCTAATTACATTTGTTGGTCATGAAGAATCCATTTTTAAAATTTCCTTTTTGGTTTAATTTTATTATTCTAATTATTTCCCTACCGATTAGCGCATTTGGGTTAATGTTTGGTTTTGCCCATGTTGTTGAAGGAATTAGGCAATCAATTGAAGGTGTTACCCCTCCTCCGGATGCTTTCGAGGGTGGGGTTATCGTTGTCGGCCTTTGTTTGATTGGTATTATTACTTTATTAATTACTATAGGAGCATTCCTTGCCATCCTTGGCGGCAAAAACAAAAGTTAAGTTTGTTTCGCTTTTAATAACTCTTAATGATAGGATGTCATCTTATTATTTCTTAGCAATCTCAAAACAGCTTGAGTCATTTCAATGGAATAATCACGGACACTAATTTTTTTAAATCTTAAATTATCCGAATTTCTCTATAGAATATTATCTGGGATAATACTCTTATTTGTTAAGTTTAAATTTAGTACTGTAAATGAAACATAAAGCAAGAGATTAAGAAACTATCTCCTCTAAAAAGAAACATTTATACGTTAAA
This sequence comes from Aestuariivivens marinum, assembly GCF_022662175.1. Taxonomy (GTDB): domain Bacteria; phylum Bacteroidota; class Bacteroidia; order Flavobacteriales; family Flavobacteriaceae; genus Aestuariivivens; species Aestuariivivens marinum. The sequence goes on along the minus strand of NZ_JAKMCR010000001.1, from coordinate 549,162 downwards.
TACATTAATTATGAAAAAATCATTTTTAATTCTATTGATTTTTATGATGTTTAATTGCGATGCTGAAGATATTGCAGACATAGGCAGTCAACTAACAAAAAACGAAAGATATCAAGTAGGTTTAAGTGCAGTTTGCAGTGATACAAGCAGTAAAACTTGGTATTGTATTTCAAAGGCTGAATATGATAGGCTAGCGGCACTTTCAAGATCTTGTGATATTATCACAATAACTTCTTCTAGTGATAATAAATATACTGGTATTATAACAAGTGATAATAGTTTTCGAAAATCTGAAAGTCCTTGTTTTAACTAGAGTTATGAGTGCTACATTTATTAATAAGCGTATCATTGTGCTTAAAAGCAGCTAAAATACTTCATTATATCTTTTGTAGTCTAATAATTTTCAAGGTATGTTGTTTATTTTCTTTGTAATCATTTTCATAGTTTGATATAATATTGTCTAATAAGTTTATTGTTGTATTCATTGAGTTCTCTTTACCAAAGCTAATTGAGTTTAGCAAAAAAAGTCTGTTTTTTGTTTTTTCACTATCGAACTCAGTTTATTAGTCATGGAGAAGGAAATAATAATAGGCAGTAATAATGAATTGTTAGAATTTATTAAACAAGAAGATATAACAATTGAAGAGGCATTAGAAGTAGTTAGTAAATTTCTAAATGTCATCTGCATAGATTTAAAAATAAAAAAGGAATTAATCGAATCTACTGAATATTATATAAACAAATTTTGCCAAAATCATCTTGCTGAGAAACCATTATTTTTGTCCCCAGTTTGAGACAGCCTTAATTCTTTTTTTGTGGTTATCTTTTTAAATTATATAAGAGATGGTAGACTTTTTATTATAGTATAGTTTCACTAAAAAAGAATTGTTTAAGAGTACAAAAACCGTAGAGTTATATAAGCAAGAAATCCGCAACTTATTAATTAATAATTAGTTACGGATTTTATCTGTACTCAAGGTGGGAATCGAACCCACACGATATTGCTATCACTGGATTTTGAATCCAGCGCGTCTACCAATTCCGCCACTTGAGCATTTCGGACAGCAAAAATATATATTTTTCCCTAAATAATCACAAAAATAGCATTCAATATACTTTTTAGGTAAAAATAAATGTATAAATTTGCACCTCGTTAAAAATCATGTCGTCTTTGTACGCTAAAAAACAAGAAGTTAACTATGCCAATTGTAATTACAGAAGCCAAAATTTTTGCGTGTACCCAAAGTAAAGTTCTAGGAGAAAAAATAGCAAAAGCTTTTGGGACAGAACTAGGCAATGTTATTACTTCTAAATATAGCGATGGCGAATTTCAACCGTCTTACGAAGAATCTATAAGAGGAACACGTATTTTCATTATAGGATCCACGAATCCTGGACCAGAAAACTTAATGGAAATGCTCTTAATGATTGATGCAGCTAAGCGTGCATCGGCAAGGCATATTACGGCGGTATTGCCTTATTTTGGTTGGGCCAGACAAGATAGAAAGGATAAACCTAGAGTGCCTATAGCAGCGAAATTGGTCGCTAAAATGCTTGAATCGGCTGGGGCAACCCGTATTATTACTATGGATTTACATGCCGACCAAATACAAGGATTTTTTGAAAAACCTGTAGACCATTTGTTTGCATCTACAATCTTTTTACCCTATTTAAAAAGTTTAAATCTGGATAACTTAACGGTAGCTTCTCCAGACATGGGAGGCTCTAAACGGGCTTACGCCTATTCAAAGGCATTAGAGAGCGATGTGGTTATTTGTTATAAGCAACGCGCTAAGGCCAACGTCATATCACATATGGAATTAATTGGTGATGTAACGGGTAAAAATGTGGTATTGGTAGACGATATGGTAGATACAGCAGGAACATTGACAAAAGCAGCCGACTTAATGATGGAACGTGGGGCCTTAAGTGTTAGGGCTATTTGTACACACCCTATACTATCTGGAAAGGCCTACGATAATTTAGAAAACTCTAAATTAGAAGAGCTTATCGTTACAGACTCCATTCCTTTATCAAAAGAAAGTGATAAAATTAGGGTGTTGAGTTGTGCCGATCTGTTTGCCGATGTCATGCATCGTGTGCATGAGAACAGTTCCATAAGCTCTAAATTTATAATGTAGCTTATACATGTTCGGCTACTAAAATTGTATAATTTAAATTAATATATAAACAAAATGAAATCAATTACAATCAACGGATCTCAAAGAGAAAGCGTGGGCAAAAAAGCAACAAAAGCCTTACGTAATGCTGGTCAGGTTCCTTGCGTATTATACGGAGGAGATAAGCCAGTGCATTTCTCAGCACCAGAATTGGCATTCTCAAAACTTGTATACACGCCTAATGCGCATACAGTTGTGATTGCTTTAGACAATGGCGAAACATTTAACGCCATTTTACAGGACATCCAATTTCACCCGGTAACCGACAACATCTTGCACATCGATTTCTATCAGTTATTCGAAAACAAAGAAATAACTATGGATATTCCAGTTCAATTTGTTGGAAACTCTAGAGGTGTTAAAAATGGTGGTGTTTTACGTAAAAACAAGCGTAGCTTAAGGGTAAAAGCATTACCAGCTAATTTGCCAGATTTTATAGAGGCAGATATCACACCGCTTAGAATAGGTGGTAAGTTGTATATCACTGCTTTAGAAAACGATGCTTACAGATTTATGCATCCAGATAATACAGTAGTATGTCAAGTAAGACGCTCTAGAGCTTCTATGGATGTTGAAGATGAAGATGAAGAAGAAACAACTGAAGCAACTGCATCTGAAGCTCCAGCAGCAGAAGCAGCTCAGGAATAGATAGTCTATTTTAAGAAATACGAAAAGCATCCCGTTTATTCAGGATGCTTTTTTATTTTTACACAAATTGTGATTAAGTGTTTAGGTTTATTAAGAAATTGTTTAAAAAGAGTGTAAAGCCCTTTATTGTTGAAGAAGAAAACCCTATGAAAAAATTTTTAATTGTTGGTTTAGGTAATATTGGAGAAAAATATGAAAATACACGTCATAATATCGGGTTTAAAATCTTGGATTATTTTGCGAAACAAGAGGAGCTAACTTTTGAAACCCAAAAACTAGGTGAAATAGCAACTTATAAGCTAAAAGGGAGAACATTTACATTGCTTAAGCCAAGTACTTATATGAATTTAAGCGGTAAGGCAGTGCTTTATTGGTTAACTAAAGAAAAAGTACCTTTAGAAAATCTATTGGTGATTACCGATGACCTAAATTTACCTTTTGGAAGCATTCGTTTGAAAACAAAGGGAAGCGATGGTGGACATAATGGGTTGAAGGACATTCAAGACAAATTGAATACCACTAAATACAACCGTTTTCGATTTGGCATAAGCGATGCCTTTAACAAAGGCAGACAGGTAGATTATGTATTGGGTGAATGGACTGTAGAGGAAACCGAAAAACTACCTGAACGCTTAGATAAATCCATAGAACTCATTAAATCTTTTGTGTTATCGGGAGTTAATAATACAATGAATGCTTTTAATGGTAAGTAGGTGTAAGTAATTAAATTGTTGATAGACATATCAATAAAAGTATTATTTTTAGAAAAAAATTCCTCGAATTAATAGTATAGACATGAAAAGAACTACTCTAATATTCCTTTGGATTTCTATTATTGCTTTTACTAAAACTTTTGGTCAAATTGAATCGAAAGAACCACATCTCATTCGTTGTGGTTCTGTAGAGTACAATAAAGCGCTTTTAACTGAGTTCCCCGAAATGATGGGTAGTGATGTTTTTGAAGATAGGTTAAAACAATTTACCGAAGCTTATAAATTACAACGATCTGCTGCTTCAAATAAACTTGCTGTAATAACTATTCCTGTTGTGGTTCATGTATTACATAATGGAGAGCCAATAGGAGATGGCCCAAATTTATCTGAAGCACAGGTGTTATCTCAAATTACAGTTTTGAACCAAGATTTTAGAAAGTTATCTGGAACCAGAGGAGATGGAGGCGGAGTCGATACTGAAATTCAATTTCAGCTAGCTAAGCAAGATCCTAGTGGTTGTCCAACAAATGGTATTGATAGAGTAAATATTGGGCAAGATGGTATTAATGAAAGTAGCCAAAATGATGCCCAAAATCAAATGAATGCGTTAAAACCTTCATCGATTTGGGATGCTACAGTCTATTTAAATATATGGACCGTTAAGTTTAGAGGGGGCTCTGGATTATTGGGGTATGCACAATTACCAGGGGGCTCAGTCAATACAGATGGTGTTGTCTTGGATTATAAATATTTTGGAACAGATGATGATCCTAACGTATCTCTTGCGGGGAGCTATAATTTAGGAAGAACAACAACTCATGAAGTTGGACACTATTTAGGGTTATTACATACATGGGGAGACAATTGGACAGAAGGAGACCCAGATGATAATAGTTGTGGTGATGATGATAATATAGCCGATACACCAAATAGTGGACGTCCCAATTACGGTTGCCCGCAAACTATTCCAGACACCTGTCCTGGAGGTGATGACGATATGATTGAAAATTACATGGATTATTCTGATGATGTTTGTTTTGATACATTTACTGATGGTCAAAAAACAAGAATGCAGGGCATATTGGGATCAACCAGGTCCTCTTTGGCGAGTTCAACAAAAAATAATTTAGTGACTGGAGAAAATAATGACGCTGGAGTTCATGTCGTTATGCTAGAGACTCAAGGATGTAGTCTCAACATGACTCCATTAGTAAAGATTACGAATTGGGGAGATGTTCCCATGACTTCAGCTTCACTGTCTTATAATGTTGATGGAGGTTCCAATATGGTTTATAACTGGTCTGGTAATTTGGCCCAAGGTGTTGAGGAAGAAATTACATTACCTGTATTAGTAAGCACATCAGGAAGTCATACATTTAATATTTCTGTTGCTGGTGTTAATGGGACTTCTGACCAAAGAATTTGTAATGATAATAGCAGCAGTAATTTTATTATAGGCGATTCCTATGATTCAACAACTAAAGTACTTTTAACACTTGTTCTCGATGATTATGCATCAGAAACTAGCTGGGAGTTTAGGGATAGTAGTAATAATTTATTATATAGTGGTAATTATATTAGTCCACAAGACAATAATAAAACGGTTAATGAGGAGTTTAATGTTGTTGCCGATGAGTGCTATACCTTTACCATATTTGATTCAGCTGATGATGGTATTTGTTGTGGCTATGGTGATGGCTCTTATTTGTTAGAAACTGACAATAACACACCGATTGCTTCAGGCGGGGCGTTTACAGATTCAGAAACAGTAAGCATTTCAACCCAAACATTAAGCGTTAATTCGTTTTTTACCAGTAACAGGATAATTTTATATCCCAACCCTACTAGTGATAAACTTAATATTAAGTTGGCTTATGGGAATGTGTTGCCTGAAGGCTACAAAATATATAATATGTTGGGACAACTTGTTAAACAACAAACCATAACCAATATCGACCATTTAGCTATGGAAACTACATTTCTAAATAAAGGTATGTATTTTATTAAAGTATATAAGCAAAATGAATTTATTACTATTCCTTTTGTAAAAAAATAAAATTACTTTTTAGTAAATATATTCTAAGAGGATTTATAATATAATCCTCTTTTTTATTTTTGCTCTAATTATATTAATTTGAAAATACTCAACAAAATAGAAATAAATCAGGGTTCTATTGTCACTATTGGAACCTTCGATGGTGTACATATTGGTCATCAAAAAATTATTTCACGTCTGGTTAATACTGCTAAGGAAGAAGGTTTAAAATCGGCAATACTCACGTTTTTTCCACATCCCAGAATGGTATTGCAAAAAGATGCCAGCATAAAATTAATAAACACTATAGACGAGCGCTATGCCATTTTGGAGTCCTTGGGGTTGGATTATCTGCTCATTAAAAAATTTACCAAAGAATTTTCCCGTATGGGGGCCGAAGATTTTGTTAAGGATATTTTGGTGGATAAACTACATGCTAAAAAGATAATTATTGGTTACGACCATAGGTTTGGTAGAAATAGAAATGCCAACATAGACGATTTAAAACGATTTGGAGACCAATATGGCTTTGCAGTTGAAGAAATCTCTGCCCAAGACATTGATGAGGTAGCGGTGAGTTCTACAAAAATTAGAAACGCATTAAACGAAGGGGATATCATTAAGGCCAATGCTTATTTAGGCTATAATTTTATGCTTAACGGTACGGTTGTTAAAGGCAGGAAATTAGGAAAACAATTGGGTTTTCCAACAGCTAATGTTCATATTAACGAAGACTATAAACTTATACCTAAGCAAGGGGCTTATATTGTAAGTTCGGTAATTGACGGCGTTTTAGTTTATGGCATGATGAATATAGGTGTAAATCCAACCGTAAGTGGAGAAAGGTTGTCTATTGAAGTCCATTTTATTAACTTCAACAAAGATATCTATAACAAAAAAATTAGAATTGAATTATTGCAACGTTTACGTGATGAACAAAAGTTTGACTCTGTGGATAGGCTCAAGGCCCAATTGCTCGAAGATAAAAAAGTCTTGTTGTCGTATATTTTAAATGAAGATAATAACTAAAGAAATATTTCTTTACGCTTACGAATTCACTAAATTTGTCGCTTAAATTTTCATTACATGTTACAGGTCCCATTTATAAGAGAAAACAAAGAGCAGGTAATTAAAGGGTTGGCAAAGCGTAATATTGATGCTGTCATTATGGTCGATGCTGTTATTGCTTTAGATGAAGAGCGAAGAAGCATTCAAACCCAATTGGATAATATCTTGGCCGAGTCTAATAGTATTTCTAAAGAAATAGGATTGTTATATAAATCGGGAAACGTAGAGCAAGCCAATGCCTTAAAAGCAAAGACAGGGGAGTTAAAGGAATCTTCTAAAACGCTTAATGATGCTTTAAACAATAAGGTAACTGAGCTTAATGAGTTACTCTACAAAATTCCAAATGTGCCCAATAATTTGGTGCCAGATGGAAATACCGATGAAGATAATGAAGAAGTCTACCGAGAGGGTGATATCCCTAAATTATTTGAAGGCGCCTTACCACATTGGGAGTTGGCTAAGAAATATGACATAATAGATTTTGAATTGGGGAACAAAATCACAGGAGCTGGGTTCCCAGTTTATAAAGGTAAAGGTGCACGATTACAACGTGCTTTGATTGCTTATTTTTTAGATAAGAATACTGCTGCAGGCTATACCGAATATCAATTACCCCATTTAGTAAATGAAGCTTCAGGTTTTGGTACGGGCCAGTTGCCGGACAAAGAGGGTCAAATGTATCACGTCACAGCAGATAATTTGTATTTAATTCCTACAGCAGAAGTGCCTGGGACCAATATTTTTAGGGACACCTTATTAAACGAAAGTGATTTGCCCATAGGCATTACGGGCTATACCCCTTGTTTTCGTCGAGAAGCAGGAAGTTATGGAGCACATGTGAGGGGGCTGAACAGATTGCATCAATTCGATAAGGTTGAAATTTTACGTATAGAGCATCCCTCCAATTCTTATAGGGCATTAGATGGCATGGTAGATCATGTGAAAACTATTTTAAAGGAACTTAAACTACCTTATCGCATTTTAAGACTTTGTGGGGGTGATTTAGGTTTCACGTCGGCATTGACTTACGATTTTGAAGTGTTTTCTACAGCGCAGGAAAAGTGGTTGGAAATATCCTCTGTATCCAATTTTGAAACCTTTCAAGCCAACCGATTAAAGTTGCGTTTTAAAAACAGCAATGGCAAAAATGAATTGGCCCATACCCTTAATGGAAGTTCTTTGGCCTTGCCAAGGGTACTAGCAGGTATTTTAGAAAATTATCAAACAAAGGAAGGCATTCTTGTGCCAGAAATACTGCAATCCTATACTGGTTTTAGCATCATAAATTAGTAAGACTATACCTTCAAAATATAATAACGCTACTTAAAATCATCGTTGAAATACATGTTTATCATGTTTTTTGACGATTTTTTTATACAATCCTTTGTGTTTTCTTAGATATTTCTCAAGTTAGCACAACCAAATCTCAAATTTAACCTACCATGAAAAATGTTAAACGCATTATTTTGCTTATTACTCTTGTTTTTTTCGTAAGTAAAGTTTTGTTTTCAGATTTCGAAATCATAAAATCTGAAAACAAAATTGCGGCAATTGTTAGTAAATAACACAGGGATTATTTAATTAAAATTATTGTCCCCAATCGAGTAATTATATCGTTTTTTAACTAACGGTAGTTAATAGGCAAATTTATTTTGGTTGGTTAGTGCCCGAATTTCTATTCGGGCATTTTTTATAACCATATTAGCAATGTAGCCAGTTCTCATTTATTATATTTACAATATGAGAGTCCTCTATATTATATGTTTTCTTTTTACACTTGGTGGCGTAGCACAGAACGATGCTATTGCTAAAGACTATTATAATAATGGAGACTTTGAAAAGGCATTACATGAATATAAAAAATTATATGCCCAATCACCTTCCAACATCAATTACATAAACCAAATAGTAAGTACCCATCAGCAGTTGGAACAGTATGATGAAGCTGAGACATTTTTACTAAGCATCATGGAACGGCTTAATTACCCTGCTTTTTTTGTTGAATTGGGATATAATTTTCAGTTGAAAAACGATTTGGATAAAGCAAATAGCTATTACAATAAGGCATTGCTAAGCATAGAGGAGAACCCAAATCATGTATTTGGTATTGCTAGGACCTTTCAAATACATACGCTTTTGGATCAAGCTATTCAATCCTATACCAAAGCCAAAGCGTTAAAACCTGAATTTAATTTTGATCTTCAGTTGGCACAACTGTATGGTGAGCAAGGTAATATTGAACAGATGTTTGTTAGTTATGTAGATTATACATTGTCCAATCCAGTTGCACTTAACACGATTAAACGAGCGATTAATAATTTTATAACGGAAGATAGTACCAATGAAAATAATATTCTTTTTAGGAAAATCCTGCTTAGAAAAATTCAGGAAGAGCCCAATGTGTTATGGAACCGATTATTAAGCTGGCTTTTTATTCAACAAAAGGATTTTAAAAAAGCATTTATACAAGAGAAGGCCATTTTTAATCGTGAAGAAGGAGGTATATCCGGATTGGAAGAGCTAGCACTTATTGCACTTAATGACGGTCAAGATATTATTGCCTTGGATATCTTTACATTTTTAATTGACACTGCCCAAGATATCGACACCCAATTAAGCGCTTACTACAATACTATGCTTATTAAAACAAAGTTGGCAAGTAAAACAGATTATGAAGACATTAATGAGCAATACCTAAAAATATTTGAATTATATGGTAAATTGCCCCAAACCTTGGGTATTCAAATCTCCTATGCCCACTTCTTGGCATTTTATATGGACGACCCTAAACAAGCGACCGAAGTTTTGGAAGCTGCTTTGGAACTGCCCTTGACAGCATTGGAAAAAGCCGAGGTGAAGTTGGAATTGGGTGATATTTTATTACTTCAGGAAAAGTTCAATAAAGCGCTAATTTATTTTTCACAAATACAGCGGAATTTAAAAAACAGCACCATTTCACAAGAAGCGCGCTTTAAAGTGGCTAAGGCAAGTTATTACAAAGGCGATTTTAAATGGGCCGAAGCACAATTAAAAATTTTAAAATCATCAACGTCCCAACTTATTGCGAACGATGCCCTAGATTTGAAATTATTGATTTCAGACAATAAGTATGAAGACTCAACCCAAACGGCTTTAAAGCTTTATGCTAAGGCCGATTTGTTAGCGTTTCAAAACAAAAAAGAGGCTGCAATAGCTATACTTGATAAGATTTTGAAAGCACATAAAACAGAACCTATTATAGCCCAAGCACTATATAAGCAAGGTCAATTGTTTGAGGAGCAAGAACAATATGATAAGGCGGTTACCAATTACGAATTGGTTATTGGCAATTATCGTGATGGTATTTTAATGGACGATGCCCTTTTTAGATTGGCCAAAATATATTTGAAACAGTTCAACGAAGTCGAAAAAGCCAAGTCCTTATTAGAGCAAATTATTTTTCACCATGCTGATAGTATTTATTTCGTAGAGGCTAGGAAATTATATAGAACGTTAAGAGGAGACGCTATTAATTAACAAATTAAAATTTTCAAATTTTAAAACTTGGGGATATTCTTTTTTTGGATTTGAGATTTTAGTTTTTTGGAATTTAATCAATGATACAAGCAGAAACAGAAAGACTCCTACTCTCAAAAATTACATTAAAAGAGGCTTCCTTTTTTGTAGAACTCATGAATACACCAAGTTTTTTAAAATACGTTGGAGATAGGTATATTAAATCGCAGAAAGATGCTAGGGAACATATAAAAAATAGATTTTTAAAAAGTTATAATACGTATGGGTTTGGATACTATAAATTGACCTTAAGGGAACAACCCAATATACCCATTGGTGTTGTTGGTATTTTAAAACGTGAAGTCATGGAACATCCCGATGTTGGTTTCGCATTGCTTCCTCAATATGAAAAGCAAGGCTATGGTTATGAAGCTTCAGTGGAAATGTTGAAATGGGCTAAAGAAAAATTCAAGATTAGAAGGATATTGGCCATTACAGATCCAGATAATGGTAAATCAATTAAGTTGTTGGAAAAATTAGGGTTAACCTTTGAAAAAAGAATAAATCCTTTTGATGAAGACAAGGAACTCTTGTTATTTGCAAAAGATTTATAAATCTAACGCACTAACTAAATCCCAGATAACAATTTAATTACTGAGCTGTTTTTGGAATTTGTTATTTAATTTTTTCGGAATTTTTTAGATTATGATAATATACAACGTCACCGTAAACATAGACGAAAGTATCCACGACGAATGGTTGCAGTGGATAAAAGAACATATCCCACAAGTATTGGGTACTGGTAAATTTGATAAAGCAACGCTATCAAGAGTGCTGGTTGAAGAGGATATGGGAGGGGTTACCTATTCCATTCAATACCGTTCTTATTCCCGAGAGGCGTTAGATACATATTATAGAGAAGATGCCGAACGGTTAAGGACTGATGGTTTAAAAAAGTTTGCCGATAAGATGCTGGCGTTTAGAACAGAGTTGGAGATTATAGATGAATATTCAGTAGAATTTAAGTAATTCCCATTTTAGCAGAGCTAGGAATCCATTTAGATAGTTTACTTTTGTTTTAATCAAAAGTTGAAAATCTGTGGCCGATAATTACCAAGTAAAAGCAAAAAAGCATTTAGGACAGCATTTTTTGAAGGATGAAAACATTGCCCAAAAAATAGCTGATTCCTTAACCTTAAAAGGTTACAAGAAGGTGTTGGAAATAGGTCCAGGTATGGGGGTTCTTACCAAGTATTTACTTAAAAAGGACTTAACAACTTATGTTATAGAAATTGACACAGAATCGGTTGAATACCTAAAAGTCAATTACTTAAATTTGGCATCACGAATTATTGAAAAAGATTTTTTAAAGTACGATTTAAACCAAGTATTTAATAATGATCCTTTTGCTATTATTGGAAACTATCCATATAACATATCGTCACAAATTGTTTTTAAAGCCTTAGAAATGCGTCACCAAATTCCTGAGTTTTCAGGCATGTTTCAAAAGGAGGTAGCACAACGTATTTGTTCTAAGGAAGGTAGTAAGGTATATGGTATTTTATCGGTGTTAACTCAGGCATTTTACGAAGCCGAATACTTGTTTACCGTACCGCCATCGGTATTTAATCCGCCGCCAAAGGTAGATTCTGGAGTACTAAGGCTTATTAGAAAAGAGAATTATACGTTGCCTTGCGGTGAAGCTTTATTTTTTAAAGTGGTAAAAACGGCTTTTGGGCAGCGTAGAAAAACATTGCGTAACAGTTTAAAAACATTCAATTTACCCGATAATTTAAAAGCAAATAGTATATTTGGAAAACGTCCAGAACAATTAAGTGTGCAGCAGTTTATAGAACTGGTGCAATTAATTGAAACCAATATACAAGGATAATAACTTTGTCATTTCGACAGAGTGCAACGACGAGAAATCTCATGTCTGAAGAAAAGGAGAACATACAATTTGAATTGACCGATGCGCTTATCGAGCAAGTGGAGTTGCTTATCGAAACAAAAAACGATAAGGAACTTAAAAAATTGCTGGATGAGTTCCACTATGCAGATATTGCTGAAATTCTAGATGAACTCAATCTGGAAGAAGCCATCTATGTCATAAAATTGTTGGATTCTGAGACAACTTCCGATGTGTTAATGGAGCTTGACGAAGATATTCGTGAGAAAGTTCTAAAAAACCTATCGGACAAAGAAATCGCTGAAGAAATTGAAGAACTAGATACCGACGATGCTGCTGATATTATTGCCGAATTACCTGAAGAACGACAACAGGTTGTTATCTCCCAAATTGAAGACCAAGAGCATAAGGCTGAAATTGAAGAGCTTTTAGCTTATGATGAAGATTCTGCAGGAGGTCTAATGGCCAAAGAGTTAGTAAAAGTTTACGAAACATGGACGGTAGCAGGTTGTTTACGTCGTATTAGGGGTCAGGCTAAAGAAGTAACCCGAGTACACTCCATTTATGTTGTGGATAAGCAGGATAAATTGGTGGGACGTTTGTCCCTAAAAGATTTAATCGTCGCCAAAAGCGAACAAAAAATAGCAGATATTTCGAATAGTAGTGTGGATTGGGTACACGTTAATGATGACGTAGAAGATGTAGCTAAAATCATGGCCAAATACGATTTGGAAGCCATCCCAGTTGTAGACGACAATAAAACGCTGTTGGGAAGAATTACCATTGATGATATTGTAGATGTTTTAAAGGAAGAAGCCGATAAAGATTACCAACTCGCCGCTGGTATTACCCAAGATGTCGATTCAGATGATAGTATTTTAGATCTAACCAAAGCACGTTTACCATGGTTGTTTTTGGGTTTGGTTGGTGGTGTTGGGGCGTTTTTGATTATGGAGGGCTTTCAAGAAGCATTTAATAAATATGCCGTTTTGTTCTTTTTTACGCCGCTTATAGCAGCCATGGCGGGTAATGTAGGGGTTCAATCCAGTGCTATTATAGTGCAGGGTTTGGCAAACGACGATGTTAAAGGCAGTGTTAATAGTCGTTTAATCAAAGAGATGCTTCTTGCAGCTTTAAATGGACTTATTTTAGCTGCATTTTTATTTCTATTTGTATGGGCTTCCAAAGGTGAAATGAATACCGCTTTTGCAATTTCAATATCCTTGGTGGCCGTTATTATTGTAGCAGGGCTCATAGGTACTTTTGTGCCCTTATTTTTAGATAAACGAGGTATAGACCCAGCCATTGCAACAGGCCCATTTATAACCACGAGCAACGATATTTTTGGCATCCTTATCTATTTTTGGATAGCAAAATTGATTTTGGGGATTTAAGCATATTATATGCTGAACTTGTTTAAACATTCCATTATTTTTTACATTTGAGCAATATTCATTTTTTATGAAAATCCTCCATCTCGATACCAATCATCCACTTTTAATAGATCAGCTTAATGATTTAGGATTCGTTAACCATGAAGATTATAAGTCTTCAAGGGCTGACATTGAAGAAAAAATTATGGTTTATGATGGTATAATAATTAGAAGTCGTTTTACAATAGATAGATCATTTTTAGATGCTGCAACTAATTTAAAATTCATTGGTCGAGTGGGTGCTGGGCTAGAGAATATTGATTGTGATTATGCACAACAAAAAGGAGTGCATTTAATAGCTGCGCCCGAAGGTAACCGCAATGCGGTGGGTGAACATACCTTAGGTATGTTGTTGTCCTTGTTTAACAAGCTTAATAAAGCGGACGCAGAGGTTAGGCAAGGCAGGTGGTTACGTGAAGATAATCGTGGTATTGAATTGGATGGCAAAACAGTCGGACTTATTGGTTATGGCAACATGGGAAAAGCCTTTGCAAAGAAACTAAGAGGATTTGACGTTGAGGTTCTTTGCTATGATATTAAAAATGGCGTTGCAGATGAAAACGCGAAGCAAGTTTCTTTAACAAAGCTTCAAGAAAAGGCAGATGTGGTTAGTTTGCATACGCCACAAACCCCTTTAACAATGAATATGATTAATACCGAATTTATTTCTGCCTTTGAAAAACCATTTTGGTTTTTAAATACGGCTCGTGGTAAAAGTGTAGTGACGGCCGATTTGGTTGCGGCATTACAATCAGGGAAAATTTTAGGGGCAGGTTTGGATGTTTTAGAATACGAAAAAGCCTCTTTCGAGAACCTTTTTAAGAGAAGAGATGTTTCAAACAAAATAGAGACAAAAGAAATGGATGAAGAAATGCCAAAGGCATTTCGATATTTAATTTCAGCTGAAAATGTTCTATTGAGCCCACATGTAGCAGGTTGGACGGTTGAAAGCAAAATAAAATTGGCACAGACCATAGTAGATAAGATTAAGGCAAAATTTTGTTAACTTTAGGTTTTACTTAAGTCCATGCTATGCAATACAAAGCCACATCGCCCGATGATTATATCAATCTGGTTCCAAAAGACCATCGGGATGCCTTAATAAAGCTACGAAAAACCATTGCAGCAAACTTACCTGAAGGTTTTGAAGAAGGCATAAACTATAATATGATAGGGTATTACATTCCACATTCGGTTTATCCAAACGGATATCATTGCGATCCAAAACTGCCTTTACCCTTTATGAATATTGCTTCACAAAAAAATTCTATAAATGTATATCACATGGGGATTTATACCAATGAAAGTTTAAAGAAATGGTTTGTGGATACCTATAAAAAGCAATCGACCAAAAAATTGGATATGGGGAAAAGTTGTATACGGTTTAAAAAGGGGGAAGATATTCCCTTTGGTTTAATAGGTGAGCTGGCAGGTAAAATATCAGCTAATGAATGGATAACTTATTATGAAACTGTAATAAAAAAATAAGTTTTAAAAAAGTAATCACTCTAATGAAACATTATAAGAACTTACACAATAACTACTTGCAAAAAGACGATACTGAAACTAAACGTTAGAAGAATAGATGGTCTGTATTTTATGGAAGAAAAACAATCAAGGAAATGATGGTAGCTTGTAGTGGAGTATGTTTACCAAGGATACAAAATACGATAAACCTTCAAAAAATTATGTTTAACTATCGTGTGGAGAACCTCGAGAAACTTATTTAGGTTTTTTAAAGATGAAGACATTACTGTAATTGGCCAAGTTAAAACTTATTAATATGGTAAGTTTGGTTGGATTATAGATAACCGGGAGAATAAAATTGAATTGTGGGAACCTATAGATAGTGCTTTTTTGTAACTTCGTTGCTTCAAATAATTGCTCTTGTCTTACATAGAAATACTAGAATCTTATAACTTAACTGCACTACAATGGATAGCCATAAGTTTTGCGGTTTTTTTATTAGGTCTAGCCAAAGCAGGTGTTAAGGGCATAGGGATTATTATTGTCATTATTCTTGCTTTTGTGTTTGGCGAAAAAGCATCCACGGGGATATTGTTGCCCATGCTTATTGTGGCCGATATTTTGGCTGTGATATACTATAATAGACACACCCAATGGATTTATATTAAAAAATTAATGCCTTGGATGATAGTTGGTGTTTTGATTGGAGTTTGGATAGGCAATGATATTTCAGAGTTACTGTTTAAAAGAATCATGGCGATCATTATTATAGTCTCTGTGTTTATTATGGTTTATACCGAAAACAAAAAGACTTTAGTGTTACCTAAACATAAATTGTTTTCTGGTTCAGCTGGTTTTTTGGCTGGGTTTACAACCATGATAGGCAATTTAGCTGGACCAATATCGAACATCTACTTTCTGGCTACTCGATTACCAAAAAACGAATTTATTGGAACGGCCGCATGGCTCTTCTTTATTATTAATGTGTTTAAGTTACCATTTCACTTTTTTGTGTGGCATACCGTGAGTAAGGAAACCCTAGTTTTAAATTTGGTTATGGTGCCAGCAGTTGTAATGGCTTTTTTTATTGGAGCATCTGTAGTAAAGTTAATCTCTAATTTAAATTACAGGCGCTTTATTTTATTCGTCACGGCTTTGGGAGGTATTTTAATGTTGTTTAGGTAAAATGTGAGTTTTTTTTTGCTAAATTTAAACCACTAATTTAAAATCAATTAAAATGTCTGATGATAAAAATTTAAGAGATGACCTAAATGATATGTTAGGTGACGCTAAGGAAAAAGCAAATGAATTTGCAAAAGAGGCCAAAGAATCAGCTTCAGAGTTTGCTGAAGGAGCTAAAGAAACCTTTGCTTCTGGCGAAAACAAAAAAATATTGGCTGGAGTTTTAGGCATTCTTTTTGGCGGACTTGGTATACATAAGTTTATTTTGGGTTATAATAAGGAAGGAGGGATTCTTCTGGGAGCAACATTAATAGGTATTCTTTTATCATGTGTTGGTATTGGTATTTTGTTTGTTTGGATACCTGGTGTTATTGGATTTATTGAAGGTATCATCTATTTGACGAAGTCTGATTCAGAATTTTATAACACCTATCAAGCAGGGAAAAAACCTTGGTTTTAATATTACAAATAATAAAAAGTCAAAAATATAAGTTTTGGCTTTTTTATTTCATTTTAATATCGTAATATTGCGATATGTAAATAATTAAAATCATGGGAGTAACAAAAACACAAATATTTACAGAGCAACAAAACGATTTGGCTCAGTTATTTAAGGTATTGGGACATCCTGCCAGAGTTGCTATTTTACAGTATATAAGCAATCAAAATGCTTGTATTTGTAATGATTTGGTTGCAGAAATAGGCTTGGCTCAAGCCACCATTTCCCAACACTTAAAAGAACTTAAAACCATTGGATTGCTTAAAGGCGAAGTAGAAGGAAAAAGTATGTGTTACTGTATTGATATTGAGCGCTGGACTGCAATTCAAAAGCAATTGAATCAATTTTTTAATACCACAAAGTCAAACTGTTGTTAAATGAAGTTAACAGGATGAAATTGAGTAATTAGTCTCTTTTTGCCATTACAATAAAACAAAACGGCAATGAAAAAAGTTTAACAAGAAATAACACACATTAAAATAATCATGAAAACACAAGAATTATTCACAGTATTGAAGAGCAATAAAGATAAATCTTTGTTGTTTGAGTATGCGCCTAACTTGTTGGTTGGTGCTAATTATCACATTACCGAAGTAAAACATGTAACAATTGACTCTGTAGATTGTGGTGCACAAACCGATGCATGGAAAGAAACAATCATTCAGTTATGGGAAAGTCCTATGGAGTTGGGTAAAACAGAATATATGTCGGTATACAAAGCTCTTTCTATTTTAAAGAAAGTAGAAAAAATGAAACCGTTTCAATTAACTTCCGAGGTAAAGTTTGAATATGGCAATACGACTTTCCATACGACTCAGTTATTTGTTAACGATTTCGAAATACGAGGTAATAACTTAATGTTTAAATTAGCCGTTGAAAAAACAGATTGCAAGGCAAAATCCACATGTGGCACTTCGACTACGCTCAGTACAAGTGAACCAGAAGAGCAACATGCATTAGTAGAGGAACCCTGTTGTTCACCAAGTGGAAATTGTTGTTAGAAAACAGTTATCATTTCTGAGAAGACAGGAATCCATATGATGAAAAAACCATTTAAAAATAGATTCCTGCCTTTGCAGGAATGACAAATTGAGATGAAAAACATACTTGTTTTATGTACAGGAAATTCCTGTAGAAGTCAGATTGCCCATGGTTACATAAACCATTTTTTGAAAGGGCGAAATGTTGCCGTTTATAGTGCTGGAATTGAAACCCATGGTATTAATCCGGGAGCTGCGGCCATTATGAAAGAAGATGGCATTAGTATAGACCATCACACTTCAAACCATGTAGATGAATATAGCCATATAAACTTCGACTACATCATTACCGTTTGTGACCATGCCAACGAAAATTGCCCATATATCCCAAGTAAGAATGCCCTGCGCTTACACCATAATTTTTATGATCCATCAAAATTAGAAGGAACAGAAGACGAAAAGCATACCGCTTTCTTAAAGGCCAGAGAGGAAATTAAAGCGTATTTTAAGGATTTTGTATCAGAGTATTTTAGGGGTTAATCCCTTTAAAATAAATGTTATTTTTGGATAAACTTTGTTTGTCCAATGAAAAAACCAGCGTTTGTTTTAGGGCTTTTATTCATGATACTTTGCTCTTGTCGAGGAGGTGTAAGAGAAAATAAACCAAATATCATCATCTTTTTTACAGACGATCAAGGTTATGCCGATGTAGGGGTTTATGGTGCTGAAGGATTCGAAACACCGCACTTAGATGCCTTGGCTAATGATGGTATAAGGTTTACCGATTTTTATGTTCCTGCAACGGTGTGTACCCCTTCTAGGGTCGCCTTATTAACAGGGAAATACCCAAAACGCGTGAATATGCAAGAAGGCGTGCTTTCACCATATTCAACTAGCGGACTAGATCCCAATGAATACACACTAGCTGAGTTATTAAAGGACAATGGATATACAACCTCCTGTATAGGCAAATGGCATTTAGGACATTTGGAAGAATTTATGCCCAATAATCAGGGGTTTGATGAGTTTTATGGTGTACCCTATTCCAACGATATGGATGGCTATTATTATTCCCATAACAGTTTTCAATCACCGCCATTGCCGTTTTACAGAAATACAGAGCTCGTTGGTGAAGGTATAGACCAACGCTTATTGACCAAACGGTATACCGAAGAAGCTGTTAAGCAAATAAAAGAGCAGCAAAAAGGGCAACCATTTTTTATGTATTTGGCGCATACTATGCCCCATACCCCATTACATGTGTCTGAGCAATTTTCAGGAAAGAGTACTTTAGGTCTTTACGGTGATGTTATAATGGAGTTAGACTGGAGTATGGGGGAGATTGTTAGCGCATTAAAAGAAGAGGGGATTTATGAAAACACAATAATTATATTTACATCAGATAATGGGCCACAAATTGGTTCTGCAAAACCTTTAAGGGGTAAAAAAGCCCAAACCTGGGAAGGAGGCCAACGTGTTCCAGGAATTATGAGTTGGCCAAAAAAAATACCTAAGGGTACTGTAAGCTCAGAAATGGTGACAACTTTGGACGTATTCCCAACTTTAGCCAAGGTGGTAGGTGCAAATATTGAAACGTTAAAAGGATTGGATGGGGATGATATTTCAGCCTTTATAACACGCCCTAATTCTGTGAAATTAAAAGAACGCCCATTTTATTATTATGCCAGGAACGGTGATTTGGAAGCCGTTCGCTTAGGTGATTGGAAACTGCACATTTCAAAAAGTTTGGGATGGAATGCTAAGGAAGATGGCGAATTTCAAACGGCACTTTATAATTTAAAAACTGATATTGGTGAGCAACATAATATTGCTGAAAAGCACCCAGCTATTGTTGACCGATTAAAGCAAATTATGATTGTGTTTGATGCTGAGTTATATAACAAAGCATTTAAAAACTAATCCCCGTTATTCTCCAGCTTACGTTCCAATTCGGCCTGGAATTCTTCCATAACTGGACGTACGGTGCTTTCTGGAAGATCAGCAATTTTAATGTACATCAACCCATCTACCGCATTATTAAATAAGGGGTCTACATTAAAGGCAACCAGTTTGGCGTTTTGTTTAATGTATTTTTTAAGCAGTACGGGCAAGCGCAAGGCCCCTGGTTCCACTTCATCAATAATTTTATCGAACTTGTTTAAGTCGGCTTCGGTTTCATCAAAAACAAAGTCCTTGTCGGCATCCTTCAACTTCACCTTAAATTCCTTTTTTGGGTGCACGTATTGTGCTATGTAGGGGTCGTAATAATGCGATTTCATAAACTCAATCATCAGCGACTTTGAGAAGTTAGAAAACTGGTTGCTAATACTTACCCCACCAATTAAATACTTATGTTCTGGATAGCGTAAGGTGGTATGTACAATACCTTTCCAAAGTAAAAATAAAGGCATAGGGCGTTGCTGGTATTCTTTAATAATAAAGGCACGTCCCATTTCTATGGACTGGCTCATCATCTTGTACAATTCTGGTTCAAAACGAAACAAATCCTGCAGATAAAACCCGTTAATTCCATAACGGTCAAAAATTAGCGATCCTAAGCCCATACGGTAAGCCCCAACGATAACTTGCTTGTCGTTATCCCATAAAAACATGTGGTGGTAATAACTATCAAAGCTGTCCAGATCTATGGCTTCGTTGGTACCTTCTCCAACTTCCCTAAAGGTAATTTCCCGTAACCGTCCTATTTCCCTTAAAATATTAGGAATATGTTCAGCCTCGGCTAAAAACACTTCATAATTTTTACTTGTTAATAAGCGGTTGTCTTTTTCTCGAAGGGCTTCAACTTCTTGGTTCATAGTATTACTGTCAACCGGAGTAACGATATTTTTAGGAAGTTTAGGGGTTTTTAAGGACGAGGATATATTTTCTAATATTTTTGGTTTATCCTCAAAAGCATTAGACAACATATAGGTTTTTTTGCGCACAAAGTTTGAAAATTCCTCTAGTCCTTCAAACTCTTTTTGATCGGCTACAGCAATGGGTTTCCCAACCCTTACCTTAATCACACGTCGTTTTTGCGTTAATAGTTCCGAAGGTAATTTGGCCGTTCTAAAAGTGTCATTAATTTTTGATAACTTGTAAAATAGCTTACTGTTCTTGGCGTGAAAATAAATGGGTACAATAGGCACTTCAGCTTTTTTAATGAGTTTCATAGCAGCCTCTTCCCAAGGCTTATCAACCACCAATTTACCATCCCTGTAGGTCGATACTTCTCCAGCTGGAAAAATACCTAAAGGATGCCCATCCCTTAAATGTAAAATGGAATTTTTAAATCCAGAAACACTAGACATCACTTCCTTTCTGTCCTCGAAAGGATTAACCGGCATAATATAAGGTTTGAGTGGCTCTATGCGATGCAATAAAAAATTAGCGATAATCTTAAAGTCCTTGCGTTGTTCCAACATTAGTTTTAAAAGCAATATACCATCTATGCCTCCCAGCGGATGATTGGACACGGTAATATATGGCCCTTCTTTGGGCAAGCGTTTTAGGTCTTCCTCGGGAATTTCAAATTTGATTTGGAAATCATCTAAAATACCGTTTAAAAAGTCTAGATCTTTTAGGTGTTTGTTGCTGAGGTAAATTTTGTTGAGGGTGGATATTTTAAGTAGTTTCATTAAAATCCAACCGATGAACGTGCCTATAACACCATATTTATCCATTTGGATGGCCTTGGCAACTTCTTTTGCAGATACTAATCCAGAATGTTGTGGTTTGGTCATGGGCATAAATGTACTAAATAAAACTATTGGGTAACGACTTGAACAGTTTCTTGTGTTAATTGTTTTAATAATACCGTTTTACCAGTTTCGATTTGGAAAATGGCCTTATCATTATAGTGTCTAATGGTGTACAACGACACATTTTGGTGGCAAACCACTTTAAATTTAGCTTTTAATTGCAACAATAATTTGTCCAGATTATTATAAATGTTGTCCACGCATACTGAAAAACTAATAGCCGAATTTTGAATAACGTCCACCTTCATTTTATGCTGATGCAACAAGTTGAAAATATTACTTATGTTTTCTTCAACAATATATGAAAAGTCTAATGAGGACAAACTAATGAGCACTTGATTATTTTTAACGATAAAACAGGGTATCATGGGTTCTAAAACAATATCCTTACATATTTTTGTGCCGTTGGCTTTGGGGTTTAAAAATGATTTCACAAACAAAGGTATTTCCTTACGTTGTAAAGGCTGAAGGGTTTTAGGATGTATTACCGATGCACCATAAAAAGCCAGTTCTATGGCTTCGCGATAGGATATTTTGTTGAGTAATTTGGCATTTTCAAAATAGCGAGGATCTGCATTTAACACGCCCGGAACGTCTTTCCATATGGTTACACTTTTGGCGTTAAGGCAATAGGCAAAAATGGCGGCGGTATAATCGCTTCCTTCCCTGCCTAAACTGGTCGTAAAATTATTGGCATCGCTGCCTAAAAACCCTTGTGTAATGTTTAGCGTTGCTGTGTTTAGGTTTTGGCTTATTAAACGCTGCGTCGCTTCCCAATCAACATTGGCACGTCGGTAATAGGTGTCTGTTTTAATATAATTTCTAACATCTATCCAATTGTTTTTTATATTGACGCTGTTAAGGTATTCGCTTATTATGGTAGTAGAAATTAACTCACCATAACCAATAATCTGATCATAAACAAAATTATAATCGGGCGATTTGTTAGTGTATAAAAAAGTGTTTAATTCATTAAAAAGTGTACTAACGTTTTTAAATACTGAATGGTTCTCGTTGTCGAAAAGTTCTAAAAGGATTTCATTATGGTATTTTTTAACCTCTTGTAATGCACTTTGTAGCTGGGGCTTGTTGTTGAAATAGTTTTTAATGACCACTTCCAGCGCATTAGTGGTTTTTCCCATTGCCGAAACCACGACCAAGGTATTATCATAACCTATAGTTTGTAAAACATTAGCTAGGTTTTTTACACCGTTGGCATCTTTTACTGAAGCGCCTCCAAATTTGAATATTTGCATGTTGGGTTTTATTTGAAGTTATTAGTTAATGGTTATTAGTTATTAGGGCTGTCTTAACAATTTTCACTTTCCAAATAGTCTAGACAAAAAACCTTTTTTCTTATTCTTAATCATCCAAACCAAATCGTTTGGGTGTCTTTCAATAATTTGGTTGGCACCAAATTTCCCCCATGCAAATCCGTTATTATTTTGTCCATTCCTTAAGTCTGCAACTGTCCATTCAACTCCATCAAATTTGCCTAAAAAATCTTTAAATTCAGGGTTGTTAACAGCGAATACCTCTTTTGAAAAACAAAACTCATTATGATTCCAAATAGTCATTACTGTTTTGTCATGAACTTCATTAAGATGACATTTCGCAGGGTTTTCATAAAATTCAAGCAGATGCTGAAGGTAATCATTAAGATTTTGGGAGTGAATAACAAAAACAGCAGGATCATGACAAGCAAAAAACACTTTGCCAAGATTACCATTTTTATCCAAATCCAGAATCCAATAATTTCCAAATCCGTCATGTCCAAGTGTTATAGAGTACTTAGATAGCTCTAAAAAACCAAAATGACCAATTGAGTCAAAATAAACCATCTCTGGGCCATATCCGTCCCACCCTCTAGTTTCTTTTAGTACCTCTATTAACTCGTTGTCAATTTTTTGATTTGGAAAAAGCTCTTTTAGTTGTTCAATTTCTGAATTAGATACTCCCTCCTGAAATTCAAGTTGGTAATTTTCTCCATCTTCATCAGTAAAAGTTGATGATCTGAGTTTGTTTATAATTTCAAGATTTGTCATGTTTTTATCAAATAACCATTATAACTTAATAACCCAATAATTCAATTCTAAACGACTAAATATTATCAACATAATTTTTTATTGCAGTTTCATTTAAATGCACCACGTCCCATTCGCGCATCACATTAGCACCTTTGCTTTCATAGAACTTAATGGCCGGTTCGTTCCAATCCAACACTTCCCAGTTCACACGTTTAACACCTAGCTTATGGGCGTATTTTACAACTTCATTCAGCAGTGCTGTACCAAGTCCACTGCCACGCATGGATTCGCTTACTATTAAATCTTCCAAATGAATAGCCTTGCCTTTCCATGTGGAGTAACGATTATATATTAAGGCGATACCTTCTATTTTTGAGTTAATTTCGGCAACAAAACAATGAAATGCCGGAGCCTCACCAAAGCCATCATTTTGTAAATCTTCAACCGTTACCTCAACCGCATCGGGTTCTTTTTCAAAAACCGCTAATTCTTTTATCAGTTCCAGAACGGCAGACATGTCATCTTTTGTAGCGTCTCTTATTATATAGTCCATAATTGTTTTGAGATTTTTCAAATATAGTTTAAAGTTGATTATTTAAAGCCATGATTAGTTTACGAAAACGTTGTAGTTAGCTAAAATTTGTTGGATATTTGCAGCAAAAAATAACCACGTATGTCCTATAAAAAGCAGACTTTAGGTGAATTTATTATTGAAAACCAGACTTCTTTTAAATACTCCTCTGGGGAATTGTCCAGTTTACTCAATTCCATTCGTTTGGCGGCGAAAGTAGTAAATCACGAAGTCAATAAGGCTGGGTTGGTCGATATTATAGGTGATGTGGGCGATACTAATGTTCAAGGGGAAAACCAGCAAAAGCTGGATGTTTATGCGAATGAAAAGTTTATACAAACCCTTACCAAACGTAACATTGTTTGTGGTATAGCCAGCGAAGAGGAAGACGATTTTATAAGTATTAACAGTCAGGATGAAAACCACCAGAATAAATACGTTGTTTTAATTGATCCCTTGGATGGGTCTTCTAATATTGACGTTAATGTTTCAGTAGGGACTATCTTCTCCATTTACCGTCGTGTTACTCCCATTGGGACTCCTGTTGGACTTGATGATTTCCTTCAAAAAGGAAGTAAACAGGTAGCGGCAGGCTATGTGGTATATGGTACGTCTACCATGCTAGTTTATACTACTGGGAATGGTGTTAATGGGTTTACGCTTAACCCAGCAATAGGGACCTTTTACCTATCACATCCCAATATGCAGTTTCCTTTAGATGGTACTATTTATTCGGTTAATGAAGGGAACTACGTTCATTTTCCGCAAGGCATTAAGGATTATATCAAGTACTGCCAAAAGGAAGAAGGTGATAGGCCATATACATCGCGTTATATAGGATCTTTAGTATCCGATTTCCATAGGAATATGATAAAAGGGGGCATTTATTTATACCCACAGAGTTCTAACAATCCTAACGGGAAATTACGTTTACTATACGAGTGTAACCCTATGGCTTTTTTAGCCGAACAAGCTAATGGTAAGGCCAGTGATGGCTTTACCCGCATTTTGGATATTGAACCTACAGAGTTACATCAACGTGTGCCTTTTGTATGTGGGAGTAAAAACATGGTTGAAAAAGCAGAAGCGTTTATGGTGGGGCATAGAAATTAAACTTTTTGGTAAGTTTATAAACCACTTCGATAAACACATTTCCATAACCTTTTGGTAACTGAGATTATGAAATGAGTTTAATTATCATTCTTTCATATTGGCCTTAATCCACTTGGTACACTCCTTAAAATTGTCAAAAATATGCTCTTTGGGAATTAAATCGGGGATAATATCAATACGTTCCATCATATAACGTGGCTGCTTCAACACGTTGACCAAAAGTACAGTGATACCCGATTTTTCCAAATCAACCAAAACGTCTTCCAAAGCATACAAACCTGACTGATCAATATATTGCATGCGACCGGTTCTAATAATAACGGCTTTAGCATTATTAGGGATTTGTTTTGCCAGTTGTTGGAACTCACTGGTAGATCCAAAAAACAAAGGGCCTTTAATGTGTTTTATAAATACCTGCTCTTTTAAATTTTCAGGAAAATCGACTTCGTCTGCCCAAGCCTTTTCTTTTAGGGGCTCTACATCAGAGCGTTCGGCAGTTAAATCGCCTATCTTCTTCATAAACATTAACGAAGCAATGACCAAACCTATACCTACAGCGTATACTAGATTCCAGAAGGTTGAAAGTAATAAAACAGTAAGCATAATCAATACTTCAGAACTTAATTTTACACCTCCTAGGGTTATATCTCTAGGTAAGCTGGGGATGGCTTTTAAGCCTTTATAGTCCATAACGCCAATGCCTACAGTAATTAAAATACCTGCTAAAACAGCGGCAGGTATTTTAGAGGCCACAGGTCCTAAGCCCAGTAAAATAACGAGTAGCATAATGCCGGCAATCATTCCTGAAAGTTTAGTTTTTCCGCCAGAAGTAATATTTACAACAGTTCTAATGGTCGCCCCGGCACCTGGAATACCACCAAATACGGCAGCGATACTGTTGCCAATACCTTGACCTACCAATTCCTTATTGGGTTTGTGCTTGGTTTTGGTCATGTTGTCGGCTACAACACTGGTAAGCAACGAGTCGATGGCCCCAAGTAAGGCTAGGGTCAATGCCGTGAAAATGTAAGGAGTAAGGCTACTTAAGCTAAAGCTTGTAAAGATTTCCAAATTTGGTACTGGTAGTCCGCTTGGTATTTCTTCAATAGGTCTATAATTCAAACCGAATCCTACGGCAATACCCGACATGATCACTAAGGCAACAAGGGTGCTAGGTACTGCTTTAGTAATACGCTTAAAGCCATAAATGATAATAATGGTGCCAATGGCTAGTAAAAGCTCTAACCAATTAATATGTTCTAATGCCCGTGGCAATACTTTTATGGCTCCGTAAGCCCCAGAAGCATCTTTGGCTGCTAGGGTTTGTGATTCCTTTAAAATATCGGCATCGGTTATTTTTTCAGCACGGCTTATGGTTTCCTTAAAATTTTCTAACACTAAAATACCTTCACCAGCTTCTTCTTTTAGGATGTTTTCTAGAATTACTTCTTCAGCTTGAGGCTTAAATTGATTTACAAATTCTGAATCTTCTTTGGGATAATACCCTAAAGACGGTAAAATTTGGGTCAGCAAAATAATAACACCAATAGCGGTCATAAATCCAGAAACTACAGGATAGGGAATGTACCTAATGTATTTTCCCAGGCCTAAAACCCCAAGACCTATTTGCATTAGTCCCGCCAATAAAAACACAGTAAGTATAATGGGTAGGGCTTTATTAACATCACCGTCGTTAACCGCTATAATACTGGCAATAACCACCATGCTTACGGCTGTCATTGGTGCTGTTGGTCCCGATATTTGCGTATTGGTACCACCAAATAGGGCAGCAAAAAAACTAATAAATATAGCTCCGTATAACCCTGCCGTGGGACCTAAACCAGATGACACCCCAAAAGCCAATGCCAAAGGCAATGCAACAATACCTGCCGTAATACCTCCAAAAGCATCTCCTTTAATATTTGAAAACAAATTCTTCATAGTTGTAGTCTTTTATTTCTACTAATTTACTTTTTTTTAGCACAAAACAAAAAAGTAAGTATAAAGCCTAAAACTATAAGGAGTGTTTAAGATGTTTTATTCTATTGGTTTTTTAAAAGTGGTTTGATTAGAAATTGACAAAAGTGATAATGTTTAGTTGGTCTCTTCCAGAATTCTCAAAAAATTGGTTCATGTAACCTAACTCTACTTTTACGGCATCTGAAAATTTATACCCCAAACCACCGTACAAACGATTTCTATCAAAAACCGAAGATTTTGAGTTTAGGAAAATCTCATTATAAGCTGAAAAATATAACGGGTTTTTACCCGACTCTTTATATTGTAAAGGCACGTTAATCCCTAAGAAGTACCGAAAGCGTAATTTAAAATCTGATTCCACAAAACGTTGCTCAAATCGGTAACGGTGATTTAATTTGACCTGGCCAACAGATTGCTTAGTAATAAACTGCTGGAATATTCTATGCTCGTTGATGGATATTTTATCATCTTCATTAAAATAATTTTCAGATAAGATATAACCATAACCTAACAGGATATTATTTTTGTTTTCGTTAAAACTATACCCTAATCCAGTACGTAATAACAATTGCTCTAAATCACCAATGGCGTTATAATTTCTATATTGGACTTCGTTATGGATGTTCCATTTGTTATTAAGCTTTTTGTTCCCAATATAAATTAACCAATTACCAAAATTACTTTCTTGACCCTGTATGTAGACTAATGGCATTAACATAAAGGTTAATGCCATTAGTATTATTTTCTTTTTCATAAAATTTTCTCCCAACAACGGTTTTTATTCATAAAATGTAACAGCGCCTGTTGCTATGTCGTACATAGCACCAATAATTTTAATTTCTCCATTCTGTTCCATTTCAGCCAAAATAGGACTTTCTTTACGAATTCTTTCTATAGTGAGGTGTACGTTTTTTTCAGATACGCTATCTACAAAATCTAGATTGGAAGAATTTCTTTGACTTTCATTTTTTGGTTCTTCAACAGCATTAACGGCTGGTTCTATCTTTTGAATAAGCTTGGTTAAATTACCCATTTCGGCATGGTCGCAAGCTCCTTTTATAGCGCCACAGCTAGTGTGACCCAGTACCACAATTAACTTAGTTCCAGCTAGTTTGCATGCAAATTCCATACTGCCTAAAATATCTTCGTTAACAAAGTTTCCGGCAATTCTTACACTAAAAATATCACCAAGTCCTTGGTCGAACACCAACTCTGCTGATACCCTCGAATCTATACAGCTTAAAATGGTAGCAAAAGGAAATTGTCCCTCACTAGTATCGTTTACTTGTTCTAAAAGGTTTCTATTGGCTTTAAGATTATTTTGAAATCTTACATTTCCCTCCTTTAGGAACTGTAATGATTTTTCTGGTGTCATTGTGGCCTGTGTTTCTCTTGTATGTGCTTTCATAATTTATTTTTAATTAATGTTCTTTGATTGGAGTGTTTAATTAACCCCCGATAATAATAATGAAATATCTAGATTATTGATAATTTGGTTTATGTCCGACCCTTTTAGCGTTGTCTTTGTTTTTGCTTTTTGGGACGCTCTATTTAAGCAAAGTAAGTTAACATTATTTTTCAAAATATAATTTGAAAGATTTTTAACCGAATTATCATTATGTTCAAAAATATATTCCTCTACATCTTTAGAAAAGGGTTTTGGCCTTTCTTTTAAGGGATGGTTTGGTTTAATCATTTGAAAAGCCTTTAAAGGGCTGTTGGTACAATCCATTAATTCTTTCTCAAAATCAAACTTAAGCGAACCTTCAAAATTATTTAACAGACCAATGTTCAATGCTTTATTTGGTTCAAAGAGATTTTCTTCAGAAGAAATTATAACGGTACCTTTAAAATGTTTCAACACGAAAGGTGTAATAGAATCCCCGGACAATTGTGTTCGCCTTGGTTTTCTTTTACCAAGAACAATAACGTCTGGTTTGTACTCATTAATATAATGCCTTATTTCATCTTTCACATTGCCATAAGATAAAGTATGGCTTATTTCGATACCATGTTTTTTAGAAATAGGTGTAATATTTCTTAATATTACTTTTTTCGTATTAAGGTATTCTTGGTTCATGGTGCGCATGGCCGATAATTGGTTGTCGCTTTTTATAACACCGGAAGGTTCTTTTACGCACAAGATCTCGACCGAGGCGTTGATTATTTTCGCCAGTGACACCGAATTGTTTAGCATCGTATTTACAGGACTTTTAAAGTCTGTAAGCACTGCTATTTTGTATTTATTTGTTTTCATGACGTTTTAATTTAAGCCTAAACTCGATTTAGGTCGTTCTTTAAAAAATTGAACAAAACTAGGCGGGTTTTCTACTACTCCACGTTTAGAAACAAGATTAATGTCAATGTTGCGCTCTTTGGCCTTTATGGCAAAGTCTTCTAAAATTTCGATAATGTCGTTATCCAAGTATCGCGTTTTAATAAGATTGAGCTCTAAGTATGTATCCCTTGGTAAGCTATCCAATTCCTTTAAAATAGCTCCTTTATTGAAAAAGGTTACTTCTTCGGCTAGGGTCATTTTTATTTTATGCTTACCATTACTCTTATCTTCTATATGAAGGAAATGCGAATTTTGGTAACTTTTTAGAAGGATGACAACTACACCAACAGCCAAGCCCAAACCAATACCCCATAGTAAATCAATAAATACGATACCGAGCACTGTAATAGTAAATGGAACGGATTGCTTCCAGCCTAAATCATACATTTGTTTAAATAGCTTTGGTTTAGCAAGCTTATATCCCACTACAAACAAAATAGCTGCCAACACAGACAAGGGGATCATATTTAATAATGTAGGAATTAATACCACAGAGATTAGCAATAAAATTCCATGTATTATAGTTGATGATTTTGAAACACCTCCCGATTGAATGTTTGCAGAACTCCTTACGATTACCTGAGTTATGGGCAAGCCTCCAATTAATCCCGAAATAATGTTACCCGTACCTTGCGCCAATAACTCCCTGTTTGTTGGAGTAACATTTTTGTGAGGGTCTAATTTATCTGTAGCCTCTACACACAACAAGGTTTCCAAACTTGCCACTAATGCAATGGTAAATGCTATAACCCACACATCTGGATTAGTAATAACTCCAAAATTAGGAAAGTTAAATTGCGCTAAAAAGGAACTGGCATCTTCTGGTACCGGAACATTTACCAAATGTGATTGTGATATAGATAAAGTACTATGCGATTGGGTTAATGAAAAAAAGATAATACCGACAATAACAGCAACCAAAGGGCCTTGTATTAATTGAAAAATTTTGGCTTTTTTAGATAAGACCTTATCCCAAAGAATTAAAATAGCTAGACTAACAATACCAATAATCAAAGATCCCAAAATGATATTGTCGGTAATGTGTAATAAGGAAGAAAATGTGTTTTCACTTGAAGTCTGAAAAAACCCATCCTTTCCGTCAGGACCGGCATCATATCCAAAAAAGTGGGGTATTTGTTTTAAAATAATAATAATACCAATACCCGTAAGCATGCCTTTAATTACCGATGACGGAAAATAATAACCGATAATACCAGCTTTTAACACGCCAAAAATGAGTTGTATAATCCCCCCCAATACTACGGCAACTAGAAAATTTTGATACCCTCCAAGGGTGCCAATAGCCGTTAAAACAATAGCAGCCAAACCGGCTGCGGGGCCACTAACCCCAATTTTGGAGCCACTTAGACTGCCAACAACAATACCTCCAATAATTCCTGCAATTAATCCTGAAAAAAGTGGTGCACCACTCGCCAATGCTATACCCAAGCATAAAGGTAGTGCAACAAAAAATACGACTATACTCGCTGGTAAGTCATTTTTAATAGTTCTAAACATGTAATAAAAAGTTAATTTAAATTGAATAAATAAAAAGATAACAACCTGATTCCGCTTTGGAATAGATTGTATTTAAAACAAGATAAACTAACCAAGGTCTGGAGGAGGAGAGATAAGGTTTAAATGAGGTTTAGCATACGTTTTAAAAAAATATGCCAAGTTGTTTTCCGATTCGTCCAAACACAAGTCAGACTCAAATAAATTGGCCGAAGAAAAAAGAATTTCTATGTTTTTGTCTTTTTCACTGCCTTTTTCCTCTTCTTCAGCTAAAGAGTAAAAAATAGAAATGTCAACAGCGTCATCTAGGATAGTAATGATTGATGGAGCCATAATAAAGCCCATAAATATTACTATGAAAAATGTTGCTATTGTGTTTTTGGACATTTTTAAAATTTGAAAAGCAAATATACTATTTAGCTTCTTTAAAATTGTTAACAGAAATTTAAAAATAAAAAATATCATTCAGAACGGACCTAATTACTTGCAATAAATGAAGAATCTTTATACTAAAAACAAAAAAGGTTCTTCAAGCTGCCCTTTTGTCCAATTCTGAATGAAACTAAGATGTACAAATCTATAAGGCTACTAAATCACCACTAGCATCTTTAGTGGTTAAATCCGATTTACCCATAAGGTAAATATCCACTTGTCTGGCGGCTTCACGACCTTCTGAAATCGCCCAAACAATCAGCGATTGTCCACGACGCATATCACCAGCTGTAAATATATTCGGGATATTGGTTTGATATTTGCCATATTCTGCTTTATAATTAGAACGAGCATCCCTTTCAATACCTAATTTATCGGCCAATGTGCTTTCCGGTCCAGTAAAACCAAGAGCCAATAAAGCCAAATTACAAGGCCATATTTTTTCGGTGCCTTCAATTTCTATTAGTTGGGGACGTTCACCAGAAACCATTTTCCATTCAACATTTACTGTTTTAAGAGCGGTTAGTTTCCCATTTTTATCTGTAATAAATTCTTTGGTGTTTATTAGCCAGTTACGTTCAACACCTTCTTCGTGTGAGGACGATGTTTTTAACTGCAAGGGCCAAAATGGCCAAGGTGTTGTAGGCGAACGATGACCTGGAGGTTTTGGCATAATCTCGAAATTGGTCACCGATTTGGCCCCTTGACGGTTTGAGGTTCCAATACAGTCTGACCCAGTGTCACCTCCACCAATAACAATTACATCTTTTCCGGTAGCTAGCACCTGGTCTTTTACCTCTTTACCAAACAATACTTTGGTTTGTTGGGTTAAAAAATCCATGGCCTGTACTACGCCATCAGCATCAATTCCTGGTGTTGGTAAACTGCGTCTTTCTGTAGCACCACCACATAAAACCACAGCATCAAATGCTTTGAGTTCTTCAACATCGTAATTAACCCCAACATTTACATTGGTCTTAAAGGTAATGCCTTCAGCTTTTAAAATGTCTAAGCGACGGTCTATAATTTCCTTTTCCATTTTAAAATTGGGGATACCATATCTCAGTAGTCCTCCAATTTCATCGTCGCGCTCAAATACAGTTACAGTATGTCCTGCTCGGTTTAATTGTTGTGCAGCTGCTAAACCTGCAGGGCCAGAACCTACTACGGCAATGGTTTTTCCCGTTCTTGTTTTTGGTGGTTGAGGTTTAATCCAGCCTTCTTTAAAGGCGCGTTCTACGATGTTTTTTTCAATATTTTCAATAGATACAGGATCTTCTATAAGACCTAGTACACATGATTTTTCACAGGGTGCTGGGCACAAACGCCCTGTAAATTCTGGAAAGTTGTTGGTTGAATGTAATATCCAAGAGGCTTTTTGCCACTCACCTTGATGGACCATGTGGTTAAAATCAGGAATTAAATTTCCTAACGGACAACCACTGTGGCAAAAAGGAATGCCACAGTCCATACAACGTGATCCCTGTTTGGTCAATTCGGGTTCACTTAACGGAATCGTAAATTCTTTATAGTTTTTTACACGATCCTTTACAGGTTCGTTTTGCTCATCTTGTCTTTCAAATTCTTTAAATCCTGTTACTTTTCCCATGACACTATGCTATTGTTAATTCTTCAACCATTGGTTCTTCTGTCTCAATGCGCTTTAAAGCGACTTTATATTCTTTAGGCATCACCTTAACGAATTTTGGTAAGTAATCTTGCCAGTTGGCTAGGATTGCTGAACCTTTTTCGCTATTAGTATAAGCTACATGCTTTTCAATAAGGTTTTTTAATTCGGTTTCATCTTCATTGTTGATCGGGTCAAAGTCAATCGTTTCTTCATTGCAAAGCCCTTTAGTGAATTGACCGCTTTCATTTAACACATAAGCATAGCCACCACTCATACCAGCAGCAAAGTTTCGTCCTGTTTTGCCCAGTACAACAACTTTTCCTCCTGTCATATATTCACAACAATGGTCTCCAACGCCTTCAACAACAGCGGTTGCTCCAGAGTTTCGTACTGCAAAACGTTCACCTGCAATACCATTAATGTAAGCTTGGCCTTCTATGGCACCAAATAGGCACACATTACCAACAATAATGTTCTCATCAGCAACAAAAGTGGCCTTAGCCGGTTTCTTCACAATAATTTTAGCTCCAGACAATCCTTTTCCTAGATAGTCATTCGTATTGCCTTCTAATTTAAAGGTTAATCCGTTTGCACCGAAGGCTCCAAAACTCTGACCTGCAGATCCAGTATAATTAACATTAAGCGTATCCTCAGGTAAACCTAAATGACCATAAATCTTGGAAATTTCGTTGCTGATTATGGCACCAACAGTACGGTCGGTATTTTTAATTTTATAATTAAGTGCGGTTTTCTCTTTTCTATAAATGGCTTTATGGGAATCCTTTAATATTTTAAAGTCTAATACACCATCTAAATTATGATCTTGTTGTTCAGTGTTTCTTACTGGTAATTGACTATAAACAGCGGGCCTGTGTAGAATATTTGTTAAATCCAATCCTTTGGCCTTATAATGTTTTATAGCTTTATTGGCGTTTATCTTGTGGGTTTGTCCTACCATTTCCGCTAAGGTTCTAAAACCTAATTGCGCCATGATGCCTCTTAATTCCTCGGCTACATAATAGAAGAAATTAATAACATGTTCAGGTGTGCCTTTAAAGTTTTTACGTAATTCTTTATCTTGTGTAGCCACACCAACAGGACACGTATTCAAATGGCATTTACGCATCATAATACAACCTGAAGCGACTAGTGGTGCTGTAGCAAAACCAAACTCTTCTGCGCCTAAAAGGGCAGCAATGGCTACATCGCGACCTGTTTTTAACTGACCATCGCATTCTACAACAATTCGACTTCTTAGTTTATTTAAAACAAGGGTTTGCTGTGCTTCAGACAGGCCAAGTTCCCATGGCAACCCTGCATGTTTTAATGACGTTAAAGGAGATGCACCCGTACCACCATCATAACCAGAGATAAGTACTACATCGGCTTTGGCTTTGGCTACCCCGGCAGCAATGGTACCTACACCAACTTCGGAAACTAACTTCACATTGATTCTAGCATCGCGATTGGCATTTTTTAAATCGAAAATTAATTGTGCCAAATCTTCGATGGAATAGATATCATGGTGTGGTGGTGGTGAAATCAATCCTACAAAAGGTGTTGAGTTACGTGCGGCTGCAATCCAAGGCAATACTTTTTCACCTGGTAACTGGCCACCCTCACCAGGCTTGGCGCCTTGAGCCATTTTAATTTGAATTTCCTTAGCATTGGTTAGGTAATGCGAAGTAACGCCAAAACGACCTGAAGCCACTTGCTTTATGGCAGAGTTACGATTATCGCCATTGGCATCTAAGCGAAAACGTTTTCTGTCTTCACCACCTTCACCAGAATTGGATTTTCCGCCAATACGGTTCATGGCAATAGCTAGGTTTTCGTGGGCTTCTCTTGAAATGGAACCGTAGGACATGGCACCGGTTTTAAAACGCTTAACGATTTCGGTCCAAGGCTCTACTTCTTCAATTGGAATAGGGTTTAAATTGTCGAACTCAAATAAACCTCTAATGGTCATTAAATTCTCAGACTGTTCGTTAACTGCCTTAGCATAGGTATCGTAACTTTTTTGGTCATTTAGTCTAACCGCCTGCTGTAGCTTGGCTACTGTGGTTGGATTGAACATGTGACGTTCACCGTTTCGTCTCCACCTATAATCACCACCTATGTTAAGCCCTAAACGTTTATCAATATAGTTGTCCGGATAGGCATATTTATAACGTTCATTAATTTCCTTTTCAATTTCGTAAAGACCAATGCCCTCAATCCTCGATGCGGTATAAGGGAAATATTTTTCAACAAATTGGGAATTGAAACCAACAATTTCGAATATTTGTGAACCTCTGTACGAATGTAACGTTGAGATACCTATTTTATTCATAATCTTCAATAAACCCTTACCAATTGCTTTATTGAAATTCCCTACAGCTTTATCTTCATCTATACCGGTAATGAAGCCTTCTTTTACCTGCATTCTAATGATTTCGTTTACCATGTATGGGTTTATGGCACTTGCACCATAGCCAAAAAGGGTGGCAAAATGATGAGGTTCACGTGGTTCTGCAGATTCTATGATGATATCGAAATAAGAGCGCTTGCGAAGTCTGTTTAATTGATGGTTTACATATGAGCAAGCCAGTAAAGCAGGTATTGGAGCAAAATCTTTGTTGACACCTCTATCGGATAGGATGATAATATTGGTCTTTCTGTCCAGTGCTTTTTCAACTTGTTTAATAATATCTTCCAACGCATCTTCAAGGCCATTTAATCCTTGAGCTTTAGGGTAAAGCATATGAATGGTCTCAGCTTTGAAGCTTTCAATTTGAATGGTCCTAATTTTTTCTAAATCGGCATTTGAAATCACTGGGTTTTGAATACGAAGCTTTCTACATTGTCGCTCAGTAATACTGAAGATATTTCGGTCTTTACCCAGATTTAGGCTAATATCGGTAACAATTTCCTCGCGGATACCGTCCAGTGGAGGGTTGGTAACCTGTGCGAACAATTGTTTAAAGTAATTTGAAATCAACTGAGGTCTATCCGATAAAACAGCCAAAGGCGTATCTGTACCCATAGAGCCCAAGGCTTCTTTTGCATTAACTGCCATGGGGGTGATAATCTCCTGAATATCTTCAAAAGTATAGTTAAATAAACGCTGTCGTGTTTTAATGTCGATGGTTTCAATAGGGCATGTTTCGTTAGTATAAGGTACATCTCTTAAATGTAACCTTGTTTTGTCCAACCATTCTTTATAGGGTCTTTCGGAAACAATTTTATTCTTTATCTCTTCATCATCAACAATACGTCCTTCGTTCATGTCTACTAAAAACATTTTGCCAGGTTCTAATCTGCCGTGTTTTTCAATATCGCTTGGGTCGAGATTAACAACACCAACTTCGGAAGACATGATTAATTTACCGCTTTTGGTAAGTGTATAACGAGAAGGTCTTAAGCCATTTCTGTCCAATAAAGCACCTATATAATCACCGTCTGTGAATGGCACTGAAGCTGGGCCATCCCAAGGCTCCATGATACAGCAATTATATTCATAGAATGCCTTTTTTTCAGGCGACATTGTTTTATGTTTTTCCCATGCTTCGGGAATCATCATCATCATAATTTCAGGTAGTGATCTATCGGTATGCGTGAGTAGTTCCACAACCATATCCATGGAAGCCGAATCGGACTTACCCGGTAAGATAATAGGGAATAATTTATCGATTTGGGGACCAAACACCTCACTTTTCATTATTTCCTCACGTACGCGCATTCTACTTACATTGCCACGAAGGGTATTTATTTCTCCATTTTGGCACATAAATCGGAATGGCTGTGCCAATTCCCAGGTAGGCATGGTGTTAGTGGAGAAACGTTGGTGTACCAAAGCCAATCGTGTTACCAAATCCTTTTCTTGTAAATCGGTATAATAGGGACCAATATCTTCGGGCATGATGATGCCCTTATATATTATGGTTGTGTTAGATAAACTTGGTACATAGAAATAGCCGCTTTGTGAAATTTTGGATTGCCTAATAACATGTTCGGTAATTTTTCTAGCGGCATAAAGTTTTGCCTTAAAAACAGATTCGTTGTAATCTTCTGCTTTGCCAATAAATACCTGTTCTATGGTAGGTTCAGAAGCAAGAGCAATCTCACCTAATTGAGTGGGGTCTACAGGGACTTTTCTCCAGCCAAGGATTTCTAGACCTTGTGCCTGTATTTCTTTTTCGAAAGTATTCTTACAGTATTGGTATTGGTTTGCTATTTTAGGCAAAAATACCATCCCAACAGCATATTCTCTTGGATTTGGAATATTGAAATCGCAAACACGCTTAAAATAATCGTGGGGAATATCAATTAACAAACCAGCGCCATCACCTGTTTTTCCATCGGCACTAACACCACCACGATGTTCCAGTTTTACTAGGATTTCCAGAGCGTCATGTATAATTTGATTTGTTTTTTCTCCTTTAAGGTTACAGATAAAACCAGCACCACAATTTTCGTGTTCGAATTCTGGGGAATAGAGCCCTTGTTTATTCAGCATAATCAACAAAATTTGGTTTAAAAACTTGAGTTGGAAAAGCTAAGATAGAGACTAGGTCTGGAAAACCAATGGAGGCTATTTCATTATTCCGATTTTAGGAACTTAGGGAATATAAAAATAAGCATATAACAATTATATCGGTAATTTTTAATAAAAATTCAATATGTAAAATTTAGCAATAAAAACAAAAACATGAATTATTGATAACAAATACTGAGAAATCCAAAAATAATAGCTGTAAAAAAGTATAAAAGCTAACAATAATTCAATGATTCGAATTGTTAAAAACTCAAAAAAACACAATATTGAAATTATACCCATAAAAAAATAAGGGTTAAAATGTAATATTGACAAAAATTATTATTACACCCCTATTTTTTTGGGGGGTAAAATATTTTTAACATAGTTTTACATCGTCTTAAGGGAATTTTAGGTCTAAACTTATTTAAAAAATTAACTCAAAACTAAAATCAATTTTCAGACCTAAGAGATTAATAACTTAAAATGAAAACTATTATGAAAAAATGTATTACAGTTTCAATGCTTTTTATGGCAACAGTATTATTTGCACAAGAAGAAACAAAAGAAAAGAAATTATCGATTAGCGGTAGTGTTGATGCCTATTATAGAGCAAACCTAACTGCACCGAATGATGAGAATGCCATTGCACCAGGCTCTTCATTTGCTAATTTATCTGGTTTTTCACTAGGTATGGCCAACGTTATTGCGAGTTATGAGGGCGAAAAAGTAGGTTTTGTTGCCGATTTGGTATTTGGGCCCAGAGGGACCGATGCTATTTTTGCTTCTCCAATGTATTCGGCTACTGGGAATATTATAAATCAATTGTACGCTTATTGGAATGTGAGTGAGTCTGTCACATTAACCATGGGTAACTTTAATACCTTTTTAGGATATGAAGTTATTTCTCCAACAGGCAATTTTAACTATAGTACTTCGTACTTATTCTCTTATGGGCCATTTTCGCATACAGGGTTAAAGGCAGATTTTGATCTTGGCAATGATTTTAGCTTAATGCTAGGAGTGATGAACGATACCGATTTAACCGAATTTAATCCAACGGGCGATTATGCCTTTGGTGCGCAATTGGGGTATTCTGGGCAATACTTAAATGTATTGTTGGATCCTTCTTTCTTTGAAATTGATTTTACTGGTGGATTTGATATCTCAGATTCTTTCTACCTAGGGATAAATGCAGCCCATTTAAGCCTAGAGGATGATGCTGGAGGATTTACTGGAGTAGCATTATACCCTCAGTTAGCAACATCCGATACTTTTACCATTGGACTAAGAGGAGAATATTTTGTTGAGGATAAGGATTTTGGAGCTATTGGTACAGGGGTAGAAGATTCCAGTGTCTTTGCTTTAACTCTTACAGGAAGCTTGGCAGTTGACGATTTAACCATTAAGCCAGAATTTAGATTAGATAATGCATCAGATGATGCGTTTATAGATAATGATTTAGCTGCAACCAAGAGTTTAGGTTCTTTTGTGTTGGCCGCCATCTATTCGTTCTAAGAATAAAAATAAAGCATTGTTAAAATAGTTAGCAATGCTTTACAAATATAAATGTCTAACCATAAAACATGCTTAAATATGAAGAAAATTGAAGCAATTATTAGAAAATCCAAATACAGTGCAGTAAAAGAAGCATTGCACGAAGTTGGGGTAAATTTTTTCTCCTACTGGGATGTTACCGGTATTGGAAATGAAAAGGAAGGTCATGTGTATAGGGGGATCTCCTATAGTACTAGTGATATACAACGTCGGTTTTTATCCATTGTTGTAAACGACGACTTCGAAGAGGTTACTATAGAGGCCATTCTTAAGGCCGCCGCTACTGGAGAAGTAGGTGACGGTAAAATCTTTGTGTCCGACATCAATGAAATTTACCGAATAAGAACAGGAGAAAAGGGAGGAGAAACTTTAAGATAACACGCATCAAACATTAAAATTATGGAATTACTTACAACAAATAATGTATGGATGATGATCTGTACAGCTTTAGTTTTCTTTATGCACGCTGGTTTTGCATTTTTGGAAATTGGATTGACAAGACAAAAGAATACAATTAATATTCTGTTTAAAAATATTTTTATCATTACAATAGGCCTTTTGCTATACTGTCTAGTGGGCTTTAACTTAATGTATCCAGGTTTTGCTGAAGGATCATCAGGGTTCTTTGGCTTTGCAGGATTTGGTTTGGATGCAGCTGCTGCGGCCGATTTGGCTTATAATGAAGGCTATACCTATTGGACCGACTTTTTATTTCAAGGGATGTTTGCCGCAACAGCAGCAACTATAGTGTCTGGAGCGGTTGCTGAACGTGTCAAGATAGGACCTTTTATGATTTTTACTATTATATACGTTGGGATTATTTATCCTCTGGCTGGTTCATGGAAGTGGGGCGGTGGATTTTTAGATATGAGGGATACACCTTTTTATGATTTTGCAGGTTCAACCTTGGTACACTCTGTTGGTGGCTGGGCAGCTTTAATAGCCGTATGTCTATTAGGGCCAAGAATTGGTAAATTTAAAGACGGAAAGCCCCAAGCGATTCCTGGACACAGTATACCATTAGCTACTGCCGGTGTTTTAATTCTGTGGTTGGGATGGTTTGGATTTAACGGAGGATCTGTACTTTCTGCAGACCCTGCATTAACATCATTAACCTTAGTGACTACATGTTTAGCGGCTGCTGCTGGTGGTGTAGTTGCAGCTTTAGTGTCGTTTTTAAAGTTTAAGAATTTAGACTTAACCATGTTCTTAAATGGTATTTTAGGCGGACTTGTAGGAATTACAGCAGGAGCTGATCAAATGGGACCAACAGATGCTATTTTAATAGGCGCTATTGCAGGAGCCATTATCGTTTTTGCTGTGAGTGTTATTGATAGGTTACGTTTGGACGATCCTGTAGGTGCCATTGCCGTGCACTTGGTGTGTGGTATCTGGGGAACTTTAGCTGTTGGTATTTTTGGAGCTTTAGCAGGTTGGGACCAATTTATTAGCCAACTAGTAGGCGTATTGTCTTATGCTGTTATATGTATTGTATCTTCATACCTGATTTTCTTTGTAATGAAGAAAACTGTTGGTATTCGAGTTTCTGAAAAAGAAGAATTGGAAGGCTTGGATGCCCACGAACATGGTATGAATGCCTATCCAGATTTCAGGTTGAATGAACATTAATAAATAACCTTAGTTTAGTTAGATTTTTAAGGCGCCCTGCAATTGTGGGGCGTTTTTTTAGGCTATTATGAGCAATGATATTTGGTTTTTGTCTATTATTAAAATGCTACAACCCATAAGCAAAACTATAAAATGGTTAGCTTTGTGTAGAGGCCCTTATATATAGTTTTGAGGAGGATAAGAGTAATGTGCTTATATAATAGTTAGGCACAATATTGAAATGCATAGTAACAAAAAGTATGTTGTGGCGTCTTATTTAAGTTACCTTTAATACAACTAATGAAAAAAAGAAAAGTATTATTATTGATCATTCTTATTCTAACTATAGGAGTTACTTGGATTATTGAACCACTAACTTTCAATCCTTTTATTCAAGTCGAAATTCCTGAAGCCAAAAGTCAAACTAAGTTTAATTGTGACGAACCGCATTTAGCCGTAAATAGCGAATTGGAAAGTAAAGCGAATGAAATAATCAATGCGCATATAGCTTCCAAAAACTTTTTGGGAGTTACGGCAGGATTGTATATAGAAAATTGCGGTACTTATCTATGTGGAGCAGGTTTTACTAATAAAAGCGCCAAAAAAAGAACAAATAGCGATATGCTTGGAAGAATTGCATCTATTACCAAACCAATGACGGCAATTGCAATTATGCAACTTTACGAAAAAGGAATATTGGATTTGGATAAACCAATTCAAACTTATTTAAAGGAATTTCCAAAAAAAGCTAAGGGAGATATTACAATAAGACATCTGCTAAAACACACATCTGGAATTTCTCATTACTCGTCCAAATGGGATGCACTATCATTCACTCATTATCCATCATTAGTAGCCGCATTAGATGCTTTTAAGAAAAAAGAATTGGAATTTGAGCCAGGGACTCAATATATGTACTCTTCCTATGGATATACGGTTTTAGGTGCAATCATTGAAAAAGTATCCCAAATGAGTTATGGGGAATATATGAAAAAAAATATTTGGGATAAAGCTGGAATGTCAAATACAAGCCTCGAAGAACAACAAGTTTATAATAATAAATCACGGCTCTATCTTAAAGTAAAATCAACATATATCAAAAGCCCAAAAACTGATTTAAGCATAATATATCCTGCAGGAGGTGTTCAGTCTACAGCCAAAGATTTGCTTAAATTCGGAGAGGCTGTGCTGAGTCACAAGCTTATAGATAGTACAAGTCTGAATATGATGATAAACGCAACCGATGAACTCTCTCCTGCAAAAGGAGACGACCCATATGGTTTTGGGTGGTCGGTATATAATGATTCAAAAGATGGAATAATAATCCAACATGGTGGTACTCAACCAGGAACTAGTGCATTTTTCGCAATCTATCTAGACCGTAAGATTGTTTCAGTTGTTTTGTCGAATAGCTTTGGAACTCGCCAAAATGCTTTTAATCTTTCTAGAGATATAGCAAGTTTGGCTTTGGTAAAATAAAAATAAAGTGCCTAACAATGGCTAATAAAGCATAAGTGAGTCGACTCATTTTGATTGGCTGAAGCTTCGGCAACCAGCGCCAAATCGTTGATTTGGCTTTAAAATGGATAAGATAAAAACAAATACAACGTTTGGCTCAGTGAAGTTTGGTAGTGAAAACTGGCTAATATTCACTTACGCTTCATGGCCGAGCCGTTGGCAACAACTTTGCCCCGTCCTGAATAAAGGCTACATAATTTAACCAAACCTTTTTAAAGAAAAAAATTGTTTAAGCCGAGTTCCTACTGGCATTAATATTACCAAACAAGGAGCGGGTTACAATTTTTTCAAAAATCTCTAGTTGTTCTTCGTCCTTAACCTCAGCTTTATTTAAATCCTGTATTTTTTTAAGAGCGTATTGCTGAATGGTCAACAAAGGCAATACAATGGATTCGCGAACTTCAATAGAGGCTTTGCCAGAAGGCTCATTTTCCATAAGTTCGGTATATCCGGATACTTTTAAAAGTAGGCGTTTGGTGGTTAAGTATTCTTCGTAAATAATGGTCCAGAAAGCACCAAACTCTTTGTCTTTAGCCATGTATTTAGTGAGGTCGAAGAACGATTTAGTTAAGGACATCATACTGTTATCCAGTAGTGTTTTAAAGAATTTAGAGTTATTATAAAGTCGTATGACTTTGTTTAACTCTCCTCTGTCTTCATAGGCCTTTATGGCTGTACCTACGCCAAAGAATCCCGGAACATT
The DNA here is from genome assembly GCF_022662175.1 of Aestuariivivens marinum. Lineage (GTDB taxonomy): Bacteria > Bacteroidota > Bacteroidia > Flavobacteriales > Flavobacteriaceae > Aestuariivivens > Aestuariivivens marinum. The sequence continues at coordinate 506,284 of NZ_JAKMCR010000001.1, read as the reverse complement.
TTGTTTTAATTGGCTCCAAGAGCCCACAAAAGGAATGGCTCTTAAATCTGAAAAAACCAAGCTATCGGAAGAACCCCGCTTTGAAGGGCGGCTACCAATATTGGTCTTGGCGTAATATTTTAAAGTACTCATGCGTTCCAGGTAGGGGATAAACATGGGGTGACTTTTAAAATTCTTATAAGTTTGATAACTTGTTTCTGCCAAATCGTTCATCACGGCCCTGTCTTCTTGACTCAATGGAATTTTGTTCTTCCCAAAACGGTTAAACAATCCCGAACTTATAAGTTGCTCTAAGTTATATTGTGAAGATTCCAAAGTGCCAAAATTAGAGCTAATGGTTTGCCCCTGTATGGTTAATTGTACTTCCTTATCTTCTATTGTTGGGCCCAATGAAGCATAGAAATTATGGGTCTTTCCACCACCTCTTGCTGGTGGTCCACCACGACCATCAAAAAATATGGCAGTGATATCGTACTTTCTTGACATTTCGGTTAGGAGTTCCTTGGCTTTAAAAATACCCCAGTTGGCCATGAGGTAACCGCCGTCCTTGGTGCCATCTGAAAAGCCTAACATAATGGTTTGCTTATTACCACGTTTGGCTACATGTGCCCTGTAGGCTGGGTTACTATATAACTGCTCCATCACGGCAGGGGCATTTTCTAAATCGGTAATGGTTTCAAACAAAGGGACCACATCAACGGTTAAATTGTCCTTAAATGCAATCATTTTTAACATGGAGAATAATTGCATGACGTTTAAAGCCGTTTGATTATTGCTAATAATATAGCGATTGGCTCCTTTTTCACCATTATTGGCCTGAATGTCCTTTATGCATTTAATGGTTTTTAAGGTATTTACTACCATTTCATCATCAAAAACACTTAAATCATCAATATCATCATTGGCTTTCGAGAGAATATCAATTTGTTCAGCTTCGGTTAAATCGTGGTAATTTTTAGGGAAATATCCACTTCCCTTTTCAATTAAATGATCGATAACCGTAGTGAAAACAGCATGGTGTATTCTACTATCCTGTCTAATGTCCAACGTAGCAAAGTGGTATCCAAAAATATGGATTCTGTTAATTAAATTGTTTATTTGGGAAACGTATAACGACTGGTGTTCTTTTACAATATGGTTTCTTATACTTAATAATTCTTTAATAAGCTCTTTGTATGTAATACCATCTGTAGAATAAGGGTCTAGGCTGTAATTGTACATTATGGTTTCAAGCCTAATAACACGTTCTTCTACATCTCTAAACGTAAGTCGTCGTCTTAGGCTTTTTAAGTCCTGATAATATTTTTTAAGAATTGCCTGTTTAAGCTTTTTAGCTACTTTTAAAGTGGTGTCGGGCTTAACAAATGGATTCCCATCACGATCCCCTCCGGGCCAAAAACCAACGTTAATAATTTCGTTGTGTTTTTTACCATCATCGTAAATATTTTGTTGGATGTAATTATAAATTTCTCCAAAAGAGGCATAAAATACGTTTTCCAAATACCAAATTAAGCTTATCGCCTCATCATAAGGTGTTGGTTTTTCCCTCTTAAAAAACGGGGTTTTTCCTAATTGTCCAAAAAGGTTACTAATCTCAGACAGGTTGTTTTCCTTAATAGCTTCGGTTAAATCGGTTATAATCCCTAAAACAGAACCTGGATAAAACTGTGTGGGGTGTGCTGTTAACACAATGCGTACTTTAAACTCCTCTAAATAATCCTTAAGTTCTTGTAAACGGTTTTCGGAATTGGCCGTTTCTTTTAAATTACGTAAGGTCCCAAGCCCTTCCATATTATTTATTATCGGGAAAGCGGCATCTTCAATAGCATCAAACAAAACCACTTGACGCTCAATATATTGTATGAACCTAAATAATAAATTTATCTGGCTTTCTTTGGTGCGCCTCGCTTGGTATTTTTTAAAAAATGTATCGACTATGGTTGTTGGGTCTTCACCTTTGGCAAACCCTTTTTGGCAAGTTTCGTGGAACAACGGTAATAAAACGCCCGTTTTTGTAATGGTATCAAAAGGTAAAGTCATAAATATACTGTTGTATATTTGGTATTTAGACAATACATTTTGCTTAAATCGTTTTAACTTTGGTTCTACAGACATAGTATCAATCTAATAAAAATTAAGCATAAAAGTAGTGAAGCTTCGGTTAACAAGCATGGTTATTAAAAATATTTATCGATTTACAACGTTTCTTTAACTCTGATTGTGAAAAATTTAAAAAAATAAATACTGATTATAAATTTTTTAATGCCAACCTACCTGTAAAGCGTATGTGTGAAGATTTATGTGAATACCAACCGAATACAAATTATATTTATGATATTTGCAAAGAATTTTTGTGACTACTTAAAGTTATTTATATAGAATAATATCCTGAAGCTTTATTTATGAATTTAGTAAAAGAAATAAAACGTCTTAAAAAGGAAAAGAACGCTGTGATTTTGGCACATTACTATCAGGTGCCAGAAATACAGGATATTGCTGATTATGTTGGGGATAGTTTAGGGCTCTCTCAAAAAGCAGCCGAAACCGATGCCGATATTATTGTGTTTGCAGGGGTGCATTTTATGGCCGAGACGGCTAAAATATTAAACCCCAATAAGATGGTAGTTCTACCCGATTTAAATGCGGGTTGTTCTTTGGCAGACTCTTGTCCGCCAGATGCTTTTAAACAATTTACAGAAGCGCATCCCAATCATGTTGTGATTACCTATGTAAACTGTTCGGCTGAAATTAAGGCTTTAAGCGATATTGTTTGTACCTCTTCCAACGCCTTAAAGATTGTGCAATCCATTCCTATGGATACACCTATTATTTTTGCGCCAGATAAAAATTTGGGGGCTTACATTATTAAAGAAACAGGACGAGATATGTTGCTGTGGGATGGTAGTTGTGTGGTTCATGAGGCTTTTTCCATGGACAAATTAATTGAGCTTCATAAAAAGCATCCCGATTATAAAATTATAGCCCATCCCGAATCTGAGGGACATATTTTGAAAACGGCAACCTACATTGGGTCTACATCGGGGATGATTAATTATGTAAAGCAGCATCAAGACCAAAAGTTTATTGTGGCTACCGAAGCAGGTATTTTGCATAAAATGAAAGAAGAAATGCCAAATACCGAACTCATTCCGGCTCCTGCTAAAGAAGACAATACCTGTGCCTGTAGTGAGTGTCATTTTATGAAAATGAATACATTGCAAAAGCTTTATGATTGCTTGCTTAATGAATCGCCACAAATAGAGGTAGATGAAGCGATTATTGAGCGGGCTTTATTGCCTATAGAGCGTATGTTGGAGTTATCTAAATAAGTATAATGGTTACGGACTATTTAGTCATTGGTTCTGGTATTGCTGGGTTAACGTTTTCGGTTAAAATAGCCGAGAAATTCCCCAACAGGCAAGTAACCATCATTACTAAATCTAATGAGGAGGAGTCCAATACTAAGTATGCACAAGGCGGTGTGGCCGTGGTTTTGGATTTCGAAAACGACTCCTTTAAAAAGCATATTCAAGACACCTTAATTGCGGGAGACGGCTTATGTGACAAAGCCGTAGTTGAAATGGTCATTAAAGAAGGTCCAAAACGGTTTAAGGAACTGGTGGAGTGGGGGGCCTATTTTGATGTCGATAAAAGTGGTAACCTTGATTTAGGTAAAGAAGGCGGACATTCAGAATATCGTGTTGTACACCATAAAGATGTCACTGGGGCCGAAATAGAACGCGCCTTGTTAGAACGAGCACACCAATTGAAAAATATAACTCTTTTACCGCACCATTTTGCCATAGATATAATTACAAACCACCATATAAAGGGCGATAAACCTAAAGCAGAAGCCTGTTATGGGGCTTATGTTTTCGACCAAAAAAACAATACCATTTTCACTATAAAAGCCAAAAGTACGCTGTTGGCTTCGGGCGGTATAGGACGTGTTTATGGACACACTACTAATCCCATCATTGCGACGGGCGATGGTATTGCTATGGCCTATCGTGCAAAGGCTTTAATTAGGGATATGGAATTTGTGCAATTTCACCCTACAGCTTTATACGAGGTTGGAGGCGAATCGTCTTTTTTAATATCAGAAGCCGTTAGGGGCTTTGGGGCTTACCTGAGAAATAAGAATGGCGAACGTTTTATGCTAAAATATGATGAACGTGCTGAATTAGCTTCTAGGGATATTGTATCGCAAAGTATTGATAATGAGTTAAAAAAATATGGAGAAACCCATGTCTTTTTAGATTGTACACATCTGGATATTGAAGCATTTAAAGTTCATTTTCCCAATATTTACGATAAATGTATAACTAATCATATAAATATTGAAAAAGATTGGATTCCTGTGGTGCCAGCCTCTCATTATTTATGTGGAGGGATTGTAGTAGACCAAGATGGTAAAACCTCTGTCCCTAATTTGTTTGCCTGTGGTGAATGTACAAGAACAGGATTGCATGGTGCCAATAGGTTAGCCTCAAATTCATTATTGGAAGCTTTGGTTTATGCCCATAATATTTTTAAATATCACAGTAATAATGAGCTTCAACCTGTAAATGTTATCATTCCAGACTGGAACGATGAAGGGACATCTATTGCCAAAGAACACGTGTTAATTCAACATAATTTAAGACAGCTACAGGCATTAATGAGGGATTATGTTGGAATTGTTCGTAGTAATGATCGCTTAAATAAAGCAATAAAACATCTTAATTTAATTTATACTGAGGTTGAAGACCTGTACAAGGCTTCAAAAATTACGACATCGCTTTGCGAATTACGTAATATGGTTAATGTGGCACACCTAATTATAAATCAGTCACTTCAACGTAAGGAAAACAAGGGAGGGTATTTTAATTTAGATAATGTAAAAAATTAACTGGAGCTTTATTAATAAAGCTCCAGTTAACAAGTAGCAATTATTTCCCTAGCATAAGTAGTTCGTTACAAACTACTTCGGTAATGTATCGCTTGTTGCCATCTTTATCATCGTAGCTGCGTGAAGTTAATTTGCCTTCTATGGCTACTTCTTTACCTTTGGTTAAATACTTTTCAATGATTTGAGCGGTTTTGCCCCAAGCCACTATATTATGCCATTGGGTTTCAGTTACTTTTTCACCTTTGTTATTGGTGTAGCTTTCATTTGTGGCAATATTGAATTTTGCCAATGTCCTTCCAGATTCTAAATTAATGACTTCCGGGTCATTTCCTAAGTTACCAATCAACTGTACTTTGTTTCTAAGCGTGTTCATAATTTTAATTTTTATTGTTAAACAGTTAATACTATTGAACCTTCAGCGATTCAACAATGCAAAATTGTAAAGGTTTTATAGTCTTACTCGGTTGTTACTTGTTTAAATTCGTTTGTAAATGTTTGTAGTCGTTTGTAAATGGATAAATTATTCTTATATTAGTACTGTTATATAAGGGTTGTATAATTTGATCAATTAAAAAATCCATTGGAGTTCGTTAGGTTATATAGACTTTCAAAAAAGCAAATGAAGGACATTCGTATGCTTTGGAATAATGAATATCCTACAGGATTAAACCATAAAACCCTTAAAGGTTTTGAAGATTATTTAACCAAGCTGTCTGGGCAATCCCATATTTTAGTGATTAATGAGAATAAAGAAATTATAGGGTGGTATTTTGATTTTATTAGAAATAGAGAAAAATGGTTTGTTATTCTTTTAGATTCTAAACATCAAGGAAAGGGATTGGGAACAAAAATTTTAAGTATGGTAAAAAAAAAAGAAATAGAATTGAATGGTTGGGTAATTGATCATAATGATGATAGGAAGAAAAATGGAGAGGTCTACAAATCTCCTTTAAAATTTTACTTGAAAAATGGATTTGAAAGATTAGCCGATGACAGACTTATACTTGATAATATCTCAGCAGTTAAAATAAGATGGAACGCAATTAAAACCTAAAATAGTGTTATGGATATCAAGTATGCCATTAATCAGCTTAAACAAAACCAAACCGTTTTTAAAGGCCTGTTGCAAAACAAATTACCTGAAGAGAGCTTGTGGCGACCTGAAGAAGGTAAATGGTGTTTGTTGGAAATTGCCTGTCATTTATTGGACGAAGAGCAAAAGGATTTTAAAGCTCGTATCCAGTATATTTTTGAACAACCAGAGTATGATTTGCCTTCCATAAATCCTGTAGCATGGATTAAGGAGCATGATTATATGTCCAAAAATTATGAGGAGGTGGTCGCTACTTTTTTAGATGAACGCCAGCAGTCGGTTACTTGGTTAAAAGGACAGATAGATGCAAATTGGGAACAAAAACTAAAGCATCCCAAATTAGGTGAGATGTCGGCCAAGTTATTTCTTGCCAATTGGTTGGCTCACGATTATTTGCACATCAGACAGATTTTAAGATTACAATATAATTTTTTAAAATCCCATAGCAGACTTAACCTGGACTATGCTGGGAACTGGTAAAAAGTAAATAATATGGAGAAAACATGTTTAGAATGTGGTGAAAAAATTGTCGGCCGAATTGATAAAAAATTCTGTGACGATGCCTGTAGAAATGCCTATAACAATCGCGTAAACAAGGATAGCAAAAATCTAATACGCAATACCAATAACCGATTGCGTAAAAATTATCGCATATTGGAAACCCTTAACCCTGAGCAAAAAACAAAAACATCAAGGGCCAAGCTTATAGAGGCAGGGTTTGATTTTAATTATTTTACCAGTATTTACACCACTAAGGTAGGAACAGTGTATTATTTTGTCTACGACCAAGGGTATTTGCCTTTAGAAGGCGATTATTTCGCCTTGGTAAAACGTGAAGGTTAATCATGTAACGTTTTAAATATAATCTTTACTAATATTAAAACTATCTATTTATGTTTCTTACTCCAGCCTCTTTTATTCCTATTCTCATTTTTAGTGTTGTTGTATTAATTATAGTGCTTTCCGTTGTGTTGAGTAGAAAAAATATTGTGTTGAGAAAATTGGCCAAGTTTAAACACAATCGTATCTCCCAGTTTAGGAATAACGAGCTTACCAAGGTAACAGGTAAGGTTTTGGAGGTCGAAACGCCTTTTGTGGCACCGTTTAGTAAACGGCCCTGTGTTGCCTATATTTTTAAAATACAGCAACGGGTGAGTACGGGCAAAAGTTCTCATTGGAAAACCTTGGTGAAGAAAGAAGATATTCAGGATTTTTTTATAGAACAACGGGGCGACTTGGTTATGGTAAAACCCTCAATGCAATCCAGTAATTTTTACAGTTTTATGGTCGAAGACCAAAGTATTAGATCGGGAACTTTTAAAGATCCTTCACCCGAATTCAAAAAAGTGCTGGATGAGTATGGGGTCGATAGCGAAACCTGGCTAGGCTTTAATAAAACATTAAAATATACCGAACGTATTCTTGAAATTGGGGAAACCATTACCGTAGGGGGCATTGCCAAATGGAAAGTGCTTAATGAGCCCATTAATGGACATAATTATTCAAAAATTGCTGCTTTAGAAAGTGGTCCCAAACAAAAACTTATAATTACCGACCATCCAAAAGCTGTTACACCATTAGATAGGAGGTTGTAATAAAGTATTTAAACGTAAACGTTAAGATAGTATTGTTTGCCTAACACAGGTTTTTCTAGGTAGTCGAGGCATTACTTCCACCAATTTTGACCCTTTAATTTCATGGCAGCCTTAAGGACATCCTTTTGACTTATTTGGCCTACCAATTTACCATTTTCAACTATAGGGAAACGGCGGCGCTTAGCATTTAAAAATTTATTGGCGGCATCAAATATGTTCATATTACCATCAATAGTTTCAACATCTGCCACCATATGTTTTTCAATGGTTTTATCTTGCATTGGCATATTATAGTAGCGGCTTTCACTAATTTGTTTTATACAATCACCTTCTGAAATAATGCCGATCAACTCATTTTTTTCATTAACTACAGGTCCTCCAGAAATACGATGTTTTATTAAGGTCTGCATCACACTTTCAATAGTTTGGTCTGGTTTAAAGGTTATTAAATGACGAGTCATATAATCACTAACTTTTAGCGGTATGTTATCATCAGTACTATTTTTATTCCTTCTTGCGCCTATAAAACTCTTTATGCCCATGATTCCTATTTTTTAATAAAATTAAATGTAGCTAATTTTTTTGATTTTTCCTAAAAACAAAAACTGTTGAGTTTTATAAGCTTCTCAATTTATGTACATTTATAGCATAACATAATCTTTAAACTTTATGATTAAAAAAGCCATTGCTTTGTTAATAATCGTTTGGGGCGTGTATTGGAGTTTTTCTTCCCTTATGCCCAAAGAGGGGATATCCATCGATGTTCCCGATAACCAATTCTCAACCCATCGGGCACTTATGCATCTAAAGACAATAGCCAAGGCTCCGCATTATGTGGGCAGTGAAGAACACCATAGGGTGCGTGATTATATTATAGCACAATTAGAACAACTTGGACTGGAAACACAAATACAAGAGGGTTTTTCTGTAGATAATTATGGAAATCTTACCAAGCCAAAAAATATTATTGGTCGTTTGCGAGGCAAAGAAAAAGGAAAAGCATTATTGTTGTTAACACATTACGATAGTGATCCACATTCGGCTATAGGAGCAAGTGATGCCGGTTCCGGTGTGGTAACTATTTTAGAAGGGTTAAAAGCCTTTTTAAATAGCAATAAAACACAAAAAAATGATATAATAGTCTTGATTTCAGATGGCGAGGAATTAGGGCTAAACGGAGCGAATATTTTTGTAAATAAACATGAATGGGCCGATAATATTGGTTTGGTCATTAATTTTGAAGCTAGGGGCAGTGGGGGACCTAGCTTAATGTTTATTGAAACCAATCAGGGCAATGCCAATTTAATAAAAGGCTTTGTTAAAGCCAATCCAGAGTTTCCCGTAAGCAGTTCCTTGTTTTACAGTATCTATAAAATTTTACCTAATGATACCGATTTGACCGTCTTTCGTGAAGATGGTAATATCGATGGGTTTAACTTGGCGTTTATAGATGATCATTTCGATTATCATACTCAATTAGATACTTATGAAAGATTGGATAGAAACACTCTAAAGCATCAAGGTAGTTATCTAATGCCTATGTTATATTATTTTGCTGAAGCTGATTTAGAAGCGTTGAAGAGTAATGAGGACAATATCTATTTTAATGCACCTATTTTTAAAATGGTTTCCTATCCGTTTTCATGGATTCACCCTATGCTTGTTATTGCTATCGTCGTATTTGGAGGATTGTTAATTTATGGCATAAAACAAAAGATGCTTAGAGCTAAACCTATTGGTAAAGGCTTTTTGGCTTTTTTTATTGCTTTAATTTTGGCTGGGCTAATTGGTTATTTTGCTTGGCCAATGTTAAAAACAATTTATCCGTATTATGATGAAATGTTACAGGGTTTTACCTATAATGGACATGATTATATTGCTGCTTTTGCCTTCGGGACTTTAGCCTTATGTTTTTTTGTTTACCATAAAGTTTATGAAAAGGGCAATACGGCAAGTTTAATTGTAGCACCAATAACGTTTTGGATCATTATTTGTGTCGGCATGGCTTTAAAATTAAAAGGAGCTAGCTTTTTTATTTTCCCCGTATATTTTGCTTTATTGTGTTTGTTTGTTTTAATCCGACAAAAGCAGCCAAGCCTTATTTTAATGGCATTACTATCTTTACCATTACTAATTTTAATAACACCACTAGTTCAATTGTTTCCCGTAGGCCTTGGTTTAAAAATGATGTTAACCAACACTGTTCTAGTAGTTTTATTATTTGGATTACTATTGCCTGTATTTGGGAGGTTTAAGTATAAAAAACGATTGGGATATTTAAGTGTTTTAATAGCTGTACTTTTTTTAATTTCTGCACATTCAAAATCTGGATTTACACAAGAGCGACCCAAACCTAATAGTTTGCTCTATGTTTTTAATGCTAACGACAGCACAGCCGTTTGGGCAACTTACGATAAGCTTTTGGACGACTGGACTCGACCAATTTTTGGAGAACAACCGGAAGTTGTTTCAAGTTTAAATAAACATATTGTAGACAGTAAATACTCAACACGATTCACCTATACAAAGCCCGCTCCTTTAAAGTTTATAGAGCAGCCTAGTATTAAGATTAAAAAGGATACGGTAATTCAAAAAGCCAGACATTTAAAATTAACCATAAAGCCTCAAAGACTGATAAACAGAATGGAGTTGTTTGCTGATTCATCAAACATTTTTCTGTCATTTAAAGCAAATGGACAAGTTATTAAAAAAGAAAACAAATCGAAAAACAACAGATTGTTAAGTTATTATATTGTCGATAACGATCCCTTGATATTGGAATTTGAAGTTCCAAAGGGTCAAAAAACAGAATTTACACTTTTAGAAGCATCCTATGACTTGTTGGATAATACTTCTTTTAATCTGCCAAAACGTGATGTAAATATGATACCAAAACCTTTTGTGTTGAATGATGCCTTAGTTGTGAAGAAAACTATAACCATTGATTGAAAATAATTAGCATTCTTTTATGAGTTTAATTGGTAAATTTTTATAGTTTTAGCAAAATTTTTAAAAGAAGTAGAGATGAAACGATTATTGTTGTTGATTGTTATGGTTGGAGCGCTTCATGTAAATGCACAGAGCACCCCAGATTTATTGAAACATTTTGAAGCCTATTATACTCAAATGAGAGCCCAAGGCGATATACAAGGTATTATAAATGCCATGACACATTTAAATGTCCTTGCCCCTTCCCAAGCTAGAAAAGATACTTTGGCTTATATCTACATGAGTGAAGGTCAGCATGTACAGGCCTTAAATACTATTGGTATAGATAAGGTTACTACTGATTCTGATATTGCTGTTGAAGTAAAGGCAATTTCATTAAAAGCAGTAAAGCAACCACAATTGGCTGTCGGACATTTTGAAGAAATGTTCAAGAGAACCCCTAGTGCCTTGATAGCCTATGAATTGGCAGAATTGAACTTACAATTAAAAAACCTAACAGATGCCGAGAAGCATATTAATTATGGTTTGGCAAATTCTAAGGTAGAGGAAACCAAAGCATTTTATGAAACACAAACGCCATATCAAGTATCCCTTAAATCGGCTTTTATGTATTTGAATGCTTTGTTAACTTATAACAAAGATCCTAAGGGTAACATTGATGCTGCTGTAGATATTTTGGATGCTACATTAAAAGCGTCGCCAAATTTTAATTTGGTAAATCTTAGTAAGAGTGAGTTGTTAAGGCAAAAGCAAGTCATACAAGCACAAGCAGCACAGCAAGAGCAACCTAAGAATTAATTTTAGTTGCTTAATATATCATATCAAGGGTTTTGTTTAACAAACCCTTTTTTGTTATCTAAGAATAAGTTTTTTAGTTGATTTTCCAGATTCAGTAATTATATTTATAAAGTATATGCCTGGAGCATATCCATTCATATCCAGTTGATGAATATTGTTTTTAAGCTGAATATGATGTTTACGCAAGATAATTTTTCCTGTAATATCGGTTATATTGAAGTTGAAAGTAGAAAAGCTTTTGGATTGAATATTGAAAACCTGTTTGGATGGATTAGGATAAATTCTAAATACTTCAGGAGCAAAATGAGATACATTAAGCGCGCCTTCTATACTAAAATCATCTATAATAACGCCTTCATTGACTGTATATTGATCGGAATGGAATACAAACCGAAACACAATATTGGTCTCACCGTTTAAGGCCGTTAAATCGTAACTGTACTCTTGTAAAGTAGCATCGGTACCTGTCCATTGTGCTCCTGGGCAATTAAAGCAATTGCTTCCAGGGGTAGTATTGCTATTATACCAGTTTAAATCATTTGCAGTTCCCATAACGGTCCAATTCAACCCAGCATCAGTTGAATATTCCACATATAGGATGTCCCAATCTTCCTCTAAATCGAAAGCCATTTTAAACTTAAACATGGGACTGCTCAATATTGATAAATCATAGCAATTGCTAACCAAATAACTTTTTATATTATTCTCATAATTACCATTTAGGTTCGTTCCATAAACATTATTGTTAGAGGCTTCAGTATTCAAAACACTTCCAGTTGCAACACCGCGTTCCCAATAGCCACTACTACTATCGCAGTTGCTCATGGCGTTAAAGTTGATTAATTCGTCAGCTGGGGCTTCAAAAGTATTAACTGTGTTTATGGTTCCCGATGTATTGCCATAAAATGTAGCCATTAAATCATTATTTTCAGAAAAAGTATCATTAATAATTGTTGCATTTATACTTAACTCCTGTAGGCTACTTCCATGTACAGACAAAGAGGGGATGTCTATTAATTGTGTGTTTCCAGACGCTAAAGAACCATTCCAAATGGTTTGGTTAGGACTGCCATTTAAGGTATAATTAAGGGTTACCGAATTTATAACATTTGTCCCCCTGTTTTTTACTAATGCCTTAACTGAATTAAGATTACCGCATACAATCTGCTCATCAATGCCTTGTATGTCTTCTAAGCTAATTTCATCTTGAAGTGTTTCCGTAGGAATATCGGATTTCCAAATGCCCCTACCATAAGTAGCAGCAGAAATATTGTCATCGTTTAAATTAATTTCCAAATCACTTACCGATACATTGGGTAAACTGTTTCCAAAGGGTTCCCAAACTCCTGTAGTATCATCATATCTATAAACGCCCAAGCTAGTGCCTAAAAACAATGGCTCATCACTATGTAGTTTTTGATGTTTAATGATGTTTTTTGTTACATTGGGAAGGCTTCCTGTAATATCGTTAAAATTAGAGCCCCCATCAATCGATTTGTAGACCTTGCCCGTATAACCAGCTGTAGTAACGTAAACAATATTACTGTTGTTATTGTTAACTTCAATTGATGTAATGTTTGAAGAGAATGTATTATTAATTGTAATAAAGGAAGCTCCTTTATCGGTACTTTTTCTTAGCGTATTATCAATGGCGACATAAATGTTGTTTGGTTCAATTTCATCAATTTCTAAAAAATCAATGTTAACATTGTTTCCAAAAGAAGGCGATATGGTTTTCCATTCGGTGCCACAAAGTTTATAAAGGCTAGAATAACCAGCATATAATTCACCATCCCTATTCATGGATAAAGGCGTTACCCAATTACCTCCACTATCGTTCTCCCCAGTTTCATCAACAGGAGCAGGGACATAAGCGTCATTGCTGGCACCAGCAGAGTTTGAGATGTATAAATTGCTCCCGTATTGAATAAAGCCATATATAGTATCAGAATTATTATGGTTGATAGCCGTATCCATACCATCGGCACCATAATATACTTGCCAGTAGCTATTATTTAAAGCATAACCTCCATTGTCCTGTAAACCACCTACCATTTTGTTTGAGCTTTCTTTGGAAACACTCAATCTGTAAAATTGCCCGATTTGCATACCATCAGTTAAGTCCATAAAATTTGTGCCTCCATCTGTGGTTTTATAGAATCCGCCATCGGTTCCCGCAAAAAGTACGCCATCATAAAAGCGCAACAAATGTATGTCTGCATGAGAATATGATGCCGAGGCGGGTTGAAACCATTCGTTTACCTTTGTAAAACTAGCACCGCCATTAATAGATTTCCAGATGTTTAAAACCCCGACATAAATTTCATTCTCATTCGTGTTAGAGACTGCAAAAGCCATGTCGTAATAAGCTTGCTTACTGTCATCGAAAAGATTTACATTCCCTGGGGTACTAGCTGCCATCTGGCTAAAAGTAACACCAGAATCTGTAGATTTATAAAGCCCTTGAAAGTCATTATCTAAAGCACTTAATGTATAAATTACATTAGTATTGTCTGCTGTAACATCAATTACCAAACGACTTGAAGAGGCAGGTAACCCTGCTCCAAATCCAGTACTGGTGAAAGTTTCTCCAGCATCTATTGATACATAGAAAGTATCCGATGTTACCGCATAAATGGTATCGGGATCCCCAGGTTTTAGCTTAATGTCTTTAATGTTTAAATTTTGGGTACCGTTAGTATTGGTCCAATTAACCCCGCCATCAATGGTTTTATAGACGCCTTTGTTTGTAGCCACCCATAATATATTAGAGTTGTTTGGATGCATGTAAATATCGTTCATGTTAGTGGGGTGCCCTGCACTTGTATTTAAGCCCGTGCTATTCCATGTGGTTCCACCATCTATAGATTTCATAACACCAACACTATAGGTATCCCAACCATCGTCGTCTCCTGTAGCAATGTATATAATGTTGCTGTCGTTATAATCGATAGCAATTCCAGAAACGCCAATTTGGGGTAAATTATCCGATAGTGGTAACCAAGAGCTACCTGAGTTAATAGATTTCCAAATGCCTCCCGCTGGAGCTCCGGCATAATAAGTATTTGGATCATTAGGATCTACTATAATAGCATTAATACGTCCTTGACCCGAACTCCATGACCCGGTGTTGGTATGGCTAAACGGACCCACAGGTTGCCAATTGCTTAAATCAGCTTTTAAGCTGCTAGCCTTGGCTTGTTGCACGCTCATCCAAGTAGTCCATAACTCGTTAGGCGTTGGTAGGGCACCATCATCTTTCACAAAGTTTTTCCAATAATTTTCCCAACGCTTGAAGGGTTTATATCCACTACCTTTTGTATAAGGGTCTTTGTCTGTCCAATAGTCATTAAAGGCATCAACAACATCCTTAAAAGTAGAGTTGTTTGATTTTGAAGATTGACTTTTGGAAGCCGCATTCAAGTTTTTCATCCAAGGAGCATCAGGATTGTATTGTGCTTGAATATTAAGGATAAATAGCAGGATAAAAATATAGGTTGAGGCTTTCATAAGGATTAGGGTTTTGGGATATTTTCATATCGTCTCAGTTCTATAACTTCATTGAGTTGTAGGTCTAAATTAGAAATCGAAATTAAAAAAGCTTTAATACCTTCTATAAGCTCTGGTTTGGTAGTTGTGGATAATTGCACTAAACTTTCAAGTTTATATATTGTGGTTTCTACTACTTTTAGTCTAGCTAAAATGGAATTGTCCTTTAAATCTTCTGGTATATTTTTGTTTAAATCTTTTAGAAGTGTTTCAATGGCTTTTTTATTATCGTTAAAGAAACTTAAATCTCCTTTTTTAAGGTAGCCAACCTGCTCTTGTAGTTGATTGTATTCCACCCAATTTTCAATTGCTCTCTGTGCTTCTGGACTTAGCACAAATTCGGTGTAATTGATTTTGGACAGATCACTTTCATTGACAGTTTTATTAAAGGTTTGGTCAGTTTTATTGTCACTTTTTGAAGTGTCCTTTTGATTACAGGAAAGAAATAATATAAATAGGCTAAATAGATATATAGGCTTCATAAAGGTCTTAGGGTTTTATGTTGTTTTACAAAGATATAGGAATATTTTTAGTTGTAAATTAAAATTAATATAGGCTATGTGACTGAACACTATTAACTGGATACAGAGGAAAAACCACCATTATGGTTTTCCATTTTTTATAAGCCATCCAAGCTATAATCTAAAATCGTATATTTAGCAACTTAAATAAAATAGTGCCATGCTTGAAAACTTTTGGTTTAATGTAGAATACGGTGTTAACCATGTTCTGGATATTAATGCTTATGACCATGTTCTCTTTTTAATATGCTTAACAGTACCCTATGTGTTTAAAGATTGGAAACGTATTGTTTTATTGGTATCAATGTTTACCCTAGGACATACAGTGTCTTTAATATTAGCGGCTTATAGTATTGTTAATGCCAATGCCCAATTGGTGGAGTTTCTCATTCCTATTACCATTTTAATCGTTGCGGTTTATAATGTGTTTACTGCAGGGAAAGGAGCACAAAAAGAACGTATTGGTATTTTATTTTTTACCACCCTGTTTTTTGGTTTGATTCATGGTTTGGGCTTCGCACGTGAATTTCGAATACTTTTAGGAGATTCAGACAATAAATTGGTTTTACTTCTAGAATTTGCACTTGGTATAGAATTAGCTCAGGTTATTATTGTGTTTATGGTGCTCTTTTTAGGATACCTTGGACAGACCATTTTTAGATTTTCTAAACGTGATTGGGTCATGGTTATTTCGGCTGTTGTTATTGGATTGGTAATACCCATGTTACTTAACAGTGATTTTTTAGAATAGGATAATGGATTTGTATTTGGGATTGAAAATAATTTTAAAGCATACTTTGGAATAATTAAATCTCGATTATCGAGTTAAACTTTCATAAAACTTTAACGCACAAGGGTTGTAATTAAAATACGAAGCCACTATATTCGTTATTAGGTTTGAGTAAAGGATTGCAACGGTATCCTTATGTTTGGGGCTTCGAGTACCTAAGCCGCCAAATTAATATATAGAAAAAGCCTGTTTGCCTTTAAGGGCAACACGCCTAAGTTTTTAAAAACAGTGTATGCCAGAACATAAACAACTTAAGTATGATAAGGCCTATTTGCAAATGGCCAAGGAATGGGGTAAACTCTCGTACTGTAACCGCAAGCAGGTTGGTGCACTTATTGTAAAGGATAGAATGATTATTTCTGATGGTTATAATGGAACGCCTACAGGTTTTGAGAATTTTTGTGAAGACGAAGAAGGCTATACCAAATGGTATGTGTTGCATGCCGAGGCAAATGCCATTTTAAAAGTGGCCTCCTCTACACAATCCTGTAAAGGAGCTACCTTGTATATCACCTTGTCTCCGTGTAAGGAGTGCAGCAAATTAATCCACCAAGCAGGAATTGTTAGAGTGGTTTATAACAAAGCTTACAAAGACGATTCTGGATTGCGTTTTTTGGAAAAAGCAGGAATAAAATTAAAATTAATAGAAGATTTAATGACATAATGCCCTATAAAAAAAAATATCTACCCCTGGTTTTAGGTGTTGCCATTGCAGCGGGAGTGCTAATTGGAGGAAAGTTAAATTTTACCGATTCACCAGACCGCTTGTTCTCTACCAATAGTAAGAAGGATAAACTCAACAGGCTTATCGATTACATTGAGTACGACTATGTAGATGAGATTAATACTGATAGCATTGTTGATGTTACCGTCAATGGTATTTTAGAGAATCTGGATCCTCATTCTGTATATATCCCCAAAAGGGATATGGCACGTGTTGCTGAAGAAATGCGTGGTGATTTTGTAGGTATTGGCGTTAGTTTTTATAGCTATAGGGATACCATAACCGTAATACGCCCAGTAGTGAATGGCCCTAGTGAAAAAGCGGGTATTAAGGGGGGCGATAGAATTATTATGGCCAATGGTGATTCCCTGATTGGAAAGCGAATGGTGGATGATAGTTTGGTGAAAAAGCTAAAAGGACCAATCAACTCTAAGGTGCATTTAAAGGTGTATCGAAAAGGAGAGCCCAAGCTTTTGGATTTTACAGTAAAGCGATCGGTCATACCTATTAAAAGTGTGGATGCCGCCTATATGTTAACTGAAAAGTTGGGGTATATAAAAGTTAATCGTTTTGCCGAAACGACCTATAAAGAATTCAAAACAGCTTTAAAAAAACTAAAAGATGTAGGCGCTACCGAGATTGCTTTGGATTTACGGGATAATCCCGGAGGGTTCCTTGACATTGCCGAAAAGATGGTCGATGAATTCTTAGAAGATGACAAACTCATTCTCTTTACTAAAAACAAACGTGGCGATATTGAAAAAAGTTATGCCACACAAAAAGGTGATTTTGAAAATGGTAAAGTGTATGTGCTCATAAACGAAAACTCCGCATCAGCAAGTGAAATTGTCGCTGGAGCATTGCAGGATAATGACAAAGGACTTATTGTTGGGCGACGCTCTTATGGCAAAGGATTGGTGCAACGCGAAATGGATCTGGGCGATGGTAGTGCAGTTCGTTTAACCGTGTCCAGATACTATACTCCTACGGGACGCTCCATACAACGACCATATAAAAACGGACATAAAGATTATTACGATGAATATTTGGAACGGTTGGATAGCGGTGAACTGTTGAATCAAGAAAAAATAAAAGTCGCTGATTCGTTAAAGTATGTTACGCCTAAGGGTAAGATTGTTTATGGCGGCGGCGGCATAATACCAGACGTTTTTGTGCCTGTAGATAAAGGTATATTTAATGGAACCTTAAATTATTTAATGCGTCGCGGCTATATTGGTTACTTTGTATTTGAGGAGTTGGAAAAAGACCGGCATCTCTATGATGGTATTTCAAGACAGGATTTTATTGATAATTTTAAGGTGAGTGACGATCTTGTGACGTCTTTTCAAGATTACCTTAATCTAAGATCGGACACAGTGGTTACATTTGTTGCCTATTATGAAGAAATAAGGCAGTATATTAAGGCCACTTTAGCAGATCAGCTTTATGGCGATGGTGCGTTTGAGGAAGTATTTAACCAAACCGATATCATGATTGATGAGGTGATAAGGTTGAGTGATGGGGAGTAGCTTACATTTATGCTTAATTTGTTTCAGTATCCATAATTAGTGTTTTTGGTTTTATATTCATGCATACGAATTCTCTTTGAGTTAAGCCATTTTTATCTAGAATTTTGTCCAAAACATAACTTTTACGGTTTTCCCACAGCAGAATTTTAAAGATTTCGACAAAACGCACAAAAAAACGGAAGTTTTGTTTACACTGTATAGGAAAAGACATAGATTTAAAGGTAATAATTCCTGACAGATCTTTTGGTTGGGAAGAACAAAACCATAATTTTTAAATCCGTCCAGAAATGAAATTTAATTTTACCTCAGACCTCAGACCTCAGACCTCAGACCTCAGACCTCAGGCTTAAGCTTTTAATATTAGCAATTTTATGTTTTCCTTTGGTGAACTGTGATAGGGAACGTAATTTTAAGCAGGAGAGCCAGGGCAATATAAGGATGGAACATATAAGCTTTGACGAATTACAAAATAGAATTGGTTCTACCAAGGCCTTTTCAAAAAGCGAATCTTATATAAAGACAGGAAAATCACAAACTTCAACTAAAGCTACAGACGATGACAGGTATGAGTTACTTACAGATGAGGTCCTCATGATAGACCTTGAAGAATCAACCCATTTTACACTTAAGTTGATTGATAACCAATCGGAGTTAATTAGTGAGTTTTACAATTTTATTTTTACCCTGGATAAAGCAACTAACCATGTGTCCTCACAAATTGTCAGGTATATTCCTAATAAAGACTGGCTTAACGACCCTAGCCAGCCCTATAATGGGTATATTAAAATGCTGGATAGCGAAATATTTACATTGGATGCTATTAGTAAGACAAGTTCAGTGAGTAAATCTACCGTTGATACATATTTGTGTATAGATAATGTCTTTTATTATTGGAGATGCAATGCGGATAACCCACACTCCCCAGAGGATTATGTGCCGGGAGGGGCTTGTCGAGTTGGAGGAAATACTTTGTATATCAATTTCACTTGGACATTTTGTACGACAGATAGTGATTTAGAGGGCGTTGAAGACAGTGGTTTTCATACAATATATGACCCGTATAATACTGGAGATACTAGTGGCGGTGGTGGAGGCACAGCTACAGTGCCAGAGTTGCCACAGGAGACCATAGACAAGCTTGAGGCTTTGGAGAAAATGGTGCAAACATTAAGGTTAAATGATGATGAAGTGGATTTTTTATATAGAAATTATAGATTATTTGGGGATATAGATAGATTTCTTAGACAAGATAAGATAGATAACGGAGGCGAAGAAAATACCATTGAAGCGATTAGGTTTGCTAATGATGTGATTGATGCTATAAAGTCAAATGATTTTACAGCTTTATTTTTGTTAGATGTGTTTACTCAAGATCCATATGATGTATGGATGAATCAACTCAATGCTCAAGAAAAGGACATCATAAAAAATCATCCATTTAAGGCATATAGAATTTTTAAAAATAGAACAATTGCAGAAACAGAGACAGTTGTTAGGTTTGGAGTTAATGGGTTAAATGATAAGTCTGATGCCTTCAGACATGCATTTTTTCAAGCAATAAATTCACATTATGTTGGTGTGAGTGTTTCTGGAGATCTAGCAGACGCACATGAGAGCGAAGTCCCGACAAGATGGATATTAGAAAAGGAAATGGACTTGTTTAATAATGAATATGGTTTAGTTATTGGGAGCGAAAATCGAAGCGCTAGTAATCAGACGATTTCAAATTTAATTTATCAAGCAGTAACAAATGGAGATTTATTATATTTATCTCCAATTAACTACTCGGATCCTAATTTTTTGGATAATCCAAATACAACTGAATTAGGAGACGGAACACATGGAATAAGTCCTTCAACTTTAAAAATTCCAACAAATCAATGAGAAATTATAAAGCACGCTTAATTTGTTCGATGTTATTTGTGATTATGTCATGTCAATATGGAGTAAATTTTAATATTGAAAACAAAACGCCTAATAATATTGATTCATTAATAATCTCAAATGGATTTAATTCGATTAAACTTTTAGACATTGAATTAAATGCAGAAAAACAAGGGTTTCTTGATTTCAATAAAGAAAACCCAAATCTTGATGGGAGTTTTTATATTGAAATATTTTCAAAAGAATCTATTAGAAAAAAAGGTTTTGGTTATTATTCTAATGGCGGACCAAGCAATTCGTGTTTTAATATAAAGATTGAAAAAGACACAATAATAATCAAAGAAATATTTGATTAAAACAAAGCCCTTTACTTACAAAGGGCTTTCTAATTATTTAATTTTATCATGAACCTTAGTATGCCTACCATCATTCCAAAGCGTTAAAATATCGGTAGCGACATGGGCCCCGCTGCCTGAGGCTATAGCGAATTGACTCCGCCAACCCGCTAATGTACCCGCTACATACAGATTATCTTCAATTATATGGTTAGTGTTTTTTAACCAAATGCGATTTTTTTCAATAGCAGCCCTTGGATGAGGTGCTATATAGCGTTCAAGTCCTTTAATACGCATTAAATTGGTATAGCCCACAGCTATTACAACTATTTTGGAATGGTATAAATTTTTATTTGTTCTTACAGAAAAAGTACCGTTCGTCTTTGAGATTTCCAGAACCTTTTCTTTGTCGATTTGCTGCACATGGGAGTATAATGTGGTCAATTGTGATTTACCACTTTCTAGAATGGAAGCACCTGTGGTGCCTGGGGCAAGCCCCAATACATTATTGAACAGCGCGTCTTGTAAGTGTGATGCTTTTTGGTGAGCTATAATACCAATGCGTTTGTCTTTCGCAAAAGGTTTGTCTTTCGCTGAACCCAAAACCAAGGCACATGATAAACCTGCCGCGCCACCTCCAATAATTAGCACATCGAACATCACTTTTTTTGCTTTACTTTTTCTTCAATGCGTTTCGAAGTCTTTAAAATAAGCATCAAAACAATGGCGCACAATGCCGCCAATATAGTTATTAGTGCTACAATGCTATCGCTTTCAAAAGGGGCGTTAAAATTTATTTTAGTGGCATTAAAAACCATTAAAATTAAAGCGATTATAATAACAAAGGTTGAAACAAATTTCATATGTTAAGTTAAAAAATTAGTCATGAATGTTTCATTAATTGAAAAGGATTTTAATATTGTGGGCAAAGAGTTTAACGGCGATGGCCAATAAAACCACGCCAAAAACTTTACGAATAATATTGATGCCATTAACACCCAAAAAGCGTTCAATTTTAGATGAGGTTTTTAGGACTACATATATCAAAATAACATTTAATATAATGGCTAGAATAATGTTTTCAACCCTAAATTCAGCACGTAACGATAATAAGGTGGTTAAGCTGCCCGGTCCAGCTATTAAAGGAAACGCCAATGGAAACACAGAGGCCGTTAATGGGTTGGTACTTTCTTCTTTGTAAAGTGTAATGCCCAAAATCATTTCCAGAGCAATAAAAAACAAAATAAAGGCACCAGCTACAGCAAAGGAGTTAACATCAATGCCTATAAGGTTTAAAATGCTTTTTCCTAAGAAAAGGAACAATGTCATAATAATACCCGCGATAATCGATGCCTTTTCACTTTGTATATGCCCCACTTTTTTACGCAAATCGATAACAATGGGAATATTGCCAACTATATCTATTACGGCAAAGAGGACCATAAAAGCTGTAAAGATTTCTTTTAAGTTTAGTTGCATGGCTTTACGATTAAAATGCGATGCAAAGGTCTATATTAATTGTCAAATAACAAGACCAAAAAATATAAACTTTATCTATTTTTGCTACAATTAAGAGCGTTATGTTTCAGTTAGGAAAAACCATAGTTTCAGAAGATATTATTGAGAAGGACTTTGTTTGTAATCTGTCGGCCTGTAAAGGGGCCTGTTGTATAGATGGCGATGCAGGTGCACCATTGGAGCAGGAAGAAACTAAAATTCTTGAGACAATTTACCCTAAGGTGAAACCTTTTTTAAGGCAGAAAGGTATAGAGGCTATTGAAAGCCAAGGCGTGTTCATTACAACTGAGGATGGTGAATTAGAAACGCCTTTAATTAATGGAGCCGATTGCGCCTATGTTATTTTTGATAAAAACAACGTGGCGCTTTGTGCAATTGAAGAAGCGTACAATCAAGGAGAGATTTCTTGGAAAAAACCAGTGTCATGCCATTTATATCCCATAAGAGTAAAAGATTATACCGAATTTTCAGCAGTAAATTATCATAGATGGCAAGTTTGTGATGATGCTTGTACTTTAGGAAAGGAACTTCAGGTTCCTGTTTATAAATTTGTAAAAGAAGCCCTTATTAGGAAATTTGGAACGGATTGGTATGATGAACTGGAAAAGGTTGCTAAAACTTTTTAACAGGATTAGGAAAATAGCTTTAAACCGCCCATTTTACTAAGCTTTCTTGACTTTTCAAGTAAAAATTTTTGTCAACTTTTTCAAAATCAAAAAAAGTTAAAATACTGTAAATCAAATTTTTAACTAAATTTTTATGTAAACTTCTGTTTCTCAACACTTTTTTTATTTGTTAAAAACTTGTTGAAAAGGTTTCTGCATTTTTTAAAAAAAATATCAATCATTTTACAATCTTTGTTAACCTCAAATCATCACAAATTTTCGTTCAATTTTTATAAAAATACCATTTTAGTAATGTCACAAGCAGTAGAGCCTATTCTTCAAGAAAATAAAGATCGTTTTGTAATTTTTCCAATTCAACATCATGATATTTGGGAATGGTACAAAAAACAGGAGGCTAGTTTTTGGACTGCAGAAGAGATAGATTTACACCAGGATATTACAGATTGGGCAACCAAATTAAACGATGACGAACGTTATTTTATAAAGCATATTTTAGCATTTTTTGCAGCCAGTGATGGTATCGTAAACGAAAATTTAGCTGAAAATTTTGTTAGTGAGGTGCAATATAGTGAAGCCAAGTTTTTTTACGGCTTTCAAATTATGATGGAGAATATCCATTCCGAAGTGTATTCACTGCTTATAGATACCTATGTTAAAGATGAGAAAGAAAAAGATATTCTTTTTAAGGCCATAGAAAATTTCCCGGCAATTAAGGAAAAAGCGGAATGGGCATTAAAGTGGATTGAGTCTCCGAGTTTTGCTGAACGCTTAATTGCTTTTGCAGCAGTTGAAGGCATCTTTTTCTCTGGAAGTTTCTGCTCCATTTTTTGGTTGAAAAAACGTGGTCTTATGCCAGGATTAACATTCTCCAATGAACTTATTTCAAGAGATGAGGGGTTACATTGCGATTTCGCTGTGCATCTACATAATAACCATATCGTAAATAAGGTGCCTAAAGCCCGAATAACCGATATTATTACAAATGCATTGGATATTGAACGTGGTTTTATAACAGAATCCCTGCCTGTTAGCTTAATAGGAATGAACGCTAAGTTAATGACACAATATCTTGAATTTGTAACCGACAGATTATTGGTAGAGTTTGGATGTGATAAAGTCTACAATGCTACTAATCCGTTTGACTTTATGGATATGATTTCATTGCAAGGGAAAACCAATTTCTTTGAAAAACGGGTGTCGGAATATCAAAAAGCGGGTGTTCTCAATAAAGAAGATAGCGAGAACAAGTTTAGCTTCGATGAAGATTTCTAGGAAAATTCTAAAAGAAGGAACAAAAAATGTCGTCGTCCTTTTAAATTCTTAAAGGGAAACGATCTCAACCATAAGTAATTATTTTAATTAACTGATTTTGAAACTAATTAACCGTTGGTTTTAAAATGAGAACAACTAACTAACCATTTTTCTGAAGGTGTATCAGGAAAACCTAAAAAACGTGTAAAAAATGTATGTAGTAAAAAGAGACGGAAGAAAAGAACAGGTCATGTTCGATAAAATCACCGCAAGGGTGAGAAAATTGTGCTATGGATTAAACGAATTGGTCGATCCATTACGTGTTACCATGCGGGTAATTGAAGGCTTGTATGATGGCGTAACGACCAGTGAATTGGATAATTTGGCGGCAGAGATAGCAGCGACTATGACAACGGCCCACCCTGATTATGCACGTTTAGCAGCACGAATATCGGTCTCTAACCTACATAAAAATACGAAGAAGACCTTTAGCGAGGTCATGCACGACCTCTATACTTATGTAAATCCAAGAACAGGCAAGGATGCTCCTTTACTTTCCGATGAAGTGTATAATGTCATAATGGAGCACAAAGACCGTTTGGACTCTACTATTATTTATAACCGCGATTTTGGTTATGACTATTTTGGGTTTAAAACCTTGGAGCGTTCTTATTTATTGAAGCTTAATGGAAACATTGCAGAACGTCCACAACACATGCTCATGCGTGTTTCGGTTGGCATTCATTTGAATGATATTGAAGCAGCGATTGAAACGTATGAGTTAATGTCTAAAAAATATTTTACACACGCTACACCAACATTGTTCAATTCTGGTACACCAAAGCCTCAAATGTCCTCATGTTTCTTGTTAACCATGAAAGAAGATAGCATCGATGGCATTTATGACACGTTGAAACAAACAGCTAAAATCTCCCAATCTGCTGGAGGAATTGGTTTGGCAATGCATAATATCCGCGCTACAGGAAGTTATATTGCTGGTACCAATGGCACCAGTAATGGTATTGTGCCTATGCTTCGTGTGTTTAACGACACGGCACGTTATGTAGATCAAGGTGGAGGTAAGCGTAAAGGGAGCTTTGCGGTGTACATAGAACCTTGGCATGCCGATATTTTTGATTTTCTGGAGTTGAAGAAAAACCATGGAAAAGAAGAAATGCGTGCACGCGATTTATTCTACGCCATGTGGATCCCAGATTTGTTTATGAAACGTGTACAGGAAGATGGCAACTGGACCCTAATGTGTCCTAATGAATGTCCTGGTCTACCTGAAACCCATAGTGAAGAATTTGAAGCCCTCTACACCAAGTATGAAGCTGAAGGCTTGGGAAGAAAGACCGTTAAGGCCCGTGAACTTTGGGAAAAGATTTTAGAATCCCAAATAGAAACTGGCACACCGTACATGCTATACAAGGATTCTGCAAACCGTAAATCCAACCAGAAAAATTTGGGAACCATTCGTTCTTCCAACTTATGCACCGAGATCTTGGAATATACATCACCAGATGAGGTGGCCGTTTGTAACTTAGCATCTATAGCCTTGCCTATGTTTGTAAAAAATGGTGAGTTCGACCATAAAGAACTGTTCCGTATTACAAAGCGTGTTACTAAAAACTTAAATAGGGTAATAGACAGGAACTATTACCCGGTACCAGAAGCTAAAAACTCCAACATGCGCCACCGTCCTATAGGTTTAGGGGTACAAGGTTTGGCCGATACCTTTATTCAATTACGTTTACCTTTTACAAGTGATGAAGCCAAGCAATTGAATCAGGATATTTTTGAAACGCTTTATTACGCCGCAGTAACGGCCAGTATGGAAGAAGCTAAAGCAGATGGACCTTATCAAACCTATAAAGGGTCTCCTATAAGCAAGGGTGAATTCCAACACAATCTTTGGGGCTTAAAGGATGAAGAATTAAGTGGTAATTGGGATTGGGCAAAATTACGCAAGCAGGTACTTAAGCATGGTGTGCGCAACTCCTTGTTAGTTGCGCCAATGCCAACAGCATCAACGTCTCAAATATTAGGAAATAATGAATGTTTTGAGCCTTATACATCAAACATTTATACCCGCCGTGTACTATCAGGTGAATTTATTGTGGTGAATAAACACCTGTTGGAAGATCTTGTAGAATTAGGCCTTTGGAATGAAAGTTTAAAACAGGATATCATGAGGGCCAACGGGTCCATACAAAACATTGATGTTATTCCTCAGGACATTAAAGAGCTATACAGAACAGTTTGGGAATTAAGCATGAAGGATATTATCGATATGTCCCGTCAACGCGGCTATTTTATAGACCAGTCACAATCGCTTAACCTCTTTATGGAAGGTGCGACCATGGCAAAGCTTACCTCAATGCATTTTTATGCATGGAAGAGTGGCTTAAAAACGGGTATGTATTACTTAAGGACCAAGAGTGCTGTTGACGCCATTAAGTTCACCTTACAGACTACCAAAAAAGAAGAACCAACGGCAGAAGTTGTTGAGGTGAAAACGGTTTCAGTAGAGCAAGAAGAAGCTAATAAAAAGAAGTTAGCCGCACAGAATGCCGCTAAATTTGCAAAGCAAGGCACAAAGCCAATAGAAGTTGAACCCATGAGTGCCGAAGAGATGAAAGCGCTTATAGCACAAGCTAAAGCTGGTCAAGGCGACGATTGCCTTATGTGCGGATCTTAAATCTAAACATGAACACCAGAAGTTTTAAAGTGTTAAACAAGAGCATCCGTATTTCGGATGCTTTTTTTTATAATTAATACTATATTTATACAATTTAAAATGATTAATATGTCGAACCAAGAATTTACAGTTACGCCAGATTTATATGCATCGAGGGGGAATAGATTTGCCAATTTTATTATTGATAAAATAGTATTTTATGCCCTAATATTAGGTTTAAGCTTTCTTGCAGGAATGATTGTTTATTCTTTTTTTACAGATACAACGACTTTTGATAAATTTTTATATGAGTTAGAAAACATAGGTGATCTCATGGACAGATTGATAACGAGCATAATATTTGCCGTTTTTTATATGATTTCTGAAATTTTACTTAAAGGAAAGACTATAGGAAAGTATATAACAAAAACAGTCGTGGTCATGGAAGATGGATCAAAACCAAAGGCGTCTGATATTATTTTAAGAAGCTTATGTAGGTTAATTCCTTTTGAAGCACTTTCTTTTTTAGGAGCTGAAGCTAGGGGTTGGCACGATACATTATCGAAAACATTTGTGGTTGATATTTCCAGGCTTGAAGCCAAGAAAAAAACACATAGTGAATTGGATCAAATAGGAGTTTCCTTAAATATTTGATTCAATGGGTGTTATGATTAAAAGATTATTATTTTACTTCCTTTTAATTCTATTAGGAATTCTACTCTATCAAAACCCAAATTTTAAGACCATTTCAGCAGGTATTGCCATTTTATTGTTTGGTATGATTATGTTGGAAGAGGGCTTTAAGGTATTTACAAAAGGCCCCTTGCAAAACATTTTAAAATCGGCAACCAACAAGCTCTATAAGAGCATTACGACTGGGGCTATGGTTACAGCTTTAATACAGTCCAGTTCTTTGGTTTCAGTTATCACTATTTCTTTTATTAGTGCGGGGTTAATTTCTTTGGCTGGAGGTTTGGGATTGATTTTTGGTGCGAACATTGGTACAACAGCAACAGCTTGGTTGGTAGCAGGTTTTGGGCTTAAAGTTAAAATTTCTGCATTAGCATTACCCATGCTGGTCTTCGGTATTATTTTTTCATTCCAAAAGAAAGTATCGCTTAAAGGTATTGGTAATGTTCTAGCAGGCTTGGGTTTTTTCTTCTTGGGAATCCATTATATGAAAGAAGGATTCGATGTGTTTAAGGAATACATCGATTTGTCACAATATGCCGTACCAGGTTTTTTTGGAGTTGTTGTGTACACCGGATTGGGTATAGTCATTACCACAATTTTACAGTCCAGTAGTGCTACCTTAGCCTTAATTTTAACAGCATTGGCAGCAGGGCAAATAGAATACGAGAACGCCTTGGCCTTGGCTATTGGGGCTAATGTAGGTACAACCATAACGGCGGTATTAGGAGCTATTGGCTCTAATAGTGCAGGGAAGCGTTTGGCTTTAGCCCATTTTATATTTAATATGGTTACGGGATTGGTGGCTATTGTCTTTATTTACCCTTTGGCAAAACTAGTTAATAATGCGTCGGATTTTTTACATATTGCTAACACAAATTATACATTAAAACTAGCGTTGTTCCACACCATATTTAATATTGTTGGGGTTATTTTGATGATTCCCTTTATTAAAAAACTGGAGCGTATTTTATTGCGGTTTTATAAAGAAAGGAGCGATAAGGATATTGATGAGCCTAAATATTTAAACCCTGCCGTATTACAATTTCCAGGAGCAGCGATTTCTGCTTTAATTAAGGAGTCTAAGTTTCTATACCAAAATAGTGTTTTTGAAATTGTTACCCATGCACTAAATATTCACAGGGAAGATGTGAAATCAGACAAGAAATTAAAAACCGTTATACAGGACTCACAAACTGATTTTCATACCAATGTTGAAGACCTCTATTATACCAAGGTAAAATCCATTTATAGTGAAATAATAAGATACGCCAGTACTGTACAAAGTACTTTAACCCTTAATAATAAGCAAAACAAAGCCATAACAGATATAAAGATTGCTAACCGAAAAATGGTTGAAACCATTAAAGATGCCCGTGAGTTAAATAAAAATATTACCTATGCTTTGAGTCAAGGGAATGACTATTTGACCAAGGAATATGATAGCTATAGAAAAAAGTTGGTCAAGGTACTCCGGGTTATTTATTTGTTTAGAAAGGAAGAAGATGCTATAGTGTATGAGGAGAAACTTAAAGATTTAAAAAAAGAGGCGAAAGCCAATATTAAGCACAGTAACAAATCCATTGATAAACTCATTCGTAAAAACTTAATCACTGCCGAAATGGCTTCATCCTTATTTAACGATTACGCCAATGTAAGCGATATGATTAAAAAACTAATTGAGGTTGCGGAATTGCTTTATGGTAAAAAGGATAGTTTGTTTGAGGATAATGGTTACGATTAAGTTATAACTATAAACAAGAAAGCACCTAAAATGGTGCTTTCTAATAGATAGTATAAAAATTATTTTACGCCTCTTCCTTGTTTTCTGGAGTTAATTTAGCAGGTTTAACTGAAGCGTCATGGGCATCATGGTATTCCTCCAAAAGACTCATTGTAGCTTTGAGTAAATCTTTAGTTTCTAACAATAAGCCAAAGTAAAGGGTCGTGTTTTTAGGACTGGACTCTTCGGTACGGGTACGTTCTACCTGTTTTTGTATTTTTTCAGAAACCACTTTAAATATATTTTTTTCCCTATTTAAAATATTTCCTATTTGTTCAAATGAACGTGATTCAAAAGCGTCCTTAATTTCATTTAGTAGCTGTTCTAGTGAACCATCAACTTCTTTTAGTTCCTTAATTTGATTAAATTTTAACTTTTTGTGGTTATTATTGACGTGTTTGTGGCTAGCTTTGGAAATATATTCTAAGGACTGGGTCATATCTTGCAAATAACCTAAAATGTTAATATAAAAATTACTGGCACCAACACTAGATTCATCTAAATTCTTTATAAAATAAAAGATATTGTCTCTTAAGTTATCAACCTCTAATGATAGCTTATCTATCTGCTTTTTGTTCTTTTTAAGCATAGCTAAATCTTGTTTGGCTAAGCCATTAATAGCATTAGAATATATTTTATTGCCTCTTTTAACAACATTAGCAATATTATTTGTGCTTTCATGTATTACACCTTGTAATGAGCTACTTTCAGCATTTTTAAGACTATCTTCACTTTTTGTTAAAGATTTGCTTTTATGTGACAAATAGTTCCTTACCAATAAAATTACAGTTAGAAGTAACAATATTGGAGTCATTACAGCAGGATGCCAATTAATTAAGAAAACAACCAGTCCAGCACCCATAAAAGCAGCAATAGCAGTAAAAAACCATCCACCTATTACATTAAGTACGCCAGCAACTCGATAAACGGCACTATCTGCTCCCCAAGCTCTATCAGCTAAAGAGGTACCCATGGCGACCATAAAGGTTACATAAGTAGTAGATAATGGCAGTTTCATGGTAGTAGCTATGGAAATTAAAACACCGGCTACCATTAGATTAACTGAGGCTCTAATCATATCAAATGCAGGTGCTTCTATACTTTGATCTTTTGTTAATAACAGTGCAGAATCAGGCTTTTGAAAACTTGCGTTAACCTTTTTTTGAGTGGACTTAGGTATAATGACTGTTAATGCATTAGTCAACAATGTTGTCCCCTTGACAATACTACGGGATAATAAGTTTGGTTTAAATTTTTCATGTGTATCACTTTGTCTGGATAGGCTAATCTCTGTTTCTGCAACTGTTTTAGCTTTTTTAGAAAACCATAGTGTAATTACCATAATACCTCCGGCAATAAACAGTAAAAAAGGTTCAGCAGGCATTTTTTTACTAAGAACCCCCATAGTAAAATCAGTAGCTGAAGCTCCAGAAACAGACCAGGCTTCGTAAGAGTGGTAAGCAGCCATAGGAACACCAATAAAGTTTACTAAGTCGTTACCAGAAAAAGCTAGAGCTAAACCAAAAGTACCTACAGCAATAACTATGATAAGAATACTTTTTTTTGTGATTTTTTGATAGGCAAATGATAATAAAGTAAATAATAAAAAACCACAAAGTATTATATATATTTCATTTCCCTCTAAATAGCCTTTTAATTCACTGTAGTAAGGTGTACCTTTTAAACCTTTCATAAAAATAAAATATAAAATAGCTGTTAGAGCTAATCCACCAAAAATAGCTCCAAAATTCTTTATTTTATCAGTATAATGGAATGTAAAAATTAAACGTGAAAACCACTGAACAATAGCACCTATGCTAAAAGCAATAACAACAGAAAGCAAGATGCCACTAATAATTTCAAAAGCTTTTTTAGTATTTATATAGTCACCTAAATCTGCAAATGTTTGGGTATCCGAAGCGCCTATTTTTATTAATGCCATTACAACTGCAGCTCCCAATAAATTAAAAACAATCGAAACAGTAGTTGAAGTAGGCAGCCCTAGGGTATTAAAAAAGTCTAATAAAAGAATGTCCGTTATCATAACTGTCATGAAAATGAGCATAATTTCATGAAAGTTAAACTCTGCCGGAACAAAAATTCCTTTACGGGCTACTTCCATAAGGCCACTAGAATATACAGCTCCTATGAAAATACCTAAACTCGCTACAATCATTATGGTTTTTAAAGAAAGAGCTTTAGAGCCAATAGCCGAGTTTAAAAAGTTAATAGCATCATTACTTACGCCTACAATGATATCTGCAACAGCTAAAATTGTTAAGGCGATCAACATGTATAAATAGATATTATCCATTGGGTTTAATTGTAAAATATCAGCAAATATCATGACTATTATTAATTATATTGTTATCTAATTGTTATTTTTTTTAAAAATGGATATCAAATCCTAACCTAAAAGTAATGTTATCTTTATTTCCATCAACAGTAGTATAGCTAATATCCGATTGTACCTTTAGTTTGTGACCAACTATAAACTTATTAACACCTAAAGTGTATTGCTTTTGTGGTTCGGCTCCAGTAATTGTTTCATAATCTACAGAAGTAAATCGACCTGCTATTTCATAATTGGTTTTAAATAAATAACCAGCTTGAAGGTTTAGGGCATTACCGGTTAATACTACATCTCCAGTAGGGGTAGTACCATCTAATTCTGTTGCGATTTCATTATCAGCTGTTCTTTTGGCGTATTCTCCCATAAATGAAAATCCGTTATATTTAAACATAGCATCTGCAAAAATGGTAGTTTGGTCTGTTTCGTAAAGGGAACCATCAGTTCTCATCATATAATCACCTGCAAAGCCTCTTTCTCTTACAGCCTTTTCATTGTAATTATAAGTAAATCCAGCCATAAGTTTTGGTTTAGCTTCGCGTTTTAAATCAGACTGACTATAATCGCCTTTGGATTTAAACTCACCAAAAGGTAAAAATTCCAAACGACCAGTATACTGCAAGCCTCCTTCGTTACCTTCAGTCACATTTCTACCTTCGCCTTGGGAGATGGCAAATTTTTCACGCATTAAAAAATCACCTCCTAAATTAGTTTTATGACGTAATTGAATCCCTAGATCACGATCAATATTAAAGCGGCTATTTAACAAGGAACGATCTACCAATTGTAGGTTTGCAGAAGATACCACACGTTCCACATTTCCGGGTAACTTGGTTTGTCCTGCCCAAAGTTCCCAATTTCCTGCAAAGTTCCACATGAGTACCGCATCCAAGATGTAACGTGGCGTATTTCTATTAAATTGATTGGCGCCTGAAATATCACGGTTAGATAGACCTAGTTCTATTTTATATTTTAGTTTAGGACTATAAGCAAAACCATCAAATTTCAAACGAGCGCGTCTTACAATAAAGTTGTGCTCAGGGCTTCCATATTGATCACCATCATAATCCCAAGAGGAAATGGATCTCACTTGAAAGCGTGGTGCAAATTTTACACTAAAAGAGCTGTCTTTTGCAGTAAAGTTAATGAGTCCTTTTCCAAAAGAAGTGTCACTGATTTCTTGTGCTTTTATTGATGTAAATGCAAGGATAAAAATACCTAATAGGGTACATTTAGTATTCATAAAGTTAAATTTTAGTTTTTGTCGCTGCAAAGAACCAAAACTAATGTTAACTAAATGTTTCCTAATGGTTAAGTTTATGGATAAAAAAAGACTGCCTTGGCCAAAGGCAGTCTCATTAGGCATCATAATAATGTAGTCGACAAAAACTAATAGATTTTATGATATACTAATTGTTTAGTCTTAAGACTGGCACAAATATCAATGTTTCAGTTAAGTTAAATGTAATGATAATATTAAGTAATCATTAACATTCCAATGTAAACTCATTATTTTCAAGTATCTAAAAATCAAGTATAAATGCTTTAATGTTAATTTAATGTTATGTAAACGTTGCTTTAGTGTTATGTTATTTGTAAATTTGGTATAACATATAAACCTCATAATTATGAAGAAATTATTTTTATTGTTTGCCTTCTTAATTACTGTGGTATCTTTTGCCCAAGACAAGCAAAAGAGAGATTTAAAACTTAACAAAGAAACCAATTTAATTGATGTGGTTTATTATCATGACAATGGTGTGGTAAGCCAAACAGGGTCTTACACATTAGATGGTAAATTACAAGGTGAGTGGTTAAGTTTTAACAAAGAAGGCAAAAAAACGGTTTCGGCAAATTATGATAATGGTAAAAAAGTCGGCAAATGGATTTATTGGATTGACGGAGTAAAAAAGGAAGTCAATTACACTAATAATGTTGCTTCGCTTTAGCGAGCTACAAAAAAGTTAAAAGTAAAAAGCACCCCACCAAAGGCGGGGTGCTTTTTGTTTTTTATTGTATTTGTTTTTAGTTTCCAACGGTCCAACCTGCTCCCCAAGCAGCATAGTCGGTACCTGTACCATTACCATCACCAGTAATAAAATCGGCCTCAGTAAATGTTTCACCAGTATCATTTTTCATTTTTGTAGTAACATCTGTAAAGGTTACGTTGGTAACATCTAAATCACCATTTATAACTCCAGTACCTGTTGGATTATCACTATTTGCACCAACATCTCCATCAAGATCAAAACCTTCTTCAAAACCTTCAATAGCGATGTTGTCAAAAATACCTTGGGTACCTGCTCTTAATCTTACAGCCTCATTTCCGGTTCCAGAACCTAAACCAACAATAGTAACATCCTTTACTGTAGGTTTAGACCAGAATTTTGGATTGGACAAATTTCCTATATCTGTATTGTATCCGTCACACTCAAACCCTTTGTCGTGTTCTGCACCATGTTTTACATAGGCATTGGTGATGCTTCCAGTAAAACCTTCAGTCCAATCGATAGAGTCGTCTTGACAATTAATAACCACAGCATGGTTAACATTTACAGTTCCTCCAAAAAACTCGATACCATCATCGGCACCCTCATAAGCTTGAATATAATCTACAGTTGTTCCTGCGCCTACACCATAAAAGGAGAATCCGTTATTTTCGGAAGAGCCATCTGCAGCACCACCAGAATACTCAACACGTACATAACGAAGCACTCCAGAGCTATCTGCATTATCAGTTCCTCCATAAGGCAAGCTTCCAATTTCTGAAGTAGATGTCGCATTTCCTGTAACTGAATTAATAGGTGCTTTTCCTAATAAAATTAATCCACCCCATTGCCCCGCAGCCGGATTGGCATCTCCTGATGTCATAACAATTGGTTTTGATGCCGTACCATTGGCTATAATTTGTGCGCCCTGAGAAATAGCAATATAGACATCGGCTCCGGTAGCTACTGCTTTTATAGTAACCCCTTCGTTAATAACTAATGTGGCACCTTCAGCCATAATGACGGGTCCGCTAATGGTATAGGTTTTATTAGCTTCTAGAACTAAGTCTGATGAATATTCTGCAGCATTTATTGGAATATCCTCTTCTTCTTCATTTCCACCTGTATTGGTGTTATTGGTAGTATTGTTAACAACACTATTGTCAGTGATATATATATCGGCAGTATCATCTGAGGCACAAGAGTTAAAAAGCAATGCCGTAATTGCCAGTACTAAGAATAAATTATTTTTCATTGTTTCTAGTTTATTAATTTTAATTATCGTTTTTAATTATATGTTAAAAGCTATATTTTAATTGCAAGCCTATATTCATTCCTTTTTTGTAATTTGAAACATCTTTACCATTAGGAGATGTAACTATAATATTTCCTTGGTTAGTTTCCCTTATATATTTTATGGTGGGGTTTAACAGATTTTTGGCAGCAAAATTTATTTCGAATGTTTCTCCTATTTTATTCCTTAAAATGAAATCTAAAGTAGGGATGCCTTTTTCAATAACATTACCCAATTGCCCAGACCCTAGCGCATCAATTCGATCTGAAAAATATGAGAACACCAAAGTAGCAGTTGGGTCGTAGTTGTTAAAGTTGGTAGGGGAATAGTTAATATCTGTATTAATAATTAATGGAGAAGCGCCTTGAAGTTCTTCTTTGTCTTTTACAAAGCTCACATTAAAATTACTTCCTACAATATTACTATAAAGACTTTGCTCAGTATGCATATAGGTAGCATTGATACCAAAGGATAGTTGAGATTCGTCATCTTCATTTGTGATTATATTTTTTCTGATTTCTGCTTCAACACCCATTATTTTAGCTTTATCTCCAGTTCTAAAAAAACGTTGTGTTCCTGTAGCATCAAATGCTACCACTTGGTTTACGGGATCTTCAATTTGTTTGTAGAACGCCCCAAGTGAGATTAACTCCGATTTTGTTACGAACCATTCATATTTTAAATCGAGATTTAAAATTTTGGAATAGGATACGTCTTTAACATTTGTGTATGTTTCTCCAGGCTTTTGTCCTAACAAATCGGGATTACCACCAATACGCTGCGACACACTTTCATAAACAAAAGGCGCAACTTCTTTAAATTCTGGAAGTGAAATAGTCTGACTTGCAGAAAAACGTATGTTATGATCTTCCTTTAAACTGTGTTTGATACTTAAACTTGGTAAGAACAACACATCTGAAGCACTAATATTATCTTTACCGTTTACCCCTAAGTTAATAACGTCGTACTCAATATATTGTTCAAAAGACTCTACGCGAATTCCAGGAATCACCAACCAGTTTTCACCAAACCCAATTTCGGTATTTAAATAACCTGCATAAATGTCCAGTTTTCCTTTATAGGTGTTTTCTGGTTGTCCTGGGCGGTTGGTATTACTAAGGTTTGGATATGGTTTAATAACCTTAATTTCATATGTGCCTTGGTTATCTTTAAGGTTTAAATTATCTAAAGTAAAGAAGCTATTTAGGGCGTTAACATTGGCTATACCACTATTGTCAATAATGTCATAACCATACCTAATATTGTTGAACCTACGTTCCTTAGAACGACCGTTATAACCAATGTTTATTTTAACGGTTTCAAATGGCTTAAAAGCAAGGTTTAAGCGACCATTTAACTCCTCATCCTGAATATCCTGAAAATAACGTTGGTTGTCAAAATCTACATTGCTATAAAATATAGGGTTAGTATTTGGGTCATTATCTAAAGCAAACTGATAGTTCTCAAAACTCAATCTTTTTCTATCCGGTTCGTGGGCATTAACAAAGTTGTGGCCAAAACCCCAATCAATATCAAGCTTGTCAAATTTATGAGTCCCAAGCAATTGATTTACATAAATAAGATTTTCATTAAATTGAATGTTTTGTTGATAAAACCCTTCATCGGTATTTGCGATGGCATCCCTGTTTCTCCCTTTGCCGTCAATACCAAAATAACCTACTTTATCTGAAGAGTTATTTACAAACAATGAATTAATTTTAAAGGTATTGTTGTTGTCCACCTTATAGATAATCGATGCCATGGCAGTAGTTGTGGTGCCATATTCAAATTCTTCCGATGTTTCAAAAGCTTTTTTCTCAACATTGGTGTAGTCTATATTGGAGCCCTTTCTGTATTGAAAGTCATTTTCAAAAGAGCCAGTGCCATAGAAACTTAATTTTGAACCGTTTTTGAAATTGAATGATTTACCGAAGGCTCCTCCAAAACTTGTGTTGATAGGGGTTCCTCCATTTACTGGATCGAAACCGTGGGATATGATTACTGAAAAAGGGTCGTGTTCATATCTGTTGTAAAATCCAAAGTGTCCAGTACCTTCACTTTTTACAAAATCTTTTCCTATAGCATTGGTGTTGATTTCGGTTCCAATACCAAAATCGAAAAAACCGTTGCCGGAGTAATCTTTTGATGATATATTGACATTTCCAGCAGAGAAATCGGCGTAATATTTCGAGGAGTAGGCTTTGCTTATAGAAACATTTTCAATAACATCGGAAGCAAATAAATTTAAATCGATGTTCTTTTTGTTGACATCATTTGATGGTAAAGACAAACCGTTTAGGGTCGTGTTCAAATATCTATCGCCTAGACCACGTACATAGACATTACTAGAGCCTTCTTGTTTGGATACTCCAGATATTTTAGAAACGGCACCAGCAGCATCACCTATGCCTTTTCGAGAAAGCTCTTGTGCCCCGATGCTTTGTTTCATTTCCACAGCCTTTTTCTGTTCCAACAATAAGGCCGTTTCACTTTCCCGTTTGGTTGTTGTCGTTATTACAACTTCATCTAAAGAAGCAGCACTGGCGCCCATTATTACATTAACTTGGGTTATTTTTCCAACAACAACTTCAGTCGGTATTTCTTGGGTTTCATAACCTACAAAGCTAAATTGTAAAATATAGGTTCCAGGTGCTAAACTCTCAAAACCATAAAGGCCATCAAAATCGGAAGTTGTTCCCTTGGTTGTACCTTTAATCAATACATTGGCAAAGGCTAAAGGCTCATTATTGTATTCTTTATCAGTCAATTTTCCAACGATAGACCCAGTGTCTTGAGCGTTTGAAAATGAAACTGTTAACAGTGCTATAAATAGTATAAAATATCTCATTAGTTTTATTATCAATTCTGCTGCAAAGAAACCGCCGTTTTGTAAACCTAATGTTATCTTGAGATTAAAGAACCGTAATAAAAGTGTTAGCTAAATGTTACCTTGTTATGGGTTTCTGTGCTTATTGATTACAATTAATTAACATAGCATTTCAGGGTATTGATAATTAATGCTTACGGGAATTATGGAGATAGAGAATAAAAACTTATTTCTTAAGTTTTGTAACAATTTCAAAAGAAAATATAGTTATGGAAATATTGGAATTAATCCGTTGATTATTGTGCGGATGATTGGTCTGTTTTAGTTTCAGAATCGACACTGGCCAATGTTAATACCAACTCATCCAGAGAGATAGTGCTTGCAGTAAGAGGTAATTTAATTTGGGCTGTTTTTCCAGAAACTACCTTTATTTTAAGTTCTTTATTGTTATAACCCACAAAGCTTGCAAGTAAGGTATAAGTTCCTTCGGTTAGATTGCTAAACTTGAACTCTCCTTTTTCATCTGATATAAACTCGGCTCCAGTTTCTTTTAATTCAACTTTCGCAAATGATAGAGGTTCGTTAACAGATTCTGAATCTAATAAAACACCACTAATAGAACCTGAGTTTTGAGAAAAACATAAGGCTGTAAAAAAGAAAGTTAGAAGTATTAAAAAGGGTCTCATTAGTTCGCTCTAAAATGATAATGCAAATAAACAGGCTTTATATAAGTTTTATGTTAAGTTAACTTTAAAGAACAGTGATTAAAATGTTACGCTAATGTTAACAAGTTTGAGCTCGCTTTTTTGTTGAATTTATTTATATTGCCCAAACATAAATTTATACTATGAACTGGGAGCAGTTATTATCCTTAAAGCGCTTTGGCGATACTAATAAACGTATAAGAAAAGAGCAGGATGAAACCCGATTAGGTTTTGAAGTGGATTACGATCGCATCATTTTTTCTTCGGAATTTAGGAGTTTACAAGATAAAACACAGGTTATACCACTATCTAAAACAGATTTTGTCCATACCCGTTTAACACACAGCTTGGAAGTTAGTGTGGTAGGACGTTCATTGGGAAGAAAGGTAGGGCAAAAATTAATTGAAAAGCATCCGCATTTAAAAAACATTCATGGATATAAAGCCAATGATTTTGGAGCTATTGTTGCCGCCGCTGCCTTGGCTCACGATATTGGTAATCCGCCATTCGGTCATTCGGGGGAAAAAGCTATTGGTGAGTTTTTTAAGAATGGTAAAGGGAAGATGTTTCAAAAGCAATTA
The DNA here is from genome assembly GCF_022662175.1 of Aestuariivivens marinum. Lineage (GTDB taxonomy): Bacteria > Bacteroidota > Bacteroidia > Flavobacteriales > Flavobacteriaceae > Aestuariivivens > Aestuariivivens marinum. The sequence goes on along the minus strand of NZ_JAKMCR010000001.1, from coordinate 467,334 downwards.
ACGCTCAAAGAATATCAAGATTTATGTGATTTTGAAGGCAATGCCAACGGATTTAAAATATTAACAGAAAGTAAGGCTGGACGGCATGGAGGTTTGCGATTGAGTTATGCGACCTTGGGGGCTTTCATGAAATACCCGAAGGAGTCGCTTCCCAAAAAGCCAACAAACCATATTGCCGATAAAAAATATGGTTTTTTTCAAAGTGAAAAAGAGATTTTTGCTGATGTAGTTAACGAATTGGGATTGTTGCAGCGCAGTCAAAATGACTTTAGTTATTCACGCCATCCTTTAACCTATTTGGTTGAAGCTGCCGATGATATCTGCTATACCATCATAGATTTTGAAGATGGTATTAATTTGGGGCTGATTCAAGAAGAATTTGCTCTGGAATACCTGTCAAAAATCATTAGAAATACCATAAGACCAGAGAATTATTATGCGCTTTCCACAAAAAAAGATCGTGTTGGTTACTTAAGGGCATTAGCTATAGGTACACTAATCAACGAAGCCGTAGAAATATTTATGGCTAACGAAGAAGCCATTTTAAGTGGTAAATTCGATTGTGCCTTACTTGATAAAAGTACCTATGAAGCACAAATAAGGGATATTATAAAGATAAGTGTCGAAAAAGTTTATCAAAGTAAGGATGTTGTGGAAAAAGAAATTGCGGGATACAGGGTGCTGTCTGATTTATTGAATGTGTTTACAACTGCAATTAACAATACACATGATAATAAAGCATCAAATTACGATAAATTGATTATGCATCTTTTACCAGAAAATTTTAAGGCTATTAATAATTCCTTGTATATCAGGTTATTGTCGGTTTGCAGTTTTGTGTCTAACATGTCCGATAGTTATGCAATTATGTTGTTTAACAAAATTAGAGGGATTAATATTAGTTAACCTTTTTTTGACTATTTGTTTACATTAAACCCTTAAAATAATTTTGTAGACTTTTGGTATCCAGACCAATTGCACTCTGTAATTCATCTACATTACCATGTTCTATAAATACATCTGGAATACCCAAAAGTTTGATTGGGTTTGTGTAGTTGTGCTCTGAGGCAAATTCCAAAACCCCACTACCAAAACCACCTCTAATGGTGCCATCTTCCACTGTAACAATGGATTTGTAAGTGCTAAAAATATAATCTAATAATGTCTCATCCAATGGTTTTACAAAACGCATATCATAGTGCGAGAAATCCAAACTTTGAATAGCTTCAGTAACATTTTTGGCAATGCTGCCTATACTCAAAACAGCCACTTTGTTACCTTTCTTTAATTGAATGCCTTTCCCAATTTCAATCTTAGAAAACGGTTGTTTCCAATTTAGGGTAATTCCTCGGCCACGGGGGTAGCGAATGGCTATCGGTAAATCTAAGCCTAACTGCGCTGTGAACATCATGTTGCGTAATTCCACCTCATTTCTTGGTGCAAAAACGATGAGGTTAGGGATGCATCTTAAATAGGCCAAATCAAAAGTACCATGGTGTGTTGCGCCATCTTCGCCAACCAATCCTGCCCGGTCTAGGCAGAAAACAACGGGAAGTTTTTGTAAGGCCACATCATGGATTACCTGATCGTAAGCACGTTGTAAAAAGGTAGAATAGATATTACAAAAAGGGACTAAACCTTGAGTTGCCATACCTGCGGCCATAGTTACTGCATGTTGTTCGGCAATGCCTACATCAAACGCTCGATCTGGGATTTCGGCCATCATGTATTTTAAGGAACTTCCCGTTGGCATAGCTGGTGTAATGCCTACAATGTTTTTATTTGCTTTGGCTAGTTCAACAATGGTATGCCCAAAAACATCTTGGTATTTAGGTGGCTGCTTCAAGGCAGATTTGGCAAATATTTCACCAGTTTTTGAGTCGAATTTTCCAGGGGCATGGTATTTTACTTGATCTTTTTCGGCTTGTTTTAAGCCTTTTCCCTTTGTCGTGATAACATGTAGGAATTTGGGGCCTTTTACGGTTTTTAAACCTTGCAGCTCAGAAATTAGGGCATTTAAATCATGGCCATCTACAGGGCCAGAATAGTTAAAGTTTAAAGCTTCAAAAATATTATCCTGCTTTTGTGTGCCCTTTTTCACATTGGTTAAATATTGCTTTAGTGCACCAACACTAGGATCTATACCTATGGCATTATCATTTAAAATTACCAACAGATTCGCGTCTGTTACTCCAGCATGGTTGAGCCCTTCAAAAGCCATACCGCTGGCAATACTGGCATCACCAATTACGGCAATATGATGCCTGTTTTCACCCTTAAGTTGTGAAGCGATAGCCATACCCAAAGCGGCCGAAATGGATGTTGAGGCATGTCCTACACCAAACGTATCATATTCACTTTCCTCTCGTTTTGGGAATCCGCTTATACCACCGAGTTGTCTATTGGTATGAAATTGCTCTCGTCTTCCAGTCAATAGCTTATGACCGTACGCTTGGTGCCCTACATCCCAAATAAGTAAATCTTCGGGCGTATTAAACACGTAGTGCAAGGCAATGGTAAGTTCCACAACACCTAAACTAGCACCCAAATGGCCTTCTTTAGTGGCGACAATATTTATAATGAATTCACGAAGCTCTTTGGCAAGTTGGCATAATTGCTCGGGCTTTAGTGAACGCAATTCCTTTGGTGAATTAATATGGTTTAATATTGTTTTTTTCACCTAGCAAAAGTACGAGAATGAAATTGTATTTTTGTGCTATGGAAAATATTTTTGACGACACCTATTTCATGAATAAAGCCTTGCAGGAAGCCGAACTGGCTTTCGATAGGGGCGAGATTCCTGTGGGGGCGGTTATCGTTATCGATAATAAAATTATTGCCAGAGGCCATAATCTCACTGAAACGCTAAACGATGTAACCGCACATGCCGAAATGCAGGCTATTACAGCAGCAGCTAATTTTTTAGGAGGTAAGTACCTTCACAACTGTACGTTATACGTTACTTTAGAACCCTGTCAAATGTGTGCCGGTGCTTTATATTGGAGCCAAATATCGAAAATTGTGTATGGCGCTAGGGACTTAGAGCGTGGGTGTATCCATTTAAAAACAAAACTCCATCCTAAAACAGTGATGCAAGGTGGTGTTTTGGAACAAGAAGCGGGTTCACTTTTAAAGCGTTTTTTTATTGAAAAACGAAATTTGAATTGACCTATATCAGTCTGAACCCGTTTCAGATTCTTGCATAGAAAATCAATACTTCTTTTCTTTTTGGCTTTCTCTCATCTTATCTAGATTTTCTTTAGTGAGCATATAGTCTTTTAAATTTTTGTCTTTCCAACGGTAATAGCCAAACAAAGGAAATACCACTAAAAACAAACCTATAACACCGAAACCAATATATTTTTGGGCATATTCTGAAGCAAAAAAATAACCAAAAAGAATACTTCCTGTCGATGCTAAAAAAAAGATGAATATAAAATACTTCATGATAATATGATTATTGTGTGAAGTTAATCAATTGTCTACGGTACGCCGTTAATAGTTTCGATTTTGATATGTAACCGTAATATTTACCATCTTTAATTACAGGCAAGTTCCATGCGCCAGTAGTTTTAAATTGTTCCATAATATCGTTCATTGAATCATGGTCGTAATCAATAATACCATAATCAGCATGCATTAAACTAGAGGCATCTACTTTGTCATAAAGATTTGCATCAAACATCATGTGTCTTATATCATCTAACCTAATAACGCCTAGAAATTCATGCTTGTCATTGACCACAGGGAAGTGGTTTCTGGAAGATTTTGCAACGGCCTTTTTTAATATTTCGCCTAAAGTCATGTCTGGCTTTAAAATAATAAAATTGGTTTCAATTACTTTGTCAATATCCAAAACCATTAGCACATTTTGATCTTTATTATGGGTGATTAATTCACCACGTTCGGCCAATTTCAATGTGTAAATAGAATGTGATACATAGTATTTTGTAATGGCAAACGAAATGGCAGAAACCAACATTAAAGGGACAAATAATTCATAGCCGCCGGTAATTTCTGCAATAAGGAATATGGCAGTCAATGGGGCATGAAGTACGCCTGCCATTAGACCAGTCATTCCAATTAGGGTAAAATTGGATTCAGATACATGAAAATCGAATCCAATGTTATTGATAATTTTAGCAAAGGCATTACCTAAAGCACTGCCCATAACCAGGGTGGGAATAAATACACCTCCAACACCACCTGCGCCAAATGTAGTAGTCATGGCAATGGCTTTAAAAACTGATATGCCAAGTAATAAGGCTATTACTATCCAGATATTGGAAAGGTCTAAATTAAAAGGAGTAGTGCCAATGGCGGCCAAGTGATCACCTTTTAAAAGGTTGTTCATTATACCATAACCTTCACCATAAAGCGGAGGAATAACATAAAGCATGGTGCCAATGGCAAGTCCGCCAATTAACAAGCGTTTTGCCCGACTTTCAAATTGCTTAAAGAAATTGGTAATAGCAAAAAATACTTTTGAAAAATAAACGGAAGCAAGGGCAGTAACTAATCCTAAAACAATATAGAAAAGAATATCGTTAATTTCAAATTTATCAATCAGTTCAAAGCGCAGCAGAACATCTGTGCCCAAAAAGAAATAGGATGTTATCACTGCCGAAACCGAAGCTAGTAAAAGTGGGACCAAAGAGCCAAAAGCAATATCCAAGCTAAAGATTTCTACGGCAAAAATTATAGCGGCAATGGGCGCTTTAAACATGGATGCCATTGCTCCTGCTGCTGCACAGCCTATTAATAGCATTCGGGTTTTTGTGTTCATATGAAACAACCGGGCGGTGTTAGAACCTAAAGCAGCCCCAACACTTACTGCCGGCCCTTGGAGTCCTACCGATCCACCAAAACCTACTGTTAATGGTGCTGTAATTAAAGCCGCATAGATATTGTATCTGGGAATTATACCATTGAGTTTTGAGATGGCATGTAGCGTTGTAGAAATGCCATGCCCAATGTGTTTTTTTAACCAAGTTTGTTTAATAATATAAACCAATAACAAACCTATTATTGGGAAAATAAAATACATTGAGCTTTGGTAATCCTTAAAAAAATCCAGTTCAAAAAGTAATCTTATAGAGTGGGTTAAGTTTTTTAAGGATACAGTACCAATACCCGCTAAAAAACCTACCAAAATACTTAAAGCGTAAATGAATTGTTGCTCGGAAATATGTTTGTATTTCCAAATTAAAAATTGACGCAATAAACTTTTAAAGGTCATTGTTATTGTTTAGAAGATTTTAAAATATCAGTGCCTAAATGCTTGTCATCTTTGTTTGTGTACCAAACTCTAATTTTTGGCATTTTTATATCGTTAATAGTTTCTTCACCTCTTAATAAAATGTATTCGCCATCATTTTTGGATTCATCATGGTAAAATTGATAGACTTCCATATTATAAGCGTGCTTATCAAAGTAAAAATACCAAGTGTCTTTCCCCACTTCTTTCTCATAAGTAACTTTTAAAACCCAATAGGTTTTGCCTTTAAATGTTTTCTCTTCAACCGTATCGTGTATTATGGTGCCCGGATCGTTTAATTTCATGGGCAACCCATATAAATAAGTGTAATAGTTTTTATAGAGCGATGCCCTGGCCTTGCTTAAATTGTTTTGTTTTAAAATGTCTTCTGAAGGATTTTTATTCCCGTTAAAAACAATAGTAATACTGTCTTTATTTATAATATATTCTGAAGTGTTATCTTCAATAGTTGATTTTACTGAAAAGAATTGATTTGGCAAATCAATAAAAATGGCACTGTCCCTATTGGGTTTGTTGGGTGTTTCCATTGTGATGGACAAGTGCCCTTGAAAGGTGTTCCAATTTCCATTGGGGTCGTGGTATTGAACTGCCTTTTCCAATAGCTGTTTACCGGTAAGATTTTGGCTATAGGTGTATGATGAAAATAATAATACAGTAACAAGAAGTAGATTTTTCACCTGTAATAGATTAATCATTTAAAAGTAATAAAAAATCCTGCATAGCGCAGGATTTGAAATTATGATTTTAAGTTAAGTTTTAAACTTAGCTCTTCAAGTTGATCATCATCAATAGGTGCAGGTGCATCGATCATAACATCACGCCCAGCGTTATTTTTAGGGAATGCGATAAAATCACGAATGGTTTCCTGTCCGCCCAAAATCGCTACCAATCTATCCAATCCAAAGGCCAAACCACCATGTGGCGGTGCGCCATATTGAAACGCATCCATTAAAAAGCCGAATTGAGCCTTAGCTTCTTCTGGTGTAAATCCTAGGTAATCGAACATTAAGGATTGTGTGGCTTTGTCATGTATTCTTATGGAACCACCACCAATTTCGTTACCATTAAGCACTAAATCGTAAGCATTTGCCTTAACTGCGCTTGGATCTGTTTTCAACAATTCAATTTGTCCGGGTTTTGGTGAAGTAAACGGGTGGTGCATGGCATGGTAGCGTTTGGTTTCCTCATCCCATTCCAGTAAAGGGAAGTCCATAACCCAAAGTGGTGCGAATTCATCGGGTTTACGTAAGCCTAAACGCTCTGCTAATTCCATGCGCAGGGCACTTAATTGGGGACGTACTTTATGGGTGTCGCCCGAGAGTATACAAATTAAATCACCCGGTTTGGCACCTGTGATTTCTGCCCATTTAGCCAAATCATTTTGGTCGTAGAATTTATCAACAGACGATTTATACGTGCCATTCTCGTTACAGCGACAATATACCATGCCCAAAGCCCCTATTTGAGGACGCTTTACCCAATCAATTAATTGATCTATTTCTTTTCTTGTATAGCTATTGCCTCCTGGGATGGCTATACCCACAACCAGTTCGGCATTATTAAATATGCTAAAATCCTTGTGCTGTGCTACGGCATTTAGTTCTCCAAAGGTCATACCAAAACGGATGTCTGGTTTGTCGTTTCCGTAGCGCTGCATAGCTTCATCGTAAGTTATACGTGGAAACTTTTGAATGTCAACACCGTTAATTTCCTTAAGCAAATGACGTGTTAGACCTTCAAAGGCATTTAAAATATCTTCCTGCTCAATAAAAGCCATTTCACAATCTATTTGGGTAAACTCAGGCTGTCTGTCGGCACGTAGATCTTCATCCCTAAAGCATTTTACAATCTGGAAGTATTTATCCATGCCACCAACCATTAGCAATTGCTTAAAGGTTTGCGGCGATTGCGGTAAAGCGTAAAATTCGCCAGCATTCATGCGTGAAGGCACTACAAAGTCCCGTGCGCCCTCTGGTGTAGATTTTATTAAATAAGGTGTTTCAACCTCTATAAAACCTTCTTTTGAAAGGTAATTACGGACTTCTTGTGTTACTCTGTGCCTAAAAATTAAACTTTGTTTTACAGGATTTCGACGAATGTCCAAATAACGGTATTTCATACGTAATTCCTCGCCGCCATCGGTTTTGTCTTCAATTGTAAAAGGTGGTAAAATGGCTTCGTTCAAAATGTTAAGTTCTTCAACCAAAACCTCAATATCTCCAGTAGGGATATTCGGGTTTTTTGAAGCTCGTTCAATAACTTTTCCTTTAATCTGAATAACAAATTCACGACCCAGGTTTTGGGCTTGTTCCATAACTGTTTTTGAAGTACGTTCTTCATCAAAAACCAATTGGGTAATCCCGTAACGATCCCGTAAATCGACCCAAATAATAAATCCTTTGTCTCTTGATTTTTGTACCCACCCAGCTAGGGTAACTCCCTCATTTATATTTAAAGCGTTTAATTCGCCGCAATTATGACTTCTATACATGGTTTGAAATTGATGTGCAAATTTAAAGAATTACTATCTAGATAGCGTTATTTAAGGTTCTTTTTTAAGGATTAAAAAAGTTATTTGTGCTTTATTGGTTGTCGCTGGTAGAAATAATGGTTTTAAATAAAATTAAAAATTTAATTTTATCAAAAATTAAAGGAAGCACTCATGAAGTTAGTACGTATTAAAGTATTGGGAATGGTTTTGGTGGCAATGTTGTTATCGACTTTTCTAACTGCCCAACAAAAAACAGGGAATATTGTTGAATATTTTGGTAAGGAAAAAGTCAATACCATTGAAGAAGGGGAATTGTTACATGTTTTTAAAACAGGCTTGGCCTTAAAAGTCCAAAGTTTTGAGTTTAATTCATCGTCTTTTCCAAAAGATCCAGTTTATAGTAAATTTTTAATGGAACCTTATTATACGCCTAAAAAAGATGATGTTTTTGATATTGATTTTTTGGGGAACACCATGACTTGGGAAACAATTGCTGTAGATTCCACCAACACGTTTAATAATGAAAATTTACGATCTAGTTATGTGTATTTGAATTATGAATCCACTAGCGAGCGTATTGTGCTTTTTGAAGCTTCGGGTCATTCGTTGGTGTTAATTAACGGATTGCCCCATGAAGGTGATCATTACGATTTTGGATGGAATTTGATTCCATTAAAATTAAAAAAGGGGACTAACACTTTTGTTTTGAAAGTGGGTCGTTTTCCTTGGCTTCGTGCACGATTAATAGAGCCACAACAGGGTGTACAATTTACTATTAGGGATGTAACATTGCCTGATCTTTTAGTGGAAGAAGATAAAGAATATTTAGGAGCCATTAGGGTTATAAATGCTACCGATTACTGGGTTAAAAACCATCGGGTAAAAGCATTGGTTAATAATACACCATTGGAACACCATGTTATTGATATTCCGCCAATGAGTGTCTTAAAAGTGCCGTTTAAAATGGCTGGAGTAACTGATAATAATTTGCAAGGCAAACAAGATTTAAAACTAGAATTGATTGATGGTAATACACAAGTAGTCGATTCAAAGGAGATTTCCATTGAGGTGAAGTCCAAGTACGAGCACCATAAACGTACATTACTTAGCCATATTGATGGCAGTGTGCAATACTACTCTGTGGCTCCATCCAGTGATAAAAAACTCGAAAAAGGAGCTTTATTTTTATCGGTCCATGGGGCATCGGTTGAAGCAGTGAATCAGGCCAATGCTTACACAAAAAAGGACTGGGGAAATATTATTGCACCAACCAATAGACGTCCGTTTGGATTTGCTTGGGAAGATTGGGGCCGATTGGATGCTTTGGAAGTACTGGCTGATGCAAAATCTATTTATACACCAAACCCAAGTAAAATTTATTTAACGGGGCATTCTATGGGTGGCCATGGTACCTGGTATTTAGGCGCGACTTATCCAGATTATTTTGCGGCCATTGCACCTTGTGCAGGATATCCAGATTTGTTGCTGTATAGAGATAGTTTTTTAAAGCGGATGCTTGAAGGAGACGAAGAACGATTGTTGCGTTTTGGTATGACACCTAAGGTAATTGAACGTTTGAAAATAGGCTATATTAAGACCCCTGTAGAAACTATGATTGAACGTGCAGGTACCCCAAGTCGAACATTAAAACTTATACGTAACTATTTGCATCATGGTGTTTATATATTACATGGTGAAAAGGATAATGTAGTACCCACCTATTTGGCACAGGATATGCGAGAGCGTTTGGGTAAGTTTCATCCCGATTTCACCTATTACGAATACCCGGGGGGTGAGCATTGGTATGGCAACCATAGTATGGATTGGGAGCCTATTTTTAACCTTTTTAAGGCTCGTACCATACCTAACGACCAAGACCTTAATACTCTTGAGTTTTATACGGGCTCACCAGGTGTATCAGCAAAATCGCATTTTATTACCATTCATCAGCAGGAACAACCTTTTCAATTGAGTTCGTTTAAGTTTTCAAAAGAGGATCAGTATAGCATAAAAACTAATAATGTTTCTGTGATTGAAGTTGATTTTGAAAAATTAAACCATAAGATTGAAGGGCTCCTCATTGATGATAGTCAATTCAAACTCACCAAAAAAGAAAGATTGTTTTTTAAAAAAGAGAATGGTTTATGGAAGACTGTTCCTGCACCATCTTTAAAGGAGAAAGGACCACATAGAAATGGAGGGTTTAAAGATGCTTTTAGAAATAATGTTGTATTTGTTTACGCTACAAAAGGTTCTGATACTGAAAATGAATGGTATTATAATCGTGCTCGATTTGATGCAGAAACTTTTTGGTACAGAGCCAATGGTCATATTGAAGTAGTTAGAGATATTGATTTTTCCTTGAAAAAATATCCCAATCGCAATGTCGTTTTATACGGCAATGCCGATAACAATGCCGCTTGGGATGTACTTTTAAAAGATTGTCCAATACAAGTAAAGGATTACGGGGTTAATTTTAACGGAAAAATGGTATTTGGTAACCAATGGGGTATGTATTTTATAGTGCCAAGAAAAGATAGTGATAAAGCAAGTGTTGGCGTTGTAACCGCTACCGGAAGTAAAGGCATGAAAGCGGCCTATATGAACCATTATTTGGTGAACGGTACTACTTTTCCAGATGTTTTATTGTTTGATGATTCTGTTTTGACCGAAGGTATGCGTGCCGTAAAATGTGCTGGGTTCTTTGGGAATGATTGGTCTATAGAACGTGGCGATTTTGAGTGGAAGTAAAAAAATAATATTTAATAATATAAAACCCCCAGAGACATAATAACTCTGGGGGTTTGTTAATTCCTAAAAGGATGTGCTCGAAATTTGCCTTCTTAAAAAGATTTTTCGCTTTAGTTTATTGACTAAAAAGAATAATACGGGCACTATAATTAAGGTCAAAAATGTGGCAAATATTAACCCAAAAATAACAGTCCATGCTAGGGGTCCCCAGAAAATAACATTATCTCCACCTATATAAATATTTGGGTCAAAGTTGTTGAACAATGAAAAGAAATCAATATTAAACCCAATGGCTAATGGAATTAATCCAAAAACGGTGGTGATGGCTGTTAACAATACTGGTCTTAAACGTGCTTTACCGCCTTTTACAATGGCCTCCTTAATGTCTTCAACGGGTAAGCGTTCGGCAACATCAATATTGTCCATTGTGGCACGTTTTCTATCTATCAATAATTGTGTATAGTCAAGCAATACAACACCATTGTTTACAACAATTCCAGCTAAGGATATAATACCCATCATGGTCATCATGATTACAAAAGACCAACCTGTTATGACCAAACCTAAGAATACCCCTGCAAAACTTAAAAAAATGGCTCCCATAATTATCGAGGGTTTAGAAACAGAGCCAAATTGGAAAACTAAAATTAGCATAATTAGGCCCAAGCCAGCTAAAAGTGCTTTGTTTAAGAAAGCCTGTTCTTTGGCTTGTTCTTCCAGTTGTCCTGTATAATCAATTTTAATATCACTGGGAAGTATGCCATACGTATCGCTATACGATTCCATTTCGGTTTTAATCTGGTCAACTATAACATTGGCATCAATAAAGCCAGGTGCCAATGCAGAATAAACGGTGACTACACGTTTATAATCACGGTGCTTTATAGAGCTGAAAGATGAGGTGTTTACCACTTTTGCAACTGCAGAAATAGGGACTTCCTTTAATTTTCCTGTGGCTTGATCCCTAAAAATAATGTTTTGATTAAAAAGGGCACTGGTGTTGTACCTAATGTCTTCATTAAAACGAACATTAATATTGTAATCTTCACCATCTTTTTTGTAAACGCCTGCTTTTGCGCCAAATATTGAGTTACGTAGTTGTTGGCCTACTTGACCTGCAGAAACGCCTAATTCTCCAGCCTTTTCACGGTCAATATCGACTCTGGTTACAGGTTTTCCACGGTTTACATCAATTTTTAATTGGTCAATACCTGGTACATTTTTACTGTCAATAAACTTTTTGATGTTTTCTGCAACTGTAATTAATTGATTATAATCCTGGCCTTCAATTTCTATATTTATAGGATAACCCGTTGGTGGACCTACGGGATCTTTTTCAACCGATATGGATACCCCTGGATAAATACCTTTTAAAGCGCTTTGAATGTCTTTACGCAATTCTTCACTATCAATAATATTGTTGTTAGCATCCCTTCTAAATTTAAACTCACGCATTGTGGCAGTAATTTTACCTCTGTTGGGCATTTCTGCAGCAGAGCCACCATCGGTAAACGGGTTTCCGGCACCTTCGCCTACTTGGGATACCACAGATTCTACCAAGAAATTTTTACTATCGTCATTAGAGTTTGTGTATTTCTCGCTTCTTATAATACTATAAACCCTGTTCTCTATATCCTTGGTAATCTTATTGGTTTTTTCAATGGCTGTTCCTTCAGGGTATTCAATATACACTACAATTTGCTTGGGCGTGTTGTCTGGAAAAAATTCAATGTTGGTTCTTTGGCTGGCAATGGACATTCCGAAAGCCATAAATGAAATGATAAGAATAAGTACAGTTCCTCCAACATACACATAAGGCATTTTTCCTCTTAAAGCATTTCTTAATTGTTTTTCATATAGGTTTTCTAAGCGTGGTAAAAATTGGTCTTTAAAAGTATGTGTTAATCCTTTTATGATGTATTTATAACCCCAAAGCAATACGGAACTAAAGATGAGTAATGTACCTAGACCGTGATATGTGCCACCAATAAAATAGATAATTAGTCCTAGTACTACAAATACAATAGTGATTTTTATTAAGTTCTTTATTGGCATTTCTTCTTCTTCAATTTTCATAAATTGTGAAACCATAACAGAGTTGATAAAAACGGCTACAAACAACGAAGACCCTAAAACTATGGATAATGTAATGGGGAAATAAATCATGAATTCTCCCATCATACCTGGCCACATCCCCAATGGAATAAATGCTGCAACCGTTGTTAGGGTTGAAATGATTATTGGCATGGCAATTTCACCAATCCCTTTTTTGGCCGCCTCTATACGATTCATGCCTTCTTCTTCCATTAAACGATAAACGTTTTCTACTAACACGATACCATTGTCAACCAACATACCTAATCCCATGATTAATCCAAAAAGAATCATGGTATTCATGGTGTAGCCTAATATCTGTACAATCATAAATGCCATGACCATAGACATAGGTATGGCAAAACCAACAAACAGGGCGTTTCTAAACCCAAGGAAAAACATTAAAACGGTTGTTACTAGTATAATCCCAAAAATGATGTTGTTTACTAAATCGTCAACTTGATTTAAGGTAATTTGTGACTGGTCGTTAGCTGCGGTTATTTTTACATCCTTTGGAATAGCATTTGTTTCTTGCGATGCTTTTATGATTTTGTAAATGGCTTCTGTTGCGGCTACCATATTTTTCCCAGCGCGTTTTTTTACATCTAGCATCACTACATTTTTTCCAAAATCACGGGCAAAAGTGGTGTGATCTTCATCAATAAAAGAGACTGTTGCAATATCACGTAAGTACACAGCTCCATTATCTGATTTTACCACAAAATTTTCGAGTTGTTTTGGGCTGTCTATTTCGCCAATTACCCTAACGGTTCTGCGTTGGCCACTTACAATAAGATTGCCGCCACTCATGGTAATATTACCATTTTGAATGGCAGATATAACATCGTTAAAGCTTACTTTGGCCGCCATCATTTTGTAGATGTCTACTGCTATTTCAACTTCTTTTTCTTGGGCTCCTCGTATATCGGCAGCTTTAATTTCTTCTAAATCTTCAATATCGTCTTGAAGAATTTCTGCAAATGCCTTTAGCTTGTCAACCGGATAATCACCAGTTAAATTAATGTTTAGAATAGGCATTTCTTCAGAGAAATTAAGATCAAAAACATTGGGTTCTACTTTGGCACCATTAAAAGTTGGCCAATCTTCAGACGCTTTTTCACTGTCTACTTCATCTTTTACTTTTTGTCTGGCAGCTTCAACGGTAATATTCTCATCAAATTCAACGATAATCATTCCGTAGTCCTCTTGTGATGTTGAAAGTACTTCGGTTACATTGCTTATATTCTTTATGCGGTCTTCAAGCGGATCCACTATAAGTTTTTCAATGTCTTCTGCCGTATTCCCTGGATAAGGTGTACTAATGTAAATTTTAGTTTCTTTTACTTCTGGAAAGCTTTCGCGAGGTAAACTAAAGTAAGCTGAAATTCCCATGAAGAGGAAGATGGCCACAATTACATAAATAACCGTTTTATTGTTTATAGCCCATGATGAGGGTTTAAATTCTTTATATAGCTTGCTCATTAGTCTTTGGTTTTTTAGTTTGAAATCTCAACTTCTTGCTCGTCTTGAACGCTTCTTGCACCATCTTTAATCACAAAATCTCCAGCATTTAAGCCTGTTAGGACTTCAATAAAATCGCCTTGCGTTTTACCAGTAGTAATAATAACTTTTTTAGCTTTGCCAATATTATTTTTGACACTACTATCAACCACAAAGACATACTGCTCCCCTAAACTGTTCTCTGAAATGATATTTTGGGGAATTAATATTGCCTTAGGGTTTGTGTAATCATTAATTTTAAGTTTACTGGTTAAATTAGGTTTGATATCGCCATCTTTATTTGGCACACCTACTTCAATTTTAAAAGCTCTGTTATTTGGATTTATAAAATTTCCAACTTGACGAATAGAGGTTATAATTGTTTTTCCCAAAACCGGAAAGCTAACTTCTACTTTTTTGCCTTTTGTTACATTTGGCAAATGTGTTTCTGGGACTTCTGCCTCAATGTACATATTGTCTAAATTAACAATTCTTAATAGAGGAGATTGTCCTGGAGCCACAACACTTCCTTGTTCGGTAATAACATCGTCAATAATACCTGAGAAAGGTGCCTTTACAAAAGTTTTTTCCAATTGAGATTGTAATTGTTTTACAACATCCTGCGCTGCTTTAAATGTGGTTTCGGCTTGTAAAAACTGAATTTCTGAACCAATTTTTTGCTCCCATAAACGTTTTTGGCGTTCATAAGTTGTTTTAGCTAAAGCCTCCTGTGTTTTAGCTTGAGACAGTTGCCGACCTAAACCTCCATCATCAATTTTTGCTAAAGTTTGTCCTTTATTTACTTTTTGACCTTCTTTTACATAAACGTGTGTTAATGTACCAGCAAACTCTGGATATAATAAAATGTTTTGTTTTGTTTTTACGCTGCCTTGAACTTCTAGAAAGTGATTAAATTCTACTTTTTCAATTGTTATAGTGGTAATCAGTGGCAATACTTTTTTATTGTTAAGTTTATCTAATTCAGCTTCTATTTTTTCTAAATCTGTAGCTATCTGTTGTTGTTGTTGTTTTAATTCAGTTCGTTTAGTTTCAATAGCAGTTTTGTCTTTAGAAGCAATAATGTCTTCAACCGATTTTTTACTAGTGTCTCCACAAGACGATAAAATAATGGTGCTTAAAAGAGTTATGTATATATATTTCATGATTATTTATTGTTTAAATTTAATAAGTTAGTTAATGCTGCCTTTTTATTGATAACGTCTATAATGGATTGCAAATATTCTTGCTGACTGGTGTAAAGCTGCATTTGGGCTTGTCTTAAATCAAAGCTACTAGCGACACCCTCTTTATACTTAACAGTGTTCTTTCTTTCTATTTTCTCAGCTAAGGCCAAGTTCTTTTTCTTGTTTGCATAGGTGTCTATGGCTAAAGTATATTCACTTTTAGCATTTTTATAGTCGATTTCTAACTTCTGCTCGGTGAGCGACAAGTTGTTTTTTGCTTTGTCCCATTCAATTTTGGCTCTTTGCCGTCTGGCTTTACCCGCAAAGGAGCTAAAAACGGGAACAGTTAATTTAAAGCCTCCTACAGTTGTAAATAGCCAGTCTTGCTCAGGTTTAAAATAATTAGAAAAGGAATTACTATAGCCTAGATAGCTAGAGGATACAAATGCGTTAAGCTTAGGTAATTGTTCAGATTTTTCAAGTTTATATTGCAAGCTTTTACTAACCGATTCATTTGCAGCAATTTTATAGTCTATGATATTTTCGATAGAGTAAGTATTACTAATAAGGTCTAACGAAATATTTTCCGTTATTAAATCCTCTAAAGAATCTGTAAGTTCTATTGATATGTTTGGGTCTAAACCTAGCAGAATTTTTACATAGCCTTTCGATATATCGTATAAGGTTTCTAAATTTTTAAGATTAATTTCTAGACTAGATAATGTTAATTGCAGTTGTTCAACATTTTCCTCTTCGGTTAGACCATTTTCATATATTTTAGTGGTCTCATATAAGTTAGTTTTAAGGACATTAATGTTGCTTTTGGTTATTTCTATACTTTCTTTAGTTAAGAGGGCATTATTGTATGCGTTAACAACCATGTTTTCTACTTCGTTTGAGGTTTTATCCTTGGCGTTTTGGGAAATTTCCAAAAACACTTTGTTGGATTGTAACCCTACTATATAACCACCGTCAAAGAGTAACTGGTTTAAAGTTACTGCAGGTGTCAAATTATGCTTTGGAAACATAAACCTAAATGGGCTGTCCTCTGGGAACATGTCTATATCAAAAGGTGTTTTGATGTTTATGGAGTAATCAATAGTTCCATTTATTTGGGGCAATCCGCGAGCCGTAGTTTCCCAAACCTGCTGTTTTGCTGCAAGAATGCTGAGGTCGGCATTTTTGATGTTGGTATTATTTTTTAAGGCGTAATTTATAGCTTCTTGTAAGGAGAAACTGTAATTTTCTTGGGCGTAGGTATGTACTGTAATTAGTAATCCGAAAATAATAATCAATCGGTTTTTCATTTTTTTTATGTTAAGTCGGTGTGTTTATAAATTGGTTCAATGTTTCGAGACCTGTTTTGCTGCAAATGCCTCTTAAATGGTATTCAATAAAGTAGTCCATAAGGACGTTCATTGAAAAATACTTTAGGGGAAATAAGTCTTTGTCTTTTATTGCCATCATGGAATTAAAATAGATTCTGGATATAAATTCTATATTAACAGTTTCTCTATACAAACCCTGAGCAATACCACGTTCTAAGTTTGTTTTTACACAACCCTGCATCACTTCAAATTGCTTTTGTTTTAATGTTGAAAAGATAATAGGATAATATTTTTGAAGCTGGTATTGTGGTGAGGACTTTTCATCCTTTAGGTTATTCATCACAAAATGTTTGATATCGTAAATTTCTTCAATGGGGTTCTTTTCCAAAGCACAAATACAATTAATGCCATTTGAAATATTCTCGAAAACATACATTACTGTAGCTTCTACCAATTTAGTTTTATTATCGTAATGTTGATAAATAGTTTTTTTTGAAATGCCTAAAGTATTGGCAATGTCATCCATAGTAACGCTCTTAAATCCATAATTTAAGAACATCTCTCCTGCAAGTTGTAGTATTTTATCTCTCATGATTGTATGCAAAATTACAATAGGAAACTTAAAAAACAAAAAAAGTTTCCTAAGTTTTACAATTATTTAACACATATTTTATATCATAATGAGTTCATTCCCTTTTTTAATTTATTTTTACCACATGTTATCAGTAGAAGAATACCATCAGCATTTTGTTACATACTTAAAGGATTATGCTGTAACAAAAGAGCCTAAAAATCTTTACCAGCCTATACATTATATATTAAACTTAGGGGGTAAACGATTAAGGCCGGTTTTAACACTAATGGCGGCAGATATTTTTAATAGTCATTATAAAGAGGCTTTAAATGCAGCTTTAAGTATAGAGGTGTTTCATAATTTTTCTTTAGTACATGATGATATAATGGACGAAGCCCCTTTGCGTCGTGGACAACTTACGGTGCATGAGAAATGGGATATTAATACGGGGATTTTGTCGGGCGATGCTATGCTTATTATGGCCTATCAGTTATTCGAAAATTACCCGCCACAGACCTTTCGTGCTTTAATACAGTTGTTTAGTAAGACAGCTTTGGAAGTTTGTGAAGGGCAACAATACGATATTGATTTTGAGACTCGAGACAATGTTACCATTCCTGAATATTTAAAAATGATAGAATACAAAACGGCTGTTTTGGTGGGGACGTCACTTAAAATGGGAGCCATTGTTGCTAACGCTTCGATTGAAGACCAAAACGGTATTTACGAATTTGGTAAAAATCTTGGGATTGCCTTTCAGCTGCAAGACGATTATCTGGATGCATTTGGTGACCCGAAAACCTTTGGGAAACAGATAGGGGGTGATATTATTGAAAACAAAAAGACCTATTTGTATCTAAAGGCACTGGAATTTTCCAATGATACCGATCAATTAGCATTACGTGAATTATTCGCTTCCAATCCAGAAGATCTTTCAGCCAAAGTAAAAACAGCAAAACAGCATTTTGAATCATCTGGTGCGACAGAAGCCACTCTCAAAGCGATAGAACACTATACAAATAAGTCTTTTATGATTTTGGAGACTCTACAAATTTCTGAAGAGAAAAAGCAATTATTGAAAACTTTTGGAACTCAATTAATGTATAGAGCTGTTTAATGCAATTACCTACTAATTTTGAAGCGTTAATTAAACAAGCCGATGCATTGGACTTGTACAAAAAATTAATTTTACAACTTAATAAAGATTTTCTTTTGGCTAACATTGATTTAGCATTTCATGAAGCTATCGAACCATTTAGCCTTAAGTTGTTACTTCATGAAATGGTTTACAAGCTCATACAGGAAAGATTTTCAGATTACCTTAATTTGCTTTACATTATAGATGTGCCTGAAACAGAGATTAAAGCTTTAGATGGTTCTTTAGACGCTGTAAAACTGTCTGAAGACGTTGCTTTTTTAATTTTAAAACGAGAATGGCAGAAAGTGTGGTTTAGACACCAATATTAATTAAGAGTAATTTGTCTTAAATTAATTTTTGTTTTAAATTTGTGGTATGTTTTCAAAAGCTTGTGAATATGGTATAAAAGCGATTATTTTCATTGCTATAAAATCGAATGAAGGTATACGTGTAAGCCCAAAAGAAATAGCAAAGGAAATTGACTCGCCAGAAGCTTTTACCGCCAAGATTTTGCAGGCATTGGCTAAGAACAATGTGGTAAATTCCATCAAGGGTGCTTATGGTGGTTTTGAGATAGCTAAAAGTCAATTGCCACTTATTAAGCTAGCAGATATTGTTGACGCGATAGATGGCGATTCTATTTACAAGGGCTGGGGACTTGGGCTAAAGGCATGTGACGAAAACCATCCATGTCCGGTACATGACAAGTTTAAATCCATTCGAGAAGGCTTACGGGAGATGTTGGAGCATACCACTTTAGAAGAATTAGCGTTTAATATAAAATCGGGCGCCTCATTTTTAAAGGTTTAAAAAAATTTACAACCAAAAAAGACAAAATTATCCGAAATAAATAATTAGTTATGATTACATTACAAAACAATTCAAAAAAACAAATAGGACAATTTGTTGCCGAAGATTTTAGAACAGCAGCAGTTTTTTCAAAACATAACATTGACTTTTGCTGTAAGGGAGACCGTACCTTAGAGGAAGTTTGTAAAAAAAAGGGAATAGACACCGATGCTTTATTGGACGAACTGCATAATGTTTTAAACAGCAACACCGATCAGTCCATAGATTATAAATCTTGGCCTTTGGATTTGTTAATAGATTATATTGAAAAGAAACACCACCGTTATGTTGAAGAAAAGATTCCTGTTCTGCTTCAGTTTTTAAATAAGCTGTGCCAGGTTCATGGCGAACGTCATCCTGAATTATTACAGATTAATGAGCTGTTTAAGGCATCGGCAGGCGAGTTGGCAGCACATATGAAGAAAGAGGAACTCATTTTATTTCCATTCGTGAAAAAGATGGTGAATACCAAATTAGGTCTTTGTGCGATTGATTCACCTGGATTCGGTACCGTTGAAAACCCTATAGCCATGATGAAGCATGAACATGAAAACGAAGGTGAACGCTTCAGGCAAATAGCCAATCTAAGTAACAATTATAATCCACCGGAAGATGCTTGTAACACCTATAGAGTAACTTATGCTATGTTGTGTGAGTTTGAAAAGGATTTGCATTTACACATTCATTTAGAAAACAATATATTGTTTCCTCAAGCTATTAAGATGGAACAACAATTTGGTTAGTAATATGTAAATTTATTATATCATATTACTTTGGTTGGTTGAGTCCCTCGAATGTTAAAGCATTTGAGGGATTTATTTTTCACAAGTTCTTTTTAAAAATCTTTTTTTCTAGACTTTATTATAATTCTAATGACCGGGAATACTACCCAGATTGTCATCATCAGCGAGGATATAATAAGTCCGAAATTGGTGCCGAAGAATTTTTTAAATATAGCTCCGGTATAGCCTAGTAATGCCGATATATCTAATTTTAAAAGGATAAGGGTTCGTGATAAATCGATGGGATTCAACATAGTGCCTACTAAGGAAAGTTTATCTAAGGGGTAATCTTCAAAAAGAATTAGGGTCATTAAAAAAAAGCCATCATAAATAATAGCAAAGAATAGCCATAGAAGAATGGCGTAACCGAAGCCTTTAATTTTATTGTCTTGAGAAAGGGCAATATTAAATGCTAAAGCTGTAAATATAAAGGTTAAAAATGTCCCAGATGTCAAGAGTAGTGAAAAATCCCAAATAGCGGTAGATTGTAATAAACCATAAAAAATAAAAGGGATACCCAGTCCAAAGATTAAACTCATAGATAATGATAAGGCTACTCCTAAATATTGTCCTATAAATATAGATGCACGCTTAAGGGGCTGTGCTAATAACAATTCGGTAAATTCTTTGGAATTGTAATAGTACATAACGCCAAATATTGTACCAATTAATGGCACGAGCACTATAATTACATTCATGAGAGTAATTACTGCTTTGGAAAGGTCGTTATTTAAAAAAAGTAGAATGATTCCCAATAGCAAATAAAAAGCGAAATACACATAGCTCCATCGGCTACGCATAAGGTCAAAGAAACTATATTTTAAAATTTTAAGCATGGTTTTCAGTTAGTATTGATGCAATGGCGCGTTCGAAATCAAGTTCATTAGTTTTGTTTTTTAATTTAGATATGGTGCCCTTAAAATAAACTTGCCCATCCAATAGGAATACAATTTCATCTGAGACCTCTTCCACAAAACTCATGATATGAGAGGTGATCAATATGGTTTTTCCCTTGTCTTTTTCAGTTTGAATGAGCTCTTTTAATTGGATTAGGCTAATGGGGTCTAATCCCGTTGTGGGTTCATCTAAAATAATTAAAGGACTTTCGAACATAAAAGTAAGTACAATATTCACTTTTTGTTTGGTGCCACCTGAAAGGTTACCCAATTTTTTATCTAAAAAGGGTTCCAATTTAAAGCGGTTAATAAGTTCTATATCGGTTTTAGTATCTCCCCGCAAATCCTTAATCATTTTAATGAGCTCTTTAACCTTTAAGTTATTTGGAAAATTAGCAATTTGAGGCAAATAATCGATTTGGTGACGATATACCGAGTCATGCTTTATGTCTTTGTCAAGAACAGTAATTTTTCCCTTATTGGGAATAACCATACCCAAAATGGTTTTAATAAGTGTGGTTTTACCAGAACCATTTGGCCCCAAAATAGCAAATATGCCACCTCCCTTTATCTCAAGGTTTACACCACTTAATACCGTGTTTTTATTAAATGTTTTATGTAAATTTGTTATGCTTACCATTGTATTTTTTTTGTTACAGGGTTATTGTCCAACAGATTATCAGGAGTAAAAACGGGAGAAACTTTTTCTGAAAAATCAATAACATCTATAAATAGGCTACGAAGCAATATAATAGTTTCAGGTGTTCGGTTTACAATGTACGAAAACAACTTTACTGGTCGGTATGGGACATCGCCCACACCGTCTTTATTTAAGTCATAGCCTGTATAATTGCTCCAATAGTTTCTGTTGAATATATTATCATTTACCTTGCTGTTATAGGCAATATCAAAAGAGTTGTATAAAAAATTGTTTTCTAAAAATTGATTGGTATAACAAGCTCCACGAACTTTAATGGCCCAACCATTATTGCTAAAATTGTTGTGTTTATACAAAATCCTATTGGAACCCTCTATATTAATTCCTATGGTGTTTTCCATAAAGGTATTACCAATAATTTCAGCATCGTTAATTTCCTTTAACAACATACCGTAAGACGCGGTACCCCAATTCTCTTTAAAGAGATTATTGTACATTTTTATGTTTTTGGAAAACATCACGGCTACACCGGCTCCGTTATTTTTAAAGGTATTATTTTGATAAATATCGTTATTAGAAAACATGAAATGCAGGCCGTAGCGCAAATTTTCGGTGCTTACATTATTTTTAATAAGGCAATTGTTGGCAAATTCTAGGTAAATACCATCACGTACATACTGAATATGGTTATATTCAATTTCGATATTGTTACTATACCATAATTGAATACCGTTACCAGAGTTGTACTCTTCAACCGCATGCCCTATAATTTTGTTATTATAGATTTTTCCGTAGTTGGATTTTTCCAAATAAATACCAAAGAACAGGTTTTCCAAAATCAGATTTTTTAGGGTGAAGTGTTTGCTTCTTTTTACCCTAACAGCGGCATAATCTTCTGTGTAGCTAGTGCCTACATTGATAATGGATAAACCATTTACTGTAACACTATCTGAAGAAATGGTAATGATTTCCCCTTTTAATTCACCATCAATAATGGGGTAATCTTTTCCAATGAGAGTGAGGGGTTTCTCTATTTTAATATTGTGTTCTTTATAAGTATCTTTTTTTATGAGAATAGTATCGAAAGCATTGGCATTGGCAATTGCAGTTTTTATAGAATTGAAATCACAACTCTTACATACTTCAATGCTTTGGGGAAATATGGGACAGCTAGTAATAAGAATTAAAAAAAGAGCGATATGTGTTATCAATGGTTTCAAATTAGTATGCTAATGTCTTTAATAGATGAGCTAAAACTGTATAAAGTAACTAAATACTTTTTGAAATATAAATACTAATTAGGAAATATAGGTAGGCTATTTATTTAAATGATTAAGAAGTTCATGCCAATTGTATAGTGTACCACCATTTTTCTGTTGCACTTTTTCGGCATCGGATTTGTTTTTAAAAGCTGAAAGGAATGCTCCCATGGGACTGGGAATATTTTTACTTATTAAAAAGGTTGCCATTGTTGCATCAATAAGCACTTCTGGTTCAGTATAATTGTTAGATAGGTATAATTTAATTTCAGAAGTATCGATATCTTCCATAAAATGTACCATGCATTCGGCGGCGTCAAACTTGTACACCTTACCTTTTTGTGTGACTATCTCTGCTGCATGGACTTTATCTACAATCGTCATTTTGCAAAAATGGCAACCATCATTACCATAATCGATGGGTTTTGGGCCAGCATTACAGCCTAAAAACAGGATGGGTAATGTTAGTGTTAAATAATGTTTTAGTGTTTTCATTTTAGTGTTTTGATGTTTTTCTTCTTAGGGTTTAATCATATTTTTTTATTGCTTTTTTTCCAACAATGTATGCAAAAAAAGCAGCAAAGATGCCTATACCTAAGAAATAGGCCCCTAATCTTGGGTAAGAGTGTGCTGTGAAATTTAAAATTTGCTTTGTGCCAAATAAAGGAGGTTGAAAGCCCATTATAGATCCATCGGGATTAGTAAATTTCATAATGGCTTTTGGGTCTAAGTTGTGACCATAATCATGCTCCCAAAGATAAAAATCATAAAGTCCAGCACTGCTCAAAATAATCATTAAGATGAACCAGTATAAAAACCATTTATAATTACCTTTAAAGGCGATAATTAAACCAATAATAGTTGTAATAATTATGCCTAACGGAAAAATTTTAAATTCTGGGATGGCATCTGGGATGTACTTCATCCCTACATAGTGGTTCATTAAATTAATGTTTTTAATGTCATGCGGATTGGCATCAGAAAAATCATTAATATGGATGTACATGCCTAAAGGTGTAGGGTATTGGGGAGCTTCTAAAGTAATTTTCCATAGCGGAAATAAAAACAACCCTAATGGAAGCAATGCTGCAATTAGCATGATGATATTTGACTTTTTCATCTATTTAAGTCTAATGATTTAATTTTTTAGTGTTTCAATAGAAAGGCGAGAGCGATATTATACTCTCGCCTTTAATAGGAAAATAAACACTAAAACAAAAATTTCCCTAAGCTTTATTATTCTATATCCTCACCAAGAGACCATTTAAGAGGTGTATTGGCATTTGCAGCTGAAACGCGAACGTAACCTTGCATTTCTTGATGCAGTGCAGAACAGAAATCGGTACAATAAAATGGCCAAACCCCCACTTGTTTAGGTTCCCAAACGAAAGTTTCAGTTTGTCCTGGCATAATGAGTAACTCAGAAGTGTTGGCTCCAATTATGCTTACACCATGAGGTACATCATAATCCTGCTCTAAATTGGTAACGTGGAAATATACTTTATCGCCTACTTTTATACCTTCAATATTATCTGGAGAAAAGTGGCTGCGTATGGTTGTCATATATACATGAACAATATTTCCTTCTCTTACAACTTTAGTGTCCAATTCAGATTTTGTAGCATAAGGATGATTGTTATCCTCTAAATTGAAAATCTTTTTTGAACGGGGTTTTATTAGATCCGCAGGACATCCAGCAGCGTAGTGCGGTTCACCAACGGTTGGAAAATCTAACAGCAATTCCATTTTATCACCTGAAATATCATAAAGTTGAGCCGATTGGGTTACCTCTGGACCAGTAGGTAAATAACGGTCTTTGGTTATCTTGTTCATCGCTACTACATATTTTCCGAAAGGTTTTTGGGAGTTGCCTCCTGGGATCATTAAGTGGCCAACGGAATAGTAACAAGGTTGTCTATCCAATACCTCCCAAGTGCCTACTTTCCATTTAACAACTTCAGAAGAAATAAAGAAGGTTGTATAGGCATTACCCTGACCGTCAAATTCGGTGTGTAATGGGCCTAAACCGGGTTGCTCAACAACACCAGCCAATGAATCCTCAAAATTGATTATTGGAATACCATAGGCGTCACCAGCAAATTTTTGGTTTTCAATAGCGGCTAACATTTTAGTAAACGAATGTACTGTTAAGTTAGCTGAAAGTTTACCACTACCTACAATATATTCCCCTGTTGGATCTACGTCACAACCGTGGGGAGATTTAGGTGTAGGCATTAAATAAACTGCACCAGGAACATCCAATGGATTTACAGTAAGAACCTCTTTTTTCATGGTAGAAGTGGCCATATGGGTGCTTTCATCGTACACGTTATGAGCGTAATTTGTTGGCATCATAATACCACCTCCATTGTTTACATATTCTTCAATTTTTTTCCAATTAACAGCCGCTATGAAATCTTTGTCATTTTGTGAAGCGTTTACTTCCATAAGTGTACTGGCTTCCTCTGTGTTATAGGTTGAGAAGAAAAACCAGCCGTGTGATTTACCACGACCTGGATGTGATAAATCGTAATCGAAACCAGGCATGATTAATTGGAATTTAATATCCATATGCCCGTGTTCTGGGTCAACAGAAATAAAGGTTAGAGCCCCTTTAAAGTTTCCTTTGTAGTCTTTAATTGGCATATCTTTTTGAGGTACAGGAACAGAAAAACGGGTGCCGGCGACAACGTACTCTGTGTTTTCAGTAACGAACGACGAACTGTGGTTACCAGCACTATTGGGGACTTCAATAATTTCTGTGGTTTCAAAAGTAGATAGGTCTATTTTTGCAATACGAGGTGTATTATTTCCATTAATAAAAACCCAACGTCCATCAATAACTCCATTGGTTTGTGAAATATCGGGGTGATGTGCATCGTCCCAAGGTACAAAGCCATGTGATGTGTTCAACATAGGTTTAGTTTCTTCGTTATATCCCCATGCTTTTTCAGCATCTTGTGAGAAAACGGGAATCACTTTAAACAAACGTCCCGATGGCAAACCGTAAACAGATACTTGCCCACTAAAGCCACCTGAAATAAATGCATAGAATTCATCATGCTCACCAGGAGCAACATAAACCTTGTCTGCTACATTACCTGCCAATGCACCAGAATTGGATTGTTTGGAATTATTGCAACTTGTAAATACTATAAATACACTTAGTATTGCAACTACTGATTTAAATATATTCTTCATTGTTATATGGTTTTCTGATTATAATGTGTTTATTCGGCTGGAGGCAGTAATACTTTGTCAATAACATGAACGATACCATTACCTGCCTTAACCGAAGCAATAATATTAGCGCCAGCGATAACTGGTTTTCCGTCAATGACTTCCACATTTACGTATTGGTTATTAGCCTGTCCTAATTTTGGCAGTTTTGTTAAAATGGCAGTACTTAAATTACCAGGAGTTACATGGTACTTTAAGATATTTGCTAAAGTTTCTTTGTTTTCAGGTTTTACCAAATTTTCTACTGTGCCTTCGGGTAAAGCTGCAAAAGCAGCATCAGTTGGAGCGAAAACGGTTAGAGGTCCTACATTAACCAAAGCGTTTTCTACTTGGGCTGCTTGTACTGCCGCTACCAATGTTTTATGGTCTGGGGAGCCTATAGCAATTTGTAAGCAGTTAGGGGTAGCTTCATCATCTGTAATAAATGCCTGTCCTGTTTTGTCATCAGATTGTTTTTCAATATTACTATCTGTATTGTTCGTTGGGGCATTACTGTTATTGTTTTTGCATGAGCAAACAAATGCTAAGATTGCTAAAACAAGAAATAGCTGTTTTATTGTATTCATATTTTTTGGTTTTTTATAAGAAGTTATTTAAGTGTTCTGAAGTATTCTAGTACAGCTCTCGCTTCTTCCTGGGTCAAGTTTTGGTTTGCCATGGGAGAACCGTTAAATTCGATGAGTAATTCCTTGGCTAATGGGTCTTTTTGTACCATTTCCTCAGGATTTAAAATCATGTTCATAATCCACTCTGGGCTTCTACGTTCTAAAATGCCAGTAGGAGCAGGTCCAATGAATTTTTTATCAGCTCGGTGACATGCGGTACACATTTTTTTAAACACATCGGCACCATGGGTTGCCATCTCTTGGTCTATTTCGGAGCTTAAATCTAATGATGTAATGGGACCAACACCTTTATTATTAAGGGTTATTTTTTTTGAAGCTGGAACTGCATCTTCTTTCTTTAGGGTTTGTTCTGTAGTAGTTTTCTTTTCATAAGAAAAGCCTTCTTTCTTTTTTTCTTCCTTACCGCCACAGTTCATTAGTAATAAAGAAAATAAAATGGTCATTAGCTTTAGTGTTGATTTCATATTTGCGGTTTTAATTAAACAAAACTATAACCTTGACATTGAAAAAAATATGATAAAAATCATATTTAAGATAAAATTGTCTTTTTTTAAAAAATTGAATTAAATACAAAGGAACGCAGCTTTAAAATTTACTAGAGGATATTACAGATAATAGAACCTAGTAAAAGGCATCCATGAATTTATAAAGATGTTTTTGTTTCTGTTGTATAACATATGATAATGTTCTCATGAAGTTACATTCTACTTTTAATAGCCTGCCCCAAAATAAGAGTTGAAATACAAATATTTATCATTTGTAAAATTTGAACTAATCTCATAGGGTTTATCAACACGTTGGATTTAAACATGATACTTATAAATCATTTATAATGCATAGTAGTTGCATTATAGGCTGCACTTAAAATCACTGAATGTGGCATTTAGGCCTAGACTTCATTAAAGTTAATGTGTTTCTGGAAATTATTTTGGGGTTTTTTAAGCGAAAAGACCTTTGCTATTTAATGATAAAATTATAGACGTAATAGTGTTTTTAACAGATAATTATCTTTGGTTTTATATATGTAAATAGCCTAAGTTACTATATAAAATGAAACTGTTTTTTGGATATAGAATCACATGTTATAATTATACTAAAATCAGTATCTGATTTTGTTAAAAGTTGTATTTTTGGAAAATATTTTGACCAGGCCTAAGGCCATTAAAAATTGTAATGGATAAATTTTCATTTTTAAATGCGGCGCATACAGCATACTTTGCTGATTTATATGATCAATATTTACAAAACCCAGATAGTGTAGAACCAAGTTGGAGAGCGTTTTTTCAAGGTTACGATTTTGGTAGTGAGAGCTTTGGGTTAAATGGTGAGACTGCAGAGGCTAGTTCAACTGAGATAACCGAACATGTTCACAAAGAATTTTATGTTGTTAGGTTAATTGATGGATACAGGATGAGGGGGCACCTATTTACTAGAACTAACCCTGTGCGTGAACGAAGAAGTTATTACCCTACTTTAGATTTAGAAAATTTCAACCTATCAGAAAATGATCTAGATACCGTTTTTAGTGCCGGAGAAATTTTAGGAATTGGTGCTTCAACATTACGTGAAATTATTAAACATTTAGAGCGTATTTATTGTAGCTCCATAGGTGTGGAATATATGTATTTGCGTAATCCAGACGTTATTGGGTGGTGGCAAGACCAATTGAACAAGAATGATAACCAACCAAATTTTTCTGCGGAAACTAAAAAATATATCCTTTCAAAATTAAATCATGCAGTTACTTTTGAAAATTTTTTGCAAACCAAATATGTAGGACAAAAACGTTTTTCATTAGAAGGCGGGGAATCATTAATTCCGGCTATTAGCAATGTGCTTTTTTACTCTGTTGAAAAATATGGGGTTAAAGAATGTGTTCTGGGGATGGCACATCGTGGCAGATTGAGTACTCTTGTAAATATATTTAGGAAACCAATTAAGGAACTTTTTAGTGAGTTTGATGGTAAAGATTTTGAAGATGAAAATATAGATGGTGATGTAAAGTATCATTTAGGATTTACATTAAACAAGACCTACCAAAATGGGAAAAACATTAAGATGAATTTGGTACCCAATCCTTCACATTTAGAAACTGTCGCTCCTGTGGCCGAAGGTATTGCCCGAGCCAAAATAGATACAGATTATAATGGTGATAACTCAAAAATAGTACCCATAATAGTACATGGCGATTCGGCAATTGCTGGTCAAGGCATTGCATACGAAGTAGCACAAATGAGTCAGTTGAATGGCTATAAAACAGGTGGGACCATTCATATTGTAGTTAACAATCAGATAGGGTTTACAACCAATTATTTAGATGCGCGTTCCAGTACCTATTGTACCGATGTAGCAAAGGTCACATTATCTCCTGTTTTGCATGTTAATGCAGATGATGCCGAAGCTGTAGTGCATGCTGTAGAAATGGCATTGGAATATAGAATGCGTTTTCAAAAAGATGTTTATATAGATTTGTTGGGCTATAGAAAATATGGACATAACGAAGGAGATGAACCACGTTTTACTCAACCCAAGCTTTATAAATATATTGCAAAACACCCAAACCCATTTAAAATTTATTCTGATAAACTTATTGCAGAAGGGACTATAGACAAAGCATATTCTGATGAAATTGTAGCCGAGTTTAAAGGTACGCTAGAACGGGAATATGAAAAATCCAGACATGCCGAGTCCTCAAAAGTTAGGGAGTTTATGCAGGAACGTTGGGAAGGGTTTGAACGTAAGGGGCTCTCCGCTATGTTAGATTCTATTGAAACTTCATATCCAAAAGAAAAGTTAGAAGGGATATCGAAAGTCATTTCTACTGTTCCTAAAGGGGCTACGTTTTTAAGAAAAGCCGAGCGCATTTTGGAAGGGCGCTATAAAATGGTTTTTGAAACCGATACGTTAGATTGGGGTATGGCAGAGACCTTAGCCTATGGCAGTTTAATGGAAGAAGGTTATAATGTTCGTATATCTGGACAGGATGTAGAACGAGGAACCTTTAGCCATCGCCATGCTATCTTACGTGATGAAAAGACAGAAGAGCGAATCAACCTTTTAAATACTAACCCGAACAATAAAGGGGCGATGGATATTTATAATTCATTGTTGTCCGAATATGGTGTGCTTGGTTTCGATTACGGGTATGCTATGGCTAATCCTAACACTTTAACCATTTGGGAAGCCCAGTTTGGAGATTTTAGTAATGGAGCTCAAATTATTTTCGACCAGTATATCTCTGCAGCCGAAGATAAATGGAAATCTCAAAATGGCATTGTGGTGTTATTACCTCATGGTTATGAAGGGCAAGGGGCTGAACATTCCTCGGCAAGAATAGAGCGTTACCTGCAATTGTGTGGTAATGATAACATGATTGTTGCAGACTGTACGACGCCAGCAAACTTTTTCCATTTATTACGTCGACAAATGAAACGTGATTTCAGGAAACCACTTATTGTTTTTACGCCAAAGAGTCTTTTGCGTCACCCAAAGGCGGTATCTTCATTAAATGAATTGGCAACTGGTACTTTTGAAGAAGTTATAGACGATACTATAGGGACTAAACAAGTTAAAAAATTGGTGTTCTGTACAGGTAAATTCTATTATGATTTGTTGGCTGAAAGGGAAAAGCTAAATAGTGAAGATGTGGCTCTAGTAAGAATAGAACAATTGTTCCCTTTACATTTGGGAAAAATTCAGGAAGTGATAAACAAATACCCTAATGCAGAAGAATATGCATGGGCACAGGAAGAACCAAAAAATATGGGGGCATGGACCTACATGCTTGAACGCATGGATTTGGTAAACTTAAAAGTGTACTCAAGAGCGTTTAGTTCTGTTCCGGCACCGGGTTCAAGCACTAGGGATAGAAATAGGCAGCAACGTGTAATTGATGCCGTTTTTGATGTTTCAAAATAAGATTAACAAAATTAACTCAGAATATAATTCAAATTATAGCATATGATTTTAGAAATGAAAGTGCCTTCTCCAGGTGAATCTATTACCGAAGTAGAAATAGCAACATGGTTGGTTGAAGATGGTGATTATGTAGAGAAGGACCAAGCCATTGCAGAAGTAGACAGTGATAAAGCAACACTTGAATTACCTGCAGAAGCAAGTGGAACCATAACACTTAAGGCAGAAGAAGGCGATGCCGTAGCTGTAGGGGCTATAGTATGTTTAATTGACACCTCTGCTGAAAAGCCAGATGCTTCGACAAGCTCAGCAACTCAAGAAAAAATGGAGGCCCCAAAAACTGAAGCGGTGACAAGTGCACCAATACAACAACAGGCGGCCACTTATGCTACAGGAACAGCAAGTCCAGCTGCTAAAAAGATTTTGACTGAAAAGGGTATTGACTCTACATTGGTTTCAGGTACAGGAAAAGATGGCAGGATAACTAAAGAAGACGCTGTAAATGCCGTACCTTCTATGGGAACA
Organism: Aestuariivivens marinum; assembly: GCF_022662175.1. Classification (GTDB taxonomy): domain Bacteria; phylum Bacteroidota; class Bacteroidia; order Flavobacteriales; family Flavobacteriaceae; genus Aestuariivivens; species Aestuariivivens marinum. The sequence continues at coordinate 436,246 of NZ_JAKMCR010000001.1, read as the reverse complement.
CCAACAGGGGGTAATAGAGGAACGACCAGGTCAAAAATGTCTATGTTGCGTCGTAAAGTAGCCGAACGTTTGGTTGAAGCAAAAAATACAACTGCAATGTTAACTACATTTAATGAAGTAGATATGTCGCCTATTTTTGCTTTACGTAGTGAATATAAAGAGATCTTCAAAACAAAGCATGGCGTTGGATTAGGATTTATGAGTTTCTTTACTTTAGCTGTAGTTAGGGCATTAAAATTGTTCCCTTCAGTTAACTCTATGATAGACGGTAAGGATATGGTCTCATACGATTTCTGCGACATAAGCATTGCTGTTTCTGGACCAAAAGGACTCATGGTGCCAGTAATGCGAAACGCAGAAAATTTGAGTTTTAGAGGTGTTGAGGCTGAGGTTAAGCGATTAGCGTTGCGTGCACGTGATGGACAAATTACAGTTGATGAAATGACGGGAGGTACATTTACTATTTCCAATGGAGGTGTTTTTGGGAGTATGCTATCAACACCTATTATAAATCCGCCACAGAGTGGTATTTTAGGAATGCATAATATAGTTGAACGTCCTGTAGCTATAGATGGTAAAGTTGAAATTAGGCCTATCATGTACGTGGCATTGTCTTACGACCATAGAATTATAGATGGCAGGGAAAGTGTTGGCTTTTTAGTAGCTGTTAAAGAAGCTTTGGAAAACCCAATTGAACTTTTAATGGATAATGATGTTAAGAAAGCATTAGAGTTGTAAAAGCTAAAACATTAAGTTATATGAGGCCTTTTAAGTTATTTAAAAGGCTTTTTTATGGTTTCCAATAAAGGAACGGTTTGTCTTAAGCAAATTTTGCCACCAAAAAGGGAATTATAATTTCAAATAGAGATATTTCTTTTGATAATCTATAATAGCTTTAGCCTTTTTTAAAATATCTGCGCCTATAATACCATCAACTGGCCTAGCGTTGTGTTTTATTAGGGCTGTATTCACATGGGTAAGGTTGAATAGTACCAAAACAACTTTATTATTTTTCCATTTTCCAATTTTTATCTTGTTTTTTTTTGCTGTTTTGGTATCCATATCAATAGCACCAGCACCTGCAGCTTTTACCATAGAGTCTTCGGCTTGTAATTTAAAGGTCTCTATGGCTTCAAAATCTACACAGGAATTTGACGCTCCGGTATCTAAAATAAATACGCCTTTTATACCATTTATAGTTGCGTTAATTTCAAAATGATTGGTTTTGGTAAGGTGTAATTTTACACGGGTATAGTTTTTAGTACTAAGAAATTCGTAAAGTGACTGCATCTTATTAGTCTTTTGGTAAAGATAATCATGTAAAACGATTATTTTTACAAATTTAAAGAGGTTAACGAAAACAATTCTATTTTGATTATAACCGATACACATACCCATTTATATAGTGAAGCTTTCAATGAAGACAGGAACGAAATGATAGGGAAAGCTATAAAACTAGGTGTGTCCCGTTTTTTTATTCCGGCAATAGATTCTACGTATACCCAATCCATGCTTCAATTAAAAGAAGACTTTCCAGAACAAGTGTATTTAATGATGGGATTACATCCTACTCATGTAAAGGAAAATTATGCTGATGAACTTAAGCATGTAGAGCATATGTTGACTCAACACCAATTTTATGCAGTTGGTGAAACAGGAATTGATTTGTATTGGGATAAATCGACCTTAGGGATACAAAAAAAAGCATTTAAACATCAGATACAATTGGCTAAAAAGCATAAGCTGCCCATTGTGATTCATTGTCGAGATGCGTTTGACGACATATTCGATGTTTTAGAAGGTGAAAAGGATGATAGCTTATTTGGAATTTTTCATTGTTTTACAGGGACTTTAGAACAAGCCCAACAAGCCATATCCTATAATATGAAATTGGGGATAGGAGGTGTAATAACTTTTAAGAATGGCAAGATAGACCAGTTTATTAACCAAATAGATCTGAAGCATATTGTGATGGAAACCGATGCGCCTTATCTTGCACCTGTGCCTTATCGAGGCAAACGAAATGAAAGCGCTTATATAGTTAATGTTTTGGAAAAACTTTCCAGTATATACAATAGGCCAGTTGAAGATATAGCTGAAATAACAACTCAAAATTCGAAGGACGTTTTTAAAGTATAATATTATGAGTCAAGAAAAACAAAAAATACTCCTTATATATACTGGTGGTACCATAGGTATGGTGAAAGACTTTAAGACAGGAGCGTTACGTACTTTTGATTTTAAAACCCTTTTGGATAAGATACCCGAACTAAGGCTTTTAGACTGCAATATAGAAACTGTTTCGTTTCAAGACCCAATTGACTCCAGTAATATGAATCCAACCTATTGGGTACAGATTGCTGAAATAATTGAAGCCAATTATGAGAGTTTTGACGGGTTTGTAGTACTTCATGGAAGCGATACCATGAGCTATACGGCATCTGCACTTAGTTTTATGCTGGAAAATTTAGCAAAACCAGTTGTGTTTACAGGGTCACAATTACCTATTGGTGATTTACGTACCGATGCTAAGGAAAATTTAATAACTTCCATTCAGGTTGCATCGTTACATGAGAAAAACAAACCCGTTATAAAAGAGGTGTGCCTATATTTTGAATATAAGTTGTATCGAGCTAACAGGACTACAAAAGTAAGCGCAGAACACTTTGAAGCCTTTCAATCACCCAATTATCCAGATTTGGCCCAATCAGGTGTACACTTGAAAATTAATACAGATGATTTATATAGCCCTAATGTGAATAAGCCTTTTAAAACCTATAAGGATTTTGATACGAATGTTGCCATAATAAAATTATTTCCAGGTATTACAGAATCATTTATGCGCAGTATTTTATTAACACCAAACTTAAAAGGTGTGATTTTGGAAACCTATGGAGCTGGAAACTGTACCACGGCAGCTTGGTTTAGTGATTTGATATCAAATGCCATTCGAAAAGGTGTATATGTTATAAATATAACACAATGCACTAAAGGAACTGTGGTTATGGGGCGTTATGAGACCAGTAACCAATTGAAGCATATTGGGGTAATATCGGGTAAAGACTTAACGACAGAGGCAGCAATTACTAAATTAATGTGGTTGTTGGGTAATAAAACAGATGCTAATACTTTCAAAACCATGTTCGAAAGCTCCTTAAGAGGAGAAATGTCCTAAAAAATAACAGTCAAAGTTTTATCATCTAAAGATTTTTTTGTTATTTGAGCCACCTAAAAACAAAAGCTTTTTTAGAATACAGAGAGGTGGCCGAGTGGTCGAAGGCGCACGCCTGGAAAGTGTGTATACGCCAAAAGCGTATCGAGGGTTCGAATCCCTTCCTCTCTGCTGTTATTTTTATTTTTAATAGCTTTTTTTTTATATCTTTAACACTTTAACTAATAAAATTAAGATTTAGAACATGAAAAGATTATTTTCTATCCTTGCCATTACAGGAATTATGGCATTCGGAACGGTTAATGCAACTACAAATGCTGCTAGCACAACCACTACTACAGTGGCCACGATGACACAAGATGATGCAGCTGATGCACCTGCACAAGAGGTAGGGTTTCATCAAGAATTAAAAAAGCGTTTTATTGAAGGAGGCCCAGGCTTTATGGGAATTGTATTGTTGTGTTTAATTTTAGGTCTGGCAATTGCAATTGAGAGAATTATCTTTTTAAACTTATCTACTACAAACACATCTAAATTAACACAAGAAGTCGAAGATGCTTTAGCATCGGGAGGTGTTGAGGCAGCAAAAGAAGTTTGTAGAAATACTAAAGGCCCCATCGCTTCAATTTACTACCAAGGACTGGATAGAACAGACGAAGGTTTAGAGGCCGTTGAAAAAGCTGTTGTAGCTTATGGAGGTGTTCAAATGGGACAATTGGAAAAAAATGTATCTTGGATTTCGTTATTCATCGCCTTAGCTCCTATGTTAGGATTCATGGGAACAGTAATTGGGATGATTCAGGCATTCGATAAAATTGAAGCTGCAGGAGACATGCAACCTTCACTTGTAGCAGGAGGTATTAAAGTAGCACTTTTAACAACCGTATTTGGTTTGATTGTTGCAATCATATTACAAATATTCTACAATTATATTATTGCTAAAATCGATAGCATCGTTAACAATATGGAAGACGCTTCTATTACGTTAATGGATTTGCTAATTAGAAACAAGAAGTAATAATTAAAATTGTAAACCATTTATTATGAAAAAAGTATTAACCATAATATTAGCATTGGTAGGTATACTGTCTATAGTATTCCTGGCGATGATAATATCGGCAGGAGACGAAGCTGTAAAGGTGGGAGAAGCTAGCAGTAGTGTAGATTCATTTATGTATGTAGCATATACCGTTTTGTTTTTAACCTTGGCTTTTGTTGTTTTCTTCACTTTAAAAGCTATTTTAACCAATATAGATATGCTAAAAAGTACTTTAAAGAGCGTGGGAGCTTTTGTAGTACTGGCGCTTATATGTTATTTTAGTGCAGAAGGCGTTGAAACTCCACTTAAAGATGGGGATTCGTTATCAGCTAGTGGATCACAATTGGTTGGCGCGGGATTATATTTGTTTTATGCGCTTATTCTTATAGCAGGGGCACTTATGTTGTTCTCTGGAATTAAAAAAATGATAAAATAACATGGCAAAACGAGCAGCACCGGAGGTTAATGCAGGCTCAATGGCCGATATTGCCTTCCTTTTATTAATATTTTTCTTGGTTACCACAACTATTGAAAAGGATTCGGGTATTAACCGTAAACTACCCCCAATGGAAGAATCTGAAGAAGATGTGGTCATCAAACAAAAAAATATTTTTACGATTTTAATCAATGGTAAAGACCAATTGCTTGTTGAGGAAGAGCGTATGGAACTTAAAGACCTACGTAAAGCAGCAGTAGAGTTTTTAGATAATAACGGCGATGGATCCTGCACTTTTTGCAAAGGTAAAAGAGACCCAAAATCTTCAGATAATCCTGATAAAGCCATTATTTCTTTAAAAAATCAAAGAGAGACTTCTTATGCTGCTTATGTAGCTGTTCAAAATGAAGTTATGGGCGCTTACAATGAGCTAAGGAATAGACGTGCATTAGAGATAGGATCTCAAAAAGGGTTTCCCGGTATGGATTTTATAAAAATGCAGGAAAATTACAAAGATGCACGATGGGTTGGTAATAAGGATAAACTTAAGGCGGTTATAGACCAGATTAAGGAAGAGATTCCGCAAAAGTTTTCAGAAGTCATTGAATAAATTTAGAATTAAACAGAAACATTATGTCTAAATTCAAAAAGAAAAAAGGTGGCGATTTGCCACCAATTAGTACAGCATCCTTGCCAGACATTGTATTTATGTTGTTATTCTTTTTTATGGTTGCTACCGTAATGCGTGAAAACACTTTGATGATTCAAAACGCTTTACCTGTTGCGAACCAAGTAGAAAAATTGGATAAAAAGAATCCCATAAGTTATGTATATATGGGAAAACCCAGTGATAATTACAAAAAAAAGTTCGGAACAGAAGCTAGAATACAACTGAACGACAAATTTGCTGATGTGAGTGATGTAGGCCCTTTTATTGAAGCCGAACGCGCTGCATTAAGGGAAGAATTAATACCTTATTTAACCGTATCGTTAAAAGTTGATAAAGATGCACAAATGGGTATTGTTGGTGATGTAAAACAAGAACTAAGAAAAGTGAATGCCTTAAAAATAAACTATACTACAGGTGTAGGGGATGCATTAACGAACATAAAATAATATCTTAATTTGTTAAAAGTAGGAAGGCATTCAATATGAATGCCTTTTTTTAGTTAATAGTATATGAAAAGGATATTAATTAGAATGGCTTTTATTTCATCTGGCTTATTATTGTATGCACAAGAGCCAACAATAACTGTAATTGATTCGCTTTATAGAGAAGACCAATTCTATGCCGGAGTTACTTATAACTTATTAGGGAATATACCAGAGGGTGTTTCTCAAAATGGTTTCTCTGGGGGATATCATATTGGATTTATTAGGGACATGCCCATTAACAAGAATAGAAATTTTGCTCTAGGTCTTGGAATAGGGCTTTCTGCCAATTCCTACAATCAAAATATGTTCATAAATAAAGACAGTTCTGGATCCATAAGCTTTTCTTTATTAGAAGGTAGTAATAACTTTTCTAAAAATAAGTTTACTGGATATTTGATTGAATGTCCTTTAGAGATACGTTGGCGTACATCCACACCATCTGAATACAAGTTTTGGAGAATTTATACGGGGGTTAAATTAGGTTATGTCTTTGCCCATAGTGCCAAATATAAAGGTGATCTGGGAAAAATAAAACATAGTAATATAAATGAGTTTAATTCGCTGCAATATGGTTTGACCTTAAGTGTTGGATATAACACTTGGAATATTCATTGCTATTATGGTCTTAATCCTATTTTTTCTGAGCATGCTCAATTAAATGGAAGTCCTATTGATATGAACAGTATTAAAATTGGACTGATGTTCTATATTCTATAGCCAGTAGTTTACCAAAATAAGTTGTGGAATCATACCTAGAAAAAATCCAACTACTAACTCTGTAAAACTATGCGCCTTCAAATGCAATCGGGAAGTTGCTACTGCACCTGTTATAATAATCGTAAAGGCCAAGGTTCCATTTATATTGATGCTAAAATGAATACTTAACGCAATAAAGAACATCAATAAACCAGAAATGGCCATCAAGTGAATACTTGCTTTAAATTTTAAAACAGCCAAAATAAGGCAAGACAATGTTGAAATTAAAATACCTACAAAAAAGAAATACAGTTCAACAACTTGTGTAGGGGTTAAAATCCGTTTTATAATAACTAAGGTTACTACAAAATTCAATATTAAGGGTATAATGCGCTCTTTGGTACTTTTTAGATAAATGGAAGTTACCTTTCCGAGTGTTTTTAAAAGAAAATATAAAAGAATGGGAAGAATAACGGTCAAAATGAAAAGAGACACTAGTTTAGCATTGATCACTTCGACTGGGATATATCTTGGAGATTTTGAAAAATAAAAAAATACACCAAAAATAGGCATCAATAATGGATGGAAAATAAATGAAATACTTCTTAAAATACTATCCATTATATTTTTTTACGTAGCCTTGCTACTGGAATATCAAGTTGTTCTCTATATTTAGCCACTGTACGTCGTGCTATGGGATAGCCTTTATCTTTTAAGATATTTGCTAAGGCATCATCAGTTAATGGCTTTCTTTTGTTTTCTTCTACTATAACAGTTTCCAGTATTTTCTTTATTTCCCGTGTTGAAACATCTTCACCTTGGTCATTTTTCATAGATTCTGAAAAGAACTCTTTAATTAATTTTGTTCCATAAGGAGTGTCTACATATTTACTATTGGCTACCCTAGAAACGGTTGAAACATCCATTTGTATTTCATCTGCAATGTCTTTAAGAATCATAGGTTTTAACTGTCGCTCATCACCTGTTAAAAAATAATCCTTTTGGTAGTGCATAATGGCGCTCATGGTTATAAACAGTGTTTGCTGACGTTGTTTAATGGCCTCAATAAACCATTTGGCTGCATCCAATTTCTGTTTAATAAACAAAACAGCATCTTTTTGGGATTTAGACTTGTCCTTGGATTCTTTATAGCCTTTAAGCATATTATTATATTCCCTTGAAACATGCAATTCGGGAGCATTCCTTCCATTAAGGGTTAATTCTAATTCGCCATCTTCAATTTTTATGGCAAAGTCTGGAACCACGTGTTCAACAATTCTATTATTACCAGAATAAGAACCACCTGGTTTAGGGTTTAAATGTTCAATTTCGTGTATGGCTCCCTTTAGTTGATCTTCCGTAATGTCAAACTTCTGGATCAACTTTTTGTAGTGCTTTTTAGTAAACTGTTCAAAAGCAGAGTCTATTATATTTAAGGCTAATTCTGTATTTGTATTTTTTTCTTTCCTATGAAGCTGAATGCTCAGGCACTCTTGTAGATTTCTGGCGCCAACACCTGCGGGATCCAACTGATGGACAATGTGTAACACCTGTTCTATTTTTTCTTCGGAGGTGTATACATTCTGGGTAAAAGCCAAATCGTCCATAATATCAGATAATGTTCTACGGATATAACCACTTTCATCCACACTCCCCACTAAAAATTCAGCAATATCACGTTCTTCATCATTCAATCGATACGTGTTTAATTGGTTTACTAAATGTTGGGTAAACGATACACCAGCAGCATACGGAATAGTTTTTTCCTCATCATCACTACTGTAATTGTTAACCTGTGTACGGTAATCAGGAATTTCGTCATCGCTTAAATATTCATCAACATTAATGTCTTCAGCGGTTATAGATTCGTTGTCACTATAATCATCATCAGAATTTTCAAAATCCGAACCAAATTCATTTTCGATTTCCTTACCACTTTCTAAAGCTGGGTTTTCTTCCAATTCCTGTTTTAAGCGTTGTTCAAAAGCTTGTGTAGGCAACTGTATCAATTTCATCAATTGAATTTGTTGCGGTGATAACTTTTGCGATAACTTAAATTGTAATTGTTGTTTAAGCATTGATTATGATTTGGTATTCAATATCAATATAAAGATAGACATTTAGATTGAAAATAGGAGTTAGAGGTTCCCGAAGTCATCCATTCATTATGATATTTGATTATTGAGTTATTATACTTTAGAGTTAAAGACCTATCAAATTTTAAAAAACAGGTCTAAACATTTTAAAACTCAGCATTTTGTGGCGTCCTAGGAAACGGAATAACATCCCTAATATTGCTCATTCCAGTAGCGAACATTACTAAACGTTCAAAACCTAAACCAAAACCAGAATGTACAGCTGTACCATATTTTCTAAGGTCTAAATACCACCATAAATCTTCCTCGGGAATGTTAATATCTGCCATTTTTTGTTTTAGAATCTCAAGACGTTCTTCGCGCTGTGCACCACCAACAATTTCACCAATGCCAGGGAATAAAATATCCATGGCACGAACTGTTTTGCCATCATCATTTAAGCGCATATAAAAGGCCTTTATCTTGGCAGGGTAATCAAATAATATCACAGGGCACTTAAAGTGTTTTTCTACCAAATAACGTTCATGTTCACTTTGTAAATCGGCTCCCCATTCGTTAATTATATATTTAAACTTCTTTTTCTTATTGGGTTTACAATTGCGTAAAATATCGATAGCTTCGGTATAACTTAAGCGTTTAAAATGATTTTCTGTAACAAACTTCAACTTTTCAATTAGGGTCATTTCATTACGCTCAGCATGTGGCTTTGTTTTGTCTTCATCCTGTAAGCGCTTGTCTAAAAACTCTAAATCTTCTATGTTGTTTTCTAAAATATAACCTAGAACATATTTTAAAAAGTCTTCGGCCAAATCCATATTACCTGCTAAATCTAAAAAAGCTACTTCAGGTTCTATCATCCAAAACTCGGCAAGATGTCTGGATGTGTTAGAATTTTCGGCACGAAATGTTGGTCCAAATGTATATACTTTACCTAGCGACATGGCATAGGTTTCTGCTTCTAGCTGTCCAGATACAGTTAGGTTGGTTTCCTTTCCAAAGAAATCTTGAGTATAATCTATTTCGCCAGCATCATTTATTGGTGGATTTTTAGCGTCAAGGCTAGTCACCCTAAACATTTCACCTGCGCCTTCGGCATCACTGCCTGTAATAATAGGCGCATGCATGTAATAAAATCCTTGATCGTTAAAATACTTATGGATGGCAAACGATAATGCCGAACGCAAACGCATAACGGCACTAAAGGTATTGGTACGGGTACGCAAATGGGCTTGTTCCCTTAAAAACTCAAATGAATGCTTTTTAGGTTGAATAGGGTATGACTCTGGATTACTGTCTCCCAATACATCAAGTTCGCTTACAATAATTTCTACCTTCTGTCCTTTACCTTGGCTTTCAACTAGTTCACCTTTAACATGTAAAGCGGCACCAGTAGTTATGCGTTTTAAAAGTGACTCATCAAACTTTTCAAAATCTACAACACATTGTATATTGTTTAAAGTGGAACCATCGTTAAGAGCAATGAATCGGTTGGCGCGAAAGGTTCTTACCCAACCTTTTATTTCAACAGGTTCAAGAACAGATGGTTCTTTTTGCAATAATTCTAAAACGGTAAATATCTTCATTTATACATTATGATTTTCAAAAAGTAAATATAAAAAAAGGTGTTCGGCTTTCAAGTAATTAAACTCTAAATTATAGTTTAAAAACGTGTTCAAATAAATGAGTCTAAATCCAATGGTTATTCAAAAAGCTCTTCTTCCTCTTCTTCCGGTATAATATTTATTGAAGGCTCCCTTAATACTTCTTTGTTTGCTATACTGCGCTCTAAAGACAACAGTAGTGAAGGTAGCAATAATAAATTTGATAGCATGGCAAATAGTAATGTAGCAGAAACTAGGGCCCCTAAAGCTACCGTGCCACCAAAACTTGAAATGGTAAATACCGAAAACCCAAAAAACAACACTATTGAGGTATAAAACATGCTTACCCCCGTTTCCCTTAGGGCTCTGTAAACAGAAGTCTTTATTTTCCAGTTATGAGCTTGCAGTTCTTGGCGGTATTTGGCTAAAAAGTGAATGGTGTCATCTACCGAAATACCAAAAGCAATGCTAAAAACCAATATCGTTGATGGTTTTATGGGAACCCCTAAATAACCCATTAAGCCAGCAGTAACTAAAAGAGGTAATAGGTTAGGGATAAGTGAAACTATAATCATTCGGGCAGAACGAAACATATAAGCCATAAAAAGAGAAATTAAAAAAATGGCTAATGATAAAGATATAGCCAAGTTTTTAACCAAATAAGTAGTTCCTTTTTGAAATACCAAGGCTTTTCCCGTCATAGTAACATTGTAACGATCCTTTGGAAAAACCTTATCGATTTTATTTTGAAGATGTTCTTGTATACGCTCCATTTTATCGGTGCCAATATCTTTCATAAATGTGGTAATACGAGCATATTGACCTGTGCTATCTACAAAGTTCTTAAGGAGATCGACATTAGAAGACGAATTTTTGGCATAGGATAAAATAAAGTTGTTTTCCTGTGAGGAAGGCAACTGATAAAATTTAGTATTACCATTATAATAGGCCTGCTTGGAATACTTGACTAGGCTAACAGCAGATAAGGGTTTCGATAGTTCGGGTGTATCCAAAATTAAATCCTCTAGTTCATTCATGCGTTTTAAGGTAGAAAGTTTCATGACACCTTTTTTACGCTTGGTGTCAATCATGATTTCCAAAGGCATAATCCCGTTAAACTCTTCTTCAAAAAAACGGATATCCTTAAAGAACTCAGTGTTTTTGGGCATGTCCTCAATTAAACTCCCAGATATTTTAATTTGATAGATGCCTATCATACTAGCTATTAAAAGTATTACTGAAGTAGCATATATGGCAATACGTTTGTGTTTTACCATACGCTCCATCCAGTTTACAAATCCACCAATCCAACGTTTGTTTAAGTGTTCTAAATGACGATCCTTAGGAAATGGTAAAAAAGTGTATATAATAGGGATAATGAGTAGACATAATATAAAAATGGCCAAAATGCTAAGTGAAGCAACTACACCGAATTCTTTTAATAGGTCACTCTCGGTTAAAATAAACGTCGCAAAACCCGAAGCGGTAGTTACATTGGTCATTAAGGTCGCATTACCAATTTTTGTGATTACCCGTTGTAGTGATTTAACTTTATTGCCATGTAGCTTAACTTCGTGCTGGTATTTATTGATTAAAAAAATACAGTTGGGAATACCAATAACAATTATAAGGGGTGGAATGAGTGCTGTTAAAACGGTAATCTCGTAATTTAAGGCGCCAATAATACCCAAAGTCCACATCACTCCAATACAAACCACGATAAGTGAAATAAAGGTGGCCCTAAACGATCTAAAGAAGAAAAAGAAAATTAAAGAGGTTACAAGCAAGGCTGCAGCTACAAACCATCCTATTTCATCTACTATAATTTGTGAGTTTAACGTTCTTATATAGGGCATGCCCGAAATGCGAACATCTAAATTATTTTTATTTTGAAAGGCTTCAATTTCTGGAATTAAATGGGCTACAATAAAATCCTTTCTAACGGGTGTGTTAACAATATCCTTTTTTAAATAAATGGCCGTTCTAAGGGTTTTCGTTTCGGCATTGAACAAAAAGTTATCGTAAAAAGGATATTTATTAAAAAGCTCATTTTGAAGTTGATTAAGGTCACTTATAGACTTAATGGAATCTTTAATGAAGGGTTGTAGTTTAAACTTTTCATTGTCCGTATCCTTAATGAGTTTTTGTAAATCTTTAATGGAGATTACGGTTTCAACTTCATTGTATTTTTTAAAGCTATCGGAAAGCCTGTTCCATGCATTAAACTTTTCAACAGAAAATAAAGAGCTATCCTTAACGCCTAAAACAATGAGGTTGCCTTCTTCACCAAAAGTTTTTAAAAAATTGTTATAAGTAATGTTGACGTCATGGTCATTGGGCAATAAATTGGCTTCGGTATAGGTAAAACGCATATTTTCCCATTTCATACTAAAGATAAGGGTAACTAAAACTATAGTAATAAGAATAATAATTTTATTACGCAGGATAAGACGGGCAACGACGTCCCAAAAATCTTTAGTGAAAAGTTTTAGCATGCTTTATTTTAAAGTTGGGCAAAGGTAGAAAAAACAAAGTATTACATATCTTATAAGACTTATAATGTTACGTTAAAAGTAAATTTAAATGCTATGTTATCTTCAAACTCTGGCAGGTGGTATGCCCCATAGCGATACGTAAAACTTAAACCAAAGCCAAAAAGGAGTTTATTTATCTCTAAACCAGATTCGGTATAACCTTTTTTAAGCGAACCAAAAGTTATGTTTTCATGTTTTTCGGGATGACCCATGTCACCAATAGCATAACGGGTTATCAATACCATTTGGGGTTTGTATCTTGATGAAAAACCAAAAGGTTTTAAAAAATATTTGAGTTGTAGTGTAGTAAATTTATCAGAGAAAAATTCATTAAAATACATGGTTTCAAAGCTTGTTAGACCAGCAACTGAGAAACGTTGTAAAATAGTTTCTTTGTTAATGTTGTTAGGGTAGGCATGGTACATGTGCGTTATTGGAACATTCCCTTTAGCTATGCCTGAAACTAAAGTAAATTCAGAGAAGGTAGAATTTTCATCACCTATTTTATAGATGGTTTTAAAGTCAAGTTTGGAAAACCCTAAGTTGCTTTTAAATATATTATTAAAGCTTTTTGTGTATTGAATGGTGAATTTTGGATAGCCCGGATTGATTTCTACTAATCCATTTTCAGAAGATTTAAATGTGTTGAAAGGGCTCCATTGTATGGCTGTTTTTAGGGTACTTAAATGAAAGTTGTTAATTACAGAGTTGTTTACATGATATCCGTAGCTATAGGTGGGATTGATGTTACTTATAGCAAATTCGGTTTTGGTAAGTAACTTGGAGCTAAGCTCATGCTTTAAAGAAATGGCTTTTGTGATGTGTTTATGAAATAAACTGATATTTAATAAACGGGGCTCAAAAAATTGAAAAAAACGGCCATCGGTTAAAAATATAGTACTACCGGTTTCCTGAAGATCATCTGTATAAGACAGGTTTACCCAGGTATTTGTTTTTTCTGATATTATTAATCCACCGCCAATACTGTATTTAAAACGATGGTCCCTAAAACCGTACACTGCATAGGCATTTAATCTATAGCGTTTAGAAAAGGCTTCGTTTGTTACGCCGCCAAGCCCGGTTCTAATACCTTCGTATTGATTGTATTTTATCAGATATCTCAAATCACTATTGAAATATTTTGAAGGGAAATAACCGTTACCAAGGCTTGTTAGAAGTTTGGTTTTAACAGAATCCTGTGCAGGGCTTAAGTTGTTTTTGATGAGCGATTGCGATTGTGCTAATGCTGCAAGGGAAATAAAAGCTAGTAACGTATAAAATTTTAGCATTACTGAAAACAGGCTAGGTTTTATATAATAAAAAAGCGACTTAAAATGTCGCTTTCATTTATACGGTCATAATTTCCTTTTCTTTGACGCCGTATAGCTCATCTACCTTTTTAACGTATTTATCGGTCATTTCTTGTACGTCTATTTCAGCGTTACTTTGAAGGTCTTCAGAGACATGGTCCAACTTTTTTATCTCGTGATTGGCATCTTTACGGGCAGTTCTAATACTAACTTTTGCGTCTTCGGCTTCTGCCTTAGCCTGTTTTGATAACTCCCTACGGCGTTCTTCGGTTAGTGGTGGCACGTTGATAATAATCATTTCTCCATTGTTCATGGGGTTAAATCCTAAATTGGCATAAATAATGGCACGTTCAATTTCTTGAAGCATGTTCTTTTCCCAAGGCTGTACACTAATAGTTCTACCATCTGGAGTGTTAACATTGGCTACTTGGTTTAAAGGGGTTTGCGATCCGTAGTAGTCTACCATTACGCTACCCAACATAGCAGGGCTTGCTTTACCTGCCCTAATATTTACAAATTGCTTTTCTAAATGCTTAATGGCATTGTCCATAGCTTCTTTTGCAGTGTCTAATATAAATTGTATATCGTCCATTATTTTAAATTTTGGTCAATAAATATTCAAAAATTACGCAATTTTACAAGTTAACTTCTGTCCCAACATTTTCACCAGAAACAACTTTAAGCAAATTACCTTTTTTATTCATGTCGAATACAATAATGGGTAATTTATTTTCTTGACTAAGGGTAAATGCAGTCGAGTCCATTACTTTTAGACCTTTTCTCAAAACATCATCAAAGGAAATAAAGTTGAACTTTGTAGCAGTTTGGTCTTTTTCTGGGTCAGCATTATAAATGCCATCTACACGGGTTCCTTTTAAAATTACATCGGCTTCAATTTCAATGGCTCTAAGTACGGCTGCAGAATCGGTAGTAAAATAAGGGTTTCCAGTGCCTCCTCCAAAAATAACAACTCGGCCTTTGTTTAAATGGCTCAAAGCCTTTCTACGAATAAAAGGTTCGGCCACTTCGTTGATTTTAATTGCTGTTTGCAATCGTGTTTTTAATCCAGCATCTTCCAAAGCACTTTGTAATGCCAGGCCGTTTATTACTGTAGCCAACATGCCCATATGGTCACCCTGTACACGATCCATTCCATTACTAGCGCCTGCAACACCCCTAAAAATATTACCACCACCAATAACAATTGCCACTTCAACGCCTTTTTCGGTAATTTCTTTTATATCTTGGGCATATTCTGCTAAGCGTTGTGGGTCAATACCATATTGTCGGTCTCCCATAAGGGCTTCACCAGATAGTTTGAGGAGTATTCTTTTGTATTTCATAAATGTTTGATGAGTTTTCCACACATGCGGAAACAGGGTTGTGCAAAACTAAACATTTTTTTGCTGTTTAGCGATAGCCGGATTATTAAAATAGTTTTCTTGTATATGAATTCAAGAATGTTTTTATGCATTATATAGCTTATTTTCAAGACTTAGGGTTAATTATGGGAAAAGCAACATAAAACTAAAATTTTGTCATAGCAAACCCGATACAGCAACTCAATAGCTGAAAAAGGAGTGAAAAAGTATATCTGAAATAGGTATGGGACGAAAATCTAGTGCTACGGATAATTGCTTATAGTTTTAAGTTTTTTTGCAGGTGATTTAGTTAGAGAAATCAAAACTTAAAATTAGTTTTAATAAAAAAACCATCAAGCTTTCAAACTTGATGGTTTTTTTAAAATATTTAATAAGCCAAATGTTTATCCTACTGTAGCACGTTTGAAACCAGTAATTTCAACTTCGCCGTAAGAAGCCACATATTTGGCAACGGTTTGCTTTTCGTCTTTAATAAAGTTCTGATCCAATAGACACTTCTCTTGGTCTAATGTGGTGTTATCTGAAATGAAACGTTCCATTTTACCTGGTAAAATTCTGTCCCAAATTTGTTCCGGCTTTCCTTCAGCTTTTAATTCAGCTTTTGCATCTGCTTCAGCTTGAGCTAGAACTTCAGGGGTTAATTGAGCCATAGAAATGTATTTAGGTACATTTTTAAGGGTTTTGCCTAAACGGGCCAATTCTTCATTATCTTTTTCAATCACTGCAATTCTAGCTTCGGTTTCAGAAGCGATGTAAGCAGGATCGAAATCTTTATAAGATAATGTGGTTGCTCCCATAGAAGCGACTTGCATAGCTACATCTTTTACTAAAGTCTCAGCATTATCTACTTTTGCCGACAAACCAACCAAAGCTGCAATTTTATTAATGTGAACATAAGCCCCAACATAAGGCGCTTCTAATTTCTCAAAAGCAGTAATGTCTAATTTCTCGCCAATAACACCTGTTTGCTCAGTTAATTTTTCGGCAACGGTAATGCCGCCAAAATTAGCAGCTAAAAACTCTTCTTTAGTATTATAGTTTAAAGCCACTTCAGCTAATTGATTAGCTAAGGCTACAAAGTTTTCATTCTTACCAACAAAGTCGGTTTCGCAACCTAATACAATAGCAACTCCAGCAGTTTGGTCTGCATTTATTTTAGCGATAGCAGCACCTTCAGAAGATTCTCTGTCTGCTCTTTTTTCAGCTACTTTTTGTCCTTTTTTTCTAAGGATTTCAATGGCTTTATCAAAATCACCTTCAGCTTCAACAAGGGCTTTTTTACAGTCCATCATACCGGCTCCGGTAGCTTGTCTTAATTTATTTACTTCAGCGGCTGTAACTTTTACTGTAGTACTCATAATTAATTATAATTTAAAAAGTCGTTTAGTTTTTTCCATTTCAGAAAATAAATAAACGACTTGTTTTGTTGTGTTAATGTTGTTTATTCTTCTTCTTCTGATACTGCCACAGCTTTTTTAGTGGCTTTTTTAGCTTTTGGAGCTTCATCTCCTTCTGCAGATGCTTGCTTTTCAGCTTTACGTTCAGCTAAACCACCAGCTATTGCAGTAGTTACATAAGATAAAATTTTATCAATCGATTTAGAAGCGTCATCATTTGCAGGGATAACATAATCAACTTGACGTGGGTCTGAGTTGGTGTCTACCATTGCAAAAATTGGAATGTTTAATTTTTGTGCTTCTTTAATCGCGATGTGCTCACGCTTAATATCTACAACAAATAAAGCGCCTGGTAAACGAGTCATGTCACTAATGGATCCTAAGTTTTTCTCTAACTTAGCTCTTAAACGGTCTACTTGTAAACGCTCTTTTTTAGATAAGGTGTTAAAGGTGCCATCTTTCTTCATTCTATCAATGGAAGCCATTTTTTTAACGGCTTTTCTAATAGTAACAAAGTTAGTTAACATACCACCTGGCCATCTTTCTGTAATATAAGGCATGTTAATGGCTGTTGCTTTTTCTGCAACGATGTCCTTGGCTTGTTTTTTGGTGGCAACAAATAAAATTTTACGTCCGGATGCCGCAATTTTAGCTAATGCGTTACCGGCTTCTTCAATTTTAGCTGCTGTTTTGTATAGGTTTATAATATGGATGCCATTACGCTCCATATAAACGTAAGGAGCCATATTAGGGTCCCATTTACGTGTAAGGTGTCCGAAGTGTACACCTGCTTCTAGTAGTTCTTTTACTTCTACTGCCATTTTTGTAATAGTTTACGTTCTGTTGAATTAGCAATGGCCAAGTGGTCATTTTATATTCGCCTTAACCATTTAGATGCTAAACTAAATCCTGACATTTCTGCCATGGACAACAATAACTGGGTTAATTTTAATTTCAATAAAGGTTTCAACAAGATTGAGACATCTGACAAACAGATCCTCAATCGAGTTGAGGATAATATTAACGTTTAGAGAACTGGAATTTCTTACGCGCTTTCTTCTGACCGAATTTCTTACGCTCAACCATTCTGGGGTCTCTTGTTAATAATCCTTCTGGCTTAAGGATGGCTCTGTTTTCGGCATCTACCTCACACATAGCACGGGAAATTGCCAAGCGTACTGCTTCTGCTTGTCCAGTAATACCGCCTCCATATACATTGACTGTAATATCAAAGTTGCCATCATTGTTAGTCATAGCTAAAGGTTGCTTTACTTTGTACTGTAATGTCGCAGTAGTGAAGTAAGCGGCTATGTCTTTTTTGTTAATCGATATGTTCCCTTTTCCTGGGGCAACATAAGCACGAGCAACAGCCGTCTTTCTACGGCCGATTTTGTGAATTACTTCCATTAATTAAATTCGTTTAAGTTAATTGCTTTTGGTTTTTGTGCAGCATGTGCGTGTTCTGAACCAACAACAACTGTAAGGTTACGGAATAAATCTGCCCCTAATTTGTTTTTAGGCAACATTCCTTTTACTGATTTTTCTACTACTCTTGCAGGATCTTTTCCAAACAATTCGGTAGCAGTTAAACTTCTCTGACCACCTGGGTACCCTGTGTGACGAATATAAGTTTTATCGTTCCACTTATTTCCAGTTAAGTTGATTTTTTCTGCATTAATAACAATAACGTTGTCGCCGCAATCAACATGTGGTGTGAAGTTAGGCTTGTGCTTACCTCTTAAAAGTTTTGCAACTTTTGAAGCTAAGCGGCCAAGCGTTTGCCCTTCGGCATCAACCAAAACCCACTGCTTGTTTACAGTAGCTTTGTTAGCCGAAATTGTTTTGTAGCTTAATGTGTCCACACTTTTAATTTTTCTGATTAAACATTCCTCTCTCAAAAAGAGTTTGCAAATTTACGATTATATATTTGATTACCAAATAGTGAGACATGAATATTTTTAGCTAAAACGTGTTTGCTATTCTTTGGGTTAAATTTGTGGTGTATTATTTATAAAATCTGGATAAAAGTAGTATAAGCAAACCAATAGCTTAATAGGAATATAACCGAATTTGAATTTATCATTATCGCCTAGTTCTTATATATAGTGTTAACCACTTTATTGTTTATTTGATTATCCTTTATTTTAATATTAGAACAGACATCTAAGCTTATTAATTCATTCATGTTAAGGTTAGACTCTGAATAGATTTTGTTATTATAAAAACTGAGGTTTCCTGTGCTTTTTGCAGAAAGAATTGTATTTTCCTTCAAAAAAAATTGATTGTTAATTATTTTAATATTCTTATGTATTGGATGTTCACTTAAAATTTCAGAATTTTCAGGATGAATATTAATTACAGGATCCCCACATTCAATAAATTTGTTTTTGCTAATGGTTACATCTTTAACACTCCCCGATTCAAACCAGGTATTTGCATCATTTGCAATCAAAATACCACTCATATGAGTTTTAAATAACTCATTCTTTTCAATAATTACCCTTCCTCTTGTAGTAATGAGAATGCCGCGTGTTGGTATATAAACTATCTTATTATTTCGAATGGTTACATCAGCTGTCCATGATGTGTTTTCAATTACATCATCCGTTTTAATATTATTAGGAATATCTTGACCAAGTGTTAATTCGATTTCCTTATCATTTAGTTTTTCTGTGTTAATGATCTTATTTTTGGAATAAGATAAAAGTGTTTTGGCTCCTATGAACTCAATGCTGTCTCCTGTAAAAAAAGCATCAAAACCATAGGTTTGCGGATGCATGAAACGGACTTTAATTTTTCTGTTTGAAATTTTCTCAACTATCCGAAGGTGAGTTCCATGAACATTAATGGCATCATCATTAGCAGCGGACAAATAAGAATTATTTATTGTAATATTTCCTTTGCATCCCGAGAAGTGAAGAATATCTGCCCAAGCAGAGCAGGTTCTGCCAGAATTTTCTTTTGGTTTAACTTGAAGAGAGTCTAGTGTTATATTTTCACAGTACTGACTTACAATACCCATTCCGTGCATAAAGTAGATGTTAACATTTTTAAAGGAAATGTTTTTACTCTTTTGTAAAAATATGGCTGCATAGTCCCTAAATGTATTTCGGTTCTGATATGTAAATCCTTTTATAAATCCTGGGTTCACATTATAATTTATACGTACCATATTTTGTTCTAATTCTAAAAAACGCATAGTTTCTATTGGCAGGTTAATTCTCTTGACCTTATTTTCTTTGTAATTAAAAACTTGCCACAAAGACTGTGCTTCATGTTTCCAGCCCTCACCAATCCATATAAGAGTGCTGTCGACTATTTTATATTGTGAATCTTTATGTATCTGAATATCGGCATAATTTTTATTTACACTTAGAACCTTCATTTCAGAAACAGTTGGACGTTTATAGTCAAAACTAAGATTTTCGATAGTTATGTTATTACAATTGTTTAAACTCGTTTCAATTGTTTTTCCTCTAAAAACAAATTCTGCTCCATTGCCTTTAATCTTAATATTTTCAGAATTCAAAAAATAAAAAGCAATAGCTTTTGGAGAATTCGGTGAATCATTGGTATTGGAAATATGAAATTTAGCTTTAAAAGCTTCCTCTGGATAAAAATCATATTTGCCAGGAAAAAATTCAATTATAATGGGAAAATCGGTGCTTCCCTGCCCAATCAAAAACAATGATTCTTTAAATGTTCCTGGTGATAATATTTCAATTTTATTCCCTTTATTCAATCGTAATTGATTTATTCTCCGAAATGTTTTCCAGGGCGCTTCTTTTTTTGTTCCAATGTTTGCATCATTTCCATTAACAGGATCGATATAGTAGATCATGTTTTCTTCTGAAACAAAACGTTCGTTTGCCTCTGGGTAAGTTTTATCTAGATATAAAGTAGTTTTATCTGTATTACATGAAGTTAATAATTGGCAAATTAATAAAAGGAATACAGCTAGATTCATTGTTTTTACATTGTTGATCAAAGTTTTAGCTATAATAAAGTAGCATGAAAATCTTCGTTGATTTTCAGGTTAAAAAATCAAAATAATAAATTACCTAGTTTTTAACTCAGTTCTTTGCTGCAAAAGGTTTTTAATTCCATTCCACATTCAGTTTTTGCAACACAGTGTTTAATTTAACGAGTGAATGAGGTTCAATTATTTGAGTGTTTATGGTCAATTTAGTATTGTCTGTTTTTAAAATATAATCACCAGCAAATTTTTTAATACGCTTTATGTCAGTCAATCGTACTTCCTTTCCAAATGGACCATTCACTTTTAAAATGCCACTTTTTATAGTCAAATATTTATTTTTACGTTGGTAAAAATATACTACTAAATACGTGGCAAAAATTATAGCCCAACCATAGTCTGTCCAATGAGGTTTTTCTTTGGAAAACATGCCAATAAAAAACCAAGCCAACCAAATCAATCCGAAAATCAGATTGAAGTTCATGTGCTTATTCCTAAATCTTATTTTCATGGTTCAATATCTTGTCTTAAAAAGAAGGTTAAATGATAATAATTAAATTTACGATTATATATTTGATTGCCAAATAGAGAAGTGTGATTATTTTTTTGATTAAAATGCCAAACTTAATCGTCTAACCCAAAAGAATTACTTGATACTCTGCCTTGAGTATAATTCCCCACATTTATACAGTACAGTACAGTTCTTTCAACGAATTCTTTATTTATTTCCCCTTTGTTCAGTGCGGGTCAATGTGCTTCCAACCAATTATCCCCAGTATCAATATCAACATCTAAGGGAACTGTAAGTTTATATGCGTTTTCCATTTCGGTTTTGATTAATTTAGACACAATCTCCAATTCGGGCTTATACACATCGAATACCAGTTCGTCATGTACTTGCAAAAGCATTTTGGTTTTAAATTGGCCTTCCAATAGCTTCCTATAAATATTAATCATGGCTATTTTAATAATATCGGCAGCACTTCCTTGTATAGGAGCATTAACGGCATTGCGTTCGGCAGCCCCTCTTACCACGGCATTTTGTGAGTTAATGTCCTTTAAATAGCGTCTGCGACCCAAAACTGTTTGTACGTAGCCATGGTCTCTCGCAAAATCCACTTGATTGCTAATAAAACGTTTTAGTTTGGGGTATGTAGTGTAGTAGGTATCAATAAGTTCTTTGGCTTCACTTCTAGAAAGATTGGTTTGATTACTTAAACCAAAGGCGGAAACTCCATAAATAATACCAAAGTTTACTGTTTTGGCATTGCTACGTTGTTCACGGGTTACAGCTTCAATTGGTACATTAAATACTTTAGAGGCTGTTGAGGCATGAATATCCTCACCGTGCTTAAAAGCTTCAATCATAGTGTCTTCTTCACTTAGAGCAGCAATAATGCGTAACTCTATTTGGCTATAATCGGCAGCTAAGAGAGTATAATCTTTGTTCCTAGGAATAAAGGCCTTGCGCACTTGCCTACCCCGTTCGGTACGAATAGGAATATTTTGAAGGTTAGGGTTGTTGCTGCTCAATCTTCCAGTAGCAGCTACGGTTTGCATATAGTCGGTGTGGATCCTACCGGTTGAAGTTTCTACTTGATTGGGCAAAGCATCAACATAAGTACTTTTTAATTTCGAGAGACCTCTATAATCCAATATGTTTTGAATAATGGCATGGTCTTTTGCCAAATAACTCAATACATCTTCGGCAGTTGAATATTGGCCCGTTTTGGTCTTTTTAGGCTTGTCTACCAACTTTAGTTTATCAAATAAAATTTCACCCAATTGTTTAGGAGAAGCAATGTTGAACACTTCACCAGCTTCAGCATAAATTTGAGATTCTAAGGTATTTATGTCATTATCCAATTGTTCCGAAAGGCTATTTAAAAAGTCTTTGTTCAAGTTAATACCTTCCAATTCCATAGCCGCTAATACACGTAACAAAGGAATTTCAATATTATCGAATAAAGCTTGGGTATTGGCTTCACCCAATTCATTTTCAAAATGGGTTTTAAGCTGTAGGGTAATGTCGGCATCCTCAACAGCGTATTCAGTTTGTTTTTCCAAAGGAACCTGTCGCATGGATAACTGATTTTTCCCTTTTTTGCCAATTAGGGTTTCAATAGAAATAGGCACGTAGTTTAAATAGGTTTCGGCTAGTACGTCCATATTATGTCGCATGTCTGGATTAATCAAGTAATGTGCCAACATGGTGTCGAACAGTTTACCTTTTACATCAATGTTATATTTGGCCAAGACTTTAATATCATATTTTAAATTCTGACCAATTTTTTCAATGGATTTGCTTTCGAAAAAAGGACGAATAGCCTCTATTAAACCTTGGGCATCGCTCTTATTATCTGGAAATGGAATGTAGTAGCCTTTGCCTGCTTCCCAAGAAAATGCAATACCAACCAATTCTGCATTAATGGGGTCTATACCAGTGGTTTCAGTATCGAAACATACGCTGTGTTGTAACATGATTTTCTCTAGAAATAGTTCCAGCGCTTTTTTTGATGTGATACTTTGATAAAAATGCGATGTTGTTTCAGCTGTTTTTCTGGTATAGGCTGAAGGTGTTTCGGTAGCTGCTCCATCAGTACCATCGGTATCAAACAGGGAAAACTGACCAGCACCTGCCAATGTTGATTTTTTAGATGCTGATGTTTGGTGGCTGAGGTCACTCGAAGCTACATTGTTTTCACTCGGAGCCTGTTCACTCGGCGAAGTCGAAGTCTCATTTTCAGTAGCAAAAGTCTTTAAGAAATTTTCCGTCAATCGTCGAAATTCCAAATCTTGGAAAATCTGCTTTACGGCATCAATATTAGGGTGTTCCATTTCAAAATCCTTGGCATCAAATGTAACAGGGACATTCAGCATAATGCGTGCCAGTTTTTTGGAGAGCAGCCCTAGATCAGCATTGGCTTCAATCTTTTCCTTCATTTTACCCTTTAGCTCATGAGTGTTGGCCAACAGGTTTTCCATACTGCCATAAGCCTGAATAAATTTTTTAGCAGTTTTTTCTCCCACACCGGGTAGTCCGGGAATGTTATCGGACGAGTCACCCATCATTCCTAAAAAGTCTATTACCTGTTCAGGGCGTTCTACCTCAAATTTTTGTTGTACCTCCGGGATGCCCCAAACCTCATAACCGCCCCCAAAGGATTTAGGACGGTACATGAAAATATGTTCACTAACTAATTGGGCAAAATCTTTATCGGGGGTTACCATATAGGTTTCATAACCTTCTTTTTCAGCTTGTTTTGAAAGAGTACCTATAACATCATCAGCTTCATAGCCTTCTTTTACCATAATAGGAATATGCATAGCTTTTAAGATATCATGAATGTAGGGAACGGCTATTTTAATGGCTTCAGGAGTTTCATCACGATTGGCCTTATAGTCTTCAAACAGTTCAACACGTTCGGTACTGCCACCCTTATCAAAACACACAGCTAAATGGTCGGGGCGTTCCCGTTTTATTACGTCCAAAAGCGAGTTCATAAAACCCATAATAGCAGAAGTGTCTATCCCTTTGGAATTGATTCTTGGATTTTTTATAAAGGCGTAATAGCCACGAAAAATTAAGGCGTAGGCATCAACTAAAAAAAGACGTTTTTTATCAGACATTCTATTGAATAGTTATAAATATGAATATGGTGTCACCTCGAACGGAGTCGAGAGGTTGTCAATTTTGTTATATCCCAAAAAGGGATCTCTACAACTCTTGAACAGACAAGGTAACCAAAACTACAAAAACTATTTTTGATTTGTGGTTAATAATTCGGAATTTGGCATATTTAATAAAAAACAAAAATGATTCTAGAAGTTTGTGCCAATTCTTATCAATCGGCTATTAATGCCCAACGGGCAGGAGCGCATCGTATCGAGTTATGTTCAGAGCTAGCAGTTGGGGGTATTACGCCATCTTACGGACTAATTAAACAAGTGGTAAGCGCTTTGTCAATTCCCGTATTTATATTGGTACGGCCTAGGAGTGGTAATTTTACTTATACCGATGCCGAAATCGACATTATAAAACAAGATATAGAAATGTGTAAGGGTTTGGGTTGTATGGGTGTCGTTTCTGGAGTTTTAAATACCGATAATACTATCGATGTGGAGCGTACCAAAGCGCTTGTTGAATGTGCTAAACCATTGGATTTTACCTTTCACCGAGCGTTCGATTGGGTGCCAAATCCAAAGGAAGCTCTACAGCAATTAATAAAAATTGGGGTTGATCGGGTGCTTACTTCAGGACAACAGGCGACAGCAGAACAGGGTATTGATTTGCTTTCCGAATTAAAAACAAGAGCAAAAGACACCTTGGAGATACTTCCTGGGGGAGGTATTAAACCTAATAATGCAGTCTTGTTTAAGCAAAAAGGCTTTTCAGAAATCCATGTGTCTGCTACAAGTATCAGGGTGGTTAACCAACGACCAACAGTACCTATGAATAGTGATAAATTTTTTGATGAAACCATAATATCGTATTCCAGTATAAAAATCATTGAAGATATTTTAGGGATTATTGGTAAAGTTTAGATTTAGGACTGTTAAACCGAATACAGTCACCTGCTACTTGATATTGCCTATAGAAATTAGTTGTTGCGTAACACTTATTGGGAATTCACTTTAATTGAGTTTATGTTTCTTGATAATAGATTTACTTTATACTTCCAAACCATAATTCAAGCTATAATTAAAATCTTAATGTATCGTTAAATATAAGGATGCAGCTAAACTTGTGTTTTTAAATGCTGTATCTTTGATTAAAAAAGGATTTATGCTACGTTGGGCTATTTTCATAATCATTTTTGGTATAATAGATATCTATGCTTATCAGGCGTTTAAAACGGTAAATAAAAGTCAATGGCTTAACATAGTTTATTGGGCCGTTTCAATAATTGTAATAGGTAATTTTGTACTTTACTACTATGGCTTTAATCGACGTGATGGCTTTACACATGCACATGGTTATGCCTTTGGGTTTTTTATAGCCATTTTAATACCTAAAATGTTCTTGCTTATACTAATGTTAAGTGAGGATATTTTTAGGATGCCATTGGCCATTTATCGTTTTTTTACTGAAGGTGAAACCGCAAAAGGAAATTATTTACCGTCCCGTCGGCAGTTTATTAGTCAAATAGCATTAGGCATTGCGGCCATACCATTTACCTCTGTTCTCTATGGAATTTATATAGGCAAGTATAATTATAAGGTATTGAAACATACGTTGTACTTCGAAGATTTACCTCAGGCTTTCGATGGCTATAGGATAACCCAAATAAGTGATATCCATTCAGGGAGCTTCGATAATATGGATAAGGTAAAATATGGCGTAGATTTAATTAATAAACAGGGAAGTGATGTAATTCTATTTACTGGTGATATTGTTAATAATAAAACTGATGAGTTATTACCTTATGTGAAGGTATTTAATAGGTTAAAAGCCAAAGATGGGCTCTATTCTGTTTTGGGAAACCATGATTATGGAGATTATATACAATGGGAGTCCACTGATGCTAAAACCAAAAATTTGGAAGATTTAAAACGCCTTCAAAAGGAGATTGGGTTTGATTTGTTGTTGAATGAAAGCCGCTTTTTGGAAAAAGATGGCGAACGCATTGCATTGATTGGTGTTGAAAATTGGGGTGCAGGTGGTTTTAAAAAGGCGGGCGATTTAAAAAAAGCCTCCCAAGATATCGATAAAAAAGACTTTAAAATATTAATGAGCCATGACCCATCTCATTGGGGACAAGAAGTAATTAAAGACGATTACCATTACCACCTTACTTTAAGCGGCCATACACATGGCATGCAGTTTGGAATTGAAATACCGGGCTGGTTTAAATGGAGTCCTGTAAAATGGCGTTATAAGCACTGGGCTGGGATTTATGAAGATATGGGGCAATACATTAATGTTAATAGAGGTTTTGGTTATTTAGCTTTTCCTGGTCGCGTTGGTATTTGGCCAGAAATTACGGTTATTGAACTTAAAAAAGGAATTGCCAATACATAATGGCATTGCTAACTGTTGTATATGTAGGTAAATTTCTTAAATTTAGACCTATAATATTAGGTTTTAAAAGCTTATACTGCCCAAAAAGTTGTCGTATTAAAAAAATGCGTAGGTTTGTATAAGTACATCTGACTATTAAACACATACTTATGTCAAAATTTGGCGAACTAATTGATGTAGAAGTTCCTGTATTATTGGACTTTTACACCGAATGGAACGAACAATCCACTACAATGCATGCCGTACTAAGGGATGTAGCCGCTGCTCTAGGCGATAAAGCCAAAGTTATTAAAATTGATGTTGAAAAAAATGAAGAACTTGCTGAAGCTCTTCGAGTTAAAGGACTACCTACACTAATAATCTACAAAGATGGAGAAATGAAATGGCGTCAAAGTGGAGAGCAGGATGCCAATTCACTTATAGCCATCATTCAGCAGTATATCTAACATTTATAGTTTAGAGTTGAAATCGTCCTTAAAACTATTGAAGAAAACAATAATTGAAAGGCATGATTCAGTATTTTGATAAAATAGGTATTATCGACTTTACCATAAAGGAAAATAAAAATGGATATTATATACATTTTCGAAAAAAACAAAGAATGGGTTCAAGATAAGTTAAGGATAGACCCCAACTACTTTAGCAACTTATCAAAAGGGCAAAATCCTGATATTCTGTATATAGGTTGCTCAGATAGTAGAGTAACTGCAGAGGAATTAATGGGAGTTGCCCCAGGAGAGGTGTTTGTGCATAGAAATATAGCTAATATGGTGCCTAATACAGATTTAAGTGCCATGTCGGTAATAGATTATGCTGCGTTGCATTTAAAGGTGAAACACATTGTGGTATGTGGGCATTATTATTGTGGTGGTGTTAAGGCGGCCATGCAATCTCAGGACTTGGGCATACTTAATCCTTGGCTAAGGAACATTAGGGACGTTTACCGAACCCATAGGAAAGAACTGAACGATATTAAAGACGAAGACCAACGCTACAAAAGGCTTGTTGAATTAAATGTTCAAGAACAGTGTATCAATGTGATTAAAACAGCCGAAGTGCAACGGGCTTATCGTGATAGGGGAATTACTGTCCATGGTTGGGTATTTGATATCCACTCGGGAAAGTTAATTGACTTGAAGATTGATTTTTCTGAAATCATGGAAAACGTCATGGAAATTTATCGTTTAGATTGATAACATACACAGCTTTTTTGATATAGGATATGGTTTTAGTCAATAGCCTTAAATTCATAGCCACTTTCACTAAAATGTTCTAAGACCTTAGGTAGGGCATATTGCATATTTTTAGCTGCTTTTACACTGTCATGAAATACAATAATACTCCCATCAGTCGCTTTAGAGATAATATTATTTAAACAATCTTCTTTGGTAACAGTTTTGTCCCAATCGAAGGATAAAACATCCCACATCACTATTTTAAATTTTAAATTGAGCAAGGCTTTACCTTGTTTAGGCTTCATTTTACCGTAAGGCGGACGGAAGAGATTGTAGATTGATGAATTTGTAATTTGTGATTTCAAAACGGCTTGGCACAATTCAACATTTTCTAAATAAGTTTTTGTTTTGGTGTTCCAACCTTTTAAATGGTTGTGTGTATGATTGCCAATACTATGCCCTTCGTTTAGAATATTCTGAAAAATATTAGGGTGTTTTTCAATATTGCTCCCAATACAAAAAAAGGTGGCCTTAGCATTAAAAGTTTTTAAGGTATTGAGTGTCCATTGTGTGATTTCGGGTGTGGGTCCATCATCAAAAGTAAGGTACAGAGTTTTTTTGTTAGTAGGTATGCTCCATATATAATTAGGAAACATTTTTTTTACTACAAAAGGTATTTTAACTGGTGCTAACCCCATGATGATTGAATAGTTTATAGTTACAGGTTAATATTTATTAGGCTTACTATAAAGTAGCTTTTTGCCTAATAACCATAAACGAATAACATAATAATCTATTTAGTCGTATCGATAATAGGCAAACTATCCGATGCTGGAAAATCAGTATCCATTTGTGGTTCATCAACTTCAGGTTCATCGTTTCCTAAAAAGTATTTAAACAGACTTAAGTGGTTGTTGAATATGTCTCCCTCGGTTTCGGCAAATTCAGGATCATGTTTTACCAACACATCTACAAGTCCTTTATAACGCTGTATATCGGTGTAAATATCTTCAAACAAGCGCTCTTGGTTTTCAACTTTTAGGCTACTGTAATAGGTTAAGTTTTCTTGATATTTTTTTGAAACATCCTTAAATAATTGCTGAGCCTTGTCTTGAGCGCCCACTTCGTAGTAAGCACTAATGTAAGGTTCTAATAGTGTATAATAGCCATAATATTCTACAGGCATATTTTTCATGGCTATATCAGCAATTTCTTCGGCTTTGTCCAATTGCTCCTCATTGATTAGTTGTTCTATTAAACGAGCCAAATTACTGCGATAGGTAATGGAGTTTTTACGGGTTTCCGGATCGTGATAGATCTCTGGGCTACCACTATTGCCCCAATCCCAATCCCTTACTTTTTCATACATAAGCTCAGCATCTACACGGCCCATGTCAAACGGATTGGCCTTATCGATAGGTGTCCGTATAGGAACTAATTTGTAACACATCCCATCCAACTGCAGATAGTTTTTCATCCAAATGTAGTCATCATCACCAAACGCGCCACCCGTAAAATAAATAGGACGTTTCCAATCGTTATTAGCAACAATATCTAACATTAAAAGACGGTTTTTGTATAGGGCGCCACCACTTAATTTAAGATACATAGTATCAACCATTTTATTGGCATCTTTAGGGTTTACAATACCACTTTTTAAAGCATTGGCTTTGTTTACCGATAACTTAAGGAACGATGTAGGCACATAGTTGGCGTTTAAATCCTGACTTCGCATTTGGGACAGATCTACGCCTTCTTGTTGCAATAAATATTTATATTTTGTCCTTGGGTTATCGCTGGCTATAAAATTCAAAACTTCTTTTATGTCTAATGTATCATTAATAACATCTTCAATAATAACGTACTCGTTAGTACCGTACCTATAATCTTCATGTGTTAATTGTGAAGGAACCGGATCACTTTCATAGGCCTTACGTTTCATTTGATCGATATACCAATCAGTTTGGAATAAACTAGTGTTTACCAAACGCACATCGGTTCGGTAACCTTCAATTTCTTGGGCGTACCATAAGGCAAAGGTGTCGTTGTCGCCAATGGTAAATAATATGGCATTTTCCGCACAGGAATCCAGATATTTTTTGGCCATGGAATTCGCTGTGTATTTTCCAGATCGGTCATGGTCGTCCCAATTATTGGCCACTAAAATGCCAGGTACTAAAATAAGACAAGCTATCGTTACAATGGGAGCAGTGAGTTTTTCTGAAAGGTATTTTTTAAATGTATCGTAAAGTGCATATACCCCAAAACCAATCCAAAGTGCAAACACGTAAAACGACCCTACTACGGAATAATCCCGTTCGCGTGGTTCAAACGGACGTACATTGGTATAAAACTGTATGGCGAGTCCTGTAAACAGGAAAAAGACCAGCATGACCCAAAACAGTTTTTTGTCTTTGTTGAACAAAAAGAAAAAACCAATAAGGCCTAAAATAAGGGGTAGGAAATAATAGGTGTTTCTGCCTTTATTGTTTTTTACGTCACTTGGCAAATTATCTTGGGATACACCCAAGTGCCATTCGTCAATGGGTTTTATGCCACTTATCCAATTACCATGATTGTCGTATCGTCCTTGAATATCGTCCTGCCTCCCTGTGAAATTCCACATAAAGTAACGCCAATACATGTAGCCCAATTGGTATTCCAGCATATAAGCGATGTTACTGCCTAAGGATGGTTTTTCTATATCTAATAGGCTTTTTTCCTTTTTAAGAAAGTTGTTGTAATCTTCAAAATCCACACTACCTTGGGCCACTTGGTTTTTAAAATCATTGATTTGGGATTTGTATTCTATTAATTGATTAAGTGCAAAATTATTGGCTTCTTCCTCACTGGCTCCCGCATTCATGGCCATATTATAAAATCGGTTCTGAACACTAAGGGTATTCACCTTAAAATCTAAAAATCCAGAAAACATCATATAATTTTCGGCATGTTCGGGGCTCCACATACGAGGTAAAATCGCCGCATGTTTGGAGTTGTAATTTTGCTTGGCATTTTTATAGTCGTTTACAATAACATACTCACCTTTTTCTTCATCTTTCTCATATTTGGGCTTCTCATCTATATAGGGATTTTTTTCATCTAGATAGGCGTATTGGTCAGAAAATAAAGGACCATAAAACAAATGGGTTTCAGGGTATTGCTCTAAGTTGTAATAGGCTAAAAGTTCACGGGCACTCGACGGATTATTTTCATTAATCACGACATTGGCGTTCGCTCGAATGGGTAGCATTAACCAGGTGGAAAATCCAATGATAACAAAGGTTAAACATAAGACACCTGTGTTTAAATGAATGTAATGCTTCTTTCTGGTGTATTTTAAGACATAGTGTATGGCACCCACTAAAACAACTCCTGCAATAATAGATCCTGAATTGAATGGAAGCCCAATAGAGTTTACGAAAAACAATTCTGAAGCACTAAAA
Organism: Aestuariivivens marinum; assembly: GCF_022662175.1. Classification (GTDB taxonomy): domain Bacteria; phylum Bacteroidota; class Bacteroidia; order Flavobacteriales; family Flavobacteriaceae; genus Aestuariivivens; species Aestuariivivens marinum. Next base: position 404,809 of record NZ_JAKMCR010000001.1, on the reverse strand, counting down.
AACTTAAGAATATTTGGAGCTAATAATTTAAAAATAAATAGTAGAATGGCTATTGCCAGGGCATTGGCTATAATAAAATTTTTTACCGTAATGGTTTTGTAATTTTTAAAGTAATATATAAGTCCAATAGCAGGTATGGTTAATAGCCCCATAAAGTGAACACCAAAAGAAAGTCCAATAATAAAGGCAATTAAAATAAGCCATCTATTACCCCTTGGTTTATCCATATCCTGTTCCCAACGTAAGGCTAACCAAAATAAAACTGACATGATTAAGGTTGCCATGGCGTACACTTCAGTTTCTACAGCATTAAACCAAAACGAATCGGTAAAGGTAAAAGCTAAGCTACCTACTAATCCACTTCCTAAAACAGCCATGCTTTGTTGTTTATTCAAATTATTATCAGCAGACACTATTTTTTTTAGTAAAAGGGTAATGGTCCAAAACATAAATAATATGGTAAAGGCACTTGCAACAGCACTCATCATGTTCATCATCCAACCTATAAGTTCATTATTACCAAAGGTAAAGATGGAAAAAAATGCGCCCAACATTTGAAACAAAGGAGCTCCAGGAGGGTGTCCTACTTGAAGTTTAGATGAGGTTAGGATGTACTCGCCAGCATCCCAAAAACTAACAGTGGGCTCTACGGTAAGACTATAGGTAATAAGTGCTATTAAAAAAGAAAGCCAACCTAAAATGGTGTTCCATTTTTTAAAGTTGAATGATGTCATAAATATCTATGTTTTTTGGCAAGGCGAATTTAACAATAAATATGCTATTACAAGTATATTTAAGTAAACGTTAAGTTTTTGCGATTATTTTTACTAAAAAATCTTGTGCAAATAAAACTTTGTGCTAAATTTGCACCCTCAAATAGGTATTGGCCTATGGTGTAACTGGCAACACGTCTGGTTTTGGTCCAGAAGAGTCTAGGTTCGAGCCCTAGTAGGCCAACTTAAATTGACAGTCCCGATCTTGAAAAAGGTTGGGACTTTTTTTTATAGCAAAAGATTAATGGGCAATGAGTTTATGCTGAGCAAGTCGAGGTGGGCCTGGAGATGTGCTGAGATTTTCGAAGAAAATGCCGACGTAAACTGAATGTACCAATTCGTATTTTGTGTAGGGATTTTTTATTTCGTTTGTAATCTGTATAATAATTAATTAAAATATTATATATTTGCAGCGTTGAAAGGAAAAATTAAATATTGAGGGGACGGGAAGTCCCCTCTTTTTATACTGAAAAATGTTTAATACTGCGGTTGAAGATTTATTGAATAAAGCATTGATAGAAAGGAACGATTTGTTCCTTATTGATTTTACCATTTCAAGCGATAATAAGATTAAAATTATTATTGATGGCGATCAAGGTGTAACTGTTGAGGATTGTATGTTTATAAGCCGTGCGATTGAACATAATTTAGATCGTGAGGAACAGGATTTTTCGCTAGAAGTTATGTCGGCTGGAGCAGCATCGCCCTTAGTTGACAAAAGACAGTATAAAAAACATGTTAACCGAACACTTAAGTTAAAGACCGCTGATAATACCATTGAAGGTACTTTAACTGGTGCAACCGATGAACATATTACATTAGAGTGGAAAGTTAGGGAGCCTAAAACCATTGGTAAAGGTAAAGTAACTGTAAAAAAGCAAGCAAGTATTGCTTATGAAGATATTGTAGAAGCAAAAGTTATGATTAAATTTTAATTTAGTAAAGCGTTATGGAAAATGTTGCGTTAATTGAGTCTTTTTCAGAATTTAAAGACGATAAATTAATAGATCGTGTAACCTTAATGGCCATCTTGGAAGATGTTTTTAGAAGTGCCTTAAAGAAGAAATATGGTGATGATGATAATTTCGATATCATTGTAAACCCAGATAAAGGGGATTTAGAAATTTGGAGAAACAGGATTGTGGTTGCCGATGGTGAAGTTGAAGATCCTAACCAAGAAATATCATTATCTGAAGCCCGTAAGATTGAGCCCGATTTTGAAGTAGGTGAAGACGTGTCTGAAGAAGTAAAATTAATTGATTTGGGAAGACGTGCTATTTTAGCTTTACGTCAAAACCTAATCTCTAAAATTCACGAGCACGACAATACCATAATTTATAAGCAATTTAAGGATTTAGTAGGCGAGATTTATACGGCTGAAGTACATCATATACGTCATAGAGCTGTGATTTTATTGGACGATGAAGGCAACGAAATTGTATTGCCAAAGGATAAACAAATTCCGTCTGATTTCTTTAGAAAAGGCGATAATGTTCGTGGCATTATAGAAAGTGTGGAGCTTAAGGGAGCAAAACCAGCTATTATCATGTCCAGAACGTCTCCAATATTCTTAGAGAAGTTGTTTGAACAGGAAATTCCTGAAGTTTTCGATGGGCTTATTACCATTAAAAATGTAGTAAGGATTCCAGGTGAAAAAGCAAAAGTAGCGGTAGATTCATACGATGATAGAATTGACCCCGTGGGAGCCTGTGTTGGGATGAAAGGGTCTAGAATTCATGGTATAGTACGTGAATTGGGTAACGAAAATATCGATGTAATTAATTATACCAATAATCTTCAGTTATTTATTACAAGAGCATTAAGTCCGGCTCGTGTAACTTCTATTAAGATTGATGAGGAAACCAAACGAGCTGAGGTGATTTTAAAACCAGAGGAAGTTAGCAAGGCTATTGGTCGTGGCGGACACAACATTAGGTTGGCCGGTCAGTTAACAGGTTATGAGATTGATGTGTTTAGAGAAGGGGCAGAAGAAGATGTTGAATTAAGTGAATTTTCTGATGAAATCGATACTTGGATCATCGAAGAGTTTAGTAAAGCAGGATTGGACACGGCAAAAAGTGTTTTAGAACAAGATGTCGATGATTTAGTAAAAAGAACAGATCTAGAAGAAGAGACCATTAAGGAAGTTATTAGAATTTTAAAAGAAGAGTTTGAAGATTAAAAAGGCTGTTCAATCTATGATTGAAACAGTATAATAGATATATTTGAGTATTTTAAAGGCAATTTATGGCTGAAACAATTAGATTAAATAAAGTATTACGCGAGCTTAATATTTCTTTGGACCGCGCTGTAGAATTTTTGGATTCTAAAGGTGTGGAAATAGAAAAGCGTCCCACAACAAAAATTTCTGAAGCGGTTTATCAAATTCTTTCCAATGAATTTGAAACCGACGCCAACAAAAAAATGGCGTCCCAAGAAGTTAGTGAGGCTAAACAAAAAGAAAAAGATTTGCTGCGAGAGCAACGTGAGCGTGAACTGGAAGAAAAGCAAAAAGAATTAGCCAAAAAAGAAGAGGTTGTAAGAGCGACCAAAACACTTTCTGGCCCTAAGCAGGTTGGTAAAATAGATTTGAATCCTAAGAAGGAAGAAGTAAAAAAAGCTGCCCCAAAAGAAGAGGTTATCGAGCCAATCAAGGAAGAAGTAAAAAAAGCTGCCCCAAAAGAAGAGGTGCCAGTAAAAGTTGCTGTAAAGGAAACTAAAAAAGAGGTCCCTCCAAAGTCTAAAGTTAAGACGCCTCCAGTTGATGAAGCTCCAGTTGCGGAAGAAAAGGTTGAAACGAAATACCAAAAACTTACAGGGCCGAAAATTGCAGGTGATAAAATAGACTTATCTCAGTTTAATAAGCCAAAGAAAAAGAAGGAAGATAAAAAGGAGAGTAAGGAAGATTCAAAAAATAAAAAGAAACGTCGCCGTATAAGTAAAGCAGCTGGCCCAAATGAAAATAGGGGTACTGGCCCTAGAGAAGATCGACCTAGCGGAGGAAGGTTTAAAGGGAAACAAGGACAAGGCCGTAGAAATGTTGTAAAAGAAGAACCTAGTGAAGAGGATGTAAAAAAACAAGTACGTGAAACACTTGAAAAACTTCAAGGAAAATCAGCTAAAGGTAAAGGGGCTAAATATAGAAGGGATAAGCGAGATCAGCACAGGGAACAATCGCAACTTGACCAAGAACAACAAGCAGCAGAAAGTAAAATTCTAAAGGTTACCGAGTTTGTAACGGCTAGTGAGGTTGCAACCATGATGGATGTCCCCGTTACTCAAATTATTTCAGCATGTATGTCGCTAGGGATGATGGTAACCATGAACCAACGTTTGGATGCTGAAACTTTGTCTATTGTAGCGGAAGAGTTTGGGTATAAAGTAGAGTTTGTTACTGCCGATATAGAAGAAGCAATTGAAGAGATAGAAGATAAGCCCGAAGATTTAAAACCAAGGGCGCCAATTGTCACCGTGATGGGTCACGTAGATCATGGAAAAACATCGCTTTTAGATTACATACGTGAGGAAAATGTAATAGCGGGGGAGTCAGGAGGGATAACCCAACATATTGGAGCTTATGGTGTTCAATTGGAAGATGGTCAAAAAATAGCTTTTTTGGATACACCGGGTCACGAAGCCTTCACGGCTATGCGAGCTCGTGGAGCACAAGTAACCGATTTAGCTATTATTGTTGTAGCTGCAGATGATGATATTATGCCACAAACTAAGGAGGCGATATCACATGCTCAAGCGGCAGGTGTGCCTATTGTTTTTGCAATTAACAAAATTGATAAGCCCGATGCCAACCCAGACAAGATTAAAGAAGGCTTAGCCAACATGAATTTATTGGTAGAAGATTGGGGGGGTAAAATCCAATCGCACGATATTTCGGCTAAAGTAGGAACTGGTGTTAAAGAACTTTTAGAGAAAGTATTGCTGGAAGCCGAATTATTAGAATTGAAAGCCAACCCTAATAAACCAGCTTTAGGGACTGTAGTTGAAGCCTATTTAGATAAAGGACGTGGTTATGTTTCTACCATATTAGTACAGGCAGGATCATTACGTGTTGGAGATTATGTGTTGGCTGGTCAACATAGTGGTAAGGTAAAAGCCATGTATGATGAAAGAGGCAAAGATGTAAAAGAAGCGGGTCCATCAACACCAGTATCTATTTTAGGATTGGATGGTGCACCACAAGCAGGAGATAAATTTAATGTATTTGAAGATGAGCGCGAAGCGAAGCAAATAGCCGCTAAGCGTGCCCAATTGCAACGCGAGCAATCCGTGAGGACACAACGTCATATAACGTTGGACGAAATTGGACGTCGTATCGCTTTAGGTGATTTCCAGGAGTTGAACATTATTCTTAAAGGAGATGTGGACGGTTCTGTAGAAGCATTAACTGATTCTTTCCAAAAATTATCAACTGAAGAAATCCAAGTTAACATTTTACACAAAGGTGTTGGGGCTATCACAGAAAGCGATGTGTTGTTAGCGTCTGCATCTGATGCTATTATTGTAGGATTTAATGTGCGTCCGGTTGGTAATGCCAGAACTATTGCAGACAAAGAAGAAATAGATATTAGAACGTACTCAATTATTTATGATGCCATCAACGACCTTAAGGACGCTATGGAAGGAATGCTTTCTCCAGAACTCAAGGAAGAAATTACGGGTACTGCAGAAATCAGGGAAACCTTTAAGATATCAAAAATTGGTACTATTGCAGGATGTATGGTCACCAATGGTAAAATATACAGGAACTCAAGTATTCGATTGATTCGTGATGGGGTAGTTGTGTTTACTGGAGAATTGACCTCTTTAAAACGTTTTAAAGATGATGTTAAGGAAGTAAGCAAAGGTTATGATTGCGGTATGCAAGTTAAAAACTACAACGATATTAAAGAAGGCGATATTATAGAGGCTTTCCAACAAGTTGAGGTTAAAAAGAAATTGAAATAATTTGATTAAGTGTGATCAATAAAAAAGGGGCTAATTAGCCCCTTTTTTATTAAGGTATTCATGTATTATTTCTTTGGCTTAAAAATAAAAGCACTGGGAAATTTTTGCTTGATCTGTTTAAGTGCACGGTCTGCTTCTAAACGCGTTCTAAAAGCACCAACCCAAATTTTATAGTTAGGTTCTTCATAGGCATCTATTGCTTTCCAGTCTGAAAAAGCATCATTAAATTCTTTTTGAACTTGATAAGCTTCTACTCTTGCTCCCGAATAAATCTGAATTTTATAATAATCATTACTATTCTTATTCATTTCTTTTTTTAATTCTAGCAAAGCATTTATGGAGCTGTCTTGATTTAAGATTATCCGACCTTGTTGAGCGTTCATAAAACTAATTGAAGTACAACAGGTAATAACAATAAACAATAAGGTTTTATAAGTTAGTGATTTCATGATTTATGATAATTTATACAAATGTATACGATATTAACAAAAATGCGGACTTTTTGTTATTTAGAATTTTTCTAAATTAGCTATTAACAGATACCTAACATTTCTATAATCGACTTTAAATATTACTTTTGCGACAGATTTTTTTAAATGTGTTTTTTTTTATTCAATCAATGAAAAAATCATACCAAAGTTTAGAAGTTAATTTAACCAAAAATATGATACAGGTAAATTACCGTAAATTAAACAATAGCTTAGTTCGTTTTGGCTTAATCGTTTTATTCGCATTTACAACAACGCTTTCTGCACAAGAAGGTGATTCTGCAAAAGGTAAAGCTCTATTTAATGCAAACTGTGCCGCTTGTCATAATTTAGATAAGAAAATGACTGGTCCAGCATTACGTTTTGTTGAACAACGTTTGGCTGATGATGAAGGTTTGGATAGGGAATGGCTTTATGCTTGGATTCGTAACAGCCCTGCTATTATCAAATCTGGGGATGCCTATGCGAACAAAATTTATAATGAGTATGGTGGAGCTGCTATGACTGCATTTCCTCAGTTGTCGGATGAGGACTTGAATAATATTTTAGCCTATACGGCTGAAGAAAAGGCGGCACCACCTCTACCTGCCCCTGGAGGGGAAATCTCAGGACAATCTACAGGTACTTCAGGAGGTGTTTCAAACGAAATTATTTTAGGAGCTTTAGCTATACTATTTGTTTTGTTAGCTTTAGGATTGTATTTGGTAAACAAAACGTTACGTCGTTTTGCTGAAGCCCAAAATATTGAACTGCCAGAGGAGTCTAAAAGAACACCACTTTGGAAAGCTTTTGTGCAAAATCAATTTTTAATGTTGGTAGTAGCTATCTTCTTTTTATTGGCTAGTGCCTACTATGTGTATGGATATTTAATGCAGGTTGGTGTAGATCAAGGTTATCAACCCGTACAACCAATTCACTTTTCACATAAAATTCATGCTGGTGATAATGGGATTGATTGTAAATATTGTCACTCCTCGGCACGCGTTAGTAAAACTTCGGGGATACCATCGCTAAATGTATGTATGAACTGTCACAAATCTATTTACGAATATAAAGGAGAAATTTCTCCAGAGTATAGTAAGGAATTCTATGATGGAGAAATTCAAAAATTATATACAGCTGCTGGATGGAGTGATGCCGATCAAAAGTATACTGGAGAATCACAACCTGTAAAATGGGTGCGTATCCACAACTTACCAGACTTTGTGTATTTCAATCACTCACAGCACGTTTCTGTTGCAGGTTTGGAGTGTCAAACCTGTCATGGGCCTGTAGAAGAAATGGAAATTATGTATCAACATTCCTCGCTTACCATGGGATGGTGTGTTAATTGTCATAGAGAAACTAACATTAAAGTAGAAGATAACGCTTACTACGAGAAGATTCATGAGCAATTAAAGAAAAAGTACGGTTTAGATAAACTTACAGTGGCTCAACAAGGTGGTTTAGAATGTGGAAAATGCCACTATTAATAAATTTAATAAGAAGTAATTCAATTATATAATATGTCATCAAACAAGAAATACTGGAAAAGTGTTGAAGAGCTAAACGAGAATAGCTCTATTGTTGAGACTCTAAAACAAAACGAGTTTGTAGAAGAAATTCCCACGGATGAATTTTTAGGCGATAAGGCTGCTTTGGAGTCTACTTCTACTACACGACGCGATTTCTTAAAATATGTAGGGTTTAGTACAGCTGCAGCTTCGTTGGCAGCTTGTGAGGGTCCTGTTAAAAAATCTATTCCTTATGTGGTTCAACCTAACGAGATTATTCCAGGTGTAGCGAATTACTATGCGACTACAATTGCAGATGGATTTGATTTTGCTAGCATATTGGTTAAAACACGTGAAGGACGTCCTATTAAAATAGAAAATAACACTTTAGCCACAACCAATGGTAGTGCCAATGCTAGGGTTAATGCTTCTGTTTTAGGATTATACGATAGCCTAAGAGTTCAGGGGCCTAAAAAAAGCGGCGAATCAATAACTTGGGATGAGTTTGATGCAGAAACCGTTAAGACCCTAGATAATCTAAAGGCCACCAATAAAAAGATTGTGTTGTTAACACAAACTTTTGCCAGCCCTTCTACTCGTAATTTAATTGCAGATTTTAAAGAGGAATATGGTAATGTACAACATGTTGTATATGATGCCGTATCAGAATCAGCTGCTTTAGATGCTTTTCAAGCTAAATACAAACAAAGAGCTTTAGCTAATTACGATTTCTCTAAGGCGATGACTATAGTGTCTGTTGGAGCTGATTTCTTAGGTGATTGGCAGGGTGGTGGATTTGATTCTGGTTATTCTAAAAACAGAGTGCCAGATCATGGTAAGATGTCACGCCATATTCAGTTTGAATCGAATATGTCACTTACAGGAGCTAACGCCGATAAGCGTATTCCATTAACACCAACACAGCAAAAACTAGCTTTAGCAAAATTACATAGCTTGGTAACTGGTAAAAATGTTTCAGTTACATTGCCGGAAGCTATTGAGTCTGCTGTAGCAAGTGCAGCTTCACAACTTAAAAAGGCCGGAAGCAAAGGAGTTGTGGTTACGGGTATTCAAGATGTAAATGCCCAAATAGCTGTTTTCGAAATTAATGAGGCATTAGCTAGCGAAGCTTTTGATACAAAATCGGCTATAAAAACTAGAGCAGGAAACGATAAGGAAGTTGCTCAATTAGTTGCCGATATGAAAGCAGGAAAAGTAGGGGCTGTTATTATGAGTGGAGTTAATCCAGTTTATACGCTACCAAATGCTTCAGATTTTGTTGAAGGTTTGAAACAAACAGACCTTTCTATTACATTTTCAATGAAAGAGGACGAAACGTCTTCTCTTACACAATACATTGCAGCAGCGCCACATTACTTAGAGTCTTGGGGCGATGTTGAAATTAAAAACGGACATTACGGTTTAATGCAGCCTACTATTCGTCCGTTATTCGAAACAAGGCAATTTCAAGAAGCCTTGTTGAAATGGACTTCAAATGATATTTCTTATAACGATTATATAAAAGTCATTTGGGAAGAAGATATTCTTAACGGTAATTCATTTAACCAAGCCCTACATGATGGTTTATTTGTATCTGAAGTTAAAGAACTAGAAGATATTGATGAGCTTGAAGGGGTGGTTGAAAACAATGCCGTTGAAACACCTTCAACAAACCCAGCTCAAGCTTTGGTAGCTACAACAAAAGCTGCTACTGGTCTTGAATTGACTTTATATACTAAAACAGGTATGGGTGATGGACAACAAGCCAATAACCCATGGTTACAAGAATTCCCAGATCCAATTACAAGAACTGCTTGGGATAACTATTTAACAGTTTCTAATGCGGATGCGAAGGAGCTTGGTTTAACCAACACTTATGTAGCCAATGGAGCCTTAAACAGTAATTATGCTAAAGTTAGTATATCTGGAAATGAGCCAATAATAGTTCCTGTAATTATTCAACCTGGTCAAGCAAAAGGCTCTGTAGGATTAGCATTTGGTTATGGGAAGACCAAAGGCTTAAAGGCTGAAATGCAAGTAGGGGTTAATGCTTATGCTTTGTACCAAGATTTTAACAATGTGCAGGATGTTGCTATTGAAGCTGTTGGAGGCGAACATGAATTTGCTTGTGTGCAGTTGCATAATACCTTGATGGGTCGTGGCGATATTGTTAAGGAGACTACCTTAGAAGTTTTCAATACAAAAGATAAAAAATATTGGAATGCTGTTCCTGTAGTGTCTTTAAATCATGAAGAAACGCCTGTAACGTCACCAGAGGTTGATTTATGGGATGAATTTGATCGTTCTATTGGACATCATTTCAATTTATCTATCGATTTAAATGCCTGTACTGGTTGTGGTGCATGTGTTATAGCATGTCATTCTGAAAACAATGTGCCTGTAGTTGGTAAAACTGAAGTGCGTCGTAGCCGTGATATGCACTGGTTAAGAATAGATAGATATTACTCTTCAGAAGACTCTTTTGAGGGAGATAATCAGAAGAAAGATAATATTTCTGGTTTAGGAAGCTCTTTAAGTGAGTTTGGGGAAATGGAAAGTGCTTCAGAGAACCCTCAAGTAGCCTTCCAGCCTGTAATGTGTCAACACTGTAACCACGCACCTTGTGAAACGGTTTGCCCGGTTGCGGCAACCTCACATGGTCGTCAGGGACAAAACCATATGGCATACAACCGTTGTGTAGGTACAAGATACTGTGCCAATAACTGTCCTTATAAAGTACGTCGTTTCAACTGGTTCCTATACAGTAATAATGATGAGTTCGATTACCACATGAATGATGATTTAGGGCGTATGGTATTGAACCCAGATGTAGTAGTACGTTCTCGTGGTGTCATGGAAAAATGCTCAATGTGTATCCAAAAAACACAAAAGACTATTTTAGATGCCAAGCGTGATGGACGTGAAATTATGGATGGTGAATTCCAGACGGCATGTTCTGCAGCATGCAGCAATGGTGCTATGGTGTTTGGTGATATTAACGACAAGCATAGTAAAGTTGCAAAATTAAGAGAAGATAACCGTATGTACCACTTGTTGGAACACGTAGGCACAAAGCCAAATGTGATGTACCAAACTAAAGTGAGAAATACAACAGAAGCATAAATTAAGTATAAGTTAGAAGTATAACAACTTTTAATCTTTAAGCAATAAACATTTAAACAATAAAATATGGCGTCTCATTACGAAGCACCTATTAGAAGACCTTTAGTTACAGGCGAAAAATCATACCATGACGTCACTGTGGATGTAGCAAAACCTGTAGAAGGAAAAGCAAATAAACATTGGTGGATAGTTTTTGGAATTTCACTAGCCGCTTTTCTTTGGGGTATTGGATGTATCATTTATACGATATCTACAGGTATTGGAACTTGGGGTTTAAATAAAACCGTAGGATGGGCCTGGGATATTACTAACTTTGTTTGGTGGGTAGGTATTGGTCACGCAGGGACATTGATTTCTGCAGTGCTATTGTTGTTCCGCCAAAAGTGGAGAATGGCTATTAACCGTTCTGCCGAGGCCATGACGATTTTCTCGGTAATTCAAGCGGGACTGTTTCCAATTATTCATATGGGACGACCTTGGTTAGGTTACTGGGTATTACCAATACCAAACCAGTTTGGTTCGCTTTGGGTAAACTTTAACTCACCTCTTCTTTGGGATGTATTTGCGATTTCAACCTATTTATCGGTTTCTTTAGTGTTCTGGTGGACAGGTTTATTACCAGATTTTGCCATGATTCGTGATAGGGCAATAAAACCATTTCAAAAGAAAATATATTCATTATTGAGCTTCGGTTGGTCAGGTCGTGCTAAAGACTGGCAACGTTTTGAAGAAGTTTCATTAGTCTTGGCAGGTTTGGCAACCCCTTTAGTGCTTTCTGTACACACTATTGTATCGTTTGACTTTGCTACTTCGGTAATCCCTGGATGGCATACCACTATATTCCCGCCATATTTCGTTGCAGGTGCGGTATTCTCGGGATTTGCTATGGTAAACACCCTGCTTATCATCATGCGTAAAGTGTGTAACCTAGAAGATTATATAACGGTGCAGCACATTGAATTAATGAATATCGTAATCATGATTACAGGTTCAATTGTAGGGGTGGCTTATATAACTGAATTGTTTATTGCATGGTATTCAGGTGTAGAGTATGAGCAATATGCCTTCTTGAATAGAGCAACAGGGCCTTACTGGTGGGCTTACTGGGCCATGATGACTTGTAACGTATTCTCCCCACAGTTTATGTGGTTCAAAAAGTTAAGAACAAGTATCATGTTCTCTTTCATAATCTCAATTGTAGTAAATATAGGTATGTGGTTTGAGCGTTTTGTAATTATTGTAACGTCGTTGCACAGAGATTATTTACCATCATCATGGACGATGTTCTCACCTACCTTCGTAGATATAGGTATATTTATTGGAACTATAGGGTTTTTCTTTGTGCTTTTCCTATTATATTCTAGAACGTTTCCTGTAATAGCACAAGCTGAGGTAAAAACCATTTTAAAATCTTCTGGAGAGAAATATAAAAAGTTGAGAGAAGCAGGTAAAAGCCTAGTAGGAGCGGGCTCTGATGAAAGAACTTCTGGAAGTAATAACCAAACAAAAAATTAAGGTAGCATATGGAAGCTTCAAAAGTAATTCACGCTATTTATAACGATGATGATATCTTGATGTCTGCAGTTAAGAAAATTAAAGCAGAGAGACATCATATAGAAGAAATATATACACCATTTCCTGTACACGGTTTGGATAAAGCTATGGGATTGGCACCAACACGAATTGCCATTACTTCCTTTATGTATGGTTTGGTTGGTCTTACAGTTGCAATTGTAATGATGAATTTTATCATGATTGAAGACTGGCCTCAAAACATAGGTGGTAAACCAAGTTTTAGTTATTTGGAAAATATGCCTGCTTTTGTGCCAATCATGTTCGAGTTAACTGTATTTTTTGCAGCTCACTTAATGGTAATTACCTTTTACTTACGTAGTAGAATGTGGCCATTTAAGAAAGCTGAAAATCCAGATCCAAGAACTACAGACGATCATTTTTTAATGGAGATAGCAGTACATGGAAATGAAGAAGCTCTTGCAAGCTTGTTAAAGGAAACAGGAGCTGTAGAAGTAAATTTAATTGATAAAGCGCATTAATAAACCAGATGAGAAGCTTAATTAAAATATTAGTAGTGGCAGTCGTATTCGTGGCTGTGTCATGTAAAAAAGATACCGCACCAAACTATCAGTTTATGCCCAATATGTATGAATCTGTGGGATATGAAACTTATGGTGAAGCGGCTTTCCGTAACGGTGTTGAAGCACAATTACCAGCTGAAGGCTCTGTAGCCAGAGGTCATATTCCTTTTGATTTGGAAAATTCTACAGAAGGCTATGAATTAGCAAAAGCTACATTGACTAGTCCGTTAGATTCAACTCAGGTTGATTTGGCTGGAGGTAAAGCACTATATGATATCTACTGTGGTATTTGTCATGGTAACAAAGGTGACGGACAAGGAAATTTGGTAAAGCGTGAAAAAATATTAGGCATTCCTAGTTACGATGATGCTGGGCGAGCAATAACTGAAGGGAGTATTTACCATACTATTTATTATGGTAAAAATGCGATGGGAAGTTATGCCAATCAGTTAAATGAAGAAGAGCGTTGGCAAGTTGTGGCCTATGTTTTAAAATTGAAAACTGATTTAGAAAAGTAAGACGAAAGATTATATAGATATGTACACATTTTCAAATAAATTAAAGACATTTTCAATCATTCTAATGGTTTTAGGTCTGTTGGGTGTTGGATATGGTTTTATGACATCTCATAAATCGTTTGAAGAAGTTGAGCATTTAATAGCTGCAGAAGAAGCACATCATGGTGGAAGTCACGGTGAAACTGATGCACATGCAACTGCTCCATCACAAGACACACATGGCACTGATGAAGCTCATGAAGAGGTTGATTCACATAAAGAACATGTGGAGCATGTGATGCACCAAATTCATAATAGACCTTGGTCTGCACTTTATGTAGCCGCATTTTTCTTTATGATGATTGCTCTTGGTGTTTTGGCTTTTTATGCTATTCAAATTGCATCACAGGCAGGTTGGTCTCCAGTGTTGTTTAGGGTTATGGAAGGGATTACGTCTTACTTATTACCGGGAGCTTTAATTGTATTGGCTATAGCTATTTTAGCAGGTGATCACTTATTTGTTTGGATGAATCCAGACATGGTAAATCCAGAAAGTGAGCATTTTGATAAATTGGTTGCAGGTAAATCAGGCTGGTTAAATAAAACAGGATTTATTATTAGAGCATTAGTGTTTATTGGTGGATGGAGTTTTTACAGATATATCTCTCGTAAATATTCTATAGCACAAGATACCGCTGAAAACAATAGTAACTTTAAAAAAGCATTTCGTTGGTCTGCTGGATTTTTAGTATTCTTCATTTATACGGAGTCTATGATGTCTTGGGACTGGATTATGAGTGTTGACCCGCATTGGTTTTCTACCTTATTTGGATGGTATGTATTTGCTAGCATGTTTGTTAGTGGTATAACCGTTATAGCCTTAATGTCTATTTACTTAAAATCGAGAGGTTATTTAGAGTTTGTAAACGAAAACCATTTGCACGATGTCGCTAAGTTTATGTTTGCCATGAGTATTTTTTGGACTTATCTTTGGTTCTCACAATTCATGTTGATTTGGTATTCGAACATCCCAGAAGAGGTAACCTATTTTGTGTCTCGTTTTAACGATTACAAATTACCATTCTTAGGCATGGTGGTCTTAAACTTTGTATTCCCTATATTAATGTTAATGAATGCAGATTACAAACGTATTCCTTGGTTTGTGGTTATGACAGGTATCGTGATATTGTTTGGTCATTATGTTGATATTTTTAATATGATTATGCCAGCAACCGTAGGAGACAGATGGTTTATTGGGATTCCAGAAATAAGCTCCATTTTACTTTTCGCTGGTTTGTTCATATTTATTGTGTTTACAGCGTTAACCAAGGCACCATTATTGGTACAGAGATACCCTTTTAAAAAGGAAAGCGAAGAGTTTCATTATTAATATAAAGATTTAAATAAAGAAGAACGATAACAATGACTACTTTATTAACCATAATAGTTTTAGTATTTATTTTAATTGCCATTTGGCAAATGGTAAAGATTTTCGATTTGGCTCAAGCTAGAACTGAAAATACCACCCCTGGAGTAGCTACAGATAAGGATAATATCGTAAATGGTTACATCATGATGGGCTTTCTAGCCTTCATCTACATCATTACTATTGTTTGTTGTGTAAAATGGGGAGATTTACCATTATTATCTAATTCGGCTTCAGAACATGGCCCGACTATAGACAATCTTATGATTGTATCTTTAGTCATCATTTTTATTGTTCAAACGATTACCCAATTTTTATTACACTACTTCGCTTTTAAATACAAAGGAGAAAAAGGTAAAACAGCTTTGTTCTTTGCCGATAACAATAAGCTTGAAGCCATTTGGACCATCATTCCAGTAATTGTTTTGGCAGGTTTGATTATCTACGGATTAAATACTTGGATAAATATTATGGGTGTTGATGAAAGTGATGATCCATTAGTAGTGGAGTTATATGCACAACAGTTTAACTGGAAAGCCAGATACGGCGGTGCAGATAATACCCTAGGAAAAGCAAATGTACGTTTAATAGACATAGATCGAGCTAATATCTTAGGGTTGGACGAATCTGATCCGAATGCGCAGGACGATATCATCACTACCGAGTTACACTTACCTGTAGGGCGTCCAGTATTGTTTAAGATGCGTTCACAAGATGTATTGCACTCGGCTTACATGCCCCATTTTAGAGCACAAATGAACTGTGTGCCAGGTATGATTACCCAATTTGGCTTTACACCTACAAAGACTACTGCTGAAATGAGACAAACACCAGAAATGGTTGAAAAAGTTGCCAATATCAATAGAATAAGAGTTGAAAATAGCAAAGCACTTGTAGCAAAAGGAGAAGAGGCTTTAGATCGCTATGAGTTCGATTACCTATTAATTTGTAATAAGATTTGTGGTAAATCACATTACAACATGCAAATGAAAATAGTAGTGGAAACCCAAGAGGAATATGAAGCTTGGCTAAAAGAGCAAAAAGAATTTAAAAACTCTCTAATTAACTAAAAAGATAAAAACGATATAAGATTATGTCAGCACACGCAGATACTCACGCTCACGACGACCATGGACATCATCATAAAGAAACTTTTGTAACTAAATACATTTTTAGTCAGGATCATAAGATGATTGCCAAACAGTACCTCATTACAGGTACCATCATGGGTGTTATAGGTGTTATAATGTCATTAATGTTCCGTATGCAAATAGCGTGGCCCGAAGAGCCCAATTTGTTATTTGAAGCTTTATTAGGTAAATGGGCACCAGACGGTGTTATGGATGCCGATATTTATTTGGCTTTAGTTACTATACATGGAACCATAATGGTGTTTTTTGTATTAACAGCTGGTTTGAGTGGTACGTTCAGTAATTTGTTAATTCCATTGCAAATTGGTGCTCGCGATATGGCGTCAGGATTCCTTAACATGGTATCCTATTGGTTATTTTTCCTGTCTAGTGTGGTTATGGTAATTTCTTTATTTGTTGAAGCTGGGCCTGCAGCGGCAGGATGGACTATTTATCCTCCATTAAGTGCCCTACCAATGGCACAGGGTGGCTCTGGTATGGGGATGACTTTATGGCTGGTTTCTATGGCTATTTTCATTGCCTCTTCATTATTAGGATCGCTTAACTATATTGTTACCGTAATCAATTTACGTACAAAAGGGATGTCTATGACAAGATTACCGTTAACTATATGGGCTTTCTTTATTACGGCAATTATTGGTGTGGTATCATTCCCAGTATTATTATCTGCAGCGCTTTTGCTGATAATGGATAGAAGTTTTGGTACCTCATTTTTCTTGTCAGATATATTTATTCAAGGTGAAGTTTTGCATTACCAAGGGGGGTCTCCAGTATTGTTCGAACACCTATTTTGGTTTTTAGGGCACCCAGAGGTTTACATTGTAATACTGCCTGCTATGGGACTGGTTTCTGAGATTATGGCAACCAATTCCCGTAAGCCGATATTTGGTTACAGAGCGATGATTGCATCTATTTTAGCTATTGCCTTTTTATCAACTATCGTATGGGGTCACCACATGTTTGTTTCTGGTATGAACCCATTCCTAGGATCTGTATTTACATTTACTACTTTATTAATTGCTATTCCATCAGCGGTAAAAGCCTTTAACTGGATTACCACCATATGGAAAGGTAATTTACAGATGAACCCCGCTATGTTATTCTCTATTGGTTTTGTGTCTACATTCATTACAGGAGGTTTAACAGGGATTATCCTGGGTGATAGCGCATTAGATATTAATGTTCATGATACATACTTTGTGGTAGCACACTTCCATTTAGTAATGGGTATTTCGGCTTTATATGGAATGTTTGCTGGTATTTACCACTGGTTTCCTAAAATGTTTGGTAGAATGTTGAACAAAAATTTGGGATATATTCATTTTTGGGTAACCGCGGTTTGTGCTTATGGTGTTTTCTTCCCAATGCACTTTATAGGCATGGCAGGTTTGCCAAGGCGTTATTATACTAATAGTAACTTCCCATTGTTCGACGATCTGGCCAATGTAAATGTTATTATTACCATTTTTGCTTTAATAGGAGGGGTTGTTCAAATTGTTTATTTATATAACTTCTTCGGAAGTATATTCTTTGGAAAGAAAACAGTTCAAAACCCTTGGAGATCGACTACTTTGGAGTGGACAGCACCCATTAAACATATTCATGGTAACTGGGAAGGTGAAATTCCTCATGTACATCGTTGGTCATACGATTATAGTAAACCTGGACATGATGACGATTTCGTGCCTCAAAATATACCGCTTAAGGACGGTGAAGAAGAATTGCAACATTAGTATGTTATATAAAATAAACACAGTGGAGTGATTAATCTCTGTGTAAAAGATACTAGCCTTTCCATTTAGGAAAGGCTTTTTCGTTATATTTGTTCATGCTGAATTCCTGACTGGTGGACAGGAAAGGTATTTCAGTGTAATCACTTTTATATGTAATTCTGAACGAAGTGAAGAATCTCTTATGAACGAAAATTTAAATCCAACAAACGAAAATTTTTCTCCTGAAGAAATTGATGTAGAAAAAAAATTAAGACCCTTATCTTTTGATGATTTTACGGGACAAGACCAAGTGTTGGAAAATCTTCAGGTATTTGTTAAAGCAGCAAATTTACGTATAGAGGCCCTAGACCATACCTTGTTTCATGGCCCTCCAGGATTGGGAAAAACAACCTTGGCCCATATACTAGCCAACGAATTGGATGTAGGTATTAAAGTCACTTCAGGACCAGTATTGGATAAACCAGGTGATTTGGCAGGGCTGCTTACCAATTTGGAAGAGCGTGACGTATTATTTATAGATGAGATACATAGATTAAGCCCTATAGTTGAAGAATACCTGTATTCGGCCATGGAAGATTATAAAATCGATATCATGATAGAAACGGGTCCTAACGCAAGAACAGTGCAAATAAATTTGAATCCGTTTACTTTGGTGGGGGCTACTACGAGGTCGGGATTGTTAACCTCGCCAATGCGGGCACGTTTTGGGATTCAAAGTCGATTACAGTATTACAATACGGAGTTATTGACCACAATCATTCAGCGTAGTGCCAATATTCTAAATGTTCCTATCTCAATGGAGGCCGCAATAGAAATAGCAGGCCGAAGTAGAGGGACACCAAGAATTGCGAACGCTCTATTACGACGTGTGCGTGATTTTGCCCAGATAAAAGGTAATGGAACTATCGATATTAAAATTGCCAAATTTGCTTTAGAAGCTTTGAACGTAGATGCTCATGGTTTGGATGAAATGGACAATAAAATCCTTTCGACTATCATCGATAAATTTAAAGGTGGGCCGGTGGGGATTAACACAATAGCCACAGCCGTTAGTGAAAGCCCAGAAACTATAGAAGAAGTCTATGAACCTTTTTTGATACAACAAGGCTTTATTATGCGCACCCCGCGTGGGCGTGAGGTTACAGAACTTGCATATAAACATTTAGGTAGAATAAAAGGCAATATTCAAGGCGGTTTGTTTTGACACAACGTGTCACCCTAAATTGGTTTCAGGTGATCATGAACTATGAACTCAAAAACCCAATATACACAACTTATTAAAACCGAAGCCAAACGCCTCGGTTTTTTGTCTTGTGGGATTTCCAAAGCTGAGTTTTTAGAGGGCGAAGCATCTAGACTGGAAAACTGGTTAAATAGAGGAATGCATGGAGAAATGCGTTATATGGAAAACCATTTCGATAAGCGTTTGGATCCTACCAAATTGGTGGAAGGTTCTAAAAGTGTCGTTTCACTGCTTTTAAATTATTATCCTTTGAAAAAGCAAAAACTGGAAAGCTTTAAGTTGTCAAAATACGCCTATGGCACCGATTATCATTTTGTGATAAAAGATAAACTCAAATCTTTATTGCAATTTATTCAACAGGAAATAGGAGAAGTTAATGGGCGTGCTTTTGTAGACTCGGCACCAGTGCTCGATAAGGCATGGGCTGCTAAAAGTGGTTTGGGCTGGATGGGTAAACATAGTAATCTAATCACCCAACAAGTAGGGTCGTTTTATTTTATAGCCGAACTCATTATTGACTTAGAGTTGGACTACGACACACCATCTACCGATCATTGTGGCACCTGCACCGCTTGTATTGATGCATGCCCAACAGAAGCCATAATCCAACCTTATGTTGTAGACGGTAGTAAATGTATATCTTATTTAACCATTGAGTTAAAAGAAAATATTCCAACAGCGTTTAAGGGTAAAATGGACGGTTGGATGTTTGGTTGTGATGTATGCCAAGATGTATGTCCTTGGAACCGATTTTCCAAACCACATGATGAGCCTCTTTTCAACCCGTATCCAGAATTATTATCTATGAATAAAAAAGAATGGGAAGAAATCACCGAAGAGACTTTTAGGAAGGTGTTTAAAAAATCGGCTGTAAAGCGTACTAAGTTTTCAGGATTAAAACGTAATATCAATTTTTTAAAAGAATAATGATGACAAAAGCAGGATTGTTATCTTTGTAAATTCATAAAAATAATCCTTATGAGCGAAGAAAGTAAACGCAGAGAAGCCCTTATATATCATGCCAAACCCACCCCTGGAAAAATAAAAGTCGTTCCCACCAAAAAATATGCTAGCCAAAGAGACTTGTCTTTAGCCTATTCCCCTGGTGTTGCAGAGCCTTGTCTAGAAATTGAAAAAGATAAAGACAAAGCTTATAAATATACAGCCAAAGGCAATTTGGTAGCTGTAATCTCCAATGGAACAGCGGTTTTAGGTTTAGGGAATATTGGCCCAGAAGCTTCAAAGCCTGTTATGGAAGGTAAAGGGCTATTATTTAAAATATTTGCCGATATAGATGTATTCGATATTGAAGTCAATACTGAAAATGTCGATGAATTTATAGAGACCGTTAAGAATATTGCCCCCACATTTGGAGGGATTAACCTTGAGGATATTAAAGCTCCTGAAGCGTTTGAAATTGAAAGGCGTCTTAAGGAAGAACTGGATATTCCCGTAATGCATGATGATCAGCACGGTACGGCGATTATATCGGCAGCTGCTTTAATCAATGCGGTAGAATTAGCAGGCAAGAAATTAGAAAAAGTAAAGATAGTCATTAGTGGTGCTGGAGCTGCAGCAATATCATGTTCAAGATTATATCAAGCCTGTGGCGTTAAACGTGAAAATATGGTGATGCTGGATAGTAAAGGCGTTATTAGAATGGATAGGGAAAATCTGTCAAGTGAAAAAGCAGAGTTTGCTACTCATAGAAAAATAAACACCTTAGAAGAAGCTATGAAGGATGCCGATGTATTTATTGGTCTGTCCTTAGCAAACATAGTATCTCCCGAAATGTTGTTATCTATGGCTAAAAAGCCTATTGTTTTTGCTATGGCTAACCCTAATCCAGAAATAGCCTATAATTTAGCTGTGTCTACTCGTAAGGATATTATTATGGCTACAGGTCGTAGTGACCATCCTAATCAGGTAAATAATGTATTAGGCTTCCCTTTTATCTTCAGAGGGGCTTTAGATGTAAGGGCTACAAAAATTAATGAAGCTATGAAAATGGCTGCTGTGAAAGCATTGGCCAAGTTAGCTAAAGAGCCAGTGCCAGAGCAGGTTAATATTGCCTATGGAGAAACCCGATTGGCTTTTGGAAACGATTACATTATACCAAAACCATTTGATCCTAGATTAATTGTAGAAGTACCACCGGCTGTTGCAAAAGCTGCTATGGAAAGTGGTGTTGCTCAAGACCCAATTACAGATTGGGATAGATATAAAGATACGTTACTCACCCGTATGGGCTCTGATAACAAATTAGTAAGACTTTTAATTAACAGAGCGAAATCTAATCCAAAGCGAGTTGTTTTTGCCGAAGCTGACCAATTAAATGTTTTAAAAGCGGCTCAAATAGTTTATGAGGAAGGCGTAGCTCAACCTATTTTATTGGGAAGAAAAGAAGCTATTGAACGCCTAATGGTAGAAATTGAGTTTGATGCTGATGTGACAATTATTGATCCCAAAGCAGATGAGGAAACCGATAGAAAAAATGAATATGCAAAAGTGTATTGGGAGCAGCGTAAACGAAGAGGGGTTACCTTATATTCTGCACAAAAATTAATGCGAGAGCGAAATTATTTCGCTGCAATGATGGTAAATGAAGGCGATGCTGATGCCTTAATTTCTGGATATTCCCGTAGCTATCCAACAGTAGTAAAACCTATGTTGGAATTAATAGGCAAAGCTCAAGGAGCAACCCGAATTGCCGCCACAAACGTCATGATGACCAAAAGAGGTCCGTTGTTTTTAAGCGATACGTCTATTAATATAAACCCTACAGCAAAAGATTTGGCCAAAATTGCACAAATGACATCAAGTATTATTAAGTTATTTGGGATGGAGCCCGTATTAGCAATGGTGTCTCATTCTAATTTTGGGTCTTCCAATAGTGCTGAAGCGGTAAAAGTTAGGGAAGCTGTTTCGTATTTGCACCGTCATTACCCTAATTTAGTCGTAGATGGTGAACTGCAAACCGATTTCGCCTTAAATGATGAGATGCTCAGGGAACGGTTTCCGTTTTCAAAATTGGTTGGAAAAAAAGTCAATGCATTAATATTTCCAAATTTAGATTCGGCTAATATTACCTATAAATTGTTAAAAGAATTGAATGAAGCCGATTCTATTGGCCCAATTATGATGGGAATGCGTAAGCCAGTTCATATCCTTCAACTGGGTGCCAGTGTAGATGAAATTGTGAACATGACAGCCATTGCCGTTATCGATGCCCAGTATAAAGAAAAATGGGAGCAAGAAAACGCTAAAGCAAAGTAACTGTTTTTGTAGATAATTTTATTACATTTGATTGGCTAACTTGGGGGTTTAATGATTACACATATTCAAGGGAAACTTACTGAAAAAAATCCAACACATGTTGTTATAGATTGTAACGGTGTGGGCTATATGCTAAATATTTCATTACATACTTTTTCCCAAATTACCGATAATGAGCAGTTAAAATTATTTACACATTTACAGGTCAAGGAAGATTCCCATACGCTTTATGGGTTTTCGTCTTTAGCAGAACGGGAAATTTTTAGGTTGTTAATTTCCGTTAGTGGTATCGGTGCCAATATTGCCCGTACCATGTTATCCTCTTTAACTCCAAAACAAGTTCGGGAGGCCATAGCTACTAGTGATGTTGCATTAATACAATCCATTAAAGGGATTGGAGTCAAAACAGCACAACGGGTCATTTTAGATTTAAAGGATAAAATTCTAAAGATTTACGATATAGATGAAGTTTCTGTCACCAAAGACAATACCAATAAAGAAGAAGCGTTATCTGCTTTAGAGGTACTAGGTTTTGCTAAGAAACAAGCGGAACGTGTCGTGGAAAAAATTGTCAAAAATCAACCAGATGCTAATGTGGAAACCATAATAAAGGAAGCGTTAAAAAATTTATAATAGATTTTGAACACAACTAACCATAGAGTTTATAAGCCTTTAAAAAAATACTTTGTTTTAATAGTGGTTTGTTTTTACGCCCTTGGAACATGGGGTCAGCAACCCACAGTACAGGATTCTACAAAAATAGGATTTAGTTTAGGAACACTTAAAACACCAAACCCTAACAGCATACAATCCAAATACACTTACGATCCATTAACAGATAGGTACATTTATACCGAAACGGTAGGTGATTTTAATATCAATTATCCTGTAATATTAACACCAACCGAGTATTATGAGTTGGTTGCAAAAGAAAATCTTAGAAATTATTATAAAGATAAAATAGATGCTTTTGATGGTAAAAAAGATGGTGCCGATGACGCTCAAAAAAATCTGTTACCCGAGTTTTATGTGAACTCAGGTTTTTTTGAAACCATCTTTGGAGGTAACACTATAGAGGTGGTTCCTCAGGGTTCAGTAGAGATGGATTTAGGCGTTTTGTTTTCCAAACAAGACAACCCGGTGTTTTCGCCTAGAAATCGAAGCAATTTTACATTCGATTTTGATCAGCGTATCAGTTTAAGTCTAATGGGGAAAGTGGGGGAACGCTTGCAGGTAACCGCTAATTATGATACGCAATCTACTTTCGATTTTCAAAATCTTATAAAACTGGAATATACGCCAACCGAAGACGACATCATTCAAAAGATTGAAGTGGGTAACGTAAGTATGCCGCTAAACAGTTCATTAATTACAGGAGCACAAAGTTTGTTTGGTGTAAAGGCACAATTACAATTTGGTAGAACCACCGTAACTGGTGTGTTCTCTGAGCAGAAATCCCAATCCAGTTCGGTAGTGGCCCAAGGTGGTGGTACTTTAGAGGAATTTGAACTGTTTATTCGGGATTACGACGAAAACCGCCACTTCTTTTTAGCGCAGTATTTTAGGAATAAATATGATGAAGCACTAAGCACTTATCCATACTTAAATACAGGCGGTTTACAAATTACCAGACTTGAAGTATGGATTACCAACAGGAATAACCGTACCGAAAATGTTAGAAATATAGTAGCGCTTCAAGATTTGGGGGAAAGCGAAATCATAGGATTGGATACAGCTCCAGCAGGATTTGTAAATGTAGGCCCTGGAGCTTTTCCAGATAATGGAAATAACGATTTTGATCCTGAAAATATAGGTGGAGCAGGTTCACAACTTACCAATGCCATAAGGGACGTGGCCACAGTACGACAGGGAATTTTGGTTTCCGGAGTAAATGAAGGATTTGATTATACTAAATTGGAAAATGCCCGTAAGTTAATTCCCGGACAGGAATATGTATTAAATACCGAGTTGGGTTACATTTCACTGAACCAACGGTTGAACAATGATGAAGTATTGGCCGTAGCGTTTCAATTTACGGTAGGAGGAGCGGTTTATCAAGTGGGTGAATTTGCAAACGATGGCGTTAATGCAACTGAAGTGACTAACAACAGTCAAGGCCAGGTCACATCGGTAGTCAATTCCAATCTTGTACTTAAAATGTTGAAGAGTAGTATCACCAACGTGAATGAGCCTATTTGGGATTTGATGATGAAAAACATTTACGACACAGGAGCCTATAACCTAAGTCAGGATGATTTCAAATTGAATATTTTTTATAATGAAGCGTCGCCTTTAAACTTTATTACGCCTGTAGAAGGCACGACGTTCCCCATTTTTGATAATAATACACCATCTAATACCAATGATGATAAGGAAATTGTAGAAACCCCATTATTAAAATTATTCTTCCTTGATAAATTGAATTTTAATAATGACCCACAAGGTGGCGGTGATGGGTTTTTCGATTTTGTGCCTAGAATAACAGTATTGCCACAAAACGGTAAAATTATTTTTACCAAAGTAGAACCTTTCGGACGTTACTTGTTTGATATTTTAGATGATGATGGCAACCCCAATAACAATGCCGCCGACTACGAACAGGATATTTATGCCAACCCTAACCAAGAAAAATACGTTTATGACCTGCTTTACAAAAGCACGAAAACTAAAGCTTTAGACGAAGTTGAGAAAAATAAATTCAAGTTAAAGGGACGTTTTAAGTCAGCAGGAGGCGATGGCATCCCTATAGGAGCTTTTAATGTACCTCGTGGGTCAGTAGTGGTAACAGCTGGTGGTCGACAATTGGTAGAAGGTATCGATTATACTGTTAATTATCAATTGGGGCGTGTGCAAATTTTAGATGAAGCACTTAAGGCATCAAATACACCTATTAATATTTCTACCGAAAACAACGCCGTATTTGGTCAGCAAACCAGACGTTTTACAGGCATCAATGTAGAACATAAATTCAACGAAAATTTTGTGTTGGGTGGTACCTTATTAAACCTTAACGAACGCCCTATAACCCAAAAGGCCAACTACGGGTCTGAACCCATCAATAATACTATTTTTGGGTTTAATGGCAACTTTGCCTCAGAAGTACCATTTTTAACACGATTGGCCAATAAACTGCCCAATATAGATACCGATGTAGAATCTAACTTATCGGTGAGAGGAGAAATGGCATATCTGCTACCTGGAGCACCCAAGGGTACTAATTTAAATGGTGAAGCAACGTCTTATATTGATGATTTTGAAGGCTCACAAAATGCGATTGATTTAAAATCTCAGCAGTCGTGGTTTTTATCAAGTAGACCCGTAGGATTGGGAATAGAAGCTAATGAAGATCAGAACGGCATTCAAAATGGTTACAATAGAGCTATGTTAAACTGGTATTCTGTGGATCCTATTTTTTATAGCAGTCAACGACCAGATGATGTTAGCGATGATGACTTGTCCGACATTTATACCAGTCGTGTATTTATTGAAGAGTTGTTCCCGAACAGGGATATTGTGCCTGGACAAAATTCTGCTATTTTTACTTTAGATTTAACATACTATCCACAAGAACGGGGGCCTTATAATTTCCAACCTGGTTCCGAAAATGGTGTATTGAATAATCCTACAGAATCTTGGGCTGGGATTACAAGACAATTAACGTCTACCGATTTGGAACAGGCCAATGTGGAATACATTGAGTTTTGGTTGCAAGACCCATTTCAGGAAAACCCAACTAATAATGGAGGAACATTGGTTTTCAATTTAGGTAATATCTCTGAGGATATTTTAAAGGACGGTCGAAAACTTTATGAAAACGGTTTACCCAAAAATGGAGATGTAAGCTTATTGTTGCCTACCGATTACGGTACTGTAGTACCCCAAAATCAATCATTAATTTATGCGTTCGATACTACTGGGCAGGAACGTGATAATCAAGACGTGGGTTATGATGGTTATGATGATTCTGAAGAAGTGCAGAAATTTGGTTCTGCTTTTGGAGATGATCCAGCAAATGATAATTACACCTATTTCTTAAATGCTTCAGGTGATATTTTTGAACGTTACAAGCGTTATAATGGAGTGGAAGGTAACACGCCAGATACTTTTACCCAAAGGGATAGGGGCGCAAACACTCAGCCCGATGTAGAAGATATTAATCGTGATAATACCATGAACACGATTGATAGCTATTTTGAGTATGAATTGGAGTTAACCCCTCAAAATTTGCCGACCGATCAAAACGAATTTGATAATTTACCAGCGAGTAATCCACTTAAAACATTTTTAACAGATTTTAAGAAACGATCAAGAGCTTTGCCTAACGGAGATAGTAAAGAAGTAACCTGGTATCAATTTAGGATTCCTGTACAAGGGAGTCATGTTAAGGCTGTAGGCGGTATTAGTGATTTGCGTTCTGCGAGATTTGCCCGTATCTATTTAAAGAATTTTACACAAAAAACAGTATTCCGTTTTGGAACCTTGGACTTAGTGCGTAGCGACTGGAGACGTTTTGTTCAAGCTTTAGATAAAAATGATCCAACCCCAGAGGATGCCCAAACCGATTTTTCGGTAGGAATAATAGGTACTATTGAAAATGAAGGACGCTACGAAAGACCGCCAGGTATAGAACCTGAAGAACTGTTTAATAACAATACGGTAATTGAGCAAAATGAACAGTCGTTGGTTTTAAATGTATGTAATTTAGAAGCACGTGACTCCAGAGCGGTCTTTAAAAATATTAATATAGACATGCGCCAATTTAAGCGAATGCGTATGTTTATGCATGCCGAGGAAGATGAGGTAAATGGCTTAAATGATGATGAGTTAGTAGGATTTATACGTATGGGGAACGACTTAACCGAAAACTTTTATCAGATTGAGATTCCTTTAAAAGTTTCAGAATCTGAAACAAGGGAAGGTCTTTGGCCAGAGGAAAATGAGATCAATTTATCCATTGATGTTTTGGGTAAAATTAAGGCACAGGGGATTTCAGATGGAACGTTAACGAATATAGATCCAACATTTTATGATGTTATAGATGGTGAGCCAGTTCCAGTTCCAAACGATCAGTTTTCAGATTATGTGCTTGGGCAACATCGTGTAGCAGTAAAAGGAAACCCAAATTTTGGTGACATTAGAACCTTGATGGTAGGGGTTAAAAACCGATCTAACAATAATGATGTATGTGCTGAAGTTTGGTTTAACGAGTTACGTTTGTCCGATATGGATAATGAAGGCGGTTGGGCTGCCGTAGTTAGTGTTGATGCCAATATCGCAGATTTTGCTACCATTAGTGCTACGGGTCGGCAAAGTACTTCTGGGTTTGGTTCTTTAGAGCAAGGACCTAGTCAGCGTAGTTTAGAAGATGTTCAACAATATGATGTGGTTACCAATGTTAACATGGGGCAATTGCTTCCAAAAAAGTGGGGCATTCAGTTGCCTTTTAATTATGCACAGAGCGAAGAATTAATCACACCCAAATATGATCAATTCTATGAAGATCTTACCTTAGATTCTAGAATAGCTGCTGCCAATACGGCTGAAGATAAGGAAACCATAAAGCGCCAATCTGAAGATTATACCAAACGAAAAAGCATCAATTTTATAGGCGTTCGAAAAATAAGAACCAATGATGAAGCCATACCTCGTTTTTATGATGTGGAAAATTTAACTTTTAACTATTCGTATAACAAATTAGAGCATCGCGATTTTGAAATTGAAAATTTGATTAATAAAACGGTACGGGTTGGAGCCAATTATGCCTTCAATTTTAACCCCATAAAGGTGGAACCTTTTAAAAAGAATGATTCACTCTTTAGAAGTCAATATCTAAAAATATTAAAAGACTTTAACTTTAATTTATTACCTACAAGTTTTACGATAAATACAGATATTAATCGTCAGTTCAACAAACAAAAGTTCAGGGAAATAGATTTAGGCGGCGGAAACATTGGTATTGAAGAATTGTTCAGAAGAAATTACACCTTTGATTTTCAGTACACCATCAACTATAATATTACTGATGCATTACAGTTAAACTTTACAGCTGCAAATAATAATATTGTCCGCAATTATTTTAAGGATAATATTGTTAATGGCGAACAAGATCCAACTTTGGATGTTTGGGATGGGTTTTTTGATGTAGGCGATCCTAACAGGCAAAACCAGCAGTTGGGTATAACCTATCAATTGCCATTGAGCAAAATACCAACATTCAGCTTTTTAGATGTCACCTATCAATACAGTGGAGATTTCCAATGGCAAAAAGGTTCGGATTTATATGGTGAGTTAGAAATTGATGGTGTAACCTATAACTTAGGGAATACCATACAAAATGCCAATACTCATAATATTAATTCGTCCTTAAACATGGATCGATTATATAAGTATTTAGGATTGGTTAAAAAACCTATTAGATCTGTAAGAACTAGAAACACTCGTGCTCCAGGACCTCCTGGAGCTAACCAAAATAACAATCAGCCTAAAGCAAAAAACAATACAGGAACAAAATTATTAAATGCAGGAATTGATATTTTAACGAGCATAAAGCGTATTCAGGTTAATTATTCCGAAAATAATGGGACCTTTTTACCTGGCTATTTAAGAACACCAGGATTTATAGGAACCTTAAAACCAACTTTTGGTTATACTTTTGGAAGTCAGCAGGATATTCGATATTTAGCGGCACGCAATGGTTGGTTAACAGTATTTCCCGAATTCAATCAGCAGTACACCGAAACCCACACCAAAAACTTGGATGTTTCGGCTAATCTCGAGCCGTTTAGGGATTTAAAGATTGATCTTGTGGCTGGTCGGGCCTACTACGAAAATTACAATGAAAACTATAGGGTAGAAAATGGCGTGTATAATCCCTTAACCCCAAACAC
Source organism: Aestuariivivens marinum (assembly GCF_022662175.1). Classification (GTDB taxonomy): domain Bacteria; phylum Bacteroidota; class Bacteroidia; order Flavobacteriales; family Flavobacteriaceae; genus Aestuariivivens; species Aestuariivivens marinum. The sequence continues at coordinate 375,661 of NZ_JAKMCR010000001.1, read as the reverse complement.
CTTTGGTAACTTTAATATTTCAACCATTTTAATAAAAACGGCATTTGGTAAAAGTGATGAGACAAGTTCAGACGCTTTTAACGAGTTTAGGGCCAATCGATTAATTATTGCAAGACGCCTAGCCCAACAAAATGGTGCAGATGTGAATGATGTAGATGCCGATGGGTTCCCTAAAGGCTTTGGTAAAAACAGTCAAGCCGTATTATTACCAGCATTTTTGGCGGCTTACTCTGGCCAGGATGCCAACCAAATTAAAATGTCGGCTTTTCGTGATGTGCCTATTCCAAACTGGGATTTAAAATATTCTGGTTTTATGAAATTTAATTGGTTTAAAAAACGTTTTAAACGCTTCTCGATTACCCATGGTTACCGTTCCAATTATACCATTAATCAATTTCAATCCAATTTAGATTATACTGCACCAGATTTTAGTTTGGATTATGCGAATCAGAATCCCGAAACAAAAAACCAAGCCGGGGATTATAAAAACAAAACCCTGTTTAGTAATATTAACTTGACCGAGATGTTTAGTCCGTTAATCCGTGTTGATTTTGAAATGCAAAACTCTATAAAAATACTGGCAGAGGTAAAAAAGGATCGTCTGTTGTCATTGAGCTTCGATAATAATTTAATGACGGAAATACAGGGCAATGAATATGTACTGGGCTTAGGGTACAGGATTAAGGATGTACGTATCCGTTCACAGTTGGCTGGCCCGAGAAAACGCATTGTTAGCGATTTAAACATGAAGGCAGATATTTCAATACGGGATAATAAAACTATTATTAGATATTTGGATTTAGAAAACAATCAAGTCACTTCTGGACAAACCATTTGGGGCTTAAAATATTCGGCAGATTATGCTTTCAGTAAAAACCTAACGGGAATCTTTTACTTCGACTATGCGTTTTCAGAATATGCTATTTCTACGGCTTTTCCTCAAACGACGATTCGCTCTGGTTTGACCCTAAGATATAATTTCGGAAATTAAATAATAACTGTTTGAATTTATATTGGGATTAAATACATTTGCTGAAATTAACTAAAAACAATTAGTAATGAATATTCCATCAGAATTAAAATACACTAAGGATCACGAATGGATAAAAATTGAAGGTGATATCGCCACTATAGGCATTACCGATTTTGCCCAAAGTGAACTGGGCGATATTGTATATGTTGAAGTAGAAACCGTTGATGAAACTCTGGAAGCTGAAGAGATTTTTGGCACTGTTGAAGCTGTAAAAACAGTTTCTGATTTATTTTTACCACTTTCTGGTGAAATTATAGAGTTTAATGAAGCTTTGGAAGATGAACCAGAAAAGGTGAATACTGACCCTTATGGTGATGGATGGATGATAAAGGTAAGATGTTCCGATTTATCCCAAGCCGAGACTTTACTTTCATCTGACGATTACAAAGCACTTGTTGGTGCTTAAAAAGTACGCACTTTATATTGCTACAGCCTATTCCCTTGGTTTAGCTTTTTTAAGTTTAATAAATCTTGGGGAATTACCAAAAACACCATTAGATTCTGAAGACAAAATCTTTCACTTTTGTGCGTATTTTGTGCTAACTCTAATGTGGTATAATGTGTTTAGATTACAGGTAAAACTAAACAAAAAACAAGCAATTACAAGAGGCGGTCTACTAGCATTTGTTTTTGGTATAATTATTGAGCTATTACAAAGCATGCTTACCAATACCAGAGCGTCAGATAGTTATGATGTGCTAGCAAATACGTTGGGTATTATTTTAGCAGGGCTTATATTACTATGTTACAATAATAAAGACATTAAAAATAGATGATCACTTGTTTTTTTGATAAATAAATGGTTATTTTAGCAATCCTGAAAAATCGATAAAATTATGGAACCGAAGAAAAATCCTAAAGCAAACGTTGGACGTAACAGCTCACTTTATTTTGCTGTTGGTTTGGCTTTAATGTTGTTTTTAGCAAATTTTGCTATAAACTACAAGACTTACGATAAAGATGCTATTGATATAGGGCAGTTAAATCTAGATGAATTGGATGAAGAAGAAATTCCAATCACAGAGCAGTTAAAAACACCGCCGCCACCGCCACCGCCACCAGCGGCTCCAGAGGTTATAGAAATTGTTGAGGACGAAGAAGAAGTTGAAGAAACCGTAATAGAATCCACAGAAACAGATCAGGAGGAAGAAATTGTAGAGGTAGAAGAAGTTGAGGTGGAAGAAGTTGAAGAAGATATTGAGGTGCCATTTGCTGTAATTGAAAATGTACCGGTATTCCCAGGTTGTGAGCGTGAAAAAAATAATGATGCTAAGCGAGCTTGTATGTCTGAAAAAATTCAAAAGTTCGTAAACAAAAATTTTAATACAGACCTTGCGGGCGATTTAGGACTTTCTGGAAGACAGCGTATCAATGTTATTTTCAAAATAGATAAAACTGGAAATGTAACTGGGGTTCGTGCAAGAGCACCGCATCCAGGCTTAGAAAAAGAAGCTGCTAGGGTAATTAATAAGTTGCCTAAAATGCAGCCAGGAAAACAACGTGGAAAAGCGGTTACAGTTCCTTATTCGTTGCCAATTATCTTTCAGGTGCAGGATTAGTTCATTTATATATAGCTTTTAACGAGCTAGAAAAACGCAAAAATAAAATCCCGTTACAGCATTTGTAACGGGATTTCTTTTTGGTATGCTTATTGTGATTTTATCATAATATTAACATTTAAACTATAATTATTATGAGAATTTCAAAACATTCCCACGACTCCATTCGGCAAAATGGAGAAACCGTGAAAAAACCACAAAAGCATGATGTAAATTTACAAAAAAACTCAACCCTTTACTTTCAAGTAGGGCTAATAGTTTGCTTATTGATTACCTATGGTCTCTTTGAAATGAAATTTGAGACGACTATACATAGGTATGCAGATTTACCATTAATTGAAGAGCCAGACTATATGGTTGACGTTCCAATAATTAAAACAGAAGCGCCTAATTTTGATGAACCACTCGAAAGAAAAGTTGTTAAGAGTCCAGTTTTAAAAGAAGTACCTGATGACACACCAGATCCTACTTTTTTTGATGAATCTCCAAAACCCAAAATATCTAATCCTATTGTTGCTCCAGACGCCTTACCAGATTTGCCTGAGAAACCCGAAGATGACAACGTTCCTATAGCTTTTATTCAAAATGCACCTATTTACCCTGGTTGCGAAAAAGCCAAAACTAACGAAGCACGAAAAAAGTGTATGTCTGATAAAATTGCAAAGTTGATCCAACGTAAATTTCATGGTGACGAAATTGCTTCAGAATTTGGTTTGAAAGGTATGCAAAAAATCAATGTACAATTCACTATTGATAAAACAGGTAAGGTTAACAGTGTTAAAACTAGGGCGCCTCACCCTAAATTGGAAGATGAGGCCAAAAGAGTTATTAATTTAATACCAGAAATGACACCAGGAAAGCAAAACAATAAAAATGTAGGTGTTATTTATATATTGCCCATCAAATTTATGGTGCATTAAACAATACTTACTCAAGACTAAAAAACCGTTATCTTTATTTTGATAACGGTTTTTTGTTTTAACGTCCATTGTTAAAAATATAGTATCTTTCGGCATAGAATTAAAGTTTATCGAGTTACCATGAAGAGATATGTTGTGCTGCTATTACTTTCACTGCAATATAGTATTTATGCCCAGACCTTACAGTCTAATGAAAAACCTCCAGTGTTTCCTAGCTGTGAAGGCGTTGGCGTAGAGGACCTGCAGACTTGCTTTAACAACCATATATACAAACACATATACAACAATTTTAAAGTACCCCAACAAGTTATAGATGAAAAATATAAAGGCGAAATTTCAGTACTATTCGAAGTGGATAGCACAGGCGTTTTTAAAGTTATTTATGCCGAAGCAATGTATGATGTTTTGAAGGCTGAAACCAAAAGGGTATTCTCAATATTACCTAAAATAAAACCGGCAACCTATAATGGGCGACCTACTTATAAGCAATACGCTATGGCCATTAAAATTCCTTTGGTCAATCAAAGTGAGAGTGATGGCGGTACAGATATTTCGAAAAGCGAAATTTCAAAGCGGGCACAGATTGTTAAGGCAGAATATGATAGTGTGTCGTCTAATCTTGTGACTTATAAAAATAAACGGTTTTCCAGTCAGTTAAACATACCATTTACACATAGCTCCTACGCACAGTTCGATAGAAACTTAAATCTAGTTGGCACTAACAGTCACACCGCTTCTAAACCTTTTTTGTTCGATGAGGTTTCTAAGTACTACGATTTTAATTCTGAAAAACACAAGCTAGTAAAGGAAGCCAATACTTGGGGAGGTAGAAAACTTTGGAATGAACATTTGGTGCAATTGCAAGGAAAGGATTATTGGTTTACCATAGACCCTGTTTTCGATTTGCAGGTTGGTAAAGATACCAAAGTAGACTACAACTCTACATATAATAACACAAGGGGAGTATTAATTCAAGGAGGTTTTGGAGAAAAATTTAATTTTTATACTTCGGTGTTTGAAAGTCAAGGCCGTTTTGCACAATATGTAAATAACTACGCCGAAAGTTTAAAGGCTTTTGGTCCCGATCCAGCCATTATTCCAGGTCGAGGTATCGCAAAGCGATTCAAAACCGATTCCTATGATTACCCAGTTGCTGAAGCGTATTTGTCCTATACACCAGCAAAGTTTATCAATATCCAGTTTGGACATGGCAAAAATTTTATTGGTGACGGCTACCGCTCGTTATTGCTCAGTGATGTAGCCAGTCCAAGACCATTTTTGAAATTGAATACTAAATTCTGGAAAATAAAATATACTAATACTTGGATGTGGTTAAAGGACGTAAGGCCCGAAGTGACTGAAGATGGTGCATTTTTAACTAAGTATATGGCTACCCATTATTTAAGTTGGAATGTTTCAAAACGATTAAATTTAGGATTTTTTGAATCGGTTGTATGGAGTAATACTAACGAAAGGGGTTTTGATGTTAACTATTTAAATCCGGTTATTTTTTACCGTGCTATAGAGTTTGAAACGGGCCAAGGAGCTGGAAATGCCATTTTAGGTGCTTCTGCAAAATTTAAGTTTAATGACAATGTAAATATGTATGGTCAGTTTATTTTGGATGAATTTTCATTAAATGACATTAAAGCAAGAGAAAAAAGTTGGAAAAACAAATATGGTTATCAATTGGGTATTAAATATTACAATGCCTTTAAGGTGGATAACTTAATGATGCAATTGGAATACAATCGTATTAGGCCATATGCCTATTCACATAACACCATAATATTGAATTATGGCCATAATAACCAGTCTATGGCTCATTTATGGGGAGCTAATTTTAGTGAATGGGTACTTATAGGGCATTATAATTATAATCGCTGGTTTGCAGACGCTAAATTTATTTTTGGCAAGCGCGGTTTGGATTATAATGAGGGGACTAATAATTTTAGTTATGGGGGCGATATTTATAGGAATTATAATGACCGTCCTTCTGATACAGGAATAAAAGTGGGGCAGGGCATTAAAACCAAAACATTTTATGGTAATCTACAAGCTGGTTATTTAATAAACCCTTCGACCAACTTGAAATTATTTGCAGATATTACGGTTAGAAATTTTAATCCTGATGTGATTACTAATTCAACTTTTAAAAGTGATACCGTTTGGTTTAATTTAGGATTAAGAACCGATCTCTTTAATTGGTATTTTGATTTTTAATTTTGTAATAAGCAGTTAAGTTAAGCATGGTTGAAAGGTTATTAGCACATTAGTGTTTTATACATTTTGAAACTAAGGGCCTGTCAATATTTTAAACCTAGCAGACTTAGTTTTTTAAACTCTTATAAAACGTTCTTCTTATTTTTTCAGAAGAAATAAAATTCCAACTATATCCTAAATCGTCATATTTTTTTGTTATGGATGTGTTATTGGCAACTTCTTCTTCAGATTTACCATTATTGATTTCGGCCAATACCTTAACCATTAAATCTTCCAGCATATTTAAAAACAGCTGATAATCTTTTTTGTTTGAGGGCTTACCATGTCCGGGGATGATTTTGGTGTCATCATCAATAAGAATCAAGGCTTTTTTTACGGCATCAATATAACCATTTACACTGCCTCCTGAATTTAAATCAATAAAAGGGTAACGTTCTGTAAAGAAAATATCACCGGTATGCAATACATTGCTTTTGGTAAAATACAGCATGCTATCGCCATCTGTATGGGCATTGTCAAAATGCATAACAGCAACCTGTTCTCCATTAATATAAATATTGAGTTTGTCGCTAAAGGTAATTACAGGGAGGGATTCAATAGTATTGTTTTCTATAAGGCGAGTTCTAACATTATTATGCGCTATTATAGTGGTTTTTTGTTTGGCAACATTGGAGTTCCCCCCAGTATGATCTCCATGATGATGGGTATTTGCCAAGAATTTAATAGGTTTGTCACTTATGGCTTTAATAGCTTCAATAATCTGAGGTGTTAATCGAGCAAATTGACTATCAACCATTAAAACACCATCGTCACCAGCAGAAATTCCAATGTTGCCACCTTGACCTTCTAGCATATAAATATGATCCGATAAAGGGATGGTTTTAATAACAAACTTGTCGTTTTGGGCACAGGTAATTACAGGAAAGGACGACAAAAACAGTGTAAATAATGTATTTATAGGTTTCATATTGAGGGAAATCTTGCTTAAAAAGGTTTTATAATATAGTGAATTAAAGTATTACAAATTACAATTAAAAAAGGATTGCTCAAAATACTGTAATAGAGTATCTTTGCACTCGCTAATTAATAAGAAGGAACAATAAGTACATTGAGTAATACAAGATCTTTGTTAACAACACATTCGGTAATTTCAGATTTTAAGGAAATCACAAAAATGCGCCTGGCTTTGAGCGTGGTATTTTCTTCTTTGGCTGGCTATTTGTTAGGAACTGATATCGTAGATTTTAAAACCTTGGTTTTGTTGGCTTTTGGCGGGTATTTTATGGTAGGAGCTTCCAATGCATTTAATCAAATTATAGAAAAGGATTTAGATGCATTAATGAACCGCACTAAGAACAGACCCATTCCAGCAGGTAGAATGTCAGTAAAAACAGCATTTATTATTGCCTCAATTTTTACGGTTTTAGGTGTTGTCATTCTTTATACTATTAATAAACAAACGGCTATGTTTGGTGCTATATCTATATTTTTATATACTTGTATTTATACGCCATTAAAAACTAAAACGCCTATAGCTGTTTTTGTAGGGGCCATTCCTGGTGCCATACCATTTATGTTAGGTTGGGTAGCCGCTACTAACGATTTTGGTATAGAACCGGGAACATTATTTGCGCTCCAGTTTTTTTGGCAATTTCCCCATTTTTGGGCTATAGGATGGTTTTTGTACACCGATTATGAAAAGGCAGGTTTCTTTATGTTGCCTACAGGAAAACAAGATAGAGGTACCGCAGTACAAACTATAATGTATACCATTTGGACTATGTTGGTTTCTGTAATACCTGTTTTTGGGTTTACAGGAAAGTTACAGCTTTCAATAGTTGCTGCTATCATTGTCTTGCTTTTAGGCTTATGGATGTTGTATTATGCTGTTCGTTTGTTTAATGTTATGACCGAAAGAGCGGCTAAACAACTTATGTTGGTAAGCGTGTCTTATATTTCGCTAGTGCAAATAGTATATGTCATTGATAAATTTATAAGCTAAAATGGATTTAACTCAAGGAACACAAGAAGAAAAAAATAGTAGGGCTAAAAAAATGATGCTTTGGTTTGGTATTATTTCACTAGTAATGACCTTTGCAGGTTGGACAAGTGCCTATATTGTGAGTAAGTCCCGGCCAGATTGGTTGCACGATTTTGAGCTGCCAAATGCATTTATGGTTAGTCTATTTATTATAATAGCGAGTAGTGTTACGTTTATTTTAGCTAAAAGAGCGCTAAAAAAAGACAATAGATCACAAACCATGTTTTTATTGATGCTAACATTGGCTTTGGGCTTAGGGTTTATTTATAATCAGTTTCAAGGATTTGGTGAAATCATAGGAAGAGGCTTTCATTTTACTGGACCAACTAGTAATATTACCATGACCTTTATTTTTGTCATTGCTTTTATGCATATTTTGCATGTGGTTGTGGGGCTAATATGCTTGCTGGTGGTAATTTATAATCATTTTAAACAAAAGTACACCCCTGCCAATTTACTTGGGTTTGAACTTGCTGCTACTTTTTGGCACTTTTTGGATATCTTATGGGTTTTACTCTTTTTGTTTTTATATTTCTTTAGATGAATAAAATGATTATTTTTGTGCAACTTTTTAAATAACAACCATTAATATATGAGTACTACAGTTGTAAATACTGGAACAGAAGGTAAGACATGGGGTGGAGGAAATGAACCTCTAAAGGCTAGTTATGGTAAAATGATGATGTGGTTTTTCATCGTTTCCGATGCACTAACTTTTTCGGGGTTTTTAGCAGCCTATGGTTTTTCAAGATTTAAATTTATAGATGCGTGGCCAATCGCTGATGAAGTGTTTACCCACGTACCATTTTTACACGGTCAGGAATTGCCAATGATATATGTGGCATTTATGACCTTTATCCTTATCATGTCGTCGGTAACTATGGTGTTGGCTGTAGATGCTGGTCATCATTTAAACAAAGCAAAAGTGACCCTTTATATGTTTTTGACTATTATTGGGGGGTTAATTTTTGTTGGATCCCAAGCTTGGGAATGGGCAACATTTATAAAGGGTGATTATGGGGCAGTACAAACAAAAGGAGGTAATATATTACAATTTGTAGATGCTGAAGGACATCGTGTAGCGTTAAGGGATTTTGCAATTTCTGATGGACATTCAGAAAGAATACAGCATGAGCGTAAAAGTGGGTTGTGGTTTGTTTCAGAGGGTTCTTTGCCAAGTTATACGGTTGAAGAAGTAGTTGCTGGACTAGAAGCTAATGACAATGTATTGGTAAGGACTCAATTACTAGATGAGCATGGCGAGAAAACAATATTATCAAGAGCAGAGTCACTTAAACAATTAAAAGATAATGGTAAGCTGGTAGTTGAAGGAGCTAATCTTCATGTTAATGAGTATGGTTCACCTTTATTTGCAGATTTCTTTTTCTTTATAACCGGTTTCCATGGATTTCATGTATTTTCAGGAGTTATTATTAATATCATTATTTTCTTTAATGTGATTTTGGGAACTTACGAAAGACGTAAGAGTTATGAAATGGTAGAGAAGGTTGGATTATATTGGCACTTTGTAGACTTAGTATGGGTATTTGTATTTACATTCTTCTACCTAGTATAATTATAATAAGAAAGATTTAAAATGGCACACGGACATAATTTAGCGATATTAAGAGGTTTAATAAAGTTTAAGAGCAATACCCAAAAAATATGGGGTGTATTGATTTTGCTTTCTATTGTAACTACAGTGGAAGTTGCTTTAGGTATAGTAAAACCGGAATGGTCTATGGTTAAAGTATTGGGGATGAAATTACTTAACTGGATATTCATTATTTTAACTATTGTTAAGGCATACTACATTACTTGGGACTTCATGCACATGCGCGATGAAACAAAAGCACTTAGACGTATGGTTGTATGGACCGCCATCTTCCTGATTTTATACTTAATCTTTATTTTATTGCAAGAAGGCGGCTACGTTTTTGATGTTTATGATAGTGGTTATGTAAAAAGAGATTTTTAGAATAAACTATAGCGTTAATTATACAATATAAGGCGGTTTTTAAACCGCCTTTTTTTATTTTTGCCAAATGAATAAAGAGCAATTAAAAAGAAATATAACCTTAGGCATTTTGTTTTTATTGCCAGTATTTTTTGTGCTTGTCATGTCCCTTTCAAAAGAAAATTTTGAGACATTGGATATTGTGAATTCCAATGTAGAGGAGATATCTTCAATTAATAAATTAGACACAAAATTAGAGGGTCATTTAACTGTGCTCGGGTTTTTTGGTAAATCGCCTAAAGACAAATCGGTTGAAGCACTTAATCTAAAAGAGGTTATTTATGATAAATTTAAAGGGTTCAAAAAATTTCAAGTTGTTATTTTAGTTTCCAAGGGCACTGAAAAAGAAACAGATAAATTATTTAAGGAAATTGCCTCATATGAAGATTTAAGGTTTTGGCATTTTGTTCATTTAGACGATAGTGATATACTTAATACGTTTCACAGCTTGAAATCTGATTTTAAATTGAAAGATGATTTAAGTACCAATAACGTTTTTATAGTTGACTCAGACCTAAATCAAAGAGGAAGACTGGATGATAGGGAGGATAGGGAAAAAGTAAAAGGTCTACCAATTAGAGAATTGGATTATTACAGTTGTACTGAAATAGCTGAATTAAAAAATAAATTGGCAGCTGAAGATTTACGTATTCTATTTACAGAATACCGTCAAAAACGTAAAGGTAAATTTAATACCGATACCCGAAGAGCAAACGATTTAAAAGAAAAGGAGAATTAATTATGGAAAAAAAAACAAATTATTCATATATAGGTATCGCTTTTATTATTTTGGTTTTTGGAATTCTTTTTATACCTAAAATAGTTGATAGGATTTCAAATGGTGATATTATCAGAACCGAAAGTCGAAGTGATTCTGCAAATGAAAGAAAAACTAAGGCAGAACCGTTAGCTTTTATAGAAAACAATGGCATAAAGCGTCAGGTACCAAATTTTAGCTTTACCAACCAAAATGGCAAAATTATTACCAATAAGGATTACTTAGGTAAGGTTTATGTTATTGAATTTTTTTTTACGACGTGCCCAACCATTTGTCCTCGTATGAATGCCAATTTAGTGCAAATTCAAAATGCTTTTAAAGAATTTGAAAACTTTGGAGTGGCATCGTTTACCATAAACCCTAAGCATGATACTCCAGATGTTCTAAAGGCTTATGCCGAGCGTTATGGTATAATCAATCCCAATTGGCATTTCTTAACTGGAGAAAAGGAAACTATCTATAAATTGGCTAACGAGGGCTTTTACATCTATGCAGCCGAAAATGAAGATGTTTTAGGTGGCTTCGAGCATTCAGGTAATTTTGCTCTTATTGATCAAAAAGGCTATATACGTTCTAGAAAGGATGAATATGGAAACCCCATTATATATTATAAAGGTGTTGTTTCGGAGCGTGAAAAGGTAGGTTACGATGGTGAAAAAGAAGAAATAAGTTTACTGAAAGAAGACATAAAAAAACTGTTGAATGAATAATATGTCATTTGAATCCTAGGAGTAGGTGGAAGAATTTTATAAAATGGAAAAACAAGACATTTCAAAAGACAAAAAATATAATAAGTGGATTGTTGTGCTTTCCATTATTATTCCAATTGTAGTAGCCTCACTTTTTAGAATTAAAGTGGATATAGAATTACCAATTTTTTTACCACCAATCTATGCTGTCATAAATGGTTTTACAGCTTTAATTTTAGTTATGGCATTTATAGCCATAAAAAAGAAGAAAATTGTATTGCACGAAAATTTAATGACTGCAGCCATATGGTGCTCGGTTATATTTTTGGTCATGTATGTTCTGCATCATATGACCAGTGATTCTACAGTTTTTGGAGATTTAAACCATGACGGAACATTAAATGATTACGAAAAAAGTAAAATAGGAGTTTTTAGATATGTTTATTTAATTATATTACTAACACATATTCTATTGTCTGTAGCGGTAATTCCTTTTGTATTAATTACTTATGTTAGAGCTATTACTAAAAATTTTGAAAGGCATAAAAAAATAGCCAGAATAACTTTTCCGTTATGGTTATATGTTGCTGTAACAGGAGTTATTGTCTATGTCATGATTGTTCCTTATTATTAATGAAACCCTATTTTGAAAAGTGAAAGCTAAGCTAACCTTATTTCTTGTTTCCTTTTTTTTATTTATAGATAGTAATGCACAGTGTGCCATGTGCCGTGCCGTATTGGAAAGTGAAGAAGGTAAGGGTGTTTCGCAAGGTATAAACGATGGTATTGTATACTTAATGCTCATACCCTATATACTTGTTGGGGGTGTAGCTTATTTAATTTATAGGAAATATAATACGTTAAAAAAGTAACAAAAACTTTTCGGAACAATTTTTGTGACTTTTCTTTGCGCTATTAGTCTAATTAATTAGGGTACTGAACTTGATAAACCAATCAATGATACAATGTTAGAAATAAAAGAACTTCACAAGTCCTATCCTATAGGAGACTCTAGTTTACATGTATTAAAAGGTATTAATCTTTCAGTTAAGCAAGGTGAAATGGTAGCTATCATGGGGTCATCCGGTTCAGGGAAATCTACATTGCTTAATATTATAGGGATGTTAGATCAGGCTGATTCTGGAGAATACATCCTTGATGGGCTACTAATTAAAAATCTTACAGAGAAAAAGGCGGCACTTTATAGAAATAAATTTTTAGGATTCATTTTCCAATCGTTTAACCTTATTAATTATAAAAATGCGTTAGAGAATGTGGCTTTACCATTGTATTATCAAGGTATGAAGCGTAAGGATCGTCAGGAATTAGCCATGTTTCATTTAGAAAAGGTTGGGTTAGTAGATTGGGCTCACCATTTACCAAAAGAACTTTCCGGTGGTCAAAATCAGCGTGTTGCTATAGCTAGAGCTTTGGCGGCAAACCCTAAATTGTTATTGGCAGATGAACCTACAGGAGCCTTAGACATGAATACGTCATACGAAATTATGGAGTTTATACAACAATTAAATGATGAAGGAAAGACCATTTTGATGGTTACACATGAAGATGACATTGCTCATATGTGCAAACGTATTGTGCGTTTACGTGATGGGGTTATTATGGAAGACTCTAAAATAGACCAAGTAAGAGCAAAAAAAAATGTTTGATTTAGATATTTGGCGAGAAATATTTCAGAGTATTAATAAAAATAAAACTAGAGCAATTCTCACGGGATTTACTGTAGTTTTTGCTATAATGCTTTTTACTATTCTTTTTGGTATTGCTAACGGTTTGGAAAATACGTTTAAAAAACTATTTCTTAGAACGGCTGATAACGCAATAACTTTATATACGGGAACAACTTCTAAACCCTATAGAGGCCTTCAAATTGGTAGACGAATATTTCTTAATAATGAGGATTTGGATTTTATAAAGTCAGAGTTTGGTAGTCAAATTGAATATATTTCTGGTACGCTTACTAGAAATTATAATTTAAGGAATGCTAAGAAAAAAGGGGATTTTACTGTTATGGGAGTTGGTCCAGACTATCAATATAGTGAAAAGGCTGAAATTATAGATGGAAGGTTTATTAATTTAAAAGATTACAACAATAAAGATAAAATCTTGGTCATTGGTAGGTTGGTCGAAGATGATTTATTTGAAAGGGAATCTGCAGTTTCAAAATACATAGATTTAGAGGGGGTACAGTACAAAGTTGTAGGAGTTTTTTCCGATAATGGAGGGGATAGTCAAGAGCGTATGGTTTATGCTCCAACTACAACCATACAAAAGCTTTATACAGGCAATAAAAAACTGGATAGAATAGTAATAACCTATAATCCAAAGTTAACTGTAGATCAAGCTCTTGTGCTAGTAGACAAGATAACACTTAAATTAAAAAATAAATATAACATAGCCCCAAACGATCAGAGAGCTTTAAGGACAGGGAATAGAATACTCACTGAAAAAAAAAGGCTTGATAATATTTCATCTAGTTTAGGAATTCTAATTCCAATAATTGGTTTTGGGACTTTAATAGCAGGTATTTTGGGGATTAGTAATATCATGATTTTTATAGTAAAAGAACGTACAAAGGAAATAGGAATTCGGAAAGCTCTGGGAGCTTCTCCTAAATCCATTGTGTTAATAATATTATTAGAGTCTATTGTAATAACAACATTTACAGGGTATATAGGATTGCTTATAGGTGTAGGTGCTTTGCAAGCTATAGGGTCAAGTTTAGAACGCTATTTTATAACAGATCCGGGTGTGAACTTATCAATTGTATTCTCGGCTACTATAGTCTTAATTTTTGCTGGGACCATAGCTGGTTTTTTACCCGCAAAAAAAGCCTCAAAAATAAAGCCAATTATAGCTTTAAGAAATGGTTAAATTTTTATTAGAAAAAGATACTTGGCAAGAAGTTATTGACAGTCTTAGTAAAAATAAACTAAGGTCTATTTTAACTATGGTTGGTGTTTGGTGGGGTATATTATTGTTAATAGCCTTATTAGGGTCTGCAAAAGGAATAGAAAACAATTTTAATGCAAGGTTTAAAAATTATGCAACAAACAGTCTATTCATTTTTAGTGGAAGAACATCAATACCTTTCAAGGGGTATCAAGAAGGTAGGCGTATTAAATTAAATCTTAACGATGTAGAAAGAATTAAGGAGAATATTAGTGGAGTAGAGTATGTTGTACCTAGTATCCAAGTACAAATGACCTTAAGCAGAAATACATTGACGTCTAATTTTACGGGTAGAGGTGAATTTCCTTTATTGGATATTTTAGCAAAGAAGGATTTGGTATGGGGTAGAAATATCAATCAACAAGATGTTGATGAACAAAAAAAGGTAATTGTTATATCAGATGATTTTTATAAGCAGTTATTTGAGAAAGGCGAAAACCCCATAGGGAAAATGGTAAAATCTGAAAAAGTAAGCTTTAAGGTAATAGGTGTTTTTGAAGCGGTAAATTTTGGTGGGCCACAAATAGATTTTGATATACCCTTTACAACTGCTCAGCAATTGTATAACCGTGGTAATGATGTTGATTTAATGATGATAACCGGTAATCCAAGTTTTGAAATAAATCAAATAGATGCCGATATTAAGTTGTTATTGAAAAACATACACGGTATTCATCCAGATGATAATAGAGCATTAAATGGATTTAACCTTGGTGATAGATTTGAACAACTAACGGGTTTTTTAATAGGCATGCAGTTCTTAACATGGTTTGTAGGCATCGCCACTTTAATTGCGGGTGTTTTTGCTATTGGTGGTATTTTACTCATATCGGTTAAAGAACGGACTAAGGAAATTGGAGTTAGGAGGGCTTTAGGGGCAACACCATACCTTATTAAGAGACAAATTATTGTGGAGTCTGTGTCAATTTCATTAATTTCCGGAGTTTTAGGGATTATAAGCGGTGGTTTGATTTTAATGTTGGTAAACAAACTTGCAGCACAAGGCGAAGACGCTTTTATGCGAAATCCATCTGTATCGAATGGTATGGTGCTACTTGCATTAATAATTATTACAGTATTAGGCACTTTAATTGGGTTGATTCCTGCTACTAAAGCTACTAATGTTAAGCCTATAGATGCGTTGAGAGAAGAATAAATTATTATACTATGAATAAAAAATTAAAGATTGTTTTTGTCGTTTTAATGGCTCTACTGTTTTTTTGGGTGCTTCTATATTTTTACAAAGCTAATGCTAGAGCTCCTGAAATGTTTAAAACAGATCAACCATTTTACACATCAATTAGTACTAAAATAGTAGCAACAGGAAGTTTAAACCCAGAAAAAGAAATAGAGTTAAAACCACAAATTTCTGGAATTGTTGACGCTATCTTTGTTGAGGAAGGAGATTTGGTAGCTAAGGGCGATTTAATTGCTAAAATTAGGATTGTTCCAAATGAGCAATCTTTAAACAGTGCAAATAGCCGATTCAATTCTGCTAGACTATCATTTGATAACGCTAATACAATTTATAAAAGAAACAAAGTACTTTATAACAAAGGGGTTATTTCGAAGCAAGATTTTGAAAATAGTGAACTTTCTTTTGAACAAGCAAGAGAATCACTTATCCAAGCTCAAAACGATTATCAAATTATAAAAAAAGGTTCTATATCTGGAGGTAATTCAGCTAATACTAGTATAGTAGCTCAAATAACAGGAACAGTATTGGAAATCCCAGTTCGTGTTGGAGATCAAGTTATTCAAAGCAATAATTTTAATGAAGGTACTACTATAGCAACTGTTGCAAATATGAGTAATATGATTTTTGAAGGGACTGTTGATGAGTCAGAGGTTGGTAAATTAAAAGAAGGAGAACCTATGAAGATTGTTATAGGAGCTTTAGATGAAAAAGCATTCCCGGGACAACTAATATTTATTGCTCCAAAAGGCATTTCAGATGCTGCCGGAGCTGTTCAGTTTACTATTAAAGCAGATGTTGAGGTAGATGTAAAAGCTAATATTAGAGCCGGTTATAGTGCGAATGCAGAAATTGATATAGAAAGTAAAGACAGTGTTTTTAGCATAAAGGAATCACTTGTTCAGTTTGACAGAATTACTGAAATGCCTTTTGTTGAGATTAAACAGGCTGATGCTACTTTCAAAAGACAAAATGTAGAGTTGGGGTTGTCCGATGGTATTAATGTTGAGATTAAAGATGGACTGAATGATGGTGATGAAATTAAAATTTGGAATCAAGTCACAAGTGGTAATTAGGAAATATATGGACCTAAAAAATAAAATTAAATATGTAATTCTTAATATTCTATACTGTGTATTTTTTATTACTGCGGTTGGTTTTTCTCAAGATAAAGCATGGACATTACAAGAGTGTATCGATTATGCTTTAGAACATAACATTACCGTAAAACAGGGCAAAAACAACTTGTTGTTAAATAATCAAGACATAAAAGCAGCGCAAGGTAATTTTTTACCATCGTTAGGGATTGGTTTAAGCCAATCCTTAAGTCTTGGACAATCCGAATTATTTCCAGGTAACTTTGTCGATAGAACATTTCATTCAACTAGTGCAGGTCTAAGTATTTCCCAAAGTGTTTTCAACGGTTTTAGAAATACATATATATATAAACAAGCAGAGTTGAATTTGGAAACCAATCAATTAGAGCTTGATAGAATAAAAGATGATATTGCCTTAAATGTTGTAAATGCCTACTTGAATGTATTGTTTAATAAAGAAAATTTAGAAATCGCCCAGGCACAATACGAGTTTAGTGACAAGCAACTAGAACAGGTCAAGGCATTGGTTGATGCGGGGGTACAACCTAAAGCTAACATCTATGATGCTGAAGCAACGTTAAGTAGAGATGCCCAGCAAGTTACCATATCTGAAAACAATTTTAATTTGGCTTTATTGAACTTATCGCAATTATTGCAATTACCCTATGAAGGTTTTAGTGTAGAGGTAGTAGATGTTGGAACCCCTTCTGAAAGTTTGTTATATAGCAATGTGTCTCCCATATTGGATTATGCTTTAGCAAATAGGGTTGAAATTAAAGTTGCAGAAAAGAATATTGAAAATGCCCTATTAAATACCGAAATTTCAAAAGCGGGGTACTACCCAACTGTAAGTTTGGGCTATGGGTTTAATACGGGTGCAAATTTTTCTAATTTAACAAATTCCAATTCTTTTTTTCAACAGCTTAATGAAAATAAAGGGCATAGCTTTAATTTAAGGGTAAATATTCCTATTTTTTCAAGATACCAAAACCAAACGGCAGTAGCAAAATCTAAAATTCAGGTAGAAAATAGTAAACTTAATTTAGAGCAAGCAAAAATTAATCTTGAATCGAATGTTCAGCGAGCCTATACTGATGCCCAAGCTGCTTTTAAGGCCTATGAAGCTGCTAAAAAGACTTTAGCGTCACAAGAGTTGGCGTTTAATAATGCTAAAGAGCGTTTCGATTTGGGTAATATGTCAGCATACGACTTAGAACAATCACGGGTACAATATATAAATGCCCAATCGTCATTAATAAATGCGAAATATGATTTTGTTTTTAAAACAAAAGTTTTGGATTTTTATATGGATAAATTTTTAACTCATTAATCCGTCTTTTTAAGAGTATTAAAATTTTCTTTTTTCCTTTACAATCTTTGATAAGTATTGAGTGGTGCTTTATTTTTTTGTTCTATATGAAAAACTTCTGGTCTTAAATAAGCATACTAAAGCACATTTATCAAATCATATAATGATTTGTAGGGCCTAGGTTATTAAAATGTCATTAATTTTAATTTAATTGTTTTTTCGGTTAGGTTACCGTTATATTTGAGATTTTTAAAATTTATGAAATTATATAAAAAGATATATTAAATTATGAAGATTAATGATAAACTAAAGTTCTTATTACATGCATCTATAGCCTCTTTTGGTGCGTACTTCTGTATGTATGCATTTAGAAAACCTTTTACAGTAGCCACCTATGAGGGTTTGGAAGTTTTCAATATAGATTATAAGATACTAATAATTATCTTCCAAGTAATAGGTTATACGATTTCAAAGTTTTTGGGGATTAAGATTATAGCCGAAATGAAATCAGCCAAGCGTTTAATGTTGTTGATTGGTTTTATTCTTTTTGCTGAACTGGCTCTTTTAGGATTTGCTTTAGTACCTCCGCCATATAATGTGGTATTTATGTTTTTAAATGGAATGCCGTTGGGCATGATTTGGGGTATTGTATTTTCTTATTTAGAAGGTAGAAAGGCCACAGAGGTACTTGGGGTTATTTTATGTTCCAGTTTTATAGTATCCTCAGGGGTAGTAAAATCTATAGGTAAATTTACTATGGATATGTTTGGGGTAAGTGAATTTTGGATGCCTTTTGTTACCGGTCTGTTTTTTATAATCCCCTTAGTATTTTTTGGATACCTTTTAGAGCGTTTGCCGGAGCCTAGTGAAGCAGATAAAGAAAGTAGGAGTGCAAGAAAGCCATTGAATAGATCGGAACGATTAGCATTGTATAAAACGTTTGCCTTTCCATTAACCCTTATAGTCGTCTTTTATGTTTTTATTACAGCAGCACGGGATTTCAGGGATAATTTTGCACGAGAAATATGGGATGTACTTGGCTATGAGGATAGTGTAGGTATTTACTCTTATTCTGAAATACCTATTGCTGTTTTAGTTTTGGTGATCCTTGGTTTAATAGGGACCGTTTCTAAAAACTATAAAGCGTTTTTGTTATATCATTTAACTTTGTTTTTAGGCGGAGTTTTACTTGTTGTATCAACTTTTTTATTTCATATAAAAGTGATTAACCCTATAGTTTGGATGGTTATTTCTGGGTTTAGCATGTACATTTGCTATATTCCTTTTCAAGGGTTGTTTTTCGATAGAATGATAGCCACCTTTAAAATTAATGGAAATGTGGGTTTTTTAATATATATAGCCGATGCCTTTGGATATTTAGGTAGTGTACTTGTGCTATTGTATAAAAATTTTGGAAAAGGTGATATTTCATATTTGTTGTTTTTTGAAGTTATGGCTTACTTAATTGCTGTTTTGGCGATAACCATAGCTGTTTTATCATACCTGTTCTTTAGGATGAAACATAAAAAATCAAACTTGTCAATAACTAGCCCAGTAATTGGGTCGTAAGGATTGTTGTATCTCCTGATGTAATATAAAATGTTTACATTTGGTTTTGCTTTTAAGACAGAAGTTTTGGATTTTTACATGGGCAAATTTTTAACTCATTAATGTGGCTTATATTTTAAATATAGAAACAGCGACCACCAATTGTTCGGTGTCTCTTTCCAAGAACGGTAAAGTAATTATTTTAAAAGAAGATTACGATAAAAACTATTCGCATGCTGAACGTTTGCACGTTTATATTGAAGACGTTTTAAAGCAAGCAAGGATATCCCAAAATGATTTGAGTGCCATAGCTGTAAGCAAAGGGCCTGGCTCTTACACAGGTTTGCGTATTGGTGTTTCAGCTGCCAAAGGGCTGAGTTATGCTTTGGATATCCCCCTAATTTCCATTTCTACTCTAGAAGCTTTGGCACATCAAGTTAAGGTTAATAATGGAGTAATCGTTTCCATGCTGGATGCCCGAAGAAAAGAAGTATATGCAGCTGTTTTTGATGCAAATTATGATCAAGTTCGTAAAACCCAAGCCAATATTTTAGATGAAACTGCTTTTATCGACTATCTGGAAAGAGGTATAGTTTATTTTATAGGCAATGGTGTGGAAAAAACCAAAACCATTATCAATCACCCTAATGCGGTCTTTGTTGAAAATAAATTACCTTCAGCCAAGGAAATGGGAAATCTGGCATATATTAAATACATGAAAGGAGATCTTGAAGATGTCGCTTATTTTGAGCCTTATTATTTAAAGGATTTTGTAGCATTAACACCTAGTAAAAAATAAAATATTGCTATAAAAAATAAAGGATACAATATTTTACCCTTTTTTCTGTATCTCCACTTGGTGCGGATATGGAATTTCAATACCTGCAGCATCAAGTGCTTCTTTGGTATTTTCAGTAACATCAAAATACACATTCCAATAGTGTTCGGCCTTGCACCAGGGTCTTACAGCAAAGTTTACCGAACTATCGGCAAGTTCTAATACGGTAACTGCGGGAGCAGGGTCTTTTAGCACGTTTGGGTGTGATGTTAGTACATTCATAAGAACCTCTTTACTTTGCTTTATATTGGCATCATAACTCACCCCAAAAACCAAATCTACACGACGTGTACCTTCAGTAGTGTAATTAACAATATTACCATTTGATAAAGCGCCATTAGGGATAATAATTTCTTTATTGGAAAGCCCCGTAAGTTTAGTGGTGAAAATTTCAATTTCCTTAACTACACCAACCTCACCCTGGGCTTCTATTAGATCACCAATTTTAAAGGGTTTAAATATCATTATCAACACACCACCAGCGAAATTTCCTAATGAACCTTGTAAAGCCATACCAATGGCTAAACCAGCTGCTGCTAAAATAGCAGCAAAAGATGTTGTAGGTATGCCTAGCGTCCCTAATAGGGTAATAATGAGTAGTATTTTTAATCCCCAATGGGTTAGGTTTAACAAAAATTTTTGAAGGCTTTCTTCATAATTACTTTTAGACATTACTTTTTTGGAGCCTTTTAATAATTTTTTTATAATCCAGGAACCTACAACCCAAATAAT
Source organism: Aestuariivivens marinum (assembly GCF_022662175.1). GTDB lineage: Bacteria > Bacteroidota > Bacteroidia > Flavobacteriales > Flavobacteriaceae > Aestuariivivens > Aestuariivivens marinum. Next base: position 354,712 of record NZ_JAKMCR010000001.1, on the reverse strand, counting down.
AATAGCGGCTACAACTTTTAGTCCGTAGTCTATGGCTAGTTTAATCCATTCTTCAGTGTCTATGTTGATGTTCTTTAAATCCATGATTTTGTATTTATTATTTTTAAATTAAAGTAATTATAAGGGTAATGATTGCAGGCACTCCCTGAACATAAAATAGTTTTAATTTCTTTGTTGAGTAAGCTCCATAAATACCAGCAATGGTTACGCAAACTAAAAAGAAAATCGCTGTTTTAATATCTTTTTCGATGATGGAAAATAAAAGCCCAGCAGCTAAAAAGCCGTTGTACAATCCTTGATTGGCAGCCAGAATTTTAGTGTTCTTAGCAAAGGCTTCAGACTTTAAGCCAAATGTTTTTATACCTTTCGGTTTGGTCCAAAGAAACATTTCTAAAACCATAAAATAGATATGTTCAAAAGCAACTAAGGCAATCAAAAAAATGGTTATGGTTCTCATTTTTCAATTAAATTAATAGCGTCTATTGTTCTGGTAACAGGTAATTTACAAGCTTTGTTTACACATACATAAATGAAAGTGTCGTCTGGAGTAAACCTATTTTCCAATAAAGGCATGTTACTATCTTTTGTACTTCCTGCAATTAATTTGTTGGGTATATAGGCTTTATTCAGTTCTGTGATTTTTTCCTTAGCTTCTTTGCCAACAATAGCTACTTCATAAAACGGATTGGTGTAATTGAGCATTAAGTCGAACCAATTTGAAAATCCTGAGGGGTATTCGTGCATTTCAAGAGACACATTGTTTAACATGGTTATGGCAGTATTACTGTAATGCTCATTGTCGAAATAGTGAGCTAGCTTAAACAAGTTTTTTGCCATGATAGAGTTGCTTCCTGGAATAACGTTGTCGCGATAATCTATGCTTCTTGAAACTAATGAAGCATCAGTATTTGAAGTAAAAAAGAACATGTTACTTTTGTCGTCAAAGAAATGATCAAAAGCATAATTGGCTAAATCTCTTGAAGTGTTTAGCCATTTTTGCTCCAGAGTGGTTTCATATAGAGCAATAAATGCATCGATTGCAGTTGCATAATCTTCTAGATAACCATTAATGGTACTTTTTCCATCTTTATAATTATGGTTCAACCCGCCATCTTCCCGTAGCATTGTACTCAAAATAAAGTTAGCATTTTTCTTAGCAGAAGCTAGATAACTGGTGTTTCCAAGCACACGATACGCATCAATATACCCTTTTGTCATTAAGGCGTTCCAGGAGGTTAGGGTTTTGTCGTCCAGTCTTGGTTTAGATCTTGTATTGCGTTTTTTAGATAAGATAGTCTTCCAGTTAATTTTCTTTTCTTTTAATGTTTCTAGGTCAAGATTGTACTTTTTGATAATGTTTTCGTCAGAATCTTTTCTTATAAGGACATAATTTTCGTGTTCCCAAAGTCCAAAATTATTAATGTTATAATAGTCTGAAAACAGTTCAAAATCTTCTTTTAAAAGTGCTTTAAGATCTTCTTTTTTCCATACATAAAAAGCGCCTTCTTCCAATTTACCCTCAGGAGTATTACTATCGGCATCCAACGACGAGTAAAAAGCACCTTCATTATTAGTCATTTCTTCTTTTACATAGTCTAAGGTTTCTGTAATGACATCTTTATATAAGTCGTTTTTTGTCAACAGATAGGCATCGGAGAATAAACTAACCAACTGCGCATTATCATATAACATTTTTTCAAAATGAGGCACATGCCATTTGGTGTCTACAGAATATCTTGAAAATCCCCCGCCAACATGATCAAAAACACCACCATAAGCTATTTTGGTAAGTGTAAGGTTTACGAAATCCATAAGATTAGTGTCATTATTTTGATATGCATATCTAAGCAGGAAATGATAATTGTTAGGCATCATAAATTTAGGGGCACGATTAAGGCCTCCAAAATTATGGTCGAACTGTTTGGACCAGTGAGCTACAGCGTCATCTATATATTGTTTTTTAAAAACAGGTTCGGAAACATTCAATTGTACAACATCCAAAGATTTGATACCTTCCTCAAGTTTATCAGCATATTCGTATAACTTCTCCGGTTTTTCTTGGTAAAGCTCAGAAATTTGCTCTAAAGCGTTTATCCATTGTTCTTTCTTAAAATAAGTGCCTCCCCAAACAGGTCTTCCATCTGGTAAAGCGATAGCATTTAAAGGCCAACCACCACTACCTGTCATAAGTTGTACCGCATTCATATAGACCTGATCTACATCTGGACGTTCTTCGCGATCTACTTTTATATTCACAAAATTTTTGTTCATAACTTGTGCAACCAAACTATCCTCAAAGCTTTCATGTTCCATAACATGGCACCAATGGCAAGCAGCATAACCAATGCTAATGAGCAATAACTTGTTTTCAGATTTAGCTTTGTCTAGTGTTTGCTCGTTCCAAGGATGCCAATTTACAGGGTTGTGGGCGTGTTGTAAAAGATACGGACTCGTTTCGTTTATAAGAGCATTGGTGAATTTATGTTCCATAGTATTTTGGTTCTTTCCTTTACAGCTTATTAATGTAATTAATAAAAGCGGAACTAAATAGAATATCTGCTTCATAAGGATTTTTAAGGTCTAAATATAAGATATAAAAAGCGTTCAAGAAATTGAACGCTAATGATTTGTGGTTTAAAAGGGCAATTTAACCATTAATAGCTTCCACAGTGTTCACTTTTCCAGGAAGCATTTGTTGTAACATATTTTCTATGCCATTTTTTAAAGTAAAAGTGGATGAAGGGCAACCGCTACAAGCCCCTTGTAACATAACGCTCACATTTTTGTTTTCAGCATCGTAGCCAATGAATTGAATATTACCGCCATCACTCGCAACAGCTGGTTTTACATATTCTTCAAGAATATTGATGATTTCTTTAGAAGTATCGTCAAGGGCATCAAATTGATGGTCTAATTGTTCTGTAGATTGTTTAAATTCCTCAGTTGCTTCTGGCAATACAATATTCTTTCCGTCTTCAATAAAGCTTTTAATAAACTCTCGGAGTTCAAGGGTGATATCTTGCCATTCTGCCATGTCATATTTAGTAATGGATATATAGTTTTCTTCAATAAAAACACTTTTTACAAAAGGAAAATGAAATAAAGCAGTTGCTAAAGGTGATAATTTAGCTTCATCTATTGAAGTAAATTCATAAAGTGAGGTTGCTATTTTTTTATTTACCACAAACTTCATGACCGAAGGGTTTGGTGTGCTTTCTGCGTATACCGTTACAGGTATTTTTTTTGGTGAACTGGAAGCATCGTCAATTACTAAGCCTCCATCGTTTAGATAGGCTTCAATTTGCTCGGCCACTTCATCTTGTACATCTTCCCATTCTACAATATTATAACGCTCCACAGCAATAAAATTTCCTGAGATATATACTTTTTTTATAAATGGCAAATAAAATAACTGCTTTGCTAAGGGAGATGGTTTGGCTTCATCTATGTTATTAAATTCAAAGCTTTGATGTTTGGTTATGAATTGATTTACTTCAAATTTTATAATATTGTCGTTGCTTGTTTTTTGTATGGAAACCTTGAAAGTATTCATTTTGGCTATTTTTTTTCAAAAATACTAAAAGAAACTTAGAGCGATGCTTAAAGTTTTGCACTTTACTACAAAATTAATGAGGATTTTATTAGGGTATTATTTTTTTTTACGTATAAAACTTAAAAGAGATTGTTTATTAGTAAACTTTTATACTAATGTTATAAAATAAAAGTTTTGTCTTTTGAATAGAATGAAAAAGAACATATATATATTGTTGGTAATTGGATTGTTTTATTTTAAAACTTATGCGCAAATTATTAGTGTAAATGACCAAGCAGATATAGAATCAGGATTTTCTTTGAGCGAACTTGTGGAACAAGTTCTAATGCCTAGTGATTGTTTTACTGTTGATACTTTTTCTTCTCAAGTAAAAGGGACACCATCTCAACTTACTACAAAGAGTTATGGGTATTTTAAAAAGCCTTTGTCAAGTGATTTTCCTTTCGAAAATGGTATTATTATTACGAACGGAAGAGCTCACGAAGCAGGGAATGTTTTTAATAATGCTCCTGGGGCATACCCTTCTAATGATAATGGCCTTCCGGGTGATGCAGATTTAGAAAATGCATTGAGGCAAGGAAGTACTTTTGATGCAACTTATGTTAAGTTTAATTTTACACCATTAATTAATACCGTAAGCTTCCGGTTTTTAATGGCTTCCGAAGAGTACGATGGTTCTACAGAGTGCGTATATGCAGATAGTTTTGCTTTTTTGTTAAGGGAAGTGGGTACAACCCAATACAGGAATTTGGCTGTATTGCCTAGTGGTCAAGCGGTTAGTGTTACTAATATTAATGGTTCCAGGGAATGTAGAGCTAATCCTGATTTGTTTGAAGGATATAATTTACCTGACACGAATTATGGCGGTAGAACAAAGGTATTAACTGCTAAAGCTAATGTGGAGCCTGATAAAACTTACGAAATTAAAATTGTAGTTGCAGATCAAGGAGATGCTATTTGGGATTCGGCCATTTTTTTAGAAGCAGGAAGTTTTAATATTGGAGGGAATTTAGGCCCAGATCGAACCGTTAGAAGCGGAAATCCCGTTTGTAGTGGAACCCCTTTTAGTTTGGATGTAACATTAAACATCCCCGGAACAACATATAAGTGGTTTAAAAATGGTGTTGAAATTTTAGGAGAAACAAATTCTATATACAATGTTACAGAAGATGGAATTTATGGAGTAGAAATAGATATTGCAAGAAAAAACTGTGTTATATCAGATGATATTAGAATTGAGTTTGCTCAAAGCCCAATAGTATTTGAGCCTCCAAAAAATATGGTATTATGTAATACCGATGAGGATTTGATAGGCGTTTTTGATTTCAATGAGAATAAGAACTTAGTGTTAGGCCCTCAGCGGGAAGCAGACTTTATAATGAGTTTTCACCTAAGTGAAGAGGATGCTAGAAGTAATGACAATCCTATTACATCACCAGAAGCATATACCAATACACAAGAAAAAGAAACTATTTGGATTAGGATCGCAGAAAGAACACAAACATGTTTTGAAGTAGTGAGTTTCAATATTTCAGTAATTAAAGAAACCATTGCCAATTCACCTTTGGATTACGACCTTTGTGATGATGTGGAAAGTGGTTCTAGTAGTGATGGATTGGCCATTTTCGATTTATCTACAAAAGTAGATGAAATATTAGGAGATCAACCTTCATTAGATTATGAGGTAAGGTTTTACCATTCAGAGGAAGATGCTAGTATTGGATTGGTGAATACCCAGATTGGATCATCAATACAAAATACGGCCAATCCCCAAACTGTATATGCGAGGGTAGAAAATAAAGTTAATCCAACTTGTTTTGGTGTCACAGCATTTAATTTAGTGGTCAATTCCCTTCCAATAATTAATTCTAATGTCTCTTTAATACAATGTGATGATGACAACGATGGATTTACTATTTTTAATTTAACCGAAGCAAACGCTTTAGTTTCTTCTAATTCATTAAATGAAACGTTTACCTATTATGAAAGTGAAGCTGGAGCAAAGGATGCGTTAGCTATTGAACAAATCACCAATGTTTTAGATTATTCTAATAAAAGTATATTAAATGATAAGGTTTACGTAAGAGTGGAAAACTCAAACGGATGTTATCAAATTGCAACAGTAGATTTATTGGTAAGTGCAACTCAAATACCTAAAGCGTTTAATTTAACATTTCAAGCTTGTGATGATAAAACTCTTGATGACGATAGCGCCAATGGTATAACTACTTTTGATTTTAGTGAAGCACAGGACAAGATAAAAAGTTTATTTCCAAATAACGGACAAGAGCTTACCATATCCTATTATACAAGTGAGATAGATGCATTATCTGAAATCAATGCTATTGCAGACATTGGTAATCATAGAAATGAAACTTCGCCCATAGTTCAACAAATATATGTAAGAGTAGACAGCAATATAACTAATTCGTGCCTTGGCTTGGGAAGTCATATCACTTTAATTGTAAAACCAATACCATTACAAAAAGAAATAAGTGACTATGTTTTATGTGGAAATGACGATTTCAGTAATTTTAATTTAACCACAAAAAATACAGAAATAATTGGGTCTCAAACGACACCTATTTTAATTAGCTACCATGTTACCAAACAGGATGCTTTGGATAACATTCCAATTACAGATGATTCTAATTATTTAAATACTAGTAACCCTCAAACTATATATGTTCGTGCTCAATTTGATGAAAACGGTAATGGAGTCAGTGATATTAATGAGTGCTTTAACATTGATATGAGTTTTAATCTAATAGTAAACAAAAACCCTATCATATTCGAACCAGAATCTATTAAAAAATGTAGTGATGATGTTACAACCGAATATGATTTGACAATTAGGGAAGAACAGATTACGGGTGGGGATGGTTCAATTGAATTAACATATTTTGAAACGCTCCTTGACATAGAAAATAATAATCCTATAACTAACCCTAAAAACTATCTAAATACAGTTTTAGATAAAGATATAATAGTATTGGCAACGGGATCAAATAGGTGCTCTTCAACTGTAAATTTGTCGTTAAAAACAATTCTTTATGGTAATTTAAATAGTTCGCCACTACCTATTGAAGCTTGTGAAATCAATAAGGCTGATACCGCTCTATTCGATCTAACTATAAGGGAAGACGAAATTTTAAATGGTTTGAATGCTTCCGACTATATTTTCACCTATTATATAAATGAATTAGATGCTTTAGCAAGGAATAATAGCATAATAGAAGACCCGAATAATTTTGAAAATAATATACCTACTCTCCAGACTATTTATGCCAATGTAAAATTTGCCTCAAATGAATGTTTTATAGTAGTTCCAATTAAGTTAGTAGTTAATCATTTACCAAAAATTAGAATAGAAGAAGAGTATGTTATTTGTCTGAATAATAATAATGAAGTTTTAGACCCTGTAAATACACCTTTTTTAAGTATTCCTCCAATAGACACCCAATTGGATATTACAGAGTATACGTTTCAATGGTTCAATGCTACAGTATCCGAAGCCATGTCAGACCCTATAGGAACTGTAATTAGTGGAGCGACGAGTTCTTACTATACACCTACTAAACCTGGGCATTATACAGTGTTGGTAACCAATAGAACTACAGGCTGTGATAATATGGTTGGTACTGAAGTTGTGGGTTCGTATCCGCCTGAGACTATTTCAATAGAATTATTAACACAAACGTTTTCAAAGAATAATTCAATAGAAGTTATGGTCGTAGGTTTAGGAGAGTATGAGTTTAGATTAAATGATGGTTTATGGCAATCTTCAAATGTATTTGAACGAATAGCGGGAGGTGAACACACTATATATGTTCGTGATTTGTTAAATTGCAATGAAATTTCTGAAATTAAGATTGTTATTGATTATCCTAAATTTTTTACCCCCAATGGAGATGGATTTAATGACACATGGAATATTAAAGGAATTGCAGACTATCCAAACTCAGAAATTTATATATTTGACCGCTATGGAAAATTATTAAAACAATTAAACCCTAACGGGATTGGATGGGATGGTACTTTTAATGGAGATAAACAACCAAGTGATGATTATTGGTTTACTGTCAAGTACTATGAACCATTAGATAACATTCAAAAAGTGTTTAGGGCCCATTTTACATTAAAAAGATAAATTCAGAAAATGAAATTAGTATTCTTCTCTTTTATAGAATAGTTTTTTATGCTGATAATATCTGAGATAATAAAAACACATTCATGAAAATAATAAAAATAATTTTTATACTGATAGTAGTTTTTTTTACAAAAATTGCTTTGTCTCAAGAAGGCTTGCCTGTATATACCGATTATTTGACCGATAACTATTACCTCATCCATCCTTCTATGGCCGGAGTGGCCAACTGTTCCAAAGTAAGGCTCACTGCTAGGCAACAATGGTTTGGTCATGAGGATGCACCCAAACTGTTGACGTTAAGCTTGAATGGTAGAGTAGGTGATTCTCCATCGGCTTTTGGAGGGATTCTGTATACCGATAAAAATGGTTACCATTCACAAACTGGGGCCTATGCAACTTATGCCCATCATATTATGTTTTCTAGGAATGAGATAGACTTAAATATGTTGTCTTTTGGTTTGAGTGTTGGTTTTATACAATATAAATTGGATGAAACCACATTTCCTTTTGATGGGCCAGACCCAATTATTTCTGGAACCGTAGAAAGTGAGACCAACTTGAATATCGATTTTGGATTTTCGTATCATTTTTTAGATTTTTACGCCCATGCTACGGTTAAGAATATACTAAAGAATTCAGGTGTCAATAGGGATATTGAGATTACCAGTAATTTAAGACGTTATTTGTTATCGGTTGGTGGCGTTTTGGGTAAACTGGACAGTGAATGGAGCTACGAGCCATCTATTATGTTCCAGTATAGGGATGCTACCCAAGAAGCCTCCATAGATATCAATGGCAAGGTATACAAGCAAATGGAGTTTGGGAAGATTTGGGGTGGTCTTTCCTATAGGAATAGTTTTGATGGGGCAGAATACTTAGATGGAGGAAGTGTTAACAGTCAACGGTTACAACAAATAACCCCCATTTTGGGAGCAAATGTCAATCAATTTATGTTCGCTTATAACTACACATACCAGAGTAATTCATTAGTGTTTACCAATGGCGGTTTTCATCAAATTACCTTGGGTTATAATTTTAACTGTAAAAGGGAACGCTATGATTGTAATTGTCCAGCGGTAAATTAGGCTAATCTCTCTTGTATTTGATAGATTTCCTTTCTTTAAAATTAATCTACTGTTTTTATTAAAAACTATTCCCTAGTCCAAATTACTTAAAGTTGGATTTAACTCTCGTAGAATTAAATGAAGAAGAGGAAGTTTTTTTAAGACCTTATTAGTTAATAATAAACCTAGCTAGTACTGAGGCGTTAACTGCAATGTTCTTAAAGTTTAGATTTTGAATTTTTTCTTCAAATGCTCTTGAACCATAAAGACTACTTGCGCCCCGTATTACTATACCATTTGCGTAACCATTTAAAGTGCTTAAATTGGCTGAGTTTTGCTCTTGGATGAAAATGGCTTTTCCAATAGTTTGGTTAATAGCACTGGCATAATCGTTAGCTTTTTCTTTTGCAACTTTTAAGGCTTTAAGTTTAATTTCCTTTGTTATACTTTCAATATCTGTATGACTAACTTTTGTAATCGATAGGTTTGAAATGTTTAGGTTGTCCAATGCTAAATAAACCTTTCCCAAAGTCTTGCCATCATGAACAATTAACTCATAGCGTTTGGTTTTTGTAACCTCATTTTCGCCCAGAAATTTTCTTTTGAAATACCCATCAAAGGCTAAGATGGAAAAGTCTTTTTCTAAATCAATCTCTAATGATTTCAATACGGCAATCATTCTATTTTCCTGTTCTTCAACACTTAATCGTCCTTTTGAGTTGTTTTCACTTAAAACGATGTTAAGATAAATTTCATTGGGTGTAATTTCGGTTTCAATAGTTCCTGTAACTTCAATATAGGGAAGGTCTATAAAGTTTTTTGTGCCATTTTGTGCATGAGTGCAAGTAGTTACAAAGATTGCCAACAAGAGTGATTTAATTTTCATAGGATTAATGTTTATCGATTAAAGGATTAAATCTAAAATCAAACTTTTCAATAAAAAATTTACAATGAGCGAATGGCATACTTCATTATGTAAAACAACGACTAGAATTAGGGAAGCATCTATTTTTAATTAAAAATCATTGTTTTTCATTTAAAGAGCATTTTATTATACCAGGTAAAGTGCGTAAGTTTAGCAGTATAAAAGTTATTATGGAACGCGTCAAAAACATTGTCCTGTTGTTTTGGTTGGTCTTGAGTACTGTTGCTGTAACAGCTCAAGATAGAGGGGGCATAGGTGATAATTCAAGATTTGTGGTAAGAGGTTCTGTAATAGAAAGCGATACCCGTAACCCTATTCCAAATGTAAATATTGAAGTTAACGGAGGTGTTTACACTTATACAAATAGTTTTGGTGAATTTAGGATTGAAGTGCGTATAGGTGATGAATTGACCATAAGTCATACCGATTTTCAAACTATTTATTATACCATACAGAGCAACGAACGTATTGAAGTACAGGTTGAACCTAATAATGATAATAGAGAATATATTAGGAGCAAAAAGAAAATGAAAAAGGAAACGTCCTTTAAATCTTTGGTGGATTCTGCTGAAGCCTATCTAAAAATTGATGCCCAAAAAAGCATTCAGTTTATTACTGATGCTTTGAAGGTAAGTAGCTCCGTAAAAGAAAATAGTGAGATATATGAAGTTTTAGGCGACATTAATATGCATTGGAAACAATACGATTTGGCTGTTTATAATTACAGGATTAGTCTTCAAAGTGTAACGTCCAATGAAACAAATTTGAAGTTGGCTAAGGCCTACATGTTAAACAAAAATTATCAGGAAAGTTTACAGATATATAAGGCTATTAATAAAAAGGAATTGTCTAATTGGCATTTGGTATCCTTGTATGAAGGTTTAGGTAATGTTTATTTTTTAATCAAAGATTTTGATGCTTCGATACATGCTTATAAAAAGGGCTTAGAGATAGCAAAAGAGCATGGGATTAAACCTAAGACAACCGATTTAAATTCAAAATTGGCAGAGGTATACAATGCTAAAGGAGAACCCGAAAAGGCTAGAGACTACTTTAATCAATCGCTTAAATTGGCTAATACGGTCAACAAGAAGCGGGCGGTTGAAGAAAAATTAAAAGTGGCCGATTTTGAAAACGATATCAATGAATTTTCAAGTGAAATCTCATTGCGCAAAGAAGCCTTAAATGAGATTAATGAAATAGAAAAAGACTCTGTTTTTAATAATGAAAGTGCACTAACCCCCCAAAAGCAAAACTATAAAATAGGGAATGCCTATGCTCTTCAGGGTAATTACGATAAAGCCATACCTTATCTGGAAAAAAGTATCGAGGAAGCTCATGATAAAGCCGATTTAATTGTAAAAAAGGATGCAACTAGAAAACTTTCGGAAGTGTATAAAAGTGCGGGCGATTACGACAAGGCACTGGTAAAATATCAGGAATATGTAGATTTAGTAGATCAAGTTTATATAAAAAGGGAGCAAGAAATATCACAAGCCGAGCGTATTCGCCGAGACCTTACCGCAAAACAAAACCGTATTTTAAGTTTGGAAAGCGGACGTGCTCTTTCCGAAAGTAAATATCAGCTATCCATAGAGCAGTCCAAGCGTCAAACACTTATTATCTATTCACTTATTGGAGGTTTGCTGTTACTATTGTTAACGGCTTTTTTAATGTATAAGTATATAAGGCAACAACGGTTAGCAAATTATTTATTGGCACTAAAAAGTTTGCGTAGCCAGATGAATCCGCATTTCATTTTCAATGCCTTAAACTCGGTAAACAGTTTTATTGCTTCAAACGACGAACGCACGGCCAACAAATATTTAAGTGATTTCTCCCTATTGATGCGTGCTGTTTTGGAGAACAGTGATGAAGATTTCATTCCTCTGGGAAAAGAGATTGAATTGCTTAAACTGTACATCCAATTAGAACATTTTAGGTTTCAGGATAAGTTTGATTATACCATAAACGTTGATGAACATGTCAATATTGACGATTTTGTAATTCCTCCAATGTTGTTGCAGCCTTATATAGAGAATGCGGTGTGGCACGGCCTTAGGTATAAAAAAGAAATGGGATACTTAGCTATTTCAATAACACAAACCAAGGATGATGAAATAACCATAAGCATTACCGATGATGGTATTGGTAGGAGAAAATCAAAAGCCTTAAAAACAAAACACCAGCAGAGGCAAAACTCAAAAGGTATGGGCAACATTAAAAAAAGGGTCGCTATTTTAAATACCATGTATAAAGACAAGGTTAATGTTTTTGTTAGCGATTTACAAGATGCGGATGATACAGGCACAAAAGTAACAGTAACACTTAAAAGGGATTAAAAAGTTGGCAGTATGCAGTTGCAGTAACCAGTTCATGTGTGTTAGAATGAGCAGTAAAACCAAATCAATATGTTTTGTCATGCTGAGCTTGTCGAAGCATAAACTGGCGCGAGTTAAGGAAAGTTCATCCTCGACAGGCTCGGACTGACAGTTCAACTAGGAATAGGCAATGAAGAGGAAAATTTCAAATTAGCCCATGAATGAGTAAAAGGACAAATTAAGGGACTATGTCATGCTGAGCTTGTCGAAGCATAATCAATAATAGTATGAAGTTTTATTATGTATACATATTGATCTGTTCAGACAATACCTATTATACTGGTATGACAAATGATTTGGAACGAAGACTTAATCAACATCACCAAGGATACAAAATAGATGGTTATACATTTTCAAGACGTCCAGTTGAACTTAAATGGTATTTGCAATGTACCAATCCGAGTGAAGCAATTGAAATTGAAAAACAAATCAAAGGATGGTCCCATAAAAAGAAGGAGGCATTGATTAATGAAAACTGGAATGACTTGGTTGAATTTTCAAAAAATTATTCAGAATATGGGCATCCAGATAATAGAGATAAGTCCTCGACAAGCTCGGACTGACAGAGTAACAATTGCATTGGCATCATAACAGCATATAATCTGGTTTTACAATAAGAACCGTAAAGCCAAATGGAAGCACAATGTCATGCTGAGCGTGTCGAAGCATAAATGGGATAGCTAGGTAAACAAAGACCGTCCTCGACAGGCTCGGACTGACAGTTCAACTATAAATTGTCAGCTAGGGTAAAATTTAAACTGGGCCAATCAATGAGCAGTAAAGACAAATCAATGAACTATGTCATGCGAAAGGAGCGTGTCGGAACATATTAAAGAATTAATAATAAAATCAAAAATATGAAACTAAACGCCATCATAGTCGAAGACGAAGAAACCAGCAGGGAAATTCTAAAGAATTACCTTAAAAAATACTGCCCTAGCATTATGGTTTTGGGTGAAGCTGTCAATATAGATGATGCCCTAGTTTTAATACGTAACAACGATTTAGATTTGGTCTTTCTGGATGTAGAAATGCCCTATGGCAATGCCTTTGATTTATTGGAAAAGGTAGGCGATGTTAACTTCGAAACTATTTTTGTTACTGCCTACAACCATTATGCTATAGAAGCCCTAAATGCGCATGCCTCTTATTACTTAATGAAACCTATTTCTATTGATGAACTCATTAAAGCCGTAGATTATGTTACAGAGATTAAGATTAAAGAAGAGGCTCTGCAAAATCAGGTATTGGTTCCAAAAACAAGTACCGTGAATGGTAAGATTACCATTCCGCAATTAGATGGGTTTGAAGTCATAGATACATCTGTCATTTTATATTGTAAAGCCGATGATAATTATACCGAAATCTATTTAAAAAATAATAAAAAGAAACTGGTAAGTAAGACACTTAAATATTTTGAAGATGCCTTAGTAAATGCTAGTTTTGCACGTGTACATAAATCGTATTTGGTAAACGTAAACGAAGTGGTAAAATACCAAAAAGGAAAAGGCGGGAGCGTGGTTTTAAGTAACGGAAAGGAACTTATGGTATCGGCTTCCAGAAAATCGGAGTTGCTGGCTTATTTTAAATGACCCTTTTGTCATTCACGCGAAGGTGGGAATCTCAATATGTATAATCTAGTTTTAATCGAAAAGAATTCCCTGTATGCTTGCATCGGGGTTTCCGCTGAAATTGTCATTCCCATGAAATCGAAGATTCATGAATTCATGAATATGAAATAAGAATCAATGAATAAAAAGGGAATCTAAAATAACCGAGTTTATGCCAATAATAAAATCAGTAAAAGGAAGGTCACCCCAAATACCAAGTGACTGTTATATTGCCGAAAATGCAACCATAGTGGGAGATGTAGTTATGGGAAACCAGTGTAGTGTATGGTTTAATGCCGTAATTCGAGGTGATGTGCATTATATAAAAATGGGTAATAAGGTTAACGTTCAAGATGGGGCAGTAATACATGCCACTTATCAAAAATCACCAACCAATATAGGTGATAATGTGTCCATTGGGCATAATGCCATTGTACATGGTTGTACCATACATGACAATGTGTTGGTGGGTATGGGCAGTATTATTATGGACGATTGTGTGGTAGAGAGCAACAGCATTATTGCGGCAGGAGCTGTTGTTACACAAAATACGCGGGTCGAAGCAGGAAGCATTTATGCAGGTGTACCGGCCAAAAAAGTAAAGGATATAAGTGAGGAGCTTATTTCGGGTGAAATCAATCGAATTGCCAATAACTATATTAAATATTCTGGGTGGTTTAAGGAAAAGTGAATGTTCTGAAATTAAAAACTTAAATATTTAATAGAGATGTTTTTACCTAAAACGGATTGCATTACTTCTGGATTACCATTTGTAAAAAACTGAATTTGTGCTTTGTTTTTTTGTGGGTTAATCAATTGATTTTTTTCCAATACAGCTTTGGTTTGCCGTGCCACAGCTTCACCTGAATCTATAATTTTTACATGATGAGGCAGTAAATCGTTAAGAATAGGGATTAAATATGGGTAATGGGTGCAACCTAAAACCAAATAATCAATATTGGCTTCAAGCATGGGCTTTAAATATAGGTTTAAAAGGGCCCTCATGTCATCTGAATATAGTTTCCCTGTTTCAATAAGTTCCACAATGCCATCACCAACCTGTTCTACCACTTTAATATTGCTGGCAAACAAGGTAGAGGTCTTAGAAAATAAAGAACTGCTTAATGTCCCTTTGGTAGCTAATATGCCTATGGCTTGATTTTTAGTTTGAAGCGCTGCAGGTTTTATGGCAGGTTCTATACCTATAAAAGGAACGTTATAGTTTTGCCTTAGGTAATCTATGGCATTAGTGGTGGCTGTATTACAGGCTACCACAATAAGTTTGCAGTTTCTTTCTAAAAGGAATTCGGTGTTTTTTATACTTAAATCAATGATGGTCTGTTTGCCTTTTATGCCATAAGGGGCGTTGGCACTATCGGCTAGATAAATAGTGTTTTCATGTGGTAAAAGGGTATGTATCTCTTTCCAGATAGATGTGCCGCCAACACCAGAGTCGAAAATACCAATAGGTTGTTTGTTCATTTAACTTAAATTCCTATAAAATTAACTATTTCTTTTGTCATTCAGAAGGAGGCCAAAGGTTGACTGAAGGATCTATTATACTACAATAAGAGATTCTTCACTGCGTTCAGAATGACAAATCCAAGTTAAAGAAAAAGCTGCTAATTACTTTGAATAGCCTCAGTAAACAGCAGCTTTTTTGTTATTTGGAAAGATTCCTGCGTAGGCAGGAATGACAATTAAATACCTAATTCTTTCTTAACGTCGTCCAATAGGTTTTTGCCATCAGACATAATAACGATATTTTGTGAAGAATCCAAAACATAATCGAAGCCTTGGGCCCTTGCGACTTTTAAAATAGCCGTTCTGGCTTTTTCAGTTATTGGCTTTAATAAGTCAATTTCTTTCTTCTGCATATCTTGTTGTGCATCGGCTTGAAACTGTTGGATGCGTTGTTGCTTTTCCTGTAGTTCTAAACCTCTTTTTTGGTTCTCTTCATCAGTTTTTGTAGCTGCTTCGGCTTCATATTGCTTTACTGTATTTTGGTACTCGGTAATGGAAGCTTGCATATCAGCCTGATAGGTTTTTCCTAAAGACTCCAATTCAGATTGAGCCTCTTTCATTTCTGGCATCGCGTTAATCAATTCAGCAGTATTTATATGAGCAACTTTACTCTGGGCTTGTGAAAAACTAACCGTTCCTATACATAATGCCGCTGCCAATAAAATAGTTTTTAAATGTTTCATTGTTTTAAATAGTATTAAATGTGTTATAAATTGTTAATTGTTGTTTAGAGAGTCCTTGGCCTTTTGTCGTTCTTCAATAGCTTTTTGGCGCTCTTCTAATATTTTCTTTTTACGTTCTTCTAGTTCCTTTTTACGTTTTTCCCTATCTGCTAATTTTTTTTGTCGGTTCTCTTCAATGAGTTGCTCCCTGGTTTTAGGAGTTTCTACAGTTATTGAATCCTTAGTGGTTTGAATGCTACTTTTTTCAGTTGCACTTTTTCCATCGTCATTGGTGTTTTCGTCCCTCGATTGTAACTTATCCTCCCTTGCTTTGGCACGTTCGTCTAAAATTTGTTGTCTGCGCTCTTCAGCAGCTTTCTTTTTAGCTTCTCTGTTTGCTAAAATCTCTTGTCTTCGTTTTTCAATGGCACTTTCCCGTTCTGTTTTTTTCTCCTCTAAGGCTCGTTCGCGTTCTTCGAGTTCATAATTTATTTCTGGAACCAACTCTTCTTCCTCGGCAGCTTTACGCTCCGCTTTCGATGAAACTTGTCTGCGTTTGGACGATCGTGTTATAGTTCTTAATATTTGATCGCTTAAATCGTAGGCCTTATTGGAGTACAACATCACCACATCTGCCGACTTATCAAAAATAAAATCATACTTTTTACCAGCTGCTACATCTTGTACTGCGGCGAAAATTTGATCTTGTATGGGTTGCATCAATTGTTTTTTCTGAATAAACAGGTCACCATTAGGGCCAAATCGCTTTTGCTGATAATCCAAGATCTCCTTTTCTTCATAATACAAATCCTCTTCACGTTCATCGATAAGCTCCTTGGTCAATAAGGCTTTTTCATTACTCAGTGCGGTACGCTTTTGATCCAATTCACTTAAACGTCCATCAATTTCAGTTTTCCATTTTTGAGCCTTATTTTCCAATTGCGTTGTAGCTTCTTGATATTCTGGTACATTTTCCAAAATATACTCTGTGTCTATATATCCAATTCTTACACCTCTTTGCGCTTGAACAGAAAAACAGGACAAGAATACGAATGTCAATAAAAAAAGAACCTTATGTTTCATCTTGATTAATTTCATTAATTTTTAATAGTTGGATACCATTCGCAAAATAAAAATTTTAGATTGCTCATTTCAAAATTAACGAATTTTAATCTTAAAAATTTCATCTGTTTATATTTCATTGTTTTTTATTGGTCAGATGTAATTCACCAATAATCATTTCGGTTGGTATAAACTTCTTGTTATAGCTCATTTCTTATCAATACATAGATGTTAGAAAATATCGTGCCAAAATTAAATACCTAATTAAAATTGTTGTCCAATAATAAAGTGGGTTTCCCACCCATGCTTTGTGCCAGTATCTCCAGGAATGGTATCGAAACCATGCCCAAAGTCTATTCCTAACAACCCAAAAGCAGGCATAAAAATACGCACGCCCAAACCAGCAGAACGCTTAATATTAAATGGATTGTAATCCCTAAAACTGTTATAGGAAGCACCACCTTCTATAAACGTAAGCCCATAAATTTTTGCTGATGCACCAAGCGTAATGGGGTAGCGCAATTCCAAAGAAAATTTATTGTAAATGGTGCCACCATCTTGATTGGATAACGATTGGTTAGGATAACCTCGTAAAGCAATAGTTTCCCGGCCATCTAGGCTATAACCTCCTAAGCCATCACCACCTAGGAAATAACGTTCAAATGGAATAACTCCTCTATCATTATTATAGGCTCCTAGAAAACCAAACTCTATACTTGGCTTTAAAACTAGGTTTTTCACAAGTTGTGTATACCAATCACCCTTAAAGCTAATCTTATAAAATTCTAACCAATTGTAGCGTTCCTGGTCTATTTCACCAATTCTATTTGAAGCATCTGTTCTGTCAGCATTTGAACTATTTGGATTGGATAAAACTTCTTGCTTTTCATCGCGTTCACTTTTTAAGGCTGCATAATCTACATTGTTAAATAATGAATAAGGAATAGATAGTTTGGCAGTAACTGCAAAACTAGATCCTCCCGTAGGAAAAATAGGATCTATACGTGTATTGTTTCTGCTTAAACCAACGGTGTAGGACAAGTTCTTTGAACTACCGTTGCCAAACGTAAAAAGTCCTGTATTGTAATTTTGTAAATCGTAGTGTTGAAAACTAATAGCTTGTGATAAGGTAAAATAATCATCTGGCACCGATAAACGCTTTGCTAGTCCAAGTGTAACTCCCGTAATATTAAACCGTCGGGATTTATCAGCCTTTCTTGTTATAAAATCATATAAAAACTGTTTGGTATGGGAAATGGATGCCGAAAACTGTACAGGACGTTTACCGCCTAACCATGGCTCTGAAAATGAAAAACTATAGGTTTGGTAAAAACGACTGGCTTGCAAACGTAATGCTAATTTCTGGCCATCTCCCATAGGTATGGGTTTGTAGGCCTTTTTGTTGAAAATATCTTTTATGGCAAAATTGTTAAACGAAAGCCCTAAAGTACCAATAAAGCCACCGCCTCCATAGCCGCCTTGAAGCTCAATTTGGCTGGATCCAGCTTCTTTTACCTTGTATTCAATATCTACCGTACCTTCATTAGGATTAGGGTTTTGTATGTCTGGAGTTAATTCCTGCGCGTCGAAAAAACCTAACTGTCCCAGTTCCCTTATGGTACGTACTACATTGGCTTTACTATAAAGTTGTCCCGGGCGTGTACGTAGTTCACGGTATATTACATGGTCGTTGGTTTTGTCGTTACCAGAAACACTAATGTTGTTAAAATAAGCCGGTTTGCCTTCTATGATTCTAATTTCAAGATCAATAACATTATTGTCGGCACTTACTTCAACAGGGTTAACATCTGAAAACAAATAACCATTGTTTTGGTATTGATTTTTAATATCAATTGCATCCGGCTTAGAGGGATCTTCAATTCTTTTTTCCAATAGCACACCATTGTATGTATCTCCCTTTTTTATACGTAAGATTCTGTTTAAAAATTGGTCGCTGTAAACCGTATTACCAATAAATTTAATATCTCCAAAGGTATATAGGTTACCTTCGTTAACATCGATCTTTAATGATATGGTTTTATCGTTATTTATAATTAGGCTGTCAGATATAATACGGGCATCCCTGTAACCATTTTCTTTATATTTATCTATAACATGACCTAGATCGGCTTGGTAGGCAGAATCGACATATTTTGAGCGTTTAAGGATACGAAGCCTATTTATTTTTTTTGTGCTCTTCATAGCCTTTCTAAGCTTTTTGTTATTTAAAACCGTATTGCCATTAAACACAATATCCTTAATTTTAACCTTCTCGCCTTTATCGATATTAAGGACCATGTTTACCCGAGGGGTTTTAATGGAGTCTTTAACCTCTATGGTGTTAATGTGTACTTTAGTGTTTAAAAAGCCTTCCTTTTTGTACTTGGTCTCTAAAAAGTTTTCGGTAGTTTTAATAAGGTTTTCAGTAACCTTAACACCTTTATTTAATTTATTGTCTTTAATAATAGCTTCTATTTTTCCTTTTTTTACACCATTAACCTTAATCTCATTAAGTTGAGGTAAATCGGATAATCTGATTTCCAAGTAAACGGTATCCCCTTCAAAAACACGGTAAATTTCAATATCACTAAACAATTTAGAGTCCCATAACTTTTTAATTGCAAAAGCAATATCTTCTCCAGGAACACTTATTTCCTTACCTTCCCTTAATCGGGAATATGAAATTATGGTTTGATCGCTAAAGGTTGTGTTTCCAGAAACTGTAATGCCTCCAATAGTATATTTTTTACTGTTCGATATATTTTGAGCTTGTAGGCAATTGAAGCTGGCAATGAAAACTAAAACTATTGCACAGGCTTTTTTATAAGCAGATAGGTATAGACTCTTAGCTGAGTTGTTCACTTGTTTTCCCAAATCGTCGTTCTCTTTTTTGATATTCAATAATCGATTCATACAAATGTTGCTTTGTAAAATCTGGCCAAAGTGTATTGGTAAAGTACAATTCGGCGTATGCAATTTGCCATAGTAAAAAGTTACTTATACGTTTTTCTCCACTGGTCCTGATAAGTAAATCTACGTCTGGTAAATTTTGCGTGTAAAGATGCTCATTTATAATTGATTCATCAATTTTTTCGGGCGAAATTATATTATTTTTAACTTTAATGCTAATTTCTTTAACTGTGTTTATCAATTCTTCCCTAGAACCGTAGCTTAGCGCTATGGTTAATATCATACGATTATTGTTTTTTGTGGCTTCAATAACCTCAAGCAGTTCTTTATGAACCTTAGTTGGTAAAGTTGTTAAGTTGCCTATTGCAGAAAGTTGTATGTCATTGTCTTGAAGAGTTTTAATCTCTTTTTTTAACGAAGTAACCAAAAGCTTCATTAAGGTTTGTACCTCTAGTTTGGGCCTGTTCCAGTTTTCTGTAGAAAATGCGTAAAGTGTTAAGTTTTTTATACCCAATTCAGCCGAAGCTTCAACAGCTCGTTTAACAGCCTTAGCGCCATTTTCGTGGCCAAAAGTACGCAACATGCCTTTTTGTTTGGCCCACCTGCCATTGCCATCCATAATAATAGCTATATGTTTGGGTAGTGTTTTACTTTTTATGTCTTCAATTACATCCATTTAATTTTCTGGGCAATAACAAGGGTTTAGTCCAAAAGTATAGGTTAGTGTGATACCTGAAAACACATACCAATCGTAGTTGTTTATATTTCCAAATCTATATTGTTGCAAATTTTCATCATTGGGTACACTGCCATCCAATCCATCTGAAAAGGTATATCTAGCACCTACTTCTACACTTAAAATAAAATTATCTAGAAACGTCGTTTTTAAGCCTAGGGCCATTGGAATACCAAAGGTCCAGTTACTAGTATTTTCTTGAGTTTGAACGCCATTCAAAAAATAATAGTCGTCGTGATGGGCAACACTAATACCTCCATATAAATAAGGTGTTGTCAATTTTTTTCCGGTATGCAGATCGAAATCAAAAAAAGTAAATTCCATTCCTAAAGAAAGTTCTATGATTTCATTAGTAAATTCATAGCCTCTTTGTATTCGCCTTAGATCGTCTGAATTTGTGTCGACGCCTTCTAATTCTGTAAAAATTAATGATGCACGCCACGAGTGTCTAGGGCTTCTATTCCATTTATAAACGCCGCCAAAAGCAAGTTGATTTGGGGCTATATAATTTGTAGCACCAACATCACCAATAAAATTACTACCTCCCAAAAAAAGTCCAACTTCATGAATTTGGGAATGAGATAAATGGATACTTAAAATGCTTAATATCAATATGGTTAAATGCCTCATATATATACAAAAGTTTGCAAATATAATAAATAAGATGGGCCCATAATAATTTGAACCCATTAGTCTTGTTTAAAACTACAAATGCCCAAAAATATTGTTTAGAACTTCTTGGGGGTTAATAGTGTTTTTGCTCGTTAATTGCGTTTGTCCTGGCCCCAAAGCAGTTTTTTTCTAAGGGTAACCAAAAAGCTTTCGTTTAAAAGATCAAGCATCTTAATCTTAAAATTGGCTTTTTTAATAGTAATGATAGTGCCATTGTTAAGTGTAGCGATTCTGGAATCTAAGGATATTAGATGTTGTGCTTCCCTGCCATCTACTTTTAACTGTATTTGTGTTGAGTCTGGAATGACCAAGGGGCGAACACCTAAATTATGGGGAGCAATAGGGGTTAATACAAAACTATTGGCACCAGGGGTAATAACTGGCCCGCCACAACTTAAAGAGTACCCTGTTGAGCCTGTTTGTGTAGATATAATTAAACCATCACTCCAATACGATGTTAGGTATTCACCATCCATAAGAGTTTCAACAATAATCATGGAGGCGGTGTTTTTTCTGCTAACCGTAACCTCGTTTAATGCAAAATTGAAAGACGAAATGCTTTTATTTTCAGGCTGTGTTTCAACAGAAAGTAAACTGCGTTCAGAAATTTTATAGTTACCATCAATAATGTCTTGTATAGCACTCTCGATTTGGTCGTCCTGGATGGTTGCTAAAAAACCTAAACGCCCAGTATTAATACCTATAATGGGAATATCTGTATCCTTAACAAAGGTAATGGCCCTTAAGATGGTACCATCACCACCAACGCTAATGAGCAAATCAAATGAATCATCTAAAGTATCGAAGGTTTTAAAGGATGCAAAATCTTTAATGATAGTTGAATTGTTTTTTATAAGCTGATAGAATTCTGTTTCTATATAAGCTTCAATATTTTTTTTTAGTAAATAATTAAAAAGCGTCAATACCGAAGCACTTGTGGTTTTGTTATAAAAGCGTCCAAAAACTGCAACCTTCATAAGTATTACATGTTTAAATATTTGTTCAAATAATCTGAGCGATCTTTAAGTGTTTTATTGTAGGTGTCATCTTCGTGACCCGATACAATATTATAGCTATACCTTCTAAAGGTATGCAGCACATCATTTAATGAAGCATTGCTAATTTTAATAGTAACCTGTACCACATCGTTTTTTGTTTTAGAAACAAAAGCACCTAATAACTTTCCGTCATTAGATTCAATGATTTGACTAATTTCGCTAAACGAATAATCGTTGATGCCCTTTTCAATTACCAGTATTTCTCCTGGTTCTATAAAGAAGGGTGATTCACCAAAAAGACTTATTACATCATTAAGTTCATAGTATCCTAAATAACGATTGCCATCATCTAAAACAGGCATGATGTTACTGGAATTTCTGGCAAAAGCCTCGAGTACATCTAGCCATAACGTAGTGTTTTTAACATAGAAATTTTCATAGGCATAGCTAAAATCACTTATGGGTTTGCTGCCATCAAAACAATGCACATCGGTTTCAAACAAACATCCTAAATAATTAAAGTCATTATCAATAACAGGGATATGGGAATAAGTTAACTGATTGAACAATAGTTGCAAATCACTTATTTGTCCTTTATTGTTTACAGGTGTTATGTCATTTATAATTAATTCTGAAAGTTTCACTTAATGAGGGTTTACAGCATGCAAATTAATTAAAAAAATAGTATTTAAGGTTGTTCTACTTTGTATTTTTGCCTTTTAAAACAAATACATGACAAAGTTAAGCGTAAATATTAATAAGATAGCCACATTGCGTAATTCCAGAGGAGGCGATGTGCCCAATGTGGTACAGTTTGCAAAGGATGTGCAGCGTTTTGGAGCTGAAGGGGTAACCATTCATCCAAGGCCAGACGAACGTCATATTCGTTACCAAGATGCACGTGATTTAAAGCCAGAGGTTAACACTGAATATAACATTGAAGGGAATCCTATTGACTCTTTTGTTAAATTGGTTTTAGAAGTGAAACCAACACAGGTAACTTTAGTGCCAGATGCAGTTGATGCCATTACCAGTAATGCAGGTTGGGATACCTTAAAACACAATAGTTTTTTAATGGATGTTATAAAAGAGTTTAAAAATAACGGTATTAGAACCTCTATTTTTGTTGATCCAGTCTTAAATCAAATAGAAGGGGCAAAGGCTACTGGAACTGATCGTATTGAGTTATACACTGAGGCTTTTGCGCATCAATATAGTCTAGGAAACGAAAAGGCGGTTGTGCCTTATGTAACATGTGCTCAGTTAGCGACTAATTTGGGAATGGGTGTTAATGCCGGTCATGATCTGTCATTGGACAACATCGAGTTTTTTAAAAATGAAGTGCCAAACTTATTAGAGGTTTCTATTGGTCATGCATTAATAGCTGAAAGTTTATATTTGGGTGTGGAAAATGTGATTCAGATGTATCTTAATAAACTTAAAGGGTAGAATTATGGAGACTGCGTTTATCGAAGTCTCAAAATTTAGATTATAGTGGCTTCGAGAGCCTTGCCACTAAGAGAATTTTATGATATTACATTCAAATATAATAGGAGAAGGTAAACCACTTGTGATCCTACATGGGTTTTTGGGTATGAGTGATAATTGGAAAACACTGGGTAAACAATTTAGTGATTTCGGTTTTCAAGTGCATTTGGTAGATCAGCGGAACCATGGTAGAAGTTTTTGGAGCAACGAGTTTAATTATGAGTGCCTTGTAGAAGATTTAAAAGTTTATTGCAACCATTATCAGTTAGAAGATATTATTTTGCTAGGGCACTCCATGGGAGGTAAAACGGCTATGTTGTTCTCTACCTTATATCCGGAATTGGTTTCAAAATTATTAGTGGTCG
Organism: Aestuariivivens marinum; assembly: GCF_022662175.1. GTDB lineage: Bacteria > Bacteroidota > Bacteroidia > Flavobacteriales > Flavobacteriaceae > Aestuariivivens > Aestuariivivens marinum. The sequence goes on along the minus strand of NZ_JAKMCR010000001.1, from coordinate 330,612 downwards.
ATATTTCTCCACGATTTTATCCCATACACCACGATTTGATTTTGGAGGGGCTTTCGGCATTAAACTTTGATGAAATACAAAGCAGGGCAGAAGCCGATAGCGTTTTAAGTCACTATGTTTCAGATTATGGGACACGTCAATTTTTATTGAAAAACTTGTATTGGGAAGAGAAAGGACGTTTAGGATTGCGTATTAACTTAGACATTTTAAAACAAGAGGTTGGCGAGGTAGGTGAAGCCTTGCCTGCATTTGCTACGTTTGATAAGAATGTCCTGTTTTTAAGAGGAGATCGATCGGAGTATATAGGTATTGATGACGAAAATATAATCCTTAATCACTTTCCCCAAGCTAAAATAGTGACCATTGCAAATGCGGGACACTGGCTCCATGCTGAAAATCCAAAGGACTTTTTTGAAGCGGTTATAAAGTTTGTTTAATTTTTTATATGAACAAGACAAAGCGATTACGGGATTTTTGGTACAGATTATCTTCGAATCAAAGGTTTGTGATAAGAAGATTGTATTATTTACCTATAGATTTGTGGGATACCTTTTTAGGAAAAAGACATAAATATGTACCGCCAAGGGGAATGATTTACACAGGTTCTTCCATAGGGTCAAAGGCATATATAAAACAGGGTCAGTTTCAGTTAAATTTACTAAAAGAAGAGATAGATTTATTGCCTAGCGATAATGTTTTGGATATTGGTAGTGGGGTAGGAAGAACTGCAATAGCTCTTACAGAGCATCTAAACAATGAGGGGGCTTATGATGGGTTTGATGTTGTGAAAAAAGGTGTAGATTGGTGTAATAAAGGAATAGGTAAGGATTTTTCTAATTTTAAGTTCAAATATGTTCCTCTTTTTAATGATTTGTACAATACTTCCAAATTGAAGGCTACAGAATTTGAGTTTCCTTATGCAGATAATAATTTTGATAAGGTGTTCTCAATCTCATTGTTCACCCATTTGCAATTGGAAGAAATTCAACACTATTTTCATGAAATATCTAGGGTGGTGAAGCCAAATGGGATGTGTTTTTCAACATTTTTCTTGTACGACTCAAATGATGAAGAGTATATAGCAAATCGTGATTATTTTAATTTTCCGCACAAAAGAGAAGGGTTTAGGTTAATGAATGAAAATGTTAAATCTGGTAATATTGCCATTCATAAAGATGAGCTAAAGCGGATGCTTAAAAAAGCTGGTTTGGAGTGTTTAAAAATTGTGGATGGGTTTTGGAAGAGTAAGGAGGTAGATGATTCAAGAAAAGAATATCAAGACATTGTGGTTTTTAAGAGAGTTTAATAGCAGGCCGTTCCCTAAAATATTCACCATTGCAAATGCGGGACACTGGATCCATGCCGAAAATCCGAAGGACTTTTTTGAAGCGGTTATTAAGTTTGTCCTTTAGTTTTTTTGTATTTTTATTGAAATCTCAAAAATTATGAAATTGATTCTTAAACTTTTATTAAATGCTCTAGCGGTTGTAATTCTTGCCAATATATTGTCTGGGGTTTATGTAGATGGCTATGTTACCGCTATTATTGTGGCCCTAGTCCTATCTGTTTTAAATTTATTGGTTAAGCCTATTCTAATCATTTTTACATTGCCAATAACCATAGTGACCTTAGGCCTGTTTTTACTCATTATAAATGCTCTGATCATCTTATTGGCCGATAATTTAATTACCGGATTTTCGGTAACAAATATTTGGTGGGCATTAATATTTAGTGTGTTACTTTCCATACTGCAATCTATACTACATTCACTTTTAAAAGAAGATAAAAAATAGCTTCAAAATCAAGCAATTAAAACTTTGTCGGGATGCAAAAAATATTATACTTTTGCATCCCGATTTTGGTTATCTAATATTATAGTTTAAAACATGAATATTACAAGAGAAAACGTTGATGCATTGAATGCGGTAGTAAAAGTAGATATTGCTAAAGAAGACTACAGTGATAAGGTTGAAAAAATCTTAACAGATTATCGTAAAACGGCAAACATTCCTGGCTTTAGAAAAGGACATGTGCCAATGGGTATGGTGAAAAAGCAATATGGTAAGGCAGTATTGGTCGATGAAGTAAACAAACTATTGCAAGGCGCATTAAACAAATATCTTACCGAAGAAAAGTTGGATGTTTTAGGGCAGCCACTTCCAAAGCCACAGGATAACATCGATTGGGATGCCGATGCGTTTACATTTGAATTTGAGTTAGGGTTAGCTCCTGAATTTGAAGTCAATCTTAAAAGTAAAAAGGCTATAACCCATTACAATATTGTTGCCGATGATAAAATGATAAGTGAGCAAGTAGAGCGTATTCAAAAACAGTACGGTAAGTTAGTCTCTCAGGATGTAGTTGAAAAGGATAGTGAGGTAACAGGTGCTTATAAAAACGAAGAAAAAGAAATAGACAATACGGTTACTTTAACTTTAGATAAATTTAAGGGTAAAGCTACCGAAAAGAAGTTTGTTGGTGCTAAAGTTGGTGATGTTATAACATTAAAAACAAAAGGACTTTTTGATGATGAACATGAGTTGATGCATGCCTTGAAACTAGGACATGATGAAGTTCACGGCTTGGATATTGAAGTAACTTTTACTATTACAGAAATCAATAAGCGCGAATTAGCCGATTTAGATCAAGAATTATTTGATAAACTTTTTGGTAAGGATGTGGTAAAGTCGGTAACCGAATTGAAAACAAAAATAAAAGAGGATGCCGAAAAGCAATTTGTGCAACAAGCCGACCAAAAGTTGTTGAATGATGTTACCGAATATTTGGTTGATAATACAAAGTTTGATTTGCCTGCTGAATTTTTAACAAAATGGTTACAGGCTTCAGGTGAAAAGGAAATGGACTCAGAACAGGCTAAAGAAGAGTATGAAAAGTCAGAAAAGAGCTTGCGTTATCAATTAATTGAAGGAAAGCTTATTGAAGACAATAACATTAAAGTGACCATGGATGATATTAAGAATCATGCAAGACAGATGATTAAAGCGCAAATGGCTCAATTTGGACAAATGAATCCTTCTGATAAGGAATTAGACGATATTGCAGCTCGTGTGTTGTCCAATCAAGAAGAAGCCCGTCGTATTTCAGAACAATTAATAAGTCAGAAATTATTGGAAGTTTACAAAGAAAAAGCAAATATCAAGGTAAAAGAATTGAGTTATGAAGACTTTGTTAAAGAAGTCTACGGCGACAAATAAATCAAATAATAATTCATTATATTTAGGCGCTTAAACTCATTTGGTTTAAGCGCTTTTTTATTCGGGGTAAATAATTAATTAGTTTGCCCGAATAAAAATTAGTTCATTGTCACTCAGGGTGTAAGCGAAGAGCTTATCTTTTGTTTGAGATTCCATGCCTCGCTTCTAGGAATTTTTATTTCATTTCAACACACACTGCATGGCGCATTTAGAATGACGTATTTTAAGTTAACCGAATTAAAAAACAAAAATATATTATGGATTACGCAAAGGAATTTCAAAAATTCGCGATAAAAGACCAAGGCATTAGTAGCACATACTATAATAAAATAATAAGTAGCATGTACCCTACTAATTTAACGCCAAACATTATTGAAGAACGCCAGATGAACATTGCTATTTTTGATGTTTTTTCCCGTTTAATGATGGACCGTATCATTTTTATGGGTACAGCTATAAATGATCAGGTAGCAAACATTATTCAGGCACAGTTGTTGTTTTTAGAAAGTGTAGACGCTTCAAAGGATATTCAAATATATATTAATTCTCCAGGAGGTAGTGTTTATGCAGGTTTAGGGATTTACGATACCATGCAGTTTATCAAACCAGACGTAGCCACCATTTGTACAGGTATGGCAGCCTCTATGGGAGCCGTGTTGTTATGTGCTGGAGAAAAAGGAAAACGTAGTGGATTGACCCATTCCAGAGTAATGATTCACCAACCCTTAGGTGGAGCACAAGGACAAGCCAGTGATATAGAAATTACAGCTAGGGAAATATTAACCCTAAAGGAAGAACTTTATAAAATCATAAGTAAGCACTCTGGACAAGATTATGACAAAATATATAATGATAGTGACAGGGATTATTGGATGAAAGCCGATAAAGCTAAGGAATATGGTATGATAGATGAGGTTTTGACAAGGAATTAAAATAAAATTTGTAGTTTTATATTGCCTTAGAAATGAGGGTTTAAGAGGGATTAAAAAAGTAATTAATGGCAAAAGAAGAATTAGAATGTTCGTTTTGTGGTAGAAAAAAGCCAGAAACCAACTTGTTAATTGCTGGGTTGGACGCACATATCTGTGATAGGTGTATCGAGCAGGCTCATGGTATTGTAATAGAAGAATCTAAGCAAAGCGACAGTAGTGATCTATCGGCTGAGCTTAAACTGCGTAAACCACAACAGATAAAGGACTTTTTAGATACTTACATTATAGGTCAAGAAGCCACAAAAAAAGTAATGTCGGTAGCAGTATATAACCACTATAAGCGTTTGTTGCAACCACAGTCTAATGACGATATTGATATTCAAAAAAGTAATATCATCATGGTGGGGCAAACAGGAACAGGTAAAACACTTATGGCCAAAACTATAGCTCGGATGCTTAATGTGCCTTTGGCCATTGTAGATGCTACAGTGTTAACAGAAGCGGGTTATGTTGGAGAAGATGTAGAAAGTATTCTAACACGTTTATTACAGGCTGCAGATTATAATCTGGATAAAGCCGAAAAAGGACTTGTATTTATTGATGAGATTGACAAGATTGCCCGTAAAAGTGATAACCCTTCCATAACCAGAGATGTTTCGGGAGAAGGTGTGCAACAGGCCTTATTGAAACTTTTAGAGGGAACTGTTGTTAACGTACCCCCAAAGGGTGGTAGAAAACATCCAGACCAAAAGTTTATTGAGGTGAATACCGAAAATATTCTTTTTATAGCGGGTGGTGCTTTTGATGGCATTGAACGCATCATTTCAAAACGTTTAAACATGCAGGCGGTGGGTTATAGTGCTTCAATGTCGGATGACGTTGTAGATCAAAACCATTTGTTGCAATATATCATTCCAAAAGATTTAAAGGATTTTGGACTCATCCCAGAAATCATTGGGCGTTTACCTGTTCTTACTTACATGGATCCATTGGATGCCAAAACATTACGAGCTATTTTAACAGAACCTAAAAATGCTATTATCAAGCAGTACAAAAAACTGTTTGCCATGGATGACATTGATTTTAGTATTACTGATGGGGCTTTAAATTTTATTGTTGATAAAGCCATTGAGTATAAGCTAGGTGCCCGTGGATTGCGTTCACTTTGTGAAGAGATTTTAACAGATGCTATGTTTGAATTGCCAAGTAGCGACGAGAAGAAATTTAATGTTACAAAACTTTATGCTGAGGAAAAATTAACAAAGACAACTCTAAAGAAATTAAAAGCGGTGTCTTAAAATATTTACATTGATATACAAAGAAAAACCACGCCAAAAGCGTGGTTTTTCTTTGTATGGATATAATTAAATAATAATCATTATGAGGAATTTTATCAATGCTATTAATAATTTATAGTCTAAAAATAGACTTAAATAATTGCCCTTCAAAAGTTTTTTAAAGCTTTTAGATAAGGCGAACAAATAATCGTCAAAAGACTTTAAGGCATGCCGTTAGTCGATTAAATAAGCAGGGTTACTGATTTAGGTGTAAGAGCTCCTCTAAGTAAATTCTAGTGTTGGATAATCTGGGTATTTTATGTTGTCCCCCCAACTTATTGTTTTGTTTTAACCAGTCGTAGAAAAGGTTTTGGCGTGCCACATGAATCGTTGGTTTGTTTAAGGTCATGTTGTTGTATCGTTTTGCCTCGTAGTCTGAGTTTAAGGCTTTTAAGGCATTGTCAAATAACTCTGTAAAATAATTAATGTCCTTAGGAGGAGTTTTAAATTCAATGAGCCATTCATGTGCTCCTTTTTCTTTGCCGTCCATAAAGATTGGAGCCGCAGTAAAATCTACAATATCAGCTTTGGTACGCTTGCATACTTTTTTAAGTGCTTCTTCTGCATTTTCAATGATTAACTCTTCACCAAAAACATTAATGTGATGTTTGGTCCTACCCGAAATTTTAATGCGGTAGGGGCTAAGCGAAGTGAACCTAATCGTGTCCCCTATTTTGTAACGCCACAAACCAGCATTGGTTGTTATAATAACCGCATAATTTATATTGAGTTTTACGTCACTAAGAGGAATAGCTTTTTCTTGTTCTGTGGCATAAATATCCATAGGAATAAATTCGTAAAAAATGCCATAATCCAGCATGAGTAACAATTCATCAGAATTATTCTGGTCTTGAATGGCGAAGAACCCTTCTGAAGCATTATAAATTTCGTAATATTTAAAATTGCTTTTGGGCAGTATGTTTTTGTACTGATTTATATATGGTGTAAAACTTACGCCTCCATGAAAATACACTTCTAGGTTAGGCCAAATCTCAAATAAATTAATCTTACCTGAAGTTTCAAGAACATTATTAAGGAGTACAAGCATCCATGAGGGTACACCAGCAAGACTGGTAACGTTTTCATGAATAGTTTCATCAACAATGGCCTGCATTTTATGTTCCCAATCGCTCATTAAAGAAACTTTATTGCTTGGGGTACTGCTAAATTCTGCCCAAAAAGGCATATTGTCAATTAATATGGCTGATAAATCACCGAAAACGGTTCCATTTTCTTTATATAATTCCTTGCTTCCACCTAATCGAAGGCTTTTACCGGTAAATAATTGAGAATCCTCATTGTTATTTAAATACATGCATAGCAAGTCCTTGCTGGCAGCATAATGACAATCTTCAAGCGATTCTTCACTAACAGGAATAAATTTGCTTTTAGAGCCCGTTGTGCCACTGGATTTGGCAAACCATTTTATTGGAGTAGGCCAAAAAATATTAGATTCCCCTCGCCTGGAGCGTTCTATGGTGTCTTGCCAACCTTCGTAATTTTTTATGGGGATGCGCTCGGCAAAAATGTCGTAATTTTTAATAGAAGCAAAGTCATATTGTTTGCCAATTTCGGTATGCTTTGCAAAGTCTAAAAGACTTAAAAGTAGTTCGTTTTGAACTTCATGGGGGTATTTAAGAAACAATTCAATTTGATGAAACCGCTTCTTTAAAAACCAAGAAGCAATAGAATTTACTAATGGAATTGACATATTTATATTATCTTTAAAATCCTAAAATAATACTTTTTTTTAATGTACTATCAAGGTGTTTTAACAAAAATGGAAACCGAGTTTTCTAAACCTATCCAATATTATTTGGTGTTTGAAAATGACTTCATCAATATAAATCAGTTGCTCAATAAAACCATAACTATTCAATTTGTTAAGTATCAATGTTTAAACTGTGGCGTAGATAAGCCTATATACCGTCAAGGATTTGATAAACAGTGTTTTTATGAAGTGCCCCAAGCAGCCGATTGGGTCATGCGCCCTGAATTAAGCACAGCGCATTTAGGAAAGGAAGACCGCGATTTGGAATATGAAAAACAAGTTCAATTGCAGCCTCATATTGTTTATTTAGCTAATTCTAGTAATGTAAAAGTGGGAGTAACCCGAAAAAATCAAGTACCTACCCGATGGATTGACCAAGGGGCGCATGAAGCTATTGAAATAGTAGAAGTTCCTAATCGTTATTTGGCTGGAATTACCGAAGTAGCATTAAAAGACCATGTGAGTGATAAAACTAATTGGCGTACTATGCTTAAAAATGAGATTAAGGATGAAGATTTGGTAGCATGGCGTGAGCGATTAAAACAATACATTCCTGATGAGGTTAAGGACTATTTCATAGAAACGAATACCGAAACCAACTTAGACTTTCCAGTGATTAAATTTCCTGAAAAGCCTAAAAGCTTAAATATTGTAAAACAGTTGGATTATAAAGATAAATTGGTTGGCGTAAAAGGACAGTACCTCATTTTTGAAGATGAAACGGTATTTAATATCCGCGCCAATGAGGGTGTTGTGGTTAAAATATCTATTCGTTAAGGTATCTTTTCTATTAAAAGTTGTTTCTTTCCCTTATTACGGGAAAGTGTCCAAAGAACAGAAAGGTTTAAACCATTTTGCAGCCATTTTACTAGTTTACCGTATCTTTCTGTGTTTTCTTTTGCCCACCTAATAAACCACCCAAAACATTCTTAATTTTTTTCTCTGGTGTTTTTGTTGAATCGGTTGGTATGGAGTCGGTTTGAGTACCCTGGGGTTTTATGATGCCACTTAATATATCTTTAACCGAATTATCTTGCAGTTTCTTTATGGAATCCGTTTTTGTTTTGTTAGCGCCAACAATATCTCCTAACATATTTTTTACCTTGTCTTTGCTTTGATTGAGCAATTTTTGCTTTTCGATTTTTATGAGTTGTTGTGTTAAGTTTTTAACGCCACTCGAAAGGTCTGTTTTAACAGTCGGATTGGTGAAAGAACCTGTTATTTTGGCCGTAACGGGGATAGAAAGGCTATTGGCTTCAACCATATCTATTTTACCAATAAGGCGGTTAACATCACTGCCCAAATATTTAGTGGGGACATTAAAAATAGCTTTGTAGTCTACAGTTTTATCAAAACCGTGAGTGCCCGAAATTTCAATAGCAATATCTTCATATTTCAATTTAAATGGTTTAACGGCAACTTTGCCATCGGCAAATTCAAATTGCGTTTTTAAATCGTTTAAATTTAATGTGTCAAAATCTATAAAATTTAGTGCACCTTCAAGGCTGCTAATTAGTTTGGATTGATCTGTATTGAACTTAGTGCTTAACAATTCTGCTAAGGCATTTCCTGTAACCGAACTTAAAACAGGAGAGAAATCGTTGTCTAAATTTCCTTTTAAAGTGATATTGGTATTTAGTTTACCTTGAAGCAGCTTGGCGATAGGCGCCAAATTTTGAAGTAGTTCCATACCATTAAAAGATTTGGCAATATCAAAATCGTTGGCGTTTAAGTTTAGGTTAAAATTAGGGGTTTTACCTTTAGTTGTTACATCACCTGCCAAGGCCAGAGCACCATCGAACATGCTAGAGGTCAAGTTATATAAAGATGCTTTTTGATCTTTTATGACAAGGGTACCTTTAACATCTTTTAAGTTCAAATTATCATAAACAACAGTATTTGCATTAGCATTTATGGTGCAATCCAAAAAGGCTGGAATTTTTAATGATTCATCTTCGTTAATGATTTTCTTCTTTTGGGTTGCTACATTTTCAGTCATAAAATCACTAACCTTAAATAGTGATGAGTTGACTTTAAAATCGCCTTGCAAATTACCGTCACTTAACAAAAAACCTAATAGATTTTTAATGGTTCCTGTAGCGTTTAAGTCACTATCACCCGTTTTGACTTTAAAATTATTTAGAGATACCGTGCCTGTATTAAAGTCCATATTGGCTTCTGTAATGTGAATTGGGTTTGCAATAGCTTCAGATGAAAAAATAAAATCAGTAATGCTTACAGAGCCACTGTTTTTAATCCGGGCGTAAGCATTGGTTTCAATAGCCTTCATATCGAAAGCCGTATTGAAGTTACCTCTTAAAATACCGGTTAAAGGGGTTTCTAATGTTATGGGGTAGGCTTTAGCAATGTTAGCTAAGTTTAAAACTCCATTAATGTTAGCATTCACCAACATGTTTTTGGTAAGGTTTTTTAAAGTTGCAGACGATTTAAAAACGTCACCGTCAATTATAAAATCTAGTGTTTTAATATCAACAAAAGTGTCATCGACGTTCCCAGTAGTGTTTTTTATAAAGGTGCTAATATTAATATTACTAACTCGTTTTGGTAAGTCAGGGTATTTAAAGGAAGCGTTATTTGAGGTAATGGAAATGTCAAAGTTGGGAATGGTTTCTTCAGAACTTAGTCCTTTTATAGTACCTTTTATTTTAAAATCACCGGTAGTTTGAACATTTTCAATATTTTTCGAATATACCTTAGGTATTACAGCTAGGAAATTTTTGAAATCAGATTCAGGATTTTCAAAAGTAATATCGATATCCTGTCCGTTATCCAATTGCTGTATATGACCTTTGAATTCAATGGGCAATTCATTTATAAACCCTTGGTTTTCTTTAAAAGTATAGGTGTTGTTGCTTAAGTCTAATCCAATTAAAGCATCTAGTTTAATAGTGTTGTTACTCAAATAATTCGTGCTGTCTATACTTAAACTAACATTAGCTTCGCTGGTGGTCTCCAATTCCGAAGTTTCTGAAGAAAAAATACCATGACCAGCATGGTTAAGTTTAGTAATATAAACGGATACATTGGTGCCTTCATCAATATAAGTTAATGCGCTATTATTTATGCTGTAATCTTCAATATTTAAAGCAAAGTTATTTTTATTGCCTTTAGGAGATACTGTATTATCGGTTTTAGTGATATCGTAATTGTTATTTCCAAATTCATCAGTTTTTAAAGCCAATAAAACCTCATCAACACTTATGGAGTTAATAACTATAGGTTCTTTGTTGATGTCCTTAAACAATTCTTTAATAGACATGCTAAAAGCAATGCCTTTGGCAGTGGCTAAAGTTTCATCCTTAAAAGGTTCAAAATTTGTAATGACCAAATCATTAACGTTTACATGGGCTTTTGGAAAACTTCTAATAAAACTCAAGCTAACATCATTAAATTCCACTTTAGCATTAAGGTTGTCATTTATAACCTTTTTAACCATATCAGTTATTTTGCCTTGAAAGGCAAAGGGAATTGCTATTAGAAGTCCTAGAACAATTAATAGTGTAATGCCAATGATTTTAAAATTTTTTTTCATCTGTTTAAATTTTATGGTTTTTATAGGTCAGATGTAATTCGCCAATAATCATTTAGGTTGGTATCAACTTCCTGTTATGTCTCATTTCATATTGGGGATTTATAGGATCTTATTTTTTTGAAATTTAGCTCAAAAGAATATACGTAGAAAAGTTGTTAAAGGTTGAAAAATGTATCTTATCATTTTGTTAAGGTTTGAAGTTTTAGAGCAAATCAATCTCTTCATTTACTTTTAACTTAAATCTTCTTCTAAAAAAGTAAACACCAATATATAAAAAAGGTGTATCGCAAGCCGCTACAATTACTTTAAATAAAAAGCCACTAACTAGCAATCCTTTAAAGTTTACCCATTCAATGATACCAAAAGAGCATAGTAAGAACACTATAGTAAAGGTGTCAACAAATTGGGAAAACCAAGTAGAAAAGTTATTACGAAGCCATAAATATTTACCTTGAGTTAATCTTTTCCAAAAATGATAAATCTGTATATCAATAAACTGGGCAAATAAGTAGGTAAGCATACTAGCAAAAACTGCTATGACTGAGTTTCCAAATACTTTTGTAAACAACTCATCATTAACATAAGACCATGATGTTGCAGGAACTTTACTAGCCACCAAAATGATTAACAAGGAAAACAGCGATGCAAATATTCCGGTAACCACAACATCGTTAGCTCGTTTTTTGCCATAAATCTCACTAATTAAATCGGTGATTAAAAAGGTAAGAGGGTAGGGTAATATGCCCACCGATATTTCAAAAAGCTTACTGCCAAAAAATTCAATATCAAAAGGATACCAATAAAAGAATTTTTGAAAGATCAGGTTGGAGACAACCAATGAGGTTATAAATAGCGCACCTAGCAAAATATAAATGCGTTGTGCTGCGAGTTTGTCTTTTGGTGTCATTTATAATTGTGAATAAATAGGTCTTGTAAATATAATGGATTAAAAATTGTTTTAGTTATTTTGCTTTTTACTATGGTAAAAGCAATGACATATCATATTGCATTGGGCAGTAATAAAGGAGATAAATTTAAGTATCTACAAGATGCCATAGATTTAATTTTTGAGCGTATAGGTACTATTAAATTAATATCAAAAGTCTATAAGTCAGCTGCTTTTGGTTTTGAGGGTGATGATTTTTTTAATTGCTGCTTGGTCATGGAAAGTGATTTTGAACCACAACAGGTTTTGGATCATCTGTTGGCTATTGAACACACATTGGGTCGGGTGCGTACTGATAGTGATAAATATGAAGCCCGAACAATAGATTTGGATATTGTTTTTGCTGAAGACCTAATTATTGATACTAATACCCTGCAAGTACCGCATCCCGAAATGCAAAAGCGTCAATTTGTTTTGCGACCACTTAATGATTTAGCATCAAAAATGATGCACCCAAAGTTAAAAAAAAAGGTATCGGATTTATTGGGGGAATGTAAAGATGAATTGGTATTGGAACATACTAAATTATGGTTAAAAAATCCAAGTAAACAATTAGGCTTCTCTAAATATAATTATATTGCCATTGAGGGAAATATTGGCGCAGGAAAAACCAGTTTGGCTACCAAAATATCTAATGATTTTAATGCAAAGCTGATTTTGGAGCGTTTTGCCGACAACCCCTTTCTACCCAAATTTTATGAAGAACCAAATCGCTATGCTTTTACTTTGGAAATGTCCTTTTTGGCCGACCGTTACCAACAAATAAGTGAGGACCTATCACAACTTGATTTGTTTAAGGATTTTATGGTAAGTGATTACGATGTGTTTAAATCATTGATTTTTTCGAAGATTACCTTACAAGAAGATGAATTTAACCTTTATCGTAAGCTATTTTATTTAATGTATAAGGATATTACCAAGCCCAATTTGTATGTGTATTTATATCAAAATACCGAACAGTTAAAACAGAACATAAAAAAACGTGGTCGTGACTATGAACAAAACATAGCCAATGAGTACCTTGAAAAAATCAATGCAGGTTACCTCGATTTTTTAAAAACCCAATCGGATGTTAAGGTTAAAATAATTGATATTTCCAATAGAGACTTTTTGGCTAACCGTAAAGATTATTTATGGGTATTGAATGCCATTTGTGGGGATTGATTTGAGTTGTGTTTATTGGGGTTTTGAAAGTGTAAGTTAGAATTTTAAAGCTGCTAATTCTCGATTAAGTACTTGTGCAGTATTTTTATGCTGATTCAGGCATATTTAATTTTCTATTATTGAAGCCGTATGTTCTTTCGTATGTTCTTGTTTGTTTTTATAGTTTTCGATTATTTTTAACCCAAAATCGTTCACCTTTTTCCAGTCGGTAAATTCAATTGGTTCTTTTGATTTAGTTGGACCATTAGTTAACTTCATAATTAGTTTAATCATTATTTTGTCAAAAAAAGAATAAGATTCATAGTCCAGCTTCCCAGCAAAAACTTCCATGAAATTCGCCTCCCATCCAATTTCTTTAAGAAATTTTATCATATAAGGATTTGTGTTGACTCCATTTTTCTCTTTTTTTCTTGCTACAAGATTAACAGAGAATAAGGCGGTTTGTATGACATTAAGCTTGTCCTTGTTATTTAAAATCAATTCGTAAACTTTGCTGTTATGCTTGCCATATCTAACACTTGCTCCAATTATGATCGTATGGCATTCAAATAAATCATTATTAAAGTCGTCAATAGAGTACAATTCTGTTTCTATTTGGTTTTTTCTAAAAAATAAATTTAATTTTTCACAAATCTTCTTGGTTTGGCCATCTACTGAAGAATAAATTATTCCAATCTTATGTTTCATAAAGCTATTTAGTTTGATAAGCTTTTTGTTTTAAACACAACGTTAAGTTATGGTTGTGTTTTAATAAACAAACTATATCGATAGATAAACGAAATTAGATTTTTTTGAGTTTAGAATCAAGTTAAATTATGTATAAAAATTTTCATTAAAAGGTTGAATTAAAACATTTTAAGTAGTAATGTTACAATTTGTCCTTTTTTATTTTCTAAAATGTATTCACCAAGTTGTTTTTTACCTTTAACCATTAAATTAAAAGGAGCTTCTAGAACATTAACACCACTATTTTGTTTTAATCGAATGCCTTGTCCCGAAATGATATCTTTATTAGGGGTAAAATCACCCATTGGGATGTGTTCGGTTAAAATAATGTATTTATATACTTTTAATCGACCTATAATACTTTGTATTTCTGTATTCGACAAATGTTGTAATACCTGCCTAAGTATAACGCAATCTGCTTTTGGAAGTTTGTCTTTGGCAATGTTCAAGCAATGAAACTCTAAGTTTTTATCTTTGTATAGTTTTTTGTTTCTTTCAATAAGGGATTCAACAATATCTATGGCGACGTATTTTTTTGCATAAGGAGCCAGTTGTCTGCCAATATTGAAATCTCCGCAGCCTAAATCACAAATAACTAAAGGTTTGTGTAAAGATCTTAAAAAAGTGTTTACAGCATTTAAATAGGGGGTTACAATGTTTGGGTCATGTGAGCCTTCACCAGAATAAAAATCGAAATTCTCACCTCCCCAGAGTTTCATATCGTAAATCTGGGTCATGGCAGCTTTGGTGGGCCAGGGCTTTTTAGCTTTATTTATCATTAGTTTAAGCTTTCAGCAACTGTGTCTTTCTAATTTTGTGGCTTTAACTTTGAATATACATCCCAAATTACCACTCCACAACTTACAGAAATGTTTAGTGAGTGCTTGGTGCCGTATTGTGGAATTTCAATTACCACATCACTAGCGCTAACCACTTTTTGCGCAACGCCTTTTACCTCGTTGCCAAAGATCAAAGCATATTTAGTATGAGATTCTGGATTAAAATCGTTAAGCATGGTGGCGTTTTCAACTTGTTCTATAGCACAAATCTTTACGCCTTCTACTTTTAGCTTTTCAACCAATTCCAATGTATCCTTAACATATTCCCAATCAACTGTTTCGGTACTTCCTAAAGCGGTTTTATGGATGTCCTTATGTGGTGGAGTTGCCGTAATACCACAGAGGTAAATTTTTTCAATTAAAAATGCATCGCTGGTTCTGAATACAGATCCTATATTGTTTAAGCTCCTAATGTTGTCCAATACAATAATGAGGGGTGTTTTTTTAGCCGCTTTAAAGGAGTTTAAACTCAAGCGATCCAATTCACTATTTTTTAGTTTTCTCATATTGTTTTATTAAGTTATTTTTACAGTGGCATATAGATTTTAAATAGATTATTGTTAAAATCTCGGTTTAATTGTAGATAACTTCTGTGGTGTCAACTTCATAAAACTTGAAATTAGTGCTACATTGCATGCTACTATTTTCGCAAAAGTAATATTTAAAAAACAAAACCCCATTGGCAAAAAAAGTAAAAAAGGAAACGCCGTTAATGAAGCAGTACAATGCCATAAAGGCCAAATACCCTGATGCGTTGTTGTTGTTTCGTGTGGGCGATTTTTATGAAACCTTTGGTGAAGATGCTGTTAAAGCTGCTGGTATTTTGGGTATTATTTTAACCAAACGCGGTGCCGGTAGTGAAAGTGAAACAGAGTTGGCCGGGTTTCCACACCATTCACTAAACACCTATTTGCCCAAATTGGTTAAGGCTGGTGAGCGTGTAGCTATTTGTGACCAATTGGAAGACCCCAAACAAACTAAAACCATAGTAAAGCGTGGTGTTACCGAATTAGTAACTCCTGGTGTAGCATTAAACGATGAGGTATTGGTCTCTAAATCGAATAACTTTTTGTGCTCGGTGTATTTTGATGCCTCAACACATTCAGCAACAAAATATATAGGAATTGCATTTTTAGATATCTCTACAGGTGAATTTTTGACCTCTCAAGGCAATGCTGAGTATATTGATAAATTACTTCAAAATTTTAACCCTAGTGAGGTGTTGGTATCTAAACAGAAACGAACTTTATTCCTTGAGACGTTTGGGCCTGATTTCCATAACTTTTATTTAGAAGATTGGGTTTATCAAACCGATTATGCTTACGAAACCTTAATCAAACATTTCAATACCACAACGCTTAAAGGCTTCGGGGTTGAGGATTTATATGAGGGTGTCATTGCGTCTGGTTCTATTCTGCATTATTTAAGTGAAACCCAACATCATAAACTACAACACATTACCTCTATTTCCAGAATAGCTGAAGATGATTATGTGTGGATGGATAAGTTTACTATACGTAACCTAGAACTTTACCATTCAACTAATAATAATGCTGTAACATTGCTAAACGTAATAGATAAAACCATCTCGCCTATGGGAGGCAGGATGTTAAAGCGTTGGTTGGCCTTGCCCTTAAAAAGTTTAGATAAAATTAAGCAACGCCATGAAGTAGTCTGCTTTTTGACCAAAAATAAAACAGAGCTTCAGAAAATACAGCATCATATTAAGCATATAGGTGATTTAGAACGGTTAATTTCCAAAATAGCAACTGGAAAAGTGAACCCCCGAGAGGTCATTCAACTTAAAAATTCCTTGGAAGCCATTGTACCCATAAAAGCTTTGGCTTCAAATTGTAAAAATGACTCTTTAGGGGTTATTGGTGATAATTTACAAAGTTGTGAGGTGCTTCGTGAAAAAATAAAGGAAACTTTAAATGAAGAAGCACCTGTAAATGTATTAAAAGGAAATACCATTACTTCCGGTTTTTCTCCAGAATTGGATGAGTTAAGAAACCTGTCAAAATTAGGAAAAGATTATCTGGATGATATGCTTGAACGTGAAACGGAACGAACAGGTATCACGTCGCTTAAAATAGCATCAAACAACGTTTTTGGCTATTATATTGAAGTGCGAAATACACATAAAGATAAAGTGCCTGCAAATTGGATTAGAAAGCAAACCCTTGTAAATGCAGAACGTTACATAACCGAAGAACTTAAAACTTATGAGGCTAAAATCCTAGGAGCAGAAGAACGTATTTTGTCTATAGAACAACAGTTGTTTTCAGAATTGGTAGCTTGGATGAACCAATATATCAAAGCGGTTCAACAAAATGCCCAGTTAATAGGTCAATTAGATTGTATGTGTGGGTTTGCACAATTGGCAAACGAGAATAATTATGTGTACCCAATCATTAACGATGGTTTTAATCTGGATATTAAAGAGGGACGCCATCCTGTTATTGAAAAACAATTGCCTATTGGTGAAGCTTATATCGCTAACAATCTATTTTTAGACAACACTTCACAACAAATCATCATGATTACGGGACCCAATATGTCGGGTAAATCTGCTATTTTGAGGCAAACCGCTTTAATTGTGCTTTTAGCCCAAATAGGAAGTTTTGTGCCAGCTCAAGAAGCCAAAATCGGATTGGTAGATAAAATCTTTACAAGGGTAGGTGCCAGTGATAATATATCTATGGGAGAAAGTACCTTTATGGTAGAGATGAATGAAACAGCATCTATTTTAAATAATATCTCCAGTAGAAGTTTGGTGTTATTGGATGAAATTGGGCGAGGAACCAGTACCTATGATGGGATTTCCATAGCCTGGGCTATTAGTGAGTACCTACATGAGCATCCGGCCAAACCAAAAACCTTGTTTGCAACACATTACCACGAACTTAACGAAATGACCGAAACTTTTGAACGAATTAAAAATTTCAATGTTTCAGTAAAAGAATTAAAAGACAATGTATTGTTTTTAAGAAAATTGGTTGAAGGGGGTAGCGCACATAGTTTTGGTATTCATGTGGCTAAAATGGCAGGCATGCCCCAACAGGTGTTACATAAAGCCAATAAGATTTTAAAGAAACTGGAGCAATCCCATTCTAGTGAAGAGCTTGCCGAGAAGGTAAAGTCCTTTAATAAGGAGATGCAACTTAGTTTTTTTAATCTTGACGATCCGTTGTTGGAAAATATTAAAGACGAGATTTTACATACCGATATAGATACCCTTACCCCTGTAGAAGCGCTTATGAAGCTTAATGAAATTAAGCGCATGTTGGTTAAGAAAAAGCAGGCCTAAAATAAATTCTATTTATTTTTATAAAAGGCTTTGGTTTTAGTAGAAATATTTTAAATTTGCATCCGCAATCGAAAGATTGAAAGCCTGTTTGTTACAGGTAGTTCATTTAAATAAATTGCGAAAGTAGCTCAGGGGTAGAGCATCACCTTGCCAAGGTGAGGGTCGCGGGTTCAAATCCCGTCTTTCGCTCTGCTTTTTATAAAAGTCCAAGTAATTAACTTTACTATGCAGAAGTGGTGGAATTGGTAGACACGTTGGACTTAAAATCCAATGGCCATTATGGCCGTGCGGGTTCAAGTCCCGCCTTCTGTACTTTCTGGGACAAATCTAATTTTTTAGATTTGTCCCTTTTTTTTTATTCCTTTGTAAACCCTTGTTGACACTAGCAATCTTTAAAAGGATTGGGTTGATATCAGCGGTTCGAACTTTATTTTCTTCAAATTGGAATTTTTCTGGAAATATCGAACCGATAAGCTCCCGTTTTAACCCAGTATCAGTATTAGAAAACGGATTGTTAAATCTCCTTTAAGTTTTTTATACCCACTAAAGCATCTTTTACTTGATTTTGTTAAAATATGTAGTTTTACGCTAAGCTTGAAATTTTATCTATATTTGATTAGTTGTGTAAAAGGAATCGTATAAAACGAATTTGCAGTTTGGATTAAAAATCAGTGATTTTCTTTTGGGCTCAACGAACTAACTTAATGCAAAACATAGTGTGTAAGCATTAAGCATGTGGGATTTAATTAGTACAGATAAAGTTTAATAGTTGAAGCAAAAATATAGTTTAGAATGAAATTACGTATAACGTTAGCATTTGTCTTGATAAGTGTATTTTTAGTAAAGGTTAATGCACAAGAGGTAAAACCATTAAATCTAAACAAGCCTGAAAGAGAGCAATGGTTTACAGACTTGGGTTTTGGAATGTTTATCCATTGGAGTATGGATGTTCAATTAGGAATGGTTATAAGTCATAGTATGGTTGGTGCTTCGAACGATTATCTTAACAGGTATATAAATGAACTTCCTAAAACCTTCAATCCTGTAAATTTTGATGCAAGAGAATGGGTGAGTGCAGCTAAGCTAGCAGGTATGAGATATATTGTTTTTACAGCCAAGCACCATAACGGCTATTGCATGTATGATACTAAAACAACCGATTTCAACATAATGAATAGTCCTTATGGTAAAGATGTTACAAAGATGCTTGTTGATGCTTGTCGTGAGGCTGGTATAGCAGTAGGGCTATACTTTTCTCCAGATGATTTTTATTTTCTACATAAACAAGGAACACTCATATCAAGGGTGCGAGAGGAGGCTCTTGCTAGTAGTAATCCTGAATTAAACGCCTATGTAAAAAAACAAATGAAAGAGCTTATGACGAATTATGGAAAAATTGATATTGTCTTTTTGGATGGTATGGAACAATTTTCAAAAACAGAGTTGGCCAAGGTGTGCTGGGATATAAATCCAGATGTGGTCGTTACCCGGGGAGCTATGGAAACCCCTGAGCAGGAAACTCCTGAAACCCCAATTCCTTCCCCTTGGGAGGCGTGCTACACTTTTGGAGATCAATGGCAATATAGACCCACAAATGAAAATTATAAAACAGCTAAAGATGCCATTCTTAAACTTATTGAAATAAAAGCAAAAGGAGGTAACTTATTATTAAATTTTGGTCCAGATGCATTCGGTAATTTTCCAAAAGAACAACAAAGTGCTTTAAATGAAATTTCTTTATGGATGTTTATTAATCAAGAGGCATTTAATCAAACCGAGCCACATCATACTATTAAGGAGGGTAACATGTGGTTTTTAACATCTAAAGATAAAAAAACAGCATATGTGTTTATAGATACGGACGAATGGAAATATGGTGATCGTAAATTATTTAGTATTGAAACATTGAAAGCTACAAAAAAGAGTCAAATTTTTGTTTTGGGCCACAATGGAATAGTTAAAGAATATGACAAGAATGTGGATCCAGCTCCTGTTATTAAACAAACAAACGAAGTAATGGAGATATCGATTACAAGGTCTCAGCGAATCTATAATGACCGTAAATGGAACAACCCAATTGTTGTAAAAATAACAGAATTAGATATAAGTGAGTAAACAAACTCCACGACATTAATATATTTTAAAAGTAGACAGGGATAGGTTTTAAATCTATTTTGATGATTCAAAATGGAATAGTCCCCGATAAAAAAGAACACTTCCAATATTTTGGTAGCGTTTGTTTAAAGTATTGGTTTCAACCTATAAAAAGACCGTTTTAAAACGGTCTTTTTTTATGGATACTATGAAGTTTTTTATTCTTCCTTTTTTATGGCATCGCCGACTGCTTCAACAGCATCTTCGGCTGCTTCTACAGCATTTTCAGTAGCTTCAGCGGCTTCATCCATAGCTTTTCCAGCTTCTTCTAATGCTCCTTCGATAGCTTCAGTTGCATTTTCAATAGTAGCTTCCATAGTGTCTGATTTTTTAGTATCTCGACATGAAGTAAAAGATAATACTAGTGCAAGTACAAGCACCACACTTAATAATGTATTTTTCATAATTTTCAATTTAGGTTAATTGTTTTTAAGTCAAAAGCCAATTTTAAAATTTTTGTTCACAAATTATATTTTCTGGCATACTATATACGTAGATAATCCAGTATTTGGATGACGGCACCTTTATTTTCTTTAATATAGTCTTGATTTTTTATACCACTAATCGATCGAAAATTAGAGTTTTGAAGTAATTTGTTTAGAATGGAATTAAATTCATTTGTGTCTTTAATCGAAAACATCCCACCCTTGGTAATCATAGCTTTGGCTTCTGGGAATTTTTGATGATGGTTTCCTATTATAATGGGAACGCCAAATACAGCAGGTTCTAAGGTGTTATGCAATCCTGTATTGCCTATGGCACCACCTACGTAGGCAATATCTGCATAACTGTAAATTTTAGAAAGCAAGCCAATAGTGTCAATAATTAAGACCTGACTATTAGCCAATGCATCTTTCTTTTTTTCAGAAAATAGTACAGACGTAGTATTGATCTGGTTTTTAAGTCTTTGTATTTGATTACTTTTTATATTGTGTGGAGCTATAATAAATTTAGTGTCTTTTGAAGCTTCTGTATTAATGTAATTTATAAGTAGTACCTCATCTTCAGGCCAAGTGCTACCAGCAACAACACACAGTTTGTCTTGTTTAAAGCTTTCCATAAAATCAAGAGCGTTATTTTGTTTCAACTGATTGGAAACCCTATCAAATCGTGTGTCTCCTGTAACAGTGACATCAAGGTAATTAATAGATTCTAAAAGTGTCTTTGAATTTTCGTTTTGGGTGAAAATATGTTCAAAAGCTAATAATGCATGCCTAAACAATCCACCATAAAATTTAAAAAAACGTTGATTTTTTCTAAATGCAGCAGAAATTAAGATGGCCCTTAAGTGTCTCTTGTTGATTTCATTCAAATAGTTGGGCCAAATATCATACTTTACAAATATTGTAAGGTCAGGGTTAACAATATCCAAAAAGCGTCTCGCATTTTGTTTGGTGTCCAATGGAAGATAAACAACGCAATCTGCGACTGGGGAATTCTTTCTAATTTCATAGCCGGACGGTGAAAAAAAACTAAGTATTATTTTATGTCTTTTATAATGATTCCTTAGCTCATTAAAAACAGGTAGCCCTTGTTCGTATTCACCAAGCGATGCGCAATGAAACCATAAGGTTTTGTCTCCTTGATTTAAATGTTCCTTAAGAATACTGAAGGTTTTAGAACGACCTTTAACTCCCAAAGCAATTTTTAGGTTAAAATTTGCAATGGATTTTAGTCCTAAATTAGCTAATCTTATAATATTGTCATATAAAACCCCCAATCCTATATTGTTTGTGCTAAAATACATTTCTTTAGAAGAAAACTATAAATAAACAGTATGAATTTTGTAATTTTGTGGGCTCAAAAATGACATACAAAATGCAAATCTAATTATGGTCATCCAGGTTAGATTTTGGTTCTTTAAACATAAAATATGAAGAAAATCCAAATGGTTGACCTTAAAGGTCAGTACTCCCAAATAAAGGATGTCGTTAATCCTGCTATACAAGAAGTTATTGAAAACACTGCTTTTATAAATGGCCCAAAAGTCCACCAGTTTCAGAAGAACTTGGAACATTATTTAGGCGTAAAGCATGTTATACCTTGTGCCAACGGAACGGATGCGCTTCAAATAGCTATGATGGGGCTTGGGTTAAAACCAGGCGATGAGGTTATTACTGCCGATTTCACTTTTGCAGCTACTGTAGAAGTTATTGCTTTATTGCAATTAACACCAGTTTTAGTTGATGTAAATGAAGACGATTTCAACATTAATATTGAGGCTGTTAAAAAGGCTATTACACCCAAAACCAAGGCCATTGTACCAGTACACTTATTTGGACAATGTGCAAATATGGAAGCTATAATGGAGATAGCCCATGCACATAATCTGTATGTAATTGAAGATAATGCACAAGCCATTGGTGCTAATTATACCTATAAAAATGGAAAAAAGGTAAAAGTGGGTACCATTGGACACGTTGGGGCGACTTCTTTTTTTCCATCCAAAAATTTAGGTTGTTATGGTGATGGAGGTGCTATTTTTACCAATGATGACACCTTAGCTAATACCATTAGGGGGATTGTTAACCATGGAATGTATGAACGTTACCATCATGATGTAGTAGGTGTAAATTCTAGGTTAGATAGTATTCAAGCCGCAGTTTTGGATGCAAAATTACCGCATTTAGATAGCTATAATACAAAACGAATTGAAGCGGCTAATAAGTATGATAGGGCTTTTAATCAAGTACCTAATATTGAAGTTCCTGTAAGAACAGGAGGTTTAGATAATCACGTGTTCCATCAGTATACATTAAAATTAAAAGATATAAATAGGAATGCTTTGGCTAAGCATTTAAATGAAAAAGGGATTCCTTTTGGGATATATTATCCTATACCGCTTCACAAACAAAAGGCATATGCCGATGTGCGATATAATGAAGCGGATTTTGTTGTGACCAATCAATTGGTTAAAGAGGTTATTTCTTTGCCTATGCATACTGAATTGGACGACGAGCAAATTGAATATATAACATCAACAATAATTAAATTTATAAATGGATAAAATATTAGTTACGGGAGGATTAGGGTTTATAGGATCACATACCGTTGTAGAATTACAAAATGAAGGATTCGAGGTTGTTATTATTGATGATTTATCCAACTCGTCTATTAGTGTTTTAGACGGTATTACTTCGATTACAGGTAAGAAACCTGTTTTTGAAAAGTTGGATTTAAAAGATAAAGCAGGTGTAGATGTTTTTTTTAATACCCATAATGATATTAAAGGAGTTATCCATTTTGCTGCTAGTAAAGCCGTTGGTGAAAGTGTTGAAAAACCGTTATTGTATTACGAAAACAATATAAATACCTTGGTTTACTTACTGAAACAATTAGAACAGTTACCAACAGCTTCATTTATTTTTAGTTCCTCCTGTACGGTTTATGGTCAGGCAGACAAATTGCCAATAACAGAAAATGCGCCGGTAAAACAAGCAGAATCACCATATGGTAACACCAAGCAAATAGGAGAGGAAATAATTAGAGATACTTGCAAGGTTACACCAAATTTAAAAGCTATAGCCCTGCGTTATTTTAATCCTGTAGGGGCACATGAATCAGCTAACATAGGAGAGCTCCCTATAGGGGTTCCTCAAAATTTAGTGCCTTTTATCACCCAAACAGGAATAGGCTTGCGTGAGCAACTGTCTGTTTTTGGAGATGATTACCCAACTCCCGATGGTACTTGTATTAGAGACTATATACATGTGGTTGATTTAGCAAAAGCTCACGTTGTAGCACTTAAGCGTTTGTTGGAAAATAAGAATAAAGCCAATTATGAAACATTTAATCTTGGAACAGGTAAGGGTAGTTCAGTTTTAGAAGTGGTTAAGGCCTTTGAGCGTGTTTCAGGTAAAACACTCAATTATAAAATTGTAGGCAGAAGGGAAGGGGATATCATTTCGGCTTATGCAGATACTACAAAAGCTAATGAAGAATTAGGCTGGGAAACAAAACTAACCTTAGACGATGCCATGCGCTCTGCTTGGAAATGGGAGCAGAAGATAAGAAGCTGATTTAAATTTTACATATTGAGAAAGGGCTGCTTATTAAGCAGCCCTTTCTTTGTTATTGATAGTCTTCACTTATTTCGGAGATTGAATATTGAATAGGGAAAATAATTTCGGTTATCACCCTGCTCTCATGATTATAGATTTTTAAATCATATTCAGTTTTGTATAGTGTTTTCAGTCGTTCATTGATGTTGCTTATCCCATTACCTTTTTTTAATAAAGCAAAAAGGGATTCGTTTATTTGTTTACCAGTGTTTTCAATTTTAATTTTAAGTTTTTCCTTGGCTTTTTTAATTGAAATATTAACATCAATGGTTTTATGGACGTTACTATAGCCATGTTTGGTGGCATTTTCAATAATGGGTTGCAAAATCATATTAGGCACTAATACGTTTTCTAAACTATCTTCAACATCAATAGTAAAGGTTAGTTGATCGGAAAAGCGTGTTTTTTTTATATGGATGTATTTTTTAAGTATGTCTAACTCCTCCTGTAATTCAATTAAGTTTTGGTCTTTTTTATCCAAAACATTTCTTAAGAGATCGCCTAAATCGACAATCATAGTTTTAGATTTTTCAGTATTGATATCTATCAATGAATGAATGCCATTTAAGGTGTTAAATAAAAAATGGGGATGCATTTGTGTTTGTAGAAACCTTAAATGGGCTTGAGATAATTTATCCTGCAATTTTATAGTTCTTAATTCGCTCTCTTGTGTTTTTTTAAAGTAGTAATACATGTATATAATGGTTACTAAAGAGATATAAATTAAAAAATGTAAATCTATAAGTCGAATAAAATGTATAACCATATCACTTAAGTCATTTTTCATATCAGCTTCTGTGGTACTTAATAAATCAATTCCCCATGAAATTCCTAGAGTGAAAGCACCAATAAAGAATGAGAAGAATAAATGAATGATAACTATATGTAAAAATTTTACTTTTTTAACAAATAAGTATTTGGTTGTCATGGCTATAAAAATCATAAAGACGGTAATAAGACACCAATCCAAAACATTTCCAAAAATGAAATTTCCCCAGGCTGTGTCTCTACCATGATAAATTCTCAAATACGCATTTTTAAATGAGTAAATAATGACGAAAACAGCATATACAAGAGACAAAATGCCTATAAGCTTAAAGTCGATGTGTTTTTTTAAGTTTCTCATCGTGAAATTTATATACCCATTTTTTTCTGAAACTCTTTTTTGTGAGTCTTACTTATTCTAAATAATTTTTCATCTTGCATTTTTACATCAATCTCACCATAATTGGAATATAATACTTCCTTAATTAAGGCTATATTAATAATTGTCGATCTATGTATACGTTGGAACTTATTTGCTTTAAGTTGATCGAATAATGAATTTAAGGACTCTCTTAAAACGTATTTCTTTTGTTCGGTATAAATTTCGGCATAATAACCCGATGCTAGAATATATTTTATATCATCTTTATTTATAAATGAGATTTTCCCGTTGGCCTTTATGGCCAATTTGGTTTGTTTTACTTCTGAAAACTCCTGATTGGGATTTTCAATATATTTTAATAGGTTGGTTATTTTTTTGCTTAAACCATTGGATTTATTAGAATTGAAAAGTTCAATAACCCGGTTTGTAGATTGAAAAAAGCGTTCATCCTTAAAAGGTTTCAACAAATAATCAAAAGCAAAAAAATCGAAAGCCTTTAAGGCAAATTCATCAAAAGCGGTTATAAATATGACCAAAGGCATATTGTTTTGATCTATTTCCTTTAAAATATCAAACCCAGTCATATCTGTAATTTTAATGTCTAAGAAAATTAAATCTGGCTTTATTGAGTTGATTTTTGCGATAGCCTCTTTTCCAGAGCTGCACTCATCTATAACCTCAATGTCCTTAATATCATTTAATAGGTTAGAAACACGCTTTCTAGCCAAAAATTCATCATCAATTATTATTGTTTTAATAGGACTAACCATAGGAATTGGCATTAATCAAGGTCTAAACTAGCATAAAAAAATGACTTAGCATGAGTGAATTTGTGTTGTTTGCATCAATTAATAAGCAACTCATATCATTTTAATCACTACAAACTTCAAAAAAATATATGTTCACATCAATATTGGAGCAATTTATTTCTGCTAGTTGTAAAAACGGTTTATTATTTTTAAATAACTGAATATAAGTGAGTTAAAATATTTTTATTCGAAATTTAAATATTCAAAGGTTAATTTATAATAACTTAAGTTTAATTGTATCATAAAAAGCTTATTCTACCCCATTTTATAAATAGGTCAAATCATAATTTTGTTAAGCGTACAATTAAACCATTTCCTTTACTAATGCAATTGTAAAAGGTAAGGTGGTTTAGAACTTTACTTATACACGCTGAGGTTTTCGCTAAACTTTAGTTTTTATTTTTTAGTATCGAATTTTTTTGAATTAGTCCTTAAAAAAAATCTTCGCCGCCTACCTTTCTTACAATCTGCTTAGACTAACTCAAATTTAAATAATATGAAAACAAAGTTTCACAGAATGCTGGCACTGTTCCTAGCGTTAGCTGTGCAATTTTCTTTTGCACAAGAAAAAACGGTTACGGGTAAGGTTTCAGATGGAAATGGATTACCATTGCCAGGGACAACCGTTTTAATTAAAGGTACTACTACAGGTACTTCAACTGATTTCGATGGTAATTATTCCATTCAAACTAGACAAGGACAAACACTAGTCTTTAGTTTTGTGGGCTATACTACCCAAGAAATTGCTGTTAGCTCATCAAATACCATTGATGTTACCTTAACAGAAGATGCCGAGTCTTTGGAAGAAGTGGTTGTAATAGGTAGTGCCCAAGGAAAATCAACAAAAGAACTAAGTTTCTCGGTTGGGCAGGTTAAAAATGATCTTTTGGAGAATGTTCCTGCAACCGATGCCGCTTCAGCATTGCAAGGTAAAATTGCTGGTTTGTCTGTGACGCCTTCAGGGGGTAATCCAGGCAGTAATGTGTCTATTCAATTGAGAACAGCTAACTCATTGGCCACAGGACAAGATCCTTTAGTTATTGTTGATGGCGTTATTTTGGAAGGTGGATTGGCCGATATTAACACTGAAGATATTGATAGAATTGAAGTAGCCAAGGGCGCTGCGGGAGCTTCTTTATATGGGTCTAGGGCTTCCAATGGGGTTATTCAGATTTTCACTAAAAGAGGAAAAGGAAATAACAAGGTTAATGTGACTTATAGAACGGAACTTGGTTGGAAAAATATACTCGATAAGTATGATTTAGCAACAACACACCGCTTTAAGTTAACGGCTGATGCTTCTGCATTCGATTTAACTAGTGGCTCACGAGAAGTAGATGCAGATGGTTTATCCGATAACCCTTACCCAGGAACTAATTACGACTATCAAGGTGAAGTTTTTGAAACGGGGATTTATAATACACATTATGCCTCTGTTACTGGAGGAAATGAAAATGCTAGGTATCTATTTTCTTATCAAAGACTTCAGGATGAAGGTATATTAGCGTTAGTAGAGGACTATAGAAGAGATAATTTTAGGTTGAACTTGGATAATACCATTTCAGAAAAAATTAAATTAAAAACATCATTCTTCTATAGTAATTCCAATAGGGATGCATCCATAAATGGAGGTACAACCTCTGAAAATCCTTTGTTCGAAGCCTTGATTACGGAGCCTATTTACGATTGGCAAGCACTGAATGAAGAAGATGGATCACCTTACAATTTTGATAGTAATACGTTCGATCCAAACATTTATAATCCTCTATATGAATTGGCCAATAGGGATTTGGTTGAAAAGAGAAACCGATTTTTAGGCAATGTATCCTTAGACTATCAGGTATTGCCTTGGTTAAAGTTAAACGGTGCCTATTCAGTAGACTTCGAAAACAACGCCTTTGAAGATTATATCCCTAAGGGGTATTTGTCAGCCAGTCCAGATGGACAAGCACAGAATATTGGATTTATTCAGCGATCAACATTTAATGGTAGGGCTCAAAACATTAGGTTCAACAGTTTAATAACCAAATCTTTTGGAGCTGATGATGATTATAACCTAAGCTTAAGATTGAGTTATCTGCATGAACGCTATATTAATGAATTTAATAATGCAGAAGGGTATAATCTTGCTGTATCCGATATCCGTTCTTTAGATAATATTTCAGATAGACCTTCTGTCTCTTCGGCCACCCAAGAAATTTTAACGGACAGTTATTTTGCTGTTGCAGATTTCGATTATCAAAAGAAATACATATTTAGTGGTGTTATAAGACGTGAAGGTTCTTCTTTATTTGGTCCGGATACCAGATGGGCAAACTATTTTAGAACAAGTTTGGCCTATCGTATAACAGAAGATATAGAAATCCCTAGCATTCAGGAATTAAAATTGCGAGGTTCTTATGGTACTGCCGGTATTAGGCCAACATACGAAATGCGTTTTGAAACTTTTGCTTTGCAAAATGGATCTCCTACCAAATCCACTTTAGGAAATAATGAATTAAAACCTGCAAAAACTGGAGAGTTGGAACTTGGTATTAATGTGGATTTCTTGGATCGTTTTTCTTTTGAATTCAATTATGTGAAAGCAAAAACCGATGATCAAATTTTAAGAGTACCCTTATCGGCAGCAACTGGTTTTGGAGCACAGTGGCGTAATGCAGGTGAAATAGACGCCACCACCTATGAGGCGTCTCTTAATGCCAATATTATAAAAAATGATGATTTTTCATGGGATTTGGGCATTATTTGGGACAAATCCAAACAAAAGATTAGTCGTCTAGATGTTCCATCATACTTAACTGGGCCTGGAGCACAGGAAACGACATTGTTTAGAATTGAGCAAGGTCAAAATTTTGGTGTCATGTACGGTAATATATTTATTAGAAGTTTGTCCGATTTGCCTACTGGGTTGGATCCTAATAACTATGCCATTAATGAGTTTGGTTATGTGGTTGATGCCGCTACAGGAAGTACAGCTGTAAAACAAGTAGATAGTGGAGGTAATGAATTCTTTGTTATGGGTGATATTACGCCAGATTTTAGAATGGCATTCAATACCACTTTAAAGTATAAAAATTTAGCATTTTATGCTCTTGTCGATTGGAAACAGGGTGGCGATATTTATAATAAAACCAAGCAGTGGTTATATAGGGATGGTAGACATTTAGATATTACCAGTGGCTTGCCGTATAACTTTTTCCAAGGTTTATACAATACCAATTTGGCGAGCTCTGCTTTTGTAGAGGATGGTACTTTTGTTAAGTTAAGAGAACTTTCACTTTATTACACTCTTAAAGGTGATGCGCTAGGAAACGTTGGAAACTTTGTCAACAATGTCAAGTTTGGCTTTGTTGGAAGGAACCTATTTACCATTACAAATTACTCTGGTTTTGATCCTGAAATCACAACGCAATCTGAAACTAACAGAGCTAATTTAACGTCTAGGGATACAGATGGTATTGGTAGTGATGTGAATACCCCTGGAGGTGATCCTAATGTTTTTAAGATTGATAATTTCCCATATCCTTCAACAAGAACATTTAGTTTTTCTGTACAATTAACCTTTTAAAAAAATTGAAAATGAAAAAAAATAATATTATAAAATTACAATTGGTTTTTGCCAATTTCTTGTTGCTGTTTTTTTCATGTAGCAATGAGATTGATAATGTTGTAAATTCGAATAACCCCGATAGGAATCAAGTTATCGCTAATGGTTCAGATTTAATAGGGGTAGTGAGCGGCGGATTTGTTACTTGGTGGCAATCTACGAGTAGGGATCTTTACCCGCCTTTGGCCGTAGCCGGTGATATTGCCACTTGTTCTTGGGGTAATTTTGGGATGCGTGTATTGTCAGCCGAACCTAGAAACCCAATTATCAATGCCGCATCATGGGCAGATGTTAGTGTATTGGAACAACCATGGCAAGGATGTTATGGTGCCATATCGTCTGCTAATGACGTTTTGGGTGCCATAAATAATAATGGAGTGACTTGGGTAGTTGCAGGTACCGATAATACACCTATGGTTTCAGCGGCAGCGTATCTACTTAGAGGGCTTTCTTATGGAAATTTGGGACTTTTATTTGAAAAAGGATTTTCGGTTGATGAGAATACAGATCTTTCCCAAAAATTGGAATTTGTTCCTTACCAAGATTTGATTGCATTAGCAATTGCAGATTTAGATAAAGTGATTCAATTGGCCAATTCCAACAGTTTTGAAATCCCTAATACGGTCATTAACGGAGTTTCATTGCCTTCGTCAGAACTAATAAAATTGTGCAACTCCTATAAGGCTAGGTTCATGGTGCAATCGGCTAGGGATATGACCGAAACCAACGCGGTGGATTGGAACCAAGTTAAAACCCTAACTGAAAATGGTATCACAGCAGATTTCGGGCCAACCGGAGATAACGGTATCAGTTGGTGGAACAATGCCAATGTATTAATGGATTCGCCCAATGGCTTTGGACCTTTTGGTGCACGGTTGGATATGCGGATTGTACATTTGTTAGACCCAAGTCAGCCCGAATTTTTCCCTGCCGGTTCAGGTTCTACATTAGATAATCCACAGATGACCACCAACGACGCTAGGGTTGGTCCCGGTAGGGATTTTGAATTTAGATCCGATATTTTATTTAGGTCGGAAAGGGGTAGATTTCATTATTCGCATTATATCCATACGCGATTCCAAAACGACCCAACCTTTTCTGACGGTGCTGATGCAAAACAGATCAAGACTTTTACTTTTGAGGATAACAGATTGTTAATGGCTGAGGCCAAAGCACGTACTAATGATTTGTCTGGAGCCATTGCCGATATTAATGCTGGTTCGAGGACGGCTAGAGGAGGATTAGCCGATTTGCCATCGGATGCAATGCAACAAGATATACTTGATGCCATATTCTACGAGCGTTTTATAGAGTTATTTAATACCGCTGTTGGAAGTGGGTATTTTGATAGGAGAAGGATTAATCAACTGCAAGTAGGAACCTTTAGACATTTACCAGTACCTGCAACCGAATTGGAAGTGCTATCTGAAGCATTATATACTTTGGGCGGAACCGATGCAGACCCATCGGGAAGGGTGCCACATTACAATTTAGCGGCTAAGCCAGAACGAACTGACGATTCTTTTATACCAACGTTTAATTAACCAACGTTCATAACAAGCCGTCCAAGTTTGGTTTTGGGTGGCTTGTTATTTTTTATCTTTTTTAAAATTAACTATAATTAAAATAGCCATTCCAGTGGTAACAAACATATCGGCCATATTAAAAATCCCTGTTCTTAGAACATCTGTAAGCTTAATAAATAGAAAATCGGTTACCGACCCGAAGGCTATTCGGTCAAAAACATTTGCAATACCACCTCCAATAATAGCAGAAAAGGCAAATAAAGACCATTTATCCAAAGCTTTGTCTTTAATGATATAGCGCAAGACAAAACCTAATACTACAACGGGTAAAATGAGTAATAAAATAACACGTAAAGGTTCATTTAATTCACTTCCCATACCCAAAAAAGCCCCTTCATTCTCTACGTTATGCAGTGAAAAAAAGTTACCAATTACAGGGATAACTTCATTTTTTTCGATAGAAGCCCTAACAATAACTTTAGTAATTTGGTCTATAACTATAGTTATTATTATTGAAGCAATAATAAAAATATTTCGATTGGATAACTTCATCTAGGCATTCATTTCAAAAGTTGCCGAAACGGTTTCTGCTTCCCGGTTTATTTTTTTAACCAAACCTTGCAATACCTTACCAGGACCTACTTCAGTAAATAAAGTGGCACCATCGGTAATCATCTGTTGTACAGATTGTGTCCAACGTACTGGAGCAGTTAATTGTGAAATTAAGTTTGCTTTAATGGCAGAGGAATCAGTAACCGCATTCGCAGTCACGTTTTGGTAAATAGGACAGTTTGGTGTTTTGAACGCTGTGCTTTCAATAGCTGCTGCAAGCTCTTCTCTGGCTGGTTCCATTAATGGAGAATGAAAAGCACCTCCAACAGGTAAAACTAAAGCTCGTCTGGCACCTTCTGCCTTTAAGGATTCACAGGCTTTATTGATAGCTTCAATTTCTCCAGAGATGACCAATTGTCCTGGGCAGTTGTAATTAGCAGCAACCACAACACCTTCAGTAGTAGCACAGATTTTTTCAACAATGTCATCATCCAAGCCCAAAACGGCGGCCATAGTACTTGGTTGCAGTTCACATGCTTTTTGCATGGCCAAAGCACGCTGGGAAACCAATTTTAAACCATCTTCAAAATTTAAAGAGCCATTAGCTACTAATGCAGAAAACTCACCAAGAGAATGACCAGCAACCATATCAGGTTTAAAGCTATTTCCTAATGTTTTAGCTAAAATAACAGAATGTAAAAATATAGCTGGCTGGGTAACTTTGGTTTCTTTAAGGTCTTCTGCAGAGCCCTCAAACATAATATCAGTAATATTAAAACCAAGAATATGGTTGGCTTGTTCAAACAGCTCTTGTGCTAGAGGTGAATTCTCATAAAGATCCAACCCCATGCCTGTAAATTGGGCACCTTGACCAGGAAATATATATGCGTTCATTTTAGTTCATTTTTAGTGCAGCAAAAGTACATGTTTTTTTTTATTTATAAATTCTGGTATAAATGAAAAAAAACATGTACAAGCCTAGCCGTTTCTCATTAGAAAAATAGGAATAAATTAGAACTAAAATGTATTGTAATTTTGTTCTGCCAGCCTTTGGTTTTGTGATACCCGATACTTAAGAATATTTAAGTATCGCAATGCTTCTTTGTTATTGTAATCACTATAAGCTTTTGATGCCCATTCAATAGCAGTCTCTATATCGCCATTAATTTCATTGATTATTGCCATATTGTAACAAGCGCGCCCTGCGATTTTGGATTTAGGGTTAGCAAGTTCCCTTTCCCAATGAAGTGCAGCACCATCCCAATCTCCTGTTTGGGCCTTGCGTTTGGCTATTTCAAATTGATCTGTGCCCTTTACAAAATAGTCTCGGGCCACTCTGGTTCTGTAAGGTACAATGCTTAATGCGTAGTTTTCTCCAATGAGCCTGCTAGCATCCATAACAAGGTCTTTTCGCATTTTAAGAGCCTCGAGTGCCTTGGCAGGATTTATGCCTTTCCCTGAAGTGGTAATCCCTTTAGAGAATGAAAATGAATCCAAAATCAATCGGTTGGTAGGGTCATAAATTTTAAAACCACCTTTTATAAGGGTGTTTGCCGTAGCATGGTGTTCTAAAACAGGAATTTTTACACCCAGTACATTTTGTGAAAAGGCTTGTTTTGTGTTATAGCTTATTTTGGAATCGGTATCAAAAAAGGATAAAACGTAAAGTACATCCACATCGCTAGCTTTACACAATTGTTCTACTGTATCCCAAGTTAAAGCTGTTGGGAAATCTACAGTATTGTTTGAAACTAACAATGAATCGTTTACAATAACAACATCAAATCGGTCTTGTTGTTTCAGTAATTCGTTTAAGCCTTCAATAACCTTGTTTGATGCGTCTCGGTCAAAGTTTTTGCCTTCAGCAGAGAAGACTTCATCAATTTTACTTATAACATTATCTGAGGTATTGTTAAATCGGTTTAAGATACCCACCCTGCTAATGTTTTTTGGTATGCTTACAGGGGCTGGTTCAGTGACGCTTATGGTTAATCTGTTAGTCGAAGCGCAACTAACCATGAGCAAAATAATACATAAAAAGGGAAACATTTTTTGTAGGG
Source organism: Aestuariivivens marinum (assembly GCF_022662175.1). Classification (GTDB taxonomy): domain Bacteria; phylum Bacteroidota; class Bacteroidia; order Flavobacteriales; family Flavobacteriaceae; genus Aestuariivivens; species Aestuariivivens marinum. The sequence goes on along the minus strand of NZ_JAKMCR010000001.1, from coordinate 296,903 downwards.
GCTTGGTTTCCATAATAGCTTTGTTTATATACGTTTATAAGTAATGAAGGAGTACTTATAGTCGTTGTTTTCATCTTTGTCATGCAAAGTGTGTGCCATTTCTTTCCAAATGGTTGTATCAATATTTGGGAAGTAGGTGTCTGCATCAAAATTTTCATGTACTCGGGTAAGCTCAATTTTATCGGCAATAGCCATAGCTTGGTTATATATTTCTCCACCTCCAATGATAAAAGGTTGAGAATCATTTTTAGCAGCATCTAGAGCATCATCTAAATTGTTTACTACAATAACACCGTCAGGGACAGTATAGTTTTCTTGCCTCGTAATAACTACATGGGTTCTATTGGGTAAAGGTTTAGGGAAGCTTTCAAAGGTTTTGCGACCCATTATAATAAAATGACCATTTGTTAGGTTTTTAAATCGTTTTAAATCGTCACTCAAATGCCATATTAATTTATTGTCCTTTCCAATAGCATTGTTTTTGGCAGCTGCGGCAATAATTGTAATTTCAGGCTTTTTATTCGAAGTCTTTTGAGTGTTTGTCAATTCATTTTTTACTGCTGCAGATTCATCTTTAATGAAATTAGCTTTTAGTTTTTCAATACGTTCCTGTTGTTTGGCAACCAATTTTTCCAATTGTCGTTTTTCCCAAGGTTTACCCATAAATTTATTGGTAATAAACACATTGAAAACATGATATAGAAAAAAGAAAGTCCATAATAAAATAGCATAAAGAAACCATGCTTTACCAAATAAGGTATATTCTTTACCAATACCCAATAGCGTATTGCTTATTATGAGCAATATGGTACCAATAAGAAAAACGACAAAGTGTATGTATAGCCATTTTTTCTGCCTAATCCGTTTTTGAGCATTTTCTATAAGCTCTAATTGGTCTTTATCAATCTTTATTTCTGGTTTCTTTTTTCCAAACATACTATTAGGTTAATTGCTGTAAATTTAGAACATTTTACCGAATTCCTTAAGTCTAATTGGGGAATCAATTAATTATTAAGGGTTGTGTAAATCAATAAAAAGGCTATTTTCAGTATGCTAATTTTATAATTTAAGCTTTAAATTTTTTTAAACATTAAATTAATGTAAAGGCATATTATGAAATTGATAATTCTTTAGGGTTTAGTATCATAGCGTATGAGTTGCCTCACTTCTTATTGTAAATTTGCCCTATGTTTAATGTCTAAAATAAGGAATTATGGCTATTAAAAAACAATACTTAAAAAGTAAACCGGTATGTAAAGTAACTTTTTCTATAGAAGCTGAAGAAGCTAAGAAAGTTTCAGTTGTTGGAAGTTTTAACGATTGGAATGCAAAAGAAGCACCTTTAAAAAAATTAAAAAATGGAACCTTTAAAGGGACGCTTGACTTGGAAAAAGACAATTCTTATGAATTCAAGTACATCGTTGATGGTGACTATGTTAACGACAGTGATGCAGATGCTTATGCTTGGAATGATTATGCAGGCTCTGAAAATAGTGTAGTAGCTGTATAATGATGTATCTCATTAAAAAACTAAAGGCTTCCCTAATGGAAGCCTTTCTCTTTTTTACACAGCCACCACCCCTTTGATATGGGGATGCGGGTTATAATCGACTAAAGTAAAATCTTCAAACGTAAAGGCGAAAATGTCCTTTACTTCTGGGTTTAAAATCATTTTTGGTAAAGGTCTTATGTCCCTTGATAGTTGTAGTTCCAATTGCTCATAATGGTTGCTGTATATATGGGCATCACCAAAGGTGTGGATGAATTCCCCTGTCTCATAGCCACATACCTGCGCCATCATCATGGTGAATAGGGCATAGGAAGCGATGTTAAACGGCACACCTAAAAAGATATCTGCACTACGCTGGTATAATTGGCAGGACAGTTTGCCGTTAGCTACATAAAACTGAAAAAAGGCATGGCAAGGCGGTAATGCCGCTTTACCATTGGCTACATTATCACTAAAGCTTTTTGATGTGTCTGGAAGTACAGATGGATTCCATGCCGATACTAACATACGTCGGCTATTTGGATTGTTTTTAAGGGTATGGATAACCTCTTTTATTTGATCAATGTCATCACTATTCCAGTTGCGCCATTGGTGTCCGTATACAGGGCCCAAATTACCATTTTCATCGGCCCATTCGTTCCAGATTCGTACCCCATTTTCAGTTAGATAGTTAATATTGGTATCCCCTTTTAAAAACCAAAGTAATTCATAAATGATTGATTTTAAATGCAATTTTTTTGTAGTGACCATAGGAAACCCTTCACTCAAATCAAAACGCATTTGATAACCAAAAACACTTTTGGTTCCCGTTCCTGTCCTATCATTTTTTTCGTTTCCGTTTTCTAAAACGTGCTTTACTAAATCGTGGTATTGTTTCATAAGCCAAATTCCTGTGAAAACAGGAATCTCTCAATTAGTTAAAAATTAGTTGTATAATCAAACATGATTAGGCATGGACGAATTTAAACAAAATGATGTTTTCAGAATGGATTTTAATAAGCCTAAATATTAAAAAGTTATTAACGTTGCAAAAGAGAGTTGGTCGACTAGATTCCCTGCTTTCGCAGAAAGTGTTTTACCCTATAATCATCCCAGCAATCGTAGCAGAAACCAAAGAGGCTATAGTACCACCAATAAGGGCTTTCATGCCAAATTGAGATAAGGTTTTGCGTTGTCCAGGTGCTAAAGAGCCGATACCTCCTATTTGAATGCCAATGGAGGCAAAATTGGCAAATCCACAAAGCATATAGGTGGCCATGATGATTGATTTTTCATTGTTGAGGTGAATGACGTTCGACATGTTTTTTAAATCGGCTAACTGAATATATCCAATAAATTCACTAGCTACTAATTTAATGCCAAGTAGTTGTCCCATAAGTGTCATGTCATCCAAAGGAACACCAATTAACCACATAACAGGAGCAAATAAATAGCCCAGCAAAAACTCTAATGAAAACGCATCATAAGTTGTATTATCTACAATCCAAGTATTTAAAGTAGTTACATTTCCAACCCACCCTAATATACCATTAATCATAGCGATAAAAGCTAAAAACACTAGCAACATTGCACCAACATTAACTGCCAGCCTTAAACCTTCTGAAGTACCATTGGCAATTGCATCTAGAATATTTGAACCAATGTTGTCCTTGGTTACTTTTATTTCAGAATTTATTTTTTCTGTCTGTGGATAAAGGATTTTAGAAATTACAACAGCACCAGGGGCAGCCATAACAGAGGCAGCCAATAAGTGCTTAGCATAAAATATTTCCATCACTGGATCTCCTGCCCCCAAAAATTTTATGTATGCAGCTAAAACGCCGCCAGCAACAGTTGCCATACCGCCTATCATGACAAGCAGTATTTCAGAACGATTCATTTTTTCCAAATAAGCTTTTATCATTAGGGGAGATTCTGTCTGACCTAAAAAGATATTACCAGCTACACTCAAACTTTCCGCTCCTGAAATTTGCAAAAGTTTAGTTAACAACCATGCAAGACCCTTAACTATTTTTTGGATAACACCTAGATAGAATAAAACGGACGTTAAGGCAGAAAAGAATATTATTGTAGGTAGTATGGTTATTGCAAAATTGACAAGAGAGCTTTCCAGTTCTTTAGAAACAAAAGAGTTAAATAAAAATTCTGTGCCAGCCATTGTAAAGTTAAGTATGTCCACAAATCGACCTCCTACCCACTCAAAAGTCAATTGTATAAAAGAAACCTTTAAAACTCCAATGGCCAGTAAGACTTGAGCTCCTAATCCTAGTCCAACGGTTTTCCAATTAATGCCTTTTCTGTTTTTACTAAATAGAAACGCAATAAAGATTAAGGAAATCATTCCTAAAACACCATGCCATAAACTTTTAAAAGAAAAGCCTTGACTAGGAATCAACGTTTGAGGCGTTTCTGAATTTATTTTTGATGAAATTTGGGTCTCAGTAGTTTCGGTTATTATTGTGTTTTCCATTTGGGCGATGGAATCTTTTACCGCAGTACTTTCTATTGTAATTGTGCTATCTGAAGCAATAGGAGTATTACCATCTTGAGCGTGTAAATTAGTGAAAAAGCATAGCAACAAGATGAAAAAGAATAATCGAAACTGCTTCATAAATCAAGGGTTATCGTTTGGAAATCTCGTCGCGAATTTTGGCAGCCTTTTCATAATCTTCATTTGCAACAGCTTCATCTAAAAGATTATGGAGTTCCTCTAAACTTTTGGTTTTGTAGGTTTCTTTTGGAACTTCCTCTAATTCATCTGCCATTAAATCGTCAACCAAAACACTGTCTTCTTGTTCATCGTCGTCTTTTTTCGGATTGACTTTTAAATAAATGCCAGCTTTATCCAAAATGTTTTTGTACGTAAAAATAGGGGCGTCAAAACGTAATGCCAATGCAATGGCATCACTCGTACGTGCATCAATTATTTCTTCAATTTTGTCCCGTTCACAAATTAAGCTGGAATAAAATACGCCATCAACTAATTTGTGAATAATCACTTGCTTTACAACAATATCAAATCGATCTGCAAAATTTTTAAACAAATCGTGGGTTAAGGGTCTGGGTGGACGAATTTCTTTTTCAAGTGCAATGGCAATAGATTGCGCTTCAAAGGCACCAATAACTATGGGTAATTTGCGGTCACCATCAACTTCATTTAAAATAAGTGCATAAGCACCGTTTTGTGTTTGGCTATACGAAATGCCTTTTATGTTTAACCTTACTAAGCTCATAAATTATAAAAACGCAAAGAACTGTTTAAATTAGGACTTTACCAACTGCCAAGGCAGAATTTGGAAATTTTATGCTAACTTAAGCAGTTCTAATACGGTTATACAAGTTATAAAAAAATAATTTATTGTTGTGCTTTAAAGGCCTTTAATTTTTCAATCAAAGTTGGTACGACTTCAAATGCATCACCTACAACACCATAGTCTGCAGCTTTAAAGAAAGGTGCTTCTGGATCTGTATTGATAACGACTTTAACCTTTGAGGCGTTTATTCCTGCCAAATGCTGAATGGCACCAGAAATACCTATAGCAATATACAAATTTGAAGCTACAGGTTTACCTGTTTGCCCAACGTGTTCGCTATGTGGTCTCCATCCTAAATCGGATACAGGTTTGGAACATGCCGTGGCAGCACCCAATATATTGGCTAGTTCTTCTATCATGCCCCAGTTTTCAGGACCTTTTAAGCCACGCCCTCCAGAAACAACGATGTCGGCATCAGCAATGGTCACTTTGTCGGTGGCTTTATCAACAGACTCAACTTTAATGGTGTTTTCTGAAAGTGTAGGAGAAAAAGCTTCTTTAGTAGCGTCACTTTTGTTTTCAACCAGCCCAAAAGAGTTACTGGAAATACCAATAATCTTTATCTCAGTATTTATTTGTGTTAATTCAAAAGCCTTATTGGTAAAAGCACTACGTTTTATAACAAAAGGTGATAAGCTTGTGGGAGCGGCTACTACATTTGATACATAACCTGCTTGCAGTCCAACAGCCAAAAACGGTGACATATACTTGCTGTTTGCTGAAGCGCTAACAACTATCACTTTAGCACCTTCTTTTTCGGCAGCTTGTTGTATGGCTTCAGCGTAAGACTTTGCATTAAACGAATCTAATTGTGAATGGACTATACTTAAAACTTTATCAACACCATAGTTGCTCAGTTCATTGGTATTATCGGCATTAATAGTAACCGCAGTAACGGTTGTGCCTAATTGGTTGGCAACAGCTTTAGCGTAAGATGCCACTTCGAAAGCTATTTTTTTAAATGCTCCTTGTTCGGATTCGGTATATACTAAAACAGACATAATTATTACAGTTGTTTGGGCACTGAGGCTCTTGAAGTGCCTTGAAATTGTTTAATTGTTCATTTCGAGAGCCTCAATGAACAAGTTTTACCAATTTAAATCACCTTAGCTTCTGTATGAAGCAAATCAATCAATTCATCCAAATTATCTGAAGCTACCAGCTTAACGGCGCCTTTTGGTGCAGGTTTTTCATAAGATACTGAAGTTGTATGTACTTTTGATTCTATGGGTTCAGTAATTGTTAGTGGTTTTTGTCGCGCCATCATAATGCCACGCATATTAGGTATACGTAAATCACTTTCTTCCACCAACCCTTTTTGACCAGCAACGACCAATGGTAATGTTGTAGAAACCGTTTCTTTACCGCCATCAATTTCACGAACAGCTTGGGCGATACCACCATTAATTTCTAAGCCAATACATTTATTTACAAAATTCATATTGGTCAACCCTGCAATCATACCTGGTACCATGCCACCGTTATAGTCGATAGATTCGCGGCCGGTAATTACTAAGTCAAAATCGCCATCTTCAACCACTTTCGCCAATTGCTTTGCTACAGAAAATCCGTCAGTTGCCGGGGTATTTATCCTAATGGCTGCATCGGCACCAATGGCCAAGGCTTTGCGTAGGGTAGGTTCAGTTTCTGGGCCACCAACATTAACAACTGTTACATTTGCACCTTGTTTTTCCTTAAACCACATGGCACGGGTTAAACCAAATTCATCGTTAGGATTTATAACAAATTGCACACCATTAGTGTCAAATTTGGTGTTATTTTCTGTAAAATTGATTTTCGATGTAGTGTCCGGAACATGACTAATACATACTAATATCTTCATTTTTTAAATACTTTTTAAAGATTGTATTTAACCGTAACCCAGCCAAGTGCTTTTATATTTGATTTCAAGAAAAAATTGCGGGTTAAAGCTAAAAAAGAACGATTAATTTTAGGATACGAAGGTAAATATTTTATTTCGATTATTTACTATGCATGCATAATAAAATTACATAATTCTTTTAAAGAGATTATGGCATTAATTATTATTTTTGCAATTCGATAAAAAACAGATTAAATGAAGACTATTCAATTTAGAGAGGCTATTTGTGAGGCCATGAGTGAAGAGATGCGCCGGGATGAGAGTGTGTATTTAATGGGAGAGGAAGTAGCAGAATACAATGGTGCCTATAAAGCGTCTAAAGGTATGTTGGACGAGTTTGGGCCTAAGCGTGTTATAGATACTCCTATTGCTGAGCTTGGGTTTGCAGGAATTGCTGTGGGGTCAACTATGACAGGCAATAGACCCATAGTAGAATACATGACCTTTAACTTTTCTCTTGTTGGAATTGATCAAATAATAAACAATGCCGCTAAGATTAGACAAATGTCTGGAGGACAGTTTAAATGTCCTATCGTATTTCGTGGGCCAACGGCTTCGGCGGGACAGCTTGGTGCAACTCACTCACAAGCCTTTGAAAACTGGTTTGCCAACACTCCTGGTTTAAAAGTGGTTGTGCCTTCTACACCTTACGATGCTAAAGGCTTATTAAAAGCAGCTATTAGAGATGATGACCCAGTGATTTTCATGGAGAGTGAGCAGATGTACGGAGATAAAGGTGAAGTGCCAGAAGGAGAATATATTTTGCCACTTGGTGTTGCCGATGTCAAGCGAGAAGGTACCGATGTAACTGTTGTATCTTTTGGGAAAATAATAAAAGAAGCCCATAAAGCTGCAGATGTATTGGAAAAGGAAGGTATTTCCTGTGAGATAATCGATTTGCGTACTGTTCGACCTATGGATAAGAATGCTATTATAGAGTCGGTTAAAAAAACCAATCGTTTGGTCATTTTAGAAGAAGCTTGGCCATTTGCAAATGTCGCTTCTGAAATTACTTATGTGGTACAAAACGAAGCTTTTGATTATTTAGATGCACCAATAATTAAATTAAACACAGCCGATACGCCTGCACCATATTCTCCTGTATTATTGGAAGAATGGTTGCCAAATAGTAACGATGTTATAAAGGCCGTTAAAAAGGTGCTTTACAAATAAATATAATTTTTTTACGTTATATAAACTTCATTAGCATATTTGTTGATGGAGTTTTTTTGTATGATGAACATAAAACGACTTATACTCCTATTTTTTTTCATAAGCAGTTCTACGTTTGCCCAAACCAAGGTAAGTGGTTATGTTTTTGATGAATATGATGCTCCAATTTCCTTTGCCAATGTCATTTTTAAGGGCTCCACAAAAGGGACGATTACCGATGAAAATGGTAAGTTTTATTTGGAGTCCGATGAAACATGGGATGCCTTAACCGTATCGTTTATAGGCTATGAGGTCTTAAATATTCCTTTAGAAAAAAGGGTAAACTACAATTTAAGATTTATATTAAAAGAAGAAACGGCACAGTTGGGTGAGGTGGTTATTATTTCTGGGAAACAATCTAAAAAAAATAATCCGGCCATAGATATTTTACGCAAAATATGGGCTAATAAACGTAGCAATGGCTTAAAGCAGTTTAAGCAGTACGAATACGATAAATACGAAAAAGTAGAGTTCGACATCAATACCATCGATAGTGCCTTAATAAAAAGCAAATTGTTTAGGGGTATGGAATTTGTCTTCAATGAGGTGGATACGTCTCGGGTGACAGGAAAGACATACCTTCCTATGTTTATCAATGAGGCTATATCGAAAGTTTATGGCGATAATAACTCTAATAAGAAAAAGGAGGTGTTAAAGGGAAATAAAAACTCTGGTTTTAGTGATAATCAGGTTATTATTGATTTTGTAGGTGACCTCTACTCCGATTTCAACGTGTACGATAATTATCTAAAGTTTTTTGATAAAAGTTTTGTGAGTCCACTGTCTAGAACAGGAATTAATACCTATAACTATGTGTTGTCCGATAGCACCTATATCGACAATAAATGGTGCTATAATATTATTTATTACCCACGCCGAAAAAACGAACTCACCTTTAAAGGTGATTTTTGGGTAGCAGATACCACCTATGCCATCAAGGAAATCAATATGCAGGCTTCCAAAAGTGCAAACATTAACTGGGTAAAGGAAATTTATATTGAGCAGGAGTTTGAAGTGTTGAACGACTCACTGTTTTTGGTAAAGCGCGATTATATGATGAGCGACTTTGCATTCAACAAAAAGGAAGCCTCCCGCGGTATTTATGGTAAGCGCACCACACTCTACGACAATTACCAATTTGATATTAAGAAAGACGAAAAGTTCTACGATACCGAGGTTTATAATTACGATCAGGATATTTACGATAGGGACGATGCGTTTTGGGATGCCAATAGGTTAGAAGCGCTTAGCAAAGATGAAAAAGGGGTTTACAAAATGTTGGATACCCTAAAGACGGTTAAAAAGTTTAAACAGCTTTACAATTTGGGAAGTATTTTGGCATCGGGTTATATTGAATTTAATAGCTTGCCCTTAGATTATGGCCCCATCTTTTCAACATTTGGTTTTAATGAGGTAGAAGGCTTACGCTTACGAACTGGTGGACGCACCTATTTTGGAAGAAATGACCTTTGGCGTATGGAAGGCTTTGTGGCCTATGGTTTTAGAGATGATAAATTTAAATATGGTATTTCGGGGAAATGGTTGTTGGATAAAAAAAGCCGACTTATTATTTCTGGGGGGAACCGTCGCGATGTGGAACAAATAGGAGCCAGTTTAACCACCTCTACCGATGTATTGGGGCGTAGTTTGGCATCATCGTCGGTAGTGGGCACCAGTGCCAACGATAAGTTAACCTCTATTAACCTAACGAGTTTTGCTGTTGAAGCAGAACCTTGGCGAAACCTTATTTTTAGATTGGGAGGTAATTACCGTACTTTAGAATCGGCATCACCAACTTTTAGCTTAGATTATAATACACCAACCGGGGTAGAATCTGAGATCAAACAATATGAAACCACCTTTTTCTTATCCTATTTTCCTAAGCGTAAAATGACCGGTTTTGGCGTGGAACGCAAAACTGCCAATGATGATTTTGCACGTTTGTTTGCCCAAGTGAGTCGAGGCGATAAAAGCCTATTTAATAGTGATTTCGATTATACCAAAGTACAATTCTCTTATGTGCAGCCTTGGCAAGTGGGCGGTTTTGGACGTTTGGTAACTACCGTGGAAGCTGGAAAAACCTTTGGTGAAGTGCCCTTGGGCTTACTGAGCGTTATTCCTGGAAACCAATCTTATTTCTCCATTTACAATACCTTTTCACAACTCGATTTTTATGAGTTTGTAAGTGATACCTATACGTCCTTTCATTTTGAACATAATTTTAATGGCAGGTTCTTTTCCAGAGTGCCACTTTTGCGTAAGCTTAATTTAAGGGAGATTATTAGTATACGAGGTGTTTGGGGCGAGATTTCCCAAGAAAATATTGCTTTAAACACGACCAACAACCCGAATAACATTCCGTTAATTGCCCCTAACGATAAACCCTATTACGAGTACAGTTTAGGGGTGGGTAATATTTTTAAGGTCTTTCGTATTGATTTTAACTTTAGGGGTAATTATAAAGATCCTGTGTTAAACCTCGATGCTCGAAAATTTGGCGTAACGGGTAGTTTTGGGTTTTATTTTTAAAGGTTGTTTAGCATTCAGGTTTATGAAAAATAATTTCATTCAGTATGCAGAATGTTTTTATCATTTAGTTGATTTTCGATTTTAATTGATGTTCTAGAGTAAATAAACTATTTTTATTTGCTATGTTAAGTGTTATTATTTCATTTGGATAATATACTCCTCAACAGATTTATCATCAAGTGATGTAACCTCTCTAGTGAAAATCATATACGTTGTCCATCCAGATCCATGAATTCTATTAGTAACATAGGTTTCGTTTTTTAATTCTGGTATTTGATCTTCTGGGATATTCAGTTTTTTTGCTACGACTTTTTTTAACTGATTTTCGTTAACATTTTGATAAGTTCTTAAGATATAATTGTTGTTTTCGGAGTCAATTTCATCAAGCCAAACCGTTACTTTTGTATCAAATGGATTATTGGTGTCATAGTTGTTTACTGTTTTCAAATTTCCATTGTATTCTTCATTTAAATCATACTTAGCTCCATGAAATGTGTAAAAACTTGATATGTCTTTAATTGAATTCGTTAATATGTATTCAGGATTTTCAAATTGTTTTCGAACTGAATTTATGGCTTCTAATGTTTGTTTGTCATCAGCATATGTATTCGATAATGAATTGAATTTTTCTCTGTAATATTCAGTTAATTCTTCAATATTCAGGATCTTTTTAAAAGCTCCAAGTTCATTTGTTTTAAAAACTACTTGAATTGTGTCTTTACCTTCAGAGAGTTTTCTAGCTAATTCCGTTCCTTGAATAAATTTGTGATTATGGTATATCCATCGAATGGTATATGTTGAATCTGTTTGGCCTAAAACTTTAATGTTTACATCATAGTTCATTTTTGAGAGATAAATGGTGTCCTGATTTTTGACCTTGTAATTGTCATAGCTTCCCGAAAAAGAATATTCTTCATTCAAGTCCCAGTATGCAACTGTTTGAACAGAAATTTGTGCATTTGATATAGTGAATGAAAGTAGAAATACGATTAGTAAAGATGAAATTCTCATTAAATAAATTTAGTTTATTGTATAGAAATTTTAAAACTTGGAGCTTATATTTTTTATTTAATAATGCCTAACTATAATGGATATAGAGTCGCTTTAATGATATATACCAAAAGCAAAACGAAGGTAGCCGAAAATTTTTACAAAGCCAACGGGTCCTTCTAAAAATAAAGCCCATGTTTTAAAATAGACTGTACCGCTTTTTCTTCATGGGCCAATAGGGACTTGTACTGGGCTTGGTCTAGATTACTTTTGGCTCCTATATATTCTATGGCATATTTTTTAAAAACGGCATTAAAGATCAGTTTCACTCGTTTTAAATGAAAGTCCGATGTAATAACAGTTAAAGCAACAGCATCCAATTTAGAGATAATCTCATGAGCTTTTACGGCATCTTCCACTGTATGTTTTGATAATGCAAATTCTAAAAAGGCACTTTCGGGTATGTCTTTACTTATAAGGTATTGCTTGGAATAAAAGGCATGAGGTTGTTGGGACGTATTAAAATGTTCGCCCCAACCACCCGTACAAAGGATTTTCATATTGTCCTTAAAATGGGCTAAACAACAATTTAACCGACTTAAGGCTATATCACTTAACTCACCATGAGGGCCATTGGGCGATCCCAAGACAATTACTATTTCGGTTGGCATGATGATGCAGAATCTTTTTACGGCATTAATTCGAGTTATTGATTGTTTTTAAATCGATCAAACACACTTTGCGATTCACTTTTTGGAAAACTGTTATTGTCCGTATTGGTATCAGCAAACTCAAAATTGGGATCGAGTGTTACGGTCTTAACCTCTTTATCCTTAACAAAGGTGTGTTTGACTTCGTATTCGTTTCTGCGCCATATATCGGCTGGCAATCGGTCTATTTCGGTAGAGCCATCGGTGTATGTCCATTCAATGGTGACGGGCATGACCAAGCCACCTACATTTTTAATGTTAACCTCATAGAGGTTTTTGCCCAATAGCTGCTGTCTTACTGCTTCTTCGTCCAATCTGGATAAAAAACCACCATAAGCATCATCTGGTGTGGCGCTCATTTTAATTACCTCAGGGCCATCTGAGAAATCTTGTGTTGCTACTCGCGTGTCTTGGTTTTCTGGTTTTAGTTGTATGTTTTGCTTGCGGTTTTCAATGTTTTGCTCAGCTTCATACACCTTAAACCATGTAACATTGCTTAATTCCATATCCACATGGTCTGTGGTAAAAAACCAGCCCCTAAAAAACCAATCCAAATCGGTGGCTGTCGCATCTTCAAGGGTCCTAAACAAGTCTCCTGGATTGGGATGCTTGTATTTCCAGCGGTTGGCGTATTCCTTAAAGGCGGCATCAAACAATTCTTTGCCAACAATAGAGTTTCTTAGCATTTGCAACCCTACGGTAGGCTTTCTGTAGAAGTTGGATCCAAACTGACTCAGCAGTTCGTTATCGGAAGTCGTCATGATAGGGCGTAAAATATTTTTATCACCACTCATGAAAGGCACAATGCTTTTAGGCGTGGTGCTGCTAAAATCGGGATAACGTTCTGCAACTGTACGTTGGTGCAAAAAGGTGTTTAGACCTTCGTCCATCCACATCCACTTACGTTCGTCTGAGCTAACAATCATAGGAAACCAATTGTGGCCCACCTCATGTATAATAGTGCCTATCATACCCGCTTTTGCATTTTTGGTCATTTGTCCATTTTTCGGCCTTCCCCCATTAAAACTAATCATGGGAAATTCCATGCCAATATTAGAAGTGTTTACCGAAATACAAACAGGATAAGGATAATCAAAAGTCGCTTCAGAATAAACTTCTAAAGCATGTTTAATGGCTTTGGTCGATTCTTCTTGCCATACAGGCATGCCTTCCTTTGGGTAAAACGACATGGCCATAACCGTATTGGTAGGTAATTTAACCGCTTGGGCGTCCCATATAAATTTCCGTGATGAGGCAAAGGCAAAGTCACGTACATTTTTAGCTTTAAATCGCCATGTTTTCTGTTTTTTTGTTTTTGTCTTTTCGTTGGCTTTGGCTTCTTCTTCAGTTACAATTAAAATGGGTTGGTCAAACGATTGCCTTGCTTTCTCCAATCGGTCACGCTGTGTTTTGCTAAGTACATCTTCTGCATTCTGTAATGTTCCTGTTGAAGCTACAATATGGTCTTCGGGTACGGTGATTTCAACCTCATAATCCCCGAATTCCAGAGCAAATTCACCCAGCCTTTGAAATTGTTGGTTTTGCCAGCCTTCGGTGTCATTATATACCGCCATTCTTGGGAACCAATGTGCAATTAAATAAACGGTATTGTCATCACTAGGGAAATATTCGTAACCTTCCCTGGATAGTTTAAACATACTGCGATCGGTAATAGTATAAGACCACCCAATTGAGAACGTTAAAGAGCTTCCTGATTTTAACGGTGTGTTCAATAACACTTTCATCATGGTATTGTTTATCAAGAATTTCAAAGAGTTGCCTGAATTGTCCTTTATATATTTAATGGAATAACCAGCAGGGAAATCTATAGCTCTAGTTAAAAATTGCATGTTCCTTGCGGTGATGCCATCTTTTAAATCATTGCTAATACCCCCAAAATCCTGATTCCCTTTTTTATTAACGTTTTGTTCCAACTGAATCCACAGATAGTTTAAATCGTCTGGGGAGTTGTTATAGTATGTTATGGTCTCATTACCTGAAATGGTGTTATTGGTTTCGTCTAAAGTTACCTTTATGTTATAATCGGCACGTTGTTGCCAATAGGCTTTTCCAGGGGCGCCACTGGCCGTTCGGTAGCTATTAGGCGGCGCAATCATATGGTCAATGGGTTCAAATTTACCTTGCCAAGGTTGTGTTTGTGCTTGCATATTCAGAAAAAATAAAGCACAATAACAGATTAAAATAGTTTTCATAGTATTTGAGTTAGTCACATTCAAAATAAAATAAGTTTGCCAAGGTAAGAAATAAAGTATAAATCTAGGCTTTAATTGTTGTTTAAACTTGAAGTGTTCAGTACATTTGCAGTCTTTTAAGACTAAAGTATATGAGCGAAAATAAAAAAATAACATTTGATGTATTGATAGAGATACCCAAAGGAAGTAGAAATAAATACGAATACGATTTTACTTTACATAAAATTAGGTTCGACCGTACTTTGTTTTCTTCTATGATGTACCCTGGAGATTATGGGTTTGTACCAGAAACATTGGCGCTGGACCAAGACCCTTTAGACGTATTGGTTTTATCAACAGAGCCTTCTTACCCTATGGTAGTTATGGAGGTTAGGCCTATTGGGGTATTTCATATGGCAGATGAAAAAGGACCAGACGAGAAAATTATTTGTGTGCCCGTATCTGATCCTGTTTGGAGTCAACGTAGTGATATAACCCATTTGAATCCACATCGTTTAAAGGAAATAGAACACTTTTTTCAAGTGTACAAGGATTTAGAAAAGAAAAAAGTTGATGTTGGTGGATGGGGTAATGCTAAAGAAGCAGAGGAAATTTACCTTAAATGTGTGAAGCGTTATGAAGAAAGTGAACACAAGAAAAAAAGAACGTTTACTATCTAATTGAAAGATTAATAATTCAGCCTAAAAAAATTAAACCATCTTTAATTTAAGGTGGTTTTTTTTATCACTTATATTTTCCTATTTTTAGCTCCGTTAATTTTTTTTTACTAACAACTAATCTAAAAAAATGGAATTATTATTAAGATTTTTACCTGCTTTTGGAGCTTTAGGTCTCCTTTTTGTTTTTATAAAAAACGTTTGGATTACCAAACAAGATGTTGGTTCGCAAAAGATGGCCAATATCGCAAAACATATAGCAGATGGTGCTATGTCATTTCTAAAAGCTGAATACAGAATTTTAGCAATTTTTGTGATTGCAGTAGCCATACTGTTATTCTTTAAGGGAAATTCTGAAGAAGGTTCCCATGGTATGGTTGCTTTATCTTTTGTGGTTGGAGCTATTTGTTCAGCTTTAGCAGGATTTATTGGTATGCGTGTAGCTACTAAAGCCAATGTAAGGACAACACAAGCAGCTAGAACATCCTTAGGAAAAGCCTTAGAAGTGGCTTTCGCTGGTGGCTCAGTTATGGGGCTTGGTGTGGTTGGATTAGGTGTGTTGGGCCTAAGCGGCTTATTTATAATTTATCAAAATATATGGCCGGGTTCAGAAAATATCCCTATGGTTTTAAATGTGCTTTCTGGCTTTTCTCTTGGGGCATCTTCTATTGCGCTTTTTGCCCGTGTGGGTGGCGGTATTTATACTAAAGCGGCAGATGTGGGAGCCGATTTGGTTGGAAAGGTTGAGGCTGGAATTCCTGAGGATCATCCATTAAATCCTGCAACTATAGCAGATAACGTGGGAGACAACGTAGGCGATGTTGCTGGTATGGGAGCCGATTTATTTGAATCTTATGTAGGGTCTATTATTGGTACTATGGTATTGGGAGCTTTTATCTTTACCCCAGAATATGGAGGATTGGGCGCCGTTTATTTGCCATTGGTGCTTGCGGCTGTTGGTATTGTGATGTCTATTTTAGGAACACTGTTAGTAAGGGTTAAAGACGGAGGGTCACCTCATAAAGCCCTTAATTTAGGTGAGTTTGGTTCTGGGTTATTAATGATTATTGCATCTTATTTTATAATTGATATAATGCTGCCTGAAACTGTTGAAGGGTTGCCTTATGGTTCTTTTGGCGTATTTTGTGCCACACTTGCAGGTTTAATTGCTGGTTTTTGTGTTGGAAAAGTTACAGAGTATTATACAGCAACAGGAACAAAACCTGTATCGTCTATTGTTAAACAATCTGAAACGGGATCTGCTACAAATATCATTGCCGGTTTGGGTGTAGGAATGATGTCAACAGCACTTCCAATAATATTGATTGCTGCTGCTATTTTAGTATCGCACTACTATGCTGGATTATATGGTATTGCTATTGCAGCTGTTGGTATGCTTGCCAATACAGGAATTCAATTGGCTGTAGATGCTTATGGACCGATTTCAGATAATGCTGGTGGAATTGCAGAAATGGCAGAATTACCAAGTGAAGTGCGTCAACGTACCGATAAATTGGATGCAGTTGGAAATACAACTGCTGCAATTGGAAAAGGCTTTGCTATCGCTTCAGCAGCACTAACCGCATTGGCATTATTTGCTGCATTTATGAAGACTGCAGGTGTTACAGCAATCGATGTATCTCAACCTAAAATCATGGCAGGGTTATTAGTGGGAGGTATGTTGCCATTTGTTTTTTCTGCTCTGTCTATGAATGCTGTTGGGCGTGCGGCTATGGCCATGATTGAAGAAGTACGTCGCCAGTTCAGGGATATCCCTCAACTAAAACAAGCTTTAGAAGTGATGCGTAAGTATGATTCGAATATGAGCAAAGCTACTGAGGAAGATAGAAAAATATTTGACGAGGCCGATGGTTATGCTGAATACGAAAAATGTGTGGAAATTTCTACAACAGCTTCCATTAAAGAAATGGTATTACCAGGATTATTGGCATTAGCGGTACCTGTTGCCGTTGGATTTTTAGGAGGTGCAGCAATGTTAGGTGGTCTTTTGGCCGGTGTAACTACTTGTGGCGTACTTATGGCAATTTTTCAGTCCAATGCTGGAGGTGCATGGGATAATGCTAAAAAAACAATAGAGGAAGAAGGTCGTAAAGGGACAGATGCCCATAAGGCAGCTGTTGTAGGCGATACAGTAGGTGATCCTTTTAAAGATACTTCAGGACCTTCATTAAATATTTTGTTAAAATTAATGAGTGTTGTGGCCTTGGTAATTGCTCCTAGTATTGCAATGACATCCGATACGTTAACAGCTTATAATAGCAGTACAAGCCAAGTTGAAGAAGTGTCTAAGGAAGTTAAAGTTAAAATGACGGCTAACGATGATGGTACTGTTACGGCTGTTGTAACTACAGTAACTACTAAAAATGGAGAAACGTTTACAGCTTATGAAACTTTTGAGGGTACAGAAGGTGAGGTTAAAAACAGTATAGAAGCTTTAAAAACTAATGTGCATACGGTAAAAGACAAAGTTGTTGAAGACATTAAAGAAGAGGTTACGCGCTAACCTTTTCAAGTTTAAAATTAAAACCACATCTTCTTTCCGCTAACCAGAAAGGAACGATGTGGTTTTTTTATTTTTTAACCACCAAATTAAGATTTAGTAGACGATTATATGTTTAAAAAAGATCCGCTTCAAATTATTGTTTTTCAAACTTATGGAACTTCTAATCATGTTTACTTAAGGGGAAGGGCTATTGAAGATGAGAATATCAATTTAGAGGAGAAAGGAGCTTTTAAGTTACTTTTTAATGCTTGGAAACGATTTGAAACAGACGAAATAAAAAATTCAAAAATTAGAATTAGATTGGGTGACAACCATCCTTTTTATGTAAAAACCGATAATGACGGTTATTTTTTGTTTGATGAAACGATAGAAGGTCTTGGTAATTTTGCCAATAGTGAGGGTTGGGTGACTTTTGAACTCTCCTATGAAGAAAGTCAGTTGAAAAGGGATATACAATCTAAAAATTGTTTCCCGGGAGAAATGCTTATTCCCTCCCAAAAGGCTTCATTTGGAGTGATAAGCGATATAGACGATACTATATTGCATACAGGTTTGGTGTCTGTTTTAAAATGGCGTGTTGTCTTTAACACATTATTGACTTCAGCAGCTAAGCGTTTGCCTTTGGAAGGTGCACCAGAATTTTATAATTTATTGCACCAAGGTAAAACAGGAGAAGAAGCCAATCCTATTTTTTATGTAAGCCATAGCCCATGGAACTTATATCGTTATTTGGAATATTTTTTAAAGAAAAATCATTTTCCAAAAGGACCTATAATACTAAGAAATTTCCCGAAGCCGTTTTCAAAAAAGAAAACGGAAAAACCTCAAAAGCAAAAAGAAATTTTAAACCTTTTAAAGACCTATCCAAAATTAAATTTTATACTTATGGGAGATAGTGGTGAATATGATCCGGATATTTATTTGGAAATTGCTCGGCAGTACCCTAACCGTATTTTGGCAATTTATTTAAGAAGTGTAAACCACCAAAAGAGAACGTTGCGTGTCTCTAGTTTATATGAAGGTTTTGAATCCACTCCCGTACTGTTTATGGAAAGTAGTGAACAAGCCATAATACATGCCAAAAAACATGGGTTTATAAATTAAAATAAGCCGTGTATTTCGGCATCAATTCTATTGATAACATTTCCTAAATCTTCAGGGTTATCTACAAAGTTAAGTTTGTCAACATCTATAATCAATAATTTACCTTTGTTGTAACCATGAATCCAAGCTTCATAGCGTTCGTTCAAACGACTTAAATAATCAATGCTTATAGAGTTTTCGTAATCACGGCCGCGTTTATGTATTTGAGATACCAAATTAGGAATGGAACTTCGTAAATAAATTAATAAATCGGGTCCCTGAACCAAGGACTCCATTAAATCGAATAGATGACGGTAATTTTCAAAATCCCTGTTGGTCATCAAGCCCATAGCATGTAAATTGGGAGCAAAAATGTGGGCGTCTTCATAGATGGTTCTATCTTGAATAATATCCTTACCACTTTTCCTTATTTGTAACACTTGACGAAAACGGCTATTTAAAAAGTATACTTGCAAATTAAAGCTCCAGCGTTCCATTTGGTTGTAAAAATCATCCAAATAGGGATTGTCTACAACATCTTCCAATTGAGGTTCCCACCTATAGTGTTTAGCCAAAAGCTTTGTGAGTGTTGTTTTTCCGGCGCCTATGTTTCCAGCAATTGCAATGTGCATGTTACTTTAATTTTAAATGGTATTCGTAAAGAAATTTAGAATCGTAAATATACAAGGTTTCGTTGGTTGCAAAAAACTGATTTATCAACAAATTTGAGGTTTCAATAGGTGCAGGGATTCCTTTGCCTTGCTTTAAATAAAATAAACTATTCTCCTTTTTTAAGTAGAGATTATTGTTGTTTTCAGAGAGTTGTGTATAACCGTTGTTTTTCATTTTTGCCAATAAACTGCCAAAATAATTGTATACATATAAATACTCTTTAGTGAGTAACCAACAGGTGTTGTAGTTACTTTTTAAATCTAAAGTCTCGGTTTGTACAGGTAGGGTTTTGGCTTTTGTATAATTGGCTTTATAATCGTAAAGCTCCAATTGTTGGGTATCTTGGTTAAACAGCCAAAGTGTATTGTCATGTCCGGTAGATACATGTGTCACATTTCTATATTCTGAAACGGTATTAAAATCGATTTTAAATATTTCGGCTAATCTATTGTCTAAAATAATAACGGTATTGAAGTCCTTATAAAACAAATTGATTTTAAGTGGATTAAAAATATCAATACTGGTTAGATTACCTAACTGTAAATTATTATAGCTTATGGTTTTTAAAGCCGAATTTTTATAAAAGACATTATTTTGAATGTAGTAAGTCGATTTAAAATTATCAATGCCTACGAAGGTTTCGATTTCTAATTTCGTTTTTTTGATAAGTGTGGTTGCTATAGTTTCTTGGGAAACTAAAGATAATGGAAATAATAAAAATAAGTAAAATAGCGTTTTCATGTGCGACATGAAAAATACAAAAATCAAACCACATTTAGCAAATTAACTTATAGCCAAATCCACGTACGTTAATGATTTGTATGTTCTCATCCGAACTTAGCTTTTTGCGTAGTTTGGTAATGAACACGTCCATGCTTCGCGCACTAAAAAAATCATCATTGCCCCATAGTTTTGTTAGTATTAATGAGCGATCCAATACCTGATTTTTATTTTTAATTAAATGGAACAACAAGTGAGCTTCCCTGTGGGTTAATTGTACTTGGGTTTCTTCTTTGTATTGAAGCAACTGCTTAGGGAAATTAAATTTATAGTGCCCTAAATGTAAAATTGTACTTGCTTTCTGTAGCTTAGTTCGGTTTAATAAATTGTTAATACGAACAATAAGCTCTTCCATACTAAAGGGTTTTTTTAAATAATCGTTGCCACCAATGGTAAAGCCTTCAACCACATCTTGGGTTTGCGATTTGGCCGTTAAAAAAATAATGGGAATGGTGTCATCTAAAGCTCTTACGTCTTTTGCTAAAGTAAATCCATCTTTTTTTGGCATCATCACGTCTAGAACCAACAGCTCGGGATTTTCCTTTTGGTACACGTCAAATGCATCTATCCCATTTTCACACAGCAGTACCTTAAAATTTCGGGTTTCCAAGCTCTCTTTTATAATTTGTCCCAATGCTGGTTCATCTTCTGCTAAAAGTATCGTGGTCGTATTATCCATTTGGAAGAATAATTTTAAAAGTGGTTTTGTGGTTAGACACATCAACTTTTATTGAGCCATTGTGTTTTTCTATTATGGTTTTGGTATAGTAAAGTCCTATGCCAAAACCTTTAATGTCGTGGGTGTTTCCCTTAGGCACGCGGTAAAACTTTTCAAATATTTTGTCTTTGTTGGCTTTTTTTAAGTTGTTTCCATTATCTAAAATGGAAATGTTGATATTGGCCTTGTCTTGAGTTAAATAGATTTCAATACTGTTACCACCATATTTAACAGCATTGTCCAAAATGTTGTTTAGTGCATTTTCAATATGAAAGGCATCAGCATAAATATTTTGTATATCAGAATAGTTGCTAAGAATGAATGCTTTATCTTGATGTTGCATTTTATA
The DNA here is from genome assembly GCF_022662175.1 of Aestuariivivens marinum. Taxonomy (GTDB): domain Bacteria; phylum Bacteroidota; class Bacteroidia; order Flavobacteriales; family Flavobacteriaceae; genus Aestuariivivens; species Aestuariivivens marinum. The sequence goes on along the minus strand of NZ_JAKMCR010000001.1, from coordinate 275,761 downwards.
GCGGGTCACTAGGATTTCCAGTAAGTTGGCCAAATTCAGATTTTCTTTTTTGAGTTCTAGGGTCTCACTGTTTAAAGTTGCTGTTTCCAATAGTTTTTCAACCATAATATTTAATTTGTTTAGTTGGTTGGAAGACATATCTAAATATGTTTTGGTTTTAGCTTTATCATTAATAACATTAAAGTTGTTGATACTTTCTAATGCTACACCAATAGTAGCTATTGGGGTTTTAAACTCGTGTGTAATATTGCTTATTAAGTCGTTTTTTACTTCGGCCAGTTGCTTTTGGTACTTTATGATTTTTAATAGGAAAAATAAACAGCTTACAATGGCTAGTACTAAAAGAGTAGATATTAAAATGCCAAACAGGCTTCGCTTTAAAATGGTTTTTGTGGTGTTGTTAAAATATACTTTTAGTTTAGTGTCTTGAGGCAAATAATTAGAACTAGAAATAACATTTAAGCTTGAGGAATTAATGTTTTCAGGTTTTAGTTTCTGAATTTTTTTTAAAGGCGATTCTAGGGTTATTCCATAATCAAGGTCAATTTGTTTTCTTAGTAATGCTTTGTTGAAAAGACTATCTATGGTATTAAGTTGTATATTGTCATTGGTCATTGAAATAATGACTTTAGTGGTTAATCTTCGAAAATCTTTGTAATTAAAAATTGATCCAGAATCCTTTACAGAAAATTTTCTTGTAGTAAGTTGTGTTGAATCACTATAACCGTTATGTAAAATACCAAATAAAGAATCAACACTTTTGCTTTTAAAAATGGAGACATTTTCAGTGAATTCTCCTGGAATTGAATCTATATTTATGGTTTTATGAGCTTTTAATCTAATAGTTTTTAAAATACTGTCTATCTCTTTGCTGTTGTCAAACAGGCTGTCAGTCGATTCGCTTTCTATAGCATAGGCAATAGTGCTTTTTTCTGCAAGATTGGCAAAATAGGTTTCAATAGCACCATCAGTACACTGTTGCACATCATTAGTTAATTGCTGTTTGTTTATAAGATAGTTTTTGTAATTCCAATACACCTGAATGCCAATTGTGGTTATAATTACAAGTACAATAGAGTAGAGCAACCAACTGTATTTCATGTTCTTCATAATTCAAAAATAGAAGTAAAAACTAAAGAAAACTAATCGCTTAACACTAGTTAACACTAGTTAACGCTTTTATTGATATGAATCTTCCATTTTTGTACTGTTAAATCAAAATCAAATCAAAAAATGAAACAGTTAATTATCATATGCCTGGCGTTCTGCCAAATGCAACATACTTTTGCTCAGGATTTTCAGGGTATTGCTACCTACAAATCGTCCCGCAAATTGGATATTCAATTAGACAGTACCCAGATGAATTCTGAAATGCACCAACGCATGATGGATATGATGAAAAAGCAATTCCAGAAAACTTATCTTTTGAGCTTTAACAAATCAACATCTATTTACAAGGAGGATAAAGAGCTAGGACCCCGACAACCAATGGGTATGGAAGTTATTATTGTAAGCTCGGGAGATTCAGATATTTTGTATAAAAACTTAAAAGAAAATCGATTTACCAATCAGAATGAATCCTTTAGTCGATTGTTTTTAATTCAAGATGAATTACAAAAACACGATTGGACTTTAACCAATGAAAAGAAATTTATTGGAGCGTATGAATGCTTTAAGGCGACTAAAATGATCGAAGTACCCATAATGCGTACAAGAATTAGTATGAATGGAGATAGGGATTTGGATGCTGAAGAGGAAAACAATGATCCAGAAACAAGAATGCAGGAAGTTGTGGCTTGGTATGCACCTAAAATTCCAGTAAATAACGGACCAGCAAATTATCATGGCTTACCCGGGTTGATTTTAGAGATTAATGATGGCACAACAACTATAATTTGCAGTAAGATTGTGTTGAATCCAGAAAAAGGTGTGCGTATCGTTGAGCCTAAAAAGGGTGATAAAATGAATCAAGAGAAATACGATGCAATTATGGAGAAGAAGATGAACGAAATGCAGGATCGTATGCGCGATAACCGTAGAGTTAGGGATGATGGTGCTCAGGAACTTGAAATAAGAATTAGCGGTTAGTTTTAAGAATAATTTAACGTTTTAATAATTAAACCTAGTACTCTGGTTTTGGTCTAATAGGGATAATGTGTTAGTTTTAAAAAACTAATAAAAAATTAGACCAATGGTGCGCCGTGTAATTAAAATTCGACTTTCAATTATTTTTATCCTAACTACTTTAAATTCATTTGCCCAAAAAGATTTCCAAGGAAAGGCCTATTATGAATCGAAAACTACTGTAGACATGACTAATTTTGGTGGTGGGCAATTAAGTGAAGAGCGTAAAAAACAAATAGCCGACCGTATGAAAAGTGCCTTAGAAAAAACTTTCATACTTAATTTTAATCAGTCGGAATCCCTATACCAAGAAGAAGAGCGTTTGGATGCACCTGGACAAGGGCGAGGCTTCCGATTTGGTATGATGAGTAGTACTGGAGGCGATTTATATAAAAATGTGAAATCGCAACAGTTGTTGCAAGAACAAGAGTTTTTTGGAAAGCAATTTTTGGTAAAGGATAGTTTAAGCAAGCTGGATTGGCAATTGGGTTCAGAAACTAAAACTATTGGTCAATATACTTGTTTTAAGGCCACCGCCGTAAAACAAGTAACGGGTTTCGATTTTAATAGCTTCAGGAGAGGACCAAGTAACGAAAAACCAAAAGACTCAACAAATACTCAAAACGATGAAAATAATGATAATACCGAAACGCCTAGAAAAGTTTTTGTAACTGCTTGGTATGCACCACAAATACCAGTTAATCAGGGTCCTGATGTATATTGGGGTTTACCAGGATTAATATTGGAGCTAAATGTTGATAGAACAACCATTTTGTGTTCTAAAATTATTTTGAATCCATCAGAAAAAGAGGTTATAAAAATGCCATCAAAAGGAAAAGAAGTGTCACAAACAGAATATGATAAGATTGTAAATAAAAAAACTGAGGAAATGCGAGAGATGTTTAGGGGCAGAGGAGGACGAAGATAAGGTATAGAAAGATGATTAGTCTTGAAAATAATAATTAAATGTTAAAGCTAATATATTGTTTAATAAATACTTATATTTGTTAAACAAAAAAATTATATTGATTATGAAGAAAATATTAATAAGATTATTAGCTTTTTCGTTAGTGTTATTTATAAATAAAACTCTTAGTGCTCAGAGTTTTCAAGGTAAAGCATATTATTATAAGAAGACCAAAATGGAACTTGGTAGTTTTGGTGCTCGTATGAGTGAGCAACAAAAAAAGCAAATAGAGTCACGACTGAAAAATAGACTTGAAAAGACATATCTGTTAGCATTCAATAAAGAAGAGTCAATTTATAAAGAAATTGAAAAATTGGATGGAATATCGGGAGCAACAGACTCTTGGGGCAAAAACTTTTCTCCTGGTAAGTTATATAAAAATGTAAAAACAAATACATTACTTCAACATCAGGAATTTTATGGTAAGAGGTTTTTAATTAAAGATGATTTACAGTCACTAAAATGGAATTTAGGTTCTGAAACAAAACAGATTGGAAACTATACTTGTTTTAAGGCTACTGCAGTGGTACCTAGTTCAGAATTAGAATGGTGGTCGTTCTCTTGGGATAGATTGAGTAACATAGATAGGACAAATGCCCAGCATAATGATACTATAAATAAGGAAGCTGAATCAAATATGGATTTAATGGATAAGGATAATATTCAATTAACCCAGGTTATAGCTTGGTACTCTCCGCAAATACCTGCTGCCCATGGTCCATTGGAATATAATGGGCTTCCTGGATTGATTTTGGAGGTTAGTGCAGGTAATACCGTTATACTTTGTTCCAAGATAATTTATAATCCTGATGAAAAAGAAGAAATTGATAAGCCTAGTAAAGGAGAAGAGGTTACCAAAAAGGAGTATCAAGAGATTGTTATTAATAAAATGAGAGAGTTCAGGGACAATCGACTGGGAAGAAGGTAAGGGCTTCATTTATGTTTTCAACCAAATAATAACCAAATGAATAAAGCTAATAGTACATTTTATATTTTGCTTTTTAGTATTAGTTTCATCGCTAAAGGCCAAGTTAAACTAGAAGGAGTCGTAAAAGACAGTATTGGAACACCGCTCGAATTAGCAAATGTTATAGCCATTAATCAAGAGTCACAAAAACTAGATTCTTACGGGATAACTAACAACGAGGGTTATTATAAGTTATCACTGGAAAAAAATACCAATTATAAAATTCAAGTGAGTTATATAGGGATGAAAACTGCTCAAGAAGATGTTCAAACTACCGAAATTGATTTAGTTAAAAATTTCATCCTTCAAAATGACAATACTTTAGACGAAATTGAACTGATTTACGAAATGCCTGTTACCGTTAAAGGCGATACCATAGTTTACAATGCCGATTCTTTTACATCGGGTACAGAGCGTAAATTGGGTGATGTGCTTAATAAACTGCCAGGTGTTGAAGTGAATGACGAAGGACAAATTGAGGTAGAAGGTAAGGCCGTAGGTAAAGTGATGGTTGAAGGCAAGGATTTTTTTGACGGCGATTCTAAATTGGCCACCCAAAACATACCGGCTAATGCGGTCGATAAAGTAGAAGTTCTTAAGAATTATGCTGAAATTGGGCAGTTAAGTGGTGTAACAAATAATCAAGATAATATTGCTATAAACATTAAACTTAAGGAAGGCAAAAAGAATTTTTGGTTTGGTAATATTACAGCTGGTGCAGGTGGAGCTGATGATAAAACATTGTATTTGGCTCAGCCAAAAATGTTTTATTATAGTCCGGAGTACAGTTTAAATTTTATAGGAGACATGAACAATATTGGCGAAATAGCCTTTACCCGACGTGATTATTTCAATTTTATGGGAGGTTTTAGGAGTCCCAGTAGAAGCAGTGGTACTAACATTAATTTAGGTAGTAATAATTTAGGTTTTTTGTCCCTTCAAAATAACAGGGCAAAGGATATTAATACCAAGTTTGGCGCAGCTAATTTCAGTTACTCACCAAAAAAGACATTAGATTTAAGCGGGTTTGCCATTTTTTTAAGTAGTAGAACCGATTTGCAGGAAAATAGCTCAGTGGTTTATACTAACCCAGATTTAAACATTCCAGATGAAACCACAGAAAGTAACACCACACAACGTAGTGATTTGGCTATGGCTAAGTTTAGTGCCAAGTACAAACCCAACACCAACAATCAGTTGGATTATGACGTTTTGGCACGGACTTCAAAAGAATCACAAGACCAGTTGTTTTACTCTTCTGTAAATGGTAACATAAATGAATTGGAAAACGCAAAGCCTTTTAGCATCAATCAAAATGTGAATTATTATTATACCTTGGATGACGCTAATATTTTTGCTCTAGAGGTTCAGCATTTGTGGCAGGATGAAGATCCGTTTTATAATGCGTTTCTAGAAGACAAAGATAGTTATATCAATACTGCTCAAGTTTTGGGATTTGATAATACCCAAATAGGTTATGATGTAGCACAGGAAAAGCGTGTAAAATCTAACCAATTAGATGCCAAGTTGGATTATTGGAATATTTTAAACACCAAAAGCGACATTAATTTCACTTTAGGGACCATTTATAGCAAGCAGGATTATAATTCTGATATTTTCCAATATCTTGATAATGGAAGCAAATATGACAATGTGCCTACCCAAAATAACGGATTGGACATTAATGACATTGCCTATCGCTTTTCTGATGTGTATTTGGGTGTTCATTACCGTTTGAAATTGGGGATTTTTACGTTTACCCCAGGTTTTTCAGCGCATGCTTACAGTGCTAAGAACAGTCAGTTTAATGAAACGTATACCGATAACTTTTTCAGGCTGTTGCCCGATTTCAACACTCGAATCCAATTAAAAAAGAGTGAACAGCTTATTTTCAACTATAGAATGCAAACCCAATTTACCGATGTCAACCAATTTGCAAGGGGTTTGGTTTTAAATAGTTATCGTTCAATATTTTCAGGAAATCCGGAATTGGAGAGTGCCTTGTCCCATAATGTGAATTTGTCCTATTTCAGTTTTAATATGTTTAACTATACCAACGTAAATGCAAGTATAAACTATAGCAAAGCGGTAGATAGAATAAGAACCACATCCCAGTTTTTGACCAATAGTGTAGTGCGGGTTAGTACACCATTTAATTCTGGTTTGGCCGATGAAAGTGCAGGTGCCAATGCACGCATCCAAAAAACATGGGGTAAATTTAGGGGAACGCTTAACGGCAACTTTAACTATAGTAAGTTTAACCAGATTATTAATGGACAAACTTCGGTAAATGAAAACTATTCCCATAGCTATAGGGCAGAACTACGAACTAATTTTAGGGAAGCGCCTAATTTTGAACTGGGCTATCGCTATAGCATACAAGATAATGACCAAGGCGATCGACGCACCAAGTTTTTTACTAAAGCACCTTCGGTAGAATTTGATGCGCTTATTTTTAAAACTTTCACGTTTAAAACTAACTATTCCTATAATAGTTTTAGTGACGAAGACAGAAAAATCAATTCCTTCGAATTTTGGGATGCCTCGCTAGCTTACAGGAAAAATGCAGACAGCAAATGGGAATATGAAATTAAAGCCACAAACTTATTGGATACCCAATCACAGAACACCAGTAGGTCGGGGAATATTTCAGTAAGTGCCACCGAGTATTTTATCCAGCCCCGATTTATTACGTTTAGATTACGTTATGAGTTATAGTCAATTTCTCTTGCTAAAAGATATTTTTATAAAACAGGATTTTCCTTTGCATAATAGAGAAACAATAATATATTTGCGCTCGGTTATACTGGTTCTGATTTAAAATTGCTCAAATAAAACACAGTAATTTTTTTATCTAGGCAAGAAAGAAAATTTAAGCATAGCCTAAGCTACGGTTAAATTTTATTTTGAAGCATAGGAGAAAAAGGGCAAATTTTAATGAATAATTTTAAGTTAGAAATGGTATTAGGGAAGATACTCAAGCGGCCAACGAGGACAGACTGTAAATCTGTTGGTTTTCACCTTCGCAGGTTCGAATCCTGCTCTTCCCACGAATAAACAAAAAAGCCAAACGTCAAATCAAGCTTGTATGAATTTGTAAGTTTGGCTTTTTTGTTTTCAAAGCGAGAGAAAAAGGATATGCAATCCTGCATGACTTTTTATCTCGATTTGTACCTGTTGAAGTTGTTCATTAACCTATTGAAAATAAAAATTTGCGGCAGTAGTGAGGCTTTTCATTTTCACAAGAGGGTAAAAGGATATGCAATCCTGCATGGCTTTTTATCTCACTTTATATTTAAAAATGTATAGGATAATAGTTTAGTTTTTACAGTCCAAAAATTTCCTTTACCCTATCAACATAATCCAGTTTTTCCCAAGTAAACAACTCAACATCTAAGGTGACACTTTCTCCATTAGGTTGGGTAAAGGTTTTGGTAACAGTTTCGTTGGTGCGCCCCATATGGCCATAGGCTGCTGTTTCACTATACATGGGTGAGCGTAGTTTTAAACGTTTTTCAATAGCGAAAGGACGCAAATCAAAAATCTGTGATACTTTTTCTGCAATTTCGCCATCGGTCATATTAAACGGACAAGTGCCATAGGTGTCAATGAAAATTCCCATAGGTTCTACAACACCAATAGCATAACTTACTTGTACCAAAACTTCGTCGGCAACACCAGCAGCGACTAAGTTTTTGGCAATATGTCTTGTGGCGTAAGCCGCACTGCGGTCTACCTTACTGGGGTCTTTTCCAGAAAATGCACCACCGCCATGGGCGCCTTTACCACCATAGGTATCTACAATAATTTTACGTCCGGTCAATCCCGTATCGCCGTGTGGCCCACCAATAACGAATTTCCCTGTGGGGTTAATGTGGTATTTAATGTCACTGTTAAACAGTGCTTGTGTGGCTTTTGGTAATTTGGAAACCACACGTGGGATTAAAATGTCAACAATGTCTTTTCGTATTTTAGCCAACATGGTCTCATCATCGGCAAAATCATCGTGTTGAGTAGATATTACAATAGCATCAATTCGCTGAGGGATATTGTCATCGCTATATTCAATGGTCACTTGGCTTTTGCTATCAGGTCTTAAATAAGTAATGTCTTTGTTTTCTCGTCGTAGCTCAGCCAATTCCTTTAGTATACGATGTGATAAATCTAATGCCAATGGCATATAATTTTCAGTTTCATTGGTAGCATATCCAAACATCATCCCTTGGTCACCAGCACCTTGCTCTTCTTTAGTTGCTCTATCTACACCACGGTTAATATCGTCCGATTGTTCATGAATAGCCGAAAATACCCCGCAGGAATTTCCGTCAAACATGTATTCTCCTTTAGTATATCCTATTTTATTAATAGTATCCCGAGCAATTTTCTGCACATCTAAATAGGTATGCGATTTAACCTCACCAGCAAGTACTACTTGTCCCGTGGTAACCAAGGTTTCACAAGCCACTTTCGACTCTACATCAAAAGCCAAAAAGTTATCGATCAGGGCGTCGCTAATTTGGTCAGCAACTTTATCTGGATGTCCTTCAGAAACACTTTCTGAAGTAAATAAATAAGCCATAAAATAAAATTTATCGGGAGATTTGACGATAGCGTCAAAGGAAGTTTACACTGCCTTTAGCATTTTTTCTTGAGGTTGCAATCAGTCAAATCTATCCTCTATTGTTTTACTCAGGCAAAATTAAAAAAATAAAAAGAAATGAAGATGAATTACATATCGATTTTAACTTTTTTTTCAAAATTAAAATTGAGCTTAAAATTTATTTTTGAAAATTTGTAATCTTGAAGATTAATGAACAAGTGTTTCATATCATTTCTGTTATTGTGCTTATGTCAATAGAAAAAACATGATATATGATAATATAAAGTGTATTGGGCCTTCCTTAACAGGAAGGCTTTTTTTATTGTTTTAAGTTATTGCCTTAAAGCAATAATCCTGAATTCATTTTGGGATTTATATATAGAACTATTTAAAGAATTATTCTTCAAGTAATAGCTTATGGGTTTGAGTGGATATTTTTTGATTTTTTGAACGTCATAAAAAACACAATCTAAATACTTGATATATAGATTTTTATCTAAAATTTTAGTATTGTGGGTTTAACCTAGTTTTATAAAGAAAACAATGTATAAGTGCTCAATAATTTAATTTCGACAAGTATTTTAAAATATTGAAGATTTTTTACAAAAAAACTTAAAACACAAAGAATAATAAATCATAATAAGACAGAACCTAAAATTATCTGTAATAAAAATGAAGGAACTCAATAAATATAGCAAAAGACTAACACAGGATGAATCGCAGCCTGCATCACAGGCCATGTTATACGCAGTAGGATTGACTGATGAGGATATGCATAAACCACAAGTGGGGATTGCCAGTACGGGTTATGATGGTAACCCGTGTAATATGCATTTAAACGGTTTGGCAGGTGAAATAAAGATTGAGTGTAACATAGCGGGTATGGTTGGTTTAGGGTTTAATACCATTGGTGTTAGTGATGGTATTTCTATGGGGACTTCAGGTATGAATTATTCCTTGGCTTCTCGAGATATTATTGCAGATTCTATAGAAACGGTAATGAATGCCCAAAGCTACGATGCGTTGATATCGGTTGTTGGATGTGACAAAAATATGCCTGGAGCGATTATCGCCATGTTGCGTTTAAATAGACCGTCTATAATGATGTACGGTGGTACCATAGCTTCTGGTAATTATAAAGGTAGAAAGTTAAATGTTGTTTCGGCTTTCGAAGCGTTAGGACAAAAAGTAGCAGGAGAAATAGATGAAGAAGAATACCGTGAAATTATAAAAAGGGCCATTCCTGGTGCAGGAGCTTGTGGTGGTATGTATACGGCTAATACTATGGCTTCGGCAATCGAATGTATGGGCTTAGCATTACCCTATAATTCATCTATTCCAGCTGAAAATCCAAACAAACTCTCTGAGGCAGAAAGAACAGCAAGGGCTATTAAAAACCTATTGGAATTGGATTTAAAACCGTTGGATATTATTTCTAAAAAATCCATTGAAAATGCTATTACATTGGTTAATGCCTTGGGAGGTTCTACCAATGCGGTGTTGCACTTTTTGGCCATTGCTCATGCAGCCGATATTGAATTTACATTGGAGGATTTTCAACGTGTGAGTGACAGAACCCCATTAATAGCCGATTTAAAACCATCTGGTAAATATTTAATGGAAGATGTTCATGGCGTAGGAGGAACACCAGCAGTAATGAAATATTTATTGGATAAAGGCTATTTATATGGTGATTGTTTAACTGTAACAGGTAAGACTTTGGCTGAAAACTTAAAGGATGTGGCACCACTTGAATTTGAAAATGATCAGGATGTCATTTACCCAACGGACAAAGCTTTAAAATCGTCTGGTAATCTTCAGATCCTTTATGGAAACCTAGCTACAGAAGGTGCTGTTGCAAAAATTTCTGGAAAAGAAGGTTTGGTGTTTGAAGGTAAGGCTGTGGTTTTCGATGGCGAACAGGCAGCCAATAAAGGAATATCTAATGGAGAAGTTGAGAAAGGTGATGTGGTTGTTATCCGATACGTTGGTCCCAAAGGTGGGCCAGGTATGCCAGAAATGTTAAAACCCACGTCGTTAATTATGGGTGCAGGATTAGGAAAGTCGGTAGCTTTGATTACCGATGGCCGATTTTCTGGAGGAACTCATGGTTTTGTGGTCGGTCATATTACTCCCGAAGCACAAACAGGAGGAGCTATCGCCTTGATTAAAACGGGAGATCGTATTCGTATTAGTGCTGAAGACAATTCTATAAACGTGCTTCTACCAGATGAAGTATTGGCTGAAAGAAAGGCACAATGGCAAGCTCCAGAATTGAAACATAAAAAAGGAATATTATATAAATATGCAAAATCGGTAGCTTCGGCCTCAAAAGGTTGTGTTACTGATGCATTTTAATTCCTGCGAAAGCAAGGAATCTTTCAAAATAGTTAAGCTTATGAAAGAAACACAAACTTTAGAAACAAAGAAAAATTCAGAACGTTCAACCGAACGTATCTGTGGAAGCGAGGCCGTTATAAAATGTTTAATAGCCGAAGGTGTTGATGTGCTTTATGGTTATCCTGGAGGTGCTATTATGCCGGTATACGATGAGTTATTCAAATATCAAGACCAGATTCATCACGTACTCACACGTCATGAGCAGGGAGCTGCCCATGCCGCACAGGGATATGCTAGAATATCTGGTCGAGTAGGTGTAGCAATGGCTACGTCTGGTCCTGGGGCAACCAATTTAATTACGGGCATTGCCGACGCACAAATAGACTCTACGCCATTGGTGTGTATTACTGGGCAGGTACCATCCCATTTATTAGGTAGTGATGCTTTTCAGGAAACAGATATTGTTGGTATTTCTACGCCGGTTACGAAATGGAATCACCAAGTAACCAGGGCAGAAGATATTCCTGAAGTTATAGCCAAGGCGTTTTATATTGCGAAAAGTGGACGCCCTGGACCCGTATTAATTGATATTACAAAGAATGCCCAGTTTGGAGAACTGGATTTTAAATATGAAAAATGCACGGGTGTTAGAAGTTATATTCCAGTGCCAAAAACAGCTCCCGAATCTTTGCAAGCGGCAGCCGATTTAATCAATAGAGCCAAGAAACCAATGATTGTTTGGGGTCAAGGCATTATTTTGGGAGAAGCAGAAGCAGAACTAAAAGCCGTTATTGAAAAAGCGGGTATACCAGCAGCTTGGACCATTATGGGAGCTTCGGCAATACCAACATCTCACCCGCTAAATGTAGGTATGGTAGGGATGCATGGCAATTATGCACCAAATGTTTTAACCAACGAATGTGATGTATTGATAGCTATAGGAATGCGTTTTGATGATCGTGTTACGGGCGATTTAAATACTTATGCAAAACAAGCCAAGGTAATTCATTTTGAAATCGATCCTGCTGAGGTCGATAAAAATGTAAAAACTGATGTGGCTGTTCTAGGAGATGCCAAAGCCAGTTTGCAAGCTTTATTGCCTTTACTAAATGAAAATTCACATACGGATTGGCTACAAGAGTTTAGAAAGCTTTACGACATCGAGTTTGAAAAAGTAATAAAGCATGATATTACACCTACCAAAGAAGGTTTGACCATGGGTGAGGTACTCAGGGAAATTAATAAACAAAGTGGTGGTAATGCAGCTATTGTTTCCGATGTGGGACAGCACCAAATGATTGCTTGTCGCTATTCTGAATTTAATAAAACAAAAAGTAACATTACCTCAGGAGGTTTGGGCACTATGGGATTTGCACTACCAGCAGCTATGGGTGCTAAAATGGCTGAGCCGGAACGCGATGTGGTTGCTATTATTGGTGACGGTGGCTTCCAAATGAATATTCAAGAGTTAGGGACTATTTTCCAAACGCAAATACCAGTTAAAATAGTGGTTTTGAACAATGAGTTTTTAGGTATGGTACGTCAGTGGCAACAATTGTTTTTCGATAAACGTTATGCCTCGACCGAAATGACCAATCCTGATTTTATAACTATAGCTAAAGGATATCATTTAGAAACAAAACGCGTAACGAAAAGAGAAGAATTGGCTGGAGCTGTAGAAGAAATGATGGCCTCAGAAGGAGCATACTTTTTAGAGGTTTGCGTAGAAAAGGAAGATAACGTATTCCCTATGATTCCTTCAGGAGCATCGGTTTCAGATATTCGATTAAGCTAAATTTTGAAAACATGAACGAAGCAATAAAAACATTTACGATATCGATTTATACCGAAAACAACATCGGTTTACTAAATCGTATTTCAGCAATTTTTCAGCGTAGACATATCAATATCGAAAGTTTAACCACGTCACAATCAGAGATCGAAGGGGTTAATCGTTTTGTAATCGTGGTGAATATTACCGAATCTCAGGCTAAGAAAATCATTGGTCAGATACAAAAGCAAGTTGAGGCCATTAGAGCTTATTATCATACCGATGAAGAGACCATTTTTACGGAGTCTTGTATGTTTAAGATAAAGTCCGATTTATTGTTTGAAGAACCACAAATTCAAAACATCATAAAAGACAGTGATACCAGAATAGTTACGGTAAACAAGGAATTTTTTGTTTTGGAAAAATCTGGAAGACGTCACGAGATTGAAAATTTACGTAAGGCCTTAAGTGCTTTTGGGATTATGCAGTTTGTGCGCTCGGGTCGAATAGCCGTAACAAAAGAAGAAATGAAAATAACCGAAATGCTTTTAGCATTCAATAATCAATAGTAATTAAAATTAGAAATGGGAAATTATTTTAACACCTTATCATTAAGGGACAAATTAGAGCAGTTATCGAAGTGTAGATTCATGGAAACTTCAGAATTTGGAGATGGTGTAAATGCTCTTAAAGGCAAGAAAATAGTTATAGTAGGTTGTGGGGCTCAAGGCCTTAACCAAGGATTAAATATGAGGGATTCTGGATTGGATATTTCTTATGCTTTACGGGCTCAGGCCATAGCAGAAAAGCGTAAGTCGTTTGTTAATGCAACAGAAAACGGATTTAACGTAGGAACCTATGAAGCATTAATTCCAACAGCCGATTTAGTATTAAACTTAACACCAGATAAACAACACACTAGTGTGGTAAATGCGGTTATGCCTTTAATGAAAAAAGGGGCAACATTATCTTATTCGCATGGCTTTAACATTGTTGAAGAGGGAACGCAAATTCGTGAGGATTTAACCGTAATCATGGTGGCACCTAAGTGTCCAGGATCTGAGGTAAGGGAAGAGTATAAAAGAGGATTTGGTGTGCCAACACTAATAGCAGTACATCCTGAGAATGACCCAGAAGGAAAAGGTTGGGCACAGGCAAAAGCGTATGCAGCTGCAACTGGAGGTGATAGGGCAGGTGTTTTGGAGTCCTCTTTCGTGGCTGAGGTAAAATCGGATTTAATGGGAGAGCAAACCATTCTTTGTGGGTTGTTGCAAACAGGATCTATACTTTGTTTTGACAAAATGATTGAAAAAGGAATTGAGCCTGGATATGCATCAAAATTAATCCAGTATGGATGGGAAACCATTACCGAAGGTCTTAAATACGGTGGAATTACCAATATGATGGATAGGCTTTCTAATCCAGCTAAAATTAAAGCGTTTGAGTTATCGGAAGAATTAAAAGACATCATGCGTCCGTTGTTCCAAAAGCATATGGATGATATTATGGAAGGTCGTTTTTCTAGTGGTATGATGGAAGATTGGGCTAATGGTGATGAGAAACTATTAACATGGCGAGCAGCAACTGCAGAAACAGCTTTCGAAAAAACGCCTGCAGGTGATGTTGAAATTACAGAACAAGAGTACTACGATAATGGCGTACTAATGGTTGCTATGGTTAGAGCTGGTGTAGAATTGGCTTTTGAGGCTATGACCGATTCTGGAATTATTGATGCTTCAGCTTACTACGAGTCATTACATGAAACACCACTTATAGCCAATACTATTGCAAGACGTAAATTATATGAAATGAACAGTGTAATATCTGATACGGCGGAGTATGGGTGTTATTTATTTGATCATGCCTGTAAGCCATTATTGTCAGATTTCATGAAAACCATTGACACCGATGTAATAGGAAAAGCTTATGCAAAAGATAACGGTAAGGCAGTTGATAATGCGAAACTTATAGCAGTAAACAAAGCATTACGATCCCATCCTGTTGAAAAAATAGGTGAATTTTTAAGGGCATCGATGACGGCTATGAAGCCTATAGTGTAATATAAAGACTCCAGAAGTCAAAAAAAACAGTTTGTCATGAATCAGGAAAAAATCACATATTTTCCTAATATTAGTGATATAAAGCTAGCTGCCGATACGATTAAAAACGTATCGGCAGTTACGCCTTTAAGCCCTAGCTTTAGGTACTCCAAACAGTTTGATGCTAATATCTATTTTAAACGTGAAGACCTTCAACAGGTACGTTCTTATAAAATAAGAGGGGCGTACAATAAAATTAATTCTCTAAATTCTGAACAGGCAAACCATGGAGTGGTTTGTGCAAGTGCGGGAAACCATGCCCAAGGAGTAGCTTTATCTTGTAAATTATTACAGATACATGGAACCATTTATATGCCAGCACCAACACCTAATCAAAAGGTGGAGCAGGTTAAAATGTTTGGTGAGGATTATATAGATATTAAACTGGTGGGCGATACCTTCGACGATGCCTATTATGCTGCCATGAAAGAATGTGATGAATTGGAAAAAGCATTTATTCATCCTTTTGATGACGAAAAGGTTATTGAGGGACAAGCTACGATAGGACTGGAAATTTTAGAGCAATCAAAAGACACTTTAGATTATGTGTTTGTTCCCATAGGAGGTGGTGGTTTGGCCGCAGGTTTATCTACGGTGTTTAAAATCTTATCGCCCAATACAAAGATTATTGGGGTTGAACCAGAAGGTGCCCCCGCTATGAAAATCAGTATTAAGAATAACCAAAATACGGAGTTGGAACACATTGAAAAATTTATTGATGGCGCTGCCGTAAAACGTGTAGGTGATTTAACCTTTGATATCTGTAAATCCCAACTTCATGATATTGTAACTGTGCCAGAAGGTAAAGTATGCGAAACCATATTGGAACTGTACAATAAGGATGCCATTGTGGTAGAACCAGCAGGAGCCTTAAGTATTTCGGCATTGGATTTTTATGCTGAAAATATTAAAGACAAAAATGTGGTTTGTGTGGTTAGTGGTAGCAACAATGATATCATCCGAACTCCTGAGATTAAGGAGCGAGCCTTGTTGTATGCTAATTTAAAGCATTATTTTATAGTGAAATTCCCCCAACGGGCTGGTGCTCTTAGAGAGTTTGTAGTTGATATTTTGGGACCAAACGATGACATTACTTATTTTCAGTATGCCAAAAAAACCAATCGTGAAAATGGATCTGCCGTAGTGGGTGTTCAGTTAAAAGCTGCTTCTGATTTGGAACCACTTATTTCCAAGATGAAAAAGCACAATTTTTATGGGGATTACCTAAACAACAAACCCGATTTGTTTCAGTTTTTGGTTTAGTTATAATTAACTCATCTTCAATTATAATTTAGATAAAGGAAACATGAGTCAAAAATTGGTTAATAACGTATAAATGTCTTATTTAAAATTTACGATACTTTCCTTCTAAATATTGATTTGCCTCTTCCTCAGTAAATTTTGCTTTTTCGCTATCCCAATGCAGTATTTGATTAGGGAAGCGACCAGCGATTACACCCAGAAGAATGGTTTCGGTTAGTTTTGATGCATATGAAAAAGGAGCACTACAATTTCCTTTGCCCAAACAGGCATCTATAAATTCGTGATAATGTTTTGGTCCTTCGGAATCATAATTACGAATTGGCTCACCTAAGTTATTTGCTTTTGCAATTGTTTCAATTTCCGATGAAATGTCAACGTATTCACCATCGACAATTTTTTTGGGTAATTGCATAAAGTGAGGCAATAGTAAACGGCCTTTTTCACCTACGAACATGGCACCTTGTTCTGGCAATTTGCCTTCTTCGGCAATTTTAGCATCCAGTGATATTTTATCTTCTAAACTGGCATCTTGTTCTGATGAAGAGGGTTTGTTTACAGAAGCTTCTGCTCCAGGTAATTTTAAATCGTCATGTGCTCTTGGGGCATCAGGTCCATCGTACCATATCCAAGTTAAAGTTTCTGCGGTATATTTGGTTTGAGGGAATTCGTAAGTAACAATGTTGCGTTCTGGGTATCCAAAGCCATTGGTTGCTTCACATTCGTTTTTAATGGTTAAAGGAACATCAAGAGCCAAAGCATTGTATGGTGTGTCAAAAATATGAACGCCCATATCACCTAAGGTGCCACAACCATAATCCATTAATTTACGCCAATTACCAGGATGGTATACCCCTTCTTTGTATGGTCTTTCTTTAGATGTACCTAACCATAGATTCCAATCTAAAGTTTCAGGAATAGGATCACTGCCTTCAGGAGCTTCACCATCATAACCCCAATTTTTTGGGGACCACGCATGAACAGTATGGACTTTTCCAATTATACCGGATTGAATCAACATGGTAGCTAATTTATAATCGAAAAATGAATGTACCTGAATTCCCATTTGGGTAATGAGATTCTTTTTCTGAGCCAATTTATTCATGGCTCTAGCTTCAGAGACATAATGGGTTAGTGGTTTTTGGCAATATACATTTTTGCCTAGATTCATAGCTAATAATGAAGCGGGAGCATGAGTGTGGTCTGGAGTAGACACGATAACCGCATCAATATCATCTTCCAATTCTTTAAGCATTACCCTGTAATCTGAAAAAGTTTTTGCGTTAGGATGCAATTTTTTTGCTTCTGAAAGAAAATTAGAGTCTACATCACATAGGGCAACAACATCCACTAAAGGATGTGAGGCTATGGCATTAAGGTCCGCATTGCCCATATTGCCAACCCCAATATGAGCTGTTCGAATACGTGTTTTAATAACAGGTTTTTCTTTGCACATAACTAGTGATGGAGCTAAAACCAATCCAGTGACTCCTAAGCTACTTCTCTTTAAAAATTCTCTTTTGTTCATGATCTAAGTTTTAGCTATAGTTTTTTAATTTTAATGTTTCTAAACCAAATGGAACTGGCATGGTCTTGTAGCCCAATATACCCCGTTTTATATTTTCCATAATCTGGGCTGTTTTTCCACTTATCGGAATTCTTTTTTTCATGCCAAGCTTCATCCCAAGGTACAAATTCTAATAATTTTTTTCCATTAAGCCAATGCTCAACTTTTTCTGGTGTAAAAATAATTCTAGAGGTATTCCATTCTCCAATGGGGTTAAGTACTTTTTGCGACTGATCGGCGGGGTGCATGGCGTAATCCGATCCTGTTTTTTGTAACGGTTTTAACTCTTCGGGATTTTCAGTATAACCTAAACTTAGGTTGTATTCGGTAAGGTCGTGAATTTTAGCATAACCTAAATCATCAATAAGTTGGTATTCAGGAGAAGTCTCTGGTAAAGATTTATGGCCTTCTTTAACATGGTAAAAAATACCACTGTTACCGCCTGGTGGAAGTTTCCATTCCACGTGAAGCTCAAAATTATCAAATTCTTCAGCAGCATAAATAATATCCTTTCCACCGGTGTAATTCTGCTCTAGGCCAAGTTCTGTATTAAATGTTAGAACATTGTCTTCTATAGTCCAACCTGGAGGTAAGGCCTCCTCGTTGTATGCACGCCAGCCCTCTAGGCTAGTACCGTCAAATAGATAAATCCAATCGGTATTGTCTGCTTGATTTTCTTGGGTGGCTTCTAGAGTAAGTTGTTCCGATTTTTTTTCTTCTTTACAGGATATTAAAACTGTTGTAATAGCTAATGCAGTAATTAAATATTTCATCTGTTAATATTATTTGTTTTTAATTGTCAGATGGAATGCCCTAATTATCATTATCGGTTGGTTTGCAACTTTTGTTAATGGCATTTCATAGATAAAAATTCAAAAGTTGCTAAATATAATAAATCGAAAGGTTTTGTGACGGGATAGATTGAACTTTTATATATGAAATAGATAATTTTTGATTTCAGCATAACAAAAATGATAAAACCATACGCTTTGATAAATAATTCGAAATAAAATTAATAACCGAAAACGATTGCGTCTTAAATTATTTATGAGCAAGTGATTGAAGTGTTGAAAATTTAGAATTTCTTTTGGATTAGTTCTCTGATAATAAGGGGGTTCAGTCAAAATATAGATATCTTAGTACTTGCAAAACACATTTTAATCTTACCAAAGTTATACTACTACTTAAAACTACAAAAACATGAAAACGCCTTTTATTGAAATTCCTGAGGAATACAAAATAAAATCACTTCGCCATCAAACGACTTATTTGGTGGACGGAGAATTAAAACAGTGGAAAGGAAATACAACTAAAGTTTTATCTACGATTTCTTCTACTCAAGAATATAAACCAACGCTTTTAGGTTCCATACCCGAATTGGGAGAAAAAGAAGCTTTAGAAGCATTAGATTCAGCAACTTCGGCTTATAACAAAGGCCAAGGCCTTTGGCCAACCATGAAGGTTGCTGATAGGATTTCCTGTATGGTAAAATTCGTAAAACAAATGAAGACCAAGCGGGACGAAGTAGTTAAGCTTTTAATGTGGGAGATTGGTAAAAACCTACCAGATTCTGAAAAAGAGTTCGATAGAACGGTAGATTATATATACGATACTATAGAGGCTTACAAACAAATAGACAGGGATTCGGCAAAGTTTGAAAAACATTCGGGTGTTTATGCGCATATACGTCGGGGGCCTTTAGGCGTTGTGCTTTGCCTTGGCCCTTATAACTATCCGCTTAATGAAACCTTTACCTTACTCATCCCTGCTTTGATTATGGGGAATACGGTAATCTTTAAGCCTGCTAAACTAGGGGTGTTGCTAATTTCACCACTGATGGAAGCCTTTCAAAGTAGCTTTCCCAAGGGGGTTGTGAATATTGTTTATGGCCGAGGGCGTGTTTTGGCAACACCTATAATGCAGACGGGCAAAATTGATGTACTTGCTTTAATTGGAAATAGTATATCGGCAAATGCTTTGCAAGCTGTTCATCCAAAAGGTAATAGATTACGTATGGTACTAGGCTTAGAAGCCAAGAATCCGGCCATAGTATTACCAGATGCCGATTTGGATTTAGCTGTTGAAGAATGCATCACTGGAGCTTTGTCTTTTAACGGGCAACGTTGTACGGCACTTAAGGTATTATATGTGCACGAATCTGTAGTTGAAGAATTTAATAGACGGTTTGCGTACAAGGTCGATCAACTTAAATTTGCTAATCCATGGGAATCAGGAGCTGCATTAACACCACTTCCAGAAAAAGATAAGCCTGCTTATATCCAGGAATTGATTGATGATGCACTGGAAAAGGAGGCTGAGGTTTTAAACAAAAAAGGTGGTGAAACTAATGAAAATTTTATTTTTCCAGCCGTATTATATCCAGTAACCAAGGAAATGCGAGTGTACAAGGAAGAACAATTTGGTCCCGTTGTTCCAATTGTTTCTTTTTCCGATATTAATGAACCTTTGGATGACATGGCTGAATCTAACTATGGGCAACAAGTGAGTTTGTTCGGTAAAAACATCCATACCCTTTCGCCTTTAATCGATACCTTGGTTAATTTGGTTTGTCGTGTAAATTTGAACAGTTCCTGTCAGCGTGGGCCAGATGTGTATCCATTTACAGGAAGAAAGGATTCTGCTTTCGGAACCCTAAGTGTGCACGATGCCTTGCGATCTTTTTCAATACGTACCTTTGTGGCTTCTAAAGATAATGATTACAATAGGGCTATTTTAAAGGAATTATTGGAAAAGAAAACTTCTAACTTTATTAGTACCGATTATATTTTATAATGAAACCCTTATTATTTTGTAGTTATAATTTTTTTCAGTGAACAATAATGAACAAGTGTATAGGTTTATATACTTATATTGCCGAGCTAAAATTAGGTTAACAACTATAAAATATTAAATGTTAAAATGAATTTACTAAAGTATGCAATCGTATCTATTTTTTCCTTTATCCTTTTAATAGGTTGTGGGGGAAAAGAAGAAAAGAAAAAGGACGGGTTCTCTTATGAAAAAAAAGAAAGTGAACCAAATAAAAAGGTTGATGAAAATGTTGCTAATGTGGTCATTTCTGGGAATGACATGATGAAGTTTGATAAGACAGAGATAAAGGTAGGAGCAGGTAAAAAAGTAAAGCTAACTCTAAGGCACACGGGTCAATTGGATAAAAATGTTATGGGGCATAATTTTGTGCTGCTAAAACAAGGAGTTGATTTAATGGCTTTTGGTATTAAAGCAGCTAGTGCTAAAGATACTGGTTATATTCCTGTCGAGGCAAAAGATGATGTGATTGCTTATACCAAGTTAATTGGAGGAGGTGAAACTACAGTTGTTGAGTTTGATGCTCCCGAATCTGGTGAGTATGATTTTTTGTGTAGTTTTCCGGGTCATTATGGCATGATGAAAGGAAAATTTATTGTCGAATAATTAACATCATATCGTAAAAGTAAAATCCAGGGTCCTGTGGCCCTGGATTTTTTTGTATTTTTTAATTGAATGAGACTGCATATAAAAGTGTGTTTATATTTATATATTTGGTTCGCTGGTCTTTAAATCGGTACTATAAACTATTTTGTGTTTTAGCTGAGCGTTAGTTTAAAAATGATTTTGAAATAGGCATATTGGTGTAATAATAAAATAGATGATAAACCTATCTAACCCTAAGGGTCATTAAGTTTTAAAATCGTAAACATGACAAAGATTGCACATAAAAGATAGTTGATTGTTTTTTTTAAAATTATTGTTAGGTTTTACAAGGTCCAACCTTCTCGGTATTCCCTTTTTACAAATTGATTGGCTTCATCAAAATTAGTAATTTTCATATTTTCACCATCCCATAACAGTTTTTTTCTACCGGAATATTCAAATCCATTACCCTTAGGGGTCCTTAAGTTATAGCTTCTAATGGCAAGATTGCCCATTAAAATACTTTCCGTTAAAGGCCCAGCGTAATCAAATGAAGAAGTCAAGGCTTCATGTTTTGCCTTGCCAAATCCTTCTTTACAGGCTTCAACCCAAGCCACATGGTGCCCATGTTCTGGAAGAGTATTCTTTTCTAAATCGTCAAAAGTTAACAAGTCCCCATTATTTAAATATACTTTTGGTATCCTGCCGTAAACATCACAAGTCATGATGCCTTTTTCTCCAATCATGATAACACCATTGGCACTATCGTTGCCACCAACAGGATGGTCTGCTGGGATTAAATCGGGATGGAAGGGACGTAATCCTCCATCAGTCCATGTTAATGTTACTTCTGATTTATTTTTAGCTGATGCAGGAAACTTTAATTGTATTCTTGAAGAGGGCGGACAGGAATCGGGTAGATATTCTGGTGACCAGTCTCTTTTAAAAATAGCGCCAACACTGCTTTCAACTTCGGTAGGATAGCCTAGACCTAAAACCCTATATGGGGGGTCCATTAAATGACAACCCATATCTCCTAATGCACCTGTACCAAAATTCCACCAACCACGCCATTTAAAAGGATGGTATAGGGGATGATAATCTACCCATTGAGCTGGACCAATCCAAGTATCCCAATCCAAACCATCTAATAAAGCTGGTTTTTCGGTTGGTGTAGCAATGCCTTGCGGCCATACGGGCCTGTTGGTCCAAACATGTACTTTGCTTACATTACCAATGATGCCTTCGTCAAACCATTTAATCATTTGTTTGACGCCTCCTCCTGAAGCTCCTTGATTGCCCATTTGGGTAACAACTTTATGTTTGTTGGCGGCTTCTGTAAGTACTCTAGCTTCATGAATACTATGGGTGAGCGGTTTTTGAACGTATACATGTTTACCAGATTTAATGGCAGACATAGCAATGACAGCATGAGTATGGTCTGGCGTAGAGATTGTTACGGCATCAATATCCTTTTGGTAATCAAATAACTTTCTAAAATCTTTATATTTGGTCGCATTTGGAAATTTTTCCATTAATCTTTTGGATTGATTCCAATCCACATCACAAATAGCGACAAGGTTTGATGTGCCTTTGTTCCATACGTTTAATGCATCAGAATAGCCTTTGCCACCACCGCCTACTACCGCAATATTTAATTTGTCACTGGGGGGTACAAAACCCTTTCCCATTACATGTCTTGGTATTATACTAATACCTATACCAGTTAATGTGGTATTTTTTATAAAAGATCTTCTGCTGTTTGGGGTATTGTTTTTTTTCATTATTTAGAACTATTTTTAGAAATTATCTGAAGCCTTGTATGCTTCAATGACCTTTATTTCGCCTTCTTTACCGTTGATGGAATTGCCATGCTCCATACCTAAAATACCATTGTAGCCTTTATTATGGATAAATTTAAAAACATTTTTATAATTAATCTCACCAGTTGTGGGTTCATTGCGGCCAGGATTGTCACCAATTTGAAAATAGGCAATTTCATCCCAGCAAGTATCAATATTCGGGATTAAATTTCCTTCCTGAATTTGTTGATGGTAAATATCGAAGAGTATTTTACAAGCAGGAGAATCTACAGCTTTGCAAATTTGGTATGCTTGTAGTGATCCAGTTAAGAATAATCCTGGGTGGTTTCTATAATTTAGAGGTTCCAATACCATAGTTAGGTTGTGGGGTTCTAAAATAGCTGAAGCTTGTTTTAAGGACTCAATAACATGGGTTGTTTGGTAATCTTTATTTTGACTTAAATCCACATGACCGGGAACAACCGTCATCCATTTCGCATTGACGCGTTTGGCCACCTCAATTGAAGATTTAATTTGGTTTAAAAATTCCTGACGTTTGATTTGGTTGCCACTAGCTAGATTAGGCTCTTTCCAATAGATTTTATGAGCTACAAAAACACCCATGGTAATTTTTCTGCTCGCCATGGTTTTGGCCATTTTCTTCTGAATATCTATAGGGCGATTTTTTATGCCATTGTCTTCAAAAGCTGTAAATCCCTGGTCTGCTATAAAATGTAGTTGATCTATAGGGTCGTCACCTGCGTGGGTTTTAAACATGCCCAGATGTGGGGCATATTTCAGCTTAAATTTATGTTTTGAGACTGTGTTTTTTGAATTTTGTAAAGCATGTAAGCCGGTAACACCAATACTCAATGCAGAGGCTGTGGCTGTTGATTTTTTTATAAAATCTCTTCTTTTCACGTTTAGTAAATTTTAAAAATATGAGGTTTGTCCAGGCACAGGTATAGGATATTCACCATGTTCGTTTGGAACTACCGGTGGAAGCGAGTTGAAATCTAAGAGATCTTCATTGGGTACTAGCCCTAAATTAGAATCCATTGCAGCATCCCAAGTAATCTCTTTACCAGAATATGTAGCCATACGCCCCATAATTGCGGTCATTGTACTTTCAACTCCAATCTCAGTATCATTAATCACTTCTTCTCTACTTCTTATGGCAGCAAAAAGGCGGTCGTGTTCTACTTGGTATGGGTTTCTGTCATTTTCACCATCATGTTTGTATATGTTGTTCCCTGAATAAGATTTCAAAATGGCTGTATTGCCACCTCCTGTATAAGAGGTGCCCTGTGTGCCCTGGAAGGTCTCAGCTACCTGACTAAAGCATCCTGGTTGATGCCTGCATTGGCTGGAAATAATTGTGCCACTAGGATAGGTAAATTCTACAAAGTGATGATCGAATATTTGTCCGTGATCCTTTCCTTTCCTTACCTCCCTACCGCCCATACCTTGAGCTTTAATGGGATGTTCACCAATAAACCAATTGGCAACATCTATGTTGTGAATGTGCTGTTCTAAAATATGGTCTCCACAAAGCCAGTTAAAGTAGTACCAATTTCGCATTTGGTATTCCATTTCAGTCATGGAAGCTGTTCTTGGGCGTACCCATACACCGGCACCGTTCCAATAAATTTGTCCGGAAATAATTTTTCCCAATTCGCCATTTTTTATACGTTTGTTTAACTCTAAATATTCAGCTTGGTAACGTCTTTGTAAACCCACAACAACATTTAGTTTTTTTTGCTTAGCTAGTTTAGCAGCTTCGAGTACTTTTTTTATGCCTGCTACATCAGTAGCGACAGGTTTTTCCATAAATACATGTTTGCCTTGTTCTATGGCATATTCAAAATGTTGAGGCCTAAATCCGGGAGGCGTTGTTAAAATAACTACATCGGCTTCGTCTATGGCTTTTTTGTAAGATCCAAAACCTGCAAATTTCATACTCGGCTTTACTTCAATACGGCTAGTGCCAAATAAAGAGGATAAGTTGGTATACGCTTTTTCAATTTGATCTTCGAAAGCATCGGCCAAAGCTGTCAATTTCACATTGTTGTCTGCTTTAAGAGCTTGGACTACAGCTCCAGTACCGCGACCTCCACAACCCACAAGAGCCAATTTTAGTGTTTTTTCCTTTTTAAATGATGAAGTGGGAGAACCAAATAACGAAGAGCTTAATAAAATACCGCCTGTTGCCAATGAGGATTCTTTTACAAAATGCCGTCTAGATATTTTTTTTTGTTTCATACAAGTAGTTTTTAATTGGTGAAGGCTAAAAATCTGTAAATGCTTTAAGCCAATATGCTTTTATGTCTTCTTTTGAAGGGAGAACTCTGGGCCTAACTACCCTAAAACCAATAAAAGGGGCATCGGTATGCCACCAATTACTTTTTGGTATTTGAGGATCCCTGCGTTTCCACTTTGGATTTGAAGTTTGTCTTGAAGAACAGCATAGTTTGTCTGCAGTGTCTTTCCAAGATCCACCGCGTAACACACGTGGATATAGTTTGGTAGGCTTGTTCCAAGGGTTTGATTTAGGTGAATTCTTATAATAATCTGTATCGTATTGATCTAAAACCCATTCTGATACATTACCCAATAAATCATAGATGCCTAAATCGTTGGCTTCCTTAGTACCTGTTTTTTTATATTTTTCGCTACTGTTCTCAGCATACCAACTAATATCATTTAGGGAGTCTTTTTTAGTATTACCTTTTTTGCAAACGTATTCCCATTCAGCTTCTGTTGGTAATCGATAAAATATTCCAGTTTTTGAAGTGAGCCATTTGCAATACATTAAAGCTGCGTATTGGGTCATGTTTACAGCAGGAGAACTGCCTTTTCCCATATTAAAGCTCATATCAACATAAGGAGGGGTTGCCCCGGTAACGGCATCGATTCCTAAATCTTTTAATTTGTCTTTACTCTTAAATTGTTCTGGACCAAATTCACCAAAAACAAAGGCATCATATTGGTCCCATGTGATTTCGTATTTGCCAATCCAAAAATCATTTATGGTAACTTCATGGACTGGTTTTTCATCTTCTTTACCATTGTTATTGCCCATCTGAAAGCTGCCTCCTTTTACTGCTACTAGGTCTATGGTAATGTTTTCTCCATTTACTGTTTGTGAATAATCTTCGAAATTTTGTGATTGGACAGAGCTAACCTGATAAAAAATAAAAAACAGAAAACTTAATTTAATACAAAATGAGTTCATTATTATTTATAGTTCTAAAATCTCAATATTTTTAAATTCAACAGGATGACTCTCACTTTGTAATGAAATAAATCCTTTTTTTAGTGGTGTACCCGTTTTACTTTCCCATAAATCGTTATTGTAATCTACAGGCCCTCCAATTTGAGGTTTATAATAAGTAAGGACATTATCGCCATTTATAAAATGCTTGATAATGGAATCGTTTCTTACTTCAATTTCAACATTTACCCATTGGTTTCCATTATATGTTTTTGATGATGAATTGATACAGTGGGGGGTATATAGTTCGTTGTTTATAACAACATGGGTACCTGGTGTACATAAATTACCTGTGGAACGTTCCCCATTGTCTAGACCTCCAAGAAGCTGAACTTCAATTGAAACCGGGAAATTCTGGTTTAAACCTATGTTTTTTGGATCTTCGCAGTGTACCATAATACCACTATTTCTAGTTGCCCAACCTGCACCACCTTTTAATTGTTCTCCGGTAAAACGGTATTGCATTCTAAATTTGTAGTTGCTAAAAGGTGTTTTGTAGTAAATGTGCCCAAAAGCACTATTGAAGGAGTCATATTCTTTATAGTTAACTTTAATAGCTCCATCTTCAACAATGAAAGTGTTTTTGTAATTTTCACCAAGCGGATGCCCCTTAATTTTAATAACCCAATCGTTTAGATCCTTCCCATTAAACAGAGGTTTCCATTTTTTCTTGTTTTGACAATTGGTTAAAGTCATCAAGCAGATAAAAAGAATAAGGTAATTTTTCATTCGTTTAAATATTAATAATTGAGTGTATTAAATTAATAACAAAATTTAAGACTCACAGAAGAAATAGGGACAATCTCTACTTGCCTACATTCTATAACACGTTCGTTTCGGGCGGGCGGACACACATTAATAAATTTTAAACATTGCCTTGTGTAAAGTAAATATTAAAATTTGTTAATGTTCGTTTCATTTATACTAAATGTTTCATGGTTATTTATAAATGGTTATTTATAAACTGACCATGATTTTCCACCAGTTAATTCATTTAAGTCTCCACAGTAATAAGCACCGGGTATAGGATCGTATGCCAATACATTTTCACCAATATATTGGGATGTTTTATAGGCATTTATAGTCATCCACTTGATGTCGTTTAATAATTCGGATTTTGTTAGTGCCAAGGTTTCAGGATTAGCTTTCCGTTCTTCATCAATTTCACCTTTAATTATTAGGTGTTTGTCTAAAAGGGTTTTGTAGTTTTCGGATGTTACTTTTTCTATGGTGTGAGACGTATTAGGTTTTAGTAAAGCTATTATGTTTCCAAAAGCAGATTTATACCGTGCCTGCATATCTTCGTCGAAAACCTCGTATGCATATTTGTCTATAAATTGGGGGATATTAAGTTCTGAAGCAGAAGGTAGGTCCTGGGTTTTGGGTAAAATCACATCGACTAAATTTGATAAAACAACACCTTCTTCTTTACTAAAAAAATCTGGAATCCAAGTTTTGGTTTCAGCGGTACAACTTTGCAATAAACTAATTACAGAAGGTGTTACCGTAAAAAAGGCAGTAGTTAAACCTATGTTTTTTAATGCGTCTCTCCGTTTCATAAGATGATGTTTGTTAAATATTGGATTTTTTAAGTTCTTCAACGGCATAATTTGCTGCCCTGGCGGTAAAGGCCATATAGGTTAAGGAAGGATTTTGGCATCCTGATGATGTCATAAAAGCACCATCGGTAACAAATACATTTTTACATGCATGAATTTGATTGTGTTTATTTAATACAGATGTTTTTGGATCATGTCCCATTCGTGCTGTACCCATTTCATGAATGCCAAGCCCCATGGCTCTGCTATCAGTAAGATCGTAGCCTTGCACATTTTCAAAACCAGCTGCTTTTAATATTTCAATGGCTTGGAGTTTCATGTCTTCTCGCATTGCCAATTCGTTTTCCCCAAAATCGGCATCAAAAGTAACGGTAGGTAACCCCCATTCGTCTTTCTTTTCATAATCAAGGTACATTCTGTTATTGTGGTTTGGAAGAGTTTCACCAAATCCGGTTAATCCAACAGACCATTCACCAGGTTTTAATAATTCTTCTTTTAATTGAGAGCCATACTTAAGTTCAGATACCAATTCGCTAAAACGCTCTCTAGAGGCACCGCCTTGATAACCATAACCGCGTAAAAAGTTGGGCGAATCGGTCTTGCCACCCAGATTCCTGAATCGGGGTATATAAATACCGCTAGGGCGCCTGCCTTTATAATATTTGTCGTTAAAACCCTTTACAGTGGCCCTTGCGCCAATTTTAAAATGATGGTCCATGATATTATGTCCTAATTCACCACTGTCGTTACCTAAACCATTAGGGAAGCGTTTGGACTTTGATTGTAAGAGAATAGCTGCTGATGCGATTGCCGAAGCACATAAGAAAACCATTTTAGCCTTAAATACATGTGTTTCTTTAGTTTCGGCATCAATCACTTTAACACCGGTAGCTTTTTGAAGTTGTTCATCGTAAATAACTTCGCTAACTATTGAGTGGGGTCTCAATGTCATATTTCCAGTGGCCTCTGCCATAGGGAGTGTCGACGAATTACTGCTAAAATAGGCGCCATAGGGGCAGCCTCTCATGCATCTGTTTCGGTATTGGCAGGTACTTCTTCCTAATCCAGGTTTAGTGCCCTCTGTTATATGGGCGTTCCTGCCTATGGTAAGTATGCGGTCGTCAAAATGTTCGGCAATCTTGGTCTTTAAATGTTCTTCTACGCAGTTTAAAGCCATGGGTTTGAGAAATTCGCCATCAGGCAATTGGGGCAAACCCAATTTTTCTCCACTTACGCCAATGTGATTTTCAACATAACTATACCATGAGGCAATATCTTTATATCGAATTGGCCAATCTACACCGTGACCATCCTTTTTATTAGCTTCAAAGTCAATGTCGCTCAATCTGTAACTTTGCCTACCCCACATAATGGAACGACCACCTACATGATAACCCCTAATCCAATCAAAGCGTCGGTCTTCATTATAGGGGTGTTTTAGGTCGTCAACGAAATAATGTTGTTGGGCGGTATACATAATGTAGATGCCAGACCTGTTTTGTTTGTGTTTGCGTATTAATTGTTCCCTTGTAGGGGCACCTCCATTGGGTAAATCCCAAGGATCTAAATAGGCAGTATGATAATCTTCAATGTGTTTAATCATTTTGCCACGTTCAAGCACAAGGGTTTTTAGCCCTTTTTCACAAAGTTCTTTAGCTGCCCAGCCGCCAGAAATTCCAGTGCCCACAACAATGGCATCAAAAATATCTTCGGTTGGATTTGTATTGGATGGATGCATGTAGATTGTTCTATTTGTTTGGATAAATAAATTTAATTGAAAGATAATGAATGTTTAAATTCAGGAAAAATAATTATTTTGCAGACATTTAATGTTCATTATCTTTCAGTGAAAATAAATATACAACAAATAACGCCTTTTGAGGCAGAAGGAGTGGTTTATCATGCCGATACGTGTTTGCCCTTGGTGGATGCTGTTAAAAGGAGGAAGTTGAAATTTAAAGCTTTAGCCCGTTATACTTATCCTGGCGATAGGTTGACTGATGATACATTAGGTTTGAATAGTATAGGTTATTGGGATGCCAATGAACCACAAGATTGGGGGTTGGATTGGCACAGGAATGAAGGTATTGAAATTCATTTTTTAGAGTCGGGTACAATGCCCTATTCCCAAGAGGGTCAAGATATGGTGTTGACTCCTAATAGCCTCACCATTACTAGGCCTTGGGAGGTTCATAAAGTAGGTAATCCTCAAATTGGAATGGGTAAGTTTTATTGGGTGATATTGGATTTAGGAGTACGCAGACCACATCAAAAATGGGTGTGGCCAGATTGGATTATGTTGGCGCCTAACGATCTAGAGCGTTTGACAGCCATTTTGAGGCAAAATGAGAAAATACATTGGAAAGCAGACAATAGGATTCGTGATTGTTTTCAACGGATAAGTCAGGTTGTCAATACTGATATTGAAGGGAGCAATGCATCAAGAATAAGATTGCTTATTAATTATTTGTTGATTTCAATTTTGGATTTGTTGGATTCTGAAGATGTAAAACTTAATGAAGGCCTTATTGACAGCTCAAGAAGTGTGCAATTATTTTTGAATGAATTGGACAAAAACCTTTCTGATGATTGGACAATTGGTAAAATGGCAAAATCGGCAGGTGTAGGTTTAACACGATTTACGCACCACTGTAAGCGTTTAACCAACTTAACTCCAATGCGTTATTTGATGATTAAACGTGTAGGGTTGTCTAAGAAGCTTTTATTGGAAATGCCAGACTTAAGCATTGCCGAAATTGCCTTTAGTTGTGGTTTTTCAACCAGCCAGTATTTTTCAACTGTTTTCAAAAAGCACGAAAAATGTACACCTATAGAGTATCGGGATAAGTTCTTCCTTAAAGAAATACCGTTTAAAGAAATGGTTTCTTTTTAAATTTCTTACCAAAAAACTTGTATAAATCCTTTCACTGAATAAAAATAAACAAGAAATGTAATTTGATTTTATAATTTCACAATAATTAATTTCAAATTAGACAACTGTAACATACAGATACCTAAAAGATATATTGTTTGGTTTCCATGGTTGTTTCTTTTGTATAATATTATATGTATGAAACTTAAAAAATTAATTTTTAAAACGTCTACAACTGTTATTTTGCTTCTAGCGGTTGTTTCCTGTGCTGATGGTAAGAAAAAAGAGGAAGCTGTCAACAATTCATTAAAACAAATGGAATCCAAATCTTTTTTTAAAATTTCTTTAGCGCAATGGTCTTTGCATAAAAAAATAGGAAAAGGGGAAATCAGTCCTTTCGATTTTGCTAAAGAAGCTCATGCTTTAGGTTTTGAGGCTATTGAATATGTAAGCGTATTATACAAGAGTGATGTTGAGGAAATTGGAATTAAGGAGGTCGTTAATAAGATGAAGGTAGAAAGTAAAAAGTATGGAGTAAAAAATCTTTTGATAATGGTTGACGGTGAAGGTAATTTGGCCACCAGTAATGCAGAAGAACAAAATATTGCTATTGAGAATCATAAAAAATGGGTCGATGCAGCAGAAGCGTTAGGATGTCATTCAATCCGAGTTAATGCTCATGGGGACGGTAGTTATGATGAGGTTATGGCTCAAGCTGTTGTAGGATTGGGAAAATTATCTGAATATGCAAAAACTAAAAACATCAATGTTATTGTTGAAAATCATGGGGGATATACTTCTAATGGTCAATGGTTGGCTTCGGTTATGAAGCAGGTAAATATGCCCAACTGTGGAACGCTTCCCGATTTTGGTAACTTTTGTATCAAGGGAAGTGTCCATAATTGTAAAGAAGCCTATGATAAATATAAAGGAGTTGAAGAATTAATGCCTTTTGCTAAAGCCGTAAGTGCAAAATCGTATGATTTTGATGAAGAAGGTAATGAAACCAATATAGATTATACTCGAATGCTCAAAATTGTTAAAGAGGCAGGTTATAAGGGTTATGTTGGAGTGGAGTATGAAGGGAGTAATTTAAGTGAAAAAGAAGGTGTTCTAGCAACTAAAAAATTGCTCGAAAAGTTGCAAAACATATAATGGAGAATAACTAAACAAACAAAGAATGAATAATATAAACAAGAACAGACTTTTTATTGCAAGCTGTATTGCATTAATAGTTACTGCAATGACATTTGCCATTAGGGCTGGTATTTTAAGTCAGTTAGGAAACGACTTTCAATTATCGGATACCGAGTTGGGCTGGATCAACAGTATGGCCTTTTTAGGGTTTCCAATTGCTACGATATTTGGTGGGCTTGTGTATAATTCGTTAGGTGCCCGTAAGCTTATGGTCATAGCTTTTGTATCTCATATATTGGGATTGGTGCTAACGGTTTTTGCCGGAGGCTTCTGGAGCTTGCTTATTTCAACCTTTTTTATTGGTTTTGCCAATGGATCCGTAGAAGCAGCCTGTAACCCGCTTATTGCTGATATGTACACCGATAATCGTACCACCATGCTCAATAAGTTCCATGTATGGTTTCCGGGTGGAATCGTTATAGGGGCTTTGGCTTCAAAGTTTATGACCGATTTTGAAATGGGCTGGCAAATACAAATTGCCATTATGCTAATTCCCACTTTGCTTTATGGTATCTTATTCTTTGGGCAAAAATTCCCCAAAAACGAAAATATTGTTTCCGACACCAAAGTAAATATAAAAAGTCTTCTGTCTCCATTATTCATTTTTATGGTGGTTTGTATGACGCTTACGGCTACTACCGAATTGGGAACCCAACAATGGGTTGAAAAGATATTGGGTAATTCTGGAGCTAGTCCTATGCTTATTTTAGCAATGGTTACTGGCCTAATGGCCGTTGGCCGATATTTTGCCGGGCCTATTATCCATAAATTAAATCCACCGGGAGTCCTGTTAATGTCTGCCATAATTTCCACAATAGCTATTTTTATGATGAGTTCTGCAACAGGAGGTATGGTATATGTAGCCGCTATTCTATTTGCTATTGGCGTATGCTATTTCTGGCCAACTATGATTGGTTTTGTAAGTGAGTACATTCCTAAAACAGGTGCGCTGGGCATGTCTTTAATTGGAGGCGCAGGTATGTTTGCTACTAGTATCTGGCAACCTGTAATTGGTTCTTGGTTGGATAATGCTAAAGCGGTGGCTTTGGAATCTGGAGCTGCTTTGGAGCAAGCTGAGTTATTAGCTGGACAAGAAACCTTAGGTAATATAGCTTTGTTTCCATTAGCATTGATACTTCTGTTTGGAATTTTGTTTACCCAACGAAAAAAATTGGAAGTGGATCGTGTGTAGGTTACCATAAAATTCTAAAAAAAATATGTCAAGAAAATTAAGAATGGGAATGATTGGTGGAGGTACAGGTTCGTTTATTGGAGATGTACACAGAAAAGCGGCTTCCATTGACGGTATGATAGAATTGGTTTGTGGTGCCTTTAGTAGTAATGCTGAAAAATCCAAAGTATCTGGAAGAGCACTTTTTCTTCCTGAAGAACGATGTTATGGTGATTTTGAAGAGATGATTCTGAAAGAAAAACAACTTCCAGAAGATGAAAGAATGGATTTTGTTGCTATTGTGACCCCTAATCACATGCATTTTCCGCCTGCAAAAATGGCATTGGAACATGGGTTTCATGTGGTTTGTGACAAACCTATGACTTTAACTCTGGATGAAGCTTTTGAATTAGAGAAAATTGTAGAACATAGTGGTAAATTATTTGCTTTAACCCATAATTATACGGGGCATCCCATGGTGAAACAGGCTAAGGCCTTGGTGGCTCAAGGAGATTTGGGAACTATTAGAAAAATACAAGTTCAGTATTTGCAAGGTTGGTTATCTACGGCTCTTGAAAAAACCGATCATAAACAAGCATCTTGGCGTGTCGATCCAAAAAAGTCAGGTATAGGAGGCGCACTTGGTGATATTGGTACGCATGCTGAAAATTTAGTGGAATATATCACAGGTTTAAAGATAGATGAATTGGCGGCAGACTTGGGGCGTTTTGGAGATGGCAGGATATTGGATGATGATGGTAATGTGTTAATACGTATGAATAATGGAGCAAAAGGCACCATGTCCTTTTCACAAGTGGCTTTGGGAGAGGAAAATAATTTAGCTATTAGGGTTTATGGTGACAAAGGGAGTTTGGAATGGCATCAGGAAAATCCTAATGAGCTTATAACGCGTTGGTTAGGAAGTTCTAAAAAAACATTTACACCTCAAAGCAGCGATTTATATCCTGAAGCTCTTAAAGCTTCAAGAATTCCAGCAGGGCACCCTGAAGGGTATTTAGAGGCATTTGCTACCATTTATAAAAATTTTGCAACACATTTACTGGCCGTTTTATATGATCAAAATGTAGAAATCTCAGATTACCCTACGGTAAAGGATGGTGTTCGTGGGATGCAATTTATTTACGCCTCTGTGGAAAGTGATAAAAATAATGCCAGTTGGACAAAATTAAATTAAGATATATTTAGAGAAAATAAATGAAGACTATAAAAGGACCTGCCGTTTTTTTAGCACAATTTGTAGGTAATGAACCACCATTCAACAGTTTAGATGGTATTTGTCAATGGGCTGCAGATTTGGGGTATAAAGGCATTCAAATTCCTACCTGGGAAACTCATTTAATCGATATAGATAAGGCTGCTGAAAGTCAGGTCTATTGTGATGAATTAAAAGGAAAAGTGAATTCATATGGATTGGAAATAACTGAATTGTCCACACATTTACAAGGACAATTGGTTGCCGTTAACCCTGCCTATAATGTCATGTTCGATGGTTTTGCTCCAGAAGCTGTAAGAAATAATCCAAAAGCCAGAACAGATTGGGCCATAGATTTTGTAAAAAAATCGGGAACGGCTAGTAGAAGGTTGGGCTTAAAGGCTCATGCTACATTTTCAGGAGCTTTGTTATGGCATACTATTTATCCTTGGCCACAACGTCCCAACGGTTTGGTAACTATTGGATTTGATGAGTTGGCTAAACGTTGGTTGCCTATATTAAATCATTTTGATGAGCAAGGTGTAGATTTGTGCTATGAGCTTCATCCTGGTGAAGATTTACATGATGGTACTACGTTCGAAAGGTTTTTGGAAGCTACTGGAAACCATAGTCGAGTCAATATACTTTACGACCCAAGTCATTTTGTGTTACAGCAATTGGATTATCTTACATTCATTGATTATTACCATGAGCGTATTAAGGCATTCCACGTAAAGGATGCAGAGTTTAATCCAACTGGCAGACAAGGTGTTTATGGAGGTTATTCAGATTGGAAAGATCGTGCGGGGCGTTTCCGTTCTTTAGGTGATGGTCAAACTGATTTCAAAGGTATTTTTTCAAAATTAACACAATACGGATGTAATGTTTGGGCTGTTATGGAATGGGAGTGTTGTATAAAGTCATCCCACCAGGGGGCACGAGAAGGAGCACCTTTTATTCAAAAGCATATTATTGAGGCGGCAGAGCGTAGTTTTGATGATTTTGCAGGAGGTGATATTGATAAAGAAGATCTTAAAAACATATTGGGTATTTAAACCTACTTAATAATATTTTAGACATATGAATAAAATAATGATTCTAATATTTGGTTTTTTGTCGTTGATTTCCTGTAAAAAAGTGATAAATACAAATAGTTATGAAACTGTTAATGAAGAAGGGCTAGAAAAAAGATTGGAAAATGATACTTCGGAATGGATAATACTTTTCGATGGTACATCCTACGATAATTGGAGAGGTTATTTAAAGGAAGGTATGCCTAAAGAATGGGCTATTGAAGAAGGGTCTATGGCTTTTAAACCTAGTGAAGAGGGAGGTAAAAGTATTATAACAAAACAAAAGTTTACCAATTTCGTTTTGTCGTTGGAATGGAAAATCTCAGCAGGAGGCAATAGTGGTATTTTTTGGGGCATTTTTGAAGATGAAAATTTTGGGAAACCCTACCAAACAGGGCCAGAAATACAAGTGTTGGATAATGATCGCCATCCAGACGCTAAAGCCAATCCTAAATTTCATCAAGCCGGAGCTTTGTACGATTTAGTTCAACCCATGTATGATGTGTGTAAGCCAGCTGGTGAATGGAATTTATGTATTTTAGAAGTCAATTATAAAAGAAACAAAGGTTCTGTAAGGTTAAATGGAACCCAAATTGTAACTTTTCCCCTATATGGAAGCCAATGGGATGCTATGGTTGAAAACTCCAAGTTTAAAGGGTGGGAAGGTTTTGGAGAATACCATACAGGGCACATAGGTTTACAAGATCATGGTGATAAGGTGTGGTATAGAAATATTAAGATAAAACCTCTTTAAAAAAATCACTTCCTTTTACAATCAATAAAAGATATTATTAAAGTGCCTTTGCCTTGTAATTGTCTAATGGATAAATAAATAACAGAGCACTAATAATTACTATGTTCTTAATAATATACTGTCCCACAAGTGTTAGAACTAATGGGACTTCTGCAAATGAGACTTCTGGGAAAAACAATACAGGAATAAACGTTAATATTAGATGTAAAATGGCTGCCGTTATGGTTTTTTTAATTTGAAAATTACAAATTAAAAATATACCAATTGTAACCTCTATAAAGGCTAGCATTAAAATGCTAATAGTCTCAGGAATTAGTCCAATAGTTAAAAACGTAATTGTTTGTTTGGCTAAGGCATCTGCCGGACTTAATTCTGGAAAAAATTTTAGTAAACCAAACCACACATAAATGATGCCTATGCTAATGCTTAATAAACGATGTTTATTTATTCTTGAAATGAAACGTCCCATATTACTTACACTTTTTGTGTTTGCCCCTCAATATTTTATGTTAAATATTGAGGGGCGAACTTATTAACTAAAACTACACTATTTAACTAAATTATCATTATTTGCTTCTCCTATGAGCTCGAGATATTTTTTGTAATTGTATTGTGCTATATTACGGCCTAAATTAAGTCCTTCAATATTGTCAGCCTGAATATGGTAACCACCCATAACTCTTGATATGCCAGCCATTTCACCAGTTTTGGTAAATGTTGGAAACTTAAGGACAACCGGATCACCTAAATTATTGGGTTCGGTAAGTGCACCAGGAATTAGTTCTACTTCCTCACCAAAGGTATCGTCTCCAGTAAATAGTTTTAGCGCTTCAGCACATCCACCGCTTATGGTACTGTGTCCAGATACATAACTTGGGAACGGGGGGCATAAAAAGGTGTCAGGGGAGTAGGGTCGCCATTCTTGCCCCTTCATTTTCATCATGCCCTTATCGGGGCCTCCCCAAGCTTCAATAATTTGATTTTGATAATAGTCATGAACCAAGGCATATGGTCTGGCAAAATCGTAATGCATTTTAGAGTCCCAACAAGCTATAAAACCATCCATAGCTACAGATTCTACAAAAAAATACATTTTTACATCTTCATCAAGGGTATGCATGTCCCTTCTCGATACATCTTGGGCAAATTTCAACCAGTGTCCCGCTTGTTGAACCGATTTAGGGCCATCACGCATAAACTCAACCAAAGCTTTATTCTCTGGAGTTAAATTAGCCTGAAGGTCTATAACTTCTTTGACCTCCTTTTTTAATTGTTCTGAACCAATCATAGGCGGTGGTCCAGGACGAAATTGATCAGCTGTCTCTAGTAAAAGAGGTTTTACTTTTTGCCAATAGGGTGTTAAACAACCTGGTGCAAATTTGCCACCTTTACCGTCTGAAAAGTATTTAGGCTGCCATCTGTTGAGGTCAACCATGTTCTCTACATCATTAACTGGTGAATATCCAGTGTAATCAAAATAGGGCTGTCCATCCGAGCCTTCCACATCGCCATATTGGTTTGAACCATCATGCCTACGGGCATCGATAACCATTTTAGCGGCAAGGTTGCCAATGCCTTCGGGGGTATTGGGGTCTAATGAGGTGTTATTAGGATCTAAACCTAATTTTATCATTTTATTAATGAACATGGTACTATCTGTATAGTAATATTCACATAAAGCACGGTAGGCAGCATAGCTCACCGCTATTTCTTTGTTTTTAATACTTCTTTTGTCTTTAGATTGTCTTGCAACGTTTTTAAGGTAAACTGCGGTTGCCTTGTCGTCATAACGTGTCCAAGCATCAAACATCGAAGTGAAAATTAACCCTAGAAATCTTGAAGTTATAGTGGGTCTAGGCTTAAACCTATCGGTATCTTCTGCGGTACCTTCAAGCGCCATAAAAGCCCATTGGTAAGCGACATTGTCTTCTCCTTTAGCTTGTTCTTCTATTTGAGTTGAAGAAATATCTTTTTTTTCGTTTTTACAATTAGTAAAAAAAAATAGGGTAGCCATTAAAAGTAACGCCTGTGGTAATTTTAATTTCATAGATTTTGGTTTTAGTTGTGCCAATATTAATGTTTTGCCCAACATATTTCTTTATTATTTTACGGATTCACTATCTTGCTTGATGAAATATGCTTTTTATTTGATGAACTTATGAAATACGCATAAGCAAATCCCATCATTTTATGTTAGCTCATATGATTAAATTTTTATATGATTTTCTTAAGGAGCGTTGTCTATGCTTTGGGGTTAGTTTTATATTTTTAGTAAACTATAAAATTTTAAACAGATGAAATGTCTTATTGTAGATGACGACCCATTGATGTGTGATTTGCTTGAACATTTCTGTAGTAAGATTGATGGTATTACCAGTGTAGTAACAACAATTTCTGGCTTTGAATCGATTAACCTAATTAATAGTTCGCCATTTGATATTATCCTACTGGATTATAACCTTCCCGATATTACGGGTGAGGATATTTTGAAAATAACGTCTCCAAATACGGCTGTTATTATGATAACATCAAACAAAAATTTTGCACCAAAATCTTATGACTATGATCAGATAGTAGATTTTTTAGTTAAGCCTATTAATTTTCCGCGCTTTTTTAAAGCGTTTCAAAAAGCACAAACATTCCATTCTAAATATCAAAATAATGAACCGAGATTGTTCATTAAAGATGGCAATAAGTTAGTGAAGATAAATTTAGAGGAGGTTTGTTATTTTAAGTCCGAAGCTAATTATATTTCTGTAGTTATGGCAAAGAAAAAGATATTAACTTTAATGGCCTTAAAGGATCTAGAAGTTAAATTGCCCAATTTTTTTCAGCGTGTTCATCGCTCTTATATAGTTAATCTAAATAAAATAAGTGCAATTGGTAATAATGCTCTAGAAATAGGAAAGGACCATATCCCGCTCAGTCAGAGTTATGAAAAAATATTGTACCAGAAAATCAATCTTTTGAATTAATTCTTTTTTCTACCCTAAAACAACACAGGTAATAGGCAAAAACATTTATAATGGCTGATAATCCTTTTAAATTAAGGGCTTCAACTTTTTCTGGCAAAAGTGTTAAAAGTGAATTTAGTTCTAAATTATTTATATGGGTGATTAATTTATGTAAAATGGCATTCCATTCATTTTGATCTTTACGTTTTATTGCTTTTTCTATACGGGTTTTATAAGTTTCAAATTCATCAATAAGTATGTTAAGTACCTTTACTATTTTTTCTGGATTGTTGTCGTAGTTATTATATAGGTTTGAAAAATTAGGTGCAGAGAATTCATTTGATCCCAAAGTTTTAAAAGTATAATCCTTTAACTCGTTTATGCTAAATGGCTTTTGGAAATAAATGGAGGTAATGGATTGCATGATTTTTGGTTCGGTTGCGGAAACCAATACCAGTGGACAGCTTATTGTTTTTGATTTTAACAATTGTTTCAAGGGTTTTTTTAAATCTAAATGATTTAATAATAGGTCGCTAAAAATAAGGTTGGGTTTATGTTTTTCTATATAACTTAAAGCGTCATTTAATTTACTTACTTGTTTTAATTTGATAGAAGTGTCCAAAAAAAGATGTTTTACAAGCTCTAGGGTAGGTGTATCATCTTCAATATGAAGTATTTTGTACCTCTGTTTTAATTCGGGAAAATCTTGAGCTTTTATTGAATTACCATGATCAGCCTTGACCTCTTTAACAGGTACTGTTGGAATTGTGATACAAAATGTTGAACCACCACCTTTTTTTGAATTTACATTTAGTTGCCCTCCAAACAATGAGGCTAATAGTTTTACTATGGATAGACCAAGACCATAGCTCCCATATCTTCCAGAAAGTTCTTTTTGTTCTTGAAAATAGCGGTTGTTTATTTTATTAATGTTTTCTGGAAGGATACCAACTCCTGAATCAACCACTTTTATTTCTAATTGTGTTGATCTGTGCTTTATCTGTGCTAGTAATTTAACTTCACCTTTGTCAGTAAATTTAAGGGCATTTACCACTAAATTTGTTACCATTTGAGACAATCTTAATGGGTCTGTTTTAAAATTACTTTTTTCAAGCCTATCATCTATTTCTAAGGTAAAGTCTAACCCTTTTCTTATGGCTTCGTATTGATAGCTAGAGTAAATGTCCTTTAATAAATGGGCTATATTTGTAGATTCATATTCAATATGTAACGTGCCTTCTATTAGCTTTTTATGGTCTAGAACATCATATACCAAGCCAGCTAAGTTAGTTGCACTCCTGTCTAAGGCATCAATAATTGGTGATTGGGAACTTGATGCTGCATTTTTTTTGAGTAACTGTGTGAGTCCTAATATGGCATTAAGAGGTGTACGCAATTCATGGCTCATATTTTGCAAAAACTCATCCCGTTGCTGTCTCGCTTGCATTTCTTTTTCAAGCGCTGCATTTAGCTTGTTAACATTCTGATCAATTTTGGTCTTCATTTTTTTGAACGTCCTAGCTAACACCCCTATCTCGTCATTTCTATTAGTAGGTAATGGTATGTCGCTTGCTGTTCCTTCATCATAGGTACTTATAGCCTTGGTTATTTGATTAATTTTTTTAGACATTATGCTCACAAAAAACCATGAAAGCAAAATACAGACAAAGCACACCAAAAGAAGTGTTTGTATACTGTTGTCCCTAACCTTATGCGCGCTTTGTAATAAAATATATTGTTTTACGGCAACCACTAAATAGAGGTTACGTTTACCATTAAAATAGCTTAAAGGCTTTATGTAGCCAAGTATATTAGTGCTTAAGTTTGTGACTTTCCCTGTGCTTAAATTATCCTGGTTAAGAGTAATGGTTGAATCTATTTTAAAATCCAAATTAAAATTATGTGTTTTAGCAGTTTGTGAGGCAAATAGTTTATCTTTTTCGGGCGCATACAAATATTCACCATCTTTGTTTATTAAGTAAAGTTGAGATTCTTCTTTAGATATTTTATCCAAGGTTTGATATAGTTTGCTTAAGTCCACATTAATTATAACAATACCGGCAACTTGGTTGGAGGCATTAAAAATAGGACTTGCGGCTCTTAATGTTGGAGTATAAGGTTTGCTTATTACACCATATTCTTCATTAAGGTTAATCTTCGAAAAATAGAGCTCTCCTTTTTTAATGTTGATGGCTTCTTTGAAATAATCCCGATCACCTTTTTCCTGTAGATTCATCGATTGCAATACTAAACCTTTCTTTTTGTCAAAACGAATAATTTCCTTTCCATTATTTTTTATCCCTATATAACGAACTTGAAAGTATGAAGCTTTGTTGCTAAGAGTGCTTTCGAATAACAGATTTACATCTTGAAGGGCCTTTATTGAGGATGTATTTACATAATTGTTTAATGAGGGATTTGAGGCTATAACGGCAATGTCATTGGAAACTTCATTTAACAATGCATAAAAAGCTTGTTCAGCCAACTCCGATTCATGAATTATGCGGGTCTTTGCGTATTCGGTAATAACTTTTGAAGATTTTTCGAAAACTAAATAACCTGACAATAAAATAGATAATATAATCAAGCCTGTGAAAAACAGTGCCAAGCGGATTACTATGGAATTTCGAAATTTCATAAAAATTAGCTAATATAAAACATTACCTAATAATGTAATTTTTAAAAAATCAAATAGTTACCTTGAAACATTCATTATTTTTCAATAAACAGACCTTTTTTATTGAAAATTTGTAATTCTCTTTAAAAGTAAATGATTTTTATTCATGGTATAGATTAAAATTAATAGTTTTACATTATGAAAAATTTAAAAAATAAAATACGTAGGTCTATACCCAGTTTGCCGGTGCCCCGTCGCCGCTGTTTCTAATACTTCAAATTAGTAAAACCAAACGTCATTTTAATTTTTTTCACATTGTCCAAAAACCCAATCATAACATTTCAAAGCACAGTTAATCCAATAATTAACCCTAATTCCATGCGCCATAATTTTCCTCGTCGCCCGTAAGGGTGTTTAATAGTTTATTGAACTAGGTGAGTCCAGTTCAGCAATAAAAAAGAATAATATTGAACTTAATACAGACAAGGAAATGAAGGTTGTAATAGCCGATAGATCACATATTAAATACGCTGAGATTATTAGCGAAACCATTGCAGAGTCTGCAGCGGTTAGAGGTACGGGTATAGCAAGACGTACCCCTGAATACATTGCTACAAAAATGGAAAATGGTAATGCCGTAATTGCGTTGGATGGCGATAAATTTGCAGGATTTTGTTATATAGAAAAGTGGGGTCATGGTAAGTTTGTGGCCAACTCAGGCTTAATTGTTCATCCCAATTATCGGGGAGGAGGTTTGGCTAAGCAGATAAAACATAAAATTTTCGCCCATTCTAGGGCAAAATTTCCAGAAGCCAAAGTGTTTAGTATTACTACTGGTTTAGCAGTTATGAAAATGAATAGCGATTTGGGGTATAAACCAGTACCATTTTCAGAGTTAACAGACGATCCTACTTTTTGGGACGGCTGCCAAACCTGTAAAAATTATGATGTGCTAACACGAACCAATAGAAAAATGTGTTTGTGTACGGGCATGTTGTATGATACTAAGTCTAAAGAAAATAGTAAACACAAATTAATAAAAGAAAAGGTTTTCAATAGGCTCAAGCATATTAAGGAAACCATGTTTTTAAAACGAGATAAAAAATAAGATCATGAAGAAATTAGTTATTGCTTATAGTGGCGGATTAGATACATCGTATTGTGCAGTAAGTTTGTCGAAAGAATTTGAAGTACATGCTGTAAGTGTTAATACAGGAGGATTTACCAAGAAAGAAATAGACTATATTGAAAACAATGCCTATAAAATGGGTGTTACAACTTATAAAAATATAGACGCGGTAACCACATTTTATCAAAAAGTGGTAAAGTATTTAATTTTTGGTAATGTATTAAAAAACAATACCTATCCATTGTCGGTTAGTGCAGAGCGTATTATTCAAGCTATTGAAATAATTGAATATGCTAAAAGTATTGATGCACAATATATCGCCCACGGTAGTACAGGAGCTGGGAATGATCAAGTGCGTTTCGATATGATTTTTCAAACATTGGCACCCAACGTAGAAATTATCACGCCAATCAGGGACAAAAAGTTAACAAGACAGGAAGAAATAGACTATCTAAAATCAAATGGTATTGATATGTTCTGGGAAAAAGCCAGATATTCCATTAATAAAGGATTATGGGGCACAAGTGTTGGAGGTTCTGAAACCTTAACTTCAGATAAACCATTACCTGAAGATGCTTATCCGTCACAAATAAAACATGCCGAAGAGGAAAAAGTGAAACTAACCTTTGAAAAGGGCGAATTGGTTTCTGTTAATGGTATTGAAAACGATCCTGAAGTTAATATTGAAATCTTAAACAATTTAGCTTCAGCCTATGCCATAGGGAGGGATATTCATGTGGGGGATACCATTGTGGGCATAAAAGGGCGTGTTGGTTTTGAGGCAGCCGCTGCTTTAATCACTATTAAAGCACACCATTTGTTGGAAAAGCATACCTTAACTAAGTGGCAGTTGCAGCATAAGGAATATATTGCAAGTTTCTATGGCATGCATTTACACGAAGGCCAGTATTTAGATCCCGTGATGCGAGATATGGAAGCCTTTTTAGAAAGTAGTCAAGATAAAGTGAGTGGTGATGTTACAGTGACCTTAAAGCCTTACCATTTTTCATTAGATGGTATTTCATCAAAACATGATTTAATGAGTGCTGAATTTGGAAGTTATGGTGAAGAAAATAAAGGTTGGACTGCTGATGAAGCTAAAGGATTTATTAAAATTCTTGGTAATCAAAACAAAATATATCAGCAGGTAAACTCAAATTAAAATGATAAGCATAAGTCATTTCGACAAGACTTATTGATAAAATAGATAAAAATGAAAAACATCAAAGTAGGCATTATAGGTGGCGCAGGGTATACAGCGGGAGAACTGATTAGGCTCTTAATCAATCATCCTAATGCTGAAATCGATTTTGTGTATAGCACCAGTAATGCAGGGAATAAAATAAGCAAAGTCCACCAAGATTTAGTGGGTAATTTGGACTTGGAATTTACCGATACCACCAACCCTAACGTCGATGTGTTGTTTTTGTGTTTGGGTCATGGGAATTCGGTTAAGTTTTTATCGGAGAACACATTTTCTGAAAATACTAAGATCATTGATTTAGGAAACGATTTCCGTCTGGAAAAAGACAAGTTTTTTAATGGCAATACTTTCGTTTATGGTTTGCCCGAATTGCAAAAGGAGGCCATAGAAGCAGCTAATTATGTAGCCAATCCAGGTTGTTTTGCAACAGCCATTCAATTGGGATTATTGCCTTTGGCAGCTAGTGGTTTTTTGAAGAATGATGTGCATATTAATGCGGTTACAGGGGCTACTGGAGCTGGAACTTCATTATCTGCAACATCGCATTTTCCGTATCGCGACAACAATTTTTCATATTACAAACCTTTTACGCACCAGCATTTAGGTGAGATTAATCAGTCTGTGAAGCAATTGCAAAAAAGTTTTTCATCAGACATTTTGTTTATGCCTAATCG
The DNA here is from genome assembly GCF_022662175.1 of Aestuariivivens marinum. Taxonomy (GTDB): domain Bacteria; phylum Bacteroidota; class Bacteroidia; order Flavobacteriales; family Flavobacteriaceae; genus Aestuariivivens; species Aestuariivivens marinum. The sequence continues at coordinate 231,159 of NZ_JAKMCR010000001.1, read as the reverse complement.
AGGGAATTTCTCGAGAGGGATTTTTGCTACACTATATACCGATTTTGAAGGCACTGTCGAGGAGGCTATAGCTATATATAAAACCTTTTATAAAGATGCTGCATTTACTTTTGTTTCAGATGACGTATTACATTTAAAACAAGTAGTAAATACCAATAAATGCTTGATTCACTTGCATAAATACAATAATAAAATATTGATAACAAGCATTATAGATAATTTATTAAAGGGGGCTTCCGGGCAGGCTATTCAAAATATGAATTTAATGTTTGGCTTGGAAGAAACCACAGGCTTAAACCTAAAAGCAACCTATTTTTAAACGAATTGTCATTCCTGCGAAGGCAGGAATCTATATTAAAATAAAACAACCATGAAGATAGCTATTATAGGAACCGGAAATTTAGGAAGCTCTATTGCTAAAGGGCTTATTAAGAACAATAATTTTACATCGTTGTATTTAAGTGATAGGAACACCTCGCATGTTGATGTCTATAAAGACCTTGATAACGTAACGGTAACCAACGATAACCTTTTGGCAGTTAAAGAATCAGAAATGGTCATTTTTGCCTTGCAGCCTAAGCACATCAATGGTGTTTTGGAAAGTGTAGCTTCATCGATAACTTCTAACCATGTGGTGATTTCTGTAGCTGCAGGTGTAGATATTGCACGTATTGAAGGTATCGTGGGCGGTGATAAAAACATCATCCGCGTTATGCCAAATACGGCTATTTCTATAGGTAAATCTATGACCTGTATTTCGGCTAACAAAAAAGCACAGGATAAGGTGGCCATGGCACAGGAAATATTCAATCAGTTAGGTGTAACGATGGTGATTTCTGAGGATTTAGTGCAGGCAGCAACAGTTATATGTGCCAGTGGTATTGCCTTTTGGATGCGTTTGGTACGTGCCACTACACAAGGAGCTATCCAATTGGGATTTGAAGCTGAACAGGCACATGAATTGGCTATTCAAACCTGCTACGGTGCAGCAAGTTTGTTGATTGAGTCTGGCAAACACCCGGAACAGGAAATAGATCGTGTTACTACACCTAGCGGTTGTACAATAGAGGGCTTAAATGCTATGGAACATCAAGGGTTAAGTTCAGCTTTAATACAGGGGATTGTGGCTTCATTTGAAAAAATTAATCAAATTAAAAAAAATTAAAATGCCATTATTTGACGTTTATCCATTATATGATGTTACCCCTATTAAAGCCAAGGATATATTGGTTTACGATAACCAAGGTACAGAATATTTAGATTTATATGGGGGACATGCTGTGATTTCCATTGGACATTCGCATCCAACCTATGTGTCTAAAATTAGTGAGCAGCTAGAAAATCTAGGGTTTTATAGTAATTCCATTAAAAATCCTTTGCAAATGGCCTTGGCTGAAAAACTAGGGCAGCTATCAAGTTGTGAAGATTACCATTTGTTTTTGTGTAATAGTGGTGCCGAAGCCAACGAAAATGCCTTGAAATTAGCCTCTTTTAATACAGGAAAGAAAAAGGTGATTGCATTTAAGAATGGATTTCACGGACGAACATCAGCGGCAGTAGCGGTAACCGATAATCCAAAAATTATTGCGCCCATAAATGAGCAGCAAGAAGTTGTTTTTGTCGATTTAGGTGACGAGGAAGCTGTTGAAACTGCATTGCAGTCAGGCGATGTGTGTGCGGTAATTGTGGAGGGGATTCAAGGGATTGGCGGACTGGATGAAGCAACAACCGATTTTTACCAAAAGTTAAGTGCTTTATGCAAACAATACGGGGCTTTGTATATTGCCGATGAAATCCAGTGTGGTTATGGTCGCACGGGGGACTTTTTTGCATTTCAAAGGCACGGTATAACCCCCGATGTGATTTCTATGGCCAAGGGTATGGGTAATGGCTTTCCCATTGGAGGTATATTGATCCATCCCAACATTAAAGCATCTTTTGGATTGTTGGGGACCACCTTTGGAGGCAACCATTTGGCTTGTGCTGCGGCGTTGGCAGTTTTGGAGGTTATGGAAACCGAAAACCTGATGCAAAATGTTCGGGACGTATCGACTTATTTTGTTGAGAAAGCTAGTAGTATAACCCTAGTAAAACAAGTAAAAGGACGGGGTTTAATGTTAGGCTTGGAATTCGATTTTCCTATTGCCGAGCTTAGAAAACAGCTTATTTTCAAGCATCACATATTTACTGGAAGTGCTAAAGATCCTAATATTTTGCGTATTCTTCCACCGTTAACCCTTCAAAAGTCACATATCGATGCTTTTTTTGAAGCCTTACAAACGGTGTTAAAAAGTTTAACATAAATATTATAAAATTAAAGTCGACTATCGGCTAACATAAAAAATACATAAAATGAACACTTTACTATCTATCGAAAAAAGAAACGCCGTTTTATTGCGAATGGCTAAACTTTTAGAAGAAGAAAGGAAAGCGATTATTGATATTAACAAAACCGATTTAGATAACTATACAGGTGGCGATATTTCCATGTACGATCGTTTAAAGGTTGACGATGCCAAGGTAGGTGAAATGATAAATGCTGTAAGCCACTTGGCTTCACAGGACGATCCTGTGGGTGTGGAACGCTTTCGTTTTACGCACGACAATGGCATGCAAGTGTACAACAAAACAGCATCGTTTGGCACTATATTGATTATTTACGAATCACGTCCCGATGTTACTGTTGAGGCAGCAGGAATTGCATTTAAATCGGGGAATAAGATATTATTAAAAGGCGGAAAAGAGTCCTTAAAATCCAATTTAAAGATTGTAGAACTGTGGCATCAGGCTCTAAAGCATAATGGAGCTTCAACCGATTGGGTAGAATATTTGCAGTTCAATAGAGCTGAAACCCAGACCTTTTTGGAAAAACCAACTCAAAAAGTCGATTTAATCGTACCACGAGGAGGTGAACGATTAATTGCTTTTGTGAAGCAATACGCTTCATGTCCGGTAATCGTTAGTGGTCGTGGCAATAATTTTGTATATGTGCATCAGGAAGCTGATTTGGATATGGCCTTAAAGGTAATCGTGAATGCCAAAACGGCAAAAATTTCAGCCTGTAATGCCTTAGATAAAGTACTGATTGATGAAAATTTGCCAAATAAATCAGAGTTCATTCAAACCTTAATTTCAAAATTAAAAACATTTAATGTAGAGATATTGGGAGGTGAGAAGCTTTCAGAATATGAAGGAGTTGATTTGATACCTTCCAAAGACATTTGGTATGAAGAGTTTTTGGATTATAAAATTGTGATTGGGGAAATCGCTTCCAGCGAAGTGGCTATTGCCAAGATCAATAAATATTCTGGAGGTCATTCGGCATCAATCATCACCACCAATGAAGTAGAAGCTAAATTGTTTATGGAAAATGTAGATACCGCAGCCGTGTATCACAATGCCTCGACACGATTTACCGATGGTGGTCAGTTAGGACTGGGAGGTGAGTTGGCCATTAGTACAGATAAATTACACCAACGTGGTCCTATAGGCTTGCAACATTTGGTGACCAACAAGTGGTACGTTCACGGAAACGGACAAATACGATAACATGCAAAAAAAGAAACGTATATTACTAAAGATAGGTTCTAATACCCTAACTAAGGAGACCGATAATATTTCAAGAGGTAAGATTGAAGATATTGCCAACCAAATTGCAGAGTTGAAGGATACCTGTGAGTTTATTATTGTGAGTTCGGGTGCTATTGCAGTGGCTAAGCAGTTTGTGAAATTGGAAAGCAAGCAAGAGGATGTGTTTGTAAAACAGGCCTTAGCATCTATTGGTCAGCCACATTTGATTCGCATTTATCAGGAAATTTTTAGGGAGTATGGCTTGTTGACCTCACAGTGTTTGTTGTCCTATTCCGATTTTGAGAAAAAGAAGAGTAGAAGTAATATTGTGAATACCATTAATGTATTGGTCAACAATAATTACATTCCAATCATTAATGAAAACGATACGGTAGCCACCGATGAAATCAAGTTTGGCGATAATGATAAATTAGGGGCATTGACCGCTTCGCTTTTAGAGGTCGATTTGTTTATTATTGCGACCAATACCAATGGTATTTATACCAAGGAATCGATGGAAAAAGGGACACCTAAAACGATACAGGAGGTGGTCGATTTTAAAGCTTTGGAAAAGCAAGTGGTCAATTCTAAATCATCCCATGGCAGTGGTGGTATGCAATCTAAAATTGAAGCTGCGTCCTTGGCCAAAAAGGCAAATATAGAAACGTGGATTGTAAACGGTATGAAAGACAATTTCATTATTAATGCATTTGAAAATAAGATACCGTTTACCAAAATAAAGTAAAGCATAAAAGAATGAAACATTACACCTCTATACACGATATCGATAATATTAATTATTGGATTGAGGAAGCCAAGGCATTAAAAACAAATCCCTTAAAGCATATAACATTAGGGAAACACAAAACCTTGGGTTTGTTGTTTTTTAATTCCAGTTTGCGTACGCGGTTGAGTACCCAAAAAGCCGCTTTAAACTTAGGGATGGATCCTATTGTGATGAACGTATCAGGCGATGCTTGGGGTATTGAGTTTGGTGATGGTACGGTTATGAATGGCAACACTGCCGAACATATTAAAGAAGCTGCTGCTGTGGTGTCACAATACTGTGATATTATTGCAGTAAGGGCCTTTCCGACTTTAGCCGATAAGATTAAAGACGAAAGCGAAGAAGTGTTGAAATCGTTTGTAAAATATGCTTCTGTACCTATTGTGAATATGGAGAGTGCCACTGGCCACCCGTTACAGGGGTTGACCGATGCCATTACCATTTCAGAGCATGCCAAGACTGCTAGGCCTAAAGTGGTATTGAGTTGGGCGCCGCACATCAAGGCCTTGCCACATGCCGTGGCCAATAGCTTTACCCAAGTCATGCAAAGAATGGAGGTTGATTTTGTAATTGCAAACCCTGAAGGCTATAATTTAAACCCAGAAATAACTGGAGATACGCCAATTATCCATAATCAACATGAAGCGTTTAAGGATGCCGATTTTGTGTATGTAAAAAACTGGAGCAGTTATGATAATTATGGTAAGGTAATAAACACCGATTCCCGTTGGATGATTACCAAAGAAAAATTAGGTCAAGCCAAGTTTATGCACTGTTTACCGGTACGACGAAACGTTATTGTTGACGATGCCGTATTGGATAGTAATAGTTCGTTGGTGATTCAGCAGGCGAATAACAGAACTTACGCCGCACAGTTGGTGTTGAAAAAGTTGTTAGAGAACATTAAATAGATTTAACAGGTTGAACCTGTCACCTAGAGCGGAGTCGAGATGTTAGGCATAATTTATCTTTCGATTCTGGTCGGGGAGAGAAAAAGCAGGAAAATGAAAAAACTATCCATAGTAAAAATAGGAGGAAACATCATAGAAGATAAAGTGGCTTTAAAAGCATTTCTAAAACTGTTTGCCAATATGCAAGGCCATAAGATCTTGGTGCATGGTGGTGGTAAACGTGCCACACATATTGCTTCAAAATTAGGTATTGAATCCAAAATAATCCACGGCAGACGCATTACCGATGCCGAAACCCTTGAGGTTATTACCATGGTCTATGGAGGCTTGGTCAATAAAAACATTGTGGCCCAATTACAAGCTTTACATATTAATGCCATTGGCTTAACGGGGGCCGATGCCAATAGCATCCTTTCTGATAAGCGTCCTGTAAAAGAGGTCGATTTTGGTTTTGTAGGCGATGTGAAACAAGTTGCTCACGAATCAGTCAATAAGTTAATTGAAGCTGATTTTACTCCTGTATTTTGTGCCATTACCCATGATGGTAATGGACAATTACTGAACACCAATGCCGATACTATTGCTTCACAAATAGCGGTGGGCATGAGTAATATTTATGAAACTTCCATTTACTATTGCTTTGAGTTGGATGGTGTGTTAAGGGATATTAACGACAAAAGTTCCGTGATCAAACACATGGATGCGAAGTTGTATGCTGACTTGTTGGATCAAGGTATTATTGCCGACGGTATGCTGCCCAAGTTGGAAAATTGCTTCGATGCCTTGCATCATGGTGTAAAAACTATAAATATGGGCAATACAGCCATGTTGACCCAAGAAAATGATAATTTTACAAGAATAACATTATAGTATGACGTTGCAAGAATTAACAAGGGATGCTATTGCACTTTTGAAACAATTGATAGAAACCCCTTCATTTTCATCAGAAGAAGACCAAACGGCATCGTATATTGAAGCTTGGTTTAAGCGTTACAACATCGATTATAAACGTACCCAAAATAATGTATGGGCAACGAATAAACATTTCGATGCCAGTAAACCAAACTTGTTGTTAAATTCACATCATGATACGGTAAAACCAAATAGTGCCTATACTAAAGATCCGTTTAAAGCCATTGTAGAAGATGAAAAATTGTACGGACTGGGTAGTAATGATGCTGGAGGCTGCTTGGTGTCGCTTATAGCAACCTTTACTTATTTCTATAAGCTCAAGGACTTAAAATACAATTTGGTTATTGTCGCTTCAGCCGAAGAAGAAAGCAGTGGGCCTAACGGTTTGAACAGTATGTTGAAGGTGATTCCAAAAGTAGATGTCGCTATTGTAGGAGAGCCAACCTTAATGAATTTGGCCATTGCCGAAAAAGGCTTAGTCGTTTTCGATGCGGTCGTTATGGGAACCCCTAGCCATGCAGCGCATCCAAATGATGATAACGTCATTTATAAATCCATTGAAGTCTTAAAATGGTTTAAAGATTATAAATTTGAAAAAGGCTCAGAAGTTTTAGGTGACGTTAAATTGACCGTTAGCCAGATAAAAGCAGGAAAACAACACAATGCCGTTCCGGCCGATTTGGAATTGGTAATAGACGTTCGGGTGAATGATGCCTATACCAATGCAGAAATCGCTGAAATTTTAAAAAAGGAAGCTCCTTGCAACAGCATCACACCTCGTAGTTTACGATTGAATTCATCCTCGATTCCTGTTGACCACGAATTGGTTATGGCTGGAATAGCTATGGGAATGACCACTTATGGATCGCCAACCTTATCGGATCAGGCGGTGTTGTCCTGCCCCAGTTTAAAATTAGGGCCAGGAGATAGTAAACGGTCGCATTCGGCAGACGAATTTATTTATATAAACGAAATAAAAGAAGGAATACAAATTTATGTAGAACTGTTAAAACGAGTGATTGCATAAACATTTGATTTGTTGATAGTGTAATCGTTCAAGCTTATCAACTCATAAACAAATAAACATTTTAAAATGAAACTCTGGGACAAAGGTATATCAATTGATAAGAAAATAGAACAATTCACTGTTGGTAATGATAGGGAAATAGACATCCATATAGCGAAATATGATGTGATAGCCTCTAAGGCTCATGCCAAAATGCTTCAAAAAATAGGGATTCTAAATACAATTGAATTGGAGCAATTGATGGATAGTTTAAAGGTTTTGGAAAACCAAATTGAAGTAGGAGAATTTGTCATTGATGAACAGTTTGAAGATGTTCATTCCAAGATAGAGTATGATTTAACAATAGCCGTTGGTGAAGTTGGTAAAAAAATCCATACAGCACGTTCAAGAAACGATCAGGTATTAGTGGCTTGCCATTTATACTATAAGGACAATCTCAAACAGGTTTATAATAAAACCCAAACCTTATTTAACACTTTACTTGATTTAGCCGAAACCCATAAAGATAAAGTGCTTCCTGGTTATACGCATTTGCAGGTTGCTATGCCATCATCCTTTGGTCTATGGTTTTCTGCCTATGCCGAATTGATGATAGACGATGTGTACTTATTAAATGCCGCCATTAAGACAGTGGATCAAAATCCGTTAGGATCGGCAGCAGGTTATGGTAGTTCTTTTCCTATCGATAGAGAATTCACGACTCAAGAAATGGGCTTTGAAACTTTAAAGTATAATGTGGTAGCTGCTCAAATGGGACGCGGTAAAAATGAACGTACTATATCAATAGCTTTGGGGAGCTTGAGCAATACTTTAGCTCGTTTTGCTATGGATGTGTGCCTCTACATGAGTCAGAATTTCGGATTTATTTCTTTTCCGGATGAATTGACAACGGGTAGTAGCATTATGCCCCATAAAAAGAATCCTGATGTATTTGAACTCATTCGTGGGAAATGCAATAAAATACAAGCCTTACAAACCGAAATGGTGTTGATTACCAATAACCTGCCAAGTGGCTATCATAGGGATTACCAGTTGTTAAAAGAAAACATGATTGGCGCTTTTGAAGAATTAAAGGACATTCTCGATATTTTTAATTTTTCAATCCAACAGGTTATTGTTAAGGATGTTGATGTTAATGACGATAAGTACAAGTACCTGTTTACGGTAGATAATATAAATACCTTAGTGGTAAAGGGTATGAGCTTTAGGGAGGCTTATCAAAAAATTGGTGGAGAGGTACAGAATGGGACTTACGTACCAGACACCTCGAAAAAACATACCCATGTTGGAAGTATCCACAATCTGTGTTTGGAGCAAATAAGGGCCAAGTTTCCAGTCTAACTTGACTATATGAAAAAATACCATTACTTTCGTTTGTCACACTAAGATATATACATTGTTTAGGTGTTATGTGTCGTTTTTTGTGATACCACACCATAAGTTTAAAACCAGAATAAATGAAACCAAGAAAAATTTTATTGACTGAAAAGGACATCCCTGAAAAATGGTATAATATCATTGCAGATATGCCAAATAAGCCATTGCCGCCTTTACATCCTGTAACTAAAGAGCCAATAGGCCCCGATGCTTTAGAGCCCTTGTTTCCAATGGAATTGATAAAGCAGGAAGTCACAACAGATAAGTGGGTTGATATTCCAGATGAGGTAAGGCACATTTATTCATTGTGGAGGCCAACGCCACTTTATAGAGCCTATGGACTTGAAAAGGCTTTGGATACGCCTGCAAAGATTTATTATAAATATGAGGGGGTAAGCCCATCAGGTTCACATAAACCAAATACCTCCGTACCCCAAGCATATTATAACAAGAAAGAAGGCATTAAAAGAATTACAACGGAAACTGGTGCAGGGCAGTGGGGAAGTGCATTGGCATTTGCATGTAACCATTTTAATATTGAATGTGAGGTCTTTATGGTAAAGCTATCCTATTTACAGAAACCTTATAGAAAGATAATGATGAATACTTGGGGGGCAAAGGTTTTTCCGTCTCCTTCTGAGATAACCCAAGCAGGAAAAAAAGTTTTAGCTGAAGACCCCAATACAACAGGTTCTTTGGGAATTGCCATTTCAGAAGCTGTTGAAAGGGCAGCGACAAGGGACGATACAAAATATGCTTTGGGTAGTGTGTTAAACCATGTTAAATTACACCAAACCATAATAGGGCAGGAAGCCGTGGCACAAATGGAAATTGCCGGAGATATGCCAGATATAGTTATTGCCCCATTTGGGGGTGGTTCCAATTTTGCAGGGCTTGCTTTTCCTTTCCTTAGGTTAAATTTTGATGAAGGGAGAAATATTCGCTGTATTGCAAGTGAACCTTCCTCTTGTCCTAAATTAACTAGAGGGGTCTTTAGGTACGATTTTGGAGATACTATAGGAATGACACCTCTGTTACCTATGTATACCTTGGGACATAATTTTGTTCCAGCACCAATTCATGCAGGAGGATTAAGGTACCATGGAGCTGGAGTAATTGTAAGTCAATTATTAAAAGATAAGTTGATCGAAGCAGTTGCACATGACAATATTGAGGTTTTTAAAGCTGGTGTTACTTTTGCAAAGGCTGAAGGTATTATTCCAGCTCCTGAAGCCACTCATGGTATAGCAACTGCAATAGCAGAAGCCGAAAAGTGTAAGCATGAAGGAGTTTCAAGAACAATATTGTTTAACTTATGCGGTCACGGTAATTTTGATATGAAGGCTTATGATGATTATTTTTCAGGTAATATTGTAAAACATGAATTAAGTGAAGTGGATATTCATCAATCACTTGCAAAATTAGATACACCTGAAATACTTTAATGAAATTTTTCAATTAAAATTATTCCATTTACATAAGTTATAGATCGCTTAAATTTTGCCTTTGAAATTTAAACGATCTCTTTTTTGTTTCTAAAAAAAAAAAGCGCACCTTATGATGCGCTACAAAAATCCCATTTTTTTAATTTTTGGTGACTAACTCAAAATAATTAAATAATAGTGGATTGTCCTATATGGATGTTTGTAAAGTTTAAATTCGTTTCGTTAGGGTTGCTAATGAAATCTTCTATAAAATCGCCTACCTTAGTAGTTGTTATGTGGTCGTATTTGGTGTTTAGATCGGGTGTGGTAATCTGTAATTGTAACGATTTGTTTACCGCTGTCCTTACTAGTGCTGCTTCTTCATCCAGTCCAAAATGATCCAATAACATAGCTGCCGACAAAATAGAGGCAATAGGGTTGGCAATACCCTTATTGGCTGCCTTAGTGTAAGCTCCATGTATGGGTTCGAACATCACATATTTATCACCTTTTGATGCCGACGCCAATAAACCAATTGATCCTACAATAACACTAGCTTCTTCCGATAGGATGTCACCAAACATGTTTTCAGTTAAAATAACATCAAACTGTTTAGGGTTGATAATAAGCTCCATGGCCGCATTATCAATGTAAATGCAATTCAACTCCACATCTGGATATTGGATTGCTAATTCTAAAACTACCTTACGCCAAAGCTTGGAGCTGGCAAGTACATTGGCTTTGTCAACCAAGGTAAGTTTTCGTTTTCTAGATAGTGCTGCTTTAAAGGCTTTGTGTGCTATACGTTCAATTTCAAAGCGAGTATAATGACAAACATCCCAAGCGGCATTGCCATCTTCGTTAAAGTTCTTGTCTCCAAAATAAATACCACCAGTAAGCTCTCGATAAATTAAAATATTAGTACCTTTTATTTGTTTCATTCGAAGTGACGATTTGTGCAATAAATCGTTGTAGGCAATTACGGGCCTAATATTTGAATAAAGATCGAACGTTTTTCTAAGACCCAAAAGCCCTTGTTCGGGGCGTATAGTAGATGAGGTATCGTTATTATATTTAGTATGGCCGATGGCTCCAAATAAAATAGCATCTGCGTTTTCGCAAATGCTAATGGTTTCTTCGGGTAACGGACTCCCCATTTTATCTATGGCGCAAGCGCCCACCAATGCTTTTTCAAAAGTAAAGACATGATTAAATTCCATAGCTATGGCCTTCAAGACCTTTACGGCTTGCGCAGTAACTTCTGGACCAATGCCGTCGCCCGGTAAAACAGCTATGTTTAGTTTCATTTGCCTTTAGTTAAGCAGAAGTAATTTCTTTATAAACTTTGCTGTTTTCAATAATTTGATGGATATCGTCATCGTCTACCTCTTTCTTTTTATCTGCAAAATTTAGGAAATCCATGTAAATTTCATCCAATTGTAATTTGGTCAATTCGTAACCAATATTTTTTGCCCTATAAGCCAATGCCGCCCTACCGCTTCGTGCTGTTAGCACAATAGCAGATTCAGTGACACCAACGTCTTTAGGGTCTATGATTTCATAAGTTTCACGATTTTTAATCACACCGTCCTGATGGATTCCAGAACTATGGGCAAAAGCATTTGCTCCAACAATAGCTTTATTAGGTTGTGTATAAATACCCATGCTGTCTGATACCAACTGACTAATGCCATAAAGCATTTGGGTTTCAATTCCCGTATCTAGATTTAAATAGGGATGTTGTTTTAATATCATGACCACTTCTTCTAAAGCGGTATTTCCAGCACGTTCACCAATACCATTAATAGTACATTCAATTTGTCGTGCCCCATTAATTACACCCTCAATAGAATTGGCTGTTGCCAATCCAAGATCGTTGTGGCAATGGCAGGATAAAATAGCTTTATCAATACCTTTCACATTTTCCTTGAGATATTTAATTTTTGCACCATACTCATGGGGTAAGCAATACCCAGTTGTATCTGGTATATTTAAAACCGTCGCTCCGGCTTTAATCACTTCTTCACAAACCCTAGCCAAATAATCGTTGTCTGTTCTACCGGCATCCTCTGCATAAAATTCAACATCTTCAACAAACGATTTGGCATAGCTTACCGCTTTTACGGCACGCTCTATGATCGTTTCACGATTAGACTTAAATTTATGTTGAATATGTGAATCGGAAGTGCCAATGCCAGTATGAATTCTAGCCTTTTTGGCATGTTTTAAAGCTTCGGCTGCAACTTTTATATCATTTTCAACCGAGCGAGTTAAACCACAAACAGTAGCGTTTTTTACAATTTTAGAAATGGCTTCAACCGATTTAAAGTCACCAGGACTTGATACCGGAAAACCAGCTTCTATAATATCTACCCCCAAGTTATCCAGTTGTTCGGCTATAACTAATTTTTGTTCAGTATTTAATTTGCAACCAGGAACTTGTTCACCATCTCTTAACGTTGTATCAAAAATTTGGACTCTATTATTAGACATTTATTCAAATATATTTTCTTATTGTAGTACGAATGTATATTTTGGTTTCGTAAAAACAGAATTCAACGTCTCGTTATTACGATGTTTAAATCAATAACGATGTATTTAAAAAACTGTAAATCAATTATTTAATATTGTTTTTGCAACTATGACAAGAGAGCAAAAAGATAATTTGTTTGTATTAGTAAAGTCGTTGTCTAAGTCTGAAAAAAGACAATTTAAGCTTTATGTGGGTAGATTGGGGGTAAATGAAGATTCAAAATTTTTAACCCTTTTCAATATCTTAGATAAACTTTCTGTGTATGATGAATCGGTAATTCTTAAAAAAGGTATAGTTAAGAAGCAACAGTTATCAAATTTAAAGGCTCACCTTTATAAACAAATATTGATAAGTCTTAGATTGAACCCCTCACATCAAAACATTCGAATTCAAATTAGGGAACAACTCGATTTTGCGACCATATTATACCATAAGGGCCTATACAAGCAAAGTTTAAAAATACTTGACAAAGCAAAAACTATGGCCATAGCTCATGAAGAAAAAAATGTAGCCTACGAAATTGTGGAACTGGAAAAGGTTATAGAGTCTCAATACATTACCCGAAGTATTAGCAATCGTGCCGATGAGTTGACCATACAGGCCAAGGAACTCAGTCTGCAAAATGTTTTAGCAAGTAAACTGTCTAATCTGTCGTTGCAGTTATATGGCATATTTTTAAAAACAGGGTATGTAAAGAATGATAAAGAACAACAAGTTATAACCAAGTACTTTAATAACCGATTGCCCAAATATGATATCAATGAGTTAGGATTTCGTGAAAAATTATGGCTTTACAAATCCTATTTATGGTACAGTTTTTTAACTGTCGATTTTTTGTCTTGTTATAAATACGCCTCTAAATGGGTGGATCTATTCTATGAAAACAAGGATATGATTGTTCTTAATCCTGTATTTTTTTTAAGGGGCAATCATTATTTATTGGAAGCCTTGTTCTACTTGAGGCAATATGAAAAGTTTAAAAATACATTAACACAATTAGAAGCGGTAACTAAGGAAAAATGGTTTCCGCTAGATGATAATAATGAAGGCCTAGCCTTTTTGTATGTTTACAACAACAAATTTAATTTACATTTCATAGAAGGTAGTTTTGAGGAAGGTTTACCACTTATTGAAGAGGTTTTAAAAGAGCTTCAAAACTACAGGGATAGAATAGATGAGCATCATATTATGGTATTCTATTACAAAATAGCGAGTATGTATTTTGGAGCGGGTGATACTAAAAAATGTATTTTGTTTTTAGACAAAATCATAAGTAACAAATCGTTGCAAATGCGTGAGGATTTACTGTGTTTTTCTCGAATTTTAAATTTGGTGGCACATTATGAGGCGGGCTTGGACTATAATTTAGATGTATTGATACGTAGTACTTATAAGTTTCTTATTAAGATGGAGGACCTGTATGAAGTACAGAAGGAAATCATTAAGTTCTTAAGAGGTTTAGGCGATATTTACCCACATGAGGTCAAAGGCGAATTTATCAAACTTCATAAAAAATTAAAGGTCTTTGAGAATGACCCTTATCAAAAGCGGCCTTTTTTATATTTGGACATCATTTCCTGGTTGGAATCTAAAATAAACAATCAGCCCATTGCAGATGTGATTCACAACAAATTTTTAAAGAACCAAGAGAAAAAGTAATTTTTTCATGAATTTCTTTATGAAAAATTTGGATATTAAATTATTCTAACTGAATATTTGCATTCACAAAGTTCAAAAAACTTATTGAAATGTTATCAAGAAAGGTGGAGGGATTAGACCCTATGAAACCTTAGCAACCCTTTAATTCTATTAAAGAAGGTGCTAAATTCTACCCTGTCCCTAACGTTGCACTTAGCTTAGTATAAGTGTTGTTTTGGGTCCAGCGGGATAGATAACCATCAAAATTACTTCCGGTAATTATTGTAATTTCTTTTTAACATTTTTCTATGAAGTACACCTTATAGGTGCATTTGACTTTTTAATTAATTATTAATAAAAAAAATTAGAAAAATGAGTACACACAGTCTAACAACAAACGCATTACATGCAGGACATGATGTAACCCAGCATGCTGGCACTAGAGCAATCCCAATTTACCAAACAACATCTTATGTATTTAGGGATTCTGAACATGCTGCCAATTTATTTTCACTTAAGGAATTAGGTTTTATTTATACCCGTTTAAATAATCCAACTAACCAAATTTTACAAGAGCGACTTGCTGCTGTTGAGGGAGGGATTGGAGCAGTTGTTTTTGCATCTGGAACATCGGCTATTTCTACAGGGTTGTTAACTCTTTTACGAGCTGGAGATCATATTGTAGCTTCAAGTAGTTTGTATGGTGGAACGTATAACCTATTGAATGTCACCTTACCTAGATTGGGTATTACCACTACCTTTGTGGACGCTTCGAATCCCGAAAATTTTGCAAAAGCGGTACAGGACAATACCAGAGCATTTTTTGTAGAATCATTGGGAAACCCTAAATTAGATGTGTTGGATTTGGAAGCGATAGCTGAACACTCCAAAGCAGCAGGGGTGCCATTTATTGTAGACAATACGGTAGCAACACCAGTTTTGCTAAACCCAATAGAGCATGGAGCTAATATTGTTATTCATTCCTTAACCAAGTACATTGGCGGCCAAGGAACCTCTATAGGTGGTGCAATTATCGATGCTGGAACGTTCGACTGGTCTAATGGCAAATTTCCTGAATTTACTGAACCTTCAGCAGGGTATCATGGATTAAAATATTATGAGACATTGGGTGCAGCCTCGTATACCTTTAAACTTATTTTAGAAGGCTTACGTGATTTTGGAGGAGCTTTAAGCCCAACCAATGCCTTTAATATCCTTCAAGGATTAGAAACTCTGCCTGTTAGAATTAAACAGCATAGTGAAAATGCTTTGGTATTGGCAGAATGGTTGGAGGAGCAAGATGAAGTGGCTTGGGTGAATTATCCTGGTTTGGAAAGTAGTAAATATAAAGCTTTAGCCAACAAGTATTTACCTAAAGGGCAAAGTGGTATTATAACCTTTGGTGCCAAAAGAGGTTTTGATGCCGCTAAGACCATTGCAGATGAAACTAAATTGTTTTCTTTATTAGCGAATATAGGAGATACTAAATCACTAATTATTCATCCAGCAAGTACCACGCATCAACAGTTATCCGAAGTAGAACAGATATCAGCTGGTGTTTCAGCCGATTTAATAAGGCTATCAGTGGGTATTGAGGATGTAGAAGATTTAAAAGCGGATTTAAAGCAGGCTTTTGAAAAAATAAAATAGTGAATCAAGAATTGCAACATATCATTATTAATGACTTTATCACAGAAAGTAAAGTACACATTCCTGAAATAAAGTTAAGTTATCAGTTATTCGGACAAGTTTTAGGTGAGGCTCCTATAGTATTGGTTAATCATGCGCTTACTGGAAATAGTAATGTGGCAGGGGAAGATGGTTGGTGGAAAGACTTAATTGGTAACGATAAAGTGATCGATACCAAATTATATACGGTTTTAGCCTTTAACATTCCTGGGAATGGATATGATGGTTTTGTCATTGATAATTACAAGGATTTTGTGGCCCGCGACGTCGCCAGTCTCTTTTTAATAGGATTGGAACGACTCAATACGGGGAAACTTTTTGCCATAATAGGAGGATCCTTGGGAGGCGGTATTGCTTGGGAAATGGCGGTATTAAAGCCTAATTTTACTGAAAATTTGATTCCTGTGGCCACCGATTGGAAATCAACAGATTGGCTCATTGCAAATTGTCAGATTCAGGAGCAGTTTCTGTTGAATTCTAAAAATCCGGTACACGACGCTCGCATGCATGCCATGTTGTGTTATCGTACTCCAGAATCGTTTAAGGAACGTTTTCAACGGTCTAAAAATGAAGATTTGGAAATTTTTAATGTAGAGAGTTGGCTGTTGCACCATGGTAAAAAATTACAGGAACGCTTTCAGCTATCTGCTTATAAATTGATGAACCAGTTACTAAAAACCATTGATGTAACCAAAGACCGTAAAGCCGATTTTAACGTGTTGGAACTTATTGAAGCAAACATACATATTATTGGAGTAGATTCCGATTTGTTTTTTACGGCTGAAGAAAACAGGCAAACCCATAAACAACTGGCGGTAACACATGCAAATGTAACATATAATGAAATCCATTCAGTACATGGGCACGATGCTTTTTTGATGGAATATGAGCAATTGGAAAAAATTATAGAAGGCATATTTGTGCCAAATTCTAAAAAGAAAAGAATGAAAGTACTAAAGTTTGGAGGAAAGTCCTTGGCCAATGGCAAAGGGTTGGAGAAAGTCCTTTCCATTATCGAAAATAAAATTAAAGTAGGAGAGCGCATTACCGTTGTGGTCTCTGCGCGGGGCAATGCTACTGATGAACTCGAAACTATTTTAGATGAAGCCCTTAAAGGTGAAGATTACAAATCATCATTGGAAATCTTTAAAACGTATCAGATAGAACCGTTACCATCGATAAATTTTTCAGAGGAATTCTCCATTTTAGATAAGTTGTTCGAGGGGGTTAGTTTACTAAGGGATTACAGTAAAAAAACCAAAGATGAAATTTTGGCACAAGGGGAACTGTTGTCTGTTAAAATGATTTCAGCTTTGCTGAACCAACGAAATATTAAAGCCAAGGCAACAGACTCGAGACAGTTGATTAAAACGAATGATGTATTTGGTAATGCGCAACCCATTTCGCAACCTTCAAAGGACAACATCAAGCAGTATTTTAAACAAAACAATGGCGATACGATTAACATTGTAACAGGGTTTATAGCATCTAACTTGAAGAATGAAACGACCACCTTAGGAAGGAATGGTAGCAACTATACTGCGGCCTTGTTGGCCAATTATTTGGATGCTGAAGAATTACAAAACTACACCCATGTTAATGGTATTTATACGGCCAACCCCGATTTGGTTGAAGATGCTAGAAAAATTAAGGAACTGTCGTTTAGTGAAGCTAACGAGTTGGCTAATTTTGGAGCCAATGTATTGCATGCCAAGACCATTATTCCGTTAGTTGAAAAAAATATAAACCTACGCATATTAAATACCTTTAATGAAGACGACGAGGGTACTTTAATTACAGCTAAACCGAGTTCTAAGGAAGTAACGTCGTTATCGGTTTTAGACAATGTTGCCTTACTGAATTTGGAAGGTAGAGGGTTATTAGGAAAAAGTGGTGTGGATGCCCGTATTTTTGGAGCCTTGGCCAATAAGGATATTAGTGTAAGCATCATTTCACAAGGATCTTCAGAAAGAGGAATCGGTTTAATTATAGATGCCGATAAAGCTACTCAGGCTGTTATTGCCTTGGAACATGAGTTCGAAAAAGATTTCTATTCGCAGGATGTGAATAAGATAGATGTGGTAGATGATGTGTCGGTCATTTCTATTGTGGGAATAGAATTGAGTTCATTCCACAAACCATTCAACGCCCTGATTAAAAACCAAATCACACCTTTATTGTTTAATAATACTGTAACGGGCAAAAATGTGAGTTTGGTAGTGCGTAAGGGTCAGTTGCACAAAGCATTAAATGTAATTCATGGTGAGATTTTCGGTATTTCAAAAAAGGTAAATATTGCCATATTTGGCCATGGAGGTGTAGGAGGTGCCCTTATCAATCAGATATTAAAATCGAAAGGGGAGATTGAAAAACGTAAGGGTATCAACTTAAATGTGTTTGCTATTGCCAATTCTAAAAAGTTGTTGCTAAACAAGAATGGAGTCGGTGTTAATTGGAGTGAAAACATTCAATCTACGTCTCAAGAAAGTCGGGTTGAAGATGTTATCGCATTTGCAAAAGCACACCATTTAGAAAACTTGATTGCAGTAGATAATACAGCAAGTCCAGAGTTTCATAATAACTATACATCTTTTGTGGACGCTGGTTTTGATTTGGTATCGTCCAATAAAATAGCTAATACCATTTCTTATGGTTTTTACAATTATTTGCGAGTTCAATTAAAGAGCCATAACAAACAGTACTTGTACGAGACCACTGTTGGTGCTGGTTTACCATTAATTGACACTATTAAATTGTTGCACGAATCTGGGGAAAATATTACTAGAATACGAGGCGTGTTTTCAGGGACTTTGAGTTATCTTTTTAATAACTTTTCTGTAGAGGACAAACCTTTTAGTGTTATTGTTCAAGAGACGATCGATAAAGGATTTACAGAGCCGGACCCTCGCGAGGATTTTTCAGGAAACGATGTCGCTAGAAAACTATTGATTTTGGCCAGAGAATTGGATCTGCAAAACGAGTTTGAAGATGTTTCAGTGCAAAATTTAATTCCTGAAGTCTATCAAAATATTTCGGTAACGGAATTTTTAGGACAGTTGGATGTTTTGGATGATACATTTCAGAAGATAAAGAGCGCCCAAAAACCTGGGCATGTATTGCGTTATGTAGGTGATTTGTCAGGAGATTTGTCCCAGGATAAAGGTAATTTGGAAGTAAAATTAGTTTCTATTCCAGAAGATAGTACCTTAGGTCATGTAAAAGGAAGTGATGCTATTTTTGAAATATTTACCGAAAGTTATGGCGAGCAACCTATTGTTATCCAAGGAGCCGGAGCTGGGGCCGAAGTAACAGCACGAGGTGTTTTTGGTGATATTTTAAGGCTGTCCAAACATATCAATTAAAATTAATATCAGGTTGAGAGGAGTCGAAACCTAATTAAATAGGATAAAATGAACAAGAAGAGTAACAGGTTTGAAACTGAAGCTATCCGTACTCAATTAGAGCGAACTGAATTTTTAGAACATACGAGTCCGTTATACCTAACGTCGAGTTTTATATTTGAGGACGCAGAAGATATGCGGGCCTCATTTACCGAGGAAAAAGAACGTAACATTTATAGCCGTTTCACCAACCCCAATACCACCGAGTTTGTAGAAAAAGTGTGTCAGATGGAAGGGGCTGAAAGTGGTTATGCCTTTGCTACGGGTATGGCGGCCATTTTTTCCACTTTTGCGGCTTTATTGGAGAGTGATGACCATATTGTATCGGCGCGTTCGGTGTTTGGTTCAACGCATACCTTGTTTACAAAGTACTTGCCTAAATGGCAAATAGAAACTACTTATTTCGATGTTACCAAGCCAGAAACAATTGAAGGATGCATAACACCTAAGACTAAGATTTTATATGCTGAATCACCAACCAATCCTGCGGTTGATATTATAGATTTGGATCTATTGGGAAATATTGCTAAAAAGCATAATCTTATTTTAATAATAGACAACTGTTTTGCAACGCCGTATTTGCAACAACCCATAAAACATGGAGCGCATTTGGTGATCCACAGCGCGACTAAACTCATGGATGGCCAAGGACGCGTATTGGGAGGTGTTACTGTGGGTAACGCTGATTTAATCCGTGAGATTTACTTATTTGCCAGAAATACGGGCCCTGCCTTATCGCCGTTTAATGCCTGGACACTATCCAAAAGTTTGGAAACACTCCCCGTGAGGGTTGATAGGCATTGTGAGAATGCTTTAAAAGTAGCTGAGTTTTTGGAAAATCATTCAAAAGTAAGTTGGGTAAAGTATCCGTTTTTAAAATCGCATCCACAATACGAAGTCGCAAAAAAGCAAATGAAACAAGGGGGTAATATTGTCTCTTTTGAAGTGAAAGGAGGTATAGAAGCTGGACGCCAATTTTTAGATGCGATAAAACTATGTTCATTATCGGCCAACTTAGGAGATACCCGAACCATAGTTACGCACCCAGCAAGTACCACCCACAGTAAATTGTCTGAGGAAGATAGACTAGAGGTAAGTATTACCGATGGCTTGGTTCGTGTTTCAGTCGGACTGGAACATGTTGACGATATTATTGCCGATTTGGAGCAGGCTTTGGGTTGATCGTTTAGTTTTTATACGAGTCTCGCTTTACTAAAGGATCTCCACCCCAAACCTTTACCATAGACCATGGTTCTGGTTTTGAAGTCCAGAACGAATGGTTTTCAGGTAATCCTAAGCATAAAAAACCTAAAGACGTTAAATATAGGCTTCCTGTACAAATATAAGGTTCGGCCATTTTAAGTTGGTGGCCAACGACTCCTATTTGAAGCCAATCTTTTTCGTTAAATGTACCTTCTGATTGATGTAATCTAATAAGTACTTTGGTTAGTGCTGCCCTTACTTGTCCTTCCGATAAGGTTTTAGGCAGTTTTTCCAAAAGTGCTAACTGTGATAAAACTTGAAAAGCTCCAAATCTATATACAGAAGACCGTCCTACTATGGGATAGGTGCCTTCAGGCGATATTTGGCGTTCTAAAATTTCACCATAGCGTTGTGCTCTTGTTAAAATAACATCATATAATCCTTTTAAAGGATGTGAAGTGTCTTGTAAAACAATCGCTATATCAAGAAGCATCGGGTTAATAACAAAGGAATTGTAATAGTCCCAATGGTAATATTTTCCATCAGCATATAAACCGTCTCCAACATACCATTCCATGTGCTTGTTTAAGGCATATTCAATGCGTAAAAAATCTGCACCTTCATCAAATTTCACAAAGAAAGCCTCGACAGTGGCCGCAAACAATAACCAGTTGTTGTAAGGAACATTTTTTATTGTTCTCGATTTTTTAAAAGCATTAATAACTAATTGCTTTGTTTCTATAGGCAAGGGATGCCACAGTTGATTTGGGGCTCGCAGCAATGCTTGGGCTAAAAAGGCTGCATCAACTAAAGGTTGGTTTCCTATGTCAAAGTTCAAATAATCTTTTGACTTGGGATTTACAGCATTGTAAATGGCTTTGTGGGCAAGTTCAATATAGGTTTTGCGTAATTTTCCCTCTTCGGTAGGGCTTGGCCCCAATTCTAACCAAGGTGAAATACCAGCCATTAATCTGCCAAAAGCTTCCAAACCAGCAAACGTGCTTCGGTCTCCATATTCAAAACTACTTTGTTCTATGGGCATGGTTTCTTTTAGTTCATCGTTAGCTAGTGCTATTAATACGGGTTTTGCCATTTTGGTAAGTTCATTTACCCAAACGGTTCTGTCATTTTGAGATAGTACAATAAATGAAATAAAAAACGCAATAAGTATGGATGTATATTTTTTCATCATTTATTCAATTGTTTTAATCGGTATAAGGCTTCCAGAAAATAATAATCGGCATAGTTTAAAGGGACATCAACTTCAACACCATGGGGTAGACTTCCAACCGAGTGTTTTAATAGAAAACCTGCGTTGGTTCCATTATCTGAAAAATAGCTTGGACTGCATAAGTTAAACATTATTTCATCAGCAAATGTTTTGTATTCCTTCCCTTTACTTTTTAAAAAACCACTTAGCTCATACAAAGCCGAGGCAGCAATAGCAGCAGCAGAAGCATCTCTTGGGGTATCACTCTGGTTAGGAGCGTTATAGTCCCAATATGGAATGTTATCTTTAGGTAAATTAGGATGTGTTTTTATGAATTCTGCTATTTTCAGTGCTTGTTCTAAGTATCTTTTATCATTAGTTTCTCTATAACATACCGTAAAGCCATATAATCCCCAAGATTGACCTCTTGACCATGCAGAATCATCAGCTAAACCTTGATGCGTATTTTTGATAAGGACATTGCCATTGCTGGTATCATAATTTAAAACATGGTAAGAACTGTTATCTACTCTAAAATGGTTCTCCAATGTTTTATCGGCATGTGAAACGGCTAAATTATAATAGGTTGAATCACCACTAATTTTTGTGGCATGAAAAAGCAGTTCCAGATTCATCATGTTGTCAATAATGACTGGACAGTTCCATTTCTGGGATGCGTTCCAGGATTGTATAATTCCTGCATTCGGCCTAAAACGTGTTGAAAGTGATTTGGCGGATTGAACGATAACACTGTCAAATGCTTTTGAAGGCAATTTTTTTAAGGCATTTCCATAAGAACATTCTATCATAAACCCAACATCGTGATTGCCAATCCAATATTGTATGGAATCTAATCTTTTGGTATATTTTAATGCTAACTGTTCCCATTTTGGATTCTCGGTTAAAAAATTTAAATACCATAAAGATCCAGCATAAAAACCACTGGTCCAGTCATATATACTTACATATGAGACTCCACCAGTATCCTTTATTGTTCTTGGAATAAAGTTATTACTTTTAAATGCTGAATCAACTGAATGTGAAAGTAGAGCGTATTGGGCTTCGGCATTTTCAATAATGGCCTTGTCATAAATAAAAGATGTGGACTTTTCTTTACAGCTTGAAATAATAACTGAGATAAAAAAAAGAAGAATTAAAACATTGGTTTTTTCCATGAAAATTATTCTTTGATAAGAAGATTTCAATAAGGTATATATTTTTAACCTAAAAACAAATAAACAAAACCTCTTTTGTCGTTTATTGTAATTTTCTAGGATATTTATGCAGTATATGCTTTGCTTTAGCTAAATAATTTATAATCGTTATTAGTTAATTATTTATATTAGCAACATGCTATCCAAAAAAACCAAATACGGCTTAAAGGCATTAGCCTATATTGCCAGAAGGGAGGACGATACCCCTTCTCAGGTAGGGGAGATCGCCAAAAGCGAACGAATTCCCCAAAAGTTTTTGGAAAGTATTTTACTTACCCTTAGAAAGGCCGGAATCCTTGGTTCTAAAAAAGGGAAGCATGGTGGGTATTATCTTAGAAAAGCTCCTTCGGAAATTTTAATGACCGAGGTGATGCGTGTTTTGGAAGGCCCTATTGCGATGGTGCCCTGTGTAAGTTTAAACTTTTATGAAAAATGTGATGATTGCCCGGATGAAAATCTATGCAGTGTCCATAAACTTATGATTCAAGTTCGGGATAGTACACTCAATGTCTTTAGAAACACTACCTTAGAAGATCTTTCAGGTAAAGTAACAGGTAGTGATTTCATAAAATAAGCTTCATTTGCTTTCATTTTTATCACTTTATCACTAAAAAGTTACATTTTTTCTAAAAAATTATAAAAGAGGTTTGCCGTGTAATAAAAAGTTTTATTTTTGTAATTCCTATTAAATCGATAGGAATAATATTTAATTGATATGATAATTGACGTTGTTTTAAATAGAAGTAATAAGGAGGTAAAAGAAGTTAACATTAGCAATCCCGAAGTTACAAATGCATTAGAGTGTAATAAACAATCTTCCGAAAAAGTAAAGCGTAGTTTGGTTAAAACCATTAGCTGGAGGGTTATAGGAACCTTGGATACATTGATTTTATCGTGGTTAATTGTTGGTGAAGTTAAGACTGCTGCTGCTATTGCTTCTGTTGAGTTTGTGTCTAAGATGGTATTGTATTTCTTTCATGAACGTGCATGGAATAATATAAAATGGGGAAAATAATGTTTACTGAAAAACAAATAGAGGAGCTAAATGAGGCTTTTAAAAAACTAACTCCAACAGAAATCATAAAAAAAGCCTTAGAATTTAGTGGTGATGCGGTTGTAACTACAAATTTTAGACCTTATGAAGCAGCAATTTTACATGCCGTAAGTATGGTAGAGGAAAAAATCCCAGTAGTATGGTGTGATACTGGTTACAATACACCACAAACCTATCGTCATGCAGAACAAGTGATTAAAGATTTAAACTTAAATATCTTTTTATACGTACCCAAACAAACTTCGGCCCATCGTAATGTGGTTTTGGGAATTCCAAGTATTGATACACCTGAACATGATTTGTTTACAGAACAGGTGAAGTTGGAACCCTTTAGAAGAGCTATGGAAGAGCATCAAGCCAAAGTCTGGTTCACCAACCTGCGCCAAGGACAAACAGCCTTTCGAAACACTATAGGTGTTTTTAGCTTGAGTAAAGATGGTGTTTTAAAGGTCAGTCCCTTTTATTATTGGTCTGATGATAAATTAGATTTATATTTAGAGGAAAATAACCTGCCTAACGAATTTAAATATTTTGATCCAACAAAAGCATTGGAAAATAGGGAGTGTGGGTTACATGCTTAAGATAAATAATATTATGAATAGTACGATTAAAAAAGACACATCACACATTAATTCGCTGGAAAACGAAGCGATTTACATTATGAGAGAGGTAGCAGCGCAGTTTGAAAGGCCTGTCTTGTTATTTTCTGGAGGTAAGGATTCTATAACTTTGGTAAGGTTGGCCCAAAAAGCTTTCTATCCAGCTAAAATTCCGTTTCCTTTAATGCATATTGATACTGGGCATAACTTTCCTGAAACTATAGAATTTAGGGATAATCTAGTTAATGAATTAGGTTTGGAGCTTATTGTAAGACATGTTCAGGATTCGATAGACGAAGGAAAGGTAAAGGAAGAATCAGGTCGTTATGCGAGCAGAAATACTTTGCAAACAACAACTTTATTAGATGCAATTGAAGAGTTTAAGTTTGACGCTTGTATTGGAGGAGCTCGTCGCGATGAGGAAAAGGCTAGGGCTAAAGAGCGCATTTTTTCAGTACGTGACGACTTTGGACAATGGGATGAGAAAAACCAAAGACCAGAATTGTTCGATATGTTGAATGGAGAAATAGATTTGGGACAAAATGTTCGTGTATTCCCGATTTCCAATTGGACAGAATTGGATGTTTGGTCATACATTGAAAAAGAAAATATAGAAATACCTTCAATTTATTTTGCACATACAAGAGCTACTTTCCTTAGGGATGGGTTGATCTGGTCTGCCGATGATGATGTGGTTTATCGGGATGATCATGAGGAAGTAGAAGAACGTGTAGTGCGTTTTAGAACTGTAGGAGATATGAGTTGTACTGCTGCTGTACTGTCAGAAGCAACAACCATTTCTAGAGTGGTTGCAGAGATTAGGGAGAGTACCATTTCTGAGCGTGGTGCCCGTATAGATGATAAACGTTCTGAAGCTGCCATGGAAAAACGTAAACAGCAAGGGTATTTTTAAAAAATGAATACCCGATTGTTATTGGGAGAAGTAAGAAATTAGAAGTAAAAAAATATTAGCTATTAGCTAAAATCTAGTCGCAAACTAAATAAAATGGAAGTATTAAAAATAGCAACCGCAGGAAGTGTAGATGATGGAAAGAGTACCTTGATTGGACGTATACTTTATGATACCAAATCACTTACTACAGATAAATTGGAAGCCATAGAAAAAACCAGTAAGCAACGTGGTTATGATTACTTGGATTTTTCTTTAGCAACTGATGGTTTAGTCGCTGAGCGTGAACAAGGCATTACTATAGATGTCGCACATATCTACTTTTCAACCGCTAAGAAAAGTTATATTATAGCAGACACTCCTGGGCATGTTGAATACACGAGAAATATGGTAACGGGCGCTTCAACATCACAGGCCTCTATTATTCTAATTGATGCAAGAAAAGGGGTGATTGAACAAACGAATCGCCATTTCTTTATCAATAATTTATTGCGCATTAAGGATATTGTTGTTGCCATTAACAAAATGGATTTGGTAGATTATTCTCAAGAGGTATACAACAAGATTAAAGCCGATTTTGAAGAATTAATGAGTAAACGCGATTACCAAGACCAAAAAATCACCTTTATTCCTGTTAGTGCCCTAAAAGGGGATAATGTTGTACATCTTTCAGATAAAATGCCTTGGTATAAAGGAGAAGCGTTATTAGAACATCTAGAAAAATTAGACAAAGCAGATATTTTCAATGTAGGAACTCCGCGTTTTCCGGTCCAATATGTTATTCGTCCAAAAACGGAAGAGTTTCACGATTTTAGAGGTTATGCGGGAAAAGTGTACGGAGGAAATTTAAGTATAGGTGATGAAATTATTGTATTACCATCTAAAACCAGATCTAAAATCAAAGATATTTATGTTTACGATCAAAAGTATGAAACTGCTTCGAGACGTTCATCGGTAACGATAACTTTAGAAGATGATATTAATGTGAGTCGTGGTGATATGATTGTTAAGGAAGGTGATTTGCCAACCATCGATAAACAATTTACGGCCAATGTGTGTTGGATGGATTCTGAAAAGTTAATAACAGGAGGGAAATATGTTGTTCAGCATGGAGTTAATAAAGTACTGGCGAAGGTAGATCGTATTAATCATAAGATTCATCCGGATTATTCAGGAATTGAAAATGATGTTTCTGGATTAAGCATGAACGATATTGCTTCAGTAAGCTTTAAACTAAATAAACCTATTTTTTACGATCAATTTAAAAATCACAGGACCAATGGGTCGTTTATTTTAATTGACGCCAAATCCAATAACACAGTAGGAGCTGGTTTTATCCAGTAAATCTACTAACATATTTCGGTTAGTAAGATTAAATAAAAAAATAAAAAAACTAAAAATTTCTTCATAAGCCTGCGTTTACTGCAGTCGAAATAGGAAGATTAGGAGGGATTGTCATGCAAAGTTTTAGAACAGAAATAGAAAATCCATTAGTTGAAAGGGATATTATTGAATTGGCCAATAAAATTGAGCTATTCAATAACGGAAAGATAGACGAGGAAAAATTCAGAAGTCTGCGTTTGGCACGTGGTGTTTATGGTCAACGTCAAGAAGGCGTGCAAATGATCCGTATAAAATTACCCTATGGAAAAGTAAAGAGCAACCAATTACGTCGCATTTCTGAAGTTTCCGACGAATACTCTCGTGGACGTTTACACATTACCACGCGTCAGGATATTCAAATTCATTATGTCGATTTAAACAGAACGCCAGAATTATGGGCCGAATTGGAACGTGATGATGTAACGCTTAGGGAGGCCTGTGGAAATACAGTTCGTAACGTAACAGCCAATGAAACATCGGGTATTGATGTTAACGAACCATTTGATGTGTCGCCGTATGCTGATGCCTTGTTCCGTTTTTTTTTAAGAAACCCTATTTGTCAGGAAATGGGACGTAAGTTTAAGGTGTCCTTCTCATCGTCCGATGAAGATACAGGGCTGTCTTATATGCACGATTTAGGTTTTATTGCCAAAGTAAAAGATGGTGAACGTGGATTTAAAGTGATGATTGGTGGCGGATTGGGCTCACAACCCCGTCATGCCGATGTACTTTATGATTTTGTTTCCACTGATAAAATTATCCCAATTATGGAAGGGGTGTTACGAATTTTCGATCGTCATGGTGAACGTCGAAGCCGTGCTAAGGCTCGTATGAAGTTTTTAATAAAGGATATTGGATTGAATGCTTTCAAAGCATTGGTTGATGAAGAGCAAAATGCCATTGAATTAAAATCGGTTCCTATTGATGTTGATGCTTATGAAGTGTCTAAGCCAGTTGAAGTTCATGATATTCCGCTGGTAGATATAAAAGATCAACAAGCATTTGAAACTTGGAAATCGACCAATCTTATCCCTCAAAAACAAGAAGGCTATGTTGCTATTGGTATTAAAGTGCTTTTAGGCGATTTTTATACCGATAAAGCGAGATTATTGGCCGATTTAATTGAGAACTATGCTGCAGGAGAACTACGGTTGACCTTGCGCCAAAATATTGTTATTCCGTTTGTAAAACGTGAATTGGTACCGTTTTTCTACACAGAATTAGAAAAATTAGGTTTTGTAGAAGCTGGTTACAATAAAGCTGTCGACATAACTGCTTGCCCTGGAACCGACACCTGTAATCTGGGAATAGCCAGTAGTACGGGTATCGCTAGTGAGTTGGAGCGTGTTATAAAAACAGAATACCCACAATATTTGAAAAACCAAGACTTGGTGATTAAGGTCAGTGGGTGTATGAATGCCTGTGGGCAACACAATATGGCCAATATTGGGTTTCAAGGGATGTCTGTGCGTACGCCTGATAAATTGGTGGCACCAGCGTTACAAGTATTAATAGGTGGTGGAAACTTAGGGGATGGTAATGGCGTTTTTGCCGATAAGGTAGCTAAAATACCAAGTAAGCGAGGGCCAGAAGCCTTAAGGCGCATTTTGGATGATTATGAAGCCAATGCCAAAGGACAAAAATTTGTCGATTACTATAAAGCTCATGGTGAGCGTTATTTTTACGATTTGTTGCAGGACTTACAAGATGTAACCAATTTAACCCAAGCTGATTTTATCGATTGGGGCAATACCGAAAAGTATGAAAAGGAAATTGGTGTTGGGGAGTGTGCCGGAGTGGTTATCGATTTAGTGGCAACTTTATTTTTAGAGAGTGAGGAGAAAATTGAAAATGCCAACGAGTCGTTTGCTAATCAAGTGTATTCCAGCGCTATTTATCATGCCTATAGTTCGATGATAAATTCGGCAAAGGCCTTGTTGATTGCTGAAAATAAACGCACCAATACCCATGCAGGTATTGTGAGTCAGTTTGATGAATTTTTCGTCACTAATGAAAAAATCAATTTGGAAACCTTGTTCTCAGACTTGGTATATCAAATCAATAAATTTTCGCCATCAAAGGAATTTGCATCCTGTTATATAGAAAACGCCAATCAGTTTTTGGAAAAAGTAAAAGCTTTTAGAGCAGCTGAAATGACTTTAGGTAAGGCAGTTTAATTCAGAGCCATGAATTTAAAAACACCAACATTAACAGTTGTAGGTGCTGGTCCGGGGGATTTGGCTTTAATAACCTTAAAGGCCATTAAAGCTATAGAATCGGCTGATGTTATTCTATACGATGCTCTTGTTAACAAAGCGTTATTGGATTATGCTCCTAAAGAAGTCGAACTTATTTTTGTAGGTAAGCGCAGGGGATGCTATGCTTTTCAACAAGAACAAATCAATGAACTTATTGTGGCAAAGGCTAAGGAAAAGGGACATGTAGTGCGACTTAAAGGAGGCGACCCCTTTATTTTTGGCCGTGGTGCCGAAGAGATCGATTATGTAAAACCTTTTGGTCTGGAAACTTTTGTGGTGCCGGGCATTTCATCGGCAACAGCAGTGCCAGCCTATCAGGGGATTCCCTTAACCAAACGTGGGGCTTCAGAAAGCTTTTGGGTGATTACGGGGACAACCAAAAACCACCAACTGTCAACTGATGTGGCTTTGGCTGCAAATTCTACAGCCACTGTAGTAATCCTTATGGGCATGCATAAACTGGATGAAATCGTTAGTGTGTTTTCCAAAGAAAATAAACAGGACATGCCAGTGGCAATTATTCAAAATGGAACAACGCCCGATGAAAAAGTGGCCATAGGTACTATAAATACCATTCAGCAGATTGTAAAAGAAAAACGGTTGTCGTCTCCAGCCATTATTGTCATTGGTGAAGTGGTAAATCAAAGATCGGTGCTGAGCTCGATTTCTAATGACGTTGCCTTTGCATAAACTATGGATTACAATAATTTATATCCCATTTTTTTAAAAACAAACCATCTAAATATACTCATTATAGGTGGTGGTTATGTAGCTGAGGAGAAATTGACATTTTTATTAAAGTCTAGTCCAGATGCTAAAGTGACTATGGTTGCACCCATATTTAGGGAAGGGACCGAAACCTTATCTAAACAAGGAGATGTTACCTTAATTAAAGATGTTTACAAAAAAAAATATCTAAAAGGAAAACATATAGTTGTTGCTACCACCGATGTTCCTGAGGTAAACATTAAAGTTTATAAACATTGTAGAAAGCTAAACATTTTGGTAAATGTGGCCGATAATCCACCTTACTGTGATTTTTATATGGGTGGTATTGTTACCAAAGGGAATGTAAAAGTAGCCATTAGCACTAATGGTAAATCGCCTACAACTACTAAGCGGTTACGACAATTTTTTGAAGATGTGATTCCTGAAAACATTAATGATTTGGTGAAAAATTTAAACCACTATAGAAAAACAATAAAAGGGGATTTTGAACAAAAAGTAGAAACCTTAAACGAAGTTACCAAAGGATTAATTGAAAAAGAAAAACCATAGCATGATTAAAACCGATATAATAATTATAGGAGCAGGCCCAACAGGTTTATTTACTGTGTTTGAAGCAGGATTGTTGAAATTAAAATGTCATTTAATCGATGCGTTGCCACAACCAGGAGGGCAATGTTCGGAGATTTATCCTAAAAAGCCTATTTACGACATTCCAGGGTTTCCTGAGATATTGGCTGACGATTTAACCAAGAATTTATTGGAACAGGGCAAGCAATTTGAACCGGGATTTACACTAGGTGAACGTGCCGAAACCATTGATAAACTGGAAGATGGATCGTTTATTGTAATTACTAATAAAGGCACCAGACACCATGCACCCGTGGTAGCTATAGCTGGAGGTTTAGGGGCTTTTGAACCAAGAAAACCTACTATCGAAGGTATTGCAAATTATGAAGATAATGGTGTTGATTATATCATTAAAGACCCTGAGGTTTATAGAAATAAACGTATAGTGATTTCAGGTGGTGGTGATTCGGCACTGGATTGGAGTATCTTTTTGGCCGATGTCGCTTCAGAAGTGACGCTTATCCATAGAAGAAATGAGTTTAGGGGAGCGTTGGATTCTGTAGAAAAAGTCAGGGAGCTTACTCTATTGAATAAAATCAATTTAATAACCCCAGCCGAAGTTACAGCCTTGCATGGTGATGGTAAAATTGAAGCAGTTACTGTAAGCAAAGGGGGTAAGTCCAATTTAATAGAAACTGATTATTTTATTCCGTTATTTGGATTGTTACCAAAATTAGGGCCTATAGGAAAGTGGGGGTTAGAGATTGAAAAAAATGCTATAAAGGTGGATAACACATTAAACTACCAAACCAATATTCCCGGGATATTTGCCATAGGTGATGTGAACACTTATCCTGAAAAATTAAAATTGATACTTTGTGGATTCCACGAAGCGACTTTAATGTGCCAAGCTGCTTACCGCATTATTAATCCAGGGAAAAGGTATGTGCTAAAATATACAACAGTGAGTGGTATAGACGGATTTGATGGATCGCGTAAAGAAGCACCAAAAGCGGTGATTCAGGCTATTTAATAAAATTATAATTGTGTAACTTAGTCATTTAATTTATGATAATATTAACTAATGAAAAGCTATAATGTTTGCCTAAAAGATACCGTTAAAACATTTACCAAGCGCTTGTTCTATTCACTTTTTGATGAAGAACAACATAATGAATATGAAGCATATTTAGAATTGACGTTTCTTAAAATCCTTGCCAAATTAAGTATAGAAAGGGGTGAGGAACACTGGGATACATTCAAGAATAAGTTGCCCGAATTAAGACTTATTTTGGATTTAGATGCCATAGCTTTTGAGCGCAATGACCCAGCATCGCATAGTTTACAGGAAATTTATTTGGCCTATCCCGGGTTTTATGCTATTTCTATTTATAGGCTAAGCCATCAGTTATACAAGCAAAAGGTCCATATATTGCCTAGAATGATGAGTGAGTACATCCATGGTATTACGGGTATCGATATACATCCAGGTGCGACCATTGGCGAATCGTTCTACATCGATCATGGAACGGGTATTGTCATAGGTGAAACTTCAATAATAGGCAATCACGTTAAAATTTACCAAGGGGTAACGCTTGGTGGTATTTCAGTAGCTAAAAGTTTGGCATCTACCAAACGACATCCTACCATCGAGGATAATGTATGTATTTATGCCAATGCCACTATTTTGGGAGGTGATATCGTTATTGGTACAGATAGTGTTATTGGTGCAAACGTATGGATTACCCAATCGGTTCCAAAAAATTCATTGGTAACTTACCAAACCGAAATAAAAATTAGACCCAAAAAGAATGACATTCGAAAATAGTATCATTGGTCAAATAGGCAATACACCGTTGGTTGAGGCTACACATCTTATTTCAAAAAAAGAGGTAAGGTTGTTTTTAAAACTAGAAGGAAATAACCCCGGAGGAAGTGTAAAGGATCGGCCTGCCTTTAATATGATTAGTGAAGCCTTAAATCGGGGAGATATTAAAAAGGGGGGTACTTTGGTTGAAGCCACTAGTGGTAATACAGGTATTGCTTTAGCATTTATTTCTAAGTTATTAGGGCTGAATATGGTATTGATTATGCCTGAAAATTCTACCGAAGAGCGAGTAAAAACCATGCGAGCTTACGGTGCTGAGGTTATTTTAACACCAGCTGATATTGGGATTGAAGGCTCCCGCGACTTGGCATTTAAGCTAAGGGACGAAAAAGGCTATACTCTTTTAAACCAGTTTGAAAATAACGATAATTGGAAAGCACATTACAAAACCACAGGGCCAGAAATTTGGGAAGCGACCCAAGGTGAAATAACACACTTTGTGTCGGCCATGGGGACTACCGGAACCATAATGGGAGTGTCAACCTATTTGAAAGAGAATAATAAAGACATAACTATTGTGGGAGCACAACCGGATGATAATTCCAGAATCCCTGGGATTAGAAAATGGCCTGAGGAATATGTACCTAAGTTTTTTGATAGATCTAAAGTCGATGTGATTGTTGAAGTGACAGAAGCAGATGCTAAGGAAACTACGCAAAAATTGGCAAGGGAAGAAGGTGTTTTTGCAGGGATGAGTAGTGGCGGATCGGTGTATTGTGCTTTAAAAATTGCTGAGCAAATAGATGAAGGCCTTATTGTAGCGATTATTTGTGATCGAGGTGATCGGTATTTATCTTCAACCTTATTTGAGTAAAGAAAGTAGTTTTTTCTGATTTCATAGGATAACAAAAATATAGTTGCTATTTTTGTCGTTCAGTTCATAAATGTACTAGTGTTATCAAGAAAGGTAGAGGGAATAGACCCGTTGAAACCTTGGCAACCCTTTTCCTAAAAATCACACAAGGCAAAGAAGGTGCTACATTCTACTAACTGTATTTTGTTAGAAAGATAACGAAAAGTGTTTTCTTAGCTTTTCTTGATGACATATAGATATAAATAATGTCGAAATGTCGAAAATAAAACAGGCTTTACAAGATCGTATTTTAGTGTTGGATGGTGCTATGGGTACTATGCTTCAACAATATAAATTTACTGAATCGGACTTTAGGGGCGAGCGCTTTAAAGATTATCCTGTACCCTTACAGGGTAACAACGATTTGTTGTCCATTACTCAACCCGAAGCCATTAAAACAATACATGCCAAATATTTTGAGGCTGGGGCGGATATTGTGGAAACCAATACCTTTTCGGGAACCACAATAGCTATGGCCGATTACCAGATGGAAGATTTGGTTTATGAACTGAATTATGAGTCGGCCAAGTTAGCCAAGGAAGTTGCAGTTGAATTTACAAAAAAAGAACCTCATAAGCCACGTTTTGTAGCAGGATCCATTGGGCCTACAAACCGAACGGCCAGCATGTCTCCAGATGTAAACGATCCAGGATATCGAGCGGTTACCTTCGACCAGTTACGTGTAGCCTACAAACAACAGGTAGAAGCACTTGTTGATGGTGGAGCCGACTTATTATTGGTGGAAACAGTTTTTGATACGCTCAATGCTAAAGCGGCGTTGTTTGCAATTGAAGAAGTAAAGGAAGAAAGAGGAATCGATATTCCAATCATGTTGAGTGGTACTATTACAGATGCTTCTGGAAGAACCTTGTCTGGGCAAACCGCAGAAGCTTTTTTAATTTCGTTGTCCCATATTCCGCTATTGTCCATTGGGTTTAATTGTGCTTTAGGAGCCAATTTATTACAGCCACATTTAGAGGCTATTGCCAATAAAACAGAGTTTGCCATATCGGCACATCCTAATGCAGGGTTGCCAAATGCCTTTGGGGAGTACGATGAAACCCCAGAAGAAATGGGTGAGCAAATAGAGGAATATCTAAAAAAGAATTTAATAAACATTATAGGAGGTTGTTGCGGAACAACACCAGAACATATTAAAGTAATTGCCAATATAGCAGCAAAATATAAACCTCGTAATTTTGTCACTCTGAGTGCGATCGAAGGGACTCATTAGATATTAATGATGATTTTAGAAGTTGCCATATTAAACATAAAGAAAGGTCTTTTCGAAATATTTTGAAGCTAATTTTCAAAGAGCTCAGCATATTATAGCGTCGATGAAAGGTTGTTTTTCGCATGAGTTGAAGACGTGTTTAGAGCATGACGACAAGTATATCTTATTGGTAAATTGGGAATGGTATAAAATCATGAAATAGGATTCCATAAATCGGAAAAACATTAAGAAAGTAAAGACTTGTAACACCATTTTATGAGCCTTTTCAAGTGGTAGAACATTTTAACAATGAAGATAAAACAAACAAAATACATGAAGCTTTCGGGACTGGAACCCCTAGTCCTTAACGAGAACAGCAACTTTATAAACGTCGGAGAACGTACCAATGTAGCAGGTTCCCGCATGTTTTTGCGATTGATAAAGGAAGGTAAGTTTGATGAGGCCTTAGATATAGCTCGTCATCAAGTAGATGGTGGTGCACAAATCATTGACATTAACTTTGACGACGGACTTATAGATGGTAAGGAAGCCATGGTTAAGTTTCTAAATCTTCTTGGAGCTGAACCTGATATTTGTCGTGTACCCATAATGATCGATAGTTCTAAATGGGAGATTATCGAAGCAGGCTTACAAGTTGTACAAGGTAAATGTGTAGTGAATTCCATTTCACTTAAGGAAGGCGAAGACAAATTTATTTGGGAGGCCAAGCAAATTAAACGTTACGGTGCAGCGGTAATTGTTATGGCATTCGATGAAGTAGGACAGGCTGATAATTATGAAAGGCGTATAGAAATAGCAAAACGCTCGTATGATATTTTAATAAACAAGGTGAATTTTCCATCGGAAGATATTATTTTCGATTTAAATGTATTCCCAGTGGCTACTGGTATGGAAGAGCACCGAAAAAATGCTATAGATTTTATTGAAGCCACACGTTGGGTGAGGCAAAATTTAGAAAATGTAAGCGTTAGTGGTGGGGTAAGTAATGTGTCGTTTTCATTTAGAGGGAATAATGTGGTACGTGAAGCCATGCATTCGGTGTTTTTGTATCATGCCATCCAAGCAGGTATGAATATGGGTATAGTAAATCCAACTATGTTGGAGGTGTACGACGATATTCCCAAGGACTTGTTAGAGCATGTTGAAGATGTTATTCTAGATAGGCGGGATGATGCTACTGAGCGCTTGTTGGAATTTGCTGAAACAGTAAAAGGTGTTTCCAAAGAAAAAACCGTTGACTTGTCATGGCGCAAAAGCCCACTTCAGGAACGTATTACCCATGCTTTGGTAAAAGGTATTGATGCTTTTATTATTGATGATGTTGAAGAGGCTAGGCTACAAGCCCAAAGGCCAATAGAGGTTATTGAGGGACATTTAATGATTGGAATGGACGTTGTGGGCGATTTATTTGGTGCGGGTAAGATGTTTTTACCACAAGTAGTTAAGTCGGCTCGAGTTATGAAAAAGGCCGTGGCGTACCTAAACCCGTTTATCGAAGCCGAAAAGTCCGATAAGCAAGAGCCTGTTGGCAAGATATTGATGGCGACTGTAAAAGGAGACGTACACGATATTGGTAAAAATATAGTGAGTGTGGTATTGGCCTGTAACAACTACGAGATTGTAGATTTGGGTGTGATGGTGCCACCTGAAAAAATTATAGAAACAGCCATAAAAGAACGGGTTGATGCTATTGGACTTTCGGGACTAATTACACCATCACTTGACGAAATGGTATACTTGGCCAAGGAAATGCAACGTCAAAAATTTGAATTGCCACTACTTATTGGAGGAGCAACAACATCCAAAGCACATACTGCAGTTAAAATAGATATCCAATATCAAAATGCAGTGGTTCACGTCAATGATGCTTCAAGAGCGGTAACAGTGGTTGGTGATTTGTTAAACAAGAAAACGTCCCGTGAATATGTAACCAAGCTAAAAGCCGATTATGAAGATTTCCGTACTAAGTTTTTAAAGCGGGGAAAAGAGAAATCTTATATTTCAATAGCCCAAGCCCGCCAAAAAAAATATGCCATAGATTGGGATAATTCATCTATTGTTAAGCCAAAAGAATTGGGAGTTCAGGTATTAAAGCAATTAAGTTTAAAAGATTTATTGCCATTTATAGATTGGAGTCCGTTTTTTAGAAGCTGGGATTTACATGGTAAATTCCCCGATATATTAAACGATGAGGTTGTTGGAGAACAGGCAAAGCAGTTGTATGATGATGCTCAAGAGATGATTCAGCAAATTGTAGCCAAGCAAATGCTAAAACCGAAGGCAGTTTTTGGCTTATTTGAAGCCAATACCATAAATGATGATGATATTTATGTTCTAAAAAAAGGCAAGGAAATTGGCGTGTTCAGAACCTTGCGTCAACAGTTGAAAAAACGGGAAGGTATTCCAAATATTGCCTTGGCAGATTTTATAGCACCTAAGGAAACTGGCAAAACCGATTATATTGGAGCCTTTTGTGTCGCAATTTTTGGAGCTCAGAAATTAGCAAAATCCTATAAGGACAAAGGCGATGATTACAATGCTATTATGGTTCAAGCTGTAGCCGATCGATTTGCAGAAGCCTTTGCTGAATATTTACATAAGCAAATACGAACCAAGCATTGGGGTTATTCTGAAGATGAAGATTTAACTAATGACGATTTAATTAAGGAGAACTATAAAGGCATTCGCCCTGCTCCAGGTTATCCTGCTTGTCCAGATCATTTAGAAAAAGAAACCATTTGGCAGTTACTTGATGTTGAAAAGTTAATAGGGGTCAAGCTTACCGATAATTTGGCTATGTGGCCAGCAGCAGCTGTTTCAGGATATTATTTTGCAAATCCGGAAGCGAAATATTTTGGATTAGGTAAAATTACTGATGATCAGGTTACCGATTATGCCTTAAGAAA
This sequence comes from Aestuariivivens marinum, assembly GCF_022662175.1. Lineage (GTDB taxonomy): Bacteria > Bacteroidota > Bacteroidia > Flavobacteriales > Flavobacteriaceae > Aestuariivivens > Aestuariivivens marinum. The sequence goes on along the minus strand of NZ_JAKMCR010000001.1, from coordinate 193,882 downwards.
ATGTATTGATAAGGATAAAGCTAGAAAGTGGTTGCATCCTAATATTGCCGATCAATAAACTTTAAGCATTATTGTTTGTAGCGACATCCTTTTGTTTTCAATTCGAGTATGTGAAGCAAGTATCGAGAATAACACAAAAGATATATTAGAATGTGTGACTCTGCATAAATAGAGTGACGCCTAATAATAAATTAACAATTTGTTGTATTTCGTCTAACGGCATAAAACTTAATTAGTGCAAATTTTGCAGTGAAAATAAAAAATATGAAAAAAAATAGAGCAGAATTAGTATTCTTTGTTCAGCTATTAATACTTACTGTTACTGCACTAACTATTGCTTATTTTTTTAAATAAAAAGAAAGGGCTATCGGGAATCATTTGTAAATTCGTGGCTAATTTAAGTGATACTGAAATAAATCAGCATAAATGAAAGTAACAGAGCACATAAAGAAAGCAAAAGGAGAAACCTTGTTTTCATTTGAGGTGATACCACCAAAAAAAGGTATGAACATTCAAGACTTGTATAATAATATAGATCCTTTAATGGAATTTAATCCTCCTTTTATTGATGTGACTACATCAAGGGAAGAATTTGTCTATATTGATAAGGGAAAAGGCCTGTTAGAAAAGCGAATTACTCGTATGCGCCCTGGAACTGTTGGTATCTGTGCTTCTATTATGCATAAATACAAGGTAGATGCTATTCCACATTTATTGTGCGGTGGATTTACAAAGGAAGAAACCGAATATGTGCTGGTAGATTGTCATTATTTGGGGATTGATAATGTTGTTGCCTTACGTGGTGATGCTAGAAAGGACGAACCTTATTTTGTGCCTACCACAGGCGGTAATGCTTATGCTAGAGAATTGGTTGAACAGATAACAAATTTAAATAAAGGGCAACATCTACATGATAATGTGGAAACAGAACATAATTATGATTTTTGTATTGGTGTGGCTGGTTATCCTGAAAAACACATGGAGGCACCCTCATTGGCTACCGATTTAAAACGTTTAAAAGAAAAAGTAGATGCTGGTGCAGACTACGTTATAACCCAAATGTTTTTTGATAATAAAAAGTATTTTGATTTTTTAAACAAGGCTAGAGAAATAGGGATTAATGTCCCTATTATTCCAGGTATTAAGCCTATTGCAGTAAAACGCCATTTACAGGTTTTGCCTCAAATATTTAAAATTGATTTACCCCAAGACCTTATTGACGCTGTTGAAGCCTGTAAGGATAATAAGGCGGTAAGGCAGGTTGGTATTGAGTTTGCTATACAGCAGTCGAAGGAGTTGAAAGAGGCAGGCGTACCATTTTTGCATTACTACTCCATGGGTAAAAGTGACAACATTAAAGCGATAGCATCAGAGTTATTCTAATAATTCATGTACTTTTGCCTGAGAACCAATCTACATGAGGCTAATAGTTTTATGTTTTTTATGTGCAGTTTGTAGGATGTCCTTTTCTCAGGACAAAGCATATACATCCTTTATTGATGTCAATTATTTTAGCGGGAATATTGCATTACATAACAATGATATACTACATTTAATACAAGGACATCCTGAAGGCGTTATTTTTGGATGGAATAAGAAAACCTATGGATTCAATGCATGGGAGCAAAGGTATAACTATCCCGATTATGGTATGTCCATAGCTTATCAAAACCTTAAAAATAAGGTGTTGGGTAATGTGGTGTCAGCTTATGTTCATTACAATTTTTACTTTTTTAAGAGATATTTAATGTTTCGTATTGGTCAGGGATTAGCTTATACCAATAATCCTTATAATAAGGAGAACAATTTTAGGAATATTGCATTTGGAACGCATATTATGAGTAGTACATACGCTTTATTGAATTACAAAAAAGAATGTTTGTTTGATAACATTGGATTTCAAGCAGGTTTATCTTTTATCCACTATTCCAATGCTAATGTAAAAGCTCCAAATACCAGTATTAATTCAATATCTTTAAATGTAGGAGTGACTTATAGATTAGAAGAAAATAGTCCTGAATATCAATACACTTTAATTGAAAATGACAGAGGATTTAGGCAATCCATAAAGTATAATTTGGTATTTAGAACAGGTATTAATGAAAGTGATGTAGTGGGAAGCGGGCAATTTCCATTTTATATTGTTTCGGCTTATACCGATAAGCGCATTAATCGAAAAAGTGCCTTACAGTTGGGAGTAGATGTGTTTTTTTCAAACTTTTTAAAGGAATTGATCTATTATAAAAGCGTGGCTTTTCCAGAGGATAATATTTCAGGCGATGAAGATTTTAAACGTGTTGGTGTTTTTGTGGGACATGAATTGTTTATTAATAAAATATCCATATTGTCACAGTTGGGGTATTATGTTTATTATCCTTTTGATTTTGAAGGACGAACTTATTTTAGGATAGGTGTTAAACGTTATTTTGGCAACAAGTGGTTTGGAGCTTTGACATTAAAATCACATGGCGCAAAAGCTGAGGCGGTTGAGTTTGGAATTGGGGTTAGACTATAGTTTGTTATTCCTGAGAAGAGGAATCTTTTAAATTGAACTCTATAATGAATATATAGATTCCTGCTTTCGCAGTAATGATAGTAATGAAAAACATACTTTACATACTTACATTTATGTTGATTGTCGCTTGCAACAGTGAAGATTCAAACGATTGCTTTCAAAACACGGGAAGCATAGTTAGGCAGGAAATGGTGTTGGCTTCTTTTGATAAGGTTCTGGTGAATCGGGATATTGAACTGATTGTAAAGGAAGGTGCGGAGCAAAAAGTGGTTATTGAAACGGGAAAAAACTTAATCAATGATGTTAAAGCTGTAGTTATTGATGGTCGATTATTATTAACCGATAACAATAGCTGCAATTATGTACGCGATTATGGGGTTACTAAAGTCTATGTAACTTCGCCCAATATTACCGAAATACGAAGTTCCACACAGTATGATATTAGTTCCAATGGGGTATTGACTTATCCCAGTTTAACCATTTTATCCGAAGATTTTAATGCGCCAGACACTTTTGCCAATGCTAATTTTAAGTTGCATATTGAAAACAATTTATTTATAGTGGTTTTTAACAACTTGTCCAATGTCTATATTTCGGGCAAAACCAATAACTTACATATTACATTTGCCGCAGGAACATCTCGTTTTGAGGGTCGTGATTTGGTAGCTCAAAACGTGACGCTGTGGAACCGCAGTTCTAACGATATGATTGTAAACCCACAACAATCCCTAAAAGGTAAAATTTCAGGTACGGGCAATGTGATTTCAGTTAACGAGCCTCCTTTAGTTGAAGTGGAGGAATTGTATAAAGGCCAATTAATTTTTGAGTAAAATTTATCATCCTATGTTTGAAAAAGGATATAAATATGTATTAATAATTTAGTCGATTATTAATTAAAAGTAGATAGAGCAGGAGGTTTCATCTATTATAGGAATGAAACCTTTAAAAATAATAAAGGCTAGTGCCGAAATAGGTTGCTATGATTGGTATAATCCCGTAGCCTGCTTGGCAATTTCTAACTCTTCATTTGTAGGAATGACTAAAATTTTTGCTTTTGAATGTAACGCGTTTATTTCCCTAATTTGGCCAGATCGCTCTTTATTTTTTCCTTCATCTAATATAATCCCAAGAAAATCTAGGTTTTCACAAACCATTTTTCTAATTAACATAGAATTTTCACCAATACCAGCTGTAAATACAATAGCATCCAATCCGTTTAAAATAGCAGCGTAGCTACCAATGTATTTTTTTATGCGATATACATTCATTTGCAACGCCAATTGGCAAGCTTTGTTACCTCTTTGGGCTTCAGCTTCAATTTCCCTTAAATCACTGAATCCAGTTAAACCGAACATGCCGCTTTGCTTTTGTAGAAGTGTATTGATTTCATCTAAACTATATTTGTATTTTTCGGCTAAATAAAAAATAATCGCAGGATCAATGTCGCCAGAACGTGTTCCCATAATTAACCCGCTAACAGGTGAAAATCCTAAAGAGTGGTCAATACTTTTACCATCTTTAATAGCGGTCATGCTACACCCATTTCCTAAGTGTATGGTTATGATTTTTGAATCTTCTTTTCCTAAATATTTAACAGCTTGTTCTGAAACGTACTTATGGCTTGTGCCATGAAATCCATATACGCGAATGTTGTGTTTTTCCGAAAAATCGTTAGGTATAGCATATTTGTATGCATACTCTGGAATGGATTGATGGAAAGCTGTATCGAAAACAGCCACTTGCTTAGCGTTTGGAAAAATAGCAGAGGCAACTTCAATACCCTCTAAATTGGCTGGGTTATGTAAAGGTGCCAAAGCAGATAAGGCTTTAATCTTGGCTTTAACGGCTTTGGTAATCTCTGTGGTGTCACTAAAATGTTTCCCGCCATGTACAACGCGATGCCCAACAATGTCAATATCATCTGGAGATTTAATAATACCTGTGTTGTTATCTAAAAGTTGTTGAGACAAAAGCTCCAAGCCTATTTTATGGTTTTTTATAGGTGTAATCGTTTCTATGGTTTTTCCATTTGTTTTGAATTTGAATTTGGCATCTTCGAACCCAATACGTTCAATAAGTCCAGAACATAAAATAGTGGCTTCCGGCATGGAGAACAATTGAAATTTTAACGATGAACTTCCGGAATTTAAAACTAATACTTGCATAACTTATAGATCTTGGGCTTGAATGGCAGTTATTATAACAGTACTGTAAATATCGTCAGAAGTACAACCACGGCTTAGATCATTAACAGGTTTGTTAAGCCCTTGAAGCATAGGCCCAATAGCTAATGCTCCAGTTTCTCGCTGTACCGCTTTATAGGTATTGTTTCCTGTGTTTAAATCTGGGAAAATCAATACACTGGCTTGACCTGCTACTTCGGATTCCGGTAGTTTACTTTTACCAATCCGTAAATCTACAGCAGCATCATATTGTATGGGGCCTTCAATTTTAAGGTTTGGTATTTTGTGTTTCGCGATTTCGGTAGCAGTTCTCACTTTATCCACATCTGCACCCTTGCCAGAAGCACCAGAGGAATAAGACAGCATGGCCACCTTTGGTTCTATGCCAAAATCCTTGGCGGTTTTAGCTGAGGATATGGCTATTTCTGCCAACTGCTCTGCATTGGGATTTGGGTTTATGGCACAGTCACCAAAAATAGATACCCTGTCCTCTAAACACATGAAGAACACAGAAGAAACAATATTTACCCCAGGTTTGGTCTTAATAAATTGTAAGGCTGGACGTAAAGTGTGTTGAGTGGTATGTACTGCACCAGATACCATGCCATCGGCATGTCCTTTATAAATCATCATAGTACCAAAATAGGACACGTCCGTCATCATGTCTCTAGCCATTTGCAGGTTTACATTCTTATGTTTTCTAAGTTCATAGAAGGTTTGTGCGTAATCTTCAAAATAGGGTGATTTTGTTGGAGAGACAATATTTATTTTAGTAATATCTAAAGGAATGTCCAATTTTACGATACGTTCTTTAATTTTGTCGACTTCTCCAATTAAGGTAATATCTACTACCTGGGCATCGATTAATCTAGAGGTAGCCCTCAATACACGTTCGTCGTAACCTTCTGGAAGTACAATATGTTTTTTGTTTTTTAAAGCACGTTGCAACAAGTTATATTGAAACATCCTAGGTGTGAAAATATCCGATTCGAAAGTAATTAAATCATTAGCCAGTTTTTCTGTATTTACGTGTTTTTCAAACGTAGCAATTGAAGTTTGGATTTTATCAATGTTTTCGGCATAGATCTTCGATTTAATTTTTCCAATTTCATTGGTCACAGCAAAGGTGCCACCTTGTACAGAAATAATGGGAACAATACTAGAAAGTCCTTCAATAAGTTTTAAAATTGGATCTTCGGGAATGAGTCCCCCTGTTAAAACAATACCAGAAATTTTAGGATAGTTTTTTGATATATTGGCCTGTAAAGCACCTAAAATAAGGTCAGCACGGTCTCCTGGGGTAATTACTAAAGCATTTTCTTTTAAATGAACAAGGTAGTTGCGCAGTTGCATAGCTCCTACACTAAAGCTTTCGGATTGGTTGTTTATTAATTCTTTGCCAAAAAGGATGTTACCATTTAAGGTTTTTACTATTTCCTTAATGGTGGGGTTGGCCAAGCTTTTAATTTTGGGTATTACACTTATGTCTGTACTATTAGGAATACGATTTTGAAGCTGAACCTTTAATGTTGAAACAAAGTCTGATTCAATTTTGTTGGTCATTATGGACAGTACATCAACATCTTCTTTATAAGTATCGTGTGCCAGTTGGACACTATCAACAATTTCCTCAAGCGTTTTATTGTTGCCTTGCATGACGATTATAACAGGCAGTCCCAAATTTTTTGAAATTAGGATATTAATATCTAATTCCAGGCTTGAATTTTCATGAGAAAAATCGGTACCTTCAACCAGTACAAAATCAAAACGTTTTTCCAGCTTCTTATATTTCTTGATGATTTCATCAATAACATGTCCCGATTTACCTTGATTGTATAGGTTAAGTACTTCATTTCTGGTATAGACATAGGTGTTTTTATAATCTATATTAATATCAAAATAAGATACTACCGTATTGATATGGTTGTCCTTTTCGTCGTTTTCAGTATCTTCTATAATGGGTCTAAAATAGCCTACCTTTGCGGTTTTTCCTAAAAGCATACGCATTAAACCCAATACCACAACAGATTTGCCGCTATTGGGTTCTATGGTTGCTACATAAATTCCTTTGCTCATGGTGTTTTAGAGTATCTAGTATTTGTCAATGCAAAATTAAGGTCTAAAGTTTAGGACAAAGATGATATTTGTCATGCATTTGTTTAAAATGGGACTGGTTATAATATTTTAAAATGATTTAATTTTTGGTCAAATCCCTAAACAAACTTTCTAAACTTGCGTTTTTTTGGTTTAGTTGAAGGATTTTTAATTGGTTGTCGTAGGCAAAGTCAAAAACATGAGAGCGCATATCTTCCGAAGTGTTAAAGGTAATTTCATAAACAAAATCATGAATATTTACTACTCTATCTACTTTTGGAAGGGCCAATAAAAAGGTATCTTCTACACGATAATCAAACTCTACAATTACGGTTTGTTCTTTTTCCTTTCTTAAGTCTTTCAAGTTATTATCAGCAACTATTTCACCTTTGTTAATAATAATTACCCTGTCGCACATGGCTTCGACTTCCTGCATAATATGGGTGGATAGAAATACGGTTTTGGTTTTTCCTATTTGTTTTATCAAATGTCGAATATCAACCAACTGATTGGGGTCTAATCCAGTGGTTGGCTCATCCAAAATGAGCACATCGGGATTGTGTAATAGAGCACAAGCCAATCCTACCCGTTGACGGTAACCCTTAGAAAGCTGTCCTATTTTTTTATGTGCTTCAGGCGTTAGACCTGTAAGTTCAATAACCTCATCGATATGTTCCTTAGTCACATTATAGATATTGGCATTAAAGTTTAAGTATTCCCTAACATAGAGTTCTGTGTATAATGGGTTATGTTCCGGTAAATAACCTACACTTTGTTGTACCCTTTTAGGGTTGTTATTTACATTAAAGCCATTAATTTTTGCACTACCACTTGTGGCTTTTAAATAAGTGGTTAATATTTTCATCATGGTTGATTTTCCAGCACCATTAGGCCCTAAAAAGCCAACTATCTCTGGTTTATCAATGGTAAAAGATATTTTGTTTAATGCTTTTTGGTTGCCGTAAAGTTTTGTAATACCTATAACTTCTATTGACATATTTAAAATAGTTTGTTCAAAAGTAATGATTATCTAACGTATTGTGTGATTTGTTGTAAAATCTTTAAATCTTTTACAAAAATGCAAAAAAACGTTTTTTAGTATTTTAATATTTTAAAATATTATTTACTTTAGCCGCATAATTATGACAGCAACAGGACATTATACATATTTTAACAATTGGTTTTATTTCTTTTTTAGCTAAAGGAACGAGACGTTGTATGTATAATTTAAAGTATAAATTTAATATGGGGTCTCGATGAAAATCGAGACTTTTTTTTATGATTAAGACAGTAGCTATACAGGGTGTAAAGGGATCGTTCCATCATATTGTATCCCAGCAGTTTTTCAACAAAGATGTTGAAGCTATTGAGTGCTTGACATTTGATAGGGTAGTTGAGGCTCTACTTAACCAAGAATGTGATGCCGCTATCATGGCTCTAGAGAATTCTATTGCGGGATCTATATTGCCAAATTATGCACTTATTGATGGTTGTAATTTGCATATTGTTGGAGAACATTATGTTGATGTTCAGCATAATTTAATGGTTTTGCCTGGACAAAGTATTCAGGATATTGAAGAGGTATATTCACATCCCATGGCTTTGCTACAATGTAAGGAGTTTTTCAAAAAGTACCCACATATTAAGTTGGTTGAAGATAAAGATACTGCCGAGGTTGCACAACGTATTCAGAAAAAGCAGTTGAAAGCTGTTGGAGCTATAGCCAGTGTTTTGGCTTCTGAAATTTTTGAGCTTGATATTTTGGCCCATAGCATTCAAACCATTAAACATAACGAAACCCGTTTTGCCATTGTAAAGCGAACCAATTCTGAAGTACCTGAAAGTGAAATAAACAAAGCCTCAATAAAGTTTGAAACCGATCACAAGCGAGGTAGTTTAGCGACCATATTAAACGTTATGAGTGATTGTAAACTTAATTTAACTAAGATACAGTCTATGCCAGTGGTAGAAACGCCTTGGAAATATTCTTTTTTTGTTGACGTTACATTTCAAGCTTATTTGGATTTTAAAAAAGCCAAATCCGTAATAAAAATTATGGGCCATAATTTAAAAGTTTTAGGGGAATATAAAAATGGGAAGTCATGATTGAAGTAGCAAATAGATTGCATACTGTAGAGGAATACTACTTCTCAAAAAAACTACGGGAAGTAAATTTGCTTATTGCAAGTGGTAAACCTGTAATCAATTTAGGTATTGGTAGTCCTGATTTAAGTCCGCCACAAAAAGTGGTTGATGCTATTGCCAATAGTTTGTTCGATTCCAATGCGCATAAATACCAAAGTTATCAGGGGCTACCAGAGCTTAGGGAGGCTATGGCTACTTTTTATAAGGAACATTATAACGTGTCTTTAAGCCCGAAATCTGATATTTTGCCGCTTATTGGAAGTAAGGAAGGTATTATGCATATTTCCATGGCTTACTTAAATCAAGGCGATGCAGTATTGATACCTAATCCTGGGTATCCAACTTACCAATCGGTTACAAAACTTATGCAGGCGACACCTGTTTTTTATGAGCTGGACGAAAGGAATAACTGGCAGCCAGATATTAAGGCCTTAGAACAAAAAGACTTAAGTAAAGTAAAACTCATGTGGGTCAATTACCCACATATGCCAACGGGAGCTGTGCCTAGTGAGCACACCTTTAGGGAATTGGTGGATTTTGCAAAGCGCCATGATATTTTAATTATAAACGATAATCCGTACAGTTTTATATTAAATGATAATCCTACAAGTATTTTAAATATTGAAGGAGCTAAAGATGTCTGCTTAGAGTTAAATTCATTAAGTAAGACTTTTAATATGGCAGGGTGGCGTGTAGGTATGGTTGTCGGTAATGGTGATCATATTAATAATATATTGAAGGTTAAAAGTAACATGGATTCCGGTATGTTCTATGGTATACAAAAGGGAGCTATTGAAGCCTTGAATTGCTCGAAAATGTGGTTTGTTACACTTAACAGTGTTTATAAAAAGCGTCGGGATTTAATATGGAAATTAGCAGAGTCTCTTAATTGTACTTACGATAAGAAAGCTTCTGGATTATTTGTTTGGGCAAAATTACCTGCTTTTGTTAATGCGGAAGAATTTATTGATTTAGTATTAAAAGAGCATCATATTTTCATAACGCCCGGAACTATTTTTGGAAGTAAAGGAGAAGGTTACATACGTTTTTCATTATGTGCTCAAACCGAAGATTTAGAAGAAGCAATAACTAGAATTAAATAGGTAAGAGGTTCCGATAGTAATCTGGAATAATGGCAGATTGTAGTAAAAAAAAAATAATAATTAAAGTTCTCTCCGTTTGGAGGGATGCCGTAAAGGGGTGACAAAGGAAATGAAACAGATTTATGCTTTAGGAGTAGGTTTAATTGGAGGTAGTTTGGCAAAGGATATTAAACGCCATGATCCTGAAGTGGTTATACATGGAATTAGTAGAAAGGATGCAACACTTAATGAAGCCCTGTCCTTAAAATTAATAGATAAAAAGGCGACATTGGAAGATCTATCAAAAGCCGATTTGGTCATTGTCTCTATTCCTGTAGATGCCACGGTAAAATTATTACCAACCATTTTAGATAAGATTCCAGATACAGCATTGGTTATTGATGCAGGTTCTACAAAAGAAGCTATTTGTAAAGCTGTGGAAGATCACCCAAAGCGAAGAAATTTTTTGGCCATGCATCCTATTGCGGGTACGGAATTCTCGGGGCCTAGTGCAGCGATCGATAATTTGTTTGTAGGCAAAACAAATATTATTTGTGAAGTTGAAAAAACAGCATTCAAGCTACAGGAAAAAGCCTTAAAGCTGTTTGAAGCCATAGGGATGCGCATTCGGTATATGAATCCTGTTGCCCATGACAAGCACATTGCTTATGTATCGCATTTATCACATATTAGTTCTTTTATGTTGGGAAAAACGGTTATTGAGAAGGAGAAAAATGAGCGCGATATTTTTGATATGGCAGGCAGTGGATTTGCGTCGACGGTTCGATTGGCTAAAAGTTCTCCGGAAATGTGGGCACCCATATTTAAGCAAAACAAAGCTAATGTTATTGAGACTCTAGAAGAGTATATCAATAATCTTATGCTTTTCAAGGCCTTTATGGAGGAAGATGATTATGAGGCCATTTTTAATGAAATGAAAGACGTCAATCATATAAAAGATATTTTAAACGGAATAATCTAAAAGGTTGAAGTAAAAAATTAAATATTAAAACTAAAATAAATTTATAAATAGATTTTTCCGAAGGAAAAAATCTGAAAGACAAAAGGGATATGGAAAACAAGAAAGAAATGAGAACTTGGTTAGATGATTTAAACTTAGATCATCCGTTAGTTATTGCAGGGCCATGTAGTGCTGAAACCGAAGAGCAAGTGCTTAAAATTGCTAACGACTTAAAGGATACCGATGTCAATTATTTTAGGGCTGGAATATGGAAACCTAGAACCCGTCCAGGTATGTTTGAGGGTGTTGGGGCTTTAGGTTTAAAATGGTTGCAAACGGTAAAGCAGGAAACTGGTATGAAAGTGTGTACCGAAGTTGCCAATGCAGCCCATGTAAAATTAGCTTTAGAGCATGATGTAGATTTACTTTGGATAGGTGCTCGTTCTACGGTAAGTCCATTTATTATGCAGGAAATAGCTGATGCTTTAGAAGGTACCGATAAGCCAGTTTTAGTAAAGAATCCTGTTAATCCAGATTTATCGTTGTGGTTAGGTGGTATTGAACGCATTTATAGTTCTGGTGTTAAGAATATTGGAGCTATTCACAGAGGATTTTCAACCTACCAAAAGACCAAATATCGTAATATTCCAGAATGGCAATTGGCTATTGAGTTTCAGAATAGGTTTCCAGATATTCCACTAATCAATGATCCGTCTCACATTACAGGTAATCGTAACATGATTTTTGATGTGTCCCAAGAGGCACTGGATTTAAATTTTGATGGCTTAATGATTGAGACACATATCGATCCAGATAATGCTTGGAGTGATGCCGCACAACAAGTAACACCATCAACCTTGGTGCAAATAATGAGAGATTTGAAAATAAAGAAAGAAACCGATGCTGAAGCAGAATATGTTAATGCACTTAATAATTTAAGGGCTCAAATAGATGTTGTGGATAACCAGCTCATAGAACTATTAGGCAAACGTATGAAGGCAGCCGATGGTATAGGAGAACTTAAAAAGAGTAAAAACGTAGCGGTTTTACAATCTAAGCGTTGGAACGAAATTTTAGGTAAAATGGTGCTGGAAGGTGAGCAACATGGTTTAAGTGAAGAGTTCATTTTAAAAATGTTTAAGGCTATTCACCAAGAATCGATTAATCATCAAGAAAAGATTATTAATGGGTAGTTTATAAAAAAGCCTCGCCTAGCGAGGCTTTTTTATAAAAATATAATTACTGTCTGTTTCTTTTAAAAATATATCTAGTAATGAAAATACCTTGGCCATCATCTTTCCCACTATCACTCTCAACAGCACTAGTAACAAAGGCTAGTTCCCAGCCTTCTTCAATCATGGCATTAACTTTAGAGCTAACTACGGCATCGTTGGCTGCAATATTTTGAAATCTAATACCGGCAATATTGTAAAAGTTAAGTAGTTTGGTTTCTTCAAAATCTTTCACTCTAATATCTTTTCTATTCGACTTATTTCTTGTGTGGTCTTCTTCAGTTTGTTCAGATGTAAACTCTTTATAGTCTCTTTCACCAACGGAAGAAATTATGCGTGATCTTCCCAAGCCGCTAGGCACTATAGATTCAACAGTTGTTATAATTTTGTACTCAATTTGAGCATTAGTTTCAATAAAGGAAAAGAAACACAGGCTTAATAGAATTAATAATTTTTTCATAATGTGATGAATTTTGAAGTTAAGTGACCAATTTAACTATTTTTCTAACGGGAATAATTACTTTTTTTCAATTACTTTTGAAAATAATGACAGGAACAGTTTATAAATCTACAGGTAGTTGGTATACGGTTAAAACCGAATTAGGTCATGTATATGAATGTAGGATAAAAGGAAAGTTCCGCATCAAAGGGATTAAGAGTACCAACCCTATAGCTGTTGGAGATGTAGTGGATTTTGAATTGGAAACCAATAGTGACAATGTTTCAGGAATTATCCATAAGATACACGATAGAAAAAACTATATTGTTAGAAAGGCAGTGAACCTATCTAAACAAACCCATATCATCGCCACAAATTTAGATCAGGTATTTCTAATGATTACCATTAACAATCCTCCTACATTAACTAGTTTTATTGACCGGTTTTTGGTAACGGCCGAAGCCTATTCCATTAAAACTATTCTTCTTTTCAATAAAGTTGATACATACGATGATGAGACCCTTATGGAAGTGAAATATTTAGCCCATGTGTATCGTAATATAGGCTACGAGTGTATTGGAATTTCTGCTAAAACAGGAAAAAATATAGAAAAGGTTAAGGCGCTTATGACGGGTAAGGTAAGTATGTTTTCTGGGCACTCCGGTGTTGGAAAATCGACTTTGGTCAATGCTATTGAGCCCACCTTGGATTTAAAGACTAAGGAAATTTCTAGTTTACACATGCAAGGTCAACATACCACAACCTTTGCTGAAATGTTCGATACAGGTTTTGGAGCAAAAATAATCGATACTCCTGGTATAAAAGGTTTTGGAGTTGTGGATATGGATAAAGAAGAAGTGGGGGATTATTTCCCAGAAATTTTTAAACTCAAACAAGATTGTAAGTTTAACAATTGCCTACACATACAAGAACCTAAATGTGCAGTAAAAAAGGCTTTAGATAATAATGAGATTGCTTATTCACGATATAGGAGCTATTTGCAAATACTACAAGGAGAAGAAGAGCATTATAGAACCGATAATTGGGATAGTTAGAAAATAGTTAAGATAACAATAGGAAAATGAAAATAGTCATCCAAAGAGTATCTAAAGCTAGTGTAATTATCCAAGACAAAAAAGTAGCTTCAATAAACGATGGGCTTTTAATATTTCTTGGGATTGTTGATGAAGATTCTTTGGAAGATATTAAGTGGTTATCTAATAAAATAGTTAACCTACGTATTTTTAATGATGAACAAGGTGTAATGAATAAGTCTTTAGTCGACAACAAAAAAGATGTTATCGTTGTGAGTCAATTTACTTTGCACGCGTCTACTAAAAAAGGGAATCGACCCAGCTATATTAAAGCTGCTAAACCAGATGTTGCTATTCTATTATATAAATCTTTCATAAAACAGTTGGAAAACGATTTAAGAAAGTTGGTTCAAACCGGTCAGTTTGGAGCTGATATGAAGGTGGAACTTGTCAACGATGGGCCAGTGACCATAATAATTGATTCAAAACAAAAAGAATAGGTCTGTTTAGCATTATGACCAAATATTTAAGAATTTTTTTTCATTTTTCAACAAATTTCTTACATCCTTTTTTTATATTTGAAACACAGGGTTTTTGTATAACCTATTTGCTACAGGTTTAAAATTCTGAACTTCTCTCAAAACATTTTATTGAAAATCATCGTAAGCGTTGTGCTATGAAAATTAAATTATTGCTTCCCCTTTTTATATTGTTTTATAACGGTAATTTCATCTACTCTCAAGGCAATACATACTCTGTTTCAAATATTTCAGACGAATTAAAAAAAAATGCTAATGCTGTTATTAGATTGAATGATATACAAATTGTTATTGAATCGCAAAGAAAAATTAAGACTTCCTTGCACAGAGTAGTTACTGTTTTAAATGAAAAAGGAGATCGATATTTAAATGCAGGTGTTGGATTTGATAATTACATTAAAGTCAAATCGATACAAGCAATTGTTTTTGATGAATTTGGCGAAGAAATCAAAAAAATTAAAAAAAAGGACTTTATAGATCATAGTGCAGTCGATGGTGGTACTCTATATTCTGATTCTAGGGTATTGTTTATGGCTTATACACCAATAAAGTACCCTTATACAGTTAGTTTTACCTGTGAGATTGAATCTGTTAGTACAGCGTTAACACCAATGTGGAGGCCAATTAATGATTATTATGTAAGCATAGAAAAAGATACTTACACTTTGAATGATTTTGCTAACCTGGGACTTAGATTTAAAGAGAAAAACTTTGATGGCTATAATATAGTTTCCAATACTACAAATACTTCATTGTCTTATGCCATTTCTAATGTTCCATCTTTAAAACCAGAAGATTTGAGTCCTAGCTTTTCTAAAATCACACCTCAGGTTATGGTTGCAACGGAAAAGTTTCATTATAATGGAGTCGATGGTCAAGCTAAAGATTGGATGGAATTTGGAGCATGGATTAAGAATTCGCTATTGGATGGTAGAAATGAAGTGACTGAAAAAACAAAACAGGCAATACTCTCATTAGTGGAAGGTATAGATGATCCTCTTGAAAAAGCCAAAAAGATTTATGAGTTTGTTCAGGAAAATACAAGGTATATAAGTGTTCAAGTTGGAATTGGGGGAATACAGCCTATTGCCGCAATAGAAGTGGATAAGGTAAAATATGGAGACTGCAAAGGGTTAACAAATTATACCCAATCTCTTCTTGAAATAGCAGGTATTACTTCATATTATTCTGTAGTAGAGTCGGGTAGGGAAATTGTTGATTTTGATACGGATTTTGCATCCTTAGCACAAGGAGATCATATTATATTAGGAATACCAGCTGAAGATAAGATGATTTGGCTTGACTGTACGAGTCAAGTTCACCCATTTGGATTTATAGGTAGTTTTACCGACAATAGAAACGTACTTGCTATAAAAGGTAATACTGGAGAAATAATTAAAACTACAGTCTATCCAGATAAAGATAATTATCAACTTACTACAGCTGAAGTTGAGCTTAATCCTGATGCTAGCATAGCATCTGATGTGTCTATAAAGACCAAAGGGATTCAATACGATAAACGATTTGGTATTGAACGAGAATCTAAAAAAAATGTTATCGAATATTATAAAGAGTACTGGAGCAATGTAAATAATTTAGAGGTTCTTGATTATACCTTTGAAAATAATAAAGAAATAGTAGAATTTACAGAAACAATTAAGCTTTATGCGTCAAACTATGCTTCTTCAAGTGGAGACAAGCTCATTTTTGCGCCCAATACATTTAACAAAAATTCATTTGTTCCTAATAGGTATAGAAATAGAAGATTGCCTGTTGAAATACAAAGAGGTTACTTGGATGAAGATGTTTTTATTTACAAAGTACCTATGGATTTTGAGGTAGAGTCTATACCCGATAATATTCAAATTAAAAATAAGTTTGGAGAATATAGTGCCGAGTATATTGTTCGGGATAATGAAATTCAATACAAAAGAAAATTGTTAATTTCAAAAGGTGATTTTACAAAGTCTGACTATGATTCATACCGCAATTTTAGAAAAAAGGTAGCAAGTAACGATGATTCCAAGATAATATTAAAAAAAACCTCTAATCATGATTAAAAAAATCAGTCTAATAGTATTTATAATATCGATTCAGTTTAATTTTTCGCAAGAAATAGATTTTGGTAAGGTGTCAAAAGAGGAATTATTTGAAGAATCCTATTCTCTGGACCAATCGGCAAATGCTGTTGTGTTATATAGACATCAAAACACTTATTTATTGTCTACTAATGTTAATACGGAATTATTGACCGAGATCCACGAACGAGTTAAAATATATAATAAAGAGGGTTTTGATTATGCTACGCATGAAATAGATTTGTTTAAGAGTGGCAGTGCTAGAGAAACCGTAACTAAAATTAAAGCCTTTACCTATAATATTGAAAATGGAAAAATTGTTGAAACCGCTTTAGATAAAGACCAAATTTTTAAAAATGAAGTGAGGTATAATTATGATCAAACAAAGTTTACCATGCCAAATGTAAAGGAAGGCTCTGTAATTGAATATAAGTATACCATTAGGTCACCGTTTTATTTTGATATTGATGAGGTTAGGCTACAGTATGATGTCCCAATTAAAAAGATGGAAGTGGAAATAAGGACACCAGAAGGCTATAGGTTTAATAAAACAAGTAAAGGCTATTTAAGTTTTTATCCTAAAGTGGAGACAAAGCGTGACAATAGAATAGGCATGAATGTGGTATCAACAAAATACTTTTTAAATAATGTCCCAGCTCTTAAAGATGAAAGTTATGTAGATAATATAGATAACTATAGGGCAGGAGTAATATTCGAACTAGTATCTGTAGAGTTACCAGGATATTATAAAAGTTATTCGCGATCTTGGGGTGATGTAGCGCAATATATTGGAAATACTGATGATTACAAGAATAAATTGGATAAGACAAATTCCTTTAAAGACGAATTGGAAGAGCTTTTGTCTGGTAAAACAGATCAAATTGAAAAAATGGGACTCATTTTCAAATATGTTAAAGATAATATTAAATGGAATGGGATAGATGGGAAGGGATTTTATTATGGTATTAAGAAAGCATTAAAGGAAAAAAAAGGAAATACAGGAGATATAAACTTAACATTAGTAGCCATGTTAAGGGACGCAGGTATAAAAGCCAATCCAGTAGTAATAAGTACCAAAGACAATATAATCCCTTTTTTCCCAACGGTAGATAGGTTGAATTATGTTATTGCTTATGCTGAAATTGACGATAAGAAATACTTTATGGACGCTACTGACGAATTTAGTGACATAAATTTATTACCCGTTAAAGATTACAATTGGAAGGGGATATATATAGATAATGACAATTTGGTTTGGAAACAAATAGAAATTCAAACTCCCGAAGCTGCCATTTCTCAATATTCAATAACTGCAAGTTTGAATGAAGAAGGAGAAGTTAAGGGCCATTTAATGTCAAGACATACAAATCATAGTGCTTATAAATTTAGAGAGGCATATAAAAAAGCAGATGAGGAGAACTTTATTATCAATTTAGAAGAAAAGTACGATAATATTGAAATATCTAATTATGAAGTAAAAAATACTGAGACATATGATGGTTATGTTTCCGAATCTTTTGACTATTATCAGGAAACGGGGGCAGATATAATTGATGATAAAATTTATATTCACCCAATGTCCTTTTTAAGGATTAAAGAAAACCCATTTAAGCTTGAAGAAAGAAAATTTCCGATTGATTTCGGGTATCCATTTAGTCAAAAAGCGGTGGTGACTATTGAACTACCTAATAATTACCAATTAGAGTCTCAACCTGAACCTGTAGTTATGAAAATACCAGACGACTTAGGTTTATTTAAGTTTATACCAAAAGTGGTTGGTAATAAAATACTTTTAATGGTTGATTTTGAGGTAAGTAATGCACAGATATATCCAGATCATTATTTATTTTTGAAAGAATTTTTTAATCAAATGATTATAAAAGAAAATGAACAAATAGTTCTAAAAAAGGTGTAGATGGACATAAAAAATGCACAGAAGGTAGTAGACGATTGGATTAAAGCACACGGAGTTAGGTATTTTAATGAGCTTACCAATATGGCGCAGCTTACTGAAGAAGTAGGTGAAGTAGCGCGTATTATTGCTAGACGTTATGGTGAACAAAGTGAAAAAGAAAGCGATAAGGATAAGGACTTAGGTGAGGAATTGGCTGATGTGCTTTTTGTTTTATTATGTTTGGCCAATCAAACAGGAACCGATTTGGAACAGGCATTTGACAAAAGAATGGATAAAAAAGCAAAGCGTGATCACGATAGGCACCATAATAATAAAAAGTTGAAATGAATACTTTAAAATAAATTGGTTTAAGAATTAAAACTATACCTAAAAAAATAACAAGTTTCGTAGCATTAATATCGATTATCGAGTAAATTTGCAGGCTTAATAAGCAAGGCAATTTTTACAATGGATATTTTACTTCGCCAATCTAAAATCGTAAATCGTAAATCTGAAATCACAATAACGGGTTCAAAAAGTGAATCCAACCGTTTGTTGCTGCTCCAAGCTTTGTATCCAGAATTGAAACTTAACAATGTATCAAATTCCGATGATAGTAATTTAATGACCAATGCGTTAAGCTCAGATGCTGAGATTGTGGATATTCATCATGCAGGAACAGCGATGCGATTTTTAACAGCTTATTTCTCAATTCAAGAATGTAGGGAGGTTGTCTTAACAGGATCCAAACGTATGAAGGAACGTCCTATAAAAATTTTGGTTGAAGCCTTACAGGAACTAGGTGCAGATATTGCTTATGAAGAAAATGAGGGGTATCCACCCATTCGAATAAAAGGTAAAAAACTTACCAAAAATAAAGTATCGCTAAGGGCTAATGTAAGCAGTCAATACATATCGGCACTTTTGTTAATCGCTTCGAGATTGGAAAATGGAATTCAGTTGCATCTAGAAGGGGAGATCACGTCTGTTCCTTATATAAAAATGACCCTGGCTTTATTGGACGTACTTGGTATTGAAAACACATTTATTGGTAATACAATCACGGTAAAACCAAAAACCGAAAGCCCAGAGCCTAAAACGTTGACCGTAGAATCCGATTGGTCTTCGGCATCCTATTATTTCAGTATTGTAGCACTGTGCGACGTTGGTACTGAAATTACTTTATCCTCTTACAAGGCAAACTCATTACAAGGTGATTCGGCTTTAATTGAATTTTATAAACACTTTGGGGTTGAGACAATTTATGGAAATAATACTATTAAGCTTAAAAAAGTTTCGGAAGTAAATAAAGAACAAACAATCGCATTCGATTTAACTGAATCGCCAGACATCGCACAAACCATTTCAGTGACTTGCTTTGCACTTGGTATAACCTGTAACTTAACAGGATTGCACACCCTTAAAATAAAGGAAACAGATAGATTAGTGGCCTTAAAGGCCGAAATTGAAAAATTAGGAGGAGTTGTTAAGATTACGGATAAGTCATTGCATCTTTCAGCTTCAGAGCATATTAATGAAATGGTTGCAATAGATACGTATAACGATCATAGAATGGCTATGGCTTTTGCACCGTTAGCTTTAAAAGTTCCCATAATTATAAATGATGCCATGGTGGTCTCTAAGTCCTATCCAACCTTTTGGGAAGATTTGCAAACTTTGGGTTTTCAAATTGCAAAATAAAAATCACCCATTTACTTGACAACGCCTACCTAGACATTGTATATTTGCAACTTTCTTAAAAAGAAGCAATAAAAATAAACACATGAAACTTTAATCGAGTTAAGCGGATTGTTTAGTGAATGACGCTTAGAAAGTTACATGTGACCTTTGAAAAAAATAAATACTAACACATGAAATTATCAAACTTTGGTTTCAATTTACCAAGCGATTTATTAGCAGAATACCCTTCAGAAAATAGGGATGAGGCACGTTTAATGGTTTTAAATAGAAAAGACCAAACCATTGAACATAAATATTTTAAAGACCTTATCGATTATTTTAATGAGGATGATGTATTGATTTTAAACAATACTAAAGTGTTCCCTGCTAGGTTATATGGAAATAAAGAAAAAACAGGTGCGCGTATAGAAGTATTTTTATTAAGGGAACTTAATGAGGAACAACGTCTTTGGGATGTTTTGGTAGACCCGGCTCGTAAAATACGAATTGGCAACAAGTTGTATTTCGGTGATGATGATACCTTAGTGGCAGAAGTTATAGATAATACAACTTCTAGGGGTAGAACCCTTCGTTTTTTATATGATGGATCTTATAAAGAGTTTAGAAATAAGCTCAAAGAACTTGGTGAAACTCCGCTTCCAAAATATATAAAGCGTGAGGTAGAGCCGGAAGATGAAGATCGTTATCAAACCATCTATGCAAAAAATGAAGGCGCTGTAGCAGCTCCAACAGCTGGATTGCACTTTTCTAAACACTTGTTAAAGCGTTTAGAAATAAAAGGAGTTAATTTCGCTGAGGTAACATTACATGTTGGTTTGGGTACTTTTAATCCTGTTGAAGTTGAAGATCTCTCCAAACATAAAATGGATAGTGAAGAATTGACTATAGATGCCAAAGCCGTACAAACTGTTAATTTAGGTATTCAAAATAAAAAACGTGTTTGTGCTGTAGGTACCACAGTTATGCGAGCTATTGAAAGTGCAGTATCATCTAACGGTATGTTAAATGAAATGGATGGTTGGACCAACAAGTTTATTTTTCCACCGTATGATTTTAGTATAGCAAATTGTATGGTTACCAATTTCCATACACCAAAATCAACCTTGTTGATGATGGTATCTGCCTTTGCTGGTCATGATTTTATAAAGAGGGCCTATGAAGAGGCTATAAAGGAAAAGTATAAATTTTACAGCTATGGTGATGCCATGTTAATCTTATAAAGTATATGCCCTGACTAGTTCAGGGCTTTTTTGTTTTTGAACATTAACGTACTTATAAGTGTTGGTTGGACTTTTTTAGTAGTCTTTATCGTAAATACTTTAGGAACACCTTGGTCTTCAATGTAAAGAGCTCCAACAAAATTTCTATGCCTAACGCAAAAAGAATTGTAGTATGAAAATCGTTAAACCATAATGCTTCAATAGCAATTCCTTTCACTATTTTTGTACCACTTATGGGAGCTAACAAAAAAGATATACGTGCATTTACCAAGGAACAGTTACGCGACTTCTTTGTAAAACAAGGTGATAAGGCCTTTCGGGGAAATCAGGTATACGAGTGGCTTTGGCAAAAATCGGCGCATACTTTTGATGATATGACCAATATATCGAAGTCAACTCGACAAATGCTTGAGGATAACTTCGTTATTAACCACATTCAAGTGGATAACATGCAACGTAGTAGTGATGGAACTATTAAAAATGCTGTAAGGCTTCACGATGGTTTAATTGTGGAATCGGTTCTAATACCTACATCTACAAGAACTACGGCCTGTGTATCCAGTCAGGTTGGCTGTAGTCTAGATTGTAAATTTTGTGCTACGGCACGGTTAAAGCGTATGCGCAATTTAAACCCCGATGAGATTTATGATCAGGTGGTGGCAATCGATAATGAGAGTCGGTATTACCATAACCGTCCATTAAGCAATATTGTGTTTATGGGTATGGGCGAACCACTTATGAATTACAATAATGTGCTAAAGGCCATAGATAAAATCACATCACCAGAAGGCTTGGGCATGTCGCCTAAGCGCATTACTTTATCGACTTCAGGAGTGCCTAAAATGATTAAAAAGATGGCTGATGATGGCGTTAAGTTTAATTTGGCAGTATCCTTACATTCTGCAATAGATGAGGTTAGAACGTCCATAATGCCATTTAATGAAACCTTTCCCTTGGATGATTTGCGTGAAGCTTTGGAGTATTGGTACACCAAGACAAAAAGGAAAATAAGCTATGAATATGTGGTTTGGAAAGGGGTTAATGACACCCAAGAAGACATCGATGCTTTCGTGAAGTTTTGTAAATATGTGCCCTGCAAGGTCAATATTATAGAATACAATCCAATTGATGACGGAGGCTACCAACAAGCTTCAAATGAAGCATTGGAACAATATATAAGGACCTTGGAACAAAACAGAATCGTGGTTAATGTACGCCGAAGCCGAGGTAAGGATATTGATGCTGCATGTGGACAGTTGGCAAATAAATCTTAAAATAATTATGATTCGTGTGTAGAAGTTTTTCTTTAATAAATCCATATTTTTATGTCATGATATCTATTTTTCTATGACTGTACTTCTACTAAACTCTACATAAGTTTTAACATTAAATCTATCCTTTTTTTGTGATTAAAAATTAATAATGAATGTTTCATTTGAAATAGTATCTTTGAATCTGCTTAATAGGCTGATTTGAAAATAGTCGAACAAATAAAACAACCCATCGCTTTCGAGATGGAACTTTTCGAGCAAAAGTTCCAACTTTCTATGTCCTCAAAGGTGGCGCTACTAAATAGAATTACGCATTATATAGTAAATAGAAAAGGCAAACAAATGCGCCCTATGTTTGTTTTTTTGGTAGCCAAAATGGTATCTAATGGAGAGATAAGTGAGCGTACCTATCGTGGAGCATCGGTTATTGAGCTTATCCATACAGCAACTTTAGTGCATGACGATGTAGTAGATGACAGTAACCGCCGCCGTGGATTCTTTTCGGTAAATGCACTATGGAAAAATAAAATTGCGGTATTGATTGGTGATTTTTTATTATCTAAGGGCTTGCTTTTGTCTATTGATAATAACGATTTTGATTTACTTAAAATTATTTCCATTGCCGTTCGCGAAATGAGCGAGGGCGAATTACTGCAAATAGAAAAAGCACGTAGGTTAGATATAACTGAAGATGTGTATTATGAAATCATACGTCAAAAAACAGCAACATTAATAGCTGCCTGTTGTAGCTTGGGGGCGGCTTCGGTAAAACCCGAATCACAACATGTAGAGGATATGCGCAAATTTGGTGAACTTATAGGAATGGCATTTCAAATTAAGGATGATTTATTCGATTACGGTGATACACAAATTGGTAAGCCTACGGGTATAGATATTAAGGAACAGAAAATGACCTTGCCTTTAATTCATGTGCTTAATCACGCATCCAAGAAGGACAAAAACTGGTTAATCAATTCCATAAAGAATCATAACAAGGATAAAAAGAGGGTTAAGGAAGTTATAGCCTTTGTTAAAACTAATGGCGGACTGGACTATGCTATAAGCAAAATGAAACAATTTCAGGAAGAGGCATTAAATATGCTTAAATCCTACCCAAAATCAGATTATAAGGATTCACTTGAGCTTATGGTGAATTATGTAATAGATAGGAAGAAATAAGTTTGAAATTTTTGTTCTAGTTGAATTAAAGCTATTATTTAAAAAGCGGTTTGTACTTTTCCTTATAACCTAACAACAGCATAATATTTAAAAAAGCTACAATTAAAGCGGTCCATATTTTGCTAAAATCATTATCAGACAGATTAAAGATTAAAAAGGAAACGCTTAGCGGAAACAATACAATTAAAATAAAAGGGACCCATTTGTTAAAGATCAAGAATAGTCCTATTATTATTTCAAAAATATACAAGTAGGGTAGGTAAATGGCAACGGCATCAATGAAATCCCTAGTATTTTCAGGCATTTCACCATAAGTAAATGGTATGAAATGGAAAAATTGGTTGAGGGCATATACAATCAAAAATAAACCTAAAATAATCCTTAAAAGAGGAGAAAATTTTGCAGTGGTAGCCATGACTTTAAGATTAATAAATTAAAATGTTTAGTATTTATATTAAGTGCAAAGTAAAGATACTTTATGCGGATTTTATAAAATATGACTAATGTCATGTGATTACTAAGAAACACTAATCAGGGTATTTATAATTTCTATAATCCATAGTTTATAGTATTTTTACAATTCTTATAGCTTTATATTGTGATATCACAATCTTCCATAGACCAAGTATTTGAAACTGCCCGAGTAGAGGAGGTTATTGGCGATTTTGTTCAGCTTAAAAAGGCAGGCAGTAACTTTAAGGGGTTGAGTCCATTTAGTGATGAACGTACCCCGAGTTTTATGGTGTCGCCCGTAAAACAAATATGGAAGGACTTTAGTACAGGAAAAGGAGGTAATGTTGTTGCCTTTTTAATGGAACATGAGCATTTCACCTATCCAGAAGCCATAAAATATTTGGCTAAAAAATATAATATCGAAATAGAGGAAACCGAACAGACCAATGAGCAAAAAGAAGCTGCCAATGAGCGTGAAAGTTTGTTTTTGGTTAGTGAGTTTGCCAATGATTATTTTCAAAAGATACTTTATAAAACCGATAAAGGTAAGTCTATAGGGCTAAGTTATTTTAAGGAACGTGGTTTTACTGAAGATACCATAAAAAAGTTCAATTTGGGATATTCCCTAAACGAATGGCAGGCTTTTACTGATGAGGCCTTAAAAATGGGCTATAACATCGATTATTTGGAAAAAACGGGACTAACAATAGTTAAGGACAACAAACGATTCGACAGGTTTAAAGGACGGGTCATATTTCCCATAAAGAGTATGAGTGGACGGGTATTGGGCTTTGGAGGACGCATTTTAATAAACGATAAGAAAGCAGCCAAATACCTTAATTCTCCTGAAAGTGACATATACCATAAAAGTAAGGTGCTTTATGGTATTTTTCATGCCAAGCAAAGTATAGCTAAAGAAGATAATTGCTATTTGGTTGAAGGTTACACCGATGTCATTCAGTTCTATCAAACGGGAATTAAGAATGTGGTGTCATCATCTGGCACGGCTCTAACACCAGAACAAATTCGCTTAATAAACAGGTTAACCAAAAATATTACAGTCTTGTTTGATGGTGATGCGGCAGGCATGCGTGCTTCACTTAGGGGTATTGACCTTATTTTGGAACAAGGTATGAATGTTAAGGTGTGTTCATTTCCAGAAGGAGAAGATCCCGATAGTTTTGCAAAGCAAAATACGCTAGAGGAACTTACACACTATTTGGAAGAGAATGCCAAGGATTTTATTCAATTCAAGGCATCCGTACTCTTTGAAGATTCCAAGAACGATCCTATTAAAAAGGCAGAAACCGTTAGGGATATTGTAAACAGTATTTCTAAAATTCCCGATCGTATAAAAAAGGAGATATACATTCAGGAATGTGCTCGTATTATGGATATTAGTGAAGCCGTTTTATTTAGTACGCTGGCACAGATTAACAAAAAAGAGTTTCATGAAGAAAACCAAAAGTATAGAGCCGAACGCAAAGCTTTTGAAGTTATAAAGCATGAACAACTAATTAATAAGATTGATGTTCAATATGTTTTAGAACGTAAAATCATAGAAATTTTGTTGCTTTATGGCGATAAAACTGAAGATTTTGAAGATTTAGTGCTTAAAGAAAACAATAAGGGAGAATTAATTTTAGAACCTGTTGTGCATCAAGCCAAAGTTTTCGAAAAGGTGTTTTTAGATCTTCAGGATGATGAAATGGAATTCACCAACCAAAAGTTTAAAAGTCTTTACTATACCATAATAGATGCCTTAAATCAAAATCCTGAATTTGAACTGAAAACATTTATCAACTCCGTAGATCAAGATATGACTAATGAAATCACTTCCATTTTAATGGATGATGAACGCTATCATCTTGATAACTGGCAACGTATGAATATTTATCCTAAAGAAAAAAATCATACAGTTGCCCAGTTAGTAAGTGAAACTATTTTAAGTTTAAGGTGTTTTTTAATAGATCTTAAGGTAAAGGAGTTTCAGCAAGAAACAGAGCAAAACAAATCTGACTCAAATAAACATGTACTTGAGGAGGTAAAGGATTACTCTAGTTTAAAAATGCTATTGTCTAGAAAGTTAAACCGTGTCTTGTAGCTAATGAACTTGCTCCGAAAGTTTAGCTTGATTTACCAAATCTACCAAGTTATTGACTTTAAGCTTTCGCATCAAACGTGCCTTGTATGTGCTTACCGTTTTTTCGTTAATGTCCAGTTCTTTAGAAATTTCCTTGTTCTTTTTGCCTACAGTTAATAGTTTTAAAACTTCAGCTTCCCTAGTAGATAACTTTTTATAAAATCTTCCAGATTTATTAGTTCGTGTTCCAAATGCAAGCTGTTGTGTAAGTTCATTGCTAAGGTAAATACCGCCTTCGTGAACTTTCATTATAGCTTCACTAATGGTGATAATATTAACGGTTTTTGAAACGAAACCATAAGCGCCAGCTTTAATGGCGTTTATAGCGTAAACTTCTTCTGGTTCGCCACTAAAAATAATGGTTTTAATGTCTGGGTAGTCATTTTTTAAATGCCTTAGTACAGTTAAACCATTTAATTTAGGAAAATTAACTTCGGTTAAAATAATATCTACCGGATTGTTCTTAACAAATTCTAGAATGGCTTCACCATCATCTACACTTCCAACAATGTCAATACTTGAGGAAGAAGTTAAGAGTAGTTCTAAACCCTTTCTAATAATAGGGTGGTTGTCTGCTATTAATAATTTTATCATATCTTTTAGCTTTTAAGTATAATCATTTAAGAGTATGATTATATAGGTTGGTTGAGAGACTTAAGCTATAATGTAAAGATACTACTTTTTTTACAATTTTAATGTATTAATTAAATTTCTTCGGGATATTGCAGACAGGTATGGGGACCATTTTGTGCTTGTTTGAACTGTTATAGCGTTTGTATATTTTAAAGACTTCTTGTTTGCGTCCAGTAAAGTCTTTAGAAGTTTTGTTTTTGTTATCCATATCCATAGCCCATTCCAATTCGGGATACGAAGCGCCAATTTGGTCCTCATCACTTCTAGCATCTCCAAAAAGGCCATCACTGGGTACTGCTTTCATAATACTTTCAGGGACCTTTAAAAAATCTCCCAATTGATAAACTTCAGATTTTACCAAATCGGCAATTGGACTCAAATCAACTCCTCCATCACCATATTTAGTAAAGAATCCAACACCAAAATCTTCGACTTTGTTTCCTGTTCCGGCTACAAGTAGCTTATATAAACCGGCATAGTAGTATAGGGTAGCCATACGCAAACGGGCTCTGGTATTAGCTAGTGCCATATCTACAGTAGCCTGACTGCCATCTGCTATAACTTCTGTCTTAAACGATTCAAAAACAGGAGTTAAATTGGTGCGTATGTCCATAACGTTATCAAATCTGGATTTTAATTGAGCTATGTGTTCTTGAGCTCTTGTTACATGACTTTTTGCTTGGTGAATGGGCATTTCTAAACATAAAACTTTTAAGCCAGTTTTAGCGCATAAAGTTGAAGTGACAGCAGAGTCAATACCTCCCGAAATACCAACAATAAAACCATTCATATTTGCTTTAGTAGCATAATCCTTTAACCAATTAACAATATGGTTTACTACTTTTTCTGTTTGCATATTACGCTAAATTTAAATCTAAGAATAGTACCTTTGCAAACAAAAATAAAAGAAACCCCTCAATATATAAAAGATTAAACCGTTTAAGTTTTTATATGAAGTATACGAGATTACTTTTCATTATGCTTATGTTGGCCGCTTCTTGTAAAAAGGACGATAAGTTTGAACAAGACATAGCTAAAATAAATACTAATATAACCGTTGAACGTTTTGACAGAATGTTTGCCAACACTGATGTTAAAGATTTGCCGAAACTAAAGCAGGTTTATCCGTTCATGTTTGCCGAAAAATATCCAGATTCGTTTTGGGTTGCCAAAAAAAATGACACTTTGCAACGTCAGTTATACGCTGAGGTTGAAAAAGCTTTTCCGAATTTTGATGATATAGAATTGGAAATTGAATCGTTATTTAATCATCTACGCTATTATTTTCCTGAGTTTAACCCGCCAAGAATTATTACCGTAACAAATGATGTGGACTATAGAAATAAAGTAATTGTTACAGATACTATTGCCTTATTATCTATTGATTCCTATTTAGGGGATGATCATGAGTTTTATGTAAATAGCCGTATACCTAAATATATATATGAAGATTTAAAAAAAGAACAATTGGTAGTCGATTTATCTAGTGCTTATGCTAAGAAATATATTTATCAATCTCAAAGACGATCGCTTTTGGACGAAATGATTTATTTTGGAAAGCTTTTGTATTTTAACGACATAATGATTCCTTTTAAAACAGAAGCAGAACGTATCAGCTATTCAGAAGATGAACTACAATGGGCTGTAGCTAATGAAAGTTATATTTGGCGTTATTTTATAGAACGAGAACTATTATATAGTACAGATTCAAAATTACCAAATCGGTTTATTAACCCAGCTCCTTTCACTAAGTTTCGACTAGAGCAAATAGATAATGAGTCTCCAGCAAGATTGGGACAGTATATTGGTTGGCAAATTGTACGTGCTTATATGGCAAACAATGATGTGTCTCTAAAAGACATGCTTACTAAAAGTCCTGAAGATATTTTTAATAATTCTAAGTTTAAACCCAGAAAATAAATGGCAAATCACTTAACATCAAAAATAGAGCTGCTAGTAGAATTGGACGAAAATCGTGTTCCGGAAAAGTTGCAATGGACGGCAGTAGACGGAGGGATTACTAAAGAAGAGGCTAAAGCTATGTTGCTTTCGGTTTGGGATAGTAAAGCTAAAGAAACATTACGTATTGATCTATGGACTAAGGATATGCCAGTGGATGAAATGAAGGTGTTTTTTCACCAAACCTTGGTAGCCATGAGTGATACATTTAACCGAGCAACACAGGATGCGAAGATGACAGCCACCATGAAGGATTTTTGTGATTATTTTGCCGAAAAATTAGAGTTGAAAAAGTAGGGACAAAAGTTTCATTTTAAGGGGTAAAAAGGCTAAAATCAGTACTGTCTTTAACACATTATCTACTGGGTCACCATTCATTTATTCTGTTAGAATCTAGTTTAATAAAGACAAACAGTAAAAAGGTAAATGCCCAAAGACCTGAACCTCCATAGCTAAACATAGGTAATGGAATACCAATTGTTGGAATTAATCCCATAACCATACCAATATTAATGAGAAAGTGCATGAAAATTATTGAGGCCACGCCGTAACCATAAACCCTACTAAATTGTGACTTTTGTAATTCAGCCAAATGAAGGATACGTAACAGTAACAAAACAAAAGTAACCACTACTAATGCACTTCCAATAAATCCCCACTCCTCACCAACAGTACTAAAAATATAATCAGTATGTTGTTCTGGTACAAACTTTCCGGTCGTTCGGGTACCTTCCAAAAAACCTTTTCCAGAGATACCTCCAGAGCTAATCGCTTTTTCTGACTCATTAAGATTGTAAGCAAAGGTTTTTTTCATTTGCTCTAATTTTTCTGGATCCTTTTCCAAACGTAACCAAAGACTAATTCGATCTTGTTGATGGGGTTTTAAAATATCCTGATAGAAAAATTTCACACTAAAGGATAAACCCATACAGAGCAATAGGGCTATTAAAGACATTACAATTGGAGGTTTCTTTTTCGATAAAAAATAAAGTGCAACAATTGAGATAGCTGCTATAATAGTTGTGATTAAAAACCCGAATTTCAGTGAAAAAAGCGATAGAAAAATAACAACTACCCCTAGTGTTAAAAATATTTTAGGCAGGCCTTCCCGGTACAGTACAAAGAAAAAAGCGCCATAGACTACGGTGCTTCCGGTATCGTTTTGTAATAGCACTAAAAGCGCAGGAATTATAATTATGGTAAAGGTTTGTAGTTGGTCTTTAAGTTGCTTAATATCGGTGTTTAAGTCGCTAATGTATTTAGCAACGGCCAAGGCTGTAGCTGCTTTGGCAAACTCACTGGGTTGTAACGTCATACCACCAATGGCATACCAAGACGTAGCGC
This sequence comes from Aestuariivivens marinum, assembly GCF_022662175.1. Lineage (GTDB taxonomy): Bacteria > Bacteroidota > Bacteroidia > Flavobacteriales > Flavobacteriaceae > Aestuariivivens > Aestuariivivens marinum. Next base: position 163,783 of record NZ_JAKMCR010000001.1, on the reverse strand, counting down.
CATTAACATTTTTGCCAAAAAGGAAGAGGCCTACAAGAGAGACCATAGAAATTATGTAAATGATACTAGAGAACCGTTCATAAAACTTGGCTTCTACAGATAGAATTAAAATTATTAACCCAAAGGTAAGTAGTATAAAAATTAATTGCTTACCGTAAGGTTGTGATAAGTCAAAGTAATCTATTGTTTCGCCAGTATGTGAAGCCGAAAAAATATTTAGCCATCCAAAACCTACCAGTAGTAAAAAAAGAATGATGGTAATCCAATCGAATTTAAAATGCCTGTTGGTTTCTCTAACCATTAACTTTTTTGGTTTTTAAATTGTTGCAGTCGTTTTTTTAATCGCTCATACTCTAGGTCATCAACAGGATGAACTATTGTTTTGTCATTTATGTTGAAAGGTTTACCAGAGTATGGTTTCTCGTATTCATTTTCTAGACCATATCTTAGAAGCCAATCTTCTAGATCTGTTCTAGTAATTTCATCCTTTATATGTTTTTCAATCATTAAACTAGCTACTTTACCAGCAAATCGACTACCCCAATACCCATTTTCAATAAATACCGCAATGGCTATTTTTGGATTTTCTTTCGGTGCAAAAGCAACAAAAATAGAGTGATCTGTTAATTGTTTTCGTTCACCATCAATCCTTGTAAAATTCTCTACGGTTCCTGTTTTTCCACAAATGTCGATATCTTTAACCTGTAACCATTTGGCCGTACCATTTTTGTATACTTGATGCATGCCTTCAATAACAGGTTCAAAATGTTGCTTATCGATAGAAGTATAGTTGCGAGTGGTGAATTTTTTTGGGATGGTGTCACCGTCAATAGACTTTATTATATGGGGTGTGTAATAGTACCCTCGATTAGCTATAGCGGCTATCATATTGGCAAGTTGAATTGGTGTTGTGGCTATTTCTCCCTGTCCGATGGCATTTGAAATGGTATAAGTAGAATAGAATGTTTTGGGATAGACCTTTTTATAGTAATCTCTATCTGGAATACGCCCTTTTTGACCAACAAATAAGTCATTGTTTAAGTAGTTGCCAAGACCAAAGCTTTTGGCATGCTTGCTCCATACATCAATACCATCTGAAGCACTACCATTTTTGTCCAATATTTTTCTATATACGGTTGCGAAATAGGCATTGCACGATTCCTGAATGCCAGAAATCATGTTATTGCGTCTGCCAATATAACAATGGCATTTCATAAATCTATTGCCATACCTATATCCTGCATAGCAGGTAACCGTTTCATGAGGTGTTATAACACCTTCTTGAAGACCTATTAAGGCATTCATTAATTTGAAGGGGGAACCAGGTTCATACAACCCTTGCAGGCTTCTGTTGAATAGAGGGTTAGCTTTGGAATCGTTAAAGAGTTTGGAAAAGTTCTTTGAGCGGTTTCTGCCAACTAAAATATTTGGGTCATAAGAAGGAGCGGCTACCATAGCCAAAATTTCACCAGAAGAAGGTTCTATTGCAATAACGCCACCGCGTTTGTTTTGCATAAGTAACTCACCATACTCTTGTAACTTAGCGTCAATAGTAATGGTAATATCCTTGCCTTGTTCTGGAAGAATATCCAGTTTTCCTTCTTTGTAAGGGCCAATATCTCTATTAAAGCGATCTTTTTGAATAAATTTTAAACCTTTTACACCTCGTAAAATATTTTCATAAGAGGCTTCAACACCCTGTTTACCTTTTAAATCACCCATAGTGTAGTAGGAATCAGATTTAATATCCCTGGAATTGACCTCTCCAATATCGCCCAATACATTGGCACCAATGGATCTTTGGTAATGCCTTAAGGAGCGTTTTTGAATATAGAATCCTTCATATTTTCGCATTTTTTCTTGGAGTACGGCGTAATCTTCCTTCGAAAGGTGAGATACAAAAACCGAAGGAAGTCTTGGAGAGTAATTTGTCGCCTGTTTTAATGTTTTGTTATATTGAACCGTATCAATTTTTAACAGTTTACAAAATTCTTCAATATTGAAAGAGTCGACTTCCCTTGGAATGACCATGACATCATAAGACGGCTGATTGGCAACCAAAAGCTCGCCGTTTCTATCGTATACAAAACCACGTTTGGGGTAATCATAAACCTTTCTAATAGCATTGTCTAAAAATAAATCGTGTTTGGAAGCGGTATATGTATATACCTGAAGATAAAATAACCTCCCAATAAAAATAAATCCAACACTAATTACTGATAAGAAAAGCAAAAATTTTCTCATGCCTTATTCCTGGAGAATATTATAGTTAACAATACACATAAAAGTATAGTAAATATACTTGAGAATAACGCTCTTTGCAGGGTTAAAATTATTTTTGAAGCACTAAATATTTCCAGAGAGAAAAGAACTATGTGATGAATAGCTGTTAAAAAAGTAATGTATGTAAGTTTTGAGCCAAACTCTACTGCGCTAAATTTAATGGTTTGGTGTTCGTAAATCATACCGAAAGATGATTTTAAAAATATTGGTCTTGCATAAGCAATCAATACAGATGAAGCTGCGTGTATGCCACCGGTGTCCAAAAACATATCCACTGTTAGGCCCAATAAAAAACTTAAAAAAATAAATAGCATCCTATTATTTTTTACAGGGTAAAATAAGATGAATAATAAGTATGGATAAGGATTGATATACCCTAAAAAATTAATATGGTTAAAAATAAGCGCTTGGGCTAACACAAGTATTATAAAACGAATGGTATGTATGGAAATAACACTATTCATTTAGCAGATTGGTTATTTCGGGTTTGTCTATGTTTTCAATAATATGTACATGCTCGATATTGGTCATGTCATTAAATAACTTTACGTTTAGTGTATAAAAATTTTCGGCATCGTCCAATTTAAAATCTTGGACAGCTCCAATCAGAATGCCTTTTGGAAATATAGAAGAACGCCCTGACGTTATGATAGTGTCGCCAATTTTTACAGGGGCAACTTTTTGAATATCAATAAGTTGAACAAGTTCAGGGGAATTTCCGTTCCATTTTAACGAGCCATAGTGGTTTGTGTTTTTTAGTTGCGCACTTATTTGACTTGTTGTACTCAATATAGAAATTACTGTAGAGTAATTAGTACTACTTTTATCTACTATACCTATAATACCTTTTGAAGAAATAACCCCAAAATCTTCTTCTATACTGTCGTTTTGACCTTTGTTCAATAACAACATGTTATTGTGTAAATTATAGCTATTCTTTATGATATTGGCAGAGGTGAATCGGTATTGACTTGAAAATTTTGTACTATCTATAAAACTTGTATCTACTTTATTGGAATAATTGTATAATAGTGATTTCAGCCTATTATTTTCCTCAGTTAAAATTTTGTTCTGGGATTTTAAGCTAAAGTATTCATTTATATTATTTACTTTATTGTAAATGCCTCCAGTTAAAAAATTAGCAGAATTAATGAACTTACTTTTGTGGTAAGAGTGCGATTGGATAATAAAAAAGATAGATAAGGAAAACAGTAACAAGAACAACAAAAAGTTTTTGTTTCTTATAATAAAATTTACAATTTGTTGCATGGTTTATAGACCTGTTTTTACTCTACTTTATCAATACACTTTTGTATTTAGGTAAGTTTTTAAGCGTAATACCAGTCCCCCTTACTACAGCACGTAATGGGTCCTCAGCAATATAAACAGGTAAATCTGTTTTTTGTGACAAACGTTTGTCCAAACCTCTTAACATTGAACCACCACCTGCTAAGTATATACCAGTATTATAAATATCGGCAGCCAGCTCGGGAGGGGTTTGTGATAGCGTTTCCATAACCGCATCTTCAATGCGTAAAATTGATTTATCTAGTGCCTTGGCAATCTCACGGTACGAAATAGATACCTGTTTTGGTTTTCCGGTAAGCAAATCACGACCTTGAACACTCATATCTTCTGGAGGCAACTCTAGATCTTCGGTTGCAGCACCTATTTGTATTTTTATTTTTTCAGATGTACGTTCTCCTACGTATAAGTTATGCTGTGTGCGCATGTAGTAAACAATGTCATTGGTGAATACATCACCAGCAATTTTAACCGATTTGTCACAAACAATACCGCCTAAAGCAATCACGGCAATTTCGGTAGTACCACCTCCTATATCTACTACCATGTTTCCTTTGGGTTGCATGATGTCTACACCAATACCAATGGCAGCAGCCATTGGTTCATGTATTAAGTAAACCTCTTTGCCATTCACACGTTCAGCACTTTCTTTTACAGCACGCATTTCCACTTCGGTAATTCCGGAAGGAATACAAATGACCATACGCAATGCTGGGGTGAAAAACTTCTTTTTTAAGGCCGGGATATTTTTAATGAACATGCTTATCATTTGCTCTGAAGCATCAAAATCGGCAATTACACCATCCTTTAAAGGACGAATAGTTTTAATGTTTTCGTGGGTTTTTCCCTGCATTAAATTAGCTTCTTGACCTACTGCAATAATTTTGCTTGAAATCCTATCCCGAGCTACAATTGAAGGAGCGTCAACAACAACTTTGTCGTTATGTATAATAAGTGTATTTGCAGTACCTAAATCTATTGCAATATCTTCGGTTAGGAAGTCAAAAAATCCCATGTGTAAAATATAGTGTTAAATGGTTTAAACAACGAATGTCGTAAATGTAATAAAAGTTAATAATATACTAGATATTATAAAGCTGAAAATTCTGTATATCTAAAGTACATTAAACATATGTGTTGTTCTTCGGTTTTTGGATTGCCAAATATTACTGATTATTGAATACTGCTTATTGAAAGCAGAAGACTCTCAAATACAACTAGTAAGATAAACTTAAGTCTAGTGTTTAAAGTGACGTGTGCCAGTAATCACCATGGCCACATTATTTTCGTTACAATAATCAATGCTTAATTGATCTTTTATGGAACCACCGGGTTGAATTACAGCAGAAATACCTGCATTCTTAGCAATTTCAACACAATCGGGAAATGGAAAGAAAGCATCACTGGCCATTACTGCACCGCTTAATTCAAAACTGAAGGATTTTGCCTTGTGTATAGCCTGATTCAAGGCATCAACTCGGCTGGTCTGCCCAGTTCCGCTGGCATATAGTTGTTTGTCCTTAGCTAAAACAATGGTATTCGATTTTGTGTGTTTGCAAATTTTTGAAGCGAACAACAAATCGTCTATTTGGGATGCTGTTGGCGATAATTTAGTCACATTTGTTAAATCATTAGCACTATCGGTAATGTTATCCTTATCCTGAACTAAAACACCATTCAAACAACTTCTTACATTGGTTTTAGGCAATTCAATGTCTTTTAAAACTAAAAGGATTCTGTTCTTTTTGCCTTTTAAAATTTCTAAAGCATCTTTTGAAAAAGCAGGTGCAATAACCACTTCGCAGAATAAATTATGGATTTCTTCAGCCGTTGCCTTGTCTATTTCGGTATTACTTATTAAAATACCTCCAAAAGCTGAAACAGGATCACCGGCAAGAGCATCTTTGTAAGCCTCAAGCAAGGTGTCACGTTGTGCTAAACCACAAGCGTTGTTATGTTTAAGGATAGCAAATGTTGGTGCTTCACCTTTAAATTCTCCCATCAAATTAACAGCTGCATCAACATCTAATAGGTTGTTGTAGCTTAATTCCTTGCCGTGAAGTTTATCGAAAATAGCATCAAAATCACCAAAGAAAAATCCTTTTTGATGCGGATTTTCACCATAGCGTAACACATTGGCATTCGGTTCACTAATTTTTAAGACAGTTTCATTACCATCTTGATTGAAATAGTTAAAAATAGCGGTGTCATAATGTGATGAAACATTAAAAGCTTTTGCAGCAAAGCGTTTTCTGTCTGCTTCAGAAATAGTACCATTGTTCGCAGAAATCAACTCTAAAAACTCGGCATAATCGTTCACGGAAGATACACAAATTACATCGGCATAATTTTTTGCAGCAGCGCGGATCAATGAAATACCTCCAATGTCTATTTTTTCAATAATATCTTGGTTACTCGCGCCAGAGGCTACTGTTTTTTCAAAAGGGTATAGATCGACGATAACCACATCAATTTGTGGAATGTTGTATTCAGCTAATTCAGCAACATCACCTTCATGGTTTTGTCTGTTTAAAATGCCGCCAAATACTTTGGGGTGAAGAGTTTTTACTCGCCCACCTAAAATGGAAGGATAGGAAGTAATCTCTTCAACAGGAACAACATCAATTCCTAAATCCTTTATGAATTTTTCGGTACCACCGGTTGAAAAAATGGTAACCCCTTGTTGGTTTAATTCTTTTACAATAGGTTCTAATCCATCTTTACTAAATACCGATATTAAAGCTGATTTAATGGTTTTGTCGTTGCTCATTTTTGTTGTCTTATAAAATTCTCAAAACGAGAAGTTAAAGTTGAGTTTGTTAAAAAATATGTGATTTTAAATAAAATGCAAAAGTAACTATTTATAGCAGAAAAATTGCTTAGAAATTTTAAAATGAATGTAATTTTTTAACGAAAAGGGGTGTTTGTTAACAAGGAAAATTCAAACTTGAAAGTTTAAATCTATAGTATTTCAGACACTTTAGCGCAAATAAATTCTAAAAAAACTTCGTCGGCTTTAGTAAAGGGATCTGCAGTGTTCGAATCAATATCTATCTGCCCTATGTTTTTACCGTTTACAAAAATGGGAATAACGATTTCTGCTTTAACCGAAATGCTGCACGCTATATAATTGTCTTGGGCAGAAACATCGGGCACTACAAAGTTCTTATTGCTTACAGCCACTTGGCCACAAATGCCTTTTCCAAAGGGAATTATAGTATGTTCCGTTGGAGCGCCAACATAAGGCCCTAGTACTAATTCTTCTTTATTGCCATTCCTAAAATAGAAACCAACCCAATTATAATAGACTACATGTGTTTCTAGTAATTGGCATATTTCAAAGAGACGATTGTCTGCAGTTTGTTGGGTATTGGAAACTATAGATTCTACCATGGGTTTTAATTGATCAAAAGTCATGACAATAAAATTTTGGTAAAAGTATTTAAAAAGGCGTAATTTGAATACCCGTTTCACTCAATTTAACAGAATTAACTGTTTCGTTTTTTTGAAAAAGCTACTCATAAAATACAAATTAGTAATAAGATTTATACTGACGTTCTTATTAGTGTATATTTTACTGTCTCTTTCCTATAAATTTTATTTAGATTTTTCAAAACACACCAAGTTTTATCCTGATTACATAACGCATTTGGTTGCTAAACAAATTGAACATTTGATAGGTGATTTGGGCTATGATGTTCATGTTGTACCCCATCCAGATGAGCCTTCAATGAAGCTTATCATAAACAAAAAATTTGTAGCAAGAATTATTGAGGGGTGCAATTCCATTAGTGTCATTATTATGTTTGCTTCTTTTATTGTGGCTTTTTCAGGAAGATTAAAACAAACAGTTATGTTTTTGTTTTCGGGATGTGTGCTGATTTATGTCGTTAATTTGTTTAGGATAGTAATTTTAAGTATAGGCTTGTATCATTACCCTTGGCGAAGGGAAATTTTGCACACCGTTATTTTTCCAGCTATAATTTATGGTATGGTATTTTTTTTATGGATGATTTGGGTAAGGCATTTTGCAACCATAAACAGAAAACAGAATGAATAGATATACTAGATATTTTCTTTTAGTTTTCCTTTTTGGATTGTTAATTTTAATTCGTGTTTTCGAAAACGAATTATTTTACGATCCGTATTTGGTGTTTTTTCAAAATGATTATTTATACATCGATAACCCAAGACGTGAGGTGTTTAAGTTAACAGTTTTTACGGGTTTGCGTTATGGTCTCAATAGTATCATTTCCATTATCATCTTATATGTTGCCTTTAAGGATAAAAATGTCATTAAATTTTCTGTAATGATATATGTTTTGGCTTTTGTTATTTTAATTTTTATTTACTTATACTTTGTTGTTAATCCAAAACAAGAAGATTATTATATGTTCTTTAACGTACGAAGGTTTCTTATTCAGCCTATTGTATTGTTGTTATTGTTGCCTGCGTTTTATTACAATAGGCTTAGAACTAATGCTTAGATATTAAGAAATATAGCCATATTGATTGTATGTGATTTTTAGTTGAATCAAAAAAATAATAAAAGAGTTATGTATGAGATTTTTGTATAATGGTGTTTTTATAGTTTTGTCTTTAGCCTTATATTCACAGGAACACAAAACTCAAATATTGGATTATAAAGTTTTGTTTAGTGCTAAAAACAATACTAAAGTTTCCTGTTATAGAATTCCAGCTATTGTAACAGCGCCTAATGGTGTTTTGGTTGCAGCAATTGACGAAAGAGTGCCATCATGTGGAGATTTGAAATGGAGTAATGATATCAATATTGTATTAAGAAGAAGTAATGATAATGGGATAACATGGTCTAAAATAGAAACCGTAGTAGATTACCCTTTGGGACAATCTGCTTCAGATCCTTCTATGATAGTCGATAAAGTAACAGGGGATATTTTACTGTTTTATAATTATATGGACTTAGATCAAGAAAAGGATGTGTATTATTTAAAAGTGATTAAAAGTTCCAATAATGGAAAGACTTGGAGCCATCCACAGGATATCACTACTCAAATTTCGAAACCCGAATGGCATAAGGATTTTAAGTTTATCACTTCGGGTAGAGGCATTCAAACGGCAAATGGAACATTGTTGCATACACTTGTTAACCTCCAAAAGGGCGTATTTTTATTTGGGAGTAAAGATCATGGAGTGTCGTGGTATGTTCTTGATACGCCAATTACCCCCGGAGACGAGTCTAAAATAGTGGAGTTGGCCAATGGTGATTGGATGATTAATAGCCGAGTAAATAGCAAAGGGTTTAGGTATGTTCATAAATCTTCTGATAATGGTGAAACCTGGTATACACAACCTGATTCTTTGCTTATTGATCCTTCATGTAATGCCAGCATAATAAGGTACACTTCAATAATAAATGGAGATGATAAAAATCGACTTTTATTTTCTAATGCAAAGAAGCAAGGTAATAGAATGAATATGACAGTTCGCATTAGTTATGATGAAGGTAAAACTTGGACAAAGGGGAAGACTATATACTCTGGGAGTGCTGCCTATTCTTCAATGACGGTTTTAAACAATGGAGATATTGGCCTTTTTTTTGAAAAGGACAATTATGCTGAAAATGTTTTTGTTCGTTTAACTTTAGAGTGGTTAACCAATGGCAAAGATGTCTATAAAAGAGATAAATAAAATCACCTATTTTGCATATTTCTAGAGGTGTAAACCAAAACTAATTATTTTAAAATAACCAATAAACTATCACAGTTTTTAATACCTCGGATGGTAGCTTGCCTTTTTATCCAAAAAGAACCATTCATGCTTTGTAAAATGTTTTTAAATAAGACTTCATTGCTAAATCCAAAAGCTCCTTTTTTCATGTCGTCATAATTTGCATGATTAACCATGTAGTTGCTTAAAAATTCCTTGTGTATATTTTCTTGTCTGGAATAATCCTTAAGAATTGATTTATAACTCGCATAATGCTTTTCTATCGCAGCTTTTAATTCAAATTCATTAATGAGTTTAAAATCACCCGAATTTATCATGGTTTGGTAAGTGATATCATTTGGATAAAATTCAGTTATATTAAACGTACCAAATAGTTCTTGTCGTAATTTTATTTTTTCTGGAGAATCTGTGTTTATTAACGGAATAATTTCTTTTAAAGTTTCAATTTTAGTATTTATTTCTTTTAAGTTTTGTTCTAAATTCTTTTTATCTACTTTAATGTCATCCTTTAAGCTTTTAATATATAATGATTTTAGATTTTCATTTTTTTTGGTATCGGCACACTTATTCAAGCTAAAGGCTATTGAAATACCAATAATTACAATTAATATTTCTCCAAGCGCATAACGTAATTGTTTTTTCATGTAGATAATGTTTGTTTAAAGCTATAAAATATTGACCAATAAAAAAACGCCTCAAGATGAATTGAAGCGTTTTTTTGAATGTTTGAGCTAGATGGTAGTTGAGCTTATCGAAATTACATCATACCAGGCATTCCACCGCCACCCATTGGAGGCATTGCTGGAGCATCTTCTTTAATATCGATTAAAGCGCATTCAGTAGTAAGAATCATACCAGAAACCGAGGCTGCATTTTCCAGGGCAATACGTGTTACTTTTTTAGGATCTATAATACCTGCTTTAAGCATATCTACATAAGCTTCAGACTTAGCATCATAACCAAAGTCCTTTTTGCCTTCCAGTACTTTATTAATTACAACTGAACCTTCACCACCAGCATTTTCAACAATAGTACGTAAAGGTGCTTCAATAGCTTTATTAACAATTTGAACACCCGTGGTTTCATCTAAATTAGAAGTTTCTAGCTTTTCAAGAACAGCTTTGGCTCTTACTAGAGCAACTCCACCACCAGCAACAATACCTTCTTCCACGGCAGCTCTTGTAGCATGTAAAGCGTCATCTACACGATCTTTTTTCTCTTTCATTTCAACCTCGCTAGCGGCACCTACATATAAAACAGCAACCCCACCGGCTAGTTTAGCTAAACGCTCTTGAAGTTTTTCCTTATCGTAATCACTAGTTGTAGTTTCTATTTGGGATTTAATTTGGTTTACGCGAGCTTTAATAGCTTCTGTGTCTCCTGCACCATTCACTATAGTTGTGTTGTCTTTATCTACAGTTACAGTTTCAGCTGTACCCAACATGCTCAAATCGGCATTTTCAAGAGTGAAGCCTCTTTCTTCTGAAATCACTGTTCCTCCAGTTAATATAGCAATATCCTCAAGCATGGCTTTGCGTCTATCACCAAATCCAGGCGCTTTAACCGCAGCAATTTTTAATCCTCCACGTAATTTGTTAACAACTAAAGTAGCTAAGGCTTGGCCATCTACATCTTCTGCAATGATTAATAACGGACGCCCAGATTGTGCTACAGGTTCTAAAATGGGAAGAATCTCCTGTAAGTTAGAGATCTTTTTGTCAAATAATAAAATGTACGGATTTTCTAAATCAGCAATCATTTTATCAGCATCAGTAATAAAGTATGGTGATAAATACCCTCTGTCGAATTGCATACCTTCAACAACATCTACATAAGTATCCATGCCTTTGGCCTCTTCAACAGTAATAACACCTTCTTTACCGACTTTAGAGAATGCTTGAGCAATCAATTCGCCAATGGTATCGTCATTATTTGCAGAAATAGCAGCAACTTGCTTTATTTTTTCTGAAGAGTTACCAACTTCTTGTGATTGTTTTTCCAAATCCGCAGTAATGGCCTCAACAGCTTTATCGATACCGCGTTTTAAATCCATAGGATTCGCTCCTGAAGCGACATTCTTTAAGCCTTCTTTTACAATTGCTTGAGCTAATACGGTTGCAGTAGTCGTTCCATCACCTGCTAAATCGTTGGTTTTGCTAGCTACTTCTTTTACCATTTGTGCACCCATGTTTTCATGTGCGTCTTCCAATTCGATTTCCTTAGCTACCGTAACCCCATCCTTAGTAACTTGAGGAGCACCAAAACTTTTACTAATAATTACGTTACGTCCTTTCGGACCTAGGGTTACCTTTACTGCATTTGCCAACGCATCTACACCGCGCTTTAAACCATCGCGTGCTTCTATTTCAAATTTTATATCTTTTGCCATGTTTTTAGTGTTAAAAAGTTTAATGTTCAAAGTTAATAGTTAGTTTTTCAAGCAAGGTAACTTTGAACTTGAAACCTTAAGCTTGAAACCTAAATTGTTTAAACTATTGCCAAGATGTCGCTTTCGCGCATAATTAGATAGTCTTTTCCGTCTAGTTTAAGCTCTGTCCCTGCATATTTACCATATAAAACAGTATCACCAACTTTAACGGTAATAGGATCGTCTTTGGTACCGGGACCGGCAGCTACAACAGTACCTCGTTGTGGTTTTTCTTTAGCGTTGTCCGGAATAATAATTCCTGATGCTGTTTTAGTTTCAGCTGCAGCTGGTTCTATAAGAACACGGTCTGCTAGTGGTTTAATGTTTAAGCTCATAAGTTTATAATTATTTTTTATTTTAATTTTGATTAACGATGTTGTTTTAAGCTAAAAATGTGCCAACCCAATATAACTGACAAACTTGCAGATTAAAACTATATAAACAAAAAATGCCAACTTAAACAGTTGGCATTTTTTGTAAAGTTTTGTAGTAAATTAGTCTTCGGTTGTATTTACTGGTGTATCAGTTGCAGCATCAGTAGTTGTATCAGTTGCAGGGGTAGATACTGGTAAAGGTTGTGTTGTTTGTGCATCAGGATCTAATGCTTTAGAATCTACACTTTCCGAACCTCTATTTATGGCAACATTGGAAACTAAGATCAACACCAAAAGTAATGTTGCTAAAGTCCATGTACTTTTGTCCAAAAAGTCGGTTGTCTTTTTTACACCACCTAACTGTTGAGTTCCCCCGCCTCCAAAAGAAGAGGATAATCCCCCGCCTTTAGGGTTTTGAACCATGATGACCACTACTAGCAAAAATGCCACGACTACGATTAATGCTAAAAATATTGTAAACGTACTCATTATTATTTATTATTTTGTTCTTGTAATTGCTCTACTGCTTTAATTTGGTTTGCAAAGAAACCACTTTTTTCTGGATATTTCAAACTTAATATTTTATAAGATTGAATGGCCTTTTTATAGTTTTTTTGTTCAACATAAATACGGGCCAAAGTCTCTGTCATTAGAGCTTCAGGTTGTATCATTTGGGCTTCTGCCAAATTACCTTTGTTCACTGAAGATAAAGTTGGTTTTATTTTTGGATTATTAGTGATGAACTTGTCTATAAGCTTGAACTTTTTAGTTTTTTCATCTTCTAAGGAAGATAGTTCACGTTTAAGTTCTATTGCAGGCTCATTTGAGTCTTTTGTTCGGTCTATAGGCTTGTATCGCGTTAGTTTTAACCACTCATTAAAGGAATGGGTTTCAGTTTTATCGAAAGGTAGAGGTTGCCCTAAGCTCAAAAAGGTTTCTGCAGATACTTCCTGCGTTTTAGTGTTTTCGGTTACGGGCTCAATGATTTCCGATTCATCCAAACTAAAAGTTACTGTTTGTTGGGTTAGAGTCTCTTTTGGTTGAAATAAGGTGGGATCTAAAACACCTTGTGTATCTTGTATTTGTTGTTTAAGTAACTCGTCTATTGCAACACTTTTGTTTACCGATATGTCTTCGGCAGTAACTTCTATATGTTTTAAGTGCTCAATATTTTGTTTAATGAATTGAGAAATTTCATTTTGAATAAAAACATCTGAAGTAATGTAATCAAATAAGATACTACGGTCTGTAGTGTAAGCTGCCGTCGTTTTTAGTTCTTGGTTATAATTTAAACTACTTTGATCCTTCAATCCTTTTAGATATACTGCTCGAGCCGATTGCATATAGGGAAAGTCATCAATAATCGATTTTATGTCCTCGATCTGCTGGTGGGTCATAGCCTGTGGATTCTGCAATAAATATGTGAAATCGAGGGTGTTCAATGGTTTGGTTTAAGCTAAAGCAAATATATGTTTTTTTATTTTTTAGTGGTTTCGAGAGTACTTCGACTGCGCTCAGTATGACACCTCAACCAACAAAAGTGTTCTTTAAATAATAAAAATTGGCAGCTGAGATGTCACACTTAGTGACTTGTGCTGAGCTTTTCGAAGCAAGTATAAGTGCTGTCGAAGCTACCATCTTGCCAATGTAGCATTAATAATATCTTGCGTTATTCTATCAAAAATCTCTTCATGGGCTGTTGTTTTTTGTGCTCCAATGAGTTGTGCCCCTCCGGGATAGTCGTAAAAGAAAGAAAATGTTTGTTCCAGATCATCCTCTTCGTTGTTTCTATTGTAGAATCTAACTTTTACACTTATGGTCAATCTGTTTTGGGCAGCTCTATTGTCCGAGGTCGCTGTAGTGGGTGATATTCTATAATCTGTAATTTCTCCCTCAAAAATCAAATCGGCATTAGTTGTTTCTAATTTATAGTTGGTTTGATCTTGTATTAAGTCTTGCAATGTGTTTTGAAACAGAAGGTCTAAGCCAGGCTCAAACAAAAGGGATGTGTTTTCAAATCGATTTACTTGAAACGTTTCAGCATCTATAGAACTGGGTTGTGTGAAACCATATTGCACTTTACAACCAAAAGAAGTAATAATAATTAAAGGTAAAAGAATGTATTTTAATAGTTTCATGTTTTAATTTATGCTTTGTTAGCTTCAATTATGATTAGTTACTAGTACTATTGGAAACTGCGAATTTGTTTAAAGGTCGTATTGTTTAATCTTTCTATATAAAGTACGTTCGCTAATCCCTAATTCAGCTGCTGCTAATTTACGTTTTCCGTTATGACGTTCAAGCGATTTTTTTATTAATTCCAATTCTTTGTCCTGTAACGACAGCGTTTCCTCTTCTTCAATCTCTTCAGCAAAATGATACTTATCTGTGTTTGAAGTCTCTTCTATATTGGTACTGTGTTCAGGAATCGATAATAATTCGGCTGTGTCTTCAGTAGCTTCAAGTGCTTCCTCTTCAAAGTCGTCGTTACCATAAATTTTTTGAATTAAGCCCTCATGGTCTTTTTCAACATCCTTAACATTTCCCGATTTCATGAGTTCCATGGTGAGCTTTTTTAAATCGTTCAGGTCACTTTTCATATCGAAAAGGACCTTGTACAGGATTTCACGTTCACTACTAAAATCGCTTTCAGACTTAGATGTTTTTATTACGGCAGGTAAATTTGTGTTGGCTGTAGCTGGTAAATAACTGCGTAAAGTTTCAGCTGTAATGGTTCTGTTTTGCTCTAAAACCGATAGCTGTTCTGCAATGTTGCGTAACTGACGAATATTACCGCTCCATCGGTGTTTCAACAGTACTTGTATGGCATTATCAGTAAGTTTTACCGTTGGCATTTTGTATTTTAAGGCAAAGTCGCTGGCGAATTTTCTAAATAATAAATGGATATCGTCTTGGCGTTCCCGAAGCGGTGGTAAGTGGATGTCTACAGTGCTCAACCTATAAAATAAATCTTCCCTAAACTTTTCTTTTTCTATGGCTTCAAACATATTTACGTTGGTAGCCGCTACAATACGAACATTGGTTTTTTGCACTTTGCTGGAACCTACTTTGATAAATTCCCCATTTTCCAAAACACGTAACAAACGCACTTGGGTGGTTAAAGGTAATTCGCCAACTTCATCTAAAAATATGGTGCCGCCATCGGCTACTTCAAAATAACCTTGCCTGGTTTGAGTAGCGCCTGTAAAGGCACCCTTTTCGTGTCCGAACAATTCACTATCTATGGTGCCTTCAGGAATGGCTCCACAGTTCACAGCAATATACTTGTTGTGCTTTCTATGGGAGAGTTGGTGAATTATTTTTGGAATACTCTCCTTGCCAACCCCACTTTCGCCGGTAACCAATACAGAAATATCGGTTGGCGCTACCTGTATCGCTTTTTCAATGGCACGATTTAAGGCGGCTGTATTGCCAATAATTCCGAAACGTTGTTTTATAGTTTGAACAGATTCCATGTAATTTTTGTTTTGGACATAGAGACTCTCGAAATGCTTAGGCTCAATGTTTTAATGAACACTTCGGGAATCTTAGTGTTCCTAGTTTTTTAATTATTAATTGAATATCCCAAAGCCTCACCTATAAGTGTTGCACTGGTACAATCAGTTATTTTTACATTTACAAAATCCCCTACTTTATAGTTTTCTTTTGGGAATACAACAACGGTGTTTTGACTGTTGCGACCCGACCAATGGGCATCCGATTTTTTAGAGGACTTCTCAATCAGGACTTCTTCAACCTTGCCTAGATGTTGTTGCGTTCTGTAAAGTCCATGTTTTTGTTGTAATTGGATGATTTCGTTTAAGCGACGTTTTTTGGTGTCTTCTGGTACATCGTCTTCCATTTTGCGCTCTGCCAATGTTCCCGGACGTTCTGAATAGGCAAACATAAATCCGAAGTCGTATTTAACATGCTCCATTAAACTCAAGGTGTCTTGATGGTCTTCTTCGGTTTCGGTTGGGAACCCGGAAATCATATCCTGACTAATGGCACAGTCTGGGATAAGACGTTTTATGTTGTCTATCAATTCAAAATATTCCTCCCTAGTATGTTGCCTGTTCATGGCCTTTAAAATTCGGTTGCTACCACTTTGAACCGGTAAATGGATATAGTTACAAATGTTGTTATATTTAACCATGGTTTCAATAACGTCCATAGTCATATCCTGAGGGTTCGATGTTGAAAAACGAATACGCATTTTAGGTTGTGCTTCTGCACACAGCTCTAACAGTTTTGCAAAATTGGTTGCGGTGGCTTTTTGTAACTCACTGGCTTTGTCAAAATCTTTTTTCAGTCCGCCCCCATACCATAGATAGCTATCTACGTTTTGCCCCAAAAGGGTCACTTCCTTGTATCCTTTACTCCAAAGATCATTCACTTCTTCCAAAATACTTTGTGGATCTCTACTACGCTCACGCCCTCTTGTAAACGGCACCACACAGAAGGTGCACATGTTGTCACAACCACGGGTAATGGAGACAAAAGCAGTAACGCCATTACTGTCAAGACGAACGGGTGAAATATCGCCATAGGTTTCTTCTTTAGAAAGGATAACGTTAATGGCATCTCGACCTTCATTAACTTCGCTAAGCAGATTGGGTAAATCTTTATAGGCATCTGGACCAACCACAAGGTCTACGATTTTTTCTTCTTCTAAGAACTTATTCTTTAGGCGTTCTGCCATGCAACCCAATACACCCACTTTCATGGTTGGATTTATTTTTTTTATGGCGTTGTATTTTTCGAGACGTTTGCGAACAGTTTGCTCCGCCTTATCACGAATAGAGCAGGTGTTTACTAAAACCAAATCGGCATCCTCTAACTGCTGTGTGGTATTATAGCCTTCTTTTGCTAATATAGAAGCTACAATTTCACTATCACTAAAATTCATTTGACATCCATAGCTTTCAATAAAAAGTTTACGGGTGTTGCCTTCCTTTTGCTCTAAAATTAGCGATTCACCTTGTTTGTTTTCGTCAATTATTTTTTCCATAAAACTTGAGTTAACCATAGTGGTCAATATTCGTGCCCGTCAGCTGTAAGGCAGCTGCAAAGATACAATTAATTTGTGTTTTGTGACAAAGTGGCAGTTTTAAATTTTAATGTGTTTGTAAAAAAATGAACCCTTTAACATAAGTATTTTATCGTGGAAGTATCTTAAAACTAAGATAATGTCGAACTATGAAACTAAAACAGTTTGTATATAATTGCTGAAAAACAATTTATTGATAAAAATGTTTGGAAAACGATGAACTACTAATAAGAACTTTTTTTATTGTAATAACATTTTATAAGAATCCTGCTTAAGCAGGATTTTTTATAGAGAATGTTTATCTTTAACCACAAACTAAATCAAATGAAAGCTAAAATATATGGATACACTTGAGTCACTAACCAACAAAATTAATAATGCAAAGGCCTTAGATTTTGGCGATATTATATCCAATTCAATAGATTTTTTCAAAAAAGTATGGCTTAAGGGCTTTTTGGTTATTTTGATTTTGATGGCCTGTGGATTTGTTGTAGGCCTACTGTTTTCATTTATAGGCTTGGGGGTGCAAGGAAACCCTTTTTTAGAAGGATTTAACTTAAATTCATACTACGATTTTTATTTTTCAAACATTATTTACAATATACCCCAAGGTATTTTAGTGAGTACTTTAACCTTGGCGCTGCTGTCTTCTTTTTATCGTATCTGTAAACAGGTATATTTAAAGGAAAATATTACAGAGGATTATTTTTATTTTTTTAAGAAAGAGTACAGTTCCAGGCTATTGATGTTAGGTATAATTTATACTGGAATAGGCACATTAGCGCAATTAATGTTCATTATTCCCTATCTATATGTGTTTGTTCCTTTATCTTATTTTGCGATCGTTTTTGCCAACAATCCACATTTAACAGAAATGGAAGTGGTGAAAGCTAGCTTTAGAATTGGTAACAAAAAATGGTTGATCACATTTGGAACCATGTTCGTAACCGGGATATTGGCTATGCTTGGGATATTAGGGTGTGTTATTGGTTTGCTGTTTACCATGTCTATTGTTTACTTGCCTGTGTTTTTTATTTACAAAGATATAGTGGGGTTTGATGGTGCTAGTGAAATAGACCAAATAGGGGTTAGGGACGATTCAGATTATTAATTCAATACAAATATTATATGGAAACAATCAATGCTATTTTAGGAAAAATTGAAAATGCCAAAGCCTTAGATTTTGGTGATATTTTCAATAAGTCAATCGAGCTGTTTAAAAAGGTATGGTTACAGGGGTTAGTTATGTTGTTGTTGACCTTAGTATTAATGCTCCCTTTTTACATAATCATGTATTTGCCTTTAATAGCTATGGGTTTATTTGATAATGAGTTATTGCAGCAAGGGCAAGAACAAAATCTTGCCATTCTTGTTCCCTTTTACATATTTATGTTTGTATTTGCTTTTTTTGCTATGATAATTGGGTTTGGGTTAAAATCTGCTTTTTATAGAATATGTAAAATTAAGGACTTAAATGAAGCGGGCTCAGATGATTATTTTTATTTTTTCAAAAGACCTTATTTGGGTAAGACCATAAAATTAGCGGCTATGACCTTTGGAATTAGTTTAGTGGCCTTGCTTCTATGTGTGTTGCCTATTTTTTATGCGATGGTTCCCATAGCGTTAATAAATGTGGTTTATGCGTTTAATCCTGATATTTCTGCTTCCGAAATTGTGAAAATTGGTTTTAAATTAGGGAATAAAAAATGGCTGTTAACTTTTGGGCTTTTATTTGTTTCTTCAATATTGGCGCAATTGGTTGGTATTATAATGTGCTTTATAGGAGTTTTTGTAACAGCTTCTTTTGCATATTTACCAATGTATTTTATTTATAAAGAATCCATAGGTTTTGAAGAGGCTGATGAAATAAACTCTATTGGAGACACTTCAGAATAAATCGTTTTGAAATTTTTTAAAAGTACTGTGTTTATCTATAAAACCCAGTGCTTTTTTTATTGTAAAATTAGTAGCAATGCATCTGAAATTAGGTGCATAAAAAAATTTTCACATACATTTGTAGCCTAAAAATCGAGTATGGCAAAGAATTTAGTAATCGTTGAGTCACCTGCAAAAGCAAAGACAATAGAGAAATTTTTAGGAAAGGATTTTAAAGTTGAATCTAGTTTTGGGCATATTTCCGATCTGCCCTCAAAAGAACTAGGCGTTGATGTTGACGGCGATTTTAAACCTAAATATGAAGTTTCCAAAGACAAAAGAGCGGTTGTGAAAAAACTAAAGGAGCTTGCTCAAAAAGCCGATACCATTTGGTTGGCCAGTGATGAAGATCGTGAAGGAGAAGCTATAGCTTGGCATTTGGCAGAAACTTTAAAACTCGATAAAGAAAAGACAAAACGTATAGTTTTTCATGAGATTACAAAGTCGGCCATTCAAAAGGCTATTGAGAATCCGCGTGGTATAGATTACGATTTGGTCGATGCCCAGCAAGCACGTCGTGTGTTGGATAGGATTGTAGGTTATGAATTATCTCCGGTTTTATGGCGCAAGGTTAAAGGAGGGCTGTCTGCAGGTCGTGTACAGTCGGTATCAGTACGATTGATTGTTGAGCGGGAACGTGAAATACAAGAGTTTAATCCGCAAGCTTCCTATAGAATTGATGCGGAATTCTCCAATGCAGACGGACAAACCTTCAGGGCAAAACTACCTAAAAACTTTGCGACCAAAGAAGAAGCTCAAACGTTTTTGGAACAGAATGCTTCAGCTAATTTTAAAGTGGCCGATTTAGAAAAAAAACCAGCTAAAAAATCGCCTGCAGCACCGTTTACAACATCTACCTTGCAACAGGAAGCTTCAAGGAAACTGTATTTTTCAGTAAGCAAAACCATGACCATGGCACAGCGTTTGTACGAAGCGGGATTGATTACTTATATGAGAACCGATAGTGTTAACTTATCTGATGAAGCCAGACAGGGTGCACAAAAAGAAATTGAGCAAACATACGGTGCCAATTATAGTAAGCCAAGAAATTACACTGGTAAAACTAAAGGAGCACAAGATGCCCACGAAGCTATACGTCCAACCGATTTTTCCTTGTCTTCAATTGATGTTGATAGGGACCAGGCCAGGTTATACGATTTAATATGGAAGCGTGCTATAGCATCTCAAATGAGCGATGCGCAATTGGAGCGTACCAATGTAAAAATAGAGGCTTCCACACACAATGAAACATTTAGCGCCAATGGAGAGGTGATTCAGTTTGATGGATTTTTAAAGGTGTATTTAGAAGGTACTGATGATGAAGTTGAAGAGCAGGAAGGTATGTTGCCTATGCTTAAGGTAAACGAGTCACTGTTCAATAATTACATAACAGCAACCGAACGCTATACGCGTCCTCCAGCACGCTATACCGAAGCGTCTTTGGTTAAAAAATTGGAGGAACTGGGAATAGGTAGACCTTCAACTTATGCACCAACCATCTCTACAATCCAAAATAGAAATTATGTAGAGAAAGGTTCTGTGGATGGTGAAGACCGCAAGTATACCCAACTTACCTTAAGGGCAGGGGCAATCAAAGCTAAATCCTTAACGGAAAAAGTAGGTTCAGATAAAGGTAAGTTGGTACCAACAGATATTGGTATGATAGTGACCGACTTTTTGGTAAACCATTTTGAACATATTTTAGATTATAATTTTACAGCTAAGGTAGAATCGGATTTTGATAATATTGCTGAAGGAAAGGAAGACTGGACCAAAATGATGAAGATGTTCTATAAGGACTTTCACCCTCAAGTAGAAGATGTTAAGGAAAATGCCGACCGCGAATCTGGTGAACGTATTTTAGGAACCGATCCAAAGTCGGGTAGACAAGTTAGTGTGCGTTTGGGTAAGTTTGGGCCTATGGTACAAATAGGAACGGTTGACGATGAAGATAAACCGTTGTTTGCTAGCCTAAGCCCAGATCAACAATTAAATAACATCACCTTTGAGGAGGCTATGGACTTGTTTAAGTTGCCAAAACACCTCGGTGCTTATAAAGGTGAGGAAGTTGAAGTTAATAATGGTCGTTTTGGGCCTTATGTAAGATATGGTAAATCATTTGTTTCCTTACCTAATGGGACCGATCCATTAAGTGTTGAGCTTGATGAAGCTATTGCACTTATAGACGAAAAGAAAAAAGCAGATGCTCCTATATATATGTATCAAGGGTTGCCTGTCCAAAAAGGGAAAGGTCGTTTTGGACCATTCATCAAATGGAATAATATGTTTATTAATGTCAATAAAAAATATGATTGGGATAATCTTTCCGATAGTGATATTGTTGAATTGATTGAAGATAAAGTTCAAAAGGAAAAGGATAAATTAGTTCATCACTGGGAGGCTGAAGGCATTCGTGTTGAGAAAGCACGTTGGGGAAGACATCATGTAATAAAAGGCAAGACTAAAGTAGAGTTGGCCAAAACTGTAGATGTAACAGACATGACTCTAGATGAAGCTAAAACATTAATTGAAGCTAATGTGCCAAAGAAAAAGGTGACTAAGCGTACTGCTAAGAAGAAATAGTCAGCATTAAAGCTAAATTATATGGCCATCTTTTATTCCGTAATGTATTTATGTTTTAAGCATTATATTCACAGTAGCAATATGCGTTTTTGCTAAGATTTAAGGGAATTCAATAATTACGGATCTTTTTTATCTTAAATAGTGCGTGAAAATCATTTATTCTTTTAATATTTGTGTAAAAGCCCTAAAAGGGGCGACAGTTTAGCTTACGCATTAGTTATGAATTTTACTTTTCTTTCACCAGTTTCAGATTTGGTGCTTGCGCACAACGAATTATTGTCCACTCAAGCCTTAGGGAGAAAACTTAGAATCCATTCCGCACAACACGGTATGCCTGATTTAGATGGTGTAAAAATTGCACTTATTGGTGTTTTGGAAAACAGAAATGATATTAATTATATAGGAGAGGAGTTTCAGTTGCATGAAATAAGAAAGTCGCTTTACGAACTTTTTCCTGGGAGTTGGACAGTTGCTGTTGCTGATTTAGGGGATATTAGTAAGGGGGAGAGCGTAGAGGATACTTACTTCGCTTTAAAAACAGCTATTACCGAATTAGTTAAGAAAAATATCATACCTATTATAATAGGAGGAACACAAGACCTTACCTATGCCAATTATCGGGCTTATGATGATATTGTTCCAATGGTTAATATTGTTAATGTAGATAGTAAGTTCGATTTGGGAGATTCTGCAAAACCAATCAAGAACAATAGCTTTGTGGGAAAAATTATTTTAGAGGAACCATATAACCTTTTTAACTATGCGACCATTGGTTATCAAACCTATTTTAACTCGCAAGAAGAAATAGATTTAATGGATAAACTTTATTTTGAGGCATACCGCTTGGGGCAAATATCAAAAGATGTTACTGTGGTGGAACCGGTATTACGTGATGCCAATTTGGTAAGCGTTGATTTAGGAGCAATCAAAAGTTCAGAACTAAGCTTGAACCAAAAATATTCTCCCAATGGATTAGACGGTAAGGAAATTTGTGCCATTGCACGTTATGCAGGAATAAGCAATAAGGTGTCTTCATTTGGCATATATGAATATAAGCCTTCAAAAGATGATGAAATTACATCTAGGCTTGTTGCTCAAATGATATGGTACTTTATAGAAGGTTACAATTTCAGGGTCAAGGATGATGATTTTTCAGATGAAAGCAACTATCAAAAATTTATTGCCCTTGTTGAAGAACAGGAATTAGTCTTCTACAAGAGTAATAAGACGGGACGTTGGTGGATCGAGATTCCTTTTTTGGCTGAAGTCAATAATAAATTAAAGAGACATACGTTATTACCTTGCACGCACCAAGATTATAAGGATGCTTGTAACAATGTGGTGCCAGACCGCTGGTATAAAGCATTTCAAAAAAATTGCGTATAGTTAAGATAAGCATATAAGATGTTAATTTTATCGATGAAATGCTTATTTTTTACGATAAAACGTATTTTTTTTAGAAAAAAAGTTGCTTTTTAAAAAATATATAGATATGTTTACGCTCTCAAAATTAAAGCAGATTAATTAACCTCGAGTTTTCTATGGATATGAAGAAGTTTATTTTATTAACCACATTACTAACAATGTTCGCAAGTTGTGGCTCTAAAGATAGAGGCGAGCTTGTTGGTGTTAAAGGAAAGAAATGGCATCCAGAAAAGCCCTACGGTATGGAACTTGTTCCTGGAGGTGCTTTTACAATGGGTAAAGCAGATGATGATTTAGCAGGAGTGCACAATGCTCCAGCCAAAACAGTAACTGTTAGGGCCTTTTATATGGATGAAACTGAAATAACTAACAGTGAGTACCGTCAATTTGTAAATTGGGTTAGGGACTCTATTATTAGAACCAAATTAGCCATTTTAGCAGATGAGGTTGGTTTAACCCCAGAGGATGGAGGTATTGGTGAATTTGCATTTAAAGATGCCGATACGGCTAACATGACGGCCTACGAAAAATACATGCATGATAATTATTTTGGGTTAGGAGAGGATCCTTATGAAGGATATAAACTTAACCGTGATATTGATTTAATATTTGATACTGCAGAATATCCAGATGAATATTATTCTGAGGTAATGGATACCATGTATTTGCCATTGGAAGAATCTTATAATGGTCAACGTACTTGGGATGTAAAGAAATTTAAGTTTCAGTATACTTATATGGATATTCAAAAAGTGGCTAAAAACAGAACTTTAAACCGTAAAGATGCCATTAAAAAAGAAGCTGTTGAGGTGTATCCAGATACAACCACATGGATTAGGGATTTTTCATATTCTTATAACGAACCCATGCATAATGACTATTTTTGGCATGATGCTTATGGCGACTATCCGGTTGTAGGTGTTACATGGGCACAGGCACAGGCTTTCTGTCAGTGGCGTACACTTTACAAAAATTCGTATCAAAAAAGTAAAAAAGGAGCCCATTTTGTAAACGCATTTAGGTTACCACTTGAATCTGAGTGGGAGTATGCTGCCCGTGGTGGTTTGCGTGGCGCTACATTCC
Source organism: Aestuariivivens marinum (assembly GCF_022662175.1). Taxonomy (GTDB): domain Bacteria; phylum Bacteroidota; class Bacteroidia; order Flavobacteriales; family Flavobacteriaceae; genus Aestuariivivens; species Aestuariivivens marinum. The sequence goes on along the minus strand of NZ_JAKMCR010000001.1, from coordinate 139,608 downwards.
CTTGGGGAGGTCCTTATGCTAAAAACGATAGAGGATGTTTTATGGCTAACTTTAAACCGGTACGTGGTGATTACGCTGCAGACCAAGCGCTTTATACTGTTGAAGCAGATTCATACGAACCAAACGATTATAACCTATATAATATGGCGGGTAACGTATCAGAATGGGTGAATGATTCTTACGATCCATCATCATACGAATATGTTTCTACGGTTAACCCAAGTGTTAGCGATAATAAAAACCAACGTAAAGTAGTACGAGGTGGATCTTGGAAAGATGTAGCATACTTTTTACAGGTGAGTACTAGGGACTATGAGTATGCAGATTCAGCAAGATGTTATATAGGATTTAGAACTGTTCAGGATTACATGGGGACAAAGGTAACCAAGAACGGTAAATAACATAAATCAAATCAATTTTAAATAATACTATTAATTAACCTACTTAAGTATTCGTACTTAACTTAAAAATCGAAAATTATGGCACAGTCAAAAGCAAGTAAAAAGTTTATGAATTTAGCTTACGGTTTAGGAGCATCAATTGTAATTGTTGGAGCACTATTCAAGATTATACATTTTGAAATTGGACCGTTAACAGGTAACGTTATGTTAACCATTGGTTTGGTAACAGAGGCAATTATTTTTGCAATATCGGCATTCGAACCCGTTGATGAAGATTTAGATTGGTCGTTGGTATATCCTGAATTAGCTGGAGGAGAAGCTAACAAAAAAGAACCAAAAGATGCTCAAGGACTTTTATCTAAAAAATTAGATGAGTTACTAAAAGAAGCTAAGATAGATGGAGAATTATTAAACAGTTTAGGAGATAGTATTAAGAACTTTGAAGGTGCGGCGAAAAGTATTTCACCTACTGTTGATTCTATTCAAGCTACAAAAAAATATGGTGAAGAATTATCATTGGCAGCTGCTCAAATGGAATCATTAAACAGCTTGTATAAAGTACAGTTAGAAAGCATTAATAAGCAAGCGGCTATTAATGAAGAGTCTGTTGAAAATGCAGCTAAATTAAAAGAACAAATGCAATCATTAGCCTCTAACTTATCATCATTAAATGGTGTGTATGGAGGTATGTTATCTGCAATGAACAAGAGCTAATTAGGGGTTAACCCCAATTGATATTAATTAACCAAAAAAACCTAATTAGACATGGCAGCAAATAATCTATCTCCTAGACAGAAAATGATTAATTTGATGTATTTAATCTTCATAGCAATGTTAGCATTAAATATGTCGAAGGAAGTCCTTTCTGCCTTTGGATTAATGAATGAAAAATTAACGGAGTCCAATCAAGCGGCAACCGAACGAAATACTGCTTTTATTGCCAGTTTAGAACAAAGAGCAATAGATCAGAAGGAAAAGTACGAACCTTTAAAGGAAAAAGCTGTTCAAATAAAGGATTTAGCATCTACATTTGATACTTATTTAGAAGATTTAAAATCGAAAATGTCAAGTACTGTGGATGATCCTGAAGATTATGAAATCATGGACAAAGGGGATTACCTCGATGAAAACTTCTTTAAAGGAGACAAATTGAAGCCAGCTGGAGAAGAATTTATGGCACAAATGGCTGCGTTTAGAGATGGTGTAGCTAATGTTTTAGCCGATCAACCAGGAATGGAAGAGATTGTAAAAGATGTTCAAGAGAAATTCAATACAGATGACACTAAACGAGGTGCTGGAACACAATCTTGGCTAGACCGTAATTTTAAAGGATTCCCTTTGGTAGCTTCTTTAACCAAAATGACACAGCTTCAAGCAGATATTAAAACGACTGAATCTGAGGTGTTGTCTAATATGTTACAAGGTACTTTAACTAGTGAGGTATCTATGACTAATTATACAACCTTATTGGAAACCACTAAATCGGCTTACTTTAACGGAGAGACCTTTGATGGTCAAATAGTATTGGGAAGAAAAGATGCAACTACTAAACCAAATCGTGTAGAGTTGACTTTAGATGGTAGACCTTTAACCGAAAACCAATATACAATTGAAGATGGTAAAGTGAAATTAAATGTGGGTACGGGTGCTCCAGGTGAGCATAAAATTGAAGGAAAATTAATTTTTGCTCAGGACGGAGAGGATATTGAAGTTCCTGTATCATCATCATTTGCTACAGTACCTAAGCCAAATGCAGCAACGATTTCTGCAGATAAAATGAATGTGGTTTACCGTGGGGTGAAAAACCCAATGACCATTTCTTTTGCAGGTATTTCAGATAATAATGTTAGTGCTAGCGCTCAAGGGTTATCTAGAGTTGGAGGAAGCAAATACGTTATGGATGCAACTTCAATTAAAGGAAGAGAAGTTACTATTAACGTTTCTGGTAAATTACCAGATGGACAAGGCGTAAGCGATAAAGCAACCTTCAGGATTAAAGATTTACCAAAACCAACAGGAACCGTAAGAGGAGAAGATGGACAGGTTAAAATGCAACGTCAAAGCTTAGAGATATCAACTATAGGCGCTATGTTCGATGATTTCGATTTCGAATTACCGTTGCGTGTAACTGGTTTTATGTTTAAAGTCTCTGGTCAACCAACCATTCAAGTGAATGGCAATAAATTAGACAGTAGAGCCAAAGGTGCATTGCGTAAAGCCAAGCGTGGTTCTGATGTTCAAATATTTAATATTGAAGCCAAAGCAAGTGGCGTAAGTGTGATACTTAAAAAAGTGTCGCCTGTAATTATTGAACTTACAAATTAAAATAAACAGCTATAGTCAAATATATGGGCTATAGCTGTTACATACTGTGCTAATATAGCCCCAGATATGAACATTGTGAAAAATAAAATGGAACAGATGAATTTTAAAAGTTTTTTATTAACCGTATTAACTGTTTTTGCAGTATCGCATGTATTTGCACAGGCTAATATATTAAATGCGAAATCTCCAGAAGAAATAGGTGTAAGAACAGAAGCACAAAAAGCCATTGATAATGACGAACCGTTAGCTTACGGCTATGTTGACGATAGGGACATCCTGTATTCATCATTGGTTTGGGAAAAAATCGTTCTAGATGAGCGTGTTAATTTCCCATTGTATTACCCTATTGATACCAATAATATTGGTAAAGATAGACGCTCATTGTACGATGTGCTTATGAAAAATATCAAAAATGGGAACATAAAAAACATTTATGATGATTCCTATTTTAACACAAAGCGAACGTTAAAAGATATTGAAGCGGCATTGAAAAAAGTGGATACTACAGAGTTAGGTATTGAGCAATTAAATGCAGGTGAAGAATTGTCAGCAGAATATATAGATACATACGAGATCTCAGCTGCCGATATTAAAGAGTACCGAATTAAAGGACTTTGGTATTTCGATAAACGTCAATCGGAAATGAAATACCGTTTGTTGGGTATCGCCCCTGTAGCTCCCGATGTGAATTTTATTCATGATGAAAACCCTGATTTAGTGGAGTTGTTTTGGGTGTTTTTCCCAGATGCAAGGGAAGTGTTGCATGAAGCGAAGTCCTTTAATAATGAAAACAGTTCCATGCCGTTCTCATTTGACCATTTATTAAATTCGAGACGTTATAATGCCATTATTTATGCTGAGGAAAATGTACAGGGTGATAGAAAGGTCAATGAATATATTGCACAAAATGCATTGATGCAATTGTTGGAGTCTGAAAGAATTAAAACCCAAATAAGGGATTTCGAACTCGATATGTGGACTTATTAAGTTACACAAGGTTATACTAATAGAATTTGTGCCCACTTTTAAGTGGGCTTTTTTTTGGCTTCGAGTACCTCAGCTACCAAAAATTCAAGTTGAGGTGGTTGGTTTTAGCTATACTCCAACCTAAGCTCAGTAATTTTAAGTTAGAAATGGTATAACTTTAAACCCGAAATTGGAATTTAAAAGTATCTTCGCTTTATGAACGTTGATTATATTGTTGTAGGTATTGGCTTGGCAGGTATTAGCTTTTGTGAGCGGTTAAGGGTCAATAACAAAACTTTTGTGGTTTTTGACGACCAGTCCCAAAGATCTTCAATAGTCGCTGGAGGACTGTATAATCCTGTAGTGCTAAAACGGTTTACACCGGTTTGGAAAAGTGACGAACAGTTGCGTTTAGCCTCCAGTCTTTATAGCAATCTCGAAAAACGATTAAAAGTTAAATTAGATTATAAAATCCCTGTTTATAGAAAGTTTACTTCGTTTGAGGAACAGAACGATTGGTATGCAGCTTCCGATAAGCCACAGCTTACCAAATATCTGTCTACGGCCTTAATTAGAAATGATAACGATGCGGTTAATGCCCCTTATGGTTTTGGAGAAGTAAAACATACAGGTAGAATAGCTGTTAAAAAAATGGTGAAGACCTATAAACAGGAACTCAAACAAGAAGGTAGATTTATTGAAAGTGAGTTTAAGCACAGCATGCTTGATGTGATCAATAGCGATGTAAATTATAATCATATAAAAGCAAAGAACATTGTTTTTACTGAAGGCTATAATATGAGTAAAAACCCTTTTTTTAAGGATTTACCCTTATTACCAACAAAGGGCGAGCTGTTAACCATTCACGCCCCTGATTTAGAGATAGATTATGTATTAAAAGGTCCTGTGTTTTTGATCCCATTGAAGCACCATAACTATTTGGTGGGAGCTACTTATGGTTGGGGAGATACATCTAATACCATAAGTGAATCGGCAAAAATTGAACTATCAGATAAATTAAAAACACTTATTAATTGCCCGTTTGAAGTGGTCGATCAAGTTGCAGGGGTTCGTCCTACAGTAAAGGATCGACGGCCGTTGGTAGGAAGACATGCAACTCATGGTAACCTATATGTGTTTAACGGATTAGGTACTAGAGGTGTAATGATTGCTCCTTATGTGGCCAAACAACTGTTTGAATATATTGAATTCAATACACCTTTGGATAAGGATATCGATATAAAGCGATTTGATGATTAAAGTTTGTAGCGATTAGAGCCATTCTTGCCAGTGACAGAGGGTTGGGCGTTGAGCTTATCGAAATGCTCGAAGTCACCGCAAACATATCACAAAGAAAATCATTTCTTGGCCAATGACTTATCGTAATGCATAAAAAAGTTTATCCATATGTTTCTGGAAATCCTAATAATGATGGGCAGAAATACCACCAAGGTAGCAACAATGCTAGTGAAAACGATATTGATACCTGCATTAAAAACGAAAAAGGAAATTACAAAGGCAGCAGTAGCAAAAGCAATACCAACGGCATAACTTACATACATAGAGCCATAAAAAAAGGAAGGTTCAATTTTATATTTTGTACTACAGTTACTGCAAGTTTCATACATGTCTAGAATCTCTGAAAGTATATAAGGATTTTTATTCTTAAACATTGATTCTTCGTGACACTTTGGGCATGTGCCTGTTAAGATGCTGTATAATTTATTCCCTTTTTTAAACATAATATTTATGTACTTTTGCAAACGCATTTTATAGATTAGAGACTAAGAAAAATCAAATCTAAAACTGATAGCAAAAATAAGTTTTTACAATAAGGGCTTAGTAATAAAAGTTACATTTCTATGATTAATATCCATAATTTATCAATTTCATTTCAAGGTGAATACCTATTCGAAGATATTACCTTTAAATTGGGTAATGGTGATCGTGTTGGACTTATTGGTAAAAATGGAGCAGGCAAATCAACCATGTTAAAGATTTTGTCTCGTGAAATGGAGCCAGATACAGGACAAATAGCTACCGATAAAGCACTTAAAATTGGGTTTTTAAAACAGGATATTGATTTTGATTATGGAAGAACTGTTTTAGAGGAATCCTATGAAGCGTTTATCGAAATAAAGCAAATAGAGTCTAAACTAGATCATATTAACACCCAGTTGGCTGAACGTACCGATTATGAGAGTGAAGGATACCATCAGCTAATGGTAGATATTAATGAACTACAACATCAATATGAAATTTTAGGAGGTTACGATTACCAAGGTAATACCGAGAAGATTCTACAAGGCCTGGGGTTTAAACGCGAAGATTTTAATAAGCTTACCGATACCTTTTCAGGTGGGTGGCGCATGCGTATTGAGTTGGCTAAATTGCTTTTACAGAACAATGATATTTTATTGTTGGATGAACCTACAAACCATCTGGATATTGAATCCATAATTTGGTTGGAAGGATTTTTAAAAAACTATTCAGGAGCTGTCGTTATTGTGTCACATGATAAAATGTTTTTGGATACTGTAACCAATAGAACAATCGAGATTTCATTAGGCCGTATTTACGATTATCCCAAACCCTATTCAAAGTATTTGGTTTTGCGTGAAGAACTTAGGACACAGCAGCTCGCTTCACAAAAGAATCAACAAAAACAGATTGAGCAGACAGAAAGGCTTATTGAAAAATTTAGGGCAAAAGCATCCAAAGCAACTATGGCACAATCACTTATAAAAAAATTGGATAAGATTGAGCGTATTGAAGTTGACGAAGATGATAATAGTGTGATGACTTTAAATTTTCCTGTTTCTGTAACACCTGGTAAAGTCGTCGTTGAAGCAGAGCATGTTTCAAAAAATTATGGTGAAAATCAAGTGCTTAAAAACGTTAGTTTACTTATTGATCGTGATAGTAAAACGGCTTTTGTGGGGCAAAATGGACAGGGAAAATCAACTTTGGCCAAAATTATAGTTGGCGAAATTAGACACCAAGGATATTTAAAATTGGGGCATAATGTGCAGTTAGGCTATTTTGCCCAAAATCAAGCAGAGTATTTAGACGGAAACAAGACTGTTTTAGATACTATGATCGATGCATCTAACGAAAGTAACCGGAGTAGGGTTAGGGATATTTTGGGCTCGTTTTTGTTTCGAGGCGATGAGGTTGAAAAATATGTAAGGGTACTTTCTGGAGGGGAACGTAACCGGTTGGCATTGGCCAAATTATTGTTGCAGCCGTTCAATGTGCTTATAATGGATGAGCCTACGAATCATTTAGATATAAAATCCAAGAACGTTCTTAAAGAAGCATTAAAACGTTTTCAAGGAACTTTGATTGTAGTGTCTCACGACCGTGATTTTCTTCAAGGATTGACCAATAAGGTTTATGAGTTTAAAGATCAAAGAATAAAAGAATATTTAGGTGATATAGACTATTATTTGGAGGCACGTAATGTTGAAAGTTTGCGGGAGGTAGAAAAACGAACGGTAGTTAAAGAAGTTCCGAAGGAAAAAAAGCAACAGTCGTATGAAGAACAAAAGCGCTTAAAGTCACTAAATAACAAATTGAGTGGGGTAGAATCTAAAATTAGTCAACTGGAAAAGGACATTAAAGCCATCGATTTGGAGCTTGAAATCAATTATGAAGCAGTCACTTCACAACCAAATTTCTTCGATAATTATCAAACAATGAAAACCAATTTGCAGGAATTAATGCAGAAATGGGAGGACATTCAACTGGAAATCGAGCAGTTCGTCGATTAGTAAGTGTTAAAATTTAGCGTATTTTGTCGAATAAAATAGAATTTAGTCGGTATGCAGACTATCTTTGTAGGAGAATTGATCCCAAATTTATTCGACATGAAGACCTTAAAGCTAACCATTGCCTGCTTATTTGTTTCTTTTTACACATTTGCAAGCGTTTTACAAACCGAGAAAGAAGCCCTTATAGCGCTCTACAATGCTACTAATGGTAGCAAATGGAATACGTCATGGGATATGGAAGCCTCGATTGATACTTGGTATGGTGTTAAAGTAGAGGGTGACAAAGTAGTAGAGTTAAACTTACATTTTAACAACCTTCAGGGAACCATACCTCAAGAGATAGGAAATTTAACTGCTTTGAAAAAAATAAATTTTGGTTTCAATAAATTAAGTGGAACTATTCCATCTACAATTAGTAACTTAAAAGAATTAACAACTTTAGAACTTTTTATGAATAATTTGGAAGGTAATATTCCAAACGAATTGGGCGAGTTGAAAAAATTAGAATCCTTACACTTATATAGCAATAAGTTATCTGGTAATATTCCTGAATCCCTTATGGGATTGACAAACTTAAAGGAATTATTGTTAGGAAGCAATTTTTTAACCGGAACTATTCCAAATCAAATATATGCCTTATCTAGTTTAGAAAAATTGAGTCTTATAGATAATAAGTTGGAAGGAGAAATTCCTGTTGAAATCGCCCAATTAAGCAATTTACAAGAGCTAGTATTATCGAGTAATGGGTTTACAGGAAACTTTCCTATGGAATTGGTTAACTTAACAAATTTAAATACCATCATGGTAAGTGATAACAATTTAAACCAAGATATTACTACAATATCCAATAGAACAGGAAGTACACCACCTGATTTGTTATTCTTGGAATTGCAGAGTCAAAATGCTACAGCGACTATGGATATTGAAAAAGAATAATATAGTTTTTTAAGTAAATTAGTTTTAGTTAGTTAAAAAAAGGGAAAACAATCTAAGTTATTTTCCCTTTTTTTAATTTTATAACTATGATTGAACACTATTTTACTTGTCCTTATTGCTGGCAATCTATCTCTATGTTTTTAGATAGCTCAATTAAAAAACAATCTTATGTAGAAGATTGTGAAGTATGTTGTAACCCCATAAAAATTTCATTTGAATTTTTGAATTCGGAACTTCTAGAGTTTCAGGCAAATAGTATAGGGCAATAAATATTTTAGTAATTTCCTATTGTATAAACTAAAAAGGATTGTATATTTGCTCTCCAATATCGCGGGATAGAGCAGTAGGTAGCTCGTCGGGCTCATAACCCGAAGGTCACTGGTTCGAGTCCAGTTCCCGCTACACAGAAGCTCCTTGATTTTTTCAAGGGGCTTTTCTTTTTTGTTTAGAATCATCATTTAGAGGATAAATGAGCTATTAAATAGTGTTCCACATTATGCCACTACATATGTTCCTATGGATGCTGGATTCTTCGTCTCGACATCTACTTGATTTTATTGTATTATCTTTAGGATTACATATGGATGAATAAAACAACGATTTTTGTAGTACCAAATTATAATTGTGAAAATAAAGATACATACAACATAAAATCATAGGTTTTCCTTCAATAAAACTAACCATAAAGCAATGATAAAATTCTTTAGAAAGATTCGCAAAAATTTACTTATGGAAAATAAAACTGCAAAGTATTTGAAGTATGCAATTGGCGAAATAGTGCTTGTAGTGATAGGAATATTGATTGCCTTACAGATTAATAATTGGAATGAATTCAGAATAAAAAGGCAAAAAGAAATTGTCAACTTAATAGAGATAAAAAATGATTTAGAAAATGACCTGAATACAGAACTTGTACCCGGAATTAGTTTTTACTCTCAAGCTAACAAAGAGTTGAGTCGTCTAAGGGACTTTTATCTTAATAAAGCAACTATTCCCAAGGATTCCCTTATGAAGTATTTTCTCAACAATCAGTCTGAATGGTATTTCATCCTTAATAAAGGTGCCTACGAAAACCTAAAATCAACAGGGATTGATATTATTTCAAATGATTCCCTTCGTAATAAAATATCATCTCTTTACAGTAATGGCTACCCTGAATTAGAGAATCGAGATAATATAATTAAACAGTTTTACGATAATGAATTTAGACCAATTTTGTCTGATAACATTATACTTTATGATTCAACACTTTCTCAAAATGATTTTGATTTTATAAAAAACAGTAAACAGATTGGCAATAGAATTATGAGGCACTATACATTGAGAATTTGGTTGTTTGCTAGAACTGAATTAATGAAATCGAAAGTAGAATTAATAATTAGAGATATTGATAAAGAATTAGAACGACTTGATAATTAATTTAAAACTATAAATAGAATAACTAAAGCTCAACAACTTCTATAAATAATAGCTCATCAAACTCTGGATATATTGCATCTATTTAATAATACTAACCAATAACCTATGATAAAATTCTTTAGAAATATACGAAAAAGCCTTTTGAATCAAGGGAAAACCACCAAATATCTAAAATATGCCATAGGAGAAATTATATTGGTTGTTATCGGTATTTTGATGGCCCTTCAGATTAATAACTGGAATGAAGAGAGAAAAAACAGTAAATTAAAAAATACTTATAAGGAAAGTTTAATAGAAAACCTTGTTCTGGACAGTATTTCGATATCTTCGATAATAGGTAAAATTAATACTGATGTAAGAAATATTGAAAAATTTGAAGAAAGAGTTTCTAATTCTCAAAACCCTTTAGATACAATCCTCAAAATTGCTCGTTATGAATATCTTTTCCTCATATATATTATTTTAGATTTCCAACAAGACACTTATGAAGTTCTAAATTCTACTGGACATATTGGCTTATTCTCAAGTGAGCTAGTGAAGAAACTTAAAGAGGTAAATAGTTTACAAAAGCGTACTTTTTTTTCAATCTCACAATCTTTTGAATCATACAGAAATGTCCTGACAAATTATTCAAGAAAGTATCCTTTCTCATTTAAAAACAATTTAATCAAAAATAATACTAAAGCTGCAAGCGAAATTTGGAATAATATTTCTAAATCTGAACACGCTACAGAATTTAATTCTTTGATTATTGCTAAAGGAGATGTCTACAGACTTGAGTTAGGTCATTTAACTAAATTACAGACAAAAACAAATGAATTGCTTTCTCAACTTCGAGAAATATAATGTCAAAAAACTCAATTAAAGCCATAAAAAATAAATTAAACGTAAGCTAACCCATGATAAAATTTTTTAGAAACATACGAAAAGCACTTTTGAATGAGGGCAAGACCACCAAATACCTAAAATATGCTATAGGAGAAATTATACTGGTAATGATTGGAATTTTATTGGCAATTCAAGTTAACAACTGGAACGAGAAAAGAATACAAAGCATAAGCCTTGAAAAGGCTCTTCGGCAAGTTATGAATGACCTAATGCAAGACGAGATATATTTAAAACATTACGAAGATACAGATGCAAGAAGAATTGAATATTTAGAGGCACTTTCAAAAAGGAATTATCACAACATTATGTTAGATTCAATACTTTATAATCTGGACCATTACATCTACATGTATAAGAGTGATAACGCTTACTCAACGTTAAAATCAAGTGGTCTGTTCTCGGTAATTAAAAATGACAGCCTAAAAAGTAATTTGACATCCTATTACGAACAAATCTATGACCAGTTAAAAAGTATTACCGAATTTGGAGAAACCTTTACTAATGATAGAATAGTACCTTTTTTAATATCCAATTTTGATTGGGATGAAAACAGATTAGTTGATGAAACCCTAGTTAAAGAGAAGATAGCTACGACCAATCTTTTACAACTTACCAAATATCAAATAGATGTCAAAAGATATTCTTTTCCTTTTCTAACTAACGCTCTTACATTAATTAATACTTTGCGAATTGAAATTGAAAAGGAAATAGATAATCTGAAATAACCAAAGCTTAAAGACTTCTATAAACAATAGCTAATCAAACACTAGAGATATTGCATCTATTTAAAAATATTAATTACCTCACTCATACAAATTGAACATTATGATAAATAATGGTCTATTTGAGTATTGATTTTTCAAAATCAATTATTTTGATGAAGTCGCTGATAAGTAAACTTCGGTTCGATAATTCAAGCTTTCCCGCTACTAAACAAGACGCATCATCTAAATTAGATGGTGCGTTTTTAGTTTTAGCTCTCTTATCTATTACAATATTTAAGATAATGTCAAATGTTTAGCTGATTTTAGGGGTCGATATTCACGGTTTCGTGGATCAATAACTATGCCTGATGGATGTATTTACCTTTGTTTAATTAGTTTTTCTAAACATTGAAGGTGACTTGTGCTTAAGGGATTTAAATTGTCTGTTAAAGTTAGATTGATTATTATAGCCACAAAGTTCAGCAATTTCAATAACAGACATTTCAGGATGCTTCATTAAAAGTTTACTGGCATGCTCTATTCGTAATTCAGTTAAAAAAGCTACGTAGGTTTTGTTGGTGCGTTTTTTAAAATATTTACAAAATGCATTTTTGGTCATGTTGGCCACAGATGCTATTGTACTCAGAGAAATATCCGTTTCAAAATGGTTCATGGTATATTCAAAAACATCGCGGAGGCGTTTCCCTTCATTATCCGTAAATTTTTTGTTATACACATAGGATGATAAACTTATGTAATTGGCTTTAGTAGCTATTTTTAATAATTGTAATAAAGTAATCAGTTTGTCTAACTTAGAGGTTTTGTTAAGGTTCAAAAACAAATTGGTAATGATTTTTTTGTGGGATGTAATTTTAAATCCTTGTTTGGATCGTCTGAAAAAAGGTCGAACTTCTTTCAATTCTTCCAACTCAAAAAATTGATTGCCAAATGAATGCCTTGTAAAAAAAAGAGTAAACATATGCGAACTTGGGGATGAATCTGTGTCGCTTTTAAAAACATGGGGTATGTTACTGCCTATAACCAGAATATCTCCTTTGGAATAGTAGTTAACACTATCTCCAACAATTAAAGTGCCTTCACCTTCAAAAATTAAGCTTATTTGGATTTCTTCATGTTGATGCAGTTTATCATAAAACGCTATATCAAGGTCTTCCTGAAAAACAATAACGTGTTGTTCAGGTTTTGGAATTTTAAAAGGTAATACTTTCATAACGTAATATTGGTTAAATAATATTCAATATATAATATCGATTATAAATATAGGATAATATAATATTATATATGGATAATTATATATTAATTGTAACAACTATTTAACGGTAATTTTGATTGTCAAAAAAATATAACTATGAGTATTCAATGGAAAGGTGTTATGCCAGCAGTTACAACACAGTTCAAGTCAAATGATGTGTTGGATTTAGAACTATTTAAAGTAAATATTAAAGCACAATTAGATGCTGGGGTTCATGGTATTGTATTGGGAGGTACACTTGGTGAAGCCAGTACGCTTACAGATCAAGAAAGACGTATTCTTACTAGGGAAACGGTAGCTTTTGTTGAAGGTAGAGTTCCTGTTTTAATGAATATTGCCGAGCAAACAACGAAAGCAGCTATTGCTTTAGCTAAAACGGCTGAAGATGATGGAGCAGCTGGATTAATGATGTTGCCGCCCATGCGTTATAAAGCAAGTGATGAGGAGGTGGTGGAGTATTTTAAGACAGTTGCTAACAGTATATCATTACCAATCATGATTTACAACAATCCAATAGACTACAAAATTGAAGTGACTTTAGATATGTTTGCCCAGTTGTTAGAGGCATGTCCTAATATTCAGGCGGTTAAGGAATCCACAAGGGATACCACAAACATTACCAGAATAAAGAATAGGTTTGGAGACAGGTTGGCAATCATGACCGGTGTAGATACATTGGCATTGGAAAGTTTAGTACTTGGTGCCGATGGTTGGGTAGCAGGATTGGTTGATGCTTTTCCAGCCGAGACTGTAGCTATTTATGAATTGCAAAAAGTAGGAAGAATAAAAGAAGCATTAGAAATTTACAGGTGGTTTATGCCGCTGTTGGAATTAGATATAAGTCCTAAATTAGTACAGTACATAAAAATGGCATCGGTATATACGGGTATTGGGGCAGAATATGTGAGGGCGCCAAGATTGGTGCTGTCTGGTCAGGAACGCAAGGATATTATCAAAATTATTGAAGATGCTATTTCGGTGAGACCAATTTTACCAGATTATAAAAGTATAAATAATTAGGGGGTAACACGTCACACATGACCTGGCTTAAGTAACTCGATTTTTTTGTTCAAGATGGTTATTTTGAGTATATTTTAACCATTTAAAAGAACATAAAGAACTCAAATATTAGACTGAGTTAAGCCTTGTTAAAAGGTCTCAATTCCTAAAAAAAATAAAAGATGATAACAGGAAAAAATTATATAGGAAATAAGCTTTCGGCAGAGGGCAATATTACCCATCGCACTATAAATCCAAAGCTCGATATAGAAAATTCAACACCTTTTTTTGAAGCTACAGGTAAAGAACTTGACAAAGCAGTTGCATTAGCTTGGGATGCGTTTAAGGTATACAGAAAAATTCCTGGTGTTTGTAGGGCGGCGTTTTTAAATACTATAGCCGATGAAATTTTAGCGTTGGACCAAGGGTTGATTAATGTTTATACATCGGAATCTGGTTTGCCCGAAGGGCGTGCCATTGGAGAACGTGCAAGAACAGTATTTCAATTACGTTCTTTTGCCAATTTAGTGTCTAATGAAGACTGGAGGGAAAATACTATAGATGAAGCCATTCCAGATAGGCAGCCACTGCCTAAAGAAGATTTGCGAAGAACTTTAATCCCTTTAGGTCCTGTAGTTGTGTTTGCGGCCAGTAATTTTCCTCTGGCCTATTCAACAGCAGGAGGTGATACGGCCAGTGCTTTGGCGGCTGGATGTCCGGTAATAGTAAAGGCTCATGCGATGCACTCGGGTACAGCAGAGCTGGTAGCATCGGCTATTATTAAGGCTGCGGAAAAAACAGGTATGCCCAATGGCGTGTTTTCAAACATTATGGGGCGTGGTAGAACCGTTGGTACGGCTTTAGTAAAACATCCAAAAATTAAAGCTGTTGGCTTTACAGGAAGTATTTCAGGTGGTCGTGCTTTATTCGATCTAGCATCACAACGGGAAGAACCCATTCCTGTATTTGCAGAAATGGGAAGTATTAACCCAGTGGTTGTTACTTCAAAAGCAATCAATAAAAGATTAGCTGAAATAGCTAACAACTATGCGGCTTCCATTACTTTAGGAACGGGTCAATTTTGTACCAATCCAGGATTGATTCTAACTATTGAAAGCGAAAAAACACAAGAGTTTATAAAGGTTCTGGCAGAAAAAACTATTGCCATTGAAGCACAATGTATGTTGCATCCTAACATTAAAAAAGCCTTTATTGAAAATGGAAATAGTGTAACTTCCCAACCAGGAGTTGAAGTGGTTGGACAATTGAAAGGTGATTTAGAACCTAATTATGCTGCAACATTGGTAGCTACCGTTTCAGGCGCCAATTTTTTAGCAAACCCAAGGACGAGTCAGGAAGTTTTTGGACCTTTCTCCTTAGTGGTTCGATGTAAGAATGAAGCAGAGTTATTAGAGGTTATTGATGGTCTTGAAGGTCAATTAACAGCGACGATAATAGCAGAGGAAGAGGAATATGGGGATTTACACGATTTGGTAGATGCGCTTGAAAATAGGGTAGGAAGAATTATTTTTAATGGTGTGCCTACAGGTGTAGAAGTTTGTCCATCAATGCAGCACGGCGGACCATATCCAGCATCGACCGATTCCAGATTTACTGCAGTAGGAACGAATGCCATTAAACGATGGGTTAGGCCTGTTAGTTATCAATCTTTTCCAAAAGAGCTATTGCCATTGGCATTACAGTAATGATTTATAAATGAGTAAAAGTACGTTTGTTTGTATAGATGCCCATACCTGTGGTAACCCTGTTAGACTTATAAAGGAAGGAGGGCCATTGCTTATAGGTAAAACCATGAGCGAAAAGCGTCAACACTTTTTAAGGGAATACGATTGGATTCGCAAAGGATTAATGTTTGAGCCCCGAGGTCATGATATGATGAGTGGCAGTATTTTATATCCACCGCATAATCCAGAGAACGATTTTGCCATCCTTTTTATTGAAACATCGGGTTGCTTGCCTATGTGTGGTCATGGTGCCATAGGATCTGTTACTATTGCTGTTGAAGAAGGTTTGATAAACCCAAAAACACCTGGTAAAATTAAAATGGAAGCCCCAGCTGGTTTGATAGAGGTTGAATATCAACAAACAGGAGGTAAAGTAGATTGGGTAAAACTGATAAATGTTAAGAGTTTTTTGGCTGCTGAAGGTTTAACCGTTGAATGCCCAAAGTTAGGTGAAATAGTTTTCGATGTGTCTTATGGTGGGAACTATTACGCTATAGTTGAACCACAAGAAAATTTTGAAGGTGTTCATGCGTTTTCGGCTTCAAAAATCATTCAGTATTCTCAAATTGTTAGACAGCGTATAAATGAAAAATATCCTAATTTGTTCATTCATCCTGAAAATGAAACGATTCGTGATGTAAGCCACATGCTATGGACTGGAAACCCAATAGACCCAATGTCCTCTGGTAGAAATGCAGTTTTTTATGGGGATAAGGCTATCGACAGAAGCCCGTGTGGTACGGGTACATCAGCAAGATTAGCACAATTGCACGCTAAAGGACTGTTAAAACAAGGTGAGCCATTTATCCATGAAAGTTTTATAGGTAGCAAGTTTATTGGTTGTATTGAAGAAGAAACTACCTTAGATGGCAAACCAGCCATTGTACCAAGTATTAAAGGTTGGGCTAAAATTTATGGACATAATACGATTACCATAGATAGCGAAGACGATCCTTACGCTTTCGGATTTCAAGTCATTTAATCTATGAATTTATGAGTAAAAAGGTTCTTGTTATAGGAGGAGGTATTATAGGGCTGTGTTCGGCCTATTACCTGAATCAAGAAGGGTGTGACGTAACGGTTGTCGACCAAACCAATATGGACTCGGGAGCATCACATGTTAATGCTGGGTATATAACCCCAAGTCATTTTATTTCGCTTGCTGCTCCTGGAATCATTACCAAAGGCATTAAATGGATGTTTAATTCTGCCAGTCCACTTTATGTAAAACCAAGACTGGATTTAGAATTCTTTAAATGGGCTTTAAATTTTAAAAGATCTGCTACTAAAGAAAAAGTAGAAGCTTCTATTCCCATTTTAAGGGATTTTAGTTTATTAAGTAGAGATTTATATAAAGATTTAAAGCAGTCGGATACATTTAAATTTCATTTCGAACGAAAAGGGTTATTAATGTGTTATAAAACCGATAAAGTTGGAGAAGAGGAATGGGAAGTTGGCAAACGTGGTATACAGGAAGGTTTTGGAGTTAAGCACTTATCTAAACAGGAAGTAGATGTTCTTGAGCCTCATGTCAATATGGATATAAAAGGAGCTGTGTATTACGACTGTGATGCACATATGACCCCAAACAATTTTATGCAAGAAATGATGTTGCATTTGAAAACTAAGGGTGTGACATTTTTTAAAAATGAAAAAGTAAAGGATATTGAAGTTTCTAATAGCGTTATTAAAAGTGTAATAACAGATAAACAGAACTTAAAAGCAGATGAGGTTGTTTTGGCAGCTGGTAGTTGGAGTTCCTTAATGACCAAAAAACTTGGGTTAAATATACCTTTACAGGCAGGAAAGGGGTATAGAATTGATGTTGAAAAGAAAACGGGAATATGCTATCCTGCAATTTTATGTGAAGCTAGGGCGGCAGTAACACCAATGGAGGGATTTACCCGTTTTGCGGGTACCATGGAGCTTAGTGGAATTAATCATGATATTAACCCAAAGCGCGTTGAAGCCATTGCTAAAGCAGTTCAAAGTTATTATAGGGGTTTAAATATTAGTAATGAAGATAAAAATGCAGCTCAATGTGGCTTGAGACCTTGTACACCAGATGGATTGCCTTATATTGGTAAATCATCAAGATGTAGTAATTTAACCATTGCTGCAGGTCATGCCATGATGGGATGGAGTCTAGGTCCTGCTACAGGAAAACTGGTTTCTGAAGTAATTTTAGATAAAAAGTTGACTCTAAAAATACAACCCTTTAGTCCAGATAGAAAATTTTAAGGAAACGACTAATTAACTTAATTAAATATGCAAACCTACGGTATTGGAGGTTCAACTATAGAGGAGGAATTAAATAAAATATCACCTAAATCCCAGTTTGTATCTCCAATTCAAAAAGAGGAGTATCTGTCTCGTATTAAAAAGGTGGTTGGATTAATGAGGACTAATCATGTGCCTGCATTATATGTGAATGCAGGAACCAATTTAACCTATTTTACAGGTACAACATGGAGTCCAAGTGAACGTATGGTTGGAGCTCTAATTTTTTTAGATGGCTCTGTACATTATATTGCTCCAAAGTTTGAAAAGGGAACTATTTTAGACTTTATGGTTGTAGAAGGCGAAGTTCACTGTTGGGAAGAACATGAGAATCCTTATCATTTATTTACAACTGTTTTAACATTAAAGAATATTAATAATGGAGAAATTTATGTAGATGAAACCACCCCTTTTTTTATAACCAATGGTATTTTAGAAATAACGACATCCTATAGATTAATTAATGCTAGAGCCATTGTAGAACCGTGCCGCATGCAAAAGTCTAAGGCTGAAATAGCCATTATGCAATTGGCAATGGATATTACCCTTGAAGTCCATAAAGCTGCAGCCAGAATTATGCGTGTTGGAATAACCCAAAAAGAGGTTGTAGATTTTATACATGAAGCCCATAAACGTTATGGTATAGTATCTGGTTCTTATTTTTGTATTGTTTTGTTTGGAGCAGATACGTCTTTTCCGCATGGTGTTAGGTCGCCTAAGCCCCTTGAAGCAAATGATATTATTTTAGTTGATACTGGGTGTGTGCTAGAGGGTTATATTTCAGATATTACCCGAACCTATACATTTGGTAATCCAACGAAAGAGCAGATAAAAATTTGGAATATTGAAAAAGAAGCACAATTGGCGGCGTTTAATAGTGCACAATTGGGTAATACTTGTGGTGCAGTCGATAAAGCTGCAAGAGAAATAATAAGCTCATACGGCTTAGGGCCTAATTATGAACTACCAGGATTACCACATAGAACAGGCCATGGTATTGGTTTGGATATTCATGAATACCCCTATATTGTTAAAGATAATAATGAGGTTTTAAAATCGGGCATGTGCTTTAGTAACGAACCCATGATTTGTGTTCCCAATGGCTTTGGTATTCGATTAGAGGATCATATCTACATGACAGAAGAGGGACCGCAGTGGTTTACAGGGCCAGCACATACAATTAATAACCCTTTTGGTATTTAGGTTTTAAAACAAACGAGTTAGTTGTGATATTGGATGTTATACTTTTCAGCTAACTTGTTCCAGTCGGTATTTTTGCTTTCGCGTTTAAAAGTGGCAGGGGGAATACCAAATTCTTCTTTAAAACTTTTGGTGAAATATTTAGCATCTTTATAACCTACCATATAGGCCGCTTCAGAAATATTGTATCCATTTTGACTTATTAACAGAGCGGCTTTTCTTAATCTTAAGGATTTTACCAAATCGATTAGCGTTTTGCCTGTAATCTCTTGATATTTTCTATAGATAACAGAATAACTCATGTTAAATATCTTGGTTAAATCTTCCAGTTTAAAGTCGGGGTTCTCTAATTGTTTATTGATTTCGTTTACCAGTTTCTCCAAGAATATATCACCTTTTGAGGGTTTTGCAATATGTTCTGGACTGCTAATTAAATCCATTTTGTATTTAGAGATTGCTTTTTCTTTTGCTTTAAGTATATTGGTTACTTTTAATTGGAGCTCATAAAAGTTGAACGGTTTTTTTATGTATTCTACTGCACCAGTTTGTAAGCCCTTTATCTTATTTGTAGCCGAATTTTTAGCAGTTAAAATAATGATTGGAATATGGGCGGTCACTTTTTTCTTTTGAAGTAGTTTGCACATTTCTAGACCATCAATAACAGGCATCATAATGTCACTAATGATTAAGTCTGGAATGTGTTTTTCTGCCAATTCGATGCCTTCTTTGCCATTTGCAGCAATAAGCAAGTGATAAGCATTAGATAAAACATCTCGCAAAAACATTTGCATTTCAATGTTGTCTTCTACGATTAGCAATGTATATTTTTTATCAGTTTCAACATTTGTTTTTATGTTGAAATTTGTCTCTAAGTCTTCAAATTCCTCCTCAATAGAATCGGAAATAATGTTCGAATTTTCAACAAATATCTTTTCATCTTCGGTAAAGATGTTCTCTTTGGTTGAAAGCTTAACAGAAAAACAAGTACCGTTTTCTGGTGATGATTTCACATCTATCTCACCTTTATGTAATGTGATAAGTTCTTTAGTAAGCGCAAGCCCAATACCAATACCCTTGCTGTGTTTTCCTAAGTCCGATTGATAAAAAAGTTTAAAAATATCCTGAAGTTCTTCCTTAGGAATGCCAGGACCAGAATCCCTAACCGAAATATTGACCGACTCCTTAGTTTCATCTAAACTCACTTTAAGGGAAATTGTTCCTTCTTTTGGGGTAAACTTAAAGGCATTGGATAGTAAATTGTAAATGACATGTTCAATTTTGTCACTATCGTACCAAATATTAATATCAGTTTCTGGGTATTGTTGGATAAAATGGATGTCTTTAAATCGGGCTTGTTCGTTAAATGATAGGGCAATTCTTTTTAAATCTTTAATTAAATTGTTTTTTGAGGCATAGATACGTAGCTTGCCAAGCTCTTTATTCCTAACAGTCATTAACTCCATGGCTATTCGCGACAATCTATTGGCGTTATTGTCGATCATTAATAGCCTTTTGTATAAAAGTTTATTACCATTATCGCTAGCCCTTTTCAACATATCCGAAATGGGGCCTAAAATAAGGGTCAATGGTGTTTGTATTTCGTGCGACATCTTTGCGAAAAAATTCATTTTAAGCGCATATAGTTCCTTTTCTTTATTGTTTTGCCAGGTTTCTTTAATCAGCCTACTTTTTAAACGAAACCATACCCAAAAGCCGTAAATTAGTAATAGGCCAATTAAAAAATATAGAAGGTATGCCCATGAAGTGTACCACCAAGGTGGTTTTATTGAAATATTTAATGATATGGGCTCAATGTTCCATTCGTCCTTTTTAGTTCCTGCTTTCACCTGGAAGGTATAATTTCCATAGGGGATGTTTGTGTAGGTTGCTGTTCGTTCTTCTCTTGGAGTAATCCATTCGTTGTCAAACCCGTTTAGCCTATAGGCATAATGATAATCGGTATTTATTAAGTTCCCCAAGGCTGAAAATTGAAATGAAAAAGAAGATTGGTTATAATTTAATTTAAGATCTTTAACATATTCAACACCATAATGGACTTGCTCAGGTATAATATTGTTGGCAGGTTTATTAAGAATTTCAATATCGTTTAAATAAAGCTTGGCTTCCGTGTCATTTTTTTTAATTTCTGAGGGCAAGAAGGCATTAACGCCATGATCACCACCAAAATATAAAAAACCATCATTATCTTTAAAGTCACTCCTTCTTGAAAAAGTGGTATTGTGAAAGCCATCAATCTGATAAAAAGATTTAAGCTCATTTGATTTTAAGTTAAAATGGTGCACTCCATTTGTACTGCTTAACCATAAATTGTTTGAATCCTCTATTAAAACCGATGAAATAAAAATGCCATTCAAATAGCTGTTATTGGCGAAAGATTCAAAAGTATTACTGTTTATGTTATACTTGATAAGTATTCCAGATGCGGCTAAAATCCATAAATGACCATTAAAATCAGGTTTTAAGGAATGTATGTTGTAATTTCTTAAATCTTCTGGATTGGCTATGAAATAGTTGTGTTTAGTAAAATAGGACTCTTTTAAATCCTGTGCATCTTCATTAAGTTTATAAAGTTTATTAGGGTTTAAACCTAACCAAATATTACCATGTTCATCTTCGTTAATCCCCATACAGGTGGTTCCAAATAAACCTTTGTCATTATAATTAAAAGAAGCTAATAATTCATGCTTGTCATTGAACACATTGAAAGCCCCTCCAAAAGCTGCCCAAATTCTATTTTTTGAATCTTTAAAAACAGTCTGTACATCTGGAGAAGAGGTGTTATTTGGTTCTATTTTTTTGAAACTATTTAAGGAAGGGTTGTATACCCATAATCCATTTTGGTAGGTTCCAAGCCAAATGTTACCGTTTTGGTCTTCGGCCATGGATTGAATGTAACGCCCTTCAAAAAAATTATTATTCTTGTTGGAAGGCTTATATTGAATTTTATGACCGCTAGGAAGAACTTTATTGAGGCCTTTTCCATCCGTACCAATATAAATTATTCCATTAGAAGCTTTTAAAACCGATAAAACCTTTGTAGAACCTTCATTTTTTAATCCATTATAGTATTTTATTTTGTTTGTATTCTTTGGCAGGATATTAATAACACCTTGCTTTGCAATAGCCCAAATGTTATTTTTTGAATCTTCAGTAATGTTAGTAATGGTATTGTCACTTATTGAAAATCTATCATTCTCTTGATGTTTATAAACCGAAAGTTTATCATTATTTGTGTTAATACTGTAGAGGCCATCTCCATCAGTCCCTGCCCATATAACACCAGAACTATCACAAAAAATAGAAATAAACATGTGGTGTTTCGATGCTCCGTTATTTATTTCAACATCGTATTGTTTTAACATATCTATTTTAGGATCATAACAAAAAAGACCTTCCAGTTCAGTGGCAATCCATAAACGCCCCAACTTGTCATTAGTAATGTAAACATTCTGCTGGTTTCTGGTTTCAAGTCCTTCATATAGTTCAAGAGTATGGGTTATAGTTGAATAATTATAGATATTTCCTGTTTGTGTACTTACCCATAATTTGTCGGGGCTTGTTAAAGCAATAGTATTTATAGTTTGTTTGGTATCATTAATTTGAGGTAAAGTAAATATGGATTCTATGGTATTACTATTGAAGGTGTATTTAAAAAGATTACCATTCACTGAACCAAACCAAACAGTGTCATCTATTGGAGTTATGGAAGTAATTTGAGTGTAGCTGTCATTTTTTTTTATAAATTCTTTAAACGAGGTTTTTTCACCAGTTGTAGATAGTTTCAAAAGCTCACCTTTAAAAGAAGAAATCCAAAGGTTCCTGCGACTGTCTTTGGCTAAAATGAAATTCTGGTCTCTCGTAAAATCATTTCCAAAAACACTGGTTAAAGGTTTTCGTATAAAGTCATAGCCATTGTATTTGTGTATTCGGTTATTACCTATAAAAACCATGTAGCCTAGGTGATCTTCGGCAAATTGTATATTTCCACCAAAGGTATTATCTAGCTTGATAAAGTTCGATTCAACTTGTGCATAGATTACAGAAAAAAAATTGAATAGAAATAAAAAGTAAAATGGCTTTATATACTTTCTCATTAATTGGCGAATGATTCTAATTGCGATTTTGAATCAAATTTAATGGATTTCAAATTCATAAAAAAGAAAAGCTATTTGAATTAATAGAATTATAAAAACCTTAAATCTTTAAGTATAAAGTGTTTGAACACAAAAAACAAGATGGGCGGTAAATTAATCAAAAAAGGTAGTTTTTTTGTTCAATATTTTATTATTGAGTAAAATATCCTCTGTTTTAGGTAAAAAAAACTACAGTAATAGTCTTAAAAGATTAGCAAATTTGTAAGATAGTCTTAATATCTATTAACTTTTAAAGGGAAGAAAGTCTAATTGAAAATAATATTTTAATGAGTACAAGAAGAAGTTTTATAAAGAAATCTGCTATTGCTGGAGTTGGCCTCGCAACATTACCCAATGTTACTTTTGGTATTTCAAATTTTAGGCTAGAAGAAAAATTAAAGCTGGGGTTTATTGGTGTAGGTCTTAGGGGAACAAACCATCTTGATAATGCTTTGCAAAGGAAAGATGTTGTAATTACCGCTATTTGCGATATAGATCCAAACAGAATATCCATAGCTTTAGAAAAGATATCAAAAAAGGGTAGAAAAAAGCCAATGATTTTTGGTAGCGATGATAATGACTATAAAAATCTTTTAGAGTTGAAAGATGTGGACGCTGTAATAATTTCAACACCATGGCTGTGGCATACCCGCATGGCCAAGGACGCCATGCTTGCAGGAAAATATACTGGCTTGGAAGTTTCGGCAGCCAATACAATAGAAGAGTGTTGGGATTTAGTCAATACACATGAACAAACTGGAACCCACTTGATGCTTTTAGAAAATGTGAATTATCGTCGGGATGTTTTGGCTGTACTCAATATGGTGAAGCAAAATGTTTTTGGAGAAATGGTGCATTTTAGATGTGGCTACCAGCATGATTTGCGTTTTGTTATGCTGAATGATGGTAAAACAGCCTATGGTAAAGGCGTGGAGTTTGGTGATAAAGGAATATCAGAATCTGTTTGGAGAACACAGCACTCGGTATTAAGAAATGCGGATGTGTATCCAACACATGGTGTGGGTCCTATAGCCGCTATGTGCGACATCAATAGGGGCAATAGATTTGTATCACTAACTTCCCATGCCACAAAAAGTAGGGGGATGCATAATTATATAATAGAAAATGGTGGTAGAAATCACCCAAATGCAAAAGTGAACTTTAAAATGGGAGATGTTATTACGTCAACCATTGAAACGGCTAATGGGGAAACCATTATTGTTACTCATGATGTACACTTACCAAGGCCATATTCATTGGGCTTTAGGGTTCAGGGAACTAAGGGCTTATGGGAAAAGGACGGTGACAGGATCTATATAGAAGGACAATCGGAAAAACCACACCGTTGGGATGACTCAAAGGAATGGTTGCGAAAGTATGATCATCCGCTATGGAAAAAATACGGCGAACATGCAACGGGTTCAGGTCATGGCGGTATGGATTTCTTTGTGTTGCATGCTTTTGTAGAATCTGCTAAGCAAAATATTGTGCCTCCAATGGATGCTTACGATGCCGCCGCTTGGAGTGCGATTACACCATTATCAGAACTATCCATAGAAAATAATGGAGAGCCACAGGATTTTCCAGATTTTACAAGAGGCATATGGGTAAAGAAGAAGCCTTATAAATGGATTAAAGACAGCTATTAAATAAACTAAATAACTAAATTCAATATGAAAATTAAATCAATCTTTAAATTATGAGAAAACTACTAACTTTAAAACTTTTAGGAATTTTGTTGGTGCTTACATGTTCTATGCAGGCACAACAGAAGGTCGTTGGAGGTTCGGTAGCAGACGAATCGGGGTTGCCATTATCAGGTGCAACGATAGCTGTAAAAGGAACAAATACAGGAGTTTCTGCAGACTTTGACGGTAAGTATTCGTTAACCGTTAATGAAAATGCAATACTTGTAGTGTCCTACGTAGGATATATCACTCAAGAGGTTTCAGTCGCTGGAAAAACCATTATAAATGTTACCTTGCAGGAAGATGTTTCACAGCTTGACGAAGTTGTGGTTGTTGGTTTTGGTACGCAGAAAAAAGAAAATGTTTCTGGAGCTACTTCGTTTGTGAAAATGGATGAGATTATTGCAGATAGACCTATAGTCAATGCCGCAGAGGCTCTTCAAGGGGTTGCAGCTGGTTTGCAAGTTACCAATACATCTGGACAGCCTGGTGCTAATAGTGTAGGAATTAATATTCGTGGTTTTACTTCTTTAAACGGAGGTTCCCCATTAATATTGATTAATAACGTTGAAGGGAGTATTGAAGATTTAAACCCAAGAGATATCGAATCTGTTTCCATATTAAAAGATGCTGCAGCTAGTTCGATTTATGGTGCAAGGGCTGCATTTGGTGTTGTGCTTATTACAACTAAAAAAGCAAAACGCAACCAGAAACCTAGGTTTACTTATGACAATACTACAAGTGTCTCTACAACTACAGATTTGCCTGAAAAAGCTACGACTAGAGAGTTTGTTGAAGCTTTAAACGATTGGGGTGTAAGGGATTATTTTGCAGGCCAGAATGTTGAAAGGTGGTTAGGTTATTTAGATCAATTCGACTCAGATCCCAGCCAGTTAAATTTGATAATCGACCCAATTAATGGAACAACTTATCCAATCCATTTTGATACAAACGGATCGCAATACTATCCTTTGGCAGATTCAGATCTCATTGATGAGTTTTTAAATAACTTCGGGTATTCATCAATTCATAACTTTACAGTAAGCGGCGGTGGAGAAAGCGTGGCTTATCGTTTAAGTTCTGGTTATACCTATGAAGATGGTATTATGATAACCAATCAAGATAATTTTAAAAAATATAATATCAATGCGTTAGTTAATGCTGATGTTGCACACAATTTAGAGTCTACTACAAATATTTTTTATAGATCGAGTGTTCAAACAAGACCTAGAGCAGACTACGCTAGCGCAATTCAGTTACGTATGTTCGATCCAACTGGGTTTCTCGATATTGATGGAGAAGCGTTCCCTGTTGATACTCCCGGGAATCTAGTACGGTACAGAGAACCGACAAAAGGCTATGTAGACAACACGAGATTGTATCAACAATTAAAATGGGAACCGTTTAAAAATTTAGAGCTAACGGGTGAATACACTTATGAAAAGGATTTGGTAAGCAATTATTCCTTGAACAATGGGCGCCGCTTTGCTAGAGCGCATTTATATGCCGTTAATGGAACTGCCGAGGATGAAATTAGGAACAGTTCATTGTCGAGATCAAAAAGCCAAACAGTTTACAATGCTTTAAATCTTTATGCAAAATATAATTTTAGTTTGGGAGGGCACAATTTTAACCTTTTAGCAGGATTAAATAAAGAGGAAGAGAATTTTGAATCTTTTTCAGCATTCAGAAATGGTTTGATAGATGTAACAACACCTACTTTTGAATTGGCCGAAGGGGAAAACTGGGATATAAGCGAAGCATTTTACGATTGGTCTATCATAGGATATTTTGGTCGATTCAATTACAATTTCAAAGAGCGTTATTTTGCAGAGGCCAATTTTAGGCGAGATGGGTCGTCCATATTTGCAAAAGGCGATCGTTTTGTGGACTTGCCATCTTTCTCTTTGGCTTGGAATATTGCAAAAGAACCATTCATGAAGAATGTTGACTTTATTTCAATGTTAAAGCCAAGGTTCTCTTGGGGAGAAATAGGTAACCAAATAGCCAGAAAAATTGGGGGTGCCAGGGATTACTATCCATTTAATCCAGGTTATGAGTCTTTCTTTGCCAGCTGGATTAATTTAGGAAGTGATTTAAGGTATTTAACCTTCGAACCAGCACAGCTAATTAGTGCAGGCCTAACATGGGAACAAATTATTTCTACGAACTTAGGTTTAGATGTGACTATGTTTAGTAATCGTCTTGATGCAAGTTTTGAGGTTTATAGAAGAGAAACCAAAGGAATGTTAAGAGAAGGAGAGCCTTTGCCTGGGATATTAGGTACCAGTGCACCATTCCAAAACGTAGCCGATCTAGAGACTACCGGATGGGAAGCGACCTTGAGTTGGAAAGATAGAATAGGTAAGGATTTCACCTATAATATTAATATAAATGTTTTCGACAATATTGCAGAGATCACTAAGTTTAATAATCCAGGGCTTTTGCTTTCAGATTTTAGGGAAGGACAGAGACTGGGTGATATTTACGGCTATGTTACCGATGGCTATTATACTGTTGATGATTTTGTTGAAGGAACATTAAATGCCGATTTATCAGGAGCTAGTAGAGAATTAAAACCAGGAGTGCCAACATTTATTGGAGAAACACCTTATCCTGGAGATGTTAAATTTAAAGATTTAGATGGAGATGGATTCATTTCATCGGGGAATAATACTTTAATAACAGAGTTTGATAGTAATGGAGAGCCAATAAAGAATGCAGATGGTGTGATAACTACTGGTCCTGGAGATAGAAAAGTTATTGGTAATCTTAGAAAACGTTACCAATTTGGGGTTAATGGATCGGCATCATATAAAGGTTTTGATTTTTCTTTTGTACTAAGTGGTGTTGGAAAACAAGATCTTAATAGGAATTCAGATCTAATATGGCCATATCCTTCAGTATTCGATAATATTTACAAACACCAATTAGATTATTGGACACCGGATAACCAAGACGCATTCTATCCTAGAATTTATGGAGACCCAAATAATGGTAATACAGGTAGTAATTATGGCAGAAGCCGCAGGGACCAAACGAAATATTTAAGTGATGAGAGTTATTTACGTATTCAAAATATAACTTTTGGTTATAGTTTAGATAGTAAGTTTTTACAAAAAATAAAAGTTAATAAATTTAGAATATTTATTTCTGGAAATAACATTCATACTTTTGATAGGCTCCCTAAAGGATTAGAGCCCGACCAAGGATCTAATGGTGTATATCCTATAATGACACAATATTCTTTAGGACTTAATCTATCATTCTAAAAAATAGCATTATGAAAAAAATAAAATATATCTTAATATATGTCATGAGTGGTTTACTTTTAACCGCTTGTGAGAGTGATAAGTTTTTGGAGCAAGCACCAAAAGATGAACTTTCTGTAGCTACAATCTTTAGTACCTACAATAATATAAAAACCTATTCTTGGGGTTTCTATGATTTTTTTGATACTTATGGAAGAAGCACAAGCTGGTCAGCCACTAATGATCTGGATGGTGATTTAATGCTTGGAGGAAGACGTTCGTATATTTATGGAGAATATAATGTGCCATCTACAGATGGCAGATACACCAGGTCATATTCCAATATAAGAAAGGTTAACATCATGCTCGATAATCTATATAGGGCAGAGATTACAGAAGAAGAACGTAACCATTGGCGTGGTGTTGGCTTATTCTTTAGATCTCACGAGTATTTTAAATTGCTCTCTACTTTTGGAGGGGTAACTTGGGTCGAAAATGAGTTAACCGATCAGGATACCGATATTCTATATGGTCCTAGAGATAGTCGCGATGTTGTTGCAGATAATATTTTAAGAGACTTATTGTTTGCTGTAGATAACATTAAACCTAATGGTGATGGCGATAACACTATCAATGCCGATGTAGCTAGAGCCTTATTGTCAAGATTTGGGTTATTTGAAGGTACTTGGCGTAAATACCATGGTTTAAGTAATTCAGACAAGTTTCTATCCGCTTGTATTACGGCATCTAAGGCCTTAGTGGATAAATACACCACAATAATGGCAAATTATGATAGGGTCTTTAATAGTATGGATTTAGCAGATCAGCCAGGTATTTTATTATATAAACATTATGTGATAGACGAGCTAACCCATTGGGTTTCAACCAATACAAGATCTACAAACAACAAGTATGATATAACCAGAAAGGGAATTGATAAATTTTTAACTAAAAACGGATTGCCTATTTATAATTCAGGAAACACGCAGTTTTTAGGGGATAAAAATCCTAATGATGAGTTTAAAAACAGAGATGACCGGTTGCTTATCATGACACCTCCACCCTATAGGGTTTCTGGAGACGGATCTCAAAATTTCGGATATTTATCATCAAACCCGTCAGATCCAAGTAGGGAATATTTCCCCATTTTAGAAGCAATCACAGGAGGATTTCCATATAAAAATTTACCTGATAGAAACTGGTCTGGTCGTGTAACAGGGGAAGTCCCTAATTTCACCAGATTGGTTCCAACGCAAACAAATAACGGATACCGTTTTTGGAAAGTTTGGAACGAACATAATTATAAGACATCTTCTGCAGATATTAGTGATATGCCTTTGTTTAGGATGGGCGAGGTGATGTTGAATTATGCCGAAGCGACTTTTGAAATGGGTCAGTTTAATCAGACTGTGGCAGCAGCTACAATTAATAAATTAAGAGCGAGAGGTGGAATTGTACCTATGGATTTAGGAGCAATTAATTCAGATTTTGATCCTATGAGGGATGCGTCAGTAGACCCAGTGTTGTGGGAAATTCGTAGAGAACGAGCCATTGAACTTATGGGCGATGGTTTCAGACGTGAAGATTTAAGGCGTTGGAAGAAGATGGATTATGCCACCGAGGTGAAATTGGGACGTTGGATTAAAAAGTCTGATTATCCAACTGTAAAAATTCAAGATAATGCTCCTGAGGGATACGTGCAATTTTTAGATGATATACCAGGGGCTTTTCCAGAATATTATTACCTATATCCTTTGCCTTCAGAGGAATTAGTAATTAACCCTAATTTAGATCAAAACCCAGGGTGGTAGTAAAATCAATTAATTTTAAAAATGAAAAGACAATGAATCATATTAAAATAAAATCATTAATACCACTTTTACTCTTAGCTTTAGTTTTTGCTTGTTCACCGAATGATAATGGTTTGCGCAAAGATGAAGGTTCGGTAAATAGTAGTTTATTGCCAACTGTAGACTTTACTGCTAGCTCTACTACAATATTTCAAGGCGAATCGGTAACATTTTCAAATACTACAGCAGGAGAAGGATTGCTTTATTTGTGGAGTTTTGAGGAAGGTAATCCGTCAGAAAGTCATGAGGCTAACCCAGAGGTGACTTATTTTACTACAGGTGCGTTTGCCGTAACATTAAAAGTTAGAAATGAGTATGGAGCCCAAGAAATAGTTAGGGAAGGTTATATAGTGGTCGAAAAGGTGCCAATTCAAAAGCAGCCGCAACATCCAGCTGTTACAGTAAGATTGAATTTTGAAGAAAATTTGGGTAATGAAGGTTCAGTAGATACTGATGCCGAAACAACTGGAGCTATTGCCTTCGAGGCTGGAATAGTAAATGGTTTTGCTTTTACATTTGATGGAAGCAATGCGCTTACCATTCCTGCTTACAATGGTGTAAATGGAAGCAACCCAAGAGCTGTAACTGCTTGGGTAAAGACCACAAGTACAACCCGTGAAACCATAACGCACTGGGGTGCTCAGGCTACAGGTAGTAGAGCTTCTTTTGTTATGAATGGTAACGGAACCATACGCTTTGAAGTAGCAGGCGGAGGCATAAATGGGGTTACTGCTGTAAACGATGGTCAATGGCACCATGTGGCACATGTGTTTGATGGTGTGGATACTGTAAGAATGTATGTAGACGGTGTTCAAGATGCTATTTGGACAACAGGTATTATAAACACCGGAGTTGGCGGAGAAACTGTTGTGGAAATTGGTTCACAACTTGGAGGCAATGTATTTGATGGTAGTATGGATGATGTCCGTATTTATGATGTTGCTTTAAGTGATGGTGATATAGAATCCATTGCCAATGCCGATAAATTGGCAGTAAAATTAAACTTTGAAAGTGGATTGTTTAATGAAGGAGATAAAGGTGAAGATGTGATCTCAGCAGGAACTCAGGCTTTTGGTACTGGAAGAGTGAATGGCCAATCCTATACCTTTGATGGTGGTAATGCCTTAACGGTAAACCAATATAAGGGTGTAAACGGAAGTAACCCAAGAACTGTAACGGCATGGGTAAAAACCTCAAGTACCACTCGTGAAACCATAACACATTGGGGAGCACAAGGTATTGGAAGTAGAGCCTCTTTTGTAATGAATGGTAATGGTACTATACGTTTTGAAGTCGCTGGAGGTGGTATTAATGGAGCAACAGCTGTTAACGATGGACAATGGCACCATGTAGCCCATGTATTTGATGGCGTAGATACAGTAAAAATGTATGTAGATGGTGTTGAGGATGCCAGTTGGACAACAGGTATTATAAATACAGGAGTTGCTGGAGAGACCGATTTAGAGATTGGTTCACAATTAGGAGGCAATATTTTTGATGGTAGTATGGACGATGTTCGAGTATATGAATCGGCCTTGAGTGCTGCTGCAATAAACGCTTTGAGTCAACAATTTTAGTATACTTAATGTTTTTGTTGTGAGTTTTAAAAATATATTTTTATTTTAAAATAGTCTATAAGGGTTCTGTAATAGGGACCCTTATATTTTTTAATATTTATGTTGTGATTATGAATCTTAGAAGTATTTATTTGTTACTGTTTTGTCTTGCATTGGCTTCATGCAATTCTAAAACCAAGAAAGAATTAGTAAAGGAAATTAAACCTAACATCATCTACATTTTAGCGGACGATTTGGGTTATGCCGAAGTTGGAGCTTACGGGCAGGAAAAAATAGAAACCCCCAATATTGATGCTTTGGCTAAGTCTGGGATGTTGTTCACCCAACATTATACCGGGGCACCTGTTTGTGCGCCTGCTAGAGCATCGCTTATGACAGGAACCCATATGGGACATTCACCGGTAAGAGGCAATGACGAATGGGGAAGCAGAGGTGATGTATGGAGTTATGTGGAAATGGCTAAAGATTCTACCTTGGAGGGACAGTCACCATTGGGGGCAGATGTGGTCATTTTACCAAAATTGCTTAAAAAGGCAGGTTATACCAATGGGATGTTCGGCAAGTGGGGACTCGGTGCGCCTCATACTGAGTCAATTCCTACAAAAATGGGATTTGACTATTTCTTTGGGTATAACTGTCAGCGTCAGGCACATACTTATAACCCATTGCATCTGTACGAAAACGAAAAGCGTTATCATTTGGCCAACGATACCGTACCGCCTAATACGAAATTGGATGAGGGAGTCGACCCCTATGACGAAGCTTCTTATGCCAAATACAATCAACCATATTATTCTCCGGAGGTATCCTTTGAAAAAATGATTGGTTTTGTTGACCGCGTTAAGGACGAACCGTTCTTTATGTATTGGGCAACGCCCATACCCCATGCAGCCATACAGGCACCTAAACGATGGGTTGATTATTATGTCGATAAATTTGGAGAGGAAGAACCCTATTTAGGTCAAAGAGGGTATTTTCCTGTGAGATATCCACATGCAAGCTACGCAGGGATGGTATCGTATTTTGATGAAAACATAGGGAAGCTTATTGATCATTTAAAGAAAACGGGGAAATATGACAATACGCTTATTATATTCTCCAGTGATAATGGTCCGACCTATAATGGCGGTACCGATTCCCCTTGGTTTGATAGTGCCAAACCGTTTGAGAGCGTTTACGGTAGGGGCAAGGGGTTTGTGTATGAAGGTGGTATACGAGTGCCAATGATTGCTTCGTGGCCAGGCCGTATTGTGCCAGGAACTACAACCGATCATATCTCGGCATTTTGGGATGTGATGCCAACATTGTGTGAGGTGGCACAGGTAGAAACGCCTAGTAATACTGATGGTATTAGTTTTCTTAACACGCTTACACAAGAAGGAAAACAACGAGAGCATGATTACATGTATTGGGAATTTCCAGAGTATAATGGACAAGTTGCTGTTCGCATGGGTAAGTGGAAAATGGTCTGGAAGAATATTAAAAAGAACAATACACATATTGAACTCTATAATTTGGAAGAGGATATTGCCGAGCAAAACGATATTTCTGAAACATACCCAGAACTCATCGTGAAATTCAAGGAAATCATCAAAAAAGAACACCATACACCAGTAAATAAAAGGTTTATAATGCCCACACTGGAGGAGTTGACTAAATCTGAATTATAAATTCAAAACAAAAACCAGAAGAACAAAAGCCCCGATAGGTTAAGCCCTATGGTGGCTTTTGTGTTTGTATAATAGTTTTTTTAGTATGTTATTCACAAAAAATGTTATTTTGACGAATCAATAATTATACTACTTTTTTATAAACCTTCATAAAAGTATTGCTCCAAAAACTCCTCATTTTATTACGTTTTTTTATCCCTTTCAAAGTAAAAGAAGTCCTGCTTTAAAGATTAAAGTAGATATAGCATCCTCTTATACATTGTTTTTGTTTTTTTATCTGTATAATAAGGTTTTCGAAAATATTTCCCCTGTTTTCAACGAAAAAATAACCCTATTTTTCCTGTTCTCTCAGTAATTTTAACAAACTAACTGATTTTAAAATTGAGAAATATGAAAACAAAATTACTTTTATTATTAGTCTTATTTACAGGTACAATGGTATTTGGGCAAACTCTAGAAGCAAAATATGAGTTTGCTACCAATGGAGATTTAACAGACGCCTCGGGTAATGGAAGAACACTAACAAAAGTAGGGAGTACTCTTAAAACTTTTGCAACAGACAACTTTGGTAATGTAGAAAGTGCTTTCGACGCCCAAGATGTTACAGGCGAATACTTGGTGGCTACAGGTTATAAAGGTGTTGGTGGTGATGGTGCTAGAACAGTGGCAGCTTGGATAAAACTAAGAGCTGGAACAAATAGAAGAACTATTGCATCATGGGGCATTAATGAATCGGGGCAAATGTTTAATGTTATGGTAGAATTAGGAAAAATTCGTATTGAAGCTGGTAGCTCGAGTATTTTAAGCTCCCATGTTATACCTAATGGATCATGGCACCATGTAGCCGTAACCTTCGACCCAACTGATGATGGAGGTAAATTATCATCCTGTAAAATGTATATTGATGGAGTATTACAGGACATTGGAGGCTCTTTTAATGCGTCAACTACAATTATTAATACTAATGTAGCAACCCACGATGTTCGTATAGGTGAAGCTGTTTATGGTACAACCCATTTTTATAGAGGGGTATTAAATGATGTGGCTATATATTCTGGGGCATTGTCACAAGCCCAAGTTGCAGCTCTGGCTGAAGCAGATTTATCGGGTACACCTTCTGTAGATTTTATGGCCGATGTTACGTCTGCTAATATAGGAGAAGATATTACTTTCGATAGTAGTGCAACAACAAATAATCCTACTGTATGGGTGTGGGACTTTGGTGGAGGTGATGCGTCTGGAAATACTTATGACCAAAACCCGGTAGTGTCTTATGGAACACCAGGAACGTATACAATTACCTTAATAGCTAGAAATGCAAGTGGTGAAGGAGTGTTAACCAAAACGAATTACATTACCATCACAGGGAATGTTAATTATTTAAAAGCACAATATAATTTTGATGGTGATTTAACCGATAATTCGGGTGAAACGGGTACATTAGTAGAAACTGGATTTTCAGCCATGTACGAGAATGATAATGAGTCTAATCCAAATGCGGCTATAACATTACCTTCTGTAGATGGGCATTCTTTGGCAAGTTCAGGAAACTTTATTGTTACAGGAAATTCTCCCAGAACTGTAACCGCTTGGATTAAAACAAATTTTAATGAGTATCAGGGTATTGTATCTATGGGAGCATCAGGTACAAGAGAAAAGTATTCTGTGGTAATAGACGATTCTGGAAGGTTGCGCACTGAGGTATCAGGAGCAGGCCATAATGGAGCTGTTGACATAGCAGATGACACTTGGCATCATATAGCTTCGGTTTATGATGGTTCTGGAAAAAATGAATTATATGTTGATGGTTCCATAATAGCAACATCTACAGGGTTTGGCACTTTAATTACAGCAGAAGCACCTCTGTATGTGGGTACTGAAAATTTTGATGTTGCTGCTAGAAGTTTTAAAGGTGCTCTAGACGATGTGCGTGTTTATTCACGGGCATTGACTTCTAGTGAAATTACAAGTGTATATAATAGACAAAGTCTTTCTGTAGCTTCAAATTTAGAAATTCAAGATATTAGTTTGTTTCCAACAAAAGTATCAGAATATTTAACTGTCAGAACTAAAACACACATGACTCTAAAGGTTTCGGTTTATAATATGTTAGGAGGTTTGGTTAGTAAGATTCCCCATACTGCTTCAAATGAAGTAAAAGTCGATATGTCTACCCTAGCTACAGGTTTATATATAGTAAAAGTAAGATCTGGGTTGCAATTTTCAACGTTCAAAGTAATTAAGCAATAGGTTTATTGTAAAGTGTTTTATGGTTAATAGCAATGTTCCTAAAAATCCAGTATCATGGTTTGTCCATTAATACTGGGTTTTTTTGAATATTTTGAAAGCACTTTAATAAATGATAAATTCTGTTTACCGTTTCTTCTAAAGTTAAAGAAAACATATCAGGTCAGTCTATAATATCTGCGTTGTTTAAGGTTATGTTTAAAAGGAAATGCTCGTAAAAGATAAAAAAATAGACTTTAGTTGAAGATGATTAAAATCGGATAAATAATTTTATCTACCCTAAAAGCCGATTTAGTCTCCCAAAACATACAAGGTCATTTGGTAAATTGCCAAGTAATTAGGCGTTCAAATGACATGCAAAACAATAAAAATAAACACATGAGAAAGTCAATTCAGGCAATTGTAACAATGCTTTTGCTTTTAGGTTCATTTCAATTACAAGCACAGAAATACAAGGAAATGATGAATGATCCCAATTATAATGTTTATGATGTTATTAAAGAAGGGAACAAATATTTTGAAAGTAAAGACAAAGGAAAAGGATCTGGTTATAAACAATTCCAACGATGGATTATTGCTAATGAGGATGTTTTTTATCCATCGGGAGACAGGACCCAGGTCGACCCTAGGTTAACCTATTACTTGGGAAAGTCAAAGCATGATTTAGAGGCGAGTTTGAAAAGTTCGGCAGGAAAAATAGTTATAGACCCTATAACCGAAAGCCAATGGAATGAAATAGGGCCTTTTGTAGAACTAAAAGAGCCCTTTAGTGATAAGCGAAATGGTAACGGCAGGGTAGATGCGATTTGGGTCGATCCGGATAATGAAGATAGAATTTACATTGGTTGCCGTGGTGGAGGGCTTTGGATAACGACCGATGGA
The DNA here is from genome assembly GCF_022662175.1 of Aestuariivivens marinum. Lineage (GTDB taxonomy): Bacteria > Bacteroidota > Bacteroidia > Flavobacteriales > Flavobacteriaceae > Aestuariivivens > Aestuariivivens marinum. Next base: position 103,380 of record NZ_JAKMCR010000001.1, on the reverse strand, counting down.
GGAAATAATTGGACGCCTAAAACAGACGACTTAGGAATAACCGGTATTTGGAGTATCGCGGTAAATCCGAACGACCATAACGAAATTTATATATCAACCAATGTAGGCGGCAGTGGAAATTATAGTATTGGTATTTTTAAATCTACCGATGGAGGAAATACATGGAGCCCTACAGGTTACGCTTTAGATGTGGTATCTACTTTTACTAGGGTTCATAAGTTGTTGATGAGCCCTGAAAACACCAATATTATTTTTGCAGGAACATCTTCGGGGCTTTTAAGGTCTTCAGATGGTTTTCAAACTTATACGACAGTATTGTCTGGTAATATTACAGACTTAGAATTTAAACCAGGAGATGCTAGCATAGTTTATGCAACTGATAGTTCAAGTAAATTCCTATATAGGTCGACAAATTCTGGGCAGGCCTTTTCCGCAACTACAGCTTCGGGGTCAGACCCTCAAGTAGCAGTTTCTCCTGCTGCTCCAAATAATGTATACTTTGCAGGTGACAATGTTAGTCTTAAGTCGGTCGATAACGGTATCACGTTTGTTTCAGGAGGCTCACCAGATGGAGCAATGGGACAGTATGGAGGTTTTGCGGTTTCTGATACCGATCCGAATTTAATTATAAATGGAAGTTTGGATACCTACAGATCTATTAATGGAGGAATAAGTTTTTCCAAAGTTACTAATTGGATCTATACTCAGTCTACTGGGGTTGGTGGTAATTTTGTACATGCCGATAATAGGGAAATAGAAGTGGTTAACGGTACTATTTATATGGGTACCGATGGCTGGCTGGTTAAAAGTACCGATGGTGGGCTGAACTATGATGTTTTGACCTATACCGTAGGAAACCATGAAATCTACCAACATGGTATGGGGGTATCGCAATCTGATGATAATACCCTCGTGGTAGGCGTCCAGGATAATGGAACGAGTATATGGTATGATGGTGTTTGGCACCATTGGAAAGGCGGTGATGGTGGAACGAGTATGATTGATGCCCAAGACCATAACATTATTTATGGATCACTCTATAATGGCGATTTTAAACGTACCGATAATGGAGGTTTTACCTCTGGTCGTGTCGATTTAGGCGATACCAAACCAGGAAGTTTACCACCATTAATTCAACATCCAACTGATTCAGCTATTCTTTTTTTAGGCGAAGGTAGCGGACAAATATGGAAGTCCAACAATCGTGGTAACAGTTGGGAGACACTTGCCAATTTAGGTGTAAACGATGTGATTGATGAAATGGCTATTTCACCTTCTAATCCGGATTATATTTACGCTTCAATTAAGGCAAGGATTTGGAAAACCACTGATGGTGGTGCCAATTGGGTTGAAATTAGTTCGGGTTTGCCAAACCGAGTAATCAAGGGCATTGCTGTCGATTACGATGACCCTAACCAAGTGGCACTTTGTTTTACGGGTTATGGTGCATTTGAGAAGGCCTACAAAACAGATAATGGAGGAACAACTTGGTCAAACATATCTAATGGATTGCCTAATTTAACCACTTCAGACATTGTTTACGACAATACAAGTCATAATGCACTTTATATTGCCACAGACATTGGAGTATATTATATTGATGACACCTTGACCCAATGGCAATCATTTGGATTGGGATTACCCAATGTAGTAGTTAATGATCTTGAAATACAACATAATACCCAAAGATTATATGCCGCTACTTGGGGACGTGGGGTGTGGAGTGCTGAGTTGGTAGGTATAGAGGAACCGCCCACGAGTAATTTTGGATCAGATGCACAAACTATTTTTGAAGGCGAAACCATTAACTTTCAAAATCAATCCATAGGATTTCCAAATTCATGGAGTTGGACTTTTGAAGGCGGGACACCAGCAACAAGCACCGACGAAAACCCAAGTGTAACTTATATGAATCCAGGGGTTTATAAGGTTATACTTATGGTGACAAACGATTTTGGAACGGATACCAAAACAGTTGAAGGTTATATTACGGTCAATCAAGCCATAGCACCTGTAGCGAATTTCATAGCAGACACCCAAACTGTTTTTCAAGGTAATTTTGTAAATTTTGAAGATACATCAACCAATTTGCCTTCCTCTTGGAGTTGGATTTTTGAAGGTGGTACTCCAACTACAAGTACCGAACAAAACCCAATGGTTACTTATAATGCCATTGGAACATACAAAGTAACATTAACAGCAACAAATCAGTTTGGATCCAATACTAAAGAAGTAACCAATTATATCACAGTCACAGAAAATCAAGGAACTGGACCTTTGCAAGCACAATTTAATTTTCAAAATAACTTAATTGATGATTCAACATATAAAAGAGACCTCGTTGTACAAGGTACAGGTGATGCAATTTACGTTGACGACCATTTTGGTAACCCTAATAGTGCCTATCAGAAACAATCAGGGCATTATTTAGAGAATACCTATACGGGTGTTGGTGGAACGGGAGAACGAACGGTTACAGCATGGATAAAAACAACTACGGCGGGATCCAGAAAAACAGTTGTGTCCTGGGGAGAAAACATATCTGGAAACATGTGGAATGTTATGGTAGAGAATGGTAATATACGGGTGGAAGGAGGTTCTTGTAATGTGCAGAATGACGATAGTTCAGTAACAAGGTTGGATAATGATATATGGAGGCATATTGCGGTTACTTATGACGCAACGGATGGTGTAACAATGAATTCTATAAAATTGTATATAGATGGGCAATATTATGCTAATCAACCTGATAGTGGCGATTCATTTAATTCTGAAGCAACCATTATAAACACCAGTACGGCAACTAATCTAAGGATTGGAAGTGCAGCTTACAATGGTAGTTACGATTGGATAGGGGAATTGGACGATATAAGGGTGTATTCAAAAGCGTTGACCTTAGAGGAGATTGTAGAAGTTATGAATGAAGCTCCCAATATGTCACCTATTGCAAATTTTGTTGCAGATAATACCAGTATATATGTTGGTGAATCTGTTTCTTTTACCGACACCTCATTGGGTTCTCCAACAGCATGGTCATGGACTTTTACAGGAGGATCTCCCTCATCAAGTAATGAACAGTCACCACAAGTTACTTATAATGTAGAAGGAACTTATGAAGTGTCTTTGGCCGTTACCAATGAATTTGGAACTGATACAAAAACAATTACCGATTATATTGCTGTAACTGTACAACCACCTCCTGTGGCAGATTTTACAGCTAACCTTACTGAAGTTTACGAAGGGGGTCAGGTTAGCTTTTCTGATGTGTCAACAGAAGGACCAACACAATGGGAATGGACTTTTGAAGGTGGTACACCATCAACCAGTACAGAGGAAGATCCATTGGTCACTTATAATACCGAGGGATTGTACAAGGTGATTTTAACAGTAACGAATCCAAAGGGATCCGATACAAAAGAAGTTGCAGATTATATCTTAGTTAAAAAAGCTGTTGACGTCATTTTAGACCAAAACAATTATTCGGTCTCTGTTACCAGCGAGACCTGTAGAAATAGTAATAATGGCAAAGTCAATATTACGGCCTTGGTAGATTACCCTTACACAGCTGTAATAACGAGTACGGGTTTTGATAATACGGTTACATTTGATGTGAGCAATCCCTTAGTTCTAGAAAACTTGTCTGCGGGAACCTATACCATATGTATAACCATAGCAGATGCACCGGATTATGAACAGTGTTTTACGGTACAGGTCGATGAGCCGGAAAATTTGAATGTCTTTTCAAAAGTATCAGATAATAAGGATGCCGTAACATTAGACCTTTCTGGATCACAAACGTATAATATTTATTTAAATGGTGAAATTACGTCTACCACAAGTAGTCGTGTGACCTTGAATTTGGAAGCTGGGAAATTCAATGTTTTAAAGGTGTTTACCGATAAAACATGTCAGGGTATTTATGAAGAGGTATTTGACTTTAGAGGAGAAACTTATTTTTATCCCAACCCTGCCAAAAATATATTAAATGTTGCTTTAAGTGAAACCTTTCAAAAAAGTAAGAATGTAACAATATCCATTTTTAACATAACAGGGGGGGTGGTTTACAACAAAGAAGTTGAAGCAAAACAAGATAGATTGTTAAAAATAGTGTTGCAAGGATTCCCAAAAGGGGCCTATCTCGTTCATGTTGTAAGTGAAGATGAATCTAAAATTCATAAAATGATTAAACTATGAGAAAAAATTTAATATACATGTTTTTAGGCTTGATTTTGTTTAATTGTAGTGGGGGAAGTAATGAAGAAGTAAGGGAAGTAGTAAGGCCTAAGAAGCCTACGGCAGCAAGTTTGGTCTTTCCTGAACAGAATTCAGAATGCACCGAAGGTACAAATGTCACCTCATCCGAAAGTACGATAACCTTTGAATGGAATGCCGGGAATGATACGGATTCGTATGTCTTGACTTTAAAGAATTTGCTGTCCGGGGTAACTACAACACATAATACCAATAACACGGAGATTAGTTTAACCTTATTGCGAGCAACCCCATATTCATGGTTCGTTACCTCCAAATCCAATTCGGTTTCCGATACGGCCGCCAGTGCCACATGGAAGTTTTATAATGCAGGTGAGGGATTGGTGTCCTATGCTCCATTTCCAGCAGTTGCAGTTAGTCCAACTAATGGAGAAAGCATAGCAGCTACAACAACGGTGACTTTGGAATGGTCTGGAAGTGATGTAGATAATGATATTGCACATTACGATGTGTATTTTGGTGAAGGGGAAACATTAAGTTTATTAGCAGACGATGAAACGGGTACAAATGTTTCAAATGTGTCTGTAGAATCTGGTAAAAAATATAAATGGTATGTGGTGACGACGGATGATTTAGGCAATACCTCAAATTCAGAACAATTTACCTTTAATGTCGAGTAAGAGGTGTTTTATTTTAAAATATTGATAACTAAAAAATATATATTGTTCTTTTGTGGCATCTTATTATTAAATTTTTTGCTCTCATGTTCTAATAGTAAAGAAACATTCTATACGTTAAATGAACAACATGAAACGGAGTCTAAATCACTTGTTTTTACACCTAATGAGAGTTTTTTTTCACCCGTGGGGACATTAACTGCCAACCTTAAAGATAAAACATCCGGAAACGAATATAATAAGTATGAGAATTATGACTACATCTATAATTGGCACGTTTTAACTGACACTATTGTTTTTGGAGTGGATATAAAAACCCAAGGGGATTTAACCATTCAGCCTGAAATGGGTATAGCTTCAAATCAAGTAGGGTCTAAGATGCTCATATATTTAGATGATGTTAGTAAAGAAATAACCCTTACGGCTACAGGTTCGGAAAGTACTTATGTTATTCAAAAAGGTGTTACGTTCGAAAATGTTTCGGTAGGATTTCATTTAATTAAATTGAAATTAAAGACATTATTAACACCAAATGAGGGAGTAGGTCACTTTAGTAATTTGCATTTAAGTGGCACTGCGGTAAAAAACTCAACAAACGTAATGCGTCGGTATCGAGCTAAAGCTGTACATTGTAAATGGGGTATAGAAGCATCTGATGCCCCAATTGAAATTAGCGTCCACGAACTTACAATTGCTACCAAAAATGTGAGTTTCTATCAACCCATTACCACGCCATTCGGCTATACAGGATCTACTTGGAATAAGGATTCACAGACCTTTGGCGGTTATAATTTTTCACTTTGGTCCTATGGGGCTAATGATCCAGCGCCACCTTTCTATCAAGAAAGCCATTTAATTGCAGTGGGGCCAGATTTGGAATTTGGGTCTTATGGGCATGAGGGTACTGGTGTTAAGCCTAGAGGGCCACATCCGTATATAGATGTTAATCGAAACATACAAATAATAGCTGTACGTATGTTACCAGGTGAGATTTATGACACCTATTGGAGTTATTATTTAGACCCTATAAGTGAGCATTGGAAGTTGTATGGTTGTGGTAAAAAATACAATAAAACAGGTGAAATAAAATACTTGACTACAGGCGCTTTTGTTGAGGTGCCTGGCGGAGCCCATAAAGTTAGAAGCGGCCATGAAATTTGTGAATCACATTATCGAGGCTGGCAAATGGACACAGTTGGTAATTGGCATACCATTACTAAAATGATAGGAACAACAGCTGAAAACAATTTAAGTGCTAGGGATTGGAAAATAGTAGATAGTAGGTTTGCTATGGAAATGGGCGGCTGGGGCGAAGTAGGTAAACCAAAAGAAACACTAGTTTTAAATGATATAGGAGAATTGCCCTATTATCTTCAAGGGGATTATGTGCAAGAATTATATAAAATGCCGGCTAGCTTTGAGAATCAAGGGGTTTGTGAAATTTCGAAAAATACGGCAAAAATAAAAATAAGTGTTTCTAATTTAGGAACCAATGCTCGGGCCTATTTGTTTTATGGTGTTACCGAAGGACTTACAAAAGAAGCCTTTTGGGAAAAAAATAAAGCCTTCCCCATCGATTTAGGGGAGACTACTGTTATGTTAGAAAATTTAACACCTGAAACCAAGTATTTTTATAGAATTAAAATCATAAACGATGAAGGAATCACATGGTCATTTAATACCAATGAGTTTACAACAAATTAAATTTTAAGATGTATCAAACACCTAATTATAAAATAAAGTACATGGTACTATTGGTTGTTGCCTCTACTTTGTTTTCATGTTTTTCAAAGCAGATAAAACATGAAAGAAAACCTAATATATTATTTATTTTGGTAGACGATTTGGGGTGGAGTGATACGGGCTTTATGGGAAGTCCCGTATACGAAACACCTAATCTGGATAAATTAGCGATACAGAGTGTTGTGTTTTCAAATGGTTATGCGCCCGCTGCAAACTGTGCGCCAAGTAGGGCTTGTATTCTAACGGGAAAGAATACGCCGAGGCACGGTATTTATACGGTGGGATCTTCAGAAAGAGGTAAAACTAAAGATAGGAAACTCGTTCCTACAATAAATACAGAAACACTTAATGAAAGTTTTGTAACGCTAGCCGAAGTACTTAAAAATAATGGCTACACAACAGGGACAATTGGAAAATGGCATTTAAGTGATAATCCGTTAACGCAAGGTTTTGATGTTAATATTGCTGGATCCCATGCCGGGCATCCCAAGTCCTATTTCAGTCCCTATAAAAACTCAGTTTTGGAAGATGGAGAAGATGGCGAATATCTTACAGATAGACTTACTGAAGAAGCCGTACGATTTATTAGTCATAATAAGGAAACTCCATTTTTCCTTTATTTGCCTTATTTTACGGTTCACACACCATTGCAAGGAAAGGAAGCTTTGGTTAAAAAATATAGAGCGAAGTTAAAAGGGGATGACAGGTTCAATGCAAAATATGGAGCCATGGTTGAATCTATGGATGAGAACGTTGGGAAGCTTTTAAATAAACTCGATGAATTGGGTATTTCTGATAATACGCTGGTGATATTCTCGTCTGATAATGGTGGTTTGGCAAGCGTTTCTTCTCAATTTCCCATAAGAGCTGGGAAAGGCTCTTATTACGAAGGAGGCATTCGGGTGCCATTTGTGGTGAGATGGCCTAACGAAATTCAAAATGCAAGAATTGATAGTACTGCTGTAAGCGGATTGGATATTTTTCCAACAGTTTTAGATATTATTAATGAAGATAATAATTATAACTTGGACGGTGCTTCAATATTATCTTTACTAACTGAAAATAAACCTTTGAAGGAACGATCTTTGTTTTGGCATTTCCCAATTTATTTGCAAAGCGTAAATCCAGAAAAGGAACAGGCTCGAGATTCTTTATTTAGAACTAGGCCGGGTAGCGCTATGAGAAAGGGAAAATGGAAACTTCATGAGTATTTTGAAGATGGTGAAATTGAATTGTATAATCTTGAAACAGATATTAGGGAGCATAACAATTTGTTTGATGAATACCCAGAAAAAGTGAAGGAACTATATGATGAACTTCAGGCGTGGAGAGCCAAGACCAATGCGCCTGTGCCTACAACATTAAATCCAAATTATAACTTAAATTAGTTTTATTTTTTATTATATTCTATGCATCGTAGAGATTATATAAAAACAGTTTTATTAGGTTCTATTTTACCAATGACGTCCTGTTATGGTTTTGAAAATGATCGCTTTTCGAATGAAAACCCAGTGACTTTTAAAAGTGAGTGGCACTTATGGCAAGATATGAAATGGGTGGGCCCTCAATATTGGGGCAATAGATTGCAGGATTGGATATTAAAAAAAGGTCAAGCAATATGCACTTATAAAGGAAATAATAGAAACCTACATTTGCTGACGGTTCAAAACCCAAATGGAAATGCAGAGTATGTGATAAAGGTCACAATAACTATTTTGAACAAACATTTTGAGGGAGCAAAACAGGGATGTTTCGGGTTAAGGTTAGGCGCTGAAGGGCGTGTTGACGATTACCGTTCTGCAGCAGTCTTTGGTAAAGGTTTGGATGTTGGGTTAAATCTGAAAGGAGATTTGGTTATTGGAGAACAGGTGTTCGAAACTAGATTGGTAACCTTGCCCCAACAGTTTACCGTACATGTTAATGTTTCTAATAAGACTGAAGAAAGCCAATTGCTCACTGCCCATATTATAGACACTGAATCTAAAACGGTTATCCATACAACACGTGATATTGATATTTCAAATGAAACCCTCGCCGGAAATTTTGCATTATTGTCCAGTGTTGATGTTAAGGGAGGTAATAGCCACCAACCACTAGTTGGCTTTAAAGATTGGTCTATAGATTCGAAAACCCTTTACTCTAACGAAGAAAATATTTTTGGACCGATTTGTTTTGCGCAATATACATCACACCGAGGGAAATTAAAATTAACAGCGCAATTATCGCCGATAGAAGATATTGAAGGCCATAAAGTGGTATTGCAATTTAAAAAAGGCGATAAGTGGAGTACCCAAGAGGAACAAGTTGTAAAGCATCAAGGGCGTGCTGTTAATTTTTCAGTAGCTAATTGGCAGGGTACAGAAGATGTTCCTTATAGAATTCGTTTGCTGATACCATTAAGGAAAGGCAAGCACCAATACGATTATTTGGGGACCATTAAAGCGGAGCCGTTTGATAAGGACCAATTAAAGGCAGCTATATTTAGCTGTAACTTCGATTATGGATTTCCAGATACCGATATTTATGAAAGTGTCTCTAAATTAAATCCGGATATTTGTTTGTTTTTAGGAGACCAGTTCTATGAAGGTACTGGTGGTTACGGTGTACAATTTACTGGTGATTATGATAAAACGTGCCTCGATTATTTAAGAAAATGGATGATGTTTGGATGGTCGTATCGTGAATTGTTTAGAAATAGGCCATGTGCTATAATACCAGATGACCATGATGTGTATCATGGAAATATTTGGGGAGAAGGCGGTAAGTTAGCCGATAACAGTAATGGGTATGGAGCACCCTCACAAGATAGTGGAGGGTATAAAATGACTCCGGATTGGGTTAATATGGTCCAGTTTACGCAAACTAGCCATTTGCCAGATCCTTATGATGCTACGCCAGTTAAAAATAATATAAGTGTATACTATACACATTGGAATTATGGCGGCATAAGTTTTGCTATTTTAGAAGATAGAAAGTTTAAATCGGCGCCAGCACATGTGTTGCCCAAAGAGGCAAAAGTTAACAATGGTTGGATAATGGCAGACGATTTTGATATAAAAGAATACAGGCATTTGGAAGCTGAGTTATTGGGTGCAAGACAGGAGGCCTTTTTGGAATATTGGGTAGAAGATTGGTCCCATGGCGCCCAAATGAAAGCCGTGTTGTCTCAAACCAATTTTGCAACTGTGGCGACATTACCCGCTGAAGCCAAAACAGGAGCAGTTATACCTAAACTATATATTCCAGAAATGGGCGAATATATACAAGGAGATAAACCAACTGTTGACATGGATTCTAATGGTTGGCCAGCTAAAAAGAGGGATAGGGCGGTAGAAATTATTCGTAAGGGATTTGCCTTCCATATTGCTGGCGATCAACATTTAGGGTCGTTTATTCAATACGGCTTGGATGATTTTGGAGATAGTGGTTATGCTTTTGCTGGGCCAGCATTAAACAATATTTGGCCCCGTAGATTTTGGCCGTCAGTTGATAGTTCTGAACATACTTACGAAAATCCTGCTTATACAGGTAATTATATTGATGGGTTTGGAAATAAAATGACAGTTAAAGCAATTGCTAACCCCCATAATATGCATAAGGAACCTGCTATATTACATAATAGGGCTGTAGGTTATGGTATTGTAACATTTAACAAAAAGGATAGAACTATAAAAACGGAATGTTTTAGGCGTTTTGATAATCCGTTAGAAGAAGGTTCCCAGTACCCAGGCTGGCCGCAAACTGTTGCTCAAGAGGAAAACTTTGGCAAAAAGGCCGAAGGCTATTTACCTGAGATTATGGTTGAAGGTGTTGAAAATCCAGTTATTCAAATCATTAATGAACAAACCAAAGACTTGGAATATGCCATTAGGATTAAAGGCCAAGTATTTGCGGCAAAAATTTTTGATGATAAAGCTAGTTATATTATAAAAGTTGGTGACCCAGACGAAAACTTATGGCAAGAGCAAAAGGGAATAACCATTAAAAGCGATAGTTTAAGCTTTGTGTTTTAAATTATATATAATATTCCGTAGTATGCAAAATCTCTTTCAGAACGAAGTAGCTTTCCAAAACACCAATATTTTCAATTTTTGAAAGTTTTGCACGTACAAACTCATGGTAAGCATCAAGGCTTTCAATATTAATTTTAAGGAAGAAATCAACTTTTCCTGCCATATGGTAGCATTCCTGTACTTCACTTAGAGCTCGTATTTGTTTGTCGAACTTATCTATAAAACCTTCATCATGGTAACGCAGTGATACCATACATACAGCGGTTATGGGTTTTTTAATAAGCTTTTTATTTAGAAGGGCCACATACTTTTTAATATATCCTTTTTTTTCTAATCTCCTAATGCGCTCGTAAACCGGTGATGAGGTGAGGTTTAGTGTTTCGGCAATTTCTTTGGTCGTTTTTTTGGAGTCCTTTTGAAGGATTCTTAAAATGTCTAAGTCGGTAGTATCAAGTTTGTCCATATAAAGATATTTTTTCTTAAAACGATTATTTTTGAAACATGGTAAAGATTAAAAAACTTAAAATATGTTTATTTAAAGGTAAAAATACTTATTTTAAGCAAAATAAAAGGTAAAAAAGTTATAATAATGCTTTTATTCTTAATTTTGTACTAATAATTATCATAATAAATAATGACTGAAAATATTTTAATAACAGGAGCTAGTGGACAACTTGGAGCAGTAATGACCAAAGCTCTTCAAGAAAAGTTTGGGGTTAATCATGTAATAGCTTCCGATTTACGCCCAAATGAATCTTTTGAAGGTCTTTTTGAAATATTGGATGTGACAGATAATGAGGCTTTGAAATCCATTGTTGCTAAATATAAGATTACCCAAATATATCATTTGGCAGCCATTTTATCGGCTAAAGGAGAGCTGTTTCCGCTAAAAACTTGGGATATTAATATGAGTACTTTTTTTAATGTTTTGGAAGTATCTCGACAGTTAAGCGTAAAGAAGGTGTTTTATCCTAGCTCAATAGCTGTTTTTGGTAGCAATATATCTCGTGTCAACACACCACAAGACTCCAATTTAATGCCCTCAACGGTTTATGGTATTAGTAAAGTAGCGGGAGAGAATTGGGCAAATTATTATTTTGAAAAGTATGATTTAGATGTGCGATCCATCCGTTATCCAGGTGTTATTGGATACCAATCCCTTCCAGGCGGGGGAACTACAGATTATGCGGTCGATATTTATCATAAAGCTGTGAAGCAAGAGCATTTTGAGTGTTTTTTAAAGGAAACAACAACCTTGCCAATGATATATATTGAAGATGCTGTTAGAGCTACTATAGAACTTATGGATGCGCCTGCTGAAAATATTTCGATTAGAACATCCTATAATCTTGCGGGCATGAGCTTTAGTCCCAAAGAAGTAGCAGACTCCATTAAAAAAACATATCCTAACTTTGAAGTGAGTTATAATCCTGACTTCAGACAGAATATTGCAGATTCTTGGCCTATGAGTATAGACGATACTAAGGCAAAAGAAGACTGGGGTTGGAAACCAAAATACGATTTGGATGCCATGTCTAAGGTGATGATAGATAATTTAAAAGCCTATTATAATTCAGTAATAGCATAAAATAATATATAATGTACGGAAAGATTAAAGACCATTTATTAGAGGAGTTACAAACCATTAAAAATGATGGTTTATTTAAGGAAGAGCGCATTATAACAACGTCTCAAGATGCCGTTATAAGAGTGTCAACCGGCGAAGAAGTTATTAATTTTTGTGCGAATAATTATTTAGGGCTATCCAATAACAAAGAGGTCATTAAGGCAGCAAAGGACACTATGGATACCCATGGTTTTGGTATGTCGTCTGTGCGGTTTATTTGTGGTACACAAGATATCCATAAACAATTGGAAGCTAAAATAGCTGAATTTTTCCATGGAGAGGATACCATTCTTTATGCAGCAGCTTTTGATGCCAATGGAGGTGTTTTCGAACCATTATTAACTAGTGAAGATGCAATTATTTCAGATGCTCTAAATCATGCCTCTATAATCGATGGTGTGCGTTTGTGTAAAGCCGCCAGATATAGATATGCCAATAATGATATGGCAGATTTGGAAGCAAAATTAATAGAAGCCAATACCCAAAACCATAGATTCAAGATTATTGTGACCGATGGTGTGTTCTCCATGGACGGCGTTGTAGCGTCTTTGGATAAAATTTGTGACTTGGCCGATAAATATGATGCCCTAGTGATGGTTGACGAATGTCACGCCTCAGGTTTTATAGGCAAAACAGGTCGAGGTACCATCGAATTAAAAAACGTTTTGGGGCGTGTCGATATTGTTACGGGAACATTGGGCAAGGCCCTAGGAGGTGCTATGGGCGGTTTTACAACAGGTAAAAAAGAAATTATCGAAATGCTGAGGCAGCGTTCCAGACCATATCTGTTTTCAAATTCCTTGGCACCTGCCATAGTAGGGGCTTCGCTTAAAGTATTTGAAATATTAGAAAAAGACACTTCTCTTAGAGATAAATTGGAAGAGAACACCAACTATTTTAGGACAAAAATGGAGGCAGCCGGATTTGATCTAGTTGGGGCTGATGCCGCTATAGTTCCTGTGATGTTGTACGATGCCAAGTTGTCGCAAATTATGGCAAATAGGTTGTTGGAAGAAGGTATTTATGTTATAGGGTTCTTTTATCCGGTGGTGCCTAAAGATAAGGCAAGAATTAGGGTACAGTTATCTGCTGCACATACCAAAGCACATATTGATAAAGCTGTGGACGCTTTTATTAAAGTAGGTAAAGAGTTAAATGTGATATGAATTGATTAATAGTATAATCACGTTTTTAAGATGGGCTTGTATTTCAAGCTCATTTTTTTTGCTTAAAATGAAAGGTTTACTAATTATTGTATTTTAGTTGTCACTAAATACATTTATTTCAGAATAAATATGAAAACATATAAGGTTAACCAAATTACAAAAAACTTAAACATTACGGGAAAAGGTGATTCGTCATTATGGGATAAAGCCAATGTATTAACCGATTTTAAATCGCCATGGGATTCAAAAGCAATAGATAGAATACAGTTTAAAGCGCTATGGGATAATGATTGTTTCTTTTTTTGTTTTAGGGTTGAAGATACTAATGTTTACATTGATAAAACAGATAATACAAAAGCAAGTATTAATAATTCGGATAGGGTAGAGTTGTTTTTTAGGCAGGACAAAAATCTTAATCCATACTATTGTTTTGAAATAGATCCTTTGCCAAGGGTTATGGATTTTATAGCACACCCCAACAAAAACTTCAACTTCAATTGGAATTGGCCCAAAGCAGAAATTGATGTAAAATCCTCTTTCGATGATTATGGTTTCACGGTTGAAGGTGTTATAAGTATAAAGTCTTTAAAGGCATTTAACCTTATAAAAGACAATGTTATCGAAACTGGAATTTATAGGGCTAAATACTACCTTCAAAAGGATGGCAGTTATGAGCCTACTTGGATAACATGGATTGATCCAAAAACTGAAACTCCAAATTTCCATATAGCATCGTCTTTTGGCCTGCTAAAGTTGGAAGAATGATCTAAAAAAACAGGCCTATTTTAAATAGCCCATGTAATTTTCAGAATTTACAATGTCAATAGGGATAAGATTTTTATTAGGAATGACCTTATTAAATAAAATATAATCAGCTAAAAAAACAGTGCCTAAATAAGCTTGTCGTTTAGGGTTCTGATGTATTAAATAATCAATGATTCCGGACTTTAAATACTTTATGTTTTCCTGTAATAAATCGTAGCCAACAACACAGGTGCTTTTTTTACTGTTGTTTAATAAAGCGGCTAGTAAATTGATTTTAGAATTTGTCACAAAAAAACCATTGATTTCAGGATGGGTGTCTATAAAGTACTTTATAGTTTTCTTAAGATTGTTGGCATTTCTGTGTTTTAGCTTATAGGTGTTTAAAGAAAAGCTATTGTCTTTAAGTTCATTAAAATAGCTACGAAACCCTTTTTCCTTTTCCTGCATGTGAGTTGCGTTTTTAAATACTTCATCAATGTGAATAATGGCAACCTCGGCATTACCCTTTAATGTAGAATGAATCAATTTGGCACCAATTCTTCCGCTTTGAAAAAGATCCTGCCCAACAAATTTTTGGGAATCAACACTTTTTAAATCGTTATTGAATAAAAAATAGGTTTTTTTAATCTTATCACATTCATTGATAAAGGCTATAGATTCTTTTTGAAAAAGAGGTGCTAATAAAATACCGTCAAATTCTGATTTTAAGGCTAGAAGACTTTGTTTTTCAAAGCTGTCTTTATTGAATGGGTTAAAATAAACATATTCTAAGGTTGTTCCAAAAGGTGAAAATTCATTGAGAGCCTCTTCAATACCATCAATACAGGGAGCCCAATAAGGATCAATTTCGGGATCTGGCATAAGGATGCACAAATGGCAATTTTTATTGTTTTTTAAACTTTGAGCAATTAAATTGGGTTGATAATCAATTTCCTTAAGTATATTATTTACTTTTTTCAAAGCCGTTTCAGATACCTTTCCCCTGTTGTGTATAACCCGGTCTACGGTACCTTTGGAAACACCTGCCAATTTTGCAATATCCTTTATGGTATATTTTTTCATGTCTTGCAAATGTAAAAATTTTTAATGTAATGATTAGGTTGTATTTATAAATTAACTCTAAAATATGTGCTCGAGCACATATTTTAGGATTTTTCTTTTTTTATTCGAGTTTATTATGTAGATTCGTATCCTGCATTAAGAGGGGTTGATGTTGTTGTTTTGGGTAAAATATTGTTTTTCAATATTTTGAAAACGTAAAAAGAATATTGTTGGATGAGGGATGTAAGATTTTTATAATAGATTTTTAGATATATAACAATGGATAAGCCAACACTAGTGATTTTGGCGGCTGGAATGGGAAGTCGTTATGGAGGGTTAAAACAAATGGATTCGTTTACTCCCGAAGGAGATACAATTATAGATTTTTCTCTTTATGATGCCCTGCAAGCTGGATTTGGAAAGTTTGTGTTTGTCATCAGGAAGAGTTTTGAGGAAGAGTTTAAGTCAATCTTTAATAAAAAACTCAAAGGTAAGGCAGAGGTGGCATATGTATTTCAAGAGCTTGACAATATTCCGGAAAAGTATATTAACCCAAACCGTGTTAAGCCCTGGGGAACTGGTCATGCGCTTTTAATGGCAAAAGACGCTGTTCAGGAAAATTTTGCCATCATTAATGCAGACGATTTTTATAGCAGGGAAGCTTTTGTTTCCATGGCCCAAGCATTGATAGCTACAGATAAAACTTCTTATAACTTTAAGACCATGGCTTATTTGTTGAAGAACACAGTGTCAGACTATGGTTATGTTTCAAGGGGGGAATGCAAAGTTGATAAAAATGGCTATTTAATAGATGTGACCGAAAGAACCCATATTGAAAAAATTAATGGTCAATTAATGCGAAAGGATGATAATGGAGACTTGGTTCCAATTGACGAGAATACCGTAGTGTCTATGAATTTTTGGGGTTTTACGCCCAAATGTTTTGGGTTTGGTGAACAATTGCTGATAGATTTCTTGGAAAAAAACCAGTCAAATTTAAAAGCAGAGTTTTATCTGCCAACTATAGTTAACGAAATCCTCAAGTCGGGAGGCGCTAATGTTGAGGTTTTAAAATCTAATGCCAAATGGTTTGGAGTAACCTATAAGGAAGATAAGGCTATTGTTCAAAAAGCAATAGAAGACCTTAAAGCAGCTAATGTTTATCCTAAAAATTTGTGGTAAGATGACACAGGAAAAGCTTATATATATATTCAATCATTTTGACCATGCTTCAAAATATTCATCCCACAAAGAGTTGGCCTCTGGACATATAAACGATACATTTTTAATAGAAACAAAGGAGGAGCCTTTTTATATTCTTCAACGTATTAATCATAATGTTTTTAAAGATGTTCCGGGGTTAATTTTAAATAAGGTACTTGTAAGCAAACACATTAAAAATAAACTGTCACATTTACCTGAAGAAGCGCTTAAAAGACGTGTGCTAACCTTTATTCCAGCAAAGCATGGAGAATACTACTATAGGGATGAGGATGGTAATTTTTGGAATGTTATGCTGTACATTAAGGAGAGTGTTACTCATGAAATTGTAACCAACAAAGAAGTGGCGTATGAAGGCGGTAAGTTATCAGGAGATTTCCTTAACCTTACAAGTGATTTTGATGCTTCTGTTTTGACAGAGGTCATTCCAAAATTTCATGATATGTCTTTTCGTTTTTGGCAATTTGATGAAGCTCTAAAAAATGCTTCTGAAGAAAGAAAAGAAAAAGCCAAACTGTATTTAGATAAGGTTATTGAGCTTAAGGAAGAAATGCATATCCTACAAAACCTAAAGGAATTTGGTGAAATTAAAATAAGGGTCACACATAACGATACTAAAATTTCCAACGCTTTGTTCGATAAGGATAATAAAGGGCTTTGTATTATTGATACCGATACGGTAATGCCTGGGATTGTGCATTATGATTTTGGAGACGCCATAAGAACCATTTGTAATACCGCTGCCGAAGATGAAACCAATTTGGATTTGGTTACATTTAATGTGGAATTTTATGAAGCTTACAAAAAAGGGTTTTTAGAAAAAGTAGAATCGGCCTTAACTTCTTTAGAAATTAAGACGCTACCATTAGCGGCTAAGACCATGATTTTTATTATGGCCTTACGTTTTTTAACCGATTTTTTAAATAATGATGTATATTATAAAACCAAATATCCTGAACATAATTTAGATCGTGCCAAAAATCAATTTAAGTTAATTGATAGTATGGTGTCGCAAATGGATGTGTAAATAAAATTAAAAGCCATGCCAAAATTGATTTTTTAAACCTAAAAACCACTAAGTTTTCATATTATTGATAAACAATTAACTAACTAATAATTAAACTCTTTAGATTATGACACAAGCACCTAAAAGTAGTAATACCGTAGCCATTACGATAATAGCAGGATTATTTGGAATATTTGGTTTCGTAACCTGGATTAATGGAACGCTAATTCCATTTATGAAAACCATGAATGAACTCACCGAAACCCAAGCTTATTTTGTGGCATCGGCGTCCTATATCTCGTTTGTAGTCATGGCGTTGCCAGCATCATATCTTTTAAATAAGATTGGTTATCGCAAGGGCATGTCAGTTGGTTTAATTATTATGGCTATTGGAGCTTTGGTCTTTATCCCTGCGGCAGAGGCACGTACATATTGGGTTTTCCTCTTGGCTATTTTTATTCAAGGTATGGGAATGACTATTTTGCAAACCGCTGCAAATCCCTATATCACGATTTTAGGGCCTATTGAGAGTGGTGCCAAACGTATTGCCATTATGGGTATTTCAAATAAAGGAGCGGGGATTATAGCAAATATTATTTTCGGTTCCCTATTATTGACAGGAATAGGTGATGTTAAGGAAAAATTAGCAGTTGTTTCAGTTGAAGAAAAGGAGAGTTTGTTGAATACAATGGCAGATAGTGTAGTGATACCTTATATTGTCATGGCTGTTGTATTATTTGTATTTGGATTGTTGATAAGAAAAGCACCTCTTCCGCATGTTGAAGCAGATCCTATTGAGGAACCTAAAGAAGGAGGTGGGTCTAAAACCAGCATCTTTCAGTTTCCACACTTGTGGTTAGGAGTATTGACTTTGTTTGTATACGTTGGAGCAGAAGTGATAGCAGGCGACTCTATTATTGCTTATGGACTTTCTCTTGGTTTCCCAGCAGAAGAAGCTAAGTTCTTTACGCCATTTACTTTAGCGGCAATGATTACCATGTACGCCTTGGGAGTCTTCTTAATTCCAAAGTATTTGAAACAGGAAACCGCATTAAAAATAAGTGCCGCTTTAGGTATTGTTTTTAGTATATGTATATTAACAACAACAGGATTTACATCTGTACTTTTTGTAGCTGCTTTGGGTATAGCCAATGCTTTGGTGTGGCCAGCAGTATGGCCGTTAACATTAGAAGGCTTGGGTAAATTTACCAAAACAGCTTCTGCGTTATTGATTATGGCAATTGCAGGTGGAGCCATTATTCCACCATTATATGGAAAATTGGTTGATGCAGGGAAGCATACATTAATCTCAGAAGGCATTGGAGAAACAGAGGCTTTGGCATCTGCCTCAACGAGTAGTTATTGGATATTAATTCCGTGTTATGCAATCATTTTGTTTTTTGCTTTATGGGGGCATAACATGAAAAGTTGGTCAAAAAAATAAATACAACAAATACAATTAGAACCACAAATTACATTTAAAATGATTAAGAGTAGTACAGACAAAGCTACAGGTTTTGAAAAGCGATTTGAAAATATCAATACGGTAATTTTCGAAGATTCAAAAGCCGCAGCTGTAGAGGTTGCAAATGAAATTGCTACGTTAATAAAGGCAAAGCAAAAAAGCAATCAATCATGTGTTTTGGGCTTGGCAACAGGATCGACACCAAAAGGATTGTATTCAGAATTGGTGCGTTTACATAAAGAAGAAGGCTTGAGTTTTAAAAATGTAATTTCATTCAATTTGGATGAGTATTATCCGATGGAGCCAGATTCCGTAAATAGTTATGTTCGCTTTATGGAGGAGTTGTTGTTTAACCATGTGGATATTTTACCTGAAAATTATCATATCCCAGATGGTCAGCTTTCTAAGGAAGATATTGCAAACTATTGTGCTGAGTACGAGGCTAAAATTGAAGCGTTAGGAGGTATCGATCTGCAAATTCTTGGAATAGGGGGTAATGGTCATATCGGTTTTAACGAATCTGGATCTTTGCAAAATTCCAAAACACGACTGGTAGCCCTAGACCATATAACTAGAGTAGCTGCGAGTAAAGATTTTGGTGGCTTGACCCAAACACCAAGAACGGCAATTACACTTGGTGTTAAAAAAATAATGGAAGCAAAAAGAGTTATTTTGATGGCTTGGGGTGAACCTAAATCGGATATTATTAAAGCTTCTGCGGAAGGTCCAGTATCCAGCCAAGTACCGGCCTCATACTTGCAAGAACATAGTAATGCAGTATTTGTAATAGACAAGGCAGCCTCGTCAAAATTAACACGTATTAATACACCGTGGTTAGTTGAGAAAATTGAATGGACCGATAAAATGGTGAGAAAAGCGGTATTGGGTTTAGCGCTTAAATTGAAAAAACCTATTTTAATGCTTACCGATGCCGATTATATTGAAAATGGAATGAGTGATCTTTTGGCAGATTCAGGCCCAGCTTACGATATCAATATTAAGATTTTCAATCAAGTTCAGCATACCATAACAGGTTGGCCAGGAGGGAAGCCAAACTCAGATGATAGCAAGCGACCAGAACGGTCAGAGCCTGCTAAAAAACGTGTATTGCTTTTTAGTCCACATCCAGACGATGATATTATAAGTATGGGAGGAACCTTTATTAGGTTACATGAGCAAGGGCATGAGGTGCATGTGGCTTATCAAACCTCTGGGAATATAGCAGTTGCAGATGATGAAGCTTTGAGGTTTGCCAATTTTGTTATAGATTATAACGAGAAGTTTGGTATAAAAAGTGAGGAAGCAGAGAACATTTATGAAAAAGCTTTAGAGTTTCTTAAGAATAAGAAAAGTAGCGATATAGATATTCCTGAAGTGCGTTATATTAAAGGACTTATAAGAAAAGGCGAAGCTAGAGCTACAGCACATTTTGTGGGTTTACCTGACGAACGTATCCACTTTATGGAATTGCCGTTCTATGAGACCGGTACCATTGAGAAAAATCCAATAGGTGAGGAGGATATTAAAATTACCATGAACTTAATTGAAAAAGTAAAACCACATCAAATTTATGCCGCTGGAGATTTAGCAGACCCTCATGGAACACATAAGGTTTGTTTGGATTCTGTTTTTGAAGCTGTTAAACGATTAAAGCCTAAAAAGTTTATGGATGATTGCTGGTTGTGGCTTTACAGAGGTGCGTGGCAAGAATGGGGTATTGATGAAATAGAAATGGCAGTGCCAATGAGCCCAGACCAAGTATTGCAAAAACGTCACGGAATTTTTAAACACCAATCCCAAAAAGATGGTGTTGTGTTCCAAGGAACCGATAGCAGGGAGTTTTGGCAACGTGCCGAAGATAGAAACCGTGAAACAGCAGAATTATATAATCAATTAGGATTGGCACATTATGCAGCCATAGAGGCTTTTGTTAGGTGGCATTACTAGTGTGGTTAAAGTTTTGCTATGCCATACCTTTTCAATAAACAATATTGGGGTTCATTTTAAGTTATTAATTCCTTAAGACAGAACATTTAACTAAACTTGGGCTTGACGGTATGGTATAGCTTTTATGACTGATTAATTAAGCAACAAAGCCTACAAAATTTTGTAGGCTTTGTTTTTTTAATTCTATTTTAGAACAATTTTTCTAAAAGGTCGTCATCTACTATGTTGGGTAATGTTACCTTTAAATCGGGAGTGCGTTGCATCTCCCGTTTAATAGCAAAAAGCGCTTCTTTATTTCTCGCCCAGCTGCGTCTTGCTATGCCATTGTTTACATCATAAAAGAGCATGCTTTTTAAACGATTTTCAGCTGCCTTTGTGCCATCTAAAAGCATTCCAAAACCACCATTGATAACTTCACCCCAACCAACACCACCGCCATTGTGAATGGATACCCATGTTGCACCCCTAAAGCTGTCGCCTATCACATTTTGTATGGCCATATCGGCTGTAAATTGACTACCGTCATAAATGTTTGAAGTTTCTCTGTACGGGGAGTCTGTGCCACTCACATCATGATGGTCCCTGCCCAATACTACAGGTCCTATTTCACCATTTGCAATAGCATTGTTAAAGGCTTCAGCAATTTTTGAACGCCCTTCAGCATCAGCATATAGAATTCTGGCTTGGGAACCCACAACCATCTTGTTTTGCTTTGCATTCTTTATCCAAGTGATGTTGTCCTGCATTTGCAGTTGGATTTCTTCAGGAGCCTGTTCCATAATCTCTTGAAGTACGTTCATTGCAATTTCATCGGTTTTATCTAAATCTTCCGACTTTCCTGAAGTACAAACCCAGCGGAATGGTCCAAAGCCATAATCGAAGCACATAGGTCCCAAGATGTCCTGAACATAAGAAGGGTATTTAAAATCAATATTGTTTTCAGCCATGACATCTGCGCCTGCACGTGAGGCCTCTAATAAAAATGCGTTGCCATAATCGAAAAAATATGTGCCTCTTGCAGCGTGTTTGTTAATGGCGGCAGCATGTCTTCTTAATGACGCCTGTACATTTTCCTTAAATTCTTGTGGTGCTTCACGTATTAATCGATTAGCCTCTTCAAAAGACACATCAACGGGGTAGTAACCCCCTGTCCAAGGAATATGTAATGAAGTCTGGTCGGACCCTACATGAATAAAAATGCCTTCTTCATAAAACCGTTCCCAAACATCAACCACATTCCCTATATATGCTATAGATACCACTTCATTGTTCGATTGTGCTTCTTTGGTTCTGCTAATCAAATCCTCCATAGAGTTTACTAAAACATCAACCCATCCCTGTTCAAATCGTTTAGTGGCTGCTTTTTCATTCACTTCAGCACAAATGGTTATACACCCTGCTATGTTACCGGCTTTGGGTTGTGCGCCACTCATACCTCCCAATCCAGCGGTTAAGAATATTTTTCCAGCAGGGTTTTCATCCTTTTGTAATATTTTTCTAAAGGCATTCATAACCGTAATGGTGGTGCCATGAACAATTCCTTGTGGGCCAATATACATAAATGATCCAGCAGTCATCTGTCCATATTGTGTAACTCCTAGGGCATTGAATTTTTCCCAATCATCAGGCTGGGAGTAGTTTGGAATCATCATGCCATTGGTTACCACGACTCTTGGCGCATTTTCAGAAGAGGGAAACAATCCCATGGGATGACCAGAATACATGTGTAAAGTCTGTTCGTTGGTCATTGTTGCCAAATACTGCATGGCTAACAAGTACTGCGCCCAATTTTGAAATACAGCACCATTACCGCCATAGGTGATTAACTCTTCGGGATGTTGGGCTACGGCTGGATCCAAATTATTTTGGATCATAAGCATAATGGACGCTGCTTGTTTAGATTTAGCTGGGTAAGCTTCAATATCTCGAGCATACATGTCGTAATCAGGTTTGAATCGGTACATGTATATGCGTCCAAAATCGTTGAGTTCTTGGGCAAACTCTTCGGCTAAAATAGAATGCCATGCTTCTGGAAAATAGCGCAGAGCATTACGTATAGCCAATTGTTTTTCGGCTTTACTAAGGATGTCTTTTCTTTTTGGAGCCCTGTTAGAGTTTTTTGGATAGGGCTTTTTCTCGGGCAAGGTGTTGGGGATACCCTGTAAAATAATTTCTTTAAAAGTCATTGCTTAAATTTTTGAAACGATAAGGGATTTGTTCTTAACAAGTGCTATCATAGCATCGATATCATGTTTTAATAGCCTATCTTCTTCTAGTTTATCCACTTTTTCACGAATAATGTCAAAGTTTGCTTCTAGTATGTCTGAAAATTTCAGAGGCCTTCTAAATTCCATAGCTTGTGTAGCGTACATAAGTTCTATGGCCAATATTTTTTCTAGGTTTTCCAATATCTGATTAAATTTTCGCCCCGAAATACTACCCATAGATACATGGTCTTCTTGGCCTAAAGAGGTTGGAATGCTATCGGCTGAAGGTGGAAAGCATAACGATTTGTTCTCGGTTACCAATGCGGCTGTAGTGTATTGGGGGATCATAAAGCCTGAATTTAAACCACCGCCAGTTGTTAATAACCTAGGTAAGCCAAACTTGCCCTCTATAAGCAGGTAGCTGCGCCTATCTGAAATATTTCCCAGTTCAGATGCAGCGATTGAGGTGTAATCCAATGCCATGGCTAAGGGTTGTCCGTGGAAATTTCCACCAGAAATAGCAACGGTATCACTTAAAACAATCGGGTTGTCTGTTACCGAGTTCATTTCTATTTCAGCCAGCTCCTTTAAGTGGTAATACGCATTTCTAGAGGCTCCATGTACTTGGGGGATACACCGCATCGAATATGGATCTTGTACTCGTTCGCAATTTTCGTGCGACATGATGTTTTCTGAATTTTCGAAAAGCATGCGCATGCGTTCGGCAACTTTTAAACTGCCTTTAAATGGACGAATATTATGCAAAGCTTCCTTAAAGGGTGATGCACTACCCTTATATCCTTCAATACTCATGGCTCCGGCCAAATCGGCTAAATCCAATAGATAATTCATTTTATTAAGCCCCATAATGGCGTGCGCTAAAATGAATTGGGTACCATTAATAAGTGCTAAGCCTTCTTTGGCTTGAAGTTGTATAGGATTTAAACGGTGTTCTTTAAGTATTTGTTTAGCAGATACAATACTGTTCTCTATCCAAAATTCGCCTTCACCAATAAGAGGTAAAAATAGATGCGATAGTGGAGCTAAGTCACCAGACGCCCCTACCGAACCTTGTTCAGGAACTACAGGAATTAAATCGTGCTCTATAAAATAAACAATGCGTTCTATGACCTCCAAACGAATACCAGAATAACCTTGACATAAAGCATGTACTTTACATATCATCATAAGTTTTGAAAGCTCCTTTTTTATAGGAGAACCAACACCTACTGCATGGGTAATTAATAGATTTTCTTGTAATTTACTGGTTTCCTCTGGGGTTATTTGAACGTCACATAGAGGTCCAAAGCCAGTATTGATTCCATAGACCGCTTTGTTAGAGCTTGCCATGGTTTCAACCATCTTTCTACAACCGTTAACTTTCTCAATGGCATGAGGTGTTATTGATGCCATCATATTACCACTACAAATGGCAATAGCTTTGTTTGTTGTAAGTGTGTCTATTCCGTATTTAAAGGCCATATGATAAAATAATTTGATTGTTACAAAGTTATTAGTATTTTTAATTCAAAATAATACTATTTTATTATTAATTAATAACTATGGGTAATCAATTAGAAATTCGACATTTAAAATATTTTTTGGCTGTAGCAGAAGAATTGCATTATAGAAAAGCGGCCGAACGACTATATATTTCGCAACCTGGATTGAGTAGGCAGATCAAGCAAATGGAAGAGGATTTGCAACTACAGTTGTTTTCTAGAAACAACAGAAAGGTGGAATTAACGAAGGCTGGAGCCTATCTCAAAACAGAAATAGTGAGGAACCTTAAAAACTTAGACAATATAATTGAACACGCTAAGCTTTTACATGATGGTGTTGAAGGAAATTTAAAGATGGGGTACGTAGGATCTGCAATGCAGAAAATTATACCAAACTTGCTATTAAAGCTCAAGGAAGTGTACCCTAATACTGTATTTTCACTTAACGAAATGAACAATCAAAAGCAAATAGATGCCCTGTTAGCAGAAGATATAGATGTTGGTTTCGTGCGATTGGATAGGGTACCTGAGCGTATTGCCATAAAACCTGTATTAATAGAAAATTTTTGTTTGGTTTTGCCCAAAGCACATCCTATTGAGGAGAATAACTTTAGCTCTATTAAACAATTAGAAAATGATTCGTTTATTTTATTCGATCCCAATTATAGCATAAGTTATTATGAAAAGGTCATGCGCATTTTTGATGATGCCGGATTTTCACCAACAGTTACGCATAATACAATACATGCAGGCTCAATCTATAAACTGGTAGAAAATAACTTTGGGGTGTCTATTGTGCCCCGTTCTTTACAGGTAGAACATATAAAAGGGGTAAAATTTATTGAATTAAAACAAGTGCCACATAAAACAACATTGTCTTTTGTGTGGAATAAGGATAATAGAAATCCTATTTTAAAACAGTTTCTTAAGAATATTATAAATAAGATGTAATCCCCTTGATTATTAATAAATTTTGCTACTTTTGGCTACCAATTAAAAAATATTGATAAAATGAAAGTTATAAAATTATTAAGTGTACTATTAATTGCATCTACAATAGTTTCTTGTGGTAAAAAAGCTTATACTAAAGCGGACTTGAAAACAGAATTAGATTCAGTAAGTTATGCCATTGGTATGGATGTGGGAAAAAATGTTCAAATGAGTTTTGATGAAATAAATAATGATTTGTTTATTGAAGGTTATTTAAACACATTAGACTCTGCAGATGTATTGATAGATGAGATAATGGCTAAAGGGATAGTTGAAAGTTTTTTTCAGAAGAATAGAGAGAAAATAATGAAGAAACGCCAGGAGGAAGCTGCAAAAAAAGCAGAAGAAAAATATGCTGAAGTAAAAAAGGCCAGTGAAAAGTTTTTGGAAGATAATGTGGCCAATAACCCAGATGTTTTAACTACTGATAGTGGTTTACAATATATTGTTATGAAAGAGGGAACAGGTAAGCAACCTACCGAGACTTCTAAAGTAAAGGTTCACTATCATGGAACTTTAATTGATGGAACAGTATTCGATAGCTCGGTTGAGAGAGATCAGCCAACTACCTTTGGTGTCAACCAAGTTATTAAAGGTTGGACTGAGGGACTTCAATTAATGAAAGAAGGTGCTAAATTTAAATTCTTTATTCCCCAAGAATTGGCTTATGGAGCTACACCAAGGGGTGGAAAAATCAAGCCATTTGATGCTTTGATTTTTGAAGTGGAACTATTGCAAGTATTAGATTAATTATTGATCTTATAAATAAGTGTAAAAGGCAGGAAGTTTAATTTCCTGCCTTTTGCATTTAAAAAGGTTGTAGTTTTGCATTTAGTAATAATTAAGTTAAGGGTTGCTGTTAATAATGTAAGCTATACATCTCCAATAACCATTAACTTTTAACGGAATAATTTAAAGCATGTCTCATAAAGCAGGTTTTGTAAATATTATTGGGAATCCAAATGTGGGTAAGTCAACCCTAATGAATGCTGTCGTAGGAGAGAAATTGTCAATCATTACTTCTAAAGCCCAGACTACCAGGCATCGCATTCTTGGAATTGTTAATGGAGATAATTTTCAAGTGGTATTTAGTGATACTCCAGGGATTATTAAGCCCGCTTATGAGTTGCAGGAATCTATGATGGACTTTGTGAAATCGGCTTTTGAAGATGCCGATATTCTAATCTATATGGTTGAAATAGGAGAGCAGCAGCTTAAAGATGAAGCGTTTTTTAATAAAATTAAGCATTCAAAGATTCCTGTTTTATTATTGCTAAATAAGATTGATAAATCCAATCAAGAGGAATTGGAGAGCCAAGTACAGCTTTGGGCTGTAAAAGTGCCTAATGCAGAAGTTATTCCAATATCTGCTTTAGAAGGGTTTCATATAAAAGAAGTGTTTGATAGGATTATTGAATTATTACCTGAATCACCTCCGTTTTATCCAAAGGATCAGTTGACAGATAAGCCTGAGCGTTTTTTTATAAATGAAACTATTCGTGAAAAAATTCTTTTACATTACAAAAAGGAAATACCTTATGCTGTAGAAGTTGAAACTGAGGAGTTTTTAGAAGAGGACAAGATTATTAGGGTGCGCTCTGTAATTATGGTAGAACGCGACACACAAAAAGGGATCATTATTGGACATAAAGGAAGTGCCCTAAAGCGTGTTGGAGTGGAGGCTAGAAAAGACTTAGAACAATTTTTTGGTAAGCAAATCCATTTAGAGATCTACGTTAAAGTCAATAAAAATTGGAGAAGTAATCAAAACCAACTAAAGCGATTTGGGTACAATCAATAACTTTTTAGATTAGTGATTTTTTGGTTTTAAAATGCTATTCATGAAGTTATGGAGTTCATGCATTTCATTCTTACTGGAATCCTTACCTATTCTACCTCCAAAATACAATACAAACCAAATAACCACCATTAGGAGCATTAGGCTTAATTGTATAGCATAACTAGTATTTAAAGCCCAATTGGTATATGCCCAAATGCCAAAAGCAATAAAAAAACCAGCTACCATAAAATGTAGAAACATAAACAGGGTCCAAACGGTTGGATTAGGACCAAATAAGCCATAAAGCAAACAGGAGTTTGTATTCACTTGATTAATTTCCAAATGCAATTGGGGAGACCAAAAATGTTGTTTGTGTTTTGGGAATTTTATAAAAACATGGTCGTCAATTCTATTAATTACAAAATAGGATTGCGTGGTTTTGGCTTGTTCAAAATCATTTAAAACGGATTCATTGTTGCGTGGAATTTCGAATTTAAACCGAGGTCTTAAAACAATGTCGTTAGGTATTTCCATGTTGTAAAATTTTCAAAGGTAAATTAGTGTTTTTTCTTTGATTTTAAACGTTACCTTTGCAAACAATTAAAAGCATATGAGTCGTATAGTTGCTATTGTAGGTAGGCCTAATGTAGGTAAGTCAACATTTTTTAATCGGTTAATTCAAAAACGAGAGGCTATAGTTGATGCAGTAAGTGGTGTTACTAGAGACCGTCATTATGGAAAAAGCGATTGGAACGGTAAGGAGTTTTCTTTAATCGATACCGGTGGCTATGTGGTAGGTAGTGACGATATTTTTGAAGCAGAAATCGATAAGCAGGTAGAATTGGCGATCGATGAAGCCGATGCCATTATTTTTATGGTAGATGTTGAAAGTGGTGTTACGGGAATGGATGAGGATGTTGCTAATTTACTTCGTAAAGTGGATAAACCCGTTTTTTTAGTAGTAAATAAGGTCGATAATGCCAAACGCGCTGAAGATGCTGTGGAGTTTTATGCCCTTGGCTTAGGAGAATATTATACCATTGCAAGTATTAATGGCAGTGGTACTGGAGAATTGTTGGATGCATTAGTTGAAGTGTTGCCCGAAAAAGAGGATGAAGAGGAAGAAGAACTGCCACGTTTTGCTGTGGTGGGACGCCCCAATGCAGGAAAGTCATCTTTTATCAACGCCTTGATAGGAGAGGATCGCTATATTGTAACAGATATAGCAGGAACCACAAGGGATGCCATTGATACAAAGTATAACCGTTTTGGATTTGAGTTCAATTTGGTAGATACCGCTGGAATTAGAAGAAAATCCAAAGTAAAGGAAGATCTGGAATTTTATTCGGTAATGCGCAGTATACGCGCTATTGAGCATTGTGATGTGTGCTTGTTGGTTTTAGATGCTACTCGTGGTTTCGATGGTCAGGTACAAAACATTTTTTGGTTAGCTGAGCGCAACCGAAAGGGCATTGTTATTTTAGTAAATAAATGGGATTTGGTCGAAAAAGACAATAAGTCGGTTAAGGATTATGAAAAAGTAATCCGAAAACAAATAGAACCATTTACAGATGTGCCTATCCTGTTTATTTCTGCATTGACTAAGCAACGTATTTATAAGGCAATAGAAACGGCAGTAGATGTTTATAAAAATCGTTCAAAAAAAATTAAAACAAGTAAACTTAATGAGGTGTTATTGCCCATAATTGAACATTATCCACCACCAGCATATAAAGGCAAGTTTGTAAAAATTAAATACATAATGCAATTGCCAACCCCACAACCACAGTTTGCTTTTTTCTGTAACCTGCCTCAGTATATTAAAGAGCCCTATAAGCGCTTTTTGGAAAATAAACTGCGTGAACACTTTGGGTTTAACGGAGTGCCTGTTAGTATTTATATGCGAAAAAAATAATAGATTTTTTATACTTTTATACATAAGTCAATTTGAAAATTGGCTATAATGCTTATAAAACGATTTTTTGAATCAAAAGTTCAAGAAGCAGCTTTTTTAAAACTGAATAAATTTTCCAATGATAATAATAATGGGAGTTAGCGGTTGTGGAAAAACGACCATTGGTCTGGCTTTGTCCAAGCAATTGGATTTACCCTATTATGATGCCGATGATTTCCACTCACAAGTGAATATTGAAAAAATGAAAAATGCCATACCACTTAACGATCAAGACAGGAAACCTTGGTTGGAAACTTTGGCAAAAAACATTAAAATATGGAACGAACAAGGTGGTGGGATATTGTCCTGTTCGGCATTAAAGGAATCTTATCGACAGATATTGTCTTTGGATAACAATATTACTTGGGTGTATTTAAAAGGGACATTTAAATTGATACAGTCCCGATTGGAACAGCGGGAAGGCCACTATATGACTTCAGCTTTGTTACACTCGCAATTTGAAGTGCTTGAGGAACCCAATTATGGGCTGCATATTAATATTGATGCAACACCAGAACTGCTTGTTTCAAAAATTATATCTAAATTGAAAGCCTATGGATAAAACTGAATTTGGGATTGTTGGACTAGGGGTTATGGGTAAAAGCCTAAGCTTGAATATGGCCGAAAAGGGATTTAAGATTTCAGTGTATAATCGCAGTGACGGTGATGAGGTTCAAGTAGTCTCAGATTTTATAAAAGAAAACCAAAAGGGTTATACTATTTTAGGTTTTACAGATCTTCAAGAATTTGTAATGTCCCTTAAACAACCTAGAAAAATCCTACTGATGGTTAAAGCTGGAGATGTTGTGGATAGGGTTATTGAACAATTAATCCCTTTGTTGTCTAAAGAAGATATTATTATCGATGGTGGTAACTCATACTTTAAGGATACCCAAAAGCGTTTCGAAGCACTAAAAGACGCACACATTCATTTTATAGGTTGTGGTATTTCAGGAGGTAAGGAAGGTGCTAGAAAAGGTCCATCTATTATGCCTGGTGGTAGTATGGGAAGCTACAAGAAAGTGGCCAATATTCTAGAATCCATTGCCGCAAAAGATAATGATGGTAAGCCGTGCTGTGTATATGTAGGTGATGATGGAGCAGGACACTTTATCAAGATGGTGCATAACGGAATAGAATATGCCGAAATGCAACTTTTAGCCGAACTGTATGCTTTAATGTCAAAGACTATGGACAATGAAGCTATAGCTAAAGTCTTTTTTAATTGGAGCCAAGGTGATCTATCGGGATATTTAATTGAAATTACTATAGATATTCTTAAGAAAAAGGAAGGTAAGTCCTATCTTTTAGATGTTATACTTGATAGTGCAGGTAATAAAGGTACTGGCAATTGGTCCAGTAAAGAGGCACTAGATTTAGGTATTCCAGCAAGTCTAATGGTGTCTGCCGTTTTTGCACGTTACTTGTCTTCTTTTAAACAGGAAAGAGTACAGTTGTCAGCTCAGCTTGGTTTGAAAAGAGGTATAACACAAAAATTAGATGTTGGAATTTTGGAAAGAGCCTATCGATTTGCCCGAATTATAAATCACCATCAAGGGTTTCAACTCATTGCAGAAGCGTCAGAAAATTATGGATGGCAGATAAACTTTCCGGAAATTGCCAGAATTTGGACTAATGGTTGCATAATTAAATCACAATTTATGGAAGATATTGCCACATATTTCAAAACTACTCCCAGTCTTTTGTCGAACCAGCATATTTTTGAAATATTAAAATCATCTGAAGCCTCTTGCTTAGATGCTCTGCAATATGCTCTTGCAAACCGTATACCGTTAGATGGGTTTTGGACAGCTTATAATTATTGGGTAGGTATGACCACGGCGCAATTGCCGGCCAACTTAATCCAGGCCCAACGCGATTATTTTGGTGCACATACCTATAAGCGCACAGATAAACCGTTAGGTTTGTCGTTTCATTCAAATTGGAAAACATCATGATGGATTTTACCCTTCTTTCAGCTGTATTAGTAGGTATAGCAGTTTTGCTTTTATTAATTTTACGGTTTAAGCTACAGGCTTTCATAGCTTTACTTATTGCCAGTATAGTTGTGGGTGTTATCGCTGGTATGCAACCCTACGCTATTATTAACACTATGCAGGAAGGCATGGCCAATACACTTGGGTTTGTAGCTGTGGTAGTAGGTCTGGGGGCTATGTTTGGAGCTGTTTTGGAGCATAGCGGAGGTGCAGAAGCTCTTGCAAACTACTTGCTAAAAAAATTTGGAGAAAAAAGAGCGTCTTCAGCTTTAATGCTGACGGGTTTTTTTGTGGCTATTCCTGTTTTTTTTGATGTGGCCTTTATTATTTTGGTACCTTTAATTTATTCGTTACAGCGCAAAACCAAGAAGTCTTTACTGCTCTATGGTATCCCGCTTTTAGCAGGGTTAGCGGTTACCCATGCTTTTATACCACCTACGCCTGGACCTGTAGCAGTAGCTGATATTTTAAAAGCCGATTTAGGTTGGGTTATTACTTTTGGAGCATTGGTAGGGTTTCCCGCTGCTATAGTTAGCGGGCCTGTTTTTGGAAAATATATTGCTAAAAAAATCCATGTAGAGGCACCTGCTTTGGATAGTGTTTTTTTGCCAAAAGAGAAATATCCAGCTGTAGGATTGATTTTATCCATTATAGGGATTCCCATTGTATTGATAGTCTTAAATACATTGTTGAATAGTCCATTAACTAATAATATCAATATTTCCCAAACCTTAAGGTTATGGATGAAAATGATTGGACATCCGTTTTCAGCATTAATTATTGCTAATTTGATAGCTTGGTATGTATTGGGTGTAGCCAGGGGCGTTAGCAATTCAGAGTTGTTAAAAATTACCACAAAGTCAATGGCCCCGGCCGGAATAATTATTTTGCTTACAGGTGCTGGTGGGGTGTTTAAGCAAATGCTAATTAATACCAAAGCAGGTGAAATGATGGCCAATTACTTTGCAGAACAAGGTGTAAGTATCTTTCTGTTTGCTTTTTTTGCGGCAGTTCTAGTTCGCATTTTGCAAGGTTCGTCTACCGTGGCCATGATTACTGCAGCAGGATTAACGGCACCATTATTAACAGTTGGTATAAGTGAGGTGGATAAGGCATTATTGGTTATTGCCATTGCTTCTGGGGCTTCTATATTATCCCATGTAAATGACAGTGGCTTTTGGTTGGTAAGTAAGTATTTGGGGATTAGTGAGCAGCAAACCTTTAGGAGTTGGACCCTAATGACCACAATCTTGTCCTTGGTTGGTTTTGGCACTGTTTGTGTGTTGTCTTTTTTGGTGTAGTGTATTTTTAATGAACATGTGTTATGTTAAATGATTTATAATATTTGGTTGTAGTTTTTTTTTATCTATAAATTCGCACGGTTATCAAATCAATGTCCTTTTCTGATACTAAAATCTTTAACGGCATAGTTTTTGCTCCAGAAATGAAGTTTCATCAATCAACCATTATTCTAAATGAAGCATGTTTTTTTACTTTTAATGTGCACGTGTACTTTTTTTGCTTTTGGCCAATCCAAATCATTTAAAATTTCAGGTAAAACCTTTTCAGAAACAGATAATCTACCCTTAGAGTCCGCTACAGTTTATTTAGAACGTGTAGAAGATAGTACTTTAATGACCTACACTATTTCAGATAAAAATGGGGATTTTATTTTAGAAGGAAAGACTTATGATAAAAAGCTGAATCTGCTAATATCCTACGTTGGTTATAAAATACTTAAGAGAGAAATTGTTTTAAATAAAGAAGAGATTACTTTAGGAAAACTAAATATGGCCATAGACAATAATGCTTTAGATGAAGTCATTATTAAATCTACGCCACCTATAAGGGTTAAAAAAGATACCTTGGAGTTTAATGTAAAATCCTTTAAAACAAAAAAAGATGCCAGTGTTGAGGATTTGTTGAAACAACTTCCTGGTGTAGAGGTTGATACAGATGGTAGGATAAAAGTGAATGGTAAAGAAGTTAATCAAATTTTAGTTAATGGAAAGCCGTTTTTTGGAAATGATCCTACCATTACAACCAAAAACTTAACCAAAGACATAATAGAAAAAGTTCAAATTACCGATACCAAATCTAAAGAAGATGCCTTTGTTGGTAAGGAAAGCGATGGCGAAAACAAAACCATTAACCTAACCATTAAAAAAGAGAATAATAAAGGTGTTTTTGGGCGTTTAGCAGCTGGAGGTGGTACCGATAAGCGCTACGAATTCGCAGGAATGTTTAATTATTTTAATAACGATAAGCGTATTAGTGTCTTGTCTGGTGGTAATAATATAAATTCTCCTGGTTTTAGTTTTGGCGAGATTAGAAAAATGTTTGGAGGTGGTAATAATATTGCCGTTTACGGTAATGGTAATTTTGTAGTTGATGGTCGCTCATTTGGTGGTGGGCAGGGGATTACCACCTCAAGAACTTCTGGGCTTAATTATGCCGATAAAATTGGTGAGGAAACTGATGTGTCTGGAAGTTATTTTTATTCGGGCAGTGAGTCTGAAAATGAATCGTCAACGCAACGGGAAAACATATTGCCAGATAGAAGGTATTTTACCGATTCTAACTCCAGTTCATCAAATTCAACCGATAGTCACAGGACAAATACCGAGTTTGAGTTTAAAATAGATTCTACCTTATATATCAATGTTCGTCCATCGTTCAACTTCTCTAAAAGTAAAAATATACTATCAAGTGATGAAGCGTCTAGAGATATGGATCAAGTTTTAATAAATGAATCCAAAAGGTCTTCTTACGTTGAGAATACAGCAAAAAACTTCAGCAACGATTTTAGTATAACAAAGCGTTTTGGGAATAAAGGCTCGTTTTTAAGGCTCTTTTTTAATAACCAGAACAACATGACCGAAACGGATGATTTTTTAGATTCTGAAGCTAATATTTATGGAACAACACCAAACAATATTATAAGAAAACAATTTACAGATGGCGAAAACCAATCTAGCGATGTGTCTACTGGAATTACTTACAGGCAGCCCATTATGGGCAAAGAGCTGTCGTTGGATTTTAACTATCGATATAACCGGAATAAGCAGAAAAATATACGAAACACTTTTGATTTTGATGATACCGAACAGGACTACAATGCCTTTAACAAAGATTTGAGCACCAACTTTAAGTATATTGATGATAATAGTATATATGGCATTGAGTTATCTTATAGAAAAGACAAGCTATTTGCTAATTTTGAGGCTGATTATGTGGATAGAACATTAGAAAATCAGGATTTTTTAAGGCCGGAATTAAATATAAAGAGAGGCTTTAATAACGTGCAGCTATCTTCAAGAATTAGATATCGATTTAGCCCCAAGGCTTCTTTTGGAATAGGTTACAGAATGCGGAATACCGTACCAAGTTTATCACAGTTACAGTCCTTTGAAGATGTGTCGGATCCCTTGAATACCGTAGTTGGTAACCCTAATTTAAAAGTAGGAAACAGCCATAATATCAATGTCAATTTTAATGCTTTTGATTTTACCAAAGGAACAGGTTTTTACGGTTTTTTAAGAAGTGATTTTAGGAACAACCAAGTGGTTAGAAAATCTACCATTGATGACAACTTAATAAGAAAAACAACTTACGAGAATGTTAATGGAAACTACAACCTAAACGGATATATTACATACAGCAAAAAAGTAAAGATAGACAGTTTAAAAACTGTAAGTTTTAATATAGGATTTGGTCCAGGCTTAAACAGGTCTGTCAATTTTAATAATGATGTAAAATATGCTTCCATCAGAAAATCCATTACCCCATCGGTAATGGTAACGTTTTCATGGAAAGACGTTTTAGAGTTTTACCCAAGATACAGAATGGCTTTTACAAGAAACACCTTTAGTATCAATAATTTTGAAAAACAAGAGTTTACAAGCCACACACTTGATTTGAATTTGGCTACTTTTTTACCTAAGCATTTCGAGTGGCAAAATAATATAAGTTTTAACTATAACCCCAATATAGCAGATGGTTTTCAAAAAAGTGCCTGGTTTTGGAATGCGACTTTAGGTTATAGCTTCTTGAAAGACAAAGCAATGTTAACCTTAAAGGCTTATGATATACTTAATCAAAACACCAATGCTAGTAGAATTGCTACCGAAAACTATATACAGGATTCACAAAGTACGGTATTGCAACAGTATTTCATGCTTAGCTTTAGTTGGAAGTTTAATAGTTTGGGCAGTAAAGGCGAGGTGCGTGAAAGAGGTTTTCATAGGTTTTAAATATAAGGCTTTAAGGAGCATTTATTGAGTGTTTTACCAACTACCACCAGCACCACCTCCTGAGAAGCCGCCACCACCGAAACCTCCGCCAAAGCCACCACCTCCAGACCAACCGCCACTGGAACCTCCCCAACCACTACTTCCTTTACTGGAAGAGCGTCCCATGTTACTGAGTATTATCATATCCCAGATATCTAAACCGTTAGACTTTCCTCCACGGTTCCCACCTTTTCCACCACTGTGTCTGTTTTTTGAAATGGATATAAGGATGATGATAAAAATAATAATTAACATCATGATAAAGCCAATAGGCAATCCATCGTTATTTTCACTTTGTTTTCTTGTGCCTTTGTATTCGCCATTGAGTAATTGAAAAATGGCATCAGCACCTTTGTTAAGGCCATTATAATAATCACCTTTTTTAAATTCGGGAATAATCACCTTTCTAATTACTTCTCCCGTTATACCTGCCGTAAGTTTATGCTCTACACCATAACCTGGAGCGATCCAAATTTTGCTATCGTCTTTTGCCAATAATATGAATATACCATTATCTTCTTTGGCCTGTCCCACACCCCATGTATGTCCCCAACGAGGTGCTAACAAACCAATATTCTCGCCTTTTGTTGTAGAAATGATAGCAACAACAATTTGTGTAGAAGTAGTATCAGAATATTTAATTAATTTGTTTTCCAGGTTATTTCTTTCTGAGGCTGATAATAAGTCAACATAGTCATAAACACTGGTTTGAAAATCTGGTTTTTCTGGAATCTCAAATTGAGCAAAAGCACTTTTAAATGAAGATAGGCCAAAAATAAAAGCAATGACTAAAACTTTAGCGCTTGTCTTAAAATATTTAATAGTGTTTATCTTTAAATGCCCCATTTAAGTATTAGCCTTTTGAAATGTCGTTAGGTAATTCATTGGTGTCATCATGGTGCCAAGGAAAGTGTTTCTCTAGCTCTTGTCCAGCTTTTAAAATGCCCTCAACCAAGCCTTGTTTAAAATGCCCTTGTTTAAAATGGGCTTGTATTATGTCTTTGGTGCTATCCCAAAAATTATTGGGTACCACATCGTTTATGCCTTTGTCACCGCAGATTACAAAGGTTTTGTCTTCTATGGCAACGTATATAAGTACACCGTTTTGATCTTTGGTATTGTCCATTTTTAAATAATGAAATACTTCTAGGG
Organism: Aestuariivivens marinum; assembly: GCF_022662175.1. Classification (GTDB taxonomy): domain Bacteria; phylum Bacteroidota; class Bacteroidia; order Flavobacteriales; family Flavobacteriaceae; genus Aestuariivivens; species Aestuariivivens marinum. The sequence continues at coordinate 66,623 of NZ_JAKMCR010000001.1, read as the reverse complement.
CACGATTAAAGGTGTTGCCTTTGGCTTTTTTTTCAATATGTACACGTATTTCACCCGATGTGTTTTTTTCGGCTATTCTAATGGATTCTATGATTTCCTGTTCTTCTTTTTCAGAAAGAAAATCTTTTATTTTGGACATGATTTTTATTTAAAGTCGAATTCTATATCTACAGGTTTATCAGCTCCAGCTTCAGAATCAAAATATGGTTTTTCATCAAAGTTTAAAATTCCTGCCAATATTGTGTTTGGAAATGTATTAACATGAACATTATAGGGTTTTATAGCTTCATTGTAACGTGTTCTGGCTGTTTGGATTGTGTTTTCGGTACTGGTGAGTTCGTCTTGCAGTTTTAAAAAATTCTGATTGGTTTTTAAATCAGGATAACGTTCAACGGTAACTAAAAGGCTTTTTAAAGCGCCGCTCAAACCACCTTGAACTTGGTTGTATTGTGCCAATTGTTCTGGGGTTATATTGTTGGGGTCAATACTAATGGAAGTCGCTTTGGCACGGGCTTCAATAACTTCGGTTAACGTTTTGCGTTCAAAATCGGCAGCACCTTGCACGGTTTTTACTAAATTACCTATAAGGTCATTTCTGCGCTGGTAGGCCGTTTGCACATTGCCCCATGATTCCTTAACGTTTTCGTTAAGTTCTATCGCTTTGTTGTTAAAATTATAAGCAAAAATTGCACTTACTATTCCAATAACAATAATTCCAATTACTATAAGCGCACCACATCCTAATCCAGCAATGACTCCTTTTTTCATAAATAATTATTTTTTTAATGTTTTTAATATTCCAATAATAAGTTGTCAATAAACTTAAAACGTTACAAATGCTCCTTAATTTTTATCAGTTGGTTTTTAATGCCTTCCAGTTTACTAATAATTTCAAAGTTGTTAAGCGTTTCCTTTTTTTCTTCCTTTAAATGTATTTTTGCGCCTTCCAAAGTAAACCCTCGCTCTTTTACCAAATAAAAAATAAACTTTAGATTCTTTATGTCCTCAGGAGTAAACTTGCGATTGCCCTTGGCATTTTTTTTTGGCTTTAGTACATCAAATTCTTTTTCCCAAAATCGAATTAAAGAGGTGTTCACCCCAAAAGCTTTGGCTACTTCCCCAATACTGTAATAGCGTCTTTCAGGTAAATCTATATACATTAGTCAAGAGATTGGTTTTCTAATGATGCGTTTTCTAACAATTCTGCATATTCCTCAGCGGTTAAACTGCCGTAGTAAAAGTTAATAGGGTTAATACGTTTTCCGTCTTTAAATATTTCATAATGTAAATGAGGTGCTTGCGAACGTCCCGTACTGCCTACAAATCCAATAAGGTCTCCACGTTTCACTTTTTGGTTTCGTTTAACATTATATTTATACAAATGTGCATATAAGCTGGTGTAACCATAACCATGGTCTATGCGAATGTGTTTTCCATATCCAGTAGCTCTAGCATCGGCTCTAACCACTATGCCATCGCCGGTAGCATAAATAGGCGTTCCACGTGGCGCTGTAAAGTCCATGCCCCAATGCATTTTTCTGGCTTTTGTGAAAGGGTCAGAACGCATACCGTACCCTGAAGCCATACGAGTTAGATTTTTATTGTTTACAGGTTGTATGGCAGGAATAGCTGCCAATAATTTTTCTTTTTCTTCAGCCAATTTTGCAATCTCATCCAATGATTTGGATTGGACAACTATTTGTTTTTGAAGGATATCCAGTCGCTTACTGCTTTCTATAATAAGTTTCGAATTATCGTAGCCTTCCAATTGTTTGTATCGGTTAATACCACCAAAACCAGCTTTTCGTTGTTCTTCTGGAATAGGGTTAGCTTCAAAATATACTCGGTAAATATTATTATCCCGGTCTTCAATATTGGCTAAAACGGCTTCGGCATGTTCCATTTTTTTGTTCAGAATACCATATTGTAGCTGCATATTCTGTAACTCTCTTTTTAAGGCTCTTTCTTTAGGCGATTCTACATACTGGCTAGCAAGGAAGACAAAGATAAATCCAAAAATAGCCGAAGCCAAAATAAACATGGTGGCGTATTTAAAAGTAGTTCTTTTTTTACGTTCAATTTTTCTGTATGAAAGTGATTCTGGATCGTAGTAATATTTTACCTTACTCATTACCTAAATTATAGTACTTTTGCATTCAATTAAAACAATTTTTATCTTAGTTTTTTAAGCAAACGATAAACCTAATAAAAAATTATCACCATTAATAATAAATTAAAAAAATAGGAGAGTAAATATAAAAATTGTTTTGGAATTAATATGAAAAACAAAACCATCATTACCAAAAAGTAAATGAAGTCACAGGATATTCGCTCTAAATTTTTAAGTTTTTTTGAGAATAAAAAGCACGCCATAGTACCATCGGCACCAATGGTTGTTAAGAATGACCCAACACTTATGTTTGTCAATTCGGGTATGGCCCCGTTTAAGGAATATTTTTTGGGAAATGCAAAACCTAAAAGCAACCGTATTGCAGATACACAAAAATGTTTGCGTGTTTCTGGTAAGCATAACGATTTAGAGGAAGTAGGTTATGATACTTATCACCACACGCTTTTTGAAATGCTTGGTAACTGGAGTTTTGGCGACTATTTTAAAAAAGAAGCCATTGCGTGGGCCTGGGAGCTATTGACTGAAGTTTACGGTATAGATAAGAATATTTTGTATGTAACCGTTTTTGAAGGTGATGGAATGGATAATATCCCTATGGATATGGAAGCTTACAACTTTTGGAAGCAACATATTCCTGAAGACCGCATTTTAAAAGGTAACAAAAAGGACAATTTTTGGGAAATGGGTGATCAAGGACCATGTGGACCTTGTAGCGAGATTCATGTCGACATTCGTTCTGCAGAAGATAAAGCCAAGATACCAGGTAAGGAATTAGTGAATAAAGACCATCCTCAGGTTGTAGAGATCTGGAACTTGGTGTTTATGCAATACAATAGAAAGGCAAACGGTAGCCTTGAAAGTTTGCCGGCAAAGCATATCGATACGGGTATGGGCTTTGAGCGCTTGTGTATGGTTTTACAAGGTGTACAAAGTAATTACGATACCGATGTGTTTACGCCGCTTATTAAAGAGATTGAAACCATTTCGCATAAAGATTATGGTAAAGACGGAAAAGTAGATGTAGCGGTTCGGGTAATTGCCGATCATGTTAGGGCAGTGGCTTTTTCAATTGCTGATGGACAACTGCCTAGCAATACTGGAGCCGGGTATGTGATTAGGCGAATTTTGAGACGCGCTGTACGTTATGGATTTACGTTTTTAAACCAAAAGGACCCCTTTATTTTTAGGTTGGTTGAGGTGTTAAGTAGAACTATGGGAGTGGCTTTTCCAGAACTAAAATCTCAAAAACAACTCATTGAAAATGTCATTAAAGAAGAAGAACAATCGTTTTTAAGGACTCTGGATCAAGGTTTAATATTGCTAAACCGAATTGTTGAAGAGGAAAAGGGAGATACGGTTTCGGGAGAGAAAGTATTTGAATTGTACGATACCTATGGGTTTCCTGTGGATTTAACGGCTTTGATCCTTTCAGAAAAAGGCTTGACTTTGGATGAAGAGGGGTTTAAAGTAGAACTACAAAAACAAAAAGATCGCTCAAGGGCCGCTAGTGAAATGTCTACAGACGATTGGACCATTTTAGTGGACGATGCTGAAGAAGAGTTTGTAGGCTATGATGCTCTAAAGGCAAATGTTAAGATTACAAGATACCGTAAGGTGACTTCCAAAAAGGATGGGGATATGTATCAATTGGTATTCAATCTAACACCTTTTTATGCTGAAGGTGGGGGGCAAGTAGGTGATAAGGGTTATTTGGAAGATGTTCATGGAGATGTGGTCTATATTTTAGACACAAAGAAGGAAAATAATGTTATTATTCACTTTGCTAAAAACTTACCGAAACATATCAACGAAACCTTTAAGGCGGTAGTGGATGCCAAACAACGCTATAGAACAGAATGTAACCATACTGCAACCCATTTATTACATCAAGCCCTTCGGGAGGTTTTGGGAACACATGTGGAGCAAAAAGGTAGTGCAGTGCATTCCAAATACTTACGTTTTGACTTTTCCCATTTTTCAAAATTGACCGTTGAAGAATTACGTGAGGTAGAAGATTTTGTAAATCGACGCATAGATGGTAAATTACCCTTGGAAGAGCAGCGTAATATACCAAAAGAAGAAGCTTTTGCTGAAGGAGCCATGAGTTTGTTTGGTGAAAAGTATGGAGATACTGTTCGCACCATTCGTTTTGGAAAATCTATTGAATTATGTGGTGGTACCCACGTGAAAAATACGGCAGATATCTGGCATTTTAAAATTGTTTCAGAAGGTGCCGTAGCAGCAGGTATACGTCGTATTGAAGCTATAACTAATGATGCCGTTAAGGAATTTTTCTATGAGAATAATCGTGCTTATTTTGAAATGAAGGATTTGCTTAACAATGCCAAAGAACCGGTAAGAGCATTACAAAATTTGCAGGAGGAAAATGCTAATTTAAAAAAACAGATTGAAGCTTTGTTAAAGGATAAAGCCAAAAACATAAAGAACGAATTAAAAGGGGAAGTGTCTCAAATTAATGGTGTTAAGTTTTTGGCTAAGCAGTTGGATATGGATGCTGCTGGACTAAAAGATATTGCTTTCGATTTGGGTAGCCAAATTGATAATTTGTTTTTGTTATTGGCCACTGAAAAGGAAGGAAAAGCCTTGTTAGCTTGTTATATATCTAAAGAACTGGTTGCAAGTAAAGGGCTAAATGCGGGTCAAGTAGTTCGTGAATTGGGGAAACATATCCAAGGTGGCGGCGGTGGTCAACCATTTTTTGCTACAGCAGGAGGTAAAAACCCTCAAGGAATTGAAGTGGCTTTAGATGCAGCAAAGAACTACATTGAATAAATTATCAAGTTGATTTAACTATTCAATTATGTGATTTCTTTCCCGAGTGATTTTGGTTGAAATAATTTTTCATGTAGAAATTAGTAACAATTCATTCATTCTTTAATTTTAGAGTTGAATTTTAAATGAATCTTCAAACCAACATAATATTAAGAAAGCAACCTAATAATTTAATAGACTACAATTCTAATCTGCTGTTGTTGGGATCTTGCTTTGTGGAGCATATTGGGGAGAAACTGTCGTATTTTAAGTTTAAAACCCTTCAAAATCCGTTTGGGATATTATTTCACTCCAAGGCCATTGAAACGTTGGTGGCTAAAGCAGTAGCTAAAAGTCAATACACAGAAAAGGATATATTTTATCACAATGAACGGTGGCATTGTTTTGATGCGCATTCCAGATTAAGCCATACTTCAAAAGACGTGTTGTTGCGGGATTTGAACAATAACATAAGTGTAACTACCAAACAACTTAGAAGTACTTCACACATTATTCTTACTTTAGGCACAGCATGGGTGTATCGTTTTTTGGAAACCAGCGCCATAGTAGCCAATTGCCATAAAATACCTCAAAAACAATTCAAAAAGGAATTGTTGTCTATAGAAACCATAACAAGTTCATTGCATTATCTAACCGATTTAATAAAGGCGATTAATCCAAATGTGGTGTTCATTTTTACTGTTTCACCGGTAAGGCACATTAAAGATGGTTTTATTGAAAACACTCAAGGCAAGGCCCATTTAATAGCTGCAATCCATCAATTATTAAATCAACAGTCAAAAACTGTTAATTCTAATCTGCATTATTTTCCTTCCTATGAAATCATGATGGACGAACTTCGTGATTATCGTTTTTATGCCGAGGATATGATTCATCCCAACACAATAGCAGTAAACTATATCTGGGAAAAATTTCAAAGCGTTTGGTTAGCTTCAGAAACTTCAAAAACCATGGAGCAAGTTGATGCTGTTCAAAAAGGATTGCATCATAAACCATTCAGCCCAAATTCAGAAGCGCACCTACAATTTTTGAAAAATATTGAGAAGCGAATGGAAAGTCTACAAGAGCAATTTCCACATATTTCTTTTTAGATAAGTCTCTATTGTTTGGTTTATTAGTAAAATGGCTTGATCAATTAAAAATATACGTAATTTATCGTATTGATTCCAGTGTTTTAAAGTTGCAATTTTGGTTAGCTATTAATTTTAAACAAAACCAACAATGAGAACATTTAAGAACACTGTGTTGTTGATAGCCGTTATGCTATTGGCACATGCGGGATGGTCACAAAAGACAACGCCAGATTATCAATATGCTTTTGACGGACAGGTAAAATGGTTACTGCTTCACGAGTCAGGTACCTTATTGGCTTCAACAGGAGAGGCTTTGGCGGGCATACGGCCCAATAGTAGTGAGGTGTCCTTTAAAATAGATCGCCTTAAGCGTGTTAAGGAGGAACACCTTGAATTTGTACCTAATACACCCTATCTTATTGTAAAACCACGTGGAATTTTTATGCATACTGTCGTGGTTGATGTTGTAAAAGGAGCTATAGTTTTTGACTCTAAAGCCGAAGATTGGCAAAATGGGGTTAGCAGTCGGCACTTTATAAGCCCAGAAATGATGTTTGTCGTTAATGGCATGCATAAAGAGGAAGGTATGGGGCAATATACTGGTGGCGTAGGGTTATACGATTTAAAAACGGGGAAGCTCGTCAAGATTTTTGAACGTAAAGCTTCAAATCCCATGGTTGGCGAGCCCGATATTATGGGAGACAATATTATTATACCCGGGTTAAAAGATGTCACCTGTTATTCCATTAGCTCTGGTGCCGAAAAATGGTCCGCCGATATTAAGAACGCTACAAATATTATTGCAAATGAAGACACCAAGGAAATATATGCATTTAGGACCAAAGGTGATAATACCGTAGTTTACAAAATCAATTCAGATAGTGGTGCTTCATTATGGCCTGAAGGTAACAAGATTAAAGGTGTAATATCCACCATTGAGTTTGCCGACCAGGGATTGGCAATAGTTACAAATATTTTAGGTGGTGGAAGTAAACTGGCAAGTAAGCTTAAAGGCTCTGGAACATCTAAGGTCTATTTGTTAGACCACAATAGTGGTACTGATTTATGGGATAAATCTCCTAAAACCAAAGGCATAATCGATCACTTTTATATAGAAGATGATGGTATTATTTTTGGAGTATCAGATGGGGGCATCAACAAAATAGCTTTTGATGGTACGCCACGTTGGAAAAAGCCGCTTAAAACAGGACCAGGTATTCAAATTATGGCAACGGTTCCCACAGGACTATTATATATTTCTGAAACAGATGCCGATATTATAGATATGGCAACCGGAGAGTCTGTATTTGGAAAGGCTATTAAATATAAGCGTTCGGCAGCAGTAGCATCGACTTATGATAAAACTAGGGATAGGTTTTTAATTTCTTGTAAGGATGGAGTTTATGAAGTTGATGGTAATAATGGTGAATATAATCTTTTAACAGGCGATATTAAATTTGAAGGCAAGGAAGATCCAACGGGTATTGAAGTTAGAAATAATGGGATATTATTAACAGCTGATCAAAATTTGGAAATGATAGATTTTCAGGGTGAACCAATTTGGGAAGTTTATCATCGACCACCGGGAAAAAGTGCTTTTGGACTTGCCATTGTAGGAGCCTTAACATTGGCATCGGCTTCAGCTGCCATATCACATTCTGCAACAGCAGGCTATATGAAAGGGGCTGGAGTGCCTTCATATAATAGTACTGTACAGTACCATGAACAACAGGCTGAAAGTTGGGCACAAGTGACTGATGCTGGTTTTCAGGAAATGGCAAAACGTTTCAAAGCCACCAAGGCCACAGCAAACTCAGCTTTTATTTTAACTAAAGTTGATGATGGTGTAGCATTGGTAAAAGTGGACAAAAATTCTGGGCTATCCCTTAATGAGATTGTGATTCAGGATAAAGACCCAATGTATGAAGTTGATGATATTGAAGGCTTTTTGTACTTCAAGGATAAAGGGAACAACATAAGTGCTTATAATTTAAACAAATAATCTCGTTGTTGGGATTTTTAGGATTGGGCGTAACATCTTTTTATTGTTGCGCTTAATCTTTTATAAGTGTCATTTTATCGAAAAAAAGTTAAATCGTGAACTTTAAATTGTACATTTAAAATGCTATTAATCAGTTCATATAGAAAACACCGATTACTAAATGTTTTTAGTGGTTGGTGTTTTTTTTTGTCATCATTAAGGTCTATTTCAAACTAAAATGGAGAGTATGGATTTTAGTTTGATTTTATTTTTACTATTAATAATTCTTTTGGTTATGACGATTTTGGTTTTGTTCCAAACCAAAAAATATATGACCCAATCTAAGAGGAATTATCTCCATTTACAACATTTGTATTTTCAAGAGTTACATAAAGGTCTTTTATATGAAGATCGAAATAAATTGTGTAGCACCACTTCAAAAACGGTATCAATTAGATTTTTCAAAATAACTAAAGTATTGCTTTCGCTTTGTGAAACTATAATTGCAGATACATATTCTAAAAATGAAAGAAAGGGATAATAAAAGTAACCTTATTATGTAGTTAAAAATAACGGGTGAACAATAATAGAAAAATTGTCCCACAATTTTATTATCTTGAGGGGGAGTTGTTAACATCTGTTTATGTTGAGGTTAATTGTTTTTAAGTGTTTAATTATTTTTAGCATTCTGCATTTGTCGGCTCAAGACAAATCTAAAGAGTTGGACAGTCTTAATCGTCAATACCAGTCGGAATCCAATAAAGTTGTTAAATGTAATTTACTGTATGACATTGGAGCTGCATATTTAACAGTCAATATAGATTCATCGGTTTCGGCTTTTACAAAGCTTAAAGTTTGTGCTGAATTTTTAAAAAACGATACTTTAAAAATAAAGGGGTTATTGGGGATGGGAAAAGCATTTACCGATAAGTCCAAGCTTGATTCGGCACAATATTATTTTAATGAAGCTGAAAAATTAATACCTAGTATTAATAATAAAGAGTTCAAAAAATCACTTTATATTAACCGTGGCATACTATTTTTCTATAAATCTAACTATAATGGTGCATCGGTGGAATTTAAAAAAGCATTGACCATTTCAATTGAAGACAAAGATGTCGATACCCAGTCGCGATGTTATAACAATATAGCCATTTGTAAAGCGTATTTAGGGGATTTTGAAGGCGCCTTACAAATGCATATTGAGTCTGCAAAAATTGCCCAAGCAACAAGCGATGAATTAAGTTTAGCTAAGTCTTATAATAATATTGGGTTGGTTTACATTGATTTAAAAGATTATAAAAAGGCAGAAGGATACTTTTTAAAATCACTGGAAATCAAAAAAAGAATTGGAAATATAGTAGATATTGTTGGAGCCTATTTAAATCTAGGGGTTAGCCAGAGGAATTTGGGGGTAGAGAATAAAGATTCTTTTAAATTAAAAGAAGCCAAGCATTACTTTGAAAACGCATTATCATTAAGTGAAAAAGGAGGGTATATTAATGGAAGGAACAATGCTTATATAAATTTGGCTCTAGTGGAAAATTCTTTAAGGAATTATGGAAAGGCAATAGAATTTGGGAAGCGTGCTTTACAGGCGAGTATAAAAAGTCATGATACCAATAAAGAAATGACAGCAAGGATTAATCTTGGAGATTCTTACCGCTATAATAAACAATTTGATTTGGCAGAGCAGCATTTATTAAAAGGGTATGAAATGGCCAAGAATAGTGAAAACAGTTATGTGCAGAAAGAAACATTACTTATTTTAAGTTTGTTGCATAGTGAACAAAACAATTTTAAAAAAGCTCTGGAGTACCATAAACAATATTATGCTTTAACCGATTCTATTTCGTCTTCAGATGTTAAAAATAAAGTCAATGAACTAGAAACACAATATCAAACGGAAAAAAAAGAAAAAGAGATTTTAGAACAACGCGCTATTTTAGCTGAAAAAGAATTAAACCTTAATAAAAAAAACACCCAATTAACAGGATTGATACTATTGGCTTTATTAATTACAGTTTTGGGCTTTTTGCTCTATAAACAACAAAAACTTAAAAATCAGCAATTGGTCAAAGAAAGCGAATTAAAAGAAGCCTTAATCAAGATTGAAACCCAAAACAAATTACAAGAACAGCGTTTAAGAATTTCAAGAGATTTACACGATAATATTGGGGCACAACTTACCTTTATTATTTCCTCCATAGAAAATTTACAATACGGTTTTAAGATTACTAATGAAAAGCTTACAAACAAGCTGGAAAATATCAGCGGATTTACAAAAGAAACCATTTACGAGTTGCGGGATACCATTTGGGCCATGAATAAAAGTGAGATTACTTTAGAGGATTTGCAGATCCGTATTTCGAATTTTGTTGAAAAAGCAAGTGCATCTTCAAGTGTACATTTTGAATTTAATATAGATGACAATTTGCTAAACGATATACAGTTTATATCTGTAAAAGGGATGAATATTTACCGAATCATACAGGAAGCAGTAAATAATGCCATTAAACATGCTAAAGCCAAAACAGTTTTAGTGTCGATTGGTAAAGAAGGTAGCCGTTTAAGAATAGAGATTTTAGATGATGGCAAAGGATTCGATTTAAGTGAAGTCAAACAAGGTAATGGTTTAAATAACATGAAGAAACGTGCCAATGAGATAAATTCAAAACTAATTGTTAGTAGTGAATTGGGTAAGGGAACCTCAATACTATTTACTGTATAATTATGGATGTTAGAATTGCCATAGTAGATGATAATTCGTTCTTAATAAATGTGGTGGCTGAAAAGCTTTCTTTTTTTAACAATTTAAACCTAAAGTATACTGCCCTAAATGGATCTGAATTGCTAAAAAAACTCAACAATGATCACCTTATTGATATAATTTTAATGGATATAGAAATGCCAGAGTTGAATGGTATTGAAACAACCAGAAAAGTAAAGGAAAAATATCCTCATGTAAAAATAATAATGCTTACGGTTTTTGATGATGATGAAAATATTTTTAAGGCCATACAGGCTGGAGCCGATGGTTATTTGTTGAAAGAAATCAATGCACAGGATTTGTATAAAGGTATAATGGAAACAATTAAGGGCGGGGCAGCTATGACGCCTTCAATAGCTATGAAAACGTTGAAGCTATTGCGGAATCCATTAGATTTAAGTAATAAACAAGAGCTGGAAACCGTAAAGCTAACCGCTAGGGAAATTGATGTTTTAGAGCAATTAAGTAAAGGGTTAAGCTATAGTTCAATTGCAGACAACCTTATTTTATCAGTAGGTACTGTTAGAAAGCACATTGAAAATATTTACAGTAAATTACAAGTGCACAATAAATTAGAGGCTGTTCAAAAAGCCATTCGAAATAAACTGATATAATGACAATAAGTTAACATACTATTGATTCAATATGTCTAAATAGTACATATATTTGTAATGCTATTAATCAAAGAAAATACATTAGTTAGACTTCTTATGTCGAAGGAAACTAATGTTTTCTAGTTTAATAAGGCGTCCTTTACTAAATTACAGCTTAGTTTTCAAGGCAATCCAACCACCACCATTTATAGACTCAATACTGTATTTTTTTAATACTGAAGCTGCACTGGCCGATCTCATGCCGGAAGCACAGCATGTAATAACGGGTTTATTGAGTTTTTTTATTTCCTCTATTTTAGATTCAATGACCTGTAAGGGGATATTTCTTGAGCCTTTTATAGCACCTTGCTTATATTCTGAAGGTGTACGGACATCGATAATGATTGCGCCTCTGGCTTTAAAATCTTTTATGTTATTCTCTTTATTGCCAAATAATAAATTTAGTAAACCCATAGTTTTATTTTGTTTAGGCAAAGTTCATTTTAATTTTATTAATGGTGTGTAACAAGAGTTACTGATATTTTTATGTATATTCAACCCAAAGAATCGATTTCAACATGCAGCCTTACGTAACGCTAAATATAAAAGATGAAGTAGGTTATATTGAGTTTTTTCACCCCGAGCAAAATGCCATGCCCACTGAAAATCTTAAGAAACTGGAAAAAACCATTGTTGAAGCTGGCGCTAATGAGGTCATAAAAGTTATTGTTTTACAAAGTGGAGGTGACCGTACCTTTTGTGCGGGAGCTAGCTTTAAGGAGTTGGTGGAGATTGAAAATATGGAATCAGGAACCCAATTTTTTTCGGGTTTTGCTAATGTTATAAATGCCATACGTCTCTGTCCAAAACTCATCATAGGTAGAGTTCAGGGTAAAGTTGTAGGTGGAGGTGTTGGTTTGGTGGCCGCAACAGATTATTGCTTAGCGACCCAATTCGCCTCTATTAAGCTAAGTGAACTAAGCATAGGTATAGGACCTTTTGTAATAGAGCCTGCAGTTTCCAGAAAGATAGGAAAGGCAGCCATGTCGCAAATGACTATTAATGCTGAAACTTTTTATGGTGCACAATGGGCAAAAGAAAAAGGATTATATGCCGGGGTTTATGACTCTATTGAAGCCTTAGATGAAACCGTTAAAACTTTGGCTACAAAGTTAAGTACATACAACCCCAAAGCTTTACAACAAATAAAACAGGTATTTTGGGAAGGTACATCGCATTGGGATACGTTGCTTTTGGAACGTGCTAAAATAAGTGGGAAATTGGTACTCAGTAAATTTACAAAGGAAAGGTTGAAGCGGTTTAAATGATTTGATTGTTGCTCTTTATTTTAGGACTAGTCACGTTATAAATTCTGTTTTATTGGCCTTTGTCCATTTTTAAGATAACGTACAAAAACACAAAACGTTCTTAAAATGAGTTTTTTTATTTAAAATCAAGGACTTTCGCAACGGTTACCGGTGTTGTATGCCATTTTTTTATTGTTTAACTCTTTTATTGGTCGGGATAAGTGAGTAACAACATTGCAACTTGAATTCCGTCATAAAGAACGTGAGCATAAACAAGAGGCATTAGTCGTTTCTTTTTTAAAAAGAAATAGCCACTTACCAGACTTTTAATTCCAATGGTTACCATTCCGTATGAACCTTGGCTCCAATGAGCTAAACCTATAATAATTGAAGAAATAAAAATTACTGCTATTGTCCAGATAAACCTTTCAGACCATTTCCATAAGCTGGTTAAGATAAATACCCTAATAAGTTCTTCGTACAAAGCAATTCCAATACAAAGAACAGGTCCAAACCAAATAAACAGAAGGAGAGGGCTTTCCCTCATATCAAGCATTAACCCTAATAATTCCATATTGGGATTAAATTGTAATATACTAGACAGTGTCAGTCGTCCTAGGTAAAATAGGAAAAAATAGATAATGGTCAGAATGAAACCCCAACCAATATCAGTAGTCCATCTTCCATTTCCTGAATTAAAATCGGATAGCTTTTCCTTTAGAAAAAACTTTTTAATTAACATTAATATTACAATACTCAATCCTCCAAATAGTAAAGGATATGTAATAAGCTCAATACTTGCAAAACCTGTTGATTGATGATTTCTAATCCATAACATCAATCCAAATGGAATGAAGACGATAATGGATAAAGCTATTATTGATTTTATTTTATTCATTTTCCTCAATGATAAATAACTAACGTATAACGGTGTTTTTTTCAACAATGACCAATCCATCATCAATCAGTTTACCAACCTCGGGTCTATTTTGTTTTATGGTTTCCAAATGGCTTAAAATACTACTAGACAAGGTTTTTTCATTGCCCTTGGTGGCCAATTCATAGAGTTCTAGGGGCAATAACCAATCGTTGGGGTGTTTTTCAATGAGTTGTTCCAAAACCTTGGTTCTGGAAATTGTTCTGTTTTGACCCTCTCTATAGTCCCTTACCTGTTGGTAAAGACGTTCAAGCTCCAATTGTTTAGCCGATTTTTTTACATGTATGGTCTGTGTAGAAGGCACATGGGTTATTAAATCGAAACTATTTAAATCGGCCGGTCCGGCAAATGCCGAAACCACCTCCTTACCAATAGCCATGTCGTAAATTCCCCATTCGGGTTTAAATAAAATAGTATCGCCATGGGTTACGGTACAATTTTTAAAACTCACCAGAATGATTTTGCCTTGTAAGTTTCTTTTGCCAGTAATAATTTCTCCCGATACTTTAATGCCACCTTCAAATTCCAAAGTAACAGTGCGTTCTTCATAAATATGATAGGCGGCTAAATCACGTGGACTCATATCCTCGATGGCCAAATTAATACCTTTCAGTTTTCCGATAGGTGAACCAAAACCAGTTTTATGGGTTTTTGTACCATGACCTACCAATTCCTTTTCCCTGTAGGCCAAAGCCGTTTCACTACTGGTTTGAATATAAATAGGTTTACCGTTGTGTTCAATTACATCTGTGAATACACTTGAAATTTGAAGCCCTGTACTTAATTCTATAGAGCCTAATGCTTTCGAGCTAATGAGTTTTCTAATTCCTGAAAGTCCACCACATCGCAAGGCCATGGTGTTGGCGTATTCCTCTAAAACCAAACTTAAATGGGCAAAATCTGGAGTTACATAAAGTTGTGGTTGTGGTTTAGTGATGTCAAAATCCTTATAGGTAGCCTCGATGGTGTAAGGCAATTTTTTTACAGCATCAGTCATGCACCAAGCGTTTTCACCAATAGACGATAACAATCCAGCACCGTAGATTTTAGGATTTTCAATGGTACCTATTAACCCATATTCAACGGTCCACCAGTGTAAATTTCGTATAAGGGCCATTTCGCTGGGTTCGCCCATATTTTGCTGAAGTTCCTCTACTGTTTTTTCTGCAGAAGTGATGTCTGCTTCTGGTGTGTTTGGTGCTTCTTTGATGATGGACAAATGCCTAACGGCTTCATACAATTCATAATCCTTAGCCGAAGAGATCGCCTTACAGCCAATTTCACCAAAACGTCTTAAATACTCGGCATATTCAGGATTGGCAATTATGGGAGCATGTCCCGCACCTTCATGGATAATGTCGGGAGCAGGTGTATACTCAATATGTTCCAATTGCCTAATATCACTGGCTATCACCAATACGTTATAGGCTTGGAATTCCATAAAGGCATTGGGAGGTATAAATCCATCAACGGCAACAGCAGCCCAACCAATTTCTTTTAAGATGCGATTCATACCATACATATTGGGAATGTGGTCTATGGAAATTCCAGTTTGTCTTAAACCTTCTAAATAAGATTTATGCGCAACTGTGGTTAAAAAGTCCACATTTTTACGCATGACGTAACGCCATACGGCTTGGTCTATCGCAGAATAGTTGGCGTAATTTTGAGGCTTAATAAATTGTTTTAAATGCTTGGGAAGCCTATTAAGAATAGCATTCGATTCAAAAGTGTCGGGCATAAACTTTCTTAAATTTTGATAGTGATGACGGATACTAAAAATACGAATAATCTATTAAAAACAGAATATTTTAAATATTATTCAAAAATCGATTGGTTTTAGGGAGGGTATTTAAATTTTATTAAAATTTATGTTTGGTAAAAAAATTAAACAATAAAAAAGCGACTGCACTTCGAGAGCCTCAGTGACCAGTCGCTTTTTATATATTATTGTTGTGATCCAGGTGGATATTTAGACATAATTTCAGCAACGAATTCTTTAATGCGTTCTTCTTTTTTATCAACATTTCTACTTAAATATCCAGTACCCATTCCTTGCCAAACCAATTCTTTTTTATTGGCATCAATAAGGTCTATGTATAAAGTGCCTTGGGTACTTGTTGAAACAGAAGGTTGGTTCCAACCCCAGCCCCAACCAGGGCCAAAACCACCCCATGGACCCCATCCGCCCCAACCCCAGGAACCATAGCCCCAGGTATTGTTATAGACGTCTACTCGTTGTTGGGATTTTGTAAACAAACTAATTAAAAGATCTGGATTTTCAGACTTCGTGAAGCCCTTTGCCATGAGCTCAGATTCAATGGCTCTTAAAATTCTACGTTTGTCCAAATCACTAATTTCTGCCTTGTCAATGCCAGTTTTAAAGAATGCAAAGGTCTTGTATTCGTTAAAATTTGCTCCTTTGTCATAATCTGCCGCAACGCGTACAGAGCTACAAGAAGATAGCATTACTAAAAATGCTAAAAGCGGTAATGTTTTTAATAGTCTATTCATAATACAATTTTTACGGTTATTTATGGTTGTATAAAATTAGTGATTAGAACGCTGTCCAATAACTATCAAAAAAATATTTTTATAGCAACTTTTTAATAAAATAACATCAATAATCGTACCAAGAGTTTATGGTTGAATCGTGCTAAGTGCTTGTGTTTTAGGTTTTGTTATTGCTATTTTTTAAGGTTGCCTTAGCATTGAATTCATAGGGGCAATGCCTGCAACCACTTTCACAGCAATAGCCTCTCTTTAGGTGGTATTGTTCAGTAAAACATCTATAGCCTTCAGGTGTCCAGTAAAAATCACCTGCTTCAATGGGGATTATCTTCTTCATGAGAGTCTAAATTCATCTATAACAAAAGTACGTGATTTTTTCAATTGAAAATTCATAAGGACAAATGAAAAAATACATTGGCTAACGAAGTGATTACTGAATTTAAGCTGTTTTTTACATAAGAAGATATATAATTTCAATATTAGTAACTTAAAACCTGCCTATTACCAGGAGTTATGTTTAGAGGTTTTTAAAGTATCTTCGCAAATATGATATTTAAGGTAAAAGATAGTGTCAATCAATTTGTCAATATTTACAATAATGATGTTCGATTGTATATCAAGAGGGAGGATTTATTACATGAGTTTGTCTCTGGTAATAAATTTCGGAAACTTAAATATAACCTAAAAGAAGCCCGTAAGAAAGGGTTTCAGACCTTGTTAACCTTTGGAGGGGCTTATTCAAACCATATTGCTGCAGTTGCTTCAGCAGGAAAGTTAATGAGTTTTAAGACTATAGGGGTTATTAGAGGGGAAGAATTGTATGATAAAATAGAACGTAACCCAACCTTGATGTTTGCCAAGGAATGTG
The DNA here is from genome assembly GCF_022662175.1 of Aestuariivivens marinum. Classification (GTDB taxonomy): domain Bacteria; phylum Bacteroidota; class Bacteroidia; order Flavobacteriales; family Flavobacteriaceae; genus Aestuariivivens; species Aestuariivivens marinum. The sequence continues at coordinate 49,659 of NZ_JAKMCR010000001.1, read as the reverse complement.
GGATGAAATTTAAGTTTGTGTCTCGACAAACTTACAGACTTAAAACAGCCGAAACTTTTTTGAAGGAATTAAAGGAGGAATTTGGGACATTCTATTTTATTCCAGAGGGAGGGACTAATGCTCTAGCGGTTAAGGGGTGTGAGGAAATTTTGAGAGAGACAGATTTTGATTTTGATTACATTTGTTGTGCCGTAGGTACTGGGGGAACAATATCAGGGATAATCAATTGTTCAAAACCTAGTCAAAAAGTTTTGGGTTTTCCAGCGTTAAAAGGTTCTTTTTTACATAAAGATATTTGTAAATTTGTAACGCAATCGAATTGGGGCCTAATCACAGATTTCCACTTTGGAGGATATGCCAAAATAAATTTGGACTTGGTGGAATTTATCAATGGTTTCAAAAAGGATTATGGAATCACTTTAGATCCCATTTATACAGGAAAGATGCTTTTTGGCGTTATGGATTTAATTAGTAAAGGATTTTTTCCTGAGGGTTCAAAAATTTTAGCTATCCATACTGGAGGATTGCAAGGAGTTAAAGGAATGAATGACTATTTAAAGAAAAAGAATTTACCACAAATCGAAATTTAAATGCAGCGTATTTTAGCCCTATTTTTAATAAGTATTTTTATGTTTAGTTGTGGCTCTAAAAAAAGAGTCGTAGCTAAAAAGCCCACAATAGAACGAAAAACAAGAATATCCCCTAAACCTGAGTCTAGTGGAGTTAAAGAAGTAGTTGAAACGCCGAAGGTTTCTAAAACTTATGCCAGTACTACAGAAGAGTATATCGATATTTATAAGGATGTAGCTAAAACAGAAATGGAGCTCTATGGTATACCTGCAAGTATAACTTTGGCTCAGGGTATTTTGGAATCAGGTTCGGGTAGAGGACGGCTTTCAGTAGAAGCTAATAACCATTTTGGAATTAAATGTCATGATTGGACGGGTAAAAAAATATATCACGATGATGATAGATTGCAAGAATGTTTCAGAAAGTATAACGATGCCAAGTATTCCTTTAGAGACCATTCACTTTTCTTGACCCAGCGCAAGCGTTACGCTAACTTATTTCAGTTAAAAACAAACGATTATAAAGGTTGGGCAAAAGGACTAAAGGCCGCAGGATATGCAACCGATAGAAAGTATCCGCAAAAGCTCATTAGTTTGATTGAACGTTATAATCTCCATGAATATGATAAAGAAGTGCTTAATAAAAGTAGTGTTGTAGAGGATTATTTGTTAGCGGATACAACAGCCAAAATTAAGCATATTGTTGTTAAGGGAGATACCTTATATTCTATTTCAAAAAAATACAATACTACGGTAGAGGCTATTCAACAAATGAATGGTTTGGAAGATAATATCATTAGTATTGGTCAAACCTTAGTAGTACAATAATATTATGATTTATAAACGAAGTAGCGCATTGTTTGCTCAAGCTGAAAAAGTAATTCCTGGCGGGGTGAATTCACCAGTTAGGGCATTTAAAGGGGTTGGGGGAACTCCAATTTATATCAAAGAAGCCAAAGGGGCTTATCTTTATGATGAAGATGGAAACCGTTTAATAGATTATATCAATTCTTGGGGACCCATGATTTTGGGGCATGCATACAAACCTGTGGTAGATGCGGTTGTTGCAAAGGCAAAAAAAGGAACATCGTTTGGCACTCCAACCGAGATAGAAACACAAATAGCCGAGTTGGCTGTTTCAATGGTTCCTAATATTGATAAGATTCGATTTGTGAATTCTGGCACCGAGGCTTGCATGAGTGCTGTTAGGCTGGCTAGAGGTTTTACGGGAAAGGAAAAAATTATAAAGTTTGCGGGTTGTTATCATGGACATAGCGATTCGTTTTTGATTCAGGCGGGTAGCGGTGCAAGTACTTTTGGAGTTCCAAATAGTCCTGGAGTAACACAAGGTACAGCAAAGGACACACTTTTGGCTAGGTATAATGATATAGACCATGTAGCCGAATTAATTGAAAACAATAAAAGTGAAATAGCCTGTATCATTATCGAACCCGTTGCAGGAAATATGGGCTGTGTGCCTCCTAAAGAAGGTTTTTTGCAAGCGTTGAGAGATTTGTGTGATACTAATGGTATTCTTTTAATTTTTGATGAGGTCATGACAGGATTTCGATTGGCTAAAGGAGGTGCTCAAGAGCGATTTGGTATTAAGGCAGATATTGCTTGTTTTGGAAAAGTAATTGGTGGTGGTTTGCCGGTTGGTGCATTTGCTGCCAGAAACGAAATTATGAATTATCTAGCGCCAGTTGGCCCTGTGTATCAGGCAGGGACTTTAAGTGGAAATCCATTAGCTATGGCGGCTGGTTTAGCCATGCTTAGTGAAATAAATAACGACACCAATATGTTTGACCGTTTGGAAGATAAAACAGCCTATTTACATAAAGGCATTGCAAACGTTTTGAAGGCAAATAAGGTTACGCATACCATAAATAGAGTTGGGTCTATGATATCCGTACATTTTGATGCTGCCCAAGTTATTGATTTTAGTTCTGCGGCTAAGGGAAATAATGATACCTTTAAAACATTCTTTCATGGGATGCTAAACGAAGGTGTGTATATCGCTCCAAGTGCCTTTGAAACTTGGTTTATTAGTGATGCTTTAACCTATGAAGATTTAGATTTTACCATTAATGCAGTTGATAAAGTGTCTAAGGCCATATAAAAAGTAAAAGCGCATTTCAATTATATAGAAATGCGCTTTTCATCAACAAACTATAATCAACTAAACTAAAATATTATTGTTTTTGCATTTTTTTTCCTCTTCTATCACCTTTGCTTTTCATGCCAGATTTTCTTTTGTGTGCCATTTTAGCTTGAGCTTCTTCCCATTTGGTAAATTGGTCTTCGCTTAAAATGGTTTTCATTTTTTTCTTTATCTCAATTTTACGATCAAGTTGTGCATTCATCATGGAAACTCGCTCTTCCTGAGATGGTTTTTCCCCAGCTTGCCGCTTGGCTTTCCGGGCTTCCATATGTGTTTTTCTAAGTTTTGCGTTCTCTAAGTTTATGACGTAGATTTCTTTTTGTTGTTTGTCATTTAAATCTAAATGCAAGGTCATTTTTTTGGTCTGCAAGGTTGCCATCTCTTCTGCCGATAGTTTCATCATTTTATCTTGATACTTTGGCCCTTCCTTTTTTTGCTCTTGAGCTACAACCTGAAGTGAAGCTATTGCTAAGGCGATTAATAAAAACTTTTTCATCTTTTAAATTTTAAGTTGTTTATGTGTATGACATTTAAAAGGTGAAATAGTTTAAAGCAATCTGATTTTTAACGCTTTTTTAACGATCGTTTGAAGTTGAATTGCTGAAATAACTATTTGTAAAATGGTATTTGCAAACCAACACCAGTTTGAAAATCAGGAGCGTTGTTAACTAGAAAGTCCTCCTTAAAGAATAAGGACAGTTTTAACTTTGGCCTACCATAAGTATAAATAAAGGTCCAATTGGATAAAGCCTTGTAAAGTGTTTCTACACCATGTTGCCAGCCACCGTTTATCTCTTTCCATTGGCCAAGTAATTTGTAATAATCGGCCTCCTTTAGTTTGTTATATCTTGATTGAATGTGATAGTTCACACTAAAAGCATGAAAATTATGTTTTTGGGTGTATTTTGTGAATTCTATATTTGCTTCAATAGCTGCTAAGAATCTATTGTTTCCTAAATCGACAACTTCGCCAAAATCAATAACATTTTTATATAACACATTGGAACCTAGCCCGACATTGAATTCGTTTTTGTTTTTAAGTAAAAAGCGTTTAACACCACCTAAGGAAAGTCCGTAATCTATCGACGGATTAAACTTCGAGGTATTGATGCCTAGATGATTGCCAATATTGAAGTACAATTGTTTTGATGGGGTTTTAAGGAATGAGGGATAGTAGTAATGGCTGAGTTCGACACCGCCAATAAAAAAATCGTTATTGCCAAGTTTAAGGGTGTTCCCTTTTCTGTCGGCGTACTCAAAATTCACTTGGTTTAAACCGTAATACCGCCTGCCATAGGGGTCTTCGCCTCCCCAAAGGCGGCTATGAAACCATTCTATGCTTTCATCACTTGTGAAAAATGAAAATGGATACTTGCCTTTTGTAATAAGGTAGGAGCGTAATGAAATACCAAATTCGTGATGCTCTGAAATAGGAATGTTAAGGTTGGCCCTAAACTCTTTAATCACGGCATCAATAACAATATTCATGTAATCGGCTGGGGTGGTTTCTTGATCTATAAAATTAAAATTTCGATTATACCAAGTCACTTGGCTCAATTGTTTTCTAATTTCTAGGTCTTTAGGGAAATAGGCTTCAACATAAGGATGGAAGGTGTTGCCACTTGTATAATTAAAGGAAAGTATAAACTTTTGTGGTGAAGCGATTTTAAAATTTTGTTCAATTCTAGAGCTAAAAATGCCAAAATGGTGTGTCGCCAAAATATTAGACTTTATAATACCATTCTTTAAGGATAGGCTATCGGTTTTTTGTGCCAGTAATACGGTATGGCAACAACAAAAAAGAAACCAAATTAAATTTTTTAACATACGTAAAACACTTAAAGTTTTGATGGAATGGTTTCGGTATTATTAAAAAGTTTAAGAGTAACCTTGTACAAGTTCTGTTTTTCCATTTTGCTTTTTAACCAGGCATAAAAACTCATTACAAAAATATCTTCTTTTTGTGAGCTAATCCATTCGAATGAAGATTCTACCTTATCCTTAAACGTTTCTGTGGTTATAAGCTCTGGATGTTTATAATAATACTCCACCAATTTTACATAGGTTATGGCACGCTCTTGCTTAATACTCCTAAGGTATTTAAAATGACTTCTCTTAAAACTCAACAGTCTGGATTCTACCAAGTCTATATGGTTTAATTCTATATGTAATAAAATGTCAATCAAACTTTTCTTTATAACCCATTCCTTGCCAGCTTTTTCAGAATACCAAGCATCAGAATGATAGAACTTTAAAAATAGATAATGTGCTTTTTTAAGTTCTCCTTTTTGGAAATAATACATTACAAGACTTAAATAGATGTCCAAGACAGATTCTGTGTCTTGAAATTTTTGATTAATAAAAGACTCTAAGATTGTAATGGCTTTATTTTGACGATTGGTAAAGTTGTAGTTTAAGCTTAATAATAAATTATATTTTAGCTTAAAGGTATTATAATATTTACTTCTATACTGAAGCATAAGTTCATGCATTTGATACAAATAAGCTTCTGAATCAATAAATTTTTTATTTCTGAATAAAGTATTGGCAATATGATATACTATTTGAATGTGGTAATAAGGTTGCTTTTCTTTATCTTTATAGGATAATATTTTGTTGTAAGTTTCAATTAAAAAAGATTCTATTTTTAAATAATCATTGGTGGCAAATGCAGAAACAGACACAATGCTGATCAATTGAAATAAAGTCTTAAATGATAGATGACTAATAATGTCAATATTGTACTCGCTCAAAGTATTATCTAAGATGGTTTGTAAATCACTAGTGTCTTCCTGTGCTAACTTTAGCTTTATTTTTGAATAAACGATATTCAATTGGTCTTCTAGTAAATGGTTTTCCCTATTTGAATTAAATTTTTTGATGACTTCATCAAATTTAATCTTTGGAAATGCATAAGCGTATTGGATTTGGGTATGGTAAATTTCGTTAAGGAGAGGGTACAAATGATGTTCTTTTGAAATGGTTTCTGCCTTATGCAAAATTTTAAATGCGACTTTATATTGCTTTTGTTGCAAGTAGTTTCGTGAGGCCAAAATGTATTTTATGACCTCCATTTGTATGGAGTTTTCATCCTCTAAACTTGAATTGGCTGAAAAGTTAATAATAGACTGGAACAAGCGCTTTCTAAGGGCGTGGTAAGCGTCTTTTTTTTGATCGCCATATAGCTTTAAACAAATTTCTTCTGAGTTCAAACTGTTTTCATTTAGCAGTTTGAATAATTGTATGTTTTTGGCATCCCGTCGTTTGTTCTTTTTTTCTAAGTATGATGTAAAACGTTGTGCGTCATCTTTAGAAAAAGTGGAAATTATAGTTTTTAAATCATACATTTTAATCGTCAGTTATTGCAGTAATAATATAATAAATATATTAAGAATAGTTATAATATTGTAAATTAAGTCGTCAGTTTTTTTTAAAATCTGTATTTAAAAACTTTAGAATACTTAACAAATTTGTATTAAAGTTAATAAGTAAAAGAGAAGAACTTAAACAATTATATCATGGATTTTAGAGCAACAAACATTTCTACTTTCACTCAGGTAGTTTTGGATAAATACATTTACTATGTATTAATCAATAGGTATTATAAAAAATCATTAAATAATAAAAAAATAGTGTCCTTTAAGAGTTTTAATACTTATTATGATAATACAAGGGATTTATAAAGCTAAACCTGATTCTATTTAAATAGAACTTCTTAAAACCATGAAACCTATAATAATAGGTTACTAAACAATATGATAAAATGCTTTTAAATGTTCCTAACATAGAATAGCCGTAATGATACTAAGAAAATTAAATATAGCTTTTTTGGTAACTACAGGTGTTTCAGTTGTGGTGTTTGTGTACCTGGTATTTTTGGGCTATGATGAAATAAAGACACTCAAGGATGTCATTAAAATCATTGCATCTATTGTATTCCCAATACCCATGTTGTTTTTTGTTAGGTTTATCTTAATTCAACACTTTTTGCCTCAAAATACAGATGATTATAAACTTAAAAACCAAAAACCTGCTACCATATTATTGCTATTAACTATAATAACTGGAATAGGAATAATGCAACTAATAGAGTTTTTAACACATCAAAACCTTGAAAACAATTTGATTTTTGCACATCTCATCAACTCTACTGCTGTGAGCACTTATGTGTTAAATTTTATCTTATATAATAATTTGAAGGCCAATGGTATATTGAGCGGCGTGCTATTATCACTTGCGATTCATGTATTCTTTTTGTCTTCATAATAGAAAAGCGGAATTATCAAAATTTTAAATTATGCAACAAGTACTTCAAAACACAGAAAAAAACAACGCTTCAAAACGGGAACTGTTGTTTACCTTTCAAGCCATTATTGTAACAGGCCTACTATTGTTTACAACAATTGCTTTCTTTTTTTACAATGATCTCTCCATTATTAAAGGCATTAAGGTGGTATTTGCCCCATTTCTGTCTGTAGTGCCATTATTGTTTATTCTTTCTATTTTGAGAGATTTACAGAAAGGATTTACCGAAGGTAATTATAGCAAAAATGAGATAGTAAGATTCTGTATCATTGCCTTAGCAGTTACCGTAGGATTTACTGGCATAACCTATCTAATGTCCAAAATAGGAGCATTGGAAATTTTGCTTGCAGCCATAATGGCTATTTTAAGTACCGTATTCTTTTTAAGAAGTAAGGTTAAGGATATTCTGGGTATGAGTATAATTACTGGTATTGCTGAAGGCATTATTATTTATATGATTTTTTTGTTTTAAAGTACCAATGACTCACTCAAATCTGTAAGCTATAAATATGAGAACACAAGAAAAAATAGGAGTGGGCTTATTAATTGTCCTGGCTGTTTTTTCGGCTATAGGTGTTTTTTTAATTGATCCAATAGCGCAAGACCCATTATATCATAACTTTAGTGATGCTGTTGAAAGGTTTAATGTTGCTAATTTTTGGAATGTTGTTTCAAATATTCCATTTGCTATAGTTGGTATTTGGGGTCTAATTAATGTTAATAAAATTTTGGGATACAAAATCCAATATTGTTTTCTTTTCATTGGAATTATTCTTGTTTCAATTGGTTCGGGTTATTACCATTTAAGCCCAACTAATTCATCTTTGGTATGGGATAGATTACCTATGACAATAGTTTTCATGTCGTTGGTATCTATTATCTTGAGTGAATTCATTAACCCTAAACTCGGTAATAGGCTTTTAATGCCTTTAGTTTTTGTTGGAATGCTATCTGTTGTTTATTGGGTGGTTTTTAATGATTTAAGACCGTATGTTTTAGTGCAGTTTTATCCAATGTTTGCATTGCCTATTATTCTGTTAAGTTTTAAATCTAGTTTTACTATGAACTATGGCTATTGGACGCTAATAGTGGCATATATAATTGCTAAACTAAGTGAGAATTATGATGAAGAAATTTTTGGCACATTATCTTTCATAAGTGGGCATTCCATTAAGCACATTATATCTGCAATTGGTTTGGCAGTATTGGTTTTTACCTATATAGAGCGTCGTGAAATAATTTTAAACACCGTTTAATCTTAAGAGGCAATGATGAAGGAGTTACCCTTTTTCTAGTAATAGTATTATTGGCATTTTACATGGAATCCAAAACAGATAATTAAAGGGTGAAAGTTAAGTAATAGAATTAAAACAGTATTATAAATGAATTCAAAAATTCAAAATGATATTAAGGAACTTGTTGAACAACAGGTCATATCAAAAGAAAGTGCTTCAAAAATGGAAGCTTATTATCAATCCAAAAAAGTAGATGTCCCCAATAGGATGTTTACCGTTTTTGGAGTTCTAGGTGGTTTACTAATAGGATTGGGAATTATATTGATTTTAGCACATAATTGGGATGATTTTTCAAAATCAATCAAAACCTCTTTGGCTTTTTTGCCCTTAGTATTAGGACAGGTATTTGTTGGTATTTCAATTTTTAAGAATAAAAACAATGTTTGGAAAGAGTCTACCGGTACGCTTTTGTTTTTTGTGGTCGGCTCATGTATATCTCTTATAAGTCAAATTTATAATATACCGGGAAACTTTAGCGATTTCATTTTGACATGGATATTACTGTGTTTTCCATTAATTTATTTTTTAAGGTCACATAGTTTAGCAATATTACACATCATTTTTATGACATTTTATGCGGCAGATTTTGGATATTCTTATCTAAGCAACGGAAAGACTCCATGGTATTATTTATTGCTTTTGGGTTTGGTGTTCCCTCATTATTGGCAACTTTTAAAATATAAATCGGCTGCAAACATTACTTCTATTTTTAATTGGTTATTTCCTTTAAGTCTTAATATAGTTCTAGGAACCTTTGTACATAAGACAAGTGAATTAGGTGTGTTAATGTATGTGGTGCTATATGGCATTTTTTATAGCATTGGAAAAATGCCATTATTTAGTAATTTAAAATTAAGAGGTAATGCCTATTTGGTTTTAGGCTCATTGGGAACCATTTATATGCTTTTGTTAACCAGTTTTGACTTGATGTGGGAAGCAATAAAAAAAACAGAATTAGTTTATTCTTCACAGGAATTTTATATCACACTATTTTTATTGCTAATTGCCATAGGGATATTGATATATGGCATAGCTAAACAATGGATTTCTAAAATTGATTTGACCCATTACACTTTTCTAATATTTACTATCGTATTTTTTGCTGGTTTTAATAACAAATATATTCCATTAATAATAATAAACCTGTTGATTTTGGCCATTGGTATTTTGACTATAAAAAAAGGAGCAGACACATTTCATTTTGGGATATCAAACTATGGTTTATTGATCATAGCTGTTTTAATAGTTTGCAGGTTTTTTGATACAGAGATGTCCTTTGTAATTCGCGGAGTATTGTTTTTAGGATTTGGTCTGGGCTTCTTTTTAACCAACTATTTTATGCTTAAAAGACAAAAGGAAGGAAAAATGAATTTAAAAAAATAGAAAGATGAGAACAATACATATTTTTATACTGTTTATAGTTGTTGCCATAGCACAAATTTTTGTACCTATTAATATGATTCTTGGTAAAGAAGATATTCTTGCTAAGGGTCAATTATATAAGTTTAAAACAAGGCCTATTGATCCAGCAGACCCATTTAGAGGTAGATATATTGCCTTAGATTTTGAAGTTGGGTTGTATGAAACTAAAGATTCAACCTGGCAGAGAGGTGAGGATCTTTACATTTACCTTGAAACAGACAGTTTAGGATATGCTAAAGTGTCAAAGATTAGTCGAGTACTATTACCAAATGAAAAGAAGAATTTTGTGAATGCTAAGGCAAGATGGTACAATAAACAAAGTAAGGAATTAAATATTCAATATCCGTTTAATAGATATTATATTGAGGAAACCAAAGCTTATGATGCTGAGGTAGCGGTAAGAAATGCTCATCAGGATTCCTTAATTGATACCCATGCATTAGTTTATGTAAAAGCAGGTGAGGCGGTTTTGGATGATGTTATTGTTAATAATATTTCTATTAAAGATTATGTAAAAAAGATAGGTGTTAAGTGAGGTGAAAAACTATTTTCTTAAAGAAATTATAAAACTATATGGTGTGGTTTCTGTGTGGGAGGTTAACATTGGGAATTTTGTTCTAGCAATATTTAATACAATAATGTGTTTTAGAGTTAAGAATATTAAAGCGATGGGATTATTTCATGGAGTATTTATTATGCTCTAGCCTATAGGGATCCATTTGTAGAAATGTTTTTAAAAATGTTATGAGTAGTAATTTGTATATTAGTATGATTATAATCTGCCAATGGCGTACTGGGTTTCAACCATATTACTAATTATATCTATTTATATAACTGTTAGTGTAGCATTGTATTATTTGCAGGATTATATGCTGTTTAAACCTGAAAAGCTATCCAAAGATTTTGAGTTTTATTATGATAATCAGAACACTAAAGAATATAACCTTGAAACCAGGGATGGTGCAGTTATCAATGGTCTTCTGTTTATGCCCAAAGGAGATTCTAGAGGAGTGGTTTTATATCTTAAAGGGAACTCAAAAAGTATAAAGGGCTGGGGGAAGTTTGCTGTAGATTTTACCAGACATAATTATAATGTTTTAATGGTAGATTATCGGGGTTTTGGTAAGAGTACCGGAAAGCGTTCGCAAAAAGCTATTAAAAGGGATTTACAGGAAGTGTATAATAAAATTAAGGAACGAATCTCAGAAGACAGGATTATCCTTTACGGCAGGTCTTTAGGGTCTGGATTTGCTGCAAAATTGGCCTCGTTGAACAATCCTAAAATGCTTATTTTGGATGCTCCCTATTATAGCTTGACCAAAGTTACTGCTCGATACGCCCCATTTATGCCCTTATCGGTATTACTTAAATATCCATTACCAACATATAAATGGTTAAAATATGTAAGATGTCCAATTCACATAATACATGGAACAAACGATAAACTTATTCCGTATAAAACCAGTATAAAACTATCTAAGGTAAACCCAAAACGAACAAAACTTCACACTATAATAGGGGGTGGACATAAAAATTTAAATAATTTTGAATCTTATCATAAAATGATTCATGATATCTTAAATTCAAAGCCTCAAAATATTGATTTATCAACAACTAGTATTCATGTTAAACACAGCTCCAAACCTAATAAAACATAAGCTTAAGAAGATATTTTTTATTTTTATAAGTCTTTATGTTATGATTTTAACATTACTATACGTTTTCCAAGAAAGGCTATTGTTTCTGCCTACAGCACTAGAACAGGACTTTGAGTACCAATTCACATATAATTTCGAAGAATTATTTTTAAAGACTAATGATGGAGCTATACTAAATGCTATTCATTTTAAAGTTGAAAACCCAAAGGGCGTTATCCTGTATTTTCATGGAAATGCTGATAATCTGTCCAGATGGGGCGCCATTGTAGAGCCTTTTGTTGAAAGGAGGTATGATGTGCTAATTATGGATTACAGAGCTTATGGTAAAAGTATCGGAAAACTAAGTGAAGCATCTTTTTACAATGATGCCAAATTATTTTATAATTACCTAAAACAAGGTTATAATGAACAAGTTATTACACTTTATGGACGCTCCTTAGGGACAGCAATGGCAACATATTTAGCTTCAAAAAACAAACCGAAACAACTTATTTTAGAAACACCTTATTATAGTATGACAGATGTTGCGCAACTCAAATTTCCTATTTTTCCAGTAAAGCAGCTATTAAACTATAAATTTCCAAGCTTTGAGTTTATTCCAAATGTGAATTGTCCAATAACTATTTTTCACGGCACTCAAGATGAGGTTGTTCCGTTTTCCTCTGCAAAAAAATTAGTTACGATTAGCCCAAAACTGCAAACAACTTTTATTGTGATAGAGGAAGGAAATCATAATAATCTAATGGAATATAGGGCTTACCAATCAGAGATAGATAACCTATTTCCTTAATCAATTTCTTTTTACAAGACCTTTAATTCTTAAAGAAATTATAAAATTAGAAAGTAAGCTGTTAAACATTTCTAAATTAGTTTTACATATTAAAAAAATTGCGTCTCTTTGTACCGTAGTTAGATTTATAAATCATATAGCACATAATTTCTTTTCATAAGATTAGTTATTAGTGAATAAATTTAGTTTAGTTGGTTAGTTAGTTTAAAAGCCCAGTAATTTTATTACTGGGCTTTTGTATTTTATAAGAAAATATCTTAAAAACTATGGGATAGTATAGATTTACGCTCCCTGTAAATTTTAATGATCAATTCCCCAAACAGTGTGTTGGCCCAGGCAAACCAAGACCTGTTAAAATCTTCGGGGTTGTCCTTATTAAAGGCTTCGTGCATAAATCCAGTACCAGCATGGGTGTTTTTAAGCATTGTTAAACACTTGATGATTTCTTGATCATTGTCGCTGGTCATGGCCCTTAAAATAATACCCATGGGCCATATTTTGTTTTTCCCGGTATGCGGACTCGCTTGGCCTTCGGCAGCTTTACCCTTTAAATAATAGGGGTTGTGGTCGCTTAGCAGAAAGCGTCTGGTGTTTTGGTATATGGAATCTGTAGTCTTATGAGCTCCCAAATAGGCTAATGACATTAACGAGGGTACGTTGGCATCGTCCATAAAAACTTTGTTGCCAAAGCCATCCACTTCATAAGCGTAAATGTTACCAAAATCCAAATGATTGGAAATGGCATATTGCTTAATGGCTTCGTCTACTTCATTGGCAAAACGTGAACATTCATCAGCAAAAGCAGAATTGTTCAAGACGTTTTTATTAATAGCAGCCAATTGCTTTAATGAAATAACAGCAAATATATTGGAAGGGATTAAAAACGGAAACAAGGTAGCATCATCCGAAGGCCGGAACATAGAAGCTATTAGCTCCACGGGTTTTAAAGGTCTTCCTGTACCTGCAAATGTTGGGGCATCAATCATGGACGTCGTTTGCCTAATAAAGGTATATGGCGATTCACCATGTTTTCTTTGTTCTGTACGTAATGTTTTTACAACAAGTTGCATGGCTTGATTCCAATCTTCATCAAAAATTGAGGGGTCTTGGGTACGTTGGTAATACTCATTGGCTAACCTAATGGTATAACAAAGGGAATCTATTTCCCATTTTCTTTCGTGTACTCCAGGTATGGGTGTTGGTTTGTCACTTTCCCATTCCGATTTTTTACTTAAGTCCTTATAAAAGGCATTAGCATAAGGATCCTTAAGAATGCATTTGGTTTGTCGGTTAACCAACCCTTTAATAAGGTTTTTTAATTTATCATCCTTTTTGATCAAAGGCATGTAGGGCCACACTTGGGCGGTAGAATCCCTTAACCACATGGCATCAATATCACCTGTGATGATAAAAGTGTCTGGCTTACCATTTATAATTTCATAATCAACTGTAGTGTCCAGTGTATTGGGATAACAGTTTTCGAATAGCCAAGCCAGTTCCTCATCTTTTATACTGGCTTTTACTTCAGCGATTAAATCTTCAACGGCCCGACTTGTAAAGGTGCGTTGGTTTGGATTTGGCCTATTCGATGTGTATGTTTTTTGATCTATTAGTGTCTTTGCCGCTAAGGAAGCAGGTAATACAGTTAAGCCTCCAACCGCAATACTGTTTTGTATTAAAAATTTTCGTCTGTTCATGAGTTTAGTTTCTATAAAAATAGGATTTTATTATCAAGCTAAAGGTTAAAACCAAAAAACTTCATGGCAAATACTTTAGAATCTATGAAATTTAAAAGTAGTACAATATTCTTGGAGAATTGGATAGATTAGGCTTGTTAAGTTGGGTTTTTTGGGCAGTACCACTTTTATTTGCTGAAGCTATTTTAAAGTATAGGAAAACATTTAAATAATTGATAGTAAGTTTTTTAAATTGAATTTTCTTATCTTGATGAAATATTAACCAAAAACCAATTTTAAATGAAAACTCTATTTAATTTTAATATAATGTTATTGCTAACAGGTTTAGTTTTTATAAATAGTGCTTGTAAGGAAACGCCTAAAGAAGAAATAGAACAAGTTAAAACTGTTGAAGTTGTAAATGAAATTTCCGACACCGATTTTAAGGCTCTATGGGAGAAGATTGATCTTATGTGGGAAAAAAGAGCGCCAGAGCTCATAAATAATGTTTATGCCGATAATTTTACTAGAATAAGTCCAGGAGGCAAAAGTACGAGTGGAGCTGAGCTTGTTAGTGAATTCAATGCTATAAATGGAGCTTATCCAAATATGATATTAAATTTGGATGATTATTATATAAGCGGCAATATAGTTGTTGTAAATTGGTCTGCTGATGGAACATTTTCAGGTGAATTAATTGGTGTGAAAGGAAACGAAAAACCATTTAAAGCTATATCGGGTATTACAGTGCTCACGATTGAAGATGGTAAAGTTGTTAAAGATGATTCTTCCTGGAATGCTTTGGAAATATTTTTACAAACAGGATATAAAATAACTTCTCAGGAAGAATAAATAATGAATAAAAAAAAAGGAAGGAATCTTAAGATTCCTTCCTTTTTTTTGAATTGGATTTTTCTTTCTTAAATTACTATTCCGATGCGCTACCAGGTACAATAATTAATTCTCCTTCCTCTATAAAGAAATCAGTATAAAATGGATCTTCCCCTTCATTACCTGTAGTTCCTGAATGAACATAGGCATTGGTTTTAGCCCATCCGGATGCGCCTTTAAAACGACCGGTACCTCCAATAAATGTTATTTCGTCATTAAAATGTACTTGATAATCAGGGTTATCTCCTGTATATAGCCATATCTGGCCTGACTCAATTATACAATGTAATTCGTCTCCGTTAGCTGCTACAAATTTACCCGTTTCTATAAACCAATAGTTCACTGGAAAAATAACTTCTGGAGTAGGAGCAGAACAAAATCTCATAAAGATTTCCTGTAACTGGCCAAGATGTGTCGCTTCTCCATTTCCCTTCATTATCATGGTTTCACTAGAAGAACCAGGGTCACATGCTTGGGAACCTGGAGCCTCTGCACGCCACACGGTGAAGGTAGCTTTAAAAGGTAAACTTTTTTGAATGCTGGATTTTGAGGTTAGGTTGTCTTTTTCAAGTGAGTTTTGTTCTGAATGGAAATCTTCAATGTTACAGGCTGTGAAAAGAAAAAAACTTAATAGAGTTAAACAAAATAGTTTTATAGTTTTCATAATTACATAGTTTTACTTGTTATACAATACACTTTATACCTATAAAGATGGTTAAATAATGTACATGACATTAAGTAACTATGTTGCAAAAACATTAATTTTTTTTCAAAATTATGTTGTTTTGTTAAGCCATGTTGTTAATAGGAAGGTTGTTTAGGGTTAGGGCAGTTTCAATTGAGGATTATTTGTTAGAAACAGTGCTGTAAGGTAAGTTCATTTTTTTCATTAATGCCATAAACCGTTGATTGGAATGTAAAATATGAGAGGGGTACATATAGGGAATATCTCCAAGGGGTCTTCCTTTGTTGAAAGCATCCTCCAGTATATTTATGCCTTCATTAATGTCTCCTAAAAGAAATAAGCTTTTAGCTTTAAAATTAGGTTCTGAAATCTTGGAGATACACCATCTCATTAAACCATCTGTGCCAGATACTTCATATATGCTGTCTAAAGCTTGATTTGTTATATCACTTTTTATAATTGTTCTCAACTTCTTTATATTTTCTATAGCTAATGAATCATTTTTGAGCATATAATGTGACCAAAACTGATATAGTGAAGGTCTTATACTTTCCTTATTTAAATCTTCTGCAATTTTTGACTCAGCTATAGCCTTATGAAAACTTCCATTATTTAAATAAAGCTTTGCGCTTACTTCTCTAACTATGAATGACAAAGGGTCAAGCTCAATAGCTTTGTTTATGTGGGATCTTGCTTCTTCATGTTTCCCTAAATAACTAAGATATTCAGAGAAGCGATGGTGTAGTGTAGAATATTTTGTTCCAATGTCAAAAGCCTTTTTAAATGCTATATTTGCTTTTTCATAATTCCAATCAATATAAAAGTATAGTGTAGCTAGTACTGTATGGGCCTCTACTAAATTGGGGTCTATTTCCAAGGCTTTTAGTGCAAAATATTCGGCTTTTTCTCTATTTTCTTTAATCTCTTCACGACTTGATGATTTCCATATTTTTAGGAAATAGGTGTCGCCTAAGCCAGCATAAGCAAGCGCATAATTAGGGTCTTCTTTTACGGCTTTATTAAAATAATCAATGGCTGTTAAATAGTCTTTGCCCAATCGTTTTCCCCAATAAAATCTACCCAGTTGGTATAATTTATAGGCTTCAATGTTTTCAGTTAGATTTCTTTTAATCTTTAAAGTTTGTTGTTCTGAAAGAGTTGTATTAAGGTCTGAAGCTATTTGTAGGGCAATTTCACTTTGAATTTTAAAAATATCAGATAATTCTCTGTCAAAACTTTTAATCCAGACATGGTCATCACTAGTGGCATCAATAAGCTGAACTGTAATTCTGGCTTTATTCTCATGCTTTTGGATACTGCCTTCCAGAATATAGGAAACACCTAATTCTGAGGCAATTTTGGGAATTGTTTTTGTTGTGTTGTGTTTATAAATCTCGGATGATGTACGAGAAATAACTTTTAATTCTTCTAAGGTAGCTAACCTGTTTAAAAGACCTTCTACCAGTCCATCAGCAAAAAATTGATTGTCCTCATCACCACTAATATTCTTGAAAGGTAAGACCGCAATAGATTTTTCAGTTGAAGCTAAAACTTCAGTACTGGAATAGTAGTTAAACAATATATAGCCTACAAAAATTAGAACAAATAATAAACCAAAAGTTTTAAAAACCCTCCTGCTTTCACTTTTATAACTAAAACGGTTTTTCTTCTTTATTTCTTGTTTAAAGGCTTCCTCGTTTTTATGTTTTTTAGTTTCACTTGCAGGATACCCATAATGCTCGTGAAAACATTTATGAAAATAGGAGGGGCTTCCAAAACCAACTTTGTAGGCAACCTCAGAGATGGTAAAAGATTCCTCTTGGAGCAGTTTATGAGCCTCATTAAGCCTAATCTCTCTAATATATTGACTTATGGATTGTGATTTTAGTGTCTTTAATTTTCGGTGTAGATGCGACCGACTTAGACCTGCTGATTTTGATAAATCTTCAACGCCAAATTGTTCATTTTGAAGATTATCTAGAACGATCGATTTTAGTTTGGATATTAATTTATCATCCTGAATCATTCTTTGTCAACGGTATTAAGCCTAATAATTGAAATAAGGTAAACTGTCTTAAAATTAAGAGATTAAGAGAAGAATTCCAATACTATTCGATACAACTTGATATATTGATGATTAACTGTTTCTTAAAAAGCTTTAGTTTATATCATAGTTAAAGGAAAACTATATCGTCTAATATTTTTAATAGAATAAATGATAATAAAAAAAGGGAATCTCATTTGATTCCCTTTTTAAGATTTCTATAAAGGAGCTTTTAAACAACTTCAACAAACAAGCCTTCATCAGTTTTTTCAACTTTGACAAGACTATTTTTAGTAAGTTCTTTAATACATTTATCCCATTTTTTATTTGATAAGCCCGATTGTAGTTTTAAATCTGACAGAGGTAATCTTTCAGTTTTTCTCAAGGTTTCAAAAATGGTTTTGGCATCATCACTTAAAGCCACAGCTTTCTTTTCTGGCCGCATTTGCGGAAAGAACAGCACCTCCTGTATGGATTGGTTGTTGGTCAAGAACATAATCAATCGGTCCATACCAATACCCATCCCCGAAGTAGGGGGCATACCGTATTCGAGGGCACGTAAAAAATCGTAATCGATAGTCGCTGTAGCTTCCTCATCGCCTTTTTTGGCCAATTCCAATTGGTGCTCGAAGCGTTCACGTTGGTCTATAGGGTCGTTAAGCTCAGAGTAAGCATTGGCTATTTCCTTACCACATACCATGAGCTCAAAACGCTCGGTCAGTTCAGGATTGTCTCGGTGCTCCTTACACAATGGGCTCATTTCTTTCGGGTAGTCGGTAATAAAGGTGGGCTGAATGTAGTTACCCTCACATTTTTCACCAAAAATTTCGTCTATCAGCTTCCCCTTACCCATAGTTTCATCTACTTCAACACCCATAGCTTTTGCAGCTTCCCGTATTTCGGATTCACTTTTACCGATAATATCGAACCCAGTAAATTCTTTAATCGAGTCGGCCATGGTTACCCTGGCATAAGGGGCTTTAAAATCGATATCATGCTTACCAAACGTCGCTTTGGTGGTACCGTTAACCGCTTTGGCACAATGTTCCAGCAAGCGTTCACAGAAATCCATCATCCAATTATAATCCTTGTAGGCCACGTAAATTTCCATAGCTGTAAACTCTGGATTGTGGGTGCGGTCCATACCCTCGTTACGGAAGTTTTTAGAGAATTCGTAAACACCATCAAAACCACCAACGATTAAGCGCTTTAAGTATAGCTCGTTTGCAATTCGCATATAAAGTGGCACATCTAAAGCATTATGGTGGGTTACAAACGGACGCGCCGCAGCGCCACCGGCAATGGGCTGTAATACCGGGGTTTCTACTTCAAAATAACCAGCATCATTAAAAAACTGACGCATGGCATTGAACAATTTGGTACGTTTTACGAAAACATCCTTAACATGTGGGTTAACTACCAAATCGGCATAACGCTGACGGTAACGTAACTCGGGATCGTCAAATTTATCGTGAATATTACCTTCGGCATCCAGTTTGGGTAAAGGTAATGGCTTTAAGGCCTTACTTAACAAGGTAAAGTTTTTTACCATAACCGTTTTTTCACCAACTTTAGTAGTGAATAGTTCGCCTTCAATACCAATAAAATCACCTATGTCCAGTAATTTTTTATAAACAGTATTGTATTTTGTCTTATCGTCACCAGAACATATTTCGTCCCTGTTAAAATACAGTTGGATACGGCCTTCGGCATCTTGTAACTCTGCAAAACTAGCATTGCCCTGTATGCGCCTAGACATTAAGCGACCAGCGATAACTACTTGGTCACCCTGTTTAAAATTGGTTTTTATCGATTTTGAAGTATTCTTAACTGGATATAAATTGGCGGGATAAGGGTTAATGCCCAATTCGCGTAATTTTGCTAATTTCTCTCGTCTTACAAGTTCTTGCTCTGATAATTGCATGCTATTGTGATTTTAAAAACCGGCCCTTTATGGCCAGGTGCAAAATTACATTTTTTACACACAATAGCACACAACATTTTTAATAAGCTTGTACATAAAAAAACTTATATACAAGCTATGCTAGTTAACAATTAGCTTTTGGGAGCTTCTTTTGTTTCAGGTTTCAGTACTTCTCCCTTAATCCTTAATACTTTGTTAGGCTGGGAAGCATTTGTGGTTAACATTACCGTTTTAGTGAATTTACCAATTCTATTTGTAGCATATTTTACCTGAATTTCACCTTTTTCACCTGGTAGAATGACATTTTTGCTATAGGTAGGTACGGTACAACCACATGATCCTTTTGCTTTAGAGATTACTATTGGCGCGTCTCCTGTATTGGTAAATTTAAATACACGCAAGCCATCAGAATTATAGGCAATGGTGCCATAGTCTATTTCTTCGTTTTCAAAAGTGAAAACGCCAACTTTTTCAGATTTGCTTCCTTCTTGGGCAAAGCTAAATGCTGAAACCAATAAGAATAAAACAAGTAATAGATTTGTTGATTTTTGATTTAATGAGTAAGCCATGATTATTTAAATTTTAAAATTCTTGATGTAACAAACTTGCACATATCTTTTATTAAAAACTAAAAAAGCAGGATTGAAAAAGGTACTAGTACCTAATTATATACTTATTAACTAGTTATTAAACAATGACTTAGCTTCATTTCTATTTTGAATATTTAACTTCCTGTAAATGTTGTTTATATGGGTTTTTACGGTGCTAAGGCTAACAAAAAGGATGTCGGCTATTTCTTTATTGGATTTATCTTCAAGTAATAAATTGAGAATATTCTGTTCTTGCCGCGTTAATTGTTCTTTACCATTGGAAGACATCCGTTTCTTGAATTTTTTGAAGGACAGGAATAATATAATGTTAACCGATATAGATGCAATGAACAAAAAGAATAAAATATAGGTCCAATTAACAGCATTATTTTCAGACTCTCTGTTAAGTATAAATTCATCAGAATTAAGTTCGTTTCTGTATTGTTGGGTATAAGTTGCATCAGGATAGGCAACCGTTAATCTTTTAAGCAAATCTTCGTAATAGGGATTGGTCTTTAAATCTTCCAAATAATATTGGTGCATACTATTTCTTCTGTCTGATAAATAGGTGTAAATGTATAGCTCCGCCAAGGGTTCGTTTAAGCTTTGGCCAAAATCCTGTAATTTTTTAAACCATTTTTTGTTGTTCAATGCTCTGTTGGCTTCACTTCTAAATGTGCTGTAAGCATATTTCATTTCATCTTTAAGGGAGTCTATTTTAATGAGTGACAGGGCCTTATCATTTTTTGATTTCACATCGCAAAACATTTGATAGTCAAAAGAAAAAGGGAACTGTAAGGTGTCTGTGTTTTTTGCTATAAATAGTATTTCGTTACTTTCGTCGCAATGGCCATTAAAATGTGGCAGTTCTAGATTATCCTTTTCACAATTGTCAACGTGTATTCTATAAATCCTATAATCATCCTCTAACACACTTCCGGTAAACTCGAAATGACCGGTAGAGTCTGCCTTCACCATGTCAATAATCTGCTCTTCATAAATACCAGACAAGTGCCTATAATCATCTATGATGGAGAGGTACACATTGTCGTGCCACTTCGTTTTATCTATTTCACCCGAAAATTTATATTGTGCTTGAGCAAAAACCGATATTAGGAATAGTAAAATAAAACAGTAGCGTATGTTCATATTACGAAACTACCTATTTTCTTTGAATGAAACACCAATGACTAAAAATTTAACGACCTAGTGTAATGATTGAGTGTAACAAACCTTAAACTATTACGTCCAATAGGTGTCATCAATTAAAAATCGGAATACATGAGTTTTTGGAGAGTTTTATTGTCTATAATTTGTCCACCTTTAGCTGTTTTAGATAAGGGCTGTGGTTCTATTTTTATAGTGTTCTTGTTATGGTTATGCGGATGGGTTCCTGGGGTAATAGCGGCACTGGTTATTCTTAATAACCCTAACCGTTAAAGTATGGTTTAGCCAGTAGCCATTTGTAAAGCAATATTTTTCGTTTGTCTTATATGAATTTTAAAATGAAAAATTCCCGTACTTTTGCAGCCTATGAACAAGCGAATAGAACTGCAGGATTTAGGACTTAGGGACTACAAGGAAACTTGGGATTACCAAGAGCTATTGTTTAAGGGTATTGTAGACATTAAGGCTAAAAACAGGAGGGAGGAAACACACTTACAAACCAATAATTATTTCTTGTTTGTAGAGCACCCACACGTGTATACATTGGGGAAAAGTGGTGATTTGTCTAACTTGCTTTTAAACGAAAAGCAAATTACCGATAAAGGTGCTACATTTTATAAAATTAACCGTGGTGGGGATATTACTTATCATGGTCCTGGACAAATTGTTGGTTATCCTATTTTAGATCTTGAAAATTTCTTTACCGATATTCATAAGTATCTTCGCTTTTTGGAAGAAATGGTTATTCTAACCCTAGCAGAATATGGTATTGAAGCCACACGAAGTAAAGGTGAAACGGGGGTTTGGTTAGAGGTAGGAACGCCTTTTGCCCGAAAAATTTGCGCTATGGGTGTGCGTGCCAGTAGGTGGGTAACCATGCATGGCTTTGCGTTTAATGTCAATGCCGATTTAGGGTATTTCGATAATATTATTCCTTGTGGAATTAGAGGTAAGGCAGTGACGTCATTGAATGTTGAGCTAGGGGTCAAAGAAGTTGCCATGGATGAGGTTAAGAAAAAAATGTTAAAACATTTCGCTATGCTTTTTCAGGCTGAATTTGCAGAAAACGTATAAACGGATGTTATTCCCTGTATAAAAAGTAATTATTAACCAATTCTATATACTTCTCTTTGGCGGCCTTAGGACTTACATTTTGAACCTGAAACAAGGCGTTGGTCTTAAAGGCATTGATAATAGGTTTTTTGCTACTGGGTTTGCCATAATCGTTTGTGGCTCTTTTGTAATAGGCATAGAGTTTTAGTAGCGTATCAGCAGGAAACGGATCGGTATGATTGTTAACCCGGTTAACGGCTTCTTGGAAGGCTGTGTCTAAATCAATTTTACCCATTGGTTTCTGCAATAATGCTTTCGCCACCTTTTACTTTTTGGTTGAGTTGAACCTTGATTTTTGCATCTAAAGGTAAAAAAACATCTACCCTTGAACCAAATTTTATAAATCCAGAATCTTCCCCTTGAACCACTTTATCGTTTTGTTTGGCATAATTAACAATACGTTTGGCTAGTGCCCCTGCAATTTGACGATACAGTACCTTGCCATAATTTTCGTTTTCAACAACAACGGTTGTGCGTTCATTTTCCTCACTTGCTTTAGGGTGCCATGCTACTAAGTATTTTCCTGGATGATACTTGCTAAAAATAACGTTACCGCTTATAGGGTAACGAGTCACATGGACGTTGATAGGAGACATAAATACGCTTACTTGTAGGCGTTTATCCTTAAAATATTCTTTCTCGTAAACCTCTTCAATAACCACTACCTTTCCATCGACAGGTGATACTACAGTATTGTTGTTAATTAAAGTATTGCGTTTGGGGTTTCTAAAAAACTGAAGGATAATAATTAAAAACACAATCAATAGAAGCATGATACTTGTTCGCAACCAAGCTATGCCTATGAAAAAATCGGTTAGCAAGAACAGTGCTAAAACTAGAATAAACGTTACCGTTATAATTTTATGACCTTCTTTATGAAACATATTTAAGCATTCTTAAGAATAAATATATAATTGGAGCAGCAAAAATAATGCTATCCAATCGATCTAACAATCCACCATGCCCCGGCATAATTACACCGCTATCCTTAACTTGGGCTTGCCTTTTAAATTTAGATTCTATTAAATCCCCTAGCGTTCCAAATACACTAATAATAATAGCCATTATGAGCCAGTTAGTGAAATTTAAAGTTTCGGTAAAGGTAGCGATAAAATAGCTTGCTATACATGAAAAAAATAACCCCCCTAAAAACCCTTCTACAGTTTTTTTGGGCGATATTTTTTCAAAAAGTTTTTGCCTTCCAAAGTTTTTACCAACTAAATAAGCAAACGAGTCGTTTACCCAAACCAATATAAAAGCTCCTAATAAAATGTTTGGGTTATATGTAGTGTAATAATTGGTAATTAAAACCAAAAAAACAAATCCGCTAGAGAGATAAAAGGTTGTTAAAATAAAACGTTTGGAATGAAACAAGGGGATGACCTTTTCTGAAAACAAATCCTTAATTAAAAACAACTGCACAAAAATGGTTATAACCATTAAAATTTGGGTAGCTTCGTCGAGTCCGCCATTAGATTGTAGGACCTCTTGCCAATAACCAAAAATACCATAGAGTATAATAAAAATGATAAATGGAATGTTGCTTTTAAGTTGAATAAGCTTTTTAAATTCCATAAGACAAATCACACCAAAAACAAAAAAGAGAATAAGAAGTGCATGTTCAGAATATAAACATAATATAAGTAGAGTCGCATAGAGTAAGCCAGATAAGCCTCGAATAAAAAATTCCTTCATCCTACAGGTCTTCTAGAAGTAATAAGTATAAATTTTTGGCACTACTGCCATAACTTAGGAAATCTTTTTCATCGGCAGATTTAAAATGTTTAATGGTTGTAATATTGGTGGGTATTTTTTGTCTGCTTTTCGATTTTATAACTCGAAGTCCTTCTCCTATGCTTTCAACAATTTGACTGGTTGTAGCAAAGACAATGAAATTAAAAGGTAACTCACGTAATTTTTTTTCAAAAATCTGTTTGGAAGAAATAAGCAAAGAACCGTCATTGGCAATGAGGTTTTCACATGTCGTTAAGAAAAATGTAGCATCACTTATTTTTCGGGTAGATTGTAAGCAGGAGTTTTTAAACTTACTTTCAAGTTGGTCATCTAAAACTAACACATTTTTATTTTCCCATTGATTTTCAACTAATATGTTTTGTAAGTTTTGAAAAATTTCATCTAAGTTTTCACAGTAAAGGAATTTACCGCCATTAGCTTTAAAGTTTATGGTAAACCTTTCGTCTATCGGCAGTTTGATTTCAGGCATGTACTTGCCTCTTTCGTTTGATTTTATTAGTTCTTCATCCTTATTTTCAGATTTAAAACCAAAAATTTTTCTAAAAAGACTCATTAAGATTGTGCTATTAACTCAATTACATCTGGGTTTATCAAATATAAAAAATCTTAAACTAACCATGAGGGTAATTTAAGATTTTTACTATTTACTTAACAAAATAATAGAAATAATCTATTTTTCTGTTGTTTCTTGTTCTTCTTTTGTTATTTGTTCTTCTTCTTTTTCAAAAGTACGTTTGCCAAATATTTTTTCCAAATTGTCTTTAAATATTACTTCTTTTTCTAAAAGTACTTCAGCCAATTCGGTAAGTTTGTCTTTGTTTTCCTCCAAGATTTTGATGGCACGTTGGTACTGTTCTTCAATAATGCTGGAAATTTCTTTATCTATGAGTTCGGCTGTTTCTTCACTATAAGGTTTGGTAAATCCATATTCGCTCTGTCCTGAAGAATCGTAATAAGTTAAATTACCAATCTTATCGCTTAGCCCATAAATGGTAACCATGGCTCTTGCTTGTTTGGTTACTTTTTCCAAATCGCTTAATGCGCCTGTAGAGATTTTATCAAAAATAACCTTTTCTGCAGCACGTCCACCCAATGCAGCACACATTTCATCCAGCATTTGCTCTGGTCTAACAATTAAGCGCTCCTCTGGTAAATACCATGCTGCGCCTAATGAACGCCCTCTTGGAACAATTGTTACTTTAACCAATGGTGCGGCATGTTCCAACATCCAACTCACGGTAGCGTGACCTGCTTCATGGTAGGCAACAGCTTTTTTCTCGCTAGGAGTAATAATTTTATTTTTCTTTTCAAGACCACCTATTATTCGGTCTACCGCATCTAAAAAGTCTTGTTTGTCTACCATTTTTTTGCCATTTCTAGCAGCAATCAAAGCAGCTTCATTGCATACGTTGGCTATATCGGCACCTGAGAATCCTGGAGTTTGTTTAGCCAAAAAATCGGTATCTAAATCCTTGGATTTTTTTAGTGGTCTAAGATGCACTTCAAAAATTTCTTTACGTTCACGCAAATCGGGAAGATCTACAAAAATTTGTCGGTCAAAACGTCCGGCACGCATTAAGGCCTTGTCTAAAATATCAGCCCTGTTAGTAGCTGCTAATACGATAACATTGGCATTGGTACCAAAGCCATCCATTTCTGTAAGTAACTGGTTTAATGTGTTTTCACGTTCATCGTTGCTTCCAGACATAGCATTTTTCCCTCTTGCCCGACCAATGGCATCAATTTCATCTATAAAAATTATAGAAGGCGATTTTTCTTTGGCCTGCTTGAATAGGTCACGAACCCGTGATGCGCCAACACCAACAAACATTTCTACAAAATCAGATCCCGAAAGTGAAAAGAAAGGTACTTTAGCTTCTCCGGCAACAGCTCTAGCCAATAGGGTCTTTCCTGTTCCTGGAGGGCCAACTAATAAAGCGCCTTTTGGGATTTTTCCACCCAAAGTGGTATATTTTTCAGGATATTTGAGGAAATCCACTATCTCTTGTACTTCTTCCTTTGCACCCTCTAATCCAGCAACATCCTTAAAGGTAGTTTTTAC
The DNA here is from genome assembly GCF_022662175.1 of Aestuariivivens marinum. Taxonomy (GTDB): domain Bacteria; phylum Bacteroidota; class Bacteroidia; order Flavobacteriales; family Flavobacteriaceae; genus Aestuariivivens; species Aestuariivivens marinum. Next base: position 23,552 of record NZ_JAKMCR010000001.1, on the reverse strand, counting down.
ATCGGTATTTTGGTCGAATAGTTTAGCTTTAGATTTCCCTATATTGAAAATCTGTCCGCCACCACCACCACCAGCACCACCAGACATGCGGCGCATAATGAATATCCATACGCCTATTAACAATATGAATGGAAGTAAGCTAATTAAAAAGTCACCCAAATGATTTTCGTCTGTTTCTAGGGAATAGATATCGTATTTCCCTATTGCCTTTAAATCGTTTTCAAAGTTTTGTAAATCTCCAATTTCAAATTTATAGTTTGGTAACTTAGTGGTTGAAGGAATAAAGGTTTGTGGCTTTGATCTTTTGTGAATTTCTTTATCCTGTGCTTCATCAGTAAGATAGACATTGGCAATACGCCTGTTTATTACAACAACTCTTTCAACGTCATTATCTTTTGCATATTTAAAAAATTCAGAAGTTGTTATGTTTTTTGAACTTTCAAAACTGTTTCCTCCCAATAGTTGAAATCCTAAGAAAACCACTATAATAACACCATAAATCCAATATGGACTGAATTTTGGTTTTTTTTCTTTTATGTTTTTTTTGTCGTTTGCCATGTTTTAGTAACTCGTTTCTATAACTGTTGTTTTTGCATCTCCCCAAAGGCTTTCTATATCGTAATATTCCCTAATATGCTTTTGGAAAACATGTACAACAACATTAACATAATCTATGAGCACCCATTCGGCATTGTCTAAACCTTCTGTATGCCAAGGATTATCCTTTAGTTCTTTACTAACCTTTTTTTGTATTGAATTTACAATAGCGGTAACCTGCGTGTTTGAAGTTCCTTCACAAATTATAAAATAATCACAAACCGTGTTTTCAATATCCCTTAAATCTAAAATACTTATTTCTTTACCCTTAACATCTTCAATCCCACTAATTATAACCGATATTAACTGGTCTGTACTTATTTTTTCTTTCGCCATTAATTTTATTTACTTTGTGCAAAGTTATTATTTTTTTAGTTCTTTATACTTTAAAATAATCATAAGATTTTAAAGTCAAAATACAACTCTATTAATGCGTATAATCAAACTTAATGCCATCGACTCCACAAATTCATTTTTAAAGGAAATGATCTATAATGAAGTAGTAGAAGATTATACAGTTGTTATTGCACAACACCAAACAAGAGGTCGTGGACAAATGGGTACGACATGGGAATCAGAAACTGGTAAAAACCTTATGTTTAGCTTGTTTAAGGACTTGAGTGTGCATGTGGTTGAGTTTCCTTTTTACATAAGCATGGCAGTTTCCTTGGCTATTTTGAAAGCGTTACAGCAATTCAATATTCCAGATTTACGCATCAAATGGCCAAACGACATTTTGTCAGCAAACAAGAAGATATGCGGCATATTAATAGAAAATGTCATAAAAGATAGGTTGAATTCTACCATTATTGGGATAGGGGTAAACGTAAACCAAACAGAATTTGAGAACTTACCACAGGCATCTTCTTTAAAAAGTATAACAGGAGTACATTATGATTTGGATGAAGTTCTGCATTACATAATGAAACAGACCAAATACTATTCCCAACTTTTACAAGATGGTGAATACAATACTGTTAAAAATGAATATGAAGCATATTTATTTAGAAAGGATAAGCCTTCAACATTTAAAGATGCTAATGGCAAATTGTTCTCCGGGTTCATAAAAGGGGTTACCAAATATGGAAAGCTTATGGTGACCCAGGAAGACCAGGTTGTTAAAAAATATGACCTAAAAGAAATTACCTTGATGCATTAGGCTGGATGAAAAGTTAAATTAAGTTTAGTGAAGTGTTCTTTGAAAACACCAAAATTAAATTGCATTGGGAATATTGGTTGCCAATGTTTCAATAAATTTGGTAATAGGGCCTTTAATCATCATGGCCATCATAGGGTTAAAATCACCGCTAAACTTTAATTGAACTTCACTGTTCGATTCATCTATTGCTTTTATTTCACCTACTAAAGAAAAGTCTATTTTCCCTCCAGCAGCACCTAAAACAATTTTATTTGGAGGGATTGTCTCTTTCTTTTTTAAGACAATTTCTGGCATGCCCTTTAATGCAAACACAAACTTATCGTGTTCAAGAATCTCAAATTTACTAATGTTTTCAGGCATTAAAGCTTCGAAGTTTTTTACATCAGATAAAAAGTTATAGACGTCTTCAGCCGATTTGCCAACGTTTATATTTGGGGATTCTAAATTCATAATGTATTTTATTATAGGTTTTTGCTGTTAAGTTATAGGAGTTGGATAACTCTTAACTAAAACTTTAATTTAATTTGGGTGCCATGCACTAGGATTTGAATTCCAATCCGATAAGGTTTTGAGTTCTTTTTCAGAAATATAATTGGTATAAACAGCTTGTTCCAGCAAACTTTCATAATTACCCAAAGTTTGGAGTTTCACGTTGGCTTTTTCAAAATTTTTGGTAGCGACATCAAAACCATAAGTGAAAATGGCAATCATACCTTTTACGTTTATACCAGCATCCCTTAATGCATTTACCGCATTTAAACTGCTTTTTCCGGTACTTATTAAATCTTCAACCACTACTACATTTTGCCCTTTTTCTATAAATCCTTCTATTTGGTTTTTACGTCCATGACCCTTAGCATCGGGTCTAACATATATAAATGGAAGCCCTAGGTACTCTGCTACCAACATGCCAATGCCAATGGCGCCTGTGGCTACACCAGCAATAGCGTCGGGTTTGCCATATTGCTTTTCAATTTGTTTTCCCATAGCTTCCCTTATATAGTTTCTTATAGGAGGAAACGATAAAATAATGCGGTTGTCACAATAAATTGGAGATTTCCATCCTGAAGCCCAAGTAAAAGGGACTTTTGGGCTTAGTTTTATAGCATTTACCTGCAATAAAACTTCAGCAGTTTTTCTGGCGGTATGTTTATTAAAAATCATAGTCGCAAAATTAAACATAAATTTAATTTAATGCTGTTATGGCCATTCGATTTAAAATATTTTTTTAACAATTTAAAAATTGTGCTTAAAAATGATATTTTTACCAAAACCTAACCGAAGACATTTATAATGTATCAAGTTTTTGTTGGAGATAAACCCATTGTTTTAACAGATAAAGTTGAATTGGAAAACGGATTTAGAAACTATTTGTTAAACACGGTAAACATAGGTAAAGTAATAAAAGAGCTTAATAAAACCGATTTAAAGGAAGTTCGTCTAATCCATAATAACAAGGAAAAACTACTTAAAAAGTTTTTGAAAAAATTACCTAATGTAATTGCTGGGGGAGGTAAGGTCTATAATGATAATGACGAAATTTTATTCATTTACCGAAACGACAAATGGGATTTGCCTAAAGGTAAAATTGAGGGAAGTGAATCCATTGAAAGAACTGCATTAAGAGAAGTTGCTGAAGAAACAGGTGTAGCTGGTCTTAAGATTGTTAAGCCGTTAGATACGACTTACCATATTTTTAAAAGAAATGGTAGGCATAAAATTAAAGTTACTCATTGGTTTCAAATGAAGACCAGTTTCGCTGGCGATTTGGTAGCTCAAGAAAATGAGGGTATAACTAAAGTAGAATGGTTGAACAACGGGCAAATCAATAAAGCACTAGAAAACTCTTATGCTAATATTAAATTATTGGTTTAGTGACTTGCTGCTCCATACAGAGAACTGTAACGAACTATTTATAAATATTTTAATTTTGTGTCCAATAGGGTAACTTATCATTTATCTAATTAATCCCACTGGCTATATTTAACAAAAAAACCAGAAAAATTAGTTTTTTACACAAAAGAAATTTATAAAAAATGTTTTAACTTTATGTTATTGTAATTTGCTATAAGTATACGGCATTAACTTGCTGTTTATTAATATGTAAGTCTCTCGATAACATCGTTTTTAATGGAGCGTTATAAATTGTCCTTTGGTGAAATTAAAATTTTAAATAAAAATCTTGCAGAGGTTATTGTAGATGAAGGTATAATTTTTGATGAAATTATGGTTGATGAATACCATGATTTCCTACTCAATTCCTTAACCCCTCCTTTTTTGTTATTAATTAATAAAAAGTATTCATACACCTATACGTTCAATGCCCAAAAAATAATTGCTAATTTAAAGGAAATAAAGGCCATGGCGGTATTGCTGTCTACATATGGAGGAGAAATGTCCACCCGTACATTAATTAATGTAAATGGTAATTATAAATGGAATATTGAATTATTTCAAAATAGGACAGAAGCCTTACAATGGTTACAGGAGCAATACCATTTTCAAACGTTTTAGTTAACTTTCCAGTAAATTACCTTTACAAGGTTTGTGCTTCTATTTATTAACCTTAAATTTGCCGCTTTTTAAGCAAACCATTATGACTGAGTTTATTAGAAAGCGTGCAGCTAATGCCAAAGATGATATTTTAAGCGGGATTACAGTGGCCTTGGCCTTAGTGCCTGAAGCTGTAGCTTTCGCTTTTGTTGCAGGGGTAGATCCTTTGGTGGGGCTTTATGCTGCATTCATGATTGGTTTGGTAACGTCAGTTTTTGGGGGCCGACCGGGCATGATTAGTGGCGCTACGGGTGCTTTAGCTGTGGTTATGGTAAGCCTTGTGGCCGAAAGTAATGCTATGGGAGCAGATGGTGAAAATCTTGGTTTGTATTATTTGTTTGCTACAGTTATTTTAATGGGAATTATACAAATGTTGGCGGGTGTATTTAAGCTCGGTAAGTTTGTTAGACTTATTCCGCATCCTGTAATGATGGGTTTTGTTAACGGATTGGCCATTGTGATATTTTTGGCCCAATTAAAAATGTTTCCACAAATAACTAATGAAATTTCATTTTGGGTAAATCCGAGTACTTGGTTTTCAGCATTATTTTCAAACGGTGAATTTTGGTTGATGTTAAGTTTGGTGGGTTTAACCATGTTAATTATGTGGGTATTACCAAAAATGAAGGCAACAGCAAAGTTACCTGAGGCTTTAATAGGGATTCTTGTTATTTCAGCGGTTGTAATTTTTGGAAAGTTGGATGTCGCTACCGTTGGGAGTTTTATTAGAGATGGTGGTGGTGAAGGCTTAAAAGGGGGCTTACCCCAATTTCAATGGGATATTTTTGGTAAGGTGCCTTTTAATATGCAGACTTTAGCCTTTATTGGGCCTTATGCCATCATTTTGGCGGCTATTGGTTTAATTGAGTCGCTAATGACCCTTAACTTGGTTGACGAACTCACCGAAACCAGGGGTAATGCCAACAAGGAATGTATGGCACAAGGTGGTGCCAATATTATTACTGGTCTTTTTGGAGGTATGGGTGGCTGTGCCATGATTGGTCAGTCATTAATCAATATAAAATCGGGTGGGCGAACTCGGTTGTCTGGAATTGTTGCTGCTGTACTTTTGCTCATGTTTATTCTATTTGCATCAGCCTATATTGAACAAATTCCTATTGCTGCTTTGGTAGGGGTTATGTTTATGGTGGTTATAGGTACCTTTGCTTGGAGTAGCTTTAGGATATTGAACAAAATTCCTGTAAGTGATGTTATTGTTTTGGTAGCAGTTTCATCATTAACAGTAATTTTCGATTTAGCCATTGCGGTAATCTCTGGGGTGATTATAAGTGCTTTGGTTTTCTCTTGGGAAAATGCCAAGCGTATACGTGCCCGTAAACGTATGAAGGATGATGGCACCAAAGTATATGAGATTTGGGGGCCGTTATTTTTTGGATCCATAATTGCTTTTAACGAAAAGTTTGATGTAAATAACGATCCAGATAAGGTTGAAGTCGATTTTATTGAATCTCGTGTAAGTGACCATTCGGCCATCGAGGCAATATTCAATTTGGTAAATAAATATGAAGCTGCTGGAAAGCAGATTAAACTCACCCATTTAAGCGAAGACTGTAAAGTATTGCTTTACAAATCAAGCCCTAAGTTTAGAGAAGTTATTGTTGAAGCTATTGATGATCCACGTTATTACTTGGCCGAAAACCCTGAAGCGTTCACTAAAGGACTGAGAGAGTATAAGCTTTAATTTGTTAGATTTGTTATGTGGTAAAAAACACATCTCAATGATAAAGCAAAATCTTACTGTTTTAGTTTTACTGGCTTTATGGTCATGTGTTAGAGTTGAAGTGATTGAAGAAACTAATAGTAAAGAAGAATTACCTCCTAAGATATATATTCCTGTAAATTTAAATTCTGATAAAGAAGGACTTCTTGGTGAAGATATTTACGTGAAAGGAGAAGGTTTTTTTTTAGATTCACTAGTGTTTTATTTTAATGATAAAGAAACGTATGGAAGTTTAAAAAACGATGACACGCTTTTGGTAAATGTTCCAAGAACTTTAGATAAGATAGAATCTATATTTACTATTTATACAAGATCCAAAGATTCGTTAATATATTCTTCAAATTTCAAATTAAAAAAACCGGTAATAAATGGCTTGAGTACACAACAAGTTACGTTTAGTGAAACAGTGTGGGTTTACGGCAATAATTTTGATAATGATTATAACTTTGTTAAAGCTTATTTAAATCAACAAAGTGTTATCCCTTCATTTGTTTCGTTAGACTCTTTAGAGATTATTGTTCCTAATGACATTGATCAAAAAAATGTTTTAATTAAAATTGGAGCCCAATTACAGGAGGTCGTTTATAGCGGTTTAAAATTAAAATCTCCCGAAATAATTAGTTTCCCCTCTGAAGTATTAATAGGTACTACAGGAAATATCCTAAAGGGGGTTAATTTCAACCCCGATTCAGAATATTCAGAAATTTTAATAAACGATACCTTAAATACTAAAGTCTATCATAATGATAAAAGTGGTAATTTAGATTTGTTCATTCCTTTTGGACCTTATAGTAATTTTAAAATTAATAGTGTTTCTTACGAAACGGCTGGGATGAAAGTACGTCAATTGCTTGATACAAAAATAGTGTCTAATCATATTCTTTTTTCTAGAAACCATACAGTTTCACCAGTATCTAGGCATTTAGTTTTTAATGGCGAAATGTATCTAATGTCGCCAGAAACAGATAGTCAAGACACTCCCCCTTTTTACTATATATGGCGATTTGATATGGCTAAGAGGTTATGGGTTAAAGATGAAAGAATTAAAGTTAAAGCTTATGGTTTTAATTTTTCCCAAATAGTTAATGGGGTATTTTATGCCTTTGAAAGCTATGGTAATAATAGGATTTTTAAAATCGATCTAAATGACTTTTCAATTGGAGAAATTGCAAGTATTCCAAGCGATACAGTTAGGGTTTCCCCAGTTCTTTTTATTAATAACGGATTTTTATACGTTGGAAAAGGTGTAGATGCATCAACGAATTTCAATCATCAAGATTTATATAAGTTAAGTCTATACTCAGTAGATCCAGTTTGGGAAGAAGTAGAGTCTGATGATAAGGTGTTTTATGGAGAGCAGCCTTTTGATTACAAAGGAGATACTTATATTGCCACTTATACTATAGGTTCTTTTGTTTATTATAGTTTATATAGGTTTAACCCCACTAATTCAAATTTTGAATTGGTAAAACATTTCAACTCAGAAAGTCCTAATTATGTTTTTGTAAATGATTCTTGCTATGTCATTATTGTTAATTCGGTTACAAGAACAAAAACTGTATATAAGTTGCAGGATATAGAAACCCCAGTATTTGATTTCACTTTAAACAGCATTCTAAACGACAGTGATTTTGAATATTATTCTTTTGATAATCAATTGTACTTTTCTGGTAGTGTTCAAAATAATTATTATTCGCCAAGTAGTGGAATGTACAAACTCTCTGAAGAGTTGAATAATAAATTTGAATAGAAAAATTTTATACTATAGCTTTGGTTTTTCTTTTGGGTTTATATTGACAGCCTTATACTAATAAATATTGATTTAAAAATTAGTCTACAATAATAATGTGAAAGGGTTAGTTTACTTTAACACTACTGGGCACTAATTTTGTATAATCTCCACCATTCCTAATCACATCCCGAACAATAGAAGAGGCTATGTAAGAGGTTTGGGCAGAGGTTAACAGAAAAACAGTTTCAATAGGAGCAAGGTCGCGGTTGGTATGTGCAATAGCTTTTTCAAATTCAAAATCTGCAGGATTTCGCAATCCTCGTAAAATAAAATCAACGCCTATTTCTTTACAAAAATCAACCGTTAGCCCTTTATATGTAACCACTTTTATTTTGGGTTCATCGGCAAAAGCTTCTTCAATAAACCGCTTGCGTTCACCAAGGGTGAACATATATTTTTTGTCAGAATTGACACCAATAGCCACAATAATTTCATCAAAAAGCGTCACGCCACGTTTTATAATATCGTAGTGCCCCAATGTTAAGGGATCAAAAGATCCTGGAAATAATGCGCGTTTCATGAATTTAAAATTACAACTTTTATTTTAAAGCTTCTACAATGGCATTATCAAAAAGTTCAGGAAGGCTTATCCCGGCTGCAGCGGCCTGTTGCGGTAAGATACTTTCCTTAGTTAATCCAGGTACCGTATTTACCTCAAGTAAATGGGGTTCACCATCTTTAAAAATGTATTCACTACGACTAAATCCTTTAAGTTTTAAAATATCGTAAACTTTTTTGGCAACAGTATTTACTTTATCCTCTTGTTCTTTTGTTAAACGTGCAGGGGTTATTTCTTGAGATTTTCCTAAATATTTGGCTTCGTAATCAAAAAAATCATTTTCGGAAACAATTTCGGTAATGGGTAAAACTTTGGTCTTGCCTTTGTACTTTATAACACCAACCGAAACTTCGGTGCCATCTAAAAACGATTCGATAATAATTTCATTATCTTCCCTAAAGGCTACCTCAATGGCATTTTGTAATTCTGATTGATGGTGCACTTTGGTGACTCCAAAACTACTTCCAGCCTTATTGGCTTTTACAAAGCAAGGGAGTCCTACTTTATTGATAATGTCATTTTCATTAACAGCATCACCTAAATTCAGGTAAAATGATTCTGCTGTTTTAATACCATAAGGTTTTAAAACACTTAAACAATCCCGTTTGTTAAAGGTTAAGCTGGCTTGATACATATTACAACTGGTTTGCGGAATGTTTAATAAATGAAAATAGGACTGCATATACCCATCTTCACCAGGTGTTCCATGAATGGCATTAAATACACAATCGAAAGTAATTTTATTGTGGTTAATAGTGACAGAAAAATCATTTTTGTCAATAGGGAATTCGGCATTATTTTCATCAACATAAACCCATTTGTCTTTAAAGATGTGAATGCGATAAGCCGTATACTTACTAGAGTCTAGGGTTTCAAAAACGACATTGCCGCTTTTTAGGGAAATTTGATGTTCACTCGAATATCCGCCCATAATTATGGCGATGTTTTTATTCATCTATTTTAAAATTTTTATTTCATTGAAAATAAAACGAACAAAAAAAATCTGCTCAAATGAGCCGTTGTGCTTTCGCATAAAAAATTAATTGTTTCGGTAGTAAAGCAAAAATTTTAATTTGTTTATGTTCATTTCATATAATTTAATTAAATACCATCTAAAAACCACAATAAAACGTATCTATTGTAAGTTAAGCTAAAATATCATATAAATTGCAAAAGAAAAAACACAACTGTTTTTATATATTTGCTACAAAGTAAATCCATTAAATGAGCCTTGTAAAATTCCTTACTAGTAAAGACTTTCTTAAACAAATAATTTTGGCCGTTATTGCGGTTGTGGTAATAAGCTTTATTATGCTCCGATGGCTTAAGTCGTCAACCAACCATGGCGAATTTGAAACGGTTCCGGACCTAACGGGAAAGTCTATTAGCGTGGCAGAATTGGAACTAAAAGACAATAATTTAGTTATGCAAATTCAGGATTCAGCTAATTTCAATCCTGATTACCCCAAGTTTTCGGTCATCGACCAAGATCCTAAATCTGGAACCAAGGTAAAGGAAAATAGAAAGATTTATTTAACACTTAATCCTTCTGGGTATCGTAAGATTTTAGTGCCTAATTTAGAAGACAAAACATTTAGGTTGGCAAAAAGTACTTTAGAAGCATTAGAGTTTAAGATTGGTAAATTAACTTATAAGGACAATATTGGAAAGGATATTGTTTTAGGTTTATCACATAAAGGTCATCCTATAAAATCAGGGGATAAACTACCAAAAACTTCAGTAATCGATTTGGTACTTGGTAATGGTAACAGACCTTGATATGGACGATTACACTCCACAGCTTCCAGACGACGATGATAATCTTTATGAGCATTATGCCTTTACTGTAGATAAAGGCCAGTCGCCTTTACGTATCGATAAATATTTGATGAATTTTGTAGAAAATGCCACCCGAAATAAAATTCAGGCAGCTGCTAAAAACGGGAGTATTGTTGTTAACGGCACTCCGGTAAAATCGAATTACAAGGTAAAACCCAATGATCATATACGGGTCTTGTTTACCCATCCACCACACGAAAACTTATTGGTGGGAGAAAATATTCCTATTGATGTGGTTTATGAAGATGATCAGCTTTTGGTAGTGAATAAACCTTCAGGAATGGTTGTGCATCCAGGTCATGGCAATTATTCGGGTACTCTGATTAATGCCTTGATTTATCGTTTTGACAATCTGCCCAACAATTCCAGTGAACGTCCAGGATTGGTACACCGAATAGATAAAGATACTAGTGGTTTACTAGTGATTGCCAAAACCGAAAAGGCCATGAATGACCTTTCCCTTCAATTTGCAGAGAAGACCAGTGAGCGTGAGTATGTTGCTTTGGTTTGGGGGAATGTTGAAGCCAATGAAGGTACTGTGGAGGGTAATATAGGTAGGCATCCAAAAAACCGGTTGCAAAATACTGTTTTTCTTGGTGATGAAGCTGAAAAAGGAAAACCAGCAATTACGCATTTTAAAGTTTTGGAGCGTTTGGGTTATGTAACCTTGTTGTCCTGTAAATTAGAAACAGGGCGCACACACCAAATACGGGTACATATGAAACACATAGGGCATACCTTGTTTAATGACGAACGTTATGGTGGTGAAAAAATCTTAAAAGGAACAACTTTTACCAAATATAAACAGTTTGTGGAAAATTGTTTTAAAGTATTACCAAGACAAGCACTCCATGCTAAAACTTTAGGGTTTAAACATCCAAAAACAGGCATATTCATGCAGTTCGATACTCCAATACCAGACGATATGCAACAGTGTATTGAAAAGTGGCGCAGCTATGCCAAGCATCAGGATTTGGAAGAAGAGACTTAAGGGTTCAAGTTCAAAATTAAAAATTTCAGAACTTTTATTTTTTTAATATTGAGACAGTGACTCAAACTGCCAACTGTTTTTTGTCTTTATACCCCAATTGGCAAAATTTATAATACCTTTTTTCGATTATAAGCAAGGAATTGTAAATTTGGGTCATAAACCTATTTTAAGATTATGAAGTTAGTATTATCACCAGCAAAGTCACTGGATTTTGAAAGTCAGCTACCCATAGATGTCCACACGCAACCTCAATTTTTAATTCAGTCGGAACGATTGAATAAAGTGCTTCGTAAAAAATCGGCTAAAACCCTTTCGAAACTAATGAGTATATCCGATGCTTTGGGACAGTTAAATTATGAGCGTAACCAATCATGGGGATTGCCTTTTACTGCAGAAAATGCTAGACCAGCTATTTATGCCTTTAGTGGTGATGTTTACCGTGGACTGGATGCCTATACCATTCCTGTAGATAAGGTTGGCATATTGCAGGAGAAGGTCCGCATATTGTCCGGACTTTATGGATTGCTTAAGCCAACCGATTTAATACAACCCTACCGTTTGGAAATGGGAACCAAATTACCCGTTGGCAAAAACAAAAACCTTTATGAGTTCTGGAAAAAGGATATTGTAAAAGCTTTAAATGAAGAACTGGAAGATGGTGAATTGTTCCTAAACCTCGCTAGTAATGAATATTTTAAGGCCATTGATGCTAAAGCTTTAAAGGTGCCTGTAGTAACTGCCAATTTTAAGGATTTTAAAAACGGGGAGTACAAAACGATTATGACCTATGCCAAACTCGCCCGTGGTTTTATGGCCCGTTATATTGTGGATACCAACGCCAACACATTAGATGATATTAAGGGGTTTAATTATGAAGGTTATAATTTTAGTGAGCCTATGTCGTCTGAAAATGAGTTGGTATTTATTAGGTGAGTTTAGATAGTTCTTCAGAAAAAATTAAAGGTGCCTTTGCGAAATTGTAACTAGGCAGATAGGAGACACTATCTTTAGATATACAACTAATAATCTTCTATTAAAATCTTGACAAAAAAAATTAAGTTCCATACATTAAGAATTTTCTCTAGATTTACATTTTTTGAAATTAAAAGAGTCTAAACTTTTATGTACTGGTATTTAATCATTGTGCTTCAAGCCTTTTGTTTGTATCATTTTTATAAGCACAGATCCAATTACTATTGGGTTTTTCTAATCTTATTCTTTCCGCTAATAGGATGTATAATTTATATCATTCTTAAAGTTTATAATAGGAGTGATGCAGAAAAAATTACTAATGAAATAACACATATTATTAATCCAACAAAAAAGATTGTTGATCTAGAGAAACGGTTACAATTTTCAGAATCCTATCAAAACAGGGTTAATTTGGCCGATGCTTATCTTGAAATAAAGGATTATAATAATGCACTTCCCCATTATCTTGAAGCTTTAGAGGATAGTACTCAAAACGACTTTTATGTAGTAAGTAAATTAATTGAAACCTATTTTTGGGCTGAGGTTTATGATAAGGTCATGGATTATGGCGAAAGAATTAAAGACCAAGCCGAATTTAAAAAATCAAGAACCCAATTCATATACGGTCTAGCTCTAGAAAAGTTAGACGATTTAGACGCCGCAGAAAACCATTTAAGACAAATAGATATAAGATACTCGTTTTATGAAGAACGACTTGTTTTAGCCAAATTTTTAATAAGCAGAAACAAAGTAAGTGATGCTAAAGAAATATTGGAGGAGATTCAAAAAGAATCCCAACACATGACAAAGTTTAATAAGCGTCAATACAAATCAACAATGATGGAAGTTGAAAAAATATTATCGGAGCTGTAATCTATTTAGCCTGTGCTTTATTACCTACATTGATTTTAGTCTCAACGGATGGTTTTTTCTTAATCCTCGGACGTCTTACGCCAAAAGTACCTCGGTTAATTTTACCACGTTTTGTTTTTTTATCGCCTTTTCCCATAAAAAGTATATTTTAGTTTTTCATAAAATAATAAAAATTACGAGAAAGTCAAGTCTTTGTTCAAACACCAACATCCATACGCGCCATTTATTCAATATGATACCCAAAAACTTATTGTGGGGACCTTGCCACCACCACGGTTTTCAACAGGAGAGCTTTTAGAAAAGGACGTTAATTTTTGTTATGGCAGTTATTATAATTCACTGTGGCTCTATACTGATGCTATTTACAGGTTGAAACTGCATTATGATAATTCCCAAGAAGCAATAGATCAACGAAAACAATTTTTAGTAGATCATAAAATTGGGGTTTGCGATATTGTTGAAAGCTGTGTGCGAGAAAAAATGGATGCTTCCGATTTAGGTATGCAACAGGTTAAGTTACGTAATCTGTTAGCTTATTTAAAACAGTACCCAAGTATTCACACCATTTTGTTTACAGGAGGTAATAGTAAAAATGGTCCTGAATATTTCTTTAGAAAACACATCAAGGAACATAATATAAAGTTGAAGTTGGTTTCAAGTGGGATTCCTAGAATTCATCAATTTGAATTACCTTGTTATTCAGATCCCGAGAGTTCTGGCGATGAATCCCAAAATGCAGTTCAAAAAAAGCAAAGAATCATCAAAACCGTATCCTTAACCTCTGCTTCGGGAAGTGCAAATAGGGCCATAGGTAACATCCCACTTTACAAACAGCTTAAAACCAAAAACCCTAAATTCAATACATTCGATTTTCGAGTGATGCAGTATCGGGAGTTTTTCTAATACTTCTCAGGAATAAACGTTTGGTAATCCATGGGTGGGCGCACATAAGCATGGTAATCTGGTAAATCGGGGAGTTCTATGGGTTCAATATTCATTTTTTCATAAGGTATTTTGCTTAGCACATGACTTATGCAATTAAGTCGTGCCTTTTTCTTATTGTCTGAATTCACCACATACCACGGTACTTGTTTGGTATCGGTATGGGCAAACATGGTATCTTTGGCTTTCGAATATTCTAACCAACGGGAACGCGATTCTAAATCCATAGGACTAAATTTCCAACGTTTTAAAGGACTTTTAATGCGGTTTTTAAAACGTTTTTCCTGTTCTTCGTCACTTACCGAAAACCAGTATTTTAAAAGAACGATTCCCGAACGCACTAGCATACGTTCAAACTCGGGACAAGAGCGTAAAAACTCCCTGTATTCTTCATCGGTACAAAAGCCCATAACTTTTTCAACGCCGGCACGATTGTACCAACTCCTATCGAAAAGTACAATTTGACCAGCATGAGGCAAATGTTCAACATAGCGCTGAAAATACCATTGGGTCCTTTCTTTTTCTGTGGGTACACCAAGGGCAACAACTTTGCACACACGTGGATTTAATGGTTCGGTAAATCGTTTTATAGTACCGCCTTTTCCGGAGGCATCCCTACCTTCAAAAATAATAACCACTTTTAACCCTTGGTTCTTAACCCACTCTTGTAGGTGTACTAATTCTACATGTAATTTTGACAGTTCTTTATCGTAATCGAAAGTTGTATTATTAGAGGTGTTGTTGTTTGATGGTTTCATGTCCACCAAGTTAATAAAAAAAGAAAATGGTAACAGTATAATTTTTTTGCAAATAGAAATTTTAGTCTGTCTTACGGTTCAGATATGCGTATTGAGGAATTGAAATCGGTAGTTTTCAATATTGCACTAACTGTAGCGAGCCGTTTTTATATTTGTTGTTTTTCTATTCATAAAAATCTAAACTGCGAGCGGTTAAAAAAGTTGAAACTTTGGTTTAGCACTTCAACTCGTATTAAGTATAGGAGCGATTGTTGACTTCTGGTATTTCTTAAATCAGTACCCTAAAGCTAAAGTACAAATCTTTATATTCCATAAAATCCTCGTAAGCTACTCCTAAAGAAATTCTGTTTACAAGGAATGCATTGTTAAAGTTGATATCCTTAAAGATTTCAGCTTTGTAATTAATTCGACTGTCGAATATTGATGTTGAAAATGTCGTGCTTATTTTGGGTTCAGAAAACCATTTAGAAGCATGTAAAAGGCCTCCGATTTTATCATAATTCTTACTTAAATAGTCTAATCCAACACCTATACTAAAGTTCTTTTTTAGATTCAAGCCGTACTTCAATTGATGATTTTCAAATTCATTTTTTATGTCATTTAAATCAAGAATTCTATTCTGATAATTATATGCTATGTAATCGGATAGACTTGAGTTTTTGTAAAAAATATTCCATTTGGCAATTTGAAGGTTTAGATGATGAAATCCATTGTTGTCAAAATTATACTGTAATGAAGCGCTTCCGTTTATTTTTGTTTCACCTATGTATGTAGCAGAATAGGATGAAAAGAAGCCTAAAGGTAATTTCGTAGCTCCGCTATATCCTAGCTCAAAAGAATTTGATAAATAACACATATTTACCATTCCTCCAGAATTATAACAACCCTTCTTTGGTAATGATTTTTTAAATGAATTGTAAACATCTTTTAGGTTTAATGTGTCCGACAGTTTTTTTACTAAATCTAACACAATAATTGCTTCTGGAATTGTGTCTTGTGAAGTCGGTGTCCAGTAAGTTTTTAACCAGTAACTTTTTTTGTCGGAATGCTCTATGATATAGGTGATTCCGTCCATTCCTTGGCTCCATTTCTCTATATTTTCATCTGACGGTAATTCTAAAATTTTAGAGTTCTTTACAATGTCATAAATATTTTTTGATTGTTGTGATGTCAGTAGAGTTTTACTAGTAAGTGTTTCTCTTTGACTTTTGTTAGGTTTTTTAGTGTGATAAATATAATTGACAATTGAGCCAGATATTTCAGAACTATCTTTTGAAATTTCAATTACTTGTCCGTGATTCCAAAATCTAAAATTGAATTCATCTTGTGACTTTTCAAAATCTTTTAAGTCCAAAGTTTTTTGAAACTCAATATTTCTTTTGTACCAATAAACGGTGTCTCCTTTTATTTCTTTCGTTTGGGAAAACATAGTCTGAAACAACAATAAGAAAGGAATTATGGTTATGTGTGGTTTCTTCATCTGCTTGCAAGTATCAAGAGAACAACATTAGTGCGTTTATTTTTAATATATTACTGTAAACATAGGTAATAAACTTACAGAAAACAAAGACTGTAAAAAACCACTGTGTTTTTACTAGGCTAGGCTTCAGCATTAAAATACACTTTATAATAGTGCATTTTTTTGTCGTTGTCGTAACCGCGTTCTAAATATTCGGTAGAGGCATCGGGAGCATCAATATCCAGTTTAATTTGTATGTGGGTATCTAGCTTAATGTCTGTTTTAATCTTTTTCTTTTCTTTATTTAAAACGGCTTCGGCCACATCAAACTGATTTCTAAGCACTACATTCTGCTCGTTCTCGAACTCTTTTTTGTAATCGTCAAATTGTTTTTTGTGCTTGTCCTCTTCAAACAGTTCTTCCTTAAACCGTTCAAAATGTACCACGTCATTTTCCTTAAAAAAGTCGATGGTTTTTGCTAAAAAACTATTTTGTTCCTGAGCACCGTAGCTGGTTTTAATGATTTCTGAAGAAAAGTCCTTACACAATGTTAGGTATTGTTGGGTGTGGTTGTTGGCATCATCGGCAAATTTAATGTTCAAAAACTGGTTGATCCAGTATTGGGCATCATAATTATTATTATCTACACTTAATACAATATTGCCTTCTACATCACTTTGGTTAAAAATAAGGCAGCCTTTATCTACTTTTTTTGAGCTTATGCCTTTTTGTACTAATACATCATAACTGTTGTTTTCCAGATAGGTTTGGAAGAAGTTAACCTTATTTTCAATTTTAAAAATGCCCAAAGCATTGGTGGTCATCTCATCAAATTGTATACCTTCGAACAGCACGACCAAAACATCCCCGGTTTTTATTTGGGCTGAGGTCGATTGTTCGTAAAGGTGGGTAACGATATGTTTAGAGACGTCTATAAAAGCATCTTCGTTATCAAAAATTTGAGACGCATAGATATTAATTTCATTAAGAGAAATATTGGCGTGGTGGTTAAACCGGTAACTTTGTACAATACTGCCAAATGGCCTAAGTAAAAATGGTAGCATAAGGTCGTGGCTTACCTCGTCGAAATCAATTGCCTTTTCCGAAAAGGCATTTTTAGTGTCGTTAAATTTATTACCAACTTTATGTATAATGAATTTTGAAATTGTAGCGTTTTTTCGTGAAATCATAGTCTGTATTTTAAGAATACAATACTATTAAAATAATTGTAAAGCATACAAAAAAAGTGAGCGCCAAAACAGGTGTTTTGACGCCCTAGATTTGAGGACTTGTTTTTTAATTGGAAAAAGTTTTGGTTTATTTTGTAACGGATTGATTAATAGCTGGTTTAAATATAAGAATAACTTAAGGATATGTAACAATGATGTATTGGGTTTTTTATAATACTTAATTTATTTGGTATAGGATTATGGTATTATTATCCCCTTTGGTTACAAACTCAAGGTTTCTGTCCTTATCTATATTATCCAAGTCTATTAAAGAATTACCATAAACTGGAAAGTTGGGCAACATTTCATTTTGACTATCGAATAAGTATATTTTTTGGGCTTGTAAATCGGTTAGGGTAACATAAATTTTATCATTTATGTAAAACAATTTAGGTGGCGAATAGTTACCATAATCTAACTCTCTGGTTTTACTCTTAATGGAAAGTTTGTTATCACTTTGGGTTACCAAGGTTTTTGATGAGGTATAGATGTGATGCTGTGCTAAAAGATTTAAATCTTGGAAAGCTGTATTGCCTTTGGTATCTATGGTTATTAGTTTGCCGTCAATGCTTGTGGTAGTGAATTTATCTTTATATAAATATATGGCTTCGTTGGAATAGTCACTATTTGTTTTTGGAGTGACTCTGTTCCTACCTGTGCGATCCAAAATGTGGACCTTGTTTTTAGTTTTAATGGTTAGGTAATCTTTACTTCCAATCCTAAAATGTTGTGGTTGGTAAATTACATCATCATTAGTGCCTTTAAATATAAATCCAGAAACTGGTTTTGCTCTTTTATCATACATTAACAAGTTTTTACCTTGAGTAACCAACAATCTGTAATTTTTATTTCGGTCATAATCAAAAACCGAAAGCGGTTGCGTTATTTCATCATTAAACTTACCAGGGAATGGGGCTACATCCTTGCCATTTCTATCAATGATATAAAGGCGGTGGGGAGTAGTAAATGCTAATTGGAGTCTTCCGTTTTTGTAAATATCAATTTGCTCAATATTACCTAAAACTGGGCCGTGTAATTGTTTTTTCCAAAGAATTTTTCCTTGGTTGGAAATTAAATACAAGTTGTTTTTAATATCCTGTACTACAATTTCCTTTTCTCGGGTCCTGTGATTGGTTACAAATTGTGGACTGTTCAATAAATCGCTATCCAATTTTATACTAAATTCTTCTGTAACAGCTTGTTCAATGGCTCTAGCTTTGTTTTTACTTATAATGCCATTTACATGTGCAAAATTAGAATCATAAACAAACTGGAGCACCGATGTTTTATAATTATTTAGGTTAAAACTTAAGTTGTCTTCAATGTTTTTGGAAACAACATTTTTTAGGGTTTCACCATTAGCTACAAACATTAAGGAAGATGCACTGCTTAAACCCTCTTGGTTATCTTTGTAGGGTGTAAACTCACTTAGAGTTGTTTTGTTTTGGTAATTGGCAATAATGTTTTGGAGCATGTCCATGGTATCAGCAAACACAAAAAAAGAATCTAAAACACAATAAAAATAAAAATTACTGTGTGTAATTAAAGGCTGAAAAGTTTTGGAAAATACATCGAACTGGCTAAAATTAAAGATGTCAACTTGCCTATAAGTATCTGCTTTGGTTTGTTCTGCCAACAAGGCATCAGTAGTAGCTATAACATCAATAGAATTCAATACAACGGCTTGACTTTTACCTTGATAAATAACGCCAACTTCAATAATGTTTTCAAATAGACTGTTATATTGTTCTATAATTGAATCTTTTTGGTTGAATTGTGTAAGGTTATTTTTAAGTGTATTAAAATCATGAAATGTAAAGCTCATAAAACCATCACTGTTAGATGGCGCAATAAGCTGAACTTGATTTTCCTGGGGGATGGTATGTTTAAAAACATTAATTATGCTCATAGTTGAATCTATGGCCTTGGTAATACCATTAAAGGTTATTTTGTTTTGATTTATGTCTACTTCCAATGCCGTATAATTTGTAAATCTATTATAAGACAAAGAATCGTTAATAAATAACGATTTAAAAAATGGGTTGTTAGGTTTTATTATGCAAGATACTGCTTTATCAGATCCCATAGTACTATTAATTTTTTCCAACATATCATCAATAATTACCTGTTTGTGGGCTTCTTCAATAATTGATTCTGAAGAAGAAACCATAAATATGCTATCAATAAATGTACTATATATAATTTCTTTATTTAATGTTGATTTAATAATGGTTTTGTTGTTATACTTTAAAGTTTCCTCAATATAATTTTGTAAAGAATCCCTAACAAATAAACCTTTATGATACTTGGTCACCAATGAAAAAAACAAGCTATCCTGTTTGTTTTTGCCTATTCCTAAAATGAGTTTGCTTTTAGGGTTTAACAATTCACAAAACCTTAGTTTAGAAGCAAGATCACTATAGGATGTTGTGTTTGAAAAATGATTTAAAAAATCGTTGTTTTTAATGCTACTTTTTAAGCTTTCTACAGAGTTGAATCCTATAATTACCGTAGCTTGTTCTGGCAGATAATGGATGGGGTTTGAGCGATTTGTTTTGGAATTGGAACAGCTTAAAATAAGGGTTGTGGCAAGAGCAAAACAAAAAAATCTCATAAATAAATTGGTTTATACAAAAGTACATGAATTTTTTCATTTGAAAATTGATAAAGGCTAAATGAAAAATTATATGGACTAGCAAAGTGGTTACTCAACTGAAGCTGAACTTTGTGAAGTTTTAAGATGTAAAATATAGTTTTTTAGGAAGAAACGAATCTATTTTGATGGGTTAAAATTCTAATTTTAATTGTTCGGAAAGTAATCTAAACGATTTTCTGTGGTATTTTGTTATACCATATTTTTTTATAGCTTCACGATGCTCCTTGGTTGGATAACCTTTATTTTGTTTCCAATTATACATAGGGTACTCTTCATGTATGGTATCCATATATAGATCTCTGTAAGTTTTAGCTAAAACCGAAGCGGCAGCAATACTTAAAAATTTAGAATCTCCTTTCACTATGGTTTTATGCTGTATATTAGGGTAAGGTTTAAACTTATTTCCATCAACAATAATGAACATTGGAGGCGGTTGTAATTTTGAAATAGCCTTATGCATTCCTAGAATAGAAGCATTTAAAATATTAATAGAGTCTATTTCTTCTTGAAAAATATGACTTACCCCAAAACTTAAGGCCTGTTGCTCAATAACCGGTTTTAGTAAGAAGCGTTTAGTTTCAGAAAGTTGTTTTGAATCGTTTAAAAGTTCATTTTCAAAATTTTCAGGTAAAAGTACGGCAGCTGCAGTAACAGGCCCAGCCAAACACCCCCTTCCAGCTTCATCGGTGCCACACTCTAAAACATAACCTGAATAATTTGGTAAAAGCATTGAAAATTTTAATTGTCAAATCTATGGGATTAAATATAAATTTAAAAAATATTTTAGGCATTAGCTGCTCCCTAAAACTAAAAAGTAATATCTATAAGCTGTTGAAAATATTTTCGTCATAGCGAATTATTTTAATGTTTATTTGTGATTGTTATGCACGCATAAAATAATGAATTTTTTACAATTATTTTTAAAAATAATTCAACATAAGTGCTATATTTTTTGAATATATGTAAAAGAATGTTATTTATATCGTTAATTATTTAATAATAAGATTGATTTTTAATATTTTTTTAACTTTTTTTTTTGGATATTTAAGATAATATTTCGATGTTTGTAATCGACTAACTCAAATTAAATATTCGAATTGTTGTCTTTTTAAGATGATAAACAAAAGAAAGCCGATAAAAATTTTATCGGCTTTCTTTGTTTAAATAATTCATCTCATTTATCGTTCAAATAATTACTTTTGTTGCGAATAAATAAGGATTTATCTTTAAAATAATACTATGTTTAGAAAAGTTAATTGGTTGAATATTGGTGTTAATTCTCAATTGTAACATAAATTATAGAATGAGGAAAATAATTTTAATAGGCGTTTTATTAAGTTTATTTAATGTTATTGAAGCACAGGAAAGACGATTCAGACCAGAAGAGGAATTCGATAGTTTTGATAGGCGACATGATACACTTAGCGGAGCCCAAAGAAAAAGTACTGGTATTAAAAATATTAAAAATGTCAATGCTAAAATTGAAGACTATCTTATTATATCACATTTAAACGACACTGTACATGTTGACACAACACTTACCATTAAAAAGGAATATAAATTCAATTACCTAAGAAAGGATAATTTTGGTTTAATTCCTTTTGCAAACTTAGGGCAAACTTATAATCGTCTTACTCAAGATTTCCAAAGTACCGATTTAATTCCAAAGTTTGGTGCTCGTGCCAGGCATTATAATTATATGGAAATAGAGGACATTAATTATTATAGAGTGCCAACCCCATTAACCGAGTTGTTTTTTAAAACAGCTTTCGAACAGGGACAGTTGGCCGATTCGTTTTTTACCGTTAACACATCACCTCAATTCAATTTTTCAATAGCCTATAAAGGATTAAGGTCTCTAGGGAATTATCAGCATCAATTAACCAGTACAGGTAATTTTAGGTTCACTACAAATTATTCAACCAAAAAGAAGCTTTACCATTTTCGAGGACATATAGTCATGCAGGATTTACTTAATCAGGAAAATGGTGGTTTAAGAGGTGATATGATTGATAACTTTGAGAACGGTGTGCCCGAATTTATAGACCGATCGCTCTTGGAAGTGAATTTTGAAAATGCTGAAAGTATTTTAAAAGGTAAAAGATTTCATATAGACCATATATATAACATTATTAGAAAAAAAGACTCACTCTCTAAGAACAAGCTCAGTATAAGGCACATTATGTCCTTTAAAGATAAATTCTATGAATATAATCAAACTGCCGCAAATAGTATTTTTGGAGTTGCATCGTCAAGTGCAATAAAAGATAAAGTGACCCTAGAAAACTTTTACAATCAACTAAGCCTTAATTATAGTAATGATATTATTGGTGATTTGCAATTTAATGTAAGCCATAACAATTATAATTATGGCTATAATTCGCTATTTAGGGACGAGGGAAACAATACAACAATTATAAATAGGTTAAAGGGAGAAATTTTAAGTGCCGGTGGAAAATACCGTAAACAGTTTAAGAAATTTGAATTGCAAGGTGAAATGGGATTAAATGTTTCGGGTGATTTTGAAGGTAATTTTTTAAGAGCTGATGCAACGTTTAAATTAAAAGAGGATGTTTTTGCTAAAGCATCTATTAACCATAATGCTCATGCACCTAATTATAATATGTTGTTGTACCAAAGTAAATATATTAACTACAACTGGCAAAATGGTTTTAATAATATAGAATCCCAGCAATTGGCATTTCAAATAAAATATAAAGACTATTTAGATATTGCAGTCGATTATTCAACCGTAAACGATTATGTGTATTTTGCTGAAGACACACAAACCAGTTTTGTTAGGCCTTTTCAATCCTCAGAGTCTATTTCGTATTTGAGGATTAAACTTGTCAATGAACTTAAGTACGGTAAGTTTGCTTTAAACAATACAGTGTTATATCAAAATGTTCAAAATGATAATAACATATATAATGTCCCTCAACTTATAACTCGTAATACCTTATACTTTTCAAGCCACTTATTCAAAAAGGCCATGTTTTTACAGGCAGGTGTCACTTTAAATTATTTTACCAAATATTATATGGATGCCTACAATCCCCTATTAGCTGAGTTTTATGTGCAGAATGAAAAAGAATATGGAGGGTTTCCAAGGCTTGACTTTTTTGTAAATGCTAAGATTCGCCAAACCAGAATATTTTTAAAGGCTGAACATTTTAACCCGACAATAACAGGATACAATTATTATTCGGCTCCAAATTATCCTTATCGAGATTTTGTAGTTCGCTTTGGCTTGGTCTGGAACTTTTTCTTGTAGTGTTAGTGTGACACTTTGTTTTGTGGTTAAATGGTGTTGGTTTAAAGTTTTCCTGATCCTTCACGGTTTTCTACAATGTTTTTGTCTACCCCTATTGGTTGCGACAAGTGTATAGTCGGTCCTGTTTTTTTTTGCGGGGATTGCTTAGGGGCAAAAAA
>NZ_JAKMCR010000013.1 GCF_022662175.1 Aestuariivivens marinum | reverse complement strand
TAGACGTGAACAGTTTTGATTGCGGCAATATAGGCCCCAACACGGTGACCTTAACGGTGACGGACAACAACAACAATGTTTCTACTTGTACGGCCACAGTTACTGTAGAGGACAATGTGGATCCGACTATTACATGCCCTTCAGATGTAACTGTTGCTTGCACCCCCAATGGTGCGGTACCGTCTGGAACTGGTGTTGCTACTGCAACCGACAACTGTACAGCTGCTAATGATATAATAATTGATTATTCTGATTTAATCGTACCTGGAGTTGGTAATAATGCTCAAGTTACAAGAACCTGGACGGCTACAGATGCTAGTGGGAATAATTCTTCATGTATTCAAATAATTAATATAGTTGATAATGTTGAACCGGAGATTACCTGTCCAATTGATATAACTGTTGAGTGTGATGAAGATACCTCGCCTGCCAATACAGGTATTGCAACAGCCACAGATAATTGTGCACCAGTTGGAACCATCACAATAGATTATACAGATGTTTTAATTCCTGGAGTTGGAAATAATTTTACAATTTCAAGAACCTGGACGGCTACCGATCAAAATGATAATGAATCTTCCTGTGTACAGATTATAACGGTAGTTGATACTACTGCACCAGATATAACGTGTCCGACTAATATTACTCAATCTACCGATTTAGGACTATGTGAAGCAACAGTATCAGTTCCCGCTCCTTTAACGAGTGACAATTGCGGGGTAGTTACAATTACAAATGATTTTAATGGAACTTCTGATGCGAGTGATGTATATCCAATAGGAGATACATTGGTAACGTGGACAGCGACTGATGCTAATGGAAATACGAATACATGTGTTATGACAATAACCGTAACGGATGATGAATCACCAAGTATTTCTTGTCCAGATGACCAGAGTGTAAGCTCCGATGCTAACTGTCAATTTACGGTTCTAGATTATACAGGATTAGTTACGACTTCAGATAATTGTGACACAGATGTAATAGTTACACAAAGTCCGGTTGCCGGCACGATGGTGTCTGGTACTACAATTGTTACTTTAACAGCAACGGATGATGAAGGAAACACTTCTGAATGTGCATTCCAATTAATAGTGAATGACACGGCCCCACCGGTTATCACCTGTCCATCGGATCTTACCATAGCCTGTGATGCAGACAGCACTCCTTCTAGTACGGGCAGTGCCACAGCGACGGACAACTGTGACGGTGCTCCGGTTATCACCTTTGTAGATGTGGTAGCAGCAGGTACGGGCAACAATTCCGTGATCACCAGGACCTGGACGGCTACCGATGCCAATAACAATAGTTCATCCTGTGACCAGGTCATTACCATTGAGGACACGGCCCCACCGGTTGTCACCTGTCCATCGGATCTTACCATAGCCTGTGATGCAGACAGCACTCCTTCTAGTACGGGCAGTGCCACAGCGACGGACAACTGTGACGGTGCTCCGGTTATCACCTTTGTAGATGTGGTAGCAGC
>NZ_JAKMCR010000012.1 GCF_022662175.1 Aestuariivivens marinum | reverse complement strand
ACGGTCGGATAGAATTGTTCCAAATAGATTTTCTTCCCAATCCCAAGGCTCACTAACTATAATGCGCACTGTTTGACCTTTTAAACTCATTCTCTAATTGGTGTTCTTTTAATAACCGCTAACGGTCCAGTGTATGATTTCGTTGCGTGGTTTAATCACTAAAGTTAGTAAATAATCACGGATAGAAAATTCCAGCGGAATTTTCGTAAGTAGGCTCTAACTAGCAATGAATTATACACATTGTTGGCAATAGTTATTTTATTTTCTTTCCGTTTTTATATTCTTTTTTCGTTTCGGTTCCATCATCTTTCAGGCAATATTCGATTCCGTTTTTCTTTCCATTTATAAATTCACAACGATATTTCAATTTCTCTCCGTCTTCTGCATATCCCAATTCAAGTCCGTTTTTCTTTTTTCCAAAATATTGACAGCTATAAGTCAGTTTTTCATTTTTAAATTGTTCCACAAGAATTTTTATTCCATCATCATTGTAAGTTGTTCTTTCAAAGATTTGGCCATCCAGATTGTATTTAATTTCTTTTGAAAGAACTAATGGTTTTTCGGAATTGTAAATGGTCTTATTGGATACTCTTATTTCTTGTCCATTATAATATAAATTGCTGGACAGAATAATTCCATTTTTATATTCCTCTTCATAAACTAAATGTCCGTTTTTTCGTTTGCTTTGAGCAATTCCAGTAAAGAGTTTATCGGTTTCGTTCTTATAAACCAAATTATTATCAATGTAGACTTCTTTCATTCCGATTATTTCTTGAGAAATCAGTTCGTTGAAAGTAAACAACATTATTAAAATCAATAAGTTTCTAAATTTGGTCATAATTATTGCCAACGTTTAGTATAAAAAGAGTTGCGGGTTTACGTGCGAGGATTTTCCGTAGGAAAATCAGATGTAGTAAACTTGCAACGACCTTTGGTTAAGCTCGAAATTGAGCAATTATTTTTATACATTGTTAGCTGCTGGACTTTATTCCGTTTTCTTTTGTTTAATTATTACAACTCCATCATATTCGTCAGTCGTATATTTTGCTATTTCCTTTTTGTCTTTTATCACATCCACAGATTCAATTGTTTCAGGATTTATTTTTTCGAGTTCCGCTTGAGTTATTGGTTTATCATTTATTAAGAATAGTACTTTACTGTCCGAAATACTTTTCGCAGCTTTCTCTTGAAACGGTTTTGTTTCAATCAATAAAACTCCGTTTAAGCTTTGTTCTCCATAAATGTCAACCATTTGAGGATTATCCATTGCTACTAAACTAAATTCTAAAATATCAGATTTGTAGAAATTTAATTTATCCAATTCGTTTTCTTTTAAAACTCTTTCGTTTACTACAATAACTGGATTTTGTTTCAGTTTTTTTTCTGCGATAGATTTCTCAATAAAATCCGCTATCATAGTTTTATCGGAATTTTCGTCGGAAAGTAAATAATCTTGGGAAAATCCGCTAAATGTTAATAGTCCGAATATGATTAAAAATAAGTTCTTCATTTTATTTTGATTGCGATTTTTTTTCGTCTTGCAGCTAACGGATTGCGGTATGAAACGTTGCGCATTTTGAAACACAAACTTATCAGCCCACTAAGCCGTTGATTAAATGTTATTTCGTTCAAATAGCACTATCCGCGCAATGTTTTATGACCGCGTGTTGTAAAACGTTTTTATTCAATTGTTTTTATATTCACTTTGGTACCATCTGGTAAATCCTTAATCTGTTTATGTATTTGACCACTTAATTCGAAATGAACTTCAATGTCTGTTAGTTCAAAATTATCGGGTTCATATTCTCCGCCTAAAACTGGCAATTTTTTATATCCATAAAGATGTTTATCAGTTAGTTCAAGTCCTTTTTCTTTGAGTTTTTCAACTAGTCCAATCAAAAACCATTCATCAACTAACTCATTATCTTTTAACTTTAGATTAAACTCATCTATGCTATCAGCAACTTTATCAAGAATTCCCTCTCCCACATTTAACCAATAACAGTTTCCATTTTTATCAGTTAAAAACAAATCTCCAATACTTGTCATTAAAATCGGAGTTTTATCGGTACCAATTAACCAATCCCAACTTTCTATCAATCTTGTTTCGTCAATGTGGTTAAATTCAACTTTTAAATCTGCCCATGTAATTTTCATTATTCATACTGATTTAATTCATAGATTAAGTGGTTCTTCATGTCAATTGCCGAAACGTGAACTGTATTAAATTCCGAATTTGGAAATCCAGCTAATTCAGCTTTTTCCTTTTCTAATTCATCCAACCAATCTAAAAAATCGTAAATATCATACTCAATCACTTTGTAATCTTTCCAAGTATCGGTCAAGAATAATTCTGCAAACTCCTTTTCTGGCCATACAGGTAAAACACTTATATCATTTGAGCCAATCATAACACATTGGTCTTCATTGTCTGCAATAAGATAAATTGTTTCAAAATCTGCTACTTTTCTCAATAAGTAGCCATATCTCTCTTTTGAATCAAGAGCAAAGATGTTATTTATTTTCTGCTGGTTCATGTAAATGTTTTACAACGGTTTGTGTATGGTTTGTTGCGTTGGTTTGGTCACTAATTTAGTAAATAAAACTGGCAATAGTTCAGCGCGAGGATTTTCCGAAGGAAAATCAGAAGCAATGAACTATACACTTTGTTGGCTACCGTTTTTCAATTTTTTATATATCAGTAAAAAAGAAATTATCATAGCAAAGTAGTACATAGCTGATTTAATGAAATACATTGAATAATTATTTCCCAAATATTCATAATAATAAGTTTCTCTAAAAGTAAATAGGTCAGTAGTCAATAGTGATTTGGAATAAGGATATACGATATGAATTATTTGCAGAATGAGAAAAGTCGAAAAGGTCAGTACGAGATATTTCTTAATATTATTAGAAATCAAATTATAATTATGATTCCATTTTTTTGTAATAACATAAATAGGTAAAACAAAGATGCCGAAGCAAAGTATTTCAGTTATAGTGAAATTTAATTTTGGATTAGTATCAGCAAGAATAAGGATATCTCGAGTAAGTTCCTCTAAAACATATGAGATGCTTGAAATACATAAATATGTAAATATTCCAATCCCAAAAATTCCTATTGATTCTTTTTTCATTCAGTGACTTGTAAGTAAGGTTTTAATGGTAGCCAACGGTTAGTATAACCGTCAGTTACGGGTTTTAAGTTACTGTTTTTCGATTGAGCACTGACGCTCGCAATTCCGAGTGGATTCGAACGTAGTCGAATCCGCCGTAATTGCGGTTATACATTGTTGGCGTTAGTTTTTTAATACCCATCTTTTGCTTTTGGCTTTTTAAATGGAGTGTTAAAAAATCGTTCTGCCATTATATTAAAAATTTCGGGTTCAAGACGGTAAGCTCTATGACCAGCAGAGGGAACAATGAAAAGGTTGGCTTTTGGAATATTCTCGTATATTTCTATAATATGTTCGAAAGGCATATAATCTGAATCACCAAAAACAAGAAGAACAGGAGCTTTAATTTTCTTTAGTTCTTCTACTTCAATATTTGGGTATTTTAGCATTTTTGTGATTAAAGCTTTTCGTCTTATTGTCTCATTGGAATTATCTCCTTTTTTTATTTTATCTTCCACTTTTTTAAGGTCAGAATTCATTTTATCTAAAGACCATTGATGTAAAGCTGTAGAATCAGGTCTTAAATTTGGCGCAGCAGCAATGAGTTTATTTACTTTATCTGGATATTCAATAGCCATTATCAAACCAATAATTCCACCATCACTTTGACCAAAAATGTTAACGGAGTCCAGATTTAGGTGATTAAGTAATTTA
Source organism: Aestuariivivens marinum (assembly GCF_022662175.1). Taxonomy (GTDB): domain Bacteria; phylum Bacteroidota; class Bacteroidia; order Flavobacteriales; family Flavobacteriaceae; genus Aestuariivivens; species Aestuariivivens marinum. The sequence continues at coordinate 493 of NZ_JAKMCR010000012.1, read as the reverse complement.
TAATAGTCGTTGGTCATTAACTTGTAAGTCAGTTCTTCCGAACCATTTCCAGACTTTCCTTGGTATCTGCTATCAACTATGATAACAAAATAGTCATCTTTAAAATATTCTATCTGACATCTTCCTGATTTAACCGAACCACCATTTCCATGTATTAATAATAAGGGTTGTTTGGTAGAATCTCCATAGGTTTCATAATACATATTAATGCCATTTATTTGAGCATAATTTCCTCTTTCTTTATTATTTCCATAATCTATGGTAGTAACACAATTATGTGTCTGACTAAATAGATAAAGATTAGAAGCCAGTAATATGTATAGAATTAAAAGTTTTTTCACAGTATTATGAGTTTAAATTAACGCCAACGGTCTTGTGTATGATTAGTTGCGGGAAAGGACGCAGTCATTTTCCGCCGTAACCGAAAGATAATTAATAAGATTGAATTTCCGAGAGGAAATTCAGCCGCAATTAATTATACACGGTGTTGGCA
>NZ_JAKMCR010000011.1 GCF_022662175.1 Aestuariivivens marinum | reverse complement strand
CTTTCCAGTTCATACCATTTTCCATAGAGTTTTTTTTCATGTTCATTACGACCACATGAAATCAACATCATTGAAACGACAACGATCAATATAGAGCAGTTTTTTTTCAAAATTATTGCCAACGGTTGGGCTATGGTTTCGTTGCGTGAAAATCCGCAAGGATTTTCCGCCGTAAACCGAAGATAGCAAATTTGCGAGGACTTTCCGAAAGGAAAGTCAGAAGCAATGAACTATAGCCGGTGTTGTAGCCAGTTTTTATTTATATTCGAGTGTTTTATATTTTATATTTATTCCGTATTTATTTTTCGCAAAGTCTCTATCTAATTCGATAAACCTATTTGTATCCATATTTTCAATTTTTCCGAGCACTCGGTCAGCACTTTTCTGGCTTTTTATTTTGTATGCTTTATTATTGTAAACAATGTAAAATCCGATGGGTTTTTTGTAAATCCTTTTTTCATAAGCTTCTGAATAATATTTTTCTTCATTCTTTAGGCTTGTCAGACTATCGTTGTTAATCAGATAAAGATTTGAAAAGCCTTTAAAATTATCAGCTACTTTCTTTCCATAAATATCGGTTGATTTTAAAATCAAAGTGTCCTTTGATAGCTTATACTTGATTTTCGTTGTAGCACCTATGTGTCCAACTATGCGAGTATAATTTAAAGTCGAATCGGAAACCAAAACAATTGATTTTTTAGGACTTGAAGACCAAACTTTTCTTTGGTCGCAAGAATCACAAAATTGAATGTTCCGACTCAATGAATAGGGTTTTATTTTATAAGTCGGTTTGCACGATATCAAAAACACAATTAAAGTCAGAAGAGGAAATATTATTTTGCAATTCATTTATTTTGATTTAATTCCTCAAACTTAATTCAGCCTTTTAGTTGGTCAAAGTCAAATTGAGTGAACTATATTTTTGGTAGAGTAAATGCGTTTTCTCAAATTGGCTACAACGGTTTGTGTAACCTCGCCGTTGCGTGGTTTTGGTTACTAAAATAGCTAAAAAGCACCGACTTTTCCGCTTGCGAGGATTTTCCGATGAGGAAAATCAGAAGCAATGCGGGTTACACGTTGTTGTGCGACGTTTTTTTTAATCAAATTCGGTTTCTATTTTGGTCAATTTTGCAATGTCTTTATTAAGATATTTTATACTGACTTTTGGAGGAATTGAAATTTCGATGCATGTCTCGCTAAAAACTAAATCATCTGATGAAAGTTTTCTTTGAAATTCATTAGACATTCTCAATGCTTTAAATATTAATTTAAACATTTTACGGTCAGAGTATAGTTCAAGAAGTCGTTCCGTTTCTTTTTCGCTCAATTCCTTAAATCTGCTAAAATGTATTTCAATTGAGGGTGGAACCGAAATTCCAACAATTAGTCTATTTGTTTTAAATCCAGCGTTCTCAATTAATGGTAATACTTCAAATACATCCTTTACATAATCAATAAATTTATTTTTAGTATTAGTTCCGATGTCACCAATTTTAGAAAGTCCATTTTTGAGCTGAGTAAGTATTTGTTCAGAACTATCTGTAACAGTTTTAGATGTCCGTTTTAATAAAGATTCTTTTTCCATTTAATTGATATTTAGTCAGTTTATCAAAATGACGCACAACGGTTTGTGTATGAAACGTAGCGTGCAAAAAGACACTAACTTTTCGGATTAACACAGAGCCGAATTTTTATATTTTGTTTTTAATTTTCTTTTTTTTAAAGCCAAATTAAAAATTTGGCGGACTTTCTAAATAAACACAACCCTTTCGATTTAACACTTATTAGCTATGTTTTATACACCGTGTTACCTACCGTTTTTTTTAGTAGAAGTCACAATAGTATTTCCACTCTTCAGTATTTCTATTTTTCGCTAAAAATATGGTTCCACTGTCAACTATATTTAAATTGGCTTTTTCGTCAGAAGCGATTTGGATTGCAAATTCAAAATCTTCTCCAAAGTCAACTCCAGGTTGGCAAAAGCTTGGATATCCTCCAATTTTATGTCCATATTTATTTTCTGTAATGTCGTAATAGTCTTCGATAACTCCTGAATTTTCTAAATCCAATATTTTATCTTCTTGCTCACTAGATAATCCACCTCCATCCCAAACAGGGTAATCTTCCTCAATAATTTCTGGTTTTAATGGAAATGCCTTCAAAAAAGATTCAGTATTAGTTAATTCTTTTAATACTAATTTGTCATCTTTTTTATATTCCCTAATAATCCAATTTTTCCCGTTTTCGGTTAAGTCAACAGGTAGTTCACTTGAAATAAAAACAGTTAATGCTTTTGTATTAGACAAAATCTCTGGAATAAAAGGCAAGTTCTCAAGATAAAGTTGAAATAACGGAATCATTAATTCTCCATTGTTGTCTTTAGGTATTTCTTCATTTTCCTTAAACAAGTAAACTTTACCAATCCAACTTTCAGATTCTGAATTTGTTGGTCTAAATCCACCAGTTTTTAACTCAATCCCTCGTTTAACAATTTCTTTTTTTATTTCCTGTATTTTGTTCATTCAATTCTGTTTCTTCTAATGGTAGGTAACGTTTATGTATAAGGAAAGTTGCGTGTTTGTGTGTGAGGATTTTCCGAAGGAAAATCAGATGCTAGCAAACGAGCAACTAACTTTGGTTTAGCTAAAACTAGCAATTTTTTTTATACGGTGTTGCCAGTAGTTTTTTTTCTTATTAATATTTTTATGTCAGTATACAAATAAGCTCCAGCGATAGCAAGACTTGCAATAGCTTTAATTATTTCTCCATTCGGAAAAAGTAAGAATACAGCTAAAAGTATAAGTCCAATGCAAAAAGGATACATAAAAATCCGAGTAATTATTTTTTTATAACTCCATTCTTTTTCTATTGTCTTTTCTTCGATTTCTATGTCTAAAAGGTCATAAATTATTTCAAGTTGATTTTGTTTTTCGTAGTTATATACTTTTCGGGTAAATAGAATTAATAATGATATAATTATTCCAAACAGAGTAATAAATTCCCAGTTTTCAATAAAATCAAAATCATTTATTACTTGAGCAAAAATTAAAATAACTAAAGGCAGTAAAATAAAAATTGTCAATATTTTTCCGATTGGATTTTGTTTGTCGGTAATATTGATTAAATGCATTTCAGCATTAAACTCAAATGTGAAAATTGGATAGATAGTCATACTCCAAAATCCTTGTTTCCATAGTTTTACTTTATTGGAGCTTATTTCTCCTTTTACACGAAAATCACGAGAAATTACAGTCCATAAATGATTAATAAAAGTGTTTTCCTCTTTTAATTCAATCAATTTTTCGACCTCTTCTTTTGTTATTTCCACGATTTTCTCAAATTACTGGCAACGGTCTCGTATAAGAATAGTGCGGTTTTGTGTACGAGGATTTTCCGAAGGAAAATCAGACGTAACAAAATAGCACTAAGCTTTGATTAAGCACTAAATTTAGCATTATTTTTATACATTGTTGGCTACAGTTTTTTCTTTTCCGTTTCTACTTTTATTAAGCCATTTCAAGCTCAGTTTTATTCCGATTAAAAGACTAATTCCAGCAAAAAATAAATGAGCACTTTCTCCATCAAATTTCTGACTAAAAATTCCGATAAGTAAAACATTTATAAAACCTGAACTTATAAACCAAAAAGCCATAAACTGAAAAAAATTCAGACTCTTTGAGAATTTAAAAGTAATAGGGTTTTCATTCCAATTCGGTTTTTCAAACTTAAATCCGAGTAAACTCCAAAATTTGGTAATTAAAGGAAGAAACAAAACAATGAATAAAAAAGTCAGAATAATAATTCCGATGTAAAAGTCATTTTTTGATTCCGCTTTTCCATTAAAATCCACAAGTATTAATGACAGAACACAAAGAATTAAAATCACTAAACTTTTTATTTTTCCAATTTTATTCCAATTTTTCATTCTTTGGTGTGTGATTGGTAATTGTAGCCAACGGTTTGTGTATAGTTTCGTTGCGTGAAAATCCGTAGGATTTTCGTGTTAAGAAACTAAGATAGTAAAGTTGCGAGGATTTTCCGAGAGGAAAATCAGAAGCAATGAATTATACATGGTGTTGTAAGCTGTTTTTTGATTAGTCATAATCTTTGTTCGATTGTGTAATGAGAAAAAAAATGAATAAATAAGTCAGGTGTTCAAAGTTTTCTTTTATTATTAATGTAAAGTCAAGATTGATGGCTATTCTTTTAAGTTTTACTATTCCGATTTCATAATTGTTGTAGAATATTCTAAAATAAGGATCCATTAACAATGATGACCACTTACTTTTAAATTCGATTCTTTTATCATCAGAAAATGACAAAGTCGAATTATTTATTGAATTAATTTGATCAATCAATTCAGAATTTTGAAATTGAATTTGATAAGAAGAACTAAAGAATCCTTTTTGTTTTATTGTAATAAGTAGGTCGTTGTTTTTTGTATAGACTTTTGTGAGATCAGGCGAAAACCATCTACGTGTAACTTCAGAAAACATTATCAGACTACTTTCCGAATATACTTTAAGTCCACTATTAAAATCACCTTTTATTTTATATTTCATTTTAGTTTCTATGAAATAGCTTACAACGGTCTCGTATAACCGTCAGTTACGGGTTAATATGCGTTAATTTTCGGTTTGGTACAGACTTTAGCAATTCCGAGTGGATTCGGACGTAGTCGAATCCGCCGTAATTGCGGTTATACATTGTTGTGCAACGTTTTTTCATTTTCTATTATCTTCTACAACTCTGAATTTAGTCGCTCGTTCTATCTCATTTCCATTTGACTCAATCTGTAAAATGTATGTTCCAGCCAAGTAATCAACTCCATTTTCGGCAATATCTTTAATTTCGAGTAAGTCAGATTTAATTACATTATCAATTTCGTTTCTGTCCAAACTAATTGATTGTCCGTTGATTTTATATTTCCCATAGATGTATTCACTAAATCCGATTGCGTGATTATCGAAAATATACGTTCCGTCTGTTTTAAAGTCAATACTTGTTCCGTTAAAATCTCCGTCATAATATGCACGAACTAAAGTCGGTTTATTGAATTCAGAGTTATTTTTCCAATTTAGTCCGATAATCAGTCCGATAAATAAAGTTCCTAATATTGGTCCAATTAAAAATCGGTTACTTTTAGTCAGTTTGTATTGTTTAATATCTTTTGTGGTAGACCAAATCCAATAGGCAATTCCAATGAGTGCAATTCCGCCAAATATTATTCCGTCAAAAATAAAACTCGAAAACCTGAATTGATAAATTCGATAAGTAAGGAATAGTCCAATTCCTAAAATCACAATCAATCGTATTATCTGTTTTTTGTCTTTCACTTGATTTTTGTCAAATGTTGCACAACGGTTTGCATATGGCTTGTGGCGGTTTCGAAGCACTTTCCTGTCCACCGAAACCAAAGCTGGCTGCAAGGTTAAAACCTTGCTGGTAGCTGTTTACCCGTCATAAGCTATATGCTGTGTTAGCG
>NZ_JAKMCR010000010.1:2500-5790 GCF_022662175.1 Aestuariivivens marinum | reverse complement strand
TGGTGTTGGTTTAAAGTTTTCCTGATCCTTCACGGTTTTCTACAATGTTTTTGTCTACCCCTATTGGTTGCGACAAGTGTATAGTCGGTCCTGTTTTTTTTTGCGGGGATTGCTTAGGGGCAAAAAAGTTTTGTTCATAAATATCGGGATATAAGGCAGTTAAGTTTGGGTCAAAAAAATATTAAAAAAAAAGTGCAAAAAGTTCTTGCGGAAAGGGAAAAGTGTGGTATGTTTGCAGCCGCAAAAACGGGGATGTCCGTTTTTGGGAACACGTTCCTTATAATAAGTTGTTTTTGGTCGCTTTCTGGGGGCATGGAAATTTTTTTCAAAAAAAAGGCAAAAAGTATTGTGGGGGATAAAAAAGGGTTTTATATTTGCACCCGCCAAACGAGGAAACGAGGTTTGGCCAAGCAAAAGAAGTTCTATTGACATATTGGATTGACAGCGTAAGGTGGCAATTGGAAACGGTTGCCATCGACAAGAGAATAGACCATTTTGAGTACCGAGGTTCCTTAGGTTCGTTAACATTATTTAAGATTTAACGATGAAGAGTTTGATCCTGGCTCAGGATGAACGCTAGCGGCAGGCCTAACACATGCAAGTCGAGGGGTAACAGGGGAGCTTGCTTCCGCTGACGACCGGCGCACGGGTGCGTAACGCGTATGCAACCTACCTCTTACTGGGGGATAGCCTCTAGAAATGGAGATTAACACCCCATGGCACCACACCACTGCATGGTGGCGTGGTTAAAGGTCACGGTAAGAGATGGGCATGCGTCCTATTAGCTAGATGGTGTGGTAACGGCACACCATGGCGACGATAGGTAGGGGCCCTGAGAGGGGGATCCCCCACACTGGTACTGAGACACGGACCAGACTCCTACGGGAGGCAGCAGTGAGGAATATTGGACAATGGGCGGAAGCCTGATCCAGCCATGCCGCGTGCAGGAAGACTGCCCTATGGGTTGTAAACTGCTTTTATACGGGAAGAAACCGCCCTACGTGTAGGGCTCTGACGGTACCGTAAGAATAAGGATCGGCTAACTCCGTGCCAGCAGCCGCGGTAATACGGAGGATCCAAGCGTTATCCGGAATCATTGGGTTTAAAGGGTCCGTAGGTGGAAGGTTAAGTCAGAGGTGAAATCCTGCAGCTCAACTGTAGAATTGCCTTTGATACTGGCTTTCTTGAATTACTGTGAAGTAGCTAGAATATGTAGTGTAGCGGTGAAATGCATAGATATTACATAGAATACCGATTGCGAAGGCAGGTTACTAACAGTACATTGACACTGATGGACGAAAGCGTGGGTAGCGAACGGGATTAGATACCCCGGTAGTCCACGCCGTAAACGATGGATACTAGCTGTCCGGCTTCGGCTGGGTGGCTAAGCGAAAGTGATAAGTATCCCACCTGGGGAGTACGTTCGCAAGAATGAAACTCAAAGGAATTGACGGGGGCCCGCACAAGCGGTGGAGCATGTGGTTTAATTCGATGATACGCGAGGAACCTTACCAGGGCTTAAATGTAGGCTGCATGGGGCAGAGATGTCCCTTTCTTCGGACTGCTTACAAGGTGCTGCATGGTTGTCGTCAGCTCGTGCCGTGAGGTGTCAGGTTAAGTCCTATAACGAGCGCAACCCCTGTTGTTAGTTGCCAGCGAGTGAAGTCGGGAACTCTAACAAGACTGCCGGTGCAAACCGTGAGGAAGGTGGGGATGACGTCAAATCATCACGGCCCTTACGTCCTGGGCTACACACGTGCTACAATGGTATGGACAATGAGCAGCCACTACGCGAGTAGGAGCGAATCTATAAACCATATCACAGTTCGGATCGGAGTCTGCAACTCGACTCCGTGAAGCTGGAATCGCTAGTAATCGGATATCAGCCATGATCCGGTGAATACGTTCCCGGGCCTTGTACACACCGCCCGTCAAGCCATGGAAGCTGGGAGTGCCTGAAGTCCGTCACCGCAAGGAGCGGCCTAGGGTAAAATCGGTAACTAGGGCTAAGTCGTAACAAGGTAGCCGTACCGGAAGGTGCGGCTGGAACACCTCCTTTCTAGAGAAAGACGGCCTTAAAGGTGCCATTATTAGGTGCAAGGAGGGGTTTGTTCTCTGTCGCTGTCAATTTATATTATATTAAGGTTTAGAAGTTTGATGTTAAAGGGGTTTAGGGGACAAAGCTAAACGGCTAAACGTACAAACGCCTAGACAAAAAGGAAACAGTCTCATAGCTCAGCTGGTTAGAGCGCTACACTGATAATGTAGAGGTCGGCAGTTCGAGTCTGCCTGAGACTACTGTCAAAGTTAAAAGTTATAAGTGAAAAGTGTAAAATTAGCTTATGGGCTTTTGGTTTTAAGATGTTCATAAAAATAAAGGAAATTCTAGAAGTTAAGCAACCCAAAGTTGCAGATTTAGTTACTGCTAACTGCAAACTGAATACTGCTTACCAAGGAAATGGGGGATTAGCTCAGCTGGCTAGAGCGCTTGCCTTGCACGCAAGAGGTCATCGGTTCGACTCCGATATTCTCCACAATATCAGTAAACAGTGATACAGTTTGCAGTAAGCAGTTTTCGACTGCCAACTGAGCACTGAGACTGAGTACTGAAAAAGTTCATTGACATATTGGAACAAGATACATGAAAAAAGAAATTAGATAGAAATATCTGATAGAACTAAATTAATTGTAACGAGCAATTAGTTGAACTCATTAAAAAAGCAAAAAAGTACAATAAGCTAGACAAGGGCGTATGGGGGATGCCTAGGCTCTCAGAGGCGAAGAAGGACGTGATAAGCTGCGAAAAGCCGCGGGGATCGGCACACACGAATTGATCCGCGGATGTCCGAATGGGGCAACCCAGTGCAGTGAAGCTGCATTATTCCGTAAGGGAGGCGAACCCGGGGAACTGAAACATCTAAGTACCCGGAGGAAGAGAAAACAAAAGTGATTCCGTTAGTAGTGGCGAGCGAACGCGGATTAGCCCAAACCGGTGTTGTTAAGGCAATACCGGGGTTGTAGGACTGCGATATTCGAGTTGGGATGAACCGGAACTGTTTGGAAAGACAGACCACAGGGGGTGATAGTCCCGTATGGGCAAAGACCAATAAGATAGCAGTATCCTGAGTAGCGCGGGGCACGTGGAACCCTGTGTGAATCTGCCGGGACCATCCGGTAAGGCTAAATACTCCTGAGAGACCGATAGTGAACCAGTACCGTGAGGGAAAGGTGAAAAGAACCCTGAATAAGGGAGTGAAAGAGAACCTGAAACCATACGCCTACAAGCGGTC